>JASNYH010000014.1:0-2024 GCA_048500255.1 Burkholderiaceae bacterium | reverse complement strand
CGTTGACACAAGATTAGTTACCTAATATTATTTTCCTTAGGTGGCAAACTATGCACCTGAGGCTCGCAGTGGGTAGATTTCGTTTTCGACTGTTAGCGGGCGCCGACCAACATGTAAAAAGGAGACCACATGAAAAGTGAACCAAACCGGCAGGTGAGGGCAATCGGATCTATCAGTTGTCAATCGAGGCGCCTCGTCGGCGTGATAGCGGCAGCTGTACTAACGGCGTGCGGCGGAAGCGACAAGGACGCTGATGGTCCGCCGACACAGCAGGAAGTTGTAGTGACAGGATGCAATGGGACCGTTACCTATGTGGAGGCCGAGGGCGCCTTTGCAAACGGGTCGCCGTGGAGCATGCGTCGGCCAACAGGCTGGAACGGCTTGTTGATCAACGACCTTGACTATGTTCCCGCTAAGGACGGCGCGCGGAGTTGCTACTGGTTGCAGCGAGGCTACGCGCTTTCGGGTACCGGTCGAAATCCGCAAAGAAACTTTAACTATGATCCGGATCGAGAGCAGCAAGAGCTGATCTCGGTCATCGACATGTTCAACGCGCGCTATGGGAAGCCTACGAAGGTGATCCAGTATGGACACTCGGGCGGCGGCTTCGTTGCTCTAAATTTTGCCGAGCGCTATCCCGAGAAGGTTGATGGCGTTGTTGTAGGGTGCGCTCATGAGCCGGTACCACTCATGAACATGATGTTGGATGGGTGGTTCGTGCTGAAGACGCTGATCGCATCAGAATTGCAGGTCGTCGGCTTCTCCGATCTTGCTTCCGTAGCAGATCAATCTGCAAAATGGCGCGCCGCTCTCACGCTAGCTCAGCAGAGCCAGGAAGGTCGGGCTAGGATTGCGCTTGCTGCTGCAGTAGGCCAGTGGCCGGTGTGGAGCAATGCCACACGAGCTCAGCCAGATCCCTTCGATCTCGGTGCGCTTCAAAGTGCAGTCTTCGACACTGTGCTTCTCAACGCCGCCCAACCTGGAGGACAGTCTCGATTCATGTTTGAGCATGCAGGGACATCTCCGGCAGTTCGGCAACTCTCTTGGAATGCGGGCATCGACTACTCCCAACTTCTGGCCCGCGCCGAGCCGGCAGTCGGGCGTCTGGTGCTATCGCTTTACTCGACAAATGGACTCAATCTCCAGGCCGATCTTGCAACACTGCGGGACGCGACCCGTGTACAGGCGGAACCCGCCGCCTCGGCGTTCTGGAACGGGCCGGGACGAACAGTCCACGGCACACCCAAGATACCTTCCTTGCGGATGCATACAACAGGAGATAACGTGGTGCCTCCAAACATCATCGATTCGTATGTTCAGAAGATGCAGGCCAATGGTGGAGATGTGAGTCTCTACAGAACGACGATTGTTGACCGTGCGGGGCACTGTACGTTCGAGCCTTCAGAGTCAGCTGCGGCGATTGAGACAGTCTTGACTCGGATCAACACTGGGGTTTGGCCTGATGTCAGTCCAGCCGGAATGAACGCTAGGGCCAAAGCTCTCATACCCGCATCGGTGCCCGCGTTTGTGCCATACGAGCCAGCTCGGGCGAACCGGCCACAGAACAATCCTGCGGGCGGCCTCTAAACCGCGAGACAGGTGCCCGCAATGGCACCTTTCGGTTGCCAGGCCCTGCTTCTCAAGCAGGTGGCGGAACCGAAGGATCGTCGTCTCGTCCAGCAACCGCGCCACGGCCCTCAGCGCGGCGAACTGGCGGAACACGGGGATGTTGTGCAGAGACTGCTCCATCGCCGGGTCGCTCGGCGCGAACCATTGCTGCAGGTAGTGAACCGCCCCGGGGCGGTTCACCCGGACGATCGCACGCGTGACGCAGCGCACATTGATTACATGCCGCCTCGGACACCGCATAGGCCGGACGCAGATGTCCATCGAGAATGCCGTGGTAGCGGCCTCGGATCCTCGACACTCTCCCGGACTGAGAAGGCCTACACGATGCGATCAAAGCCGGCGGCCCGGCCTGAGCACTGATACGAATGCATAAGGTTCAACCTTTTCGCATGTCT
>JASNYH010000013.1:0-1770 GCA_048500255.1 Burkholderiaceae bacterium | reverse complement strand
CTGCAACTCATAGACGCGAGGCGCGTCCAGGGCTTCACACACCACACAAACGCGGTAGCGTGGAGCATGGTCCATCAACCGCCCGTATTCGTTGGGAGTGAGTTCGAAGTAGATGGCCGGGCCTGCCGTGCCCTTGACTTCAACGTAGAGGCTGGTCTTGCCTTTGGTGGCCTCCAAGTCCCAGCCCAGGTTCTCAGACTCCACGGACCTCACCACATAGTCCATGCCCTTGTAGTAGGCCTTGGCGGCATCCACCGCCGCCTGTTCGACCGCGGCGTTGTGGGCCGCGTCCGAGCGGCCCTTTCGTCCCCTGCCGCCTTTGGGCTTGGCTGACGGAGTCTCTTCGTCAGCCCCGAGCTTCTGCGTCGCCTCCGTGGTTGCGATGTAGACCTGCAAGCGCTTGACGAATGCCTTCACGCCTGGCTCGGCCTCGTTCTGCGCCGGGTACCAAACATTGGATTGCCCAGGAAAACCTTTGTGACCCGCCGGGGCTGCAGGCACATCAAACGTCCGCATGTTCTCGGGCAGCAGGCGCACATCGTCCTGTCGCGCCACGCAAAGGAACTGCCGGCGCGTGTCATTGGTGCCTGCGCCGGCCATTCCTGACATGGGCGACATGCCGGGAATGGTTCCGCGCCGGATTCGGTACTGCCGGTGAAACACCGTGGCATTGCGATACCAACCCACCACCACCTGACCGTGGCCAGGCCGCCGCGCGATGAAAACCACGTCCACGCCAGTCAACGGTTCGTTCCGGGCCCACTTGCGGCTGCCATCCAGGTATTCGAGGTTGACGCCAGAGAAGTGCCGGCTCATCGCATAGCCATAGCACTTGCCCCTGCTCGGCTTGAAGTTGAATACCTCCCCGCCGACGCCGTTGGCGGTGATGTAGGCGCCGCCCCCGGTGATGGTGTCTGGCCCGTCGTATCGCTCCATGTACCCGACGCGCAGCACCAGCAGCGGCGCGGTCATGCCTTCACCTCCATCACCCGCATCAATTCATTGCCGCGCTCGTCGATCACCTTCACCGCCACGCGCTTTCTCGCGCCAATTGGAAAGGGCTCACTAACCGTGCCAGCCAGGTGCTCCCACACCGACGGGTCGAAGTCGGCCTTCAGCGACTTCTGCAGGTTGTCCCACGCGGCGGTCTTGGGAAAGAACACCTGGGTGGCGTAGAAGCACATGCCGTCGTAGTCGGTGTCCAGCATCCACGCGGGCAGGTTCTGCGCGGGGATGTCTTCCTGGTCCATCGTGGCTGGGTTGAAGATGTCCAGGCCACGCAGTTCAACCTCGTAGAGGTCGGCACCGTCGGCGTTCTTCTTCCCGGCCTTGCGTACCACGGCATCGGGCAGGCCCGTGACCGAAAAGATTTCGCTGGCACGGCTGGTCTTGAGCAGGTCGCTCATGGCCACGTCGGGCGTTACCGTAACGTAGGTGCAAGGCAAGCGCAGCTTCTTTCGGTCCTCCAGCAGTTCGCGGGCCTTGGCCTGGATGGCGAATCCGAAGAAGTAGATGTGGTTGTAGCTATGCAGCAATGCTTCCCTAGCCGCCTCGAACACCACATCTGAAGAAATGGCGCCGTCTTGCGGGCCGAAGACCACGGCGATGCGGTTGCCCTCGGCGTCCAGTCCCTCGGCGTGGATGGCATCGCTGTCGGCCTTGCGGCGGATGTCGGCGAGCACCAGTTCGCGGTTGCCGGGCAGGCGCAGCGTCTTGGACTGACGCAGCACCTGGGTCATGCGTTCGAGGTGCGTGGCCGGGTCGGAGTAG
>JASNYH010000012.1:0-2377 GCA_048500255.1 Burkholderiaceae bacterium | reverse complement strand
GCCAATCTGCCCGACGCGTTCGATGCGCCGCACCGCCACGACGGCGCCGACTGCTCGCACGCCGAGCACGCCGCCGAGCAGCTCGCCTATGCGCTCGATGTCGACGACGGCGCGCCCGCCGAGCAGTTCGTGCTCGACTACCTGAAGGACGTGACGATGCACGAGGTGGGCCACACGCTCGGGCTGCGCCACAACTTCCGCGCGTCGCGCGCCTACGGCGACGCACAGCTCGACGACGCGGCGTTCACGCGCGAGCACGGCATCTCCGCCTCCGTGATGGACTACCAGCCGGTCAACCTGCCGCGCCCCGGCGAGCGCGGCGGCGCGCGCTTCCAGCTTGCACTCGGCCCCTACGACTACTGGGCGATCGAATACGGCTACGCGTCGCTGCCCGCGGGCGGCGAGGCCGCGGCGCTGGCCGCCATCGCGGCGCGCAGCGCCGGCGATGCGCGCCTGGCCTACGGCACCGACGAGGACAGCTGGCTCGGCATCGACCCCGAGTCGCTGCAGTTCGACCTGGGCGGCGACGTGCTCGAGTTCGCGAAGCGGCGCTTCGCCATCGCGCACGACGTGCTGCAGCGCCAGGAGTCGCGCCCGCTGAACGGCGACTACGCCGTGCTGCGCCGCGCCGTCAGCTTCGCGGTGCGCGACATGGGGCGCGCGGCGTCGGCGGCGGCGCGCCAGATCGGCGGCGTGCGCACGCTGCGCGACGCGCCCGGCAGCGGCCGCGATCCGCTGCAGCCGGTGTCGGCGGCGGCGCAGCGCGCCACGCTCGAGCTGCTGGCGCGCCACGTCTTCGCGCCGGAGGGCCTGATCGTCTCGCCGTCGCTGCAGCGGCGCCTGGCGCCCGACTTCCTCGAGCGCGGCGACGCGCTCGCCGATGGCGACGGCCCGGTGTCGACCGACTACTCCGTCACGCAGACCATCTTCGACGTGCAGCGCAGCGTGCTCGGCCACTTGATGAGCGACGCCGTCGCGGCACGCATCCTCGACAGCCAGAGCAAGTTCGACCGCCCGGCCGACGCCTTCCGCCTCTCGGAGCTGGTGCAGCGCCTGACGCGCGAGATCTGGAGCGAGCTCGACCGCACGGGCGGCGACATCGCGCCGGCGCGCCGCGAACTTCAGCGCGAGCACGTCAACCGCGTCGCCGGCCTGCTGCTGCGCCCCGGCGCGATGAGCCGCGCCGACGCGCGCAGCCTGTGGCGCATGGAAGCGCGCGAGCTGCTCGCGAGGCTGCAGGGCGCGCTGCGTCGCAACGGCGTCGGCGTCGACACCACGGCGCACCTGCGCGACAGCGTGCAGACGCTCGAGGCGGCGCTGGCGGCGCCGCTGCAGCGCGCGGGCGTGTAGGGCGCCGTCGGCGCCGCGCGGCGATGAGCACCGACGATCCGTTCGACCTCGATCGCTTCCTCCAAGCGCAGCGCGAGAACTGCGACGATGCCCTGGCCGAACTGCGGACCGGGCGCAAGCGCACGCGAGCTGCGCCGGGTTGGCGCCGGCATACGGGATATGGACCTCGAATGCGGTACCGGCTGGCAGCACACACCGTGGCCGGTGGCGCGGCTGTAGCGGGCACGGGCGCGAAACGCGCGCTCCCGCCCCGCGCTACCCCTGCGCCCCGTGCTTGTCCGCCTCGCTCGTGAACGCGTCCGCGTAGAACTCCTCCGGCGGCAGCGCGCGCAGCGCGACGAAGTCGCGGCGCGCCGCCTCGACCATCACGGGCGCGCCGCAGGCATAGACCTGGTGGCCGGAGAGATCGTCGAAGTCGGCCAACACGGCCTGGTGGACGAAGCCGGTACGGCCGTCCCAGGCGTCCTCGGGCCGCGCCTCCGACAGCACGGGCACGTACTTCAGGTTCGGCATCGCGGCGGCGGCCTGCGCGCACCACTCGTGCTGGTAGAGGTCGGCGCGCGCGCGGCAGCCCCAGTAGAGCACCGCCGGCCGCGTGTCGCCGCGGTGGCGCATGTGCTCGACGATGGCCTTGATCGGCGCGAAGCCGGTGCCGCTGGCCAGCAGCACGATGGGCTTGGCCGCGTCGTCGCGCAGGAAGAAGCTGCCGAACGGCCCCTCCATGCGCAGGATCTCCTTCTCCTTCATCGCGCCGAACACGTGGTCGGTGAACACGCCGCCCGGCATGTGGCGGATGTGCAGCTCGATGCCCGGCGCCTGCTCCTGCGTGTGCGGCGCATTGGCGATCGAATAGCTGCGCCGCGACTGGTCCTTGAGGATGAACTCGACGTACTGCCCGGCGCGATACTGCAGCCGGTCATTGGCCGGCAGCTGCAACTGCAGCACGGCGACGTCGGGCGCCGCGCGCGTGATCGTCGACACGCGGCACGGCATGCGGCGCACCGGGAATTCGCCCGCACCCGGCACG
>JASNYH010000011.1:0-65974 GCA_048500255.1 Burkholderiaceae bacterium | reverse complement strand
GGTCGACGTGCCGTGGTTCCACGGCGGCATCGGCCGGTCGATGGCGGGGTCGGCGGCGATGGCGTCGGCTATCGGTGCGGTGACCGGCCGGCGCGCCGCCGTGTGCGGCAAGCCGTCGCCGGCGATCGGCGACGCGCTGCGTCGCCGCCTCGGCGGCGCGGGCCGACGGCTCGCCGTCGCCGGCGACGCGGCGATCGTCGAGATCGAACTCGCGCATCGCATGAACGCGCTCGGCGTGCTCGTGATGAGCGGCGCGACGTCGGAAGCCGACGTGGCGCGGCTCGCACCGGAGCACCGGCCGCACCTGCGGGTGGCCGACATCGGTGCCCTCGTTCAACTGTTGCGGGCCGTAGAGCCCTGACCAAGGAGACACGCATGAACAAGCCTCGCGAACGTTTCGCCTATTTCCACGAAGCCGAGGCGCCCGCCGGCGCCGAGGGCTGGCAGCGCATGTACCCCTATTTCCTCATCTCGCAGCCCGAGGGCCGGCCGGTCGAGGACGCGCGCTTCTGGTTCGCCGATTCGATGCACTGGTCGCGCGCCGTGCATCCGTTCGACAGCATCGGCGCCGAGGCGGTGTACTACGGCTGCGGCGTCAACGGCGCGCGCAGCATTGTCCTGCCCAACGCGCTCGGGCTGGACCTGCGCGTCGTCAACGGCTACGTCTACATCTGCCCGCTGCCGGTGACCGACCCGGCGCAGATCCAGCAGCGGCTGGCGCTGTTCCGGGAGCGCGCGGGTTTCTATTACAAGAACTGGGGCGACCTGTACTCGCGCTGGCAGGACAAGATGACGGCGGCCGTCAAGCGCATGAAGGCGCTGGAATTCAAACCGCTGCCCGACGTCGAGCCGATCGAAGTGGTGACCGAGGGGCGCGGCCGCTCGACGACCTGGGACCTGGTCGAGAACTACCACCGCCTCGTCAACGACTTCTTTCTCGTGTGGCAGTACCACTTCGAGATGCTTGGCCTCGGCTACGGCGCCTACCTCGTCTTCTTCGGCCTGTGCAAGGAGCTGTTCCCCGAGATCCAGGACCAGACGATCGCGCGCATGGTGGCCGGCGTCGAGGGCATCGCGTTCCGCCCCGACGACGAGCTGCGGCGGCTGGCCAAGCTGGCCGTCGAACTGCGCGTCGCCGACGCGCTCGACACCAAGGGCAGCCCCGGCGAGATCCTCGATGCAGTGCGCCGGCGCCCGGGCGGCGAGCGCTGGCTGGCCGAGTTCGAGGCGGCGCGCGAGCCCTGGTTCGACTACTTCGCCGAATACGGCTTCCTGCACGACCAGGACACCTGGAACGGCAACCTCGCCATTCCGCTGCAGGGCATCGCGCGCTACGTCGGGCTGCTGAACGCCAGCGACGAGATCGACCGGCCGGTCGAGCGCCTGCACACCGAACGCGACGAGATCGCCGCCGAGTACCGCGCGCTGCTGTCGCAGGAGGAAGCCAGGCGCTTCGACGAGGCGCTCGGCCTGTCGCGGGCGGTGTTCCCCTACATCGAGGAGCACAACATCTACGTCGAGCACTGGTCGCACGCCGTGTTCTGGGAGAAGGTGCGCGACCTGGCGAACGTCTTCGTGCAGGCGGGCTTCTTCGCCGAGCCCGACGACCTGTACCACCTCAACCGCTTCGAGCTCGACCAGGCGCTGTTCGACCTCGTCGAATCGTGGGCCATCGGCGTGCCGCCGCGCGGCGTGAAGCACTGGGCCGGCGAGATCGCGGCGCGCCGCAGGATCATGGCGGCGCTGCGTTCGGCGACGCCGGCACCGGCCTACGGCACGCCGCCGAAGGAGGTGACCGACCCGTTCGCGATCATGAATTACGGCGTGACGACGGAGCGCGTCGCCGACTGGCTGGGCCAGGCCGCGGCCGACGGCACGCAGTTCAAGGGCATCGCCGCATCGCCGGGCATCGTCGAGGGCGTGGTGCGCGTGCTGCGCCACGAGAACCAGATCGGCGAGCTGCAGGCGGGCGAGATCCTCGTCGCGCCGATCACGGCACCGTCGTGGGCGTCGGCCTTCTCCGTCGTCGCCGGCGTCGTCACCGACATCGGCGGCATGATGAGCCACGCCGCGATCGTATGCAGGGAGTACGGCATGCCGGCGGTCGTCAGCACCGGCTTCGCGACGGCGCGGCTCAAGACGGGACAGCGCGTGCGCATCGACGGCCACAAGGGCACCGTCACGCTGCTGGCCGCGTGAAGGGCAGGGCCGTCATGCTCACGCTCGGCTTCGACGATGCGCGTTCGACCGACCCGCGGCGGGTCGGCGGCAAGGCGCAGGGCCTCGCGACGATGACGCAGGCGGGCATCCCGGTCTCGCCCGGCTTCACGCTGTCGACGCAGGCGTACCGCGACTACCTGGCGGCGACCGGGCTCGGCGCGCGCCTCGACGAGCGCCTGCGCGGCCTCGCCGATGCGCCGATCGAGGCGCTGGACGAGGCCGCCGGCACGATCGCCGGCTGGTTCGACTACACGCCGCTGCCGGGCCCTCTGAGCGAGCCGCTGGCGCTGGCCTATGCGCAGCTGTGCGAGCGCGTCGGCGCGGCCGACGTGTCGGTCGCGGTGCGTTCGAGCGCCACCGCCGAGGACTCGGCGGGCGCGAGCTTCGCCGGCGAATACGAGACCTACGTCGGTATGCGCGGCGCCGCCGAGGTCGAGCTGCACGTGCGCCGCTGCTGGGCCAGCGCATTCACGCCGCGCGCGCTCGGCTATGCGTGGAAGAACGGTATTGCGCCGCTCGGCGTCGACATGGCGGTGGTGGTGCAGAAGACGGTGAAAGCGCGCGCCGCCGGCGTCATGTTCACGCTCAGCCCCGTGACCGGCGACCGCTCGCGCATCGTGATCGAGGCGTCGTACGGCCTCGGGCTCGGCGTCGTCGGCGGCGAAGTCACGCCGGATCGCTGGGTCGTCGCCAAGATCGAGGGGCTGGTGCTCGAGCGGGTCGTCGGCGACAAGCACCTCGAATACCTGCACGGCCACGACGCGACGCCGGTCGACCACGACCGGCGCGTGCAGCTGTGCCTCGCCGACGACGAAGTGCTGGCGCTGGCGCGCATCGGCAAGCGGCTCGAGCGCATGCACGGCGCGCCGCAGGACATCGAGTTCGCGATCGACCGCGACCTGCCGTCCGGCAGCAACATCGTTCTGCTGCAGTGCCGTCCCGAGACGATCTGGTCGGGCCGTGCGCGGCGCGCCGCGATGGCCTGCACCCCCGACGGTGGACTGGCCGGCGCCGTGCTCGCCACGACGAGAGCCGGATGAACCCCGCCGCCCACGACGGCGCCCGGTCCGCCGGTGCGCTGCTGTCGCTGCGCGCCGTGAGCAAGCGCTTCGGCGGCGTCGTCGCGGCCGACGGCTGTTCGCTCGACGTGGGTGCCGGCGAGGTGCTCGGCGTGATCGGCCCCAACGGTGCCGGCAAGAGCACGATGCTCAGGATGATCGCCGGCGAGCAGCGCCCCGACAGCGGAGAGGTGTGGTTCGACGGTCTGCGACTGGACCGCCTGCCGCAGCACCGCGTCGCGCATGCCGGCGTCGCGCTGGCGCACCAGACGCCTAAGCCGTTCCGCGGCCTGACCGTGCGGCAGAACGTGCAGGTCGGCGCGCTGGCCGGCGAAAAGCGACGGCGCAAGGGTGTGGCCGAACATGTCGACGGCGTGCTCGAAGCGACCGGACTGGCCGCCAAGGCCGACACGCCGGCCGCCCGGCTCGGGCTGCTCGACCTGAAGCGCCTCGAGCTGGCGCGCGCGCTGTCGACGGCGCCGCGCGTGCTGCTGCTCGATGAAGTCGGGGCCGGGCTGGTGCACGCCGAGCTGCAGACGATGATCGAGCTGGTGGCTCGGGTGCGCCACGCCGGCACCACGCTGATCGTCGTCGAGCACGTCGAGAGCGTCATCCGCGAACTGGCGGCTCGCGTCGTCGTGCTCGACTGGGGACGCATCGTCGCGACGGGCACGCCCGAGGCGATCGCGGCCGATCCGCAGGTGCGAGCGCTCTATCTCGGCACCGCCACGCGGGCCGACGGCGATGCCGATGCGTCGCGGCCGGCGCGGGTGCGGCGGCCCATGGGCGCCGACCTGCTGCGCCTGCATGGCGTGTCG
This sequence comes from Burkholderiaceae bacterium, assembly GCA_048500255.1. Classification (GTDB taxonomy): domain Bacteria; phylum Pseudomonadota; class Gammaproteobacteria; order Burkholderiales; family Burkholderiaceae_C; genus JAMHWF01. The sequence goes on along the minus strand of JASNYH010000011.1, from coordinate 61,878 downwards.
GCTCATTACGGCGGCGCCCGTGCGTTGCATCGCGTCGATCTGCACGTGAAGAGCGGCGAAGTCGTCGCCGTCTTCGGCGCCAACGGCGCCGGCAAGACGACGCTGGCCAGGGTCGCAAGCGGGCTGGTGAGGCCGAGTGCCGGGCGCCTGAGCTTCGACGGCCGGGACATCGGCGCGCTGCCGGCGCACGAGCGCGTGGCGCTGGGCATCGCGCACTGCCACGAGGGGCGCAAGCTGTTCGGTGAGCTGACGGTGCGCGAGAACCTCGACCTCGGCGCATACACGCCGCGGGCCCGGCACGGCCTGGCAGCGCGCCGTGAGCGCGTGTTCGAGTTGTTCCCGGCGCTGCGCGAACGGCAGGAACAGCTCGCCGGCACGTTGTCGGGCGGCCAGCAGCAGATGGTCGCGATCGGCCGCGCGCTGATGTCGTCGCCGCGTCTGCTGATCCTCGACGAGGCCTCGCTCGGCCTCGCGCCGATCGTCGCGTCGCAGATCCTGGGCGCCGTCGCCGACATCCGCGACGCCGGCACGGCGGTGCTGCTCGTCGAGCAGAACGTGCACCGCAGCCTGGCCGTGGCCGATCGCGCCTATGTGCTCGATCACGGCGCCGTTTCGTTCGAGGGCTCACCCGCCGAATTGCGCGGCGAAGCGACGCTCTGGAAGGTCTATTTCGGCGGCGTCGGCGAGCAACGATCGCAGCCGCAACCCGCCGCCGTCGCGCATTGACGGCGGCATTCCCCGACCGACACACCACACACAGAAGCGAGAGGAGACGACATGCGATACGCAAGCAAGCTGGCGCTGGCCGCGTCGATGTGGGCGGCCGCCATGGTGGGCGGGACCGCCCCCGCGATGGCGCAGGACGCCGCGCCCATCGTGATCGGCAGCACGCTGCCGCTGACCGGGCCGCTGCAGACGCTCGGCGCGCTGGTGCGAGAAGCCAACCAGCAGGCGGTGGCCGACATCAACGCCGACGGCGGCCTGCAGGTCGGCGGCGTCAGGCGCAGGATCGACTACCGCGTGCTCGACAACAAGAGCGATCCGAACCTCGTCACCCAGCAGGCGCGGGCACTCGCGCTCGAGCACCGTGCCGTCGCGCTGCTCGGCTCGTTCACGCCGCCGCTGTCGATTCCGCTGTCCAACGTCGCCGAGCAGCTGCGCGTGCCGGCCGTCTTCAGCAACACGCCGGTCGAGGCGTGGCAGAGCGCGAATCCGCGCGGCTGGAAGTACGCCTGGGACGTCTTCGTCTCGGAGACGCAGATGACGCGCCTGCATCTCGAGGCCGGACAACTCGCCGGCTCGAACAAGCGCGTGGCGCTGTTCACCGACACCGAGGACGACGGCGCCGTGTTCGGCCAGTTGTGGGAGAAGCACGCGCCGCAGCTCGGATTTCAGGTCGTCTATCGCGCCAAGTTCCCGATCGGCACCACGGACTTCAACCAGTTCATCCGCGGCGCGAAGGCGGCCGATGCCGACCTGGTGTTCGCCATCATGATTCCGCCCGACGGCATCGCGCTGTGGAAGCAGATGAAGGCGCTGGGCTACGCGCCGAAGATGGCCGCGTGCGAGAAGTGCGCCCACACGGTGTTCTGGCCGAAGACGCTCGGCGAGCTTGCCGAAGGCACGATGATGTTCGGCTGGTGGTCGCCCGAGGCCAACCATCCGGGCACTGATCGCGTCATGAAGCTGTGGGGCGACAAGTACGGCATGACCACCGACCTCGAGACTGTCGCGACGAACTACGCCACGGCCCAGCTGCTGTTCGACGCGATCCGGCGCGCCGGGTCGGCCGACCCGAAGGCGATCAATGCGGCGCTGGGCACGACGGACGCGAGAACCGTCGTCGGGCCGGTGCGGTTCGAGAAGAACGCGCACATCGTCCCGGCGTTCATGCGCCAGTGGCAGGGCAGCAAGCAGGCCCGGGTCGTGCCGGCCGATGCGACCGCATCGCGGCTGATCGTGCCGCTGCCCGGATTCGCCAAGTGACGCGCGTGGGAGCGTGAACCGGTTGCGAAGGGGCCCACCATGTCGATCGATACCGTCGTCTACGGCGTCCTGACCGGCGGCCTGTACGCGACCATCGCGCTCGGCTTGTCGCTGGTGTTCGGCGTGATGCACCTCGTCAACCTTGCGCATGGCGCGCTCGTCGTGGGTGGCGGCTACCTGGCCTGGATCGTCGTCGCGCGTTCCGGGCTCGATCCGCTGCTCTCGCTCGTCGTCGTGTGTCCGGTCATGTTCGCGATCGGCTATGCGATCCAGCGCCTGCTGCTCACCGGGCTGCTGCGCCGCGGCTCCGAGTCGGCGCTCGTGGGCACCTTCGGGCTGCTGCTGCTGGCGCAGAGCATCTACACGCTGCTGTTCACCGGCGCGCCGCGCTCGTTGCCATCGACGGTCGGCACGGCCGGCATCGACATCGGCGCGCTGCGCGTGCGCGTCATCGACCTCGTTGCGCTGGCCATCGGCGTCGGCCTGGCGCTCGCGGCCGCCGGCGCGATGCGCTGGACGCGCTTCGGGTCGGCGTTGCGCGCCGCGTCGGCCGATCCCGAGACGGCGTCGACGATGGGCATCGATGTGCGGCATCTGTACGCCGTGACGTTCGGCATCGCGGCGGCGCTCGCCGCGGTCGCCGGCGTCGTCGTCGGCGTCGGGCTGTCGATCACGCCGACATCCGGCCTGGCGTTCCTCACCATCGGCTTCACCGTCGTGGTGCTGGGCGGCATGGGCTCGATGCTCGGCACGCTCGCGGCGGCCATCGTCGTCGGCCTGGCGCAGAGCTTCGGCGGCGCCGTGTTCGGCCCCGTCTACCAGCTGCTGACGGTCTATCTGCTGTTCATCCTGCTGCTGTGGCTGCGACCTCAGGGCTTGTTCGGGCGGAGGAGGGCTGCATGAAAGGGACCTTCAAACGCACCGAACTCGGCGCTGCTGCGGCGGCGCTGGCAGCGTTCGCGGTGCTGCCGGGCGTCGCCGAACCGGGAACGCAGTCGGCGGTCCTGTCGCTGCTGCTGATGGCCGCACTGGCGCAGGCCTGGAACCTGATCGGCGGCTATGCCGGACTGATGTCGCTGGGCCACGCGGCCTTCGTCGGCACCGGTGCGTACACGACGGGTCTGCTGACGCTGCGCTTCGAGCTGGCGCTGCCTGCCGCGCTGATGGCCTCGGGCCTGGCGGCGGCGGCGCTCGCACTGCTGTCGTGCGTTGCGCTGCTGCGCCTGCGAGGCGTCTACTTCGCGATCGCGACCCTGGCGATGGCGCTGGCCGCGCAGGCGTGGATGGTCAACTGGGACGCGGTGGGTGCGAGTCGCGGCCTCAACCTGCCGATCGCCGATCTGCCCGAGGCCGCGACGCTGTACGGGCTGGCGCTCGGGCTGGTGACGGCGATCTCGCTGACGGCCTGGTGGCTCGGCCACGGCACGTTCGGACTGCGCGTCATGGCGGTGCGTGACGACGAAGACGCGGCCCGATCGCTGGGCGTCGACGGCCGGCGCATCAAGGCCACGGTGTTCACGGTCAGCGGCTTCTACACCGGCATGGCCGGTTCGCTGATCGCGCTGAATCAGATCTCGCTCGTGCCCGACAACCTGTTCGGCATGAGCTGGACGGTCGGCATGGTCGTGATGGCGATCGTCGGCGGACTCGGCACGGTCACGGGGCCGCTGCTGGGCGCCGGCCTGATGTACTACATCGTCGAACGCGGTCTCGAGGGCATGCCCGACGTCGCGGCGCTGCTCGGCGGCATCATCGTCATCGCGGTCATCCGCTTTGCGCCCGGCGGCCTCGTGGGACTGCTCGGACAGGCGATCGGCGCGACAAGGACCGCCCGATCGCGCCGTCACGCCTAGGCATCGGGATGCGCCGCCGTGGCGGGCAGGCGCGCATCAGGCAGCGTCGTCTGCTGCCGTCGCCGAGGGGTCGCCCGGCCAGGCTTTCGCGAGGATGCGCCGCAGCGAGTCCACGTCTTCGGCGCCGATGCGGCGCGCCAGCTCCGCCTCGATGCGATCGAGTTCGCGCGCCGCGCTGTCGGACATCGCCCAGCCTTGCGGCGTGAAGCGCAACAGTCTGACGCGGCCGTCGTGCTCGCTCGGCACGAGCTCGACCAGCCCGAGACGCGCGGCCTCGTTGGCGAGCTGGTGCACGGCCTGGCGCGACACCGCCATGCGGCGCGCGATCTCGGAGATGCCGACCGGCGTCCGGCCCATGTGGCCGAACAGCCGCACGACAGCGGGCGTCAGGTGGCCATAGCCGTGCTTCGCGGCGCCGGCGAAGACGCGTTCTTCCATCCACTCGCTGCGCGCCAGCAGCAACGATCGCAGGTAGGGCCGGCCGTGTTGCATCGGCTCAGGGTAAGCACCAGCCGTCGGTTCGTCAAGGAGTCTTGACGAAAAGACGCCGTTCCCTCATCGTGGCGGCTCGATCATTCGCTGCCCCCGGAGGTGCCGACGATGCGTGTCTGGCTGACGACCCTGGCCCTGCTGTGGGCCGCCTGCCCGCCGGCGTCGGCGCAGTCGGGCGCGCCGCTCACCGTCGTCGTGCCGTCGGCCGCCGGCAGTGCGCCCGACATCGTCGCGCGGCTGATCGGCGACGAGCTGCGCACGCGCCTGAACCAGCCCGTCGTGATCGACAACCGGCCGGGCGCCGGCGGCATCGTCGCCGTCATGGCGGCCAAGCAGGGCCGCCCGGGCGACACGCTGCTCGTCGCGCAGGCTGCCGTCGTGACGGTGACGCCGCTGACGTATCGTGCGGCGAAGTACGACATGGAGGCCGACTTCGAGACGGTCGCCGTCGTCGCCGAGACGCCGATGATGTTCGTCGCCAACCCGGCGGGCGGCCCCGCCACGCTGGCCGAGCTGGTGGCGACGGGCAAGTCGAAGCCCGATGCGCTGAACTTCGCCAGTCCCGCGCGCGGATCGATCCCGCACCTGAGCGCCGTGCTGCTCGGCCAGCTCTCGGGCGGTCGCTACAACTACGTGCCGATGACGGGCAGCGGGCAGGCGATCCAGGCCGTCGTGTCGGGCGACGCGCAGGTGTCGGTCGACGGCGTGCCGCCGATGCTGCCGCTGATCAAGGCCGGCCGTGTGAAGGCGCTGGCCGTGACGTCGAGTCGCGTGCTGCCGGGGCTCGAGTCGTTCCCGCTCGCGCTCGACACGGTGCCCGGGCTGACGGCGACCGGCTGGTTCATGGCGTTCGCGCCCAAGGGCACGGCGGCGGCGCGCGTGCGCGCGCTCAACGCCGCGATCGACGCGGCGCTCAAGTCGCCCGAGGTCGCCGGCAAGCTGCTCGTGACGGCCAACTATCCGGTCGGCGGCAGCGTCGACGATGCGCGTCGCTTCCTGGCGCGCGAGAAGAAGCTGTGGGCCGGCGCCGTCGAGCGCGCCGGGCTGCAGCGCGAGTGACCTCGGGAGCACGCGGCATGCAACGCGTCGAGCGCATCGACACCCACCATCACGTCGTGCCGCCGTCGTACGCCGCCTGGCTGCGAGGCAAGGGCCTCGACGCCGGCGGCATGCCGATCCCCGCATGGAGCGCCGAAGGCTCGCTCGAACTGATGGCCGGCCAGGGCACGCGCGCGGCGATCCTGTCGGTGTCGACGCCGGGCGTGCATCTGGGCGACGCCGTCGAGGCGCGCCGCATGGCGCGCGAGGTCAACGAATACGCCGCGTCGGTCGTGCAGCGCGCGCCCGACCGCTTCGGCTTCTTCGCGACGCTGACGCTGCCCGACGTCGACGGCGCGATCGCCGAGGCGGCCTATGCCTTCGACGCGCTGAAGGCCGACGGCGTCGTGCTGCTGGCCAACGTGCGCGGCACCTGGCTCGGCGACGCGTCGTTCGAGCCGCTGATGGCCGAGCTGAACCGGCGCCGGGCGGTCGTCTTCGTCCACCCGTCGGAGCTGCCGTGCGCGCCGCTGCCCGGCATCCCGCCGTTCGCGGCCGACTTCCTGCTCGACACGACGCGCGCCGCGATCAATATGGCGAAGGCGGGCTGGCTCGAGCACTACCCCGAGCTGAAGATCATCCTGTCGCACGCCGGCGGCTTCGTGCCGTTCGCGGCCGAGCGCATGGCGCGCATCTGCAGCGCCGATGGCTCGACCGACGGCGGCATCGCGCGGCTGCGCCGCTACTGGTTCGACACCGCGCTGTCGAGCACGCCCTACGCGATGCCGTCGCTGCTGGCGTTCGCCGACCCGTCGCGCATCGTCTACGGCAGCGACTGGCCGTTCGCCGCCAAGGACCGATCCGACCACTTCGCCCGGCGCCTCGACGCCTATCCGCTCGACGACGCGCAGCGCCGGGCGATCCATCATGGGAACGCGCTCGCGCTGTTCCCGCGGCTGGCCTGAACGCCGGGCCAGCCGCGCCGCTCCGCTCAGCCCGGCAGCTTGGCCAGGATGGCGTTCATCTCGTCGCGCGTGAAGGTGCGCATCGTCTGCGTGCGCACGTTGCCCTGCATGCCGATCGCGAGGCCGAAGGTGGTGATCGCCTCGTCGCTCGGCGCCTCGAACTGGCACACGAGGTCGTAGGCGCCGAGCGTCCACTGGATGCTCTTGACGCTCACGCCGGACTTGCGCGCCGCCGCCTCGACGGCCTCGGCGCGGTGCGTCGTTTCCTTGATGTTGCGGATGCCCTGGTCGGTGAAGTTCGCGAGCACGGTGTAGAGGGCCATCGTCGTCTCCTTCGTCGCGGCCCCGAGCACTCGCGGGCGAGCCGCGCCGAGGCCGTGCGAGGCTCGCAAGAGAGAGACAAGCATAGGCGGCGCTGCCGCGAAAGCCAGCCCGGACTGCTCAGGCGGCCAGCAGCTTGTGCACCAGCTCGGGCGTCGTCGCGGCGCCGTACTTGCGCATCAGGCGCGCGCGGTAGACGTCGACGGTGCGCGGGCTGATGCCCAGGCGCTTGCCGATGAGCTTGCTCGTCAGCCCGTCGATCAACAGCGCGGCGATCTCGCGCTCGCGCGGCGTCAGGTCGGCCTTGAGCTGGCGCCGCGACGACAGGTCCTCGAAGCTCCAGATGCCCGCAGCGTGCGGCGCCTTGGGGTCGAGCGCGCGGCCCGACACGTGGCACCAGAACAGCTCGCCGCGGCGCGGGCCGTCGGCGCGGCGCATCACACGCTCGTCGGCATAGAAGCCTTCGGCGTCGAGGCTGGCAGCGATGCGCTGGCCGGTGCGCTCGAACTCGGCGTGCGTCGGATAGAGCACCTCGAAGCTCTGGCCGACGAGTTGTTCGCGCGTGACGCCGAACATCTCGAGCACGCGCCGGTTGCAGTCGACGATGAGGCGGTTGCGCGACAGCACGAGTCCGATCGGCGCGAGGTCGAAGGCGGTGCGGTAGTCGAGCGCGCGCATGGGCTCGTCGTCGTTGTCGCCGTTCGCCTGCGCGCTCGTCGTTCAGAGCAGCGCGTAGGTCGTCGTCGCGTGCGCGGCGAGTTTGCCGTCGGCGCCGGCGATCTCGATTTCTCCGAACACCAGGCTCTTGCCGCGCCGCAGGACGCGCGCCGTGACGTGCGCCTCCGGGCCGGCGATCGGTCGGAGGAAGCTGGTCTGCAGCTGCACCGTCGTCATCGGGCGGAACTCGCCGAGGTCGGCGCCGATCGCCAGCACCATCGCCGTGTCGGCGGCGGCCATCGTCGCCTGGCCGCACAGGATGCCGCCGACGTGCACCAGCTCGGGCGTGACGGGCAGCGCGAGCACGACCTCGCCGCCGCGCACGGCGCGCACCTCGAGCGCCAGGCGCTGCACCCAGGGCACGAAGATGCGGCCGAGCTCGGCCTGCAGCGAATCGACATCGGTCATGCGTCGTCCTCCTTAGGCGATTCTACGTACCGGGTACGTAACGCCATACGTAGTACGCTTGGCGCTCGTTTTTCCGTGGGTCCACCGGAGTTCCGGCATGAACAAGATCTATCCCAGCGCCGCGGCGGCGCTCAAGGGGCTGGTGCGCGACGGCCAGCTCATCGCCGTCGGCGGCTTCGGCCTGTGCGGCATCCCCGAGGCGCTGATCGACGCGCTGCGCGACTCGGGTGTCAAGAACCTGACGGCGATTTCGAACAACGCCGGCGTCGACGGCTTCGGCCTCGGCAAGCTGCTCGACACGCGCCAGATCAAGAAAATGATCTCGAGCTACGTCGGCGAGAACAAGGAGTTCGAGCGCCAGTACCTGGCCGGCGAGCTCGAGCTCGAGTTCACGCCGCAGGGCACGCTGGCCGAGAAGCTGCGCGCCGGCGGCGCCGGCATCCCGGCGTTCTACACGCGCACCGGCGTCGGCACGCTGGTGGCCGAGGGCAAGGAGACGCGCGAGTTAGGCGGCAAGGTCTACGTGATGGAGCACGCGCTGTTTCCGGAGCTGTCGCTCGTCAAGGCGTGGAAGGCCGACAAGAGCGGCAACCTGATCTTCCGGCGCACGGCGCGCAACTTCAACCCGGCCGTCGCGATGGCGGGGCAGACCACGGTGGTCGAGGTCGAGGAGATCGTCGAGACCGGCGCCTTCGATCCGGACGCGATCCACCTGCCGGGCATCTACGTGAACCGGCTGGTGCTGAACGCGAAGCCCGAGAAGCGCATCGAGAAGAGAACGATCACCGAAAAGGCGGGAGTCTGACCATGGCGTGGACGCACGACGAGATGGCGCGGCGCGCCGCACAGGAACTGCAGGACGGCTACTACGTCAACCTCGGCATCGGCCTGCCGACGCTGGTGGCGAACTTCGTCGATCCGAAGATCGAGGTCTGGCTGCAGAGCGAGAACGGCATGCTCGGCATCGGCCCGTTCCCGACCGAGGACGAGGTCGACGCCGACCTGATCAACGCCGGCAAGCAGACGGTGACGACGATCGCCGGCTCGAGCATCTTCGGCAGCCACGACAGCTTCGCGATGATCCGCGGCGGCAAGATCAACCTGTCGATCCTCGGCGCGATGCAGGTCAGCGAGAAGGGCGACCTCGCCAACTGGATGATCCCCGGCAAGATGGTCAAGGGCATGGGCGGCGCGATGGACCTCGTCGGCGGCGTGAAGAACGTCGTCGTGCTGATGGAGCACGTGGCCAAGAAGAAGGACGGCACGATCGACCTCAAGATCCTGCCGCAGTGCACTCTGCCGCTGACCGGCGTGGGCGTCGTCGATCGCATCATCACCGACCTCGCCGTGCTCGACGTGACGCCGCACGGGCTGAAGGTCGTCGAGATGGCACCGGGCGTGACGCGCGAGGAGCTGCAGGCGAAGACGGGCGTGCCGCTGCATTGACGCACTGCGCCGCAACGAAAGCGGGGCGCCTATGGCGCCCCGCTCCGTTGTGCGAACCCTGCGGCGTCCGCGCTGCGCCGGCTCAATCCGCCGACGCCCCCGACGCCTTGACGACCTTCGCCCACTTGTGCATCTCGGTGCGGATGAAGCCGTCCCACTCCTCGGGCGTGTTGCCCACCGGCGTGAGGCCGATCTCGGCGAAGCGCGCCTTGATCTCGGCCGACTGCACGGCCTTGGCCATGTCGGCGCCGATCTTCTTGACGACGTCGCGCGGCGTGCCGCTGGGCACGACGGCGCCGTAGATGCTCTCGACGCGGAAGTTGGGCACCGTCTCGCCGACCGTCGGGATGTCGGGCGCGATCGGAGAACGCGCCGGGCTCATGATGGCGATCGGCTTCATCTTGCCGGCCTTGATGTGCGGCAGCGACGAGAACAGCGGATCGATCAGCAGCTCGACCCGGCCGGTGAACACGTCGGGATAGGCGCCGCCCGAGCCCTTGTACGGCGCGTGCAGGATGTCGATGCCCGCCATCGTCTTGAGCAGCTCACCGCCCAGGTGCATCGAGCTGCCGCTGCCCGGCGATGCATAGGTCAGCTTGCCGGGCTGCTTCTTGGCCAGCGCGATCAGCTCGGCGACGTTGTTCGCCGGCAGCGCATTCGTCGCCGAGATCAGCACCGGCGATGTGGCGAGCATCGTCACGCCCGACAAGTCCTTCAGCGTGTCGAAGGGCATGTTCTTGCGCAGGCTCGGATTGATGACGTGCGACGTGACGACGAGGCAGATCGTGTGGCCGTCGGGCGGCGACTTGGCGACGAAGTCGGTGCCGAGCACGGTGCCGGCCCCGGCCTTGTAGACGACGACCACGGGCTGCTTCCACGCCTCGCTCAGGTTCTTCTCGAGCAGCCTGGCCATGATGTCGATCGCCCCGCCGGGCACGTTGGGCACGACGAGCGTGACGGGCCGGCTCGGGAACGGGGCGGCCTGCGCTGCGGCAGGCATCGGCAAACCGGCGGCCGCCAAGGCGAGGGCGGGCAGGGCGGCGGCGGAAAGGAGGTGACGGCGGCGCATGCAAGATCCTGAAAAACGGGCGTTAAGACCGCAAAGACTAGCCAACGAGCCCAGAACCTGCAACAAGAACTAGGGATGATCCGGAGAATGGTTGACTTTGTGGACGCGGCGTCCAGAATAGCGCACATGAAATCCTTGGCACGCACCGACGAGCGCATCCTCGCCTCCGACATCTTCAGCCGTGACACGCAGCGCGGTGCGCGGCCCGACCACGGCCAGTGGCAGGAGCCGGGGCGAGCCATCCCGATCTATCACCGCTGCGACGTGCTCGTCGTCGGCGGCGGGCCGTCGGGAACGGCGGCGGCGGCCGCGGCGGCCAAGTCCGGTGCCGACGTCTGCCTGCTCGAGCGCTACAACCACCTGGGCGGCCTGTCGACCGGCGGCCTCGTGCTGTGGATCGACCGCATGACGGACTGGGAAGGCCGGCTCGTCATCCGCGGCTTTGCCGAGGAGCTGTTCGACCGCCTGCCGGCCGACGCCGTCGCCGGCCCGTCACGCGCCGACTGGGGCTCGCGCGACGCGACGAAGGCCGCCTACTGGTCGAACCGCACCGCCGCCTACCACGGCGTCGTCACCTGGTCGCCGACGATCGACCCCGAGCGGCTCAAGCTGCTGAGTCAGGACATCGTGCTCGAGCGCAAGGTCAAGCTCGTCTACCACTCGTGGGCGGCGCAGCCGATCGTCGAAAGCGGCGCCGTCACCGGCGTCCTGTTCGAGAGCAAGGAAGGGCGCATGGCCGTGATGGCCAAGGTCGTCGTCGACGCCACCGGCGACGGCGACCTGTTCGCCCGCGCCGGCGCGGCCTACGACAACGACATCGAGGAGGCCGACGTCCACCACTGCATGAACACGGCGTGGCTGTTCGGCGGCGTCGACATGAACCGCTGGATCGACTTCAAGACCTCGCAGCCCGAGCAGCACGCCGACTTCATGGCGCGCGGCCGCGAGGCCTGCGGCCTGTTCGAGCGGCCCTTCGTCTCGTGGCGCAACGACATCGCGCTCTTCATGGGCCCACGCCAGACCGGCTATTCGGCGCTCGATGTCGACGACCTCACCGCCGTCGAGGTGCGCTCGCACCAGGCGATGGCGCAGCACCTGGCGTTCTTCCGCGCCCATGCGCCGGGCTTCGAGCAGGCCTACATGCTGCTGTCGGCGCCGCAGATTGGCGTGCGCCACGCGCGCCGCCTCAAGGGCACGGGCGCCGTGCTGCGCAGCCGCTGGAGCGACGGCGTTGCGCTGCCCGACGAGATCGGCGTCACGCCGGCCGTCAGCCCCAAGTTCCCCAACATTTCGATCCCCTACGGCGCGCTCGTGCCCGAGCGGCTCGACGGCCTGCTCGCCTGCGGACGCCACGTCTCGTGCGACAAGAACTCGCACGGCTTCATGCGCGAGATCCCGCAATGCTGGATCACGGGTCAGGCGGCCGGCGCGGCGGCGGCGCTGGCCGTCGCGCAGGGCGTCGCGCCGCGCGCCGTCGACGTCGGCGCGCTGCAGCGCACGCTGCAGCAGCAGGGCGTCTACCTGCGCGCAGGTGCCGAAGCAGCGGCCGTGGCCGTGGTGCAGGCGGCGGCGTGAAGGCCGCGCGACGCGGCGACGCTGCGCCGGTCCGCCACGCCCGCGACGACGCCGATGCGATGAAACCCCCTCGGAGCCCACGATGAACGCTGCCACCGCCGAGGCGATGCACGCCGAGCGCAGCCCCGAGACGCGCAGCCCGGACACGGTCAGCGCGCTCGAGCGCGGCGTCGCCGTGCTGCGCTGCTTCACCGAGGACCGGCGCGTGCTCGGGCCGACCGAGCTGTCGCGGCTGACCGGCATCCCGCGGCCGACCGTTACGCGGCTGGCGACGACGCTGGTGTCGCTCGGCCTGCTGCAGCCCGAGCGTGGCGGCGACCGTTACCGGCTCGGCGCCGGCGTCGTCTCGCTGGCGCGCGTCTTCCTCGCCGGGCTCGACGTGCGCGCCATCGCGCGCGCGCCGATGCAGGCGCTCGCCGAGGCGCTGGGCTGCTCGGTCTACCTGGCGGTGCGCGACGGCCTCGAGATGGTGCTCGTCGAGGCGGCGCGCCCGCGCTCGTCGATGCTGGCGGCGCGGCTGGACGTCGGCTCGCGCGTGCCGCTGCCCAATGCCGCGCTCGGCCGCGCCTATCTCGGCGCCGTCGACGACGCCGAGCGCCGGCAGCTCGTCGAATCGATGCGCCTGGCGCGCGGCAGCGACTGGCCGGCGCTCGAGCAGGGCCTGCAGCACGCGCTGGCCGACGCGCGGCGCGACGGCTACAGCCTGTCGTGCGGCGAGTTCCACCGCGAGATCAATTCCGTCGCCGTGCCGCTGGTCGGTCCGACCGGCGACGTGATGGCACTCAACTGCGGCGGCCCGGCGTTCGTGTTCGACGAGCGGCGGCTGCGCGACGAAGTCGCGCCGCGGCTGCGCGAACTGGCGCAGGCGATCGCCCACGACATCGGCGGCCACGTGCCCGCCGTCCCGGCCTCCACCTGACGATGAAACTGACTCCCGACGAACAATCGATGCTCGACGGCCGCGACGGCCCCGCCGTGCAGCGCGCGATGGACCTGCTGCGCCGCTACGGCGAGGCGCTCGGCGCCGAGCGCCTGGTCGACACGCGCAACGTGTGCGGCACGATCAGCGCGACGACGCCCTTCATGCGCCAGTACGCCGCGCGCAAGGGCGGCATGGATGCCGTGTTCAGCGAGTTCAACCTCGACGCCGACGACGTCGTCGAGATCCCGAAGGTCAAGGTCTACGCCAGCCATCTGCAGCTCGGCTTCGATCCGCACGAGCCCGAACGCATGGGGCTGGACGAGCAGACGGTGCAGTTCTACCGGCAGGGCGAGGGCTACATCGCCGGCCACGGCGTGCAGCTGTCGAACACCTGCACGCCGTACCAGGTGGGCAACGTGCCGACGCGCGGCGAACACTGCGCGTGGATGGAGTCGTCGGCCGTCGTGTACTGCAACTCGGTGCTCGGCGCGCGCACCAACACCGAGGGGCGCGAGAGCACGGGCGCCGCGATGCTCACCGGCAAGATCCCGTACTGGGGCTTCCACGTGCCCGAGAACCGGCGCGGCACGCACTTGATCGAGCTGGACATCGACGTCGCGACGACGGCCGACTGGGGCCTGCTCGGCTACTGGATCGGCGACCAGGTGCAGGAGAAGGTGCCCGTCGTGCATGCGCTGCGCAGCTGGGGCACGGTGCCGAGCCTGCAGCGGCTCAAGCACTTCGGCGCAGCCGCGTCGTCGTCGGGCGGCGTCGAGATGGTTCACCTCGTCGGCGTGACGCCCGAGGCCAACACGCTCGAGCAGGCCTTCGGCGGCAACCGGCCGCTGCGGGTGCTGCGCTACGGCGCCGCCGAGCGCCGCGCCACCTGGGACAAGCTCAACGCCACCGCCGAGAGCAGCGAGATCCAGTACGTGATGCTCGGCTGCCCGCACTACTCGATCGAGCAGATCTGGGAGGCGGCGCAGCTGCTCGAGGGCCGCAAGGTGCATCCGGGCTGCGAGCTGTGGATCTTCACGCCGCGCGCCATCAAGTCGCTGGCCGACCGCAACGGCTACACCAAGATCATCGAGGACGCCGGCGCCCGCCTGATGACGGACAGCTGCTCGGCGATGAGCCGCGCCGTGCCCAAGGGCACGCGCGTCGCCGCCTTCGACTCGGCCAAGCAGGCGCACTATCTGCCGGCCATCCTGGGCATCCAGGCCTGGTACGGCACGACGGCGCAGTGCATCGATGCGGCGTGCAGCGGGCGCTGGCAGGGGGAGCTGACATGAGCCAATCTGTGACGAGCGCGCCGCGGGCCGAGCGCCGGGCCGCCCCAAGCCGGCCCGCGGCCTGCCGCGAGACGCGGCAGGCGCTCGTGGCGTCCAAGCCGGCGCAGGCCGGCTTGGAGCCGCGCCACTCTCTCCCCTCGGGGGATCGGCCGACGTACTCGTCGGACAAGGGGCTGTCATGACCATCGTGCTGACCGGCCGCAAGGTCGTCGGCGGCATCGCCGAGGGCGAGGCGCTGGTCACGCGCGACCGCATCTCGGGCTGGGGCGGCATCGACTCCAGCACCGGCACGATCGTCGAGACGCGCCACGAGCTGCGCGGCGTCAGCTTTGCCGGCAAGGTGCTCGTCTTCCCGGGCGCCAAGGGCTCGTCGGGCTGGTCCAACGCCTTCCACCTGACTCGCTCGATGGGCGTGGCACCGGTCGCGATGCTGTTCAACGAGATGACGACCAAGGTGGCGCTCGGCGCCGTCGTGACGCGCGCACCGGCCGTCACCGACTTCGACCGCGACCCGCTCGACGTGATCGAGACGGGCGACTGGGTCCGCGTCGACGGCGACCGCGGCATCGTCGAGATCACGAAGAAGAGAAGGTCCGCATCCGCATGACGACCACACCGTCGAAGAAGCCGCTGCGCAGCAACTTTCCCCGCGGCTCCTACCTCTGGGCCGTACGCAACGCCCAGTGGCACGGCATGGGCCTGTCGGAGGCGGACTGCGAGAAGCCCAAGATCGCCGTCGTCAACTCGTCGTCGGAGCTGGCGGCGTGCTACAGCCACCTCGACGACGTGGCCGAGGTCGTCAAGCAGGCGATCCGTGACGCCGGCGGCGTGCCGTTCGAGATCCGCACCGCCGCGCCGAGCGACTTCGTCACCGGCGCGGGCGCGCGCGGCGCCTACATGCTGGCCGCGCGCGACCTCGTCACCAACGACATCGAGGTGGCGGTGGAGGGCGCGCAACTCGACGGCATGGTGTGCCTCACGTCGTGCGACAAGACGGTGCCCGGCCAGCTGATGGCCGCCGCGCGGCTGAACGTGCCGACGATCCTCGTGCCCTGCGGCTACCAGGCCAGCGGCGCGTACCAGGGGCACCACTGCGACATCGAGGAGGTGTTCATCCAGTCGATGCACGCCATCACGGGCCGCGTCGACGCCGAGACGGTGGTCGGCATGAGCCGCGAGGCGATCCGCGGCCCGGGCGTCTGCTCGGGGCTGGGCACGGCGAACTCGATGCACATCGTGTGCGAGGCGCTCGGCATGGCGCTGCCGGGCAGCGCGCCGGTGCGCGCGCTCAGCGCCAAGGCGATGGCCGATGCGCGCGCCGCCGGCGCGCGCATCGTGCGGATGGTCGAGGACGATCTGCTGCCGCGACAGATCCTGACGCCCGGCGCCTTCGCCAATGCGGTGCGCGCCGTGCTGGCGGTCGGCGGCAGCGTCAACTGCGTCAAGCACCTGCAGGCCGTCGCGACGGAGGCGGGGCTGGCGGTCGACGTCTACCGGCTGTTCGAGACCCTGGCCGACACGACGCCGGTGCTGGCCGCGCTGCGCCCCGTCGGCGATCGGCTGATCGAGGAGTTCGAGGACGCCGGCGGCGCATGCGGCCTGATGAAGCAACTCGAGCCGCTGCTCGACACGGCCGTGCTCACCGTCACCGGCCGCACGCTGGCCGACAATCTGAACGGCGTTCAAGTTGGCGACGCCGAAGTCATTCGCCCGCTGGCGAACCCCGTCGCGGCACGCCCGGCGATCGTCGTGCTGCGCGGCAACGTCTGCCCCGACACCGGCATCGTCAAGGCCGGCATCGCCGAGCGCGAGACGCGCCGTTTCAGCGGCCCCGCGATCTGCTTCGACACCTCCGACGCCGCGCTGGCGGCGCTGAAGGACGGCCGCATCCGCCCCGGCCACGTCGTCGTGATGCGCGGCGCCGGCGCGCGCGGCGGACCGGCGATGGGCGGCGGCGCGTCGCGCGTCGTCTTCGCGATCGACGGTGCCGGGCTGGGCGACCAGGTCGCGCTGCTGACCGACGGCCATCTGTCGGGCCTGGTCTGCAAGGGCCTCGTCGTCGCCGAAGTCGCGCCTGAGGCGGCGCTCGGCGGCCCGCTCGCGCTGCTGCGCGACGGCGACACTGTGACGGTCGACCTCGACGCGCGGCGCTGCGATGTCGCGCTCGACGACGCCGAGCTGGCGGCGCGCCGCGCCGCCTGGCAGCCGCCGGCTCCGGGCTTCGACCGCGGCTGGCTGCAGATCTATCGCCGCAACGTCGGCCCAACGGCAAGCGGGGCGGTGCTGGTGCGCGAAGAGAAGGACCGTTCGGGCTGAGTTCGCAGCGCGCCGTCGAAAGTCGGTTCGCGCCATCGGGAGTCCGTTCGGGCTGAGCTTGTGGAAGCCCTGTCCTGAGCCCGTCGAAGGGCCCGTCCTGAGCTCGTCGAAGGGGCCTGTCCTGAGCCCGAGTCCTTCAAAACGCGACCTTGACACCCGCTGCCAGCGTGCCGGCGCCGCCGAGCTGTCTGGCCAAGCCGCCTTGCGGACCGAGGGACTGCCGCCAGCGCAGCTCGAGCGATGCCCGGTCGAGATCCTGCGAGGCCCCCACGGTCAGCATCCAGCCGCCGCCATCGATCCAGGCCAGGGCCTCGGCACTCAGCTCGAGATCGTCGAACTTCTTCGCAGCTCTCAGGAGCAGGTTGCGACGCCAAAGCGACCGCTGCTCCAGCGCCGTGGCCTGCCAGCGCAAGTTCCCTGCGTAGGCAGCCGCTGGGCCGCCCAGGCCTCCCATAGCCCGCAGTTGCGCATTGCGCGCCTGCCAATCGCGCCAGAAGGTCGCGCTCGGCGCCAGACCGTCCCACCAGACTTCGGCGATCAGGCTGAGACGTTGCGGGCCGGTCCATGTCGCGCCGATCACGCCTTGCCACGCTCTCCCGGCATCGGTAACCAGCACCGGGTTGGAGCTGGCCAGCCCCCCGACCGCATTGGCAGGACCCGAGGCGAACGTCATCGTCCGTCGCTGCTCGAGAGTTCGAACGCTGCCGTACAGGCTGGTCGACTCGCTGGGCACCGTCACCGCCGCGAGGCCGGTGGAGATCCCGCTGAGCCGGCCCGCCTTGAGGAACAGGTACAGGTCGTTCCCGTCGACGTTCCAATAGCCCCGCCCGGCCACGATGCCCTCGGGGTGGAGATCCATCGCCGGCGGCGCCCCGGTGTCGCGCTGTCGTGCGGCCAGTACGGTCGCGGACGAACGCTCGCTGTACCAATCGGCCTGGAGCATCACCTGGCCTTCCAGCCGCGGCGCGACGAGTGCGTGCCGGTACTCGGACTGCACCACGTCGTTGGGTCGGAACCCGTAGCCGACGTCCCAACTCACCACGCGCTTGCCTGCGAACACCTTAAACGCGCCGGCGTCGCCCGTCACGTAGCCCTCGAGAACCCTGGCCGTGCGCACGGAAGACCCACCGCCATGATGCGAAACATGGTCCACCGTTCCCGCGACGCTGAAGACCGCGTGACGGTGGGCCAGGCGCAGCATGCCGTCCCAGAAGCCGCCGCCGCGCTCCAGCAGGCTCCCGTCGCCGTCGAGCTGCGCCGCCGACGACAAGGGGCCGCCCGATGTGCCGGTCGTCGAGCGAAGGTAGAGCCGCGCGTCGCCTCCGACCGTCAGGTCTTGCGCATGCGCGGATCCGTAGCACGCGAGTGCAACCAGCAGGCGGCGACTCGCGCGAACCCACGGGCCCGTGCGGCGCATCAGTCGATCTGGCCCGAGTGGATCAACCCCATCGGGTTCAGCCACGTCTTGGGGACGGAGTACTTCTGCGCAACGCCATAGCTGATGCGGGTCGTCTTCCCGTTGGCCAGCGCGTCGCGAAACACCATCTCCTGCAGCGACTCGCCCGACCCGGACTTGCCGAGCGTGAACCTCGCCTGCTTGGCAAGCTTGTCGGACTGCAGATACAGGTCCGCCGAGATCGGCTTGGCCGTCACGGCGTCCACGATCAGAACCATGCGCTGATACGTCACGGACGGACGCGCAGCGCGAAGGTCGAGCTTCTCGCATGCCCGCGCTTCGCAACTGTGAGGCGCGCTCCCGACGACCTCGTAGTCGCCGACCCAGCTGCTCGTGGCGATGTCGCCCACCGAGGCGTCGCCGAGTAGCTTCTGCATGGGCGTGATCCGCATGGGCCGCTGCGAGTTGGGCAGCACCATCCAGAACTGCTCGTCAGCCATCAGGACCTTCTGACCCACTTCCGAAGGACTGCGCATCACGACCACCGTCTTTCCCGCCTCGGCGGTGTAGACGCTGTACGCGCGCTCCTTCGATACGGCGCCATCGGCTCCGAGCGCCTTGACCGTCACATCGATGCGGGTGTCCGGGCGGCCGGCACGAAACTCGTTCGCCCTGCGCAACAAGGTCTGCGCGTCCATCGACAAAGCGCCAGCGCTCGAGCACAGCGCCAGGACCGCGACGAGCAGCGATCGATTCGGCTTCAAGGCGGCCCCTCTCTCAGGTATGAGCAAGCCCGTCGGGGATTGCGATGTTGACCGTCTTGCGCGCCACGATCGCCGAGACGGCCGTCGCCAGGGCGACCATGCCGATCACGACGCCGATATAGGTCAGGGGGTCGACCGTGATGCTCAACGGGTAGCCCTGCGAGCGGCCCGGCGGGGGAGGCATCTGCATCGGAAAGACGTCGAGCAGGACCGAGATCGCGGCCGAGAGTGCAGCGCCGGCCAGGGCTCCCACCGATCCCAGCATCAGGCCTTCGAACGCCAGCATCCTGATCAGCAGGCTCTCCAAGGTACCGATCGCGCGCAGCGTCGACAGCTCCCGCGTGCGCTCCACGATGGACATCGACATGGCGTTGCCGACCACGAAGAACACGATCACGGCAATGATGGCTCCGAGCGAACCGAAGATGCGGTTGTAGAGGTCGCGCACGCTGGTGTAGAAGAAGGCTTCGTCCTGCCACGTGCGAACGGCCAGGTTCGGGAATGCCGACCTGGCCCTCGTCTGCGCGTCGGCGGTGTCTTCCATGCGGGCGAGGAAGACGCCGATTCTCGACACGCGGTCGGTCTTCAGCATCTTCTGTGCTTCCCTCAGGTCGACGTACACGAGACGCCGATCCACATCGGGAACACCCGTCGAGAAGATGCCCTCGACCACGAGGTCGATCGCGTTCATCGACCCGTCCGACGTGGTGCTCAAGGCCGTGACGCCGCTGCCCACCTGCAGGCGCAAGCTGCGCGCCAATCCTTCGCCCACCAGCGCACCGGGCTGTTCGGCCTCGCCCGACAGGACATCACCGGAGACGATCTTCAGGAACGGCCCCTTCACCCGGAATTCCGAGTCGGGCTCCACCCCGACACCGAACATCACGACGGACTTGTCCCCGTTGCTCAGCAGACCGCCGAAATCGACCTGCGGAAGCACCGCTCGCACGGCGCGATCAGCCATCAGCCTGCCGGCGATCTCTTGCGGATGTTCCAGCCCGAACTCCATCGAGACGGACTCTTCGTCCGAGAACATCTTTGGAGTGGCCAGAATCAGGTGCCCCGAGTTGCGTGCGGCCGACTGAGCCAGGGCCTCGTACGTGTAGAGAGCGAAGCCGCAAGCCAGGAGGATCGCCCCGGTACCGATCAGGGTGATGCTCATCGCGACAACCGAACGACGTCTGTTACGCAGAGTGTTGCGGCATGCCAGGATGAACCACTTCACTGGAGCACTCCATCGCGCAGGGAAACGACGCGGTGGCACTTCGACCAGAGCCGTTCATCGTGAGTGGCCAGGATGAACGCGCTGCCATGCAAGTGGCACATGTCGCGCATCATGGACACGATCTGCCCGGCCGTGTCGGAGTCGAGGCTCGCCGTCGGCTCATCTGCAATCACCACGCGGGGCCGCTTGATGAGCGCTCGAGCGACCGCCACCCGCTGGCGCTGCCCGCCGGACAACTGATCGGGCTTGCGCATTGCATGTTCGGTCAGGCCGACCGCCTCCACGATCTCCGCCACGCGGTGTGCCCGCTCCGCCTTCGGCAACCCTTCGAGGAACAACGGATAGTCGATGTTCTCGGATGCGGTCATGACAGGCACCAGATTGAAGCTCTGAAAGATGAACCCGACCTGGCGGCGACGCAGCATCGTCCGCTCTCGAGCGCTCAGGTCCGACACCGGCTTCCCGTCGAAGAGGACCTCGCCGGCGTCCGGCTGTTCGATGAGACCGCTGATGTTGAGCATCGTGGTCTTGCCGCTGCCCGACGGACCGGTCAGCGCCAGCATTTCGCCGGCCTTGACTTCCGCGTCAATGCCGCGAAGGGCCGGCACCTCGTGCGCTCCGAGGCGATACGACTTGCGGATCGAGCGCAGAGCCAGGGCGACCGACGATTGCATGGGCGGGTTCACTTGCTCAGCACGGCGCGGGCAGCGGCCACCTGCGGTGCGTTGGCCTCCACGATCTTGTTTGCGTAGTCCCGCGCCTCGTTCGGCCGCTTCTGGTCGACCGCGTGGTCCGCCGCCTTCAGCCACACGGCGCCCTTGAACGCCACAGGGGAGCCGGCGAACCCAGGTGCCTTCAGCACCTCGTCCAGCAACCTGGCGCCTTGGTCGCCGCGGCGAAAGAAGCCCGGTACCGCGAGAAAGGTGCTCGCCGCCACGAACTTGACCCGCAGCCCCGTTTCCACGCCGTCGAACGCAAGGCCGCTGTTGGACGGCTGCAGCAGCGCCAAGGCCTTGTCCTGCATCGACATCCCATCCTCGGCATACGAGATCTTCTTGAGCGGATTGAGGGTCGTGCGGGCTTGCATGGAGGTCACGGCACCCAGATTCACCAGGTACACGGCGTTCGTCGGTTCCGCGTCGCTCAGCTTCTTGAACGCCTCCACGGCCGGCCCGATGGCGTCCTTGTCGCCGCCGCTGGCCTTGAGCATCAACGCGGAAGCTGCTTGGTACTCCGCCATGCTCGGCTGTGAGAAAGCCCCAGCCGACGTGATCACGGCGGCGAGCGCGATGCCGAACCAACCGATGAGCTTCATGACAAGCTTCATGGGAGACCCTCCACTGAAAGAATGGCTAGGTATGCACGGGAGCTCGAGGCAGGAGTACTCCCTTAATTTCCGAGATCCCGTTGATTTCGTGCCGCCCAAACAACCGTCGCCAGATCTGATTGACGAGGTAGCGCTTGAACCACCGTTCTGCGAGATACCGGCTTGTTTCACCGGAATACTCGCTTGTGTAGTCTTGACCACCCACCCGGTCCAGCACCATCGAACGGAAATCCATGACGACTGGATAGCAGATGTACCCGTGCGACATCCTGACCGCGTGTCGGGGATCGTTCTTGGGGTACTGGAGGACGAAGCCGAGTTTGAGATACATCGGCACCACGTGTTTGAAACCATCGGCAACAACGAAGTCTGCGCCGCTTTCCAAGGCGACATTCACGAACCCGCTGAACAGGCCCGTCGTCAGTTCAGGGCGGTTGCGATGCTCTTCAAGGACAGCAAGTCGGCCGATCGAGATCAGCTTGCCAAATGCTCTGAGGCCGTCATAGCTGGAGTCGATGTCTGATTCAGTGGGAAGGGGAGAGCCTTTCCGGTCAAGCAGGGTCCGCAACGTTGCAATGACCTCGCCGTCCTTCTTGCAGACGAACATGATCGACGCGCTGCCGCGAGCCCTCTCGCTCGCCCGAACCACTTCCCTCACTTCTTTCCACGTCTTTGCGCCTGGCTCCTGCCGTGGGTCCAGCACCATGCTGCGGGCGTACACGGTACAGAAGGCATCGAAGTCAGGGCCGTCCGCGTCGATCTGCTCGAACGTCAGGTCCTGGTGTTGCCAGATGCGGGGCCGTGTCGACGAAGGGCCGCACCATACGAAATTGAAGAAGAGCATGGCCACGGCACAGGCGAGCATCAGCACTGTTGGGACGACCATGAACCAGACCGACGGCATCAGCCCTACCGTGGCAGCCAGCGATGCGCAACACCCGATGATCCACGTTAGAGACACTGCCTGATGCACGGAGTGATCGCCCTTGCCTGGGGCATAGAAGGTCGTGAACGGATGGCCCGCCAGATGAAGGATGCTGGCGACGATGAACAGAGACCCAAATACGAACGCTCCGCCGTAGCCGGTTGTATCGATGCCCACCAACGTCGCCACGAGCAACGCCGCGTAGATCGCCAGCAGGGACATCGACATCGGCGAGGTGATGCGGAAGTGGCGCTCGGCGGCTACCTTGGCCACATACAAGGCCACGCATGAGCTGTAGCCGAGCTCACCAGGAAGAAACAGTGCCAATCCGATGGTCAACACCATCACGACTACTGAAAGGCCCATGAAGCCGACCGCTACGGCGGCAATGTGGCGACTGGCGTGCCTTTCCTGGTCCGTGCGAGGGATGGATTTCGCGAGAGAATTACTCTTCATTGCGCACCAGCGAAAACGGACCGCACTCGCAACCCACCCTGTTGCACATATTTCGGATTGGCTTGATCACTCAAATAGTGCTTTCAAGACCGATCCGGCACATGGCGCGGCCAGCCAATTCCAGCTCGACAATCACTTTCGGCCCAGTCGTGGCCTGCAGGGCGAGCAGCAGCAATTGCGGCAGCAGGTTGCCGGTGTACATCGTGTAGCCGTCCGGAACTTGGCCGCAAACACGCTGCGCATCAGCCCAGCCTTCCGGAAGATCGTCTCCGCGCTCGTGCCGTGCCTGCACGCCTGCAAAGGCCACTCGCAAGTCGCCAGCGGAGCGCCGCTGCGCCGTCAGGACGAAGCCTGAGGACCCATCTAGGATGGCACGGCTCACTCCGAGCTTCTCACCAGCCTCCAGCATTGACGGTGACGCCTCATCTGAGGCAACCAGCAGCAGGGAGCCGAACCGCTCGTTCGCGAATCCGCTCGCGGCGAAGTCCACCGCACCGATCACGCCCAGCGCCCCGTCGCCGAAGGTCATGGCTGCCGCATGGTAGCCCGTCACCATGGAACAGGCCGTCGCCACGGCGCTCGGGATGGATGCGGGTAGCAGCGTGGTGTCGGTCATATGCCAGCCCTGGGTCAACCCAACGGGCTCGTAGCGCCAGAAGATCGGCACGATGGCTTGAGGTGCCCTCTGTTTTTCGCCTTCCAACCGGCCGCGCTCATGCCGCCATGGATTGCTGATCGTCATGCTTGCCGAGCCAGTCCAGAAGGAACTGAGTCGGCGAGCAGTAGCCCAGCGAGGAGTGGCGGCGCCTCCGGTTGTAGAAGACGGCGATGTACTGGAACAGATCGATCTGTGCTTCGGCCCGCGTCGCGTAGCGAGTGCCGTGCACCCGCTCGTTCTTCAGACTGTTGAAGAAGCTCTCGGTCGGCGCGTTGTCCCAGCAGTTCGCCTTGCGGCTCATCGAGGCGGTCATGCCGTACTCGGCCAGCTTGCCTCGCATCGCATGGCTGGCGTACTGGCTGCCGCGGTCGCTGTGGAAGATGACGCCGGCATCCGGCTTGCGCCGGAACCACGCCATCGTCAGCGCGTCGGTCACGATGGCGGCCGTCATGCGTGGCTTGATCGACCAGCCGACGACCTCGCGGTTGAACAGGTCCAGCACAACGGCCAGGTACAGCCAGCCCTCATCGGTCGCGATGTAGGTGATGTCGCCCGTCCACACGCGGTTCGGCGCATCGGGCGCGAAGTTGCGTTCGAGCACGTTGTCGGCCACCGGCATCGAATGCTTCGAGTCCGTCGTCGCCTTGTAGCGCCGCCTGTGGCGCGCACGGATGCCGTTGTCGCTCATGAGTCGTTCCACGCGAGCCAGTCCGATCCGATGGCCTCGGCCCTTGAGCTCGCGGTGCATGCGCCGCGATCCGTAAGCGGCCTTGACCTCGGCGTGGATCGCCTTCATCAAGGCCACGGCCTGCGCGTCGCTCAGACGGGTCGAGTCAGGAGTGCCGCCGCGACGCCAGGCGCGATAGCCGCTGGCGCTCACGGCCAGCACCTCGCACATTTCGGGCAGCGGGTAGTCGGCGCGCTGTGCGTCGATCCAGGCGTACTTCACAGCGCATCCTTCGCAAAGTACGCCGTCGCTTTTTTTAGGATCTCGACGTGCATCTTCAGCCGCGCGTTCTCGGCGCGCAGCCGCGACAGCTCCATCTGCTCGGGCGTGATGGGCTTCGCACCAGCGGCGTTGAGCTTGCCGGCCGAGGCCGCCTTGACCCAGTTGCGCAGCGTCTGCTCGACCAGGCCCAGCTCGCGTGCTGCCGTCCCGACGCCAACCTCCTGCGCCCTCTTGACGGCCTGCTCCTTGAACTCGGCCGTGTACTCTTGCTTGGGAATCTTCTTCACTTCTCTTCCTTCAGGTGTCGATGCTAACCATCGGCCCTTGGAAGACGAAATTCGGGGGGCAGCTCAGCTGACGAGCAGATCACCCCGAGTGCAACATCTTGTCCACCCTTGCCATCTTCGCCTTTGGCGTAGGGAGCCAAGCTCGTCGCCAGCAGGCATGCGAACACGGTGCACTGGGCTGCTGAGCGAGCTCGAACGATCTTGCTGGCTCTCAGGGTGGCCTTGTCCAGTGGCGCCAGCATGGAGTCGATGGACATCTCGTCGCGAACGCCTAAGGTTCCATCACCACGAAGCGCCACGAGAGTCGGCAGCGCCTTGGCGAGACCGACTTCACCGCAGTGAACCGCACGGGTCGGCCCGCCGGCGCAGCCCAGAGCGTGAAGATAGACGTCGGTCGCGTAGGTGCTGAGCATCGCACTTTCCTCACTTGGTCAGCACGACGGCTGCATTGATGCCGCCGAATCCGAGGGCTGTGATCAGAACAGGACCGGGTTCGACCTCGCGCGCCGCTCCCAGAACGATGTCGAGGTTCGGATACTCGAGGTCTTCCGTGCCAGCAACCGGAGGAACGACGCCGCGTGCCAGCGTCTCGCAGGCGGCCATTACGTTGAAGCCACCGGAGGCACCCATGGTATGACCCAGGTTGCCCTTGGTCGACGTCGACGGCGGCGACTTCTCGCCGAAGATGATCTGCGAGACCTCAGCCTCCCTGGCGTCGTTCTGGCGCGTCCCTGTGCCATGCCAGTACACGGCGCGCACATCCTTGGTCTCGACCCGGGCTTGGTCAAGGGCGGCGTGGATCACCTGGGCAACACCTTGGGCGTTCGGTTCAACCAGGTGAGCTGCATCGCAGTACATCGCGGTGCCCGACACGTACGCGCTCGTCGAGCAGGCGAACACCGAATGCCTTGTGCGTCTCGATCACCATGGTGATGGCGCCCAGCGAGTCCATGTTCAGGTCCTCGTAGAAGTTCTTGGTCATGTCGAAGTCCAGGTCTTCGACATCGACATCCAGTGCCAGGGCGACGACCTCCTTGATCGACTCTTCGGTCGGTGCGGTAAACGTTGCGGCGACAGTGGTTTGATTGGTGATCATGATGACGCGTGAGTTGATTGGTTACATAGCGGTCAGGCCACCGTCGACTTGGATGATCTGGCCAGTGATGTAGCGTGCTGCCGCGCTCAACAGGAACGACACGACCTCGGCAACGTCCGATGGTTTGCCCATCGAGCGCAGCGGGATGCTCTTGAGGACGCGGCGGAGCTGCTCCTTCGGGATGGTCTCGATCATTCGAGACTCGATAAGGCCAGGCGAAACAGTGTTTACCGTCACCTGATACCTTCCCAACTCGACGGCAAGCTCGCGCGTCAGGCCTTCGACACCTGCCTTTGCAGCCGCATAGTTGGACTGGCCGGGAGTTCCTTTGCTTGCGGCAACCGAACCGATGAAGATGATCCGTCCATCGGCGGCGGTCATCAGATCCTGTGCCAGAGCGCGCACGAAGTGATGGGCGCCTGAGAGATTGGTTTCGATCACCGATGCCCAGTCCTCGGTCGACATCCTCACGATGCTGCGATCGCAAGTGATGCCCGCTGTGTAGACCAGGTCGGGCGCCGCACCGAAGTCCTTTCGTACCTGAGCGACGACTTCCCCAACGTCATGTGCATCGCGCACGTCGAGCCCATACCACCGGACTTGTTCGCTCGACTTCAGCACCTCCAGCGGGCGTCCCTGGGGAGAATGCGTCAAGGCGACAGAGCGCTCCAGTGCCACTAACTTTCGGGCGATCGCTCCGCCCAGATTTCCGCTCGCCCCTGTGATGAGGCATGGCCGTTGACCATTCATGAAATGGATCCCCCTCTCATTCCCCATCGTCGGGCGCGCACCGCCGGCTAGGCGGCGACGTGGGGCACCTGTGCGATGCGGCGTCCTTTCGGTGGATATGGTCTCGTTGTTGTTCTGCGTCTCCCTCGGCTGCATGCGACTGCCTTTTGCCGCAATCCGGGGCGCGAGTGTGCGCCCGAAGCTGGCCGATCGACCGAAAGGCCGACGAGTTCGATATATGGGATTGCGCCGCGCGGCGTTCCGATGCTCGAGCGCCGGCCCGGCTGCGGCTACAGCCAGTACTGCCAGATCCGCGCGAACGACTCCTTCAGTCGCATCGCCAGCGGCCGGCGCTGCCAGTCGTCGAGCACGATGGCGCGCGAGTCCTTCAGGTCGCGCTCGAACATCGCGCGCATCTGGTTGCCGAAGTCGCCGCCCAGCACGACGGCGTTGAGCTCGTCGTTGTGCAGGAAGCTGCGCCAGTCGAGGTTGGTCGAGCCGACGGTCGACCACACGCCGTCGATCAGCGCCGTCTTGGCGTGCAGCATCGCCTTGTGGCGCTCGAACACCTTGATGCCGTTCTCGAGCAGCTCGGTATAGTAGGCGCGGCCGGCGTGGAAGACGAGCTCCGAGTCCGTCTTGCTCGGCAGCAGCAGCCGCACGTCGACGCCGCGCGCCGCCGCGTCCTTGAGCGCCTGCAGCAACTGCGGGTCGGGCACGAAGTAGGCGTTGGTCAGGAACACCTCCTTCTCGGCGTTGCGGATCGCCGAGATCAGCGTGACGTAGATCAGGCTGTACGGATCGTCGGGCGTGCTGCCGATCGCGCGCACGACTTCGTCGCCGCGCTTCGCGAGCTTGGGAAAGAAGCTCGACGTGTCGAGCGGCGGGCCCTTCTGCTTGCGCCACGACTCGATGAACAGCTTCTGCAGCTCGGCGACGGCCGGGCCCTCGATCTGCAGCTGCGTGTCGCGCCACGGCAGGCCGTCGGCCGGCTTCTTCTTGTCGCCGCCGTCCTCGTCGGGCGCGCCGCTGCCGCTGCTGCCACTACCGCCGCCCGACGATGCCGAGCCGCTGCCGAAGCTGCCACCGAGCGCGCTGCCCGAGTAGACACTGCTGACGTTGATGCCGCCGACGAAGGCGACGCGGCCGTCGACGACGATCAGCTTGCGGTGGTCGCGCTGGTTGACGTCCCAGCCCGCCTTGGCCTTGAGCGGATTCACGGGGTTGAACTCGACGACCTGCACGCCGGCGTCGCGTAGCGACTGGAAGAACTCGCGCGGCGTCTTGATCGAGCCCACGCCGTCGACCATCAGGTTGACCTGCACGCCCTGGCGGCGCTTGGCGACGAGCGCATCGGCGAAGGTGCGGCCGACCTCGTCGGCCTCGAAGATGTAGATCTCGAAGTTGATGTGATGGCGCGCCGAGCGGATCGCCTCGAGCATCGCCTCGTAGGTCCGGGGGCCGTCCTGCAGCAGCACCGTCTTGTTGCCGGCGACCAGTGGGCTGCCGACGATCGCCTCCTCGAGCGCGAGGTGGCGGTCGAAGATGCTCGTCTCGGCGCCGCCGGCGCGCGCCGCCAGCTTGTCGAGCACCGCCTTGCTCTGCTCGGCCGTCAGCGGCCCGCGCCCGCCGTCGATGCGCACCGGCGCCGACGACCACGCCATGTCGGGGTTGATCTCGGGCAGCGCGGCGCAGCCGGCCAACACCGCCATCAACGTCGCGGCGATCGCGCCTGCGACGCGCAAACCCCGTCGCGCCTTCATGCCGCACCTCCCGCGTCAGCGGCGGGCCAGCGCTCTTGCTGTCTCGTTCACCAGCGCGGGCCCGCGATACACGAGGCCCGTGTAGAGCTGCACCAGATCGGCGCCGGCGTCGAGCTTGGCGCGCGCATCGGCGCCGCTCATCACGCCGCCGACGCCGATGATCGGATAGCCCGCGCCCAGCGCCGCGCGCAACTGCGCGACGACGCGGTTGCTGGCGTCGAACACCGGGCGGCCGCTCAGGCCTCCCGCCTGATCAGCATTCGGCATGCCCGCGACGGCGTCGCGCGCGATCGTCGTGTTGGTCGCGATCACGCCGTCGATGCCGTGCTCGCGCAGCGCGGCGGCGACGGCCTGCACCTGCTCGGCGTCGAGGTCGGGCGCGATCTTCACGAACAGCGGCACGCGCCGGCCGTGTTCGGCCGCCAGCTCGGTGCGCCGGTGCTGCAGCGCCGCCAGCAACGCGGCGAGCGCGTCGTCGCTCTGCAGCGCGCGCAGGTTCTTGGTGTTCGGGCTCGAGATGTTGACCGTCACGTAGTCGGCGTGCGCATAGACGCCGGCCAGGCCGAGCAGGTAGTCGTCGACGGCGCGCTCGATCGGCGTGTCGGCGTTCTTGCCGATGTTCAGGCCGACGATGCCGCCGGCGGCGCGAAAGCTCCGCGCGCGCTGCACGTTGGCGACGAAGGCGTCGAGCCCGTCGTTGTTGAAGCCCATGCGGTTGATCAGCGCATCGGCGCCCGGCAGGCGGAACATGCGCGGCTTCGGGTTGCCCGGCTGCGGGCGCGGCGTCACCGTGCCGACTTCGATGAAGCCGAAGCCCATCGCGCCCAGGCCGTCGATGCAGCGGCCGTTCTTGTCGAGTCCGGCGGCCAGCCCCACGCGGTTGGGGAAGCGCAGCCCGGCGAGCGTCACCGGGTCGTCGACGCGTGGCTGGGCCCACAGGCACTGCGCCGGCGTGTTCTGCAGGCGGGCGATCGACGCCAGCGTCAAGTCGTGCGCCGCCTCGGGGTCGAGTCCGAACAGCAACGGCCGGCCGAGGGCGTAGGGGATCATCACGATGGCGAGACGGTGGTGCGGATTTCGGGCGGCATTGTCGCCGACGGCGCCGCATACTGCCCGGCTGGGAGCTGCGGGCGCGACAGGAGGACGAGTGATGACCGACGATCGGATCGAGCGCGACACCTTCGGCGACATCGCCGTGCCCGCGCACGCTCTGTGGGGCGCGCAGACGCAGCGCTCGCTGCAGCACTTCGCCATCTCGACGGAGCGTTTGCCGCGCGAGCTGGTGCATGCGCTGGCGCTGGTCAAGCGCTGCGCCGCGCTCGTCAACCGCGAGCTCGGCGCGCTCGACGCCGCCAAGGCCGACGCCGTCGTTGCCGCCGCCGACGAGGTGCTGGCCGGCCGCCACGACGGGCAGTTCCCGCTGTCGGTGTGGCAGACCGGCTCGGGCACGCAGTCCAACATGAACATGAACGAGGTGCTCGCCAACCTGGCGTCGCGCCGCCTCGGTGGCCCGGTCGGCGAGGGCCGCCACGTCCACCCCAACGACGACGTCAACCGCGGCCAGTCGTCGAACGACGTGTTCCCGACGGCGATGAGCGTGGCCTGCGCGCGCGGCGTGTGCGGCGTGCTGCTGCCCGCGCTCGACACGCTGCGCGAGACGCTCGACGCCAAGGCACGCGCCTTCGACGACATCGTCAAGATCGGCCGCACGCACCTGCAGGACGCGACGCCGCTGACGCTCGGCCAGGAGATCTCGGGCTGGGTCGCGCAGCTCGATCATGCGATGCGCCACGTCGAGTCGGCGCTGCCGCACCTCACCGAGCTCGCGCTCGGCGGCACGGCGGTCGGCACCGGGCTCAATGCGCACCCTGAGTTCGGGGCGCGCGTCGCCGCCGAGCTGGCCCGTGCGACCGGGCTGCCGTTCGTCTCGGCGCCCAACAAGTTCGAGGCGCTGGCCGCGCACGACGCCATCGTGCACGCCCACGGCGCGCTGAAGGCAACGGCCGCCGCGCTCACCAAGATCGCCAACGACGTGCGCTGGCTCGCCTCGGGGCCGCGCTGCGGCATCGGCGAGATCACGATCCCCGAGAACGAGCCGGGCAGCTCGATCATGCCGGGCAAGGTCAACCCGACGCAGGCCGAAGCGATGACGATGCTGTGCGCGCAGGTGATGGGCAACGATGTCGCCATCGGCATCGGCGGTGCGTCGGGGAACTTCGAGCTCAACGTCTACAAACCGCTGATCGCCAACGCCTTCTTGCAGAGCGTGCGGCTGCTCGCCGACGGCGCGGCGAGCTTCGAGCGCCACTGCGCGCGCGGCATCGAGCCCGACCGCGCGCGCATCGCCGAGCTGCTGCAGCGCTCGCTGATGCTGGTGACGGCGCTCAACCCTCACATCGGCTACGACAAGGCGGCAGCGATCGCCAAGCACGCGCATCGCGAGGGGCTGACGCTGCGCGCCGCGGCGGTCGCGTCGGGCTGGCTCACCGGCGAGCAGTTCGACGCCTGGGTGCGGCCTGAAGCCATGGTGGGCCCCGGCGCCGGATAATCCGGCGCCATGGACGCACAACAGCTCAAGCGACTCGTCGGCCGCGCCGCGCTCGATTTCGTCGAGCCCGGCGAAGTCGTCGGCGTCGGCACCGGCTCGACGGTCAACTGCTTCATCGACGCGCTGGCCGAGTCGGGCGTCGCGATCGCCGGCGCGGTGTCGAGCTCGAACGCGAGCACCGAGCGGCTGCGCGCCGCCGGCATCCGCGTGCTCGACGCCAACGAGGTCGAGTCGCTGCCCGTCTACATCGACGGCGCCGACGAGATCGACGGCCGCGGCTGCATGATCAAGGGCGGCGGCGCCGCCCTGACGCGCGAGAAGATCGTCGCCGACATCGCCGCGCGCTTCGTCTGCATCGCCGACGAATCCAAGCTGGTGCAGACGCTCGGCAGCTTTGCGCTGCCCGTCGAGGTGATCCCGATGGCGACGGCGCAGGTGGCGCGCCGGCTGCGCGCGATCGGCGGCGAGCCGGCGCTGCGCGCGGGCGTCGTCACCGACAACGGCTGCGCCATCGTCGACGTGCGCGGCCTCGCGATCACCGACCCGCCGTCGCTCGAGCGCGAAATCAACCAGTGGCCCGGTGTCGTCACCGTCGGCATCTTCGCGCGCCACCGTGCGCAGGTCTGCCTGCTCGGCACGCCGCAGGGGGTGCGGCGCATCGACTTCGACTGAAGCCTCACGCCGCTTCGCGAGCGCCTCCCATGCGCAGCCGCGCCTCCGCATAGCCGGCGAATCCCGACGCCGCCGGCGAAAGCAGCCGGTCGGCCGGACGAAACAGCGACATCTCGCGCAGCAGCACCGGGTTCTCGATCGGGCGCATGACCAGGCCCAGCGGCAGCGCCAGGGCCTCCACGTACGCGGGCGAGATCGTGTAGCAGAGGTCGCGCGCCGCCAGGCCGAGCGCGGTCGAGATGTTGTCGACGATCTGCTGAGGCACGGCGCGCTGGTTGTCGGGGATGTCGCGCATCATCGCCGACAGCAACAGCTCGTGATCGCGCCCGGCCGCGATCAGCTCGCCCTTGCCGAGATCGGCCCAGGTCACGGATTTCATGCGTGCGAAGGCATGCGTGGGCGCGCACCAGACGACCCACGGGCTCGAGTACAGCGTCGCTCGCTCCACCTCGGGGCCGACGGGCCGGTCCGGGCCCACGGCGAGATCGACTTCGCGCGAGGCGACCTTTTCGACCAGCGCATCGACGGAACAGTCGATCACCCGCACGATGACCTTGGGCCGCTCGCGCCGGTAGTCGGCGACGATCCCCGGCAGCAGCACGCTGGCGACGACCAGCGGGGCAGCGATGCGCACGAGCCCTGCGGCCTGATCGCGGATGTCGGTGGCCGTGGTGCGCGCGCGCTCCACCTGCCGCAGCACCGCCTGTGCCGACGGCACGAACGCCCGCCCCGCGGGTGAGAGCGCCACCCGGCGCGTGGTTCGGTCGAACAGCTTGAATCCCAGCCCGCCCTCGAGCTCGAGGATGAGCTGGCTGACCGCCGACGGCGACAGGTGCAGGTGTTCCGCCGCACGACTGAAGCTGCCCGTGTCGGCCACCGTCACGAGCGCCTGCAACTGGCGAATGCTGAAGTACATGCGCGGCGTCCCTCCGGGCTCGGATTATTCAGCCCGGCTTCATGAATCTCCAGAAAAAACCGCAGCTTCGGCGATCGGTCGCGTCAAGAATCGCCCCGCGCCGGCGAGTGCCGGCTGGACGATCCACGCAGATGCCCCCGCCCGAGCCCGCACGCATGTCCATCGACGCCATCCCTCGCACGGCAGACGCCGGCCTGCTGCACGAGCTGCAGGCGGCGCTCGACCCATCGCTCGTGCTGCACGGCGCCGCGCTGCACGAGCGGCAGACCTGCGACTGGAGCGATGCCCCGCACGAGACGCCGCTGCTGCTCGTGCTGCCGAAGACGACGGCCGACGTTGCCGCCGCGCTGCGCATCTGCCATGCGCGCCGCCAGCGCGTCGTGGTGCAGGGGGGCCTCACCGGCTTGGCCGGCGGCGCCAATGCGCAGGAGAACGAAGTCGCGCTGTCGTTGAGCCGCATGAACCGCATCGAGGACATCGATGCGGTCGGGGCCACCGCGCTCGTGCAGGCCGGCGTCACGCTGCAGGCGCTGCAGGACGCCGCCGCCGGGCAGGGGCTGTACTTCCCGCTCGACCTGGGCGCGCGCGGCAGCTGCCAGCTCGGCGGCAACGCGGCGACCAACGCCGGCGGCCAGCGCGTGCTGCGCTTCGGCATGATGCGCAACCTCGTGCTCGGCCTCGAGGCCGTGCTGCCCGACGGCACCGTCCTCACGATGCTCGACCGCATGCTGAAGAACAACGCGGGCTTCGACCTGAAGCAGTTGTTCATCGGCAGCGAAGGCACGCTGGGCGTGATCACGCGGCTGTCGCTGGCGATGGCGCCGCGGCCGGCATGGCAGGGCTGCGCCTTGTGCGCCGTCGCCGACTTCGAATCGGCGCTGGCGCTGCTGCAACACGCGAAAGCCTCGATGCCCGGCCTCACGGCCTTCGAGCTGATGTGGCGGGACTACTTCGAAGCCAGCGCGGCAGCGTGCGGCGCGCCGCTGCCGTTCGACATGCTGTACCCGCTGTACGTGCTCGTCGAGTGTTTCGCCGGCTCGCAGGAACAGGGCGAGGCCCAGTTCGAAGCCATGCTCGCCTCGGCCATGGAGGCGGGCATGGTACGCAACGCCGTCGTCGCCCAGTCCGAAGCGCAGGCCGCCGAGCTGTGGGCCTACCGCGAAGGCATCAGCGAGTTGCTGGCCAGACTCAGGCCCTGCACGGCGTTCGACGTGAGCGTCGAGATCCCGCGCATGGCGGCGCTGGTCGACGAGCTGCGCACGCGCCTGCGCGCAGCCTGGCCCAAGCCGATGCACCTGTTCTTCGGCCACCTGGGCGACGGCAACCTGCACCTGACCAGCGGCCCGTTCCCGCATGAGTCCGACCTCGAGCGCGCCGAGGAGCTCGTCTACGAATGCGTCGCCAGGTTCGACGGCAGCATCTCGGCCGAGCACGGCATCGGTGTGGTGAAGCGGCCCTACCTGCACCACAGCCGGTCGAGCGCGGAGGTGCGCGTCATGC
The DNA here is from genome assembly GCA_048500255.1 of Burkholderiaceae bacterium. Taxonomy (GTDB): domain Bacteria; phylum Pseudomonadota; class Gammaproteobacteria; order Burkholderiales; family Burkholderiaceae_C; genus JAMHWF01. The sequence goes on along the minus strand of JASNYH010000011.1, from coordinate 28,267 downwards.
AGCAGTTGAAGTCGATGCTCGATCCCCACGCGATTCTCAACCGGGGGCGCGTCTTTTCACCCGCCGACGGGAGGCACGTCTGACGTCGCCCCGATCGATCTTGGACCAGGAGACAACCACCATGCATAGAAGAGACTTCCTCGTCACCGCCGCGACCGCCGCTGCCGCGAGCGTCGCACTGCCCGCCCGCGCGCAAGGCGCTGCGCTGGAGCAGGCCCGATTCATCACCGGCTTTGCGCCCGGCGGCACGTCCGACACGCTATGCCGCCGACTCGCTGCGCGCCTGAGCGGCACCTACGCGAAATCCGTCATCGTCGAGAACCGCACCGGCGCCGGCGGCCAGATCGCGATCAACGCCGTGAAGATGATGGCGGCGGACGGCTCGAACCTCCTGCAGACACCGATGTCGATGCTCGGCATCTATCCGCACATCTACAAGAAGCTGCAGTACGACCCGTTGAAGGACCTCACGCCGGCGTCGCTGGCCTGCGTCTTCGACTTCGGTTTCGCGGTCGGGCCGGGCGTGCCGGCCGCCGTCACGACGGTGCCGCAGTTCCTCGCCTGGGCCCAGCAGAACCCCGCCGCGGCCGCCTTCGGGTCGCCGGCACCGGGTTCGGTGCCGCACTTCATCGGCGTGCTGCTCGGCCGCAGCGTCGGCATCGAGCTGCGACACATCGCGTATCGCGGCACGCAGCCCGCCATCCTCGACATGCTGGGCGGGCAGATTCCGGCCGTGTCGGGTCCCGTGGGCGATTTCCTGCCGCACGTCGCGGCCGGCAAGTGCCGCCTGCTGGCCACGAGCGGCAAGGAGCGCAACAAGTTCGCCACCAGTGTGCCGACGATGGCCGAGCAAGGGCTCAAGGACATGGTGTTCTCGGAGTGGTTCGGCCTGTTCCTGCCCGCCGGTGCGTCGGCCGACGTCGTGCAGCGGGCCAACGCCGCGCTGCGCCCGGCGCTCGCCAGCAGCGAGGTGGTCGAAGGGCTGGCCGCCATGGGGCTGGAGGCGGCGTCGTCGACGCCCGAGCACTTGGCGGCGCTGCTGCGCGCCGACCTGGAACGGTGGGGCCCGATCGTCAAGTCGATCGGCTTCACGGCCGACAGCTGACAAGGCCTCGCATGCCCGACCTGTTCGAGGAGTCCTTGATGAACAGCTCCCCTGATCTCTTGACCCAAGCAGTGTCCCGATGATCACCTCGACGCAAAGACTGACCGGCGGCGAAGCCATCGTCGACGCCCTGCAGCGCCACGGCGTGCGGCACGTGTTCGGCATCCCCGGGGTGCAGACCTACGGCCTGTTCGACGCGTTGCAGCGCGCGGGCGAGCGCATCCGCACGATCGGCGCGCGCCACGAGCAGACCGCCGCCTACATGGCCTTCGGCTACGCCAAGTCGTCGGGGCGCGAAGGCGTCTACAGCGTCGTGCCGGGCCCGGGCGTGCTCAACACCGCCGCTGCGCTGTGCTCGGCCTACGGCGCGAGCGCGCCGGTGCTGTGCGTCACGGGCCAGGTGCCGTCGGAGTTCATCGGCCGGGGCCTGGGCCACCTGCATGAGCTGCCCGACCAACTCGGCACGCTGCGCACGATCGTCAAGTGGGCGGCGCGCATCGCGCATCCGGCCGAGGCGCCGCGCCTCGTCGCCGACGCCTTTGCCCAGATGCGCACCGGCCGCCCGCAGCCCGTCGCGCTCGAGATGCCGTGGGAGGTGTTCTCGCAGCCCGCGCCGGTGCAGCCGATCGACCCGCCTGCCGCGTACCCGAAGCCCGCACCCGACGCCGAAGCGATCGCGCGCGCCGCCGAGCTGCTGGCCGGGGCGCGCAATCCGATGATCATGACGGGCAGCGGCGCGCAGCACGCCGCCGCCGAGGTGCGCGCGCTGGCCGAGCTGCTGCAGGCGCCGGCCGTGCCGTGGCGTGGCGGGCGCGGCGTCGTCGCCGAGGACACGCCGCTGGGCCTGACCTGTGCGTCGGGTTTCCAGCGCTGGGCCGACACCGACGTGGTGATCGGCATCGGCTCGCGCCTGGAGCTGCAGTGGTCGCGCTGGCCGGTGCCGGCGCGCGGCCTGCCGCGGCTCGTGCTGATCGACATCGACCCGGCGCAGCTGGCGCGGCTGCGCCCGCAGGTGGGCATCGTCGCCGACGCGCGCGACGCCGCCGCGGCGCTCGTGGCCGAGTTGCAGCGGCGCGGCCACCGCGCGGCGTCGCGCCACGACGAGTTCGAGGCGCTCAAGCGCCGCATGGCCGAGACGACGCAGGACATCCGCCCGCACCTCGGCTACCTCGGTGCGATCCGCGCCGCGCTGCCGCGCGACGGCTTCTTCGTCGAGGAGATCTGCCAGACGGGCTTCAGCTCCTACTTCGGCTTCCCGGTCTACGAGCCGCGCAGCTTCGTGACCTGCGGCTACCAGGGCACGCTCGGCTTCGGCTACCCGACGGCGCTGGGCGTGAAGGTCGCCAACCCCGACAAGGCGGTGGTGTCGATCGCCGGCGACGGCGGCTTCATGTTCGGCGTGCAGGAGCTGGCGACCGCGGTGCAGTACGGCATCAACGTGGTCTCGATCGTGTTCGACAACGGCGCCTTCGGCAACGTGATGCGCGACCAGGAGCAGCGCTTCGGCGGGCGCGTCATCGGCTCCGAGCTGCGCAACCCCGACTTCGTCAAGCTCGCCGAGAGCTTCGGCATGACGGGCTGGCGCGCGCACTCGGCGGCCGAGCTCGGCGCGCTGACCAAGAAGGCGATCGAGCTCGACCGGCCGGTGCTGATCCACGTGCCCGTCGACCGCGCCGCCGAGGTGTCGCCGTGGAAGTACCTGATGCCGGCGCCGCCGAAGTGAACGAGACCGCCGGCGCAGCCAGTCAGGGCCGGCCGCGGCGGCGCAACCCCTCGAGATAGATCGCGATGGCGCTGCGCCCGGCGCGCGGCAGGTCGAATGCATCGGGCTCGGCGATCCAGCCGCGAACCAGGCCGTCGAGCAGCGCCTGCAGGCCGATCGCGGCGTGGCGCACGACGACGCCCGAACGCAGCTGGCCGGCGCGGCGCGCGCGGCGCAGCAGCGTCTCGGCGCGGCGCTGGAAGGCTGCGCGCACCAGGCGGTGGCGCTCGACGATCGGCGCGCCGACGTCGCCGCAGGCGTCGTGCTGGCCGACGATGCGCTGCAGGCACTGCAGCCGCGGCTCGGCGGCGACGCGCCGGAGCACGTCGCAGGCCGTGCGCTCGAGCTGGCCCAACGGAGCGGCGCCGTCGACGCCGGCACGCCACTGCTGCTCGAAGGGGAATGCGGCCCGTGCCAGCATCGCCTGCAGCAGGTCGCCCTTGTCGCGGAAGTGCCAGTAGACGGCGCCGCGCGTGACGCCGGCGGCGGCGGCGATGTGGCCGAGCGTCGCCCCCGCCACGCCGCGCGCTTCGAAGACAGCCTCGGCGGCGTCGAGCAGCGCGTCGCGTGTGGCGAGAGCCTCCTCCTTCGTGCGGCGCGGCATGCGGGCAGTCCTCCAGCGGCGCGCCGGTCGGCGCGCTTCTTACATTCAGCAGTGTATGTAAACTAGCGGCACTACGAACGCAACGCACCGGCGGCGGCAGTCTCACGGCCGGTGGATCCTGCGCAAGGAACCCCCCGTGACGACTTCGATGCGATCGATCGCCCGTACGCTCCTTTCGAACCCTCGGCGCCGCTTGTTGGCGCCCGCGGCAGCGGCATTGGCACTGGCGCTCGCCGGCTGCGGCGGCGGCGACAAGCCCAAGGGCGGCGGCCCCGGCGGACCCGGCGGCCCGGGCGGCGGCATGCCGCCGCCGCCGCAGGTCGGCGTCGTCACCGTCGCGCCCGCCACGCTGACGATCGCCAGCGAGCTGCCGGGCCGCGTCGAGGCGCTGCGCACGGCACAGGTTCGGGCGCGCGTCACCGGCATCGTGCACAAGCGCCTGTTCCGCGAGGGCAGCGACGTCAAGGCCGGCCAGCCGCTGTTCCAGATCGACGCGGCGCCGTACAAGGCGGCGCTGGACAGCGCCGAGGCCACGCTCGCCAAGGCGCAGGCCAACGTGACGCAGGCCACCGCGCAGGCGCAGCGCTTCGCGCCGCTGCGCGAGGCCAACGCGATCAGCCAGCAGGACTACGTCAACGCCCAGGCGGCTCAGAAGCAGGCCGAGGCCGATGTCGCCGCGGCGCGCGCCGCCGTGCAGACGGCCCGGCTCAACCTAGGCTATGCGACGGTGACGGCGCCGATCTCGGGGCGCATCGGCCGCGCGCTCGTCACCGAGGGCGCACTGGTGTCGTCGGTCGAGGCGACGCAGCTCGCGCTGATCCAGCAGATCGATCCGGTCTACGTCAACTTCACGCAGCCGATCAGCGAGCTGCAGCGGCTGCGCCAGTCGTTCGCGCGCGGCGCCGCCAAGCCGGTCGAAGCGGTGCCGGTGCGCATCGTCACCGACGACGGCGGCGTGCTGCCGCAGGCCGGCCGGCTGCTGTTCTCCGACCTCGCGGTCGATGCGACCTCGGGCCAGGTCACGCTGCGCGCCGAGGTGCCCAACCGCGAGCTGCGGCTGCTCCCCGGCCTCTACGTGCGGGGCAGTCTCGCACAGGCCCGCGTCGACGACGCCGTGCTGCTTCCTCAGCAGGCCGTGACGCGCTCGGCGCAGGGCGACAGCGTGCTCGTCGTCGGCGCCGACGCCAAGCCGGCGCCGCGCAAGGTGCAGGTCGGCGGCTCGCAGGATGGCCAGTGGGTCGTGACCGGCGGCCTGCAGGCGGGCGAACGCGTCATCGTCGACGGGTTCCAGAAGATGCAGCCCGGAGCGCCGGTGCAGCCGGTACCGTGGACCGGCGGCGCGTCGGCGCCGAACGGCGGCGCGGCGGCGGGGACGCCCCCGGCCGCAGCGAGCGCGGCAGCAGGCGCGGCGATGCCGGCGTCGGCGCCCCCGGGCCGCGCCGCGTCGGCCGCGAGCCGCTGAAGGAGCCGCCTCGATGGCCCGCTTCTTCATCGACAGGCCGATCTTCGCCTGGGTGATCGCGCTGTTCGTGCTGGTGCTCGGCGGCACGGCGATCACGCAGCTGCCGGTGTCGCAGTACCCGCCGGTGGCGCCGCCGACGATCGTCGTCACCGCCGTCTATCCCGGCGCGTCGGCGCAGACGCTCGAGAACTCGGTGCTCAGCATCGTCGAGCAGGAGATCAACGGCTCGCCCGGCCTGATCTACATGGAGTCGGTGGCGCAGGCCAACGGCACCGGCACGATCACGATCAGCTACGAGCCCGGCACCAACGCCGACCTGGCGCAGGTCGACGTGCAGAACCGGCTTTCGCGCGCCACGCCGCGGCTGCCGCAGGCCGTGACGCAGCAGGGCGTGCGCGTCGAGAAGTCGCGCTCCAATTTCCTGCTGTTCACCATTCTCGCGTCCGACGATCCGGCGTTCGACCCGATCGCGCTCGGCGACTACGCGGCGCGCAACATCCTGCCCGAGATCCAGCGCGTGCCGGGCGTCGGCCAGGCGCAGTTGTTCGGCACCGAGCGCGCGATGCGCGTCTGGCTCGACCCGGCCAGGCTCGTCGGCTACAACCTGTCGAACGCCGAGGTCACGGCCGCGATCCGCGCGCAGAACGCGCAGGTCTCGGCGGGCACGATCGGCGACCTGCCCAACGTGCCGGGGCAGTCGGTGTTCGCCACCGTCGTCGTCGAGGGTCAGCTCGGCAGCGTCGAGCAGTTCGGCAACATCGTGCTGCGCGCCAACCCCGACGGCTCGGCGCTGCGGCTGCGCGACGTGGCGCGCATCGAGCTCGGCGCGCAGACCTATGCGACGTCGGCGCGGCTCAACGGCAACCCGTCGACCGGCATCGGCGTGCAGCTGTCGCCGACCGGCAATGCGCTGGCCACGGCCGACGCGGTGCGCAAGCGCATGGACGAGCTGGCGCAGTACTTCCCCAAGGGCATGAAGCACGCCATTCCGTACGACAGCTCGCGCTTCGTGCGGATCTCGATCTCGCAGGTGGTCGTCACGCTGCTCGAGGCGGTGGTGCTGGTGTTCCTCGTGATGTTCCTGTTCCTGCAGAACTGGCGCTACACCGTGATCCCGACGATCGTCGTGCCGGTGGCGCTGCTCGGCACCTTCGCCGTGCTGCTGGCGCTGGGCTTCTCGATCAACGTGCTGACGCTGTTCGGCATGGTGCTGGTGATCGGCATCGTGGTCGACGACGCCATCGTCGTCGTCGAGAACGTCGAGCGCATCATGAGCGAGGAGGGGCTGCCGCCGCGCGCCGCGACGCGCAAGGCGATGGGCCAGATCTCGGGCGCCATCGTCGGCGTCACGGTGGTGCTGGTGTCGGTGTTCGTGCCGCTGGCCTTCTTCACCGGCGCGGTGGGCAACATCTATCGTCAATTCTCGGCCGTGATGGTGGCGTCGATCGCGCTGTCGGCCTTCATGGCGCTGTCGCTCACGCCGGCACTGTGCGCGACGCTGCTCAAGCCCGTCGAGGCCGGCCACCACCACGCCAAGGGCGGCTTCTTCGGCTGGTTCAATCGCGGCTTCTCGCGCACCGCCAAGGGCTACGAAGGGCGCGTCGCATGGATCGTGCGCCGGGGCGGGCGCTTCATGTTCATCTACCTCGCGATCGCCGGCGTCGTCGCGCTGCTGTTCGCGCGGCTGCCGGCGTCATTCATCCCGCAGGAGGACCAGGGCTACGTCATCGTCAACGTGCAGCTGCCGCCGGGCGCCACCGTCAACCGCACCGTCGAGGCGATGAAGCAGGTCGAGGGCTTCATGCTGAAGCAGCCCGAGGTGCAGGGCATGGTCGGCGTGCTCGGCTTCAGCTTCTCGGGCCAGGGCCAGAACGCGGGTCTCGCCTTCGTCACGCTCAAGCCCTGGGACGAGCGCAAGGGCGCCGGCCACACGGCGCAGGCGCTGGCCGGCCGCGCCTTCGGCGCGCTGATGGGCGTGCGCGACGCGTTCATCTTCCCGCTCAGCCCGCCGCCGATTCCCGAGTTGGGCACGGCGTCGGGCTTCGCGTTCCGCCTGCAGGACCGCGGCGGCCTCGGTCACGAGGCGCTGCTCGCCGCGCGCAACCAGCTGCTCGGCATGGCCGCGCAGAGCCAGGTCGTCACCGGCGTGCGCCCCGACGGTCTGGAGGACGCCGCCCAGCTGCGCCTGGACATCGACCGTGCCAAGGCGGCGGCGCTCGGCGTGAGCTTCGACGCGATCAACGCCGCGATCTCGACGACCTTCGGTTCGGCCTACGTCAACGACTTTCCGAACGCAGGGCGGCTGCAGCGCGTCGTCGTGCAGGCCGACGCGGCGGCGCGCATGCAGCCCGAGGACCTGCTGCGCGTCAACGCCGTCAACGCGCGCGGCCAGCCGGTGCCGCTGTCGGCCTTCGCGACGACGCAGTGGGTCACGGGCCCGGTGCAGACGATCCGCTACAACGGCTATCCGACGATGCGCATCGCCGGCGACGCCGCACCCGGGCGCAGCACCGGCGAGGCGATGGCCGAGATGGAGCGGCTGGCCGCGCAGTTGCCGCCCGGCTTCGCCTACGAGTGGACGGGGCTGTCGCGCGAGGAGAAGCTGGCGGGTGCGACGGCGTTCATCCTGCTCGGCTTCTCGCTGCTGGCCGTCTTCCTGTGCCTGGCGGCACTCTACGAAAGCTGGTCGATCCCGTTCTCCGTCATCCTCGTGGTGCCGCTGGGCGTGCTCGGCGTCGTCGGCGCGGCCAATCTGTTCGGACTGCCCAACGACGTCTATTTCAAGGTCGGCCTGATCACGATCATCGGCCTGTCGGCCAAGAACGCCGTGCTGATCATCGAGTTCGCGAAAGACCTTCAGGCGCAGGGCAGGAGCGCGATCGACGCCGTGATCGAGGCGGCGCACCTGCGCTTCCGGCCGATCCTGATGACGTCGATGGCCTTCATGCTGGGCGTGCTGCCGCTGGCCATCGCCACCGGCGCCGGCTCGGCGAGCCAGCGCGCCATCGGCACCGGCGTGCTCGGCGGCATGGTCACGGCGACGGCGCTGGCCGTCTTCTTCGTGCCGGTATTCTTCGTCGTCGTGCGGCGCTGGTTCAAGGGCAGCGAGCGCCAGCGGCGCATGTATGCGCACGAGGTCGAGGCCGACGACGCGGCATCGCCGCCGCCCCCGACGACGCCGCCTTCGCAGGGACGCCCCGCATGAAGCACACGCACACGCACTCCCGACCGTTCACGCCCCGGGCGCCGCGCGGCGCGACCGCCGCCGCGGTGACGACGACGGCGGCGCTGGCGACGACGCTGCTGCTCGCCGGCTGCATGTCGCTCGCGCCGCGCTACGAGCGCCCGCCGGCGCCGGTGGCCGAGCGCTTCCCGCTCGCCGCGGCGGCCGACGCGAAGGCGCCGGCGACGACGGTGGCGGCGCCCGACCTGGCGTGGCAGGACTTCTTCACCGACGCGCGCCTGCGCGCGCTGATCACACTCGCGCTCGAGCACAACCGCGACCTGCGCGTCGCGATGGCCAACGTCGACGCGGCGCGCGCCCTCGTCACGGTGCGGCGCGCCGACACCTGGCCGACGGTGGGTGTCGGCGCGACCGGGCTGCGCCAGCCGGGCGGCGGCGGCGGCGGGATGACGAGCGTCTACACCGCTGGCTTCTCGTTCGCCACCTGGGAGATCGACTTGTTCGGTCGCATCCGCTCGCTCGGCGACGTGGCCGGGGCGCAGTACTTCGCGAGCGACGAGGGGCGCAAGGCGGCGCAGGTCTCGCTGGTCGCGACGCTGGCCAATCTGCACTACGCGCTCGCCGCCGACGACGAGCTGCTCGCATTGACCGAGCGCACGCTGGCGACGCGCGAAGAATCGCTGCGGCTGACCAAGCTGCGCTTCGACAACGGCGCCAGCTCCGAGCTCGACCTGCGTCTCGCGCAGTCGCAGGTCGAGGCGGCACGCATCGCGCGCGCGGCGCAGCGCCGTCAGCGCGAGCTCGATCTCAACGCGATCGCGCTGCTCGTCGGCCGGCCGCTGCCCGAGACGCTGCCGCCGGCGCAGACCTGGGCCGCGCAGGCGCCGCTGGCCGACGTGCCGGCCGGCCTGCCGTCGGAGTCGCTGCTGCGCCGCCCCGACGTGCGCCAGGCCGAGCAGCAGCTGATCGCCGCCAACGCCAACATCGGCGCTGCGCGCGCCGCCTTCTATCCGCGCATCACGCTGACGGCCAGCGTCGGCACGGCGAGCACGCACCTTTCGGATCTGTTCAAGGACAGCGCCTGGAGCTATGCGCCGCAGATCTTTCTGCCGCTGTTCGACGCCGGGCGCAACCGCGCCAACCTCGAGATCGCCGAGGCGCAGCGTGCGAGCGCCGTCGCGCAGTACGAGCGCGCCGTGCAGTCGGCGTTCCGCGACGTCGCCGACACGCTGGCCGGGCGCGCCACGCTCGGCGAGCAGCTCGCGGCGCAACAGGCGCAGACCGACGCCGAGACGGCGCGCTTTCGCCTGAGCCAGCTGCGCTTCGACAACGGCGTCGCCAGTTCGCTCGAACTGCTCGACGCGCAGCGCACGCTGTTCGCCGCCCAGCAGGCGCTGATCACGGCGCAGCTGGCGCTGCAGCAGAACCGCATTGCCGCCTATCGCGCGCTCGGCGGCGGGTGGCGCGAGCAGGATGCGGCGGTGGCGGCGGGGCGGTAGTCGCGCCGGCTGATGGCGCCGCGTACCGACGCTGCGGCATCAGCGCGGACCAACTCGGCACGACGTCGGCGGCGGCACGGGCTTGCCGCAGTCACGCAGCCCATCGAGATGGAACTCGATCGCTTCGCGGATCACGCCATCCCGACCTCGCGCGCGCCGTCGCGGAACAGCGCGGCGCCGCGCTCGTCGAAGCGGAAGGCGCGCAGGAAGTCGGCGACACCGTAGTCGGGCAGCGTGCGCCGCACGGCGGCGGCGTGGGAGCGGGCCTCGTCGCCGCGGCCGGCGAGCGCAAGGCTGTAGGCGGCGATGGCGTGGATGTGCGGGTGCGCATTGGGTCGCGCGGCGGCCTGCACGGCCCAGTCGGCGGCTTCGGCATGGCGGCCGAGCCGCACCAGCGCCATCGCACGTGAACCGAGCATCGCGAACAGCATGGGGTCGAACGGGCTCAGCTCGCGCGAGTGGTCCGACGCTGCGATCGCCGCCTGCGCATCGCCGGATTGCGACTGCACGAAGGCCAGCGTGTAGTGGCCGAGCGCGAAGTTGGGACTGAGCTCGATCGCGCGTTCGAGCTCGCCGACGATGGCCGCGCCGTCGCCGCCGCGCAGCCACAGCGCGCGGCCCATCGCCCAGTGCGCCGCCGGGTCGCGGTCGTCGGCCATCAGGCTCTGGCCGGCGGCGTCGAGCGCGCGCTCGACGGCGGCTTCGCGGCCGCCGCCGTCCCAGCCCTGGAACGCGGTCTGGAAGTGCGTGAACGACAGGCCCGCCCAGGCGCGCGCGAAGGTCGGATCCAGCGCGACGGCGGTCTGGAACCAGTGCCGCGCCTGCTCGTTGTCGGGCCGGCTGAAGCGCACCATGTGCCACAGGCCGCGGTGGTGCGCCTGCCAGGCGTCGAGCGACGCCGGCGGCTGCAGGATGGCGCGATTGCGCTCGATCAGCTCGACCTCGCCGGCGACCGACGCCACGATGCGGTTGCCGATCTGCTCGAGCACGTCGAAGGCGTCGTCGAGCGGCTGGCGGTAGCTCTCGGCCCAGGCGACGCGGCCGCTGCGCGTCTCCGACAGCTCGACGCCGACGGCGATGCGCCCCCCGTCGATGCGCACCGTGCCGCCGACGACGTAATCGACGCCGAGCAGGCGCGCCGCCTCGTCGTCGCCGATGCCGCGCTCGTGCAGCGCGAACACGCTGCCCTGGGCGATGACGAGCAGGTTGCGCAGCTTGGCCAGGCGCGTGATCACGTCGTGCGCCAGCGCGTCGGCCGCGCCGCCGCGCGTGCCGGGCGCTGCCGAGCGGTCGGTGAAAGGCATCACGGCGATCGATGCGCGCCGCGCGGCCTCGGGCGGCGGGCGTTGCGCCGGCTCGGCAGAGGGCTCGGACGGGACAGACGCGGCGGCCACCATCGAGGCGGCGTCCGGCGCACGCGCCGCGTCGTGCCACCAGCGGCGCAGCGGCACGCTGTCGAGCCCTTCGGCGTCGTAGCGCGCCGCCGTCGCGGCGACGTGCTCGTCGCCCTCGCGCCGACGGCCCAGCCGGGCCAGCGCACCGAGCAGCCGTTCGTGCGCGCGGCGTTCGAACGGCGCGACGCGCGTCCACTGCTCGAGCAAGGGCAGCGCGTCGGCGTCCGGCAATGCCGACGCGGCGTGCTCGAGCAGCGCGACGTGGCCGTCGCGCAGGCGCCGCCGCTGCGCCGTCAGCCAGGCGCTCCAGCCAGGGCTGCGCGCGAGGTCGAGGCCCTCGACGAAGTCGCCTTCGCACAGCGCGAGCAGTGCACGCTGGCGTTGCGGGTTCAACGTGTCGACGCCGGCGTCGGCGGCGCGCGCCACTTCGAGCGCGTCGACGCGGCAGCCCGCGAGGTCGAGCGCGATCGAGTCGTCGAGCGCCAGCACGCGGCGCCGCGCGCCGTCGTCGAGCAGGCCGCGCAGCTTGCTGAGGCACCAGCGCAGCTCGCCGCGCGGATCGTTGGGCACGTCCCACAGCAGATCGCACAAATGGCTGCGCGTTACCGGCCGCGGCGCCAGCGCCAGGTAGGCGAGCAGCGCGCGCACCTTGCGCGACGCCGGCAGCGCGAGCGCGACGCCGCCGCGCCGCACGGCGAGCGGCCCGAGCAGGCGCAACTCGAGCGGCGGCGGCTGCTGCGATTCCATGGACGTTTCCACGCCGGCTTCCACGCTGCCCTCCACGCCGCGTCCTTACGGTCGCTCCCAGCGGCCGCGTTGGGCGACCGCACCACTCACCGGAGACTCCCGATGAATACCGCCACTGCCGAAACCCTCGTTCCTCCTGCCACCGCCCAGCCCGACCTGCGCGCCGTCAAGGCGCGCCAGCAGGCCGCCTGGTCGTCGGGCGACTATGCCGTCGTCGGCACGACGCTGCAGATCGTCGGCGAAGACCTGTGCGAGGCGCTCGATGTCCGCGCCGGCCACAGGGTACTCGACGTCGCCGCCGGCAACGGCAACGTCGCACTCGCCGCCGCACGCCGCGGCTGCGACGTCGTCGCCACCGACTACGTGCCCGCGTTGCTCGACCGTGCGCGTGCCCGCGCCGCCGCCGACGGCCTGGCGATGGAGTTCCGCGAAGCCGACGCCGAGGCACTGCCGTTCGACGACGCGAGCTTCGACGCCGTCGTCTCGACCTTCGGCGTGATGTTCACGCCCGACCAGCCGCGCGCCGCGGCCGAGCTGCTGCGCGTGTGCCGCCCCGGCGGGCGTATCGGGCTGGCCAACTGGACGCCCGACGGCTTCATCGGCCAGATGTTCAAGACGGTCGGCCGCCACGTGCCGCCGCCGGCGGGCGTCGCATCGCCGGCGCTGTGGGGCACGCGCGCGCGTCTGGGCGAGCTGTTCGAGGCGCAGGCCTCGTCGATCGCATCGGCGCAGCGCCAGTTCGTGTTCCGCTACCGCTCGCCGGAGCACTGGCTCGACATGTTCCGCCGCTGGTACGGGCCGGTGCTGAAGGCCTTCGCCGCGCTCGAGCCGGCCGCGCAGGGGGCGCTCGAGCGCGACCTGCTCGCGCTGGTCGAGCGTTTCAACCGCTCGGGCGACACGTCGATGGTCGTGCCGTCGGAGTACCTCGAGGTCGTGATCACGCGCCAGGCGTGATGCGCGGCCCGTTCACGCAACCCGATCGCTGAAGGAGTCCGCCATGGCAACCCGTCTTCCATTCATCAGGCGCAGCGACGTCGGCACCGCGCTGGCCGTCGGCGTGCTGGCCGCCGCCGTGACGGCCGCGCTGGCCGTCGAACCGCACCACACCGTCGTCGCCGCCGAGGCCGTCAAGTGGGGGCCGGCGCCGCCGTCGCTGCCGCCCGGCGTGCAGGCGGCGGCGCTGCTCGGCCATCCGTCGAAGGAGGGGCCGTTCGTGCTGCGGCTCAAGTTCCCCGCCGGCTACCGGATCCCGCCGCACCGCCATTCGAAGGACGAGTTCGTCACCGTGATCGCGGGTCGCGTCGCGATCACGTCGGGCGAGAAGTTCGACCGCGCGACGGCGCGGCCGCTGGCGCCGGCGAGCTTCGTCCACCTGCCGGCCGGCATGCCGCACCACGCCTGGGCCGAGGTCGAGTCCGTCGTGCAGATCAACGGCGTGGGGCCGTTCGACGTGCAGTACCTCGACGCGCGCGACGACCCGCGCAAGCCTTGAGGCGCGCTTTCAGTCGCCGCCGCGCCGCGCGCGCCGGCTGACGAAGCGCGCCGCGTCGACGGCGTCGAGCAGGCTGGCCTCGACGGGGCAGGGCGTGCCGGCGATCAGCGCGGCGAGCGTGCGCGCGGCGAGTGGCGCCCACGCGATGCCGCGCGCGCCCAGCGCTCCGAGCACGTGCAGCCCGCGCCGTCGCGGCACGAAGCGCGGCTGGTCGAGCCGCGCTGCCGCGGCGGAGGCGGCCGCGTCGGGCAGTGCGCCGACGAGCGGCAATCGATCGGCGGCGACGAGGCGCCAGCCGACGCGCGCCGCGACGGCGTCGGCCGCCGTGGGTGCCGCCGCGCCGCCGAGCAGACGCTGCAGCTGCGCCACGTTGGCGGCATCGTCGTCGATGCGCCGCTCGGGTGCGTCGTCGTCGGCCGTGCTCGTGGCGCCGCACCACAGCTGCCCGGCCAGCGGCGGCAGCAGGTAGCCGGCGCCGGCAACGGGCAGGCGCAGGTGGGCCTGCGGCCACGCGTCGGCGGCCAGCGCCGTGAGCTGGCCGCGCACGCGCTGCAGCGGCCACGCCGCGCCGCCGATCCAGCGCGACGGGTCGGCGTTGTCGGCCAGCACGACGGCATCGACGCCGTCGTCGAGCGGCGCGCCGTCCGCACCGACGAGGTGCCATGCCGTGCCGTCGTCGCGAAGCGCATCGACGGCGACGCCGCCGCGCCAGTCGACGGCGGGGCCGGCCGCGCGCAGCAGCGACGCGCACAGCGCCGCCGGCGAGACCCAGCCGCCTTGCGGATACCACCAGGCGGCGTCGCCGAGCGCGACGCCGGCGCGGCGCGACGCCTCGGCGGCGTCGATCGCGTCGACGTAGGCGGCGGGCAGCGCCTGCGCGGCCAGCGCGGCGCGCATCGCGGCCAGCGTGTCGTCTGCCTCGAGGCGCAGCAGGCCGTCGACGGCGCCCGGCGCGCCTTCGGTGTCGATCGCACGGCGCGCCAGCGGTGCGATCTGCAGCGCCGCCGCGCGCCCCCAGCGCGCGTGCGGCCCGTCGTAGGTCGTCACGACGCCGTGGAACAGGCCGGCCGGGTTGCCGGAGGACTCGCGCGCCGGCGCGGCGTGGCGCTCGTACAGCGTGCTGGCGATGCCCTGCTCGGCGAGCGCCCAGGCCGCCGCGCAGCCGGCCAGCCCGCCGCCGACGATGACCACGCGCGACGGCGGCGCAGAGGGGACGCTGCGCGCCGGCGCCGCGCGCGGCGCGAAGGCCGGCGCGTAGCGTGCCACCGTCATATCGGGGCGCTCGTCGAAACCGGGCGCGCGTTCGACCACGAAGCCCGACTCGGCGAGCGCGTCGCGCACACCGCGTGCGACGCTCCACGTCGCCGCCGTCGCGTCCGGCGCGGCGAGCCGGCCGAGCGCGCGCACGATGCGGCGCTCCCACATCTGCGGATTGCGCGCGGGCGCAAAGCCGTCGAGGTAGCAGGCGTCGTAGCGCAGCATCAGCTCGGGCAGCACGTCGCGCACGTCGAACCAGGCCAGCGTGAGCTGAACGCGCGCGTCGTCGAAGACGAGGCGGTGCAGGTTGGGCGTCGTCGCGGGCCACTGCGCGGCGAGCGCGTCGGCCAGCGCGCGCACCGGCGACGCGGCGTGCACGCGCCGCAGGTCGTCGAGCGTCAACGGGTGGCGCTCGATCGCGACGTAGTGCAGCCTTGCACCCGGCTCGGCATGGCGCCGCCAGGCGTCCCAGGTGGCAAGGAAGTTGTTGCCCAGCCCGAAGCCGAGCTCGAGCACGGTGAAGCGTGCGCGGCCGCGCCAGCGCCCGGGCAGACCGTTGCCGCCGAGAAAGACGTGCGCTGCCTGCGCCAGCGCGCCGGCGCGCGCGTGATAGACGTCGCCGTAGTCGGCGCTGAACGGCACGCCGTCGGCGTCGAACTCGAGACGTGCGGGCCGGACGGGCTGCGTCTTCATCGCGTCGGCGCGCGGCGCGCCTACGCGCCGCTCACTGCGGCTGGAAGCCGCTCTTGCGGATGATTTCGGCCCAGGCCTTGGCGTAGGCGCGCTCGCGCGCGGCGAGTTGCGCCGAGCTCATGAACTCGACGTCGAGGCCGAGCGCGACCAGGCGGGCGTGCACGTCGGGCATCGCGATCACCTTGGACAGCGCCGCCGAGAAACCGTCGATCGCGGCCTTGGGCGTGCCCGCCGGCGCGAAGAAGCCGTAGAACGGCATGTCCTCGAAGCCGGCGATGCCGAGCTCGCCCAGCGTCGGCACGTCGGGCAGCGTGGGCTGGCGCTTGGGCCCGAGCACGGCGACGACGCGCAGGCGACCGCCCTTGTGGTTGTCGATGAAGTCGGGCACCGAGCCGACGCCGGCGGCGATCTGGTTGCCGAGCATGTCGCCGATCATCGGCGCGCTGCCGCGGTAGGGCGCCGAGACGAGGTCGAGCTTGAACTTCTCGCCGAGCACCTTGACCAGGAACTCGGGCGTCGACGCGGGCGCCGGCACGCCGACGGCGCCCTTGCCCTGACCCTGGCTGCGCACCCAGGCGACGTAGTCGTTCAGGCTCTTGGCCGGCGTGCCCTGCGAGAGCGCGAAGGCGTTGACGAAGTTCGCGAATCCGGCCACCGGCACGAAGTCGCGCGCCGAGTCGTAGCCCGGGTTCTTCGTGACCATCGGCAGGATCGTGATCGTGTGGTCGTGCGAGATGAAGAAGGTGTTGCCGTCGGCCGGCGCGGCCTTCAGGGCCTGCGCGGCGAGCTGCCCGCCGGCGCCGGGTTTGTTCTCGACGAGCACCGGCACGCCGAGTTCGTCCTTCATCTTCTCGGCGAGCAGGCGCGCGATCGCATCCGTGCCGCCGCCGGCGGGGAATCCGACCAGGATGCGCACCGTCTTGGCCGACTGGGCCATTGCGCCGCCCGCGGCGAGCGCCAGGCCAACCGACAGGGATGCGAACAGGACGACGCGACGGGCGATGCGGATCATCTGGGCCTCCAGGATTCGGCGGCGCCACCACGGCGCCGTTTCACGGCCGGCGATTATGAAAGCTCGGCCTCGCGGCGGGCGTCGGGATTGCCCGCGTCCCCGCGCCCGCCGCGCAGGATCGTGATCCAGATCAAGCTGCGCGTCAGACGCGCTTGCGGTACTCGTGGGTCCGCGTGTCGATCTCGATCTTGTCGCCGCTCTCGACGAACAGCGGCACGGCGATCTCGAAGCCGGTGCCGACGAGCTTGGCCGGCTTCATCACCTTGCCCGAGGTGTCGCCCTTGACGGCGGGTTCCGTCGTGATCTCGCGCACCACCGTCGTCGGCAGCTCGACCGAGATCGCCTTGCCGTCGTAGAACACGACCTCGACCGACATCCCGTCCTCGAGGTAGCTGATGGCGTCGCCCATGTTCTCGGCCTCGACCTCGAACTGGTTGTAGTCGGCGTCCATGAAGACGTACATCGGATCGGCGAAGTAGGAGTAGGTGCACTCCTTCTTCTCGAGCACGATCTGGTCCATCTTGTCGTCGGCCTTGAAGACGACTTCCGTGCCCGAGCTGTTGAGCAGGTTCTTCAGCTTCATGCGCACGGTGGCGGCGTTGCGCCCGCCGCGGCTGTACTCCGTCTTGAGCACGACCATCGGATCCTTGCCTTGCATGATCACGTTGCCGGCCCGGATTTCCTGTGCGAGTTTCATGGCGATGAGAGTCCCGGATGCTGCGGTTGGGAAGAGGCTGCGCACGCGGCGCCCGGCGCCGTTGCAAAGCCGCGCATTTTAACCTGCCGCGCGCGGTCCTCGACGCTCGCCGGCGAAGCGCAGCAGCTGCGTCACCAAGTCCTCGCGCGCCGCCATGCGCTGCTGCCAGCGGCGGGCGTGCGCGGCCCAGGCCTCGGCATCGGGCCAGGCAGCGGGCCAGGGCGCGCGGCCGATCCACGCGAACCACAGCGCGCGCAGCGCCGCGGCGAACGGCGACGGAGCGGCCTCGAGATAGAGGTCGAGAAAGGCGTCGAGCTTGCGCGCGTGCGCCGCGTCGTCCTGCGGATAGACGTGCCAGACGAAGGGCTGCGCCGCCCATTGCGCGCGCACGAAGGAGTCCTCGCCGCGCACGAAGTCGAGATCGCAGGCCCACAGCAGGCGGTCGAAGTCGGGCTGCGTCAGCCACGGCAGGCGCAGCGCGCGCAGCGCGCCGCGCGCCAGCGACGGCCCGAGCGCGGCCTGCGCCTGGCGAGCGGCATGGCCCGGCGTGAGCAGCAGCAGCGTCGGCGTCGCGCCGGCGGCCAGCGTGTCGAGCAGCGCCGGCAGCGCGGCGTTGTCGTAGCAGAAGAGGCTGACGACGCGCTCGCCGGCGCGCGGCTCGATGGCGTGCGCCGCGAACCAGGCGGCACGGTCGAAGCGCGCGCGCTCGTCGAGCAGCCCCGGCTCGCGGATCAGGCCGCCGGTGGCGGGCGTGAAGCCCGGATACCAGAACCACTTGGTCAGCCCGCGCCCCGGGCCGGCCTGTTGCGGCGACGGCAGGCCGTGGCTGCGCTCGACATAGGGCTCCGCGCTCAGGTACTCGAGGTTGATCCACAGCGGCGCCGGCGCGCGCTGCCGCATGCGCTCGACGAAGGCCGACGGCGGGTCGCAGCCGAACAGCTCCACGACGACGTCGCCGGGCTCGCGCGCCGGCACGTCGGCCTGCCAGGCGATCACGTCGACGCCGGCCGCGCCGCCGGGCGCCATCCAGGTCAGCGCCGAGGCGTCGTCGATCCACAGCCGCACCTGCTCGCCGCGCGACGCGAGGTCGCGCGCGCAGCGCCAGCCCACGCCGATGTCGCCCCAGTTGTCGACGACGCGGCAGAACACGTCCCACAGCATGGCGGCGATTATCCCGGCGCGCCGACGGCACAATCGTCGCGTGAACGAACACGACGACGCCGCGCCTGCGCCGCCGGCCGAGCCCGCCGACGCGACGCGCGAACGCCTGCTCGCCGAAGTGGCCGCGCTGCCGTCGCTGCCCGGCGTCTACCGCTGGTTCGACGCGCAGGGCGGCGTGCTCTACGTCGGCAAGGCGCGCAACCTGAAGAAGCGCGTCGCCAGCTACTTCCACAAGGACCACGGCGGCACGCGCATCGGCGTGATGGTGGGGCGCATCGCGCGGCTCGAGACCACGGTCGTGCGCTCCGAGGCCGAGGCGCTGCTGCTCGAGAACAACCTGATCAAGACGCTGGCGCCGCGCTTCAACATCCTGTTCCGCGACGACAAGAGCTATCCCTACCTGAAGATCGTCTCGCACCCGTATCCGCGCGTCGCCTACTACCGCGGTGCGGTCGACCGCAAGCACCGCTACTTCGGCCCGTACCCGAGCGCGTGGGCGGTCAAGGAGTCGATCCAGCTGATCCAGAAGGTGTTCCGCCTGCGCACCTGCGAGGACACCGTGTTCGCCAACCGCACGCGGCCGTGCCTGCTGTACCAGGTCAAGCGCTGCTCGGCGCCCTGCGTCGGCCTGATCGCGCCCGACGACTATGCGCGCGACGTGGCGAGCACCGAGCGCTTCCTGCAGGGCGAGCAGCAGGAGGTGATCGACGCGCTGCAGGCGCGCATGATGGCGCACGCCGACGCGCTCGAGTTCGAGCAGGCGGCCGAAATCCGCAATCAGCTCGGCGCGCTGTCGCGCGTGCTGCACCAGCAGGCCGTCGACGAGAGCAGCGCCACCGGCCGCGACCGGGACGTCGATATCCTCGCCGTGCGCGTGCAGGGCGGGCGCGCCTGCGTCAACCTCGCGATGGTGCGCGGCGGGCGCCACCTCGGCGACCGGCCGTACTTTCCGGCCCACGTCGACGACGCGACGGCGATCGACGCCGCGGCGGCCGGGGAGGGCGACGACGAGGTCGGCGCCTCGGCGCCGCGCCGCGCACCCGAGCAGCAGGTGCTCGACGCCTTCGTCGCGCAGCACTACCTCGGCACGCCGCCGCCGCCGCTGCTCGTGACGAGCCACGCCGTCGACGGCGCGCTCGTCGACGCGCTGGCGCAGCACGGCGGGGCGAGGGTCGCCGCGCAGCACCAGCCGCGCGGCCAGCGCCGCGTCTGGCTCGAAATGGCGCAGCAGGGCGCCGAGCTGGCGCTGGCGCGCCTGCTCGCCGACGAAGGCTCGCAGCAGGCGCGCACGCGCGCGCTCGCCGACGTGCTCGACCTGCCGACGGAAGAGCGCCTCGATACCTTGCGCATCGAGTGTTTCGACATCAGCCACACCGCCGGCGAGGCGACGCAGGCATCCTGCGTCGTGTTCGAGAACCACCGCATGCAGCCGAGCCAGTACCGCCGCTACAACATCGCCGGCATCACGCCGGGCGACGACTATGCGGCGATGCGCCAGGTGCTGACGCGCCGCTACGGCAAGATCGCCGAGGCGGTCGCCGAGGGCGGCGCGCGCATGCCCGACCTGGTGCTCGTCGACGGCGGGCGCGGCCAGGTCGCGATGGCGCGCGAAGTGTTCGTCGAACTGGGGCTGGACATCGGCCTGATCGTCGGCGTCGAGAAGGGCGAAGGCCGCAAGGTCGGGCTCGAGGAGCTCGTCTTCGCCGACGGCCGGCCCAAGGTGGCGCTCGGCCGCGACTCGGCGGCGCTGATGCTCGTCGCGCAGATCCGCGACGAGGCGCACCGCTTCGCGATCACCGGCATGCGCGCGCGCCGCGCCAGCGTGCGCACGCGCAGCAGTCGACTGGAGGACGTGGCCGGCGTCGGCCCGAAGAAGCGCGCGCGGCTGCTGCAGCGCTTCGGCGGGCTGCGCGGCGTGGGCAATGCGAGCGTCGACGACCTGGCCAGCGTCGAAGGCATCTCGCGCGACCTGGCCGAGGAGATCTATCGTGCCCTTCACTGACCGCCGGCGCGTCGTCGTCGGCTGCACCGCGATCATCGGTGCCACGATCGCGGGCTGCGCATCGTCGCCGCGGCCGGCGTCGCCGCCGGCCGCGCCCGGCCCCGCCGACGCGCCCGCAGCGCCCGCCGCGACGCCGCGGCCGCCCGCCACGGCGATCACGCTGCCGACGCCCGAGACGCCGCGCAGTTGGGAACATCTGCGGCTGCAGGCCGCACGGCGCATGGTCGCCGCCAACCCCGACAACAGCTACACCAGCGTGGCGCCCGAGGTGCTGCTCGCCATCCCGGTGCTCGAGATCGAGCTGCACAGTGACGGCAGCATCCGCCGCATCGAGGTGCTGCGCCATCCGCGCCAGGCGCGCGACACGACGCAGCTCGCGATCGACGCCGTGCGCCGCGCCGCGCCGTTCGGCGACGTGTCGCGCCTCGCGCGGCCGTGGAAGTTCACCGAGGCCTTCCTGTTCGACGATCACCGCCGCTTCAAGCCGCGCAGCCTGGATTGAACGACGACACCCCGCTCGCCGAGTACGGCGAGCGACCCTCCGAGAGGGTGCGGGCCTTGCTTGGGAGCGGCCCGGCGCGGCGGCCCGCGTGACGACACTCCGCTCGCCGCGCGCGGAGGCCGCGCGACTGCGGGCACAATGCCCGCATGTTCACGACGCTGCCGACGCTGTTGACCTGGGCGCGCCTGCTCGCCATCCCGCTCGTCGTCGGCGTGTTCTACATCGAGCTCGCGCCGAAGATGCAGAACCTGATTGCGACGGCGATGTTCGTCGTCGTCGCGATCACCGACTGGCTCGACGGCTGGCTCGCGCGGCGGCTGAACCAGACCTCGGCGTTCGGCGCCTTCCTCGACCCGGTGGCCGACAAGATCCTCGTGTGCGCGGCGCTCGTCGTGCTGGTGCACCTGAACCGGCTGCACGCGCTGATCGCGCTCGTCATCATCGGCCGCGAGATCGCCATCTCGGCGCTGCGCGAGTGGATGGCGCAGATCGGCGCCTCGCGCAGCGTCGCCGTGCACATGGTGGGCAAGGCCAAGACGGTGGCGCAGCTCGTCGCCATCCCGTTCCTGCTCTACGACGGCGTGCTGTTCGGCGTGATCGACACGCGCCGATGGGGCACGGTGCTGATCGTCGTCGCCGCGGCGCTGACGATCTGGTCGATGGTGTACTACCTGCAGAAGGCGCTGCCCGAGATCCGCGCCAAGACGCATCAGCAGTAGTCGTGATGTACGCCGGCGATCGCGAGCGCGCCCTCGTCGGCGCGATGCCCTGGGTCTTTGTCGTCATCTGGAGCACCGGCTTCATCGTCGCGCGCTATGCGATGCCGCATGCGCCGCCGCTGAAGTTCCTCGTCGTGCGCTATGCGCTGTCGATCGCGTGCTTCGGCGTGTGGATCGCGCTGACGCGCGCCGCCTGGCCGCGCGACCGCGCGCAGTGGCTGCACCTCGCCGTCGTCGGCATGCTGCTGCACGGCGGCTATCTCGGCGGCGTGTGGGCGGCCGTCAAGCAGGGCGCATCGGCCGGCACCGTGGCACTCGTCGTCGGCCTGCAGCCGGTGCTGACGGCGCTGTGGGTGTCGCTCGTCGGCGGCCGTTCGCAACGCAGCGGCTCGGGTGTCGCGAAGGTGACTGCGGCGCAGTGGCTCGGGTTGCTGCTCGGCTTCGCGGGGCTCGTGCTCGTCGTCTGGCGCAAGCTGGGCGCCGGCGAGATCGGCACCGCCAATCTGGCGCTGTCGGTGCTCGCGCTGCTGTCGATCACCGTCGGCACGCTGTACCAGAAGGCGAACGTCGCGCCGGGCGACGTGCGCACCGCCAACACGGTGCAGATGCTCGCGGCGCTGGTCGTCACGCTGCCGTTCGCGCTGACGCTCGAGAGCGAGTCGATCCGCTGGCACCCCGAGCTGCTCGGCGCGCTGGCGTGGTCGGTGTTCGCGCTGACGCTGGGTGCGAGTTCGCTGCTGTACCTGCTGATCCAGCACGGCGCGGCGACGCGCGTGACGAGCCTGCTCTATCTCGTGCCGCCGTGCACCGCGGCGATGGGCTGGCTGCTGTTCGGCGAGCTGCTCACGCCGGTCGTGCTCGCCGGCATGGCGCTCACCGCGCTCGGCGTCTGGCTCGCGATCCGCCAGCCGTAGCGCTGCCGCGCTTTAGCCGGCGCGTCGCGCTTGTCAAGCGTGGAAGCACGCGGCGCGAGCGAGCGAGGCGGAGAAAATCTTCTGCCTAGAATGCGCCGGCGCGCTTGACACTGCCCAGGGGCACGGCTGTAAT
Source organism: Burkholderiaceae bacterium (assembly GCA_048500255.1). GTDB lineage: Bacteria > Pseudomonadota > Gammaproteobacteria > Burkholderiales > Burkholderiaceae_C > JAMHWF01. The sequence goes on along the minus strand of JASNYH010000011.1, from coordinate 5,928 downwards.
CGTTTCGCCCCGCGACGACTGTCCTTCCGCGGTCGGGCACCGAATCCAACGCACACCTGAGACACCTTGAGAGGGGGTACCTTCGTGAACAAGACTGAACTGATCGAGCACATCGCCAAGCAGGCGGACATCTCCAAGGCCGCCGCCACGCGCGCGCTGGAGGCCATGATCGGCGGGGTGCGCTCGACCTTGAAGAAAAGCGGCAGCGTGTCGCTGGTCGGCTTCGGCACGTTCTCGGTCAGCAAGCGCGCGGCGCGCAGCGGCCGCAACCCGCGTACCGGCGCCACGATCAAGATCAAGGCCGCCAAGGTGCCGAAGTTCCGCCCCGGCAAGGCGCTGAAGGACGCCCTCAACTGAGAGCAAGCAGAGACAAGCGCGGCGAGCATCGCGGGTGCTTAGCTCAGTCGGTAGAGCGGCGCCCTTACAAGGCGTAGGTCGGCGGTTCGAGACCGTCAGCACCCACCACCATCACCGCGATCGGGGCTGCGGCCTGCGGCGACGGCGCGTCCACTAGAATCGCCACCCGGCGATCCCATGCGAAGGCGAACCCCGGTTCGCCTTTGTCGCGTCTGGGGACGCACGCCGCCGCAAGCGCCCGCATCCACCCCCGAGGTCTACGCGAATGTTCGATTTCGTCCGCAAGCACACCCGGCTGCTGCAGTTCGTGCTGGTGCTGCTGATCTTTCCGTCGTTCGTCTTCTTCGGCATCCAGGGCTACGACCGCATGGGCGACGGGCAGCAGGCGCCGGCGGCGACCGTCGCAGGGCGCGACATCACGCAGGCCGAGCTCGACGCGGCGCACCGCAACCAGATCGAGCGCATGCGCCGCCAGATGCCCGGCGTCGACGTCGCGATGTTCGACACGCCCGAGATGAAGCGCCAGACGCTCGACGCGCTGGTGCGCGAGCGCGTGCTGTTCGCCGCGGCCGACAAGCTGCGCCTGGTGACGACGGACGAGCGGCTGCAGCGCATCTTCCGCGATGACCCGCAGATGGCCTTCCTGCGCAACCCCGACGGCAGCGTCAACAAGGACCTGCTGATGGCGCAGGGCATGTCGTCGGAGCAGTTCGCGGCGCGGCTGCGCCAGGACCTGTCGATGCAGCAGGTGACGGCCGGCATCGAGCACACGGCGCTCGGCCCGGCCACCGCGACGGCGACGGCGCTCGACGCGCTGTTCCAGCAGCGCGAGGTGCAGGTGCAGCGGTTCGACGCGAAGGACCAGCTCGACAAGGCGGCGGTGAGCGACGCCGACGTGCAGGCCTACTACGACGACCCGGCCAACGCGAAGCGCTTCGAGTCGCCCGAGCAGGCGCGCATCGAGTACCTGGTGCTCGACCTCGACACGCTGATGAAGGACGTGAGCGTGCCCGAGGAGGAACTGCGCAAGTATTACGCCGAGAACGCCGCGCGCTACGCCACGCCCGAGGAGCGCCGCGCCAGCCACATCCTGATCAAGGCCGACAAGTCGGCCGGTGCCGACGAGCGCGCCAAGGCGAAGGCCAAGGCCGAGTCGCTGCTCGCCGACGCGAAGAAGTCGCCCGCCGCCTTCGCCGAGCTGGCGCGCAAGCACTCCGACGACCCGGGCTCGGCCGCCAAGGGCGGCGACCTCGACTGGTTCGGTCGCGGCGCGATGGTCAAGCCGTTCGAGGACACGGCCTTCGCGCTGAAGCCGGGCGAGACGAGCGGCGTCGTCGAGAGCGATTTCGGCTATCACATCATCACCGTCACCGGCGCGCGCGGCGGCGACAAGAAGCCCTACGAGGCGGTGCGCGCCGAGATCGAGGCCGAGGCCAAGAAGCAGGCCGCGCAGAAGCGCTATGCCGAGGCGGCCGAGCAGTTCACCAACACCGTCTACGAGCAGTCCGACAGCCTCCAGCCGGCGGCCGACAAGCTCAAGCTCGAGATCCGCCGCGCAACGGTGAGCCGCCAGCCGATGCCCGACGCGACGGGCGCGCTGGCGAACCAGCGCTTCATCGACGCGCTGTTCGGCGCCGACGCGCTTCGCAACAAGCGCAACACGGAGGCCATCGAGATCGGCGCCAACAAGCTCGCGTCGGGCCGCGTCGTCGAGTACACACCGGCGCGCCGCCGCCCGCTCGACGAGGTGAAGGCGCAGGTGCGCGACGCCGTGCGCAACGCCAAGGCCGCTGCGCTGGCGCGCCAGGCCGGCGAGGCGCGGCTGGCCGAAGGCCGCAAGGACGGCAAGCCCCTCGCCGCGGCGCCGATCCTCGTCTCGCGCGCACAGCCGCGCGAGCTGTCGCGCGAGGCGCTCGACGCCGTGCTGCAGGCCGACGCGACGAAGCTGCCGGCCTGGGTCGGCGTCGACCTCGGCGCGCAGGGCTATCTCGTCGCGCGCGTCGTCTCCGTCGTCGGCCGCGATCCGGTGGCGGCCGACGCCAAGCGTGGCCAGCAGCAGTACGCCGCCGCCTGGTCGGCGGCCGAGGCGCAGGCCTACTACGAGGCGCTGAAGCAGCGCTTCAAGGTCGAGGTGCAGGGGCCGGCGGGCGCCGCGCCGGCAGCCGCCGAAGGCAGCGCGCCGGCGGCGTCGCGCTGAGCTCGCGCAGGCCTCGCCGCACGGGGGAGCGAGGCCGCAGGCGCTATACTTTCGCCTCTCTGCGGTGGCTGTAGCTCAGTTGGTAGAGTCCCAGATTGTGATTCTGGTCGTCGTGGGTTCGAGTCCCATCAGCCACCCCATCCCAGCGTTTCATCAGGTCCCATGCCGGACCGAACTTCCCGCCAAATCAACGACTTAGCCGGTCGCTTGAGTCAGGAAGGTTCCTGCCGTCCCACGGCAGTGCAGCGCAAGTAGGGGAACATGTAGGGGAACAAATGGCGTTCGTCATGCCATTTGGAGCTTTGTTCCCCTATGCTCACCGACAAGCAGTGCAAGAACGCGTTCTGCCCAGAGGGCAAAGCCCGCGCACGGGCGACCGATTCAGGTGGTCTCTACCTCGAAGTTGCCGGCGCCGGGTCCAAGCGCTGGTTCTGGAAGTACTACTTCGACGGCAAAGAGAAGCGCCTGTCCTTGGGTTGCTACCCTGAGGTCAGCCTCAAGGATGCTCGGGCCGCTCGAGACGATGCGCGGAAGCAACACCAATCAGGCATCGACCCGGTGCTCGCGAGGCAGGTCGAGCGTCTCAGCTCCCGGTTCGACGCCAACGCCAGCTTCGAGGTGACCGCGCGTGAGTTCCACGCGACCAAGAAGGTCGGCTGGAGCGATCACTACGCCAAGCGCTGGATGGAGCGCCTCGAGAAGGACATCTTCCCCTGGCTGGGCAAGCTTCCGCTCTCCCAGATCGGCGCACCGATGCTGCTGCAGACGCTGCGGCGCGTCGAGGCACGTGGCACGCGCGAACTGCCTCACTCATTGCTGGAAGCCTGCGGGCAAGTGTTTCGATACGGCGTTGCGACCGGACGTTGTGAGCGCAGCCCCGCTTCGGATCTGCGCGGCGCACTGAAGCCGGTGCTAACGAGGCACGTCTCGGCGATCGTCGAACCGGATCAGGTCGGCGACTTGATGCGCGCGATCGACGGCTACCACGGTCACCCCGTTACCCGGGCGGCACTGCTGCTGTCGGCGCTGCTCTTCCAGCGGCCAGGGAACATCCGGCAGATGGAGTGGGCCGAGCTGGATCTCGAGGCAAGGATGTGGGCGATACCCGGACAGGCCGCCCCTGGTCATCGATGTGCGCAACGTCCATCAGCCGCTTGGTCAAGTAGAACGGCGTGCCCTGGCGGTCCAGGAAACCGGTCAGTCGACCACCCCGCAGGAACGCCACGGTCTCGAAGGTGCGGATCGCCGCATTCATCGCGTAGAAGCTGCGCGTGTGCAGTTCGAAGGCGCTGATCGAGCGGATGCCTGGGATGAAGAACAGGAAGCGTCCGGCGAGGTTGCACTGCCGCTGCTGGTACACCGTGCTCCTGCAGGCCGATGTTGCCGCCCGCGTGCTCCAGGGACACCGGGAGAACGCTTCCTCGACGACAGGGCAGGGACCCGAGTCCGTCGACGAACCTGTGGCTGCGAGCGACCCCGCGGCAGACGGCATGCCGCCGACGCTGGAGCATGTGCTCGGGCGGCTGACCGCGATGGGCGTGCCTGAGCAGACCTGGCTGAGCTATGCGGCCACGCGCTGGGGTCCTGGGTGGAAGCTCAATCCGCAGGGGCGGCAGCGGGCGTTCGGCGAGCTGGAGCGCTTCCGGAACGATCCGAAGGGCTACGCGGACAAGGTCAACGCCGAACTTCAGCAGGTGGCATCGTGAGCGCGCCGGAACGACCGCCAGGCGGAACCGGTGCGCACCGTGCGGAGGTGCCGTGCATCCCGGATGGGCATCCGCGAGCGCGCGCTCCGCACCGTCAGGCGCATCGCTTGCGAGTGGCGCATCTGTCCGACCTGCACTACGGGCCGCGCCACCTGGAGGAGGCCGATCGCTGCTTCTCAGCGGCCGTGGACCGCGCCATCGAACTCGCCGTCGATGTGGCCGTGATCTCCGGGGATGCCACCGATCACGCCCTGGACCTGCATGCGCCCGCAGCGTTGCGGCTGCTGGCGCAGGTGCGGCGGCTGGCCGATCATTGCCCGGTGCTGATGCTCCAGGGCACGTGGTCGCACGAGCCGCCCGGCACGCTGTCCGTGTTCAGGATGCTGGGAAGCCGCCATCGGGTCTTAGTCGCGGACCGGATCGGTCAGGTGGCGTTGATGGGCTGCGCATCGTCTCGGGACCTGTCGGCGACCGATGCGTCTGCCGCCGACCTTTGGCTCGCGTCCGAAGCCCCGCGATTCACAGAGGTGCCGCCAGGCGCCAGGGCAGTCTTTACCTGCATTCCGTCGATCAACAAGGCGGCCGTCGCGGCAGCGGTAGGCGCCACCGCTGCCGCCGAGGCCCAGGGTGAGCAGCTGGCCCGGCTGCTGCAGGGCTACGCCGGCATCCACGGCGTAGCCCGTGCTGCCGGCGTGCCGACGCTCGCGGTGTCGCATGGCACGGTCTTCGGCTGCGTGACCGAGCACGGCGTGCCGATGGCCGGGTTCGACCACGAGTTCACCACGGGTGCGCTATTCGGCGCCGGCGCGGAGGCCGCGTTGCTCGGCCACATCCATCGGCACCAGGTCTGGACGCAAGGGGAGGGCGAACGTCGCCAGTGCATCGCCTATGCCGGGTCCATCGGTCGCTTCCACCACGGTGAGCAGGGCGACAAGGGGTTCCTGCTGTGGGAATTCGGACCGGACGGGGTGGACTGTCGCCTTGAGCCGACGCCCGCGCGCCGGACGCTGGACATCGTGTTCGAGGGCCGGCCCGATCTGGACCAGTTGCGAGAGGCGGCGAGCGCGCAGGAACTGGCCGGCGTTAGCGTGCGGGTCCGATGGACCGTAGCCGACGAGGACCGGCACGAGGTGGACCGCGGTGCCATCGAGCGAGCCCTTTCCGGCGCCGCCGATGTCCAGCTCGAAGGCCGGATCGTGCCCGTGGTGCGCACCCGCGCGCCCGGCATCTCGCAATTCGTCAGCCTGGCCGACAAGGTCAGGGCCTGGGCCACGGCGACGGACGTCCACGCGCAGCCGCTGCTGGAGTGCCTGGAACGGGTGACGACGACCGAACCCGAGGACATCGTCGCGGAGGCCCTGGCGGTCCCCGTTGCCGATGCCAAGGCACAGGGTGGCCTTGACCCGGCCGAGAAGGATCCGAGACTGGACCACTTCGAGACGGCCTGAAACGGCGCCCGAACAGCGCTCGAAGGGCGCCCAGGCTGCTTCACATCCCACACCTCGACCATCGCGCCGCCCAGCGGCGCTGGAGGCATGCCATGCAACCACTCTCACTCAGGCTCCGGGGCTTCCGGGGCATCCGCGACGGCCTCGGGCTGGACGAGCTGACCCTCGATCTGGAGCGGCTGGCCGATGGTGCCGTGCTGGTCGCCATCGCAGGCGCCAA
>JASNYH010000010.1:0-117617 GCA_048500255.1 Burkholderiaceae bacterium | reverse complement strand
TAGTGACCGGTCGGCTCACCTACGTGCAAAGGCAAGCCTCCGTTGGCGGCATCGGCCTCGCCCAGGGCGGCATCCAGGCTTTGGGCCTTGGGTTCTGCCTTGTCTTCGGCGAACTCCAGCACCTGGGCCGGCGCGATGGTGGCTTCAACGACGAACGGACCCGCCACGCGGGTGACTTTGTCGTTGACCTCGGGTCGGTCCACCAGCACTTCCATGGCTGGCTGTTCGTCGTTTGCGATGGACTTCAGAGTGATATGCGGTACCAAACCGCCAACTTCATCGCCCTTTCTGTTCTGCTTCCGCTTGTAGACAAAACCAGCTGATGGCCCACGCTGCGGGTCTTTCAGTTCGTAGTACGGAAACGTCGCCGTGAGAAGTCGCTGGCGAGCAAGGGCAAGTGGAACCCTCGACGTATCGCAAGTTATCCAACGACGCCCCCATTGCTCGGCGACATAGGCGGTGGTACCCGAGCCGCAGGTTGGATCCAGTACCAAGTCACCAGGCTCGGAGCACATCAGCATGCACCTCTGGATGATCTTCGGAGACGTTTGAACCACATAGAGCTTGTCAGCCATGAAGCTCGCGCCAACGTCAGACCAGTTGTTGTCCAGTGGGTAAAGCGGGAAGTCGTCAAAGTACCGAACGTAGCCGACCCGGCTGTCGGTAGCCTCAAGTCGGCCAGCGGACTTCAGGCGCTCCATTCCCTGTTCATTTGTCTTCCATCGCGCCTGTGCACCGGGGCGGTAGGCACGTCCGTTCAGTTCGACAGGGAACCAGCAAGCCGCTCCTTCGCCCTTCTCTCGTCCCATGCTTTGGCTCGTCAAATTGTCGAGGCTGTAGATCTTCGAGCCAGCTGGTAGCAATGAGGGGTCGTTCACCTCAGTTCGCGCCAACGCTCGCCGAGTTCCGTCTGAAAGCAGGACGCGGTTGTAGTTTGTCGCCCCATCCCCTCCGAGCTGCTTCCGAAGATAGAAGGGTCTGTACTTCAGGCGAGTTAGATCACGCCCATACCAAATGACATAGTCACAGGTTGCTGGCAAGTAGTTGACAGTTGCTGACGTAGTCTTCTGGACAGTGATTACAGCCACGAAGTTTTGCGGTCCGAAAACTTCATCGAGTAGCTCTCTGACGTGATGAAGGTTGTCATCTGAGATCTGCACGAAGACGCTTCCGCTCTCGTGAAGCAGTTCCCTGGTCACCATAAGCCGGTCGCGAAGATAGGTCAGATAGGAATGCAGCCCAATCTCCCATGTGTCGCGATAGGCCTTCACCATCTCCGGTTCCCGCGACATCTCCGAGTCAACGCTGTGCTTCACATCGCGCTTGCGGACAAATGGTTGAAAGTTCGAGCCAAACTTGACGCCATAGGGAGGGTCCAAGTACACCATCTGCACCTGCTCACCGAGACCCTCAAATTCCAGCAGGGAGTTCATCACCTGCAGGCTGTCACCGAGGATCATCCGATTCTTCCAAGGGCCCTTGTGTTCGTAGGCATCGAGCTTGTCGGTCACGTCTAGACCGCTACCGTCGCCGAAAAGGTCGTAGGTGGTGCCCTTGGCCTTTCGACGCTTGATGCCTTCCAAAATGGCTTTCGTCGAATGCCGCTCATGCACGAATAGCGGCACCGTGGGCACTGAAATCTGGTGGCGCTCGGCCTTGCCGGTCCAGTTCAGGAAGGGCTGGCTCAGCGCCTGCAGCAGGTCGGCCGCCGCCTTCAGCGATTGCACCTGCACGCCACCGCCGGCCCACACCTGCGGTGCGGTGAACACCTTTGCTTCGCCCTCGGTGGCGCAGCGCTGCACCAGGCCTAGCAGCCATTCGGCCAGTTCACGGTCGCGGCTTTCGTCCCAGCTGAGTGCCGGGTCCAGGCTGCTGTCGTAACGGTAGGTCTTGGGCGGCTTACGGGTGGTGAACTGGTCCTGCACGCCCACGTCGGGCCGCTGGGTGGCCTCTTGGGTGTGCTGGTAGTCGGCCGTTTGTCCCTGGGTCGTGGCTGCGTTCTTCTTGGTCGCCAAGACTTGCTCCCGATGGTTGGTTTTGATGTCCAGCCGGCAAGGATAGCGCCCGAAGTGGCGGGAATGCCCGCCTCTGGCGCCACCCGGGTTTGGTGTGGCGCAAGCCGTGGCCCGGTGGCCTGGCTAACGGGCGCCCGTGCCGCTCAGCTATCAGGTTGGCCCGGCTGCCAGCATGGGCTGCTGCGGGTCGTCTTCCAGGCTCATGTAGTCCAGCCGCCATTGCTTGAGCAATTGGCTGGCGGCCACGGTCATGGCACTGTCGGACACTGGCTCGCAGGACAGCAGCTTGATGTTGCGCCAGGTGCCATCAGGCTGGCAGAACGCGGCCTCGAACGCCGACTCGATGGTGTCGGCGGCTGCCTGCGCGGCTGCGTAGGCCGTTGGTTCATCGACATTGCTGTCGTAGAGCAAGTGGATGCGCAGTTGGTACGCATCCTCGGGCTGCTGACGTTCAAGCTCCTGGCCCTCGTCCAGGTCGAACAGCACGGCCAGCACATGGATACCGGCGGTGTCCATGGCCTTGACGATCTTCTTGTGCAGTTGGCCGGGCTTGGCCTTCAGTCTTGCCTCAAAGGATTCGGGGAACGCCGCTCGGCGATAGCGTGCAGCCAGCCAGTTCTGCAAGGTCACCAGGCTGCCTGGCGACAGAGACCAGCCCTGGCGCGGGGCATCGGCCAGCACGGCGGCCTTGGGTGCCGCCACCTTCTGGGTGGCCAGCAGTTCCGCAGCCACCGGCCCTGCATCCGCGTTGAATTGCAGGTGCAGACGCCTGGCCGTCTTGGCATGGGTGTCGGCGCCCAGGCGCTCGATGCGGCGGCCGACGATCAGCTCGACCATCGGCTCCTTGTCTTCAGCGCTGGCGATGTCGCAGTCGTGGGAGATGACGACCACCAGCGCCTGTTCGTCACCCTGCGGCACCAGGCCCAGCCTGGCCGCACTTTCAGCGGCCAGAACACTCCCCTGGCGCCAGGCCGTCAAGTTGCGGGCTGCGTCCGCCATGCGGGGCCGGGGTCAGGCGCCTTCGTCCAGTGCCGGCGCACCGTAGTCGGCCGGCGATGCCTTGGCCGGTTTGCGGCCCGCCAGTTGGGCTTGCAGCCGCTGGCGCTGCGTTGCTTCGCGCTTGAGCGTTTCCACCAGCGTCTGGGCCATGGCGGCGGCGGCCTCGCCTGCGATGACGGCATCGGCCAGGGTGCGGCCCTGGGTGACCTTTCGGCGCAGGGTGCGGGCATCGGCCGGGACGCCTGCCTCGGCAAAGGTGGCGGCGGCGCCGGCCAGGTCAGCCAGCCGGCCAGCAGGCACCGGCAGGGGCTGGGCGCCAGACTGCCAGCCGTACAAGGCCTGGCGCGACACGCCGAACAAGTTGGCCAGTTCCAGCATGCTGGTGTTGAACACCTGGCGAACCAGCGCCAGCTGGACAGCCGCGACCGACGGTGCCGCGGGCTGAGGGCGCGCAGCGGCCGGCGCCTCGGGCTGCCGCACTTCGTAGTGGATGGGCCGGTTGGAGGTGCCGGTGCGCGCTTCCACCATCTGCGGCGTGAGCAGGCTCATGGTGCCCGCAACACAGTAGGCCATGGAGCGGAAGCTGCGACCCATGTCGTTGGGCCCGCTCGCGGCATGGCGCCGTGGCGGCACGTAGTTGGCGGCGTACAGGGCGCCGGTGCCCATGGTGGCGGCGGTCATTGCCATACCTTCAAGGCATGTTCGGTGACGGTGGCGTCGAAGGCCATGCGAATCTTCTGGTGCAACATGTCCAGTCGCTGCCGCAATTGCGGCAGGTCGAAGGCCTGCCGGTCGGGTTGCGAGGCATCGGTGTCGATGATGGCATGCACGCCGCTGATCTGGGCAAACCGATCGGCCACGCGCAGACCTTGGGGCTGCAAGTCCATGGGAAAGCCCAGCGGCCCGCTGCGCACGATGGTTCGCGACACCAGGCTGGCATCGGGCAGGGGAATGTGCGTTTCCGAGACCGACAAGCCGATGGGCACCCCGGCCGGCAGGCGCCCGGCCAAGGCCATGACGCCGGGCACCAGGTAGTCGGCAAGTTGGTCACCCTCGGCACCCGGCGCCACGGCGTCGAGGTAGCGGATGCCCAACCTTTCGGTGTAGGCCAGCGTCACGCATTCGTGAACGATGTTCAGGCCCACGAAGAACTGCTCGGAGAACGTTTCGAACACGTCGTAGGCCGTGGTCTGGAACGACAAGGCTCCCTGCTCCAGGATGAAGCCCGCGGTGCCCTGCATGTTCAAGAACAGGTGTCGCTCCAACGTCTGCGGCTCGGGCCTTTGCAGGTCGGGCTCGCCATCGGTGGAGCCGGCAGAGATATCGAGCACCAGGGTCTTGCCGTGCTTGTGGTCCGGGTACCCGGCCTTGCGCATGCGCTCCTGAATCTCCGGCACATACGAGCTCAAGCGCAGCAGCGGGTTGTGCCGCGCCTGGGCAATGACGAAGTACACCGGCGGGTTCTTCATCCTCTTGCTCATTAGGGCCCCCACTTGACAACGACTTGACAGTTTACACACGGCTTGACAGTCGAGTACCCCATGAATGAATGAAGGCCTGTAAAGACGCGGCCATCGTGATGAGCGCCGCATCCGTGGCGTCTCGACTTAGCTCAACACGGCCTTCGGTCATGCAATTCGCCCCCCTTTGCATGCATTCGAGAACGAAAGCCTTGCGTCTGGCAATCAAACCCAATATCATGCACATCACATCATCTTGCATGCGAAAGGCAACGAATCCCATGGACGACATCAGCATGAGCTTTGACGAGTACCTGACGTTGAAAGCCCTGAAGTTCAAGGAACGCGTCTCAGGCCAAGGCAACCGCTGGTTGCTGGCCGCGGTTGCCGAGCACGACACCGACCAGGCCGAGGCCATCGGCATGAAGAACATGTGCTTCCGTGTGGACCCGGTGCTCCAGGCCCGATTCGAAACCACCATCGACGCGCTCGGCATCTCCAAGCAGGAGGCGCTGACCGAGATGCTGGCCGCCATGCTCGACCAGATCGACAACAAGCTGGCCGATGTGGGGCTGGGAAAACTGAACTACGACGCCCGCCTCCGCGAGCTTGGCTTCGAGCTCCGCGACGCCGCTGACTACGAAGGCAAGGAACTGCGCCGCATTGATGCGGCCAAGAAGGGGTGAGCCATGCCGTTTGAATCCTTTGATGACCTGGCGCGCGTGGGACTGAAGCGCGCGAGCATGGGACCGTCGCGCGTGCTGGTGAAATCCGAACGCGGTGGCGTGGGGCGCGCGCAGACCGTCTTTCGATTTGCGAGGGACATCATCGAGCAGGCTGGCTGGAAGCCAGGCATAGACCGCATCGAGCTTTCGATCGATCGGTCCGACATGGCGATCAAGGCGCGCCGCGTGGTTTGCGGCGGCTACAAGCTGATCGGCGGCGCCAAGTCGCTGCCTTATGTGAAGTTCACGGCCGCGCGAGGCATGCCCATCGCCGACCAAGCGGCCGAGGCCACGAACGTGGTTGTGGTGGGTGGCGAGATGACGTTTGTGCTTCCGGAAGGCGTTCGCATCGCTCAGGGTTGAACGTTTGCCGCGCCAAGACCGAAATGACCAACTGCAGGGGCCCTGTAGGGGCCCTGCTGGGGTCGATGTGCCACTTGTGCTCGATGCCTTAGTTCCTCCATCGGCCTCAGCACGGGACCTGGGAGGGACGTGGTGATCGCCATCTCTATACCGACCGGACAGGATTCAAAAGGGAGGCAGAGAAGGACCAAGTCAAGTCATAGGAGAAGTGAGCCTCGAAGCACGCGCATCAACTCCGTTAGGTGCTGGACAGCATTGTTGAATTCGTCAACATCAGCTTCCCCGAATTTCACGTTGACAGCATCGCTGCATCTGTTGTCAACTGCGGGCTGAGTCAACAGCGACCTGCGGCTGTTCAACACGCAGGATGGCGCGACAGCCATGGCACCTTCAGGGTGTTCGAAGTCGTCGTTAGCGGTCGTAACCCGCACCAGGATCTGATCCGCTTCCACGGATCAATGCCCTGAAAGGGCGAAGTTGAAGTTGCAGCGACCTCTGTGTCGCTGATTGAATTGGCCTCCATGCGCGTTGGTGCATGCACGGCCCTATGCCGCACGGCCCACCTGCGTGCATGCCTACTTGCTTTCACGTCAGCAGCCTTGAGCTCCCGCGCTGCGCAGCTTGCCCATTGAGGTTTGCTCGCCGCGGCCCATGACGTGACGCCGCACGTCCTGTTCGCAGGGACGGCTTCCAGCGGCGCCCGCAAGTCAACGAGTTTCCCCAACCATCACATCGGCATCCCAGAGATGCCGATCCAGCGCGCCATTGAGCGCGCTCGGCTTCGCTGCGCAGAAATGCGCCGCGTTGACCCTGGGGATCAGTGAGATTTTTACGCAACGCGAGGCAGCCAACGCTGCCATTTGGAAGCACTCCCTGGCGCATGAGGCCAGCCAGGGCCGTGAAGTCTTGGCCTCACTTCGGCGCGCAGTTGTGGACCCTGGGCGCGCCGGCGATGACTCAGGGTCCGGGTTCCTGTTCAGGTACGTCGTCTTGACTCAGCGGCGTGTGCATTGGAGATAGCACATGTCGAACCGCAAACGCAGGTCGCAACGGTCGGGGGCATTGCCCAAGACCGGCGCGATGGTCAGTCGCGCATACGCGCCAAATCCGACGCTCGAAAAGCTGCTGGCAATGATGCCCCTCGGCACCAAACACTGGCGCACGGTGCTGGGTGCGCTGGTCAAGATGCACAACTACCGCCACGCCACAAAGGACAAGGGCGTGTCGCTTCAAACGATGCGTGACCGAAAGAGCTTCCTCTTCAGCTTCTTCGGTGAGCTGAACAGGGAAACCCGGTTTCACATCGACCCGCGCCAGCTTGGCAATCGGCACATCGAGGAGATGGTGTCGCGCTGGGTCGATCGCGGCCTGGCGACAGCCACGATTCACAACTACTTGTCCAATCTTCGCTTCTTCGCAGAATGGATAAACAAGCCCGGCATGGTACGTCCGCCGGAGCATTATGTTGGCAGCGGCTCGCCGCACGCACATCGCCAACAAGTGCCGACCAGCGACAAGAGCTGGTCGGCCAACAACGTCGATATCGCGGCCACGATCGAACAGTGTTCGAAGCAAGACGCCTGGGTCGGCCTTCAGCTTGAGCTTTGCTGGCGCTTTGCGCTTCGGCCGAAGGAGGCGCGCCACTTTCGCCCCCATGGCGCCGTGGTTGATCGCAGCGCGGCGATCCCTGCCGATGCAGCCGCGTTCCCCGGCGTGGAGGAGTTCGTTCGCATCGCGCACGGCACGAAGGGCGGGCGGCCCCGCGACGTGCCGCTCGTGAGCGACGAACAACGTGACCTGCTTGCCCGCCTGCAGTTGCTGGTGCAGGTCGGCGGCTACGTCGGCCGGCCCGGTCACACCGCTGACCAGAATCGCTCGCGGTTCTACTACGTCGTCCGCCGTCACGGCATCGCCCGTGACGGGCTGGGTGTGGTGGCGCACGGTTTGCGCCATCAGGCGGCGAACGATCGTTTCGAGGAACTCGCCGATCACCCCTCGCCGGTACGCGGCGGTGACGGCTCTGGCGAAGGGGCACAAGAGGCCCGCACCATGGTGGCACGCATGCTCGGTCACGCCCGTGAGCGCGCGGCGGCCTTCTACCTTGGCTCTTCTCGAACCAAGGCGACAGCGCCTGACGACTCCGCGGACAAGGGCGTTGACGAAGCCGGAGGTGACGAATGCAACCCCGCCTGATTCGCCATCGCGACGCGCCTTCCTACCTCGGCGTCGATCGCAACCGCTTCGACAGTGAGGTCAGGCCCAGCTTGACCGAGATTCCGATTGGGGGTCGCGGAATTGCATTTGACAGGTATGAACTGGACGCCTGGGTAGACGCGTATATTTCTGCGAGAGGGCGCCCGAGTCGCAACGCGATGAAAGGAGCAGTTCCATGCGAACTCGGACACCGGGAATCCTCTGTGACAGGTCCGGCGAGCGGACGGTCAACAAGCAGCACAAGGGCGAGCGCATCTTTGCCCGCCTCGGACGAGTCAGCCAAGACGAAGCCGAGGCGTGGCTCAGGGCGCGGCAGGCCGAAGCCGATGCCAAGCGCGACCACCAACTTCGAGAAGGCGCTGAGCAGTTGTTCGCAGCTGCTGCTGCGAAGTACCTGATCGAATGTAGGCAACGCCAGGTGCGGACGGTAGAACTCATTGCCGGCCATGTGAGCATCCTGCTGCCATACATCGGCAGCTTGCCCCTGCGGGACGTCTGCAACGACGCCCTGGAGGCATTCAAGGATGAGCGCATGGCGGCCGGGGTGAAGCCGTCCACCATCAACCGCAGCCTGGAGGTGGTTCGCACGGTGCTGAACCGTGCGGCCCGCGTGTGGCGCAGCAACGGCAAGCCCTGGCTTTCGGTGCCGCCGTTGATCGAGATGCTCGACGAACGTCAGCAGAGGAGACCGCCGTACCCGATCAACTGGTCGGAGCAGGCGGAGTTGATGAAGCACCTGCCGGCGCACTTGCAGCGAATGGCGCTCTTTGCCCTGAACAGCGGCGCACGCGACGACAACGTGTGCGGCCTGAAATGGGCCTGGGAGCGCAGGGTGCCGGAGTTGGATCGCAGCGTCTTCGTGATCCCGGCGGAGAAGTTCAAGGGCAAGCGCGCGCATGTGCTGGTTCTGAACGACGCCGCCTGGCGGATCATCGAAGAGTGCCGCGGGGCCCATGACGAGTACGTGTTCGTCTGGCGGCGGGAACGGGTGAAGAACTTCGAGGACGAGCCGGTGATGCCATACCGGCCCATCCACACGATGAACAACACCGCGTTCCAGAGCGCCAGGCGGGCCGCCAAGCTCGACAGGGTGCGCGTGCATGACCTGCGGCACACCTTCGGCCAGCGGCTGCGTGACGCTGGCGTGGCCGAGGAAGACCGCGCCTTGTTGCTGGGGCATGCGCTGCAGGGCATGCCACAGCACTACGCCACCGCCACGATCGCGCGCCTGGTGGAGGCGGCCAACAAGGTGCAGGAGACGCGCGACCGGACCACCCTGCTGCGGGTGGTGAACGGATGAAGCAGGTTCCCGCAGCGAAAAGTCGCGCAGAAACTCGCGCAGAAAGAAAAACGGGCTAGGTGCCGAAGCATCTAACCCGTTGATCTAGAACCGAAATTCTGGCGCGGCTGGCAGGATTCGAACCCACGACCCCTTGGTTCGTAGCCAAGTACTCTATCCAACTGAGCTACAGCCGCGCGAGCCGCGCAGTATAGCAGAGCGACCTACGGCGCTCAGCCGACGCGCGCGGCGCGCTCGTGGCATTGCGCGGCACGTTGCGCGTCGCCTTGTTGCGTCGCCAGCGTCGCCAGCCGCAGCCAGGCCTGGCGTCGCGCAGCCGGGGCGAGCGCCGGGTCGGCGGCGGCCTGTTCGAGCAGGTGCTGCGCCTTGCCCCAGAGCTGGCGCTGCGCGAGCGCGCTGCCGACGGCCCACGCCAGCGCCGGCTCGCGCGGGAAGTCGCGTACCGCGGCCTCGAGGCGCGGCAGCCATTCGCTCTCGATGCCGTCGAGCGCCTGCGCGAAGGCGAGCGCGAGCACGGCGCGCTCGTCGGGCGTCGACTCGCGCAGGCGCTCCCAGAACGGGCGCATCCACTGGCGCGCCTCGTCGGCGGCGCCGAGCGCGGCCAGCTGCGTCGCGGCGCGCGCGACGACCCAGGCGTCGCGGCGGTCGCCGGCGTCGAACTGCGCCCACACGCGGCGCACCTGGTCGGCGTCGCGCGCCGTGTCGAGCGACTCGAAGGCGAGCGCGCGCAACAGACCCTGCGCCGCACCCTTCGAGAAGCCCTGATGCTTGGCGAGCAGGCGCGCCGTGCGCAGCGCCTCGTGCGGCTGGTTCGCCAGGCGCGCCGCCTGCAGCTTCAGGCGCAGCGCATGCGTGCGCCGCGCGACGCCGGGCGGCAACTCGGCGAGCAGCGCCAGCGCGCGCGGTGCGTCGCGATCGTCGATCGCCCACTCGGCGGCCAGCAGGCGTGCGCCCTCCGCGGCCGAACGCGCCGCGGTGCTGCGTTGCGACAGCTCGAGCGCACGCTGCAACTGCCCGTCGCGCTGGGCGCGGTCCTGCAGCCGGTGGTGGCTGCCGGCGGCCAGCAGATGGCCGAGCGCGGTGAACTCGTCGTCCTGCGCCAGCTCGGGCGTCTCGGCCTGGATGAACAGCGCCCGCTGCGCCGACTTCTGCGCGCGGCTGTAGCGCCCGCCGAAGTACTGCGCCAGCGCCTGGCGCAGCCAGGCCTGGGCCGACTGGTCGCGCCGCGCGATGCGCCAGGCCTGGGCGCGCCGCGGCAGTGCGAGCAGCGCACTCAGGCCCTGGATCAGCACGACGATCGCCAGGCAGGTGCCGAGCAGCGCGATGACGAACAGGTTGAGCGACATGTCGAGCCGCCACGAGCCGGCGTAGAAGCTCACCAGCCCGTCGTTGGCGCCGAAGGTCGACGCGGCGACGACCGCCACCACGAACAGCAGGACGAACCAGACGACGCTGCGCATGTGCGGGGAGGGTCTCGTCGTCGCGTCGCGCGTTCGCCCGTGCGCTCAGCGCCCCGCCGCGGCCGTCGACAGCGCGGCCAGCGTGTCGTCGGGTCGGGGCAGCGAGACCTGGCGCGCCTGTGCCGACACCTGCCGGATCACCTCGAGCGCCGCCGTCACCTTGCGCGAACTGCGGTCGAAGTAGCGATCGAGCGACTGGCGCGCGACGAGCAGGTCGGCCTGCGCGGCGTCGAACTGGCGGCTCAGCACGGCCAGCCGCGCGTTGAGCAGGCGCAGCTTGAGGTTCTCGCGCAGGAACCAGGCCTGCTCGGGCGCGAGCAGCATCGCCTCGGGGCGGTCGATGCGCGTCACGCGCACGAGCGAGCGCACCTCGTCCCACGCGATCGCGCCCCAGGCCTGCAGACGCTGCTTCGCCGCCGGCCACCATGTCGCCGGGTCGGCGCTCGGCTGCAGCAACCGTGCGGCCGACGCAGCCCCGGCGGCGGCCGACGCGGCAGCGGCGCCCACCGGCGCGGCGCCACGGTCGCCGCGCGCCGCAGCAGCAGCGGCACCGGGCTTGCGCGGCTCGGCGACGACGAGCAGCGGCAGCTCGTCGACCATGCGCACGGCTTCGTCGAGCCGGATGTTGATCGCGGAGATGTCGGCCACGCCGACCGCCTTGACGCGATCGAGGTCGCGCGCGATGGCGCGGCGCACGCCCTCGAGGCGCGGCTGGCTGTAGCGCGCGAGCCGCTCGTCGGCCTGACGCAGCGTCGCTACCAGCGGCTCGGCGCTGCCCGTGATCGCCGACTGCTGTTGCGCGACGCGCAGCGCGGCCTCGATGTCGACCAGCAGGTTCTCGTCGCGCGATCTCGACAGCGACTGGATCAGCTCTTCGAGCTGGCCTCGCTGCAGCGCGACCTCGGCGACGCGGCCCTCGAGCAGCGACGCCTTCGTTACGGCCTCGCGTGCCGCCTCCTGCGCCTGGCGCGCCAGCGTGCGCGCCTCGGTGGCCTGCACCTGGCTGTCCTGCTGGCGGCGCACCAGTTCCTGCTCGAGCTCGCCCACGCGCTGCTGGGTGCGCCACGCCAGCGCGAGCGCACCCGCCGCCACGAGCGCGAGCACGATCGGCACCAGCCGCGACAGCGTGGCAGCGTTGCGCGCAGGCTCGGGGTTCACGGGAGGCAGGGCGGCCGCCGGCGCGGGTGCCGGTGCGGCGTCGGGAGCGTCGTTCACGGTCGAACGATTGTATCGATCGCGTGCAGCACGTCGTCGATCGACGGCCGCACCTCGTACACCGTGCCGAAGCCGAGCGCACGCGCGCGCGCCGCGATGCGCGGATGCGTGGCCAGCGCCTGCGCGGTGCGCCAGTCGCGGCCCGGCCCGACCAGCGCCTCGAGGTGGTCGATCGCCTCCGAGCTGCTGAACCACCACAGCGCGCCGGCGGGATCGGCGAGTGCGGCGTCGAGCCGCGCGCGCTCGGCGGCGTCGGGCTGCGGCGCCACGCGGCGGTAGGCGGCCAGCGTCGCGACCTCGGCTCCGCCGGCGCGCAGCCGCTCGACCAGCCAGTCGCGCCCGCCGTCGCCGCGCACGACGAGCACGCGCGCGCCCTGCCACGGCAGCGGCGCGAGCTGCAGCCACAGCGCTTCGGAGTCGAACTGCGCCGCGTCGGCGGCCGGCTCGACGATGCACTCGCGCGGCACGCCCAGCGCGAGCAGCACGCGCGTCGTGCCAGGGCCGGGCGACGCCGCGTGCGTCGCCGCGGGCCAGGCGGCGCCGGCCGGGCGCAGCGCGAAGAACTGCTCGGCGGCGTTGGGGCTGACGAAGACGACGAGGCGCAGCACGGGCAGCTGCACCCAGGCGTCGCGCACCGCTGCGACCTCGGCGGCCGGCGCGATGCCGATCAGCGGCAGCGCCTGCGCGTCCAGCCCGTGCGCGCGCAGCCGCTCGACCCACTCGTGGGCCTGCGCGGCGGGGCGCGTGACGAGGATGCGCATGTCAGCGGCGCCCGGCCGCCCGTAGCCGCTGACGCGCCCCCTCGGGGGGCAGCGAGCAAGGCGAGCGTGGGGGTCGTTCCATCTCAGCGGATGCCGGCTCGCCGCGCGGGGCAGCGGGCGCGGCGAGCGCAGGGTCAGCCAGCCGCAGGTTCACGCGCAAGCGGCCAGGTACTCGCCGCCGCCGGCGCTGCGCAGCTTGGCGGCCACCGCTTCGCCCAGCTCGCGCGCTGCCGCCTCGTCCGCGGCGGCAGCGGCCGAGCGCGCGCGCAACAGCGGCGCCTCGTGTCGCTCGGGGTGGCCGAGCACGGCGTCGAGCACGAGGTACTCGCCGCGCCACTGCCCATGCGCGGCCAGCGGCATGCTGCAGCTGCCGCCGAGGGCGCGCGAGACGGCGCGCTCGGCGGCCGTCGCCAGCCAGGTGGCGTGATCGGTCAGGCTGTCGAGCGCGGCGCGCAGCGCGGCGGCGTCGGCGCGCACCTCGATGCCGAGCGCGCCCTGGCCGGCGCAGGGCAGCATCTGCGCCGCGTCGAACGTGGCGCGGATGCGCTCGCCGAGGCCGAGCCGCTTGAGCCCGGCGGCGGCGAGCACGATGGCGTCGTAGCTGCCCTCGTCGAGCTTGCGCAGCCGCGTGTCGAGGTTGCCGCGCAGCGGCTCGATCTGCAGGTCGGGGCGCAGCGCGCGCAGCTGCACGACGCGCCGCAGGCTCGAGGTGCCGACGCGCGCGCCCTCGGGCAGCGCGTCGAGCGACGCGTGGCGCGGCGACACGAAGGCGTCGGCCGGATCCTCGCGCTCGAGCACGGCGGCGAGGACGAAGCCCTCGGGCAGGTCCATCGGCACGTCCTTGAGCGAATGCACGGCGAGGTGGGCGCGGCCGTCCTCGAGCGCGGCCTCGAGCTCCTTGACGAACAGGCCCTTGCCGCCGACCTTCGACAGCGCACGGTCGAGGATCTGATCGCCGCGCGTCGTCATGCCCAGCAGCTCGGCGCGCAGGCCGAGGCGCTGCATCAGCAGCGCCTGCACGTGATGCGCCTGCCACAGCGCGAGGCGGCTCTCGCGCGTGGCGATGACGAGCGGCATGGAGATCGACGACGACATGCGGCGATGCTAGCAGGCGTGCGCGACACGATTGGTTAGCATCGTCGCCGCATCCCCTTTGCACCGGAACGTGATGACGCGCCCGACTCCTGCCCCCGCCCGGCGCCGCGCCGCCGCCGACCGCGCCGACAAGAACCGCCCGCTGGTCGAGGACATCCGCCTGCTCGGGCGCATCCTCGGCGACGTGATCCGCGAGCAGGAGGGGCGCGACGCCTTCGAGCTCATCGAGCGCATCCGCCGCCTCGCCGTTGCCTACCGCCTCGAGCGCGACGCCGGCGCAGGCCGCCAGTTCGACCGCCTGCTCAAGAGCCTGTCGACGGACCAGACGGTGAGCGTGATCCGCGCCTTCAGCTACTTCTCGCACCTCGCCAACATCGCCGAGGACCGCCACCACGTGCGCCGGCGCGAGGTGCACGAGCGCGCCGGCCACCTGCACGACGGCTCGCTGGCGACGACGTTCGAGCGGCTGGCGCGCGCCGACATCCGCGCCGCCGACATCGCCGCGATGCTGGCGCGCGCCCACATCTCGCCCGTGCTGACGGCGCACCCGACCGAAGTGCAGCGCAAGAGCATCCTCGACGCCGAGCGCGCCGTCGCCGAGCTGATCGAGCAGCGCGACGCGCTCGCCGGCGAGCGCGAGCGCGCCGACAACGAGGCGCTGCTGCGCGCGCGCGTCACGCAGCTGTGGCAGACGCGCATGCTGCGCTACACCAAGCTGACGGTGGCCGACGAGATCGAGAACGCGCTGTCGTACTACCACGCGACCTTCCTGCGCCAGCTCCCGCGGCTGTACGGCGAGATCGAGCGCGCGCTGCCGGGGCACGCCGTCGCGAGCTTCTTCCGCATGGGCCACTGGATCGGCGGCGACCGCGACGGCAACCCCAACGTCGACGCCGGCACGCTGCGCACTGCGCTGGCGCGCCAGAGCGAGACGGCGCTGCGCCACTACCTGACCGAGGTGCATGCGCTGGGCGCCGAGCTGTCGATCTCGGGCCTGCTGGTCGGCATGTCCGACGAGCTGCGCGCCCTCGCCGAGCGCTCGCCCGACCGCAATCCGCACCGCGCCGACGAGCCGTATCGGCGCGCGCTGACGGGCATCTATGCGCGGCTGGCCGCCACGCTGCACGAGCTGACCGGCACCGAGGCGCTGCGCCACGCCGTCGCGCCGCAAGATCCGTATGCGAGCGCGGGCGAGTTCCTCGCCGACCTGCGCGTCATCGAGTCCTCGCTGCGCACGCACCATGCACAGGCGCTGATCGCGCCGCGGCTGGCGCCGCTGGTGCGCGCGGTGCAGGTTTTCGGTTTCCACCTCGCCACGGTCGACCTGCGCCAGAGCTCCGACCAGCACGAGGCCGTCGTCGCCGAGCTGCTGAAGGTGGCGCGCGTCGAACCCCGCTACGCCGCGCTCGACGAGACGCAGCGCCGCGCGCTGCTCGCGCGCTTGCTCGACGACGCGCGGCCGCTGCGCGTGCCCACCGCCCACTACAGCGAGCACACGCTGCGCGAGCTCGCCGTCTTCGAGGCCGCGGTCGAGATGCGCAGCCGCTACGGCAACGAGGCGCTGCGCCACTACATCATCAGCCACACCGAGGACGCGAGCGACCTGCTCGAGGTGCTGCTGCTGCAGAAGGAGGCCGGCCTGATGCGCGGCACGCTCGACGACGCGCAGGCGAGCCTCGACCTGATCGTCGTGCCGCTGTTCGAGACGATCGCCGACCTGCGCCACGCGGCGCGCATCATGCGCGACTTCTATGCGCTGCCCGGCGTCGCGGCGCTCGTCGCGCGCTCGGGCGGCGAGCAGGACGTGATGCTCGGCTACAGCGACAGCAACAAGGACGGCGGCTTCTTCACGAGCAACTGGGAGCTGTATCGCGCCGAGATCGCGCTGGTCGAGCTGTTCGACGAGTTGCGGCGCACGCACGGGCTGCGGCTGCGCCTGTTCCACGGACGCGGCGGCACCGTCGGGCGCGGCGGCGGGCCGAGCTACCAGGCCATCCTGGCGCAGCCGCCGGGCACGGTGAACGGCCAGATCCGGCTGACCGAACAGGGAGAGGTCATCGGGTCGAAATATGCCAACCCGGCGATCGGCCTGCGCAACCTCGAGACGCTGGTCGCGGCCACGCTCGAGGCCACGCTGCTGCATCCCACGCGCAGCGCGCCGCAGGCCTTCCTCGATGCGGCGGCCGAGATCAGCGCGGCCAGCATGGCGGCTTATCGCAAGCTGGTCTACGAAACGCCGGGCTTTACCGACTACTACTTCGACGCGACGCCGATCCGCGAGATCGCCGAACTCAACATCGGCTCGCGCCCGGCGTCGCGCAAGGCCACGCGTGCGATCGAGGACTTGCGCGCCATCCCGTGGAGCTTCAGTTGGGGCCAGTGCCGCGTCGGGCTGCCCGGCTGGTTCGGCTTCGGCAGCGCGATCGAGAGCTGGCTCGGCAGCACGCGCAACAAGCGCCGCGCCGAGCGGCTGGCGCTGCTGCGCCGCATGGAGCGGCAGTGGCCGTTCTTCCGCACGCTGCTGTCGAACCTCGACATGGTGCTCGCCAAGACGGACCTCGGCATCGCGGCGCGCTACGTCGAGCTCGTCGCCGACCGCCGCGCCGGCCGGCGCATCTTCGCGGCGATCGAGGCCGAATGGCAGCGCACCGCCGACGCGCTCGCGCTGATCACCGGTGAACGCAAGCGCCTCGCGTCGAACCCCTCGCTCGCGCGCTCGCTCGAGCACCGCCTGCCCTACCTCGACCCGCTGAACCACCTGCAGATCGAGCTGATGCGTCGCCACCGCGCCCACCCGAGCGGCGAGCCCGCGCACGAACGCGTGCGCCGCGGCATCCACATCTCGATCAACGGGCTGGCGGCGGGGTTGCGCAATACGGGGTGACGCGTCAGCGCTTGCACGAGCCGTACGATCGCTGCCGTCACCGAGGAATCCCATGAACCTGCACACGATGCTGCAGCAGCGCGCCGCCGACGGCCGGCCGGTGCGTGTCGGCCTGATCGGCGCCGGCAAGTTCGGCTCGATGTACCTGAGCCAGGCGCGCCGCACGCCGGGGATCCACCTCGCGACGGTGGCCGACCTGAACCCGCAGCGCGCACGCGACGCGCTGGTGCACGTCGGCTGGCCGGCCGAGCGCATCGGCGCGCGCGGCTTCGATGACGCACTGAAGAACGGCACGACCTTCGTCGGCGACGACGCCGCCGCGCTGATCGCCAGCGACGCCGTCGAGGTCGTGATCGATGCCACCGGCTCGCCGGCCGCCGGCATCGCGCACGTGCTGCAGTGCTGCGCGCACGGCAAGCACGTCGTGATGGTCAACGTCGAGGCCGACGCGCTCGCCGGGCCGCTGCTCGCCGAGCGCGCGCGGCAGGCCGGCATCGTCTACAGCCTGGCCTACGGCGACCAGCCGGCGCTGATCTGCGAGATGGTCGACTGGGCACGCACCGCCGGCTTCGACGTCGTCGCCGCCGGCAAGGGCACGAAGTACCTGCCCGAGTACCACGCGTCGACGCCCGACACGGTGTGGCCCTACTACGGCCTCGCGGCCGACGACGCACGCCTCGGCGGCATGAACGCACGGATGTTCAACTCGTTCCTCGACGGCACGAAGAGCGCGATCGAGATGGCGGCCGTTGCCAACGCGACCGGCCTCACGCCGGCGCCGCAGGGCCTCGCGTTCCCGCCGTGCGGCGTCGACGACCTGGCGCGCGTGCTGCGGCCGAAGAGCGACGGTGGCGTGCTGCACCACCGCGGCCAGGTCGAGGTGATCTCGTCGCTCGAGCGCGACCGGCGCCCGGTGTTTCGCGATCTGCGCTGGGGCGTCTATGTCACGTTCGCCGCCGACAGCGACTACGTACGGCGCTGCTTCAAGGAGTACGGCCTCGTCACCGACCCGAGCGGCGACTATTCGTCGATGTACAAGCCGTTCCACCTGATCGGGCTGGAGCTCGGCATCAGCGTCGCCAGCGCCGCGCTGCGCCGCGAGCCGACGGGCGCGCCGACGGCGTTCCACGGCGACGTCGTCGCCACCGCCAAGCGCGCGCTGAAAGCCGGCGAGACGCTCGACGGCGAAGGCGGCTACACCGTCTGGGGCAGGCTGATGCCGGCGCGCGAGTCGGTGGCTGCGGGCGGCCTGCCGCTCGGGCTGGCGCACGGCGTCAAGCTCACGCGCGACATCGCCGCCGGCGCGGCCGTGCGCTGGGACGACGTCGACTTCGACGCGTCGAATCCGGCGGTGCAGTTCCGCCGCGAGATGGAGCGCACGCTCGTGCGTTGAGCCTCTCGTCGTCGAGCGGCCGAAGCGCCGGTCCGCACGGACGGGCGGCGCGCTCGACTCGCCGGACGGTCGATCAGCGCACGCCGTTCACCGCCGCAGCGTCGTCGACCTGGGCCGTGCGCAGTGCCGCCGCGCCGTTGCCTCGCACGCTGGCAAGCTCGCGCGCGGCACCGACCTCGCCGTCGGCCTCCGTCATGCGCGCCCAGCGCGCCAGGCGCTCGACGCCGCTGCAGCTCAGCCCCTCGGCCGTGACCCAGCCGGCCGCGGCGTCGAGCAGCGCACGCTGGCGCTCGCCGGCGGCGTGCAGCGGCGCGGCCGGCCAGCCGAGGCGCTCGCCGAGCGCGCGGCCGAGGTTGGCGTCGGCGGCCGTGCGGCCGCGCTCGGCGAGCAAGCGCGCCAGCGATTCGCAGACCTGGCGCCGGTTGCCGTCGGCCAGCGCATCTGCGGCGCAGTACGCCGCCGCGGCGCCGAGCTGCGGCGCCGGCGCGAGCGCCGCCTGCAGCGACCAGGCGTCGACCAGCGCGAGGCTCCGCGCCAGCAGCGGCAGATCGGCAGGCAGCGCGCGCGCGACGACGGCCGGCACACGGCCCCAGTGCGCGTCGCTCGTCGCGGCGAGCGAGGCGCGGTACATCGCCTCGGCCTCGCCGGCGGCGTCGCCGCGCGTGCGGGCGTCGGCGGCGGCGTGCAGCCACGGCAGGGCATTGGCCGCGTCGAGGCGCGTCCACTGCTCGGCGTGCAGCAGGCGACATGCCGCCGGCGCCTCGACCTGCGCCGCGCAGGCCTGCAGCGCGACGCCGTAGACCCAGCCGTCGCGCGTGCGCAGCGCCTGCTGCGCCAGCGCATCGATCGCCGTCGCGGCGGCGGCGCCGTCGTCGCCGGCGCGCACGACGGCCAGCGCCGCGACGACGCGCGCCCGCTCGTCGCGCGAGAGCCGCAGCGCGTCGCGCCAGCGCGCCTGCATCGCGGCGCGCTGTGCGGCGGGCACAGCGGCGGTCGATGCGTCGGCGGCGCCGCCGGCCGGCGCACCCTCGGTGGCCTGCGGGAGGCCGCAGATCGTGGCGTCGCGCGCCGCAGCCACGGTCGTCGCGCCGGAGCGCGGCGTCCACAGCGTCGTCGCCGGGCCCAGGGCCGGCGCGAGCCTTACCCCGTCGCGCGCCTCGAACGGCGCCGGCGTCGTCGGCGCCGTGAACGGCAGCGCCGGCATCTCGACGACGGCCGGACCTCGCAGCAGGTCGCCGCCGACGACGCCCGCGACGGCGACGGCAAGCACGCCGACCAGCGCGACGACGAGCGGCCGGCGCAGCGGCGGCGGCGCGACGGCGCGCCCCGGATCGGCGCCGATCGGCAGGGGCAGGCGCGAGTCCGTCACAGGCCGGCCGCCATCACGACCTCGCGCACGGCCGGCAACTGGCGGCGCGACACGGCCAGCCATTCGTCGGTCGGCGCGACGCGTACCGCCCAGGTCTCACCGGCGCCGGCCTCGTCGTCGCCCTCGCCGGCGATGGCGCGTCGCTCGAGCGCGCGCACCGCGCGGCGCGCCACGATGGCGTTGCGGTGCACACGCAGGAAGCGATCGCCGAGGCGCTGCTCGAGCTCGGCGAGCGGCTCGTCGAGCACGTAGGTGTGGGCCGCGGTGCGCAACGTCACGTACTTCAGCTCGGCCTTGAGGTACAGCACCAGCGACACCGGCACGCGCTCGATGCGCCCGCGGTCGCCGACGACGATCGACGGCTCGTCGCCGGCCGGCTCGGGGGTACGCCGCCGCTCCGCGCGCTGCGTGACGCGGCGCAAGGCGTCCTGCAGCCGCTCGCGGCGTACCGGCTTGGTGAGGTAGTCGACGGCGTCGAGTTCGAAGGCCTTCAACGCATGCTGCGGATGCGCCGTGACGAACACGACGGCCGGCGCGTCGTGCAGCGCGGCGCGACGCTTGAGTTCGGCAGCGAGCTGCGTGCCGTCGGCGCCGGGCATGTTGATGTCGAGCAGCAGCAGGTCGCAGCTGCGCGACTTCAGCCAGGCCAGCGCCTGCGCCGCGTCGCCCGCCTCGCCCGCCACCTCGGCCGGCGGGTCGCCGCAGTCGGCGACGAGCTGGCGCAGCCGCAGCCGCGCCAGCGGTTCGTCGTCGACGATCAGCACGCGCAGGACGTTCATGCCAGCGGTACGACGATTTGCACGCGGAACACGTCGCGCTCGCGGCGCGCGACGAACTGCGCCGCCACGTCGTGCATCAGGCGCAGCCGCTCGCGCACGTTGAGCAGCGCCATGCCGTTGCCGGGCCGCGATGCCGCGCCGGCGACAGTGTTGACGATGTCGATCACGGCCTGCGAGCGCCGCGCACGCGTGCGCACGCGGATCGCGCCGCCCAGCGCGTCGGGCTCGACGCCGTGGCGCACGGCGTTCTCGACCAGCGGCTGCAGCAGCAGCGGCGGCACGCGCGCGGCGCCGGCCGCCGGGTCGATCTCCCACTGCACGCGCAGCCGCTCGCCGAAGCGCACCTGCTCGATGTCGAGGTAGCGGCGCGCGAGCTCGACCTCGTCGGCCAGCGGCACCGACTCGCCCGCCTCCGACAGCGCGACGCGAAACAGCTCGGCCAGGTCTTCGAGCACGGCCTCGGCGCGCGCCGGGTCGACGCGCACCAGCGTCACCGCCGTGTTGAGCGTGTTGAACAGGAAGTGCGGACGGATGCGCGACTGCAGCTCGGCCAGCCGCGCCGTCGTGTCGGCCGGCAGCTGCGCCTGCGCGCGCAGCCGCAGCCAATAGAACAGCGCTCCCGCCATCGCGGCGCCGCTGAGCAGCGGCGCGAGCCAGGCCTGCGCGGGCAGCGTCGCGAGCGTCGTGTAGCGCAGCAGCGCGGCGCCGAGCGCGGCGCACAGCGCTCCGAGCGACATCGCCGCCGCCCATTGCCAGGCGGTCGGCAGCTGCGCGAGCCAGCGCTTCAACGCGCACGACGCGACGAGCCAGGCGACGACGGCCCACAGCGACATGATCGAGCCGCGCGCGAGCCGCTCGACCCAATCGCCCCAGCCGCCAGCGGTGTAGAGCACGCCGAGCGCGACGACGGCCTGCACCAGCAGCACGGCGCGCAGCACGACGCCGACGTGGCAGACGTCGAACGCCGACCCGGCTCCGCTGCTGCGCGCGGCCTGCGCCTGCGCGTCGAGCTGGCCGAGCACCGACGCGCCGAACAGGCCGCTGCGCAGTTCGCTCGGCCGCGTCGAGGCAACCTCGAGCGACGACGGACGCGTCGTCGGCAGGTCGAGGCGCGAAGGGACCGTGTCGCGATCGCTCATCGTGTAGCCGCAGGAGGCGCCGCTCACGCGGCGCGTCGATAGAATGAAGGCCGTTTCGAGCGCGATTGTCTCCGAGCCCCGCGCGCCCGCCTAGCCGGTTTGCCGTTACCGAATGTCATCGAACCCCCTCGACAACAAGGCCCAGGCCTGGTCCGCGCTGTTCTCCGAGCCGGTCGACGCGCTGGTGCAGCGCTACACCGCCAGCGTGTCGTTCGACCGCCGCCTCGCGCGCGCCGACATCGCGGGCTCGCTGGCGCACGCCGAGATGCTGAACGCGCAAGGAATCCTCGCGGCTGACGACTGGGCCGCGATCCGGCGCGGCATGGCGGCGATCGGCGCCGAGATCGAGGCTGGCACGTTCGACTGGCAGCTCGCGCTGGAAGACGTGCACCTCAACATCGAGGCGCGGCTGACACAGCTCGTCGGCGACGCCGGCAAGCGCCTGCACACCGGGCGCTCGCGCAACGACCAGGTCGCCACCGACGTGCGGCTGTGGCTGCGCGACGAGATCGACGTCGTCGCCGCGCTGCTCGCCGAACTGCAGCGCGCACTCGTCGAGCAAGCCGATCGCCATGTCGAAGTCATCCTGCCCGGCTTCACGCACCTGCAGGTGGCGCAGCCGGTGAGCTTCGGCCACCACCTGCTGGCCTATGTGGAGATGTTCGCGCGCGACGCCGAGCGCCTGGCCGACGTGCGCCGGCGCGTCAACCGGCTGCCGCTGGGCGCGGCGGCGCTGGCCGGCACGAGCTACCCGCTCGACCGCGAGCGCGTCGCGCGCACGCTGGGCATGGAGGGCGTGTGCCAGAACTCGCTCGACGCCGTGAG
Organism: Burkholderiaceae bacterium; assembly: GCA_048500255.1. Lineage (GTDB taxonomy): Bacteria > Pseudomonadota > Gammaproteobacteria > Burkholderiales > Burkholderiaceae_C > JAMHWF01. The sequence continues at coordinate 95,621 of JASNYH010000010.1, read as the reverse complement.
CGACCGCGACTTCGCGATCGAGTTCGCCGCCGCGGCGAGCCTGGTGATGGTCCACGTGTCGCGGCTGTCGGAAGAGCTGATCCTGTGGATGAGCCAGAACTTCGGCTTCGTCGTGCTGCCCGACCGCTACTGCACCGGCAGCTCGATCATGCCGCAGAAGAAGAACCCCGACGTGCCCGAGCTCGCGCGCGGCAAGACGGGGCGCGTCGTCGGCCACCTGATGGCGCTGGTGGTCCTGATGAAGGGCCAGCCCTTGGCCTACAACAAGGACAACCAGGAGGACAAGGAGCCGCTGTTCGACACCGTCGACACGCTGAAGGACACGCTGCGCATCTTCGCCGACATGGTGGCCGGCATCACGGTCAGGCCCGACGCGATGGAGCGCGCCGCGCTGCGCGGTCATGCGACGGCGACCGACCTCGCCGACTACCTGGTCAAGAAGGGCCTGCCTTTCCGCGACGCCCACGAGGCCGTCGCGCACGCCGTCAAGGCGGCGATCGCGCGCGGCGTCGAGCTGGCGCAGCTCCCGCTCGACGAACTGCGCGCCTTCCATCCCGCGATCGAGCGCGACGTCTTCGACGTGCTGAGCCTGCGCGGCTCGCTGGAGGCACGCTCTACGCTCGGCGGCACCGCGCCCGACCAGGTGCGCGCGCAGTGCGCGCGGCACCGCGCGCGGCTGGGCGGCTGACGCGACACTACTCGGGCGACCCCTGCCACAGCAGGTCGTAGCCGAGTTCGCGTGATGCCGCGCTCAGCTCGCCGAGCGCGGCGAACTTGGCGCGGAACAAGGCATCGGCATGCGAGCGCTCGTGCTGCTCGAACGACCGCCAGTAGGTCACGATGGCGATGTCGTGGTCGGCGCCGCCGATACCGCCGAGAGAGCCTTCGTCGGACACGAAACCCGAGAAGCGGAACACCTGGCCGGCGACGAAGCCGCCCTGTTCGCCGCCGTAGGTCTGCTTGACGACGTTGCACATCTCGGCCACGGCGAGCTCGACGTCATCGATCGCGACGCCCGGCTTGAGTTTGACGGTGTTGAACAGCATCTTCGCGCCGAACGGGACGGTAATGGGTCCGAACATGATGTCTCCTGGTGCCGCTCTGACTATGCTTGCAGCATATTCGGATACACCGATGCATGACGCCTCCAGGGTCGTTCGTCGATCCAGGAGCGCAGCGCGGCGCCAGGCGCCAGCGTCGGCAGCCGGGCGTCGTACGCGGCGGCGCGCGCACCGACAATCGGCATTGCCATGGCCCTGCCCGAGCGCATCGTCGCCCACCTCGACATGGACGCCTTCTATGCGTCGGTCGAGCTGCTGCGCTATCCGGAGCTGAAGGGCCTGCCCGTCGTGATCGGCGGCGGGCGGCGCCACCAGCCGGTACGGCGCGCCGACGGCACGCACGAGTTCGCGCGGCTGCGCGACTACGCCGGCCGCGGCGTCGCCACGACGGCCACCTACGCGGCGCGCGACTTCGGCGTGCATTCGGCGATGGGTCTGATGAAGGCGGCGCAGCGCGCGCCCGACGCGATCCTGCTGCCGGTCGACTTCGACCGCTACCGCGACTACTCGCGGCGCTTCAAGGCCGCCGTGTCCGAGGTCGCGCCGGTGATCGAGGACCGCGGCATCGACGAGATCTACATCGATCTCTCCGACGTGCCGGGCGTGCGCGACGTCGTCGGCCACGATCCGCTGGGCGGCGTGCGCGCCGTCGCGCTGCAGATCAAGAACAACGTGCTGCGCGCCACCGGGCTCACCTGCTCGATCGGCGTGACGCCCAACAAGCTGCTCGCCAAGATCGCGTCGGAGCTCGACAAGCCCGACGGCCTGACGCTGCTGCTCGACGCGCGCGACGTGCCGGCGCGCGTGTGGCCGCTGGCGGTGCGCAAGATCAACGGCATCGGCCCGAAGGCGGCCGCCAAGCTCGCGTCGCTCGGCATCGCCACCGTCGGCGAGCTCGCTGCGGCCGACGCGGCGCAGCTCGTCGCCACCTTCGGCGCCAGCTACGGCCGCTGGCTCGCCGCCGCGGCGCAGGGCCGCGACGACCGCCCCGTCGTCACGCACAGCGAGCCGGTGTCGCTGAGCCGCGAGACGACGTTCGAGCGCGACCTGCACGCAGTGCACGACCGCGCAGCGCTGTCGCGCATCTTCAAGGCGCTGTGCGACGAAGTCGCCGCCGACCTGCGTCGCAAGGGCTACGCCGGGCGCACCATCGGCATCAAGCTGCGCTACGACGACTTCCGCACCGTGACGCGCGATCGCTCGATCGCCGCGCCGACGGCCGACGCGGCGACGATCCGCCGCACGGCGCGCGAGTGCCTGCGGCGCGTCGACCTGACGCGGCGGCTGCGCCTGCGCCGGCGTGCGCGTCGCGTCGCTGGCGCGCGCCGACGCCGTGCCGGCGCGCGGCGCGCCGGCGCGCGTTGCGCGCAGGCGCCGCGGCGCCGCCGCCGGCCTGCGACGACGCGGCGAGCCTGCCGCTGTTCGCCGACGACGACGCGACGCCGGGCGCTGCGGGTTGATCCCGCGCCGGCCGGCCGCGCGGCTGGCGCGATAATCCGCGCGCCCGCGTCGGGCGTTCCGGGACCGCAGCCACCATGTCCGTCATCACCAACATCGAGGACTTGCGCGTCCTTGCCCAGCGGCGCGTGCCGCGCATGTTCTACGACTACGCCGACTCCGGCTCGTGGACCGAGACGACGTACCGCGAGAACGAGAGCGACTTCCGGAAGATCAAGCTGCGCCAGCGCGTCGCCGTCGACATCGAGCAGCGCACGACGCGCACGACGATGATCGGCCACGACGTGGCGATGCCGGTCGCCATCGCGCCGACCGGCCTGACCGGCATGCAGCACGCCGACGGCGAGATCCTCGCGGCGCGCGCGGCCGAGGCGTTCGGCGTCCCGTTCACGCTGTCGACGATGAGCATCTGCTCGATCGAGGACATCCGCGAGCACACCAGCGCGCCGTTCTGGTTCCAGCTCTACGTGATGCGCGACCGCGCCTTCATGGAGCGCCTGATCGAGCGCGCCAAGGCGGCGCGCTGCTCGGCGCTGATGCTCACCGTCGACCTGCAGATCATCGGCCAGCGCCACAAGGACCTGAAGAACGGCCTGTCGGCGCCGCCCAAGCCGACGCTGGCCAACCTCGTGAACATGGCGACCAAGCCGCGCTGGTGCCTGGGCATGCTCGGCACCAAGCGGCGCGAGTTCCGCAACATCGTCGGCCACGTCGAGGGCGTCGAGAACATGAACTCGCTGTCGGCGTGGACCAACCAGCAGTTCGACCCGCGCCTGAACTGGGGCGACGTCGAGCGCATCAAGAAGCTCTGGGGCGGCAAGCTGATCCTCAAGGGCATCATGGACGTGGAAGACGCGCGCATCGCCGCCGACTGCGGCGCCGACGCCATCGTCGTCAGCAACCACGGCGGACGCCAGCTCGACGGCGCGCCGTCGTCGATCGCCGCGCTGCCGCCGATCGTCGAGGCCGTCGGCTCCAAGGTCGAGGTCTGGATGGACGGCGGCGTGCGCAGCGGGCAGGACGTGCTCAAGGCCGTCGCGCTCGGCGCGCGGGGCACGCTGATCGGCCGCGCGTTCCTCTACGGCCTCGGCGCGATGGGCGAGGCCGGCGTGCGCCGCACGCTCGAGATCATCCACCGCGAGCTCGACCTGACGATGGCGTTCTGCGGGCGCACCGACATCAAGAACATCGACCGCGGCGTGCTCGTGCCCGGCACGTACTGACGCTGACGCGGACTACAGCCGCCGCGCCGAGAAGGTATCGCACTGCCCGACGCTGCCGCTCTGCAGCCCGCGCTTGAACCACGTCACGCGCTGCTCGCTCGAGCCGTGCGTGAAGCTGTCGGGCACGACGGCGCCCTGGCTGCGCCGCTGCAGCGCGTCGTCGCCGATCTGCGCGGCGGCATTCATCGCTTCCTCGATGTCGCCCTGCTCCAGCACCTGGCGCGCCGCGTGGGCGTGATGCGCCCACACGCCGGCGAAGCAGTCGGCCTGCAGCTCGACGCGCACGCTGATCGCATTGGCCTGCGCCTGCGACGACGCGCGCGCCCGCGCCTGCTCGGCCTCGCCGCTGATGCCCAGCAGCTGCTGCACGTGGTGGCCGACCTCGTGCGCGATGACGTAGGCCTGCGCGAAGTCGCCCGGCGCGCCGAGCCGCGTGCGCATCGTCTCGTAGAACTCGAGGTCGATGTAGACCTTCTCGTCGCCGGGGCAGTAGAACGGCCCCATCGCCGCCTGGCCGTAGCCGCAGGCGGTGCGCGTGGCGCCGCGGAACAGCACGAGCTTGGGGTCGCGGTACTGGCGCCCGGCGCTGCGGAATTGCTCGCGCCAGACGTCCTCGGTGTCGGCGAGTACCGTCGAGACGAAGCGCGCCATCGTGTCGTCGGCCGGCGGGCGCTGCGCCGGTGCCTGCTGCTCGGTGGCGACGGGCATGCCGCCCTCGCCGCCCGACAACACACCGAGGATCGTCAGCGGATTGATGCCGAAGATCCAGCCCGCGACGAGCGCGACGACGATCGTGCCCAGCCCGATGCCGCGCCCGCCGCCGAGGCGAAAACCGCCCGGCAGCCCGCCGCCGGCGCGGCGCCGGTCCTCGACGTTGTCGCTCTCGCGCCCGCCTTGCCACTTCATCGCGAGCCTCCAGTGGCGCCGGGGCGCCGTCAGCCTGTGCCTAGGTCTTGGGCAGCGTCACGCCGCGCTGACCCTGGTACTTGCCGCCGCGGTCCTTGTACGAGGTCTCGCAGACCTCGTCGCTCTCGAAGAACAGCACCTGCGCACAGCCCTCGCCGGCGTAGATCTTGGCCGGCAGCGGCGTCGTGTTGCTGAACTCCAGCGTGACGTAGCCCTCCCACTCGGGCTCGAACGGCGTCACGTTGACGATGATGCCGCAGCGCGCATAGGTGCTCTTGCCCAGACAGATCGTCAGCACGTTGCGCGGGATGCGGAAGTACTCGACGGTGCGCGCCAGCGCGAAGCTGTTGGGCGGGATGATGCAGACATCGGCCTCGATGTCGACGAAGCTGCGCTCGTCGAAGGCCTTGGGGTCGACGACGGTGCTGTAGATGTTGGTGAACACCTTGAACTCGGGCGCGCAGCGGATGTCGTAGCCGTAGCTCGAGGTACCGTAGCTGACGATCTTGTGGCCGTCGGGCGCGTGGCGCACCTGGCCGGGTTCGAAGGGCTCGATCATGCCGTGCTGCTCGGCCATGCGGCGGATCCACTTGTCGCTCTTGATGCTCATGGCGCGGGCGCGTCGTCGTCGGGGGCTGCGATGCGCCGATTGTAGGCAGCACGCATCGACGGGCCGGCGCCATGTCGGCCGAGGGGGCGCCGCCATTGACGCGGCCCCGGAAACATGACTGAATTTTGTCAGCGCGCACCGCCGAACGCGCGCTGTCCCGCACCGGAGTCAAGGACATGGCCACCCGTCGTACCGCCGTCGATCTGCTGTCGCACTACGCCGCCTACCACCGCGACCGCCGCAACATCGCCACGCACAGCGTGGGCATCCCGCTGATCGTGTTCGCCATCGGCCTGCTGCTGTCGCGGCCGTCGGTGGCGGTGGGCGGCTGGCTGCTCACGCCGGCCTGGCTCGCCTTCGCGGCGGCGGCGCTGTGGTACCTGAGCCGCCACGTCGTGCTGGGCGGCGCGACGGCGCTGGCGACGGGCGCGTTGATCTGGCTGGCGCACCGCCTGATCGGCGACGCCGGCACGTCGAGCTGGCTCACCTGGGGACTGGGCTGCTTCGTGCTCGGCTGGATCATCCAGTTCGTCGGCCACTACTACGAGGGGCGCAAGCCCGCCTTCGTCGACGACCTCGTCGGCCTGCTCGTCGGGCCCATGTTCGTCGTCGCCGAATGGCTGTTCGCGATGGGCTGGAACCCGGCCATGCTGCGCGAGATCGAGTCGCGCGTCGGCCCGACGCACCTGCGCGACTTGGCGCATCCCGCCTGACGGCGGCCGCCGCGCCGGGCCGCCACAAGCCAGGCCCGCACCCTCTCGGAGGGTCGCTCGCCGCACTCGGGGAGCGGGGTGCCGTCGACCCTATCCCGTGGCGGCAGCGACGCGCCGCGGCTCGGGCTGCGCGTCGAAGCGCTCGAAGCCGCAGTAGCAGATGAAGTGGCGGTTCGTCGCGCGCCCGAACAGGCACATGCCCAGCCGCTGCGCGAGCTGCAGCCCCATCTGCGTGATGCCGCTGCGCGAGACGACGATCGGCACGCCCATCTGCGCCGACTTGATCACCATCTCGCTGGTCAGCCGCCCCGTCGTGTAGAAGATCTTGTCGCGGCCGTCGATGCCGTTCATCCACATCCAGCCGGCGATCGTGTCGATCGCGTTGTGGCGGCCGACGTCCTCGACGAACATCTGCATCTCGGCCTGGCGGAACAGCGCGCAGCCGTGCACCGAGCCGGCCGACTTGTAGGTCGTCTCCTTGGCGCGCACCGCGTCGAGCAGCGCATAGAGCGTCGCCTGGTCGAGGCGCGCCTCCGGGTCGGTGGGCGGCGCCAGCGCGATGGCCTCGAGGTCGCCCATCAGGTCGCCGAACACCGTGCCCTGGCCGCAGCCCGTCGTGACGACGCGCTTGGCCGTCTTGGCATCGAAGTCGTCGATGCCGCGGCGCGTCTTGACGGCGGCGGCGGCGACGTCCCAGTCGACGGTGACGGAGTCGATGTCGTCGATGCCCGAGACGAGCCGCTGGTTGCGCAGGTAGCCGAGCACGAGCAGTTCGGGCGCGGCGCCCAGCGTCATCAGCGTGACGAGCTCGCGCTTGTCGACGAACACGGTCAGCGCGCGCTCGGCCGGAATGGCGATGCGGCGGCGCTCGCCGTATTCGTCGAGCACGTCGAGCTCGTGCGTCAGCGGCGCGCGTGCATCGGTCAGTCGTACGGCAGCCATCGTGTTGCGCACTCTACAGAAACGAACAGGCCGCCCGCGGCGGCCTGTGCGGCGACCCGGCGCGGGGTCAGGACTTCTTCGCCGGCGCGGCGGCGGCCGGTGCGGGCGCGGCGGGCGCAGGTGCCGCAGCGGCGGGTGCCGCGGCCGGCGTGTAGACGAAGGGGCCGGGGTCGGTGCAGGCGGCGGTCTGCACCGGCGGCTTGACGTCGCGGCCCGCCTTCTTTGCGTCGGCTGCATGGCGCGCGGCGACGCGGTCCTGCGCCTTGCACAGCTGGTAGTCGGCGACCTTGTTGCTCCAGGCCGTCTTGGCAGCGGTTTCGGCAGCCTTGGCCTTGGCCTCGTCCGACAGCGGCGGCAGCTTGGCGACGGCGGCGCCGCAGGCGGCAGCAAGCGCCGCGGCGGCGATCAGCGGAAGGCGGGTGCGCGACATCGTGGACTCCCTCGTCGTGACGGATCGTGGTTGCGATTCAGCCCTGGGCGAGCGGTCGCTGCGCCGGCGCCGAGCGGGCCTCGGCGGAGCGCCGCGCCGGAATGCGGCCGGCCTCGATGTCTTCGTGCCAGTGCTCGTGGTGCTCGCGCGCCCATTCGTTGTCGACCCAGCCGTGGCGCATCGCGGCGTAGGCGCCGCGCATGCCGATCGTGCCGATGTAGATGTGGCCGAGGAACATCGCCATCATCAGTATCGTCGCGACGCCGTGCACGAGGTGCGCGATCTGCATCTCGCCGCGCGTGTAGGCCAGCCCCGGCACCAGCTTGTCGAGCACCAGCCCCGAGCCGACGACGACGATGCCGAGCCCGAACACGCCGAGCCAGAAGATCAGCTTCTCGCCGGCATTGAAGCGGTGCGAGGGGATCTCGCGCTCCGACATCAGGCCGCCGAAGCGCACGAGCCAGTGCAGGTCGCCCTTGCGCGGCAGGTTGTCGCGCACGAAGGTGACGATCACGACGAGCAGCGAAACGGCGAACACCGGGCCGGCGAAGTTGTGCGCCGTCTTCAGCGCATACGTCAGCCAGCCGAACAGCGTGCTGCCGATCAGCGGCAGCAGAACGAACTTGCCGAACGCCATCACCAGACCCGACACGGCGAGGATGACGAAGGCGATCGCGTTGCTCCAGTGCGCCGCGCGCTCGAACGGCGTGAAGCGCTCGATCTGCTGCGGCCCGTCGGGCTCGGCGTGGCCGAGCTTGCCGACGCGCCAGAAGAACAGCGCGATCGCCACGGCGACGATGAGCAGCAGCGCGCCGCCGTACGGGATGATCCAGTCGTTGCGCACCTGGCGCCAGGCCTCGCCGGCGGTGGTGTACATCGAGCCGGGGTACTGGCGGAACTCCTGCACCAGCGTGCCCATCTCGACGCCCGGCAGGCTCGAATAGCCCTGCCGCTCGCCCGACTCGCGCACGGCGCGCCAGAAGGGCGCGTTGTTGCCCGGCTGCGTCTTCGCGCGCTGGGCGTTCGTCTCGCCGGGCTGCGGCTCGGGCGGCGCGACAAAGCCGGCCGGAGGCGCTGTCGCCTGGCCGGTGGCTGCCGCCGCCGCATCCGGTTGCTGCTGCGCCCAGGCGCCGCCGAGCGCCAGCGCGAACACCGCACCGAGCGCCCACTGCCTCATCGAGCCTCGCATCGTCGGTCCTCCGTGCAGCGCGCCGTCACTTGCTGACGTCGCGCGCGTACTCGTTCTGCGACTGCGCGCGCGTGCGCAGTTGCTGCTCCCAAGCGGCCCTGTCGCCGGGCTTGTAGCCGGCGGCGGCGTACGGCGAGGCGGCCGACTCCCACGACTTGGCGTCGGGCTTCCTCTTGCCGGCCTCGAGGACTTGCGGCTTCTCGCCGCAGCCGGCCAGCCCCAGCGCCAGCGCCGCGCCCGCGATCCAGGTGAGTTGTTGGTTGCGTCCCGTCATGACTTGGTCCCCGTCGGCTTCGGTTCGTTGGCGCCGCCGCCCTGCGACGGCCGGCCGTAGGCCGTGCCCCAGCCCCAGACCTCGCTGCCCTTGCCGCGCGCGAGCACGCGCGTGCGGAAGATGTCGGCCACGACGTCGCCGTCGCCGCCGAGCAGCGCCTTGGTCGAGCACATCTCGGCGCAGGCCGGCAGCTTGCCTTCGGACAGGCGGTTGCGGCCGTACTTGTCGAATTCGACCTGACTGCCGTTGTCCTCGGGGCCGCCGGCGCAGAACGTGCACTTGTCCATCTTGCCGCGCAGGCCGAAGTTGCCGTTGGTCGGGAACTGCGGCGCGCCGAACGGGCAGGCGTACGAGCAGTAGCCGCAGCCGATGCAGACGTCCTTGTCGTGCAGCACGACGCCCTCGTCGGTGCGATAGAAGCAGTCGACCGGGCACACCGCCATGCACGGCGCGTCGGAGCAGTGCATGCACGCCACCGAGATGCTGCGCTCGCCGGGCAGGCCGTCGTTGAGCGTGACGACGCGGCGGCGGTTCACGCCCCACGGCACCTCGTGCTCCTGCTTGCAGGCCGTCACGCAGCCGTTGCACTCGATGCAGCGCTCGGCATCGCAGATGAATTTCATTCGTGCCATGTCGTCGCTCCTTTACGCGGCCTTCTCGACCTGACAGACCGTCGTCTTCGTTTCCTGCATCATCGTGACGCTGTCGTAGCCGTAGGTCGTCGCCGTGTTGACGGCCTCGCCGCGCACCACCGGGTAGGCGTTCGCCGGGTAGTAGGGCTTGAGGTCGACGCCCTGCCATCGCCCCGAGAAGTGGAACGGCAGAAACACGGTTCCGCGGTCGACGCGCTCGGTGACGAGCGCCTTGACGTTCAGGCGCGCGCCGGACGGCGTGCGCACCCAGACCATCTCGCCGTTGCGGATGCCGCGGTCGTTGGCGGCGGCCGGGTTGATCTCGACGAACATGTCCTGCTGCAGTTCGGCCAGCCACGGGTTGGAGCGCGTCTCCTCGCCGCCGCCTTCGAACTCGACGAGGCGACCGCTCGTCATGATGAGCGGGAACTCCTTGCCGATGTCCTTGTTCTTCTCCTGCACCGTCTTGTAGAGCGTGGGCAGGCGCCAGAACGCCTTCTTGTCGTCGTGCGTCGGATACTTGGCGATCAGGTCGGCGCGCGGCGAATAGATCGGCTCGCGATGCAGCGGCACCGGGTCGGGGAAGTTCCACACCACGGCGCGCGCCTTGGCGTTGCCCCAGGGGTGGCAGCCGTGCGCCATCGCGACGCGCTGGATGCCGCCGGACAAATCCGTCTTCCAGTTCTTGCCTTCGGCGGCCGCCTTCTCGGCGTCGGTCAGGTCGGCCCACCAGCCGAGCTTCTTGAGCAGCACGTGGTCGAACTCGGGGTATCCCGTCGTGATCTCGGCGCCCTTGGAGTGCGAGCCGTCCTCGGCCAGCAGGTTGACGCCCTCGCGCTCGACGCCGAAGTTGGCGCGGAAGTTGCCGCCGCCGTCCATCATGGCCTTGGACGTGTCGTACAGATTGGGCGATCCCGGGTGCTTGATCGCCGCCGTGCCGTAGCACGGCCACGGCAGGCCGTAGTAGTCGCCGTCGAGCTTGTAGCCGGTCTCCTTGTCGACGCCGCCCTTGGCGCGCAGCGTCTTCACGTCGAAGACGTGCATGTTGCGCATGTGCGCCTTCAGGCGCTCGGGACTCTGGCCGGTGTAGCCGATGGTCCAGCACGAGCGGTTGACCTCGCGCAGGATGTCCTCGGGCAGGGGCTCGTCCATGCCCTTGACCTTCTGCATCTTGAAGTTCTTGACCAGCTCCTTGCCGAAGCCGAGCTTCTCGGCGAGCTGGTACATGATCATGTGGTCGCTGCGCGACTCGAACAGCGGCTCGATCACCTTCTCGCGCCATTGCAGCGAACGGTTGGACGCCGTCACCGAGCCCGAGGTCTCGAACTGCGTGGCCGCAGGCAGCAGGTAGACGGCGCGATTCGGATTCAGATCCTCCGACTTGCCCGGCATCGCCGCCATCGCCGCCGTCGCCGACGGATACGGGTCGATCACGACCAGCAGGTCGAGCTTGTCCATCGCACGCTTCATCTCGAGGCCGCGGCTCTGCGAGTTGGGCGCATGGCCCCAGAAGAACAGCCCGCGCAGGTTGCTGTCCTGATCGATCAGCTCGTTCTTCTCGAGCACGCCGTCGATCCAGCGCGACACCGTCATGCCCGACTTGGTCATCATGCCCGGCGCGTACTGCTTCTTGATCCACTCGAAGTCGACGTCCCAGACCTTGGCGAAGTGCTTCCACGAGCCTTCGGCCAGGCCGTAGTAGCCGGGCAGCGAGTCGGGGTTGGGGCCGATGTCGGTGGCGCCCTGCACGTTGTCGTGGCCGCGAAAGATGTTCGCGCCGCCGCCCGACACGCCGATGTTGCCCAGCGCCAGCTGCACGATGCACGAGGCGCGCACCATCGCGTTGCCGATCGAGTGCTGCGTCTGGCCCATGCACCACACGAGCGTGCTCGGCCGGTTCTCGGCCATCGTCTTGGCGGCCAGGTACATGGTCGCCTCGTCGACGCCGCAGGCCTCCTGCACCTTGTCGGGCGTCCACTTGGTCAGGACTTCCTCGCGGATCTTGTCCATGCCGTAGACGCGATCGGCGATGAACTTCTTGTCCTCCCAGCCGTTCTTGAAGATGTGGTGCAGCATGCCGAACAGGAACGGGATGTCGGTGCCCGAACGGATGCGGATGTACTGGTCGGCCTTGGCGGCGGTGCGCGTGAAGCGCGGGTCGACCACGATCATCTTCGTGCCCGTCTCCTTGGCATGCAGCATGTGCAGCAGCGACACCGGATGCGCCTCGGCGGCGTTCGAGCCGATGTACAGCGCCGCCTTCGAGTTGCGCATGTCGTTGTAGGAGTTCGTCATCGCGCCGTAGCCCCAGGTGTTGGCGACGCCGGCGACGGTGGTCGAGTGACAGATGCGCGCCTGGTGGTCGGTGTTGTTCGTGCCCCAGAGGCTGACCCACTTGCGCATCAGGTACGACTGCTCGTTGTTGTGCTTGGACGAGCCGACGAAGAAGATCGAGTCGGGGCCGCTCTGCTTGCGCAGCTCGAGCATCCTGGCCGCGATCTCGTCGTAGGCCTGGTCCCAGCTGATGCGCTCGTACTTGCCGTTGACGAGTTTCATCGGCGTCTTCAGGCGGTACTCCCCGTGGCCGTGCTCGCGCAGCGCGGCGCCCTTGGCGCAGTGCGCACCGAGGTTCAACGGCGAATCGAACACCGGCTCCTGGCGCACCCACACGCCGTTCTCGACGACGGCGTCGACCGCGCAGCCCACCGAGCAGTGGCCGCACACCGTGCGCCGCACCTCGATCTTGCGCGCGCCGCCGCCGGCCGGAGGGTCGGCGGCCTGCGCCTTCTTCACCAGCGTCAGCTGCGAGGCGGCCAGGCCGGCGCCGAGTCCGAGCCCGGAGCGGCGCAGGAAGGCGCGGCGGTCCATCGTGGGGATCGCGCGCGACACACCGCGCGTCAGGCTGGCGACGAGCGACGACGACGAGGCTTCGCCCGCGCCCGGGGATTTACGCGTGAGCAGCATGGAGGTCTCCTGGTGTGCGCGGGGTGTGTCAGGTGCGCGTCGTTTCGTAGTAGCGCAGCACGTGTTCCGTCAGGCGATAGCCGGCGCTCCCGGCAGGCGCCTTCTTGTCGTCGGTCGCGCCGGCCTGCTGAACGTCGCGCTGGGCCAGCGGAACAGCCGCGGCGACGGCGGCGAGCGCTCCTGCAGCACCGGCCGCCTTGAAGACGCGGCGACGGCTGATCGGGTCTTGCGGTTGGGGCATCGTCGGTTCTCCTGTGCATAGCGCGAGCGGCCGAGATATGCCACGCGCTTCATAGCCGTTTCTACTGCGATGTGAGAACCCATTGCAAGACGGGCCTAACCCGCGGGCCGGCGCGCGCGCGGCGCCTGCGCTCGACGGCGTGCGACAAACGGTCGTGCACGCGCGCACGGCGGCGCGCGCCGACCCGTGGACGCAAGGCGATCGTTCGATGGCATGCGACAGCTTGTCGACCTTCGCGACAGGTTGTCGCTCCCCAGATAGGAACCCCTCTCATCCGCGCGCTGCGCTGCAGCGAGGATTTTTTTTCGGCGGCCACGCGCGCGAGACGCCGCGCGCGCCGCCGGCGCGCTCAGGCGCCGCCTTCTAGAATCGACGCGCCCGCCTTTGCCGCCGTGACCGCTGCACCGCCTCCCGCCGACCGCCTCGCCGAAGGCTGGAACCTCAGTTCCGTGCTCGTCGTCGACGACGAGGCCGGCATGCGCAACTTCCTGCAAAAGACGCTGGCGCCGCGCTGCGGCAAGGTGCTGGCCGCCGGCAGCGCCGAGGAGGCCGAGGCGCTGGTGCTCGAGCACCGCTTCGACCTCGTCATCCTCGACATCACGCTGCCCGGCAAGAACGGCATCGCATGGCTGCGCGAGCTGCGCGAACAGGGCTACTCGGGCGAGGTGATCCTGATCACGGCGTTCGCCGACCTCGACGCCGCCATCGGCGCGTTGCGAGCCGGCGCGTCGGACTTCATCCTCAAGCCGTTTCGCGTGCCGCAGATCCTCAATGCGGTAAAGCAGTGCCTGGAGCGCGCGCGGCTGGCGCGCGAGAACTATGTGCTGCGGCGCGCCGTGTCGGACCGCGCACCGGCGTCGCCGGGCGGCGCGCTGGTCGGCAGCTCGCCCGCGATGCAGGCGCTGCAGGCCTCGCTGGCGCGCGTGGCCGGCGTGCCGAGCACGGTGCTGCTGTCGGGCGAGTCGGGGACCGGCAAGGAGCTCGCCGCGCGCGCGCTGCACCAGCACAGCGTGCGCGCGGCGCGGCCTTTCGTGCCCGTCAACTGCGCCGCGCTGTCGCCCGAGCTGATGGAAAGCGAGCTGTTCGGCCACGCGCGCGGCGCCTTCGCGGGTGCGACGAAGAGCCGCGACGGCCTGTTCTATTACGCGCAGGGCGGCACGCTGTTCCTCGACGAGATCGGCGAGCTGCCGCTCGGGTTGCAGACGAGCCTGCTGCGCGTGCTCGAGGACCGCAGCATCCGCCCGATCGGCAGCGAGCAGCAGATGCCGGTCGACGTGCGCATCGTCGCGGCGACGAGCCGGCCGCTGGCCGCCGAAGTCGCCGCCGGGCGCTTCCGCAAGGACCTGTACTACCGGCTGCAGGTGTTCGAGATCACGCTGCCGCCGCTGCGCGAGCACAAGGACGACATCCCCGAGCTGGTCGCCCACTTCATCGCGACGCTCGCGCCGCCGCTCGGTCTCGAGCCGATCGACGTGACGCCGCAGCAGATGGACTTCCTGCGCCAGTACGCCTGGCCCGGCAACGTGCGCGAGCTGCGCAACCTGATCGAGCGCTCGCTGATCCTCGGCACGCTCAACGTGTCGGCGCTCTACCCCGGCGAGCCGCCCGCTGCGCCGGCCAACGGCCACGCCGCGCAGCCGACCGACCTGCACGCGCTCGAGAAGCAGCACATCCTCGCCGTGCTCGACTCCGTCGGCGGCGACAAGACTCGCGCCGCGCAATTGCTGGGCATCTCGCGGCGCACGCTGGAGCGGCGGTGCGCCGAATGGGCGGAGACGGCGTCGCGTCCGCGCTGAATGGTCCCCCCCGTAGCGCCTTCGGCGCTCCCCCCAGGGGGCGCCACCAGCGGACCGGCAAGGCCGGATCCGCGGTGGCCGCTCGGATCGGCCGTCTCGATGCGTCGCCCGTCTCGCTTCGCGCGGCGCATCTGACATGCTCCCTCGCTTCGCGCAGCTGCCGATCCGGCGCAAGCTGCTCGCGCTCGCGCTGCTGCCGCTGGCGGTGATGCTGCCGCTGCTGGCAGTCATCGTGCTGCTGTGGGGCAACGTCACGCTCGACCGGCTGCTGATCACGAAGGTGCGCAGCGACCTCGCCGTCGCGCGGGGCTACTTCGATCGCGTGCTCGGCGAGGTCGACACCGGCACTGCCGCGATCGCCGGCTCGGTGCGGCTGCACGCGGCGCTGACGCAGCCGCAATCGCTGCAGCCGCTGCTGCACAACTTTCGCACCGGGGCGCAGCTCGATTTTCTCAACCTGCACGGCGCGGACGGTCGGCTGCGCGCCACCGACTGGGGCTGGAAGGCCGACGACAGCCCGGCCCCACCGATCGACGCGCGCTTCGAGGCCGGCGCGGCGATCGAGATCGTGTCGCCCGAGCGCATCGCTCAGCTCGCGCCGCACCTCGCCGAGCGCGTCGCCGTGCCGCTGGTGGCCACGCGCGGCGCGGCGCCGACGACGCGCACGCACGAAGAGCGCGCGATGCTCGTGCTGGCCAACGCGCCCGTCGTCGCCACCGACGGCAGCGTGCTCGGCCACCTGCAGGGCGGCGTGCTGCTCAACCGCAACCTGCCGTTCATCGACCACATCAACGAGATCGTCTATCCGGCCGGTTCTCTGCCCTTCGGCAGCAAGGGCACGGCGACGCTCTTTCTCGGCGACGTGCGCATCACCACGAACGTGCGGCTGTTCGAGGAGCGCGCCATCGGCACGCGCGTGTCGAAGGAAGTGCGCGACGCCGTGCTCGGCCGGGGCGGCACCTGGCTCGACAGCGCCTTCGTCGTCGACGACTGGTACGTCTCGGCCTACCAGCCGCTGGCCGACCGCTCCGGCCAGCGCGTGGGCATGCTCTACGTGGGCTTCCTCGAGCGCCCTTTCATCTGGCTCAAGTACGGCGTGCTGGCGACGATCGCCGCCGTGTTCGCCAGCGTGATGGCGCTGGCGGCGCGCCTCGCGCTGCGCTGGGCGCGCGCCATCTTCCGCCCGCTCGAGCAGATGACGCGCACGATGCACCTCGTCGAGGGCGGCGCGTCGCGTGCGCGCGTGGGCTCCGTCGAGGCGACGGACGAGATCGGCGCGCTCGCCGTGCACCTCGACCACCTGCTCGACACGATCGACGACAAGCAGCGCGCGCTGCAGCGCTGGGGCGAGGAGCTCGACCGCAAGGTCGCCGAGCGCACGGCCGACCTCGAGGCGAGCAACGCCTCGCTGAAGGCGGCGCAGGAGCAGCTCGTCAAGTCGGAGAAGCTGGCCGCGATCGGCCAGCTCACGGCGAGCATTGCGCACGAGGTCAACAACCCGATCGCCGTGATCCAGGGCAACCTCGACCTGCTGCGCGAGCTGCTCGGCGCGCACGCCGACGCCGCCGGCGCCGAGCTGCGCCTGATCGACGAGCAGATCGAGCGCATGCGGCTGATCGTGACGCGGCTGCTGCAGTTTGCGCGGCCGACGGAGTACGCCGGCTACGTCGAGACGATCGAGCCGGCCGAGGCGATCGACGACAGCCTGGTGCTCGTCGGCCATCTGCTGGCGCGCACGCGCATCGAGCTGCGCCGAGACTGGCGCGCGACGCGGCGCGTGGGCATCAACCGCTCCGAGCTGCAGCAGGTGCTGATCAACCTGCTGGTCAACGCGATCCACGCCATGCCCGACGGCGGCACGCTGGCGCTGGCCACGCGCGACTGGAACGGAGACGGCGTCGAGATCTCGGTCGCCGACAGCGGCGCCGGCCTGACGCCCGAGACGCTCGAGCGTCTGTTCCGCCCCTTCTTCACGACCAAGCGCGAGGGCACGGGGCTCGGGCTGTGGATCAGCCGCGGCATCGTCGAGCGCTACGGAGGCGACCTGCGCGCAGCCAACGCCGCCGGCGGCGGTGCCGTGTTCCGCGTCTTCCTGCGCACCGAACCGCGGGCGCCCGACGCCGCGCCGGCGGGCGCGTGATGCGCGAGGTTCAACCGAGCAGGTCGAACCCCTGCGCCTCGACGTCGACGAAGGCGCGCGTGAAGCCGGCCAGCGCGCGATAGAAGTCGGCGCGCGGGTGCGCCGCGATCGCGTCCGACATCTGCGGCAGCCAGGACCGCAGGTGCGCCGCGAAGAAGCGCTGCTGCGCCGCCAGGTTCGACACCGCGACGTCGTCGCCGGCGATCAGCCAGCGCATCGCCTCGCACAGGTAGGCGACGTGATCCTCGGTCTCGCTCATCGCGTCGTCGCGCGTCAGGCCGAGCGCGCGCAGGTCGTCGCGCAGCGCGACGAGCGGCTTCTCGTTCAACGCGCCGGCAAGGTAGTACGAGCCGTAGAGGAAGACCTCGGGCTTGCCGAGGCCGCCGAACAGCGCCGCGTACTCGTCGCGCACGGCATCGAGCGAGAGCCGCCGCGACGCCGCGACGAGCTCGCCCCAGCTCGACTCGAGAAAGGCGCCGCGCGCCGGCGCCTCGGTGACGGCGACGCGCAGCTGCTCGTACAGCGCGGGCTCGGGCGGCTCGTAGTACAGCGCGGCCAGCAGGCCGTAGACCTCGGCGCGCGCCAGCTCGTCGCTGTCGTCGGCGGCGCCGGTCGAAAAGTTCAGCGGCTGGACGCTCACTCGAGTCGCTCCGTCAGAGATCCGTGATGCGCACTTCGCTGGGGCTGGTGTGCATGTCGATCACGCGGCAGTCGCCGCACATGCGCAGCCGCTCGGCCGCCGCGCCCTGGAACATCGGATGCGCGCCGAGCTTGGCGATCATCGCCTCGATGCCCTTGAGCGTACCGAAGGGCTTGGCGCATCGGATGCAGCGGTAGGGCTGCATCTCGTGCAGCACGCGCAGCGTCTTGCGCGCGCGGCCGCCGTCGGCCAGCCACAGGCGCGGGCGCAGCGCGATCGCACCCTCGGGGCAGGTGCTCGCGCACAGGCCGCACTGCACGCAGTTCTTCTCGACGAAGCGCAGCTGCGGCTGCTCGGGGTTGTCGACGAGCGCGCTCTCGGGGCAGGCACCGACGCACGACAGGCACAGCGTGCACTTGTCGGTGTCGACAGCGAGCGTGCCGAACGGCGCACCGGCGGCCGGCAGCACGATCTCGTCGGCCGCGGCGGCGGGCGCCTGCGCGAGCAGGTGGTCGATGGCGAGCTCGAGCGTCGATCGCTTGTCGGCCTGCACCGTGAAGCCGGCCGGCTCGGCGACGCCTTGCGCGGCCGGCGCGCGCAGTGCGCCGTCGAGCGACGCCAGGTCGCGCGCGTCGCGCGCCTCGACGAGGCGCAGGTGCTCGCCGCGGTAGCCGAGGCCGCTCAGGACGGCCTGCGCGACGGCCATCTGCCCAGCCAGCGCCTCGCGGTATTCGGGCGCCTCTTCGTCCGTCGTCAGCACCCAGACCTGGCTCGCGCCCTGCGCGATCGCCGCCAGCCAGAGGTCGATGCCGACGCTCGCGGTGTGCCACACGCCCACCGGCAGGACGCGCGCCGGCACGCCGTGAATGCCCTCGTCGGTGCGCGCCGCGCGGCCGAGCTCGCCGATCGTGCGCGCGCCGGCGCCCTCGCTGTGGATCAGCAGCGCGGCGTCGCGCCCGCCGGCGCGGCGGTAGGCGCCGAGCAGCGTGCGCAGCCGCGCGCCCTGCTCGGCGGCGTCGGGGTAGGCATAGCCCAGCGCGCCGCTCGGGCAGACGGTGGTGCACGCGCCGCAGCCCACGCACAGGTGCGGCTCGACGATCACGCCGCCGGGCTGCTGCACAGCACCCGCACCGCGCGTCGGCCGGCCCTTGGCCGACGCGTCGCTGCGGATCGCGCGCGCCGAGCAGACCTCGATGCAGGCGCTGCAGCCGATGCGCTCGTTGCGGCTGTGCGCGCACAGCTTCTGGCGGTAGTGGAAGAACCTGGGCTTCTCGAACTCGCCCGTCAGCTCGCGCAGTTGAAGCACGGCGGCGAAGAGCTTGCGCTCGTCGGCGCCGACGTGGAAGTAGCCCTGCGGCGGCTGGTGCATCGTGAACGCCGGCTCGGGCCGCAGGTCGAGCACGAGGTCGCAGCGCTCCTCCACCGCCTGCGGCGCGCGCTCGAAGTCGATCGCGCCGGCCGCCTCGCACACGCGCACGCAGTCGCGGTGGCTCTTGCACGCCCCGAGGTCGACCTGGTAGCCGAAGTCGATCGCGCCCTCGGGGCAGGCGTCGATGCAGGCGTTGCAGCGCGTGCACAGATCGAGGTCGATCGGATTGGCGCTCTCCCAGGCGACGTCGAAGGCGCCGAGCCAGCCGGCGAGCCGCGTCACGCGGCCCGCGTGCACGGCCAGCGTGCGCTGCTGCGCGAGCGCGCCGCCCGGACGGTCGACGAGCAGGCTCACGTCGAGGCGGTCGGCGAGCAGCGCGGCGGCGCGTGCGGCGGCGTCGGCGTCGCCGATCACCAGACAGCGGCCCTGCGAGCGGTAGTTCACGCTCGGCACGGGCGGCGGATCGGGCCGTTGCGCGGCGGCGAGCAGCGCGGCGATCTTGGGCGTGGCCGCCTTCGCGTCCTTGGACCAGCCGCCCGTCTCGCGGATGTCGACGAAGCGGATCGGTCGCACGTCGACCGACGGCGCGCCTTCCGTCTCGCGATTGAGCTCGAGGAACAGCGCGCGCTCCTGCGTGCAGGCGACGACGAGGTCGTCGCCCGACTTGGCGGCGCGCTGGAAGGCGCCGGCCTCGCGCCGGCACAGCACGCTGTGGACGGTCTGCAGCCCGTCAGCCGCGCTCTCGCCCAGCGCCCGCGTCAGGGCCGGGCCGTCGAGCGGCATCGTACGGTTGCAGTCGCAGATCAGGGTCTTCATCGGCAATCGGTGGCGTGTCGGCACGGGCCGCGTCCGGCGCGGCGGATGCCGACTGTGACAGCGGCGCCGCCGGCGCGCCATCGGGGGCGACCTCAGGCCCCCCGGGTGCGGCGACGGCGGCCTCGGCCGCGGCGCGCTGCGGCTCCTGCATCTCTTCTTCGTCGTCGAACAGGCCGAGGGCACGCGCCTGCGCGAGCTGGCGCAACTCGGCCGGCGGGATCGGCGTCGTGACGTTGTAGTCGTCGATGTAGACGTCGAGCCCGTCCATCACGTTGAACCGCGGGTCGGAGAAAAGTTTCTTCATCGCCGCGCGCTTGACGCCCTCGTCGACGCCGCGCGCAACGAAGCGCGAGAAGTCGGCGTCGGGCGTGAGCCGCGCCACGTCGTCGAGCGTCGGCAGCGGCGCGGCCGGCTCGGCGGGCGCGGGCGGCACGGCCGCGGGCGTCGCCGTCGCCGGCGCGGCGACCGGTTGTGGCACGGCGGGCGCCTGCGCCGCGGCCGGCGGCGCGGCATCGGCGGGCGCGTCGCCTCGCTGCGCCTGCGCCTTGCGTCGCGACCAGCGCGAGAAGAAGCCGTCGTCGTCGTCGTTCGCGCTCATCGTCGCAACACGCGCAGCGGTGTCGTCAGCGCTGGTCCGGCGAGCGGAACGACTGCGGGCGCCGCCGCTCCTTCGGCTCGGGCCGGTAGTTGGCGTCGGTCCAGGCCTGCAGCCACTCGCGCACCCCGCCCGTCATCGGCACGTTGTCGACACGCTCCTGCGCGTCGAGCCAGCGGCCGGCCTCGTTGTACGACAGGCTCACCGTCTCGGGCCAGGCGCGCGACGGGTCGTCGGCGTCGATGCGCCACATGACGAACCAGACCGGGTTGCCCGAGCTGAGGTTCAGGTAGTAGCCCTCGCCCTCGTCGGCGTAGAGCGAGAGCGCGAAGCCGGGGTGCAGCCAGCGAGTCACGCGCCCCTCTTCGCGCAGCAGGCGCGGCGCGGCGCCGAAGGCCTCCTCGTGCGGCACGACGTCGACGATGCGAAAGCGCCAGTCCTCCCAACGGTTGGGCTGCGCCTCGCGCTCCATCACGACGGCGAGCTGCAGCGTCGGGCGATCGGTCACGTCGTCTTCGAGATCGAGATCGTCGGGAACTTCGCCGAGAAGTCCTTGGCGCGCTGCGCCACCTTCACGGCGACCTGTCGCGCCACCGTCTTGTAGATGCCCGCGACCTCGCCGTCGGCGTCGCTGACGACGGTCGGGCGGCCCGAGTCGGCCTGCTCGCGGATGTGCATCGACAGCGGCAGCGCGCCGAGGTAGTCGACGCCGTACTCGGCGGCCATCTTCTTGCCGCCCTCGGCGCCGAAGATGTGCTCGGCATGGCCGCACTGCGTGCAGATGTGCACCGCCATGTTCTCGACGATGCCGAGGATCGGCACGCCGACCTTCTCGAACATCTTCAGGCCCTTGCGCGCGTCGAGCAGCGCGATGTCCTGCGGCGTCGTCACGATGACGGCGCCCGTCAGCGGCACGCGCTGGCTGAGCGTGAGCTGGATGTCGCCGGTGCCCGGCGGCATGTCGACGACGAGGTAGTCGAGGTCGCCCCAGTTGGTCTGGCGCAGCAGCTGCTCGAGCGCCTGCGTGGCCATCGGGCCGCGCCAGATCATGGGGTTGTCGGCGTCGACGAGGAAGCCGATCGACATGACCTGCACGCCGTAGTTCTCGAGCGGGTCCATCGACTTGCCGTCGCTGCTCTCGGGGCGGCCCTCGATGCCCATCATCATCGGCTGGCTCGGGCCGTAGATGTCGGCGTCGAGGATGCCGACCCTGGCGCCCTCGGCGGCCAGCGCCAGCGCCAGGTTGGCCGCCGTCGTGCTCTTGCCGACGCCGCCCTTGCCCGACGCGACGGCGACGATGTTCTTGATCGACGGCAGCAGCTGCACGCCGCGCTGCACGGCATGCGCGACGATCTTCGTCGTGATGTTGGCGCTGACGTTGCCGACGCCGGCGACGCCGCGCGCCGCCTCGATCAGCCCCTTGCGCAGCGCCGGCACCTGGCTCCTGGCCGGATAGCCGAGCTCGACATCGAAGGCGACGTCGGCGCCGTCGATGCGCAGGTTCTTCAGCTGCTTCGTCGAGACGAAGTCGCGGCCGGTGTTGGGATCGACGACGGTCTTGAGCGCCTCGAGCAGCGCGGGTTCGGTGACAGGCATGGACGACAGGCGCTAAGGGGTTGGAAAAAGAGCGCGACGAGTCTAGCGCAGGCGTCGTGACCCTCCTGGGCGCTGCCCTATCGCGCTGCGCGGGGCAGCCTAGAATCGCAGGCTTGTTCGCGACCGCAACCCTGCCCCGCGCCATGTCCGAGACCGCCCCCGTCCGCCAGCTGTTCGTCACGACGGCGCTGCCCTATGCGAACGGCGCGTTCCACATCGGCCACATCATGGAGTACATCCAGGCCGACGTCTGGGTGCGCTTCCAGCGCATGCGCGGCCATCAGGTGCACTTCGTCGGCGCCGACGACGCCCACGGCGCGCCGATCATGATCGCGGCCGAGAAGGCGGGCCAGACGCCGCAGGACTTCGTCGCCGGCATCGCGGCGGGCCGCAAGGCCTACCTCGACGGCTTTCACGTCTCGTTCGACAACTGGCATTCGACCGACGGCCCCGAGAACCACGCGCTGGCGCAGGACGTCTACCTCAAGCTGCGCAGGAACGGCCTGATCTTCACGCGCGACGTCGAACAGTTCTTCGACCCGGTGAAGAACATGTTCCTGCCCGATCGCTACATCAAGGGCGAATGCCCGCGCTGCGGCGCGCCCGACCAGTACGGCGATTCCTGCGAAATGTGCGGCGCCGTCTACACGCCCACCGAGCTGAAGAACCCGTACTCGACGCTGACCGGCGCGGCGCCGGTGCTGCGTACCAGCGAGCACCATTTCTTCCAGCTCTCGTCGCAGCGTTGCATCGACTTCCTGCAGCAGTGGATCCAGACCACGCCGCTGCAGAGCGAAGTCGTCAACAAGGTGCGCGAGTGGTTCGTCGAGGATCCGACGACGGGTCGCGTCGGCCTGTCGGACTGGGACATCTCGCGCGACGCGCCCTACTTCGGCATCCGCATTCCCGACACCGACGACAAGTACTTCTACGTCTGGCTCGACGCGCCGATCGGCTACCTGGCGTCGCTCAAGAACTGGTTCGACAGGGGCGGCCCGAGGGCGCGCTACGGCGAGACGCGCAGCTACGACGAGTTCGTCGCCGACCCGGCGGTCGAGCAGTTCCACTTCATCGGCAAGGACATCGTCTACTTCCACACGCTGTTCTGGCCGGCAATGCTCGAGTTCAGCGGCCGCAAGACGCCGACCAACGTGTTCGTGCACGGCTTCATCACCGTCAGCGGCGAGAAGATGAGCAAGAGCCGCGGCACCGGCATCGATCCGCTGAAGTACCTCGCGCTCGGCCTGAACGCCGAATGGCTGCGCTACTACATCGCGGCCAAGCTCAACGCCAAGGTCGAGGACATCGACTTCAACCCCGACGACTTCGTCGCGCGCGTCAACGCCGACCTGGTCGGCAAGTACGTCAACATCGCCAGCCGCGCGGCGGGCTTCCTCGCCAAGCGCTTCGCGGGCCGGCTGTCGGCCGACCTCGGCGTCGAGGGCCGCGCGCTGCTCGACGCGCTGCGCGGCCACCGCGACGAGCTCGCGCGGCTGTACGAGGAGCGCGAGTTCGGCAAGGCGCTGCGCGAGATCATGCTGCTGGCCGACCGCGTCAACGAATACGTCGACCGCCACAAGCCCTGGGAGCTCGCCAAGCAGGCCGGTCAGGACGCCGTGCTGCACGACGTGTGCAGCGTGTGCATCGAGGCGTTCCGGCTGCTGACGATCTACCTCAAGCCGGTGCTGCCGGCGCTGGCCGCCCAGGTCGAGCAGTTCCTGCGCATCGAGCCGCTGCAGTGGGCCGACGCGGCGCGCGCGCTCGGCGCGCATGCGATCGGCGAATACCGGCACCTGATGCAGCGCGTCGACGCCAAGCTGCTCGACGCGCTGTTCGAGCCGCCGGCCGATGCGCCGCTTCCGGAGGCCGCCGCACTGCCCGGCGGCGAGGCGATCGCGTCGACGATCTCGATCGACGACTTCGCCAAGATCGACCTGCGCCTGGCGCGCATCGTCGACGCCCAGTTCGTCGACGGCTCGTCCAAGCTGCTGCGCCTGACGCTCGACGTCGGCGAGGTCGGCACGCGCACCGTGTTCAGCGGCATTCGCGCCGCCTACCAGCCCTCCGACCTCGTCGGGCGCATGACGGTCGTCGTCGCCAACCTGGCGCCGCGCAAGATGAAGTTCGGCGTCTCCGAGGGCATGGTGCTGGCCGCCGGCCACGCCGACGAGAAGGCGCTGCCGGGGCTGTGGCTGCTCGAGCCCCATGACGGGGCCGTGCCCGGCCTGCGCGTGCGCTGAAACGGCCGGCGGCATCCCCGATGAACACGATCCGCCTGCAGCTTCGCTTCCTGGTTCCGCTGATACTGACGCTCGTGGCGGCGGCCTACCTCGCCTTGCCTCTGATGGATCGCCTGACGCTGCGCTGGTTCGCGCGCGACCTGAGCCAGCGCGGTGCACTGGTGGCGAACACCCTGTCGGAGTCGATCATCGAGGCGCTGCGCGACGCTCGCGGCCGCCGCCTGACGGCGCTGTTCAGCCGCGCCCAGCAGGACGAGCGCCTCGTCGGCCTGGGCCTGTGCATGCCCGACGACCGACTCGTCCAGCGCTCGATCGGCTTTCCGGCGACGCTCACCTGCGCGCAGGCGCGCGTCATCGCAGAGATGGCCGATCCGCAGCTGCGCATCGAGGGCGGCTCGGTGCACGTGGGCGTGTATCCGGTGCGCGGCGAAGGCGCGGTCGAACGCACAGCCGACCTGGTGCTGCTGCAGGACCTGAGCTTCATCGAGCGGCGCAGCCAGGACACGCAGCGCTACCTCATCATCCTGATCGCCGGGCTGGGCGTGACGATCGCGCTGATCACGGTCGTCGTCGCGCAGCTGAGCTGGCGCGGCTGGGTCTCGGGCGCGCGCGCGCTGCTGCGCGGCGAGGGCCTGATCCGCCCGCTGGTCGAGCCGCATCCCGAGCTGGCGCCGCTGGCCGTCGACCTGCGCGCGCGGCTGCGCGACCTGGAGGACGAATACCGCCGCGCCCAGGGCCCCGACGCCGACTGGAACCCCGAGCGCCTGCGCACGCTGCTGCGCACGCAGCTGCGCGGCGACGAAGTCATCGTCGTGTCGAACCGCGAGCCCTACATCCACGAGAAGGCGGCCGACGGGCGCATCGTCGTCAAGCGCCCGGCCAGCGGCCTGGTGACCGCGGTCGAGCCCGTGATGCGCGCCTGCTCGGGCACCTGGATCGCTCACGGCAGCGGCAGCGGCGACCGCGACGCCGTCGACGAGCACGACCGCGTGCACGTGCCGCCGGGCCGCGACGACTACACGCTGCGCCGCGTGTGGCTCACGCCGCAGGAGGAGCAGGGCTACTACTTCGGCTTCGCCAACGAGGGCCTGTGGCCGCTGTGCCACGTAGCGCACGTGCGGCCCGTGTTCCGCGAGTCGGACTGGCAGGCCTATCGCGAGGTGAACCAGCGCTTCGCCGACGCCGTCGTCGCCGAGGCGCGCAGCGACGACCCCGTCGTGCTCGTGCAGGACTACCACTTCGCGCTGCTGCCCGCGATGCTGCGCAAGCAGCTGCCGCGCGCGACGATCCTCACCTTCTGGCACATCCCCTGGCCGAATCCCGAGTCGTTCGGCATCTGCCCGTGGCGGCGCGAGATCCTGCAGGGCATGCTCGGCAGCACCATCCTCGGCTTTCACACGCGCTACCACTGCAAGAACTTCATCGAGACCGTCGACCGCTACCTCGAGGCGCGCATCGAGCACGAGCACTCGACGATCTCGTACCAGAACGACACCACGCTGGTCGAGGCCTATCCGATCTCGATCGAGTGGCCGTCCGATTCCGTCGTCGCCGGCTGGGCCTCGCCCGAGCAGTGCCGCGACGCCGTGTTCGCGCGCCTGGGCATGGCCAAGACGGACAAGCTCGCCGTCGGCGTCGACCGCTTCGACTACACCAAGGGCATCCTCGAGCGGCTGCACGCCGTCGAGCGCATGCTCGAGAAGCATCCCGAGTGGATCGGCCACTTCAAGTTCGTGCAGGTGGCTGCGCCGTCGCGTTCGTCGCTCGAGGAGTACGCCGCGTTCCAGACGCGCATCCATGCCGTGACGGCGCGCATCAACGAGCGCTACGGCCGCGGCGACTACCTGCCGGTGCACCTGCTGGCCAAGCACCACGAGCCCGACGAGGTGACCGAGCTCTACCGCGCCGCCAACGTCTGCCTGGTGACCAGCCTGCACGACGGCATGAACCTCGTCGCCAAGGAGTTCGTCGCGGCGCGCGACGACCTGCGCGGCGTGCTCGTGCTCAGCCGCTTCGCCGGCGCGGCGCGCGAGATGAGCGAGGCGCTGATCGTCAATCCGTACCACGTCGAAGAGACGGCCGACGCGATCTATCGCGCGCTGCGCATGCCCGAGGAGGAGCAGCGCGAGCGCATGGCCAGCCTGCGCATGACGGTGCGCGAGTTCAACGTGTTCCGCTGGGCCGGCCGCATGCTCACCGACGCCGGCCGCTGGCGGCTGCGCGAGCGCATCGAGGCGCGCGTCCAGCGGCACCAGTTGCCGTGAGCCCGCGCGGCGTACCGGCCCACGCCCGCCATCCCGACGCCGACATCGCGCCATGCGCCACCTCTTCACGCCCGACGGCGAGCGCGCGCTGCGCGCCGTGATGGCGCGCGCGCCGCTGCTCGCGTTCGACTTCGACGGCACGCTGGCGCCGATCGTGCAGCATCCCCGCGATGCGCGCATCGCGCCCGACGAGGCGGCGCTGCTGGCGCGGCTGGCGCGCCACCGGCCGGTGGCCATCGTGACCGGGCGCAGCGTCGACGACGTGCGCGCGCGGCTGGGCTTCGTGCCGGCGTGGGTCGTCGGCAGTCATGGCGCCGAGGACCCCCACGCTGCCGGCGACGGCGAGCGGCTGGTGCGCGCCCTCGATACGGCACGCGCGCGCATCGCGGCGCACCGCGACGAGCTCGTGCGGCTGGGCGTCGCCATCGAGGACAAGGGCCATTCGCTCGCGCTGCACTACCGGCGCGCGCCCGATCCGGCGGCCACCGCGCGTTGCATCGATCGCGTGCTCGACGGACTCGGCGAAGGCGTCAGCGTGTTCGGCGGCAAGTGCGTCGCCAACGTCGTGCCGGCCGACGCCCCCGACAAGGGTGACGCCGTCGTCGCGCTCGCCGGCCGCGCCGGCGCCGGCGCGGTCGTCTTCGCCGGCGACGACGTCAACGACGAGGCCGTCTTCGAGCGCGCCGAGCCGCACTGGCTGACGGTGCGCGTCGGCCGCGCCGACGAGGGCACGTCGAGCGCGGCGGCCTGGTTCCTGCGCGACCAGGCCGAGGTGGCGGCCATGCTGCGCCGCATGCTCGTTCTGCTCGACGGCCCGACACCGGCTTGACGCCGCAGCGGCGCCGCCGCGATCGGGGCAATGCGGCGGCGACCGCGGCCGGCCGTCACACCGAACCGACACACCGGATGCGAATTGCATTAACATACCGTTCGCGATGGAACTGAAGACCGCCCGCCTCACGCTGCTCATCGACCCGGCCAAGAAGGCCGCATTCGAAAGGCTGTGCGCCGAGCAGGACCAGACGCCGTCGCAGGTCGTGCGCCAGCTGATCCGCGACTATCTCGCGCACCACGGCGTGTCCTTCACGCCCAGCGGCGCGCCCGAGCCGCTGCAGTCCGGCGCCAAGAAGCGCGCGCGCCGCTGAACGCCCCTCGCCAGCCCGGCACGACGGCGCACGCTCGCTCGACCCGATGACCGCGATCACCGACTGGCTCCGCCTCGACTGGGCGCTGGTGCTCGTCGCCGCGTGGCTGCTGATCGGCATCGCCGGCGTGATCGCGCTGCGCCGCTTCGAGCTGGTGGCCGGGGTGCTGTTCCCGGCCGGCGGCGCGGTCGGGCTGCTGCTGTGCGGCGTCGCGGCGAGCGCGCTGTTCACCGACCCCGAGGTCGCGGTGCTCGCCATCGGGCTGCCCGGGTTGCCGTTCCACCTGCGCCTGGACAGCCTGTCGGCCTTCTTCCTGATGGTGATCGCCGGCGCGGCGGCCGGCGTGTCGGCGTTCGCGGCCGGCTATTTCCGCCGCGGCGAGGGCACGCCGCCGGGGCTGCTGTGCCTCGAGTACCACGTGTTCCTCGCCAGCATGGCGCTCGTCGTGCTGGCCGACGACGCCTACGCCTTCATGGTGATGTGGGAGACGATGGCCTTGTCGTCGTTCTTCCTCGTCATCGCCAACCACCGCATTCCCGAGATCCGGCGCGCAGGCTACCTGTACCTGCTGATCGCGCACGTCGGGGCGATCGGCATCCTGCTGTGCTTCGGCGCGCTGCAGGCCAACACCGGCGACTACACGTTCGCCAACATGCGCGCGCAGCAGCTCGGCCCGTTCGCCGCGTCGCTCGCGTTCGGGCTCGCCGTGTTCGGATTCGGCGCCAAGGCGGGCCTCGTGCCGCTGCACGTCTGGCTGCCCGAGGCGCACCCGGCCGCGCCGTCGCCGGTGTCGGCGCTGATGAGCGGCGTGATGCTCAAGACGGCTGCCTACGGCGTGCTGCGCGTGTGCTTCGACCTGCTGCAGATCCATCTCTGGTGGTGGGGCGTCGTGCTGCTCGCGCTCGGCCTGGCGACGGCGCTGTTCGGCGTCGTGTTCGCCGCCGCGCAGGTCGACATGAAGCGGCTGCTGGCCTATTCGTCGATCGAGAACATCGGCCTGCTGTTCGCCGGCATCGGCCTGGGCGTGCTGTTCTCGGCCTACGGGATGAAGGGGGTCGCAGCGCTCGCGCTGACGGCCGCGCTCTACCACGTGGCGAGCCACGCGCTGTTCAAGAGCCTGCTGTTCGTGGGCACGGGCGCCGTGCTGCACGCCACCGGCGAACGCAGCCTGGGCAAGCTCGGCGGGCTGATCCGCACCATGCCGTGGGTCGCGTGGCTGGTGCTCGTCGGCGTGCTCGCCAGCGCCGGCCTGCCGCCGCTCGGCGGGTTCGTCGCCGAGTGGCTGCTGCTGCAGAGCTTCCTGTTCACGCCGGGGCTGCCCAATTCGTTCCTCAACATGCTGATCCCGGTCGTCGCCGCGCTCATTGCGCTCGTCGCGGCCCTGTCGGGCTACGTGATGGTGAAGTTCTTCGGCGTCGTGTTCCTCGGGCAGCCGCGCGAGCCGACGCTCGCCGAGGCACACGATGCGGGCCGCGCCGAGCGCCTGGGCATGCTGTGGCTGGCCGCGGGCTGCACCGCGCTCGGGCTCCTGCCGGCGCAGGTCATCGGGCTGATCGATCCGGTGACGCGGCGGCTCGTCGGCGCGGGGCTCGGCGAGGCCGTGTCGGCCAGCGGCTGGCTGCTCGTGCCGATGTCGGTCGATCGGGCGAGCTACGGTCCGGTGATCTTCCTGCTCGGCGTCGCGGCAAGCTTCGCGCTCACCTATGCGCTGGTGCGGCGCTTCTACCACGGCCGCCTGCGCCGCGCGGCGCCCTGGGACTGCGGCTTCCGGTGGCAGAACGCGCGCATGCAGGACACGGCCGAGGGCTTCGGCCAGCCCATCCGGCAGATCTTCGAGCCGCTGTACCGCATGCAGCGAGAGCTGCCGACGCCTTTCGACGAGCACCCGCGCTACCGCGTCAGCGTCGGCGATCACGTCTGGCACGCGCTGTACCTGCCGATCGCCGGCGCGGTCGAGCGCCTGTCGCGCCTGATCGGCCTGCTGCAGCGCGGGCGCATCGGCGTGTACCTGCTCTACAGCTTCGTGACGCTGATCGCGGTGCTGCTGGTGGTCAAGAGATGAGTCTGCTCGGCCTCACGGCGCAACTGCTCGAGATCCTCGTCGCGCTCGCGCTCGCGCCGCTGCTGACCGGCTGGGTCAACCAGTGCCGCGCCTGGCTGCAGAACAAGTCCGGGCCGGGCCTGCTGCAGCCGTACCGCGCGCTGCACAAGCTGTTCCACAAGGATTCCGTCGTCGCCGAGCACGCGTCGCCGCTGTTCCGCAGCGCGCCGTACATCGTCTTCGGCTGCATGGCGCTGGCGTGCGGCATCGTACCGACGCTGTCGACCGATCTGCCGCTGTCGCCGGCCGCCGATGCGATCGCGCTGGTGGGCCTGTTCGCATTGGCGCGCGTCTTCATCTCGCTGGCGGCGATGGACATCGGCACCTCGTTCGGCACGCTCGGCGCGCGCCGCGAGATGCTGGTCGGCTTCCTCGCCGAACCGGCGCTGCTGATGGTGCTGTTCTCGGCGTCGCTGATCTCGAAGTCGACCTCGCTGACGACGATCGTCGAGACGCTCGCGCACCGCGATCTGGCGATCTATCCGAGCCTCGCGTTCGCCGGCGTCGCGTTCACGATCGTGTCGCTCGCCGAGAACGCGCGCGTGCCCGTCGACAACCCGGCGACGCACCTCGAGCTGACGATGATCCACGAGGCGCTGATCCTCGAGTACTCGGCGCGCCACCTCGCCCTCGTCGAATGGGCCGCCAGCCTGAAGCTGTTCGCCTACTCGTGCATCGGCCTGGCGCTGTTCTTCCCGTGGGGCGTGGCCGAGGCGCACGCGCCGCTCGAGCTGCTGCTGGCGCTGCCCGCGCTCGTGCTCAAGCTGACGATCGGCGGCGCGCTGCTGGCGCTGCTCGAGACGCTGAGCGCGAAGATGCGCATCTTCCGCGTGCCCGAGTTCCTGGCCACCGCCTTCCTGCTCGCCGTGATCGGCCTGCTGGTGCACATCCTGCTGGAGGTGTGACGTGGACGTGCACGTCACCCAGCTGGTCAACCTGTTCGCCGCGGGGATCCTGCTGCTCGCCTTCGCGATGCTGTCGCAGCGGCGCATCGTCTCGCTGATCCACCTGTTCACGATGCAGGGCCTCGCGCTCGTCGCGGCGACCGGCGTGGTGGGCTACGTGACGCATCAGCCGCACCTGTACCTGTCGGCCGGGCTGACGCTGGCGCTCAAGGTCGTGCTGATCCCGTGGTTCCTGCACCGGATCATCGGCCGGCTCAACGTGCGCTGGGACGTCGAGCCGCTGATCAACATCCCCACCACGATGCTGATCGGCATCGTGCTCGTCGTCTTCGCGTTCAACCTGGCGCTGCCGATCGCGCAGCTCTCGTCGTCGGTGGCGCGCGGCACGCTGGGCATCGCGCTGGCCTGCGTGATGCTGTCGTTCATGATGATGATCACGCGCTCGAAGGCGGTGCCGCAGGTCATCGGCTTCCTGTCGATGGAGAACGCGCTGTTCTTCGCAGCCACGTCGGCGACCTACGGCATGCCGATGGTGGTCGAACTCGGCATCGCGCTCGACGTGCTGGTGGGCATCCTGATCCTCGGCGTGTTCATGTTCCAGATCCGCGAGCAGTTCGACAGCCTCGACATCGCGCACCTCGAGAAGCTCAAGGAAGACTGAGCATGTCGGCGCTGCTGCCCGTCCTCGGAATCCCGCTGCTCGGCAGCGTGGTGCTGGCGCTGACCGGCCATCGCGCCTGGGCGCGCGACGTGAACGTCGGCTTCAGCGCGCTGACGTTCCTCGCCGCCTGCGTGCTGACGGCCGAGGTCGTCGCCGGCGGCCCGCAGTTCGTCTGGGAGCGCGAGTTCTACGTCGACGCACTCAACGTCTTCCTGGTCGCGCTGACCGCCTTTGTCGGGCTGACGACCGCGATCTTCTCGCGCCCGTACATGCGCGTCGAGCAGGACCACGGCAAGATGACGCCGCCGCGGCTGCGCCTGTACCACAGCATGTATCAGCTGTTCAGCTTCACGATGCTGGCAGCGCTGACCACCAACAACATGGGCATCCTGTGGGTCGCCATGGAGGCGGCCACGCTGACAACGGTGCTGCTGGTCAGCGTCTACCGCACCGCGGCCAGCCTCGAGGCGGCGTGGAAGTACTTCATCCTGTGCGGCGTCGGCATCGCGCAGGCGCTGTTCGGCACCGTGCTGCTGTACATGGCCGCCGAGAAGGTGCTCGGCCTCGAAGGCGGCGCGCTGCTGTGGACCAACCTCGACGCGGTCAAGACGCAGCTCGACCCCAACATCATCACGCTGGCGTTCGCGTTCCTCTTCATCGGCTACGGCACCAAGGTCGGCCTGGTGCCCGTGCACAACTGGCTGCCCGACGCCCACGCCGAAGGCCCGACGCCGGTCTCGGCCGTGCTGTCGGGGCTGCTGCTCAATGTCGCGCTGTACGCGCTGCTGCGCTGCAAGGTGCTGACCGACGGCGCGCTCGACAGCGCGCTGGCGGGCCAATTGATGATGGGCTTCGGCCTGCTGTCGGTGGTGGTCGCCGCGTTCTTCCTGTCGCGACAGAAGGACGCCAAGCGCATGTTCGCCTATTCGTCGATCGAGCACATGGGGCTGATCACGTTCGCGTTCGGCCTCGGCGGCCCGATCGCGAACTACGCCGGGCTGCTGCACATGACGGTGCATTCGCTCGTCAAGTCGGCGATCTTCTTCGCCGTCGGCCACGCGGCGCAGAAGGCGGGCACGCAAGTGATGGACGACATCCGCGGGCTGATCAAGGTCAGCCCCACGGTCGCCTGGGGGCTGATGCTGGGCTCGCTCGCGATCCTCGGGATGCCGCCGTTCGGCGTCTTCGCGAGCGAGTTCCTGATCCTCACGACGGCGATGCGCCAGCAGCCCTGGGCCACGCCGCTGCTGCTGCTCGCGCTCGGCGTCGCATTCGCCGCCGTGTTCCAGCGCGTGATGCCGATGGTCTTCGGCGAGTCGACCGTCAAGCCGCTCGCGCACCCGCCGGCGCTGCTGCCGGTGTTCGTGCATCTTGCGCTCGGCCTGATGCTCGGGCTGTACGTCCCGCCCTATCTCGACGCGTGGTACCGCCAGGCCGCGCGCATGCTGGGAGGCTGAGCGCGTGCCGCCGCTGTCCGCACTCGGCCTGGCGCTGCGACGGCTCGACGCGCCGCTGCCCACCTGGCACGGCCTCGTCGCCCCCGATGCCTGGCGGCGCGCAGCGTGCGCCGTCGCCGACGGCGACGGCCGCCTCGTCGCGCTGTGGGGCACCGACCGTCGCGACGGCGCGTCGGGCGGCTTCGCCGTCTCGGCGGCGTACGCCGTGCGCGACGGGCTGCTCTGGCTCGAGCTGCCGCTCGCAGGCGGCGCCGGGCCGCAGCCCTACCCCGACGTGTCGGACGTGTTTCCCTTCGCCGGCCGGATGCAACGCGCGACCGCCGACCTGCTCGGACTCGTCGCCGAAGGCGCGCGCGACGTGCGGCCGTGGCTCGACCACGGTGCGTGGCGCGTCGACGGGCCGCCGCTGCGCGCCGGCGCCGGCCATTGCGAGGCGAGCGACGATCCGTCGGGCACCGACTATCCTTTCGTGCGCGTCGAAGGCGACGGCGTGCACGAGATCGCGGTCGGTCCGGTGCACGCCGGCATCATCGAGCCCGGGCATTTCCGGTTCTCGGTCGTCGGCGAGAAGGTGCTCCGCCTGGAGGAGCGCCTGGGCTACACGCACAAGGGCATCGAGCGGCGCTTCGCGGAGTTGCCGCCGCTCGAGGCGCACCGCCTCGCCGGCCGGGTGTCGGGCGACTCCACGGTGGCCTACGCCTGGGCGTGGTGCATGGCGCTCGAGTCGGCCACGGGCTGCCCGGTGCCGCCCCGCGCCGCGGCGCTGCGCGGGCTGATGCTCGAGCGCGAGCGCATCGCCAACCACCTGGGCGATCTCGGTGCGCTCGGCAACGACGCCGCGCTCGGCTTCGGCCTGGCCCAGTTCTCGCGGCTGCGCGAAGACTGGCTGCGGCTGTCGGCCGAAGCCTTCGGTCATCGCCTGATGATGGACGCCGTGGTACCCGGCGGCGTCGCGCTCGACATCGACGCGGGCATGGGCGATCGGCTGCGCCGCCAGTGCGACGCGATCGAGCGCGAGGTGCAGACGCTGCGCACGATCTACGACGAACACGCCGGACTGCAGGACCGCTTCATCGGCACCGGCCGCGTCGGCACCGAGCTGGCGGCACAGCTCGGGCTCACCGG
The DNA here is from genome assembly GCA_048500255.1 of Burkholderiaceae bacterium. GTDB lineage: Bacteria > Pseudomonadota > Gammaproteobacteria > Burkholderiales > Burkholderiaceae_C > JAMHWF01. The sequence goes on along the minus strand of JASNYH010000010.1, from coordinate 62,128 downwards.
GCTGGCGGCGCGCGCCAGCGACCGGGCCGTCGACCTGCGCTGCGATCCGGCATGGGCGCCGTACGACACCCTGCAGGTGCGCATCGCGAGCCACCGCAACGGCGATGTCGCGGCGCGCGTCCACGTGCGCTACGAAGAGGTGTTCGAGTCGCTGCGGCTGATCCGCGCGCTGCTCGACAACCTGCCCGCCGGCGCGACGCGCGCCGAGCCGGCGCTGCGCGGCGGCGGCGCGATCGGCGCCGGCTGGGTCGAAGGCTGGCGCGGCGAGGTGTTCGTCGCGCTCGAACTCGACGCCGACGGGCAACGCATCCGGCGCTGCCACTGCCACGACCCGTCGTGGCAGAACTGGCCGGTGCTCGAACACGCGGTGATCGGCAACATCGTTCCCGACTTCCCGCTGATCAACAAATCGTTCAACCTCAGCTATTCGGGGCACGACCTCTGATGTGGAAGATCGTCCGGCAGATCGCGGCCCAGGGCATCCGCACCGAGCCCGCGCCCGAGGGCGATGACGCGCTGCGCGTCGAGGCCGACCGGCTGCAGCGCGAGGTGCTGCGCACCCTCGGCCGGGCGCTCGCGATCCGCGCGGTCGACGCCGGTTCGTGCAACGGCTGCGAGCTCGAGATCCACGCGCTCAACAACCCCTACTACAACATCGAGGGGCTGGGCATCAAGTTCGTCGCGAGCCCGCGCCACGCCGACATGCTGCTCGTCACCGGGCCGGTCTCGCGCAACATGGCCGAGGCGCTGCGGCGCACCTACGACGCCACGCCCGAGCCGAAGCTGGTGGTCGCGGTCGGCCAGTGCGGCTGCGACGGCGGCATCTTCGGCGAGAGCTACGCCAGTTGCGGCCGGGTGTCCAACGTCGTGCCGGTCGACGTCGCCGTGCCGGGTTGCCCGCCGCCGCCCATCGAGATCCTGCGCGGCATCCTGACCGCGGTGCGCCGCGGCCGCGCGCCGCCCGCCTGAAAACAAAGGGCCGGTGCATGCACCGGCCCGACAATCGGGGCGCGCTGTCGCCGGCGCGCCACCGATCGATCACTTCTCGTATTTCTTGATCAGCGCCTTCGCGTCCTCGATCAGCTTGCGGCCGTCGGCGCCCTTGGCGGCGACCTCCTTGACCCAGTCGTCGTCGATCGACTCGCTGGCCTTGATCCAGCGCTGGTATTCGGCGGCATCGAGGAAGGCCAGCGTGTTGCCGCGGTCGCGCGCGAGCTTGCGGTGCGGCTCGACGGTGGCGTCGAACTTCTCGCCGGCCAGAGCCGAGGCTGCCGGGCCGCTGTTGGCGTCGATCACCTTCTTCAGGTCGGCCGGCAGGCTGTCGTAGCGGGCCTGGTTCATCGTGAAGGCGAAGATGGTGTTGCCGAAGCGCGGCTGGCCCTCGGGCACGCCGAGGCTGTACTTGGAGATCTCGTGCAGCTTGATCGCCGGCACGCCCTCCCACGGCACCATCGCGCCGTCGATCACGCCCTTGGACATCGCATCGGGCACCTGCGGCAGCGGCATCTGCACCGGCGTGGCGCCGAGCGCGGCGAGCATGCGCGCGTTGATGCGCGTGGCGCCGCGGATCTTCAGGCCGCGCAGGTCGGCCAGCGCCTTCACCACCTTGCCGCTGGTGTGCAGCACGGCGCCGTCGTGCACGTGCAGGAAGATCGGGTGCGTGCCCTTGAACTCGTCGAGCGAGTTCTTCTGCACGTAGTCCCAGAATGCCTTGCTGCCGGCCGTGGCCGTGACGGTCATCATCGGCAGCTCGAAGACCTCGGACTTCGAGAAGCGCCCGGCCGCGTAGGTCGGCACCGTCCAGACGATGTCGGCGACGCCGTCGCGCGCCTGGTCGAACAGCTGCGGCGGCGTGCCGCCGAGCTGCATCGACGGGTAGATCTGGCACTTGATGCGGTCGTTCGACTCCTTGTTCACCTTGTCGCACCAGGGCTGGATGATGTTGACCTGGGGGTTCGAGGTGGCGGGCAGGAAGTGGGCCACCTTCAGCACCACCTGCTGTGCGTGGGCCGATGCGCCTGCCGCCAGCAAGGCCGCTGCCACGATGGAAGCCGATGCGAATCTGGTCATGTTCATGTCTCCTGTTTGCAAGGTACTGGCGTGGGTTCGCGGGGGCTACGTCGACATCCTCAAGAGCCGCGGGGTGATTCCCGGCGCGCGAGATCGCGATGGCTCATGCGGACGCAAGCATGCCTGCGCCGATGGCCGAGTCCAATAGTGCGAACCCGCGGTTCGAAGGGATCCCGACCGATTCACTAAGATGTTCATGAACGCGAGGCGGGCGACGCGCTCGGCCGGCGCATCCAGCGGATCGGCTGCTCGCGCACCGGCCGCGGCGGCGCGCCGGCGGCGACGAGTGTGCGGTCGAGCGCGCGGCCGGCGTCGTCGGCGAGTGCGGCGCGGCGCGCGGCGGCGATCGCATCGGCGCGCGCCGCGACCGACGGGAACGGCGTCGCCGCGGCCAGTTGGTCGAGGATGTGCAGCAGGTTGTCGCGCCCGCGCTCGTTCGTCGTGCCGTAGCCCTTGATCAGGCGGCCGCATTCGGCGAGTTCGCGGCCGAGTCGCGCGTCGGCGCGCGTGCCCTGCTCGACGGCGCCGATCCAGCGCTCGATCAGCGCCTGCTCGGCGGCGTAGCGGCTGCCGCGCACGCGCAGCCACTTCAGGCTCGCCAGCGTGCGCAGCGCGACGAGGCCGAACACGGTGTGCGAGCCCACCTTCAGCGGCAGCGCGGCAGCCGGCTTGCCGGTGCGCCGGCGCCGCTCGTCCCACTGCGTCAGGCGGCGCGCGAGGCCGGCCGGCAGCAGCGCGGCGAACTCGGGCACGCCGGGCTTGAAGTGGTCCCACACGCGCACGATCTCGGCGTCGCCGGCCTTGACCTCGGCACGCACGCGCGCCGTGCGTGCGGCGCGCGACTTGAGGTCGGCGACACGCACGATGTCGTCGAACGCCATCCACAGCGCCAGCCAGCGCGCCGTCTCGCGCGTCACGGCGTGGCCCTGCGCAGCGCCCGGGTCGGCGGCATGCTCGGCGCGCGCGACGCGCTGCATGCGATCGAGGTAGAGCCGAGCATAGGCCGGCCCCTGGTACTCGACGAGGCGCGCATGGCCCGCGGCGAGCATGTCGTGCGCAGCGGCGGGGAACGCCTGCACGGTCTCGGCCGGCACGGCGGGTGTCTGGATTGCAGCGCGCGCGATGTCGCGCGCCGCTGCTTCCGCCCCCGCGCGCACCGCGGCATACCCGGCGCGCGCGCCGGCGACGATGTCGTAGGCAAGCGCGAAGCCGCGCAGGCTGGCGTCGACGCCCTTGCCGCCGCGCCGGATCACGGCCTCGAAGGCCTCGCGCGGCAGCGGCAGCACGCCGCCGTGCGCGCACACGCCGGCGAGGGCGCCGAACAGCACGGCGCTCATCACGGTGCCGGCCTGCTGCGCGACGCTGGCCATGTCGAACAGCTGCGCTTCGCGCGCATGGCGCTGCACGAGCTGCACCAGCGCGTCGGTGTCGGCGCGGCCGTCGCCGAGCGGCATCTTCTCGGCCGTCGTCAGCGTGCGCTGGCGCGAACTGACGACGACGGTGCGATCGGCCGACGCGAGGCCGTTGCCGATCTGGCGCACCGTCTCGAGCAGTTCTGACGACACCAGCACGTCGAGCGCGCCGGGCACCGGGTTGAGGCTGAACACCGGCCGGCGCCCGCCGAGCGCCGCGTCGGGCACGGGAAAGATCTCGACGTAGTACGTCGTCGCGCCGGTGCGCTGCGCGACGCCCGGGATCGACGTGCTCTGCGCGCTGTGGCCGCAGGCCAGCGCCGTATCGACCAGCCATTCGGCGAGCACGCCGCCGCCCTCGCCGCCGAGGGCGCACACGAGGATGGTGACGGGGCGCTGGGTGTTCACGGATGCATTCATGGGGAGCAAAGAGTCCTCGCGCGTCAGGCCGGCTGCAGCACGCGCCGCGCGACGCTGCGCACGGCGTCGGCCAGGCGCTCGTGCCACTTCGGATTGCGCACCACTTCGGCGCGATAGAACGACGGGCACAGCGTCGCGGCGTGGGCGTTGGCGCCGCACAGGCCGCAGCCGACGCAGCCGTCGATCACGGTGGCGACCGGGTCGACCTTCAGCGGATCGGGGTTGTCCTTGAGCGTGAGCGTCGGGCAGCCCGACAGCCGGATGCAGGCGTGGTCGCCGTTGCACACGTCCTCGTCGACGCCGTACTTGACGCGCACGACGCGCTCGCCGCGCTTCAACAGATCGGCGATCCAGGGCTTGATGCGGCGCTGGCGCTCGAGCTGGCACTCGCCCTCGGCGACGATCACCTTGAGGCCGGCGAACGGCGTCGTGAACGCCTCGTCGAAGGTGCGGCGCATCTTCTCGACATCGTAGGTGTGGACGGTGCGCAGCCACTGCACGCCCAGGCCCTGCAGCGTCTTCTCGATCGTCTCGTTGCGGTGCACGAGACTTTGCTGCTTGTCGGTGGCGGCCTCTTTCACGGCATCGTCGGGCGTCGAGATGATGTCCTGCGTGCCGGTGGCCGACGTGTAGCCGTTCTTCATGATGACGAGCACGGCGTCGTCACCGTTGAACAACGCCGACTGCACGCCCGTCAGCAGCCCGTTGTGCCAGAAGCCGCCGTCGCCCATCACCGACAGCACGCGCCGCTGCATCATCGGCGTGACGCCGGCGCGGCTGGCCAGGCTCATGCCGTAGCCGAGGATCGAGTGCCCGAACGAGAACGGCTCGAAGGTCGCGAACGCGTGGCAGCCGATGTCGCCCGCGATGTGCACGCGCCCGACGTCCTGCTGCGCCAGCGTCAGCGCCGAGAACACGGGCCGCTCGGGGCAGCCGACGCAGAACGACGGCGGCCGCGCCGGCAGCGGCTGCGGCAGCGCGGCCGCGAAGGCGCGGCGGCGCTCGGCATTGCCGGCCAGCCAGGCCCTGCCGGCGGCGAAGCCGGCGTCGCCTGCCAGGTCGGGCAGATGACGCTCGCAGAACGCCGCCAGCCCGCCCGCCAGCACTTCGACGGTGTACTCGCCGGTCGCCGGCAGCATGTCCTTGCCGTGGATGGCCGTCGCGACGCCCCGGCGCGCGAGCAGTGCGAGGATCTCGTGCTCGATGTACTCGGGCGAGCCCTCCTCGACGACGACGACGGCGCGCCTGCCGCGGCAGAAGTCGGCCACTTCCTCGGGCACCAGAGGATAGGTGACGTTGAGCACGAGCATCGGCAGCGCACTCGAGCCGAAGGCGTCGGCCAGGCCGAGCTGCTGCAGCGCACGCACCAGCGTGTTGTGCAGGCCGCCCTGCACGACGATGCCGACGTCGCCGCGCGGGCCGTCGAATACTTCGTTGAGCCGGTGCTCGGCGATGTAGCGGCGCGCCGCCGGGATGCGCTCGGCGACCTTCTTCTTCTCGTGGCCGAAGGTGACGGGCGGGTGTGCGAGCTTCTGGTAGTCGAAGGCCGCCGGCTCGGCCATCAGGTGGTGCGTCGACACCGGCGGCGCGACGTTGTCCTGGCACTCGAAGCTGCCGCGCACGTGGCAGGCGCGGATGCGCAGCTCCATGATGGCCGGCATGTTCGACGCCTCCGACGCGCGGAATGCGTGCTCGACCATGCGCACCATCGTGCCGAGGTCGGGGCGCGGGTCGAACAGCAGCATCGACGACTTGAGCGCATAGGCGTGCGTGCGCTCCTGGATCACGCTGGCGCCCTCGCCGTAGTCCTCGCCCACGACGATCAGCGCGCCGCCCGTGACGCCCGGCGACGACAGGTTCGACAGCGCGTCGGCCGCGACGTTGGTGCCGACGATCGACTTCCAGGTGACGGCGCCGCGCAGCGGATAGTGGATCGACGCGCCCAGCATCGCCGCCGCCGACGCCTCGTTGGAGCAGGCCTCGACGTGCACGCCGAGCTCGTCGAGGTAGTCGCGGCCCTGCACCATGACGTCGAGCAGGTGCGACACGGGCGCGCCCTGGTAGCCGCCGACGTAGGCGACGCCCGACTGCAGCAGGCCCTTCGTGATGGCGAGGATGCCCTCGCCGTGGAAGGTCTGGCCGCGGCCGAGCCGCAGCGACTCGACCTCCTTGCTGAACGACACTTCCATCCGTCTCCTCCATGCGGTCGCGCTCGCCCGGCGCGCCCGCGAGGCCGAGACTGTAGGCAGCATCAGGCCATTCTGCCAATCGATACTGCTTCTAAGTAATATCCGTCGCGTGCATATCTCGTCGCTCGACCTCAACCTGCTGCGCATCTTCGACGCCGTGTACGACCATCGCAACGTAAGCCGCGCCGCCGAGCAGCTCGGCCTGTCGCAGCCGGCGGTCAGCCACGGCCTGACGCGGCTGCGCCTGCTCGTCGGCGACGCCCTGTTCGTGCGCACCGGCGGCGGTGTGCGGCCGACGCCGCGCGCCGAGCAGCTCGCGCAGGCGGTGCAGCAGGCGCTGCGCACGCTGCAGCAGGCGCTGGCCGAGCCCGAGGGCTTCGTGCCCGAACGCTCGACGAAGACGTTCCGCCTGCACATGAGCGATTTCGGCGAGGGCGTGTTCCTGCCCGGCCTGATGGCGGCGCTGCGGGCGAGCGCGCCGGGCGTGCGCATCGAGACGCATCAGCTCCCCTATCCCCAGATCGAGGACGCGCTCGACGCCGGCCGCCTCGACCTGGCGATCGGCTACCTGCCCGACGCCGAGGGCCTCGAACAGCAGCCGCTGCTGCACGACCGCTACGTCGCGCTGGTGCGCGCGGCGCACCCGCTCGACGCCGCCGCGCCGGCGGCCGACGTGCTGCGCCGCCTCGACTACATCGTCGTGCGCCAGCACACCGAGACGGTACGCCTGCTGCAGGCGCTCGGGCTGCAGGAGCGCGTGCGGCTGTCGATCCCGCACTTCATGGCGATCCCCGCCATCCTCGCCGAGAGCGACCTGGCCGTCGTCGTGCCGCATCACACGGCGCTGGGCTTCGTGCAGCGCGGGGCCGCGCTGCGCATCCTCGAGCTCGAGCCGGTGCAGGCCGGCTTCACCGTCGCGCTGCACTGGTCGCGCCGCTGGCGCGACGATCCGGCACTGCGCTGGCTGCGCGGCCTGATCGTCGAGCGCTACGGCGGCGTGGCCGGCCCCGGCCGGCCGGCGGCGCCGCCGGCCGAGGGCGCCGTGCGCGGGCCCTAGAATCGACACCCGTCGTCCCGCCGATCCCCTGCCCGCCATGCCGCTGTTCTGGAAGCCCTACAAGTCCGACATCACCACGTTCATCGACGAGCTGAAGGCGAAGAAGCCCACGCTCGAGGAAGAACAGCGCCGCGGACGCGCCCTGCTGTGGGACCGGCCGGTCGACCGCGAGCAGCAGGCCGAGTTCCGCCGCGGCCGCGTCGCTCAACAGCCCTACGTCTACCAGACGAAGCCGTCGTCCTGACCCGCCACCGGCCGCCGCCGTGACCGCCGCCGCCCTGCAGGCGCCGCCCGCGCCCGCCGACGCCCCGCCGCCCGCCGCTACCGACGTGGTCGCGCTGCCGGTCGACGGCCTGGCCGTCGCGCGCCTGTACGGCGAACCGCTGTTCGCACTGCCGCAGGATCTCTACATCCCGCCCGACGCGCTCGAGGTCTTCCTCGAAGCCTTCGAGGGGCCGCTCGACCTGCTGCTGTACCTGATCCGCAAGCAGAACTTCAACATCCTCGACATCCCGCTGGCCGACGTGACGCGCCAGTACCTCGCCTACGTCGAGCAGATCCGCGCGCGCAATCTCGAGCTGGCCGCCGAATACCTGCTGATGGCGGCGATGCTGATCGAGATCAAGTCGCGCATGCTGCTGCCGGTGCGCCGCAGCGACGACGGCAAGGAGGCCGAGGACCCGCGCGCCGAGCTCGTGCGCCGCCTGCTCGAGTACGAGCAGATGAAGGCCGCCGCGGCGCGCCTGGATGCGCTGCCGCAGCTCGGCCGCGACTTCCTGCGCGCGCAGGCGCACGTCGACCAGTCGCAGCCGCTGCACCTGCCCGACGTCGACGTCGCCGAGCTTCGCGCGGCCTGGCTCGACATCGCACGCCGCGCCAAGCTGGTGGCTCACCACCACGTGACGCGCGAGCAGCTCTCGGTGCGCGAGCACATGAGCATCGTGCTGCGCCGCCTGCAGGGGCGGCGCTTCGTCGAGTTCGGCGACCTCTTCGAGCCGGCCGACTGGCGCCACGGCCAGCAGGTCGTCGTCGTCACCTTCATCGCGCTGCTCGAGCTGGCGCGCGAGCACCTGCTCGAAGTGACGCAGGCGGAGGCCTTTGCGCCGATCTACGTCAGACTCGCGTACCAGCAGGGATAGAACCGACATGAGCGTCCACAGCACTGCCGCCGCACCCGCCGCCGCGCGCAAGCCCGTCACGCTGCGCAGCCTGCGCGAGATGCAGGCGCGCGGCGAGAAGATCGCCATGCTGACGGCCTACGACGCCGCGTTCGCGCGCCTCGTCGACGAGGCCGGCGTCGACACCGTGCTCGTCGGCGACTCGCTGGGCATGCTGCTGCAGGGCCATGCCAGCACGCTGCCCGTGACGCTCGACGAGATGGCGTACCACACGCGCTGCGTGGCGCGCGGCCTGACCGGCGGCGCCGCCTGGCTCGTCACCGACATGCCGTTCGGCAGCTACCAGTGCAACCACGACGCCGCGATGCGCTCGGCGACGGCGCTGATGCAGGCCGGCGCGCAGATGGTCAAGGTCGAAGGCGCGGGCTGGGCCGCCGAGACGATCCGCTTTCTCGTCGAGCGCGGCGTGCCGGTGTGCGGCCACCTCGGCCTCACGCCTCAGAGCGTGCACGCGCTCGGCGGCTACCGCGTGCAAGGGCGCGACGACTCGGGCGCGGCGCGGCTGCGCGCCGAGGCCAAGGAAGTCGCCGACGCCGGCGCCGCGATGCTCGTGCTCGAGCTGATGCCGTCGGCCGTCGCCGCCGCGGTGCAGGCCGACAACCCCAGGCTGATGACGATCGGCATCGGCGCCGGTGCCGGCACGGCCGGCCAGGTGCTCGTGCTGCACGACATGCTCGGCGTGACGCGCGGCAAGCTGCCGCGTTTCGTGCGCAACTTCCTCGCCGACGGCGGCAGCGTCGAGGACGCGGTGCGCCGCTACGTCGCCGCCGTCAAGGACGGCAGCTTCCCCGACGAGAAGCTGCACGGCTACTGAAGGCAGCACACACGATGCGCGTCGTCCATAGCATTGCCGAGCTGCGCGCCGCGCTCGACGGCGCGCGCGAGACGTCCTTCGTGCCGACGATGGGCAACCTGCACGAGGGCCATCTTTCGCTGGTGCGGCGCGCCGGCCAGCTCGGCGCGCCCGTCGTCGCGAGCATCTTCGTCAACCGGCTGCAGTTCGCGCCGCACGAGGACTTCGACCGCTATCCGCGCACGCTGGCGCGTGACTGCGAGCTGCTCGAGTCGGCCGGCTGCCACCTCGTGTTCGCGCCCGACGAGCGCGAGCTCTATCCCGAGGCGCAGACCTATCGCGTGCTGCCCGACCCGGCGCTGGCCGACATCCTCGAGGGCCACTTCCGGCCCGGCTTCTTCGCCGGCGTGTGCACCGTCGTGATGAAGCTGTTCCAGTGCGTGCAGCCGCGCCATGCCGTGTTCGGCAAGAAGGACTACCAGCAGCTAATGGTGATCCGCCGCATGGTCGCGCAGTTCGCGATGCCGATCGACGTCGTCGCCGGCGAAACGACGCGCGCCGACGACGGCCTCGCGCTGTCGTCGCGCAACGGCTATCTGAGCGACGCCGAGCGCGCCGAGGCGACGGCGCTGGCGCAGGCCCTGCGCGCGCTGAAAGCCGCCGTCGACGGCGGCGCCCGCGACCTGCCGGCGATCGAGCAGGAAGCCCTGCACGCGCTGCGCACGCGCGGCTGGTCGCCCGACTACCTGACGCTGCGCCGCCGCCACGACCTGCTCGCGCCGACGCCGGCGCAGATCGCCGACGGCGAGCCGCTCGTCGCGCTCGGTGCGGCGAAGCTCGGGAACACGCGGCTGATAGACAATCTCGAGCTCTGAAAGAGATCGAGACTGCGGTGGAGACTCGTGTCGCGCAGCGACGTGATACCGGAACCACAACCTCGAAATCTGAGGGACTGCGAGGTCACGTGTCGCTGCCCTTCGTCGCCGCAGCCGCCCTCCTCGCTGTCCTGCTGGCCACTCCACCGGCCGCCACCGCCGAACCCGCTGCGATCACCACCCCCGGCGAGCACCGCGGCACGCTGCGCCACGGCGGCCTCGAGCGCCGCTACCGCCTCCATGTGCCGGCACGCCGCGACCCGGCGACGCCCGCACCGCTCGTCATCGCGCTGCACGGCGGCGGCGGGAACATGGACTGGCAGGCCGACGACGCACGCTACGGTTTGATCTCGGCGTCGGAACGCCACGGCTTCGTCGTCGTCTTTCCCAACGGCACGGGCCGCCGCGGCGGCGACGCGCGGCTGGCAACCTGGAACGCCGGGCGCTGCTGCGGCTCGGCGCGCGAGCGCGGCGTCGACGACGTCGGCTTCATCCGCGCGCTGGTCGAGCGGCTGACTGCACAGTTCCACATCGACCGTCGGCGCGTCTATGCCACCGGCATGTCGAACGGCGGCCTGATGGCCTACCGCCTGGCCTGCGAGGCGGCCGACGTGTTCGCCGCCATCGCGCCGGTGGCCGGCACCGACAACACCCAGAGCTGCACGCCGTCGCGCCCGGTGTCGGTGCTGCACATCCATGCGCGCGACGACACGCACGTGCTGTACGACGGCGGCGCCGGGCCCGACGCCGTCGACATGGCACTGATCACGCCGTTCACGTCGGTGCCCGACACGATCGCCAGGTGGACGCGGCTCGACGGCTGCCCGGCCGAACCGCGCCGCGTGCTCGAGCGCCCCGGCGCGCGCTGCGACGCATGGGCGCCCTGCCGCGCCGGCACGCGCGTGCAGCTGTGCGTCACCGACAGCGGCGGCCATTCGTGGCCCGGCGCGCAGCGCACGCGCCGCAAGCGGGAGCCGGCGTCCCAGGCGCTGTCGGCCGCCGAGACGATGTGGCAGTTCTTCGCCGAGGCCCCGCCGCGCTGACGAAACGCGCGCCCGGGCGCGCCGCTCAAGCGCCGAGCTGGATCGCGCCCTCGTTGACGTAGCGGCGGAAGTCGTCGCGCGGCATCGCCGTCGAACCGTGCGTCTCGCCGTCGCTCCAGGCGAGCGTCACGTCGTCGATGCCTTCCTCGAACTCGCAGGGTCCGAGCGGGATCGGCAGCGTGGGCCCGTCGCCTTCGCGATATTCGACCGTGCCGACGATGCGTGCGTGGTGGGTCACGGTGCGACCTCGTGCAATGTTTCGACGAAGCCTCAGTCTGAACCCGGCACGCCGCGATGCAAACGGATCGCCCCGCGCGCCGCGGGGTCGATCGCGCGCCGCGCCGCCAAAGCCGGCACGCTGCGGCCCACGATGATGGAAACACTGCTCGACGCGCTGCAATGGCCGGCGATGGCCGTCACGCTCGCCGCGGCCTGGCTGGTCGGCTCGCGCCGGCCGCGCCGGCGCGTCTGGGGTTTCGCCTGCTTCACGGCGAGCAACGTGTTGTGGATCGCCTGGGGCTGGCACGATGGCGCCTGGGCCCTGATCGCGCTGCAGGTCGGCTTGTTCGCGCTCAACCTGCGCGGCATCGGCAAGAACGAACCGGCGGCGGCGCGCGAAGGTCCATCCTGACGATGCAACGACGCGAAGGAAACGAGCGATGGCACTGAGCTGGTGGACCGTGCTGCAGAGCGTGCCCTGGGCCGAAGTGATCGCCAATGCGCCGAAGGTGGCCGACGGCGCCAAGAAGCTGTGGACGCGCGTCGCGCGCCAGCCGGTGCCGGCGGGCGACGCCGCCGCGGCGACGCCGGTCGCGCCGGACGCCGGCGGCAGCGACGCCGTGGCGGTCGACCGCACGGCAGCCGCCGTCGACGCGCTCGCGACGCGCGTTGCGGCGCTGGAGGCGAACGTCGCCGAGCTGCACGGCCAGATGCTGGCGTCGTCACAGCTCATCGACGCGCTGGCCGAGCAGAACCGCCAGCTCGTTGCCGTGGCCGACGCGGCGCGCCGGCGCGCGCGCTGGCTGGTGATCGCGACGGGTGTCGCCGCTGCGCTCGCACTGGCCGCGCTGGCGCTGGCCGGCGCGCCGTGGTGGCGCGGCTGACGCGTCTCGATTTCGAGAACGACGCCGATATGCCCGAGCAGCTGACGAAGCACCCCGAGGTGACGCTGCAGGTGCTGCGCAGCGCGCCCGGCGTGCAGTGCGGCAGCGACGCGGCGGCGCCGCCCGCCATCCTGGGGCAGTGCCCGCCCGAGCGGTCTTGCCGCCTGCCCGGCGGCGAGCTGTGCGTCTACGGGCTGGCCGACGCGCCGCGCATGACGCAGATCGGCGCGGCCGACTGGCGCGCGCTCGCGGACACGCTGCACGAGGGCACCGCGCGGCAACAAGACGGCAGCGCCGCGGGCGCCGTCGACCTCGGCGCTGCGGCGGCGCTCGGCCTCCTCGTCGGCCTGGCAATCGCTGCGGCACACTCCCGCTGGCGTCGCGGCCGGCGCTCATCCGGAGGACTCCCATGACGACGATGCTGCAGACGATGCTCGGCCTCGAGCTGCCGATCATCCAGGCGCCGATGGCGGGCGTGCAGGGCCACGCGCTGGCCGCCGCCGTCAGCAACGCCGGCGGCCTGGGTTCGCTGCCCTGCGCGATGCTCGACGCCGCCGCGCTGAAAGCCGAGCTGACGGCGCTGCAGGCACAGACGACGCGGCCGTTCAACGTCAACTTCTTCTGCCACGCGCCGCCCGCGCCCGACGCCGCGCGCGAGGCGCGCTGGCGTGCCGCCCTCGCGCCCTACTACGCCGAGCACGGCATCGACGCGGCGTCGATCCCCGCCGGCCCGGGGCGCCGGCCGTTCGACGCCGAGGCGGCCGAACTGCTGGCCGCCGTCCGCCCCGCCGTCGTCAGCTTCCACTTCGGCCTGCCCTCGCCCGAGCTGCTGGCGCAGGTGCGCGCCTGGGGCGCGCGCGTCTGGTCATCGGCCACCACGGTCGACGAAGCGCGTTGGCTCGAGGCGCGCGGCGTCGACGCCGTCGTCGCGCAGGGCATCGAGGCGGGCGGCCACCGCGGCATGTTCCTCGCCGACGACATCGCGACGCAGGTCGGCACGTTCGCGCTGCTGCCGCAGGTGGTGCGCGCCGTGAAGCTGCCGGTGATCGCCGCCGGCGGCATCGCCGACGCCGATGGCGTCGCCGCCGCGCTCGCACTCGGCGCCGCGGCCGCGCAGGTCGGCACGGCCTACCTGCTGTGCCCCGAGGCAACGACGAGCACGCTGCACCGCGCCGCGCTGCAAAGCGACGCCGCTCGCACGACGGCGCTCACCAACCTCTACACCGGCCGCCCGGCGCGCGGCATCGTCACGCGCCTGATGCGCGAGCTCGGGCCGATGAGCGACGTGGCGCCCGCGTTCCCGCTCGCCACGGCGGCGATCGCGCCGCTGCGCGCGGCGGCCGAGAAGCGCGGCAGCGGCGACTTCTCGCCGCTGTGGGCGGGGCAGAACGTGACCGGCTGCAAGGCGGTGCCGGCGGGGGAGTTGACGCGCGAGCTGGTGGCGCGCATCCCAGGCTGAGCGGCACCGTCGCCGCGCGATCGACGCAGCCGCCACAGCGTCGCTGCGTCAGACGATCAACACCGCCCGAAAGTCATTGACGTTGGTGTACGTCGGCCCGGTGACGACGAGGTCGCCGAGAGCGGCGAACCAGCGCCAGGCGTCGTTCGCGTCGAGCGCGTCGCGCGCCTTCAAGCCGAGCGCGGCGCCGCGCGCCAGCGTGTCGGGCCCGACGAGGGCGCCGGCGTTGTCTTCGATGCCGTCGATGCCGTCGGTATCGGCGGCGAGCACGTGCACGCCGGGCTCGCCCTGCAGCGCGATGGCGGCGCCGAGCAGGAATTCGCCGGCGCGGCCGCCGCGGCCGCCCTTGCTGCGCACCGTGACCGTCGTCTCGCCGCCGCTCAGGATGACGCAGGGCTTGGCGAACGGCGCGTCGTGCCGTGCGACGGCGCGCGCCAGCGCGGCGTGCACGCCGCCGACGACGTGCGACTCGCCTTCGATCTCGTCGCTCAGGATGTGCGCCGCGACGCCCGCCTGCCGCGCCAGCGCGGCCGCCGCCTCGAGCGACTCGCGCGGCGTCGCGATCAGGCGCACGGCGTGGCCGGCGAAGCGCGCGTCGCCCGGCTTGGGCGTCTCGAAGGCGCCGCTCTCGAGGCCGCGCCGCGCGGCGCCGGGCAGGTCGATGCCGTAGCGCGCCAGGATCGCCAGCGCATCGGCGCAGGTCGTCGGGTCGGGCACCGTCGGGCCGCTGGCGATGACGTCGGGGTCGTCGCCCGGCACGTCGCTGATCAGCAGCGTGACGACATTCGCCGGCGCGCACAGCGCGGCGAGCCGCCCGCCCTTGATCGCCGACAGGTGCTTGCGCACGCAGTTCATCTCGCCGATCGCCGCGCCGCTGGCGAGCAGCGCGCGGTTGACGGCCTGCTTGTCGTCGAGCGTCAGGCTGTCGGCCGGCATCGCGAGCAGCGCCGAGCCGCCGCCGCTGATCAGGCACAGCACGAGGTCGTCGGCGCTCAGGCCCTGCGCGAGTTCGGCGATGCGGCGCGCCGCGCTGCGGCCCGCCTCGTCGGGCACCGGATGCGCGGCTTCGACGACCTCGATGCGCCCGCCGCGGGCGCGGTAGTCGGGCGGCACGTGGCCATAGCGCGTGACGACGAGCCCCGACAGCGGCGCGTCGGGCGGCCACAGCGCATCGACCGCCGCCGCCATCGCGCCGCCGGCCTTGCCGGCGCCGAGCACGACGGTGCGGCCTTTCGGCGGCGGCGGCAGGTGCACCGCCGTGACGTGTGCCGGCAGTGCGCGCGCGACGGCTGCGTCGTAGAGCGCGCGCAGGAATTCGCGCGGCGCGGCGCGCGGATCGGGAGCAGTCATGCGCCGATTATCGACAGCGGCGCGCTCGGCATGCGCACAGGCATGCGCCCGGAGCGGTGGCTCGGTGCGCCGTCAGGCCTTCGCCACCTCGTGCTGCGCCAGCAGCTCGAGCGCGCGCACCAGCGCCGAGTGGTCGAGGTCGGCCATGCCGTTGGCGGCACAAGCCTGCATCAGCTGCGCTGCATTGGCCGTCTGCGGCAGCGCGACGCCCAGCTCGCGCGCACCGGCCAGCGCGAGCGCCAAGTCCTTCTGGTGCAGCTTGATGCGGAAACCCGGCGCGAAAGTGCGCTTGATCATGCGCTCGCCGTGCACCTCGAGGATGCGGCTGGCCGCGAAGCCGCCCATCAGCGCCTGGCGCACCTTGGCCGGATCGGCGCCGGCCTTGCTCGCGAAGACGAGCGCCTCGCTCACCGCCGCGATGTTGAGCGCGACGATGATCTGGTTGGCGACCTTCGTCGTCTGGCCGTCGCCGTTGCCGCCGACGCGCGTGATGTTCTTGCCCATCAGCTGGAACAGCGGCAGCACGCGCTCGAACGCCGCCTCGGGGCCGCCGACCATGATCGTCAGGCTCGCCGCCTTGGCGCCGACTTCGCCGCCCGACACCGGCGCGTCGAGGTAGTCGCAGCCCAGCTCGTTGATGCGCTGCGCGTACTGCTTGGTCGCCATCGGCGAGATCGAGCTCATGTCGACGACCGTCTTGCCGGCGGTCAGCCCGCTTGCGACGCCGTGCTCGCCGAACAGCACGAGCTCGACGTCGGGCGTGTCGGGCACCATCGTGAAGACGACGTCGGCCTGGCGCGCCACGTCGGCCGGCGTCTTGCAGGCAATGGCGCCGGCATCGGTGAGCGCCGCCGGAACCTTGCTGCGCGTGTTGACGAAAAGGTCGTGGCCGGCAGCGCGCAGATGGCCCGCCATCGGCGCGCCCATGATGCCGAGGCCGATGAATCCGAGTTTCATGATGTCGAGGCGTCCTGGTTCGTTCAGCGGGTTCGGGGTCGTGCCGTCACGGCGTGCCGCGCATGCGCGCGAGCATCTGTTGCGAGCCGGCGGCCAGCAGCCGCGCGTCGGAGCCCACGGTGACGAAGCGGAAGCCCTTGGCGACGCGCGCCAGCGCGACGTCGGGCACGCCGTTGTGGACGCCGGCGACGACGCCGTGCGCCCTGGCGCGCTCGCAGATGTGTTCGATCGCCTGCGCGACCGGCGGGTCGACGTCGTCGAACACCGGCCGGCAGCCGAGCGCCAGCGACAGGTCCGACGGGCCGATGTAGACGGCGTCGAGCCCCTCGACGGAGAGGATGGCGTCGAGGTTGTCGAGCGCCTGCGCCGTCTCGATCATCGCGAAGCGCACGATGGTGCGGTTGGCGTGCTGCGGATAGTCGGCGCCGCCGTACAGCAGCGCGCGCACCGGGCCGTAGCTGCGCGCGCCCTGCGGCGCATAGTTCGTCCACGCGACGAACTTCTGCGCGTCTTCGCGCGTGTTGACCATCGGGCAGATCACGCCCCAGGCACCGGCGTCGAGCGTCTTCATCACGATGCCGGGCTCGAGCCACGGCACGCGCACCACGGGCACCGTATTCGTCGTCGAGATGGCCTGCAGCATGGAGACCATCGTCTGGTAGTCGATCACGCCGTGCTGCATGTCGATCGTCAGCGCGTCCCAGCCCTGGTGCGCCATCGTCTCGGCGGCGAAGCTGCTGGGAATGGCGAGCCAGCCGTTGACGGCCGCCTTGTCGGCCTGCCACAGCGTGCGCAGTCGGTTCTCTCTCATCGTCGTGTCGTCCTCGGCGCGATCAGCGCACCATGCAGGGTTGCTTGGGATCGAACTTCCAGTTCGGGATCAGGGACTGCATCGCTGCCGCGTCGTCGCGCGCGCCCAGCGCGTGCTGCTTGTACAGCAAATGCGCCTTCTCGACCTCGGCCATGTCGAGCTCGACGCCGAGCCCCGGCTTCTGGGGCACGCGCACGTGGCCGCGCTCGATGCGCAGCGGCTCCTTCGTCAGCCGCTGCCCATCCTGCCAGATCCAGTGCGTGTCGATCGCCGTCACCTTGCCGGGCGCCGCCGCGCCGACGTGAGTGAACATTGCCAGCGAGATGTCGAAGTGGTTGTTGGAGTGCGAGCCCCAGGTCAGGCCCCAGTCGCGGCAGGTCTGCGCGACGCGCACCGAGCCCGCCATCGTCCAGAAGTGCGGATCGGCCAGAGGTATGTCGACCGACTGCAGCGCCAGCGCGTGCACCATCTGCCGCCAGTCGGTGGCGACCATGTTGGTCGCCGTCGGCAGGCCGGTCGCGCGGCGGAACTCGGCCATCACTTCGCGGCCGCTGAAGCCTTCCTCGGCGCCGCACGGGTCCTCGGCATAGGCAACGACGCCGCGCATGCGCTCGCCGAGCCGGATCGCGTCCTTCAGCAGCCAGCCGCCGTTCGGGTCGAGCGTCACTCGCGCCTGCGGGAATCGCTCGTGCAGCGCCGTCACCGCGTCGACCTCGTCGTCGCCGGCGAGCACGCCGCCCTTCAACTTGAAGTCGTCGAAGCCGTAGCGCGCGCGCGCCGCCTCGGCCAGCCGCACGATGGCGCGCGCGTCCATCGCCGGCTCGTGGCGCAGGCGCAACCAGTCGTCGGCGGCGCCCGGTTCCTCGGCATAGGGCAGGTTCGTCCTGCGCCGGTCTCCGACATAGAACAGGTAGCCGAGCATCTCGACCGACTCGCGCTGCTGACCCTCGCCGAGCAGCGCCGCCACCGGCAGCCCGAGGTGCTGGCCGAGCAGGTCGAGCAG
Source organism: Burkholderiaceae bacterium (assembly GCA_048500255.1). Classification (GTDB taxonomy): domain Bacteria; phylum Pseudomonadota; class Gammaproteobacteria; order Burkholderiales; family Burkholderiaceae_C; genus JAMHWF01. Next base: position 44,408 of record JASNYH010000010.1, on the reverse strand, counting down.
CGCCGACTCGACGGCGGTGACGGCGTGGATCGTCGTGCGCAGGTCGAAGGTCTGCAGCCCGCGCCCGCCGGCGTCGCGGTCGGCGTAGGCGCGCTGCATGCGCTGCATCACGGCCTGCACGTTGGCGACGGGCTGGCCGACGACGAGCTCGCGCGCGTCTTCGAGCGTCTGGCGGATCTTCTCGCCGCCCGGCACCTCGCCGACGCCGGTATGCCCCGCGCTGTCGGTGAGGATGACAAGGTTGCGCGTGAAGTACGGGCCGTGCGCGCCGCTCAGGTTGAGCAGCATGCTGTCGCGACCGGCCACGGGCACGGCGCGCAACTCGCGCACGACGGGGGTCGACGACTCCATTTCAATCAGCCGTGATCTTGCCGGTCTCGATCACCTTCTTCCAGCGCGCGAACTCCTCGGCCTGGAAGCGGGTGAACTGTTCGGGCGTGTTGGCGACGATCTCGAAGCCGAGGTCGAGCAGCTTGGGCTTGACGGCCGGGTCGTTGAGCGCGTCGACCAGCGCCGTGTGCAGCGTGCGCTTGACGTCGGCCGGCAGGCCGCGCGGCGCGGCGATCGCCTGCCACGAATAGACGTCGGCGCCCTTGACGCCAGACTCGGCCAGCGTCGGCACCTGCGGCAGCAGTGCCGAGCGCTTGTCGCCGGTGACGGCCAGCGCGTGCAGCTTGCCGCTCTTGATGTGCTGGATCACGGCATTGATGTTCTGGAACGAGGCGTCGACCTGGCCGCCGAGCAGGTCCGAGATGGCCGGCGCGCCGCCCTTGTAGGGCACATGCACCCCCTTCGTGCCGGTCTGCTGCCAGAACAGCTCGGCCGTCAGGTGGTCCGACGAGCCGTTGCCCGACGACGCGAAGGTCAGCTTGTCGGGCGTCTTCTTCGACTGCGCGAGCACGTCGGCGACGCTCTTCAACGGCGACGCGGCCGGCACGACGAGCACGTTGGGCGCCTGCACGGCGACGGTGAGCAGGTCGAAGTCCTTCGTCGCATCGTAGGGCACGCTCTTGATCAGGTGCGGCGCGATGACATACGGCCCGAGCGACGCGACGAGCAGCGTGTAGCCGTCGGCCGGCGCGCGCTTGACCTGGCCGGCGCCGATCGTGCCCGTGGCGCCGGCGCGGTTGTCGACGACGAAGGTCTGCCCCAGCTTCTCCTGCAGCCTGGCGGCCAGCGTGCGCGCGATCATGTCGGTCGACCCACCGGGCGGGAACGGCACGACCATCGTCACCGTCTTGTCGGGATAGGCGGCGTAGGCCGGCGCGGCGGCGACGGCGAGACCAGCGGCGAAGGCCGCGAGCAGGCGTTTCATGGAAGTCCTCCTAGGGCGTGAAGCAGCGGCAGGCAAGCGCCGAGCCGCGCGAGTTGTTGTATGTCATCATACAACTGTATGGGTCACAGGCGGCACGAACTTGCCGCATTACAACCCCCGCTCGGCCGCCAGCGCGGCGCGGCGGCGCCGCTCGCGACTGTTGGCGAGGTGCGTGCGCATCGCGGCGCGCGCCGCCTCGGCGTCCTGCCCGGCGATGGCGTCATAGATGCTGTCGTGCTCGCTGTTGACGCGGCGCAGGTAATCGCGCCGCAGCGGGTCGGGCATGCCGGCATCGAGGCGCGCGCGCGGAATGATCGCAGTGCCCAGGTGCAGCAGCAGCTCGGCGAAGTGCGCGTTGTGCGTGGCGCGCGCGATCTCGACGTGGAAGCGGAAGTCGGCGCCGACGGCGTCGCCGTCGGCCTCGGTCGCGGCGGTGAAGGCGTCGAGCGCGGCGCGCATCGCCGCGAGGTCGGCGTCGCTGCGGCGCTGGGCGGCGAGCGCGGCGGCCTCGGTCTCGATGCCGATGCGCAGCTCGAGCACTGCGATCACGTCGTGCAGCGTGCCGAGCTGCTCGCGCGCGATGCGCAGCGGCGCGTCGCCGAGCCCGACGACGAAGGTGCCGACGCCGTGGCGCGTCTCGACCAGGCCGGAGGCCTGCAGCTTGGAGATCGCCTCGCGCACCACGGTGCGGCTGACACCGAACTCGTCGACGATCGCCGCCTCGCTCGGCAGCTTGTCGCCGGGCGCGAGCCGGCCGTCGCGGATGCGCTCGCCCAGCGCCTCGACCAGCTCGAGGGCGAGCGAGCGCGGCTTGCGGCGCGGAGCGGCGATCGGTGCGTTCATCGGCGGCGTGCGGAGCGAATCGGCTTGACAGCGCCAGCGCGGCTGGCGAGGGTGCAGTTGTATGACAACTTACCTCAAAACGCAAGCCGAGACCATCGGCGCCGGTGGCCTGACCTCGCGAATTCAGGCGACGACGCGCACGCTCACCATGCTGCCGTCACGCAGCTGCAACGCGTCGCGCAGCGCCACCGGCGCCACCAGCTCGAGCTTGTCGGGCGGATAGTCGCCCACGTCGGGAACGACGGCGGCCGCGCGCACTCGGCCGTCGAGCTGCACGACGAAACAGCGGGCGGCGCAGAAGCCCGGCGGCGGCGCGATCGCGATGCCGTCGTTCACCGTCAGACCTTGCCGCCAGCGCGCCCACGCCGCGCCCGCCATGCGCAGGTTCAGCGTGCCGGGCCAGGGCTCGTAGCCGAGCGTGCGCCGGAACTCGCTGGCTGCCCAGTCGAGCGCGACGAAGCGCGCACCCTCACCCAGGCCGGAACAGACCTCGCCTTCGAACTCGATGCCGCCGTCGCGCCCGCCGTCAATGGCGGGACTTGGCAAGCTCGCGCTCCTCGTTGCCCGTCCAGCGATTGAACAGCTCGCACTCGATGCCGAACTGGTCGAGCACCTTGTTGACCGACTGGTTGATCACGTCGTCGAGCGTCTTCGGCCGGTGATAGAAGGCCGGCAGCGGCGGCACGAGCACGGCGCCGGTCTCGGTGACCTGCACCATCAGCCGCAGGTGCCCCAGGTGCAGCGGCGTCTCGCGCACCATCAGCACGAGCTTGCGCCGCTCCTTGAGCGTCACGTCGGCGGCGCGGATCAGCAGATTGGTGTTGAACGAATGCGCCAGCGCCGACAGCGTCTTGATCGAGCACGGCGCGATCACCATGCCGTCGTGGCGGAACGACCCGCTCGAGATGCACGCGCCCACATCGGCGAGCTCGTGCACGTGCGTCGCCAGCTCCTTGACCTCCTCGATGCGGCGATCGGTCTCGTAGACGATCGTTCGCTTGGCGGCGTCGGACATCACGAGGTGCGTCTCGATGTCGAGCTTCTTGAGGACCTCGAGCAGACGCAGGCCGTAGATCGCGCCGCTCGCGCCCGACATTCCAACCACCAGTTTCATGCGCCGTTCCTTCACTGTCACGCTCCCATCAGCTCGCCGAGCACGCGCCGCGCCTTGGCGAGCGCCTGCGGCTCGAGCCGTGCCTTGTCGAGCGCCGCGCCGCCGCCGCCGCGCGTCGCATCGAAGCCGATCTTCGAGCCCTGCCCGTCGCCGCTGGCCGACGGGTCGATCACATAGGCCTCGGTGCCGCCGATGACGATCGTATCGTGCGCCGGCCGGTGCCGCGTCGCGAGCGCCCACGCCACCTCGCGCGGATTGCGGATGTCGACGTCGTCGTCGACCACGGTCACCGTCTTCAGCCGCTTGTCGAGCGCGAGCGCGAGGTGGATCAGGCGCCGCACCTCGGAGCGCGGCGCGCCCGACACGGCGACGATCGCCGAGAAGCCGGCCGTGCCGCTCGCCAGTTCGAGGTCGGCCACGCCGGCGACGTGGGCGCGCAGCTGGCCCAGCATCTCGGTCCCGGCGGCCAGCCACAGCAGCATGTCGACGTCGGCGGCCCACGGTGTCAGCCCGGGATAGATCGGGTTGCGCCGATGCGTCACCGCCGTGACCTCGATCACCGGGCTGTCGGCGGCGAAGTAGGCGCCCGTGTTCTCGCCGAACGGCCCTTCGTGGCGGCGCACGCCGGGCAGCACGCGGCCTTCGATCACGACTTCGGCGCGCGCCGGCACCTCGACGTCGACCGTCTCGGCGCGCACCATCTCGACCGGCGCACCGCGCAGCGCGCCGGCGACCGCCATCTTGTCGGGCACCAACGGCCCGACCTTCACCACCGACGACACGACGATCGCCGGCTCGAGGCCGAGCGCGACCGCCACTTCGAGCGGCTCGCCGCGCGCCTCGGCCGCGGCATGGAACTTCGACAGCGGCGGGTTGGCGAGGAACACGCTCAGATGCCGGCCGTCGAGCACCATCATGCGGTGGATGCCCATGCCGCGCCGGCCGCTGCCCGGCTCGCGACACAGCACGACGCCCGTCGTGATGTAGGGCCCGGCGTCGCGCTCGTGGTGCGTGAGGATCGGCACGCCGGCGAGCAGGTCGTCGCGCTGCTGCGCCGTCGTCACGACCTCCTGCACCGGCACGTCGCTCGCGCGCACCGGCTCGATGCCGCGCTCCTTGCGAGCGATGTAGGTCTCGGCCAGCGCGGCCTCCGGCGTCTCGAAGGCGAGCGCGAGGCGGCGCCGGTTGGCGATCAGGTTGCCGCACACGCGCCAGCCCGGGTGGCCGGCGATGTCGTCGAACAGCAGCGCCGGCGCGTCGGCGCGCGCCTCGCGCAGCGCGGCGGCGATCTCGTGGCGCGGCGAGAACGGCTCGGCGACGCGCCGCAGGTCGCCGCCGAGCGCGTCGAGGAAGTGGCGCAGGTCGCGGTACGTCATGATCCTCCGCCCCTCGTGTGCGCCGCCGTCATCGGTACTTCGCGGGCAGCCGCTCGACCTCCTCGAGCACGCGCAGCGAGTAGCGCTGCGGCGCGAGCTGGCCGCGGCCGAAGCGCACCTGCAGGTCGTCGGGCAGCGCGTTCGTGTCGGCCGACACGCGCACCTTGGCGCGCTTGTAGGTGTACTTGTGGATGCCGGGGTCGAGCGTGCGGATCGTCAGCTCGAGATCGCGCCCCTCGGTCAGCTCGCCGAGATCCATCACGAAGACTTCCCATTGATGTCGTTCCATCGTGCCTGCCCTTTCAGCGCTTGACCGGCGCGAAGCCGTAGTCGACCCAGTTCGCCAGCACCTTCTCCTGCACCGCCTTCGGATAGACGTTGCGGAAGGAGACCAGCGTCGGCACGTCGTTGATGCGATCCCAGTCGATCGGCCACAGGCAGTCGAACAGCACCTGCGAACCGATCGACCACTTGCGGTGGTGCGGGTCGGCATGCGGATAGAGCGCCGTGCCCGTCGTGTTCCTGAAGATGTGGATGCCGCGCTCCGGATTGCAGCGCGTGCAGAACGCGTGATAGACCTCGTCCCAGTTGTAGATGTCGGTCTGGTCGTCGACCACCATGACCATGTGGAACCAGGGCCCGAGCTTGGAGCCGAAGGCGAGCTGCGCGATCTGCATCGCGATGCCGGCGTAGGTGGGCTTGACGCCGACGATCATCATGTGGTGCGTCGAGCGCGGATGCATGTAGACGCCGGTCACCGGGATGCCCTGGCTCTTGAGCAGCTTCTCGAGCTCGAGTCCGAGCGAGAACGAGCGCAGCAGCTGCCCCTCGTCCTGCGGCACGCCCATGTTCGAGATCGTCATCGTCGCGTTGTTGCGGTAGGTGATGCAGTTGACGCGGAACGTGACGCGGAAGTCGCGCGGGCTGGTGCGGTAGCCGGTGTACTCGCCGAAAGGCCCCTCCTCGACCTTGTAGTCGGGCAGGATCTCGCCCTCGAGGATGATCTCGGCGTCGGCCGGCACCTCGAGGTCGTTGGTTTCGCACTTGACCAGGCGCACTGCCTCGCCGGCGAGCATGCCGGTCAGCTCGGGCTCGGGGATCGGCGACGGCGCGCAGGCCGCCATCGCCGCCAGCGGCGAGAGGCCGATCGCCGTGGCGAACGGGCAGGTCTCGCCGCGCGGCAGGTAGTACTCGGTGAGCGCCTTGCCGAGGTCGGAGAACGGGAACACGGCGCCCGACATCGTGCGCGAGTCGAACATCATCTGGCGGTACATGCCCCAGTTCACGTCGCCGCGCACCGGGTGCTTCGTGATCACGGCATGCCAGGTGCCGACGTAGCGCCCGCCGTCGCCGTCGTGCACCAGCGGCACCGGCAGGCGACACAGGTCGACGTCCTTGCCGCGCAGGATGTTCTCCTTGCAGGGTGCGTCGCCGCGCCCGACGACGACGGGCGCGATCGGCTCGCCGTTGGTGCGCTTGATGTACTCGCGGCCCAGTTCGGGCAGCGCCGTCTCCGGGTCGAGCCCCATCGAGATCGCCATGCGGCGGTAGGTCGACAGCGGCGCGCCGAAGTAGCGAAAGCCCGGGTAGTCCTTGATGCTCTCCATCAACGGCGCCGGCGCCGCCAGTTCGCAGACGCGACGCACGATGGCGCCGGCCTCGTTTTCCCAGTCGACCTGCTGGGCGATGCGCACGGCGTCGCCGGATGCGATGCAGGCATCGACGAACTCTCGGTTGCTGCGGGGAGGGGTGGGCACTTCGATTGACTCCTTGGTGGTTCGATTCGGTCAGCCGATCTTGGCGAGGATGGCGTCCCACTTGCCTTGGGCCTTGAGGATCATCTCGGCGGCCTCGCGCACGGCACCATGTCCGCCGCGCGCGATCGTCACGTAGGCGGCGGCGTCGCGAACCTCGGCGACCGCGTCGGCCACCGCGATCGGGCAGCCCGGACGCGCTTCATCATCGAAAGGTCGACGAGATCGTCGCCGACGTAGGCGACCCGCGCGTCACCGATGCCCATCTCGCCGAGCATCTGCTCGTGGGCTCGGTCTTCTGCGGATGCCTCGTGGAAGCGCTTGATCTTCAGTTCTCGGCGCGGTGGCGCACCGCGCCCGACTTCTTCGACGTGATGATCGCCAATGTCGATGCCGCACATCTGCAGCGCGACGACGCCCAGCCCGTCCTGATGTCGAAGTTGCGCTGTTTCAGCCGCCGTTGTCGTCGATGACGAGCTCGTCGGTCATCACCTGTCGACGACGAGGATGACCAGCTTCACGTCCTGGTCTTGTCCATGTCGCTCCTGTTCAGTCGATGCCGAACGCCCAGCGCGCCGGATCGCGCCGCGTGGCTTCGTCGAGCCGTGCCTCGACGGGCTTTTGCTTCCACCTCGTAGGGAATGCAGGCGTCCATGAGGATGCGCGACGTGTCAGCTTGTCGGAGTTCGGCCGAGCGCCGGATCGAGCGGCGTCGCGCCCGCGCTTGATCAGCTCGGTGCCGCGCATCGGGTCGTAGCGGCACCAGCGCCCACACGACGCGCTGCAGGTCGTCGGCCCGATGTCCTCGTCGACCGTGATCACGCCCCTGATGCCGTACGCTCGTGCTGTTGGCGATCACGGCGTCGGCGACCGGCGCGAGTGCGCCGGGATAGGCCTGTTTGACCGAGACCACGGCCCAGAAGCGGCCGGCCGACTCGGCAGCACGCACACCGCTCTGCACGCCGGGAATTTCATCTTCGAGTCTCGGTCCACAGCGTGGCGGTGCGCGTGAAGGCGGCCAGCATGTGACATCGGTGACGGCCGGCCTGTCGGCCCACAGGATCGGCTTGTCGCGGTGCAGGATCTGCTTGACCTCCAGAGCAGGCTTGGGGATCGGGTGGTGCAGCTCGTCGGTGTAGTAGCCGGTGTACTTGGCGAACGGCTCCCTCGGGGCGGAAGCCGCCGGGTCGATCTCCTTCGAGCACGATCTCGGCGCCGGCCGGCACCGGCAGCTCCGGTCAGCGGCGCCATCAGGTATTGACCGCTGGCCGCGCACCGTGCCCGTGATGTCGAAGTCGCTGGCGCCTCTTGTGCATCAGCGTACCGGCGAACAGCAGCGGGTCGCAGCCGATCACATGCCGCGGCGGGCATCTTTCTTGCCCATCTTCTTGTACTTTCATGATGCGCCGCCGCGCTTGCCGGGCAGGATCTGCACGCCGCAGGTCTTGCCGTCGAGCATCTGCATGCGGTAGGTGCCGAGGTTGGTCTCGCCCGTCTCGGGGTCCCTGAGCACGACGAAGACCGTGCCGATGTAGCGCCCGCCGTCGAGCGGGAAGAAACTCGGCACGGGAACATGTTCAGTCGACCTTGTCGCCTTCGAGCACGTTGGCGAGCACCGGGCCGTCTCTGACCTCGCGCGCCTGATCAGACCCTCGGACGTGATCGTTTTCTCATCCACGCCTGGGCCGACTCGCACACCGTGTTGCCGTGGGCAGGCCGAGCATGAGGGCTGGCGCTTGGTGGTGGCGAAGGCGCCGGTGAAGACGGGCGTCGAATAGCCCTTGACGTTCTCGAACAGCAGCGCCGGGCCCTTGCGCTCCTCGACCAGCTTGGAGATGTGCGAGATCTCGAGATTCCAGTCGACCGGCGCCGTGACGCGCCGCAGCTCGCCGGCCTGCGCGCATTGGTCGATGTAGCTCCGAAGGTCCATGGTTCGTCCGCTCCTTGATGCGAGAGATGGGTGTCGTGAGTGCAGGGTCAGGCGGCCTTGGCGACGGCATGCGCGTCCTCGACGGACTCGATCACCTCGTAGCCGGCCTGTTGCAGCGTCGCGGCCACCGTGGCGACGCCGGCATCGTGGAAGCGCACGATCAGCTTCTTGAGCGCCGCGGGCGGCTTGCCGCTGCCGATCGGATAGATGGCGACGACTTCGGCGCCGCAGCCTTCGACGAGGCCGATGACGCGGCTGATCACGCCCGGCGTCAGCACCATCGGCGCGAGCGTGACGCCGCTGCGGCGCTCGAACGCGCCGAGGAAGTGCGCCGCCAGCGCCATGATCTCGGCCGCCGAGATCAGGCCGACGACGCTGCCGTCGCTCATCACCGGGAACTGACCGATGCCGAGCTCCTGGCCCTTCTGCAGGCAGCTCTCCATCGTGTCGTCGGCGTCGACGGTGGCGGGGTTGCGCACCATCAGGTCGCGCACGCGCAGCCGGTTCGAGAAGTAGGTGAACTCGTCGGGGCTCTGCGTGCGCGCCACGTGGTGCGCGGCGCGCAGGCAGTTGGCGCGCGTGATCAGGCCGCGCAATCGGCCGCCCTCGACCACCGGCAGCCCGTGCAGGCTGGTCTCGGAGAAGATGTGGTTGGCCTCGGTCAGCAGCGTGTCGCCGGTCACCGTGGTCGGTGTCGGCCGCATCCAGTTGCGCACGATCATGCGGTGGGTCTCCTCGTCGCTTCGGGCCGGCGTCAGCTGAGCCGGCGGCCCGACAGCAGGCCGGACACGATGTAGTTCATCGCCGACGTGGCGGCGGCCGGCGCCGCGGCCGCCTTCGCGCTCCACACCGTCTCGGGGCGCGCCTGCAGGATGAAGATGTTGCCGCCCGAGGGCAGGCCCTTGTCGACCGCCCACTCGATGTCCATCGGGCGGCCGTAGTGCTTCTCGATCTGCTTGCCCATCCAGGCCAGTTCGCTGATCTCGTCGTCGATCAGCGACTGCACGGTCTGGCGCTCGAGCGGAACGTCGACCACCATGCTGCACTGGTTGCGCGGGTCGACCGTGACGCAGACCTCCTTGCGCGAGATCGTGCGCTCCGTGATGTCGAGCGTGACCTTGTTGACGACGAAGTGGTCCGGCGTGACCTCGCCCGAGACGACCGACTCGCCGAAGCCGAAGTTCGAGTCGATCACGATCACGGAGCGGTCGCCGTTGCCGGGGTGCAGCGTGAACATGACGCCGGCAGTGAAGGCGTTGGCCATCTTCTGCACGCCGACGCTGATCGCCACCTGCGCGTGGTCGAAGCCCATCTTCTGCCGGTAGCCGATGGCGCGCGCCGTGTACAGGCTCGAAATGCAGCGCCGCACGTGCTGCATCAGCTCGTCGGCGCCGCGGATCCAGAGGTAGGTGTCCTGCTGACCGGCGAAGCTGGCGCCGGGCAGATCCTCGGCCGTGGCGCTCGAGCGCACCGCCACCGGCGCGGCAGGCAAGCCGCAGCGCAACGCGAGGCGGCGGTAGGCCTCGGCGATCTCGTCCTCCATCTCGATCGACATCGGACGCGACTCGATCATCGCGCGGATCGTCGCCGAGGCCTGCTCGAGCCGCACGATGTCGTCGGCCGGCAGGCCGTCGAGCAGCCGCGCGATCTCGGGCAGGATGCCGGCCTCGCGCAGGAAGCGCGTGCAGCCGTGCGTCGTCACGGCGAAGCCGGGCGGCACGCGCGCTCCCATGCGGATCAGCTCGCCGAGCGACGCGCACTTGCCGCCGACCTCGGGGATGGACGAGGCGTCGCAGTCCTCGAACCAGCGCACCGTGGGCGCGCCGACGGTCGGCGCGCCGGCCGGGGCCGGCGGCGCCGTGCGCAATTGCATCACTTCCACGTGCCGCCTCCCGGCTCAGCGCGCGATGCTGACGGCGCCCGTCGATCCGTCGACGCGCAGCATCATGCCGCTCTTGATCACCTTGGTCGCGTGGCCGGTGCCCACCACCGCCGGCATGCCGTATTCGCGGCAGACGATCGCGGCATGGCTCATCACGCCGCCCACGTCGGTGACGCAGGCGCCGATCTTGGCGAACGCAGGCGCCCACGACGGCGAGGTCGTCGGCGCGACGAGGATCTCGCCTTCCTGCAGCTCGCCCACGTCGGCCACCGTGCGGCACACGCGCGCCTTGCCCTGCACGATGCCCGGGCTGCCGGCGAAGCCCTTGAGCTCCGTGATCTTCTCGGGGTCGCCCACTTCCTGCACCGCGGCCCAGTCGGCGAGCGACTTGTTGGTCACGCCCCAGAGCACGATGGTGAACGGCTCCTGGATCACTTCGGGCGCGGTGCCGATCGCCGGAGGCGGCGTCCAGGCCTTGAACTTCTCCATCACGCCCTTGCGCCACTCGATCTCGGGCGGCCAGGTCTTGGTGCCGCGCGGCGTGACGCCGGTGGCCCAGGCGGTGACGACGTCCCACAGCGCCTGCTTGATCTCGTCGCGGCGCAGCAGCCAGACGTCCTCGACGTCGGCGACGATGCCGTGCGTCTTCAGGATCGCGGCGACCTCGCGCATCTTGTTCCAGAACACGGAGTGGAACCAGTGCTCGACGTAGAAGAGATGGTTCTCGACGTAGGGGAACACCGTCTTGGCGCAGCCGAGCAGCTCGTCGAACTGCTTGCGGTCGGCCTCGTTCGTGATCAGGTCGCGGTACTCGGCCGTGATGCGGTCACGCTCGGCGCGCACCTTCTCGGTCGGCCGCTCGATCGACACGCCGGCGCGAATCTTGTCGATGTAGGTCTGGATGCCGCCCAGCGGCACGTTCATCTGGTCGTTCCACGAGCGGTCGTGGTGGAACCAGCCGGTGCCGGTGGAGACGTTGAACCACGGCTCCTTGGCGAGGTTGAGCGCCATCAGCCACTCGCGGCCCTTGGCGTCGGCCTTGAGCGCCGTCTCGACCTTCGACCATTCGGGGCTCGACTTCAGCACGTCGCCGACGCCCAGCTCGACGGCCTTGGCGGCGAGCTTCTTCAGCTCCTCGTCGGGCTGGTACATGATGACGTCGATGCCCGAGATCATCTGCGTGACGCGCTGCGCCGGGATGCTCGGGAACTGCTTCTGCACGAAGTCGAGGAAGAACACGTAGGCCGCGTAGCCCAGGTTCAGGAACTCGAAGTGGTACTGCCAGCACTTGATGCCGAGGTTGATCAGGTCGTCGTAGGCCTTGAGCAGGTGAAAGCCCGTCGACTCGCCGAGCGCCTCGGTGACGACGCTCGAGTCCTCCATCTCGGGCAGCGCCGGGATCTTCAGGTTCTCGAGCTCGCGGATGGTCGCCTCCATCTTGACCTTCCACTTGGCCTCGAGCGCGTCCCAGTTCTTGTAGTAGTGGCCGGCGCGCTCCATGAAGTGCGGCACGCGGCTGCCGATCTCGTTGCCGTCCTTCACCGGCACCGGCGAGATGTAGACGTAGCCGTTGATCATCCGGTGGTCGACGCCGCGCACCGGCGGGACCATGAAGATGCGGTTGTTGTACTGCGAGAGCGCGAGGTACCAGGCCTCGTCCCAGATGGTGTCGAACGGATAGAGCGGCTCGGGATAGTGCAGCCCGTCGTAGAACCAGAACGTTTCCTTCTCGTACTGGTTGCGCGCCGGATCGTCGGTCACGAACTGGTACTGGTAGGGATACATGCGCTGCCAGCCCTCGGTGCCGGGGATGGTCTGCGCGGCGACGTCGTGCGGTACCGGAAATTTCATCGTTTGTCTCCTGGTGGTCGTCGCGCCTCTGAGAGCGCGTGGCCCGTTCGTTTGCAGACTCCGTGCCAGGCCGGTCCCGAAACTGCGGCGCCAGAGGGAGCGCATCGACGTCGGGCGATGCCGGCCTCGATGCCGCCGAATCGGCACTTGCTCATTTGGTGAAAACGGCGCCTCCGCCGCCCCCTGCACGCAGCAATTGATCAATCGCCGCGCCGCCATGCGCGTATTCCCGGGGGTGCGGATCGCTGCGTCCTTGACGTGTCTCAAGTCCACGATCGGCCTCGCGGCCCTACAAAGAAGCTCGATCCGTTGCGAAGGAGACCGCCGGATGACTCGCCTTCGAAGCGTCGTGCCGCCCCCCGACGCCGATGACCTGCGCTCGCGCGTGCGCTTCTGTCCCGACAGCGGCCAGATCTGGCTGCACGAGAACCGGATGCTGCTCGTGCACGCCGAGGCGCAGGCGATGCTGCGCAAGGAGCTGATCGACAGCCTGGGCATGGAGCGCGCGCAGGGCCTGCTGATGCGCATGGGCCATGCGTCGGGCGTGCGCGACGCCGAGCTGGCGCGCAAGCGCGCACAGGAATGCTCCGACCTCGACGCCTTCATGACGGGCCCGCGGCTGCACACGCTCGAAGGCATCGTGCGCGTGCAGCCGGTGGCCGTCGAGCTCGACCGCGCGGCCGGCCGCTTCTACGCCGAGTTCCTGTGGGAGAACTCCTGGGAGGGGCAGTGGCACCGCCACTACTACGGCATCCACAGCGAGCCGGTGTGCTGGACGCAGATCGGCTACGCCTGCGGCTACACCTCGGCCTTCATGGGCCGACCGATCCTCTACAAGGAAGTCGAGTGCGTCGGCATGGGGCACGGCAACTGCCGCATCGTCGGCAAGCCGGTCGAGGAATGGGAGGACGCGGCGCAGCACATGCGCTTCTTCACGCCCGAGTCGATCGCCGACCAGCTGTTCGAGCTGCAGACGCAGGTGGTGCAGCTGCGCTCGACGATCGACGAGCACGCCGAAGGCTTCGGCGCCGAGATGATCGGCCAGTCGCCGGGCTTTCGCGCCGCCTGCGAGCTGGTGCGCGCTGCGGCGCAGAGCCAGATCACGGTGCTGCTGCTCGGTGAGACGGGCGTCGGCAAGGAGCAGTTCGCGCGCGCGCTGCACCGCATGGGCCGGCGCAGCGACAAGCCCTTCGTCGCGGTCAACTGTGCGGCCGTGCCGCACGAGCTCGTCGAGGCGGAGCTGTTCGGCGTCGACAAGGGCGCCTACACCGGCGCGCTGGTGGCGCGCGCGGGCCGCTTCGAGCGCGCCGACGGCGGCACGCTGTTCCTCGACGAGATCGGCGACCTGCCGCTGCCGGCGCAGAGCAAGCTGCTGCGCGTGCTGCAGGAGGGCGAGGTCGAGCGGCTCGGCGGCACCCAGCCGCGCAAGGTCGACGTGCGCGTCGTCGCCGCCACCAACCAGCGGCTGGCCGAGGCCGTCAAGGCCGGGCGCTTCCGCTCCGACCTGTACTACCGGCTCAACGCCTATCAGATCGACATCCCGCCGCTGCGAGAGCGCAAGGAGGACATCTCGCCGCTGGCGCGCCACTTCCTCGACAAGTATTCGGCGATCAACGGCAAGAAGCTGCGCGGCTTCACCGACCTGGCCAAGCGCGCGCTGCTCACCTACGCCTGGCCCGGCAACGTGCGCGAGCTGCAGAACATGGTCGAGCGCGGCGTCATCCTCGCGCCGAGCGGATCGCGCATCGAGGTGCAGCACCTGTTCCCGTGCAGCAAGGAGCGCATGCACGGCGAGGGCCTGGACATGGTCGGCAGCCTCGGCGGCGGCGAGTGGGAAGCGGGCAAGTCGCTGTGCGAGGCGGCGCTCAACGGCGTGATGACGCTCGACCAGATCGAGGCGATGCTGCTCGAGGCCGCCGTCGACAAGGCGCGCGGCAGCCTGTCGTCGGCGGCGCGGCTGCTCGGCATCACGCGGCCCCAGCTCGCGTACCGGCTCAAGCGGCTGCACGAGGGGGTGCCGGGCACGCGCGAACCGCCGACCGGATGACTGCGTCGCTGCATGAACGGGTGCAGCGAGTGCTGCGCGAGCACCACGTGCTGACGCTGGCGACGCACGACGGCGAGTCGCCGTGGGCAGCGGCGCTGTTCTATGCGCACGAGGGGCTCGACCTCTACGTGCTCTCCAAGCCCGGCAGCCGCCACGCGCGCACGCTCCAGCGCGAGCCGCGCGCCGCGGCGACGATCCAGCGCGACTACGACGACTGGCCGCACATCGTCGGCATCCAGGCCGAGGGCCGCGTCGCCGCACTCGACGGCGACGAGCGCGCGCACGCCAAGGCCGTCTATGCGGCGAAGTTCCCGTTCGTCGCCCGCCTCGGCGGCGCGCCGGCGGCGATCGCCGAGGCACTGAACCAGGTGCACTGGTACCGCTTCAGGCCCGAGCGGCTCTACCTGATCGACAACTCGCTCGGCTTCGGCCACCGCGACGAGCTGGAGTGCGGACGCTGAGGTCTGCGAGCAACGCCGTGGCGGAGGGGAACGGGAGTCGAACCCGCCCGGCGGCGCGTGGCGCCACCCACCGGGTTTGAAGCCCGGCCGATCCACCAGGATCGTTTCCCCTCCGCTGTTGCTTCGAGCAGCGGCGCGCGCCGCGGCCATCGCCGACCGTCACCGCAGTGCCTCCTGCAACGCCGGCAGCTGCGCTGCGAAGCACACCGCGTCGGCGTCTTCGACGCAGCGCAGGTCGAGCAGCAGCCGCTCGTCGGCGATGCGGCCGATCACGGGCCGCGGCAGCGCGCGCAACGCGGCCGCCAGTTCGTCGAGCGCGCGGCCGCTGCCCTTCTTCTTGCCGCCCGCGCCGGCCGGCACGATCGCCAGCCCGGCCGACGGCAGCCGCTCGACGGGCAGCGAGCCCGAGCCGATCTGGCCTTGCATCGCCGCCACGTCGACTTCGTAGCGCGGCGCGACGGCAGCCGCCACTTGCGGGCGCAACGCCTCGGCCAGCGCCCGGATCTCGGCGAGCGGGCGCGTCAGCAGGCGCAGCGTCGGCAGGTCGCGCGCCAGACGCTCGGGGCGCAGGTACAGGCGCAGCGTCGCCTCGAGCGCGGCCAGCGGCAGCTTGCTCATGCGCAGCGCGCGCTTCATCGGGAACTTGCGGATGCGCTCGACGACGTCGCGCCGGCCGACGATCAGCCCGGCCTGCGGCCCGCCGAGCAGCTTGTCGCCGCTGAACGTGACGACGTCGCAGCCGGCGCCGAGCATCTGCTGCGGCATCGGCTCGTGCGGCAGGCCGTGCGCGGCGAGGTCGACGAGCGAGCCGCTGCCCAGGTCGCTGGCCAGCGGCAGCCCGCGCGCGTGCGCGATGCCGGCGAGCATGGCCTCGTCGACCGCCGACGTGAAGCCCTGCACCTCGTAGTTGCTGGTGTGCACCTTCATCACGAGCGCGGTGCGCTCGCCGATCGCGCGCTCGTAGTCGTGCGGGTGCGTGCGGTTCGTCGTGCCGACCTCGACCAGCGTGGCACCGGCCGACGCCATCACGTCGGGCATGCGGAACGCGCCGCCGATCTCGACCAGCTCGCCGCGCGAGACGATCACCTCCTTGCCCCGAGCCAGCGCGGCGATCGTCAGCAGCACGGCGGCGGCGTTGTTGTTGACCACCGTCGCCGCCTCGGCGCCCGTGATCGTGCACAGCAGCTCCTCGACCAGGCTGTCGCGGTCGCCGCGGCCGCCCGACGCGAGGTCGTACTCGAGGTTGTTCGGCCCGGCCATCGTCGCCAGCAGGTGGGCGAGCGCGCCTTCCGCGAGCAGTGCGCGGCCGAGGTTGGTGTGCAGCACGGTGCCGGTGCAGTTGATCACGGCGCGCATGGTCGGCGCGAGGCGCGCGTCGACGCGCGCGGCGAGCGCGGCGTCGAGCGCGTCGGGCGCGACCTCGCGCGCGGCGAGCGCGCCGGCCACCGCGCGGGCGCGCAGCGCGTCGAGCAAGGCCCTCGCCTCGCGCGCGACGAGCGTGTGGCCGTGCTCGGCGACGAGCGCGGCGACGGCGGGGCGGCGCAGCAGGCGGTCGACGGCGGGCAGGTCCTGCGGCCGCGCCGGCGACGCCGTCGGGGTCGCGTCGCCCAGGGCCGTGGCGATCCGGTTCATCCGGCGATCCTAGTGGATCGCGACGCGGCCTCTCGGCAGGTTGCGCGCTTCGCCCCGGGCACGCCGGGTGCTCCCTGCGGGGGTCCTTGCCAAGGAACATGCAGCGCGCGACGATCACGCGCCCTGAACCGGAGCCTGCCGCCATGCCGCCGAGTGCCGACCACGCCGCTGCCCCGCCCGCCGCCGCAGGCGCAGCCGGTCGCGGCGCCGCCGCGCACGGCGCGCCGCGCGCCGTCCTCGACCTGCGCCACGCCGTCGCGATCATCGTCGGCGTCGTCATCGGCGCCGGCATCTTCAAGGCGCCGTCGCTGGTCGCCGGCATGGCCGGCAGCGCGCCGTGGATGTTCGTGCTGTGGCTGGCCGGAGGGCTGGTCTCGCTGGCCGGCGCGCTGTGCTACGCCGAACTGGCGACGGCCTATCCGAACGCCGGCGGCGACTACCACTTCCTGCACCGCGCCTACGGGCGCAGCGTGTCGTTCCTCTATGCCTGGGCGCGCTTTTCCGTCATCACGGCGGGCTCGATCGCGCTGCTGGCCTTCGTGTTCGGCGACTACCTGCAGCAGGTGCTGCCGCTCGGGCCCTGGGGGCCGTCGCTCTATGCGGGGGCGGCCGTCGTCGTGCTGACGGCGGTCAACCTGCGCGGCATCCGCGCCGGCGCGGCGACGCAGGGCTGGCTGACGGCGCTCGAGGTCGGCGGGCTGCTGGCGATCGTCGTCGCCGGCCTGTGGCTGCTCGCCGGCGGCGGCGACGACGTGACGCGCGAAGCGGTCGAGTCGGGCGTCGCGCCGGCGCGCCCGGCGCTCGGCGCGCTCGGCATGGCGATGGTGTTCGTGCTGCTGACCTACGGCGGCTGGAACGAGGCGGCCTACATCAGCGCCGAGCTGAAGGAATCGCGCCGCAACATGCTGCGCGCGCTGTTGCTGTCGATCGCGGCCATCACGGCGCTGTACCTCGTCGTCGTGTGGGCCTACTGGCAGGGGCTGGGCCTGGACGGCATGGCGCAGTCCGACGCCGTCGCCGCCGACCTGCTGCAGAACGCCTTCGGCCCGGCCGGCGCGACGGCGATCGCGGCCCTCGTCGCCGTGGCGTCGCTCACGTCGATCAATGCCACGATGATCGTCGGCGCGCGCACCAACTTCGCGGTCGGCTGCGACTGGCCGGCGCTGGCGCGCCTGGCGCACTGGGACGAGGCGCGCGGCACGCCGACGCGCGGCGTCTGGCTGCAGGGGCTGATGTCGCTGGCGCTGGTGGGTATCGGCACCTGGGCCGGCGGCGGCTTCAAGGCCATGGTCGAGTTCACGGCGCCGGTGTTCTGGCTGTTCTTCCTGCTCGCCGGCGCATCGCTCATCGTGCTGCGCGCGCGCGAGCCGCAGGCGGAGCGGCCGTTCCGCGTGCCGCTGTATCCGCTGCTGCCGCTGGCGTTCTGCGCCGTCTGCGCCGGCATGCTGTGGTCGAGCCTGTCGTACGTCTACAGCCAGCAGCTCGGCGGCTTCAACGCGGCGTGGATCGGCGTGGCCGTGCTCGCCGTCGGCGCCGTGCTGCTGGCCGCACTGCACGCCGTGCCATCGACTCCATCCGCCGCCATCGACTCGCCGAGGGGAGCGCCATGACGCATCAGGACCGTTGTTCGACGATCGACCGCCGCACCGCCGT
This sequence comes from Burkholderiaceae bacterium, assembly GCA_048500255.1. GTDB lineage: Bacteria > Pseudomonadota > Gammaproteobacteria > Burkholderiales > Burkholderiaceae_C > JAMHWF01. The sequence continues at coordinate 26,550 of JASNYH010000010.1, read as the reverse complement.
CGCCGCCACGCTGCTGCTGCCGTGGTGGGCGGCGCGCGCGCAGGGCGGCTCGCCCGTCAAGACGCTCGAAGTGCCCTACGTGCCGACGCCGCCGGCCACCGTGCAGCGCATGCTCGAGCTGGCCAAGGTGGGCCGCAACGACGTGCTCTACGACCTCGGCTGCGGCGACGGGCGCATCGTCGTCGCCGCCGCCAAGGAGCGCGGCGCGCGCGGCGTCGGCGTCGACATCGACCCCGAACGCATCGCCGAGGCGCGCGCCAACGCGAAGTACGCCGGCGTCGAGTCGCGCGTCGAGTTCCGCGAGGGCGATCTGTTCAGGATGGACCTGTCGCCGGCCAGCGTCGTCACGCTGTACCTGCTGCCGCACCTGAACATGCGGCTGCGCCCGCAGCTGTGGCGCCAGCTCAAGGTCGGCAGCCGCGTCGTGTCGCACGACTTCGGCATGGGCGAGTGGGAGCCCGAGCGCGAGGAGCGCGTCGGCTCGTCGACCGTCTATCTGTGGACGATCCGCCAGAAGCACAAGACGGCGACGGCCTGAGCCTGCGACCGATGCTGTTTCGCCAACTGTTCGAGCCGCTGTCGTCGACCTACACCTACCTGATCGGCTGCGAGGCGACGGGCCAGGCGCTGCTGATCGACCCGGTGGTCAACTCGATCGAGCGCGACCTCGCGGCGCTCGCCGAGCTGGGGCTGAGCCTGGCGTGGACGGTCGACACGCACCTCCACGCCGACCACATCACCGGGGCGCTGCACCTCAAGCAGCGCTGCGGCAGCCGCATCGCCGCGCCGGCGTTCGACCGCCTGCCCTGCGTCGACGCGCCGCTCGAGGACGGCGTGCCGTTCGCGATGGGCAGCGTCGAACTGCGGCCGATGCACACTCCGGGCCACACCGACGGCCATCACGCCTACGTGTGCGGCGAGCGCGTGTTCACCGGCGACGCGCTGCTGATCGACGGCTGCGGACGCACCGACTTCCAGAACGGCGACGCGCGCGCGCTCTACCGCAGCGTGCGCGAGCGGCTGTTCGCGCTGCCCGACGACACGCTGGTCTGTCCGGCACACGACTACCACGGCAGGCGCGTCTCGACGATCGCGCAGGAGCGTGCGCGCAATCCGCGCCTCGGCGGCGAGCGCAGCGTCGACGACTTCGTGCGCCTGATGGACGAGCTGAAGCTGCCGTATCCCAAGTTCATCGACTACGCCGTGCCGGGCAACCGCGCCTGCGGCGTGTGCCCCGAGGCCCTGCCCGACGAACTGCGCGGCTACTGCGAGCGGATGACGGAGAGCCCGCAGGGGTGAGAAAGCCGTGGACGCGTGCAGCGACGGCCACTCGTCGTCGCAGCGCGGCGCTCAGCGCACGGCGAGCTTGAAGGCGATCATCGCCCGCAGCTTGTTGGGTACCACCGGCTTGACCAGCAGGTGGAAGCCGTGGCGCTGCGCGTCGTCCTCGTGCACCGTCATCGCGCTGCCGGTGACGACGATCACCGGAAGCGCCGCGCCCCAGCGCGCGCGCAGCGCGACGATCGCGTCGATCCCCGTGCGGCCGTCGCCGAGGCGGTAGTCGGCGATCACGAGATCGGGCGGCGGCGCGCCGGGGGGTGCATCGCGCAGGCCGCGCTCGCAGGCGCCGACGCTGTCGTGCGCCGTCACCTGCGCGCCCCAGCTGCGCAGCAGCACCTCGAGGCCGCTGCGCACCGCGGGCTCGTCCTCGACGATGACGATGTGCCGGCCGTCGAGCGTCAGCCCGGGCAGCGCGCGCCCGTCGGCCGGTGCGGCCCCGGCGCGCGGCGCGCGGCCGACCGGCAGCTCGAGCGTGAACACGCTGCCGCGCCCGGGCACCGAGCGCAGCGCGAGCGGCGCGCCGATCAAACCGGCGAGCCGCTTGACGATGGCCAGCCCGAGGCCCAGCCCCTTGCGCTGGTGCGCGCCGAGCACGGCGTCGCTCGGCACCTGGTAGAACTCTTCGTAGATGCGCTCCTGGTCGCGCGCGGCGATGCCGACGCCCGTGTCCCACACCTGCAGCAGCAGCCGCTCGCCGCGCCGCCGGCAGCTCACCAGCACGCCGCCGTCGGCGGTGTAGCGGATGGCGTTGGCGAGCAGGTTGCGCAGGATGCGGTCGACGAGCGTCGGGTCGGCGTGCGCGTGGTGGGCCGCGCCGCGAAAGCGCAGCGCCAGCCCCTTCTCGAACGCGGTCGGCTCGAAGTGCAGCGCGAGGCGCCGGAACAGCTCGCCGACACGAAAGTGCGCCGGCTGCGGCTCGACGCCGCCGGAGTCGATCTTCGTGATGTCGAGCAGCTCCGAGAACAGGCCCTCGAGCGCGTCGACCGACTGGTTGATGCTGGCGACGAGCTGCACCGCCTCGTCGTCGCGGTGGCTGCGCTGTCGCAGCGCCTCGGCGAACAGGCCGAGCGCGTGCAGCGGCTGGCGCAGGTCGTGGCTGGCGGCGGCGAAGAACTGCGTCTTGGCACGGTTGGCGACTTCGGCGGCGCGGCGCGCCGCCTCGGCGTCGGCCTTCTCGCGCTGCAGCTGCGCGGCCAGCCGCTCGGTCTGCACCTTCAGGCGCACCGTCGACTCGATCGCCTGCCGATAGACGATGGCCAGCATCAGCGTCAGGCCGAACAGCGCCAGCATGATGCCGGCGAGCTCGAGGTGGTACGGATCGCTGCGGTCGACGGCGATGCGCACGACGATCGGCAGCATGCCCAGGCTGAGGAACGCCAGGTTGATGCGCGGCTGCGTCGCCATCAGCTGCGTGCCGCCGAGCATGTAGCAGTAGACGATGAGGATCAGGCCGATGGCGTGGAACGGCGAGCCGTGGCGGTAGAACAGCCACACCGCGGCGCTCCAGCCGGCGGCCGACAGCAGCACGACGGCGTTCCACTGACGCCGCCAGGCGACGAGCCGCGCCAGCGGCACGTCGGCGCCGCGCGGAAAGCGCGCATAGAGCACGCCGCGCAGCACGATCAGCGCGGCGACGACGAGCGCCCAGCCCCACAGCGTGGGCGGCGGCACGGCGTCGTCGAACATCAACGCGATGATGACGAGCGCCGTCGCGCTGGCGGCGATGGCGATCGGCGTCTGCAGGTGCAGCGTGCGGATGTAGTCGGCCGTGAGATCGTCGCGCAGCGCGTCGCCGCCCGTGCCGGCCGCGGCCGGCACCCCCGCCGCCGGGACGCGCAGCGCGATCACGGCCGCGCGCGGCGCCACGCCGCGAGCTCGCCCTGCTGCTCGCGCGTCATCTGGCTGACAGCGAGCACGGCCTGCGTGCGCGTGCCGACGCCCAGCGCGCGCAGCACGGCGGCCACGTGGTCCTTGACCGTCTCGACCGACAGCCGCAGGTCGCGAGCGATCAGCTTGTTGGGCTTGCCTTGCAGCAGCAGCGCGAGCACCTCGGTCTGGCGCGGCGTCAGCCGCAGCGACTCGAGCGCCGGCGTGGTCTGGTAGGGCGCCGCCGCGGCGTGGCGCGCGACGCCGACGCCGGCGCGCACGGCGCCGTCGGGCGCCGGTTGCGCGCCGAGCGCCATCGGCGGCACGTAGATGCCGCCCGACATCACCTGGCGCAGCGCCTCGCACAGCGTTTCGTTGCTCGAGCGCTTGGGCACGAAGCCCATCGCGCCGAGATCGATGGCGCGGATCACGTCGCTGGCGCGGTCCGATGCCGACACGACGACGACGGGCAGCGCCGGATAGTCGGCGCGCAGCTCGGGCAGCAGGTCGAAGCCGTCGGCGTCGCCGAGCTGCAGGTCGAGCAGCACGAGATCGAAGTCGGGGTCGGCGGCGAGCGCCTGGCGCGCCGCGCGCGCCGTGGCGGCGCCCGCCACGACGACGCGGTCGCCGAGACCCTGGATCACGGTCTGCAGGGCAGCCAGGATCAGCGGATGGTCGTCGATCAGCAGGACCTTCATCGTCGTCGATCCCTTTCTGCGAAGGACTGCACGCGAGGGGCCCGATCGTAGGGGCGCGACGCCCGCGCTGGCGTTCCCTCTCACGGGGGTGTAGCCGCCGCGCCGGCGCCGGTGTAGCGCCGGGCGGCGGCACAGCGCCTCGAGTCCGTCCTACGTGTAGCGCCGCGTCAGCGACTGCGCGACGCACACCGGCTTGGCCTCGCCCTCGCGCTCGACGCTGACTTCGATCGTCAGCTGCGCCCCGCCGGGCAGCGGGTCGTAGGCGAGCAGCTTGATGTGGCCGCGCAGGCGGCTGCCGACCGGCACCGGCGCCGGGAAGCGCACGCGGTCGAGGCCGTAGTTGATGCCCATGCGCGAGTCGAGCACCTCGAAGCTCGACGTGAACATGGCGGGCAGCAGCGACAGCGTGAGAAAGCCGTGCGCGATCGTCGTGCCGTAGGGGCCGGCGGCAGCGCGCGCGGGGTCGACGTGGATCCACTGGTGGTCGCCGGTGGCGCGCGCGAATTCGTCGATGCGCGCCTGGTCGACCTCGATCCAGTCGCTGGTGCCGATCTCGCGTCCGACCAGCGGCTGCAGGTCGGCGAGGTGTTCGTAAGTGGTCTTCGTCATGCGGCGGCCCATTCGACGATCGGTTGCCATTGTGCGATGTCGCGCTCGACGCGGCTGGCTGCGACGTCCCACACCGTCAGGCCGCGCGCGGTCAGGTGCACGTAGTTCTGCGTGTCGCGCAGCATGCCGACGACGGGCACGGCCAGCGTCGCGAGAAAGGCGCGCAGCTGGTCGGCGGCGATCGTGCCCTCGCGCAGCCGCATGCCGACGACGCCGAGCTTGACCTTCGGCGCGCGCCGGTGCGCGAGCAGCTCGACGACGAAGTCGTGCGTCGCCTGGATGTCGAACAGGCTGGGCTGCAGCGGCACCAGCACCTTGTCGGCGATCTTCATCACCTCGTCGAGGCGCTTGCCGTGCAGGCCGGCGGGCGTGTCGAGCACGACGTGCGTCGTGCCCTTGGGCGGGCGCACCACCTCGCCGGGCTTGACGTCGTCCCAGCTGCGGATCGCCGGCAGCGCGGCCGGCCGCACGGCGAGCCAGCGTCGCGACGACTGCTGGCGGTCGACGTCGCCGAGCATCACGGCACGGCCCCGGCGCGCGAACCAGCCGGCGAGATTGGTCGCGATGGTGCTCTTGCCGACGCCGCCCTTCGGATTGGCGACCACGATCACGGGCATGCGGACCCTCCCTCGCCGGTTCGTCGTTGTTGCGGACCGGCGCAATGGTACCCGCGCGCCACGGGCGCGCGGCTCAGCGCAGGCCGTCCCACAGCAGCTTGAGCCCCGTGAGCCCCATGCCGGTGTAGGCGATGCGATAGAACCAGGTCGGGTCGAGCCGCTGCGCGAGCCGGATGCCGAGCACGACGCCGATCGGCGCCAGCGGCAGCAGCGCCGCCGACGTCGCCATGTTGCGCACGTCGATCAGGCCGAGCCAGGCATAGGGCAGCACCTTGGCCAGATTGACCGCCGCGAAGAAGACGGCCATCGTCGCCGTGAGGCGCATCGGCGGCAGCTTCAGCGGCAGCACGTAGGCGCTGATCGGCGGCCCGCCGGCGTGCGCGACGAAGCTGGTGAAGCCCGACGCGACGGCCAGCACCACGCCCAGCGGCCGGCGCGGCTTCGCGGCAGCGCCGAGCCGCGGCGCGAGCAGCAGCCGGTGGGCGAGGAAGGCGAGCGTGATCGCGCCGAGCAACCCGGCCACCGTCTTGCCCGACAGCGCACCGAAGGTCGCCGCGCCGACGGCGATGCCGGCCAGGCCGGCGGGCAGCAGGAAGCGCAGCAGCGCCGGATCGCGCTCGTGCCACAGGCGACGGATGCCGATCGCGTCGATCGCCAGCAGCACCGGCAGCAGGATCGCTGCGGCCTGCGGCACCGGCATCGTCAGCGCCATCAGCGGCGTGGCCATCGCGCCGAAGCCGCTGCCGAAGCCGCCCTTGGACAAGCCCATGATGAGCACGGCCGGCACGGCGGCGGCATAGAACCAAGGGTCGGTGATCAGCTCGATCGTCAAGGTGCGCTCTTCAGGGGCGTTCGCTGCGGGGCGACAATTGTCCGATGTTCGCCCCCTCGCAGTCCGACGTGCGCCGCTTCTTCTGCGACGCCTGGCGCCGCCACCGCGCAGGCGGCGGCGTGCTGACGCCGCTCGAGACGATCGCCGTGCAGTGGATGGAGCAGCACCCCGAGTACCACGCCGAGGTGGCCGACCTCGACGCCGCACTCGCCGCGGTGCACGACGTCGAATCGGGGCGCAGCAACCCCTTCCTGCACCTGTCGATGCATTTGTCGATCAGCGAGCAGATCGGCATCGACCAGCCGCGCGGCATCAAGCAGGCCTACGAACTGCTCGCCGCGCGCCTCGGCTCGGCGCACGACGCGCAGCACGAAGTGATGGAGTGCCTGGGCGAGATGCTGTGGGCCTCGCAGCGCAGCGGCCGCCCGCCCGACGGCGACGCCTACGTCGACTGCGTGCGGCGGCGCGCGACGGGGCCGCTGCCTTAGCGCACGACGACCCAGCGCGTCTCCAGCCAGTTGTCGGCACGGTGCACGACGTCGACGTTGGCGCGCGCCGCCCACGGCACGAACTGGCGGTGCAGCGGGATGTGGTGCACCTGCGCGTTGTGCTCCGCGAACACCTGCTTGATCAGCGCGCGCCGCTTGTCGGGATCTGCCTCGCGCGACGACGCCGCCGCCAGTGCGTCGAGCTTGTCGTTGCGGTGGTTGCCGTAGTTGTAGGCACCCACGCCCTTGTCGCCGCGGTTGCGGTAGATCGGCGTGAACGTCGTCTCGGCGTCGGTGATCGAGCCGCCCCAGCCGAAGAGGAACAGGCTGGTGTCGAGCCTCTCGAGCTTGGGAAAGAAAGTCGCGCGCGGCATCGCGTTGACGCGCACCTTGACGTTGAGCCGCGCCCACATCGCCGCCAGCGTCTGGCAGATGCGCTCGTCGTTGATGTAGCGGTTGTTCGGGCAGTCGAGCGTGACCTCGAAGCCGTCGGCCCAGCCGGCGTCGGCCATCGCCTTCCTCGCCGCGGGCAGGTCGTAGGGCAGGCGGCGTTCGATCTCGGGATCGTTGAAGCTGCCCAGCGGCGACGGCACGAGCGCGCCGGTCGGCGCGGCCTGGCCGTTCATCAGCCGCGTGCGGATCGCCTCGATGTCGATCGCCTGGTAGAGCGCGCGCCGCACGCGCACGTCCTTGAACGGATTGCGGCCCTTGACGCTCGAGTACAGCAGCTCGTCGCGGCCCTGGTCCATGCCGACGAACAGCACGCGGTTCTCGGGGCCGTCGACGACCTTGAGGCCGCCGGCGCGGCGCAGCCGCTCGACGTCGTTGGGCGGCGGGTCGAGCACGAAGTCGATCTCGCCCGAAATCAGCGCGGCGACGCGCGTCGGCCCGCTCTTGATCGGCGTGTAGACGACCTCCTGCACGTTGCCCTCGATGCGGCCCCAGTAGCCGGCGTGGCGGCGCAGCACCGTCTTCACGTCGGGCTGGCGCGAGACGAGGCGATACGGCCCGGTGCCGTTGGCGTGGAATGCGGTGTAGGCCTCCTCGCGGCCGGCATAGTCGAGCGGCTTCGTCGCCTTGTGCTCCTCGCACCAGCCGCGGCTCATGATGTAGACCGTGTTCAGGTGCTGCAGGAAGACGGGGTTGAACTGCGCGAGGCGGAACTCGACGGTGTGATCGTCGATGCGCCGCGGCTCGCCGAGCGCGTTGGCATAGGTGGCGATCTGCGAGCTCGGCTGCTGCGCGCGCTTGACGGAGAACACGACGTCGTCGGCGCTGAACGGCCGCCCGTCGTGGAAGCGCACGTCGCGGCGCAGCTTGAAGACCCACTTCAGCGGCCCGTCCTGCTGCCACTCGGTGGCCAGCAGCGGCACGATGGCGAGGTTCTTGTCGCGGCCGACGAGAAACTCGTAGACCTGCGCATTGAGCATGTTGGTCAGACTCTCGTTCTGCGAGTGCGGGTCCATCGTCTGCGCATCGCCCTGCGACGACCAGCGCAGCGTCTGCGCCTCCGCCGGTGCGGCCAGCGCGCCGGCCAGTGCGAGCAGCAGCGCCGCGCCGGCGCCGCGCGCGCGTGCCGCGAGGCCGCCGGTCATTTGACGGCCGGCGCCGGTGCGTAGCCTTCGTCGGTCAGCGCCTGCCCGAACGCCGACCCGAGCTGCACCGTGTCGATGCGCACGCGCCGCGTCGCCAGGTCGATCTCGACCTTGGCTTCGGCGTCGATGCCGAGGATCGTCTCCGTGACCGTCTTGGCGCAGTGGGCGCAGGTCATCGTCGGTATCGTGTACTCGATCATTGGTGGCCTCGCGTTGAGGGCGCCATTGTGAGCACAGACGGCCGCGTTCAGCGGCCGTCAGGGGTTTTTGCCGCGCCGACGGCGGCGCGGCGGTCAGCGAAAGCGCGACTCGGGCACCGTCTGCAGCTCACCTGGCAGCGACGCGATGTAGCGGCTCAGCGCCTTCATCTCGCCCAGGCTGAACGGCTGCACCATGCCGCCCATGATGGCATTGCCGCGGCCGACGTTGGTGTTGTGCGGCGTCTTGTACGACTTGAGCGCGACGGCGAGGTAGTCGGCGTGCTGACCGGCGAGCTTGGGATAGCTCGGATCGAGCGGCTTGTTCATGTTGTCGCCGTGGCACGAGGCGCAGTTGCCCTTCTTCAACAGCTCGGCGACCTGCGCGCTCGGCGCCTCGGCCGGCTTGTCGGGCACGGCCGCCACCGCCTTGCCGTGGCCGGCGTAGAAGGCCGAGAGGTCGGCGATGTCCTTGTCGGTGAGCGACGCCGCGATGCCGCGCATCGTCGGGTGGCGGCGATCGCCCTTGCGGTAGGCCTCGAGCGCCGACGCGATGTACTTGGGATTCTGGCCCGAGATCATCGGCACCTTGTGCACCTCGGGAAAGCTCGCCTGGTAGCCGGGGATGCCGTGGCAGCCGATGCACATCGCCGCCTTCTGGCGGCCGGCCATCTCGTCCTGGGCGCGCGCGGCGAGCGGCGCCGCGGCGAGGACGACGGCGACGAGCAACGGCAGCAGCGAAAGCGGTTTGTTCATGGTCTCTCGGATGGGCTCAGCCTCGGATCGGCGGCGGATTATAGGGGCGCCTCTTATACTGGCCTGCCTCTCCAAAACCCCAACGCCCGATGAAGTTCCAAGGCTCCGAAAACTACGTCGCCACGCAGGATCTGATGCTGGCGGTCAATGCCGCGATCACGCTGAAGCGCCCGCTGCTCGTCAAGGGCGAACCGGGCACCGGCAAGACGATGCTCGCCGAGGAGGTCGCTGCCTCGATCGGCGCGCCGCTGCTGCAGTGGCACATCAAGTCGACGACGAAGGCGCAGCAGGGCCTCTATGAATACGACGCCGTGAGCCGCCTGCGCGACAGTCAGCTCGGCGACGCGCGCGTCCACGACATCCACAACTACATCGTCAAGGGCGTGCTGTGGCAGGCGTTCACCGCCGACAAGCCGGTGGTGCTGCTGATCGACGAGATCGACAAGGCCGACATCGAGTTCCCGAACGACCTGCTGCGCGAGCTCGACCGCATGGAGTTCTACGTCTACGAGACGCGCGAGCTCGTCAAGGCGCAGCACCGGCCGATCGTCTTCATCACGTCGAACAACGAGAAGGAGCTGCCCGATGCCTTCCTGCGCCGCTGCTTCTTCCACTACATCAAGTTCCCCGACGCCGAGACGATGAAGGCGATCGTCGACGTGCACTTCCCGACGCTGAAGAAGGAGCTGCTCGGCGCCGCGATGAAGACGTTCTACGACGTGCGCGGCCTGCCGGGACTCAAGAAGAAGCCGAGCACGAGCGAGCTGCTCGACTGGCTCAAGCTGCTCGTCGCCGAGGACATCCCGCTCGAGGCGCTGCAGAGCAGGGACGAGAAGGTGTCGGTGCCGCCGCTCGTCGGCGCGCTGCTGAAGAACGAGCAGGACGTGACGCTGTTCGAGAAGCTCGTGTTCATGCAGCGGCACAACAGATGACCGCCCCCGGCGCTCGTCTGTCGCGGCGCAGGCTGACTTCGCGCAGCGAAATCGAGGCGCGCAGCGCCGGCCGGAGCCACGACCGATGAGCTGGCCGGCGCCGGTCACGCTCGCCGGCCGCCACGCGACGCTCGTGCCGCTGGCCGCATCGCACGCCGCGACACTCGCCGACGCCGTGCGCGACGGCGAGCTGTGGAAGCTCTGGTACACGACGATCCCGTCGCCCGACGCGATGGCCGCCGAGATCGAGCGCCGGCTCGGCCTGCAGGCCAAGGGCGCGATGCTGCCCTTCGCCGTGCTCGACGCGCGCGGCTCGCCGGTGGGCATGACGACCTACCTGAACGTCGATGCAACGCACCGGCGCCTCGAGATCGGTGCCACCTGGTATGCGCAGCGCGTGCAACGCACGCCGCTCAACACGGAGTGCAAGCTGATGCTGCTGGGCCACGCGTTCGACACGCTCGACTGCATCGCCGTCGAGTTGCGCACGCACCGCTTCAACACGGCGAGCCGCCGCGCCATCGAGCGCCTGGGCGCGCAGCTCGACGGCATGCTGCGCGCGCACCAGCGCGCCGCCGACGGCACGCTGCGCGACACCGCCGTCTACAGCATCACGGCCGCCGAGTGGCCGACGGTGCGCAGTCACCTGCGCTGGCAGCTCGAGCGGTCGCGCTGAGCCGCGTGGCGCGGGCGGCACGCGCCCGCATCCAGTTTGATCACGAACAATCAGGCCGCGTGACGCAACACACGGCACCACCCCTCGCGTCGCCGCACAGGGCGCGCGCACCACGCGCGGCGGCTATCGTGGCCGCCAGCGCCACGATGACGAGAAGGAGACACGTCATGGTCCGACGAGCGTGGGCTTGCGCCCTGTTGTCGCTGTCGCTGGCGCTGGCCGGCGGCGCCGCCTGCGCCCAGACGCAGACCTCGCGCAGCGCCGACTTCCAGACCGCCCTGTGGGCCGCCAGCTGCATGGCCTGCCACGGCACGGACGGGCGCGCCGAGAGCATCGCGCTGAGCATCGCCGGCCGCCCGGCCGACGAGCTCTACCAGATGATGGCCGACTACAAGAGCGGCAAGCGCGCCGGCACGATCATGCACCAGCATGTGCGCGGCTACAGCGACGACGAGCTGCGCCGCATCGCGCGCCACTACGCGCGGCTCGCCAAGTGACGACGAGGAGTACGCGCATGGCCCTGACCCGCCGCACCCTGCTCTGCTCGGCCGGTGCCGCCGCGCTGACCGGCGCCCCGCTGCGCGCCGCCGCGCAGGCCGCGCCGCACGTCGTCGTCGTCGGCGGCGGATTCGCCGGCGCGACCGCGGCGAAGTACCTGCGCCGCTTCAATCCGGCGCTGCGCATCACGCTGGTCGAGCCCGCCGACCGCTTCGTGATGTGCCCGATGAGCAACCGCGTCGTCTACGGCGGCATGGGGCTGGCCGACATCACGCGGCCCTACGAGCGCTGGGCCAGCCGCCACGAGATCCGCATCGTGCGCGCGGCGGCCGACGACATCGACGTCGAGCGGCGCGAACTGCGCGCCGGCGGCGAGCGCATCGCCTGGGACCGCCTCGTCGTCGCGCCCGGCGTCGACTTCGCCTACGACGCGCTGCCAGGCCTCGAGAACGCGCAGGCGCAGGCCCTGGTGCCGCACGCCTGGAAGGCCGGCCCGCAGACGCAGAAGCTGCGCGAGATGCTGCAGGCCCTGCCCGCGGGGGGCACGGTGGCGATGCACATCCCCAAGGTGCCGTACCGCTGCCCGCCCGGCCCCTACGAGCGCGCCAGTCTGATCGCCTACATGCTGCAGCTGCGCAACCCGCGCGCCAAGCTGCTCGTCTTCGACAGCAACCCCGAGATCCAGGCCAAGAAGGGCCTGTTCGAGGCGGCGTGGAAGGCCCGCTACGCCGGCCTGATCGAGTACGTGCCCGACGCGGAGGTCGAGCGCATCGACGCCGCGTCGAAGACGATCACGTTCAAGGTGCAGGGCCGGCACAAGGTCGACGTGCTCAACGTCATCCCGCCGCAGCGCGCCGGCGCGATCGCGCGCAAGGCGGGGCTGGCCAACGTGGGCGAGCGCTGGTGCGGCGTCGACTTCCTGACCTACGAGTCGACGCGCCACCGCAACGTGCACGTCATCGGCGACTCGATCGCCGGCGCGCCCGGCATGCCCAAGTCGGGCCACATGGCCAACCAGCAGGCCAAGGTGTGCGCCGGCGCGATCGCCGCGGTGACACTCGGCCAGCCGGTGCCCGACGAGCCGATCATCGCCAATACCTGCTACAGCTTCGTGTCGCACTCCGAGGCGATCCACGTCGCGTCGGTGCACCGCTGGTCGCGCGAGCAGCGCACGATGGTCACCGTCAAGGAGGCCGGCGGCCTGTCGCCGGCGGCGTCGACGGCCGAAGGCCTCTACGCGATGGCCTGGGCGACCAACATCCTCAACGACACGCTGGGCTGACGTCGCGCGGGCGTGCCCCGCGAATCGATCGCCTTCAACGCCCCAGCCGCACCGTCAGCCCGACGCGCTACTCGCTCCACTGGCCGTCGGGCAGCCGACTGGCGCCGACGTCGACCGACACGCGCTGCGGCGCGAGCCACCAGCGCGCGCCGACGCGGTGCTTGTCGGTCTGGCCTTCGCTGCCGGCCCACTCGGCGAACAGCACGCCGCGCTCCGTGGGCTGCCAGAGCCCCGCGAGCGCCGTGCGGTTGCGGCCTTCGCCGAGCACATCGCGCCCGGCGCCGAACTGCAGCGCGATGTCGTCGTCGAGCCTGAGCAGGCTGCCGGCGGCGAGCTCGGCGCGCTGCGTGCGCAGCTCGCCGTCGTCCTGGCGCTCGTCGCGCAGGCCGACCCAGCTGAGTTTGAGCGTGCCCTGCACGGCCGGCGCCAGCGGCTCCGACACCGAGGTGTCGATGCGCGCGCGCAGCAGGCTGGGCCCGGCGTCGAGCGGATGGGCGCGCGGCGTCTCGAGCTTCCAGTCGACGTGCTCGCCGCCGCAGGGCGCGGTGAGCGCGTGCTCGGCGGCGGCGCCGTCGGTCTGGCCGAACGGCTCCACACGGCAGGCGGTCGGCTCGGCGCGCGCCGCGGCGGCGCCGAGCAGCAGCACAGCGAGCGCGGCCAGAAGCGTCACATGCGGTTTCGAGAAAGTCGTCTTCGGCATCGGTGCATCGAGGGATGGCGGCGCCGGCGCGGCGGCCGGGTGCGGGGCGAGCCGGCTGCATCGCGGCGGGCCGGCGGCGCGGACTACCGACGAGGCCGGCGGCAGCGCGCACGACCGATGGTGGCGCAGGCCGCGGCGCGCCGCGGCCCCGGGTTGCAACGGGATGCTTCGGCCGGCGGCGCGACTTCGCGGTATTCTGGCCGGGCCACGCCGCAGGACGCACCATGCTGATCGACTTCTTCTACACCCTGCGAGCCGCCAAGCTCAAGGTCTCGGTCAAGGAATACCTGACGCTGCTCGAGGCGCTGCAGGCCGGCGTGATCGACGACGACGGCGGCCCCACCGTCGAGCGCTTCTATCACCTGGCGCGCGCCGCGCTCGTCAAGGACGAAACGCAGTTCGACAAGTTCGACCGCGCCTTCGCCGCCTACTTCAAGGGCGTCGAGATGCTGACCGACTTCGCGCAGGACGTGCCGCTCGAATGGCTGCGCAAGCGCCTCGAACTCGAGCTGAGCCCCGAGGAGAAGGCGGCGATCGAGAAGATGGGCTGGGACGAGCTGATGGAGACGCTCAAGAAGCGCTTCGAGGAGCAGAAGGAGCGCCACGAAGGCGGCAGCAAGTGGATCGGCACCGGCGGCACGAGCCCGTTCGGCGCCTACGGCGTCAATCCGCAGGGTATCCGCATCGGCCAGGATCGGGGCCGCAACCGCAGCGCCGTCAAGGTCTGGGACCAGCGCCAGTTCAAGGACTACGACGACACGCTCGAGCTCGGCACGCGCAACATCAAGGTCGCGCTGCGCCGGCTGCGCCGCTTTGCGCGCGAAGGCGCCGACGAGGAGCTCGACCTCGACGACACGATCCGCTCGACGGCGGCCAACGCCGGCTGGCTCGACATCAAGATGGTGCCCGAGCGCCACAACAAGGTGAAGGTGCTGCTGCTGATGGACGTGGGCGGCACGATGGACGAGCACGTGCACCGCGTCGAGGAGCTGTTCTCGGCCGCCAAGAGCGAGTTCAAGCATCTCGAGTTCTATTACTTCCACAACTGCGTCTACGACCACGTGTGGAAGAACAACCGCCGCCGCCACGCCGAGAAGATCGCGACCTGGGACCTGATCCGCACCTACAACAAGGACTACAAGCTGATCCTCGTCGGCGACGCGACGATGAGCCCCTACGAGATCGTGCAGCCCGGCGGCAGCGTCGAATACAACAACGAGGAAGCCGGCGCCGACTGGCTGCAGCGCCTGACCCACGCCTTTCCGAAGTACGCCTGGATCAACCCCGAGCCGCAGGGCGTGTGGGGCTACCGGCAGAGCATCGCCATCGTGCAGCAGCTGATGAACCAGCGCATGTTCCCGCTGACGCTCGCCGGGCTGGAGCAGGCGATGCGGCTGCTGAGCAAATGACGGCCGGCGCCCGCGCGGCGCCGGCGGTGCTCGCGGCGGCGCTGCTCGCCGGCTGCGCCGCGGGGTCGCCGGCGCGCGGGTCGCACGATGCGGTCGGCGAGGCGGGCGCGGCGTCGCCGCCGGCAACCGCCACGCCCACCATCGGCGGCGCGACAGCCGACGCCCCCGCCCCCAGCTACACGATCGAGATCGACGCGCCGGCGCCGCTGCGCGAACTGCTCGCGACGCACCTCGACCTGGCGCGCTTTCGGCGCGACGACGCGGCCGCGGCGACGATCACGCCGCTCGAGCTGCGCCGCCTCGTCGCCGCCACGCCGGCGCAGGCGCGCGCGCTGCTCGAGACCGAGGGCTACTTCGACGCCCGCGTGACGGCCGAGCGCGACGACGGCGCGCCGCCCGTCGTGCGCATCGCCGTCGAGCCGGGGCCGCGCACGACGATCGAACGCGTCACGCTCGACGTGCAGGGCGAGCTCGGCGCCGCCGTCGAGCGCGGCGACGTCGACGCCGCGCGTCTCGTCGATGCGCTGCGCCGCGGCTGGACGCTGCGCGCCGGCGAGCCGTTCACGCAGGGCGCCTGGTCGGCCGCCAAGCGCGCCGCGCTGGCGCAGCTGCGCGCCGAGGGCCATCCGCTGGCGACGTGGAGCGGCACCGGCGTGCAGGTCGACGCGCCGACGCAGCGCGCGCGCATCTTCGTCGTCGCCGACAGCGGGCCGGAGTTCCGCCTCGGCGAGCTGCGCGTCGAGGGCCTCGAGCGCTACGGCGAGGCGGCGGTGCGCAACCTGGCGCAGTTCGGTGCCGGCGACGTCTACCGAGAGTCGACCGTCGCCGACTTCCAGGAGCGGCTGCAGAAGGCCGGTCTGTTCGAGGCCGTGTCGGTCGACGTCGTGACCGACGCGCAGCGCGCCGACGCCGCGCCCGTCGTCGTGCGCGTGCGCGAGCTGCCGCTGCAGCAGGCGACGGCGGGCATCGGCGTCAGCGCCAACACGGGCCCGCGCGTCTCGCTCGAGCACGTGCATCGGCGCGCCTTCGGCCGCGCGCTGACGGCGAAGAACAAGTTCGAGATCGGCCGCGACCTGAAGCAGTGGGAAGGCGAGCTGACGACGCACCCGCTGCACGACCTGTACCGCGACCTCGTCGCCGCCAACGTCGAGCGGCTGGCCGTCGAAGGCGAGGTGCGCGATTCGTGGCGGCTGCGCGCCGGCCGAGCACAGGACACGCAGCGCATCGAGCGCCTCTACTTCGCCGAGCTGATCGGCGCGACGACGAAGAACGCCGCCGGCAGCTCGACGGCGCAAGCCGCCTCGCTCAACTACCACTGGGTGTGGCGCGACCTCGACAGCATCGTGCTGCCGACGCGCGGCATCACGGCGTCGGCGCAGGTGTCGGGCGGCCATGCGCAGAGCAACTTCGCCGACAGCGGGCCGTATGCGCGGGCCGTCGGCCGGCTCACCGGCTACTGGCCGCTGCCCGGGCGCTGGTTCGGCCAGGCGCGCGTCGAGGCGGGCGAGGTGTTCGCCGACGCCGGCGTCGGCATCCCCGATCCGCTGCTGTTTCGCGCCGGCGGCGACGACTCGGTGCGCGGCTACGACTACCGCAGCCTCGGGCCGGTGCGCGGCGGCGTGCTGGCCAGCGGGCGTGTGCTGCTGACGACGAGCGTCGAGCTGGCGCGCCCGATCTCCGAGAAGCTGCCGAACTACTGGGTCGCCGCCTTCGTCGACGCAGGCAACGCCGCCGACGACTGGGCCGACCTGCGCCCGGCCGTCGGCTACGGCGTCGGGCTGCGCTGGCGCAGCCCGGTCGGCCCGCTGCGCTTCGACGTCGCCTACGGCCGCGAGGTGCGCAGCGTGCGCCTGCACTTCAGCGTGGGGATCGCGTTCTGATGGCAACGCGCGACGCGGCCGCTGCCCCCGCGGACGCCGGCGCGCCGCGGCGCCGCCGCACCGCGCGCCGGGCCGTCGCGCTCGTCGCGGCGCTGCTCGTCGCGGCGCTCGCTGCCGGCGCGGCGGCCGTGGCCTGGCTGGCGCGCACCCCGTCGGGCACGGCCTGGCTGCTGGCGCGGCTGCCGCGCACCGAGGTCGTCGCGCCGCGCGGCGCGCTGCTCGGCGGCGACGAGTTCGCGGCGCAGCGCGTCACCATCGCGCTGGCCGGCGGCGCGCGCGTCGTCGCCGACGCCCTGCACTGGCGGGGCCTCACGCTGCATCGCGCAACGCAGCCCGCGGGCTGGCTGCGCGTCGCGATCGACACGCTGCGCATCGAGCGCCTCGAATGGCAGGCCGGCGACGCGCCGGCGGCGGCGCCGCCGCAACCGCCGGCGAGCCTCGCGCTGCCTGTCGAGCTCGATATCGGCCGCGCCGAGATCGGCGCGATCCACGCCGCGGCGCTCGGCGCCCGGCCGATCGAGTCGCTGCGCGCGCGGCTGCGGCTCGGCGCCGACTCCGGCGCGCGGCATCGCATCGACGACCTCGCCGCCGATCGGGACCGCCTCGCGCTGCAGGGCGCGCTGGCGATCGCGACGGCGGCACCGTTCGACGTGACGGCGACGCTGACCGCGCGGCCGCGCACGTCGGCAGCGAGCGGCGCGCACTCCGACGATCCGGCCGCCACGCCGCCGACCTCCGCCACGCCGCCCGTCCCTGCCGCACCACTGCCACCCTTCGAGCTGACCGCACGCGCCACCGGCCCGCTGGCGCGCATCGCCGTCGACGCCACGCTGCGCGGCGAGCCGGCGCGCGCCGGCGCCGCGCCGCCGACGCTCGATGCGCGCGCCACGCTGCTGCCGTTCGCGCGCCAGCCGCTGGCCGACCTGACGGCGCGCACGCAGGCGCTCGACCTGGCGGCGCTGGCGAGCGACGCGCCGACGACGTCGCTCAGCGGCCACGCCGACATCGAGGCGACGGCGCTCGACGCGCCGCTGCGCGTCGTCGTCGCGCTCGACAACGCCGCCGCCGGCCGCTGGAGCGACGGCCGCCTGCCCCTGCGCACGCTGCACGCCGAGATCGGCGCCCGCCTCGACGCGCGCGACGCGATCGAGCTGCACGCCTTCGACGCGCAGCTCGGCAGCGCGGCGCAGCCCGGCGGCCGCGTGCAGGGCCGCGGCCGCTGGCAGGCATCGCACGCCACGCTCGCGCTCGCGCTCGACGGCCTGCGCCCGGCGGCGCTCGACGCGCGCGCGCCGGCGATGCGACTCGACGGCCCGCTCGAGCTGCAGCTCGACGGGCTGGCCGCGGGCGGCGGCGCACCGCGCGGCGCGCTGCAGGCGCGGCTGGCCGGCACGCTCGAACGCGGCACGGTGCAACTCGACCTCGACGCGAGCGGCTCGGCCGACGCCGTCGACGTGCGGCGCGCGCTGCTGCGCGCCGGCGCGGCGAGCGCCACGCTGGCCGGGCGCGCCGAGCGCATCGCCGGCGGCGCGTGGCAGTTGCGCGGCCGGGCGACGCTGGCCGACTTCGACGCGCGCGCCTGGTGGCCGGGCGCCGAGGGCTCGGCGTGGCGCGACGGCGCGCAGCGCCTGAACGCGACGCTCGACGCCGACCTGCGGCTGCCGGCGCAGGCGCTCGGCCGCGGCACGCGCGCGCAGCCGCTCGCCACGCGAGCCGCCGGCGTGCGCGGCACGGCCTCGCTGGCGCTGCACGAAGGCAGCGTGCTCGCCGGCGTGCCGGTCGCGGGCAGCGCGTCGCTGCGCGCTCTCGACGCCGAGCCGGCGGCGCTGCGCCTGCAACTCGAAGCGCCCGGCGGCAACCGCATCGCGGCGAGCGGCCGGCTCGACCCCGACGCGCGCGGCGCGGCCGACCACTGGGATCTCGACGCCACGCTCGCCGACCTCGCGCGCCTCGCGCCGCTGCTGCGGCTGGCCGGCGCCGCCGGCGCGGCGCCCGACGCCGGCGCACTCGAGCTGCACGCCACGCTCGCCGGGCGCTGGCCGGCGTTGCGCACGGTGGGGCAGTTGCAGGCGCGCGGCCTGCGCCGCGCCGAGGTGCGCGCCGACGAGGCTGCACTGCGCTGGAGCGTCGGCAACGACGCCGGCCGCTCGCCGTTCGCCGGCGACGACGGCGCGCCGTTCGAGCTGCGCCTCGACGCCGGCGGCCTGGCCGCGGGCACCGCGCGCGTCGACACGCTGCATGCCGAGCTCGGCGGCAGTGCGGCCGACCACCGCTTTCGCGCCACGGCGGCGGGCCCGCTGCGCCCGCCGACATGGGTCGAGCAACTGCTCGACGGCGCCGCCGGCACGCGCACCGCGGCACGCGGCGTGCAGGCCGAGTTGCAGGCTCGCGGCGCGCTGTCGGGGCTGGCGAACCTGCAGGCGCTCGCCTGGCGTGGCACGCTCGAGCGCGCCGAGCTGGGCCCGCGGCGCGGCGACGCGTCGGCGCGCGTCGAGGCCGGCACGACGCGCGGCGCCGCTGCATCGTCGGCGACCGGGAGCACCGCGCCGCGCACGCCGCGCGACACGGCGCCGCCATGGCTGGCGCTGCGCGACGCTGCCATCGACGTGCGGCGCGACGGCGACGCCTGGCGCGCCGAGGCCGCGGGCGGCGGCGCGCAACTCGCCGGCATTGCGCTGCGCTGGGATCGCCTGCGATGGAGCAGCGGCGGCGCACGCGCGCAATTCGACGTCGGCATCGAGCTCGAGCCGTTCGCCGTCGCGCCGCTGCTCGCGCGCCTGCAGCCGGCGTTCGGCTGGCAAGGCGACCTCCTCGTCGGCGGCCACGTGCGGCTGCAGCTCAGCGCCGGCGCCTTCGCGGCCGACGTCGAGCTCGCGCGGCGCGGCGGCGACCTCGTCGTCGTCGACGATGCCGGCTCGCTGCCGCTCGACCTCACCGACCTGCGCGTCGCGCTCGACACGCGCGACGGCACCTGGCGCTTCACGCACGGCCTGGCCGGCGCGAGCTTCGGCGCGACGGCCGGCGCGGCGACGCTGCGCACCTCACCCGCGGCGGCCTGGCCGCCGGTCGACGCGCCGCTCGACGGCGTGCTCGAGGCGCGCGTCGCCAACCTCGGCGCCTGGGGCGCCTGGCTGCCCGCCGGCTGGCGCCTCGGTGGCCAGCTGCACGCGACGGCGGCGCTCGGCGGGCGCTTCGGTGCGCCCGAGGTCACCGGCCGCCTCGCCGGCAGCGGCCTCGAGGCGCGCAACCTGCTCGAGGGCATCGAGCTGCGCGACGGTGTGCTCGACGTGGCCCTGCAGGGCACGCGCGCGCACATCGTGCGCGCCGAGATGCGCGCCGGCGACGGCGTCGTGCGGCTCGCCGGCGACGCCGAGCTCGGCGCGGCGCCGCAGGCGCGCCTCGCGCTCGCGGCCGAGCGCGCGCGCGTCCTCGGCCGCGTCGACCGCCGCATCGTCGCCAGCGGCGACGCGGTGCTCGCGCTGCGCGCCGACGCGCTGCGCATGGACGGCCGGCTGCACGTCGACGAGGGGCTGATCGACCTCTCGCGCGAAGACGCGCCCAGCCTGGGCGACGACGTCACCGTGCAACGAGGCGACGACGCGGCCGGCGGTGCCGCCCGCGACGCGGCCGCCGCCGAGCGCCGCCGCGACGTCGCACTCGACCTGCACATCGACCTGGGCGAGCGGCTGCGCCTGCGCGGGCGTGGCATCGACACGGCGCTGCGCGGCGAGCTGCGGCTGACCTCGCCGCAGGGCCGCCTCGCCGTCGACGGCAGCGTGCGCACCGTCGACGGCACGTTCGCGGCGTACGGCCAGAAGCTCACGATCGAGCGCGGCATCGTCGCTTTCAACGGACCGCCGTCGAATCCGCGGCTCGACATCGTCGCCGTGCGGCCGGGCATCGACATCCGCGTCGGCGTCGCCATCGGCGGCAACGCCGCGGCGCCGCGCGTGCGACTGTTCTCCGAGCCCGAGATGTCGGAGACCGACAAGCTGTCGTGGCTGGTGCTCGGGCGCGCCAGCGAAGGGCTCGGCCGCACCGACACCGCGGTGCTGCAGCGCGCGGCGCTGGCGCTGATCGCCGGCGGCAACGACAGCGAAGGCCCGGCGGCGAATCTCACGCGCCTCATCGGCCTCGACGAGATGTCGGTGCGCCAGTCCGACGGCACCGTGCGCGAGACGATCGTCACGCTCGGCAAGCAGCTGTCGGCGCGCTGGTACGTCGGCTACGAGCGCGGCCTGAACGCGACGGCGGGCACGTGGCAGCTCATCTATCGCGTGGCGCAGCGCTTCACGCTGCGCGCGCAGTCGGGGCTCGACAACGCGCTCGACGCGATCTGGACCTGGCGCTGGCAGTAGCGAGAGCGCCGCACCGGCCGCTCCGAAGGCACTCGCTCCCCTTGGGGGACCGGACCGCAGGTCCGCAGGGGCACGACGTTGCGCCGCACGGCCGCTCCGAAGGCGCTCGCTCCCCTCGGGGAATCGGACCGCAGGGCCGTAGGGCACGATGGCACGGGCATGTCCCTTGCCGACCGCGGCGTCGGACGCGCCGGGTTGCCCGATCCGGCCGCGAGCGGGTATGGTCACGAGCGGCGCGTGTGCGCGCCAGGAGCCCCACGATGAACGAGCGAGTCGCCCGCCTGAGCCCGATCGGCGTGCCCGAGGGTCGCGTGCGCGCCGTCGTCGAGGCCGTCACGCCGGCCGTCGACGGCGGACGCTTCGCCGTCAAGCGCATCGTCGGCGAGCGCGTCGTCGTCGAGGCCGACTGCTTCGCCGACGGCCACGACGAGATCGGCTGCGCCGTGCTCTGGCGCCACGCCGACGACGCCGACTGGCACGTCGCGCCGATGCACGCACTTGGCAACGACCGCTGGCGCGCGAGCTTCGTCGTCGACCGCATCGGCGCGTACCGCTACACCGTCAGCGCCTGGGTCGACGCCTTCCGCTCGTGGCGTCACGACTTCGCGCGGCGCACCGACGAGGACGACCTGCGCGTCGCAGCGCGCTCGGGCGCGGCGCTGATCGCCGCCGCCGCGCAGCGCGCGCGCAGCGTCGACGACCGCCGGGCGCTCGAGCAGTGGGCGCACGAGCTGCTGCAGGCCGCCGCCGGGCCGGTCGGGGCGCTGCAGCACCTGGCGCTCGACAAGCCGCGCGCCGACGTCGCGCTGCGCTGGCCCGACCTGCAGCACGCCTGCACGCATCCGCAGCAGTTCCCGCTCTTCGTCGACCGCGTGCGCGCCGGCTTCTCGACGTGGTACGAGTTCTTCCCGCGTTCGGCGTCGCCCGAGGCGGGTCGCCACGGCACGCTGCGCGACTGCGTCGCACTGCTGCCCTACGTGGCGCGCATGGGCTTCGACGTCGTCTACCTGCCGCCCGTGCACCCGATCGGGCGCGAGCGCCGCAAGGGCCGCAACAACGCGCTCGCCGCCGCGCCCGGCGACGTCGGCAGCCCGTGGGCGATCGGCGCCGCCGAGGGCGGACACAAGGCGCTGCACCCCGAGCTCGGCACGTTCGACGACTTCGACGCGCTGGTCGCCGCCGCCGCGCGGCACGGCATCGAGATCGCGCTCGACATCGCGCTGCAGTGCGCGCCCGACCACCCCTACGTGCGCGAGCATCCGCAGTGGTTCCGCAAGCGCGCCGACGGCAGCATCCAGTACGCCGAGAACCCGCCGAAGAAGTACCAGGACATCTATCCGTTCGACTTCGAGTCGGCGGACTGGCGCGCGCTGTGGGACGAGCTGGCGTCGGTGATCGAGTTCTGGATCGGTCACGGCGTGCGCATCTTCCGCGTCGACAACCCGCACACCAAGTCGTTCGCGTTCTGGGAGTGGGCGATCACGGCGGTGCGCGAGCACCACCCCGACGTCATCTTCCTCGCCGAGGCGTTCACGCGGCCGAAGGTGATGCACCGCCTGGCCAAGCTCGGCTTCACGCAGTCGTACACCTACTTCACGTGGCGCAACACTCGCCACGAGCTGACGGAGTACTTCAACGAGCTGGCGCACGGCCCAGGGCGCGACTACTTCCGCCCCAACGCCTGGCCCAACACGCCCGACATCCTGCCCGAGGTGTTGCAGGTCGGCGGGCGCGGCGCCTTCATGGCGCGCGTCGTGCTCGCCGCGACGCTGTCGGCCAGCTACGGCCTCTACGGCCCGGCCTTCGAGCTGCTCGAGCACCAGCCGCGCGAGCCGGGCTCGGAGGAGTACCTCGACTCCGAGAAGTACCAGCTGCGCCGCTGGGACCTGGCGCGCCACGACTCGCTGGCCGGCTTCGTCGCCGTGCTCAACATCGCCCGGCGCGACAACGCGGCGCTGCAGTCGAACGCGTCGCTGCGCTTCCTGCCCATCGACAACGACCGCATGATCGCCTATGCGAAGGCCACGCCGGCGCTCGACAACGTCGTCGTCGTCGTCGTCAACCTCAATCCGCATCACGGCGAGAGCGGCTGGGTCGAGCTCGATCTGCACGCGCTCGGCCTGCCCGCCGACGAGCCCTACGAGATGCACGACGTGCTCGGCGAGCAGCGCTTCCTGTGGCACGGCGCGCGCAACTGGGTCCACCTCGACCCGCAGCGCAGCCCGGCGCACGTGATGATCGTGCGCCGGCGGCTGCGCCGCGAGCACGACTTCGACTACTTCCACTGACGCGAGCCGCACCGCTTGAAGCACGAAAAGCTGCCCGATCCCGCGAGCGTCGACGCCGGCCTCGACGACGATGCCCTCTGGTACAAGGACGCCGTCGTCTACGAGCTGCACATCAAGGCGTTCTACGACTCCAACGGCGACGGCATCGGCGACTTCCGCGGCCTGACGGAGAAGCTCGACTACGTGCAGGACCTCGGCGTCAACACGATCTGGCTGCTGCCGTTCTATCCCTCGCCGCTGCGCGACGACGGCTACGACGTCGCCGACTACCACACCGTCAACCCGGCCTACGGGACGCGGCAGGACTTCCGCCAGTTCGTGCGCGAGGCGCACAAGCGCGGCCTGCGCGTCATCACGGAGCTGGTGCTCAACCACACGTCGGACCAGCACCCGTGGTTCCAGGCGGCGCGGCGCGCACCCAAGGGCTCGCCCAAGCGCGACTACTACGTGTGGAGCGACGACCCGACGCTCTACAGCGGCACGCGCATCATCTTCACCGACACCGAGAAGTCGAACTGGGCCTGGGACGACGTGGCGCAGCAGTACTACTGGCACCGCTTCTTCAGCCACCAGCCCGACCTCAACTTCGACAATCCGAGCGTGCGCCAGGCCGTCTTCAAGACGATGCAGTTCTGGCTCGACCAGGGCGTCGACGGCTTCCGGCTCGACGCCATCCCCTACCTGATCGAGCGCGACGGCACCAGCAACGAGAACCTGCGCGAGACGCACGAGGTGATCAAGGAGGTCCGCGCGCGCATCGACGCCAAGTACCCCAACGTGCTGCTGCTGGCCGAGGCCAACATGTGGCCCGAGGACGTGCGCGAGTACTTCGGCGACGACGACGAGTGCCACATGGCCTACCACTTCCCGCTGATGCCGCGCATGTACATGGCGATCGCGCAGGAGGACCGCCACCCCGTCGTCGAGATCATGCAGCAGACGCCCGACATCTCGGCGCGCTGCCAGTGGGCGATCTTCCTGCGCAACCACGACGAGCTGACGCTCGAGATGGTGACGAGCAAGGAGCGCGACTACATGTACAAGATGTACGCCGCCGACCCGCGCGCGCGCATCAACCTGGGCATCCGGCGCCGCCTCGCGCCGCTGCTCGAGAACGACCGCGCGCGCATCGAACTGATGAACAGCCTGCTGCTGTCGATGCCCGGCTCGCCGATCCTCTACTACGGCGACGAGATCGGCATGGGCGACAACATCTTCCTCGGCGACCGCGACGGCGTGCGCACGCCGATGCAGTGGACGAGCGACCGCAACGGCGGCTTCTCGCGCGCCGACCCGCAGCGGCTGTACCTGCCGCCGATCATGGACCCGGTGTACGGCTTCGAGGCGATCAACGTCGAGGCGCAGCAGCGCGAGGCCTCGTCGCTGCTGAACTGGACGCGCCGCCTGCTCGCCACGCGCGCCACCTCCAAGGCCTTCGGGCGCGGGCGCTTTCGCCTGCTGCACCCGGGCAACCGCAAGGTCCTCGCCTACCTGCGCGAGTACCGCGACGACATCGTGCTGTGCGTGGCCAACCTCGGGCGCAGCCCGCAGCCGGTGGAGATCGACCTCGCCGAGTACAAGGGCCGCGTGCCCGTCGAGATGGGCGGACGCAACGCCTTTCCGCCGATCGGCGAGCTGCCGTATCTGCTGACGCTGCCGGCCTACGGCTTCTACTGGTTCCGCCTCGCGACGGACGTCGCGCCGCCCGAGTGGCACCTCGAGCGGCTGCCGGTCGAGGACCTGCCGGTGCTCGTGCTGTTCGACGGCTGGAACAGCCTGTTCCGCGATCGCGTCGTGCCGTGGCGCATCGCGCTGGCCGAGAAGACGCGCGCGCAGTTCGAGCGCGACATGCTGCCGCGCTTCATGGCGCGCCAGCGCTGGTTCGCCACCAAGGACGAGACCGTCGGCCGCGCCACGCTGGCCGAACACGCGCTGTTCGACAGCGGTGGGCGCCAGTGGCTCGTCACGCTGGCCGACGCCGAGGGGCCGCGCGAGACGCTGCGCTACTTCGTGCCGATCGCGCTGGCCTGGGACGAGACGGAGGAAGAGCGCGTCAAGCAGCTCGCCGCCGGCTCGCTCGCCAAGGTGCGCCAGCAGGCCAACGTCGGCGTGCTCGCCGACGCGCTGGCCGACGAGCTGTTCTGCCGCGCCGTCGTCGAGGCGATCGGCACCGGCCGCGACGTGCGCGCGGCGCACGGCACGCTGCGCTTCCGGCCGACGGCGGCCTATGCCGGCATCGCCGCGGGCGCCGGCGCGCCGGTCGCGCCGGCCGGGGCGCCGGCGCTGCGCACGCTGGCGATGAGCAGCAACTCCGTCGTCGTGCTCGGCGAGCGGCTGTTCCTCAAGGCGATCCGCCGCGTGCGCGCCGGCATCAACCCCGAGCTCGAGATGGGCCGCTTCCTGACCGACGTCGTCGAGTTTGCGCACTGCGTGCCCGTGGCCGGCAGCGTCGAGCACGTATCGGCGCAGGGCACGCCCTGCACGCTGATGATCCTGCAGGCCCACATCGCGAACCAGGGCGACGCCTGGAGCTATGCCGTCGACAAGCTGCAGCGCCAGCTCGAGGAGATCGGCACCGACGCCGCCGGCGGCGACGCCGCGGGCGTCGACGGCGGCTTCCTGCTGCTGATGGCCACGCTCGGGCGGCGCACCGCCGAGCTGCACGCCGCGCTGGCGCGGCGCACCGGCGACGCGGCGTTCGACCCCGAGCCGATCACGCCGGCCGACGTGCAGCAGTGGTCGCAGCGGGTGCTCGCCGACGCGCGCGTCGCGCTGCAGGAGCTGCGCCAGCGCGCCGACTCGCTGCCCGCCGAATGGCAGGCGACGGCGCAGCGCGTCGTCGTCGGCGAGGCGGCACTGGCCGAGCGCATCGCGCGTCTCGCCGGCCACGCGCCGGCCGGCGCCAAGACGCGGCTGCACGGCGACTACCACCTCGGCCAGGTGCTGCTCGTCAACAATGATTTCGTCATCATCGACTTCGAGGGCGAGCCCGGCCGTTCGCTCGACGAGCGCCGGCGCAAGCAGTCGGCGCTGCGCGACGTGGCCGGCATGCTGCGCTCGTTCGACTATGCGCGCCAGACGGCGCTGCGCCAGGCGGCGCTGCCCGACAGCGACCGCGAGCGCCGCGAGGCCGCCGCCGGGGCCTGGCTGGCGACGGTGCGCGAGACGTTTCTCGGCGCCTACCGCGACGCGGCGGCAGCCGGTGGGCTGTATGCCGACGCCGCCGCCTTCGACGCCGCGGCGCCGCCGCTGCTCGAACTGTTCGAGATCGAGAAGGCGCTGTACGAGTTGCGCTACGAACTCGACAACCGGCCCGACTGGATCGGCGTGCCGCTGACCGGCATCGCCGCGCTCACCGCCGGGCCTTGAATCGCCACGCAGGAGGGACCCCGCCGCATGGACAGCTTCAACTTCGCCGTCGAGCCGCTGCGCGCGCTGCTCGTGCAGGTCGGCGCCTACCTGCCGCGCATCGCCGTGGCGGCGCTCGTCGTCTTCGCCGGCTGGCTGCTCGGCAAGGGGCTGCGCTAC
>JASNYH010000009.1:0-137222 GCA_048500255.1 Burkholderiaceae bacterium | reverse complement strand
CGCTATCGCGGCACGGCCGCTGGGCGCGCCGCGGTCGATGCCGTGACGATGGCGCTGCCGCGCGGACGCATCGGCGTGCTGATCGGCCCGTCGGGCTGCGGCAAGACGACGCTGCTGCGCGCCGTCGCCGGCCTCGAGCGGCCGCAGTCGGGGCGCATCGCCATCGAGGGCGAGGCGCTGTCGGACGCCGCGCACGGCCTGCACGTCGCCCCCGAGGCGCGGCGCATCGGCATGGTGTTCCAGGACTACGCCCTCTTCCCGCACCTGACGGTGGCGCAGAACGTGGCGTTCGGCGTGCGCCACCTGCCGGCCGCCGAGCGTCAGAAGCGCACGCGCGAGATGCTCGACCTCGTCGGCCTCGGCCACGCCGCCGAGCGGGCGCCGCACCAGCTCTCGGGCGGCCAGCAGCAGCGCATCGCGCTGGCGCGAGCGCTGGCGCCGCAGCCACGGCTGCTGCTGCTCGACGAGCCGTTCTCCAGCCTCGACGTCGACCTGCGCGAGCGCCTGTCGCAGGAAGTGCGCGCCATCCTGCACCAGACCGGCACAACGGCGCTGTTCGTCACGCACGACCAGATGGAGGCGTTCGCGCTCGGCGACCTCATCGGCGTTATGCACCAGGGCCGCCTCGAGCAATGGGACGAGCCCTATGCCATCTACCACCGGCCGGCATCGCGCTTCGTCGCCCACTTCATCGGCCACGGCGTGTTCACGCCGGCGCAGATCGTCGCCGGCGACGCCGGCCCGGTGGTGCGCACCCCGCTCGGCGATCTGGTCGACGCCGCCGAGTGCCCGCTGCCCGACGCCTACCCCGAGGGCCGCTGCGACGTGCTGCTGCGCGCCGACGACATCGTGCACGACGACAGCGCGCGCGTGCTGGCGCGCATCGAGCGCAAGGCATTCCGCGGCTCCGAGTTCCTCTACACGCTGCGTCTGGCGACCGGCGAGCACCTGCTCGCGCACGTGCCGTCGCACCACGACCACCGCGTCGGCGAATGGATCGGCATTCGCGCCGAGGTCGACCACGTCGTCACCTTTGCACGCGACGTTGCGGCCTGAATCGACAGAGGCCCCCGGGGCCGTGCAACTTTTACGCCAGCCCCAGGCTCCAAGCGGCGGGCCGGTTCTATACTGGCTCGCAAAGCCGCCGCTAGGGCGGGAATGGGTCGAGGTATGGGTGTCAAACTGAAGGTCGCGGGCTGGATCACGCTGGGTGCCGTGGCCGGCGCGCTGGCGACGATGCAACTGCAGGCCATCGCGCGCAGCTCGCTCGCGCCGCTGCCGCTCGAGGAGCTGCAGCAGCTCGCCGCCGTGTTCGGCATGGTCAAGAGCGACTACGTCGAGCCCGTCGACGAGAAGAAGCTGATCACCGACGCGATCGGCGGCATGGTCTCGGGGCTCGATCCGCACTCCCAATATTTCGACAAGAAGTCGTTCAAGGAATTCCGCGAGGGCACGACGGGGCGCTTCGTCGGCGTGGGCATCGAGATCGGCATGGAGGACGGGCTGGTCAAGATCGTCACGCCGATCGAAGGCTCGCCGGCGTTTCGCGCCGGCCTGAAGAGCGGCGACCTGATCACCAAGATCGACGACACCGCCGTCAAGGGCCTGACGATGGACCAGGCCGTCAAGCGCATGCGCGGCGAGCCCAACACGCGCGTCATGCTGACCGTCTTCCGCAAGGCCGAGAACCGCAGCTTCCCGGTGACGATCACGCGCGAGGAGATCCGCGTACAGAGCGTGCGCTCCCGCATGGTCGAGCCGGGCTACGCCTGGCTGCGCATCAGCCAGTTCCAGGACCGCACCGTCGACGACTTCGTGCGCAAGATCGACGAGCTGTACAAGCAGGACCCCAAGCTCAAGGGCCTCGTGCTCGACCTGCGCAACGACCCCGGCGGCCTGCTCGAGGGCGCGGTCGCGATCTCGGCGGCGTTCCTGCCGGCCGACGTCGTCGTCGTAACGACCAACGGCCAGATCCCCGACTCGAAGGCCACGTTCAAGGCCTCGCCCGAGTTCTACCAGCGCCGCGGCAGCGGCGATCCGCTCAAGCGCCTGCCCGAGGCGCTGAAGACGGTGCCGCTCGTCGTGCTCGTCAACGAGGGCTCGGCGTCGGCCAGCGAGATCGTCGCCGGCGCGCTGCAGGACCACAAGCGCGCCACCGTGATGGGCGCGCAGACCTTCGGCAAGGGCTCTGTGCAGACGGTGCGCCAGCTCTCGCCCGAGACGGCGCTCAAGATCACGACGGCGCGCTACTACACGCCCAGCGGCAAGTCGATCCAGGCCAAGGGCATCGTGCCCGAGATCATGCTCGACGAGACGGAGGCCGGCAACGTGTTCGCAGCGCTGCGCGTGCGCGAGGCCGACCTCGAGAAGCACCTGATCAGCGGCCCCGAGGTCAAGGACGAGGCGCGCGAGAAGGCGCGCGAGGAGGCGCGCAAGCGCATCGAGGCCGAGGCCGCCAAGGGCAGCACGCCGCCCAAGCCGCTGCCCGAGTTCGGCAGCGCCGAGGACTTCCAGCTGATGCAGGCGCTCAACCGCCTCAAGGGCAAGCCGGTGATCGTCAGCAAGACGATGCAAGAGCGCAAGGCCGAGGTCGAGACGAACTGAACGCTCCCGCAGCGTGCCGCCGACGCCCGCCCCGCGCGGGCGTCGCGCTTTTTGTGCGTATGCTCGGCCCGTGAACGACGACCAGTTGCTGCGCTACTCGCGCCACATCCTGCTCGACGACATCGGCGTCGAGGGGCAGCAGCGCATCCTCGACGCGCACGCGCTCGTGATCGGCGCCGGCGGCCTCGGCTCGCCCGTCGCGCTGTACCTCGGCACGGCGGGCGTCGGCACGCTGACGCTGGTCGACGACGACCGTGTCGACCTGACCAACCTGCAGCGCCAGATCGCGCACCGCATGGCGCGCGTCGGCCAGCCCAAGGCCGCGTCGGCGGCGCAGTCGGTGCGCGAGATCAACCCCGAGGTCGAGGTCGTCGCGCTGGCCGAGCGCGCCGGCGCGGCGGCGCTCGACGCGCTGGTGGCGCGTGCCGACGTCGTCGTCGACTGCAGCGACAACTTCGCGACGCGCCACGCCGTCAACGCGGCCTGCGTCGCGCACCGGCGCCCGCTGGTGTCGGGCGCCGCGATCGGCTTCGACGGCCAGGTCTCGGTCTACGACACGCGCCGGCCCGAGGCGCCCTGCTACGCGTGCCTGTTCCCGCCCGACACCGTGTTCGAGGAAGCGCGCTGCGCCACGATGGGCGTGTTCGCGCCGCTGGTGGGCATCGTCGGCGCGATGCAGGCGGCCGAGGCGCTCAAGCTGCTGGCGGGCGTCGGAACGTCGCTTGCCGGCCGACTGCAGATGCTCGACGCGCGCGCGATGGAGTGGCACGAGGTCCGCGTACAGCGGCAGCCCGGCTGCCCCGTCTGCGGCGCACGCGAGTAAGCTGCGCCCGATGGACAAGAAAGAGCTGACCGCCCGCAACTTCCCGACCGCGCAGGAGGAGGCCGGCATCCCGGTGCCGCCCTCGCCCTACGACGCGCCGGGCAGCAGCTACAAGCTCGCCTTCACCGACAAGGACTTCCTGCTGCGCGAGGACATGCGGCCGGTGCGCATGCAGCTCGAGCTGCTCAAGCCCGAGCTGATCCAGGCCGAGCAGGGCGTGCAGGCGACGATCGTGCTGTTCGGCAGCGCGCGCGTCGTCGCACGCGAGGTCGCGCTGCGCCTGCTCGACGACGCGCGTGCCGCCGGCGACCCGGTCGCGCTGCGCATCGCCGAGCGCCACGTCGAGATGGCGCGCTACTACGAGGAGGCGCGCCGCTTCGCCGCGCTGATCACGGATCGCTCGCGCAACCTCGACTCGCCGATCTACATCGTGACGGGCGGCGGCCCCGGCATCATGGAAGCCGGCAACCGCGGCGCGCACGAGGTCGGCGGCAAGAGCGTCGGCATGAACATCGTGCTGCCGCACGAGCAGGCGCCCAACCCCTACATCACGCCGGAGCTGTGCTTCCAGTTCCACTACTTCGGCCTGCGCAAGATGCACCTGCTGATGCGCTCGATCGCGCTGGTGTGCTTTCCAGGCGGCTTCGGCACGCTCGACGAGCTGTTCGAGGTGCTGACGCTGATCCAGACCGGCAAGAGCCGGCGCCGCCCGGTGCTGCTGTTCGGGCGCGACTTCTGGAGCCGTCTGATCGACTTCGACCTGCTCGTCGATACCGGCATGATCGCCGAGGTCGACAAGCAGTTGTTCCGCTTCGTCGAGAGCGCCGACGAGGCGTGGTCCGTGATCGAGGCCACGTACGGCATGGACGCCGCGCCGACGCAGACGGGCGACCTCGCGCTCGACATCTGATCCGGCGGGCCGCCGACGCAGCGATCCGATGAACCGCCACGTCACGCTGATCGGCGCGCCGACCGATGTCGGCGCCGGCGCGCGCGGCGCGTCGATGGGTCCCGAGGCGCTGCGCGTCGCGGGCATCGGGCCGACGCTGGCGGCGCTCGGCCTCGACGTGATCGACCGCGGCAACCTCGGCGGCCCGGCCAATCCGTGGCACACGCCGGTCGACGGCTATCGCCACCTGGCCGAAGTCGCCGCCTGGAGCCGCGCCGTGCACGCCGCGGTGCACGCCGAGCTGGTGCAGGCGCGGCTGCCGATCCTGCTCGGCGGCGACCACAGTCTGGCGATCGGCTCGATCAGCGCCGTGGCTCGCCACTGCCGCGAGCAGGGCCGCAAGCTGCGCGTGCTGTGGCTCGACGCGCATGCCGACTTCAACACCGACCGCCTCACGCCCAGCGGCAACGTGCACGGCATGCCGCTGACCTGCCTGTGCGGCATCGGCCCCGAGGAGCTGGTCGGCATCGGAGGCCACGTGCCTGCGATCAGCGCGAAATGGGTCCGTCAGATCGGCATCCGCAGCGTCGACGCCGGCGAGAAGCGGCTCGTGCACGAGCAGGGACTCGAGGTGTTCGACATGCGCTACATCGACGAAATGGGCATGCGCCACACGATGGAACTCGCGCTGGCCACGCTCGACGCCAACACGCACCTGCACGTGAGCTTCGACGTCGATTTCCTCGACCCCGACGTCGCCCCGGGCGTCGGCACCGCCGTCAAGGGAGGGCCGACGTATCGCGAGGCGCAGCTGTGCATGGAGATGATCGCCGACAGCGGCCGCCTCGCCTCGCTCGACGTGATGGAGCTCAACCCGGCGCTCGACGTGCGCAACGCGACGGCCGCCGTCGCCGTCGACCTGATCGAGAGCCTGTTCGGCAAGAGCACGCTGATGCGCGCGTGAGGCCGAGGCTCGGCACGGGCCACCGCGCCGGGCCGCTCCCGAGCAAGGCCTGCACCCGCAACTCCCGGAGGGTCGATCGTCGGTCCTGGCGAGCGGGGTGTCGTCGATCGCACGGCCCGTGCGAGCGCCGGAATTGCCGCGGCTCGATCGCCGCCGGGTCGGCGAACAGCCCGCGCCGCGCTGCGCGCGCCTTCTGCTCCTCGCGCAGGTAGGGCCCGCCGCCGCGCCAGCGCTGGCTCCACGCATGGCCGGCGGCGACCAGTTCGGCCGACACGTCGGCGCCGTCGACCTGCAGCGTACCGAGCGCGCGCCCATAGTCGTCGCGCGTGCGCAGCTCGACGCTCACGCGCCGCTGCAGCACGCGCGCGGCGAGCGCGTCGCGCGACTGCACGCCCCAGCGCTGGCACAGCTCGGGGGCATCGATGCCGCGCAGGCGCAGCTTGAGCGGCCGGCGCGCGGCGTCGTCGGGTTGCAGCCACAGCGTGTCGCCGTCGGCGACGCGCGTGACGGTGCCGACGAAGACCTGCGCAGCAGCAGCGGCGCCGGCGCCCAGCAGCAGCGTCGCGGCAGCCGACGCAATGCGCACGGCCTTCATGCGGCGGTCTCGAAAGGTGTGCCGACGATCCATCCTTCGAGCGGATCGACGTGCTCGGGCAGCCCGTAGCGCGGCTGTGTCGCCGCCCACGCCGCCTGCAGCAGGCACAGCACGGCGTCGACGCTGTCGCCGCTGGCGTCGTCGACGAGCTGCTCGCGCTGCGCATGCGTGAGCTTCAATCGCAGGCCGAGCCGGCTGCGACCCTGCTCGAGCGCATCGACGAGGTCCTTGCGCGCGATCAGGCGCTCGGGCGTCTGGCGCGCGCGCTCGTCGCTCTTGTACGAGCGCGCGCCCAGCACGTCGCGCGCCGCCATACCGGGGTAGCCCTCGAGCGCGACGCGCGCCGCGTCGCCGGCGTGCAGGCCGGGGATGTCGACGCCGGCGTCGATCAACAGCGGCATGCCGGCGTGCAGCATCAGCGCGACCGGCGGGTTGACCCACTTCATCGCCGGGCTGGCGCCGGCCGGGCGCTCGCAGGCGCGGTGCGCGAACTTGCCGCCGGCGGGCCGCGTCGCGCACCAGGCGGCGAAGGTGGCACGCACCTCGTCGCGCGACAGCGCCGCGTAGTGGCGCATCAGTGCGTGCCAGTCGGTCGGCCAGCCGAGCGCTTCGACGAGCGTGCGTGCCAGGCCGAACGGATGATCGAAGGCGCCGATCCACCCGCCCGGCGCAGCGAGCCAGCACGCGTACGCGTCGAGCGTCTCGTGGCGATCGATGCGCTGCAGCCGCACGACGCCGCCGGCGAGCACGCCGTGCGCCACGGTGATCGGCTTGCGCGGCGTCGGCCGGCTCGTGAAGTCGACGCCGACCAGCGGCCGGGCGTCGTGTGTCGTAGTCCCCATGCGGCTGCCGATTGTGCGGCGTGTGCAGCGGACCGGCTTGCACAATCGCGGACGCGATGACGATGACGCCGACCCGCCGACGACTGCTCACCGCCGCGCTCGCGCTGGCGGCGCTGGGCGCCCTCGCCGCCTGGGGCTACGGCGCCGCAGTGCAGCGGCTGCGCGCCGGCATCGAGCAGGCGCTCGGGCCGACGGCCAGCGTCGGCGCGCTGCGCGTCAGGTGGACCGGCGTCGAGGCGCTCGACGTGCGCGTGCGTGCCGACCGCGCGCGCGGCTGGCCGGCCGACGACGAGTTGCGCGCCGCGCGCGTGCACGTCGCGCCGTCCCTCGCCAGCCTGTGGTCGGGCCGGTGGGCGCTGCGCCGCATCGTCGTCGAAGGCGGCTACGTGTCGGCGCTGCGCACGCGCGACGGCCGCCTGCGCCTGCTGCCCTCGCTGCTCGAGGCAGGGCCTGGCGGCGCCGCCGCGCCGAAGCGCGCCGCCACGATGCCGACGATCGAGATCGGTGAAGTGCAGCTCGTCGGCGCGCGCTTCGACTTCCACGACGCATCGGTGCGCCAGCCGCCGCACCGGCTGCGCATCGATGCCCTCGATGCGCGCGTCGGCCCGCTCGTGCTGCCGGCGCTCGACCGGCCGGCGCAGGTCGAGCTCGCCGGCACCCTGGCCGGCGTGCGCCACGCGGGCCGGCTGCAGATCCGCGGGCGCATTGCACCGGCGACGCGCGACGCCGAGCTCGACGCGCGGCTCTTCGGCGCCGACCTGCTCGTGCTGCAGCCCTACCTGCTGCGCGCCGTCGACGGCGGCGTGCGCAACGGCCAGCTCGACCTCGCGCTGCAGGCCAGCGTCGAGGCCAACCGGCTGCACGCGCCAGGCAGCGTGACGCTGCGCGGCCTCGAGCTCGCCGGGGACGGCAGCTTCGCCGGCGTGCCGCGCCAGGCCGTGCTCGCCGCGCTGAGCCGCGACGGCCGCATCGACGTGCGCTTCGTGCTCGAGGGGCGGCTCGACGACCCCAGGTTCTCGCTCAACGAGAACATCGCGACGCGTATCGCGTCGAGCCTGGCGAACACGCTCGGCGTCAGCGTGGGCGGCGTCGTCGAGGGCGTCGGCAACGTGATCAAGGGCCTGTTCGGCCGCTGACGGCGCGGCGTCAGAACGTCGTGCGCCAATGCGCGCCGACCAGCCAGCTGCGCGGCGCCGCGGGCTCGAACCAGCGCTGGTTGCCGTCGTTGACGATGACGCTGCCGGCCCATCGGCGGTCGGTCGCGTTGTCCAGGCGCGCCAGCAGCTCGAGCCGGCCGACCGGCAGCGTCAGCGTGTGCAGCGCGCGCAGCGCCAGCGTCGTCGCCGACGGCGCGAAGTCGCTGTTGACGTCGTTGACGGGCACGCTGCCGACGGCGCGCACCTCGGCGGCGATTTCGGTGCCGTGCCACGGCCGCCACGCCAGCTCGGCGTAGCCGGCCTTGTTCGTCGTGCCGGCGATGCGGTTGCCGGCCGGCACCGGCACGCTCGGCGCGGCGCACGGCGTGCCGGCGCAGGCGAGGAAGCCATCGCGATACGTGGCGTCGAGCAGCGTCAGCGCGACGAGCACGCGCCAGGCGCGTGCGAGCTGCCAGCGCGCGGCGAGCTCGGCACCGGCGCGCCGCGTCGCGCCGACGTTCTGGAACGTCGAGCGGCCGCCGGTGTTGGTCTGCACGCCGATCTCGTCGCGGGTGCTGGCGCGAAAGACGGCCAGGTCGGCGGCCAGGCCGAGCGCCGGCGCGCGCCACTTGACGCCGACCTCGACCTGCCGGCTGCGCTGCGGACGCAGTGCCGTGTTGAAGCCGGCCGAGCCGTCGGGGCGGTAGGCGAGTTCGGTGAGCGTCGGCGACTCGAAGCCGCGGCCGGCGCTCACGTAGACGTTGAGCGACGCGTCGGGGCGCCACTGCAGCGCGGCGACGGGGTTGGTGTAGTCGTGATGCAGGCGGCCCGAGTCGTCGCCGTTGGCGAGGTAGGCGTCGGAGGTCTGCACGCTCAGGCGGCCGCTGCGCACGCCGAGCGTGCCGGTCCACGCCGGCGTGAAGTCGACCTCGGCCTGGGCGTAGGCGTCGGCGCTGCGCGCGCGGTTGTTCTCGTCTCGGCGCAACGCGCCGGTGACACCGAACTGGCGGTTGGGCGGCGTGCCGACGAAGTTCTCGTGCCCGCGCCGGTCCTCCTGCTGCGTCTCGACGGCGGCGCCGGCGACCAGCCGCGCGATCTCCCAGCGCCACACGAGGCGGCCGTCGACACCGTGATAGAGCCGGTCGAAATCGATCACGCCACCCGGATGACGCGGCGACGCCTCCTGCGCCGTGTCGGGGATGGCCTGCCACTGCGTGACGTCGCGCCGGCCGAGGTAGGCGGTGACGATGCTCTCCTCGAGCGCACTGCCGGTGGCGAGGCGCCGCTTCCACTGCGCGCCGAGCTGGTGCTGCGTCGCCGTCTTGCGCGTGTCGAACAGCGTCGCCTGCGGCGCCGTCTGCGTGGCGTCGGCGTCGAACTGGGCGCGCGTCAGGCCGAGCGGATCCTGCGCCGGCTGGTCGATGCCGTTGACGAGAACGGTCACCGTGTCGAGCTCGCCGCGCCAGCCCAGCCGGAGGTTCAGCAGCCGGCGCCTCGCCTCGCTGTGCGGGCGAAAGCCGTCGATCTCGAACAGCGCGGCCTGAGCGCGGATGTCGAAGCCCTCGCCGTACGGCGCCTCGGCACCGACGCGCAGCTGGCGCATGCCCCAGCGGCCGACGTCGAGCGCGACTTCGCCGGCGCGCTCGCGCGGCGGCGCGCTGACCAGCGAGATCACGCCGCCCGAGCTGTTGCCGTACAGCGCCGAGAACGGCCCGCGCAGCACCTCGATGCGCTGCGCGCCGGCGAGGTCGAAGTGCGTGACCTGACCCTGGCCGTCGGGCGTCGACGCCGGGATGCCGTCGGTGTAGAGGCGGATGCCGCGCACGCCGAAGGTCGAGCGCGCGCCGAAGCCGCGCGAGCTGATCTGCAGGTCCTGCGCATAGTTGTTGCGCGCGTTGACGGTGAGGCCCGGCACGCGCGCCATCGCCTCCGACAGGTTGACCATCGGTCCGGCGCGGCGCAGTTCGTCGGCATCGATCACGTCGACGGCGTACGGCGTCTCGAAGGCGCGCCGCTCGACGCCGCTGCCGCTGACGACGACGGGCTCGAGCGACACGGCCTGCGGCGGCTCTTGTTGCGGCTGCGGTTCCTGCTGCGGCTGCGCCAGCGCCGGCGACGCCAGCAGCATCGTCAGCGCGAGCAGCGGCGCCGGCTCAGCGCGGCGGCTGCGCCTCGATGCGGATCGATGCGTACCAGCGGGACAAGGCAGTGATTTCATCGTCGGTCAGCGGTTTGGCGATCACGTTCATCACTTCGTGGCGGCGCGCGCCACTGCGAAACGCGCGCAACTGAGCCGCCAGGTACGGCTCGGGCTGGCCGGCGAGGTTCGGCGCGTCGGGTGCCGAGGATACGCCGAGCGCACCGTGGCAGACGGCGCACGTCTGCTGGGCCTTGGCGCGGCCGCGGTCGTCGGCCGCCGGCTGCGCGGCGGCCGCGGCGGCGAACCCCAGCCACATCGCGGCCGACAACGCGGCGCCGCGGCCCGGACGCGAGGCCGGGGCGATCGGATCGTTGTTCAAATCTGGAGCACCGCGCCGGCGACCCGCGGTGGGGTGCGCCGGCGCAGCGGCCCGTTCAGGGGTTGTAGGTGATGCGATAGATCGCGCCGGCGTAGTCGTCGCTGACGAGCAGCGAGCCGTCCTTCATCACGGCGACGTCGACCGGGCGGCCGCGGAAGGTGCCGGTGTCGGCATCGAGCCAGCCGTCGGCGAACACTTCAGTCTTGTCGGCCGTGCCGTCGGCCTTGAGCGACGTGAACATGATGCGCGCGCCGATCGGCTTGGTGCGGTTCCAGGACCCGTGCTGCGCCGAGAAGATGCCGCCCTGGTACCTGGCAGGGAACTGCCGGCCGGTGTAGAAGCTCATGCCGAGGTCGGCGGCGTGGGCGTCCATGTAGACCTGCGGGTCGACGATGTTGCCCGGCAGCGCGTCCTTGTCGTAGCCGAACTCCGTGATGCGCGTCTTGCCCTGCTTCCACGGGTAGCCGAAGAACTGGCCGGCCTTGGTGATGCGGTTGATTTCGCCGGCCGGGATGTCGTCGCCCATGCCGTCGGTCTGGTTGTCGGTGAACCAGAGCGTGCCGTCCTTCGGGTTGAAGTCGTGGCCGACGGAGTTGCGGATGCCCGTCGCATAGACCTCGCGCTTGCTGCCGTCGAAGGCGTTCATGCGGATCATGCCGCCGATGCCGACTTCGTTGTAGAGCTTGAGCTTGTCGCGCGGCGGCACGTTGAACGGCTGGCCGAGCGAGATGTAGGCCAGGCCGTCGGGGCCGATCTTGCAAACACGCGCGCCGTGGTTGAACGACTCCTCCTCCGTCGGGATCAGCTTGCCCTGCGGCACGACTTCGATGACGGCGACGTCCGGGCCTTCGTAGAAGAACTCGGCGGCCGGGAAGTTGAGCACGCGGTTGTGCTCGGCGACGATGAGGAAGCCGTCCTTCGTCCAGCACACGCCGTTGGGATTGGTGAACTTGAGCGACGGCGCGAACGACTTGACCTCGTCGGCCACGCCGTCGCTGTTGCGGTCGGTGACGGCCCACACCGTCGTCTTGCGCGTGCCGACGAACAGCATGTTGGTCGACGGCGCGACGGCCATGTGGCGCGCGTCGGGCACGACGGCGAACAGCTCGATGCGAAAGCCCGGCGGCAGCTTGACGCGCTTGAGGTTGTCGCGGATCGCGTTGGCGTTGCGGCCCTCCTGCGGCACCGTCGGGATGTTGAGGTCGGTCGTCGCGACCTTGAACTGCTTGAGCTTGTCGAGGTTGGGCTGCTGCGCGTGCGCGGGCAGCAGGACGAGGCACACGGCGGCAGACAACACCCCGAGCGCCCGGTTCAAAGACTGGGCCATGACGGTCTCCTGTGTTTCGTACCTGTGAACTGCCGCCACGACGGGACGCAGCGTAGGCCGCGGCGGCATGGCGCCGCCAGTGTAGGCAGCCGCCTGCGCCGCGCCAGCACGGGACAAACACCGTCTGCTCGCGCAGCGGAGCGTCAGAACGCCCCCGGTGAAGTCCTCATGAAGCGCTGGTACATCGCATCGTCGCCGCCGTAGTTGACGCTGATCGACGCCAGCGTGGCCTTGTGCTCGAGGTCGATGAACTGCTTGAGCTCGCGGTAGTGGAAGTGCGAGAGGCCGGGCTCGCTCATCATCACGATCTCGGCCATCAGCGCCCAGTCGACGAGCTGGTCGGCCAGCCACAGGCGCTCGCCCTGCGGCACTTCGACGAGCAGTTCGCGCACCGCCGCCGCCGTGTCGGGCTTGGTCAGCGCGACCTTGGCCGGCCAGCGCGGCAACACGACGTCGTCGACCTGCAGCGGCTTCCACAGCACGACGAGATAGTGCGGCGGGTGGTTCTCGATGAGCATGCCGTCGGGACCTTCGACGACCTCGGAGACGGCGCCGAACGCCTTGCGCACGCCGCCCACCCAGCGGCCCGGCTCGTAGCGCCGGGCCAGTCGCGGCAGGAAGTCGGTGATGGTGTCGTCGGGCATAACGAGGGTATTTTGGTCTCAGTCGGCAACCAGTTCGGCGACCAGCGGCAGGTGGTCCGACATGCGCGCCCAGGTGGCGCCGCGCGGCACGAAGGTCGATACGCACGACAGGCCGCGCAGATAGATGCGGTCGAGCGAGAACACGGGCGCCAGCGACGGGAAGGTCGGCCGCGCACGCGGCTCGATGCCGCGCGCGCGGCGCAGCCCGCAGGCCGCCGCCATCGGCGCGTCGAGCTTTTCGCCCCAGTCGTTGAAGTCGCCGGCGACGACGAGCAGGTCACCGGGCGGCACGTGGGTCGCGACGAAGTCGGCCAGCCGCTGCACCTGGCGCACGCGGCTGGCATGGATCAGCCCGAGGTGCGCGACGACGGCGTGCACGGTGCGGCCGTTCCACTCGACCGGCACGTGCAGCAGGCCGCGCTGCTCGAAGCGGTGGTCCGACACGTCGTGGTGGCCGATGTCGCCGATCGGCCAGCGCGACAGCAGCGCGTTGCCGTGCTCGCCGTGACGCGTCGACGCGTTAGTGCGATACGCCGCGTCGTAGCCCTCGGGCGCGAGGAAGTCGGCCTGCCCGCCCTCGGGCCAGCCGAACCAGGTGCGCGCGAACTGGCGCGCGTCGCGGTGGTGGAAGTGGCGGACTTCCTGCAGGAACACCAGGTCGGCATCGAGCGCCTCGATGCCGATGCCCAGGTTGTGGATCTCCAGC
This sequence comes from Burkholderiaceae bacterium, assembly GCA_048500255.1. Classification (GTDB taxonomy): domain Bacteria; phylum Pseudomonadota; class Gammaproteobacteria; order Burkholderiales; family Burkholderiaceae_C; genus JAMHWF01. The sequence goes on along the minus strand of JASNYH010000009.1, from coordinate 124,173 downwards.
CGCTTGCGCGGCCCGACGCCGCGCACGCCCTTGTGGATGTTGTAGGTGGCCACGCGCAGCACGCCGTGCTCGAGGCTCGACGGCGGCAGCACCGACGACTGCAACGGATTGAGCGTCATGCTCCGCCCGTCTCGATGAAGCGCGGCAGCTGCAGGATGGCCTCGGCGTTGGACGGCGAGAAGCAGCGGTCGGCCGCCTCGCGCCACGGCAGCCACTGGTGGCGCAGGTGCTCGCGTGGGTTCAGCGTGATGGCGATGTCGCGCGGCACGAGCAGACCGAACAGGTGCTCCGTGTTGTGCGTGACGCCGTCGGCATAGCGGTGGCGCCACACCGGATAGATCTCGTAGACGTTGCTCATGCCCCAGTCGCGCAGGCAGCGCTGCGGTACGCCGGCCGAGCCGACGACGATGCCCGTTTCCTCGTGCACCTCGCGCGCCGCCGTCTCGAGCAGCGGCTCGTCGAGGCGGTCCTTGGCGCCCGTCACGCTCTGCCAGTAGCCCGGGTGGTCGGCACGCTCGATGAGCAGAACGTCGCGCGCCGCCGTGTGGATCACGACGAGCACCGACTCCGGGATCTTCGCCGGCCGGTCCACCGTCTTCGCGACTCCTGCTGCTGCGCGAGCGCCGGTGCGGCGCTCAGGAGGCGGCGGCAGCCTGCGGATTGCGCAGCCGGATGTGCAGCTCGCGCAGCTGCTTCTCGTCGACGGCGCTCGGCGCATGCGTCAGCAGGCACTGCGCGCGCTGCGTCTTGGGGAACGCGATCACGTCGCGGATCGACTCGGCGTGTGTCATCAGCGTGACCAGGCGGTCGAGTCCGAACGCCAGGCCGCCGTGGGGCGGCGCGCCGTACTTCAGCGCGTCGAGCAGGAAGCCGAACTTCTGTGCCGCCTCCTGCTCGCCGATCTTCAGCGCGGCGAACACCTTGCTCTGCACATCGGCGCGGTGAATGCGCACCGAGCCGCCGCCGAGCTCCCAGCCGTTGAGCACCATGTCGTAGGCCTTGGAGATGCAGCGGCCGGGGTCGCTGTCCATGTAGTCCTCGTGGCCGTCCTTCGGCGCCGTGAACGGGTGGTGCACCGCGTTCCAGCGGCCGGCGTCCTCGTCGTACTCGAACATCGGGAAGTCGACCACCCACAGCGGCGCCCAGCGGTCCTCGAACAGCCCGCGGCTGCGGCCGAACTCGCTGTGGCCGATCTTGACGCGCAGCGCGCCGAGCGCGTCGTTGACGACGCGCTCCTTGTCGGCGCCGAAGAAGATCAGGTCGCCGTTGCCTGCGCCGCAGCGGCGCAGGATCTCGGCGACGGCGGCGTCGTGCAGGTTCTTGACGATCGGCGACTGCAGGCCGTCGCGACCCTTGGCGGCGTCGTTGACCTTGATCCAGGCCAGCCCGCGCGCGCCGTAGATCTTGACGAACTCGGTGTAGGCGTCGATCTCGCCGCGGCTCATCTCGCCGCCGCCGGGCACGTGCAGCGCGGCGACGCGGCCGCCGGCCATCGTGGCGGCCGACGAGAACACCTTGAAATCGACGTCCTTCATCACGTCGGTCAGCTCGGTGAACTCGAGCCTGACGCGCAGGTCTGGCTTGTCGGAGCCGTAGCGGTGCATCGCGTCGGCATACGTCATTACCGGATACGCCGGCAGCTCGACGCCGAGCGCCGACTTGAAGACGCTGCGGATCATGCCCTCGAACATGGAGCGGATCTCGTCCTCGTTCATGAACGAGGTCTCGATGTCGATCTGCGTGAACTCGGGCTGGCGGTCGGCGCGAAGGTCCTCGTCACGGAAGCACTTGGTGATCTGGTAGTAGCGGTCGAAGCCCGCGACCATCAGCAACTGCTTGAACAGCTGCGGCGACTGCGGCAGCGCGAAGAACATGCCTTCGTTGACGCGGCTGGGCACGAGATAGTCGCGCGCGCCTTCGGGCGTGCTCTTGGTGAGCATCGGCGTCTCGATGTCGACGAAGCCGTGCGCATCGAGGAACTTGCGCACCTCCATCGCGACGCGGTAGCGCAGCATCAGGTTCTTCTGCATCTGCGGGCGGCGCAGGTCGAGCACGCGGTGCGTCAGGCGCGTCGTCTCCGACAGGTTGTCGTCGTCGAGCTGGAATGGCGGCGTGACGCTCGGGTTGAGCACCTCGAGCTCGTGCGCCAGCACCTCGATCTTGCCGCTGGTGAGGTGCGGGTTCTCGGTACCTGCGGGACGCGGGCGCACCAGGCCGACGATCTTCAGGCAGTACTCGTTGCGAACGTCTTCGGCGGCGGCGAACATCGCCTGGCGGTCGGGGTCGCAGACGACCTGCACGATGCCCTCGCGGTCGCGCAGGTCGACGAAGATGACGCCGCCGTGGTCGCGACGGCGGTGCACCCAGCCCATCAGCGTGACGGTCTGGCCCATCAGCGCTTCGCTGACCAGACCGCAATAGGTGGTACGCATGGAATCACTCCGGAAAAGGGGCTCGGGCCGGCGCGCCGGCTCAGCGCGATGCATTCTGCGCGACGACGGACTGCACCGGCGGCGCGACGACGCCCATCGAGATGATGTACTTGAGCGCCTCGTCGACGCTCATCGGCAGCGCGATCACGTCGGCGCGCGACACGATCAGGAAGAAGCCCGACGTCGGGTTGGGCGTCGTCGGCACGTAGACGCTGAGGTAGCGCTCGGGCTCGAGGTGCGCCGCGACGGCGCCGCCCGGGCGGCCGGTGACGAAGGCGATCGTCCACATGCCCTGGCGCGGGTACTGCAGCAGCACGGCCTCGCGAAACGCCTGGCCGCTGCTCGAAAACAGCGTGTCCGAGACCTGCTTGACCGAGCTGTAGATCGACTTGACGATCGGGATCTTGTTCATCAGCGCGTGGGCGCGGTGCACCCACCACTGACCGAAGATGTTGGTCGCGAACGCGCCCGTCAGCAGCAGCGCGGCCAGCGTCACGATGACGCCGAGGAACGGCACGCGGCGCAGCGCCTCGAGCGGGCCGTAAGCCGACGCCGGCAGCACGGCCTGCGTGGCCGACAGCATCCAGCCGAAGATGCCGTCGAGCACGCCGAGGCCGGCGTGCAGCACCCACACCGTGATCGCCAGCGGCAGCCAGACCAGCAGGCCGGCGATGAGATATTTCTTCACGCGTTTGCCCTGGGGCCGCGGAGTCAGTCGCCGCCGGCCGGCTTGGCGGCGGCCGGTGCCGCGGCGGGCGCGGCGGCCGGTGCCGCGGCGGGCGCGGCGGCGGCCGGAGCGGGCGCGGGCGCTGCGCCGCTCGCGGCGTCGCTCTTGGCGGCGTCGCCGCCCGCCGCCGGCTTGGCCCCGTTGTTGCCGCCGCGGAAGTCGGTGACGTACCAGCCCGTGCCCTTGAGCTGAAAGCCGGCGGCGGTGACCTGCTTGGCGAAGGCTGCCACGCCGCACGCGGGACATACGGCGAGCGGCGGATCGCTGATCTTTTGCAGCACGTCTTTCGCGTGACCGCAGGCCGAGCAGCGGTAGGCGTAAATCGGCATGTCTAAACCCTTGATTCGAAACGAAAAATTATAACGGCGCCGAACTGCGGAACCGACCCGCGCCGCAGATGGGGACGGCCTCTCAGGCGTTCAAGCCGACGATGCGGTGATGGCTGCCGTGACGGTTGCGCACGACGGCCTGCGGACCGAGCGAGCCGACGACGATGCCGACGATGGCCATCAGGAAGCCGGCAAGCTGCGCCGGGAACGCCTCGCCGGCCGGCGTGGCGATGAACAGCGCCCAGGTCAGCACGCCCAGCACGATGGAGAAGACGGCGCCCTGCGTCGTGGCGCGCCGCCAGTACAGGCCGAAGGCCAGCGGCACGAAGGCGCCGACCAGCGTCACCTGGTAGGCGCCCGACACCATGTCGTAGATCGACGTGCCCTGCAGCGCGATCGCATAGACGCAGACGCAGACGCTGAACACGAGCACGGCGACGCGCATCGTCCACAGCTCCTGGCGGTCGCTCTGGCGCCGGAAGAACTGGCACCAGATGTTCTCGACGAAGGTGACCGACGGCGCGAGCAGCGTGGCCGACGCGGTCGACTTGAGCGCCGACAGCAGCGCGCCGAAGAAGACGACCTGCATCGCGAAGGGCATGCGCTCCATCACGAGCGTGGGGATCACCTTCTGCGGATCCTCCGCGATCAGCTCGGCGGCGCGCTCGGGCATGATGAGCAACGCGCTGGTGACGATGAACATCGGCACGAAGGCGAACAGGATGTAGGCGGCACCGCCGATCACCGGCCCGCGCGTCGCGGCGCGCTCGCTGTTGGCCGACATGACGCGCTGGAACACGTCCTGCTGCGGCACGGAGCCGAGCATCATCGTGATCGCCGCGGCGACGAAGAAGGCGATCTGCGTGAAGCTCGGCTCGGGCAGGAACTGGAACAGGTCGCGGCTGACCGCCAGCTCGATCACCTTGTCGGCACCGCCGGCCTGGTCGGCCGCGAACACGGCGATGATCGACAGGCCGACGACGAGGATGATCATCTGCACGAAGTCGGTGACGGCCACCGACCACATACCGCCGAACAGCGTGTAGGCGAGGATCGACGCGGTGCCGAGCACCATGCCCGTCGGAACGCTGATCGCGCCGCCCGACAGCAGGTTGAACACCAGCCCGAGCGCCGTGACCTGCGCCGACACCCAGCCGAGGTAGCTCAGGATGATGATCAGCGAGCACGCGACCTCGATGCCGCGGCCATAGCGCTCGCGATAGTAGTCGCTGATCGTCAGCAGCGTCATCTTGTAGAGCTTGGCGGCGAAGAATAGGCCGACGAGGATCAGGCAGGTGCCGGCGCCGAACGGATCCTCGACGATGCCGCCGAGCCCGCCCTCCACGAACTTGGCGGGGATGCCGAGCACCGTCTCGGAGCCGAACCAGGTAGCGAACGTCGTCGTCACGATCATCACCAGCGGCAGGTGGCGCCCGGCGATGGCGAAGTCGGCCGTGTTCTTGACGCGCTTGGCGGCCCACAGGCCGATGGCGATCGTGACCAGCAGGTAGAAGATGACCAGCGTCAAGAGCATGGACAGGGCCTCGGGGCTCGGGGGATGGCGGCTGGGGCAGGATTATCGGCGCAACGGCCGCGCTGCCGACGCGCGCGCCGGGCGCGGCGGCGCGGCCCGCGTCACGCCCAGCCGCGGCCCGTCAGTGCCGCCGCCAGCCAGGCGGCCAGCGCAGCGAAGACGCCGGCCACCGCCCAGGCGACGATGCGCAGCAGCCGGTTCGTGCGCCGCTGCTCGGCGACCAGCGCAAGCAGCGCCTGCGGCTCGCTGGGCGTGCGCGGCTGCAGCGCCTGGTGCACCAGCCGCGGCAGCTCGGGCAGCAGTTGCACGTAACGAGGCGCCTCGTCCTTGAGGCGCTGCACCAGGCCGCGCCAGCCGATCTGCTCGTTCATCCAGTTCTCGAGGAAAGGCTTGGCGGTATGCCAGAGATCGAGCTCGGGGTCGAGCTGGCGACCCAGCCCCTCGACGTTGAGCAGCGTCTTCTGCAGCAGCACGAGCTGCGGCTGGATCTCGACGTTGAAGCGCCGCGATGCCTGGAACAGCCGCAGCAGCACGATGCCCAGCGAGATGTCCTTGAGCGGGCGGTCGAAGTGCGGCTCGCAGACGGCGCGGATCGCGCCCTCGAGCGCGTCGACGCGTGTCGTCGCTGGCACCCAGCCGCTCTCCACATGCAGCTCGGCGACGCGCTTGTAGTCGCGGCGGAAGAAGGCGACGAAGTTCTGCGCCAGGTACTCCTTGTCGAACTCCGTCAGCGTGCCGACGATGCCGAAGTCGAGCCCGATGTAGCGCCCGAACGTGGCCGGATCGAGGCTGACCTGGATGTTGCCCGGGTGCATGTCGGCGTGGAAGAAGCCGTCGCGGAACACCTGCGTGAAGAAGATCGTCACGCCGTCGCGCGCGAGCTTCTTGATGTCGACTCCAGCCTCGCGCAGCCGCGCCATCTGGCTGATCGGCACGCCGTGCATGCGCTCCATCACGATGACGGAGGACGTGCACAGCTCCCACACCATCTCGGGGATCATCAGCAACTCGAGACCGGCCATGTTGCGGCGCAGCTGGGCGGCGTTGGCCGCCTCGCGCACCAGGTCGAGCTCATCGTGCAGGTACATGTCGAACTCGGCGACGACTTCGCGCGGGCGCAGCCGCCGGCCGTCGGCGGACACGCGCTCGACCGCGCGGGCCAGCGTGCGCATCAGCGCCAGGTCGTCCTCGATCACGTCGAGCATGCCGGGGCGCAGCACCTTGACGGCGACCTCGCGCCCGTCCTTCAGCGCCGCGAAGTGCACCTGGGCGATCGACGCGCTGGCCACCGGCTCGGCGTCGAAGCGCGCGAAGACGGCATCCAGCGGGCGGCCGAACGCCTGCTCGACGAGGGCACGCGCGCGCGCCGCAGGGAACGGCGGCACGCGGTCCTGCAGCCGCGCCAGCTCGTCGGCGATGTCGGGCGGCAGCAGGTCGCGCCGCGTCGACAGCACCTGGCCGAACTTGACGAAGATCGGCCCCAGGCGCTCGAGCGCGAGGCGCATGCGCTGGCCGCGCGGCGCGTTCAGGCCGCGCACACGCGCCGAAACGCGCGCCAGCCAGCGCAGCCGGCGGCCGCCGAAGCCGGACAGCACCAGCTCGTCGAGCCCGTAGCGCAGGACGGTGAAGACGATGACGACGATGCGGGAGACGTGCCTCATGGCGCGCCGCGAGCGGCGCCGCGGTCGACGGCCGCCGCCAGGCCGCGCAGCGCCGCGCGCACGCCATGCGCCAGCGGCCGCACGGCGGCGACGAGCTGATGCGCCGCGCCCGGGCCGACGAGCCGCGCGAGGTCGTCCTCGGCGTCCCAGCGCAGGTGGTCGAGCAGCCAGTTCAGGTCGGAGGCGAACGCCGCGTCGCCCCGGATCGACACCGGCGGGCGCTCGCCGGCGGCAGCGCGCAGCAGCGCGAGGGCCGGGTTGCCGGCCTCGACGCGCAGGTGCAGGTCGGGCGCGCCCTGCGGCGGCTGCGGCCCGCTCCATTCGAGCAGCCCTGCCGGCGTCACGACGAACACCAGCGACGGCAGCGGCGGCAGCGCAGCCGGCCAGTCGGCCAGCGTGCACTCGACGCGGCGCCCGGCGTGGGCGCGCAGGCGCTCGGCCGCCGCCGGTTCGGCATCCAGCAGGTGGTTGAGCACGAGCACCGCGCGCTCGAGCACCGCCGTCGACAACAGGGTCGGAATCGGTTCGCGGGTCATCCGGCGATTGTAGGCAGCACGTGCCGCCATCCCGCAATCGCAGGATGGGTGCGCCGGCGGATTCGATCAGAATCCCGCCATCAGTCTGTGACCCGGTTCCGCGCGGTGCCCCCGACGCACCGTGCCGCGGCGACAGGGATCCCGCAGCCTCCGGATTGCACAGAGCGCAGACTGCATCGACCGATGTTCGAAGACCGCAGCTACAAGAGGACGTTCTACAGCGCGCCGCAGTCGGTCACGTCGCTGGTGGCGGCCTTCCTCGAGCCGACGATCAGCGTCGTGTCCTTCCTCGCCGTCGCGCGCTTCTACGACGAGCCGGCGCTGCGAGCGTCGCTGACACTGTGCCTGCTCGTGTTCGCGCTGACCTTCCCCGGGCGCAACCGGTTCCGCGACAACCTGCTGGCCGCCGGCGTCGACATCGTCAGCTCGTGGATCGTGCTGCTGGCGATCCTCGCGCTGTGCGGCTACGCGACGCGCAGCCTCGAGTTCTTCGACCGCCAGGCCCTGCTGGCGTGGGCCTTCGTCACGCCGGTGCTGCAGTGGCTCGCCGTGTGGATCGGCCAGTCGCTGATCCGCCGCTATGCCGCCAGCCCGCAGGCGCGCCGCCCGGCGATCGTCGTCGGCGGCGGGCCGCTGGGCGTCAAGGTGGCGCGCGCGCTGATGGAGGCGCGCGCCGACGGCATCGACTTCATCGGCTACTTCGACGACCGCGTCGACGAGCGGCTGCACGAAGAGGCGGCGGCGCAGCGCCTGGGCGGCCTGGCCGACGTCGCCGCCTATGTGCGCAGCACCGGCATCCGCGAGGTCTACATCACAATGGCGCTCGGCTCGCAGCCGCGCATCGTGTCGCTGCTCGAGCAGTTGCAGGGCACGACGGCGTCGCTGTTCTTCGTGCCCGACGTGTTCGGCATCAGCATCATCCAGGGCCGTTTGCAGGACCTCAACGGCGTGCCCGTCGTCGGCATCTGCGAGACCCCGTTCACCGGCACCAACGACCTCGTCAAGCGCATCAGCGACATCATGCTGGCGTCGATCATCCTGGTGCTGATCTCGCCGCTGCTGATCGCCGTCGCGATCGGCGTCAAGCTGAGCTCGCCAGGGCCCGTCATCTTCCGCCAGCGCCGCAACGGGCTCGACGGCAGCGAGATCGTCGTCTACAAGTTCCGCTCGATGACGACGCAGGACAACGGCCCGGTCGTCAGGCAGGCGACGCGCAACGACTCGCGCATCACGCCGTTCGGCGCCTTCCTGCGCCGCACGTCGCTCGACGAACTACCGCAGTTCTTCAACGTGCTGCAAGGCACGATGAGCATCGTGGGACCGCGCCCGCACGCCGTGGCGCACAACGAGGAGTACCGGCGCCTGATCAAGGCCTACATGGTCAGGCACAAGGTCAAGCCGGGGATCACCGGGTGGGCGCAGGTGAATGGGCACCGTGGCGAAACCGACACGATCGAGAAGATGCAGGCGCGCGTCGAATACGATCTGGAGTACCTGCGCAACTGGTCGCTGGGTCTGGACCTCCAGATCATTGTGCGTACCATCCGCCTGATGTTCTTCGACCGCCACGCCTACTGATGCGCGGCGCCACTCACCCCGCATCCACTGGAGACCTGCGATGAACCAGACCAAGCATATCGTTCGCCTCGCTTTCGTGACCCTCGGCATCGCGGCGGCAGGCACGGTTCATGCGCAGCAGAGTCCGTATTACTTCGGCGCTTCGCAGACGTTCACCCACGACTCCAACCTGTTCCGGCTGCCCGGCGGCGCGGCGCTTCCGGTCGGCGCGGTCAGCCGCAGCGACACGATCTCCACCACGTCGCTGCTGGCGGGCCTCGATCAGCCGATCGGCCGCCAGCGCCTGTTCGGCGACGTCGCGGTGCGCTACAACCGCTTCGCCGACAACGACCAGCTCGACAACACCGGCTACGGCATCGGCCTGGGCATCGACTGGGCGACGATCAACCAGCTGTCGGGCACGGTCAGCTACACGGCATCGCAGACGCTGTCGAGCTTCGCCGACGGCGTCGGGTCGATCACCGAGCCGAACAAGGAACGCAGCCAGCAGTTCCTGGCGCGCGGGCGCCTCGGCGGCGAATCGCTGCTCGCCGCCGAGGCCACGTACATCTTCAGGAAGCGCGACTACTCGGCCACGACGCCTGCCGCGCAAGCCAACGAGTTCGATCAGAACTCGCTCGGCCTGGGCCTGCTGTACAAGCCCAGCGGCCTGCTGACTCTGGGTGCGGGCGTGCGGCACACGCGCGGCAGCTTCGATGCGCTGGCGGACGATTTCGACCGCAACGACCTGGATCTGACGGCGGTGTGGGTCCCGACCGGGCTGAGCAAGGTCGCCGCGCGCCTGAGCTACAGCAAGGAAGATCACGACGTCACGACAATCCGCGACTTCTCGGGCGTGACGGGCTCGCTGACCTGGGAGTACAAGCCCACCGGCAAGCTGACGTTCATCACGGACCTGATCCGCGATACCGGTGCCGAGGCGAGCTTCGACGGCTACACGTTCAACAACACGAACCCCGCCGGCAACAACAGCCAGATCACGTCTGCAGCGCGCGTGCGCGCTCACTGGGACGCCACCGCCAAGATCGGCGTCGACGCGGGTGCCCGCTACGCCCGGCGCAAGCTGCTCGGCGGCGGCGACGACAAGACCGGCACGCTGACGCTGGCCGCGAACTACCTGGCGACGCGCAACATCCTGCTGGGCTGTCAGCTCGGCTACGAGAAGCGCGGCGGCGCCACCTCCTACACCGCCAACACGGCCGGCTGCTCGGCCCAGGTGACGCTGCGCTGAGCCGCCCGGCGCCGCCTCCATCCACATGCCCAACGTCCTGCTCACGGGTGCCACCGGATACATCGCCTCCCACACGTGGCTGGCGCTGCAGGAGGCCGGGCATGACGTCGTGGGCATCGACGACTTCTCGAACAGCTCCCCGGCCGTACTCGAACGACTGCAGCGTCTGAGCGGCCGCGCGCCCGTGTTCGAACGGGTCGACGTGTGCGACGAGGCAGCGTTGCGGCGTGTCTTCGACGCGCACGACATCGATGCCGTCGTGCACTTCGCAGCCTTGAAAGCCGTCGGCGAGTCGCGACAGCGGCCGCTGGACTACTACTCGACGAACATCGGCGGACTGCTGACGCTGTGTCGCGTGATGCGCGACCGAGGGTGCCGCACGCTCGTGTTCAGCTCCAGCGCGACGGTCTACGGAGAGGCGCCGCGGCAGCCGATCCACGAAGACTCGCCGCTGTCGTACACGAACCCCTACGGCGCCACGAAGCTGTTCGGCGAATCGATCCTGCGCGATCTGGCCGCCGCCGACGAAAGCTGGGCGATCGCCTGCCTGCGCTACTTCAACCCGATCGGCGCGCACGAAAGCGGGCTGATCGGCGAGGACCCGCGGGGCGAGCCGGCGAATCTGCTGCCCTATATCGCCCAGGTCGCCGTCGGCCGCCGCGATCGCCTGCGCATCTTCGGCAACGACTACGACACGCCCGACGGCACGGGCGTGCGCGACTACATCCATGTCGTCGACCTCGCCGAGGGGCACGTTGCCGCGCTGCGCCGGCTGGCTGAACAGCGGCGCTCGCTGACCGTCAACCTCGGCACCGGCATCGGCTACAGCGTGCTCGACGTGGTGCACGCCTACGAGCGCGCCTGCGGACGCAGCGTGCCCTGCGAGATCGTCGCGCGCCGCCCTGGCGACGTGGCGCGATGCTATGCCGACCCGACGCTGGCGCGCGAACTGCTCGGTTGGCGCGCCCGGCGCGATCTCGACGCGATGTGTGCCGACAGCTGGCGCTGGCAATCATCGAATCCTCGGGGATACGCGGCCTGAAGCCGAGTCGTCCGCCGCCCTCCTTCGTCTGAACCTTCATCATGAACAAGACCGCACTGATCACGGGCATCACGGGCCAGGATGGCGCCTACCTCGCCGAGCTGCTGCTCGGCAAGGGCTATCGCGTGCACGGCATCAAGCGCCGCAGCAGCCTGTTCAACACCGACCGCATCGACCACCTGTACCAGGATCCTCACGTCGACGACCAGCGCCTCGTGCTGCACTACGGCGACCTCACCGACTCGACGAACCTGATCCGCATCGTGCAGCAGGTCCAGCCCGACGAGATCTACAACCTCGCGGCGATGAGCCACGTCGCGGTGAGCTTCGAGACGCCGGAGTACACCGCCAATGCCGACGGCCTCGGCACGCTGCGCATACTCGAGGCGATCCGCATCCTCGGCCTCGAGAAGAAGACGCGCTTCTACCAGGCGTCGACGTCCGAGCTGTACGGCCTGGTGCAGGAGATCCCGCAGAAGGAAACCACGCCGTTCTATCCGCGCAGCCCGTACGCCGTCGCCAAGCTCTACGGCTACTGGATCACGGTCAACTACCGCGAGGCCTACGGCCTGTACGCCTGCAACGGCATCCTGTTCAACCACGAGAGTCCGCTGCGCGGCGAGACCTTCGTGACGCGCAAGATCACGCGCGCCGTCGCCCGCATCGCGCTGGGGCTGCAGGACTGCCTGTACCTCGGCAACCTGAGCGCGCTGCGCGACTGGGGCCACGCCAAGGACTACGTCGAGATGCAGTGGCTGATGCTGCAGCAGGAGCAGCCCGAGGACTTCGTCATCGCCACCGGCACGCAGTACAGCGTGCGCCAGTTCGTCGAGTTCGCGGCGCGCGAACTCGGCATCACCGTGGCGTTCGAAGGCGAAGGCGTCAAGGAAGTCGGCCGCGTCGTCAAGGTCGAGGGCGACAAGGCGCGCGTCAAGCCGGGCGAGGTCATCGTGCGCGTCGATCCGCGCTACTTCCGCCCGACCGAAGTCGAAACGCTGCTGGGCGACCCGACCAAGGCCAAGCAGAAGCTCGGCTGGACGCCGAAGACCTCGCTGGCCGAACTGGTCGCCGAGATGGTCAACGCCGACTACACGGCGGCGCGGCGCGACAGCCTGGTCAAGCTCGCCGGCTTCCAGGCCTACGACTACAACGAGTGACGCCGCCCGCCATGGACACCGCATCGCGCATCTACGTTGCCGGGCACCGCGGGCTGGTCGGATCGGCGATCGTCCGCAACCTGCAGGCCAGGGGCTACGGCTCGCTGATCCTGCGCACGCACGCCGAGCTCGACCTGACCGACACGACGAGTACCGAAGCCTTCTTCGCCGCCGAGAAGCCGCGATACGTCTTCCTCGCCGCCGCGAAGGTGGGCGGCATCGTCGCCAACAACACCTACCCGGCCGAGTTCATCCGCGACAACCTGGCGATCCAGACCAACGTCATCCACGCGGCATGGAAGTCGGGCGTCGAGCGGCTGCTGTTCCTAGGCTCGAGCTGCATCTATCCTCGCCTCGCGCCGCAGCCGATGAAGGAGTCGTGCCTGCTGACCGGCCCGCTCGAGCCGACCAACCGCCCGTACGCGCTGGCCAAGATCGCCGGCATCGAGATGTGCTGGAGCTACAACCGCCAGTACGGCACGCGCTATCTCGCCGTGATGCCGACCAACCTGTACGGCCCCGGCGACAACTACCACCCGGAGAACAGCCACGTCATCCCGGCGCTGCTGCGCAAGTTCCACGAGGCCCGGGAACGCGGCGATGCCGTCGTGTCGGTGTGGGGCACGGGCACCCCGCGGCGCGAGTTCCTCTACAGCGACGACATGGCCGACGCCTGCGTCCACCTGATGAACCTGCCGGACGACGGCTATGCCGCGCTGCTCGGCAGCGACGAATCCGTCACCGGCCGGTTCGAGCCGCCGCTGGTCAACATCGGCGTCGGCGACGACGTCACGATCGCCGAGCTGGCGTCGCTGGTGCGCGAGGTCGTCGGTTTCCGCGGCGACATCCGCTACGACACCTCCAAGCCCGACGGCACGCCGCGCAAGCTGATGGACGTGAGCGTGCTGTCCGGCGCCGGCTGGAAAGCGTCGACGCCGCTGCGCGAGGGGCTTGCGAGCGCGTATCGCGAGTTCCTGCAGACGCTCGCCTGACGACTCGGTATCCGACATGAAGACCCAAACCCAAGCCGCACCGATCGCCGTCCTGCCCGTGCTGATGGCCGGCGGTTCCGGCACACGACTGTGGCCGCTGTCGCGGGCGCAGTATCCGAAGCAGTTTCTCGTCCTCTCGGGCGACTGCAGCCTGTTCCAGCAGGCGACGCAGCGGCTCGCCGGACTCGCGGCCGCCGACATCGCGGTGGCGCCCCCGCTCGTCGTGGGCAACGAGGAACACCGCTTCCTGGTGCTCGACCAGCTGCGCGAGCTGCGTGCCGATCCCGCCGCGGTACTGCTCGAACCGATGGGCCGCAATACCGCGCCGGCGCTGACGATGGCGGCGCTGCACGCCGAAGACAGCGGCAGCGACCCGATCCTCGTCGTGTCGCCAGCCGACCAGACGGTGGTCGACACCGCCGCATTCACGGCGGCGTTGCAGCGTGCCGTGCGCGCCGCTGCCGGCGGCGCGATCGTCATCCTCGGCATCACGCCCGACCGGCCCGAAACCGGCTTCGGCTATATCCGCACCGCGGCCGGCGAGCCCGAACGGCGCGTCGCGCAGTTCGTCGAGAAGCCCGATGCGGCCACGGCCGGGCGCTATGTCGACGAGGGCTGCTACTTCTGGAACAGCGGCATGTTCGTGTTGCGCGCGTCGCTCTGGCTGAGCGCGATCGACAAGTTCCGCCCCGACATCGCGGCAGCCTGCCGCCGTGCCTGGAGCGCACGCGCCGTCGACGCGGCGTTCGTGCGCCCGGATCGCGACGCCTTCGCCGCGATCCCCGCCGAGTCGGTCGACTACGCCGTGATGGAGAAGTGCCCGGCGAGCGAGTTCGACATCCGCATGGTCGTGCTCGACGCCGGATGGTCCGACCTCGGCGCCTGGGACGCCGTCTGGCAGGTCGGCCGCCGCGATGCGCACGGCAACGTCGCCGTCGGCGACGCCCTCGTCGAGGACAGCCGCCACTGCCTCGTGCAGGCGACGAGCCGCCTCGTCAGCATCGTCGGCCTCGACGACGTCGTCGTCGTCGAGACACCCGACGCCGTGCTGGTGACGCGCCGCGAGCGCAGCCAGGACGTGAAGAAGATCGTCGCGCGGCTCGACCGCGACGGCCGCACCGAGCAGGCGCTGCATCGCCAAGTGCACCGGCCCTGGGGTTCGTACGACGGCATCGATGCCGGCCCGCGATTCCAGGTCAAGCGCATCGTCGTCAAGCCGGGAGCATCGCTGAGTCTGCAGATGCATCACCACCGTGCCGAGCACTGGATCGTCGTCACCGGCACGGCCGAAGTGACCTGCGGCGACCGCAAGATGCTGCTGACCGAGAACCAGAGCACCTACATCCCGCTCGGGGAGGTCCATCGCCTGGCCAATCCCGGAAAGGTCCCGCTGGAACTGATCGAAGTGCAGTCGGGCAGCTACCTCGGAGAAGACGACATCGTGCGCTTCGAGGACACCTACGGCCGCACCGGCTGAATCGACGCGGCAGCCGGCAGCGGTACCGCCCAAGAAGAGGAACACACTGTGTCTACGATTGCGGTCATCGGTCTCGGATACGTCGGGCTTCCGCTCGTCGTCGAGTTCGGCAAGAAGATGCGAACCATCGGCTTCGACATCGTGCAGGACAAGGTCGCCAAGTGCCGCGCCGGCACCGATCCGTCCAAAGAAATCCCGGACGCCGACATGGCGCTGGCCGAGTTCGCCGAATACACGAGCGACCCTGCGATGCTGGGCGAAGCGGACTTCATCCTCGTCGCCGTCCCGACGCCGGTCGACGAGGCGCATCGTCCCGACTTCGCACCGCTCGCCGGCGCCAGCCGCACGATCGGGCCGCATCTCAAGCGCGGCGCCGTCGTCGTCTACGAGTCCACCGTCTATCCCGGAGCGACGGAAGAGGTCTGCATCCCGCTGCTCGAGGAGACCTCCGGACTGCAATGGAAGCGCGACTTCTTCGTCGGCTACAGCCCCGAGCGCATCAATCCCGGCGACCGCGAGCACATGCTGACGAACGTCGTCAAGGTTGTTTCCGGCGACACGCCAGAGACGCTCGAGAAGGTCGCGGCGCTGTACGAGAAAGTCGTCAAGCCGGGCGTGCATCGCTGCAGCAGCATCAAGGCGGCCGAGGCCTGCAAGGTGATCGAGAACACGCAGCGCGACCTGAACATCGCGCTGATGAACGAGCTGGCGATCATCTTCGATCGCATCGGCATCGACACCACCGAGGTGCTCGAGGCGGCCGGCACGAAGTGGAACTTCCTCAGGTTCAAGCCCGGCCTGGTGGGGGGGCACTGCATCGGCGTCGACCCGTACTACCTGACCCACAAGGCGGAGATGCTGGGCTACCACCCGCAGGTGATCCTCGCCGGACGCCGCATCAACGACGGTATGGGCAAGTTCATCGCCGAGCAGACCGTCAAGGAAATGATCGCCGCCGGCAGCTACGTCAAGGGCGCGCGCGTCAACGTGCTCGGCCTGACGTTCAAGGAAAACTGCGCCGACCTGCGCAACAGCAAGGTCATCGACATCATCAACGAACTCAGGACGTACGGCGTCGAGGTCAGCTGTCACGACCCCGAGGCCGATCCGGCCGAGGCGATGCACGAGTATGGCGTCGAGCTGAAGCGCTGGGACGACTTGCCACGCGCCGACGCCGTCGTCGTGGCCGTCGCCCACAAGGCCTTCGCCTCGTTCGGACCGGAAGAGTACTGCCGGAAACTCACCAAGGGCGGGTGCATCGTCGACGTCAAGGCGAGCATCGACGCCGCGGCGATGACGGCGGCCGGCCTGCGGGTCTGGAGGCTCTGACGGCCACCCGATCGAGTGGTCCGGACGGCGATCGTGCACTTAGGCACTTCACGGCGCGGTTTGCGGAGTCGAGACTATCGACCCGGTTTGCACACGAGGATGAATCATGTTTTGCGATGCGCGTCAAAGTAGCGATGGCATGGTGGCCACTGCGGCCGTGTGCATCATCGGCGGCGGCGCGGCGGGTATCACCATGGCGCGCGAGTTCGAGCGGCGCGGCATCGACACGATCCTCCTGGAGAGCGGCGGCTTTCGACCCGACTCCGGCACGATGGATCTCTACCGCGGCGAGAACGTGGGCATTCCCTACGAGTTCGGCGACGGATTTCGCAGCCGACTGCTCGGCGGCGGCAGCAACTGCTGGGGCGGCTGGTGCCGGCCGCTCGACGCCGAAGACCTGCAGCAGCGCGACTGGGTGCCCCACAGCGGCTGGCCCTTCGACCTCGCGGAGCTGATGCCGTATTACGAGCGCGCGCATCCTGTGCTGCGTCTCGGCCCTGTCGACTACGACATCCAGCATTGGGTGTCGGCGATCAACCGTCCGGACGTGCGGCGCATGCCGCTGCCGAGCGGCGAAGTCCTCGACAGCATGTCGCAGTTCAGCCCGCCGATGCGCTTCGGCAAGACGTACCGGCGCCATCTGAAGCAAGCGCGCCATGTGCGCGTCTTCCTGTGGGCCAATGTCGTCGACATCGAGACCGACCACACCGGGCAGACGGTCACTCGCGTGCACGTCAAGACGCTGACGGGCCGCCGCATGACGGTGGAGGCCCGCCACTTCGTGCTGGCCACGGGCGGCATCGAGAACGCACGCATCCTGCTGGCCTCCAACAAGTCGCACGCCGGCGGGCTGGGCAACGCCAACGATCTGGTCGGCCGCTACTTCATGGATCATCCGCGGCTCCAGTTGGGCAAGATCAGACTGCGCGAGCCGTGGCGACGCAATCGCCTGTACGACATCATGTTCCACTACCTTGACCGCACGGTCTCGGCGAACGGAACGCACGTCGCCGCGCAGATGACGGTCTCACACCAGGTGCAGAAGCGCGAGGGCCTGCTCAACGGCCGCATCTGGTTCTGGTCCATCTTCCCTGGCGAGGGCACGGCCCCGGCGGAGGCGCTGGTGCGCATGAAGCACCGCCTCCACGCCAAGGTCGATCCGCATCACAGCTTCCTGGGCGACCTCGCGACGATCGCACGCGAGCCGTGGAACGCGCTCAACTTCATCGCGGCCCGGCAACTCAGACCCGTGGGCTTCCTGAAGGAGATGCACTTCCAGATGATCAAGGAAGCGCGCTTCCAGATGATCTGCGAGCCCACCCCGAACCCCGACAGCCGCGTGATGCTGTCGACATCGCGCGACGCGCTGGGTGTTCCGCGGGCTCGCGTCGACTGGCGCCTCGGCGACCAGGTCAAGCACACGTTCGATCGCTCGGTTGCGATCGTCGCGAAGGAACTCCAGGCCGCCGATGTCGCCGACGTTGAACTCGACCCGCCACTGGTCGGTCGGTCGTGGCCCGAAACGCTGGAAGGCACCTGGCACCACATGGGCACCACGCGCATGCACGATTCGCCGCGCCAAGGCGTGGTCGATAGGAATTGCCGCATCCACGGCATGTCGAACATGCACGTCGCCGGCAGTTCCGTGTTTCCGACGGCAGGCGCCAACTTCCCGACCTTCACGCTGGTCGCGCTGGCGCTGCGACTCACGGACCGGATCGCGGCCGAACTGAGCCGGCCCGACAGCCTCGCCAGCGCCCCGCTCGGGCGCGCGCAGTCCGGCGCGCCCGCCGCGACGGAACTGTGCGACGCCGCCGGCTGACACCCGCGGGCCCTCACCCTCAACTGCGGCAGTCCGGAGTAGACGGTTGCGCATCGCCATCATCGGCCCTTTCGCAGGCCCTTCCCTGTCCGCGCAGTTCGAGTTCACCGGTGGCGTGCCGTTGCCCGGGGGCTATCCCGGCGCTCCGCTGATGACGGTGCTGGCGAAGGCGTTGGTCGACAGAGGCCATGACGTCGCGACGATCTCCACCGACTATCCGACGCCGGTGGCCGAACTAGAGCCGTTCCGCGCGTTCCGCGCTCGCCACCTGACGGCCTACTTCTGCCCCCAGCGTCCCCGGTCGTTCCGCTCCAGCGAGGGCCGGCGCGGACGCGCGCTCGACCTGTTTCGCTACGAACGCGACTGCCTGTCGGCAGCGATCGCCGACTATGCACCCGACGTCGTTCACGCCCATTGGACCTATGAGTTCGCCTGGGCGGCGCTCGACAGCGGGCTCCCGACGGTAGTGACGGCTCACGATTCGCCGCGAAAGGTCGTGCGCTTCATGCCGTCCCTGTATCGCGTCGCTCGCTACGTGATGGCGCGCCGGGTGCTGCCGCGCTGCACGCACCTGACGGCCGTGTCGCCCGACCTTGCGACCGACGTGCAACCCCTGACACGCACGCCGATCACGGTCATCGCCAATCCCATCGCAAGTGCAATCCGGGACGGCGCCGGTTGCAGCGCGCAAGCGTTCTCCGGCAAGACGCTGATGATGGTGCTCAACGGCTGGAACGACCTGAAGAACGGCGCGACCGCGCTGCACGCGTTCGCGCGCGCGCGGCGCACCGATCCGGCCCTCAAGCTCGTGTGCTTCGGTTCGGGCTACGAGCCGGGCGGCAGTGCGCAGCGATGGGCGCTGCGCCGCGGCGTCTCCGAGGGTGTCGAGTTCCGCGGCCCTGTGCCGCACGAGGCGATCCTGCAGCAGATGCGCGAGAGCGCGGCCCTGGTCCACCCGTCGCGTTGGGAGGCTTGCTGCATGTCGATCGCCGAGGCGATGAGCGTCGGCCTTCCCGTCATCGCCGGCCGCCATACCGACGGCGTGTCCTGGCAACTCGACGACGGCCGAGCCGGTGTGCTCGCCGACGTGACCAAAGTCGACGACATCGCACGCGCCATGATCGCGCAGACGCGCGACGAACGGGCGTGGCACGAGATGTCGGTGGCCGCGCGCGCAAGAGCGCGCCAGCTGTTTGATGCGGATCAAGTCGTCGACCAGTATCTTGCACTCTACCGAACCGCGCTGGGTTCGGCTGCAGCCGAACCTGTTTCGCGCGCGGTGCACCCGTAGCAAGGGGAATCCCCACGACTGCAGGGTTACCGACGCGAGCCACCGTCGCCACACTTCCCGAGGAAGAAACCCCGATCCGTTTCGAGCCGCCCGGTCGAGGCTGGGTGGGCAGGCGAGTTCGGGCCTGTGCGCCGCCTTCCGCCGGCAACTTCGGCGGATCGTCGCGCACAGCAAGAATCACGCGTCGAGGAACCGCATGTCGATCAAGCATGCTTTGAAGTTGACCGCGCAGCGGTTCGGAATCGAGGTCCATCGCTACAACGCAGTCGAGTCGGCCGAGGCGCGCACCTTCGCCCTGTTCGACACGCACGGCATCGACACCGTCATCGACGTCGGCGCCAACGACGGCGGGTACGGCCGACTGCTGCGCCGCGGCGGCTATCGGGGAGCGATCCTGTCGTTCGAGCCTCTGGAGCTGGAGCACGCCGCACTGACGTCGGCGTCGGCCGCCGACGCCGACTGGCACGTCGCGCCGCGCATGGCGCTGGGCAGCGAGAACACCGAGGTCGAGATCCACGTCGCAGGCAATTCGGCGAGCAGTTCGATCCTTCCGATGCACCGGACTCATGTCGACGCCGCGCCGGAGTCGCGTTACGTCGGCGTGCAGCGCGTGGCGGTGCGCCGGCTCGATGACGTTCGACATCCCGCACTCGATGCGGCGAAGCGCCTGCTGCTCAAGATCGACACGCAGGGCTACGAGATGGCAGTCCTGCAGGGTGCCGAAAAGACGCTGCAGCGCCTCGCCGGCATTCAGCTCGAATTGTCGGTCACACCGCTGTACGACGGACAGTCGCTCTATCTCGAAACCATCGGGTGGTTGCAGCAGCGCGGTTTCGAACTGTGGAATGTCATTCCCGGGTTCGTCGATCCGACCACGGGACGGATGCTGCAGTTCGACGGCGTGTTCTTTCGAGGCGACAACGTCTGACGAGAGGAAGTGAGTCGAGTGTCAGGGAGGGCACAAGGCATGCAGAGTCGTTCACTCGCCATCGAACACGACGCCTGGATCGAAGTCGACGAATCGGCATCGGCACACACTCGGACGGTATCCAAGGCACTGCGCGAGTTCGCCAGGCGATCGGGAATCCACTGGGTCGATCGGGGCACCGCAAAGAAGCACGGCGGCGCGCGGACCGGCCTCGTCCTCAACCTGTTCAGCCACGGCGAATCGCTGCCCAGCCACGGGTCGGGCATCGAGTTCCTCGTCGAGGAAGGCCTGTGGCTGTATCGCCTGGGGTCGCCCGTCTGTGGCTGGGGCAGCGTGGAGGCGGGTGTCGAGCGCGGCCGGCTGTTGATCGTCCGCACCAGCCCCGGCCGCGAGACCGAGCTGCTCGCGGAGGCCGAGATCCGCACCAGCATGACGCGCCCCTGGCGCAACGCCAGCGAGTTCGCCGCCGCTGCCGCCGTGCTGATTCAGCAAGGCTGCATGGCACGACACGGCAGGCCGATCGTACTGCCTCCGCTTCGCACTCCTCGGCTGCGGCTGAGCGACCGTGCGCGCTGGTTCGTCCGGTCGTTCGTCCCCAGCATCGTGGACTCGCTGACTTGGAAACTGGGCCTTGCGTCGAGACTCCAGTGGTCCATCGGCGTGATGCCGGGATCGCTGGGCAGCACGTCGGGCTGGAGCTTCCCTTGGGAGCGCGTGCGCTGGATCGAACCGCCGGACAACGGGATCATTGCCGATCCCTTCGTCGTCAAGCACGATGGCACGCACTGGCTCTTCTACGAGCACATGCTTTTCGACGAAGGCAAGGGAACGATCCACGTCGGCCGGCTCGATCCGCAGACCGGCACGTTGCGCGATGCGCGTGAAGTGCTGGCCACGCCGCATCACCTTTCGTTTCCCAACGTTTTCCAGGCCGACGGCCAGTGGTACATGCTTCCCGAGCAGGCGCAGTCCGGGTCGGTGACGCTGTACCGGGCCGAGGCGTTCCCTTGGCGATGGACGCAGCACCGCGAACTGCTGCCCGGCTTTCCGGGCATCGATCCAGTGCTGCTGCGTCACGACGGCAAGTGGTGGCTGTTCGTGACGCGCGATGGCGGGCCTTGCGTCGACAACAACCTGCACCTGTACTGGTCCGACAGCCTGGACGGCGAGTTCGTCGCGCATCCGCTGAACCCGATCCGCACGGGTTTGTTCGGCTCGCGCATGGCGGGCGCCATTCTGCGCGACGGCGACGAGCTCGTGCGTCCGGGCCAGGACGGGCGCGGTGGCTACGGTGCGGGTCTCGCGCTGTATCGGATCGACGAACTGACCGCGACGTCGTACCGCGAGAGCGAACTGTGCGCCTGGAGGCCGAGCCGTTCAGGCCCGTTCAGTCATGGCTTCCATGCGCTGCACGCGTGCGAAGACGCGGTCGTCGTCGATGCACAACGGATGCGCCCTGTCTCACCGCACCAGCGCTTGCGACGCCGCAGGACCGGCTTGCTGATGACGGTCGCCGTGGCGACGGCGCTGACGGAGGTGTTCTAGAAGGAGGCGCAGGACGGTCCGCGCAGCGGACAGCGGCGGTAGTCGACATGCATCTGCAGTACATCCATCGTGCACGTGGCGTCGCGATCATCTCGATCGTCGCCATGCACTGCCTCGACAACCTCGATTGGTCGTCGAACCGTCCGCTCTATCGGTTCTTCGTCGAACTGTTCGAGGGATCGACGGTCGTCTTCTTCATGATCTCGGGCTACCTGTTCCAGCATCTGAGCGGCAATTTCGCCTACACCGAATACCTGAAGAAGAAGATCAAGAACGTCATCGTCCCGTACATCGTCGTCAGCTTGCCAGGCATACCGCTGCTGCTGTCGAAGCCCTACTTCCTCGACCAGAATCCCGAACTGATCGGCACCTCATGGTGGCAGCAGGTGCTGTTCCTCTACATCTACAGCGGCTCGCAACTGAACTACGTCCTGTGGTTCGTCCCGGTGGTGACGATCTACTATCTCTCTGCGCCGCTGTTCATCCACTTCATCAAGCAACCGCGCTACTTCCTGTCGCTGCTGGTCCTGATCCCCGTATCGATCCTCGCGCACCGCACGACCATCCAGAAGTACCACCACCTGCAACTGGCGCTGTACTTCCTGTCGGCCTACATGACGGGGATGTGGGCGGCGCTGTATCGCCAGAAGGTGCTGACGCTCGCCGTGCAATACCTGGCGCCGCTGTCAATGATCGTCGTCGCGATCATCTTCGGGCATCTTCTGCTCACCGATTTCGTCGGCAGCTACGTCGAGGAGATCTTTTCCGACGAGCAGGGCCGCATCGACTGGATCTTTGTTCAGAAGATGCTGCTGTTCTTCGTACTGATCGGCGGCCTCAAGAAGCTAGACGCGCTGAAGATGCCGGCGATCGACTACGTCGCGTCGGTCAGCTTCGCGATATTCTTCCTTCACGTGTACGTGCTCTACGTTTACAGTTATCTCATCCGCTGGCATCAGTATCCCGGAACCGTCATGAGCGTCGTCGCGCTACTGGTAGTCACGGTCGCGTTCTCGACCGGTCTGGCCTATCTCTTCCGATCGGTCTTCGGTAGCAGGAGCAGGCTGCTCATCGGTGCCTAGTCGACCTCGGCGCTGCGCACACCCCCTGTCGTAGTGGCGACACGACGCTTCGAAAGCCTTCTTGACCGACACTGCCATGGCAGCTTCCCAATCCGCTCCCGCAGCCGTCAGCATCATGGGGCTGCCGGTCAGCACGCAGGCGCACGCCGCCGTGCTGCGCGGCATCGAAGACGCGATCACACGCCGCGACCGCGGCCGCTATATCTCGATCACCAACACCGAGTCGATGTATCACGGCCTGCGCATCGAGTCGCACGGTCGCCACATTCGCGGCGCCGACTATTCACTGTGCGACGGTGTCGGCGTGATCGTCGCCGGCTGGGCCTGGGGCCATCGCATCGAGCGATTCAACGGGCCTGTGCTGCAGCTCGAAGCGTCCGACTACGGGCAGTCGCGCGGCTGGCGGCACTTCTTCTATGGTGGCAAGGAGGGCGTCGCCGACGAAATGGCGCGCCGCTTGCGCGAGAAGTATCCCGACCTGATCGTGTGCGGGACCTTCTGCCCGCCGTTTCGCGAACTCACGGCAGAAGAGGACGAAGCCGTCGTCGACATGATCAACCAGACCCGCCCCGACATCGTCTGGGTGGGGCTGGGTCTGGTCAAGCAAGAGCGCTGGATCCAGCAGCACTTGAATCGCATCGAGGCGCCGTGGATGATCGGAGTCGGAGCGGCCTTCGACTATCACGCCGGCACGGTGCCTTGGGCTCCGGCGTTCCTGCGCGCAGTCGGGCTCGAGTGGTTGTTCCGACTGATCATTCAGCCCAAGCTGCGTGCGAAGCGGTATTGGTGGTCGTTCGTCTTTGTCGCCGAATCGACGTTGAAGGGGCTGCTGTCGCTGCGGTTCCTGCGCAGGTCGACTTCGCCTTGATCGGTATCGTCCTTCTGACTGGAGAACCAGTGATTCGAATTGGAATGGTGGGGCTCGGCAAGATGGGGCTGTCCCATCACGCGATCGTCAATTCGCATCCGCGCGTCAAGATCGCGGCGGCGTGCGACACGACGGCCTATCTGACCGACGTGCTCGGCAAGTACACCGGCCTCAAGTGCTATTCCGACCTCGACCGGATGCTGTCGGAAGAGGCGCTCGATGCCGTCGTGATATCGACGCCCTCGAGGCTGCACGCGTCGATGGTCGAGAAGGCGCTGCAGCGCGGCCTTCATGTGTTCTGCGAGAAGCCGTTCGTGCTCGACGTTGCGGACGGCGAGCGCCTGATCGCCCTGGCCGACAGCAAGGGACTCGTGACCCAGGTCGGCTACCACTATCGCTTCGTCGGTGCCTTTCGCGAGGCGGCTCGCGTGGTGGCATCGGGCGCGCTCGGGCGAGTCCACCACGTGCGCGCAGAGGCTTACGGCCCCGTCGTGCTGCGGCCGAAGGGCGGAACGTGGCGCTCGGCGAAGAACGAAGGCGGCGGAGCGCTGTACGACTATGCGTGCCATGCCATCGACTTGGTCAACTTCATCGCCGGCGCTCCGAAATCCGTCGGTGGCGTTGCGCTGCGGCAGACGTTCTCGCGCGACGTCGAGGACGAGGTCTATTGCTCGATGTATTTCGGCAACGGCGCGACGGGACAACTTGCCGTCAACTGGAGCGACGAAAGTTTCCGCAAGATGTCGACGAAGGTCACCGTCTGGGGCACGAACGGGCGCGTTTCGGCCGACCGACAGGAGTGCCAGACCTACCTTCGCGAAGCGCATCCCGAACTGCCGGACACGCCCATGGGCTGGTCGGTGCGCTACACGACGGACCTGACGCAGGAAGTCTGGTACTACCTGCGAGGCGAGGAGTACTCGGCACAGATCGACTACTTCGTGACGAGCTGCGAGCAACGGCGCACCGACGGGGTCAACACCTTCCGCTCCGCGCTGCAGGCCGACCGCGTCGTCGAGCAGATCCTCGCCGAGGAACACTCCGGCGTGCGCACCGTCCAGGCGCCGGTGCCGCTGGCGGCCAGGCAAGGTCTGTGGGCGCGCCTGTTCGGCCGCGCCTGATTCCGCGGCGGCCGCCCCTTCGACGAATCGATACGAACGGATCTCATCTGATGGACCGAGTGCTCTTCGGCGACAACCAGTTCTTCGGCGTCAACCACATGTCGGAGGAGAAGGCGCGCGCCCAGTCGATGCGCTTTCAGGACCTGCAGGCGATCATCGACGTGCTCGATGCCGCATACCAGGAAGGCATCCGCACCTTCATGTGCACGACGCACGATCGTGTCGGCGAGATCTGCGACTACTTCCGCGCGCACCGCGACAAGTATCCGGACTACCGCTTCTATCCCTGCATGCCGTACGCCCACAAGTACGCCAATGCCGTGACGGAACATGGCATGGTCGATGCGCTGCGCCGGTTCCTGCCGGACGACGGCGCGCTCGGCGCAATGCTCAAGGGCGGCGTCGCACTGGCCAACAAGGACGTGCGCGGCATCATGCAGTTGCTGATCGACGCCGAGATGAAGATGTTCCACGGCCTGTCGACGCCCGTGATCTTCGTCCAGAACGTGATCACCGACCTGCTGCTAGGGCTGGGCATGAAAGAGGCGCTGAAGATCTTCGCCGATCACGTGCGCGACAAGTACCAGGCGGAGCCCGGGTTCATCACGATGAACACTCCGATGCTGCTGGACGTGCTGGACGAGCTGGAGATCGACAACCCTATCGTCTGCTCGAACATCAACAAGATCGGCTTTCGCATGTGCGGCGGTATCGAGCTGTACGAGAAGACGATTGCCACACGCCGCTTCCGACCCGTCGCCATGTCCGTGCTGGCCTCGGGCGCGATCTCACCGCGCGAGGCGATCGAGTACGTGTGTCGCCAGCCGCAGATCGAGTCGATCGTATTCGGCGCGTCCAGCCGCCCCAACATCCGCCAGACCAAGGCGCTGATCGACGAGTTGAGCGCTCGCTGAGCGTTCATCGCTGCGGCGGCCATGCCGCCCGCCTCTCGTCACACTGGCCGCGACGCGCGGCCAACGTCCGACATGCCGTCGGAATGATTCGACCGTAACGCCTCGTGACCGCGCCGCCGCGCGCGTTCCACGAGCGTGTTGCAGTGCACGCTCATTGACGCCCCTGCGACTCCGCGTCGAGTCTGCGAGCGGCGCCATGACGCGGCCCGGTGCGGCTGCGCTCGAGCGGGTTCTGCTCGTTACGTTCTCGACCCCTCACTTACAGGGTAGCTCTTCCTCGTGCCGACACTGTCGATGCCACGCGAGAGCGAGGTCGTCGTACCAGCGGCAACCGCGTTCTCAAGGATGAACACGGCCCTGGACGACACGGCGACTCGCCGGACCGCTCGGGGTCATCGATGGAAGAGATCTCATGACGAAATCCGTTGGAACCCACGCGAAGGCGTTCGCGAAGGCGCATCTTCACGGCCTGTCCCTGCTTGCCGCGACGATGCTTGCCGCCTGCGGCGGCGGCAACGGCACATCCGATGTGACGGAGGCGACGGCCAGTGCGTCACCGGAGACGACGGTCCCGACCGAGGATGCGGAGGCCCGCAAGCTCGGAAAGATCAGCCTGAGCCCCAGTTCCACGACCCAGACCTCCACCACGACGAGCAGCAGCAATACGACGGCGTCGTGGTCGCAGTGCGCGACCGAAGGCGGCACCTGCTCGTTCAGCGGCACGCGCAGCGTCAAGTACGGCACGACGACGCAGAACGTGACGCGCACGCTGAGCGGCGGCACGGCCTGCAGCAACAACGTTTTCGGCGACCCCGCCGTCGGCGTCCTGAAGACGTGCTGGGTCTCCGGCTCTACGAAGAGCGAAACGACTGCCTCGGCGACGCCTCCTGCGACGACCACGCCGACGACGAGCAGCACGTCCTCCACGTCGGGCACGACGACCGCGACCGCTCCGTCGGGTACGACGACCACGGGCAGCACGAGCACGGGCACGTCCGGCTCGACCGGCGGCACGACAACGACCGCTGGCACGTCGTCGGCCTCTACGGCAACGGCGGGGCCGCGCGTCAGCAGCTTCACCGCCTCGGGCCCGATCACCGCCACCTCCGGCCAGGTCATCTCCGGCGTGCGTATCAGCAACGCCAACGGCCCGTGCATCACCATCCCCTCGGGCGCCACCGGCGTCGTCGTGCGCGACTCCGACATCGGCCCCTGCGGCGGCAGCGCCAACATCGTCGTCTACGGCTCGGGCGCCGTCATCGAGCACGTCTTCGTGCACAACGGCAACCGCGGCGTGCTCGCGCAGAGCACCGGCGGCGTCGTCACCCGCCTGAGCAAGTTCGACACCTTCTATGGGCCCAAGTACAACGGCACCGCCATCGAGTACGACTACATGAGCAGCGGCGAGATCGACCGCAACGTCGTCACCGGCAGCAACTACGCCAGCGACGCCGTCAGCGTCTACGAAAGCTCGAACATGCGCCTGACCAACAACAACATCGACATCAACGTCTCCGAGCCCTCCGCCGCCGCCTTCACCATGGGCGACTCCACCAGCGGCAAGCCCGGCTCCAACAACTACGTCGCCTACAACACCGTCAAACAGTCCGGCGGCGTGCCCGCAGGCGTCTTCGGCTCCAACAGCAACACCGTCCTCGAGAAGAACTGCCTGTCCGCCGGCATCCAGGCCTACAACTACTCCGGCATCTTCGAGGGCGTCACCGTGCGCAACAACGTCATCAACATGGCCGCCTCCTTCGTGCCCGTCACATCGATCGTCAGCGGGTGGAACACGAACATCAACTCGACGAACTGCGCCCTCGTGCCGGCCTGACGGGGCGAACGGATCTGCAGCAGGGGCCCGGCGTCGCCGGGCCTTTTTTTCGTCGCCGGAATCAGCGCGCAGGCGGCATGGCCAGGCAGCGCTCGATGCCTCCGACGAAGCGCTCGACCATGTGGTCCAGCGTGTAGCGCCGGGCATCCTCGGCGGCCGCCGTGCGCACCTTCTCCAGGCGCAGCGGATCGTCGAGCAGCGCAAGATACGCAGCCGCATACGTCGGCGCGTCGGCCGGCAGCACGTAGCCGTTGCGGCCGGACTCGAGGTAGGCGATCTCCGGCCCGTGGCGCGCCGTGTCGGTCGTGAGCATCGGCAGGCCTGCGCAGAAGGCGTCGAGAACATGCAGTCCGACGGCACCCGGGCTCAGGTAGGCGTTTGCCAGGCGAAACCAGCCTGCCTTCTCGATGCCGCGCTGCACGCCGACCCAGTGCAGCCAGGGGCGGCCGTCCGCCGCGTCGGTCACGACGGAACGACTCGGCCCGTCGCCCAAGACGACGAGCCTGAAGTCCGGCCGCCGTTCATGGATGATGTCGCCTGCCGCGACGAGCAGTTCGAGTCGCTTATCCGGATACAGCGAGCCGCAGTACAGCGCAACGGGCGCTCCCGGCGCCGCCGAAACGCGGCTGCGACACGCTTCGAGGCGGCGCTCGTCCACCGCAGCCAAGTCGGCGAGGAAGCGGTCGTTGTCGATCGCGTTGTTGAGCACCGTGATCCGGTCGGCGGCGACGCCGTCGCCGAGCAGCAACTCGCGCGTGGTATCGGTGTATGCGAACCACCAGTCGCTGCGCGTCACGAACCAGCGTTTCCAGCGCTCCCTCAGCCCGGTAGGCGCTGCGCTCTGCAGGTTTCTGCCATGTCCCCAGTAAGCAACCCGCTGGCCGGCACGCACGCCGATGCGAAGCAGCCACGGGTAGTTCGACAGCAGCCGGTTCTCCTGGATCAATACGACGAGATCGGCATCGCGCAGCGCCGACGGGAACGGCTGCCACATCAAGTCAGTCCCGCCGATCCGCAGAAAGCGATTGCGCATCACATCTGCCCATGGCAGCTGGCCGACATCCTTCTTGAGGGCCTCGTGCGTCGACGGCTGCCCGTGCACGAGCCGCAACTCGATGCCTCGCGCCTCGCACGCCCCGCGCAGGCGCTCGAAAAGCTCCTGGCGGTAGTGCAGCAGGCGATGCTGCGCGATCACGACGCGGGCGCGGTACGTCCCGTTGCCTGTGCTGTCGTTCATTTCGGTCCCGGCTCGACGATCCAATGGTCTGCGCCCTTTTCGGAGAAGCAGAACCGGCCACCAGCGATCATGGCCTCGTGGCGTTCGATGTCGTCGTCCGATGCGAAACGCCGACCGACCGGCACGGCGGGATTGCCGCCGACGATCGCGTAAGCGGGGACGTCGCTCTTCACCACCGAGCCGGCCGCGACGACGGCGCCGCGTCCGATCGATACGCCGCTGAGCACGATCGCGCCGTAGCCGATCCAGGCATCGTCGCCGACGATCACTCCCTCGTGCCGATGCGGTGACGGCGTCTTGCGGCTGCCGATCCAGCGGCCGAAGCGCACCGGCACGCCGATCTCGCGAAAGTCATGATCGCGACGGCCGACGAAGGCGACGCGATTGGCGATCAGCACATGGCGGCCGATGCTGCAGTTCGTCTCGATGCAGACGTCGTGACCGAGATAGCTGTGGTCGCCGATCTCGAGTCGCTGCGGCGCCCAAAGGCGCGGTCGCGATCCGACGTGCAGGTCGACGCCGAACCGACGAACCGGTGCGCTGCTGCGCAGCAGGCGCAGGTGCGTCGCCACGCGACGCAGCCCCGCCGATAGATTCAGCTTGATCGTTGCCAGCACGGTGACAGCCTACTGCCGCCGCGCCGACGCAGGCTGCGGCTCACCTTTCGAAACATTACCGCTCAATCGCACACATTCGGCGTCGTACGGCTTCCACTCCGTTACGAACCGCCGTCGTGCTTACAGAGCCACGGCGAATGTAACCGAGTTCTGCGCCGATCATTTCGTCACCGCAGCAGAACCGCTCGATCGAGGGTCTGCATCAGGAATCCATCGTTGGAAAAGGAAGTCAGGATGATGAATGAATGCCGTAGCCTGTGGATCGGACTCGCGTCGACTGCTGCGTTGCTGCTCTCCGCATGTGGTGGTGGAAGCGATTCGGCCGCAGCCGGCAGCGCGACCGCGCCGACCGCGACGCCCACCGAGACGGCGACCGCGGGTTGGACGGAGTGCGCCAGCGAAGGCGGTGCGTGCTCTTTCAGCGGCACGCGCAGCGTCAAGTACGGCACGGCCGAACAGAGCGTCACGCTGACGCTCACGGACGGTGCCTCATGCAACAACGCCGTGTTCGGCGATCCCGCCGTCGGGGCCCTGAAGAGCTGCTGGGTCGAGGGCTCCGCGTCGAGCTCGACAGCCTCCGCCACGCCGACGACCGGCGGCACGACAACGACCGCTGGCACGTCGTCGGCCTCTACGGCAACGGCGGGGCCGCGCGTCAGCAGCTTCACCGCCTCGGGCCCCATCACCGCCACCTCCGGCCAGGTCATCTCCGGCGTGCGCATCAGCAACGCCAACGGCCCGTGCATCACCATCCCCTCGGGCGCCACCGGCGTCGTCGTGCGCGACTCCGACATCGGCCCCTGCGGCGGCAGCGCCAACATCGTCGTCTACGGCTCGGGCGCCGTCATCGAGCACGTCTTCGTGCACAACGGCAACCGCGGCGTGCTCGCGCAGAGCACCGGCGGCGTCGTCACCCGCCTGAGCAAGTTCGACACCTTCTATGGGCCCAAGTACAACGGCACCGCCATCGAGTACGACTACATGAGCAGCGGCGAGATCGACCGCAACGTCGTCACCGGCAGCAACTACGCCAGCGACGCCGTCAGCGTCTACGAAAGCTCGAACATGCGCCTGACCAACAACAACATCGACATCAACGTCTCCGAGCCCTCCGCCGCCGCCTTCACCATGGGCGACTCCACCAGCGGCAAGCCCGGCTCCAACAACTACGTCGCCTACAACACCGTCAAACAGTCCGGCGGCGTGCCCGCAGGCGTCTTCGGCTCCAACAGCAACACCGTCCTCGAGAAGAACTGCCTGTCCGCCGGCATCCAGGCCTACAACTACTCCGGCATCTTCGAGGGCGTCACCGTGCGCAACAACGTCATCAACATGACCGCCTCCTTCGTGCCCGTCACATCGGCTCTCGCCGGCTGGTCGAGCAACATCGACAGCACCGACTGCTCGCGCGTCCCGGCGTGATTCACCGCCGCGCGACGGCCGTCGCTACGCCGTCGTGGGCGCTTCGAGGGCCGCGATCCGAAAGGGTCGCGGCCCTGTCAATTCATTCAAGGGCGTCCCAGCACGGCTTGCGGCTGCGTGTCGCCGGCGCCCTGCGCCGTGCCGCGCAACTCCGGCGCGCCGGAGAACATCGCCTCGGACCAGAGGTACGGCAGGACACTCCACCACGCCGATTCGCCGGCTTTGAAGGTGGCGCCGTCGTCGTTGACGACATGCTCCACGAGGCGGCGCGCGCGTCGTGCATCGACCAGGTCACACTCGCGAAACGACTGCGACCCGATCATGTCCATGAAGTAGCTGCGCAACGGCCCGCGCATCCAATCGACGATCGGCGAGTTGAAGCCGATCTTGGTGCGGCGATAGGCGATGTCGTGCGGCATGTAGGGCGCGGCTGCGTCGCGAACGATCGCCTTGGAGTAGCCGCCGCGGATCTTCGCGGTCCACGGCAGCGCGAAAGCCGCTGTCGCGACGCGCCAATCGAGAAACGGCATGCGGATCTCGATCGAGTTCGCCATGCCGTAACGATCGTAGCTGCGCAGGATCGTCGGCAGGATGAAGGAGTGGGTCTGCCAGAACAGCGCGCGGCTGAGGTGATCGAGCTCCTTCCAGCGCGGGTGCTGCGTGTACTCGGTGCCGAGGTTCGCATGCAGCCCCAACGCATGCTTGGCCACCACGCTGCCCAGGCGGCGGACATAGGAGCTGAACCGGTTCGCCGGCCTGCGGAACTGCTGAGAGCCCTGCGGGATACCACCGTCGTAGACGTCGAGCACCTGACCGGCTTGCGCCCGATCGACGCCCGCGTCCATCAGTGCGTACGCCCAGTCGGCGCTGTAGCCGCCGAACAGCTCGTCGGCAGCATGGCCGTCGAGCGTCACCGTGACGCCCGCCTGCTTGATGCGCCCGTACAGCGCGACGAACGGCAGCGGACTCGTGATCGTCAAGTCCTCGTATAGGTAGAGCATGCGCCCGAGCTGATCGATCTGTTTGGCCGGATCGATGGTCAACACCTCGAGCCGGCTGCCGGCGTGCTCCGCGACCCGACGTGCGTACTGCGCCTCGTCCAGCGGTGTGCCGGGGAACGATGCCACGAAGGCATGCTGCCAGTCGCTCGACAGCCTGGCCTCGCCGGCGTGCGTGCCATTGATGTGGGCGAGCATCGAGAACACGGCGCTCGAGTCGAGCCCGCCGGACAGCGCCGTCCCGATGGTCACGTCGCTGCGCATGCGGATGCGGCAGGCGTCGAGCAACAGCTCGCGCATCATCTCGACCTGCTCTTCGTAGCGTTGCGGAACGCTCGGCAGGTGATCGAGCGTGTTCCACCATCGACGGGCGCGAACGCGTCCGGCCGCGACATGGCCGGCGTGACCGGCCGGGAATCGCCGGATCCCCAAGACGACGCACTCTTCGGTCGCCTCGTAGGAGAAGCTGGACCGGACGGTCATGCGCCGGATCATGTCGCGGTTCGGCCGCGCCTGCGCGAGCAGCGGCATCAGCGCCTTCATCTCCGATGCGAAGGCGACGGCGCCGTTCGGCAGCTCCGCGAAGAACAGCGGCTTCTTGCCGAAGCGATCGCGTGCGAGGAACAGTCGCCTGTCGACCGAATCCCAGATGGCGAAAGCCCACATGCCGTTGAAACGCAGCAGACAGCTCTCGCCCCACTGCACGTAGGCGGCGAGGATCACTTCGGTATCGCTCTCGCTGTGGAACGCATGGCCGAGCGACTGCAACTCGGCCTTCACTTCGAGGAAGTTATAGATCTCGCCGTTGAACGTGATCCAGTAGCGGCCGTCCGCATAGGACATCGGTTGCTTGCCCGCCTCCGACAAATCCAGGATCGACAGCCGCCGGTGGCCGAGCGTCACGCCGTCGCCCTGCCACAGGCCCCAACCGTCCGGGCCGCGATGCACCATCGTGTTGAGGCAGCGCTGCGCCAGGGCAGCATCGATCTGGCCGACGTATCCGAATATTCCGCACATATCGCTTCGCTTGCGAGTCCCGATGTCGGTTTCAGACCGGCCGCCTGCGCGGCCGGTTCAGCAGGCTCGTCAGCACGAGCTTCACGTAGGGCCAGGAAAAGTGCAGCGGCCAGAGGAGGCCGCCATGCCGCCGGCTGAAGTGCAACCAGGAGCGAACGGGCAAGCCCTTGCGACCGACGATCAGCTTCCATCGCCGACGCAGCGGCAGCGACGCATCGAAGTAGGTACCCTGCAGCGCGTTGGTCGAGCAGTACCCCGCGATGCCGGCCGCCACGTAGAGCTTGCAGCCGGCGCGCAGCGCGCGCAGACCATAGTCGGTATCGCCCATGGCGTGCTCGAACACCGGGTCGAGATTGCCGAGTTGCCTGGCGGTCGCCGCCGGAATGAGGACGCAGTTGCCCTCCATCGCGACGCAAGGCACGGGCTCGCGCTCGCTCCAGACGAGCCGGTAGTTGAACGGTTTCAGGCGCGAGCCGACGACCCGGCCTCCGTAGGTGATCTTGCCCGTCGAGCGCTCGGCGGTCGCGCCGATCAGGATGAGGGACGGCCCCTCGCGCCGCTGCAGCACCCTCATCTGCGCAAGCAAAGCGTGCAGCGCATCGGGGACGAGTTGCGTATCGTCGTTCAGCCACAGGTAGTAGTCGCACGACTGCCGCAGCGCGCGCTCGAAGCCCGTGTGCATGCCGCGCGTCCAGTACAGGTTGCCGGACGAATCGACCACGTCGACGAACGGGAACTCGCCGCGCACGGCCTGCGCCGTGCCGTCGGTGCTCGCGTCGTCGACGAGGATGACGCCGAGCTCGACGCCGGCGTGCGCGGCTGCCGCATTCAGCGACCGCAGGCATGCCAGCGTCAGCGCCTTGCGGTTGAAGCAGGTCAGCACGGCGATGACACGCACCGCGGCACCGACGTTGCGGCCGGTGTGCAGCTCCTTCATGTCGGACACGGCACGGCCCCCCGACTCAGTGGCGCACCCGCGCGTCGGCGCGCGGTCCGACACCGGCGCGGGGCGCGAAGCCGGTGCGCGTTGACGTCTCGACGCGCAACCACGGCATGCCGGTGGCGGGGCTCTTCAGCGCCGCCTCGCGCCGCCGAATCAGCTGCGCCAACGCGATGCCGGTGGCCCCGCCGAGGAGGTAGAACGACGGATACGCCACGTAGTAGACGAAGGCAGCGATCGACGCGACGGCCAGGCTGCGCATCAGCATGTACTCGAACTCCGAGTCGGTCTTGGCGCGCAGGCAGCCGACCACCGCGATGATCGTCGGCACCATGAACAGGACCACGCCCACGATGCCGACCCGCAGCGCGAGGTCGATGTAGTGGTTGTGCGCCACGAACTCGATGAGCTGGCCGCGGTACAGCCGCGAGTAGCCGTAGCCGAACGGAAAACCGATCATCATCGTTTGCGCCGATTCGCTCCAATCCTCCAGCAGCCTTTCCCAGCCGTCGACGCGCGCCGCGAAGGTGCCGCCGCTGTCGTACATCGATACTGTCGACCCGACCAGCTGGGCGATCAGCGAGTCGAGGTAGCCGAACCACGTCGCCAGCGTCGCCGCCGAGCCGAACACCAGCACGAAGCCGAGCAGCAGCGGCAGCCGACGCGTCAGGTACCGCCGCTCCATCCATGCGACCCAGAGCAGCCCGATCGCCACGGCGATCCACACCGACCGGTGCTGCATGAGTGTCACGAACAGCAGCAAGAAGGCGGCATGCCAGCCGCTGCGCGTCCTGCCGGTACTGCGCAGCCAAGCCATCGTGTGGGCCAGAGCGACCGCCCCGGCGAAGAAGGTGTAGTGCGATCCGATCGGCCGGAAGACGAGGTCGCCGCCGGCATAGCCGAACACCTCGGCGCGGCTGATGAATCCCGTCTCGACGCCGATCAGGAAATAGACCGCGATGCCGACGAACGCATACGCCGCGATCGTGCACCAGCGGCCGATCTTGCGAAGCTCCTGTTCGGTGAAACCGGCCGTGACGCCGAGCAGTCCGGCCGCCCACAGGTAGAAGAACTGCCGTACCTCCGTCCCCGCCGCCTTGCCGTACTCCATCAGGCCGATCAGGAACGAATACATGATCACGCCGCCGAAAGCCATCCACAGCAGGAACAGCCGGTCGGTGATCGGCGCCGCGCGACGCACGAATCCCACGGCCGCGGCCATCACGACGAATACCGAGATGACGTCGTTCGGATAAATCTGCAGGCCGATCTGCACGTACGGCTGTTTGACGAAGATCGCCTCCGCGCAGAAGCCCGCTAGCAACAGCAGCACCGGCAGCGTGCGGTCTTCCGTCGAGCGCAGGAATGCCCACGACAGCCCAACGACGACGGCAGCAGCCACGAGGGCCGCGACGGCGAAGATGACCAGTTGCGTCAGTTCCATGGGGTCTAGGCGCTGCTGCGCGCTGCGAAGGCCGCGATGCGGCGGAGTCCCGGAACGCGCACGAAACCGGGTCGCTGCTTGGCCAGCCGATCCACCAGCGCAAGCAGGTACTGACCGAGGACGATGCCGGGAGCCCCGACCACGGCCGAGCCGATCAGCGCGACGCCGACGACGGACGCCGCGACAACGTGGGCCGCCGGGCTGGCGGCCTGCGGCACGGCAGCGAACGCGGCCTCGACGAGCCTCACGGCCACGAGACACAACGCCGACAGGATCGACGGGCCGAGCAGCGCCGCACCGATCGCGCGCAGCGAAATCTGCAGTCGCTTCATGACGGTTGCGTTCATCCACAGCCAGCGCAAGATGTAGACCCCTGCGACGCCCCAGCCGACCGCCGACAGCGACCAGGTCGCCGTGAACGCCAGCACGAGCAGCATCACGATGAGCGTGGCCGTCTTCACGCGCAGCTCGGCGCCGGGCTCGCCGCGCCCGCTCAGGATCGGCCCGCACAGTGCCTCGATGGCGTGCCCGATCATGGCGACCGACAGCGGCACCAGCACGACGGCCGCCTCCGTCCAGTGGGTGCCCAGCAGCATCAGCACGATCGGCTCGGCCATCAGCGCGACGAACGTGAACAGCGGGAACGACACGACGCCGACGCCTGCCAGCACGGTCAGGTAAGCTCTTCTGAGCCCTGCGTCGTTGTCCTGCGCGCGCGCCGCCAGCGGGAACAGCACTGTCTGGAGGTTCCTGACGAGGTGATCCGCCGGCACCTTCACCAGGTTGTTGGCGACGGTGTACTGGCCGAGCAGCGAGGCGCCGAGCCAGCGCCCGATCGCCACGTGCGGACCGCTGTCGATGACCCAGTTGATCATGTTGGTCACCATGACGACGCCGCCGAAGTGGGAGATGCCCAGCCGACGGAACGGGTTCGCGGGTTTCAACGAGCGGGGGCTGTAGTAGTACATCGCCAGGCACGCCGTCACCGTTTGCACGTGCCATGCCAGCACCAGGCTCCACACGCCCATGCCGAGCAAGGCGGCCGCCACGCCGACGACGAGATAGCCCACGACGTACGAGCCGAGCCCGGCGAGCTGGATCACCTTGAACTCGATGTCGCGGCTGAGAACGGCGGTGACCGCGGCCGTCGCGGCGCCCACGATCAGCGTCGGCGCCATGGCCCGCAGCACCGGCGCCGCCTGGGGAGTCGAGAAGACCAGGCCGGCAATGGCGTCGGCGGCGACGTAGACGCCGAGTGCCGTCGCCGTGCTGACGAACAGCAGGCGGCCGCAGGCGATCGCGATGGCATCGTCGTCGAGGTCGGGAACCTGTACCAACGCCATCTGCAAACCCATCTCGACGACCAGGGCGAGGAAGTTGGTCGTCAGCATCGCATAGCCGAACAGGCCGACCTGCTCCGGCCCGAGCAGGCGCGCCAGCGTGATCTGGCTGATGAACGTGGCGGCGATGCGCCCGACGGTGCCGAGATAGTTCCAGCTCAGTCCGCGCAATGCGCGACCGGTCAGCCCCGTCGATGTGTGCGTCACGGTCATGAATCCTTCGCCGCCCGTCCCGCGCTCAGGCCAAGGTCAAATGCCGGCTCGCGCCGCGCACCGGCACACCTGATTCCTTCGCGAAGGCGATCAGACGCGACAGCATGGCGTCGTGTTCGTCGCCGTGCTCGGGCGCACCCGGATGTAGCATCAATGCGAGCCACTCGCCCTTGCGCGCGCACCGCTCGATCAGGCCGCGGTACGCCGCTTCCGTGGCCTTCCAGCGGCCCGTGTAGGCGCCGAACGGCACGCGGCGGATCGCGTAGCGGTTGACCCGACCGCCATTCGAACCGAACCACGTCGTGAACGCGCAGCCGAACAACGGCGCGACGGCCTGGCGGACCCAGCGGTTGTGCTTGCCGAACGGATAGACCAGCGTTCGCGGCGCGCCGAGCTGTTCCTGCCGCATCTGCTCGAGGCCGTCGCGACAGGCTTGGAGCAGGCGGTCCGCTCCACCGTAGCCGGTGAACGGATCGTGCGTGGTGCCGTGAAAAGCGATCTCGTGACCGGCGGCGGCCAGCGCGCGCAGCTGTGCGTAGGAAAGGAAGCCCTCGCGGCCGATCAAGTCGGGCGACACGGCGAACACGCCTGCCACGCCATGCCGGTCGAGCACGGCAGCGATGTCGAGATCGGCGAGCTCGCCATCGTCGCAGATGATCGTCAGCCCCGGCTCGCGCGGCAGCTGCAGCCTCTCGAAGCTGCGCAGGCCGAGAAGGAACTCCTCGGCGCGATCGCCCGCATGAGCGGGAAGGCGCTTGACGATCGCACTGAGGACTCGATTCATCGTCGTTCGGGTCGGGTCGATGGCGCCGGCTCTCGAGGAATTTTCGTCGGGTCGGTGGGCGCGCGGAGGAAGCGTCGGTCGGGCGGCACGAGGCCGGCCCTGCGCTCGATATGGTGTAACTGCGACGCGTGGCGTCCTCAGTACTCGTTCATGACGACGCCGACGACGTCGGTCTTGCCCTGCGCGAGCGAGCTCAGCAGATCCTCGAGAGAGCTGATATGGGACGAGCCTCGGCGTGCGACGACCAGCGCGGAGCCGCACTTGGACGCAATGACGCTGGCATCGGCGCCGTACACCGCCGCCGGCGTGTCGACCACGACGTAGTCGAACTTGCTGGAAAGCTCGTTCATCAGCAAGCCGAACACCGGCCGCTCGAACAGCTCCAGCGGATTCGGCGGCACGTTGCCGACCGGCAGCACGTACAAGCTCGGCAGGTCGGCGACGCGTTGGATGACGTTCGCCTCGGCGCGGCCGGACAGCACGCCGGACAGGCCCGTGGTGTTGACCATGCCGAAGATGCTGTGCTGGCGCGGGCCGCGCAGATCGGCGTCGACCAGCAGCGTGCGACCGCCCAGCTGCGACAGCGCGACCGCGAGGTTCGCCGAGAAGAACGTCTTGCCGTCGCCCGAATCGGGGCTGACCACCGCGACCGCACGGCGCGACACGTCGCCGCCACTGCGATGCAGAATCAGCCGGCTGCGGATCGCGCGAAACGCCTCAGCCTGCTGCGAGAACGGCTCGTTGGCGACGACGAGTTCGTCGCTGAACCGGCAATGCTGCTCTTCGGGCGAATAGGGATAGTGGAACTGCTTCGACAGCGCCGACAGGACGTCCTGCTCGGTCGCGAAGCCCAGCGCAATCGCGGCCTCGCCGAAGCGCACGCGATGCTCACGTTGATAGGCAGCGACGGCATCGAGCTGATCGGGCGTGAGGTTCTTGGCCTCGCGGATGATGTCGCCGATCGAGCGATCGTGCAGATCGCTCTTGTGGCCCTTGGCATCCTCCGCACCCGTGGCCGGCTCGAACTTGGCGGTGCTGGAATCACGGAACTTCGCCATGCTCATGCCCTCCGGGAGTCCGGCTTCGGTAGCTGACCCAACACGCGCTTGACGAGCAGCGGCTGCTCGCTGCGGCCGATCCACGGCTGGTGCGGCCGCGGCAGCACGCCGACGATCGGCAGGCCGAACGCCTGCACCACATCGGCGCTGCTGCGAACCGTACGATTGCGGCCTTCGGCCATCAGCACGCTGGCGATCGCCGCGATCGTGCCGAGCACGATGGCGATGATGCCGTTGAGCAGGAAGTTGGGCGACGAAGGATGGGCCGGTTCCGTCGCGGGGCTGAGCAGCGACACATTGGTCTGGCTGGACTCGCGCTCGAGCGCCGTCTGGTTGAACCGCACCATGACGGCGTCGTATGCCTTCTGCGCATTGTCGACTTCGCGCAGGATCGCCGACGCCTCGTCGCGCTGCTCCTTCATGCGCAGCACGCGCTGCCGCTGGGCCTCGTAGGCGCCGCGGATCTCGGCCTCGCGCTGCCGGTTGATGGCTGCCGTGACGCTGACGCCGCTCGTCACCTTGGCCGTCTCGGCCTGGATGCGGCTGCGCAGCGCATTGATGTTGGCCTTGGCCTCGATCACTTGCGGATGATTGTCGCCCAGGCGCGAGTTCAGCTCCTGCAGCTTGGCCTCCTGCTGCGACAGGCTCGTCTTCAGGCTCGAGATCAGCGGATTGAGCAGCACGTCCTGCATCTGGTCGGCCGATGCCCCGCGCGCCGCCGTCTGGCGACTGCCCGATTCGGCCGACAGCGCCTGCATCATGACGATCTGGGCCGACAGTTCGTTCAGGCGTGCCGTCTCGACGTCGAGGCGCTCGTCCGTTGCGATGATGCCCTTCTGCCGCTGGTAGGCGGAGAGCTTGGCCTGGGCCGTATCGAGCTGGTCACGCAGCTGCTTGGCGCGGCCCTCGAAGAAGCTCGCATACTGCTTCGCCGGGTCGACGCGCAGGTCGAGCACAGTGTCGGTGTAGGCGCGGACATAGGCGTTGGCGCCTTGCGCCGAGAACGCTGCGTCGCTGGCCTTGAAGCCGATATTGATCACGCCGGACTCCTTCGCCGGCTTCACGTCCAGACCCTTGGAGACCCACTCGGCCAGCCACGCGGAGAAGCTGCCGCGGCCCTCGGATTCCTCGTTCCACGCCTGGCGCAGTTCCGCGTCCTCGGAGAGCTTGAGGATCTCGACGACGCGGCGAGCGACGCGCTCGCTCTTGATGATGTCCATCTGCGTCGCCATGAACGACGGAATCATCATGCTCTCGACGCCGACCATCGAGATCGGATTGGCCCGCACGTCGACGAGCATCGACGCCGTCGCCTTGTACTGCTTCGGCAGCAACAGGCTGACGACGGCGACCAGCAGCAGCACGGACAGCAGCATCGTCACGGCGAGCCGCCAGCGCCCCTTCAAGATGGAAATGAACTGTGCGAACGTCATACGGCACCTTGATCAGAAAAGGCTTTCGCGAACATAGACGACGTCGTCCTGCTGCAGCGTGTCCTGCAGCGCCGGAGAGAGCTCCTGCACGGTGCCGTCGGCCGCCTTGCGGTGCACGCGGATGCCGCGCTGCGTGCCGCGCAGTGTGAGCCCGCCGCCCGCCGCCAGCGCCTGCAGCACGGTCATGCCGCGCTCGAGCCGCAGCGCGCCCGGGCGCTGTACCTCGCCGTAGATGTAGATCTGAGGCACCCGATCGACGTAGACCACGTCGTTGTTCTGCATCACGATGTCCTGGTCGGAACCCGCGCCGCGGAACAGGGTGCGAAAGTCGATCTGCTTGCGAAACGGCTTGCCGTCGCGAGTGCCGACGACGGTCAGGATGTCGCTGCCGTCGGGCGCGACGCCGCCGGCCAACGCCATCAGGTCCGACAGGCGCGTGGCTGCCAGCTCCAGCGGATAGCGTCCCGGCCGCACGGCGTGGCCGAGCACCGACGCCTGGCTGCCGCGCAGCTGCGCCACGAGGATGGAGACCTGGGGCTGCTTGAGGTACTTGCCGGTGAGCAGGCCGTCGGCCAGACGCTTCTCGGCCTCGCTGACCGTCAGGCCGCCCAGCGTGACGGGCCCGAGCAACGGATAGTTGACGACGCCCGACTCGGGAATCCGCGCCTCGAGCGACAGCTCGGGACTCTGGAACACCGTCACCTTGATCACGTCGCCGGCGCC
Source organism: Burkholderiaceae bacterium (assembly GCA_048500255.1). GTDB lineage: Bacteria > Pseudomonadota > Gammaproteobacteria > Burkholderiales > Burkholderiaceae_C > JAMHWF01. The sequence continues at coordinate 83,517 of JASNYH010000009.1, read as the reverse complement.
CAGCACGTAGTCGGCCTTCTGAGCCGGCACCGCAGCCGTTGCCGGTGCCTGCGACCACGCCGGCTGCGCCAGCAGCATGGCCCAGCATGCCAGTAGGAAAAGGAACCTTCTCATGTTTGCACCCTGGTGACCCCGTCACATAGAAGCCCGGCGTCGCCTGCCGGACGCCAGCAGCGACTCGGGCGCACGATCGGCCGGGCGTCCCCCGTTCGAACTGCCTCGACAGGCGACCGGCAAAGTCTAATGTGCGCCACAGGCGTTTCACTCACCCGACTCGCGGGATGCCGCGGCCCGCTGCGACGGCGATCCGGGCCTCGCGGACCGCCGCGGCGCCCCGTCAGGGCGAACGGCGGCTCAGCACTTGATGCCCACGTGCAACGCCACCACCCCCGCGGCCAGGTTGTGCACGTCGACGTGGCCGAAGCCGGCCGCCTTCATCATCGTCTTGAGCTGTTGCTGGTCCGGGTGCATGCGGATCGACTCGGCCAGGTAGCGGTAGCTGTCGGAGTCGCCCGCCACCCAGCGGCCCAGCCGCGGCAGGACCCGGAACGAATACCAGTCGTAGGCCTTCTCCAGCGGCGCGGCGACCTTCGAGAACTCGAGCACCAGCAGCCGGCCCCCCGGGCGCAGCACGCGCTGCATCTCGGCCAGCGCCGCTTCCTTGTGCGTCATGTTGCGCAGGCCGAACGCGACGCTCACGACGTCGAAGCTCGCGTCGCCGAACGGCAGCTTCTCGGCGTCGCAGACGACGCTGGGCAGCACCAGCCCCTCGTCGAGCAGCCGGTCACGGCCGTGGCGCAGCATGGTCTCGTTGATGTCGGTGTGCACGACGCGCCCGCTGCGGCCGGCCTGCTTCGCGAAGGCGCGCGACAGGTCGCCGGTGCCGCCGGCGATGTCGAGCACGCGGTCGCCCTCGCGCACCGCCGCCACCGCGACCGCATAGGCCTTCCACGCCCGGTGCAAGCCGAGCGACATCAGGTCGTTCATCAAGTCGTAGCGCGATGCGACGGAATCGAACACGCCGCGCACGCGGCGCGCCTTGTCGTGCTCGCTGACCTGCTCGAAGCCGAAGTGCGTCTCGCCCATCGCCGTGCCCGCTGCGTGTGTCAGTGATGACCGCAGCCGCCGCCCGCCTTGGGCGCCGCCATCGGCGCGTCGCGGTCGAGGCCGGCCTCGGCCAGCCGCTGCTCGTAGCGCCGCCACAGGTCGCCCTGCTGCGCGCCGAGCCGATACAGGTAGTCCCAGGAGAAGATGCCCGAGTCGTGCCCGTCGGAAAAGGTGGGCTGCACCGCATAGTTGCCCACCGGCTCGAGGCCGACGATTTCGACAGCGCGCTTGCCGGTCTGCAGCACCTCCTGGCCGGGCCCGTGGCCCTGCACTTCGGCCGACGGCGAATAGACGCGCATCAACTCGAACGGGATGCGGAACGACGCGCCGTCGCTGAAGGCGATCTCGAGCACGCGCGACTGCTGGTGGACGGTGATCGCGGTCGGTTGGGGCGTCTCGGTCGTCAGTCCGGCCATGGCACGAGGCAGTCGGGAATCAGGTGGAGCGTGCAGTGTAGCCCCGCCCTCGACCCCCGCCGAGGCGGGGTCTTGGCTTGGGCGCGTCAGGCGGCGAGCGCTGCCAGTGCCGCGCGAACGGCGTCGTCGAGCTCCGGCAGCGCCGCGGCCAAGCGCGCAGCCGGTGGCGGCTCGGTGCGCCGCTGCACCGGCGCCCAGACAGGTTGCGGGAAGCGACTGTCCCAGTCGAAGCGTGCAATCACATGCCAGTGCAGATGCGGCACCACGTTGCCCAGCGACGCGAGATTGACCTTGGTCGGCCGGAGTTGCTCGCGCAGCACGCGCTCGACGGCGGCGACGGTGTCCATGCAGGCGGCTCGATCGCCGTCCGACAAATCGGAAAGTTCGGCGACGTGCTCGTTCCAGATCAATCGGTAATAGGCCGGGAAGTCGGCATCGACGACGCGCACGACGCGCCAGCGCGCGCTGCGTGCGACGGGCACACCGCCCTCGGCGTTGCACAGCTCGCAGCCCGCCGACGCCGCCATCAGACCAAGACCCGCTCGATGCCGCCCGCATTGGCGCGCGCCACGTACGCGGGCAGCCAATCGGGCCCGAGCAGGTGACGCGCCATCTCGACGACGACATAGTCCGCCTCGAGCAGGCCGTGGTCGAGGTCGTCGCCGTAGCGCATCAAGCCCTGCAGACAGCTCGGGCAGCTGGTCAGGATCTTGAGGTTGCCGCCGTCCGACAGCCCGCCCGACGCGCGCAGCGCCGCCGCGCCCTTGCGCAGCTCGTGCTCCTTGCGAAAGCGCACCTGCGTCGCGATGTCGGGCCGCGTCACGCCGAGCGTGCCGCTCTCGCCGCAGCAGCGCTCGCTCTTGACGACGCCGTCACCGACGAGCGCGCGCACCGTCTTCATCGGATCCTGCAGCTTCATCGGAGAGTGACAGGGGTCGTGGTACAGATAGGCGCCCGCGCCGCCCTCGAGCCGGATGCCCTTCTCGAGCAGGAACTCGTGGATGTCGACGATGCGGCAGCCGGGGAAGATGTCCTCGAACTTGTAGCCCTGCAGCTGGTCGTGGCAGGTACCACAGCTGACGACCACCGTCTTGATGTCGAGGTAGTTCAGCGTGTTGGCGACGCGGTGGAACAGCACGCGGTTGTCGGTGATCATCTTCTCGGCGCGGTCGTACTGGCCGCTGCCGCGCTGCGGATAGCCGCAGCACAGGTAACCCGGCGGCAGCACGGTCTGCACGCCGGCATGCCACAGCATGGCCTGCGTCGCCAGGCCGACCTGCGAGAACAGCCGCTCCGAGCCGCAGCCGGGGAAATAGAACACAGCCTCGCTGTCCACCGTCGTCGCCTTCGGATCGCGAATGACGGGCACGTAAGCCTTGTCCTCGATGTCGAGCAGCGCGCGCGCCGTCTTGGTGGGCAGGCCGCCGGGCATCTTCTTGTTGACGAAGTGGATCACCTGCTCCTTCAGCGGGGCCGGTCCCACCGTGGCCGGCGGCGCCGCCGTCTGGCGCTTCGCCAGGCCGCGCAGCACGTCGTTGGCCAGGCGCTGGGCGCGAAAACCCGCGCCGACCATCGCGCTGCGCATCGCTTTGATCGTCTGCGGGTGCGTCGCGTTGAGGAAGAACATCGCCGCCGCGTTGCCGGGGCGCCAGCTCTTGCGCCCCATCTTGCGCAGCAGGTTGCGCATGTTCATCGTCACGTCGCCGAAGTCGATCTTCACCGGGCACGGCGACAGGCACTTGTGGCACACGGTGCAGTGGTCGGCGACGTCCTCGAACTCCTGCCAGTGCTTGACGCTGATGCCGCGGCGCGTCTGCTCCTCGTAGAGGAAGGCCTCGACGAGCAGCGACGTGGCGAGGATCTTGTTGCGCGGGCTGTAGAGCAGGTTGGCACGCGGCACGTGCGTCGCGCACACCGGCTTGCACTTGCCGCAGCGCAGGCAGTCCTTGACGCTGTCGGCGATGGCGCCGATGTCGCTCTGCTGCATGATCAGCGACTCGTGGCCCATCAGGCCGAAGCTCGGCGTGTAGGCGTTCGTCAGGTCGGCGTGCAGCCCGGGCTCGCGCAGCAGCTTGCCCTTGTTGAAGCGCCCGTCGGGATCGACTCGGCGCTTGTAGCCGGCGAAGTCGGCGATCTCCGCGTCGGTCAGGAACTCGAGCTTCGTGATGCCGATGCCGTGCTCGCCCGAGATCACGCCGCCCAGGCTGCGCGCCAGCGCCATGATGCGCGCCACCGCCTCGTGCGCCGTCTGCAGCATCGCGTAGTTGTCGCTGTTGACGGGGATGTTGGTGTGCACGTTGCCGTCGCCGGCATGCATGTGCAGCGCCACCCAGACGCGCCCGCGCAGCACCTCGTCGTGGATGCGCTGGCAGGCCTGCACGATCGGCGCGAGCGCGGCGCCGGCGAACAGAGCCTGCAGCGGCGCGCGGAGCTGCGCCTTCCACGACGCGCGCAGCGTGTGGTCCTGCAGCAGCGCGAAGTGGCTGCGCCCCGACGCCGCATCGGCGGCGTCCAGGTTCGCGCGCCAGAACTCCCACTGCGCGCGCACGTCGCGCAGCAGCGCCAGCGCCTGCTGCACGCGGTCCTCGAGCAGTTCGGCGCTGGCGATCTCGCCGGCGTCGTCGCTCCTGCCCAGCGGCAGGCTGCCGGCGGCGAAGAAGGCCTCGAGCGCGTCGACCAGCTCGAGCTTGTTGCGCAGGCTCAGCTCGATGTTGATGCGCTCGATGCCCTCGGTGTACTCGCCCATGCGCGGCAGCGGGATGACGACGTCCTCGTTGATCTTGAAGGCGTTCGTGTGCCGGCTGATCGCCGCCGTGCGCTTGCGGTCGAGCCAGAACTTCTTGCGCGCGTCGGGCGACACGGCGACGAAGCCCTCGCCGCCGCGGCTGTTGGCGATGCGCACGACCTCCGATGTGGCGCGCGCCACGGCGTCGGCGTCGTCGCCGACGATGTCGCCGATCAGCACCATCTTGGGCAGGCCGTTGCCGCCGACCTGGCGCTTGCTCTTCGTCGCGTAGCCGACCGCCTTGAGATAGCGGTCGTCGAGGTGCTCCAGACCGGCCAACAGCACCGGCGCCGGCCCGCTCGGCGCGACGGAGTGCCCGGCCGACAGCGAGAACAGGTAGTCCTTGATCTCGACGATGCTCGGCACCGCGTCCTTCGGGTTGCCGAAGAACTCGAGGCACACGGTGCGCACCTGCGCCGGCATGCGGTGCACGACCCAGCGCGCGCTCGTGATCAGGCCGTCGCAGCCCTCCTTCTGGACGCCGGGCAGCCCGGCGAGGAACTTGTCGGTGACGTCCTTGCCGAGGCCTTCGCGCCGGAACGTGCGGCCGGGCACGTCGAGCCGCTCGGTGCGCTCGAGCGTGCGGCCGTCGGCGGCGTAGTAGCGCAGCTCGAAGCGCGCGACCTCGACGTCGTGGATCTTGCCGAGGTTGTGGTCGAGGCGCACGACCTCGAGCCACTTCGCCTCGGGCGTGACCATGCGCCACGACGCCAGGTTGTCGAGCGCCGTGCCCCACAGCACGGCCTTCTTGCCGCCGGCGTTCATCGCCACGTTGCCGCCGACGCACGAGGCCTCGGCCGATGTCGGGTCGACGGCGAACACGTAGCCGGCGCGCTCGGCGGCGTCGGCAACTCGCTGCGTGACGACGCCGGCCTCGGTCCAGATCGTCGCCACCTCGGCTGCGACGCCCGGCAGGCGGCGCAGCTCGACTTCCGTCATCGCCTCGAGCTTCTCGGTGTTGACGACGGCGCTGCGCCAGTCCAGCGGCACAGCCCCGCCTGTGTAGCCGGTGCCGCCGCCGCGCGGGACGATGGTCAGTCCGAGCTCGATGCAGCCCTTGACGAGCGCCGCCGTCTCGGCCTCGCTGTCGGGCGTCAGCACGACGGCGGGGTATTCGACGCGCCAGTCGGTGGCGTCGGTGACGTGCGACACGCGCGACAGCGCGTCGAAGCGGATGTTGTCGCGCGCCGTATGGCGGCCGAGCACGCGCCGCGCGCGGCGGCGCAGCTCGGCCACCTCGTCGAAGTGCGCCGCGAAGCGCTCGACGGCCGCGCGCGCGGCGGCGAGCAGTTCGCCGACGGCGGCATCGCGCGCCGCGTCTGCGGCCGGAGTGCGGCGCTTCTCGACCTCGCCCAGCCGGTGGTGCAGCGCATCGATCAGCGCCTGGCGACGCCGCCCGTTGTCGAGCAGGTCGTCCTGCAGGTAGGGATTGCGCTGCACCACCCAAATGTCGCCCAGCACCTCGTAGAGCATGCGCGCCGAGCGACCGGTCTGGCGCACCTCGCGCAGGCGGTTCAGCACATCCCACGCCGGCGCGCCGAGCAGGCGGATGACGATCTCGCGGTCGGAGAACGAGGTGTAGTTGTAGGGAATCTCGCGCAGGCGGGGCGGCGCATCGGCGCCGGCGGCGGCCGCGCCGGCAACGGCCATCTCGGTCAGGGGAAGCGGTGCATTCATCGGCTCCAGGCGCCGGAGCACCTGCGTGTGCGCTTAACGGGCAATCCTAACGCAGTGCAGCATGAGGCTCGGCCGGCGGGGTAATCCCCGCTTGCCCGGCGCCGTGCCGTCTGCCAGAAACACCGGTGTCATGCGCCGCCGCGATACTCGCGGCCATCCCTCGCCCTTGCACGGAGCCACCCGACATGCGCACGCAACGAAGCCTGGTCCGAACCCTCGCGCTGGTCGCGGCCTGCGCGGTGGCCACCGCCGCCCACGCCCAGACCGAAATCCACTGGTGGCACTCGATGACAGCGGTCAACAACGAGTGGGTCAACGACCTGGCGCGCGAGTTCAACGCCAGCCAGAAGGACTACAAGGTCGTCCCCACCTACAAGGGCAGCTATGACGAGTCGTTCACTGCCGCCATCGCCGCCTTTCGCGCCGGCAACGCGCCGCATATCCTGCAGGTGTTCGAGGTCGGCACGGCGACGATGATGGCCAGCAAGGGCGCGACGGTGCCCGTCGGCCAGGTGATGAAGGACGCCGGCTACAAGTTCGACCCGGCCGCCTATATCCCGGCCGTCGCCGGCTACTACACGGCACCCAGCGGCCAGATGCTGAGCTTTCCGTTCAACAGCTCGACGACCGTCTTCTACGTCAACAAGGACGCCTTCAAGGCCGCCGGCCTCGACACCGACAAGCTGCCCGCCACCTGGCCCGAAGTGGCGCTGGCCGCCGCCAAGCTCAAGGCCAGCGGCCACAAGTGCCCGTTCACCACCGCCTGGCAGGGCTGGACGCAGCTCGAGAGCTTCTCGACTTGGCACAACGTCGAGCTCGCGACCCGGCGCAACGGCCTGGCCGGCCTCGATGCGCGCATGGTCGCCAACTCGCCGCTGCACACGCGCCACATCGAGAACCTCTCGAACATGGCGCGCCAGGGCCTGTTCGTCTACAAGGGGCGCGGCAACGTGCCCGAGGCGACGTTCATCTCGGGCGAGTGCGCGATGGTCACGACGTCCTCGGGCTTCTACGGCAACGTCCGCAAGAACGCCAGGTTCGCCTTCGGCCTGTCGACCCTGCCCTACTACCCCGACGTCGCCGGCGCGCCGCAGAACACGGTGATCGGCGGCGCCAGCCTGTGGGTGATGTCGGGCAAGAAGCCGGCCGACTACAAGGGCGTGGCGACGTTCTTCAACTTCCTCTCGAGCCCCGAGGTGCAGTCGGCCAGTCACAAGCGCACCGGCTACCTGCCGATCACGATGGCGGCGTTCCAGCTGACCGAGAAGTCGGGCTTCTACAGGGACAACCCGGGCACCGACACGGCGGTCAACCAGATGATCCGCAAGACGACCGACAAGTCGCGCGGCATCCGCCTGGGCAACTACGTGCAGATCCGCGCGATCGAAGATGAGGAGCTCGAACAGGTGTGGGCGGGCAAGAAGTCGGCCAAGGAGGCGCTCGACGCCATCGTGCGGCGCGGCAACGAGCAACTCGAGAGGTTCGAGAAAGCGAACAAGCGCTGAGGCACGCCAGCAGTCCAGGCCCCCTTGGCTACCGAGAAGCGCGTCGTCTTCCGCTCCGGCTGGCTGCCGTGGGCGCTGCTCGCACCGCAGGTGGCGGTGATCTCCGTGTTCTTCTTCTGGCCGGCCGGGCAGGCGCTGCTGCAATCGCTGCAGCAGTCCGACGCCTTCGGCACGTCGATCGAGTGGGTCGGGCTCGACAACTTTCGCCAGCTGTGGGCCGACGAGACCTACGTCGCGTCGTTCCGCACGACGGCCGTGTTCTCGCTGCTCGTCGCGGTGGCGGGCATCGCGCTGGCGCTGCTGCTGGCCGTGTTCGCCGACCGCGTCGTGCGCGGCGCGACGGCCTACCGCACGCTGCTCATCTGGCCCTATGCCGTGGCGCCGGCGGTGGCGGGCGTGCTGTGGCTGTTCATGTTCGCGCCGTCGATCGGCATCGTGTCGTATGCGCTGGGCACGCTCGACCTGCACTGGAACCACCTGCTCGACGGAGACCACGCAATGGCGTTGATCGTGATGGCGGCAGTGTGGAAGCAGATCTCGTACAACTTCCTCTTCTTCCTCGCCGGGCTGCAGAGCATTCCGAAGTCGCTCGTCGAGGCGGCGGCGATCGACGGCGCGCGGCCGTGGCGGCGTTTCTGGTCGATCCAGCTGCCGCTGCTGTCGCCGACGACGTTCTTCCTGCTCGTCATCAACGTCGTCTACGCCTTCTTCGACACCTTCGGCATCATCGACGCGTCGACGCAGGGCGGTCCCGGCAAGGACACCTCGATCCTCGTCTACCGCGTCTACCATGACGGCTTCAAGGCGCTCGATCTCGGCGGCTCGGCTGCGCAGTCCGTCGTACTGATGGCCATCGTCGTCGCGCTGACCGTCGTGCAGTTCCGCTACATCGAGAAAAGGGTGACGTACTGATGGTCGAGCGGCGACCGGGCCTGGATCTGCTCGCGCACCTGATCCTGCTGGCGGGTGTGGTGATCGTGGCCTTTCCGGTCTACGTCACCTTCGTCGCGTCGACGCACACGGCGCAGGAGGTCGTGCAGGCGCCGATGCCGCTCGTGCCGGGCGCGCACCTGGTCGACAACTACACGACGGCGCTGCTGGGTACGCGCACCGGCACCGGCTCGAAGGCAGCGGTCGGCCGCATGATGTTCGTCAGCCTCGTCACGGCACTGGTGATCGCCATCGGCAAGATCGCGATCTCGCTACTGTCGGCCTTCGCCATCGTCTACTTCCGCTTTCCGCTGCGCATGCTGTTCTTCTGGGCCATCTTCGTGACGCTGATGCTGCCCGTCGAGGTGCGCATCGCGCCCACCTACAAGGTGGTGGCCGACCTCGGGTTGCTCAACACCTACGCAGGGCTGACCGTGCCGCTGATCGCGTCGGCGACGGCGACGTTCCTCTTTCGACAGTTCTTCCTGACGGTGCCCGACGAGCTGCTCGAAGCGGCACGCATCGACGGCGCCGGGCCGATGCGCTTCTTCAAGGACGTGCTGCTGCCGCTGTCGGCGACGTCGATGGCGGCGTTGTTCGTCATCCAGTTCATCTACGGCTGGAACCAGTACCTGTGGCCGCTGCTCGTGACGACGGACGAGAGCATGTATCCCGTGGTGATCGGCATCAAGCGCATGATCGCGGGCGGCGAAGCGCAGCAGGAATGGAACCTGGTGATGGCGACGGCGCTGCTGGCGATGATCCCGCCGGCGATCGTCGTCGTCGCGATGCAGAAGTGGTTCGTCAAGGGCCTCGTCGACACGGAAAAATAGGACGCCTCGCATGGCCTCGATCTCGATGCGCAACGTCGTCAAGCGCTACGGCAGCGGCGCCAAGACGAACCAGGTGATCCACGGCGTGAGCGCCGAGATCGCCGACGGCGAGTTCATCGTCATCGTCGGCCCGTCGGGCTGCGGCAAGTCGACGCTGCTGCGCATGGTTGCCGGCCTCGAGGAGATCACCGAGGGGCAGATCGCGATCGGCGAGCGCGTCGTCAACGACATCGAGCCCGCCGACCGCGACATCGCCATGGTGTTCCAGAACTACGCGCTCTATCCGCATATGAGCGTGTTCGACAACATGGCCTACGGCCTGAAGATCGCCCGGCTGCCGGCCGCCGAGATCCGCGCGCGCGTCGACAAGGCGGCACGCATCCTCGAGCTCGGCGCGCTGCTCGATCGCAAGCCGCGCCAGCTCTCGGGCGGCCAGCGCCAGCGCGTGGCGATGGGGCGCGCGATCGTTCGCCAGCCGCAGGTGTTCCTGTTCGACGAGCCGCTGTCCAACCTCGACGCCAAGCTGCGCGCGCAGACACGGCTCGAGATCCAGAAGCTGCACGGCGACCTGCGCGTGACCTCGCTGTTCGTCACGCACGATCAGGTCGAGGCGATGACGCTGGCCGAGCGCATGCTCGTGATGAACGCCGGCCGGCTCGAACAGATCGGGACGCCCGAGGAGGTCTATGCGCGCCCGGCGTCGATCTTCGTCGCCGGCTTCATCGGCTCGCCGCCGATGAACCTGCTCGCCGGCCGCGCCGACGGCGCGCGCTTGCACGTCGACAGCCAGACCCTGGCGCTGCCGGCGCCGGCGCCGCGCGACGGCCCGCTCGTGCTCGGACTGCGGCCGGAGCACGTGCAATGGAACGCCCCCGCCGGCAACGCCGCGGTCTGGACGCTGCACGTCGACGTCGTCGAGATGCTCGGCGCCGAGCGGCTGGTGCACGGGCGCGTCGGCGATCGCCCGTTCACGGCGCGCATCGACGGCATGCTGGCGCCGCCCAAGCCCGGCGACCGCGTGCCGCTGGGCGCGCCGGCGGCACGGCTGCACTGGTTCGACCCCGAGACGCAGGCGCGCGTGACGACGACGCCATGACGCTCGCCGACTGGCCCTGGCCGGCGTGGTTCGCACACCGTGGCGGCGGTGGGCTGGCCCCCGAGAACACACTGGCGGCGTTTCGCGTCGGCGCGGCGCACGGCTGGCGCGCCTTCGAATGCGACGTCAAGCTGAGTGCCGACGGCATCGCCTTCCTGCTGCACGACACAGCGCTCGAGCGCACGACATCGGGCCGCGGCACGGCCGGCGATCTGCCGTGGGCCGAGCTGTCGCAGCTCGACGCCGGCAGCTGGCACGGCGCGGCTTGGGCCGGCGAGCCGCCGGCCAGTCTTGCTGCGATCGCGCACTACGTGCTGCGCAACGGTCATGCACTGAACATCGAGATCAAGCCGACACCTGGCAGCGCAGAACGCACCGGCCGCGTCGTCGCGGCCGAAGCTGCACGCCTGTGGAGCGCCGAGCCGCTGCCGCCGCTGCTCAGCTCGTTCGAGCGGGCGGCGCTGGCCGCCGCGCGCGACGCCGCGCCGGCGCTGCCTCGCGCGCTGCTGCTCGAACGCCTGCACGACGGCTGGCTCGACGCGGCGCGCGCGCTCGGCTGCGTCGCCGTCGTGACGAACCACCAGGTCACCGACGCGGCAGCGATCGCTGCGGCGCACGGCGCGGGTCTGCGCCTGGCGTGCTACACGGTCGACGATGTCGCCGAGGCCGAACGGCTGCTCGCCGCCGGCGTCGACGGCCTGATCACCGACGCGGTCGACCGTTTCGTGCCCGGCGCGCGCCGCGTTCAGCTACGGTAGTCGGCGTTGATGCTGACGTAGTCGTGCGACAGGTCGCAGGTCCACACCATGGCCTGCGCCGGCCCGCGGTGCAGGTGCACGCGCACCGTGATCTCGCTTTTCTTCATCACGCGCTGGCCGTCCTCCTCGCGGTAGGCCGGATGGCGGCCGCCGCGCGTCGCGACGTGCACGTCGTCGAGCCAAAGGTCGATCAGCGCCTGGTCGAGATCATCGATGCCGGCGTAGCCGACGGCCGCCAGGATGCGCCCGAGGTTCGGATCGCTGGCGTAGAACGCCGTCTTCACCAGCGGCGAATGCGCGATCGCATAGGCCGCGCGGCGACATTCGTCGGGCGTCATGCCGCCGTCGATCTGCACCGTGATGAACTTCGTCGCGCCTTCGCCGTCGCGCACGATGGCCTGCGCGAGCTCCTCGGCGACAGCGATCACGGCCTGCCGCAGCGCCGCGCCGTCGGCCGAATCGAGGTCGACGATCGGCGCGTGGCCCGCGCGATTCGTCGCAATGAGCACGAAGGAGTCGTTGGTCGACGTGTCGCCGTCGATCGTGATGCGGTTGAACGAGCGGTCGGCCGCCTCGGCGACGAGCTGCTGCATCAGTTGCGGCGCGACGACGGCGTCGGTGGCGACGAAGCCGAGCATCGTCGCCATGTTGGGGCGGATCATGCCGGCGCCCTTGGCGATGCCCGTCACGGTGACGCTGCGCCCGCCGATCGTGACGCGGCGCGACGCCGCCTTCGGCAGCGTGTCGGTCGTCATGATGGCTGCGGCGGCCTCGGCCCAGTGCGCCTCGTGCAGGTCGGCGATCGCCTGCGGCAGCCCGGCGACGACGCGCTCGACCGGCAGCGTCTCCATGATGACGCCGGTCGAGAACGGCAGCACCTGCTCGGGCACGAGCGACAGCCGCTGCGCCAGCGCTGCGCAGGTCTCGAGCGCGCGCGCCACGCCGTCATCGCCGGTGCCGGCGTTGGCATTGCCCGTGTTGACGACGATGGCGCGCGGCGGCGCGTCGCCCGCGAGGTGGCGCCGGCACACCTGCACCGGCGCCGCGCAGAAGCGGTTGCGCGTGAACACGCCTGCCACCTGCGCGCCCTCGGCCAGCTCGATCACGGTAAGGTCGCGGCGGCCGGCCTTGCGCACGCCCGCCATCGCGACGCCCAGGCGCACGCCGGGCACGGGGTGGAGGCTCTGCGGATCCGGGGCGGTGAGGTTGACGGGCATGGCGTGAGCGGCGGGAGGCGTCAGGTCAGTCGGCCGTGGCAGTGCTTGTACTTCCTGCCGCTGCCGCAGGGGCAGGGGTCGTTGCGGCCGACCTTGGGCACGGCGGGGCGCGCGAGCGTGGCGACGTCGGCGTCCTCCGAGACGCTGCCGTCCTCGTTGGGATGCGTGTACGTCACGTTGGCGACGTGGCCGGCGCGCTCCTCGATCGCCTCGGCCGCATCGGCGACCTCTTCCTGCGACTGGATGCGCACCGTCATCAGGATGCGTGTCACGTCCATCTTGACGACATCGAGCAGTTGCGAGAACAGCTCGAAGGCCTCGCGCTTGTACTCCTGCTTGGGATTCTTCTGCGCATAGCCGCGCAGGTGGATGCCCTGGCGCAGGTAGTCGAGCGCCGCGAGGTGCTCGCGCCAGTGCGTGTCGATCGACTGCAGCAGGATCATGCGCATGAACGGCGTGAACTGCTCGAGCCCGACGCGCTCGAGCTTGGCGGCGAAGGCAGCATCGGCCGCCTGGCGCACGCGCTCGACGATGTCGGTGTCGGCGATCGCGTCGCTCTGGTCGACCGCGGCCTTCAGCGCCAGCTCGACGTGCCACTCCTCGCGCAGCACCTTTTCCAGGCCGTCGAGGTCCCACTGCTCCTCGACGCTGTCGACCGGCACGTAGGTGCGCACCACGTCGTCCATCGCGCTGGCGCGCAGGTTGGCGATCTGCTCGGTCAGCAGCTCGGCCTCGAGGATGTCGTTGCGCTGCTGGTAGATGACCTTGCGCTGGTCGTTGGCGACGTCGTCGTACTCGAGCAGCTGCTTGCGCACGTCGAAGTTGCGCGCCTCGACCTTGCGCTGCGCGCTTTCGATCGAGCGGGTGACGATGCCGGCCTCGATCGCCTCGCCGTCAGGCATCTTCAGCCGCTCCATGATCGCCTTGACGCGGTCGCCGGCGAAGATGCGCATCAGAGGATCCTCGAGCGACAGGTAGAAACGCGACGATCCCGGGTCGCCCTGGCGGCCCGAGCGGCCGCGCAGCTGGTTGTCGATGCGCCGGCTCTCGTGTCGCTCGGTGGCGATGATGCGCAGGCCGCCCTCGGCCTTGACCTTGTCGTGCAGGCCCTGCCATTCGTCGTGCAGCTGGCGGATGCGCTGTGCCTTCTCGTCGGCGCCGATCGACTCGTCGGCCTCGAGCAGCTGCACCTGCTTCTCGACGTTGCCGCCGAGCACGATGTCGGTGCCGCGGCCGGCCATGTTGGTGGCGATCGTGATCACCCCCGGCCGTCCGGCCTGCGCGACGATCTGCGCCTCTTTCTCGTGCTGCTTGGCGTTGAGCACCTGATGCGCCAGCTTGGCCTCGGCGAGCAGGCCCGAGACGAGCTCCGAGTTCTCGATCGACGTCGTGCCCACGAGCACCGGCTGGCCGCGGCCGTGGCAGTCGACGATGTCGCCGACGACGGCGTCGTAGCGCTCGCGCGAGGTCTTGTAGACGAGGTCGAGCTCGTCCTTGCGGATCGTCGGCTTGTTGGGCGGGATGACGACGGTCTCGAGGCCGTAGATCTCCTGGAACTCGTAGGCCTCGGTATCGGCCGTGCCCGTCATGCCGGCCAGCTTGCCGTACATGCGGAAGTAGTTCTGGAACGTGATCGATGCCAGCGTCTGGTTCTCCGACTGGATCGCGACGCGCTCCTTGGCCTCGACCGCCTGGTGCAGGCCGTCGGACCAGCGCCGCCCCGTCATCAGGCGGCCGGTGAATTCGTCGACGATGATGACCTCGCCGTTCTGCACCACGTAGTGCTGGTCGCGGTGGTAGAGGTGCCGCGCGCGCAGCGCCGCGTACACGTGGTGCATCAGAGTGATGTTGGCCGGGTCGTAGAGGCTCGCTCCTTCGGCGAGCAGGCCGGCCTTCGAGAGGATCGCCTCGGCGTTCTCGTGGCCGTCCTCGGTGAGGAAGACCTGGCGCGTCTTCTCGTCGACGGTGAAGTCGCCCGGCTCGACCACGCCCTCGCCGGTGCGAGGATCGGCCTCGCCGACCTGGCGCTTGAGCTGCGGCACGACGGCGTCGATGCGTACGTACAGTTCGGTGTGGTCCTCGGCCTGGCCGCTGATGATCAGCGGCGTGCGCGCCTCGTCGATCAAGATCGAGTCGACCTCGTCGACGATGGCATACGCCAGCCCCCGCTGCACCCGCTCGCTGGTCTCGTAGACCATGTTGTCGCGCAGGTAGTCGAAGCCGAACTCGTTGTTGGTGCCGTAGGTGACGTCGGCGCCGTAGGCGGCCTGCTTGTCCTCGCGCGACATCTGCGGCAGGTTGACACCCACCGTCAGGCCGAGGAAGTTGTACAGCCGCCCCATCCATTCGGCATCGCGGCGCGCGAGGTAGTCGTTGACGGTGACGACGTGCACGCCCTTGCCGGTCAGCGCGTTGAGGTACACGGGCAGCGTGGCGACGAGCGTCTTGCCCTCGCCGGTGCGCATCTCGGCGATCTTGCCGTTGTGCAGCGCCATGCCGCCGCTGAGCTGCACGTCGAAGTGGCGCATCTTCAGCGTGCGCTTGCCGGCCTCGCGCACGACGGCGAAGGCCTCGGGCAGCAGTTGGTCGAGCGACTCGCCGCCGGCCACGCGTTGCCGGAATTCGTCGGTCTTGGCACGGAGCGCGGCGTCGTCGAGCTTCTCGAACTGCGCTTCGAGCGCATTGATCTGCTGCACCACGCGCCCGTACGTCTTGAGCAGGCGGTCGTTGCGACTACCGAAAATCTGGGTCAGGAGCTTGGGCAGCATGCAGCGTCGAAGGTAGGAGACCGGGCACGGGAAGGATTCGCCGCGCTGTGTCGGCCGGCACTGCGCAGCGCGCAGTCCACGCGAGCACGTCAGCGGCATGACGGTCGGTCGACCGCCCGCCGAAGGCGGCGCATTTTACACCCCGCCCTCTGCAGCGGGCCGCCCCGGCTTCAGCGGCGCCTGCGCGCGACGCGCTCGGCGAGCCCCGGGCCGCCGGCGAGGAACTTCGCGGGGTCCTGCGGCGCGCCGCCGACCAGCACCTCGAAGTGCAGGTGCGGGCCGGTCGAGCGGCCAGTGTTGCCGACGTCGGCGACGCGCTGGCCTCGGCGGACGATGTCGCCGGCCTTCACGTGCAGCTTCGACGTGTGGGCATAGCGCGTCACGACGCCGTTGCCGTGGTCGATCTCGAGCATGCGACCGTAGGCCGCATGGTTGTCGGCCATTAGCACGACGCCGCCCGCGGCGGCCCAGATCGGCGTTCCGGCGTCGGCCGGGAAGTCGAGCCCGGTGTGCAGCGCGTTGTGGCCGGTGAACGGATCGACGCGAAAGCCGAAGCCCGAGCCGGTGCTGGCTTCGACCGGCCGGCTCGTCGGGATCATCAGCGCCTGCAGCCGCCGCTCCGTCAGGCGCGCCTCGACGTAGGTGTAGAAGTCGCCGTGGTGGTCGCTCACCCGGTCGACATCGCCGATCATGGCTTCGAGTTGCTCGAACGATGGCGCGCGCGCCGACACATAGGGCCCGCCCTGGCTGCCCGCCGGAGCGCGCATGGCGGCGCCGAACTCGTCACTGCGCACGCCGGCCAGGCCGGAGACGCGTTCGCCCATGGCCTCCAGCTTGATCAGCTTGGCCTGCATCTCGCCCACGCGACGCGCCATTGCGTCGAGGTTCTCGCGGAGATAGCGGTCGCGCTGTGCCGCCTCGGCCGCCGGCGACGACGGGGCGATGCTCAGCCAACCCTCGCGCAGTGCCGCGACGACGACGAAGTGATACGCGACGACGGCGACCGCGAGCAGCGCGACCAGCAAGGCCCCCGCGGCGGCGGCGAGCTGCAGCCGGCCGACGTGCAGCACTCGCGTTCGCGCCAGTGTCCCGTGCGTGATGATCACGTGCATCGTCCTACACTCCCTCGCATGAACCCCAAGGTTCCCGATCGCGGCCCGACCCGTTCGGCCGCGTTGACGATCGATCAGGCCCTGTCGGGCAGCGAGATGCTGGCTCGATTGTCGTCGCTGCTGCGCGAATCGAAAGCGCGCTATGCCGCGATCCGCCCGCTGCTGCCCGAGGCGCTGGCCGCCCACGTCCGCCCGGGGCCCCTCGACGACGAGGGCTGGTCGCTGCTCGCCGCCAACGCCGCCGTGGCGGCCAAGCTGCGCCAGATGAAGCCGCGCCTCGAGGACGCCCTGCACGAACGCGGATGGCAGCGTAGCCCGATCCGCGTCAAGATCCAATCGCCGCACGGCAACCGCCTGTGAGCGATGTGTCCGCCGCTGCCCTCGCACACGGGCAGAGGGGACGCGGCACTCGAAGCGGGGATCGACGCGGCGCCAGCGCAGGCCGATAAAGCGAGGGACGGAGTTCCCGTCTTCCGCGTTCCCGCCAGAGGCAGTCCATGGTCAGCCTGTTGAAACCGAACATCGCGCCCGATCCGCGATCACGCTGCCAGTCGTGCGGAGCGATGAGCTACCGCCGCGTGATCGCCCGCGACACCAGTGGCCGCTTGACGGCCACCGGCCGCTACCAGTGTACCGGGTGCTCGCTTACCTTCACCGACCTGACGGCCTGGCGCGGTGCAAGCGCGCGGCTGCCCGGCCACGACGGCGCCGACGACGCGCGCCAGCCGAAGCTGTTCTAACCTGACGGCGATGGTGCCGGCTGTCAGAGTCGAACTGACGACCTTCCGCTTACAAGGCGGGTGCTCTACCAGCTGAGCTAAGCCGGCACAGGCGAACGATCGCTATGGTAGCCGCGCGTCGCGGCCGCACATCGCCGTTGCTACTTGATGCGCTTGAGCGCCGGCCGGCCGCCGCCGGGCGCCGGCGGCTCGGGCTCGTCGTCGCGCGAGCCGGCGGCGGGCGCGGGCGCCGGCTCGACGGCCGGCGGCGCATCGACCGAGGCCAGCCGCAATCCGCGGCCGGCGGCGTCGGCGACGGTCGCCGCCGCGGCCGACGTCGCCGCGGGTTCCGTCGGCGCCGGGAACGCCATGCCCTGGCCGTTCTCGCGCGCATAGATGGCGATGACGTGCGTCACCGGCACGGCGATGTCGCGCGCCGAGCCGCCGAAGCGAGCCTTGAACTCGATCAGCTCGTTGCCCAGCCGCAGGCCGCTCGTCGCCTCGAAGCCGACGTTGAGCACGATCTCGCCGTTCTTGACGTATTCGGCCGGCACGTCGACGCTGGCGTCGACGTGCACGGCGAGGTACGGCGTGAAGCCGTTGTCGGTGCACCAGTCGTGCAGCGCGCGGATCAGATAGGGCCGCGTCGACGTGCCCTGCGGACCGGCGTCGGGGGGCTTGCTCATGGGCGGCGCTGCGGAGGCGAAGAAACGCCGCCTTACTTGCGCATCACCTTCTCGGACGGCGTCAGCGCCTCGATATAGGCGGGCCGCGAGAAGATGCGCTCGGCGTACTTGAGCAGCGGCGCGGCGTTCTTCGACACGTCGATGCCGTAGTAGTCCAGGCGCCACAGCAGCGGCGCGATCGCCACGTCGAGCATCGAGAAGTCGTCGCCGAGCATGTACTTGTTCTTCACGAAGATCGGCGCAAGCTGCGTCAGCCGGTCACGGATCTGCGAGCGGGCGCGCTCGATCTGCTTGTCGGTCGGCTTGATGCCGCGCGACTCGAGCACGTTGACATGCGCGAACAGCTCCTTCTCGAAGTTGAGCAGGAACAGCCGAACCCGCGCGCGCGCCACCGGATCGCCCGGCATCAGCTGCGGGTGCGGGAAGCGCTCGTCGATGTACTCGTTGATGATGTGCGACTCGTACAGGATCAGATCGCGCTCGACGAGGATCGGCACCTCGTTGTACGGATTCATCAGCGCGATGTCTTCCGGCTTGGCGAACAGGTCGACGTCGCGGATCTCGAAATCCATGCCCTTCTCGAACAGCACGAAACGGCAACGGTGCGAATAGGGACAGGTGGTTCCGGAGTAAAGCACCATCATGGCGGCGGCTCCTTGAAACTCTGAAAACGGACAAGGCAGTCGGCCGCCCGAGGCGGCCGACTGCGAGGGCGGTCCCGGCGCGCCGGGGCCGCGCGGATCACTTCACGTCTTTCCAGTAGGCGGCGTTCAGGCGCCACGCGATCAGCGTGAACAGCCCGAGGAAGAGCAGCACCCACACGCCGATGCGCTGGCGCTGATACTGGGCCGGCTCGCCCATCCACTGCAGGTAGGCCACCAGGTCGGCGACGGCCTGGTCGTACTCGGCCGGCGACATCGTCCCCGGCGTGACCTGCTCGTAGCCGGCGAAGCGGTGCACCGTCTTCGACGCGTCGTGCGGATCCTTCTCGTCGACGAACTTGGCGTCGCGGATGCCCTGCAACTCCCACATCACGTGCGGCATGCCCACGCTCGGGAACACGAGGTTGTTCCAGCCGGTCGCCTTGGTCGTGTCGCGGTAGTAGCTGCGCAGGTAGGTGTAGAGGTAGTCGGCGCCCGTGCCCTGGCCGATCGCGGCGCGCGAGCGCGCGATCACCGACAGGTCGGGCGGCACGGCGCCGAACCACTCCTTGGCCTGCTTCGGATCGATCGCGGCCTTCATCGTCTCGCCGACCTTGTCGCCGGTGAACAGGAGGTTGTCCTTGATCTGCTGGTCGGTCAGCCCGATGTCGCGCATGCGGTTGTAGCGCACGTAGGCCGCCGAGTGGCAGTTCAGACAGTAGTTGACGAACAGCTTGGCGCCGTTCTGCAGCGACGCGAGCTCGGTCGCCTTGTGCGGCGGAAACTTGTCCCAGGCGATGCCGCCCTCGGACGCGCGCGCCGCCGTCGCCATGGCGAACGCAAGGCAGGCGAGCAGGGAGAGGAATATTTTCTTCATTGCTTGGACTTCCGCTCGCTCAATGACCTTTGAACGTGACGCGCTCGGGCACCGGCTTGAACGTACCGAGCTGGCTCCACCACGGCATCAGCAGGAAGAAGCCGAAGTAGACGAGAGTGCCGACCTGCGAGACATAGTTGCCGGCTTCCGACGGAGGCTGCGCGCCGAGGTAGCCGAGGATCAGGAAGAAGACGACGAACACGCCGTAGACGGCCTTGTGCCAGCCCGGACGGTAGCGGATCGACTTGACCGGGCTGCGGTCGAGCCACGGCAGGAAGAACAGCACGATGACGGCCGCGCCCATCACGACGACGCCCCAGAACTTGGCGTCGAAGACCTTCAGCAGCGCGATCAGCACGGCGGCGCCGACGATCAGCGCCACCTTGCCCGTGCCGCCGAAGCGCCCGCGCAGCAGGCCGAGCAGCGCACCGACCGCGATGATGCCCACCAGCACATTGACCATCAGGTCGGTGGTCGCACGCAGCATCGAGTAGTACGGCGTGAAGTACCACACCGGGGCGATGTGCGCTGGCGTCTTCAGCGGGTCGGCCGGGATGAAGTTGTTGTACTCGAGGAAGTAGCCGCCGAACTCGGGCGCGAAGAAGACGATCGCGCTGAAGAGGATCAGGAACACCGCCACGCCGAGGATGTCGTGCACGGAGTAGTACGGGTGGAACGGGATTCCGTCGAGCGGCTTGCCTGACGCATCCTTCTTGGCCTTGATCTCGATGCCGTCGGGGTTGTTCGAGCCGACGTCGTGCAGCGCCAGCAGATGCGCGACGATCAGCCCGAGCAGCACGAGCGGCACGGCGATGACGTGGAAGCTGAAGAAGCGGTTGAGCGTCGCGTCCGACACCACGTAGTCGCCGCGGATCAGCAGAGCGAGGTCCGGTCCCACGAACGGGATCGCGGCGAACAGGTTGACGATCACCTGCGCGCCCCAGTAGCTCATCTGGCCCCAGGGCAGCAGGTAGCCCATGAAGGCCTCGGCCATCAGCGCGAGGAAGATGGCACAGCCGAAGATCCACACCAGCTCGCGCGGCTTGCGGTAGCTGCCGTAGATCAGCCCGCGGTACATGTGAAGGTAGACGACGATGAAGAAGGCGCTCGCGCCGGTGGAGTGCATGTAGCGCACCAGCCAGCCCCACGGCACGTCGCGCATGATGTACTCGACCGACGCGAAGGCCAGCGCCGCGTCGGGCTTGTAGTGCATCACGAGGAAGATGCCGGTGACGATCTGGATCACCAGCACCAGCATCGCCAGCGAGCCGAAGAAGTACCAGAAGTTGAAGTTCTTCGGAGCGTAGTACTCCGACATGTGGACCTTGTAGGCGTCGAACGCGGTCGGAAACCGGTTCTCGAGCCACAGGGTCAGCTTCTGCGTCGCCGATGCGCCGGCGGGCGCCACCTTGAATTCAGCCATGGTCGTCGTCCTGTCAGGCCTTCTTGTCTTCGCCGATCAGCAAGCGCGTGTCGGACAGGTACATGTGGGGCGGCACTTCGAGGTTGTCGGGCGCGGGCTTGTTCCTGTAGACGCGCCCGGCCATGTCGAACGTCGAGCCGTGGCACGGGCACAGGAAACCGCCGGCCCAGTCGTCGGGCAGCGACGGCTGGGCGCCGGGCTGGAACTTGTCGACCGGCGAGCAGCCCAGGTGCGAGCAGATGCCCACGGCGACGAGCACCTCGGGCTTGATCGAGCGATGCTCGTTGCGCGCGTACTCGGGCGTCAGTTCCGACGGGTTGCGCTTGGAGTCGGGGTCGGCGAGCTGTGCGCCGACCTTCTTGAGCGACTCGAGCTGGTCCTTCGTACGGCGCACGATCCACACCGGCTTGCCGCGCCACTCGACGGTCAGCTTCTCGCCGGGCTGCAGCGCGCCGATGTCGACCTCGACCGGCGCGCCGGCCGCGCGCGCGCGCTCCGACGGCTGGAACGACGCGACGAAAGGCACTGCGGTGAATCCGGCCCCGACAGCGCCGGCTCCGCAGGTGATGGCGATCCACTTGCGGCGCGCCGGGTCGACTTGCTCGTCACTCATCAACGTCCTCGATACTTGCTCAGGGTCAACCGGCGATTCTAGCGGACGTGTCAAGTGTGTCCGGCCGCGACAGCGCCGGCTTGACTTGGGCCCCTGCTCGGCAATACTGACCGGCGGCCTGCGCGCCGCACCACACAATCACCCCTGCGCCAACAATCAACTCGATCGAGGAGAGCGCCATCATGAGTATTGCCAGCGAGTTCCGGGAGTTCGCCGTCAAGGGCAACGTGGTCGACCTCGCGGTCGGCGTCATCATCGGCGGCGCCTTCGGCAAGATCGTCGACTCCATCGTCGGCGACCTGATCATGCCGCTGGTCGGGCGCATCTTCGGCGGCCTGGACTTCTCGAACTACTTCATTCCGCTGGCCGGCCAGACGGCGACCAACCTGGCCGACGCGAAGAAGGCCGGCGCCGTGTTCGCCTACGGCAACTTCATCACCGTGGCGCTGAACTTCGTCATCCTCGCCTTCATCATCTTCGTGATGGTCAAGCAGATCAACCGGCTCAGGCGCACCGAGGCGCCCGCCGCCGAGGCGGCGCCGGCGGCGCCGCCCGAGGACATCGTGCTGCTGCGCGAGATCCGCGATTCGCTGAAGACGCGCTGAACGTTCCTCGCCCGAGGCGCCGCCCGCCCGCCCATGATGCATCCGAGCGACCACCGCCTGAACGCCGCGTTGCAGGCGGCGCTCGGGCGGGTGCGCGCGACGGCGGCGGCGGCGGCCGAGCGCACCGTCGACAGCCTGGGCATCTCGGCGATGTCGGCGACGCATGCGCGCCAGCGTGACGCCTACCTCAGCGCCCAGTACGAGCTGCGGCGCAAACAGGCCACGTTCAACCTGCGCTTCGGCGACGTGCTCAGCGAAAAGGTGATGAAGGAGATCGCCCCCGGCGGCAGCGGGCGCTCGCTGGCGACGACGGACTGGCACTCGCTGAGCCTGGTCGACGACAGCGAGGTCGAGGAGCTCGTCTCGGCGGACCGCCTCGGCCAGACGATCGCGCACGAATGCGAATGGGAGCTGCGCGAAGTCGCGGCCTACATGGGCTCGCTGCTGCGCACCGGCCGCGCCGAGCTGGAGCGCAATCCGCTGCGCCCCGAAGTGATCGGCAAGGCGCTGTACCGCGCCATCGAGGCCGTGTCGGAGGACAAGGAGACGCGCAAGCTGCTCGGCCGCGAGCTCGGCCGCTCCCTGTCGCAGTCGATGCGCGCCTGCTACACCGATCTCGTCGCCGATTTCCGCTCGCGCGGCGTGCAGCCGGTCGGCCTGTCGGTCAAGACGGTCGAGGGCCCCGGCAACGAGATGTATCACCACTCGGGCTACGAGTCGGGCTACAGCGCAGCGGGCGGGCCGCACGACGCCGGGCCGGTGTCGCGCTTCAACTCGTCGTTCGACGAAGAGACGCTGGGCCTGCCGACGACCGGGCGCGAGGCCGGCCTGGTGCGCAAGGGCACGGGCCGCGGGCGCATGACGCACGGCGGGCACTATCCCGGCGAGACCTTCGGCAACGTCGATCCGCACCTGATGGAGCTGATCCGGCGCCTCGCCTTCCTCGGCAGCCGGCCCGCCGAGATGGACAGCGGCCCTTCGAGCCGCTCGGGCGCGGCGAGCGGCCGCGGCGTCGGCTCGGCGTTCGGCGCGCCGATCAGCGGCACGGCGGCGTCGGGCCTGGCGATGGCGAACCTGATCCGCCAGCACCGCGACGAGCTGGCGCAGGCGTCGACCGGCGCGCTCGACCACATGGTGATCGACGTCGTCGGCGGCCTGTTCGACCAGATCCTGTCCGATCCCAAGGTGCCGCCGCAGATGGCGCGCCAGATCGGCCGGCTGCAGCTGCCGGTACTGCGCGTCGCGCTCGGCGACGTCACCTTCTTCTCGTCGCGCCGCCATCCGGTGCGCCGCTTCGTCAACCGCATCGCGTCGCTCGCCTGCGCGTTCGAGGATTTTTCCGAAGGCCCCGGCCTCGCCTTCATCACCCAGGTGCGCGACCTGGTGCAGCAGATCGTCGAAGGCGACTTCGACCAGATGGACCTCTACGACTCCAAGCTCGAGGCGCTGGAGCAGTTCATCGCGCAGCAGACCGAGATGGACATGCAGGAGCGCGGCGTCGCTACGTCGCTGCTCGAGAGCAAGGAGCAGGAGCTGAGGCTGCAGCAGCGCTACATGCAGCAGCTCAAGGCGTCGCTCGGGCCGCTGGCGATGCCCGACTTCATCCGCGACTTCCTGTCGCAGGTGTGGAGCCAGACCGTGATGCAGGCGACGCAGCGCGAGGGCCCCAAGTCGGAGGCCGCCGAGCGCTTCCGCCGCGCCGGCCGCGAGCTCGTGATGAGCGTGCAGCCCAAGGGCTCGCCGACGCACCGCAAGAACTTTCTGATGAAGCTGCCCCAGCTGATGAAGGACCTGAACGCCGGGCTCGAGCTGATCGGCTGGCCCGAGGCGGCGAAGAAGGCGTTCTTCGGCCAGCTGCTGCCGGCGCACGCCGAGTCGCTCAAGGGCGATCCGCTGTCGGAGCTGTCGTACAACATGATGGTCAAGGACGTCGACGCCGCGCTCGGCGTCGCCGTGCCGAAGTACGACGACCTGTCGCCCGGCGAGGTGATCCCCGAGCTGCGCGACGAGGTGATCGAGCACCGCTTCTCGCCAGAAGAGGCGCAGCAGATCGGCTTGGTCGCCGAGAGCGCCGTCGACTGGAACGGCAAGCTCGACATCGAGCTGGGCGGCGACACCGAGCCCGACCTCGCCGCCGTCGACATCGACATCGACGGCCTGCCGCCGGCCGAGGCGCCCGAGCCGACGCGCGGCAAGTCGCTGGCCGACCACGTGCAGCTCGGCTTCGCCTATCAGATGCACCTCAACGGCCAGTGGCAGAAGGTGCGGCTCAGCCACGTCAGCCCGGGCCGCGCCTTCTTCGTCTTCACGCGCGGCAAGAAGCACCAGGAGACGATCTCGCTGACGGCGCGCATGCTTGCGCGCATGTGCGAGACGGGGCGGCTGCGCGCCTTCGAGAACGCCTACCTGATCGAGCGCGCGACGGCGCGCGCGCGCAAGCAGCTGGCCGCGCTCGGCACGGGCAGCGGCAACACGACGCGCCACTGAGCGCGCATTAAGGCGCGGCTGCCAGCCGGCGCGCCATGTCGATCGCCGCCGCCAGACTCGACGCATCGGCCGCACCCTGCCCCGCGATGTCGAACGCCGTGCCGTGGTCGGGGCTGGTGCGCACGAAGGGCAGGCCGAGCGTGACATTGACGCCGTGCTCGACGCCGAGGTACTTGACGGGGATCAGCCCGTGGTCGTGCGTCATCGCGACGACGAGGTCGAAGGCGCCGCGACGCGCACGCATGAACACGGTGTCGGGCGGATGCGGCCCGCTGGCGTCGATGCCTTCGGCGCGCGCGGCGGCGATCGCCGGCGCGATGATGCGGATCTCCTCGTCGCCGAACAGGCCTCCCTCGCCGGCGTGCGGATTGAGCCCGGCAACGCCGATGCGCGGCGCGGCCTGCCCCCAGCGTGCGGCGGCGCGCTGCGCGATGCGCAGCGTCTCGAGCACGGCGTCGTAGGTCACGGCGTCGATCGCACGGCGCAGCGCGAGGTGGATCGTCACCAGCACGACGCGCAGCTCGTCGTTGGCGAGCATCATGCGCACCGGCGGTGCCGTGCCGTCGGCGTCGGCGGCCAGCGCCCGCAGCATCTCGGTGTGCCCCGGGTGGTCGATGCCGGCCGCGGCGAGCGCCGCCTTGTGCAGCGGCGCCGTGACGATGCCGGCCACCTCGCCCGCGCGCGCCAGCGCGGCGGCGGCCTCGACGCAGCGCGCCGCGGCGAGCCCGGCGCGGCGGTCGACGCAGCCGATCGGCGCCGCCAGCAGGTCGACCGGCAGGCCGGTCACCGGCAGCACGGGGATGCAGTTCGGCGGCGCGGCCAGCGCGTCGGCGGCGCGCTCGACGACGGCGACGGCGAGCAGCCCGCCGGTGAGCGCCGCCGCGCGCCGCAGCACGCCGGCGTCGCCGAGCACGACGCTGCCGCGCGCCGCGCCGCTGCGAAACGCCTGCGCGACGATCTCGGGGCCGATGCCGCAGGCATCGCCCATCGTCAGCGCCAGCGGCAAGCGGGGGGCGTCGTCCATCACGCCGGGTTCTCGATCTCGATGAACTCGTGCTCGATGCCGAACTGCGCGGCGACGTGCGCCCCCACTGCCGGCGCGCCGTAGCGCTCGGTCGCGTGGTGGCCGCAGGCGAGGAAGGCGACACCCGTCTCGCGCGCAACGTGAGCCTGCGGCTCGGAGATCTCGCCCGTCAGGTAGGCGTCGGCGCCGGCAGCGATGGCGGCCTCGAAGTACCCCTGCGCGCCGCCCGTGCACCAGGCGATGCGGCGCAGCGGCCGGCCGTCACCGGCGACGACGGTCGGCGCGCGGCCGAGGGCGGCCTGCACGCACGCCGCGAAGTCGGCAGCGGCGAGCGGCGCCGCCATGCTGCCGATGAAGCCCAGATCCTGTTCGCCGAATCGCGCGTCGGCCGCCAGACCCAGGCGCGCGCCGAGCTGCGCGTTGTTGCCGAGTTCGGCGTGCGCGTCGAGCGGCAGATGGTAGGCGAACAGGCTCACGTCGTGCGCCAGCAGCAGCGCCAGCCGCGCCTTCAGCCAACCCGTCACGCGGCCGTCCTGGCCGCGCCAGAACAGGCCATGGTGCACGAGGACGGCGTCGGCGCGCGCCGCGATCGCAGCCTCGATCAGCGCGCGGCTCGCCGTCACGCCGCTGACGAGCTTGCGCACCTCGGCGCGGCCCTCGACCTGCAGACCGTTCGGCCCATAATCGCGAAACCGGCCCGCATCGAGCAGGGTCGTCAGCGTGGATTCGATGTGGCTGCGCTGCGCCATGTGTGTGCCGTTGCCCGATGCGTAGAACCTGGCTCATTTTCTCCCAAGCGGTGACCGTCGCCGTCGCCGTGCTGTTCGTCGTCGCGACGCTCAAGCCCGAGTGGCTGAACCGGCGCAGCGCCGCGTTGGTGCCGGGGCCCGTGTCGGTGAGCGTGGCGCCGCCCGTCGAGCCGGGAGCGGCAGCGCCGGGCAGCTATGCCGCAGCGGCGCGGCGCGCCACGCCGGCCGTCGTGAGCATCACGGCGAGCAAGGCGCCGGCGCGCGGCCCGCGCAGCAACGACCCGTGGTTCGAGTTCTTCTTCGGCGACCGCCTGCCGCAGCAGCCGCAGATGGGCCTGGGCTCGGGTGTCATCGCGTCGCCCGAAGGCTACCTGCTGACGAACAACCACGTCATCGACGGCGCCGACGACATCGAGGTCACGCTCGGCGACGGCCGGCGCGGGCGCGCCAAGGTCGTCGGCTCGGACCCAGAGACCGACGTCGCCGTGCTCAAGATCGAGCTCGACCGACTGCCCGTCATCACGTTCGGCGCCACCGAGAACCTGCAGGTCGGCGACGTCGTGCTGGCGATCGGCAATCCGTTCGGCGTCGGCCAGACGGTGACGGCCGGCATCGTCAGCGCCGTGGGCCGCAACCAGCTCGGCATCAACACCTTCGAGGACTTCATCCAGACCGACGCGGCGATCAACCCCGGCAACTCGGGCGGCGCGCTGGTCGACATCAACGGCAACCTGGTCGGCATCAACACGGCGATCTATTCGCGCTCGGGCGGCAACATGGGCATCGGCTTCGCGATCCCCGCCAACCTGGCGCGCCAGGTGATGCAGGGTCTCGTCAAGGACGGGCGCGTCACGCGGGGCTGGATCGGCGTCGAGCCGCGCGACCTGACGCCCGAGATCGCCGAGACCTTCAACCTGCCCGTCAAGGAAGGCGTGCTGATCACGGGCGTGCTGCAGAACGGCCCGGCGGCGCAAGGCGGCATCCGCCCGGGCGATGTCGTGCGACAGGTGGGCGAGCGCAAGATCGACAACACGGCGCAGTTGCTCGCCGCCGTCGCCGCGCTCGAGCCCGACAAGCAGGCCGTGATCGGCGTGCAGCGCGGCAGCCAGTCGCTGCAGGTCACGGTGACGGTGGCGCAGCGGCCCAAGCCGACGGCGCGCCGCGTACCGTAGCGGGCGGCTGCGCCGTCAGGGCGACGGCGCGTCGTTCGCGGCGCCGGCGCTTTCGGCCGCGGGCTTGACGAACATCTTCGCCGCCCACAGGCCGACTTCGTAGAGCAGGCACATCGGCACCGCCAGCGCGAGCTGCGACACGACGTCGGGCGGCGTCATGATCGCCGCGATGACGAACGCCAGCACGATGAAGTAGCCACGGAAGTCGCGCAGCTGCTGCAGCGACACCAGCCCCACGCGCACCAGCAGCACGACGACGATCGGCACCTGGAACGCCAGCCCGAACGCGATGTACAGCCCGAGCAGCGTCTCGACGTAGGACGCGATGTCGGGCGTCGCCGCCACGCTCTCGGGCGTGAAGTGCTGGATGAACTGGAACACGCGCTCGAGCACGAAGAACTGCACGAAGGCGATGCCGGCGTAGGCCAGGCCGCTGCCGAACACGATCAGCGGCAGCGCGAAGCGCTTCTCCTGGCTGTACAGCCCCGGCGCGACGAAGGCCCACAGCTGATAGATCAGCCACGGCAGCGCGAGCAGCACGCCGGCCATCAGCAGCACCTTCAGCGGCACGAAGAACGGCGAGAACACGCCCACCGCGATCAGCTTGGCGTCGGGCGGCATGTGGGCCTTGATCGGCACGGCGAGCCAGTCGATCAGCCGGCTCGCGCCGGGCCAGATCGCCAGCACCGCGACGGCGATGGCCAAGCCGTAGATCGAGCGCAACAGCCGGTCGCGCAGCTCGATCAGGTGCGAGACGAAGGGCTGCTCGGTGCCCGCCAGTTCGTCGGGACCTTCGGGGCCTGAAGCCATCGGTCAGGAGGCCGCCCTGGGCGGCCGGAAACGCGCGACGCGCGCCGCGCCCGACTGCGCGCGCGTGCGCACGCCATTGCGCTGCTTGTACCACTGCGGCGTCGCGCCGCGCTTGAGGCGCCAGTTCTTCTTCGGATGCCGGTACTCGGGCACGGGCGGGCGCAGCCCGCCGTGCTGGCCGCTGCCGGGCGGCAGCGCGGCGGAGGCGTCTTCGCTCCAGCCGGAAACGAGGTCGGTCTGCGTCTGCGCGACTTCGGTCTGGATCGTCTGCTCGAGGTTGCGCGCCGCATCCTCGACCGACGACTTCATCTTCTTGAGTTCCTCGAGCTCGATCGAGCGGTTGACCTCGGCCTTGACGTCGGCCACGTAGCGCTGCGCCTTGCCCAGCATGTGGCCGACGGTGCGCGCGACGCGCGGCAGCTTCTCCGGGCCGATGACGATCAGCGCCACCGCGCCGATCAGCGCGAGCTTGTCGATGCCGAGGTCGATCATGGCGGGCGGGGCGTCGTGCGGCGTGCGGGCCTCAGGACTTGGTCTTGGCCTCGACGTCGACGGTCTGGTTCGGATCGGCCGCCTTGTGCGTGGTGCCGACCTGCTGCGGCGGCTCGGGCGGCGATGCCGGCGCGGCGGAAGCGCCGCCGTCCTTCATGCCGTCCTTGAAGCCCTTGACGGCGCCGCCGAGGTCGGTGCCCATGTTCTTGAGCTTCTTGGTGCCGAACACCAGGACGACGATCAGCAGCACGATGAGCCAATGCCAGATGCTGAACGAACCCATGAAAGTTCTCCTGAAAGGAATGAGTCGATTCTAGGCGCCGGGACTGCGCCCCCAGGGGCGCGGCCCGCCGATCACGTGCATGTGCAGGTGGTAGACCTCCTGCCCGCCGTCGGCGCCGGTGTTGATGAGCGTCTTGAAGCCGTTGACGGCGCCGGCCTCGCGCGCCAGCCGCGGCGCCAGCAGCAGCATGCGACCGAGCAGTGCTGCGTGCTCGTGGGCCGCGTCGTTCAGCGTCGCCAGATGCAGCTTCGGGATGACGAGCAGGTGCACCGGCGCAGCCGGATGGATGTCGTGGAAGGCGAGAAGTTCCTCGTCTTCGTAGACCTTCTTCGACGGGATCTGCCCGGCGGCGATCTTGCAGAAGATGCAGTCGGCACTCATCACGCCTCCATCGGCTTGCCGGCGTTGAGATTCATCCAGCCGCGCACGATGCGGTAGAGGAACCAGATCGACACGATCGCCCAGGCGATCATGCCGGGCACGAGGAACAGCAGCCACAGCGGGCCGGTAATCAGGTACAGCGCCGCCGCCCACAGCACGGTGCGGATGCGCCAGGCGAAGTGCGACTCCTGCCAGGTGCCCTCGGCGTCGTCCTTCTTGACCAGATCGATGACGAAGGCGACGAGCAGCAGCGCGATGCTCGCCTGCACGCCCGGGATGACGGCGCCGACGGCGACGACGGTGTGCAGCAGGTAGCTGATGTGGCCGACCGTCTTCAGCGACTTCTCGCGGTCGTCGGGCACGTCGACGATGTCGTTCATGCTTCGCCTCCTTCGCGCTGCCGCGCCTTGCGCGACGCAAACTCCTGCAGCCCCGACAGTCCCTCGCGGCGCTGCAGTTCGGCCAGCACGTCGGCCGGCGCCAGACCGTGGTGTGCCAGCACGATCATCGTGTGGAACCACAGGTCGGCGACCTCGGCCGTCAGGCGTGTCGCGTCGCCGTCCTTGGCTGCCATCACGACTTCCGTCGCCTCCTCGCCGACCTTCTTGAGCATCGCGTCGCCGCCCTTGGCGAACAGGCGTGCGACGTAGCTCGTGTCGGGATCGCCGTCGCGGCGCGACGCGATCACCTCGGCCAGGCGGGCCAGCACGTCCTGCGACGTGGCACGTTCGGAGTTCATTTGTAGATGCGCTCGGGATCTTTCAAGACCGGATCGACGGCCTGCCAGGCGCCGTCGCGCCAGAGCTGGAAGAAGCACGAATGCCGGCCGGTGTGGCAGGCGATGCCGGGCTCGTGGCCGAGTTGCTCCACCTTGAGCAGCACGACGTCGTTGTCGCAGTCGAGCCGCATCTCGCGCACCCGCTGCACGTGGCCCGACTCCTCACCCTTGTGCCACAACCGGTTGCGCGAGCGGCTCCAGTAGACGGCCTCGCCCAGCTCGGCGGTGCGCGCCAGCGCCTCGCGGTTCATGAACGCGAACATCAGCACGTCGTTGCTGCCGACCTCCTGCGCGATCACCGGCACGAGGCCGGCGGCGTCCCAGTTGACGGCGTCGAGCCAGTTCATCGGACCAGTGTAGCAATCACTCGCGGTGCGTCGGCCCCGGGAATCCGCGCTCGCGGGCAAACCATTGCAGCACCGGCACCGTGCCCGGCAGCACCGGCGCCACGTCGACCGGCAGCGCCTGCCAGGCCATGGCCTGGCCCTCGCGCATCTCGAAGTCGCCGCGCCACTCGTACACCTTGCAGAAGTGCAGTCGCACGAGGGCGTGCGGATAGTCGACGAGCTCGACCTGCCAGGGATGCGCCGCACCGATCGTGATGCCCAGCTCCTCGTGCAGCTCGCGGCGCAGCGCCTGCTCGACACTCTCGCCCGGCTCGAGCTTGCCGCCCGGAAACTCCCAGTACCCGGCGTAGACCTTGCCGTCGGGGCGCGACGTGAGCAGGAAGCGCCCCTCGCGGCCGGCCGCGTCGCGCTCGACGAGCACGCCCACCGCCACGTCGACGGGCTCGCGATCGGCGCCGGTCGTCACGTCGAGTGCCGCGCCGACCAGTCGCGCGCGAACTGCATCGCGACGCGGCCCGAGCGCGAGCCGCGCTCCAGCGCCCAGATCAGCGCCTCGCCGCGCGCCTCGTCGATGTCGGCCTCGGCGACGCCGAAGTTGCGCAGCCACTGCGCGACGATGGCGAGGTACTCGTCCTGGCTGAACGGATAGAAGCTGACCCAGAGGCCGAAGCGCTCCGACAGCGAAATCTTCTCCTCGATCACTTCGCCGGGATGGACCTCGCCGTCGTCGGTGTGCGTGTACGTGAGGTTGTCCTTCATGTACTCGGGCAGCAGGTGGCGGCGGTTGCTCGTGGCGCAGATCAGCACGTTGTCGCCGGCCTGCGCGACCGATCCGTCGAGCACCGACTTCAGCGCCTTGTAGCCCGGCTCGCCCTCGTCGAAGCTCAGGTCGTCGCAGAACACGAGAAAGCGCTCGGGCCGCTCGGCGACGAGATCGACGAGATCGGGCAGGTCGACCATGTCGGCCTTGTCGACCTCGATCAGGCGCAGTCCACGCGGCGCGAACTCGTTGAGGCAGGCCTTGATGAGCGACGACTTTCCGGTGCCGCGCGCGCCCGTCAGCAGCACATTGTTGGCGCGCTGTCCGGCGACGAACTGCGCCGTGTTGCGCACCAGGCGCTCCTTCTGCGCGTCGATCTCGCGCAAGTCGGCCAGGCGGATCGTCGCCACGTGGCGCACCGGCTCGAGCACGCCCGCGCCGCCGCGCTTGCGGTAGCGCAACGCCGTCGACGCGCCCCAGTCAGGCGCCGTCAGCGGATGCGGCAGCACGGCTTCGAGGCGCGTCATCAGCGCCTCGGCGCGCGCGATCAGCGGGGCCAGCGGGTGGCCGTCGGGGTTCGTCATCGGGCCGCCGGCGCCTTCAGCCGACGAGCAGCCGCAGCGCCGCCTCCAGGTGTTCCGTCGGGCTGCGCTTGAAGCCCGAGCGCGCATAGCGCTGCAGGCGCCCGACGGCAAAGCCCGTCAGTACCGAGGCCTGCGCGTTGGCGTCGACCGTGGGCGTGGTCGAGCCGGCGGCCTCGGCGGCCAGGCGCAGGCTCTGGCGCAGCTGCGACTCGATGCGGTCGAAGAACTGGTTCATGCGCACGAGCAGCCGCTCGTTCTCGAAGACGAGCGCGTCGCCGACCATCACGCGCGTCATGCCGGGATTCTTGTCGCAGAACTGCAGCAGCACCGTCAGGATCTTCTGCGCCTGCGCCGTGCCCGACGGCTCGCGCTCGGCGATCTGGTTGACGAGGGTGAACACACTCTGCTCGATGAAATCGATCAGCCCCTCGAACATCTGCGCCTTGCTCGCGAAGTGGCGATACAGCGCCGCCTCGCTCACCTCCAGGCGCGCCGCCAGCGCCGCCGTCGTGATGCGCTCGGCGCCCGGCTGCTCGAGCATCGTCGCCAGCGTCTGCAGGATCTGCACGCGGCGCTCGCCGGGCTTGGGGCGCTTGCGCCCGGCGACAGGGCTCGCCGGTGCGGCAGGCGGTTCGACGGCATCGGCCGTCGGAGCGGCTTCGTCGGAAGGGGTCGCGTCGGTGGACATCACAGCCTTCTCAGAGCGTGGAGCGAATCGATTCTCGCATACACGTAGGCTGGCCTGCGGGCAGGGTGAACGCCAACTTCCGGCCCTTGGCGCGGGCCTTTCAGGTAGGCCTGCATCCACACGGCGCGCATGCCGACGCGACGCGCGGCGCGCTGGTGCGCGAGCGTGTCCTCGACGAGCACGCAGCGCGCGGCAGGCAGCTTGAGCCGCGCCAGCACGTAGCGCAGCATGCGAGCGTCGGGCTTGGGGCGCAGCGCGCCGAACATGCGCATGCCCTCGATCGAGATCACGGCCTCGAAATGCTGAGCCATGCGCAGGTGGTCGAGCACGCGCTCGGCGTAGCGCGCCGGCGCATTCGTCAGCACGAACTTGCGCCCCGGCAGGCGCGCCAGCGCCGCGCGGTCGTGGCGGCTGGCGCGCAGGCCGGCCTCGAGCCCCTCGAGGCGGTGCGTGTCCTCGAGGTAGTGCGCGGCACGCACGGCGTGGTGGCGCTCCAGGCCGAGCAGCGTCGCGCCGTAGCGGCGCCAGTAGTGCAGGCGCAGCGCATCGGCGGCGTCACGCTCGAGCGCGAGCTCGCGCACGATGTAGTCGGTGATCGCGACGTCGAGCCGGCCGAACACGGCCCGCGACGCGTCGTGCAGCGTGTTGTCGAGGTCGAAGAACCAGACGGTACGGGACGAGATCGCCACGAAGACAGACGCTCAGTGCGAGCGGATCATCGTGCCGTAGGCCTGGTCGGTCAGCACCTCGAGCAGCATGGCGTGCGGCACGCGGCCGTCGATGATGTGCACCGCGTTGACGCCGTTCTTGGCCGCGTCGAGCGCCGACGCGATCTTGGGCAGCATGCCGCCGGAGATCGTGCCGTCGGCGAACAACTCGTCGATCTCGCGCGCCGACAGGTTGGTCAGCAACCGGCCCATCTTGTCGAGCACGCCGGGCGTGTTGGTCAGCAGCATCAGCTTCTCGGCGCGCAGCACCTCGGCGAGCTTGCCGGCGACGACGTCGGCATTGATGTTGTAGTTCTCGTTGTGCGCGCCGAAGCCCAGCGGCGAGATGACGGGGATGAACTGGTCGTCCTGCAACGCCTTGACGACCGACGGGTCGATCGACTCGATTTCGCCGACGGCGCCCATGTCGTGCTCCTTCGACGGATCGTCCTTGTCGAGCATCTTGAGCTTGCGTGCGCGGATCAGGCCGCCGTCGCGGCCCGTCAGGCCGACGGCCTTGCCGCCGGCCACGTTGATCAGGCCGACGATGTCCTGCTGCACCTGGCCGGCGAGCACCCATTCGACGACTTCCATCGTCTCCTCGTCGGTGACGCGCATACCCTGGATGAAGGTGCCCTTCTTTCCGACCTTGGCCAGCGCCTCGTCGATCTGCGGGCCGCCGCCGTGCACGACGACGGGGTTCATGCCGACCAGCTTGAGCAGCACGACGTCCTCGGCGAAGTCCTGCTGCAGCGCCGGGTCCGTCATCGCGTTGCCGCCGTACTTGATGACGATCGTCCTGCCGTGGAACCTTCGGATGTAGGGCAGCGCCTCGGCGAGGATCTCGGCCTTGTCGCGCGGTGCGATCGAGGCCAGACGGTCGGCGGACGGGGCGACGGGCGGTTCGGTGGGCATGGCGGGCGGGCTCGGGGAGTTGCGGCCCGCATTGTAGGAACTGCGCGCCGTGCGCTGCGCGCGCCACCGCGCTCAGCGATACGACCGATAGACCGATGCCGCGCCGCCGGCGCGCACCAGCAGCACGTCGTAGGGATCCTTGCGGCCGCCGTATTCGGGACCGTCCATGCCGGGCGAGCCGACGGGCATCGCCGGCACGGCCAGGCCGACGACGGCCGCGGGCTTTTCATTCAGCAGCCGGCGGATCTCGCGCGCCGGCACGTGGCCCTCGATCGCATAGCCGCCGACCTGCGCCGTGTGACACGAGCCGTAGCGCAGCGGCATGCCCAGGCGCTTGCGCGCCTCGTCGTTGCCGTCGTCGTGCGTGCGCACGGTAAAGCCCTCGGCCTGCAGGTGCGCGATCCAGTCCTTGCAGCAGCCGCAGGTCGGCGACTTCCAGACCTCGACCAGCGGCTTCGCGCCCTGCGCGACGGCGCCGCGCGCGATCGTCAGGCCGGCGAGCGCCGCCAGCATCAACCCTCTTCGTTTCACCATGACATCGGCTCGTGTAGAACTGCAACATGGAGTATGCGCGCCGCGCGAAGTTCAACGCGGTACGCCCCGAAAGGACGAGGGATGAAACACTGGATCATCGCCGCCGCGGCGCTGCTGGCCGGCACGCACGCGCAGGCGCAGATGGTCGACGGCGAGGTGCAGAAGGTCGATGCTCCGGCCGGCAAGGTCACGCTCAAGCACGGCGCGATCAAGGCGCTCGACATGCCGGCGATGACGATGTCGTACCGTGTCGCCGACCCGGCGGCGCTGGCGCGCATCAAGCCCGGCGACAAGGTGCGCTTCGCCGCCGGCAAGGTCGGCGGCCAGTACACGGTGACGGCGATCGAGCCGGCGAAGTAGCGGGCGCCGCCTTCCTCAGCGGCTGTGCACGCCGCGCGCCGCCTTGGCCGGCCGCGCATCGGGCGCGCCGAGCGCGAGCACGATGCCGCAGGCGGCGTGCGGCTCGGCGTGGCCGCAGGCCTGCTGCAGCAGCACCAGCTGCTTTTCGAGCTGGCGCAGCCCTCGGATGCGCTCGCGCACGTGGCCGAGGTGTTCGGCGAAGAGAGCGTCGACGGGCGAGCAATCGCTGCCCGGCCGGTCGATGAAACCGAGCAGCGTGCGCACTTCATCCAGGCTCATGTCGAGCGCGCGGCAGTTGCGGATGAAGCGCAGCCGGTGCAGCGCCGCGTCGCCGTAGCGCCGGTAGTTGTTGTCGCGCCGCGCCGGCGGCGGCAGCAGTCCCGCCTTCTCCCAGTAGCGCACGGTCTCGACGTCGAGCCCCGCCGCCTGCGCCAGTTCGCCGATGCGCATCGCACGCCTTTCGTCGATTTCGTCGAATCACATGCCGTAGCCCTGCTCACTGTAGCGGCTTGACTCCGTAGCCGCTCCGGGGTTTCCAATGGCCGCACCGCTCGCAACCGGAAGCCGCCTCCGATGTCCGCCCACTGCTGCCACCACGACGCCGCCGCCGCCGACAACGGATCGCGCGATCCGCGCTACCGCCGCGTGCTGTGGGCCGCCCTCGTCGTCAATGCCGCGATGTTCGCGATCGAGGTCGCCGGCGGGCTGGCCTCGGGATCGGTGTCGCTGCTCGCCGACGCCGTCGACTTCGCCGGCGACGCCGCCAACTACGGGCTGAGCCTCGCTGTGCTGAGCCTGTCGCTCGGGTGGCGCGCACGCGCCGCGCTCGTCAAGGCGGCGTCGATGGGCCTGTTCGGCATTGCCGTGCTCGGCCGCGCCGGCTGGGCAGCGCTGCACGGCGTGCCACCCGAGCCGCTGACGATGGGCGCGATCGGCGCGCTGGCACTGGCGGCCAACGTCGGCGTCGCGATCGCACTCTATGCCTGGCGCGACGGCGACGCCAACATGCGCTCGATCTGGCTGTGCACGCGCAACGACGCCATCGGCAACGTCGCGGTGATGGCCGCCGCGCTCGGCGTGTTCGGCACCGGCACGGCCTGGCCCGACCTCGCCGTCGCGACGCTGATGGCGTCGCTGGCGCTGTGGGCCTCGCTGTCGGTGCTGCGCCAGGCGCGCGGCGAGCTCCGGCACGAGCACTGACGCGGCGCCGCAGGGCACGACGGTGCCCATTCGTCGGCGCGGCTCAGAAATGGATGCCGCGCATCATCTGCTGCAGCGCGACGGCCTCGGCCGACAGCTGCGCCTTGGCGCCCTTCTCGCCCTTGGCTGCCGACGAGTCGGGGAACATGCGGAAGCTCGTGTTCATCACGATCTGCGCGACGCGCGGCACGAGGGCGTGCAGGATCTCGCCGGCGACGCCGAGCCGCGTCGCGATGCGCACCGGCTTGTGGATGCAGGCCTGCGCGATCATGTCGGCGGCCTCGTCGGGCGACAGCGTCGGCACGTTGTTGTAGAGCGCCGTGGGCGCGATCATCGGCGTGCGCACCAGCGGCATGTTGATCGTCGTGAAGCTGACGCCGACGTCGGCGAACTCGCTGGCGGCGCAGCGCGTCCAGGCGTCGAGCGCCGCCTTGCTCGCCACGTAGGCCGAGAAGCGCGGCGCGTTGGTCAGCACGCCGATCGAGCTGATGTTGACGACGTGACCCTTTTTCTTCGCCGCCATGCCGGGCAGCAGTCCCGTCGTCACGCGCAGCGCGCCGAAGTAGTTGAGCTGCATCGTGCGCTCGTAGTCGTGGAAGCGGTCCCAGCTCGACTCGACGCCGCGGCGGATCGAGCGCCCCGCGTTGTTGACGAGGAAGTCGACGCCGCCGTGCTCGTCGATCAGCTGCCTGACGAAGCGGTCGCAGTCGGCCATGTCGGCGATGTCGACGGCATAGGCGACGAAGCGGTGGCCGCGCGCCTTGGCCTCGGCGCAGGCGGCGTCGAGCTTGTCCTGATCGCGTCCGCAGATGATCGTCGTCGCGCCGGCTTCGGCGAACTTGTGCGCCGCCGCCAGCCCGATGCCCGACGAGCCGCCCGTCACGAGCACGACCTTGCCGCCGACCGCGCCGCGCAGCGATCGGTCGATGAACAGATCGGGATCGAGGTGGCGCTCCCAGTAGTCCCACAGCCGCCAGGCGTAGTCGCGCAGGTTCGGGCATTCGATTCCGCTGCCGGCGAGCGCCTTGTCGGTCTCGCGCCGGTCGAAGCGCGTCGGATAGTTGACGAAGGTCATGATGTCGTCGGGCAGGCCGAGGTCGGCGAGCACGGCCCGGCGCAGCCGGCGCACCGGCGCGATCGCCATCAGCGCCTTCGTCACGCTCCTCGGGATGAAGCTCAGCAGCGCCGCATTGACGAACAGGTTCATCTTCGGCGCGTGCGCAGCCTTGGTGAAGATGTCCAGCACGTCGCCGACGCGATAGCCCACCGGGTCGACGAGGTGGAAGCACTTGCGGGCGAGGTTCGTCTTCAGGTGGCTGATGTGGTCGAGCGCCGCGACGACGAAGTCGACCGGCACGATGTTGACGCGCCCGCCCTCGAGCCCGATCGACGGCATCCACGGCGGCAGCAGCTGCCGCATGCGCTGGATCAGCTTGAAGAAGTAGTACGGCCCGTCGATCTTGTCCATCTCGCCGGTGCGCGAGTCGCCGACGACCATCGCCGGGCGGTACACCGTCCACGCGACCTTGCACTCGGTGCGCACGATCTTCTCGCTCTCGTGCTTTGTCATGAAGTAGGGGTGGTCGAGCCCCTCGGCCTCGTCGAACATGTCTTCGCGGAACACGCCTTCGTACAGGCCCGCGGCGGCGATGCTGCTGACATGGTGGAAGTGCTTGGCATCGATCGCCTTCGCGAACTCGACCGTGTTGCGCGTGCCGTCGATGTTGGCGCGTACCTGGCTCTCCTCGTCGGCCGACAAGTCGTAGACGGCGGCGAGGTGGTAGACGGCATCGACTTGGCCCTTCAGGCGCTTGATGTCGTCGGACGCGACGCCGAGCTTTCGGGTCGTCAGGTCGCCGTAGACCGGCACGGCGCGCGCCTTGCCGACGCCCCACCAGGCCAGGAGGTCGCCGACCTTGCCCTCGGACTCGGGGCGCAGAAGGAAATAGATGACGGATCCGCGCCGCTCGAGCAGCTTCTTGACGAGGCGTTTGCCGATGAATCCGGTCGCGCCGGTGACGAAGTACTGCATGCGCTCCTCCCTGGTGAACGGACGCCGGCGCACGTCGCCGGCGCGCGCCGATTCTGCGGCCAGCGACCGGCCGAGCAGCAGCGCGCTTACCCCAAGCGAGGTGCCGGCGCAGCGGCCGGCGGCAGCTCGACCGCGAAGGTGGACCCGGCGTCCGGCGTGCTGCGCACCGCAATCGTGCCGCCCATCGCCTCGACCAGCCAGCGCGTGACGACGAGGCCGAGCCCCGCGCCTTCGATGCGCGACTGGCCACGGCCGAGCCGGTTGAACGGCTCGAACAGGTGGGCGAGCTGCTCGTCACTCATGCCGATGCCGGTGTCGGCGACGACGATGCGCCAACGCCCGCCGGCGGGCTCGACGCTCACGTCGACGCGGCCGGCGTCCCGGTTGTACTTGACGGCGTTGCTCAGCAGGTTGACGACGACCTGGCGCAGCCGGACCGGATCGGCCTCGACGGTCGCGGCGTCGGGTACCGGCGCGACGTGGATCGCAACGCCGGCCTCGTCGGCCTGGCGCTGCACCAGCGTACGCGCCGCCGCGATCGCCCCGGCCAGCGCGACGGGCTGGAGGTGCAGCTCGAGCTGGCCGGCCTCGATGCGCGTCAGATCGAGCATGTCGTTGACCATCTCGAGCAGGTGCCAGCCGGCCTGCTCGATATAGACGATCTGCTCGCGCTGGTCGGGCGGCAGCGGCGGGTCGCGGCGCGCCACCAGCAGCTGCGCGAACCCGAGGATGGCATTCAGCGGCGTGCGCAGCTCGTGGCTCATGCGCGACAGGAACTCCGTCTTCGCGCGATTGGCGGCGTCGGCCATGTCGCGCTCGCGGCGCAGCGCCTCGGCGTCGCGGCGCTCGCCGATGTCGCTCTGCGTGCCGACGACGCGCACCGGCCGACCGGCGTCGTCGCGCGCGAACACGCGGCCCTGGTCGAGCACCCATCGCCAGCGGCCGTCCGCATCGCGGATTCGGTGCTCCACGGCGAAGCGGTCACAGCGCCCCTCGAGGTGCGCGTCGAGCGCGCTGCGCAGCGCCGGCAGGTCATCGGGGTGGACGCGCGCCAGCCAGGCGGCGCCCGTCGCCGTCGACGGCTCGGCATCCGCGTCGCCGAGCATGCGCTTCCAGACGCGCGAGTGGAACATCGCGTCCGTCTGCGGATTCCAGTCCCACACGCCGACGCCCGAGCCCTCGAGCGCGAGCGCCCAACGCTGCTCGTTGTCGCGCACCGCGGCACGCGCCGCCTCCTCTGCGAGCCACTGACGGCGCTCGCGGCGGTGCACGGCCGCCAATCCCACGAAGCCGAGCGTGGCCGCCAGCGCGTACAGCGCACCGCCGAAGGCCGTCTCGGCGCGCCAGCGGGCTAGCGCCTGAGCGCTGTCGCGGGTCAGCGCTACGACAAGGCCGTGGTCCGACGCGACGCCGGTCGGCCGCACGTCGCGCTGCACCATCACGCGGTCCTCGCCGGTCGACGCTACGCGCCCCCAGTGCGCCGTCTCGACGGCGCCACTCGCGAGATGGCGCGAGAACATCGATCCCGGCTTCGCGAGCTGGCTGCCGTCGAGCTCGGGCCGCGCCGGCGTCATCAGCAGCAGCGTGCCGCTGTCGTGCGCGATCGCGCCCCACATGTCGGGCGCATAGTGCGCCGGCGCGACGAGCGCGGCGAAGTGCGACGCGTCGATCGTCGCCGAGACGATGCCGGCGAAGCGGCCGTCGGCGCCGTGCACCGTGCGCACCAGGTTGATGGCCCAAACGCCGAGCGCGGTGCGAAACGGCCGCGATACGCGCAGGCGCTCGGGATCATCGGCGCGGCGCGCGTCGGCGAAGTAGTCGCGCGCCGCGAAGTCGGCACCGACCAGCTCGTCGCGGCTCGACGCGCGCACGACGCCCGCGGCGTCGTGGATGTTCAGCGTGCGCACGCCCGGCATCGCCGCCTCGAGCGCGCGCAGTTGCCGGCGCAGGTCGGCCGCGGGTCGGCTTGCGGCGACGACCTGCGCCTCGTCCATCAGGCCGACGAGCGCGGCGTTGACGGCGTCGAGCTCGCGCGCTAGCAGCGTGGCGACCAGCCGCACCTGGTGGCGCAGCCGCTGCTCAGCCTGATCGCGCGCCTCTGCATGGCGCCACGCGCCGACGCCCGCCAGCATCGCGCCGGCCAGCGCCAGCGCGGCGGCGAGCCACAGCATCTCGTGGCGGTGGCGCCTCCCGGGTTGTATCGGCTCGGTGGCGGAACTACTCGGCACTGCGGCTCACTACTACTGCCGAATATTCGGCCGCACTGATTATCTGGGAATCCCCAATCGCTTGCACAGCCTTCGTCGGCTCGCAGCGGCCGATCCGGATAGAGCCGTCTCACTAGCGCCCGAGGGCCCGCGGCGCACGCGCCGCGCCTATAGTCTCGGCGTCGTTTCCGACAGGTACACGCGAGGAGAGTCCGCATGGTCAAGAAGCTCAAGTCCATCAGCGAGAAGAAGCAGTCGTCGGCATCCGTCGCCGGCTTGCTCGACAGCGAACTCGCCGCCACCGTGCGCGACTCGGCGCAGCAGATCTGGCTGGCCGGGCTCGGCGCCTTCAGCAAGGCGCAGGCCGAGGGCGGCAAGGTGTTCGAGGCGCTCGTCAAGGAAGGCGTCACCCTGCAGCGCAAGACGCAATCGGCGGCCGAGGAGCGGCTGAGCGACGTGACGAACAAGATGTCGTCGATGGCCAGCGACGTGTCGACCAAGGCTGGCCAGCAGTGGGACA
The DNA here is from genome assembly GCA_048500255.1 of Burkholderiaceae bacterium. Lineage (GTDB taxonomy): Bacteria > Pseudomonadota > Gammaproteobacteria > Burkholderiales > Burkholderiaceae_C > JAMHWF01. The sequence continues at coordinate 42,719 of JASNYH010000009.1, read as the reverse complement.
AGCTCGAGACCATCTTCGAGGAGCGCACGGAGCGCGCGATGAACAAGCTCGGCGTGCCCACACGCAAGGATCTCGATGCGCTGGCCGCGCGCGTCGACGACCTCGCCGCGGCGCTCAAGCAGCGCGGGCGCGCCGTATCGGCTGGCAAGGCCCCCGCCAAGGCGGCGCGCAAGGCACCGGCCAAGCGCGCCGCGCGCAAGGCGGCCTGACGACGACGCGACGAGCGGCGCGCGCTGCCGCGCGGGCAGGCCTACGGCTTGAACGCGCCGGGGAAGACCCACAGCAGCGCCGCCGTCATCGTCAGGTAGCGCGCGAACTTGCCGATCGCCATGTAGAGCACGCAGGGCCAGAAGGCCATGCGCAGCCAGCCGGCGACGGCGCACAGCGGGTCGCCGACGATCGGCAGCCACGCGAGCAGGCAGGCGCGCGGCCCGAAGCGCTCGAGCCAGGCGAGCGCGCGCAACTCGGCGTGGCGGTGCGTCACGCGCTCGTAGGCGCGCTCGGCGCCGTAGCCCATCCAGTACGAGATCGCGCCGCCGGCCGTGTTGCCCGCGGTGGCGACGGCGACTGCCGGCCAGAACATTTCGGGGTTGAGCTTGACGAGGCCGAAGACGGCCGGCTCCGAGCCCATCGGCAGCAGCGTCGCCGACACGAGCGCGACGACGAACACCGTGCTCAAGCCGTAGCGCGGCAACGCGAGTGCGGAGAGCAGCGCAGCAGACCAGGCTTCCATCGCCGCGCATTATCGGCAGCGCCGGGCGCTCCGGCGCGGTCGCTATACTCCTGCCTCCTTTTCGGGCAGTTCTCCCTTCGTCCCCGGTTGAGACCCATGCGAATCGGTTCCCACGAACTGCCGAACGCCCTGTTCGTCGCTCCGATGGCGGGCGTCACCGACCGGCCGTTCCGCCGCCTGTGCCGGCGGCTCGGCGCGGGCTATGCAGTCAGCGAGATGGTGACGTCGCGCCGCGACCTGTGGGCGAGCCTGAAGACGTCGCGCCGCACCGACCATGCGGGCGAGGCCGCGCCGATCGCGGTGCAGATTGCAGGCGTCGATCCGCAAGAGATGGCCGACGCCGCGCGCTACAACATCGACCGCGGCGCGCAGATCGTCGACATCAACATGGGCTGCCCGGCCAAGAAGGTCTGCAGCAGGTGGGCCGGCTCGGCGCTGATGCAGGACGAGCCGCTCGCGGTGGCCATCGTCGAGGCCGTCGTCGCCGCCTGCGCGCCGGCGGGCGTGCCCGTCACGCTGAAGATGCGCACCGGCTGGTGCACCGCCGAGCGCAACGCGGTGCGCATCGCGCGCGCCGCCGAGTCGGCCGGCGTCGCGATGGTCGCGGTGCACGGCCGCACGCGTCAGCAGGGCTACGGCGGCGCAGCCGAATACGACACGATCGCCGCGGTGAAGGCGGCGCTCGCGATCCCCGTCGTCGCCAACGGCGACATCGATTCGCCCGAGAAGGCGCGCGACGTGCTTGCCGCCACCGGCGCCGACGCGCTGATGATCGGCCGCGCCGCGCAGGGCCGGCCGTGGATCTTCGGCGACATCGCGCACTTTCTCGCCACCGGCCGGCATCGCGCGCCGCCGGCGGTGCGCGACGTGCGCGCCTGGATGCTCGAGCACCTGCTCGACCACTATGCGCTGTACGGCGAGGCGAGCGGCGTGCGCAGCGCGCGCAAGCACATCGGCTGGGCGGTGCACGCGCTGCCCGGCGGCGCCGATTTCCGCGCGCGCATGAACGCGATCGACGATGCCGGCGCGCAGTGGCGCGCCGTCGGCGCGTGGTTCGACGCGCTCGCCGAGCGGCACGACCGGCTGCCGCTGGCGGCCGCCAACGACGACATCCTGAGCTTGCAGGCATGAAGAAGGTCCACGTCGAGCAGTGCATCCGCGACAGCCTCGAGGCCTATTTCAAGGACCTGCGCGGCGTCGAACCGCACGCGATGTACGAGATGATGATGGCCGTCTTCGAGCGCCCGTTGCTCGACGTCGTGATGCAGCACGCCGAGGGCAACCAGTCGCGCGCCGCCGAGTGGCTGGGCATCAACCGCAACACGCTGCGACGCAAGCTCGTCGAGCACAAGCTGATCAAGTAGTTCCACGAAGGATTCCGAGATGTCGTCGCCATCGCCCGAGTTGACCGCCCTGCTGTCCGTCTCCGACAAGACGGGCGTCGTCGAGCTGGCCCGCGCACTCGCCGCGCTGGGCGTGCGCCTCGTGTCGACCGGCGGCACGGCCCGGCTGCTCGCCGACAGCGGCCTGGCCGTCACCGAGGTCGCCGAGCTGACCGGGTTCCCCGAGATGCTCGACGGCCGCGTCAAGACGCTGCACCCCGTGGTGCACGGCGGGCTGCTGGCGCGGCGCGCGCTGCCGGCGCACAGGGCCGCGCTCGCCGAGCACGGCATCGGCACGATCGATCTGCTCGTCGTCAATCTCTATCCGTTCGAGGCCACCGTCGCCAAGCCGGGCTGCACGCTCGACGACGCGATCGAGAACATCGACATCGGCGGGCCCGCGATGGTGCGCTCGGCGGCCAAGAACTGGCAGGACGTCGCCGTGCTGACCGACGCGTCGCAGTACGACGGTGTGCTGGCCGAGTTGCGCCAGGGCGGCCGCGTGAGCGACGCGACGCGCTTCGCGCTGGCCGTCGCCGCGTTCAACCGCATCAGCAACTACGACGCCGCGATCAGCGACTACCTGTCGTCGCTGCAGGCCGACGGCACGCGCGCCGAGTTCCCGGCGCAGAGCAACGGCCGCTTCGTCAAGCTGCAGGACCTGCGCTACGGCGAGAACCCGCACCAGCAGGCCGCGTTCTACCGCGACCTGCACCCCGCGCCGGGCTCGCTCGTCACGGCGACGCAGCTGCAGGGCAAGGAGCTTTCGTACAACAACATCGCCGACGCCGACGCGGCGTGGGAGTGCGTCAAGTCGTTCGACACGCCGGCCTGCGTCATCGTCAAGCACGCCAACCCCTGCGGCGTGGCGCTCGGCGCGAATGCGGCCGAGGCCTACGAGAAGGCGTTCAAGACGGATCCGACCTCGGCCTTCGGCGGCATCATCGCCTTCAACGTGCCGGTCGACGGCGCGGCGGCGCAGCTCGTCGCCAAGCTGTTCGTCGAAGTGCTGATCGCGCCGGCCTACAGCGACGAGGCGCGCGCTATGTTCGCCTCCAAGGCCAACCTGCGCGTGCTGCGGATCGCGCTCGACGGCGTGCGGCGTGACGGCGCCACGGCCTGGGACCAGGGCCGCAATGCGCACGATGTGAAGCGCGTCGGTTCGGGCCTCCTGATCCAGAGCGCCGACAACCGCGAGGTGGCCAAGAGCGAGCTCAAGGTCGTCACGAAGAAGGCGCCGACCGCGCAGCAGCTCGACGACCTGATGTTCGCGTGGAAGGTCGCCAAGTACGTCAAGAGCAACGCCATCGTGTTCTGCGGCGGCGGCATGACGCTGGGCGTGGGCGCGGGCCAGATGAGCCGCATCGACTCGGCGCGCATCGCGTCGATCAAGGCGCAGAACGCCGGCTTGACGCTCGCCGGCTCTGCGGTGGCGAGCGACGCCTTCTTCCCGTTCCGCGACGGCCTCGACGTCGTCGTCGACCAGGGCGCGGCCTGCGTGATCCAGCCCGGCGGCAGCGTGCGCGACGACGAAGTCGTCGCCGCGGCCGACGAGCGCGGCATCGCGATGGTGTTCACCGGCGTGCGCCACTTCCGGCACTGACGCCGCGCAATGCGCCGGGCGGCCGCGCCCGGCTACCATCGCGGCCATCATGACGTTGCCCGAGGCCACCGGCCTGCTGCTCGCCTTCGTCGCCCGCCTGATCACCGGCGCGCAGGGCCACTGGCAGGGCAGCCCGCCCAAGGCCGAGCAGCGCATCTACTTCGCCAACCACCAGAGCCACTTCGACTGGGTGCTGATCTGGGCGGCGCTGCCGCGCGACCTGCGCGTGCGCACGCGGCCGATCGCGGCGCGCGACTACTGGACGTCGACGCGTTTCAAGCAGTGGCTGACGCGCGACGTGTTCAACGCCGTCTACGTCAGTCGCCAGCGCACGCAGGACGAGGATCCGCTCGAGCCGCTGGTCGAGGTGCTGCGCGACGGCGACTCGCTCGTCATCTTCCCCGAAGGCACGCGCAGCAGCCGCGACGAGCCGCAGCCGTTCAAGTCGGGGCTCTACCACCTGGCGCAGCAGTTCCCCGACGTGACGCTGATCCCGACCTGGATCGACAACGTGCAGCGCGTGATGCCCAAGGGCGAAGTGGTGCCGGTGCCGATCCTGTGTTCGGTGACCTTCGGCGCACCCGTCGCGCTGCAGGCCGGCGAGGACAAGGCGGCCTTCCTCGAGCGCGCGCGCGCCGCCGTGGTGGCGCTGCGCAGCTGGCACTGAGGCGGCGCCATGGGAGCCTTGCGCCGGTTGACGGTCGAGCAGCAGGTGGGGCTGCTGTTCGTCGTGCTGTTCGGGCTGCTCGCGCTCGTCACCGCCGTGGCGGTGCTGCGCGCGCTGCGCGACAGCGACGCCGAGACGACGGCGGCCCGCCGCGCCTTCCTGCACGACCTGCGCGCCGTGTGGATCGGCGCCGCGCTGTTCTGGATCGCGTGGGCGTCGGGCGCCGTCGTCGCGACGCTGCTGTTCGCGGCGGTGTCGTTCATCGCGCTGCGCGAGTTCATCACCCTCACGCACACGCGCCGCGGCGACCACCGCAGCCTGATCGCCGCCTTCTTCGTCGTGCTGCCGGTGCAGTATCTGCTGGCGGGATCGCGCTCGTTCAACCTGTTCAGCGTGTTCGTGCCGGTCTATGCCTTCGCCGCGCTGCCCATCCTCGGCGCGCTCGGCAACGACCCGACGCGCTTTCTCGAGCGCACGGCCAAGATCCAGTGGGGCACGATGGTCTGCGTCTACGGCATGAGCCACGCGCCGGCGCTGCTGCTGCTCGATTTTCCGCGCTACGAAGGACGCGGCGCCTTCCTCGTGCTGTTCCTCGTGCTCGTCGTCGCGGCGGCGCAGCTCGCGCAGCATGCGGCGAGCACGCGGCTGCGCGCGCTGCCGGCGGCGCGCCACATCAGCCGCAGCTTCACCTGGCAGGCTTGGGGCGTCGGCGCGCTGGCCGGCGGCCTCGTCGGCCTGCTGCTCTACTGGGCGACGCCGTTCAAGGCCGGGCAGGCGCTGATCATGGGCTTTGCGGCCGGCGGCGCGGGCACACTGGGCGAACTGGTGATGAAGGCGCTCAAGCGCGACGCCGGCGTGCGCCACTGGGGCGGGCAGCCCACCGTGACGGGCGCCGTCGGCCTGCTCGACCGCGTCGCGGCGCTGTGCTTCGCGGCGCCCGTCTTCTTCCATTCGGTACGCTGGTACTTCGGAGTGTGAGCTTGCGCATCCTCGGCATCGACCCCGGCCTCAGAACGACCGGTTTCGGCATCATCGACGCCGACGGCGGCGCGCTGAACTACCTGGTCAGCGGCACCATCGCGACCGACGGCGTCGAAGACGGCGCACTGCCCGCGCGACTGAAGATCATCTTCGACGGCATCTGCGAGCTGGTGCAGCGCTTCAAGCCCGACTGCGCAGCCGTCGAGATCGTCTTCGTCAACGTCAATCCGCAGAGCACGCTGCTGCTCGGGCAGGCGCGCGGCGCGGCGCTCACCGGCCTGGTCGCCAATGATGTCCCGGTCGCCGAGTACACGGCGCTGCAGATAAAGAAGGCCATCGTCGGCCACGGCCAGGCGAAGAAGGAACAGGTGCAGCAGATGGTGTCGCGGCTGCTGCGCCTGCCGGGCCTGCCCGGCAAGGACGCCGCCGATGCGCTGGGGCTGGCCGTCTGCCACGCCCACGCCGCCGGCTCCTTCGCCGCCATCGACCGCGCGGCGACGCGCGCCGGCGGCACGCGATCGCAGTACCGCGCCGGCCGCAGCCGCTGAAGCCCGACGCCCCCTACCCACCGACGACGACGACGAGGAAAGCGCACGATGGACATCCATGCCTTCATGCAGGGCTACAAGACGGCCTGGGAACGGCGCGACGAGGCGCTGTTCTGCGCCCTCTTCACGCCCGACGGCGAATACCGCAACACCCCGTTCGCCGTGCAGCGCGGCCACGCCGAACTCGCCGCCTACTGGCAGCGCGTCAAGCTGCAGGAAGACGTGCGCGTCGATGTCGCCGTGCTCGCCGCCGACGCCGACGGCGGCATCGCGCACTGGCACGTCACCTACCAGGTCGCGTCGGAAGAGCTGTTTCGCATCTGGGCGCAGTCGACCGGCACCAGCCTGCCGCCGCGCCGGCCCGGCGACCCGCTGCCGCGCATGGTGCTCGACGGCGTGCTGCAGGCGCGCTTCGACGCCGCGAGCGGCCTATGCCGCTCGTGCCGGCTGTGGTGGCACAGCCAGCCGCAGCCGTCCGACGCCGCGCCGCGGTAAGCAAGCGAAGGGCGGCGCCCAGCGCCGCCCTTCTCGGTCAGCGGCTGCTGCCGGGCATGCCGGTGCCGCCGCCGCCTTCACCGCGCCGCATCTCGAAGGCGCGATGCGCGCAGTCGGCACGCTGCTCGCGCGGATGGTCGGCGCAGGTGTCGAGCGCGCTGCGCAGCTGGCGGTCCTCGATGCCCGATGCGCCGGCGTCGCCGCTGTTGCTGCCCATCGAAGACGACGGCGACGGTGACGACATCGCGCCGCCGCTCGACGATGACGACGGCATGCCGCGCTCCTGGCGCATCGTGCGCCCGTGGGGCGACACGCTGCCGCGCTCGGCCGGCGCCGCCGTCGCGCCCGGCTGGCGCGGCGCGCGCTCCTGATAGCCCTCGTTGGCGGCCTGCGCGCTCCACGCGGCGGCGCTCAACGCGACGGCGATCCACAGACTGCGGTGTTGCATGGCGATCTCCTGGGTGTCACGGGGGATCAGCAAGTGCAGCAAGGCGCGTGCCCCCGCGTCGGCGCCGGCGGCCGGTGCGACACTCGCGGGCAGCTCCTCTGCCCCCGCCCGCCATGAACCGCGACCGACTCCTCGACGACCACGCGCGCCGCCTCGGCATGCCGCTCGACGCGCCGCTGCGCAGCGCGCACCGCTACGACCTGGCCGTCGAGCACGGCGGGCAGGTCTGGGTCAGCGGCCAGGTCCCGCGCATCGGCGACGCCGTCGCCGTCACGGGCTGCGTCGGCGACGACGTGACGCTCGCCGATGCGCAGCGCGCCGCACGCATCAGCATCGTGCGCGTGCTCGCCATCCTGCGCCAGACGCTGGGTTCGCTCGAGCGCGTGCAGCGCGTGCTGCGCATGACGGTCTACGTGCACGGTGCGCCCGGATTCACGCAGCACAGCGAAGTGGGCGACGCGGCGTCGGAGCTGCTGATCGACGTGCTCGCGCCGGTCGGCGGCCACACGCGCACATCGATCGGCGTGGCGCAGCTGCCCAAGGACGCAGCCGTCGAGATCGACCTCGTCGCTGCCGTCGCGCCGCCCGACGACAGCTATATCGGCTGACGCGGCGGCGCGCCGCACGAGCGCTTGGACCTCGCGCTGCTCCTCGCCGTCGGCCTGGCGGCAGGCAGCTTGATGATGGACGCGCTGATGCTCGCCTCGGCCGTCGCGCTGCTGTGGGCGGCGGCGCTCGGCCGCTGATCAGCGCATCACCTCGATCAGGCCGCCGACGACGTGCTTGAAGATGACGATGTCGAAGGTCGCCAGCGCGAGCGTGACGGTCCAACGGGCGAAGATGCGAGCGCGCCGGTCGCAGGCGTGCTCGCCGGTGGCGAGGTAGAGCCCGAAATAGACCGCCGACGGCAGCGCGACGAGCGCGATCGCCACCCCGGCCACCCAGTAGAAGACGATCATCGCGGCGTGCCCGTCGTCACAGCATCAGCGCCAGCCGCTCGAGCAGCAGCACGGCGAAGAAGCCGAGGCCGGCGACGACGGTCCACTTGACGATCTTCAGCCCGAGCACGCGCCAGCGCGCCTGGCCGGTTCCGGCATACATCGCGAAACAGACGATCGCCGCCGCGGCCAGCAGCCCGAAGACGAAACGCGCGACGAGCATCGCGGCGCGCCGTCACCACGCCGGAGCCAGTTCGGCGAAGCCCGACGGCGCGCGCGACTCGTCGTCGAAGCGCACGATGTCGTGGTTCGCCGCGTCGGCGAGCACGGCGCGCAGCAGCCGGTTGTTCAGCGCATGGCCGCTGCGGAACGCGCTGTAGGCGCCGAGGATCGGACGGCCGGCGACGTAGAGATCGCCGATCGCGTCGAGGATCTTGTGCTTGACGAACTCGTCGTCGTAGCGCAGCCCCTCGGCGTTGAGCACGCGGTAGTCGTCGACGACGATGGCGTTGTCCATGCCGCCGCCGAGCGCGAGGCCGCGCGCGCGCATCATCTCGACGTCCTTGGTGAAGCCGAAGGTGCGCGCGCGCGCGATGTCGCGCTTGTAGCGCCCCGAGCCCATGTCGAACTCGACGCGCTGGCCGGTCTGGTCGACCGCGGGGTGCTTGAAGTCGATCTCGAAGGCGAGCTTGAAACCGTGGTACGGCTCGAGGCGCGCCCACTTGTGCGTGTCGCCCTCGCCCTCGCGCACCTCGACCGGCCGCAGGATGCGCAGGAAGCGCTTGGGCGCGTTCTGCAGCTCGATGCCGGCGCTCTGCAGCAGGAACACGAACGACGCCGCCGAGCCGTCGAGGATCGGCACTTCCTCGGCCGTGATGTCGATGTAGAGGTTGTCGAGGCCGAGCCCGGAGCAGGCCGACATCAGGTGCTCGACGGTGTGCACCTTGGGCGCGCCGGGGTCGCCGCCGGGCGACAGCGTCGACGCGAGGCGCGTGTCGCAGACTGCGTCGGCCGACACGGGGATGTCGACGGGCGACGGCAGGTCGATGCGGCGGAACACGATGCCGGTGTCGGGCGGCGCGGGCCGCAGCGTCAGCTCGACGCGCTGGCCGCTGTGCAGACCCACACCGACGGCTCGCGTCAGCGACTTCAGTGTGCGTTGCTGGAGCATGGGCAAATTGTAAGGATCGGCGCCGGCGTGCGCTCACCGTGTCGCGCGCAGCCCCGGCGCCCGCAGGGGCGCCGGGGACCGCTGGAGCAACGGGCGAGAAGGCGGCAACGTCGACGCGGACCGGATCAGTCGGCCTGCTTGCGCAGGAAGGCCGGGATCTCGATCTCGTCCATGCCGTTGCTCGCCAGCGCATCGACCTTGGCGGCGGCGGTGCGGCCATTGCGCCAGACGCTGGGCGTCGACAGTGCGCTGTAGTCGTGGCTCGGCTGGGCAGCGACGCCGACGGGCTGCATCATCACCGGCACGTTGTCGGTGCCGGTGCGCTGCAGCGTCGCCGAATGCACGACCGTCATCGGCGCCTGCTGGCGCTTGGCGGGCGACAGGCCGGTGGCGATCACCGTCACGCGCAGCTGGTCGCCCAGCGTGTCGTCGTAGGCCGTGCCGTAAATGACGTGCGCGTCCTCGGCGGCGTAGCGGCGGATCGTGTTCATCGCGTTGCGGCTCTCGGAGAGCTTGAACGTGTTGCGGTTGGCCGCGATCAGCACCAGCACGCCGCGCGCGCCGGACAGGTCGATGCCCTCGAGCAGCGGGCAGGCGACGGCGGCCTCGGCGGCCTTGGTCGCGCGGTCCGGGCCGCCGGCCTGCGCCGTGCCCATCATCGCCTTGCCGGGCTCGCTCATCACCGTCTTCACGTCCTCGAAGTCGACGTTGACGTGGCCGGGCACGTGGATGATGTCGCTGATGCCGCCGACGGCGTTCTTGAGCACGTCGTTGGCGTGCGCGAACGCCTGGTCCTGCGTCACGTCGTCGCCCAGCACGTCGAGCAGCTTGTCGTTGAGGATCACGATCAGCGAGTCGACGTTGGCCTCGAGCTCCGAGATGCCGGCGTCGGCCGCCTTGGCGCGGCGGATGCCCTCGAACTCGAACGGCCGCGTCACGACGCCCACCGTCAGGATGCCCATCTCCTTGGCGACGCGCGCGATCACGGGCGCCGCGCCGGTGCCCGTGCCTCCGCCCATGCCGGCGGTGATGAACAGCATGTGCGCGCCGGCGATCGATTCGCGCACGCGGTCGATCGCTTCCTCGGCGGCCGCCTTGCCGGCCTCGGGCTTGGCGCCCGCACCCAGGCCCGTCGAGCCGAGCTGGATCAGGTGGTCGGCGCCCGAGCGGTTGAGCGCCTGCGCGTCGGTGTTGGCGCAGACGAACTGCACCCCCTGCACGCCTTCCGAAATCATGTGGTCGACGGCGTTGCCGCCGCCGCCGCCGACGCCGATCACCTTGATCTGCGTGCCCTGGTCGAACTCTTCGATCATTTCGATTGCCATGGTCTCACCCCTTCGTCGTTGCAGTTGCCTTGATCACCCGTCTTGCCCACCCACCTTGCGGCGCCGCGGTCGTCGCCGCGGCCCTTTTCTTCTCTCGTTCCCGAACCTAGAAGCTGCCGAGGAACCAGTCCTTCGCACGGCCGAACAGCGTCTTCATCGAGCCAGCCTGCTGGGCTGCCTTGTGGCCGCGCAGGCGCGCGATGCGCGCCTCCTCGAGCAGGCCCATCACCGTCGCCGAGCGCGGGTTGGCGACCATGTCGGCGAGCGCCGCGTGATAGGTCGGCAGCCCCTTGCGCACCGGCTTCAGGAAGATGTCTTCGCCGAGCTCCACCATGCCCGGCATCACGGCCGAGCCGCCGGTGACGACGATGCCCGACGACAGCAGCTCCTCGTAGCCGCTCTCGCGGATCACCTGATGCACCAGCGAGTAGATCTCCTCGACGCGCGGCTCGATCACGCCGGCCAGCGCCTGGCGGCTCAACATGCGCGGCCCGCGGTCGCCGAGCCCGGGCACCTCGAGCTGGTCGGCCGGGTCGGCGAGCAGCTGCTTGGCGACGCCGTACTCGACCTTGATCTCCTCGGCGTCCTTGGTCGGCGTGCGCAGCGCCATCGCGATGTCGCTCGTGATCAGGTCGCCGGCGATCGGGATGACGGCCGTGTGGCGGATCGCGCCGTCGGTGAAGATGGCGACGTCCGTCGTGCCCGCGCCGATGTCGACGAGAGCGACGCCCAGGTCCTTCTCGTCGGCCGTCAGCACGGCGGCGCTCGACGCGCTGGGGTTGAGCACGAGCTGCTCGACCTCGAGGCCGCAGCGGCGCACGCACTTGACGATGTTCTCGGCCGCGCTCTGCGCACCCGTCACGATGTGCACCTTGACCTCGAGCCGCCCGCCCGACATGCCCACCGGCTCCTTGACCTCGTGGCCGTCGATCACGAACTCCTGCGGCTCGACGAGCAGCAGGCGCTGGTCGTTGGGGATGTTGATCGCCTTGGCCGTCTCGACGACGCGCGCCACGTCGACCGGCGTGACCTCCTTGTCGCGCACGATCACCATGCCGGTCGAGTTCTGGCCGCGGATGTGGCTGCCCGTGATGCCGGTGTAGACGCGCGTGATCTTGCAGTCGGCCATCATCTCGGCCTCTTTCAGCGCCTGCTGGATCGACTGCACCGTCGCCTCGATGTTGACGACGACGCCGCGCTTCAGGCCGTGCGACGGCGAGACGCCGAGGCCGGCGACGCGCAGCTCGGCGCCCGGCAGCACCTCGGCGACGACGGCCATCACCTTGGCGGTGCCGATGTCGAGTCCGACGACGAGGTCCTTGTAGTCCTTGGCCATGTGCTCCCTCACTCACTGCCTGGCGGGCCTGCGGCCCGCGCGCGTTGCCGCCGAAGACCCGGCCGACGTCGTCGTGATGCCCTCGAGCCGCACGGCGTAGCCGTCGGCGTGGCGCAGGTCGGCGTGCAGCAGCGCGCGCTCGTAGCGCGACGTGACCTGCGCGACGCTGCGCACGAAGCGCTCGGTGCGCGCGACGACCTGATCGGCGCTGCCGCGGCCGAGCTCGATCGTCGCGCCGCTGTCGAGCGCGACGCGCCACGAGCCGCGCCCCGATAGCGCCAGCGTCTCGATGCGCGCGCCGTCGAGCGCGGCGACGACGGGCGCGAGGCGCACGTACAGCGCGAGCATCTCGCGCGAGCTGCCCTCGGGGCCGCGCAGCGTGGGCAGCGCCTCGTCCTCGACGTCGCCGAGGTTGGCGTCGAACACGTCGCCGTAGGTGTCGACGAGGCGGTCGCTGCCGCGCTCGGGCTCCCAGTAGGCGGCGGCGCGGTGCTCCTCGAGCTGCACGACGAGACGGTCGGGCCAGACACGGCGCACGACGGCCTGGCGCACCCACGGCACCGACTCGAAGGCGCGCCGCGCCGCGGCGAGGTCGAGCGTGAACAGGTTGCCGGCCAGGTGCGGCGCCGCGTTCGAGCGGATCGTCGCCACGCTGTTGCGCGCCACGTCGCCCTCGACGCGGATCGCGCGCACGTTGAACAGCGGCCAACGCGCCGCCCACGCGACGGCCATCGCCGCCAGGCCGAGCGCGACGGCGATCCACAGGAGATTGGCGCTGGCGTTCATCAGGCGGACGTCGGGCGGCAGCGTGACGGTGGCGGCGGACATCAGTTCCCCAGCGCTCCCGGGCCGCTGATCGGCTCCTCGAGATCCTCGGGCGCCGGCTGCGAGAGCGCGCGCGCCGTGTCGAGCGCGGCGTTGGCGACGAGGTGCAGGCACAGCCGCCGGTAGCTCAGCCCGGCGGCCTGCGCCGACATCGGCACCAGCGAGTGGCCCGTCATGCCGGGCGACGTGTTCATCTCGAGCAGGAAGGGCTTGCGGTCGCGGGCGCGGATCATCAGGTCGGCGCGGCCCCAGCCGCGGCAGCCGAGCGCGCGGTAGGCCTTGAGCACGATCGACTGGATCTCGTGCTCCTCGTGCGGCGGCAGGCCGCTCGGGCACAGGTACTGCACCTCGTCGGTGAAGTACTTGTTCTGGTAGTCGTAGTTGCCGGCCGGCGCGACGATGCGGATCACCGGCAGCGCGCGCGCCAGCGGGCCGGCGCCGAGCACCGGGCAGGTCACCTCGTCGCCCTCGATGAACTCCTCGCACATCACTTCGGGCTCGTGCTTGGCGGCCTTCATCACGGCCTCGTAGATGTCGTCGGCGCGCTCGACCTTGGTGACGCCGATCGACGAGCCTTCGTGCGGCGGCTTGACGATCAGCGGCAGGCCGAGCAGGTCGGGAACGGCGCGCAGCCGCTGGCGCGAGAAGTCGCCCGCGCTCACGACGAGGTAGTGCGGCGTGGGCAGCCCCTCGGCGCGCCACAGCTTCTTCGTCATCACCTTGTCGATCGCGATCGAGCTGGCCATCACGCCCGAGCCGGTGTAGGGGATGCGCAGCAGCTCGAGCGCGCCCTGCACCGTGCCGTCCTCGCCGTGGCGCCCGTGCAGCGCGATGAAGCAGCGCGCGTAGCCCTCGCGCTTGAGGTCGGCGAGGTCGCGCTCGGCCGGATCGAAGGCGTGCGCGTCGACGCCCTGCTCGACCAGCGCCTGCAGTACGCCCGTGCCCGACATCAGCGAGATGTCGCGTTCGGCCGACGTGCCGCCCATCAGCACGGCGACCTTGCCCAGTGCCCCCGCGTCGATGCCGTTCATGGCGTTGGTCCCTTCAATGTGTCGACGAGCTGCGCCGGCACACCGCCGATCGAGCCCGCCCCCATGACGATGACGACGTCGCCGTCGCGCGCGTTGTCGGCGATCGCCTGCGCCATCGCGCCGACCTCGTCGACGAAAAGCGGGTCGACCTTGCCGGCCACGCGCAGCGCGCGCGCCAGCGCGCGGCCGTCCGCCGCGACGATCGGCGCCTCGCCGGCGGCATAGACCTCCGACAGCAGCACGGCGTCGGCCGTGCCGAGCACCTTGACGAAGTCCTCGAAGCAGTCGCGCGTGCGCGTGTAGCGGTGCGGCTGGAACGCGAGCACGAGGCGACGGCCCGGAAAGGCGCCGCGCGCCGCCGCGATCACGGCCGCCATCTCGACCGGGTGATGGCCGTAGTCGTCGATCAGCGTGAATGTCGGCCCCGGGTCGCCGGGTACGGCGACCGCCCCCCGTGGGGGCGAGCCGCCGGCTTCGGAGCGGCCGGGCGCCGGCGGCTGTGCGCCTGTGCGCACAGGCAACTCACCGTGGCGCTGGAAGCGCCGGCCGACGCCGGTGAAGCCGGCCAGCGCCTTGACGACGGGCGCGTCGGGCAGCTCGAGCTCGGCGGCGACGGCGATCGCCGCCAGCGCATTGCGCACGTTGTGCTCGCCGGGCAGGTTGAGCGTGATGGGCAGGTCGGGCATCGCGACGCCGTTGCGGCGCTGCGCGACGAAACGCATCTGCCCGCCCGGCAGCGCCTGCACGTCGACGGCGCGCACCTGCACGCCCTCGTCGAGGCCGTAGGTGACGACGGGGCGGCCGATGTCGCCGAGGATGGCCTGCACGCCGGCGTCGTCGCCGCAGACGATGGCCGCGCCGTAGAACGGCATGCGGTGCAGGAACTCGACGAAGGCGTGGCGCAGCCGTGCCACGTCGTGGCCGTAGGTCTCCATGTGGTCGGCGTCGATGTTCGTGACCACCGAAAGCACGGGCGTGAGCATCAGGAACGACGCGTCGGACTCGTCGGCCTCGACGACGATGTAGTCGCCGACGCCGAGGCGCGAGTGCGCGCCGGCGCTGTTGAGCTTGCCGCCGATCACGAAGGTCGGGTCGACGCCGGCCTCGGCGAGCACGCTGGTGACCAGCGACGTCGTCGTCGTCTTGCCGTGCGTGCCGGCGATCGCGATGCCCCGCTTCAGGCGCATCAGCTCGGCGAGCATCTCGGCGCGCCGCACGACGGGCACGCGCTTGACGCGCGCGGCGACGACTTCGGGGTTGTCGTCCTTGACGGCCGTCGACACGACGACGGCGTCGGCGCCGGCGATCGCCGCCGCGTCGTGGCCGATCGACACCGCGACGCCGAGCGTCTGCAACCGCCGCGTCGTCGCACTCGCCTGCTGGTCGGTGCCGCTGACGACATAGCCGAGGTTGTGCAGGATCTCGGCGATGCCGCTCATGCCGGCGCCGCCGATGCCGACGAAGTGGATGTGCTTGACGGCATGTTTCATGACACGAGCCGCTCCAGTTCATCGGCCACGCGCGCCGCGGCGCGCGGCCGCGCCAGCGAGCGCGCCTTCTCGGCCATCGGCAGCAGCGACTCGCGCGTCAGGCCGCGCAGCGTCTCGGCCAGCCGCTCGGGCGTCAACTCCGTCTGCGGCAAGTGGATCGCGGCGCCGTGCTGCGCCATGTAGAGCGCGTTGTCGCGCTGGTGTGACGTCGTGCCGATGACCAGCGGCACGAGCACGCTGGCGACGCCGGCGGCGCACAGCTCGCTCACCGTCACCGCGCCGGCGCGGCAGACGACGACGTCGCAGTCGGCGAGCTGGCGCGCCATGTCGTCGATGAAGGCGACGACTTCGACGCCCTCGGCGATGCCGGACGCGGCATAGGCCGCCTTCACGGCATCGCGGTTGAGCTGGCCGGTCTGGTGCAGCACGCGCGGGCGCTCGGTCTCGGGGATCAGCGCCAGCGCGCGCGGCAGCGTCTCATTGAGCACGCGCGCGCCGAGGCTGCCGCCGACGACGAGCAGGCGCAGCGGCCCGCTGCGCGCGACACAGCGCTCGGCCGGCGCAGGCAGCGCCTCGATGGCGTCGCGCACCGGGTTGCCGGTGACGACGGCGCGGCGCGTCGTCGTCGCCGCCGCGCCGTCGAAGCCGAACGCGACACGGTCGGCCACCGGCAGCAACGCGCGATTGCTCAGCAGCAGCGCGGCATCGGCGTTGACGAGCATCAGCGGCTTGCCGAGCGCCGCCGCCATCACGCCGCCCGGAAAGCAGACGTACCCGCCCATGCCGAGCACGGCGTGCGCGCCGCGCCGGCGCAGGATGCGCAGGCAGCTCCAGAACGCACCGAGCATGCGAAAGCCGCCGGTCAGCGTGTGCACGAGGCCCTTTCCGCGCACGCCGCTGAACGCGATCGTGTCCATCGGGATGCCGGCCGGCGGCACGAGCCGGTTCTCCATGCCCTGTGTCGTGCCCAGCCACGACACCGACCAGCCGCGGTGCTGCATCTCGCGCGCCACCGCCAGGCCGGGGATCACGTGCCCGCCGGTGCCCGCCGCCATGATCACCAAGTGACTCATGCGCGACCTCCACGCATGAGCTGCCGGTTCTCCAGGTCCACGCGCAGCACGATCGCCAGCGCGACGAGGTTCATCACGATCGCCGATCCGCCGTAGCTCATCAGCGGCAGCGTCAACCCCTTGGTCGGCAGCACGCCGAGGTTGACGCCCATGTTGATGAAGGCCTGGCCGCCCATCCAGATGCCGATGCCCTGCGCCATCAGGCCGGCGAACACGCGGTCGAGCGCGATCGCCTGGCGGCCGATGTGGAAGATGCGCCGCGCCAGCCAGAAGAAGGCGACGATGACGGCCGCCACGCCGACGAAGCCCAGTTCCTCGCCGATGACGGCGAGCAGGAAGTCGGTGTGCGCCTCGGGCAGGTAGTGCAGCTTCTCCACGCTGCCGCCCAGTCCCTGGCCGAAGAACTCGCCGCGGCCGAAGGCGATCAGCGAGTGCGTGAGCTGGTAGGCCCGGCCCTGCGCATAGCGCTCGTCCCACGGATTCAGGTAGGCGAAGATGCGCTCGCGCCGGTACTCGCTGAACGTCACCATCAGCACGAACGAGCCGACGAGCACGGCCGAGATGAGCAGGAACATGCGGCCGTTGACGCCGCCGAGGAACAGGATGCCCATCGCGATCGCCGCGATCACGAGGAAGGCGCCCATGTCGGGCTCGAGCAGCAGCAGCATGCCGGCGACGGCCAGCGCGACGGCCATCGGCGTGACGGCGCGCCAGAAGTTCTCCTTGATCTCCATCTTGCGCACCATGTAGTTGGCGGCGTACATGGCGATCGCCAGCTTGGCGAGCTCCGACGGCTGGAAGTTCATGACGCCGAGCGGAATCCAGCGCCGCGCACCCTTCACTTCGCGGCCGATGAAGGGCACGAGCACGAGCACGAGCAGCGCGAGCGCAACGACGAACAGCCACGGCGCCGCCTTCTCCCACAACGCGATCGGCACCTGCACCGCGAGCACGGCGCCGACCAGGCCGACGCCGAGCGCGACGGCGTGGCGCGCGAGGAAGTGCGTCGCCGCGAAGTGCGCCGACTTCGGGTTGTCGGGCAGCGCGATCGACGCCGAATAGACCATCACCAGCCCGAAGGCGAGCAGCGCCAGCGCCACGCCGACCAGCGCCTGGTCGAAGCCGGGCAGCCGCGTCGGCCGCGCCGCCCCGCGGCTCGCCCAGTCGCGGATCGGCACGGCGTCCCGATCGCGGCGCAGCAGCGCCGCGAAGCGCGCCTTCAGGCCGGCGACGCTGAAGCGCGCGGTGCCATCGCCGTGTGCGGCGTCGGGGCGACGCCGGCCGGCGCCGAGGCGACGGGCCAGGCTCGCCGTCATGTCACGGCCCCCGTGCGCTCGGCCGCGACGGCGCGCACCTCGGCGACGTAGACGTCGGCGCGCTGCTTGTAGTCGCGGAACATGTCGAGGCTGGCGCAGGCCGGGCTCAGCAGCACGGCGTCGCCCGGGCGCGCCTGCGCGCAGGCCCAGCGCGTCGCGGCTTCGAGCGTGGCGTGGCGCGCGAGCGGCACCTCGGCGCCCGCGAGCGCGGCCTCGATCGCCGCGGCGTCGCGGCCGATCGTCGCCACGGCGCGCGCATGGCGCGCCACCGGCTCGGCCAGCGGCGCGAAGTCCTGGCCCTTGCCGTCGCCGCCGAGGATGACGACGAGTTTCGCCGGCGCGCGGTCGGCGCCCAGGCCCTGCAGCGCGGCGACGGTGGCGCCGACGTTCGTGCCTTTGCTGTCGTCGTAGGCGTCGATGTCGTCGAACGAAGCGACGAACTCGACGCGGTGCGGCTCGCCACGGTATTCGCGCAGGCCGTGCAGCATCGGCGCGAGCGGGCAGCCGATGGCGGTGGCGAGCGCCAGCGCGGCCAGCGCATTGGCGGCGTTGTGGCGGCCGCGCACGCGCAGCGCGTCGGCCGGCATCAGGCGCTGCAGGTGCAACTCGTCATCGGCAGGCACGGCGGCGGCGCCGCGGCGGCGCCCCGTCTCGTCGCCCGGGTGCGCGCGCACCAGCCACGCCATGCCGTTCTCGATGACGAGACCCCAGTCGCCCGGCTCGCGCGGCGCGTCGGTGCCGAAGCGCACGACGTGGCGCGGCTGCGGCTTCGGGCCGCGCGCCTTGCTGCCCGGCTTCGGCGCCTCGGGCGGCGCCGGCAGCAGCGCCATCACGTGGGCGTCGTCGCGGTTGACGACGATCGTCGCGCGCGTGCCGAAGATCCGCGCCTTGGCCGCGCCGTAGCGCTCCATCGTGCCGTGCCAGTCGAGGTGGTCCTGCGTCAGGTTGAGCACGGCAGCGGCGTCGGGCTCGAAGCCCTGCACGCCGTCGAGCTGGAAGCTCGACAGCTCGAGCACCCACACCTCGGGCAGGTGGCCGAGCACGGCTTCGTCGTCCAGCGCCTGCGCCAGCGTGTCGAGCAGCGTCGGGCCGATGTTGCCGGCGGTGGCGACGCGCCGGCCGGCGCGCTCGACGAGCAGCGCCGTCATCGCCGTCGTCGTCGTCTTGCCGTTGGTGCCGGTGACGGCGAGCACCTGCGGCGCGTAGCCGCGCTCGGCCTTCAGGTCGGCGAGCGCGCGCGCGTAGAGGTCGAGTTCGCCCTGCACCGCGATGCCGATACCGCGCGCGTGGTCGACGAGCGGCGCGATGCGCGCGTCGTGCGGCGCGAGGCCGGGGCTCTTGAGCACCAGTTGTGCGTCGACCAGCGACTCGGCGGCGAGCGGCCCGGCGAGCCGCTCGATGTGCGGCCATTCGGCGGCCAGCGTCTGCGCATGCGGCGGCTCGTCGCGCGAGTCCCACACGCGCACGCGCGCGCCATGGCGCGCGCACCAGCGCGCCATCGCCAGCCCCGAGTCGCCGAGTGCCGAGCACGAGCACGGACAGGTCGCGCAGGTGGTTCATCGCAGGGCCTGCCCGGCCGCCCGAAGGCTCTTGCGCGCCCCTTTTGGGGGCAGCGAACGAAGTGAGCGTGGGGCTTCATTACCGGAGTTTCAGGCTCGCGAGGCCGACCATGCGCACAGCAGCATCGTGATGATCCAGAAGCGCGCGACCACCTGCGTCTCGGTCCAGCCCGACTTCGAAGTCGGTGGTGCAGCGGCGCTATTTCAGCACGCGCCGGCCTTCGCCGTACTTGCGCTTCGTGTACTTGAACCAGTTCACCCTGCGCTATCACCGACAGCGCCTCGACGACGAACACGCCGCCCATCACGGCGAGCACGATCTCTGGCGCGTGATGACGGCGATCGTTCCCAGAGAGCCGCCGAGCGCCAGCGCGCCGACGTGAAACACCTATGAAGACCTGCGCCGGATGCGCGTTGAACCACAGGAAGGCGAGCCCCGCGCCGGCCATCGCGGCGCAGAACACGAGCAACTCGCCGGCGCCCGGGATGTAGGGGAACAGCAGATAGCGCGAATAGACGGCGTTCGTCACGTAGGCGAATACGCCGAGCGCCGAGCCGACCATCACGACGGGCATGATCGCCAGCCCGTCGAGGCCGTCGGTCGGGTTGACGGCGTTGCTGCTGCCGACGATGACGAGGTACGACAGGATGATGAAGCCGAACACGCCCAGCGGATAGCCTGCCACCGACTTGAGAAGGGCAGCATCAGGTCGGCCTTTGGCGGTAGCCTGCTGGAGAAGCCGCTCGTACCCAGCGGATGAACAGCTCGAGCACGCAGGTTGCTCGTTCCGACACGCTGAACGCGAGGTAGAGCGCCGCGACGAGGCCGATCACCGACTGCCAGAAGTATTCTGCGCGAGCGCATGCCCTCGGGGTTCTTTCTCACGACCTTGCGCCAGTCGTCGACCCAGCCGATGGCGCGCGAAACCCAGCGTCACGAGCACGATCCACACCGAAGCGGTTGCTCCAGTCGAACTCACAGCAGCGTTTCGACGCGATGCCGGATCAGGATCAGCACGCCGCCCATCGTCGGCGTGCCGCTCTTGGCGAGGTGCGTCGCGACGCCGTACTGCGGATCGGCTGGCCGATCTTCAGCTCGGCGAGGCGCCGGATCACCACGGACCGAACGCCAGGCCGATGAGCAGCGCCGTCATCGCGCCGCCATCACGCGCGCGGAACGTGAGGTACTGGAAGACGCGCAGGAAGCCGAGCTGCTCGGGCCACTGCCCCGCGAGCCATTGAGGTGTCGAGACTAAGCAGCATCGCGTGAACCCCTGCTGCGCTGGGTGCCGGCGCCGAGCGTGCCACGACGCGCTCCATCTTCATGAAGCGCGAGTCCTTGACGACGGTGCTGGCAGGCGCGCGGCGCCTGGGCAGCGCGGCAGCAGCGCGTCGACGCCGGCGAACGGCGCGCCGCGCTGCCGAAGGCGGCGGCCGCTCCGGTGCACAGCGCGCCGGCCGCCACAGCGACTGATGCCGCGCTCGCGCGCATAGGCGCCGACCTCGCGGTGGGAACTTCGGCCCGCGGTCGCCGGACCTCGCCCATGTCGCCAAGCACCAGCCAGCGCGGCGCCGGCAGCTCGGCCAGCACGTCGATCGCGGCACGCACCGGAATCGGGATTGGCGTTGTAGCTGTCGTCGACGAGCGTCAGCATCGCTGCGTCGGCGGCGCGGCACGCGCTTCAGCTGCGCGGCCGGCCACCGGCTCGAAGGCTCCGAGGCCGCGCGCGCGATCGCCGCCAGCGGGTAGCCGGCGGCGACGGCGCAGGCCGTCGCGCGGTGCATTTCAGGTTGTGGCGGCCCGCCACGCGCACCAGCGCAAGCGGCGCTGCGCGGCGTGCACCGTGGCGCGCTGTAGCCGGCGTCGCTCCAGCCGGTCGCAGCGCACGTCGGCCGGGCCGCTGGCCGCGAAGCGTGGGCACCGGGCGCGCGCCGGCGAGCGCGCCACAGGCTGGCATGCACCTCGTCGGCCGGGAACACGGCCGTGCCGTCGGCCGGCAGCGCCTCGATCACAGCGCCGTTCTCGCGCGCGACGGCCTCGACGGACACCATGAACTCCTGGTGCTCGCGCTGCGCGTTGTTGACCAGCGCCACCGTAGGCTGCGCGATCGCGGCGAGTTGGGCGATCTCGCCCGGATGGTTCATGCCGAGCTCGACGACGTGACGCGGTGCTGCGCCGGGCGCAGGCGCAGCACGGTCAGCGGCACGCCGATGTCGTTGCTGGAGGTTGCCCAGCGTCGCCAGCGCCGCGTCGCCCCGCCAGCGCGCAGGATGGCTGGCGATCATCTGCGTCACCGTCGTCTTGCCGTTGCTGCTGGTGACGGCGACGAGCGGCAGCGCAGCGCGCGCGCTGCCGCGCGCCAGCTCGCCGAGCGCGCGGCGCGTGTCGTCGACGAGGCCCGGCAGCCTGCCGAGGCGGTGCCGACCTTGCGCGCTTCGACGAAAGCGCGGCGGCGTGCCGCGGCGGCGCGCGCCGGCGCGACGAAGTCGTGCGCGTCGTGACGCTTCGCCGACCAGCGCGCGACGAACAGGTCGCCGGCGCGCAGGCTGCGCGCGTGTCGCTGTGCACGCGCTCGATCGGCGTGCGGGTCGCCCGGCGAGCGTCGAGCCGGGCAGCAGCGCCTGCGCGTCGCCCAGCGTCATCATCGTCATGTGGCACCTTCCGCGCGCGGCGCGCGCGCCAGCGCGACCTGCGCCTCGACGACGTCGGAACGGATGGCGCAGGCCACCGACCTCCTGGTAGTCCTCGTGGCCCTTGCCCGCGACGATGACGCATGCCGCCGCCGGCGCCGGCGACGGCGTGCTCGGATGGCGGCGCGGCGGTCTCGATGACGTCGACGAAATGTCGTGGCCGACGACGCCGGCGAGGATCTGCGACAGGATGAACGCCGGCGATTCGTCGCGCGGGTTGTCGCTGGTCAGCACGACGCGGTCGGCCAGGCGCTGGCCGTCGCGCCCATCGCCGGGCGCTTGAGGGCGTCGCGGTTGCCGCCGCAGCCGAACACGCACCATTGCGGCGGCTGCCGCGCTCGCGCGCGAAGGGCTGCAGCGCGAGCAGCGCCTTCGGAGCGCGTCGGGCGAGTGGGCGTAGTCGACGAGCACCCGTGGCCTCCCGCCGCCGGGCGACGCGCTGCATGCGCTCGGGCACGGCGCAAGGCGCGAGCACACGGCGGCGATGTCGGCCAACGCAGTGCCGAGCGCGCGCAGTGCGCCGGATCACGGCGAGCAGGTTCGACGCGTTACTTCGCCGATCACGGCGCTTCACCGGCGCGGCAGCCGGCCCCTTCGGCGCACCTCGAACGCCAGGCCGTGCGCGTCGTAGCCGATGCCCGAGGCGTGCAGGCGGCGCCGCGCTGCGTCGCATAGGTCCACATCGTCGAGGCCGCCGCCGATCTGCGCGGGCGAGTCCTCGCCGCGCTTCGTCGTCGATGTTGACGACGGCCGCGCGCAGCCTCCGGCCAGGCGAACAGCCGCGCCTTTGCGGCCCAGTAGGCCTGCATCGAGCCGTGGTAGTCGAGGTGGTCCTGCGTGAAGTTGGTGAACAGCGCGACGGCGATGCGCGTGCCCTCGAGCCGGTGCTCGACGATGCCGATCGACGAGGCCTCGACGGCGCAGGCGGCGAAACCCTCGTCGGCGAAGCGGCGCAGCGCGGCCTGCAGCGTCACCGGGTCGGGCGTCGTCAGGCCGGTCGGGATGACGTTGGGCGGCTCGCCGATGCCCAGCGTGCCGACGACGGCGCCGCGCCGTCCGAGCAGGCCGAGCGCCTGCGCGATCCACCACGCCGTCGACGTCTTGCCGTT
The DNA here is from genome assembly GCA_048500255.1 of Burkholderiaceae bacterium. Lineage (GTDB taxonomy): Bacteria > Pseudomonadota > Gammaproteobacteria > Burkholderiales > Burkholderiaceae_C > JAMHWF01. The sequence continues at coordinate 19,998 of JASNYH010000009.1, read as the reverse complement.
GGTGCCCGTCGTCGCGACGACGTCGAGCGCCGCGCTCGGCACGCCCCAGAAGCGGCTGGCGATCTCGCCGGTGGCGGGCTTGAGCCCGTCGTAGGCAGCGACGCGATCGGCGCCCGGCGCCGCGTCGAACGCGAACGACTCGACACCCTCGGCCTCGACGAGGCAGGCGCTCGCGCCGGCGGCCAGCGCGCCGGCGACGTAGCGGCGGCCGTCGGTCGCCGCGCCGGGCCACGCGATGAAGGCATCGCCCTCGCGCAGCCGGCGGCTGTCGACCGCCAGCCCGCGCGCGCCGCGCTGGCGCAGCCATTCGAGCGCGGCTTCGACGTTGGAGTGGCGCACGATCGACATCAGTGCACTCCTGCGCCGCGCACCAGCGCTCCCCCTCCCGCCGGCGGGAGAGAGTCGGGGTGAGGGCTCGACTGCGCCACGATCTGCGGCCGCACCTCGAGGTCGGTCGGCACGTCGAGCATGCGCAACGTCTGCTGCACGACCTGGCTGAACACGGGCGCCGCGACGTCGCCGCCGTAGTAGCGGCTGCCGCCCGGCTCGTCGACCATCACGGCGACGACGATGCGCGGCTTGGCGATCGGCGCGATGCCGACGAACCACGCGCGGAACTTGCGGTCGGCGTAGCCCTTGCCCTCCTGCTTGTGCGCCGTGCCCGTCTTGCCGCCGACGCTGTAGCCCATGGCCTGCGCCTTGGGCGCCGTGCCGCCGTCGCCGGCGGCCATCTGCAGCATCGTGCGCACGGCGCGCGCCGTCTCGGGCGACATCACGCGCACGCCGGCCACCGGCTGCGGCGCCGCGCTCGCGCGCGCGCGCAGCAGGCCGCCCTCGGCCGACGCCGGCGCAGCGTCCTCGTGCTTGAGGATCGACACCGGGATCAGCTCGCCGTCGCGCGCGAACACGGTGTAGGCGCGCGCAAGCTGGAACAGCGACGCCGACAGGCCATAGCCGTAGCTCATCGTCGCCTGCTCGATCGGCTTCCACGTCTTGTGCGGCCGCAGCCGGCCGCTGGCGACGCCTGGAAAGCCGATCTGCGGACGCTGGCCGAAGCCGACCTGCGTGAACAGCTCGTACATCTCGCGCGGCTGCATCTGCATCGCCATCTTCACGGTGCCGACGTTGCTCGACTTCTGGATCACCTGCGCGACGCTCAAGTCGCCGTGCGGATGGGCGTCGCTGATCGTCGAGCCGGTGATCGTCAGCCGGCCGGGCGCCGTGGCGATGACGGTATCGGGTTTGACGCGGCCCGTCTCCATCGCCAATGCGGCGATGAAGGGCTTGATCGTCGAGCCGGGCTCGAAGGTGTCGGTGAGCGCGCGGTTGCGCAGCTGCGCGCCGGTCAGCGCGTTGCGGTCGCCGGGCACGAAGCTCGGCCAGTTGGCCAGCGCCAGCACCTCGCCGGTCTGCACGTCGAGCACGACGACACTGCCCGCCTTGGCCTTGTGCTCGGCGACAGCGTCGCGGATGCGCTGGTAGGCGAAGAACTGCACCTTGGAGTCGATCGACAGGGCGACGTCGCGGCCGTCGACCGGCGGCACGCTGTTGCCGACATCCTCGACGGTGCGACCGAGCCGGTCCTTGATGACCTGGCGTCGGCCGTCGCGGCCGGCGAGCTCCTTGTCGAAGGCCAGCTCGACGCCCTCCTGCCCGGCGTCGCCGACGCCGGTGAAGCCGACGACGTGCGCCGCGGCCTCGCCCTCGTGGTACTTGCGGCGGTATTCGCGCTCCTCGTGGACGCCCTTGAGGGCGAGCGCGCGCACCGCCTGCGCCGCCGTCTCGTCCACGTGGCGGCGCAGCCAGACCCAGTTCGGGTTCTCGGCCAGGCGCTCCTCGAGCTCGCCCGGCGTCAGGCCGAGCAGCCTGGCGAGCTGGCGGCGCTGCTGGCGGTCGGCCTGGAAGGCCTTGGGCTCGGCGCGGAACGACGGCGCGAGCACGCTGGTCGCGAGCACCTGACCGTTGCGGTCGACGATGCGGCCGCGACTGGCGGGCAATTTCTCGTTGCGCAGGATGCGCTTGTCGGCCTCGGCGAGATAGAAACGGCTGTCGAGCACCTGGATGTGGACGGCGCGCGCCAGCAGCACGATGAAGCCGATGCCCACCAGCGCGACGAGCAGCTTGGAGCGCCACGGCGGCGTCTTCGACGCGAGCAGCGGGCTCGTCGCGTAGGTCACGCTGCGCGCGCGCGCGCCGGCGCGCGGGCCGCGCACCCGGCCGAGCCAGGCCCTCATCGCGCAGCCCCCCGCGCCGTGGCCGCCTCGACAACGACGAACTGCGTCACGGCCGGCGTGGCGTCACGCATGCCCAGGCGGTCGCGCGCCACCTTGTCGACGCGCAGGTTGGTCGCCTGCGCCTGGCGCTCGGCGTCGAGGCGCTTGAACTCGGCGTCGAGCTTGCGCTCGTCGGCGCGTGCCGCGTCGAGCTCGGCGAACAGGCGCCGCGCCTCGTACGACACCTTGACGAGATAGAGACTCGATGCGAGCAACGCGGCCAGCAGCAGCACGGCGCCCAGCCTGTTCATCACGCCGCCTCCGCGTAAGGCGCGTCGGTGCGCTCGGCCACGCGCATCACGGCCGAGCGCGCGCGCGGGTTGGCGCGCAGCTCGGCAGCCGACGGCTTGACGCGCGCGATTGCCTTCAGCCGCGTCGGCGCGTCGGGCGCGCCGCTCCAGTAGACCGGCGAGCGGCGGTCGACGACGCGCCGGCTCTCGCGCGCGACGAACGCCTTGACGATGCGGTCCTCCAGCGAGTGGAAGCTGATCACGACGAGCCGGCCTCCGGGCGCGAGCAGGCGCAGCGCCGCGCTCAGGCCCTGCTCGAGCTCTTCAAGCTCGGCGTTGACGTGAATCCGAAGCGCCTGAAATGTGCGCGTCGCAGGATCCTGGCCCGGCTCGCGGGTCTTGACCGCACCAGCCACGAGACGGGAAAGCTCGAGGGTTGTTCGAACAGGGTGCCCGCCTTGCCGGCGAGCCACAAGCGCCTTTGCAATCGCGACAGCAAACCGTTCTTCGCCATAGTTGCGTATCACCTCCGCGATGCGGCGCTCATCGGCGTGCGCCAGGAAATCGGCTGCGCTCTCGCCGCGCGTCGGGTCCATGCGCATGTCCAGCGGCCCGTCGAAGCGAAAGCTGAAGCCGCGCGCCGGGTCGTCGATCTGCGGCGACGACACGCCCACGTCGAGCAGCACGCCGTCGACCCGCTCGATGCCGAGCGAGCGCAGTACGGCCTGCATCTGCGAGTACGGCGCGTGATGGATCGAGAAGCGCGCGTCGGCAATCGCGGTTTCGCCCGCGCTCGCCGACGCCACGGCCTGCGGATCGCGGTCGAAGGCGACCAGGCGGCCCGCCGACGCGAGCCGCGCCAGCAGGGCCCGTGCGTGGCCGCCGCGGCCGAAGGTGCCGTCGACGTAGATGCCGTCCGGCCGGGTCAGCAGCGCATCGATCGCTTCGACCAGCAGGACGGAGCGGTGCTGCGCTCCTGATGCGCCCATCAGAAGACGAAGTTCTTGATCGCATCGGGCACCTCCGATGCCGTCACTTCGGCGACGTGCGCGTGGTAGCGCTCGGCGTCCCACAACTCGAAGCGCGAACCCATGCCGAGCAGCATCACGTCGCGCGCGAGGCCGACGCTGGCGCGCAGCTCGGGAGACACCAGCACCCGCGAGGCGCCGTCGATCTCGACGTCGACGGCGTTGCCCAGAAAGATGCGCCGCTGCGGGTCCGCGCCCATCGGCAGTTGCATCAGCTTGTCGCGAAACGACTCCCAGGCCGGGCGCGGAAAGATCAGCAGGCAGGGCGCCAGGTGGCGCGTGATCGTGAGCTGCCCCCCGGCGATGGCGGTCAGCACGTCGCGATGACGGGCCGGGACGGTGAGCCGCCCCTTGCCGTCCAGCGTCAGCGCTGAAGCCCCTTGGAAGACCGTTCCAGACACTTTTTCCCACTAAATTGCACTTTTGTGCACTTTAGCGGAGCGAACCTGGAGGGTCAACGGAATGTGTAAGGAAATATCAATGAAATCAAACACTTAGAAGCCATTTTCGAAGCGATTTCCGGCACAAAACAGCTTCAAAAATAGGGACTTAGCTGGGGCACTGAAAGTAGCGCATGAGATCACAGGGGCGTGTAAACCCCAATTCAGCGGTCGATGCCTTCGCTGCCGAGTCGGCTCGGGGAGGAGGACCGCGCGCAACGCAGTCCGGGGGACATGAGCGCAAGAGGCCCCCCGGCGGCCCGATCCCGCGCCGATCCGGCGGGACCCGGCGAGAAAGGAGCGACGCCGACCGTCAGCGCAGCCCGACGGGCACCAGCCGCTCGGAAGGCTTGATGTCGGACTCGGGGTCGAGTTCGATCGCAACCTGTGTGCACACGGCGCGGCACAGCGTGGCGATGCGCTCGCTCTGGAGCCGGTAGTACATCTGCGTGCCTTCGCGCCGCTTGGCGAGCACGCCGCTGCGATAGAGCATCGCCAGGTGCTGCGACATGTTGGGCTGCGTGGTGTCGATCTCGGCGAGCAACTGCGAAACGTTCTTCTCGCCTTGGCAGACGGCGCTGATGATCTTCAGGCGGATCGGCGTGGACAGCACGGAGAACAACTCGGCCACCGAGTCGTAAACCTGGTCCTCGCTTCTCTTCTTGTCCATCTGCTGTGTCTGCCCCGAAGATAGGGAGCAATTCTATTCGCAACGACGGATATTGCGACGGCCGCCCCCAGCGCGAAGGCGGACAAGCATCACGGCAAAGCGGCGCGCGCCGCCTCGGCGAGCTCGAACACGTCTTCCTCGAACATCTCGCCGGCGATCGTGTCGCGCACGCGGCCGGCGCGATCGACGACGAAGGTGAGCGGGACGACGCGCCGCGTCGTCAGCAGCGGACGCAGCTTCTGCCCCTCGGCGGTGACGGGGAAGGTGTAGCCGTTGTCGGCCATGTAGCGGCGCACGGCCTCGGCGTCGGTGTCGATCGCCGCGGCGAGGATGCGCGGCGCGCGGCCGGCGAGCGCGCGGTGCAGCTTTTCGAGGTGCGCGTTGTGGCGCTTGCAGAACGGGCACCACGTCGCCCACAGCACGACGATCGCCGGCGTGCCCTGCCACGCCGCGGGTTCGAGGCGCGTGCCGTCGAGCAGTGTCAGGGCGGGCCAGGCGACGGTCTGCGCCGGCGTCGCGCTGCGCGCGGCGCCGGCACTGGCGAGCAGCGCCGCGGCGCCGAGTGCGGCGCGCAGGCAGTCGCGGCGGGTCGTCGGCATCGCAGCTCGTCGCAGCAAGTTCACGGCGCCGGACGTCAGAACTCGAGCGAGTCGGCGATCGCCTTGATCCCGGCGGCGGCGCAGTTGTCGTCGGCGTCGGCGACCGGCGCCCCGGACACGCCGATCGCGCCGACCAGCGTGCCACCGCTCTCGATCACCTGGCCACCGGCCACGGCCATCACCCTCGGGTGCGCGCGCAGCCCGCTCATCGGCCGGCCGGCCTGCGTCTCGGCGGCCAGCGTCGACGTCGGAATCTTGAAGCTCGCCGCCGACCAGGCCTTGTTCGACGCCACCTCGATCGTGTGCGCGCCGGCGAAGCGGTCGCGCACGAAAGCCTGCAGCAGGCCGGCGCGATCGACGACGGCGACACCGACCTGGTAGCCCTGCTTGCGGCAATGCTCCATCGCGGCGCGCGCCGCGGCTGCCGCCGCCTCGGGCGTCAGCTGCTTGACGGCGACGGTGCCCTGCTGCGCGACGGCAGCCGTGGCGAGCGCAGCGAGCGTCGCCGCGACGATGACTGTGCGCGAGATTGCTGCATGCATCTCAGACCTCCGCGATGCCCGGGTTGCCCTGCACGCCGGCGAGCGTCGGCGTGTTGAGCCGGCGAGGCGCGACGCGGCCCCCCGGCTGCGCCTTCAGCCACGTCTCGACGACGTCCCACACCGGCTTGAGGTTTGCGTTGCGCGCCTCCTCCGACACCGGCGCCCAGCCGGCGACCTTGTACGTCTTGCCGGCCTCGATCGGCCGACCGCTCAAGCGCATGTCGCGGATGCGCTGGCCCATCGACGCCGCCGGGTCGCAGGCGTAGGTAAGGCCGCCGACGCGCACCATGTCGCCGCCCTGCTGATAGTACGGGTCGGGGTTGAACAGGTTGTCGGCAACGTCCTCGAGCACCGTCTTGATCGTCTCGCCGGTCAGCTCGCTGACGGTGGCGTAGGGATAGGTGATCGCAAGCTGATCCATCATCAGCTCACGCGTGATGGCGTCGCCCGGCAGCAGCGTCGTGCCCCATCGAAAGCCCGGCGAGAACGCGATCTCGGCGCCCTGCACCTGCATCAGCGCGTCGCAAACGAGCTGGTCCCACGAGCCGTTGAAGTTGCCGCGCCGGTAGAGCAGGCCGTCGGTGACAGCCAGCTTCTCGGCGAGCTTCGCCTCGTACGGCGCGCGGATCTTCGTGATCAGCGCGTCCATCGCCGGGTCGGCCGGCAGCTGATTGGCGAACACCGGCAGCAGGCGCCAGCGGTAGTCGACGACCTTGCCGCCCTTGACGTCGAAGTCCATCACGCCGAGGAACTTGCCGTTGCTGCCTGAGTTGGTGACCAGCGTCGTGCCACCGGCGTTCTTCACCGGCACCGCGACCGGCACGCCGTCGTGCGTGTGGCCGCCGAGGATGGCGTCCACGCCGCGCACGCGCGACGCCATCTTCAGGTCGACGTCCATGCCGTTGTGCGACAGCACGACGACGACCTGCGCACCCTTGGCGCGCGCCTCGTCGACGACCTTCTGCAGGTTGTCGTCCTGGATGCCGAAGCTCCAGTCGGCGACGAGGTAGCGCGGATTGGCGATCGGCGTGTACGGGAACGCCTGGCCGACGATCGCCACCGGCACGCCGCCGATCTCGCGCAGCACATAGGGCTTGAAGACGGGGTCGCCGAAGTCGGCCGTCTTGACGTTCTGCGCGACGAAGTCGACGCGACCGGCGAAGTCGCGCTCGACGATCTGCGTCACGCGCTCCATGCCGTAGGTGAACTCCCAGTGCCCCGTCATCACGTCGACGCCGAGCAGCTTGCAGGCGTCGACCATGTCCTGCGCGTTGGTCCACAGCGAAGTCGCCGAGCCCTGCCAGGTGTCACCGCCGTCGAGCAGCAGCGCGCCGGGACGGCTCGCCTTGAGCTGCTTGACGAGCGTCGCCAGGTGCGCGAAGCCGCCGACACGGCCGTAGCGGCGCGCCGCGCGCTCGAAGTCGAGGTAGGTATAGGCGTGGGCCAGTTCGCTGCCTGCCGGCACGCGCGCCGCTTTCAGCAGGTGCTCGCCGACGAGGTGCGGCCAGTGGCCGCGCATCGCGCCGACGCCGAGATTGACGCTCGGCTCGCGGAAGTGGATCGGCTTCAGCTGCGCATGACAATCCGTCATGTGCAGCAGCGACACGTTGCCGAAGCGCGGCACGTCGTACAGGCCACGCTGCGCCGTCTTCGCATCGGCGTCGGCCCAGCGGCCGAGCGCCAAGCCGGCCGCCGACGCGGCCCCCAGTACTTGCAGGAACTCGCGCCGGGACAACTGCGACATCACATCACTGATTGACGGGCGACTTCGGGTCGAGCAGCAGCGCCATCAGGTCCTTCATCTGCTGCTCGGTCAGCAGGTGGCCGTTGCCGAAGCGCGGCATCAGCGAGCAGGCATTGAAGGCCTTGGCGTTGTAGATCTTGCCCCAGGTGTACTCGAGCACGGGCAGCGCCTCGGGGCTGTTCGGATCGGTGACGCCGCGGATCTTGCCGTAGTTGTAGAGGCTGGGGCCGAGCGTACCGAACGAGATCTCGGCCTTGCCGATCTGGTGGCAGTTGTAGCAGTTGCCGCCGCCGGCACCGGGCGCCGCCGACTTGTCGGTCCAGGTCATGCCGCGGCCGTCCTGCGCGAGCTTCTCGCCGGCCTGCCAGTTCCCGAGGTACTTGCCGTCGCTGGGCTTGCGGATCGTCGCGTGGTTGGCGTTCTCGATCGCCTTGCCCGTGGGGTTGGGCAGCGGCTCGCCGAACGCCTTTGAGCACTCGGCGTTGGCCGAATCCTGCGTCAGGCGGTCGACCTTGGCGATGCCCTGGTCGCGGAACGACGACTTCATCATCTGGGCGACCAGCGCGTCGTAGTTCGGGGCCGGCGCCATCGCGGCGCAGCCGGCGACGACGGTGACGACGACGGCCGCGCCGGCGGCGAGCATCCAGTAGGGTGTGCGCATCTCGTCTCGCTCCTTCACCGCTTGATCGCCGGCGCGATCGACGCCGCGCCCTTGGCATTGACGCCCATGTAGGTCCCGAGCGCGATCGTCACGTCGGAGCCGAACTCCGGGAACGGGAAGCGCTGCTGGCGGAAGCAGTCGTTCAGGCGCAGCTGCATGCCCCACATCTGGCCGTTGCTGACGCGGTAGGCCGGCCAGGCGGCGAAGCCGATGCCGTCGCCGGGGTTCTTGGTCAGGTCGGGCAGGTCCTGCAGGCGGATGCGCTTGCCGCTCTCGCCGTGGCAGGAGGCGCACGAGAAGTCGTGCGTGCCGCCGCGGTAGAAGAAGGCGCGCTTGCCGAGCTCGTAGCTCAGCCGCTCCTGCGGATGCGCCTGTGGCAGGTTGAAGCGCATGCCGCGCGACTCCGATGCGATCCACGTCGCCATCGCCGTCACGTTGGCCATCTCGCCGCGGCCGAACGGCGTCTTGGCGATCTCGGAGGCGTCGAAGCCCTGCAGCATCGCCATGCAGCTGACCAGGCGCGATTCAAGGTCCTCGACCTTCTTCGTGTCGCCGAAGTACCTCGGCAGCTCGACGAACACGCCCTTGACGACGCCCGGTCCCTTGCCGAGATCGCACCGCTCGAGCGACGCGTTCTTCGGCCCTCGCTTCTGCTTCCAGAGCGACTCGCCCTTGGCCTCGAACAATTCGGCAGGATTGCCGTCCTCGAGCATCTTGCGGTACTCGGCGATGCCTTCGGCCGCCGACCGCGCCTGCGCCATCGCGCCGGCCGCCGTTGCGAGCATCGCGCTCGCGAGCAGGATCCGCTTCATGTGTCTCCTTTGCGTCGTTGTCTTGGCACGCGCCGTCTTGCGCGGCGTCGCCGGGGCACGGGTCGCAGCCGTCAGGCGACAGTCGCTTCGTCGGTCCGCTTGTCGCCCCTGTTGTCGACCCAGGACACGCTGATCTTGTCGCCGGCCTTGGCGCCCTTGACGACGAACTGCATGAACGGGTTCTTCGAGACGGCCGGCCCCCACTGGGCGGTCATCACCGTCTTTCCGTTGTGCTGCGCCGTCACCTCCTGGATGAACCAGGCGGGAATCGTCTTGCCGGCGGCGTCCTTGCGCTGGCCGGTCTCCATCTCGTGGCTCATCAGCACGCGCACGGTGGTCTTGTCACCGGCGGCCTGGGCGCGGATGCGCATCGGGTCTGCCATGTCTTGCTCCTTCGAGGTCTGTCGGGTCGGTGTCGGTCGGGGTCGTCGGTCGCCTGGCCTGGGGCCTCAGCCGCCGCAGCCGCCGAGCGTGACCTTCACTTCCTTGTGCGCGTACAGCACCTTGCCGTCGCCCATCACGGCGACGGCATAGACGTTGGACGACTGGCCCATCTTGACGCGCGTCGACACGTTGGCCTCGACGGCGTCGGAGATGTCGAACATCGCGGCCAGCACGTTCGGGTTCTTCTCGACCAGCACGAGCAACCGCTTGGCGCCCGGCAGCGTGGTCGACGCGCCGATCGGCACGACGGCGCCGTTCTCGGCGATGTCGGGGCCGGTGATCGTCACGTCCTTGCTCTCGGTGGGCGCGCCGGCACCCATCGCCTTGAGCGCCTCGGCCATCGTCTTGGCGTCGAACGCCGCCTTGTTCCAGCCGCCCGACTGCGCCAGCGCGAGGCTCGGCAGCAGGCCGGCGGCCGCCAGCAGGCCGGCCACGCGGGCCGAATGGGAGAGCATGTCTCTGCGTGTGTGCATGGCGAACTCCTTTATTCGCATATCCTAATTAACGACGCTAGGGCGCGACGATCGGTGCGTTCCCCTAAGGAAAAGCAATGAGACGGCGGTCAGGATGCGACGGCCTGGCGGCGCGCGTCGCACACCGCCTCGCACAGCAGCAGCGCGCGCTCGCTGGCGATGCGGTAGTAGACCTGCGCCCCGGCGCGCCGACGCGACACGATGCCGGCGCGGTACAGCGTGCCGAGGTGCTGCGACATGTTGGGTTGACTCACGTCGACCCGACCGAGCAACTCGCCGACGTTGAGCTCGCCGTCGCACAGCAGGCACACGATGCGCAGCCGCGTGGGCGTGGACAACAGACCGAACAGCTCGGCAGCCGCCTCGAAGACGCGGTCCGGCAGCACAGGTTCTGTGTCCATCTATATCCAGATATCCGTGTACATGCATATTAGGAGGATCTATCCCTGTTGCCGATCGGGGTATACCCGCGCGGCGCAGGCTGCTAGCGGCCGAGAACGCGCACCAGCCAGCGGTTGAGCTCGATCACCTCCTCGGCGCAGACGGAGTGCTGCATCGGGAACTCGTGCCACTCGACGGGGTAGCCCAGCGCGACGAGCGCGTCGCGCGTCGCGATGGCTGCGCCCAGCGGCACGACCTGGTCGTAGCTGCCGTGCGCGAGGAAGATCGGCACGTCGCCGTTGGCCGGGCTGCGCTCGGCCGCCGTGCGCCCCGCCAGCGGCAGGTAGCCCGACAGGCCGACGATGCCGGCCAGCCGCTCGGTGTGGCGCAGCCCGGTCAGCAGCGCGATCGCGCAGCCCTGCGAGAAGCCGGCCAGCACGATGCGCGACGCCGCGACGCCGCGCTGGCGCTCGCGCTCGATCAGCGCCTCGACGGCATCGCGCGACGCGCGCAGGCCGGCCTCGTCCTCGCGCTGGCGCAGGTCGGGGCCGGCGATGTCGTACCAGGCGCGCATCACGTAGCCGCCGTTGATCGTGACCGGCCGCGTCGGCGCGTGCGGGAACACGAAGCGCAGCGGGCCGATCGCCTCGAGGTCGAGTTCCTCGACCAGCGGCACGAAATCGTTGCCGTCGGCGCCCAGGCCGTGCAGCACGATGACGCTGGCCGTCGGGTCGGCGGCGGTTTCGATTTCGATGGTTTCGAGAGCGGTCATGGCTTGCCAATTTAACCGACGCGGTCATGCCACTCCGGCGGCGGCCAGGGCGTTCATCAATGTGCGCGCGTTGCGCTGGCCCTGGTCTTCCATGTTGTTGTTGAAGACGACGTGCGTCGTCGCCGGCCCGGGCGTCAGTGCGGCGATGCGCGGCACGAACTGCGACAGCTCGGCGTCGGAGTAGTCGTAGTTGAAGCGGTCCGACGCCGACGTCGTCTCGCCTTTCACGTTCCAGGTCTGCGCATTGCGGCCGTGCAGCCGCACGAGGACGCAGCTCGGGTGCGTGCGCTCCCAGAGCATCGGCACGCTGTTGGCGAAGCCCTGCGGCGCATCGACGACCGTGTGGACGACGCCGAGTTCGCGCTCGAAGGCAAGCGTCGACGCGGCGTGGGGACCCTCGAACCAGCTGCGGTGCCGGAACTCGACGCTGACGGCATGGCCCGCCATGCGCTCGACGCACTCGGCCACGTGGACATGGCCGGCGCGGTTGCACACCAGCCATGGCGGGAACTGGAAGTGCACCAGCCCCAGCTTGCCCGCCGCGCGCAGCGGCTCGAGCGCCTCGCGAAAGCGCCTCCACAGCTCGTCGACGATCCCGGCCGGCAGGTCGCGGTAGTACCAGTGGCGCTTGCTCGGCAGCGCCGCCAGCGCGAGCTGCAAGTCGCGGTGCAGCACGGTCGGTTGCGTCGGGTGGCCGGTGAACAGCCGGAACGCCTTGACGTTCATCGTGAAGCTCGGCGGCGTGCGCTCGGCCCACAGCTGCGCCGTGGCCGGCGCCGGCATCGCGTAGTAGCTCGAGTCGACCTCGACCAGCGGGAACTGCGACGCGTAGTAGCGCAGCCGCGCCTCGGCGCTCGTCGCCTCCTTCGGATAGAAGCGGCCGCAGGCGATCAGCGTCTTGTCGGTCCACGATGCCGTGCCGACGAGTACCGTCATCGGAACGATCCTTCTCGCGATTCGTGACTGGATGCCTATACAGTCTAGGCCATGCCGTTGCCTGCGCCACCGTCCGACCCGCGCGTCGATCCGTTCGCCGACCTCAACAAGGCCCAGCGCGCCGCCGTCGAACACGGCGACGGCCCGCTGCTCGTCGTCGCCGGTGCCGGCTCGGGCAAGACGCTGACGCTGGCGTCGCGCGTCGCGGGCCTCGTGCTCGACGGTGCCGATCCGCAGCGCGTGCTGCTGCTCACCTTCTCGCGACGCGCTGCGCTCGAGATGGAGCGCCGCGTCGGCCGCGTGCTGCACCGCGCGCTCGGCTTCGCGCCGACGCAGCGCGCACCGTCGCTGCCGTGGGCCGGCACCTTCCACGCGGTCGGCGCGCGGCTGCTGCGCGACTGTGCGTCGCGCATCGGCCTGAGCGAGTCGTTCACGATCCACGACCGCGCCGATGCCGAGGATCTGATGGGCCTGGCGCGCGAGGCGCTCGAGCTCACGCGCACGACACGGCGCTTCCCGCTCAAGGGCACCTGCCTGGCGATCTATTCGCGCGTCGTCAACAGCCGCCAGCCGCTGGCCGACGTGCTGGCGCAGGCCTATCCGTGGTGCGCCGAATGGGAGGACGAGCTCAAGCGCCTGTTTCGCGCCTACACCGCCGAGAAGCAGCGCCAGCATGCGCTCGACTACGACGACCTGCTGCTCTACTGGGCCGAGGCGATGCTCGCCGACGCGGCGCTGGCGCGCGACCTCGGCGCGCGCTTCGACCACGTGCTCGTCGACGAGTACCAGGACACGAACCGGCTGCAGGCGGCGATCCTGCGCGCACTCAAGCCCGACGGGCGCGGTCTGACGGTGGTCGGCGACGACGCGCAGTCGATCTACGGCTTTCGCGCCGCCGACGTGCGCAACATCCTCGACTTCGCGGCGCAGTTCGAGCCGCCGGCGCGCGTCGTCGCGCTCGAGCGCAACTACCGCTCGACGCAGCCGATCCTCGACGCCTCGAACGCCGTCATCGCGCTGGCCGCCGAACGCCACGCCAAGACGCTGTGGACCGACCGCGCGTCGTCGGCGCGTCCGCAGCTCGTGACCGTGGCCGACGAGGCGGCGCAGGCGACGCACGTCGCCGACGCCGTGCTCGCCGCGCGCGAGGAGGGCGTACCACTCAAGCGCCAAGCGGTGCTGTTTCGCAGCGCGCACCACTCGACGGCGCTCGAGCTCGAGCTGGCGCGGCGCAACATCCCGTTCGTCAAGTTCGGCGGGCTCAAATTCCTCGAGGCGGCGCACGTCAAGGACGTGCTCGCCGTCCTGCGCTTCGCGCACAACCCGCGCAGCCGCATCGCCGGCTTTCGCGTCGCGCTGCTCGTGCCGGGCATCGGCCCGGCGCACGCGCGCCGGCTGCTCGACGCGATGGACGCCGCGCCCGACCCGGCGGCCGCGCTGCAGGCCTGGCGGCCGCCGCGCGCCGCGGCCGCCGAATGGGCCGACTTCGCGGCGCTGCACGCCGCGCTGCGCGCGCAGCCGGGCGCCGGCTGGCCCGCCGAGCTCGACGCGGCGATCGCCTGGTACCTGCCGCAGCTGCGCCGCCTGCACGACGACGACGCGCCGGTGCGCGAGCTCGATCTCGCGCAGCTCGCGCGGCTGGCGCCCGGCTGCGGCTCGCGCGAGCGCTTCCTCGCCGAGCTGACCCTCGACCCGCCCGACGCGACGAGCGACGAGGCGGGCGCGCCGCACCTCGACGAGGACCAGCTGATCCTGTCGACGATCCACTCGGCCAAGGGCCAGGAGTGGCGCTGCGTCTATGTGCTCAACGCCGTCGACGGCTGCATCCCGTCGGACATGGCGACGGGCGACGCCGCCGCCATCGAGGAAGAGCGCCGCCTGCTCTACGTGGCGATGACGCGCGCGCAGCAGCAGCTGCAGCTCGTCGTGCCGCTGCGCTTTCACGTCCACCAGCAGGCGGCCTGGGGCGACCGCCACGTCTACGGCGCGCTGACGCGCTTCGTGCCGCCCGAGGTGGCGCGGCTGTTCGACGCCGTCGCCGCGGGCGCGCACGACGATGAAGAGGCGGCGGCTGCCTCGGCGCACGGCGATGGGCCGCGCGTCGACGTCGCCGCGCAGGTGCGCGCGCTGTGGGCCTGAACGCTGCGCGACGACGCGAGGCTCGCGTCGCCGGCGTTCAGTTCGATTCCTTGATCAGCCGCCCGTGCAGCGGCTGCAGCGGCCGCGCGTTCATCGGATAGAGCCGCGCGAACACGCCGACCTGCTCGGCCGAGACGGGCAGCGGGTGCTTCAGCACCATCCACAGCACGCCTTCGCTGCACGGCGGCGTCGTCAGCGAGCCCATGTAGGTGTAGTAGCGGCGGTCCTCGGGCAGCAGGCGCTCGAGGTCGAGCGGCTGCGACGCCGCGACCTCGTCGTTCTTCTCGAGCGGCAGGTTGTTCCACACCGCCTGCACGATCGGCTGCGCGGCGCCGCCCTTGTCGAGCAGCACGGCGACGACGGCGATGCGGCCCTGCGCGTCCTTGTGCACCAGGTGCGCCACCATGTCGTAGCGGCGGCCGTTGACGTGCTCCTCCGACGGGCGGTGGAAGTGGAACTGCTGCAGCTCGTACTCGCGACCCTGCACCGCGATCGTGTTGCCGCCGGCGACGTTGACCTGCACCGTGTGGCCGTTGTCGACGACGCGGAACGCGCTCGGCCGGTAGGCGAAGCGCACCGGCTCGAGCTCGACCTGGATGCCGTCGCGGATGTCGATCGGGCTCTGGCGCTTGCCGCGCGCGCAGGCCGCGAAGTCGGGCGACAGCTGCGCCCACTCCTCGGGTCCGCCGACGCCTTCGTAGTCCCAGTGGGCGTGGCCGTCGTGCGCTGCGGCACGCCGCGCCGCGCGGCGCGGCGACACGTCGGCGCTGTCGGCACGTGGCGTGCGGCGAGCGGCAGCGTCGAGGGCGGCGGCGCCGGCCGGCGGCGGCGTCGTGCGCGCGGCGACGAGGCGCAGCTCGCCCGGCGCGCCGGCCTCGACGCGCGTCGAGCCGCCGAGCGTCTCGCCCAGCCGGCGGCGCAGCTTGTCCATCGAGTTCTCGGCCGCCGTGCCGGCATTCGGCGCCGGCGCGGTCGGCGCGACGGCGGCTGCCGTCGGACGTGCCGGCACGTCGGCCGAAGGCGCGGCAGGCGCTGCGGCCGGCGTCGGGGCAGCCGCCGCGGCCTCGGTCGGCGTCTTCGCGGCGGGCGCCGCAGGCGTCGCCGCTTCGGCGGCGACGACGACGGCCGACGCGGCAGCGTCCGCCGACTCGGCCGACGCCGGCTCCGACGCCTTGCGCGACGCCGCCTTGGCCTTGTCCTTCGCCTTCGACGACTTCGCCGTCCTGGCCGGCGGCTCGGGCTGGGGCCACAGCGCCCAGGTAGCGCCGGCGACCAGCGCGGCGGCGAGCAGCCCGCCGCCGCCGAGGATCATCAGCTTGCGCGACGGCATGAAGCGCCGACGCCCGCCCTCCCCGGCGGGCAGCACGACGGTCGCGTCGTCGGCGGCAGCGGCAGCGTTGTCCTTCTTGGCCATGCGCCGTTATCGGCCGCGGCGCGGCGGCACTTGAGGACGGCCTTTACGCCACCCGCGGCTTCACCCACAACCACGCGCCGATGCCGACGCCCAGCATCGCCAGCGCCGCGGCGGCGAGCGCCACGGTGTCGTGCATCATGAGCGGCGAGATCACGCCGGCGACGATGCCGTTGGCGACGCTGCCAATGAAGGCTTGCAGCGACGACGCCATGCCGCGCCGGTCGGGCGCGAGGTCGAGCACCATCAGCGTGACGACGGGCACCATCAGCGCCCAGCCGAACGAGAAGACGGCGATCGGCAGCAGCGCCCACGGCGCGCTCGACGGCAGCACCGCCGCATAGGCGAGGTTGACCACCGAGATCGCCGCCATCACGACGAAGCCCCAGCGGATCTGGCGCTTGGGCGCGATGCGTCCGGCGAGCCGCCCGCTCAGCCACGAGCCGGCCATGATGCCGGCGATGTTGAGCACGAAGAACCAGAAGAACTGCGTCGGCGCGA
Organism: Burkholderiaceae bacterium; assembly: GCA_048500255.1. Lineage (GTDB taxonomy): Bacteria > Pseudomonadota > Gammaproteobacteria > Burkholderiales > Burkholderiaceae_C > JAMHWF01. Next base: position 3,942 of record JASNYH010000009.1, on the reverse strand, counting down.
GGCCCAGGTGCTCGCCGAGGAACACCGGCGCCGACAGCACGTAGAGGAACATGCCGTTGAACGGGATGCCGCTGGCGAACGCCAGCGCGACGAAGCGCGCGCTCGAGCCCAACTGCCAGTAGCCGCGCAGCAGGTGGGCGACGTGGATCGGCTGGCGCTGCGCCGGGTCGAGCGTCTCGGGCAGCCAGCGCCAGTTGACCCACCACAGCGCCGCGCCGATCGCCACCAGCAGCCAGAAGATGGCGTGCCAGTCGGTGTGCGCGATCAGCAGGCCGCCGACCATCGGCGCGATCGCCGGCGCGACGCCGAAGAAGATCGTCACCTGCGCCATCACGCGCTGCGCGTCGGCCTGCGGAAACATGTCGCGGATCACGGCGCGCGAGACGACGATGCCGGCCCCCGACGCCATGCCCTGCAGCACGCGGAAGAAGACGAGCGCGCCGATGTGCTGCGACAGCGCGCAGCCGGCGCTCGCCGCCGTGAACACGGCCAGTCCCCACAGGATGACGCGGCGGCGGCCGAAGCTGTCGGACAGCGCGCCGTGGAACAGGTTCATCGCCGCGAAGCCGAACAGGTAGCCCGACAGCGTCTGCTGCATCTCGACGGGCGTCGCGCCTATCGAGCGCGCGATGCCGGTGAACGCCGGCAGGTAGGTGTCGACGGAGAACGGCCCGATCATGCTCAGCAGCGCGAGCAGCACGGCGAGCGTCCAGCGCGGGCCGGGCCACAGCAGATGGGCGTTGGGATTCATCGAGAGAAGAAGAAGGGAGAAATGCGTGAAGCGGGTCGATAGGCCGGATTCTGTGCAGCGGCGCGCCTTGCGGCGCGCCGCCGTGACCGCCATTCCTCTGGGCCGCCCATCGCTGGAGCGGCTCGGTGCCACCTACCCGCCGGCTCCGCGGGACCACATCGACGCCGGCCTATTCGGTGTTGCTGCGCGTAGAGATTGCCCGTTTCACCCGGCGCGCCGCTGCTCGCGCAACGGCATGCCGACTCGTCTCTGTTGCTCTGATCCTCACCTCGCGGTGGACAGGTGTTACCTGCTACGCTGCCCTGTGCAGTCCGGACCTTCCTCCCGTGCGGCCTTGCGGCGATTGCACCGGCGGCGGTCCGACCCGCTTCACGCATGCGATTATCGCGGCTTCGCCGCGGCGACGCGCGCGCGAGGAGATCGAATGAGATTCGACAACGTGCTGCAGACGATCGGCAACACGCCGCACATCCGCATCAACCGCCTGTTCGGCGCACGTGCGGTGTGGATCAAGTCGGAGCGCGCCAACCCCGGCGGCTCGATCAAGGACCGCATCGCGCTGGCGATGGTCGAGGACGCCGAGCGGCGCGGCCGCCTCGCGCCCGGCGGCGCGATCGTCGAGCCGACGTCGGGCAATACCGGCATCGGCCTGGCGATGGTCGCCGCCGTCAAGGGCTACCGGCTGGTGCTCGTGATGCCCGACAGCATGAGTGTCGAGCGGCGCCGCCTGATGCTCGCCTACGGCGCCACTTTCGAGCTGACGCCACGCGAGCAGGGCATGAAGGGCGCGATCGCGCGCGCGCAGGAGATCGTCGCGGCGACCCAGGGCGCCTGGATGCCGCAGCAGTTCGACAACCCGTCGAACATCGCGGCCCACGTCAACACGACGGCGCAGGAGGTCCTGGCCGACTTTCCCGACGGCCTCGACGCGCTGATCACGGGCGTCGGCACGGGGGGCCACCTGACCGGCTGCGCACAGGTGCTCAAGCAGGCCTGGCCCAGGCTGAAGGTCTTTGCCGTCGAGCCGACGGCGTCGCCCGTCATCTCGGGCGGCGCGCCGGCGCCGCACCCGATCCAGGGCATCGGCGCGGGCTTCATTCCGGCCAACCTGCACACCGGCCTGCTCGACGGCGTGATCACCGTCGAGGCCGAGGCGGCGCGCGAGATGGCGCGCCGCTGCGCGCGCGAGGAAGGGCTGCTGGTCGGCATCTCGTCGGGCGCGACGCTGGCGGCGATCGCGCAGAAGCTGCCCGAGCTGCCCGCCGGCGCGACGGTACTCGGCTTCAACTACGACACCGGCGAGCGCTACCTGTCGACGGAAGGCTTCCTGCCGGCCTGACGGCGCGTCGGCCGGCGTGCGCGTCGGCCGACCGCGCGTCGTTCACACGGCCGACGGGCCGCGGTACTGCACCCGGTTCGGCTGGCGTTCGGGCGTCAGCGTGAACAGCTCGGGGTGCTTCTTGAACAGCTTGGTCGACGGCGCGTTCTTGGCGAGCAGGCCGCTGCTGCGCAGCCGCTCGGCCGCGATGCCGAGCTCCATCGGCGCGCCGTCGCGCAGCTTGGGCACGGCGGCGAGCACGCGCAGCACGGCGTCGGGCAGCGTCGGCGGCAGCTCCGACGCAGCCCCGTCGGCCGCGCCGCCCGCCGCCGGCGCCGCGCTCTTGCGCGAGCGCTTGCGCGGCTTCGGCGGCGGCGCCTCGACCTCTTCGTCCTCCAGCGCGGGCTGCGGCAGCGGCGGCGATGCGCGGCGTGCCGGCGCGGCCTTGGCCTTGTCGCCGCCGGCCTTCTTGCGATGCGCGATGTCGATGAATTCGTCGTAGACGCGCACGACTTCGTCGCCCGTCTTGCCGACCTGGCCGATGCCGCAGACGCGGCAGCCCTTCTCGCGCAGGCGGATCACGAGTGGCGCGAAGTCGGAGTCCGACGACACGATGACGACGACGCCCGGCCGCTCGGCGAGCACGAGGTCGATCGCGTCGACGGCGAGCGCGATGTCGGTCGAGTTCTTGCCCGACGCCAGGTTGACGATCGGGCGGATCGACAGCCGCTTGAACAGCGCGGCATTCTTGGCCGCCGACTCGGCCGTGCCGTAGGCGCGCCGCACGTGCGCCGCGCCGTGCGCGGCAAGCACGGCGTCGAGCGCCTGCTCCACCACGTCGGCCGACACGTTGTCGGCGTCGATCAGCATCATCACGGTCTGCGTCGGCGTCATGCCAGTCTCCAGGCCAGGGGTTCGCCGCCCGCCAGCGGCTTGAGCGTCGCGCCGTCGATGCCGAGCGGCACGGCCTCGGGCGGTGTCCAGGTCTCGCGGCGCAGCGTCACGCTGCCGCTGTTGCGCGGCAGCCCGTAGAAGTCGGCGCCGTGCCACGACGCAAAGGCCTCGAGCTTGTCGAGCGCGCCGGCGCGCTCGAAGGCCTCGGCATACAGCTCGAGCGCCGTCAGCGCCGTGTAGCAGCCGGCGCAGCCGCTGGCGTGCTCCTTCAGGTGCGCCGCGTGCGGCGCGCTGTCGGTGCCGAGGAAGAACTTCGGGTCGCCCGACGTCGCCGCCTCGACCAGCGCGACGCGGTGCTGCTCGCGCTTCAACACCGGCAGGCAGTACCAGTGCGGCCGCAGCCCGCCCATGAACAGCGCGTTGCGGTTGTAGAGCAGGTGGTGCGCCGTGATCGTGGCGGCCAGCGTCGGCCCGGCGTCGCGCACGTACTGCGCCGCGTCGCGCGTCGTGATGTGCTCCATCACGACCTTCAGCGCCGGAAAGTCGCGCCGCAGCGGCTCGAGCTGGCGCTCGATGAAGACGGCCTCGCGGTCGAACACGTCGACGTCGGGGTCGGTCACTTCGCCGTGCACCAGCAGCAGCACGCCGGCGCGCTGCATCGCCTCGAGCGTCCGGTGAGTGCGGCGCAGGTCGGTGACGCCGGCGTCGCTGTTCGTCGTGGCGCCGGCCGGATACAGCTTGACGGCGACGACGCCTGCCTCGCGCGCGCGGGCGATCTCGTCGGGCGGCGTCAGGTCGGTCAGGTACAGCGACATCAGTGGCTCGAACGCCGCGCCGGCCGGCAGCGCGGCGACGATGCGCTCGCGATAGGCCAGCGCCTGCGCCGTCGTCGTGACCGGCGGCCTGAGGTTGGGCATCACCAGCGCGCGCGCGAACTGGTGCGCCGTGTGCGGCAGCACGGCGCGCAGCGCGTCGCCGT
>JASNYH010000008.1:0-162439 GCA_048500255.1 Burkholderiaceae bacterium | reverse complement strand
CGGCCACCTGCCGTGCGTCTTCGTGCCGGCGGGGCCGATGGCGAGCGGCCTCGACAACCGCGCCAAGGCCCAGGTGCGCGAACAGTTCGCCCGCGGACAGGTCGGCCGCGACGAGCTGTTCGCGGCGGAGTCGGCCGCCTACCACGGGCCCGGCACGTGCACCTTCTACGGCACGGCCAACAGCAACCAGATGCTGATGGAGGCGATGGGCCTGCACGTGCCCGGTACGGCCTTCGTGCACCCGCACGCCGCGCTGCGCGAGGCGCTGACGCGCGAGGCGGTGCGCGTCGCGCTCGACATCGTGCGCGGCCGGCGCCACACGCCGATCGGCCGGCTGGTCGACGAGCGCGCCATCGTCAATGCGATGGTCGCGCTGCTCGCCACCGGAGGGTCGACGAATCACCTGATCCACTGGGTCGCCGTCGCGCGCTCGGCCGGCATCGCGATCGACTGGAACGACTTCTCCGAGCTGTCGGCCGTCGTGCCGCTGCTGGCGCGCGTCTATCCGAACGGCGCCGCCGACGTCAACGAATTCCAGGCCGCCGGCGGCCCCGGCTTCGTACTGCGCGAACTCGCCGGCGCCGGCCTGCTGCACACCGACGTGGCGACGGTCGCGCGCGACGGGTTCGCGGCCTACACCACCGTGCCCGCGCTCGACGACCAGGGCCGTCTGCAGTGGCATCCGCTGCCGCCCGTCAGCGGCAACGCGGCCATCCTGCGCCCGGCCGGCGATCCGTTCGGCCCGACGGGCGGCCTGAAGCTGCTCGCCGGCAACCTCGGCCGCGCGGTCGTCAAGGTGTCGGCCGTGCCCGAGGATCGCCACGTCGTCGAGGCGCCGGCGCTCGTCTTCGACAGCCAGGAGGCGCTGCTCGCCGCCTTCAAGGCCGGTGCGCTCGAGCGCGACGTCGTCGCCGTCGTGCGCTTCCAGGGGCCGCGCGCCAACGGCATGCCCGAGTTGCACAAGCTCACGCCGCCGCTGGCCGTGCTGCAGGACAAGGGCCATCGCGTCGCGCTCGTCACCGACGGCCGCATGAGCGGCGCATCGGGCAAGGTGCCGGCCGCGATCCACGTCGACCCGGAGGCGCTGGCCGGCGGGCCGCTGGCGCGCGTGCGCGACGGCGACCGCATCCGCGTCGACGCGCGTGCCGGCGTGCTGCACGCGCTCGTGCCCGACGCCGAGTGGGCGGCGCGCGAGCCGGCGGTGCCGTCCGCGGCGCATCTCGATACGCACGCCCACGGCCTCGGCCGCGAACTGTTCGCCGCGATGCGGCGCAATGCGCTGCCGGCCGAGCAGGGCGCCTGCACTTGGCTCTGAACCGCGGCGACCTCGATCCCGACATGGACACGCTTTCGCTCGCCGGCCACGGCCCCGTCATCCCCGTCATCGTGCTCGAGCGCGTCGAGCACGCCGTTCCGCTGGCCGAGGCGCTCGTCGCCGGAGGCGTGCGCGTGCTCGAAGTGACGCTGCGCAGCGAAGTCGCGCTGCGTTGCATCGAGGCGATCGCGCGCTCCGTGCCCGAGGCGATCGTCGGCGCCGGCACGCTGCGCTCTCCGGCCGACGCGCGCGACGCGCTCGCCGCCGGCAGCCGCTTCGGCGTCAGCCCGGGCTACACGCACGAGATCGGCGGCGCCTGCCGCGACATCGGCCTGCCGCTGCTGCCCGGCGTGGCGACGCCGAGCGAAGTGCTCGCCGCCGGCGCGGGCGGCTATCGGTTCCTCAAGCTCTTTCCTGCGACGGCGGTGGGCGGCGTCGCGCTGCTCAAGGCACTGGCCGGGCCGTTCCCCGATGTCGTGTTCTGCCCCACGGGCGGCATCACGCCGGCCAATGCGCGCGAGTTACTCGCGCTGCCCAACGTCAAGGTGTGCGGCGGCTCGTGGCTGACGCCCGCCGACGCCGTCGCGGCGGGCGACTGGGCGCGCATCACGCGGCTGGCGCACGAGGCAAGTGCGCTGCGCGCCGCGGCCTGAGGCCGCGCGCCCGGCCTGCCTTCACGCTCCGGCGGCGAGCGCCGCTCAGCCTGGCGGCCGTGCGCCTTCGGCGCGCTCGATCAGCTCGATCTTGTAGCCGTCGGGATCGGTGACGAAGGCGATCACCGTCGTGCCGCCGGCCACGGGGCCGGCGTCGCGCGTCACGTTGCCGCCGGCGGCGCGGATGCGCTCGCAGGCGGCGCGCGCATCGGGCACCTGCAGCGCGATATGGCCGTAAGCCGTGCCCATCTCGTACTTGTCGACGCCGTGGTTCCAGGTCAGCTCGAGCTCGGCGTGCTCGGGGTTGCTGCCGTAGCCGACGAAGGCCAGCGAATACTTCTGCTCGGGGCGCTCCGTCGTGCGCAGCAGCGTCATGCCCATCACGCGGGTGTAGAAGTCGATCGAGCGCTGCAGGTCGCCGACGCGCAGCATCGTGTGGAGCAATCTCATTTCGCGTTCGAGGCCGGATCGAAGATCAGGCAGGTCGTGGTGGCGTGGGCGTAGAGTGTGCCATCGGGGCCGACGAGGCGGCCCTCGGACGTACCGATGCGCCCTCCGACGTTGATGACCTGGCCGACGGCGCGCACCAGCGGCACGCGCTCGGTCAGCGCACGCGTGTAGTTGACCTTCAGCTCGACGGTCGTGTAGGCCTTGCCCGCGGGCAAGGTCGTGTGCACGGCGCAGCCGACGGCCGAGTCGAGCAGCGTGGCGATCCAGCCGCCGTGTACCGAGCCGAGCGGGTTGTAGTGCGCGAACAGCGGCGTCCCCTGGAACACGGCGCGCCCGAGTGTCGCCTCGACGAGCAGGAAGTCCAGCGTCTGCGAGATCGGCGGATACGGCACCTCGCCCGCGAACATGGCCTCGAACAGCTCGAGGCCGCTGCGCCCCGCGAGCTGCGCCGGCGTGGCGACGCCGGCGGCGCCCAGGCGTGAACGCAACTGCGCATCGCGTGCGCGCCAGGCGGCGAGCGTTTCCGCGGGGTCGGCAGCGACGGGCGGCGAAGTGGCGTTCATGCGCGCTTGCATCCAGGTAGGCGTGCGCGCAGCGTAGCCGAGGCCGGCCGACCGCGGCGTCGCCGGGGCGACGCCCGCCCCGCGCACGCTGCTCGCCGTGCGGTGGCGGTTCCTCAGCGCCCCACGTTCACGCGCAGCACGCCGCCGCCCGCAGCCAGGCGCGCCAGCAGTTCGCTGCGCGGCAGTCGCGCAGCGCCGACACGGTGCGGATTGGCGTCGTGCGTGCAGGCGATCGGCGAGCCGCCGGCCTCGACGCCGGTGACGCCGCAGCCGGCGCCGCGCACGCGGTACTCGACGACGACCGGCTGCCGCCACAGCGTCGTCTCGATGCGCAGGCGGTCGAGCGCGGCCGGCAGCACGGGGTCGAGACGCAGCGCGTCGGACTCGCAGTCGAGGCCGAGCAGGCGCCGCACGACGAGGCCGAGCGCGATGCCGGCGCCGCTCGAATAGATGCGCCAGCCGCCCTCGAACGCCACCGTGGCGGCGGCCACGCGGCCGTACTCGGCGCTCGCCTGGGCGCGGTCGCGAAACGCCGCGTCGGAGCTGGAGTAGTAGCAGTTCGACTGGCGCGGCGCAGCGCTCGGCACGACGTCGGCGATGCCGATCGGGTTCGCCTGCTGCAGCGCGCGCAGCAAGCCCGCGGCGTCGCCCACATGCGCCAACGCCTGGGCCCAGCGCAGATGGGCGTGCATGTACATCAGGCCGATCTCGCGTCCGAAGTAGGTCGCCGTCTCGGCGCGCTGGAAGTGGCGCTGCACGCCGCCGCGGTAGTCGAGCGGCCGGTCGAACAGGCGCAGGCCGTCGGGCCCGACGAGGTGGCGCTCGATCAGCGCGAGGTGCTCGCGTGCCTGCACCGGCGTGAACAGGTCCTCGCCGATCGCGTGGATCATCGCCAGCGCGCTGTAGCGCACGCCGGTCGCGGCATCGCGCGGGTGCAGCAGGTGGCGCACGCCGCCGTCGGCGTCGAAGAGGGCATAGCCCGCGAGCACGCCGTCGACGACGAGCAGGCGCTGGAAGTCGCTGCGCACCGCGTCGGCCTGCGCCTGCAGCGGCACGGCCTCGCCGCCGCGGCCGACCGCCCGCAGCGCGCGCGCCAGCGTGACGAGCGTATGGTGGTGCAGCGTCGCCGTCCAGGCGCTGCACATGCGCTCGCGCATCGACGCGTCGGCCGGCTGCAGCGCATCGTTCCAGTCGCCGTGGCCGTAGGCAGGCAGCGCCGTGCCGGCGATGACGCGCTGCGCGATCAGCGCGAGCGCGCGCTGCGCGTGCTGCCACACCGTGGGGCGCGCGCTGCGCGCCGACGGTCGCGCCTGGTGGTAGGGCGCGCGCTCGTCGAGCAGGCCGGCGTCACCGCTGGCCAGCAGGTACTGCGCGAGCGCGAGCAACGGCCAGAACACGATGTCGCCGTGCGAGTCGGGCGCGCGGATCGCGCGCTCGCGCTCGAAGAACATGAACCATTGCGGCCAGTCGCCGCTGGGCTGCTGCGCGCGCATCACGCGCAGCAGCAGGTCGCGCAGCGGTTCGGGCCTTCCGAGCGCGAGCAGCAGCTCGACGGGGCCTTGGCAGACGTCGCGCGTGCCCCAGCCGCCGCCCGAGTACTGCTCGAGGCCGCGCGGCGACAGGTAGTGCACGAAGGCGTCGTGCGCCAGCCACGGCACGAAGTCGGCGAGGCGCGACAGCGGCGATGCGGACGGCGCGCCCTGCGGCGGCGCGGCGATGCGCAGCGGCGGGGCGAGCGTCGGCGCCGGCGCGTCGGCCACCGCCGGCAGGTCGACGCTGTTCGTCGCGTCGACGAGGCGGCCCTCGATGCGCCAGCCGAAGTCGCGCAGCGGCGCCGTGACGACGACGAGCAGAGGCTCGCCGCGCGAGCGGCCGTCGGCGTGCAGCAGTTCGTCGCCGCCGACGCGCTCGACACTGCCCGGCGCCGCCGGCGCGAGGCGGAACCCACCGCGCGGAAAGCGCCGCGCCAGCGCGCTGCCGCGCGGCGGTCGCACGTCGACGGCGTCGCCGTCGTAGCTCCAGCGCGCGGCGCCGGACGCGCTGCCGTCGTCACCATCGAGCGCGACGTGGTGGCTCAGCATCAGGCGCAGCGGCGCGCCGTCGTGCACCGCGAACTCGAGGCTCATGACGGCGGGTTCGTCGCCGTGCGCGCGGCTCGTCACCTCGAGCGTGCCGCCGGCGTGCCGGTAGAGCCAGCGCGCGGCGTCGGGCGCCATCTCGAAGGCCGACGGCGCGTCGAGCAGCTGCCAGGCGCCGTCGATCTCGGCGTAGGCGCGCAGCCCGTGCGAGCGGAACAGCCCGAGGTAGCCGTGCACCGTCGACAGCAGTCGATTGATCGCGACGTGGCCCTGCGTCAGCATCGAATGGAACACGCCCGCCATCCACACCGTCGAGGTGAGCGCCGTCTCGTCAGGCGTCAGATGGCGGCCGCTGCGCAGCAGCTGGCCGTGCGGGCGCAGCACGGCGTGCTCCTTGGCACGCAGCACAACGTGGCGGTCGGCGCCGTGGAACCAGGCGAGCGGCCGGCCTCCTGCGTCGCGCTCGACGTGGCGGCGCTCTGCGGTGCCGGTCCAGGTGTCGAGCGCGGCGTCGTCGACGTCGAGCGCCGGCAGCAGCGGCGCGCTCGCGAACAGCGACGGCGGCTCGGGCGGCGCGGCGGCGGCGTCGTCATCGTCGAACGGCGGCGGCGCCGCTTCGGGCAGTGCGAGTGCACGCGCGACGACGGCGAGGTCGGCCGCCGACGTTGCGGCCGGATGGTCGGCCTCGAACCAGCCGAAGAAGCCGAGCGTTGCGCTGGCGCCCGGCGCCAGCTCGAACGGCGCGTCGTCGATCGCGACGAGCGCGTGTTCGTGCTGCAGGCGCTCGCCGGGCAGGCCCTCGGCGAGCGCGCGCGGCGGCACGCCGGCGCGCGCATCGCGGCCGTGCAACTGCAGCGCATCGGTAGCCCAGCCGACACCGCGGCGCAGCGAGCCGATCAGGCACCACGGATGGCGGCCCGCGGCCGGCTGGTTCTGGCGCGTCGCGACGACACTGCCGTGCTCCGAATGCGCGAGCGGCGTGTGATCGAGGTACTGGCTGACGTAGTACTCGTTCAGGCGCAGCGCCGCATAGGGCGCGAGCGCGAGATCTTGCGCGTGCACCAGCTCGACGCGGCACGGCACCTCGCCGTCGTTGCGCAGTCGCACGTGCCAGAACCACGCCGGCGCGCCGTCGGCCAGGCGCAGCGCGACGTCGATGCGCAGTCGCCGCCATTCGCCGCGGCCGGCGCGCGCGACGCCCTGCGGGCCGAGCAGCGGCGCGACCAGCGGGGCGCTGCCCTCGCCGCGCAGGCGCAGCCACAGGTTGCCGACGGCGCCCTCGAGCTCGTTGCCGACGAACAGCGCGATGTCGACGTTGCCGGCCGACATGCGCCGCAGCGCACCGTGGCGGGTGCGCTCGACGGCAAGGCCGCTGGGCGAGACCGACGGGGCCGGCGGCAAGGCGAGGGACGGGCGGGGCATCGGCGTCGTGGGCGCGTCGTCACGAAGGCTGCGGCTGCGCAGGGGCAGAGTGTGCATCAGCGCCGGTGCCTCCTAGCACACCTTCGGCAGCCGGGGCCGCCGCGATGCGCCGCTACACTCGCGCCTTTTCGCCCGCCCGTCGTCGACCGATGTCCGCCGTACCGCCCGCGCGAGCCGCGACTGCCTTCGAGTTCAAGAGCGCGTCGTTGACGCTGGTCGCGCTGGTGCTGCGCACTGCCGACCTCGATGCGCTCGCGGCCGAGCTCGACGCTCGCCTGGCCGACACGCCAGCGCTGTTCGACCACGATCCCGTCGTGGTCGATCTCGCGCCGTTGCGCGACGCCGACGCCGTGCCCGACTTCGAAGCCCTCGTCGCGCTGCTGCGCAGCCGGCGCGTCGTGCCGGTGGCGGTGCGCGGTGGCAGCGCGCTGCAGATGGCGGCGGCGCATGCGGCCGGCCTCGGCGAGGCGCCGGAAGCGCCGCCGCGCGCCGCGGCGGGCGCGATGCGATCCGACGAGCGCGCCGAAGTCGTGCTCACCGAAGTGATCCGCGAAGTGCCGGCCGCCGCGCCCACGCTGATCGTCGACCGGCCGCTGCGCTCGGGCCAGCAGATCTATGCGCGCGGCGGCGACCTCGTCGTGCTGGCCGTCGTCAGCCATGGCGCCGAAGTCATCGCCGACGGCAGCATCCACGTCTATGCGCCGCTGCGAGGGCGCGCCATCGCCGGCGCGCGCGGCGACACGGCGGCGCGCATCTTCTCGACCTGCATGCAGCCGCAGCTGCTGTGCGTGGCCGGCACCTATCGCACGACCGAGACGGCGCTGCCCGACGACGTGGCGGGCCGCCCGGCGCAGGTACGCCTGGACGGCGAGCGCCTCGTCGTCGAGGCGCTGCGATCGTGAACCACCCTCGAGACCCCCTGGAAAGGAACCGCACTCCGATGGCAGCCCGAATCATCGTCGTCACCTCCGGCAAGGGAGGCGTCGGCAAGACGACTACCAGCGCGAGCTTCGCCGCGGGCCTCGCACTGCGCGGCCACAAGACGGCGGTGATCGATTTCGACGTCGGCCTGCGCAACCTCGACCTGATCATGGGTTGCGAGCGGCGCGTCGTCTACGACCTGATCAACGTGATCCACGGCGAGGCCAACCTGAACCAGGCGCTGATCCGCGACAAGCAGTGCGACAACCTGTTCGTGCTCGCCGCCTCGCAGACGCGCGACAAGGACGCGTTGACGCAGGAAGGCGTGGAACGCGTGCTGCGCGACCTCGCCGAGATGGGCTTCGAGTACATCGTCTGCGACTCGCCGGCCGGCATCGAGACGGGCGCGCTGATGGCGATGCACTACGCCGACGAGGCGCTCGTCGTCACCAACCCCGAGGTGTCGTCGGTGCGCGACTCCGACCGCATCCTCGGCATGCTGGCGTCGAAGACGAAGCGCGCGATCGACGGCAAGGAGCCGATCAAGGAGCACCTGCTCGTCACGCGCTACAACCCGAACCGAGTGCAGGGCGGCCAGATGCTGTCGCTCGACGACATCAAGGAAATCCTGCGCATCGAGCTGATCGGCGTGATCCCCGAGTCGGAGCAGGTGCTCGAGGCGTCGAACCAGGGCGTGCCGGCGATCCACCTCAAGGGCAGCGACGTGTCGGAGGCCTACAAGGACGTCGTGCGGCGCTTCCTCGGCGAGCAGCGACCGCTGCGTTTCGTCGAGGCGCACAAGCCAGGCTTCTTCAAGCGCGTGTTCGGCAGCGGGAGGTGAGCGTGATGTCGCTGCTGTCCTTCCTGCTCGGCGAGAAGAAGAAGAGCGCGGCGCTCGCCAAGGAGCGCCTGCAGATCATCCTTGCGCACGAGCGCGGCGGCCGTTCGCGCCGCCCCGACTACCTGCCCGCACTGCAGCGCGAGCTGGTTGCCGTGATCTCGAAGTACGTCGCGGTGCGCGACGACGACATCAGGGTCGTCGTCGAGCGTCAGGACAACCTCGAGGTGCTCGACATCAAGATCGAGCTGCCCGACGCGGCACTGCGCTGACTCGGCGTCAACCGCGGCTGACATGCGATCGCGCCCGCCGCCGATGGCGCGCGGCGGCGCGCCGCTCCATGCTGGCGCCGAGCCCCAAGGAGCATCCGCCATGTCTGCCATCGGTCCGGCCGTATCGCCCTATTACGAGGTGCGCTTTCAGTCGCTGTTCGACAGCGGGCGCGCGCTCGCCTTCCCCTGCGATGCGCAGGGCCATGTCGATCTCGATCATTTGAGCGACCGCGCGCGCCACAACTACTTCTACGCACGCGCCGTCGTCGGGCGCGAGTACGCGGCGCCGGCCGTCGTCTGCGCCGAGCTGCACTGACGCGTCGCCAAGCCGCAGCCCCGCGTCCGCGGGGCTGCGCCGCACTGTCGCGCGCCGCGCGTGCGCCTATGCTGCGCGCGTGGCGGGCACGTCGGGTGCTTTGCCGACGGCGGGTGGAGGCAGCATGCAACAACGGCAGCAAGGACATTGGGGCTTGTGGATCTGGGCTGCGGCAACCGTCGTGCTCGCCGTCGCGAGCCTCGTCGTCGTCGTCGCGGCGGGCCTGTATCTCAACGCCGGCGCGCAGTTCAGTGCGCAGGTTCCTGCGCGGCTGCCGGGGCTCTACCTCGCCCTGAAGGAGCACGGCACGCTCGTCGGGTTGCTGCTCGGATTCAGCGCGCTGGCCTGGGCGCTGTGCGCGACGCGCGGCTCGCTGCGCTGATCCTCCCCACGCAACGTGTCGGCGACCGCCGACACGCATTGCAGCCATCGGCCGATGGCCGCCTCGCCGCAGCTTTTCTATCGTGAACGGCGGCGAGGGGCAATCGACCCCTCGCCCTACTTCGCAGCAGGAGAGACGATGAGCAGCAGCAAGCGAACCTTCACCGTATCCGCCGTCGGCCTGGCCGCCGCCACGCTGGCGCTCGCCGGGTGCAGCCCGCGCGACGACAGCCGTGCCGATGCCGATGCCGACCGCACCGTCGTCGCGCAGTCGCAGTCGGCGCCGCCGCCGCGAGACGACCGGCTCTACGAAAAGCAGCGGCCCGATCCGACGGCGCGCGACACGGCGCGCAGCACCGCCGGCGACATCGCCCAGGCCGGCCGCAACGCCGGCGAGGCCGCGAGCAACAAGGTGTCGGACGCCGTCATCACGACCTCGGTGAATGCCGAGCTGGCGCGCGATCCGCAGCTGAGCGCGATGGCCATCGACGTCGACACCGAGGCCGGGCGCGTCGCCTTGCAGGGAAGCGCGCCCGACCGCAAGTCGCGCGAACGCGCGACGCAGATCGCCGCCGGCGTCGACGGCGTCGTGAGCGTCGACAACCGCCTGAGAGTGCAGCCGTCGAAGTGATGCCGCGCACGGTCTCGTGCCGCGTCAGCGCGCCCAGCTGTCCTTGAGCGTCGCCGTGCGGTTGTAGACCGGCCGGCCGGGCGCGTGGTCCTTCGCGTCGGCGACGTAGTAGCCGTGGCGCTCGAACTGGAAGCGCTCGCCGGCAGCCGCGCCGGCGAGCCCCGGTTCGAGCCAGGCCTGCGCGACGCTGCGGCTCGCCGGGTTGAGGCAGACGCGCGGGTCGCGGCCGCCGGCGTCGGGCTGCGGCTCGGTGAACAGACGGTCGTAGAGCCGCACTTCGGCGGCCACGCCGTCGTGCGCGCCGACCCAGGTGACAACGCCCTTGACCTTGACGCTGTCGGCGCCCGCCGTGCCGCTCTTGGTGCCCGGCAGCAGTTTCGCCCGCACCTTCGTGATGCGGCCCGAGGCGTCGGTCTCGTAGCCGGTGCACTCGATGACGTAGCCGTACTTCAGGCGAACGCGGCCGCCCGGTAGCGTCTCGCCGTCGCTGCCGGTGCGCGGCGGCACGAGGCGGTGGTAGCCCTTGGGCGGATCGACGGCGAAGTCTTCGCGCTCGATCCACAGCCGCGGGCCGAGGCTGAACTCGCGCTGGCCGCGCTCGGGGTGGGCCGGATGCACCGGCGCGCGGCAGGGGTCCGTCGCGCCGGCGCCGATCGTCTCGTCCCAGTTGGTCAGCACGAGTTCGAGCGGATCGAGCACGGCCATCGCGCGCGGCGCCTTGGCGTCGAGGTCGTCGCGCAGCGCGATCTCGAGCGTCGAGTAGTCAATCCAGCTGTCGGCCTTGCTGACGCCGATGCGCTCGGCGAACAGGCGCAGCGACTCCGGCGTGTAGCCGCGCCGGCGCAGGCCGACGATCGTCGGCATGCGCGGATCGTCCCAGCCGTCGACGATGCCCTCGTCGACGAGTTGCTTGAGCTTGCGCTTGCTGGTGACGACGTAGGTCAGGTTGAGCCGCGCGAACTCGTACTGGCGCGGGTGCGGCGTGGGCAGCAGGCCGCCGTCGCACAGCCGGTCGAGCAGCCAGTCGTAGAACGGGCGCTGATCCTCGAACTCGAGCGTGCAGATGCTGTGCGTGATCTGTTCGAGCGCGTCCTCGATCGGATGCGCATAGGTATACATCGGATAGATGCACCATGCGCCGCCGGTGCGGTGGTGCTCGGCGTGCTTGATGCGATAGATCGCCGGGTCGCGCATGTTCATGTTGGGCGACGCCATGTCGATCTTGGCGCGCAGCACCATCGCGCCGTCGGGGTGCGCGCCGTCGCGCATCTCGCGGAAGCGCCGCAGGTTCTCGTCGGCGCTGCGCTCGCGGTAGGGGCTCGGCCGGCCGGGCTCGGTCAGCGTGCCGCGGCTGGCGCGCATCTCGTCGGCGCTCTGCTCGTCGACATAGGCCCACCCCGCACCGATCAGGTATTCGGCGGCGCGGCACATGAACTCGAAGTAGTCGCTGGCGTGATAGAGGTGCTCGATGCCGTTCGCCGTCCAGTCGTAGCCCAGCCAGCGCACGGCGTCGAGGATGGCGTCGACGTATTCCTGCTCCTCCTTCTCGGGATTGGTGTCGTCGAAGCGCATGTGGCACACGCCGTCGTAGTCCTCGGCGAGGCCGAAGTTCAGACAGATGCTCTTCGCGTGGCCGATGTGCAGGTAGCCGTTGGGCTCGGGCGGAAATCGCGTGCGGATGCGCGCCGGGTCGGGTGCGCCGGCCGCATGGTGAGCGGCGTCGCCGGGCGAGCCGGCGAAGCGGCGGGTCTCCCACGTGCCCTGCTGCAGGTCGCGCTCGATGACGGCGCGCAGGAAGTTGCTCGGACGGGGTTCGGTCGGCGTGGCGCCGGGGCGGGGCTTCGTGGGGGCGTTCATGCGGCTGGGCGGGCGGTCGCCGATTCTAAGCAGCGGCGTCGCGGCGTCCGGGCGTGCGCCGGCGTCCGCGTCGTCAACACATCTTTACGTGGCGGGCGTCCACCGCCCGATCGTCCGGGCCGTTGTGCGAGGGCGTGGCGATGCTGCGCGCATACAGAGGAGAGCTTGCATGACCCTACCGTCCCTACGTCGCTGGCTGGCCATGATCGGCGCCGCCGGCGCCTTGTTCGCCGCCACCACGGCCGCCCAGGCGTCGGATGTGCACTGGTCGGTCGGCATCAGCGCCCCGATCCACCACGGCGCGGTCAGCACCGTCATCTCGAGCGGGCCCGTCTGGCGGCATGCGCCGGTCTACGTCGCACCGGCGCCGGTGTACGTCGCACCGGCGCCGGTGTACTACGCGCCGCCGCGCCATCACTACCACGCGCCCGTCGTGCGGCAGCACTGGGGCCATGGCCATGGCCATGGCCATGGTCATTGGCGCGGCCATGGCGGTCACCGGCACGACGGACACGGTAACGGCCATGGGCGCGGACACGCACAAGGCGGTCACCGCCACGGCGGGCACCGTTGATGCGCAGCGGAGCGCCTGCGCGTGACGCCGCGATGACGCGCGGCGTGGTCTGCGCCGTGGTTCCACCCCTCAACCGAGTGTTGGACGCCGTGACATGCTCCGCTATCGTGCTTGCATGTCGTTACAACGCGGTGCGGAGCAGCAATGATCAGGATCGCCGACGCCCATTCGTCGCGCGCCTCGGCCGGCATCAGCATGCGGGCTTGGTTGTATCTCGGATTCGCCGTCCTCGGCGTGTCGCTGATGGGGCTCGAGCAGCAGCCTGATGAGCGTGTGGCGACGGCGTCCGAGCCGGCGCGCGTGCAGACGGCCACGACGACGGCGGAGTCCACGACGACGAACCCCTTTGTCGCCGGCCCGGCGACCAGCGTCAAGGTCGGCAGCGTCGTGCTGCGCTGAATCCGCGATTCCCTGCGAAGACGGCCCGCCGGCGACGGCGGGCCGTTTCGTTTTCAGCGCGGCAAGGATCAGGCGTTCGCGCTCGGCCGAGCCAAACGCAAGCGGGCGGCTATATTGCGCGGCACGCCGCCTGCCGGCGCCGTCGCGGGAGCGCCCGATGTCCGACGTGTCCGATCCGATCCATCGATTGCTGCGGCGTCCGCTGACGGCGGCGCTCGCCCTGCTGCTGGCCGGCTGCGCCAGCGTCGACCTGACGCCGGCGACGCGGCCCGATCCGCCGTCGCCGCCCCCACCGGCCGCGCCCGCGCCCCGGCCGCCGGCGGAGACCAGCGCGCCGCCGCCCGCCGCGACGCCGTCGCCGGTGCGTCCGCCGCCGGCCGTCGTCGCGCCGCCCGCGCCCGATGCGGCGGCGAGCGCGCCGGCGGCGCCTTATGGCCCTGCCGTCGCGGCGCGCTTCCCCGATCCGGCTGTGCGCTACGAGACGCCGGGGCTGCGAGACGGCCCGCGCGCCACGATGCAGGCCGAACTGCAGCAATCGATGCGCGCCCTCGTCACGCTGTCGCGGCCGGCACGTGCGCCGACGGTGCGCCTGCTGCCGCTGGGCAGCTCGCAGCGCGGCGCGCCGCTCGAGGCGCTGCTGTTCACGCGCGCCGAATCGAGCGAGCCGGCCGCCATCGTCGCCAGCGGGCGGCCGACGGTGCTGCTCGTCGCGCAGCAGCACGGCGACGAGCCGGCCGGCGCCGAGGCGCTGCTCGTCGTCGCGCGCGAGCTGGCGCAAGGCAGCCTCGCGCCGCTGCTCGATCGCATCAACGTCGTCGTCATGCCGCGCGCCAACCCCGACGGCGCGGCGGCCGGCCTGCGCACGACGGCCAGCGGCGCCGACGTCAACCGCGACCACCTGCTGCTGCGCACGCCCGAGGCGCAGGCGCTGGCGCAGTTGATGCGCGACTACCGGCCGGCCGTCGTCGTCGATGCGCACGAGTACACCGTCGGCGGGCGGTTCGTGCAGAAGTACGGCGCGCTGCAGCGCTACGACGCGCTGCTGCAGTACGCGACGACGCCCAACTTGCCGCCCTTCATCACGCGCGCCGCCGAGGAGTGGTTCCGCCGCCCGCTGGTCGAGCGGCTGCGCGCCGAACAGCTCGCCAACGAGTGGTACTACACGACGTCGATCGATCCCGCGGACCGCAAGATCTCGATGGGCGGCGTGCGGCCCGACACCAGCCGCAACGTGCAGGGGCTGAAGAACGCCGTCAGCCTGCTCGTCGAGACGCGTGGAGTCGGCATCGGCATGCTGCACGTGCAGCGGCGCGTGCACACGCACGTCGTCGCGGCGCGCAGCGTGCTCGCGAGTGCCGCGACGCGCGCCGCCGATCTCGTCAAGCTGCGCCAGTTCGTCGACGCCGAGGTGGCGGCCAAGGCCTGCCAGGGCCAGGCCGTCGTCGCCGGCGCGCCGACGCCCGGCGAATACCGGCTGACGATGATCGATCCGCAGAGCGGCGCCGACCGCGTGGTCACCGTCGACTGGGATTCGGCGCTCGCGCTGCAGCCGCGCACGCTGCGGCCGCGGCCGTGCGGCTACTGGCTCGCCGCCGATGCGAGCGACGCAGTGCGGCGGCTGCGCGCGCTCGGCTTGCAGGTGCAGCAGGTGACGGAGACGGTGCGCGTGCAGGGCGACGCGTTCCGCGAGGTGTCGCGCGCCGCTCAGGCGCGCGCCGACGTGCGCGGCACGATCGCCGACGCGGCGCAGACCTGGGCCGTGCAGGTGGAGCTGATCGACGCGCTGATCGACATGCCGGCCGGCAGCTACTACGTGCCGCTGACGCAGCCGCTGGCCAACCTGGCGATCGCCGCGCTCGAACCCGACACGCAGAACAGCTACGTTGCCAACGGCATCGTCGAGCGCACCGACGCCGTCGCACGCATCCGCGCCGTGCCCGAGGGCAAGCTGTCGGCCGTGCCCTGACGGGAGTGCGCAGGCTCAGCGCCGGCGGGATCCGCCGAGCAGGCCGCCGAGGACGCCGCGGATGATCTCGCGGCCGACGGTCGAGCCGACGGTGCGCGCCGCCGACTTGGCCAGCGTCTGCGCCAAGCCGTCGCGCTTGCCGCCGCGCGGGCCGGTCGAGCCGAACAAGATGTCGCCCAGGCCGCCCATCGCGCCGCCGCCGGCGGCGGCTTCCTCCTTCATCGTCTTGGCGGCCTCGGCGGTCTGCGCGGCGCGCGCCTTGAGCTTCTCGTGCGCCGATTCGCTGTCGACCGCCTTGTCGTAGACGCCGGCGACCAGCGAGCGTGCGAGCAGCACGCGCCGCTGCTCGGGCGTGATCGGGCCGATCTGGCTGCCCGGTGGAATGACGTAGACGCGCTCGGTCGGCGCGGGCCGCCCCTTGGCGTCGAGGAACGAGATCAGCGCCTCGCCGACGGCCAGCTCCGTGATCGCCTTCGCGATGTCGAGGCCGGCGTTGGCGCGCATCGTGCTCGCCGTCGCGACGACGGCCTTCTGGTCGCGCGGCGTGTAGGCGCGCAGCGCGTGCTGCACGCGGTTGCCGAGCTGCGCCAGGACGCTGTCGGGAATGTCGAGCGGGTTCTGCGTCACGAAGTACACGCCGACGCCCTTGGAGCGCACCAGCCGCACGACGAGCTCGATGCGCTCGAGCAGCACCTTCGGCGCGTCGGTGAACAGCAGGTGCGCCTCGTCGAAGAAGAAGACGAGCTTGGGCTGGTCGAGGTCGCCGACCTCGGGCAGCGTCTCGAACAGCTCCGACAGCATCCACAGCAGGAACGTCGCATACAGCCGCGGGCTCGTCAGCAGCTTGTCGGCGGCGAGGATGTTGACGACGCCCTTGCCGTCGACCGTCTGCATGAAGTCGGCGATGTTGAGCATCGGCTCGCCGAAGAACTTGTCGCCGCCTTGCTCGCCGATCTGCAGCAGCCCGCGCTGGATCGCGCCGATGCTGGCGGCACTCACGTTGCCGTACTCGGTCTGGAACTGGCTCGCGTTGTCGCCGACGAACTGCAGCATCGTGCGCAGGTCCTTGAGGTCGAGCAGCGCGAGGCCGTTGTCGTCGGCGATCTTGAAGACCAGCTGCAGCACGCCGGCCTGCGTGTCGTTGAGCGCGAGCATGCGCGACAGCAGCAACGGGCCCATGTCGCTGATCGTCGCGCGCACCGGGTGGCCCTGCTCGCCGAACACATCCCATAACGTCGTGGGGCAGGCCAACGGCTCGGGCGGCTCGAGACCGCGCTCCTTAAGCACGGCGGCCATCTTGTCGCCGATGCGGCCCGGCTGGCTGATGCCGCCGAGGTCGCCCTTGACGTCGGCCATGAAGACCGGCACGCCGCTGCGGCTGAAGTTCTCGGCCAGCTTCTGCAGCGTGATCGTCTTGCCGGTGCCGGTGGCGCCGGTGATCAGGCCGTGGCGGTTGGCCAGCTGCGGCAGCAGGTGGCATTCGACGGCGCCGTGCTTGGCGACCAGGATCGGCTCGGCCATCGGTTCTCCTCCCACGATGCCGCGAGGCGGGCACGTAAAATCGCAGTCTATCGAAAGTAGCCGTTGCCGAACGCCGGCCATCGCACCAAGGAGTCTCGATTCATGGCCGGTCATTCCAAATGGGCCAACATCCAGCACCGCAAGGGGCGCCAGGACGAGAAGCGCGGCCGCATCTGGACGCGCCTGATCCGCGAGATCATGGTCGCGGCGCGCCAAGGCGGTGGTGAGGTCGCGATGAACCCGCGGCTGCGCCTGGCCGTCGACAAGGCCAAGGCCGCCAACATGCCGGCCGACACGATCAAGAAGAACGTCGACAAGGCGACCGGCGCGCTCGAAGGCGTGTCGTACGAGGAGATCCGCTACGAGGGCTACGGCATCGGCGGCGCGGCGATCATCGTCGACTGCATGACGGACAACCGCGTGCGCACCGTCGCCGAAGTGCGCCACGCCTTCAGCAAGCACGGCGGCAACCTCGGCAGCGAGGGCTCGGTCGCGTTCCAGTTCAAGCACTGCGGCCAGTTCGTGTTCGCGCCGGGCACCAGCGAAGACAAGGTGATGGAGGTTGCGCTCGAAGCGGGCGCCGAAGACGTCGTCAGCGACGACGACGGTGCCGTCGAGGTGATCTGCGCGCCGGGCGACTTCGAGGCGGTGCGCGACGCGCTCGCCCGGGCCGGCCTCGTGCCCGAGCTCGCCGAGGTGACGATGCGCGCCGAGAACACGATCGACCTCGCCGGCGACGACGCCGCGCGCATGCAGAAGCTCCTCGACGTGCTCGAGGACCTCGACGACGTGCAGGCCGTGCACCACAACGCGGTGCTCGCGTCGTGAAGATCCTGGTCATCGGATCCGGCGGGCGCGAGCACGCGCTGGCGTGGAAGCTCGCCGCGTCGCCCAAGGTGCAGCTCGTCTACGTGGCGCCGGGCAACGGCGGCACGGCGCGCGAGCCGGGCGTGCGCAACGTGCCGATCACCGACGTGAAGGCGCTGGCCGACTTCGCCGCCGCCGAGCAGGTCACGCTCACCGTCGTCGGCCCCGAGCAGCCGCTGGCCGCCGGCGTCGTCGACACGTTCCGCGCGCGCGGGCTGCGCATCTTCGGGCCGACGCAGGCCGCCGCGCGGCTCGAGAGCTCGAAGGCCTATGCCAAGGACTTCATGCAGCGCTACGGCATCCCGACGGCGCTCTACGCCACCTTCGAGGACGCCGCCGCGGCGCACGCCCACGTCGACGAACAGGGCGCGCCGATCGTCGTCAAGGCCGACGGCCTGGCGGCCGGCAAGGGCGTCGTCGTCGCGATGACGCCGGCCGAGGCGCACGAGGCGATCGACTGGATCCTCGGCGACGACGGAGGCAACAAGCTCGGCGTGCAGCACAACGCCGACGCGGCCGGCCAGGCCGTGCCGCGCGTCGTCATCGAGGAGTACCTCGACGGCGAGGAGGCGAGCTTCATCGTCGTCAGCGACGGCCGCCACGCGCTGCCGCTGGCGACCAGCCAGGACCACAAGCGCCTGCTCGACGGCGACGCCGGCCCCAACACGGGCGGCATGGGTGCCTATTCGCCGGCGCCCGTCGTCACGCCCAACGTGCACGCGCGCGTGATGCACGAGATCGTGCTGCCGACGATCGCCGGCATGGCCAAGGACGGCCATCCGTTCACCGGCTTCCTCTATGCCGGCCTGATGATCGACGCCGACGGCAACCCGAAGACGATCGAGTTCAACACGCGCATGGGCGACCCCGAGACGCAGCCGATCATGATGCGCCTGCGCAGCGACCTCTACGACGTGCTGATGCACGCCACCGACGGCACGCTCGACCAGGTCGAGCTCGAATGGGACCGCCACGTCGCGCTCGGCGTCGTGATGGCGGCCGAGGGCTATCCGCTCGCGCCGCGCAAGGGCGACGCCATCACCGGCCTGCCGGCCGACGGTGACGATGCGCGCGTCTTCCACGCCGGCACCGCGCTGCAGGGTCCGACGCTGGTGACGTCCGGCGGCCGCGTGCTGTGCGTCACCGCGCTCGGCGAGACAGTGAAGACGGCGCAGCAGCGCGCCTACCAGGCGCTGGCGACGATCCGCTACGACGGCATGCAGTACCGGCGCGACATCGGCCATCGCGCGATCAAGCGATAGCGGCGACGACATCGATGGACAGCGCCGCCGCCCGCGACTACTTCACCGGCCTGCAGGCGCGCATCGTCGCGGCGATGGAGGCCGAGGACGGCACGCCGTTCCGCCGCGACGCATGGCAGCGCGAGCCCGGCTCGCGGCTCGAGGGCGACGGCGTCTCGCAGTTGGTGGAAGAGGGCGGCGTGTTCGAGCGCGCCGGCTGCAACTTCAGTCACGTCAGGGGCCGCGTGCTGCCGCCGTCGGCGACGCAGCACCGGCCCGAACTCGCCGGCGCGCCGTTCGAGGCGATGGGCGTGTCGCTCGTCTTCCACCCGCGCAACCCCTACGTGCCGACGGTGCACATGAACGTGCGACTGTTCGCCACGATGCCCGGGGGCCGCGAGCCCGTAACCTGGTTCGGCGGCGGCATGGACCTGACGCCGACCTACGGCTTCGAGGACGACGCGCGCCACTTCCACCGTGCCTGCCGCGACGCGCTCGCGCCGTTCGGCGCCGAGCTGTACCCGCGCTTCAAGCGCTGGTGCGACGAGTACTTCCATCTCAAGCACCGCGGCGAGCCGCGCGGCATCGGCGGCGTGTTCTTCGACGACTTCTGCGAACTCGGCTTCGAACGCAGTTTCGAGATGACGCGCGCCGTCGGCGACGCGTTTCTCGACGCCTGGCGGCCGATCCTGCAACGCCGCCGCGACACACCGTACGGCGAGCGCGAGCGCGACTTTCAGGCCTATCGGCGCGGCCGCTACGTCGAGTTCAACCTCGTCTACGACCGCGGCACGCTGTTCGGCCTGCAGTCGGGCGGGCGCACCGAGTCGATCCTGATGTCGATGCCGCCCGTCGTGCGCTGGCGCTACGACTGGCATCCCGTGCCGGGCAGCGCCGAGGCGCGGCTCTATGCCGACTTCCTGCGCCCGCGCGACTGGGCGGCTGAGGAGGGCGGCGCTTGAGTGCAGCGCCGGCCCGACGGATCGGGTTGTTCGGCGGCAGCTTCGACCCTGTGCATGTCGCGCACGTCGCGCTGGCGCGCTGCGCGCTCGAGCAGCTTGCGCTCGATGCCGTGTGGTGGATTCCCGCCGGCCGCAACTGGCAGAAGGGCGGCACGGCGGCCGGTGCCGAACAGCGTGCCGCGATGATCGCGCTGGCGATCGACGGCGAGCCGCGCTTTCGCCTCGAGCGCTGCGAGCTCGATCGCGCCGGCCCGAGCTACACGATCGACACCGTGCGCGCGCTGCGGCAACGGGAGCCGGGCAAGGACTGGACGCTCATCCTCGGCCAGGACCAGTACGCCGGCTTGCCGAGCTGGCACGAGTGGCGCGAACTGGTGTCGCTCGTCACGCTGGCGGTTGCCGGCCGCGCGGATGCGGCCCCGCGCGCGCCGGTACCACTGGCGGCCGTGCCGCACCGCGCCGTCGCATTGGCGATGCCGGCGATGGCGGTGTCGGCCACCGAGATCCGCGCGCGAATCGCCCGCGGCGACGACATCACGGCGTTGGTGCCGCCCGGCGTCGCGCGCTATATTGACCAGCACCACCTCTACCGCGGGACGCCCTGATTGGACATTCGCAAGCTGCAACGAGCCATCGTCGATGGTCTGGAAGACGTCAAGGCCCAGCACATCGCCGTCTTCAACACCGAGCACCTGTCCCCCTTGTTCGAGCGCGTGATCATCGCGTCGGGCACGAGCAACCGGCAGACCAAGGCCCTGGCCGCCAGCGTGCGCGATGCCGTCAAGTCGATCGGCCTGCCGCCGCCGCGCACCGAGGGCGAGGACAACGGCGAATGGATCATCGTCGACTGCGGCGCGGCAGTCGCGCACATCATGCAGCCGGCGATTCGCCAGTACTACCAACTCGAGGAGATATGGGGCGGCAAGCCCGTCAAGATGAAGCTCGGCGGCGACGGCGCAGCGACCGCGCTGCCGAAGGCGTCGTCGACTGCGGTGCCGTCGAAGACGCCGGCCGCAAAGAAGGCCGCCGCGAAGAAGACGCCGGCGCGCAAGGCCCCGCCCGCCAAGAAGGGCGTTACGCGAACAGCCGGCGTCAAGCGCACGCCGGCCGCGCCGGCGGCCACGCGGGCGACCGCGAAGAAGACGCCGGCCCGCAAGGCGCCGGCAAAGAAGGCCGCCTCCAGGGGCTGACGTGCGGCTGCTGCTCGTCGCCGTGGGCCAGCGGCTGCCGGCGTGGGCCCAGCAAGCCTATGACGACTACGCCAGGCGCTTCCCGCCCGAACTGAAGCTCGAACTGAAGGCTGTCAAGGCCGAGACCCGCGACGGCCGGCCGGCGGCCGCGCTGATGGCGGCCGAACGCCAGCGGATCGAGGCCGCGCTGCCGCGCGGCGGCGGCGTGCGCCGCGTCGCGCTCGACGAACGCGGCGAGCGCATCACGACGCGCCAGCTCGCCGACCGCCTCGCGGCCTGGCAGCGCGACGGCCGCGACCTCGCACTGCTCGTCGGCGGGCCCGACGGCCTCGATGCCGCGCTGAAGGACGGCGCCGACGAGCGCCTGCGCTTGTCCGACCTGACGCTGCCGCATGCGCTGGTGCGTGTGCTGCTCGCAGAGGCGCTCTATCGCGCCTGGTCTCTCGGCGCGGGCCATCCGTACCACCGCGAATGACGATGCCGCCGCAGCAGCCTCGCCATGACTTCGTCTACCTCGCGTCGCAGAGCCCGCGGCGGCGCCAGCTGCTGGCGCAAATTCACGTGCGCCACGAACTGCTGCTGCCCGCGACGCACGAAGACGCCGAGGCACTCGAGGCCGAGCGCACCGGCGAGTTGCCCGCCGACTACGTGCTGCGCGTGACGCGCGCCAAGCTGGCCGCGGCGCGCCGGCGCCTGGCCGGCACGGCGCTGCCGTTCGCGCCCATCCTGTGCGCCGACACGACGGTAGCTCTCGGCCGCGCGATCCTCGGCAAGCCGCACGACGCGGCCGATGCCGTCGCCACGCTCGAGCGGCTGAGCGGCCGCACGCACCGCGTGATCACCGCCGTCGCCGTATGGGACGGGCGGCGCGCGCACGCCGCGGCGCAGGTGTCGCACGTGCGCTTCGCCGTTGTGCCGCGTGCCGAGATCGACGCCTACGTCGCCGGCGGCGAGCCGTTCGGCAAGGCCGGCGCCTATGCGATCCAGAGCGAGGCGGCGCGCTGGATCGCGCACATCGACGGGAGCCACTCCAGTATCATGGGTTTGCCCCTGTACGAGACGGCGTGCCTGCTGCGGCAAGCCGGCGTGCGGTTCGGCCGACCTCCTGAACCGCCGCGATGCAAGACATCCTGATCAACTGGACGCCGCAGGAAACGCGCGTCGCGATCGTCGAGAACGGCGCCGTGCAGGAGCTGCACCTCGAGCGGACGCTCGAGCGCGGGCTGGTCGGCAACATCTACGCCGGCCGCGTTGCGCGCGTGCTGCCGGGCATGCAGTCGGCCTTCATCGACATCGGCCTCGAGCGCGCCGCCTTCCTGCACGTGGCCGACCTGCACCTGGCCAACGCTGCGACGGTGCGCAACGGCAACGCCGGCGATGCCGCCGCGCCGCAGCCGATCGAGCGCCTGCTGTTCGAGGGCCAGACGCTGACGGTGCAGGTGATCAAGGACCCGATCGGCACCAAGGGCGCGCGGCTGTCGTCGCAGATCAGCATCGCCGGGCGGCTGCTCGTCTTCCTGCCGCAGGACGAGCACATCGGCATCAGCCAGAAGATCGGCTCGGCCGAGCTGCGCGAGCAGCTGCGCGCGCGCATGGTGGCGCTGACGGCCAGGCCGGAGGCCGGCACGACGGGCGGCGGCTTCATCCTGCGCACCAACGCCGAGGACGCCACCGACGACGAACTCGCCGAGGACATCCGCTACCTGCGCAAGATCTGGGCAGCGATCCGCGAGCGCAGCCTGGCGTCGCCGCCGGGCACGCTGCTGCACCAGGACCTGAGCCTGGCCGAGCGCGTGCTGCGCGACCTCGCCACCGACGCCACGCAGTCGATCCGCATCGACTCCCGCCTGCAATACGAGACGCTGCGCGCCTTCGGCGAGCAGTTCACGCCGCGCGCCGTCAAGCGGCTCGAGCACTACAAGGGTGAACGGCCGATCTTCGACCTCTACGGCATCGACGAGGAGATCGCGCGCGCGCTGGCGCGGCGCGTCGAGCTGAAGTCGGGCGGCTACCTCGTGATCGACCAGACCGAGGCGCTGACGACGGTCGACGTCAACACCGGCGGCTACGTCGGCGCGCGCAACTTCGACGACACCGTCTTCAAGACCAACCTCGAGGCGACGCAGGCGATCGCGCGCCAGCTGCGGCTGCGCAACCTCGGCGGCATCATCATCCTCGACTTCATCGACATGGCGCGCGAGGATCATCGCGTCGCCGTGCTTGCCGAGCTGCGCCGCCAGCTCGCGCGCGACCGCACCAAGATCACGGTGAGCGGCTTCACGCAGCTCGGGCTGGTGGAGATGACGCGCAAGCGCACGCGCGAATCGCTCGCCCACATGCTGTGCGAGCCGTGCCCGACCTGCGAAGGCAAGGGCCAGGTCAAGACGCCGCGCAGCGTGTGCTACGACATCCTGCGCGAGATCCTGCGCGAGGCGCGCCAGTTCAACCCGAAGGAGTTCCGCGTCGTCGCGTCGGCCGCCGTCGTCGAGATGCTGCTCGACGAGGAGGGGCTGCACCTGGCGGCGCTGTCGGAGTTCATCGGCAAGCCGATCTCGCTGCGCGCCGAGCCGACGGGGTCGCCGGAGCGCTACGACATCGTGCTCCTCTGAGATTTTCGGGAGCCATCGCCGCCAGCTCGCGCTGGGCAGTTGCCCGCAGCTCGGATCGACGCTGTTTCGCAGCGGTGACGGTGCAGGTCGCGGACATCCTTCAGCGGTAGTCCTCCTCGCGCTGGTGCCGGATCGCGCCGACGATCACCGTCTTGGCATCGACGATCTCGAACAGCGCGACGTAGCCGGCCGCGCCAAAGGAAATCAGCAACTCGCGCACGAAGCCGTTGTCACCCGGCGGTGCTTTGCGGCAACTGAATGGGCTGTATGCCAGGAAGGTGCAGCCAGTGCGGATGGCCTCGAGGGCGCGTTCGGGGATGCTCAGGTCGGGCGCCGAACTTTCCAGCTCGCGCAGGAGTGCAAAGTCGACAGCCTCAGCAAGTCTTAACCGGCAACCGTCGGACCCGAGCAGTACGACATCGTCCTGCCCTAAGGCGCCTCCGCGCCAGAGCCGCTGCCGCGCAATCCGCCGAAGCGCGCGTAGTACGAAGCATGCGCGTCCGGCACCGGTCCCTCGGCCGTGTACAGCACGGCATCCACGTGGCGCTCGGCCGCCGCCTCGACCCGGCGGTACAGGTTGCGGCACAGCGCGCGCGCCGCGGCGCCGGGCCAGTCGTGCGGCAGCAGCTCGTCGGGCAGCATCGGGTCGCGCAGGATCGCGCGCCGGTAGCCGTGCATCAGCAGCGTGCGCAACGCGAAGCTGCGCTCGGGATCGAGCGCATCGTCGCGCTGCAGCGCGTTCCACACTGGCCTGAAGGCGTTCAGGAAAGCCTCGTACTCCGTCGCCAGGCGCTTCAGGTTCCAGCCCGCGCGCACGACTTCGTCGAGCACCTGCGGCGCGACCCAGGCGGCGGCCGGCCCGCTGACCACCAACACGTGGTGGCCCACGTCGGCGAGCAGCGCGCGCAGCTCGTCGGTGTCGGGGTCCGGGTGCAGCATCACGCCGCTGGCGAGCTGGCCGAAGCCCAGCCAGCTCAAGTCGCGCTGCAGGCGCTCGCGTGCGCCGGCGTCGATCGCTGCCGGACCGGGAGCGACGATCGTCCACTGGCCGGCCCAGGGCTTCTGGGTGGGCAGGTACAGGCGCTCGTGCGCCGCGGCGAAGCGGCGGCTGCCGACTTCGGTCAGCCGGTAGTCGCTGCGGCGACCGAAGGCGCGCGGCTCGAACCAGCCCTCCACCGCCAGCCGATGCATCGAGGTGCGCACGGTGCGCTCGTTGACGCCCAGCGGTTTCATCAGCTCGATCACGCAGCCCAGGCCGGCGTTGCCGCCGTGGTGCGCGATCGCGTCGCCATAGACCGTGACGATGAGCGATTTCGCCTTGGGCGCCAGTCGTTCGAGCAGGCCGGCGATGAGAGGGTCCTTGGAGCGAGTCATTTCAACGTGACACAAAAATCAAGCACAGCACTTTGATATGAATCAGAACGGAAGATATGAAATGCCTGTCATTTGGGGTTCGTTGTACTGGATGACTTGGTAGATCGGCGCTACGATCCGGACATCGTCACGCGCAGACATGATACACGAAAGCGGTTAACAGTGTATCAAATGAACCGAAATCGGCGCCTGCGCCACGCCTGGAGATGAGATGAGCGAGATCAAGTCCGTCCCGTCCTACTGCTTCAACTGCGTCTCGGGCCCCGACTTCCTTCGTGTGCGCGTGAAGGACGGCGTGGCGCAGTGCGTCGAGCCGAACCACGAGGGCGCGGACGTGCATCCGGCGCTGGGCCGCCCCTGCGTGCGCGCCTACGGACTGGTGCAGAAGACCTACAACCCGCACCGTGTGCTCACCCCGATGAAGCGCACCAATCCGCGCAAGGGCCGCCACGAGGACCCCGGGTTCGTGCCGATCAGCTGGGACGAGGCGCTCGACACGGTGGCCGCCAAGTTGCGCGACATCCGCGCGCGCGGCCTGCTCGACGAGCAGGGCCTGCCGCGCGTGGCCGCCACCTTCGGCCACGGCGGCACGCCGGCCAGCTACATGGGCACGCTGCCGGCGTTCCTCGCCGCGTGGGGCCAGATCGACTACAGCATGGGCTCGGGTCAGGGCGTCAAGTGCACCCATTCCGAGCACCTGTACGGCGAGTTCTGGCACCGCGGCTTCACCGTCTGCGCCGACACGCCGAACGCGCGCTACATCGTCTCGTTCGGCGCCAACGTCGAAGTCACCGGCGGCGTATGCGCCGTCAAGCGCCATGCCGATGCGCGCATCCGCGGCGTCAAGCGCGTCAATGTCGAACCGCACCTGTCGGTAACCGGCGGCTGCTCGGCCGAGTGGGTGCCGATCAAGCCCAAGACCGACCCTGCGTTCATGCTCGCGATGCTCGAAGTGCTGCTGTGCGAGGCCGGCGTCGACAAGCTGGACACGGCGTTCCTGCGCGACCGCACCGCGGCGCCGTACCTGGTTGGCCCCGACGAGTACTACCTGCGCGATCCGGCGACGCGCAAGCCGCTGGTGTGGGACGAGCTGACGGCCCGTGCGGTGCCGTTCGACACCCCGGGGGTGCGCCCGGCGCTGACCGGCGGCTTCACCGTGCCCGAGGCGGTGACGCAGCGCGCCGACGGCGAAGTCGGCCGCTTCGAGCAAGCCGCGGCACGCACCGGCCTGTCGATGACCGTCGAGGCGATGCGCGGCTTCACACCGGAGTGGGCGCAGGGCATCTGCGACGTGCCCGCGGCGACGATTCGGCGTGTCGCGCTCGAATATCTCGACAACGCCTGCATCGGCCAGACGATCGAGATCGACGGCCGCACGCTGCCGTACCGGCCGGTCGCCGTGACGCTGGGCAAGACGGTCAATAACGGCTGGGGCGCGTTCGAGTGCTGCTGGTCGCGCACCGTGCTGGCGGCCGTGGTCGGCGCGCTCGAAGTCCCCGGCGGCACGCTGGGCACGACGGTGCGCCTGAACAAGCCGCACGACAACCGGCTGCTGAGCGTCGTGCCGGGCGAAGACGGCTTCATGGCCTGCAACTTCAACGCCACCACGCCCGACCAGTGGCAGGCCACGCCGACCGGGCGCAACGCCCACCGCACGCTGATTCCTCACGTGGGCAATTCGCCGTGGAGCCAGGCGCTCGGGCCGACCCATCTGGCGTGGATGTTCATGCGCGAGGCGCCCGAAGCCTGGCCCAAGCCGTCGCTGCCCGAGATCTGGTTCGCGTACCGCACCAACCCGGCGATGGCGTTCTGGGAGATCGAGCGTCTGACCGAGACCATCGCGCTGATGCCGTTCGTCGTCGCCTTCGCCTACACGCAGGACGAGACCAACCACATGGCCGACCTGCTGCTGCCCGAGGCCACCGACTTCGAAGGCACGCAGCTGATCCGCTGCGGCGGCACCAAGTTCATCGAGCAGGCCTGGGCCCACCGCGGCGTCGTGCTGCGCCAGCCGGTGGTGGCGCCGCAGGGCGACGCGCGCGACTTCACGTGGATCGCCACCGAGCTGGCGCGCCGCACCGGCCTGCTCGAGAAGTACGTCGAGCGCATCAACAAGGGCGCCGCGCTGCTGCCGCTCAAGGGCGAGGGCTGGGACTTCCGCCTGCCAACCGACCAGGTGCCCGACGTCGACACGATCTGGGACGCCGTGTGCAAGGCGGCTACCGCCGAGCTGAGTGGCGGCGCCGAGATCCACGGCCTGGCGGCGATGAAGGAGCGCGGCTTCTACACCGTGCCGCACACCCGCGTGGACTGGTATCTCACGCCGACGATGGAGGAGCAGGGCCTGCGCTACGAGCTGCCGTACCAGGAGCGGCTGATGCGCATCGGCGAGGAGCTCAAGCGCCGCCTGCACGAGCGCGGCGTGCACTTCTGGGACAGCCAGCTCGACGAGTACCGCGCGCTGCCGGCGTGGCACGACATCCCGGGTCTGTGGGAGCAGGCGGTGCGCGACAGCGGCGGCGACCCCGCCGACTATCCGTTCTGGGGCATCACGACCAAGAGCATGCAGTACAGCTCGGGCAACAACGTCGGCATTCCGCTGATGGACGAGGTGGCGCACAACATCCGCGGCCACGGCCGCGTGATCATGAACGCCGGCGCGGCGCGGCGCCTCGGCATCCGCGACGGCGACTGGGTCGAGGTCGCGTCGCTGCACGGCCACACGCGGGGCGAGGTCGAGCTGGTGCAGGGGTGCCGCCCCGACACGATCGTGATCCCCGGCCAGTTCCAGCACTGGAAGACGCCGTTCGCGAAGGACCTGAACTATCCCTCGCTCAACGCGGTGACGCCGATGTCGGGCGTGGCGCTGCAGCTGACCGACGCCACCGGCTCGGGCGCCGACATCGTGCGCGTCAAGGTCACCCGCGTCGACCCGGCCGAGCCGGCGAAGGGCGCGGCGGCCGCGGCCCAGGCGGTGACCGCATGAACACGCACGAAGCGCTGCCGACGGCCGTCTGCGCCGCCGATGCCAACGGGAACGACCTCGCCGAGGCGCTGATGACCGACCCCGTCGACCTGAACGTGCCGCTGGTCTCGGTGGGCGTGCAGCGCTGGCGCGACGGCGTGGCGGACGACGGGCTCGACTGGGTCTGCGAGGAGCGCCCGGTCGCCCTCGAATACGACGGCATCTCGCATGCCGTGATGATGGCCACGCCGCAGGCGCTGGAGGACTTCGCGCTTGGTTTCTCGCTGACCGAGGGCATCGTCGCCGACGCCACGGAGGTGCTCGATCTCGACGTCGGCGCCCATCCTCATGGCCTGGTGGTCTCGATGCGGCTGACCGCGCGCCGCCTCGCAGCGCTGAAGGAGCGCCGCCGCACGCTCGCCGGCCGCACCGGCTGCGGGCTGTGCGGCGTCGAGAGCCTCGCGCACTTCGACCGCGCGCCCGGCGGCGTGGCCGCGCGCTCGCGCTTCGACCCGGCGCTGCTCGGCGCCGCGATGACCCGGCTGGAACAGATGCAGACGCTGCGCGAACTCACCGGCGCGACCCATGCCGCGGCGTGGATGGGCGCCGACGGCGCGCTCTGCGCGCTGCGCGAGGACGTCGGCCGCCACAACGCGCTCGACAAGACGATCGGTGCGCTCGCCCGCGCGCGGCAGAAGGCCGACGCGGGTGCGCTGCTCGTCACCAGCCGCGCGAGCTACGAGATGGTGCAGAAGGCGGCGGCGGCCGGCGCCGGGCTGCTGGCCGCGGTGTCGGCGCCGACCGCGCTCGCCATCCGCACCGCGCACGAACTCGGCCTGACGCTGGTGGGATTCGTGCGCGACGGCCGCCACGCCGTCTATACGCATGCCTGGCGCCTGCACCCCACGACCCGGGCCTGAAGAGGGAAACCGCATGACCCGTTACGCGATGATCGCCGACCTGCGCCGCTGCGTCGGCTGCCAGACCTGCACCGCCGCCTGCAAGGAGACCCGCGGCACGCCGCCGGGCGTGCAATGGCGGCGCGTGCTCGACCTCGAAGTCGGCGACTACCCCGACGTGCGGCGCGTGTTCGTGCCGACCGGCTGCCAGCACTGCGATGAGCCGCCGTGCCTCGAAGTCTGCCCGTCGACCGCGACGCGCAAGCGCGACGACGGCATCGTCACCATCGACGAGTCGCTGTGCATCGGCTGTTCGGCGTGCATGATGGCCTGCCCCTACGAGGCGCGCTACAAGGTCGAAAGCACCGAGTTCGCGTTCGGTGACGCCGCGATGCCGCACGAAGACCGGCTCGCCGACCCGCAACGCGTGGGCGTGGTCACGAAGTGCGACTTCTGCGCGCACCGCGTCGACGCGGGCATCGCCCAGGGCTTGACGCCCGGCGTCGATCCGGCAGCGACGCCGGTGTGCGTTCAGAGCTGCATCTCCGGCGCCCTGCAGTTCGGCGACATCGAAGACCCCGACAGCAACGTCTCGCGCCTGCTCGCCGAGAACCAGTGGTTCCGCATGCACGAGGACGTGGGCACCGGCCCGGGCTTCTACTACCTGTGGGACAAGGGGAGCCTGTGATGCGGCAAAGCCAACTCGCGCGCCGGCAGGGACAGTGGGACCTGCGCGCCGCCGGCAACTTCATCGGCGGCGGCACCGGCACCGGCCTCGTGGTGGCGGCGGCCGTGGCCGCGGCGCTGCCGGGTGCGCACGTGGTGCTCGCGGTGCCGGTGATCGTCGGCATGCTGTTCGTGATGGCCGGGCTGTCGCTGGTGTGGCTCGAGATCGGCAAGCCGTGGCGCGCGCTGAATGTCTTCTTCCATCCGCAGACTTCGTGGATGACGCGCGAGGCGATCCTGGCCGGCCCGCTCGTCGTGTGCTGCGCGGCGGCCGCCTGGACCGGCGAGCCGGCATTGCTCGCGCCCTCGGCGCTGCTGGCCGCCGGTTTCGTCTACTGCCAGGCGCGCATGCTGCGCGCCTCGCGCGCCATCCCCGCCTGGTCGCATCCGCGCACGGTGCCCCTGATCCTTGCCACGGCGGCGGCCGAAGGCACGGGCCTCTTCCTCGTGCTCGGCGGCTCGAATTCGACGGCGATGCTGACGCTCGCGCTGCTGGCGACGCTGACGCGCGAAGCGGCCCATGAAGCGCTGCGCCGCGGCCTCGTCGAATCGAATCCCCCGGCGGGCACGCTCGAATGGTTCGAGCGACCGCTGGCGCGCGCGCTGCGCGCCCTGCGCATCGCCGCCGCCGTGCTGATGCTGGCCGCGCTGGTCGGCTTCGTCCCGGCAGCGAGCCCGCTGCTGGCCGCGGCCGGCGGCGCCATCGCCGCCCTGACCGGCTGGGCGCTCAAGGCGATCCTGATCACGCGCATGGGTTACATGCGCGGTGCGCGCATCGCCCGCGCGCCGGCGCGCGGACGCGGCGAGGCGGCGGCGGTGACGCCTGCCCAGAGTCCGTCTCAGCCCTTCGGCGCGCGCGGTACCCGACCCATCAGGTAGAACTCGTCGTTCGGCCGCATGGAGATCAGGTTGGCCATGCGGTTCGAGAGGCCGAAGAACGCCGTGATCGCGCCGATGTCCCAGATGTCCTCGTCGCCGAAGCCGTGCGCTCGCAGCGCGTCGAAGTCGGCGTCGCCGACGGTCGCCGAGTCGTTGCAGACCTTCATCGCGAAGTCGAGCATCGCCTTCTGGCGCGGCGTGATGTCGGCCTTGCGGTAGTTGACCGCGACCTGGTCGGCGACGAGCGGTTTCTTCTCGTAGACGCGCAGGATCGCGCCGTGCGCGACGACGCAGTAGAGGCAGCCGTTGGCGCTGCTCGTCGCGACGATGATCATCTCCTTCTCGCCCTTCGTCAGGCCCGATTCGCGCAGCAGCAGCGCGTCGTGGTAGGCCATGAAGGCGCGGAACTCGTCGGGGCGGTGCGCCAGCGTGAGGAACACGTTGGGCACGAAGCCGGCCTTGGCCTGCACCTCGAGGATGCGCGTGCGTATGTCGTCGGGCAGATCGTCGAGCGCGGGCACGGGGTAGCGGCTGATCGGCGGGGACATGGTCATGAGGTCAACTCCTGAACTGCAAGGCATGCAAGCGGGCATACAGGCCGCCCGCCGCCAGCAGCTCGGCGTGCGTGCCCTGTTCGACGATGCGCCCGGCCTCGAGCGCGACGATGCGGTCGGCGCGCTCGATCGTCGACAGCCGGTGCGCGATGACGAGCGAGGTGCGGCCCTTCATCAGCCGCTCGAGCGCCGACTGCACCTGGCGCTCCGACTCCGAATCGAGGGCCGACGTCGCTTCGTCGAGGATGAGGATCGGCGCGTCCTTGTAGATGGCGCGCGCGATCGCCAGCCGCTGGCGCTGGCCGCCCGACAGCTTGCTGCCGTTGTGGCCGATCACGGTGTCGATGCCGTCGGGCAGCGTGGCGACGAAGTCGGCCAGGTTCGCGTTGTGCAGCGCAGCGGTGACGCGCTCACGGTCGAGCGTGTCGCCGAGCGCCACGTTTTCGGCGATCGTGTCGTTGAACAGCACGACGTCCTGGCCGACGAGGGCGAACTGGCGGCGCAGCGCCTGTGTCTCCCACCAGCCGAGCGGATGGCCGTCGAGCCGCACGTCGCCTGCGCTCGGCTCGACGAAGCGCGGCAGCAGGTTGACCAGCGTCGACTTGCCGGCGCCCGACGGTCCGACCAGCGCGACCGCTTCGCCCGGCCGCAGCTCGAGCGTCACGCCGTCGAGCGCCGGAGGCTGGTCGTCGCGCCAGCGCACCGTCACGTCGCGCAGCTCGATGTGGCCGCGCGCGCGGCCCGGGTCGTGCGTGCCGCCGGCCTCGGGCTGGTGCGTCTCGATCAGCGCGATGCCGCGCTCGATCGCCGTCAGGCTGCGCGTCAGCGGCCCGGCGAGGTCCGACAGGCGCTTGATCGGCGCGATCAGCATCAGCATCGCGGTGACGAAGGCGACGAAGCCGCCGACCGAGGTCTCGCCCGTCTTGCCCTGCCACATCGCGACGGCGACGACGGCCGACAGCGCCGCTGCCGCCAGCAGCTGCGTGATCGGCGTGACGGATGCACCGGCCGCCGTCGTCTTCTGCATCAGGCGTCGCAGCCATTCGCTGCTGCGCGCGAAGCGTCCCGCCTGCTGCGCCGCCGCGCCGTGCAGGCGCACGATGCGCCAGGCGAGCACGTTCTCCTCGACCACGTAGGCGAGGTCGTCGGTGGCGCTCTGGCTCTGCAGCGTGAGCCGGTGCAGCCGCTTGCTGACGACGCGCATCACGGCGGCGACGGCCGGCCCAAGCACCAGCACGAACAACGTCAGCTGCCAGTTCAGCCACAGCAGGTAGCCGAGCAGCGCGGTGACCGCCAGCGAGTCCTTGAGCATCGTCAGCAGTGAATAGATGAGCAGGCTCGAGCCCTGCAGCGCCTCGTAGACGATGGTGTTGGTCAGTGCGCTCGCCGACTGCGCGCCGAAGAGCGCCGGCTGCGCCGTCAGTACGCGCTCGAACATCGTGCGCCGCAGCTCGAACAGTCCGCGGTTGGCGCCCCAGGCGAGCGCGTTGTCGGCCAGGTAGCCCGCGCTCCCGCGCACGAGGAACAGGCCGATCAGCGCCGCGGGCACGAACCACAGCGGCAGGTCGCCCGCCTGGAAACCTCGGTCGAGCACGGGCTTGAGCAGCGCCGGGATCGCCGGCTCGGTGGCCGCGGCGACGATCAGCGCGACGACGGCGACGACGAAGCCACGGCGGCCGCTCGCGTAGTACGGGGCGATGCGCGCGAGGCGCGACGTGAGCGAGGGCATGCGGGATCGAGTGCGGCGGCTGCGATTATGGAGCCCTGCCGGTCGGGAGCCGGCGGTCCCTGCCTACAATGCTCGCTGCGGCGCGACGCCGGCGCAGCCGACACATCCGGATACGAATCGCGGGCCTTCGGTCCCGCCGGTGCAATGAACCAACCGCCCCTACACGGATCATCGACAGTCATGTGGCCACGACGCAGCTTTCTCGGTGTCTGCGGCGCCGGGCTCGCGATGCCGGCGCTCGCGCAGTTCCGCGTCGAGATCTCCGGCGTCGGCGCGACGCAGGTGCCGATCGCGATCGCGCGCTTTCGCGACGAGAACGTCGCCGGGCTGGCGCTGTCGGCGATCGTGCGCGCCGACCTCGAGCGCAGCGGCCTGTTCAAGGGCATCGACAACAACATCGTCGTCGATGAGCGTGCGCAGCCGGCGATGAGCGAGTGGCGCGGCCGCAGCGCCGACGCGCTGGTCGGCGGCTCCGTCGCGCGGCTGGCCGACGGCCGCTACGACGTGCGCTTCAAGCTGTGGGACGTCGTCAAGGGCGCCGAGCTCGGCGGCCAGGGCACGGCCGTGCCGGCAGCCGACCTGCGCCTGACGGCGCACCGCATCGCCGACTACGTCTACGAGAAGCTCACCGGCGAGAAGGGCGTGTTCTCGACGCGCATCGCCTACGTCACCAAGGCCGGCAGCGCCTTCACGCTGCGCGTCGCCGACGCCGACGGCGAGAACGCGCAGGTCGCGCTCAACAGCCCCGAGCCGATCATCTCGCCGGCCTGGTCGCCCGACGGCCGCGAGCTCGCCTACGTGTCGTTCGAGAGCCGCAAGGCCGCGATCTGGGTGCAGGACGTGCAGACCGGCAAGCGCTCGATGGTCGCCAACTTCCGCGGCTCGAACAGCGCGCCGGCGTGGGCGCCCGACGGTCGCCAGCTCGTCGCCACGCTGACGCGCGACGGCGGCTCGCAGCTCTACGCGCTCGGCCGCAGCGGCAACGACGTGCGCCGCCTCAC
Source organism: Burkholderiaceae bacterium (assembly GCA_048500255.1). GTDB lineage: Bacteria > Pseudomonadota > Gammaproteobacteria > Burkholderiales > Burkholderiaceae_C > JAMHWF01. The sequence goes on along the minus strand of JASNYH010000008.1, from coordinate 129,286 downwards.
GACGAGCAGCGCGATAGACACCGAGCCGGTGTTCGCGCCCGACGGCCGGTCGATCTATTTCGTCAGCGATCGCGGCGGCGGCCCGCAGATCTATCGCATGCCCGCCGGCGGCGGCGCGGTGCAGCGCATCACCTTCGACGGCAGCTACAACATCAGCCCGAGCATCAGCCCCGACGGCCGCATGCTCGCCTACATCACGCGGCAGGGCGGCGGCGCGTTCAAGCTCGTGGTGATGAGTCTCGACGGCGGCGCTCCGCAGGCGATCACCGAGACGAACGACGACGAGAGCCCCAGCTTCGCGCCCAACGGCCGGTTGATCATCTATGCGACGCGCGCGCAGGGCCGCGACGTGTTGATGACGACCACCCTCGATGGCAAGATCAAGGCGCGGCTCGCTTCCTCGGGGGCCGACGTGCGAGAGCCCGCCTGGGGACCGTACGGTCGCTGATGTTCCGCAACCGCCTGCATCGCATGGCGCCCGCGCCGCGAACGCGCGACTCCACCACCGAATTCGACCCAAGGACAAGGAGCCTTCCACGATGAAACCCTTCGCCAACGCCCTGTGGGCCCTCGCTGCCGTCGCCGTGATCTCCGGCTGCGCGTCGAGCGTGCCGCTCGAGGACAAGCCGCCCGTCGAGTCGCGCTCCGGCACCAGCGTCGGACCGGGCGGCGCCGGCGCCGGCGCGGGCGGCGCGCCGCAGTCGCAGGTGACGACGGTCGACCTGGCGCGCAGCACGGCCGAGGCCGCGTCGAAGGCCGGCCGCGTCGTCTACTTCGACTACGACAGCTACGTCGTCAAGGACGAGTTCCGCCCGCTGATCGACGCGCACGCCAAGGCGCTGGTCGCCGATCGCAAGCGCCGCGTCACGCTCGAGGGCCACACCGACGAGCGCGGCGGCCGCGAGTACAACCTCGCGCTCGGCCAGAAGCGCGCCGAGGCGGTGCTCAAGTCGCTGGTGCTGCTGGGCGCCCAGGAGGGCCAGCTCGAGGCCGTGAGCTACGGCAAGGAGCGCCCGGCGGTAGCCGGCAGCGACGAGGCGGCGTGGGCCAAGAACCGCCGCGTCGAGCTCAACCCGAAGTGAGGCCGCGATGAACGGGCAGTCCATGGGCAAGGCGGCGCGGCAGGGGCTGCACCGCGCGGCGCTGGCGTCGGCGGCGGCGCTCGCGCTGCTGGCGCTGGCGCCGGCAGCGCAGGCCGGCCTGTTCGACGATGACGAGGCGCGCCGCGCCATCCTCGACCTGCGCCAGCGCATCGACAAGAGCGCCGAGGAAAGCCGCGCCCGCCAGACCGAGCAGGCGGCGCAGCTCAACGAGCAGATCGCGGCGTTGAAGCGCAGCATCCTCGAGCTCAACAGCCAACTCGAGCTCGCACGCGCCGAGATGGCCAAGCTGCGCGGCCAGGACGAGCAGCTCGCGCGCGACGTCGCCGAGCTGCAGCGCCGCCAGAAGGACATCACGCAGGGTGTCGACGAGCGCATGCGCCGCCTCGAGCCGCAGAAGGCGAGCGTCGACGGCAAGGAGTTCATGGCCGAGGTCGACGAGAAGCGCATGTACGACGACGCGATCGCGCTGTTCCGCAAGGGCGAGTTCGGCCCGGCGGCGGCGGCGCTGCAGTCCTTCCTGCGGCGCTGGCCGGCCAGCGGCTATGCCGACTCGGCCACCTTCTGGCTCGGCAACGCCCAGTACGGTCTGCGCGACTACAAGGAGGCGATCGTGTCGTTCCGCAGCGTGGTCAAGAACGCGCCGACGAGCCCGCGCGCGCCCGAGGCGCTGCTGGCGATCGCCAACTGCCAGGCCGAGCTGAAGGACGCCAAGTCGGCGCGCCGCACGATCGACGAGCTGATGAAGGCCTATCCCGGCTCGGAAGCCGCTGCCGCCGGCCGCGAGCGGCTGGCGTCGCTGCGCTGAACGTGGCGGCCGCCGGCGCCGGGCGCACGGCGGCTCCGACGCTGCGGTCGTCCAACCCGTCGCGGCCCCGAGCACGACGATGACCGACGTCGACATCCCGGCCCTGTCCACGCGTGTGCTGTGGGCCGTGTTCGCGCTCGCCGCCGTGTTCGGCGCGATCGGCCAGCGCACGCGCTTCTGCACGATGGGCGCCGTCTCCGACATCGTCGGCCTCGGCGACTGGACGCGCATGCGCATGTGGGTGCTGGCGATGGCCGTCGCGATGCTCGGCTTCAACGCCATGGTCGCGCTCGGCAGCGTGGCCGCCGCCGACACGATCTATGCCGTGCCGACGCTGCGCTGGCTCTCGGCGCTGGCGGGCGGCCTGCTGTTCGGCATCGGCATGGTACTGGCGTCGGGTTGCGGCAGCCGCACGCTGGTGCGCATCGGCACCGGCAACCTGAAGTCGCTCGTCGTCTTTCTCGTGATGGGCGTGGCCGCTTTCGCGACGCTGCGCGGCGTCACGGCGGTGGCGCGCGTGGCCACCGTCGACCGCGTCGCCGTCGAACTGGCCGCGGGGCAGGACCTGCCGTCGCTGCTCGCGGCGGCAACAGGCATGTCGCGGCAGGCGCTGGCTGCTGCCGTCGGCGGCGCGCTCGGCCTCGCGATGCTCGCGTGGGCGCTCGCGCGCGAGGAGGGCCGGCGCGCCGACGTGCTGCTCGGTGGCCTGGGCAGCGGCGCCGTCGTCGCCGCCGTGTGGTGGGTTTCGGGCGTGCTCGGCCACGTCGCCGAGCATCCCGACACGCTCGAGGAGGCGTGGCTCGCGACGAACTCGCAGCGCATGGAGTCGCTGACCTTCGTCGCGCCGATCGCCTACACGCTCGACTGGCTGATCTTCTTCAGCGACAAGAGCAAGCTGCTGACGCTGGGCGTCGTCTCGGTAGCCGGCGTCGTCGCCGGGTCGCTGGCGCACGCGCTGGCGACGCGCGAGTTCCGCTGGGAGGGTTTCCGCGACCGCGAGGACCTCGCCAACCACCTCGTCGGCGGCGCGCTGATGGGCGTGGGCGGCGTGACGGCGATGGGCTGCACGATCGGCCAGGGAATCACGGGGCTCTCGACGCTGGCCGTCGGCAGCTTCATCGCGCTGGGCGGCATCGTCGGCGGCGCCGTGCTCGGGCTGCGCTGGCAGATCTGGCGCATCGAGCGGCAGGCGCAGGCGGCCGAGCAGGCGGTCGCGGCGGCGCGCGCGCGCGCGACGTCGTCGACGACGACGACGACGACGACGCGGGCGACATGAACGCCGCCGAGCCCCCCGCCGGCATGTCGCTCGAGCGCCGCTTCGGCGGCCTGCGTCGGCTCTACGGGCCCGAGGGCTATGCGCGCATCCGCGCCGCACGTGTCGCCGTCGTGGGGTTGGGCGGCGTCGGCTCGTGGGCCGCCGAGGCGCTGGCGCGCAGCGGCGTCGAGCGGCTCGTGCTGATCGACCTCGACCACGTGGCCGAGAGCAACATCAACCGCCAGGTCCAGGCGCTCGAGTCGACGATCGGCCGCGAAAAGGGGGTCGCGCTGGCCGAGCGTATCGCGCAGATCCATCCCGGCTGTGACGTGCGCGTGGTCGACGATTTCGTCGACGAACGCAACTGGCCCGCGCTGCTGCCGTGCGAAGTCGACGCCGTCGTCGACGCCTGCGACCAGGTGCGCGCCAAGGCGGCGATCGCCGCGTGGGCGCTGGCGGGGCGCCATCGCGCGCTGGTGTGCACCGGCGCGGCGGGCGGCAAGCGGCGCGCGCAGGCCGTCGAGACGGGCGATCTCGCGGCGGTGACGCACGATCCTCTGCTCGCGTCGCTGCGCCAGCGGCTGCGCAAGCACCATGCAGCGCCGCGCAGCGGGCCGATCGGCATCGAGTGCGTCTACTCGCGCGAGGGCGTCGCGCATCCGCAGGCGTGCGACATCGGCGACGGTGCCATATTCACCGACGGCAGCCTCAACTGCGCCGGCTACGGATCGAGCGTCGCCGTCACCGCCACCTTCGGCCTGGTGGCCGCCGGCGAAGTGCTGGGCCGCTGCGCCACCGGCGAGCTCGAAAGGCTCGATATAATGCGCGGCTCTACGGGTTGTTAGCTCAGTCGGTAGAGCAGCGGACTTTTAATCCGTTGGTCGCAGGTTCGAATCCTGCACAACCCACCATCCGCAAGGATGGTGCGAACGAATCGGGGCTCTTAGCTCAGCTGGTAGAGCAGCGGACTCTTAATCCGTTGGTCGTAGGTTCGAATCCTACAGGGCCCACCAGCACGCAGAGGGGTTCGGCAATGTCGCCGAACCCCTCTTGCTTTTTGTGCCTGCGGCGGCCGCGAGCGGTGCGGCCCCCATACAACAGGCTTGACGCGCAGGGCTTGTGCGCAAGTTGCTTGTGTGCAACCGTTGGCACGTTGCGGCCCCGTGGCGGGGCGGCCGTTGACAAATCGCTGGAGGGGGGATCCATGCCGCGCCAGACGCTACCCTACGTCGTCCAACTCTGCGAATCGGAGGCGCAGCTGCGCGCCGCGTGCCGCGTCAGGGCGGCCTCGTACGGCCACCATCTGGCGTCCGTCTCGAGCATCTGGTCGGAGCCCGATGCGCTCGACCGTGACATCGACACGGCGGTCTTCGTCGTCATGCGCAAGGCCGACGGCGAGCCTATCGGCACCGTGCGCCTTTCGACCAACGAGCATCGGCCGACGCAGATCGAGCGCGCGGCGGCGATTCCGCCGTCGATCGCCGACGGGCTGATGGCCGAGATCACGCGGCTGGCGATCGTGCCCGACAACACCGACCCGACGGTGCGCCTGTCGCTCGTGAAGGTGAGCTACCTGTACGCGCTGGCCCACCAGGTCCAGTGGCTCGTCATCGGGGCGCGCAGCGAAGGGCTGGTGCGGCAGTACCGTCGGCTCGGTTTCACCGACATCGGCGGGGGCAGGAAGATCGCGTTCCCGCACGCCGGCGACATGGAGCACTGGATCCTGGCCTTCGACGTGATGTGCGCCGAGCGCAACTGGCACGCCTTGCAGCATCCGTTCTACGACTACATGGCGCGCACCTTCCATCCGGACTTGCACATCGTCCCGCCGCCGCGCGCCGCGGGCGATACGCGATCCGTCGCCCACCTCGCCTAGCAGCGCGGGCAACAGCGGTTCGTCGTCGTCAGGCGAACGCCGGCGCAAACACGGCGTCGAGCGCCGCCAGCAGTTCTGATTCGTCAAAAGGCTTGCCGAGAAAGCCGGTCATGCCGGCGGCTTCGCAGCGCTTGCGGTCCGTCGTGCCGCTGTTGGCCGTCAGCGCGACGATCGGGATCGGCGGCCGCCCCTGGCGGCGCTCCCAGTCCCGGATGCGGCGCGTCGCCTCGAAGCCGTCCATGCCCGGCATCAGGCAATCCATCAGCACCAGGTCGGGCCGATCGGCTGCCGTCGCTTCGGCCACCGCCTGTGCGCCGTCCTCGACGCGGACCACTTCCCAGCCGTGGCGCGCCAGCATCGCCTGGGCGACCAGCGCATTGACTTCGTTGTCCTCGGCGAGCAGGACCCGCCCGAGCGGCCGGCCGAGGTCGCCGATCATCCAGCCGCTGACGTGCCGCGTCAGCCCGTGCGGCTCTTCGGCGGCGGGCAAGGGAACGCGCAGCGTGAAGCTCGATCCGTGGCCCGGCCGGCTTTTGCAGACCAGCGTTCCCTTCATGGCTCGCGCAAGCTCCATCGAGATGTGGAGTCCGAGCCCCGAGCCTGCGTGCCTGAGCTTGGCGTCGCCCGTCTGCCAGAACGCGTCGAAGATGTGCGGGACGGCCTCCGGCGCGATGCCCGGGCCGGTGTCGCGCACTTCGAACTCGATCTCGTCGCCCGCGAGCGCCGCCACTCGCAAGTGGATGCCGCCTTCGGCAGTGAACTTGAGCGCGTTGCCCAGCAGGTTGTGGAGGATCTGCCGCAGCCTGCGCGCGTCGCCGCAGACGCGGTGCTCTTCGGCCAGGCCGATGCGGGCGCTGAACTCGAGCCCCTTCTCCTCGGTGCGTACCGCATAGATGTCGACGATCTCTTGGAGCTCGGCGGCGAGATCGAACTCGGCCGTCTCGACTTCGACCCGCCCGGCCTCGAGGCGCGACAGATCGAGCAGGTCGTTGATCAGCTGCAGCAGGTGTTCGCCCGAGTGCTCGATGAGCGCCAGCCGGTGCTGCAGCTGCGCATCGGGGTGGAGTCCGCGCGTCACGCGCGTCAGGCCGAGGATGCCGTGCAGCGGCGTGCGCAGCTCGTGGCTCATCGCCGAGAAGAACCGCGTCTTGGCGGCCGACTGCTGCTGCGCGAGCTCCAGCGCGGCAGTGCGCTCCGCGGCAACGCGGCTCATCTCCAGGCGCAGCGTGAACACCTCGGCGAGGCGGCGCTCCGAGCGGTGCGACGTCGACAGCACGAGCGCCAGGAACAGCAGCAGGCCGCTGCCGGCGAAGAAGCCGACGTCGTCGCCGCGCCAGTACAGGGCGGCGGCCGTCGGCGCCAGCATCGGCCCGACGTAGGCGAGCGTCGTCGCCATCCGCACCTGCAGGCCGAAGGTCGCGACCGCCGCGATGCCGAACAGGCTGGCCGCCACTTCGGCGACGATGTCCGTCGGCCGGCCCATCAGCGCCGCGCCGGCCAGGCCCCAGACGGCGCCGTCGGCCGCGAGCAGCCATTCGTTCCAGCGCTGCCACGCATGCGTGTCGACGCTCGGGCGTCGCCGATAGAGCTGCGACGCAACGACGCGCGGCGCCACCACGACGAGCTTGGCGGCGATCCATGCGATCACCCACGAGGGTTCGATCCGGCCGTACAGATGGGTCGCCAGGAGGATCGCGAAGGCCGTTGCGACGAGCGCTCCGAACGCCGTGTGCGCCATCACCATGCGCAGCTGATCGGCCGCCACTTCGTCCTGGAGGACGCGAGCCGCGGCCGCGCGATCGGCCGCGAGGGAGGACGAATCGGAGCGCATGACGGGACGGGACATGGATACGGCTGTGACCCGGCCGTCCACGAAACGACTGCCGGACCGCGAGTTCGTGCAGCATCTCATACCCCGTCACGGCCTGATACACCGAAGGGGTCGTGTGCGCGGTCCGCGCGTGACCGATCGCACGACCGACTGGGGCTCACGGGCGCGGCTTGCGGCGAATCCATCGAGAATCCGCGCCCGCCGGCGGCGGGGCTCGGGCACGCTGGCGGCGGGCTGGCGACGTTTGGTGTATGCCTTGGCGTGTGTATGGCAAGGCGGGCAGTGGCGGCGTCGGCCTGCTGTGCGCCACCGCCGCGGGCGGGTGCGGCTTGCGCTGCGTCAACGGGCGGGCGCCGGCGCGGTGGCGAAGGCGTGCCGTCGCCGTACAGTTGCGGAGCAACGCCGTGCACAGCGCGAATACCGAACACCCCGCCATGACATCACCGACGCATCGCGACGATGCGGCCGCCGACCGCGCCGCCGCATCCGGCAGCGCCTCGAACGCCGGCGACGACGGTCGCGACGCGCTCGCCTACCTCGCGCGCCGCTATTCCGTCGGCCCCAAGCACCTGCGCGAGCCCGGGCCTGGCATCGACGACTTGCGCGCCGCGGTCGCGATGGCGTTGCGCGCGCCCGATCACGGCCGGCTGCGTCCGTTTCGCTTCGTGCGCGTGCTCGACGCCCAGCGCGAGCGGCTGGCGTCGCTCTTTGCCGCCGACGCGGCGCGCCGCGGCCATGCGGCCGACGAAGTCGAGCGTGCGCGCGAGCGGGCGTGGAACGGGCCGGTGCTCGTCGCGCTGGTCGCGCGCGTCGGCCCGGTGGCCGACGACGTGCCCGAGCGCGAGCAGTGGATCAGCGTCGGCGGCGGTCTGACGAACTTTCTCAACGCGCTGCACCTGATGGGCTACGGCGCCAAGGCACTGAGCGGCGCGTCGGTGCGCGACCCGGACATCCAGGCCGCGTTCTGCCGCTCCGGCGAGACGCTCGTCGCCTGGATTGCTGCCGGCACGCCGGCGCGCCAGTCGCAGCCCAAGGCCGACGACGACGTCGACGCGGCGCTCGCCGAGTGGGAGCCGCCGCCGGCCTGACGGTCACGCGTAGCGTTCGATCGCCAACCCTTCGGTGTCGATGTCGGGCTTGCGCCCCGTCATCCAGTGCGACAGCAACCGGCCGGTGCCCGCGGCCATGGTCCAGCCGAGCGTTCCGTGGCCGGTGGCGAGCCACAAGTTGTCCAGGCGCGTCGGGCCGACGACGGGCGTGCCGTCGGGCGTCATCGGCCGCAGGCCGGTCCAGAACGTGGCGCGGGCGACGTCGCCGCCGTGCGGGAACAGATCGCCGACGACGAACTCGAGCGTGCGCCGCCGCCGCGCGTCGAGCGAGAGGTCGAAGCCCGCCAGCTCGGCCGTGCCGCCGACGCGGATGCGATCGCCGAGCCGCGTCACGGCGACCTTGTGCGTCTCGTCCATCACGGTCGATTCGGGCGCACCCGTCGCGTCGGTGATCGGCACCGTGATCGAGTAGCCCTTGACGGGGTACACCGGCAGCCGGATGCCCAGCGGCGCCACCAGCGCCGTCGAGTACGCGCCGAGGGCGACGAGGTAGCGGTCGGCGTGCACCGTGCCGGCATCGGTCTCGACCGACGTGACGGAGCGGCCGTCGCTCGCCAGCGCGCAGATCTGCGTGCCGAAGCGGAACTGCACACCGAGGCCGCGCGCGAGCTCGGCCAGCGCGAGGCTGAACTGGTGGCAGTCGCCCGTCTCGTCACCCGGCAGGCGCAGCGCGCCGACGAACTTGTCGCGCACGCGCGCCAGCGCCGGCTCGTGCGCCGCATAGCCGTCGCGGTCGAGCAGTTCGAACGGCACGCCGTGGCGGCGCAGGATCTCGATGTCCCTGGCCGTCGCGTCGAGCTGCTTCTGCGTGCGGAACAACTGCAGCGTGCCGCGGCTGCGCTCGTCGTAGGCGATGCCGGTGTCGGCGCGCAGCGCGATCAGGCAGTCGCGGCTGTATTCGGCCAGCCGCAGCATGCGCGCCTTGTTGGCGCGGTAGCGCGCCTGCGTGCAGTTGCGCAGCATCGCCAAGCCCCAGCGCCACATCGCGGCGTCGAGTGCCGGGCGGATCACGAGCGGGCGGTGGCGCATCGTCAGCCAGCGCAGCGCCTTCAGCGGCACGCCCGGCCCGGCCCACGGCGCCGAGTAGCCGGGCGACACTTCGCCCGCGTTGGCGAAGCTCGTCTCGAGCGCCGGGCCGTCCTGGCGGTCGACGACGACGACTTCGTGGCCGTCTCGCGCGAGGTAGTACGCCGCGGTCGTCCCGATGACACCGCTGCCGAGGATCGCGATCTTCATGCGCCGGCGTCGTTGTCGCGCAGCGCCGCGGGCACCGGCACGCCGAGCAGTGCGAGCGCCTGCGCGAAGCCGCGCGCCGGGCGCCGCACGTCGAGGTGCACGGCGCGCCATCCTTCGCGCAGCGCGCCGTCGACGTTGCGCTGCTGGTCGTCGACGAAGACGCAGGCACCGGCCGGCACGCCGAGCTGCTCCTGGCAGGCGCGGTAGGCGCGCGGGTCGGGCTTGAGGATGTGGGTGTAGGTCGCGTCGAAGACGACGTCGAAGTCGCGCAGCAGCGCCAGCCGGTCGCGAAAGCCGCGGCCGTAGAACAGGTCGAGCTCGTTGGACAGCAGCGCCAGCCTGCAGCCCGCAGCGCGCGCCGCGCCGATCGCGGCCACGGCCTCGGGCCGGAGCACGGATTCGACGTCGGCGCCGCGCGCGCGCTGCACCAGCGTCTCCATGCGGTCCCACTCTTCGCCGACGAGGCGGCCGACCTCGCGCGTGCGCGCCATCCAGTAGTCGCGCTCCGTGATGCGGTCGGCCTGCATGTCGCGCCACAGCTCGTCGCGCTCGGGGTCGAAGGGGCCGCGCCAGGTCAGCGTGCCCGCGGGCAGGCCGAGCGCGGCCTCGCTCGCCGCATGCGTCTCGAACAGCGTGCGCGTGATCACGCCGCCGAAGTCGAGCACCAGCGCCTGCGCCATCGTCATGGCCGGCCCCGCGGAATCAGTCCGCGCTCGACCCAGTCGTCGAACACGCGCAAGGCTGCCTCGGCGAAGGCGTCGTCGTTGATGTGGGCGTCGAGCCGTTCGAGCCGCGTCGTGCCGCCCAGGTGGCGCGGCAACTCGTCGACGAGCGCCGCCAGGCCGTCGGGGTCGTGCAGCGGCTGGCCGGGCCGGTCCCATTCCTCGATGCCTTGCACGGGCAGCAGTACGCAGCTCGGCCCGAGCGCGTCGGCGAGGCGCCGGCCGATCTCGCGCGCCACGTCGCGGCGCATCGGCGCGTCGATGCACACCGACGCGATCAGCCGGTTGTGCGCATGCGTCGGCCGCCCCTCGAAGCGGCTCGGGCAGCTCGACCAGGCCGCGTAATCGACCATGTCGGTGGCGCCCGGCGCGACGATCTGCGGCACGCCGGCGCGGCCCGCGCCGCGCAGTCGGTCGGCGCCCGCCGTCACGCACGAGCCGCCCATGTGGTTGACCAGTTCCTGCAGGCTGAAGTCCATCACGGCGGCGAACCAGCCGCGCGCCGCGAGCTCCTCGAACGCGCGCCCGCCCATGCCCGTGGTGTGGAACACGGCGAGCTCGTAGCCGCGCGCCTCGAGCGCGGGCTTGAGCGTCTTCATGTAGCGCAGCACGCTCGAGCCGAGCGACGTCATGCCGACCACCGGTCGCCGCGCCTCGTCGGCGTCGTCGAGGCGCGCGAGGCAGGCGCCCACCGCCGCGCCGGCGGCCTGCGCCAGCGCCGTGCGGCACAGCCGGTTCAGCCCGTACAGTCCGCCCGCCCACAGACGCATGATGAGGTCGGGCGGCACGCGCTCGGGCGGCACCAGGTGCGAGTAGGCGATCGTCGACAGCACGACCTTGGGCACGCCCAGCGGCAGCGCCTGCGCCACGTCGAGCGCGAGGTCGGTGCCCATCGTGCCGCCGAGTGCGAGCAGGCCGTCGTAGCGGCCGGCGGCGTGCCACTGCACGGCCAGCGCGGCGGCGCCGCGCGCCATCGCCGCCATCGCCGAGTTCTCGTCGCCGTCGTCGATCAGCTGCTGCAGCGTGATGCCGGCGGCAGCCGCGACCTCGGCGTTCGAGATCTCGGGCACGAGCCCGCCCGGCGCGAGCACGCCGACGTCCATCACCAGGGCCCGGCCGCCGCAGCGCTCGACGCTGCGGCACAGGAACTCGATCTCGTCGCGCTTGGTGTCGACGGTGCCGATGACGAGGATGCGGGGAACCGCGCGCGTCATGAGGTTCAGCCCAGGTGCGGCGTCACAGGCTCGAACAGGCCCTTCTTCATGACGAGCTTGACCCACGCCGCGCCGACCACCGCAAACACGGCCAGCACGACGCCGGTGTAGGTGACGATCGGCCGCGTCAGCTCCGGCGCCGGCGAGCTGTTGGCGATCACGAACAGCATGCCGAGGATCGCCAGCACGGGCACGACGGGATAGCCGGGCACGCGGAACGGCCGCGCCATCGCCGCATGGCGCCGGCGCAGCACGATCAGCGACACCTGCGCCATGATGTAGGCCATCAGCCAGGCGACCGAAGCCGCCACCATCAGCGGCAGGATCGCCTCGACGTTGCCGCCCGACCAGAACAGGCCCACCAGCGGCAGCGCAGCGACGAACACGATGGCGACGACGGGCGTGCCGCGCTTCGGGTGCCGGTACTTCAGCAGCGGGAACACCTGGCCGTTGTCGGCCATGCCGGCGAGCATGCGCGGCACGGCGGCGAGCACCGTGTTGATGAGGCTGGCCGACGCGAGCAGCGCCAGCACCGCGACGAACACCTTCGCTCCGGGGCCGTAGACGGCCATCGCGACGTCCAGGTGCGGCGTCGGCGCCGCGGCGAGCTTGTCGCGCGGCGCGAGTGCCGCCGCGCCGAGCACGAACACGATCTGCACCGCGAGCAGCGCCCCCAGGCCCAGCACCATCGCGCGCGGCAGGTCGCGCCGCGCGTCGCGCGCCTCCGTCACCAGCGGCGTGACGAACTCGATGCCGGCGAACACCCAGAACGCGAGCGCCACCAGGCTGAGCACCGTCGTGCCCTGCGCGAGCTGCGCCAGGCCGGCCGCCGCATCGGGTGCGACGGCGGCGCCGCCCGTGAGCGCCAGCAGCCCGGTGACGCCGAGGAACAGCAGCACGACGAAGCTCAGCGCCGTCTGCACGCGCGCGAACACGTCGGTGCCGAGGATGTTGAGCACGGCGAACACGACGACGAGCGCCACCGGCCAGAAGTGTTTCGGCAGCGGCAGCCCGACGGTCTGCGTGAGGATCTGGTCGGCGAGGATCAGCTCGGCGGGCAGGCCGAACATCGCCGGCGTCACGTAGCCGGCGAAGACAAGCATGATCGCCGGGAAGTTGCCGATCGCCGCCTCGGCGAAGCTCGACAGGCTGCCCTGGCTCGGCATCATCAGCGACATCTCGGCATAGGCCAGCGCGTTGGCCATCGAGAGGGCGAAGGCGATCACCAGCGCCGCGACGAAGCCCCAGCCGCCGATGCCGATGCCCTGCGCCGAACTGGCCATGCTGATCTGCGCCACGATCACGCCGACGGCGGCGGCGAACAGCGCGCTGAAGCCGAGGCCGGCCGAAGCCGCGCGCGGCTTGGCACCGAGGGGCATTCCTTCGGTCTTCATCGTCATGGCTGGGCCTCCACGGCGGCGAAACTGGCTTCGAGCACGTCGACCATGTAGTCGACTTCCTCGAGCGTAATGACGAGCGGCGGCGACAGGATCAGGTTCGGCCCTGAGATGCGCACCATCAGGCCGCGCCGGTAGGCCTCGCGCGCGACGCGCGACGGCACGTCGCTCGTGCGCGGCATCGGGATGCGCCGCGCCTTGTCGGCCACCATCTCGAGGCCGGCCATCAGGCCGCGCCCGCGCACGTTGCCGACGAAGCGGAACCTGTCGACGAAGCCGGCCAGCCGCGCGTGCAGGTGCGCGCCGACGCGCGCTGCGTGGCCCGGGATGTCCAACTCCTCGATCTGCTCGAGCGTGGCCAGCGCTGCCGCCGCCGCCACCGGGTGCGCGCTGTAGGTGTAGCCGTGCGTCACGGTGGCGGCGCCGCTGGCGTCGGCGTCGAACGCCTCGGCGACCTTGCGGCCGATGGCCGTCGCGCCGAGCGGCACGTAGCCCGAGCTGATGCCCTTGGCCAGGCACCAGATGTCGGCGTTGACGCCCCACAGCCGCGTGCCGAACAGCGCGCCGGCACGGCCGAACCCGGTGACGACTTCGTCGGCGATCAGCAGCACGCCGTGCCGGTCGCAGATCTGGCGCACCAGCGGCCAGTACTCGGCCGGCGGCACGATCACGCCGCCGGCGCCCTGGATCGGCTCGGCGATGAACGCGGCCACCGTGTCGGGGCCCTGGAAGACGATCTCGCGCTCGAGCAGATCGGCGCAGATGCGCGCGAGCTGCGCCGGGTCGTCGGTACCGTAGGGGTTGTGGTAGAGCCAGGGCGTGTCGACGTGGAAGCATCCCGGCAGCAGCGGCTCGTAGGCGCGGCGGAAGTTGGTGTTGCCGTTGACGCTCATGCCGCCGAAGTGCACGCCGTGGTAGCCCTGGCGCAGGCTGATGAACTTGGTGCGGTCGGCCTGGCCGCGCAGCTTCCAGTACTGGCGCGCGAGCTTGAGCGCGCCTTCGACGGCGTCGCTGCCGCCGGTCGAGAACATGACGGCGGCGACCTGCTCGGGAGCCATCATGCGCACCAGGCGCGTCGACAGCTCGATGGCGCGCGTATGGCTGGTGCCGCGGAACACGTTGTAGAACGGCAGCTCGTCGAGCTGCGCCACGATGGCGTCGCGCACGCGACGGTTGCTGTGGCCCAGGTTGCTGGCCCACAGGCCGCCCACGCCGTCGAGCATCTTGTGGCCGTCGACGTCCCAGATCCAGCAGCCTTCGCCGCGCGCGATGATGTCGGGCGCGTTCTTCTTCATCGCGGCCGGGTGCGCCATCGGGTGCCAGATGAACTGCGCGTTGTCGCGCCGAAGGGCGTCTCGATCGGGGCTCATGCGTGCGTTCCGTTGGGGCTGCGGAGTGGTGCAGACAATAGGCGCGCGGGTCGCAGGGCGGTTATCAGTTCTCCGAACTTCACACTTCGGGTAAACACCGGGGCCTCACACTCATTGCGGAACGCCGACGGTGACGGTCTTGATCTCGGTGTAGTGCAGGATGCCCTCGGCTCCCATCTCGTGGCCGATGCCGCTTTCCTTGCAGCCGCCGAACGGCATCTCGGGTTGCGACACGCCGTAGCTGTTGATCCCCACCATGCCGGCCTCGATTTCGTCGGCGAGGCGATGCGCGGTGCGCAGGTCGCGCGTGAAGGCATAGGCGCCGAGTCCGTAGGGCAGGGCGTTGGCGGCGGCGATCGCGTCGTCGAGCGCGTCGTAGGGCTGCAGCACGGCGATCGGGCCGAAAGGCTCGTGGCGCATCAGCCGGCACTGCGGCGGCGCGTCGGCGAACACGGTGGGCTCGAAGAAGTAGCCCGCGCGCTCGACGCGGTGCCCGCCGGTCAGCAGGCGCGCGCCGCACTCGATCGCGTCGTCGACGAAGCGCTCCATGTCGTCGATGCGTCGCGCGTGCGCGAGCGGCCCCATCTGCGTCTGCGGGTCGAGACCGGGCCCCAGCCGCAGCTGCTGCGCGCCGAGCGCGAACTGCTCGGCGAACGTCGCGAGGTGGCGTCGCGGCAGGAAGAAGCGGATCGGCGACGCGCACACCTGGCCTGCGTTGCGGAACTTGGCGGCCAGCGAGTTCTTCAGCACGAAGGCGAGCGACGCGCCGTCGCACATGTCGTCGGCGACGATGACGGGCGCGTGCCCGCCCAGCTCGCCGGTGAAGCGCTTGACGTGGCGCGCCGCCTGCTCGCCGAGCAGCTTGCCCACCGCGACCGATCCCGTGATCGACACCTTGGCGATCGCCGGGTGCGCGATCAGCGTCGACGACACCTCGGCCGGCTCGCCGCACACCATGTTGATCGCGTCGGGCGGCACACCGGCGTCGAGCAGCGCCTGCACGACGAGCATGCAGGTGCCGGGCGTCTGCTCGTCGGGCTTGATGACGACGCTGCAGCCGGCGGCCAGCGCGCTCGCGAGCTTGCGCACCGGCAGGTTGACCGGGAAGTTCCACGCCGTGAAGGCGGCCACGGGGCCGACGGGCCGACGCGTCACGGTCTGCGACACGATGCCCTCGACGCGCGGGGCCACGGTGCGACCATAGATGCGCTTGCCCTCCTCGGCCTGGAAGTCGAGGATGTCGGCCGACAGCTTCACTTCGCGTATCGCCTCGGCCAGCGGCTTGCCCTGCTCGAGCGTGAGCACCGTCGCGATCTGCTCGGCGCGCTGGCGCATCAGCTCGGCGGCGTTGCGCAACACGAGGTAGCGGTCGTGCGCGCTGCGGCGGCGCCAGGCGGCGAAGCCGCGCTCGGCCGACTCGGCGGCGGCGGCCAGCTCGGCGGGGCCGGCCAGCGGCAGCGTCGCCAGCGGCGTCTCGTTGGACGGATCGATGACGAAGCGCTCGCCTCCCGAGGCGCGCGGCAGCCAGCGGCCCGCGACGTGCAGCGCCAGAGAGGGATATTTCATGGCGGTCATTCCTTTCGATGCCAACGCAGGCGGCGCCGGGGCGCCGCGGTCAGGGCTTGACGACGCCGCTGCGCGAGAAGAGCACCAGGCTGCCGTCGGCGCGCCGCAGCGCGGCCGTCAGAGCGGCACGGTCGGCGCGCGGCGCGGCGGTGAAGCGCGCGGCGTGGTCGGCGCTGCGCAGCAGCAGGCCGTCGAGGCCCAGCGCGAAAAGTTCGCTGCCGTCGCGCACCAGCGCCGTGATCGACGACTTGCCGTGGCCATCGATCGGCGCCCAGCTCCTGCCGTCGTCGGCGCTGCGCCAGATCGAGCCGCGCAGCCCGGCTGCGACGAGCACGCCGGCGGTCGGCGACGCCACCGACCAGAACGATCCCTTGTAGCCCGTGGGCAGGTAGCTCCAGGTCGCGCCGCGGTCGGCCGAGCGCAGCACCATGCCGCGTTCGCCGGCGGCGTAGACGACGCCGCGGTCGTCGGTCGCCAGCGCGAACAGGTTGAGGTCGGCCTTGCCCGGCCTGGCCCCGCCGGCCGCCGGCGGCGCGGCCAGCGTCACCGGCGTCCAGCTCTTGCCGCCGTCGGCGCTCGTCAGCACCAGCGACCACAGGCCGACGGCGACGAGGTGCTGCGCGTCGTAGGCGTGCACGGCGAACAGCGGCCGGTCCTCGCCCGCGTCGATGCGCACGATGTCCCAGGTCTCGCCGCCGTCGCGCGTCGCGAGCACGACGCCCCAGTGGCCGACGGCCCAGCCGTGCCGCTCGTCGGCGAAGCTCACCGCCGTGAGCGTCGAGCTCACGGGCACTGCGCGCGCCTGCCGCCATTGCCGGCCGCCGTCGTCGGACAACAGCACGACGCCGTGGTCGCCGACGGCGACCATGCGCGCGCCGGCCTGCGCGGCGCCAAGCAGCGCCGCCTGCGACGCATGCGCGACGACGGCGGCGGCGCGCGGCTGCAGCGTCGCCGCCGCATCGGTGCCGTGCGCCGAGAGCGTGGCGCACGCCAGCGCCAGCGCCGCCGCGGCGCGCGCCACGCCGGTGGCGGTGGCGCGGCGGGCGAGGCGAGCGTGGGGGTGGTTCATCTCAATGCGCCAGCAGACCGGGCGCGCGCACCGGCCCGCGCCGCGGGAACAACCGATCCAGCCACACGGCGAAGGCCGGCAGCGCCGTCATCGCCAGCACCATGTTGACCATGAACATGAAGGCCAGCAGCTTGCCCATGTCGGCCTGGAACTTGAGTTCGGAGAACGACCACGTCGCCACGCCGATGGCCAGCGTCAGCGCGGTGAAGATCGTCGCCGCGCCGACTTCGAGGATGGAGTGCTCGATCGCCTTGACGATCGGCTGGCGCAGCGCGAGGTGCAACTGCAGCCGGTTGTAGATGTAGAAGGCGTAGTCGACGCCGATGCCCACCGCCAGCACCATCACCGGCAGCGTGGCGACGGTGAGGCCGATCTCCAGCTCCTTCATGAACCAGTAGCCGATGAAGGTGCCGACGGTCAGCGGCAGGCAGCAGGTCAGCACGGCGCGCAGGTCGCGATACACCAGCGCGACGAGCAGCACGATGGCCGCGTAGACGTACAGCATCATCGGCAGCTCGCTGCGGTGCACCTCGTCGTTGACGGCGGCCAGCACGCCGGCGTTGCCCGAGGCGAGGCGGATCGTCGAGCCGGGCAGCGGCTGCTCCTCGCGGAAGTGCTTCACGGCGTCGATCACGCGATGGATCGTCGTCGCCTTGTGGTCGGCGAGGAACAGGTGCGCCGCCGTCATGCTGCAGTCGCCGCGCATCATGCCGCGCGTGCGGCCGATCTCGGCGGCCAGCGCCGAGTAGTTGCCCGGATCGATCGGCACCACCGACATCTTCGGATGGCCCTCGTTGTAGCCCTCGTTGAACAAGCGCATCTGGCCGGCGAACGACACGACCGACTGCACGCCTTCGACCGGCGTCATGCGCCAGACGAATTCGTCCTGCCACACGCCGACGGCCGGGTTCTCGCACGAGTTCGGCGGCGACTCGAACACGACGGTCAGCCAGTCGAGGCCGGTGTCGAAGCTGCGCGCGATCGACACGGCATCGCGGTTGAAGCGCGCCTCGGAGCGCAGTTCGGGCGCGCCCGGCTGCAGCGTGCCGACGACGCGGTCGCGGCTTTGCCACACGGCCGCGGCGAAGACGGCGGCGACGACGGCCAGCGTCCACGCCGCGCGGCGCGGCTCGGCCAGCTGTGCCACCGGGCGCAGCCAGCGCGCGCGGCGCTCGTTGATCTCCATCGCGCGCTGCGCCCAGCCTTCGCCGACGCGCACGTAGGACGCCGCCACCGGCAGCATCACGAGGTTGGTGACGATCTTGTAGGCCACGCCGAGCGCGGCGGCGATCGCCAGCTCGCGCACCATCGGGATCGGGATCACGAGCAGCGTGACGAAGGTGACGAAGGCGGTCACGAGTGCCAGCGTGCCGGGGATCAGCAGCCCCGTGAAGCTGGCGCGGCAGGCCTGCATCGTGGTGCGGCCGTGCGCCAGCTCGCGCACGATAAAGTTGATCTGCTGCACGCCGTGCGACACGCCGATCGCGAACACGAGGAACGGCACCAGCACGGCCAGCGGATCGAGGCCGAAGCCGAGCAGGCGCAGCGTGCCGAACTGCCAGACCAGCGACGCCAGCGAGCAGGCGATCGGCAGCAGCGTGAACGCTATGGACCGGCAGTACCAGTACACGGCCAGCGCCGTGAGCAACATCGCGATGGCGCAGAACTGCAGCACGGCCGCGGCGCCGTCGGCGATGTCGCCGATCTGCTTGGCGAAGCCGATGATCTGGATCTCGAACTGCGCGTCCTCGAACTTGGCGCGCAGCTGGTCCTCGAGGATGCGGTTGTAGGCCACGTAGTCGAGGCGCCGGCCCTCGGCGTCGGTCTCGGCGAGCTCGGCCACCACCATCGCGCCGGCCTCGTCGCGCGAGACCAGCGTGCCGATGAAGCCGCCCTGGCTTGCCGCCTGGCGGATGCCGGCGATCGATGCAGCGGTGAGCTGTGCCGGCGTGATCGTGCCGGCGATCAGCGGATCGGCGCGAAAGCCTTCCTCCGTGATCTCGTTGACGAAGGTGTTGGGCGTCCACAGCGACTGCACGCCCAGGCGGTCGACGTTGGGCAGATAGGTGACGGCCTGCGTCACGTCGTGCAGCCGCTCGAGCCCGGCCTTCGTCCAGATCGAACCCTCGCGCGCGCGCACCACGATGTTGAGCCGGTTGGCGCCCAGCACGTCGTTGCGGTAGGCGTCGAAGGTCTGCACGTACTCGTGGCCGAGCGGCATCTGCTTCTCGAAGCCCGCGTCCATGCGAAGTTGCAGCGCGAACCACGCCATCACGGCGGTGAGCGCGAGCAGCACGCCGATGACGAGCGCGCGGCGCGAGAAGCAGAACTCCTCGGCGCGCGCGACGGCCGTCGTCCAGGCCGAAGAGGACTTGGGCGACGGCATGCTCGGGCTCAGAGGTTGCGCGACAGGTACACGCCGATGAAGTCGCGGTCACCCAGCGGCTGGTGCGTCGGCGTCTTGCCGCCGAAGAACTTGGCGATGTTGATGCCGGCCTGCCACTTCGCGGGATTCTGCACGAAGTTGACGTAGAAGTTGACCGTCTTCGCACCCTCGAGCCAGTTGGCAAGGAAGTTCGGCGTCGATCCCTTGACGGCGTGCTGCACGAAGACGCCTGGGATGACCTGCCAGCCCGGGATCAGCGTGTTGTCGTAGACGAGGCTGAAGTCGAACATGTAGCCCATCGACGTGGCGTCGCCGAAGCCGCGCGTCACGCCCGCGCCCGACGAAGGCAGCCACCACAGGCCGGCGGCCACCGCCTGCTCGATGGCGACGCCGTTGACCGTGCGCGTGACCAGCTTGTCCTGGCTGATGCCCGGATAGTGGATGACGACGAACTCGCCGAGGAAGGTGCCGGTCTGCGCGCCCACGGCGTCGAGGAAGCCGCGCGCGTTGCTCGGCGTCAGGCTGTACAGGCCCGTCAGATGCATCTGCCAGCGCTTGTTGTCGACCCAGCCGGGGCACGCCGTTGTCGGCGCGGCGGTCGGCGTGAAGTCCTGCGCCGTGCCGCCGGTGCCCGCGTCGGCGCAAGCGGTCAGCGCGACGGCGTCCTTCGGCCGGTACGACAGCTCGGCGCCCAGCGCCCAGTCGCCGACCGACGTGTTGGCGCTGACACCGAACAGCTTGCGGTTGGGCAGGAAGTTCCACTGCAGCTGCCCCGTCGCGCCCGTGCTGTAGGCGAGGTTGGGCGTCTTGTCGTGGTAGTTCATCGCGTAGACGCCGAAGTCCGCGTCGACGTTCTTGGGCCGCCAGCGCAGCGACACGCCGAACTGCCCGCTGTTGCGCGGCTCGTCGTCGGGATCGAGGAACGGCAGGTTGCCGCGGCCCTTGTCGAAGATGTCGCCCTGCGACCAGTACGAGCCGGCCGGCGGGAACTTGTAGCGATTCCAGTGGAGCTGGTAGTAGGCCTCGACGTTGACGCCCGGCGCGAGCGAGCTCGCCACGCTGATGATCGGCGCGGGCAGGAACACCTCCTTCAACTGCACGCCCGGGTTGGACAGGCGCACCAGGTCGACGGAGTTGGTGGCGTTGATGCCGCCGAGCGCGAACAGGCTCTCGCCCCAGCTGACGACCTGGTTGCCGACCTTGACGCGCCCGGCCTGGTTGCCGAGCCGGAAGTCCTTGCTGACCCACAGGTCGAGCAGGTTGATGTTGTCGACGATCTGCTTTTCGGCGTCGGGCGTGAGCGGCGTGGTGCGCGTGTCGTCGGCCTTGAAGTCCTTGAGCCAGTTGAAGCGGCCCATGAACTTGAGTCCGTCGGCGGGCCGCGTGAGCAGCAGCTCGTGCGTGCCCTTGAGGTAGGTGGTGAAGTAGTCGCCCTTGTTGTAGTTGAGGTTGCCGTCGTCGGCACCGGCCCAGGTCAGCGGGTTGACGTCGCCCGGCCCGCAGACGGCATTGGGCGTGCCGAGCAGTCCGCAGCTCTGGTTGCC
The DNA here is from genome assembly GCA_048500255.1 of Burkholderiaceae bacterium. Lineage (GTDB taxonomy): Bacteria > Pseudomonadota > Gammaproteobacteria > Burkholderiales > Burkholderiaceae_C > JAMHWF01. The sequence continues at coordinate 108,803 of JASNYH010000008.1, read as the reverse complement.
GAGCCGGCGGCCGGCGCCCAGCGTGATGGTGGAATCGAACGACCCCTTCATCTCCTCGGTCTCGAACGTGAAGGCGAGGGCGCCGGCAGGCGCCAGGGCGGACAGCGCGGCGCAGGCGAGCGCGGCGCCCTGCGCAAGGGCGAAATTCTTCATGAAGTCTCCTCCTCGGTGCGGGTTGGCGCTTCAGCGCTCGCTGATGGAACGCAGGTTGTCTGCGGTGTAGAAGCCTTCGCTGAACTTGGGCTCCTTGGACTCGACCACCCAGCGCATGTCCTTGCCTGCGCCCAGGGGGCTCTGATCGAACAGGTAGCGGCCGTCGATCACGTTGTATTGGACGAACGCCGCGTTGTCGCAGGCGCCCGTCTCGTGCACCGGGATGGCGTAGCTCTCGCGCACCTTCCACAGCTTGCCCTGGGCGTCGTAGTCCTCGGCGACCATGACGGACCAGCTGTCCTCGTCGAGATAGAAGGTGCGCTTGGGCGTCACGTGGCGCACGCCGGCCTTGACGGTGGCCTCGACGACCCAGACCCGGTGCAGCTCGTAGCGGCGAGCGGCGCTCGCGACCATGTCGCTCTTGAGCACGCTGTCGAGCTTGACCGAGGGGTCGTACATGCCGAACGAGTTGTAGCCGACGAGCAGCTCCTTCTTGCCGACGAGCTTCCAGTCGAAGCGGTCCATCGTGCCGTTGAACATGCGCGGCTCGTCGAGCGTGTACTGGTTCTCGAAGCCGATCTGCGGCGCGTCGTAGGCGTAGGTCGGCATGCGGCGCACGCGACGCTGGCCGGGGAAGTAGTAGAAGGTGTCGCCCGGCTTGTCGGTGTAGTAGGCGATGGCCAGCGCCTGGCCGGCGAGCGCCGGCGGCGACTCGTAGGCGAAGTAGGTGTAGTACTCGACCGGCGGCAGCTGCGCCAGCGGCGTGCTGCCCTTCTTGCCCCACGGGAAGTAGTAGGTCTGCGTCGCGCCGGCGCGGATCCATTCGCTGCTGCCCTTGCGCGGCGACAGCGCGATCCAGTTGAGCGGCCATTCGTAGCCGATGCCCGCGTACTTGAGCTTGTAGTTCCACATCGCCTCGGCGCCGTTGGCCGGCATCGGGAACGGGACGCCGGGCAGCACGGCGTCCTTGAGGCTCCATCCGTCGGCGCCGAGCTTGGCGACGGCGACGTTCTTCTTCGTGTTCTCGACGACGAAGTCGGGGTGGCCGCAGGTCCGGCGGCTCGGATAGACCTCCATCTGGTAGCCCTTGATCTGCTTGATCAGCGCCACCTGGCCGGGCGAGAGCTTGGCCGCGTGCTGGTCGACGTTGCCCGCGTCGATCGTGTAGAGCGGCTTGTCGCCGGCGTGGCGGAAGAACTCGACGCGGCGCTTGCCCGCCGACCAACCCGGCAGCAGCGCGTCGCTCGGCGCGTAGGCCGGGATCGTGCCGTCCTTGTTGGCGCCCGGCTCGGCGCCCGCGGCGGTCAGGTCCTTGCCGAGGCGCGATGCATCGCGTGCCTGCGCCGTGCAGACCTGCGCCACGGCCAGCGCGACGCACGCCGCTGCCAGTTGTCGGATGTAGTAACGGCTTGCCGTCATGCCTGATCTCCTTGGAGCGATGGCCGCCCGGCCCCCCGCGGGCCGGGCGCAGCGACGGTCGGAACCTTAGGAGCCAAGGCATGCGGGTCGTTATCAGTTCTCCGCAGAACGCTTTTCGGGTAAACACGCATCGCGGCTCCGATATCGATATCGCGGTCGTGCGGCACACCTCTCGGACCTTGTTGAACATGGCCAACCTCCCCGTTCTTTCCAGCGATGCCGCCACGGCGGCCCCGGCGGAGGCGACGACGGCCTGGGTGCACGCCGCCGAGACCGACGACATCGACGAGTTGGCCGCCGCGCAGGCCGGCTGGGAACTGCGCTACGAGCAGTTGTCGCAGGGCCGCTTCAAGGCCGCGGTGCGCCATGTCCAGCTGCCCGAGTTGCGGCTCGTCTGGGAGTCTGCGAGCCAGGCGACGCGCCAGCGCGGCCAGCTCGGCGCGAGCCAGGTCGGCTTCGCGATGTGCGACTCGCCGGCCGGCAACGGCTATTTCCACGGCCGGCGCATCGACGGCGACAGCATCCTGATCGGACGCAGCGACGACCTCGACCTGACGCTGCGCCAGGACTCGCTGCTGCTGGCCATCGTCGTCGACGCCGAGCTGCTGAGTTCGCTGTGGCAGCAGCTCTACGGCAAGCCGTGGTCGGCATGGCTCGACCACAAGGTCGTCGTGCAGGCGCGCCCGCGCACCGCCGGCTACGTGCGCACGGCGCACCTGCGCGCGATGGAGGCGGTGGCGGCCGAGCCGTCGCTGCTCGCCGTGCCCGAGACGGCGCTGCAATTGCGCGACGCCGTGCTCGTCGAATGGCTCGAGGCGATCCCGTCGTCGGTCGACCTGGGCGACCTGCACAGCGTGGCGGCGCGCCAGCGCATCGTCGACCGCGCCTGCGAGCTCGTGCTCGGCACGCCCGACCGGCCGCTGACGACGCTCGAGGTGTGCAAGCAGATCGGCACCAGCCCGCGCAAGCTCGAGCTGTGCTTTCGCGACGTGCTCGGCCTGTCGCCGCACAAGTACCTGCGCGCCGTGCGGCTGTGCGGTGCGCGGCGCGACCTCAAGCGCCTGGCCGGCACCGACGCCACGGTGCACGACATCGCGGCGCGCTGGGGCTTCTGGCACATGAGCGCCTTCTCGGCCGAGTACAAGCGCCAGTTCGGCGACCTGCCTTCGACGACGCAGCGCCAGTCGGGCGGCGCGCCGGCTGGCCCTCAGGGCGTCAGCCGGTGCGGCGAGAGGTAGTCGCGCCGGAAGTCGTCGAACGACAGCGACTCGGCGGCCTCGATGCTCCGCTGCTCGTCGAGCGACTCGCGCGCCATGCGCTCGTAGCGTGCCTGCGCGTCGGCCGGCAGCGGGTCGCGCAGCAGCGCCTCGCGCGCGCGCTGCGAGCAGGCGTCGACGAACGCGACGTGCGAGCCGCCGTGTGCGTCGCGCATCGCCGCCAGCACGCGCGCCGACGGCAGCGAGGCCGGCTCGGCGAGTGAACGCGCCGCCGCGTCGAGCGCAGCGGCATGGTCGCTGCCGCCCCGCGCCTCGTCGAGCGCGAGCGCGATGGGCACGCAGTCGTCGAGCAGTTCGGCGCTCCATGACCCGATCGGCACCGTGTCGGCGCCGCGTTCGAGGAGCGTCGCCGCATCGCGGCCGCGCTGCGCCGCGGCCTGCTGGTTGCGCGCCAGCACGGCCAGCTCGGCGGGCGTGTCGGGCGGGCTGTCGGCGAGCAGGCAGTGCAGCAGGAAGACGTCGAGCAGGCGCAGCGTCGCCGCGTCGATGCCGACCGGCAATTGCGGATCGAGGTCGAGGCAGCGCACCTCGACGTATTCGACACCGCGCTCGCGCAGCGCGTGCAGCGGCCGCTCGCCGGGGCGGATCACGCGCTTGGGGCGGATCGTGCCGTAGAACTCGTTCTCGATCTGCAGCAGCGTGGTCGAGAGCTGGCGCCAGCCGCCGTCGGCGTCGCGCAGGCCGATCGCCTCGTAGGGCGGGTAGGGACGCGTCAGCGCGTCGTGCAGCGACGCGGCGTAGCTGTCGAGATCGTTGCAGCTGACCGCCAGCGCCGACTGCGCATCGCTCTGGTAGCCCAGGCGACCCATGCGCAGCGAGGTCGCGTGGGGCAGGTGCAGCGTGTCGTGACCCAGCGGCTGCAGGCCGTGCTCGCGGCCGGCGACGAAGCCGGCGCCGACGGCCGGCGACGCGCCGCCGAGCAGCAGCAGCAGGAACGAATGGCGGCGGAAGTTGCGGATCAGGCCGAAGTAGTCGGCGTTCGTGAGCCCCGGCAGCGACCAGTTGTAGTGGATGCCCGAGATCGTCTGCATGCGCCGGCCGTAGCGGTGGCCCAGCCCCATGCGGTAGACCGACTTGGCGCGGCCGATGTTGGAGTCGCCGTAGCGTGCGATCGGGATCGCGGCGTCGTCGGCGGGCAGCTCGCACGGCATGCTGCCGGCCCACAGCCGCTCGTCTGCGGCGATCGCGCCGTGCACGAAGCGGTGCAACTGCGTCAGCTCGTCGATGCACGACGCCGCGTCGGCGTGCACGCCGGTTACCAGCTCGAGCTGCGCCTCGCTGAAGTCGGTCGTGATATGCGGATGCGTCAACGGCGATCCGAGCGCCGCCGGATGCGGCGTCGTCGCGAGCCGGCCGCCGACGCGCGTGCGCAGGCTCTCCTTCTCGAGGCCGCGGCGCATGCCTTGCAGGCGGGCGCGGTCGAGGGCGCGCAGGCGGCGTTGCAGCGGGGTCACGAGGTGGAGTCCTTCGCAGTGTCGGGTTGCGTCGCGCACCGCGCGCGGGCGCGGCGGCCGACCGCCGGTGGCCGTCGCGAGAACACGGCGGCGCGCATGGGGGACGGCGGGGTCGCGAGCAGTATACGGACCGATCGCGCCGATCCGCGGTTCACGGCGCGCCGGGCGACTCCTTCCAGGGCTGCGTCGGCGGCGTGCGGCCGAACAGGCGCCGGATCAGCGCGCGCATCCACTGATGCGCCGGGTCGCGCCCCGTGCTGGCGTGCCAGACGAGCTGCACGTCGTAGTGCGGCGCCTGCGCCAGCCGCCAGCGCCGCAGATCGTGGCGCTCGCCGATCTTGCGCGCATACATGTCGGGCACGATCGCCAGCAGGTCGGTCGAGCGCGCCAGGTCGGGCAGCGCGCCGTAGTGGCGTGCGCGCACGACGACGCGCTGCGCCAGCTTCATCTTCACCAGCATCTGCTCGACACTGTCGTGGAACGTCGCGGTCGGCGACGCGACGACGATCGACGCGCCGGCCAGCTGCGCCGGCGTCAGCGAACGGCCCGTCGCGCGGCCCGTAGCCGGCCGCCAGCCGGGCGACGTGATGGCCACGTACTGCTCGCGAAACAGCAGGTCGGCGCGCAGGTCGCGGTGGCGCGCCTGCAGGATGCCGATGGCGCAGTCGATCTCGCGCGTCTCGAGCGCGGCCGGCACGCCGGCCGCCGGCACCGAAACGTTGGCCAGCGCGGTGTGCGGTGCGCGCCGCCGCAGCTCCGCGGCCAGCACGGGCAGGAACAGCATCTCGCCCAGGTCCGACAGCGACAGGCGCCACTGCATCTCGCTGCTCGCGGCGTCGAAGTCCTGCTTGCCGGCGAGCAGCGTTTCGAGCTGGCGCAACTGCTCGAACACGGCCGGCGCGACGAGCTCGCAGCGCCGTGTGGGCTGCAGGCCGCCCGGCGAGCGCACGAACAGCTCGTCGTCGAAGTGGCGGCGCAGCCGCGCCAGCGCATTGCTCGTCGCCGACTGCGACAGCGCGAGCGCCTTGCCGGCCTGCGTGACGGAGCGCGTGCGGTGGATCGCGGCGAGCACGCGCAGCAGATTGAGATCGAGTTGGCGGAAATTCATGACGCTCGCGAACCCGTACGGGTTGCACCCGATTATTCACGAGATGAATGCCGGCCATTCAGACAATCCGTTTCGCAAACGGGCCGGGCGGTGCATAGAGTCGGTACCTCGCTCACGACCGCGCCCATGGCCGAACGCTCGTTCACGTCGGAAGTCTCCAAGCTGCGCCTGGGCGACGGCGACGAATTCCGCGGCGAGGGCATCCTCGCCGTGACGAAGGCGCTGCTGCAGTCGGGCGTTGCCTACGTCGCCGGCTACCAGGGCGCGCCGATCTCGCACCTGATGGACGTGCTGGCCGACGCCGGCGACGTGCTCGCCGAGCTGGGCGTGCACTTCGAGCACAGCGCGTCGGAGGCGGCGGCGACGGCGGCGCTGGCCGCGTCGGTCCACTATCCGCTGCGCGGCGCCGTCACGTTCAAGGCCACCGTCGGCACCAACGTGGCGTCCGACGCGCTCGCCAACCTGGCGTCGGGCGGCGTCACCGGCGGCGCGCTGCTGATCGTCGGCGAGGACTACGGCGAGGGCTCGAGCATCATGCAGGAGCGCTCGCACGCCTTCGCGATGAAGTCGCAGGTCTGGCTGCTCGACCCGCGGCCGAACCTGCCTTCGATCGTCGCCGCCGTCGAGCAGGGCTTCGAGCTGTCGGAGGCGAGCCGCACGCCCGTGATGCTCGAGCTGCGCATCCGCGCCTGCCACGTGCACGGCCGCTTCACCGCGCGCGACAACCGGCGCCCCGACTTCACGCTGGCCGACGCGATCGAGCATCCGCGCCGCGACGTGAACCGCATCGCGCTGCCGCCGGCGACCTATCTGCACGAGCAGGAGAAGGTGACCGAGCGCTGGCCGGCGGCGCAGCGCTACATCCTCGAGCGCGGCCTCAACGAGTTCTTCGCCGAAGGCGCGCAGGACTTCGGCATCGTGATGCAGGGGGGCCTCTACAACGGCGTGCTGCGCGCGCTCGAGCTGCTCGGCCTGGCCGACGCCTTCGGCCGCTCGCGCGTGCCGCTGTACGTGCTCAACGTGACGTATCCGCTCGTCGACGCCGAGTTCGAGCGCTTCTGCGCCGGCAAGCGTGCCGTGCTCGTCGTCGAGGAGGGCCAGCCCGACTACATCGAGCAGGCGGTGCATGCGATGCTGCGCCGCGCGGGCATCGCGACGCAGGTGCACGGCAAGGACTTCTTCACGCTCGCCGGCGAATACACCGGCGCCGTCGTCGTCACCGGCGTGACGCGCTTCGTCGAGCAGTGCGCACCGCGGCTGCTGGCCGGCGCCGATCGGCCCGCGGCGGAGCGGCCGGCCGAACACGCGCCCGTCGTGCGCGCAGCGATCGAGCAGGTGCAGCCGCGCCCGCCTTCGTTCTGCACCGGTTGCCCCGAGCGGCCGATCTTCACGGCGATCAAGCTCGTGGAGCAGGAGCTGGGGCCGCATCACGTGAGCTGCGACATCGGCTGCCACCTGTTCTCGATCCTGCCGCCGTTCGACATCGGCGCGACGACGATGGGCTACGGCCTCGGCTGGGCCGGCGCGTCGGCGCTGGCCACGCCGGCGACGCGGCGGCGCACGCTGTCGATCATGGGCGACGGCGGCTTCTGGCACAACGGCCTGACCAGCGGTGTCGGCAACGCTGTCTTCAATCGCAGCGACCACGTGCTGCTCGTCGTCGACAACGGCTACGCGGCGGCCACCGGCGGCCAGGACCTGCCGTCGTCGCGCGCCGCCAATCCGCTGCGCAGCACGCACCATGCGATCGAGCGAGCCGTGCGCGGCGTCGGGGTCGAATGGGTGCGCAGCGTGACGCACACCTACAGCGTCGAGCAGATGCGCGCCGCGCTGCGCGAGGCGCTGACGACGCGCGCCGCCGGGCCCAAGGTCGTCGTCGCGTCGAGCGAATGCATGCTCAACCGCCAGCGCCGCGAGCGGCCGGCGCAGCGCCGCGCGATCGAGTCCGGCGCGCGTGTCGTGCGCGAGCGCTACGGTGTCGACCCCGACACCTGCACCGGCGATCATTCGTGCATCCGGCTGTCGGGCTGCCCGTCGCTGACGATCCGCCCCAACCCCGACCCGCTGCGCCGCGACCCGGTGGCCGCCGTCGTCGACAGCTGCGTCGGCTGCGGGCTGTGCGGCGAGGCGGCGCACGCGGCGCGGCTGTGCCCGTCGTTCTACCGCGCGGCGATCGTGCACAACCCGAGCCGATGGGACCGGCTGCGCCAGCGCTTGCGCGCCGCCGTCATCGGCGCGCTGCAGCGTCGCATCGCGCGGCGGCTCGAAGGACTGACGGCATGAGTACCCCGCGCGCGACGTCCGTGGCGGTCTTCGCGCTCGGCGGCGAGGGCGGCGGCGTGCTCGCCGACTGGCTCGTCGCGCTCGCCGAGACGCACGGCCACGTCGCGCAGGCGACGTCGGTGCCGGGCGTCGCGCAGCGCACCGGCGCGACGATGTACTACGTCGAGCTGTTTCCCGCGCAGCGCGTTCCGGCCGGCGCGCAGCCGGTGCTGGCGCTCGCACCGGTGCCCGGCGAAGTCGACGTCGTCGTCGCATCGGAGCTGATGGAGGCCGGCCGCGCGCTGCAGCGCGGGCTCGTGACGCCCGAGCGCACGACGCTGGTCGCGTCGACGCACCGCGTCTACTCGATGACGGAGCGCATCGCGCCCGGCGACGGCCGCGTCGACGCCGGCGCGCTGCTCGCCGGCGCGCGCGCCGCGGCGCGGCGACTCGTGGCGCACGACTACGGCGCGCTCGCCGAGCGCCACCGCAGCCCGATCGGCGCCGTGCTGTTCGGCGCGATCGCGGCCAGCGGTGCGCTGCCGTTCACGCGCGAGCAGTACGAGGCCACGATCCGGCGCAGCGGCGTGGGCGGCGCGGCGAGCCTCGACGCCTTCGCGGCGGGCTGGGCGGCGGCGAGCGGCGAGGCGCCCGACGGCGCAGGCGTTGTCGCCTCCGCGGCGGTGCCGCCGCCGCGGCTCGGCCCGCGGCTGGCTGCGCTCGGCGCTCGCATCGACGCCGAGTTTGCGGCTGCGGCGCGCGCGACGCTGCGCCATGCTGTCGTGCGTCTGGCCGACTACCAGGACGTGGCCTACGCATCCGAGTACCTCGGCCGGCTGGCGCCGCTGCGCGCATGCGGCGACGCCCTGCTCGAAGAGACGGCGCGTCACCTCGCGCTGTGGATGAGCTACGAGGACGCCGTGCGCGTCGCCGACCTGAAGACGCGCGCGTCGCGTTTCGAGCGGGTCGCCGCCGAGGTGCGGCTGGCGCCGGGCCAGCAGCTCGCGATCGGCGAGTACCTGCATCCGCGCACCGAGGAGATCGCCGACGTGCTGCCCGCGGGGCTCGGCCGCTGGCTGCTCGCGACGCGCTGGGCGCGCGCCGGCGTCGACCGCCTGTGCCGGCGCGGGCGCGTCGTCACGACGTCGTCGCTGCGCGGCTACCTGCTGCTGGCGGCTGTCGCATCGCTGCGGCGCTGGCGCCGCCGCTCGCTGCGCCACGCGACGGAGCACGCGCGCATCGACGCCTGGCTCGCCGACATCGGCAGACTCGCGACGGCACAGCCGGCGCTGGCGCTCGAAGTCGCGCGGTTGCAGCGCCTCGTCAAGGGCTACGGCGACACGCATGCGCGCGGCTGGGCCCGCTACGAGCGGCTGCGGTCCGAACTGCCGATGCTCGCGCAGCAGCCCGACGGCGCCCGGCGCCTGAACGAGCTTGCGCGCGCGGCACTCGCCGACGAAGACGGCGCCGCACTGGAGCAACGGCTCGCCGCCGCCTGAGGCATGCGAGCCTGAGCAACGACAATCACGACGACGAAGGAGACGACTTCATGCAACGACGCGACTTCACACGCACCCTGGCCGCTCTGACGGCGGCCGCCGCACTCGCCGGCACCGCGAGCGCCCAGGAGATCACGCTGCGCCTGGTCAGCGCCTTCCCCGAGAACATCATCTACGTGCAGCGCCTGCAGCCGTGGATCCAGAAGGTCAACGCCGAGGGCAAGGGCGTGCTGCAGATCAACTTCATCGGCGGCCCGAAGGCGATCCCGACCTTCGAGGTCGGCAATGCCGTCAAGACGGGCGTCGTCGACATGGCGCTCAACACCGGCGCCTTCTATACCAACGTGATGCCCGAGGCCGACTTCCTCAAGCTCACGCAGATCCCGGTGGCCGAGCAGCGGCGCAACGGTGCCTTCGACGCCATCAACAAGGTATGGAACGAGAAGGCCGGCATGCAGTACCTGGCGCGCGTGCTCGAGAACCAGCCGTTCCACCTCTACACCAACAAGAAGATCGACAAGCCCGACCTCGCCGGCCAGAAGATCCGCATCACGCCGGTCTACCGCGAGTTCTTCCAGGCGCTCAACGCCAGCGTGATCTCGACGCCTCCGGGCGAGCTGTACACGGCGCTCGAGCGCGGCGTCGTCGACGGCTACGGCTGGCCGATCGGCGGCATCTTCGACTCCAACTGGCACGAGAAGACGAAGTACCGCGTCGACCCCGGCTTCTACGACGCCGAGGTCTCGCTGGTGATGAACCTCGCCGCGTACCGCAAGCTGACCGACGCGCAGCGCAACTACCTGCAGCAGCAGGCGCTTGCGCTCGAGGCGCAGAACACGTTCTGGCCGCAGTACGCCGCCGACGAGACGACGCGCCAGCAGAAGGCGGGCATCGAGACGATCCGCTTCGACGCCGCCACGGCCAAGGCATATCGCGACAAGGCCTACGACGTGGCGTGGGCCGCGGCGATGAAGCAGAGCCCCGAGATCGCGGCGCGCTTCAAGCCGTTGTTCTCGAAGCCGTGACGGAGTCGTCGCTCGCGGCGGCGGTCACGGGCGCTGCCGCCCGGGTGCCGGCGCTCGACCGGCTGTCGGCGCGCTGGGGCGCGCTGCTGGCCGCCCTGGCGCTGGCCGGCAGCGCCCTCCTGCTGGCGATGATGCTGCTGATCGTCGCCGACGTCGCGTTGCGCAACCTGCCGCTGCAAGGCGGACCGCGCGGCCTGCCGTGGAGCAACGAAGTGTCGGAGCTGATGCTCTACCTGATCACGATGTGCGTCGCGCCGTGGCTGCTGCGCGAGGGCCGGCACATCCGCGTCGACATCGTGCTGCGTGCGCTGCCGCCGCGCATGGCGTGGGGGCTCGAGCTCGCGGGCGACAGCATCGGCCTGGCGTGCTGCGTCGCCATCGCGGCGTACGGCGCGCGCGCGGCGTGGGCCAGCCACGCGTCGGGCGCCGTCGTGATCAAGACGCTGATCACGCCCGAGTGGTGGTGGCTCGCGCCGCTGCCCGCCGTGTTCGTGCTGCTGGCCGTTGAGATGGCGTTTCGCATGCGGCGCCTCGTCGCCGGCCCGCGCGCGCCGCGCGACGACGCGGTGAGCGCGGCATGAGCCGCCGCCCGGCCGCTCCGAAGGCGGCTCGCTCCGCAGCGCGAAGCCCGGAGGATGCCCGATGAGGTTCGCGCCATGACGGACTGGGCGCTCGCCGCGACGCTGATGCTCGGCGGCTCGACGCTGCTGCTGTTCATCGGCATGCCGGTCGCGCTGACCTTCATCGCCGTCAACCTCGTCGGCGCGTGGGTCTGGATGGGCGGTGACGTCGGCCTGGTGCAGCTCGCGCGCAGCAGCGTCGGCTCGGTGACGGCGTTCTCGCTGACGCCGATCCCGCTGTTCGTGCTGATGGGCGAGGTGCTGTTCCACACCGGGCTGGCGCTCAAGGTGATCGAGGGCATCGAACGGCTGATCCGCCGCGTGCCGGGCCGTCTGGCGGTGGTCGCCGTCGTCGCCGGCACCGTGTTCTCGGCGATCTCGGGATCGACGATCGCGACGACGGCGATGCTCGGCTCGCTCATGCTGCCGATCATGCTGGCGCGCGGCTACCACCCGACGCTGGCGACCGGGCCGCTGATGGCCATCGGCGCCGTCGACATGCTGATCCCGCCGTCGGCGCTGACCGTGCTGCTCGGCTCGCTGTCGGGCATCTCGATCTCCAAGCTGCTCGTCGGCGGCATCGTGCCGGGCGCCATCCTGTCGCTCGCCTTCGTGGCGTGGATCGTGCTGCGCGTGGGCGTGCAGCCGTCGCTCGCGCCGACGGCGGCCGACGACGCCGATCGGCACCGCGGCTGGCAGCGCTGGCAGCCTTTCGTGCGCTACGTGCTGCCGACGCTGTCGATCTTCGGCATCGTCGTCGGCGCACTCGCCGCCGGCTGGGCGACGCCGACGGAGTGCGCGGCGATCGGCGCCTTCGCCACCGTGGTGCTCGCGCTCGCCTATCGCGCGCTGACGGTCGAGGCGATGCTCGCCGCGCTCAAGGGCACGGCCGGCATCTCGGGAATGATCCTGTTCATCATCCTCGGCGCGACGACGTTCGCGCAGATCCTGTCGTTCTCGGGCGCGAGCAACGGCCTGGTGCAGTTCATCATGGGCCAGGGGTTGTCGACCGCGATGGTCGTCGTCGGCATGATGCTGCTGCTGATCTTCCTCGGCATCTTCATCGACCAGGTCAGCATGATGATGATCACGCTGCCGATCTTCATGCCGATCGTGCAGGCGCTGGCGATCGATCCGGTGTGGTTCGGCGTGATGTTCCTCATCTGCATGCAGCTCGGATTGCTGCTGCCGCCGCACGGCCTGCTGCTGATGACGATGCGCGGCGTCGCGCCGCCGCAGGTGACGATGGGCCACATCTTCCGTGCCGTCGTGCCCTACGTCGCGATGAGCCTGCTGCTGCTGGCGGCCGTGTTCCGCTTTCCGGCGATCGCGACGGCGCTGCCGGGGCTGATCGGCTGACGAGATGACGGCACCCCGCTCGCCGGGTACGGCGAGCGACCCTCCGAGAGGGTGCGGGCCTGGCTTGGGGCGGCCCGGCGCGGCGGCCCGCGGGGTGCTTCGAGCCGGGCCGGCTCAGTGCGGCGCCGCTTCGCTGAGCGTCCAGTAGGACTCGATCGTGCGCACCGCGTCGACGAACTTGGGATAGTCGACCGGCTTGGTCATGTAGCCGGCGACGCTCAGGTCGAAGCTGGCGATCTTGTCCTGCGCTTCGCGCGACGTGGTGAGCACGATGACGGGAATGCGCCGCCACTGCGGATGGCTCTTGACGACGCGCAGGAACTCGATGCCGTTCATGATCGGCATGTTCAGGTCGAGCAGGATCACGCAGGGGTGGCCGAGCGACGGATCGGCCAGCTTGGCCAGGCCGACCTCGCCGTTCTCGGCGCGCACCAGCGGATTGGCGACGCCGATGTCGCGGAACGCGCGCCGCAGCGTCATCGCGTCGACGTCGTCGTCCTCGATCAGGAGGATCGGGTTGCGGCTGGGATACATGGCAATGCCTTCGGCAAGGTGAAGTGGAAAGTGCAGCCGCGGCCCGGCTCGGATTCGATCCAGATGCGACCGCCGTGGAGCTCGACGATCTTGCGCACCAGCGCCAGGCCGACGCCGGTGCCACGATCCTCGTCGCGCGCGTCGAGCGTCTGGAACATCTGGAACACGCGTTCGTGGTGGCGCGGCTCGATGCCCGGGCCGTTGTCGGCGACGCTGTAGCGCCGCTCGCCGCCGGCCTCGTGGCACGAGACGACGATGCGGCCCTGCGGCTTGTCGTTGCAGCGGATGGCGTTGGACAGCAGGTTCTGGAACAGCTGCTGCGCGCGCGTGCGATCCATGCGCAGCGTCGGCAGCGGCCCGACGTCGACCGTCACGTGCGGCGGCGGTGCGAGCAGATCCACCGTCTCGTGGACCAGCGCGCCGAGGTCGACGGGCTCGGGCGGCTCTTCCGTGCGGCCGACGCGCGAGACCTGCAGCACGCCGTCGATGAGCCGGTCCATGCGGTGCACGCGGCCGAGCAGCAGCGCCATCTGCTCGCGCCCGGCGTCGTCGAGACGGTCGCCGTAGTCGGCGACGATCCACTGCGCCAGCGAGCCGATGCCGCGCAGCGGCGCCTTCAGGTCGTGCGACGCGACATATGCGAAGTTGCCGAGTTCCTCGTTGGCGGCACGCAGCTCTTGCATCAGCTCGGCCTGGCGCAGCTCGGCGCGGCGGCGCTCGGCGGCGCCTCGCAGGATGGTGCGCAGCTGTCCGATCAGCAAGGCGGTGACGGCGGCCAGCGCGAGTCCGAACGCCCAGAACACGCGGCGCGCCTCCACGCGCGCCGCCTGGGCGTTGTCGCGCAGCAGCCGCTGGCGCTCGGCAGCCAGCGCGTTGGCGACCTCGTTCACGTCGTGCATCTCGGCCGAGCCGTAGCCGGAGGCCAGCAGATCGCGCGCCTCCTCGGGCGAACGCTCGTGCGTCGTCAGCACCTCGTCGAGGCGGCGCATGCGCGCCGCGCCGAGCGCCTCGAGCGCGTCGATGCGCGGGCGCAGCGACGGCTCGGCTTCGGCGGCGGCGCGCAGCTCGGCGATGGCGCGATTCCAGCCGGTGACGGCCTCCGCGCGCTGCGCGAGGTAGTCCTGCGAGCCGGTGAAGAAGTAGCCGCGCTGCGCCGCGCCGGCTTCGTAGAGCTGCGCGACGCCCTCCTTGAGCGGCACGACGATGGCGGCCTCTCGCAACGCGTCGTCGGCGCGGCTGATGAAGCGGTGAACGGTGTACCAGGACGCGGCGGCCACGCCCAGCAGCACGAACAGCACCACGCCCAGCCCGCCGGCAAGTTGCCGCGCGAGCGGGAAGTGCAGGGCGTCGACGCGCATCGGCGGCGCGACGGCGGCCATCTGGGCCGGCGACGTCATCGCGTGCGCGGCGCGGCCGCGCGACGGGGCGCGCACACGCGGTGCGACGTGAGCGGGTAAGGCTTGAAGCTCATGCCGGGCGGGCTTGCGGATACGCGAAGAATTGTCGGCGCCCGCCCGGCGCGCCGACTTGATCTGTCACAAGGACGGGGCGTGCCGCAGGCGCCGCGCGATCCAGTGGTCGAGCGAGGCGCGGCCCGGCCCCTGCGCGACCAGCCACAGCAGTGCGGCGGCCCACACGCCGTGCGTCGGCCACGCTGCCGGATAGACGAAGAGCTGGATCACGGTCGTCATCGCGAGCAGCCCGAGTGCCGACAGCCGCGTCGCCAGGCCCACGAGCAGCAGGGCCGGCAGCAGGTGCTCGGCCGTCGCGGCGAGCAGCGCCGCCCACTCGGGCGGCAGCAGCGGCAGGCGGTACTCGTCGCGGAACAGATCGACGGCGCTCTCGGCCAGGCGCGGCCAACCGGGCTCGAAGCGGCCGTCGACGAGGTCGAGCGCGAAGCCCTCCACCTTGGTCTGGCCCGAGCGCCAGAACACGCCGGCGATCGACACGCGCGCCAGCAGCGCGATCGCCGAGTGCGGGATGCGCGCCAGCGCGGCGTGCAGGCGATGTGCGGCGTTCATCCTTCGCTCCACCCGACCAGCGCGCGCCGGCGCAGCAGCAGCGCGAAGGCCGCCGCCAGGTCGACGCCGGGTGCGGCCTGCGCGGCGCGTGCCAGCGTCGCGCCCGCCGCCACGGCCTGCAGCCAGCGCGCCGTCGGCGCATCGATGGCGATCACGACGACGCTGTCGTCGTCGCGGCCGTCGTGCGTGCGCAGCACCAGCGCGGTCTCGGGGCGATCGGCGTCGAGCGATGGCAGATCCCCGGCCTCGCCCTGGCGGGCAGCCCAGATCGACACGACGGGGTGCCGCGACGCGACGACGTGCAGCGACGGATGCAGCGCGAGCCGCGCGCCCGGCAGCGCCGCCGGGTTTGCCAGCCGCGCCGCGACGGCGGCGGCGTCGAGCCGCGGCGCGTCGGCGGCGTGGCAGGCGCGCACGCGCGCGCGCTCGAGGCGCGCCACGTCGGCGAGCATCGACCTCGCGGTGTCGGCGTCGCGGCCCTCGATGAACGCCGGCAGCGCGTCGCCCCAGTCGACGAGTACCGGCGAGCGCGGCGGGTGCGCGCGCACGAAGTCCGGTGCCAGCGCGCGGTCGAAGTCGTCGGCGCCGACGATCGCGCGCACGACGGGAAAGGCGTCGCCCAGCACGTCGACCAGCGAGACGACGACGTTGTTGCGGTGCACGGCGTAGCGCGCCGTCGGGTCGGAGTCGTTCCAGGCGCACAGCCCCGGCGGGCAGGGCCGCGACGGGTCGAACAGACCGGCGGCGAAGTCGGCGGCGTTCATGCGGCGATCCGTGTTTCGGCGTCGACGTCGGTGGCGCCGGCGACGACTTCGCGCATCGCGCGCGCCGCGCGATGCGCCTCGGCAGCGAGTACCTCGTACGACGGCACGTCGTGGTCGCGTTCGATCAGCGTGGGCCGCGGGCCGCAGCGCGCCACGGCATGCCGGTACAGCGCCCAGACGGCGTCGGCGACGGGCGAACCGTGAGCGTCGATCAGCAGGCGGTCGCCGCCACCGTCGCGGTCCTCGGCGTGGCCGGCGAGGTGGATCTCACCGACGGCGTCGGCCGGCAGCGCGTCGATCAGCGCGCGCGCGTCGCGCCCGTGGTTGACGGCGCTTACGTAGGCGTTGTTGACGTCCAGCAGCAGGCCGCAGCCCGTGCGCGCGACGACGGCCGCGAGGAACTCGCCCTCGTTCATCGTCGATGCGTCGAACTCGACATACGTCGACGGGTTTTCGAGCAGGATGCGGCGTCGCAGCCGCTGCTGGACCTGGTCGACGTGCTCGCACACGCGCGCCAGCGTCGGCGCGTCGTAAGGCAGCGGCAGCAGGTCGCTGCACCACACGCCGCCGTGCGACGACCACGCCAGATGCTCCGACACCCAGCGCGGCTCGCAGCGCTCGACGAGCGCCGCCAGCCGCTCGAGGTGCGCGGCGTCGAGCGGGCCCGCGCTGCCGATCGACAGCCCGACGCCGTGCACCGACAGCTCGCAGTGCGCGCGCACGCGCGCCAGCCGCGCCGGCAGCGGGCCGCCGGCGACCATGTAGTTCTCGGCATGGACCTCGACGAAGTCGAGGTCGCGGCGCGCCAGCACGTCGGCGACGTGCCGGGCCTTCAGGCCGATGCCGACGGCGAGCGCATGCACGTCGCCGCCCGTCACTTCTTCTTCTCGGTGAAGGCCGCGAGCTGGCCGTGGCCGGTCGGCGAAGTGGGCGACGCCATCTTCTCGCAGCTGCCCTTGGCCACGAGCTTCCAGGCGTTGCCCTGGTGGTCGCGCATCGAGGTGCCGGCGCAGGTGGTGCCGGGGCCGGCGGCGCAGTCGTTCTTGCCCTTCATCGCGACGCCGTAGCACTTCTCCTTGCCGGCGTCCTTGTCCTGGGCGGCGACGGGAGCCTGCGCCAGGGCGAGCGCTGCGCCGATGGCGAGCGCCAGCGCGGCGGGCGTGACGGACGAGGGCGCGAGTTTGCTGTTCATCGTGTGACTCCGTTCGTTGAATGACGACCACCAGGGTGCGGATGGTGGATCGTGTCGCCGGTGCTCGCGCGGACACGACCCGACTGCTATTCGCGGGCGGAGACGATCGGGTTACATCGGCGTGTTTTCTGGCAGAGTGCGCCCCTGCGCGTAACCTGCGGCGCATCGGCGACGACATGCGAAACAACGACGGGACCCCGCTGATCGAGTTCGAAGCGCGTCTGAAGGCGTTGTGGGGGCTCGCCCGCGACGGCGACGAGGCGGCCTACCATCGGGCGTTGACGCTGATCGCGGGGCGCTTGCGCGGCTATTTCGCTCGCCGCCTGCAGGCGTGGCCCGACGAAGTGGAGGATCTGGTGCAGGAAACGCTGCTCGCGCTGCATGTGCATCGCGCCACCTGCGACCCGGCGGCGCCGGTCAGCGCCTGGGTGCATGCCATCGCGCGCCACAAGCTCGTCGACCTGTGGCGCCGCCACGGCCGACGCGAGGCGCTGCACGAGCCTCTCGACGACGAGATGCTCGAATCGTCGCTCGTCGACGAGCGGCCGGCGCGCCACGACATCGCGATGCTGCTGGCCGAACTGCCCGAGGCGCAGCGCCGCGCCATCGAGCTGACCAAGATCGAAGGCCTTTCGGTGGCCGAGGCTTCGGCGCGCACCGGCGCCTCGGTGGCGGCGGTCAAGGTGCAGGTCCACCGCGGGCTCAAGAAGCTCGCGGCGCTGGTTCGGGAGCGGCGATGAGGACGGACGATCTCGTGACGATGCTGGCGCGCGGCGCCGGCCCCGCGCCGCGCGCGCCGGCGGCACGCCGCCTTGCGCCTGTCGTTCTGGCGGGCGGGACGATCGCCGCCGTCGTCTCGATCGCCGTGCTGGGTGTCGTGCCGGCGTCGATGCTCGGCGGCCCCGCGCTGTGGACGAAGCTGGTCTATGCGACGCTGCTCGCCGCCGCCGCCGCGTGGTGCGTCGCGCGGCTGGCGCGCCCGGGAGCGCGCGATGCCGGCGCGTGGCGCGCGCTCGGCGGCGCCGTCGTCGTGATGGCCGTCGTCGGCGCGTTCGACGCCATGGCGACGCCGCCGGGCGAGCGCGTCGCGGCGCTGCTCGGCCACTCGTGGAGCAGCTGCCCGTGGAGCGTGTTCGCGCTGTCGCTGCCGGCGCTGGCGCTGGCGATCGTGGCGCTGCGCGGCCTGGCGCCGACGCGACCGCGCCGCGCCGGCCTCGCCGCCGGGCTGCTCGCCGGCGCACTCGGCGCGGCCGGCTATGCGCTGACCTGCCCCGAGCAGTCGCTCGGCTTCATCGCCATCTGGTACACGCTGGGCATCGCGCTGGCCGGCGCGCTCGGCGCGCTGCTGGGCCCGCGCACGCTGCGCTGGTGAGGCGCGGCGCCGCCGCGCCAGACGTGTCGCGCAGGCGACCGCGTGCAGGGGTTGCCCCCGGGTTGTCTGCGCCCGGCGGCTTGACTTATCGTTCGCCCGCGTTCGATTGCCTGCCGCCGCGGCCGGCAGCAGCAAGCATTCGGGAGACGTGTTCGTGCAGTTGATCCAACTGCTGGTCAGCGGCGCCGCGCAGGGTTGCATCTACGGCCTGATCGCACTGGGCTTCGTGCTGATCTACAAGGCCACCGAGACCGTCAGCTTCGCCCAGGGCGACCTGATGATGGTCGGTGCCTTCATCGGCCTGGCCTGCATGACGTTCGCCGGCTTCCCGTTCTGGCTCGCCGTGCCGGCGTCGATCGTCGCGATGGCGGCGGTCGGCTTCGGCGTCGAGCGGGTCGTGATCCGCCCGATCCTCGGCGAGCCGGCGTTCTCGATCGTGATGCTGACGATCGGCATCGGCTACGTGGCGCGCGGCCTGATTACGATGATCCCGGGCATCGGCACCGAGACGCACGCGTTGCCGGTGCCCTACAAGGACATCGCGTTCCACCTCGGCGGGCTGGTGCTGGCGGCCGAGCAGCTCGTCATCATCGGCGTGACGGCGGCGCTGTGCGCGGCGCTGTACGCCATGTTCCGCTACACGCGCGTGGGCATCGCGATGCAGGCGGCGTCGCAGAACCAGCTCGCCGCCTACTACATGGGCATCCCGGTCAAGCGGCTCAACGCCGTGGTGTGGGCGCTTGCGGCGATGGTCGCAGCGGTGGCCGGTCTGCTGCTCGCGCCGATCACCTTCGTGCACGCCAACATGGGGCTGATCGGGCTGAAGGCGTTCCCGGCGGCAGTGGTCGGCGGCTTCGGCAGCCTGCCCGGCGCGATCGTCGGCGGACTGGTGATCGGCATCGTGGAATCGCTCGCCGGCTTCTACCTGCCGGAGGGCGTGAAGGACATCGCGGCCTACGTCGTCGTGCTCGTGATGCTGATGGTGCGGCCGAACGGGCTGTTCGGCGAGTCGCTGCGCAAGAAGGTGTAGGGCGGCATGCGCTTCATCTTCAAGACGTCCTACGACCAGGACATCGATCTGGCCAAGCACGGCGGCCACCGCTTCTGGTACGGCCTGCTCGTCGCGCTGCTCGTCGCCGCGGCGTGGACCGTGCCCGAGTACTGGCTGTCGCAGCTCACCTTCATCCTGATCTACGGCATCGCGGGCCTGGGGCTGATGCTGCTGGCGGGCTACACGGGCCTGTTCTCGCTCGGCCATGCGGCCTTTCTCGGCGTCGGGGCCTACACCGAGGGCGTGCTCGCGGCGCAGGGCTGGCCGTTCCCGCTGTCGCTGGCCTGCGCGATGGGGCTGTCGGCGGCGGTCGGCGTCGTCGTCGGGCTGCCGGCGCTGCGCGTCAAGGGCATCTATCTCGGCATCGCGACGCTGGCCTTCGGCTTCATCGTCGAGGAGGGGCTGGCGCGCTGGGAGTCGGTGACGGGCGGCAACGCGGGCTTGCACCTGAAGGCGATCGACCTGTTCGGCTTGAGGGTGTCGTCGGCCGAGTCGTTCTACCTGCTGTGCCTGGTGCTGGCGATCGCGGCGACGCTGGCGATGCTCAACCTGCTGCGCTCGCCGACGGGCCGCGCCTTCGTCGCGATCCGCGACTCCGAGATCTCGGCGCAGAGCATGGGCATCCACCTGGCGCGCACCAAGTCGCTGTCGTTCGCGCTGTCGGCGGCGCTCGCCGGCATGGCGGGCGCGCTCTATGCGCACAAACTCAACTTCATCTCGCCCGACCAGTTCAACATTCTGCAGTCGATCGACCTCCTGCTGATGGTCGTGATCGGCGGGCTCGGCTCGGTGCACGGCGCCTTCCTCGGCGCGGTGTTCCTGATCGCGATGCCGCAGCTGATCTCGCTCGGCAAGGACTGGCTGCCGCCGGCGATCGGCCAGGCCGCCGGGCTGCAGGGCGTCGTCTACGGCAGCGTGCTGATCGCCTTCGTGATGTTCGAGCCGATGGGGCTCTATGGCCGCTGGCTCAAGATCCGCACCTGGCTGCAGCTGATGCCGTTCTATCGGCGCGGCATGTTCAGGCGCCAGAAGTCCTTTCAGAAGTCGGATCGCCTGAAATGAACGCCGCCACCGAGCCGAAACCGCTGCTCGAAGCGCGCCACCTCGGCGTGACGTTCGGCGGCGTCGTCGCCGTCGATGACGTCAGCTTCGACGTGCGCGCCGGCGAGGTGTTCACGCTGATCGGTCCCAACGGCGCCGGCAAGACGACGGTGTTCAACCTGATCAGCCGCATCTACACGCCCACGCACGGCGAGATCGTGTTCGACGGCCGGCCGCTGACGAAGGTGGCGCCGCACGAGATCGCGACGCTCGGCATCGCGCGCACGTTCCAGAACATCGAGCTGTTCGAGCACGCGACGGTGCTGCAGAACCTGCTCATCGGCCGCCACCGCCACCGCGCCAATCCGCTGTGGAAGGAGATCCTGTTCACCGGCTCGGTGCGCGCCGCCGAGCGCGCGACGCGCGAGAAGGTCGAGCAGGTGATCGACTTCCTCGACCTGCAGCACCACCGCGACGCGATGGTCGCGGGGCTGCCCTACGGCGTGCGCAAGGTGGTCGAACTGGCGCGCGCGCTGTGCGTCGAGCCGCGGCTGCTGCTGCTCGACGAGCCGTCGTCGGGGCTCAACGTCGAGGAGACGGGCGACATGGCGTTCTGGATCCAGGACATCCGCGACGACCTCGGCATCACGGTGCTGATGGTCGAGCACGACATGTCGCTGGTGTCGAAGGTGTCGGACCGCGTGCTCGCGATGAACCAGGGTCAGCTGCTCGCGCTGGGCACGCCGGCCGAGGTACAGGCGCATCCGGGCGTGATCGAGGCCTACCTCGGCGCATCGGGCGACCTGTCGTCGCTGCGGCGGCCGAAGGCGGCGCAGGAGGAGACGTTCGAATGAGCGACGCGCGGGCCGAGCGCCGGGCCGCCCCAAGCCGGCCCGCGATCCCCGCGGGGGATCGGCCGGCGTACCCGCCGGGCGAGGGGTCGTCGATCCTCGAGTTGACCAACGTCGAAAGCGCCTACGGCCCGATCCGCGCCGTGCGCGGCGTCAGCCTGCGCGTGCGGCCGGGCGAGATCGTCACCGTGCTCGGCTCCAACGGGGCCGGCAAGTCGACGATCCTCAAGACGATCTCGGGCATCATCGATCCCCGCAAGGGCTCCGTCACGTTCCGCGGCGCCGACATCACGGCGCGCGACCCGGCCGACATCGTGCGGCGCGGCATCTCGCACGTGCCCGAGGGCCGCGAGGTGTTCCCGCTGCTGTCGGTGCGCGACAACCTGGCGATGGGCGCCTACACGCGGCGCGACCGCGACGGCGTCGCGCGCGACCTCGAGAGCGTCTACCGCTACTTCCCGATCCTGCAGGCGCGCGCCGACCAGCCGGCCGGGCTGCTGTCGGGCGGCCAGCAGCAGATGCTCGCCATCTCGCGCGCGCTGATGGCCGCGCCCGAGCTGATCCTGCTCGACGAGCCCAGTCTCGGGCTGTCGCCCCTGCTCACGCGCGAGATCTTCGAGATCGTCGTGCGCATCAACCGCGAGCGCGGCACGACGATGCTCGTCGTCGAGCAGAACGCCAACATGGCGCTCAACGCCGCCGACTACGGCTACGTGCTCGAGAACGGCCGCATCGTGATGGAAGACACCTGCGAGCGCCTGCGCGACAAGGACGACATCAAGGAGTTCTACCTCGGCATGAAGCAGGTGGGCGGGCGCGGCGAGCGGCGCTGGAAGAAGAAGAAGACGTGGCGGTGAGGGGCTGACATGTCGAATCTCTGGGACTTGAGCCACATCCAGCCGCGCGAAGACATCGTCGTGCCCGGCGAGACGATGCCGCAGGTCTTCCTGAATGCCGTGAAGCTGCGCGGCGACAAGACCTTCATGCGCGAGAAGAAGCTCGGCATCTGGCGCTCATGGAGCTGGAACCAGGCCGGCGCCGCCGTGCGCGAGGTGTCGATGGGGCTGGCCGCGCTCGGCTTCGAGCCGGGCGAGACGGCGTCGATCCTGTCGAACACCGTCGTCGACTGGGTGCTCGCCGACATGGGCATCCTGTGCGCCGGCGGCGTCTCCAACGGCATCTATCCGACCGACGCCGCGCCGCAGGTGGAGTTCTTGTGCGCCGATTCGTCGACCGTGATCCTTTTCGTCGAGGACGACGAGCAGCTCGACAAGGTGCTCGAGGTGCGCGCCGCGCTGCCGCTCTTGCGCAAGGTCGTCGTGTTCGACATGGAGGGCCTGCAGCACTACAGCGATCCGATGGTGACGAGCTTCGATGCGCTGCGCGCGCTCGGCCGCGAGCACGACGCCGCGCATCCGGGCGAGTTCGAGCGCCGCGCCGCCTGCCGCAGGCCCGAAGACCTGGCGATGCTGATCTACACCTCGGGCACGACGGGCAAGCCCAAGGGCGGGATGCATTCGCACGGCGGCATCGTCTACACCGTGCGCGGCACCAACACGCTGGTCGCGCAGGACGAGCGCGACGAGCGCATGTGCTTCCTGCCGCTGTGCCACGTCGTCGAGCGCGTCGCCGGCGAGTTCTTCGCGATCTACACCGGCTCGGTGCTCAACTTCGTCGAGAACCCCGAGACCGTGCCCGAGAACGTGCGTGAGATCGCGCCGACCGTCTTCACCGCCGTGCCGCGCGTCTGGGAGCGCTTCTACTCGTCGGTGACGATCGCCGTGTCGGAGGCGGGGCGTCTGCAGCAACTGCTCTACGGCTGGGCGATCGGCGTCGGCCGCAAGGTCGCCGACCGCGTGCTCGCGGCGCAGGCGGTGCCCGGCTGGCTGAAGGCCGAGTTCATGCTCGCGCGCTGGCTGGTGCTCGACAACGTGCGGCGCCTGATCGGCATCCACCGCGCGCGCTTCGTCGTCACCGGTGCCGCGCCGATCTCGCCCGAGCTGGTGCGCTGGTACATGTCGCTGGGCGTGCCGATGCTCGAGGCCTGGGGCCAGACGGAGTCGTGCGGCGCGTCGTGCGGCATGCCGGCGGCGCGCATCAAGCCCGGCTCGATCGGCCCGCAGTGCCGCTACAACGAGGTCAGGCTCGACCCGACGACCGGCGAGCTGCTGGTGCGCGGGCCCAACGTCTTCATGGGCTACCTCAACTTGCCGGAGAAGACGGCCGAGACGATCGACGCCGACGGCTGGCTGCACACCGGCGACGTCGGCACGGTCGACGAGGAAGGGTATTTCCGTATCACCGACCGCATGAAGGACATCATCATCACCGCGGGCGGCAAGAACATCACGCCCAGCGAGATCGAAAACGAGTTGAAGTTCTCCCCGTACATCACCGACGCCGTCGTCATCGGCGACCGCCGCCCCTACCTGACGGCGCTCGTCATGATCGACCAGGAGAACGTCGAGAAGTACGCGCAGGACCACGACGTGCCGTTCTCCAACTACGCCAGCCTGACCCGCGCCCGCGAGGTGGTCGAGCTGATCGGCCGCGAGATCGAGAAGGCCAACGCCAGGTTCGCCCGCGTCGAGCAGATCAAGCGCTTCGAGCTGCTGTCGACCCAGCTCACCGCCGAAGACGAGGAACTCACGCCGACGATGAAGCTCAAGCGCAAGCTCGTGCAGCAGAAGTACGCCGACCTCATCGACTCGATGTATCGCAACCCCGCCTAGTCCCGCCCAGTCATCACCCGAAGGAGACGTTGACATGAAACGCATCGCCACCGCCGTCGCTCTGGCCGCGGCCGCCACGCTGGCCGTTGCCCAGTCGCAGGGCGTGAGCAAGACGGAGATCACCGTCGGCTCGATCCAGGACCTGTCGGGTCCGATCGCCGGCTTCGGCAAGCAGGTGCGCCTGGGCATGATGCTGCGCGTCGACGAGGTCAACCAGCAGGGCGGCGTCAACGGTCGCAAGCTCAAGCTGCTCGTCGAGGACTCGGCCTACGACCCCAAGCGCGCCGTGCTCGCGGCGCAGAAGCTCGTCAACCAGGACAAGATCTTCGCGATGGTCGGCCACATCGGCACGGCGCACAACATGGCGGCGATGCCGGTGCAGTTCGAGAAGAACGTGATCAACTTCTTCCCGGTGACCGCGGCGCGCGAGATGTACGAGCCGTTCCACCGCCTGAAGTATTCGTTCGCCGCGACCTACTACGACCAGATCCGCGTGATGGCGCCCAAGCTGGCCAGGGAGAAGGGCGCCAAGAAGGTCTGCACGATCTACCAGGACGACGAGTTCGGCCTCGAGATCGCACGCGGCGCCGAGGCGGGCCTCAAGGCCGCCGGCATGGAGCTCGCCGAGAAGACGACCTTCAAGCGCGGCGCGACCGACTTCTCGTCGCAGGTGGCGCGCATGAAGTCCGCCGGCTGCGACATGGTCGTGCTGGGCACGCTGATCCGCGAGACGATCGGCACCATCGGCGAGAGCCGCAAGACGGGCTTCAGCCCGCTGTTCCTCGGCTCGTCGGGCGCCTACACCGACCTGATCCACAAGCTCGGCGGCCCCGCGATGAACGGCCTGTACGCCGCGCACACGGTGCAGCATCCCTACCTCGACGAGGCATCGCAGCCGATCCGCTTCTGGGCCACCAAGTACAAGACGCAGTTCAACGAGGACCCGACAGTGTTCTCGGTCTACGGCTACCTGGCGATCGATTCCTTCGTGCGCGCCGCATCCAAGGCCGGCCCCAACCTGTCGACCGACACCTTCATCAAGGCGATGGACACGATGGTCATCCCGCCCGACTTCTTCGGCTCGGCCGAGCAGACCTTCTCGCCGACCAAGCGCCTGGGCAGCGACGCCGCGCGCTTGTCGCAGATCGTCGACGGCAAGTGGAAGGTGGTGTCGGACTACGTCAAGACGACGGCGGCGTCCGCGGCGAAGTAGCGCCGCCGCCGCGCCGTTCGGGGCCGCCTGCGGGCGGCCTTTTGTTCGGCGGCGCGACGCAGCACAATGGGGCACACCGCAGTCCCGCCGTTGCCGTCGTGCCCCGCCGATCGCCGTTGTACCGATGCTGATGACCTTGCTGCGCACCGTGGCGGCCGGACTCGACGGCATCGAGATCGGGTTTTGCGCCTTCGACGCCGAAGACCGCGCGCTGGTCTGGAACAACACCTTCCTCGAGATGTTCCCCGAGCACGCGGGGCACGTGCGCGTCGGCGAGCCCTACGCCGACAACCTGCGGCGCTACTACGCGTCGCGACTGGTCGGCGACGAGCGTGCGCTGATCGAACGCTACGTCGAGGGCGGCATCGAGCGCCATCGCACGCAGCGCTGGCCGTTCGAGTTCGAGCACCGCGGCCAGCGGCTGCGCGTGTCGTCGCTCGAGATGGGCACGTTCGGCCGCGTGCGCATGTGGCGCAAGTTGCACGACGTCGTCGGGCCGCCCGCGCCGGCGCCGCGCCCGCCGCCCTCGTTCGACAGCGCGGCCGGCTTGCTGCTCGAGCGCATCGCCGACGGCGTGCTCGTCGTCGACGCGGCCGACCGAGTGCTGTGGGCCAACCACGCCTTCCTCGGGCTGTACGGCCTGCCGTCCGCCGAGGCGGCCTCCGGCCAGCGCTTCGAGGCGCTGTACCGCGGCCTGTGGAGCGACGACCCGCGGTCCAACGTGCTGCGCCGCAACCTCGAGGCGCTGCGCGAGAACCAGCGCTATTCGGGCGCGCCCTTCGAGCTGGAGCTGCCGGGCGAGCGCTGGGTGCGTATCGTCGAGCAGCGGGGCGACAGCGCCGACGGTCGCGGCTACTTCGTGCATGCCGACATCACGGCGCTCAAGCGTCAGCAGCAGGCGCTGCGCGAAGCCGAGGCGCGCGCGCGCGACAGCGAGGCGCGCTACCGGCTGCTCGCCGAGTATTCGAGCGACGTCACGGTGGCGGTGGCCGACGGCGTCGTCGTCTACGTGTCGCCCGCCGTCGGCGACGTGTTCGGCTGGCAGCCCGCCCAGGTCGTCGGTCGCACGCTGGCCGAGTTCTGCCATCCCGACGACATCGCCGCGGTGAACGAGGCGCTGCGCCGGCTCGACGGCGAGCCGCAGGCCGACTACCGGGCGCGCGTGCGCCACGCCGACGGCAGCCACGTCTGGAGCGAGGCGCGCGCACGCCTGTCTCCGGTGGGGCTGGAGCCGTCGTCGTCGTCGCCGCTGCTCGTCATCAACGTGCGCAGCATCGCGGCGCGCAAGAAGGTCGAGGACGATCTGGCGGCGGCGCTGGCGCGGCTCGAGGCGCAGGCCGTCACCGACGCGCTGACGGGGCTGGCGAACCGGCGCCGCTTCGACGACGCGCTGGCCGTCGAGTGGCGGCGCGCACAGCGCGACGTCGCGCCGCTGGCGCTGCTGATGGTCGACATCGACCACTTCAAGGCGCTCAACGACAGCCACGGCCACCCGGCCGGCGACGCCGTGCTGGCGCGCCTGGGCAGCGTGCTGGCGTCGTTCGGCCAGCGCGCCGGCGATCTCGTCGCGCGCTACGGCGGCGAGGAGTTCGCGCTGCTGCTGCCCAATGCGCCGATCGACGACGCGCGCACCGTCGCCGAGAAGCTGCGCCGCGCCGTCGCGCGGCTGACCTGGACCGAGGTCGGCCTGCCCGCCGACACGGCGCTGAGCGTGAGCGTCGGCGTGTGCGTCGCCGACGCCGGCCTGCTCGCCGGCGAGCCGGGCGCGCTGCTGCAGTGCGCCGACGAGGCGCTCTACGCGGCCAAGCGAGCCGGGCGCAATCGCGTCGTCGCCTGGGGCGCGCGCGGCGTCAGCTGACGATGTAGGCGCCGGCCCCGGTCGACAGCAGCCGGCCCTGCGCGTCGGCGAACTCCATGCGCGTCGACGCGACGCGGCTGCCCAGGCGCAGCGTCTGCGCCGTCGCCGTGAAGCGCGGGCCGGTCGCGGGGCGCAGGTAGTCGATGCGCAGGTCGATCGTGCCGAGCTTGGAGAAGCGCATCAGCCGCGCGTCGACCGCCTCGTCCATGTGGCGCGCTCCGATCGCCGCCATCACGGCCAGGCCGCCCATCGCGTCGAGCGTCGCGCTGATCACGCCGCCGTGCAGCCGGTGGTGCGCGAAGTGGCCGATCAGCTCGTCGCGCATCTCGATGCGACCGACGACGCGCTCGGGCGCGAGTTCGACGATCTGCAGGCCGAGCACGCGGTTGAAGACGATCCTGTCCTCGAAGATGGCGCGCAGCTTGTCGATGAACTCGGGTTCGAAGGCGGCGGGCGGCGGCGGTGGGGTCGTCATCGTCGTTCGGTTCATCCGTCTACATCGATATGATGAAGCACATTGTGCAGTGGGCTGGGTGAGCCATGGGTTCCGCATTCATCTACGACGCGATCCGCACGCCGCGCGGCCGCGGCAGGAAGGACGGCTCGCTGCACGAGGTCAAGCCGGTCGACCTGCTGGCCGGCACGCTGGCGGCGCTGCAGCGCCGCCACGCCTTCGACACGGCGCGCGTCGACGACGTGGTCGTCGGCTGCGTGTCGCCGGTCGGCGAGCAGGGCGGCTGCATCGCCAAGACGGCGGCGCTCGTCGCCGGCTGGGACATGCGCGCCGCCGGCGTGCAGGTCAACCGCTTCTGCGCGTCGGGGCTCGAGGCCGTCAACCTCGCGGCGCAGAAGGTCGCCAGCGGCTGGGAGGACCTCGTCGTCGCCGGCGGCGTCGAGTCGATGTCGCGCGTGCCGCTGGGCGCCGACGGCGGGCCGTGGTCGCAGGACCCGGCGACGAGCCTGGCCACCGCCTTCGTGCCGCAGGGCATCGGCGCCGACCTGATCGCCACGCTGGGCGGCTGGACGCGCGACGACGTCGACGCCTATGCGCTGGCGTCGCAGCAGCGCGCCGCGGCGGCGCAGGCCGAGGGGCGCTACGCCCGCAGCGTCGTGCCCGTGGTCGATGCGATCGGTCTTGCGATCCTCGAGCGCGACGAATTCATCAAGCCGCGCACGACGCTCGAGGCGCTGGCGGCGTTGAAGCCCTCGTTCGCCGAGCTCGGCGCGCTGGGTTTCGACGCCGTCGCGATCGACCGCTATTCGCAGGTCGAGCGCATCGACCACGTGCACACGGCGGGCAACTCGTCGGGCATCGTCGACGGCGCGGCGGCCGTGCTCGTCGGCTCGGAGGCGATGGCGCGCGAGCTCGGCATCGCGCCGCGCGCGCGCATCGTCGCGACGGCGCTGTCGGGCGCCGATCCGACGATCATGCTCACCGGCCCGATGCCCGCGACGCGCAAGGCGCTCGCCAAGGCAGGCATCACGGTCGACGACATCGATCTGTTCGAGGTCAACGAGGCCTTCGCTGCCGTGCCGCTGCGCTACATGCGCGAGATGGGCGTGCCGCACGAGAAGGTGAACGTCAACGGCGGCGCGATCGCGCTCGGCCATCCGCTCGGCGCCACCGGCGCGATGCTGCTGGGCACGCTGATCGACGAGCTGGAGCGCCGCAACCTGCGCCGCGGCCTGGTCACGCTGTGCGTCGGCGGCGGCATGGGCATCGCGACGATCGTCGAGCGGCCGTGAATGCCATGGCGATGCAGACGATGCGCCTCGACGTCGATGCCGACGGCGTCGCCACGCTGACCTTCGACGCGCCCGGCGCGAGCGTCAACACGATGGGCGCTCCGTGGCAGGCCGATCTGACGCAAGCGGTCGACGCGCTCGTCGCGCGGTGCGACGCGCTGCGCGGCGTGATCCTCGCGTCGGCCAAGGATTCGTTCTTCGCCGGCGCCGACCTCGCGGGCGTGATGCGCCTCACGGCGGCCGATGCGCCGGCCGTCTTCGCCGCGGTCGAGCAGGTCAAGCGCAACTTCCGCCGCCTCGAGACGCTGGGCGTGCCCGTCGTCGCCTGCCTGAACGGCGCGGCGCTCGGGGGCGGCTGGGAGGTCGCGCTCGCGGCGCACGCGCGCATCGCCGTCGACGACGCATCGACGCGCTTCGGCACGCCCGAGGTGACGCTCGGCCTCATCCCCGGCGCCAGCGGCATCACGAAGACGGTGCGCCGGCTCGGCCTCGTCGCCGCGCAGCCGTACCTGATGGAGGGGCGCCTCTTCTCGCCCGCCGAGGGGCTGACGCTCGGTCTCGTCGACGAACTCGTCCACGACCCAGGTGCGTTGCGCGCCGCGGCGCGGGCGTGGATCGCCGCGCATCCGGGCGCGCGCCAGCCTTGGGACGAGAAGGGCCACGCCATCCCCGGCGGCACGCCGGCATCGAACCCCAAGCTGGCGCAGGCGCTGACCGTCGCGCCGGCGCTGCTGGCCCGGCAGACGCACGGCAACCATCCGGCGCCGGCGGCGTGCCTGGCGGCGATGGTGGAGGGTGCGTCGGTCGACTTCGACACGGCGCTGCGCATCGAGTCGCGCCACCTGGCACGCGTCATGACGCATCCGGTGGCGCGCAACATGATCGCGGCCTTCTTCTTCGACCTGAACGCCGTGAAGGCGGCCGGCGTGCGGCCGTCCGATGCCGCGCCGGCCTGCGCGCAGCGCGTGCGCGCGGCGTGGCAAGCCGAAGCGGCCGAGATCGCGGCCGAGGGCGTGCCGGCAACCGTCGTGCGCAATGTGGTGCGCGGCGCCGGCTTCGCGGCCGACGCGGCGCTCGATGCGACCGTGCCCGGGCAGGGCGGCGCGGGCCACGACACCGTCCCGGACGTACAGGCACTGAAGCATCGACTGCTGTGGCGCGGTGCCGTCGAGGCGGCGCGCTGCCTGCACGAGGGCGCGGCGGCGAGCGCCGCCGAGGCCAATGTCGCCAGCCTGCGCGGCGGCGGCTTTCCCGCGTGGACGGGCGGGGCACTGCGGCTCGTCTACAGTGACCCGGCCGATTTCTTCGCGCGGTCCGACGCGCTGGCGCGGCGTCACGGCGCCCGCTTCGAACTGACGGCGGACGTGCGCACCACGCTGCAACGCCATGAACCGCATTACGACTGAACACGACGGCTCGCAGGCATCGCCCGTGGGCCGGCTCGCCGCCGCTCTCGCCGCGCTGGCGCTCGCCGCCTGCACCGCCTACGGCCCCGGCGACGTGCGCGTCGGCCAGCATGCCGACGACGTGTCGCGCTCGATGGGCGCGCCGACGGCGCGCTATGCGCTGCCCGACGGCGGCACGCGGGTCGAGTACGCGCGCGGGCCCTACGGCAAGCACACCTACATGGTCGACACCGATGCGGCCGGCCGCGTGACGGGCTGGCGCCAGGTGCTCGACGAAAAGAACTTCAATGCGCTGCCGGTCGGCATGCCGGCCGACGACGTGCTGCGCACGATCGGCACGCCGTCGGAGCGCTTCGCGATTCCGCGGCAGGGCCTGCAGGTCTGGAACTACCGCTACGAGACACCGTTCTGCATCTGGTTCCAGGTCTCGGTCGATCCTCGCGAACGCCGCGTGCGCGAGACCGGCTACGGGCCCGATCCGCACTGCCCCGAGAATCGGCCGCAGTTCGGCTTCGTGCCGTTCTGATCGACGACTGCGCCGAAGGACACCGACCGACATGCGCGTCTACGGCATCAAGACCTGCGACACCGTCGCCAAGGCGCGCCGCTGGCTCGACGCCGCCGGCCTGGCGCACCAGTTCCACGACTTCCGGCGCGACGGCCTGTCGCCGGCGCTGCTCGACGCCTGGATCGACAGCGTCGGCTGGGAAGCGCTCGTCAACCGCAAGGGCACGACGTGGCGCCAGCTCGGACCCGCGGCGCGCGACGCCGTCTGCGACGCGGCGTCGGCGAAGCGCCTGATGCTCGAGCAGCCGAGCGTCATCAAACGGCCGGTGATCGAGTGGCCCGGCCGCACGATCACCGTCGGCTACGACGAGCAGCGCTACGCCGAGCTGAGCGCGACCTGAGCGCCTTCAGCGCCGGCGTGCGCGGCCCGAGCGTGCGGGATGCGGCGGTGAGGCTGCCGCTGCCTTCAGTGTCGCCGGCGGCAGCACGGCGCCCACGCAGGTCTCGATCGCCGGCCGGTTGGCGCGGGCGATCTCGCGCATCGGCCGCGTGAGCCGGGCGTCGTCGCCGGCCAGCGACCAGAACCTCGACGCCGCCTCGAAGGCACGCTGCCAGATGTCTTGCCGGGCGCCGATGTGCTCGATGGCTCAACCGGCGCGAGGGCGCACCGAGCGAGTGCTGCATGCACCGTGGAAGGCGCTGTGGCGCACGGTGGTGAATCACTTTGGTGCCGATGTGGCGCCACGGCACGCACCAAACGAGGCATCGAACTTGCTTCCCGGTGCGCCGGCGCGCCCCGCTGGTGCGGGGCGGAGCGCAGTAGCGGCGGCCTACGGACGAGGGAGATCCAATGGAACAGGTCAAGCAAGGCAGCGACGTGCTGTTCATCCTGCTCGGCGCCATCATGGTGCTGGCGATGCACGGCGGCTTCGCGTTTCTCGAGCTGGGCACGGTGCGCACCAAGAACCAGGTGAACGCGCTGGTCAAGATCCTGGTCGACTTCTCGGTGTCGACGCTGGCGTACTTCTTCGTCGGCTACACGATCGCCTACGGCGTCGACTTCTTCGTCGGGGCGCAGGCGCTGGCGGCGAAGAACGGCTACGACCTCGTCAAGTTCTTCTTCCTGCTCACCTTCGCCGCGGCGATCCCGGCCATCGTGTCGGGCGGCATCGCCGAGCGCGCGCGTTTCGGGCCTCAGCTGCTGGCCACGGCGCTGCTCGTCGCGCTCGTCTATCCGCTGTTCGAAGGCGTGGCCTGGGGGCAGAAGTTCGGCGTCCAGGGCTGGATCAAGTCGGTTGCCGGCGAGGAGTTCCACGACTTCGCCGGCAGCATCGTCGTGCACGCCGTCGGCGGCTGGATCGCTCTGGCGGCCGTGCTGCTGCTCGGGCCGCGCCGCAATCGCTATCGCAAGGACGGCGGCGTCAGCGCGCATCCGCCGTCGAGCATCCCGTTCCTCGCTCTCGGCGCGTGGATGCTCACGGTGGGCTGGTTCGGCTTCAACGTGATGAGTGCGCAGACCATCGACAAGATCTCGGGGCTCGTCGCCGTCAACTCGCTGATGGCGATGGCCGGCGGCACGCTGGCGGCCGTCGCGCTCGGCCGCAACGACCCGGGCTTCGCGCACAACGGGCCGCTGGCCGGGCTGGTCGCCGTGTGCGCCGGCTCCGACGTGATGCATCCGGGCGGTGCGCTCGTCGTCGGCGCGGTGGCGGGTGTCATCTTCGTCGTCATGTTCACGCTGACGCAGAACCGCTGGAAGATCGACGACGTGCTCGGCGTGTGGCCGCTGCACGGCCTGTGCGGTGCGTGGGGCGGCATCGCGGCCGGTATCTTCGGCAGCACGGCGTTCGGCGGGCTGGGCGGCGTGAGCTTCGGCGCCCAGTTGATCGGCACGCTGGCCGGCATCGCGTGGGCGTTCGCAGGCGGACTCGTCGTCTACGGCATCGTGCGTGCCGTGCTCGGCCTGCGCCTCACGCAGGAGGAGGAGCACGCCGGCGCCGACCTGTCGATCCACCGCATCGGCGCGACGCCGGATCGCGAGGTGAGCTGGTGAGCGCGCGGCCGCGGTAGGCTCGGGCGGTGCACCGCGCCGCCCGCCCGCCGATCGTCGTCTACGGCGCCTTCGACCGCCACAATCTCGGCGACGTGCTGTTCGCGCGCGTCGCCGACGCGCTACTGGCCGGCGAGACGACGCCGATCCACGCCGGCCTTGCCGACCGCGACCTGCGTGCCGACGGCGGCGTGCTCGTCGTCGCGCGGTCGCGGCTGGCCGAGGTGCTGGCGGGCCGGCCGGCGCGCGTGCTGCACGCCGGCGGCGAACTGCTGACGTGCAGCGCGTGGCAGGCGGCCGTGATGCTGCAGCCGAACGACGCGTCGCTGCAGGCGACGCTGGCCTGGCTCGACGCGCATCCTGCCGCGCGCGCCGACTGGGTGCGCCGCACGCTGGGCTGCGACGACGCCGTGCCCTATGTGCTCGGCCGCGCGACGCTGCCGGGCGGCGCCGAGCGCATCGCGCACG
This sequence comes from Burkholderiaceae bacterium, assembly GCA_048500255.1. Taxonomy (GTDB): domain Bacteria; phylum Pseudomonadota; class Gammaproteobacteria; order Burkholderiales; family Burkholderiaceae_C; genus JAMHWF01. The sequence continues at coordinate 75,821 of JASNYH010000008.1, read as the reverse complement.
TCGGACTGGGCGGCGTCGACCTCGATGCGTGTGGCGAGACGATGCGCGCCGAGACGATCGACAAGCTGCGCGGTGCCGATTTCGTCGCGGTGCGCGACGCGCGCACGCGGTCGCATTTGCAGGCGGTGGGCATCGCGGCGCAGCTTGTGCCCGACCCGGTGCAACTCGTCGCCGAGCTGTTCGGCAACGAGATCGCGCGTCACGCAGCTCGCGGCGAAGTCGCGGCGCTGCGCCGGCAGATGCCTCAAGGCGGTCACCTCGCCGTGCAGTTCAGCGCCGACTTCGGCGACGACGCGACGCTCGATGCGCTGGCTGGCGCGCTCGGCCGCGTCGCCGCGGCGCGCGGCGTCGGCCTCGCGCTGTTTCGCGCCGGCGCGGCGCCGTGGCACGACGACCTCGGCGTCTATCGGTGCTTCGCGTCGCGCGTGCCGCGCGCCGTGCCGGTCGCGCTGCTGGCATTGACGCACGTCTTCGACATCTGCGCCGTCATCGCCACGGCACGCGGCTACACCGGCAGCAGCCTGCACGGCCGCATCGTCGCGATGGCGCACGGCGTGCCGCGGCTGAACCTGCATTGCGACGCCGACGCCCAGCGCGTCGACAAGCAGCGTGTCTATGCCGCGACGTGGGAGGAGCCAGGCGCCCCTGTAAGCGCCACCGCCGGCGACGTCGATGCGCTCGCCACGGCACTCGATGCCGCGCTCGATACCGACATGACGGTGCTGACGGAGACGGCGCGGCGCCTCGCCGCGGCGGCGCGCGACGGGTTCGTCGAAGCGCGCTCCGCGCTTCGTTGAGGTGAGCGTTGTTCGGGGGATCGCTTGTCGGCGCCGGAGCCGGCGATAAAGGCGAACAGGAAGGCTCCCCATCCGGGTTTACGCGAATGAATTCGTGGGATAGACGCCTTGCGGGCTGCTCCACAGACTCCGCGCGCGGTTTGTAGTCCGCACAGGTTGTTCGACGCCCCGCGTTCCCGCGGCGAAGGGAACGTACCCGCACCCGCGCAACGACGACATGCAGCCATCGGAAGGCGTCCCCGAAGAGGGACGCGCCGGCCCGGAGCCGGCGCCGAGGACCGAGGGAGAGCCGCCGCGCGATGACGCGCTGGCCGCACTGTGCGTGGTCGCGCGGCTGCACCGCATCGCCGCCGAGCCGGAGTCGCTGCGCCATCGCCTGGGCCTCGCGCCCAGCGCCGAGCCCAGCATCGACGGCCTCCTGCTCGCCGCAAGACATCTCGGCCTCAAGGCCCGGCTCTCGACGACGACCCCCGAGCGCCTGAAGCTCGCCGCGCTGCCCGCGCTGGCGCTGCTGCGCGATGGCCGCTGCGTCGTGCTCGCGCAATGCGACGGCCAGCGCGTGCTGTTCCAGGACATGGCCGCCGAAGGTGCGCGCCCGACGATCGAGCCGCTCGAGGTCTTCGCATCCCAATGGACGGGCCGTTTGATCCTCGTCGCCAGCCGCGCCAGCCTGGCTGGGGAACTCGCCAGGTTCGACTTCAGCTGGTTCGTCTCGAGCCTCGTCAAGTACCGGCGCCTGCTCGGCGAGGTGCTCGTCGTCTCGGTGTTCCTGCAGCTCTTCGCGCTGGTCAGCCCGCTGTTCTTCCAGGTCGTGATGGACAAGGTGCTGGTGCACCGCGGGCTCACCACGCTCGACGTGCTGGTCGCGGGCCTCGTCGTCGTCGTGCTGTTCGAGAGCGTGCTCTCCGCACTGCGCACCTACGTCTTCAGCCACACCACCAGCCGCATCGACGTCGAGCTCGGAGCCCGATTGTTTCGCCACCTGCTGGCGCTGCCGCTGGCCTACTTCCAGGCGCGGCGCGTCGGCGACTCGGTGGCGCGGGTGCGCGAGTTGGAGAACATCCGCAGTTTCCTGACCGGCAACGCGCTCACGCTGGTGCTCGACGTGCTGTTCTCGGTGATCTTCGTCGCCGTGATGCTCGTCTACAGCGTGCCGCTGACGCTGATCGTGCTGGCCGCGCTGCCGCTGTACGTGCTGTTGAGCGTATTGCTCGTGCCGGTGCTGCGCGCCCGCCTGAACGACAAGTTCGCCCGTGGCGCCGAGAACCAGGCGCTGCTGGTCGAGACGGTGACGGGCATCCAGACCGTCAAGGCCGGCGCGCTGGAGCCGATGCTGGCGCGGCGCTGGGACGACCAGCTCGCCGCCTACGTGTCGGCGGGCTTCAGGACGCAGACGCTGGCGAGCTGGGGGCACGAGGGCATCAACCTGACGGCCAAGCTCGTGGGCGCCGCCACGCTGTGGTACGGCGCGCGGCTCGTGATGGAGCAGCAGCTCACCGTGGGCCAGTTCGTCGCCTTCAACATGTTCGCGCAGCGCGTGGCGCAGCCGATCATGCGCATGGCGCAGCTGTGGACCGACTTCCAGCAGACGGGCATCTCGATGGCGCGGCTGGGCGACATCCTGAACACGCGCACCGAGGTGCCGCCGGCGAGCGCGGCGCGGCTGCCGCCGCTGGCAGGCCGGGTGCAGTTCGACGGCGTGACCTTCCGCTACCGGCCCGAGGCGGCACCCGTGCTGCACGACCTGACGCTCGACATCCGCGCCGGCGAAGTGATCGGCATCGTCGGGCGCAGTGGCTCGGGCAAGAGCACGCTGACCAAGCTGGTGCAGCGGCTCTACACGCCCGAGCAGGGCCGCGTGCGGGTCGACGGCGTGGACATCGCGCTGATCGACGCGGCGCAGCTCAGGCGCCAGATCGGCGTCGTGCTGCAGGAGAACCTGCTGTTCAACCGCAGCGTGCGCGAGAACATCGCCATCGCCGACCCGGCCGCGCCGATCGAGGCCGTGATCCGCGCGGCGCGGCTCGCCGGTGCGCACGACTTCATCGGCGAGCTGCCCGAGGGCTACGACACCGTCGTCGGCGAACAGGGGGCGAGCCTCAGTGGCGGGCAGCGCCAGCGCATCGCCATCGCGCGGGCTCTCTTCACCGACCCGCGCATCCTGATCCTCGACGAGGCGACGAGCGCGCTCGACTACGAGAGCGAGGCGATCCTCCAGCGCAACATGGCGGCGATCTGCAAGGGCCGCACCGTCATCGTCATCGCGCACCGGCTCAGTTCGGTGCGGCAGGCGCACCGCATCGTCGTGATGGACCGGGGCCGCATCGTCGAGGCCGGCTCGCACGAGGCGCTGGTGGCCAAGCAAGGCGGCCTGTATGCGCGGCTGTGGGCGATCCAGGCGGGAGTGCCGGCATGAGCGGTCACGCCGCCGCCGAGCAGCATCCGTTGGCCGACCTGGTGGCGCGCTACCGCGCAGTGCTCGCGGCAGCGTGGGCGGCGCGGCACGAGCTGGCGGGGCCCAGGCGCCTCGCCGACGAGGCGGCCTTCCTGCCCGCCGCGCTGGCGCTGCAGGAATCGCCCGCGCACCCGGCGCCGCGCCGCGTGGCCTGGGCGCTGTGCGCCCTCTTCACGATCGCGCTCGCCTGGGCCATCGTCGGCGAGGTCGACATCGTGGCCGTGGCGCCCGGGCGCATCGTCGTCAGCGAGCGCACGAAGACGATCCAGCCGCTGGAGGCCAGCGTCGTGCGCCGCGTGCTCGTCAAGGACGGCGACGCCGTCGAGGCCGGCCAGGTGCTGGTGGAACTCGACGCCACCATCGCCAGCGCCGACCAGTCGAGCGTGCAGGAGCAGCTGGCGGCAGCCGTGTCGGAGGAGCGCCGCACGGCGGCGCTGCTCGACGCGCTGAAGTCGAACCGCACGCCGGCGCTGATTCTCTCTTCCGGCCCCGCGGGAGAGGGCTGGGGTGAGGGTGTACGCGGCGAAACCGCCCGCCTCCACGCCGAATGGCAAGACATCTCCGCCAAGCTCGCAAAGCTGGCCACCGAGCAGGCGCGCCGCCAGGCCGAGATCGCCACCGTGCACGCCGCCATCGCCAAGCTCGACGCCACGCTGCCGCTGGCGCAGCAAAGAGAGACCGACTTCAAGCGCCTGGCCGAGCAGGGCTTCATGTCGAGCCACGCCGGGCAGGACCGCACGCGCGAGCGCATCGAGCTCGAGCGCGACCTTGCCACGCAGCGCGCCCGGCTGGCCGAAGCGCAGGCCGCGCTCGCCGAGAGCCGCAACGCGCGCGCCGCCTACCTGGCCGAGACGCAGCGGCTGCTGAGCGAACGCCACGCCGACGCCGCACTCAAGCACCAGCAGCTGCTGCAGGAGCGCAGCAAGGCCGCGCAGCGCCGGCGCCTGACGCAGCTCACCGCTCCGGTGGCCGGCACGGTGCAGCAGGTGGCGGTGCACACCGAAGGCGGCGTCGTCACGCCGGCGCAGGTGCTGATGGTGATCGTGCCCAGGGATGCCGAAGTGACGGCCGAGGTGACGCTGGACAACAAGGACATCGGCTTCGTGCGCGCGGGGCAGCAAGCGGAAGTGAAGCTCGAGACCTTCCTGTACACGCGCTACGGCACGGTGCCGGCGACGGTGAAGAGCGTGACCGCCGATGCCGTGCCGGATGAAAAGCGCGGGGCAGTCTTCGCGGTGACGCTCGCGCTCGGCCACGACAGTATCGACGTCGACGGCCGCGCCGTGCGGCTCGCGCCGGGGATGAACTTGACGGCGGAGATCAAGACCGGAAAGCGGCGGGTGATCGAGTACCTGCTGTCGCCGGTGCAAAGGCATGCAACAGAGAGCTTGAAGGAGCGATGACGCGATGAGCGACGAATTCACCAAGGAGCGAGACGGCGTGCGACGCGCGCCTCCGTCGGAAATCGCCTGGCCTAAGCAAGCATCGGACGAACGTCGAAGCGTCGCCGGCGCGTCAGCCGGCCTGCCTATGTTGCCGGCTACTTCAGGCGTGCGCGCGCTCTATCTGTTCGCCTTGTTCACTGCTTTCGCTCCGCGCCCGGGATCGAGCTGGGTCGGACTGGCCGTCGGCGGCGGATGGTTGGCTGTGCTCGGTTGGTCGGCACTCGCCATCGCCGCCGTGGCGGTATGGCGTGGTGTCACCGTGCTTCTCTACCGCCACCGACTGACGGCGCCGGCACCGACCGGATCTGCCCGCTGGCTGCGCATCTTCGGCATCGTTCTCATGGCTGTCGGTGTCGTCGTGTACGTCCTCCACTTCTTCATCGGCCCGCTCGGCCGATTGATCTACCCAGGCAGAACGGACAGCGACATCCAATTCTTCATTGTCGGCGTATGGCTCTCCATGTTCGGCGGCTGGGGGGCTACAGGCGTACTGCTGTTCGAGTTCAGTAGGCTGATGGGATTCGAGCGCACTGTGGCATTGAAGGAAACCTCAACATGAATCGACGCACCTTGTTCGGCGCGCTGTTGAGCACGCCGCTTCCTGCCGGCTGCTACTACGACCAGTACTTCGATATCGCTTGGGACGAAGAAGGTTTGAAGGAGCGATGACGCCATGAGCAACGATTTCATCAAAGAGCGCGACGGCGTGCGGCGCGCGGGACTTGGTCGCCGTATTGACCAGCATCGCTATCAACGAAGAGGCATTCGCATGCGCGCATTGAGGTGCCCTCTGTTTTTCGCCTTCCAACCGGCCGCGCTCATGCCGCCATGGATTGCTGATCGTCATGCTTGCCGAGCCAGTCCAGAAGGAACTGAGTCGGCGAGCAGTAGCCCAGCGAGGAGTGGCGGCGCCTCCGGTTGTAGAAGACGGCGATGTACTGGAACAGATCGATCTGTGCTTCGGCCCGCGTCGCGTAGCGAGTGCCGTGCACCCGCTCGTTCTTCAGACTGTTGAAGAAGCTCTCGGTCGGCGCGTTGTCCCAGCAGTTCGCCTTGCGGCTCATCGAGGCGGTCATGCCGTACTCGGCCAGCTTGCCTCGCATCGCATGGCTGGCGTACTGGCTGCCGCGGTCGCTGTGGAAGATGACGCCGGCATCCGGCTTGCGCCGGAACCACGCCATCGTCAGCGCGTCGGTCACGATGGCGGCCGTCATGCGTGGCTTGATCGACCAGCCGACGACCTCGCGGTTGAACAGGTCCAGCACAACGGCCAGGTACAGCCAGCCCTCATCGGTCGCGATGTAGGTGATGTCGCCCGTCCACACGCGGTTCGGCGCATCGGGCGCGAAGTTGCGTTCGAGCACGTTGTCGGCCACCGGCATCGAATGCTTCGAGTCCGTCGTCGCCTTGTAGCGCCGCCTGTGGCGCGCACGGATGCCGTTGTCGCTCATGAGTCGTTCCACGCGAGCCAGTCCGATCCGATGGCCTCGGCCCTTGAGCTCGCGGTGCATGCGCCGCGATCCGTAAGCGGCCTTGACCTCGGCGTGGATCGCCTTCATCAAGGCCACGGCCTGCGCGTCGCTCAGACGGGTCGAGTCAGGAGTGCCGCCGCGACGCCAGGCGCGATAGCCGCTGGCGCTCACGGCCAGCACCTCGCACATTTCGGGCAGCGGGTAGTCGGCGCGCTGTGCGTCGATCCAGGCGTACTTCACAGCGCATCCTTCGCAAAGTACGCCGTCGCTTTTTTTAGGATCTCGACGTGCATCTTCAGCCGCGCGTTCTCGGCGCGCAGCCGCGACAGCTCCATCTGCTCGGGCGTGATGGGCTTCGCACCAGCGGCGTTGAGCTTGCCGGCCGAGGCCGCCTTGACCCAGTTGCGCAGCGTCTGCTCGACCAGGCCCAGCTCGCGTGCTGCCGTCCCGACGCCAACCTCCTGCGCCCTCTTGACGGCCTGCTCCTTGAACTCGGCCGTGTACTCTTGCTTGGGAATCTTCTTCACTTCTCTTCCTTCAGGTGTCGATGCTAACCATCGGCCCTTGGAAGACGAAATTCGGGGGGCAGCTCACATTGATCGCAACAGCCTTCGCGGGCACAACTCTACTCGGGCTTGCCGGTTGCGAGCGATGGCAACTCGACCGGCAGATGGAGGAACTTTGCAAGAAGGATGGGGGAATACAAGTCTATGAAACGGTGACGCTATCTCCCAGCGAATTCAGCAATATCGGGCAACCTCTGGCGAGGTACCAGCGACTGGCAGTCTCCAACGAGGAGATCCTTGGGTCGGACTATCGGTACGTACTGAAGACGGAGATCCTGACCGGCTTCAGTGCTAATGCAGAGAAGGGAGCCGGGCAGCTACGGCGAGTTCACAACTCAATCTATCGCCGCTCGGATGGGAAGCTCTTGGGTGAACAGGTTTGGTACGACAGAAGTGGCGGTGATTGGTTCACGTTTGGCTTTCAGCCAAGCGGTAACTCATGCCCTCAACCGAGACGAGATCTCGCTAGATCAATCTTCATTAAGGGGAATTAGACATGACCACCATCGCTCAAGTGAGCTCGTATGCACAGACTGCTCTTGCGTCATATGCGACAGGGCTGACAGCTGGCGCAGCCAGCAACGCGAGTCAGTACACAGCCCAGAACGTCGGCATGTCGACAACCCAAGCCGAGACATTCGATTCGACTTGGGCCGTCCTCGAGCAGTTCACGTCTTCACCGTCGATCGGCTTCTCTGCCGCCTTGCTCCAACGCAAAGACGCCTTCGGCAACGCCACTGGCGAAAAGGTTCTTGCCATCCGTGGCACCGAAGGGACGGCTGACCTGATCACTGACATCGTCAATGTGGCCTTGCTGGGCACGGTGCTCAACATGCCGCAGTACGGGGCGCTGGAGGCGTTCTACGCCGACCTGGTTGCGTCGGGCAAGCTCGGAGCATCGGAGCAATTGGTCGTCACCGGCCACAGTTTGGGCGGGTTCTTGGCTCAGGCATTCACGGTGCGGCACTCGGGCGTTGTATCGGCTGCCTATACCTACAACACTCCAGGTTTCTCTGGGCTAGAGATCCTGCAGGGTTTTGTGGGTATCTCCGATCTTTCGGCCATGGCCAAGATCACCAACGTCCATGCCACCGATGGCGTGTCGATGACGGCCGGCCTCGGCATCATGCTTGGTTCGTCAGTGCCGGTGCGCATTGAAGCGAGCAGCAACCCGCTCCATAAGCACTCCGTGGTGCGAGCGGATGCTCCGTTGAGCGCGCCCCGGTTCCTGTTTCACCGTTCACGATCAGTCGGTTCACCGCCTACGCGCACGGAGGGCATCCCATGCGTAGCCTGACTTCCGCATTCCTCCTCCTCGCTGCGTTGGCTCTCTCTGGCTGCGAGCGTTGGACACTCGACAAGCAGATGGAAGAGCTATGCAAGAAGGATGGCGGCATCAAGATCTATGAAACGGTGAAGCTCCCATCGAGCGAGTTCAGTGACACTGGAACGCCGCTATTCCGTTATCACAGACCCGGTGTCGCTGAGGAGCAGAGGCTAGGGCCAGCCTACAAGTTCGTCTCAACGCGCACGGTAATAGCAGGACCGAGTGCCAATCATGAACACGGTGAAGGCAGCCTCGTGCGCTTGTATTGGGGAATTTATAGACGGTCCGATGGAAAGCTATTGAGCGAACACGTCGAGTACCGACGCTTCGGCGGCGACGGCTTCACGTTTGGATTCCAACCTAGCAGCGCGTCCTGTCCTCGTGTCGATAGAGGGCTAGAGGTTTCAACCTTCATCAAGGAATAATGAAATGACTTCTGTTGCGGACCTTAGCGAATGTGCGCAAACTTCCATCGCGTCGTACGCGGTCAATTTGGTATCGAACTCAACCAATGCGAGTCGCTACGTTGTCACCGATGTTGGGATGTCGCCAAGTCAGGCCGCAGACTTCGACGCCGTTTGGGAAGTCATCCTTCAATCCACTCCCACATCCAACGGCTTTTCCGCGGTCTTGTTCCGTGATCGCACGACGGGCGAGAAGGTGCTCGCCATCGCGGGCACCGATCCCTCCAGCCCTGCGGACTTGCTGACCGATCTCGTCAACGTGGCCGGCTTCGGCACGGTGCTCAACATGCCCCAGTACGGGGCGCTGGAGGCGTTCTACGCTGGTCTGGTTTCCTCCGGCAAGCTCGGAGCATCGGAACAGTTCACCGTTACCGGTCACAGCCTGGGTGGCTTTCTCGCGCAGGCGTTCACGGCACGACATTCGGGAGTTGTGTCAGCGGCCTACACCTACAACGCTCCGGGCTTCAGCGGGCTCGAGATCATGCAGGGCTTTCTGGGCATTTCTGATCTTTCAACCGCGGGCAAGATCATCAACGTCCATGCCACCGATGGCGCGTCGATGACGGCCGGCCTCGGCATCATGCTTGGTTCGTCAGTGCCGGTGCGCATTGAAGCGAGCAGCAATCCGCTTGACAACCACTCCGTGGTGCGGTTGGGCGATGCCCTGGCGGTGCAAGAGGCGTTCGCGCGGCTTCAGCCCGGTCTGTCGGTCGAGCGGCTCGGCGTGCTGTTTGCGGCGTCCGCCCTCGGAGAGCACCGCTTGGAGTATGCCCTCGATGCACTACGCGCGGTATTCATCGGTTCGGCAAGCAACGACGCCAACAGCACTCCCACGGGAGATCGCGAACGCCTGTACGTCAACCTGCAATCACTGCTTGCCGATTCCGGTTTTCGAGCGCTGAGCGGGCATGTATCAATCGAAGCCGCAGGTGTCGGTTTCGCGTCGCGGGCTCAGGTTGATACGCACGGCGCCCTGGCCTACCGCTATGCGCTCTTGGAGTTGCTTTCGTTCGCCGTCGTGGCCGACACCGAGGCTGCCAACCAAACGCTGTATGGAGCGTACACGCAGCGTCTCTCGCTCTATGACGAAGCGACGGGGCAAGGCGAGCTGACGCGCGAGTGGTTGGTCGACCGTGCATCGATGCTCGACTGGCTGACGCTGCGCAACGCCAAGAGCATCTCGGGCACGGTGACGGGCGGCCAGACGGGTCGCACCATCGTCGAGTCGCTGCACTTCCGCGATATCACCAGCGACACACAAGTTCTCGTCGGTACGGCCGACCAGGTGAACCAACGCAGACAGGTGATCTTCGGCGGCAGTGCGGCGGATACCATCGATGGATTTAGTCGCAACGACGCTCTCTATGGCGGTGCTGGCGACGACACACTCAACGGCCAGGGCGGAAACGATCGGCTCGAAGGCAATGCCGGTGCCGACATTCTCGACGGCGGCGCCGGCAGCGACTGGCTGATGGGTGGGAGTGGAGTCGACACTTACGAGTTCGACGGGGACTTCGGCTCCGACTTCATCGAAGACGTGAATGGGCAGGGGCAAATCAAGGTAGACGACACGCCGATTACAGGCGCGAGCGCCCGCAAGACCAGCGCCGATGCGTCAACGTGGAAGACCGACGATGGCCACTTCCGCTACGACGTCGTCGCCGGCGATGGCGCGCAGAAGAACCTCATCATCACGATATCGAAAGGCACTACCAGCGGCAGCATCACCATCCGGAACTGGAGCGAAGGACAGTTCGGCATCAACCTCGGCACCGAAGTCGAGTCTCACGAGACGAGCACTACATACACCGGCGACTACAAGAAGCTCGTTTCTCCCGACGGCGCGGCCTACGTGATCGGCAGCGACGGCAACTACATGCCCGACGGCGCGCAGGCCGGTGCGGACGACGTGCTCAACGGCTCCGGCGGCGCCGACGCGTTGAACGGCTTCGGCGGCAACGACGGCATTGCAGGCGGCGCCGGTGACGACGTCATCGACGGCGGCGACGGCAGCGACCTGCTCCTGGGCGGCCAGGGCGCCGACACGATCCGCGGTGGCGCCGGCGACGACGAGATCTTCGGCAGCGATAGCGGCCACATCTTGCGCCCGACGTCCACGGACTTCACGCCGCCGTCATCGGCCGGCGTGGAGTGGAGCCGCGGGTTCAGCTGGGTCGTCTACGACCCACCAGGCGACGGCGGCTACATCGTCACCAACGGCGGCGACATCCTGCCAAACGGTGAGGCAGTGGGCAACCTCATCGACGGCGGCGCTGGCAACGACCGTATCAGTGCCGGCACGGGCACCGACGTCGTGTACGGCGGTGATGGCGACGACGACATCGTCGGTATGGGGGCGAGCGATGCCCTGTATGGCGACGCAGGCGACGACAACATCTGGGGCGATGGCCCGACCGGCTTCAACGGGCGCACCACGGCTTCCTCCGAGCACGCGAGCGACGTTCTCGTCGGCGGAGCCGGCGACGATTCGTTGGTGGGGCAAGGCGGCAACGACGAACTCTATGGCGGCGACGACGCCGACTTGCTCTTCGGCGACGATGACGAGCTGACCGACACCCCTATCAGCGTCCACGGCGACGACTATCTCGACGGCGGCGCAGGGAACGACGGGCTGGTGGGCGGCGCGGCGCATGACCGCCTCTATGGCGGCAGCGGCAATGACGAGTTGGATGGGGATGCCGGTTCCCGGGACATCGGCTCGCCGCGATACATCGATGCCGCATTCCATGGCAACGACTACCTGAACGGGGAAGACGGAGACGACATCCTCAAGGGCGAAGGCGGCGCGGATGTCCTTCTGGGCGGCACCGGCAACGATGAGCTGCAGGGCGACGACGTCGAGTCCCGGCTGGCAGGGGCCGATCACGGCAGTGATCATCTCGACGGCGGGGCCGGCAACGACCTGCTGTGGGGCCAGGGCGGGGACGACACGCTGTACGGCGGCAGCGACGACGACATCTTGCTCGGCGACGATGTGCAAGGCGACCTGGCGGCGTCGGCGCATGGCGTCGACCACCTCGACGGCGAGGACGGCAACGACGAACTGGCCGGCGGCGGCCGCGGCGACATGTTGTACGGCGGCGCCGGCGACGACTTGCTGTTCGGCGACGATGCCCCGGACGTGCTGGACGGAGCCGCCCACGGCGACGACCACCTCGACGGCGGGGCCGGCGTCGACCAGCTCATGGGCCAGGGCGGCAACGACGTGCTCTTCGGCGGCACCGAGAACGACCTGCTGGTCGGCGACGACGAGGCGCTCGCGGCGTCGTTCCACGGCGACGATTATCTCGATGGTGAGGAAGGCAACGACCAACTGGCCGGCAACGGCGGCCGCGACACGCTCTACGGCGGCACCGGCGACGACATCCTGCTCGGCGACGGCATGCTCAGCACGGTCGAGACGGCCGACGACGGCGCCGACTTCGCCGACGGCGGCGACGGCAACGACTACCTCTTCGGCCAAGGCGGCGACGACATCCTGCTCGGCAGCGCCGGCATCGACGAGCTGAGCGGCGGCTCGGGCAACGACCACCTCGACGGCGGCAGTGGAGACGACACCCTCTTCGGCGAGGCCGGCGCGGACACGCTGGTCGGCGGCGACGGGGCCGACGCCTTGATCGGCGAGGCCGGCGACATCTTCGACGGCGGCGCCGGCGACGACGTGCACTACGGGCTGTCGGGCAACAACGTGTACCTGTTCGGTCTGGGCGACGGGCAGGATGCGATCGTCGGCATCGCCGACGCCACTGCGGGCAAGCTCAACACGCTGCAGTTCAAGGCGGGCGTCGCGCCCGAGGACATCGTGCTCGCACGAGCCATCGACTCGGCCACGGGCCAGCCGACGTTCCTCATGGTCGGTATCGCCGGCACCGACGATCGCGTGCTCATCCAGCACTTCTATCTCGACGGCGATCCGACCAATGTCGCGAATCCGGTGCAGCAGTTCCGGTTCAGCGACGGCACCGTCTGGGATCTCGCGACCATCGGCATGGCGTTGTCGGGCACCAACCAGGCGCCGGTCGTCGTCAATCCGCTGGCGGACCAGTCCGGTCTCGAGGACAGTCCGTTCAGCCACGCCATTCCCGCCGGCACCTTCAGCGACCCGGACACCGGCACCACGCTGACGATCGGGGCCACGCTCGCCGACGGCAGCATGCTGCCGGCGTGGCTGAGCTTCGACCCGGCGACGCGCACCTTGTCGGGCACGCCGGCCAATGCCGATGTCGGCACGCTGCAGATCCGGGTCACGGCCACCGATCCGCTGGGCGCCTCGGTGAGCGATACCTTCGCGCTGACCATCGGCAACGTCAACGACGTTCCCACCGTGGCTTCGGCTGTCGCGAACCAGAGCGCCACCGAAGGCCAGGCCTTCAGCCTGACGATCCCGGCCGGCACCTTCGCCGACGTCGACGCCGGCGACACGCTGACGTACGCCGTGACGCTGGCCGACGGCTCGGCGCTGCCGTCTTGGCTGAGCTTCGACGCTGCGACGCGCGTGCTCGGCGGCACTCCCAGCGGCGGCGCTGCCGATCTGGCACTGCGCGTCACCGCCACCGACGCTGCCGGCGCCAGCGCGTCGACCACGTTCAGCCTCGACGTGGCGGCCGCCGGCTCCAACGGCACGCCGACCGTGGCGAACCCCATCGCCGATCAGGCTACCGCCGAGGATGCCGCCTACAGCTATGTCGTGCCGGCCGACGCCTTCAGCGACCCCGATGCGGGCACGACGCTGGCCTACGGCGTGACGCGCGCCGACGGCGGCGCTCTGCCGTCCTGGCTGTCGTTCGACGCGACCACGCGCACGCTGTCGGGCACTCCCGCCAGCGGCGACGTCGGCACGCTACAACTGCGCGTGACGGCCACGGATCCGGCCGGTGCGTCGGCCGGCGACACCTTCGCGCTGACGATCACCAACGTCAACGACGCGCCGGTGGTGGCGTCCGCCCTCGTCGACCAGACGGCCACCGAAGGCCAAGCCTTCAGCCTGACGGTGCCGGCCGGCACCTTCGCGGACATCGACGCCGGCGACTCGCTCGCCTACACGGCGACGCTGGCCGACGGCAGCGCGCTGCCCGGTTGGCTCGCCTTCGACGCTGCCTCCCGCACCTTCAGCGGCACGCCGCCTGCGGCCTCGGAGGGCACGCTTTCGCTGCGCGTGACGGCCACGGACGACAGCACCGCCCAGGTGAGCGACGTGTTCGACCTCGTCATCGCCTCCGGCGGCGGCAGCAGCAGCACGCCGATCGACGGCACGGCGGGCGACGACACCCTCATCGGCACCGCCGGCAACGACGTGATCCATGGCCTGGCGGGCGACGACTTCCTCGAAGGCCACGAAGGCGACGACGTGCTGCATGGCGACGACGGCGACGACTGGCTGCTCGCCGGCTCCGGTAACAACACGATGTACGGCGGTGCGGGCGACGACGCCTATCAGGTCGACAGCGCCGGCGATGTCGTCGTCGAGCTCGCCGACGAGGGCATCGACTTCGTCGAGGCAAGCGTCAGCTATGCCCTCCCCGACCACGTCGAGGAGATCTGGCTGCTCGGCGATGCCGACATCGATGCCACGGGCAACGCGCTGGACAACTGGGTCGTCGGCAACGCGGGCAGCAACCAGCTCTCCGGCGGCGCGGGCAACGACACCATCGTCGGCATCGACGGTGACGACGTGCTGCACGGCGGCGACGGCGACGACGGCCTGCACGGCGACGACGGCGACGACACGCTGCATGGCGAGGCCGACAACGACTGGCTGTTCGGCGGCGCCGGCAGTGACACACTGCACGGGGGTGCGGGCGACGACGGCCTCATCGGCGGCGGCGGTGCCGATGCGCTGTACGGCAACGCCGGCGACGACTGGCTCGACGGCGGCGACGGCAACGACGTGCTCGAAGGTGGCGAAGGCGCCGACACGCTGTACGGACAGGCAGGCAACGACACGCTGCACGGCGGCGCGGACGACGACGTCCTCGAAGGCAACGACGGTGACGACGTGCTGCACGGCAACGATGGCGACGACTGGCTGCTCGGCGGCGCCGGCAGCAACACGATGCACGGCGGTGCGGGTGACGACGCCTACCAAGTCGACAGTGCCGGCGACCTCGTCGTCGAAGTCGCCGGCGAGGGCCACGACTTTATCGAGGCCAGTGTCAGCAATGTCCTACCGGCTCACGTCGAGGAGATCTGGCTGGTCGGCGATGCCGACATCGATGCCACGGGCAACGCGCTGGACAACTGGGTCGTCGGCAATTCGGGCAGCAACCAGCTTGTTGGCGGGGCGGGCCAAGACATCGTCGTCGGCAAGGAGGGCGACGATGCCCTGCACGGTGGCGACGACGACGACAGCGTGCACGGAGACGACGGCGACGACACGCTGCACGGTGACGCTGGCAACGATTGGATCTATGGCGATGCTGGCAGCGACACGCTGCACGGTGGCGTAGGCGACGATGGCCTCCTCGGCGGCAGCGGCGCCGACACGCTCGAAGGCGGCGCGGGCGACGACTGGCTCGACGGCGGCGGCGGCGACGACGTCTACCGCTGGGGTCGCGGCGCGGGCAGTGACACGGTTGTCGACGGCAGCGGCTCCGACGTGCTGAGCGTCTTGGCGGGCGTGACCAGCGAGCAGATCTGGCTGCGACAGGCCGGCGACCACCTCGAGATCTCGGTGATCGGCACGGCGGACACACTGACGGTGGAGGACTGGTACGTCGATGCCGGCCACCAGCTCACCAGCCTGCAGCTCGCCGATGGCCAGTCGCTGCTGGCGGCCAACGTGCAGCAACTGGTCGACGCGATGGCCGCTTTCGCGCCGCCGGCGGCCGGGCAGACGACGCTGCCGCCGGACTACCAGAGCGCGTTGCAGCCGGTCATCGCGGCGAATTGGGTGTAGCGGGGGCCCCTCACCCCGAACCCTCTCCCTCTCGCGTGGGAGAGGGCAACCTTTACAGAAACCGATCGAGCAACTTCCGCGACCCCCGGTCCAACGCCGCACGATCCGCGATCCGGTACTGCATCCCGTGCGCCGACGCGATCAGCAGCGTGCCGCCGGGCAGGCGGCGGATGTCCTCTTCCGCCTTGAGCACGAACTCGGTGTCGCCGCGGTCGGTCTCGACCGTCCAGGTGCTCGGCGTGACGACGCTCGACACGCGCACCAGGCGGCGGATCTCGGGCACCAGCTCGCGCGGCGCGAGTTCCTCGTCGACGAGGCGGCGTGTCGCGGCGTCGAGCGCGTCGAGGTGCTCGACCCAGGCGAGCTCGCGGCCGGTCGGGCCGACGATCGCCAGGCCCTCGTCGGGCGCGGCGAGCGGAAAGGCGCGCACCGGCACGGCGCCGACGTGCTCGACGCCGGCGTCGTCGGTCAGCACCAGCCGGCCGGCGGCGTCGCGGTGCAAACGCAGCGGATGGCCGGGGCGCGTCATGCCTGCATCCTCAGCTCATGGTGGTTGGGCGGCGGCGCGCCGGCCTCGCTGTCGGGCACGACTTCGGCGCTCTCGGCGAGCGCCGCCTCCTGCTCCTCGATGCGTGCCTGCGCCTGGTAGAGGCGCCAGTAGGCGCCCTGGCGCTGCATCAGTTCGTCGTGGTTGCCGACCTCGACGATGGCGCCGCGGTCCATCACGACGAGGCGGTCGGCGCGGCGCAGCGTCGACAGCCGGTGCGCGATGGCGAGCGTCGTGCGCCCGCGCACGAGGTTGTCGAGCGCGCGCTGGATCTCGCGTTCGGTCTCGGTGTCGACGGCCGAAGTAGCCTCGTCGAGGATCAGGATGCGCGGGTCGATCAGCAGCGCGCGCGCGATCGAGATGCGCTGACGCTCGCCGCCCGAGAGGCCCTGGCCGCGCTCGCCGACCAGCGAGTCGTAGCCCTGCGGCAGCCGCAGGATGAACTCGTGCGCGTGCGCGGCGCGCGCCGCGGCGACGATCTCGTCGCGCGTCGCGCCGGGCTTGCCGTAGGCGATATTCTCGGCGATCGAGCCGAAGAACAGGAACGGCTCCTGCAGCACCAGCCCGATGTGGCGCCGGAAGTCGGCGATGGCGTAGCGCCGCACGTCGATGCCGTCGACTTCGATCGCGCCGCCCGACACGTCGTGGAAGCGGCAGATCAGGTTGACGAGCGTGCTCTTGCCCGAGCCGCTGTGGCCCACCAGGCCGATCATCTCGCCGGGCCGGATCTCGAGGTCCAGCCCGTTGAGGATCGGCCGGCTGCCGTAGCGGAACGCCACGTTGCGCAGCGCGATGCGGCCGTCGAGCCGCGCGATCGGCACCGGCTGCGCCGGCTCGGGCACGTTGGACTCGTGGTCGAGGATGTCGAAGATGCGCTTGGCGCCGGCCGCCGCCTTCTGCGTGAACGACACGATGCGGCTCATCGAGTCGAGCCGGCCGTAGAAGCGGCCGATGTAGGCGATGAAGGCCGTCAGCACGCCCACCGTCACTTCGTTGCGCGACACCAGCCACACGCCGCAGGCCCACACGACGAGCAGGCCCAGCTCGGTGAGCAGCGCCACCGTCGGCGCGAACAGCGACCAGGTGCGGTTGAGCCGGTCGTTGACGGCCAGGTTGTGGTCGTTGGCCGACTTGAAGCGCGCCGACTCGCGCGCCTCCTGTGCGAAGGCCTTGACGACGCGGATGCCGGGGATGGTGTCGGCCAGCACGTTCGTCACCTCGGCCCATACGCGGTCGATGCGCTCGAAGCCGGTGCGCAGCTTCTCGCGCACCAGATGGATCAGCCACACGATCAGCGGCAGCGGCAGCAGCGTGACGAGCGCCAGCCCGGGGTGGATCGAGAACAGGATCGCCGCCGTCATCACGATCATCAGCACGTCGGTCGCGAAGTCGAGCGCGTGCAGCGACAGGAAGACGTTGATGCGGTCGGTCTCGGAGCCGATGCGCGCCATCAGGTCGCCGGTGCGCTTGCCGCCGAAGTAGTCGAGCGGCAGCTTGAGCAGGTGGTCGTAGGTCGTCGTGCGCAGGTCGGCGCCGATGCGCTCCGACACGAGCGCCAGCAGGTAGGTGCGCGCCCAGCCCAGCCCCCAGGCGACGAGCGAGGCGCCGAGCAGCCCGCCGAGGTAGAGCCAGACCAGCGCCCAGTCGATCGGCCGGCCGCCCTGGAAGGGGATCAGGATGTCGTCGATCAGCGGGATCGTGAGGTACGGCGGTACCAGCGTCGCCGCCGTGCCCGCCAGCGTCAGCACGAAGCCGAGCAGCAGCCGCCCCTGGTAGGGCCGCGCGAAGCGCCCCAGCCGCAGCAGCACCCAGGTCGAGGGCGGCGGGCCGGCTTCGGGGTGGCAGCTCGGGCAGACATCGCTGTCGTCGGGCAGCGCGGCGTCGCACGTGGGGCACAGACGAGGCGCGGCCGGCGCGGGGGCCGCGCTGCTCGCCAGTGCTGCCCGGGCCTGCTCGTGACGCTCGGCCAGGCGCAGCGCGTCCGGGTGTTGGCGCACCGTGAAGCGCCACACCCTCAGCCGGCTGCCGGCGGCGTCGTGCAGCTCCAACGTGCCGACACCGCCGTGGTCGGATAATCGCAGCCGCGCGCCCTCGGTCAGCGGCCACTCGCGCTTTGCGGCCGGATCGGCGGCCTGCTCGACCAGGCGCTGCGGCGTCAGCGTCAGGCTCGCGTCGGCGAAGTGCAGCGCGTCGTCCAGGTCAACCGACAGCCGGGCCAGCACGTTGTCATCGCCAGGCGGCGGCGATGGGGCCGCGGCCGGCCCCGGCAGCGGACTTCCAGCCGGGGTCACTGAACGATCGGATGGCATGCGCAGCGGTTCGAGGCGGCCCCTGGCGGGGCCATTTGTTTGGGTGCAGCCGGCATTGTGCGCCAGCACCCCGGTGGCATTAGGAAGAAGCGACGACGCAATGAGCCGCCGGGACGCCCCAGGGCGAATTCCGGAGGCTGCCAAGCCGGAGGATGCCTGTTGAACCCCAGTTCCGAACTCCAGATCCTGCGCGTGCAGCACTTGCGCGGGCCCAACGTCTGGACCTACCGCGCCGCCCTCGAGGTCTGGCTCGATCTCGGGGAGCTCGAGGACTGGCCGTCCAACCGGCTGGCCGGCTTCAATGACCGGCTGACCGGCCTGCTGCCCGGGCTGGCCGAGCACCACTGCGGCGTCGGCGAGCGCGGCGGCTTCCTGCAGCGGCTGCAAGAGGGCACCTGGGCCGGCCACGTGCTCGAGCACGTCGTCATCGAGCTGCTCAACCTCGCGGGCATGTCGACCGGATTCGGCCAGACGCGCAGCACCTCGCGCCGCGGCGTCTACCGCATGGTGGTGCGGGCGCGCGACGAGCACGTCACGCGCGAGGCGCTGCACGCCGGCCACGGCCTGCTGGCGGCGGCGATTCGCGGCGAGGAGCACGACGTCGAGGCCGCGGTGCAGCGCATCCGCGACAAGGTCGATCGCTGCTACCTCGGCCCGAGCACGCAGAGCATCGTCGCCGCCGCCACCGAGCGCGGCATTCCGCACCTGCGCCTGAACGAGGGCAACCTGGTGCAGCTCGGCCAGGGTGCGCGCCAGCGCCGCATCTGGACCGCCGAGACCGACCTCACCAGCGCCATCGCCGAGGGCATCTCGCGCGACAAGAGCCTGACCAAGCAGCTGCTCGCCGCCTGCGGCGTGCCCGTGCCCGAAGGTCGCCGCGTCGCCAGCGCCGAAGAGGCCTGGGAGGCGGCGCAGGACATCGGCCTGCCGGTCGCCGTCAAGCCGCGCGACGGCAACCATGCACGCGGCGTCACGCTCGACCTGACCAGTCGCGACGAGATCGCCGCTGCTTACGAGCTGGCCGCCACGCAGGGCAGCAGCGTGATGGTGGAGCGCCACATCCGCGGTGACGAGCACCGCCTGCTCGTCGTGGGCGGCAAGGTCGTCGCCGCGACGCGCGGTGAGTCGGTGTGGGTCATGGGCGATGGCGAGCACACGGTCGCCGAGCTGATCGAGCTGCAGGTCAACAGCGATCCGCGCCGCGGCGAGGGCGAGGACTGCCCGCTCAACGTCGTGCGGCTCGACGACCCCGAGACGCCGGTGCGCATCGAGCTGGCGCGTCAGGCGCTCGACGGGGACAGCGTGCCCGCCGCCGGCCGCCGCGTGCTGATCGCGCGCAACGGCAACCTGTCGATCGACTGCACCGACGACGTTCACCCCGAGGTGGCGCACGCCGCCGCGCTGGCGGCGCGGGTCGTCGGCCTCGACATCGCCGGTGTCGATCTCGTCTGCCAGGGCGTCGGCCAGCCGTTGTCGGCGCAGGGCGGCGCCATCGTCGAAGTCAACGCCGGCCCGGGCCTGCTGATGCACCTGAAGCCCGCCGTCGGCACGCCGCGGCCGGTCGGCCAGGCGATCGTCGACCAGCTCTTCCCGGCCGGCGACGACGGCCGCATCCCGCTGGTCGGCGTCGCCGGCTCGCACGACACGGCCATCGTCGCGCGCCTCGTCGCCTGGCTGCTGCACCTGAGTGGGCGCAAGGTCGGGCTGGCCTGCGGCGACGGCCTGTTCGTCGGCGCGCGCCGCATCGACCGCCGCCCGGCCACCGACCATGCCGCCGGCCAGCGCGTGCTGATCAACCGCGAGGTGCAGGCCGCCGTCATCGAGACGAGCGCGCGCGCCATCCTGCGCGACGGCCTGCCCTACGACCGCTGCGCCGTCGGCGTCGTCACCGATCTCGGCGGCGTCGAGCAGCTCGCCGAGCACGACGTGCACGACGCAGAGCAGATGGCGCGCGTGCTGCGCACGCAGGTCGACGTCGTGCTGCCCGACGGCGTCGCCGTGCTGCACGCCGCCGACGAGCGCATCGCCGCGATGGCCGAGCTGAGCGACGGCGACGTCATCCTCTACGCGGCCGACGGCTCTCTGCCCGCGCTGGCGGCGCAACGTTCGCGCGGCGGCCGTGCCGCCTTCCTGCGCGGCGGGCGGCTGGTGTTCGCCCACGGTGCCGACGAGACCGTCGTCGGGCCGATGCCCGCCGACGCCGGGCTCGGCGATGGTGCGCTGCGCCAGCGCCAGCTCGCGCTGCTGGCCGGCGCCTGCGCCGCGTGGGCACTGGGCATCACGCCCGAGCTGGTCGCCAGCGGGCTGCAGACCTTCGAGCCGGTGCCTGCCGACGGCAGCGGCGCGCTGACGCAGCTGGCCATCTGAAAGAACCCGAGAAAGCAAGGGATCTCATGAGACTGATCCGTGTCCGTGCGCTGCGTGGCCCCAACCTGTGGAGCCGCCACACCGCGATCGAGTGCATCGTCGAGTCGGAGCCGGCGGACCGCGCGAACGCCGGCATGGCGGCGCTCGAGGCCGACGTGCGCCGCTTGTTCCCCGCGCTGTGGCCGCTGCGCAGCGGCGTGCGCCCGCCCGTCTACGGCAAGCCGCACCTGCTCGAGGCGGTGGCGCTCGCGCTGCAGGCGCAGGCCGGCTGCCCGGTGACGTTCAGCCGCACGGCGGCGACCGCCGATCCGGGCATCTACCAGGTCGTCGTGCAATACAGCGAAGAGGCCGTCGGCCGCCTCGCGCTCGAGCTGGCGCAGCAGCTGATCGAGGCCGCCGCGTGCGGCGAGGGCTGCGACGTGGCCGGCGCGATCGCGCGGCTGCGCGAGCTCGACGAGGACGAGCGCCTCGGCCCCAGCACCGGCTGCATCGTCGACGCCGCCGCAGCGCGCGGCATCCCCGCTCATCGCCTGACCAGCGGCAGCCTCGTGCGGCTCGGCTGGGGTGCCCGCCAGCGCAAGATCTGGGCCGCCGAGCTCGATTCCACCAGCGCCGTCGCCGAATCGATCGCGCAGGACAAGGAGCTGAGCAAGCGCCTGCTCGAGGCCGCCGGCGTGCCGGTGCCGATCGGCCGCCCGGTGGGCGACGCCGAGCAGGGTTGGGCCGCCGCGCTCGAGATCGGCCTGCCCGTCGTCGTCAAGCCGCGCGACGGCAACCAGGGCAAGGGCGTCACCGTCAACATCACGTCGCGCGAGCACTTCGACATCGCGTTTCGCGCCGCCGCCGAGCACGGCGACGTGATGGTCGAGAAGTACCTGCCGGGCGACGACTTCCGCCTGCTCGTGGTCGGCGAGCGCCTCGTCGCGGCGGCGCGCCGCGACCCGCCGCAAGTCATCGGCGACGGCCGCCACACGGTGCGCCAGCTCGTCGAGCGCGTCAACGCCGACCCCCGGCGCGGCGACGGCCACGCGACCTCGCTGACCAAGATCCGCTTCGACGACATTGCCGTCGCGAGGCTGGCGGCGCAGGGCCTGACAGCCGAGTCGGTGCCCGA
Organism: Burkholderiaceae bacterium; assembly: GCA_048500255.1. Lineage (GTDB taxonomy): Bacteria > Pseudomonadota > Gammaproteobacteria > Burkholderiales > Burkholderiaceae_C > JAMHWF01. The sequence goes on along the minus strand of JASNYH010000008.1, from coordinate 54,042 downwards.
GCAGGGCCGCCGCGTCGTGCTGCGCAACAACGCCAACCTGAGCACCGGCGGCACCGCGACCGACGTCACCGACGAAGTGCATCCCGACGTCGCGGCGCGCGCCGTCGCGGCGGCGCGCATGGTCGGCCTCGACATCTGCGGCGTCGACCTGGTCTGCGAAACCGTCAACCGCCCGCTCGAGGACCAGCACGGCGGCGTCGTCGAGGTCAACGCCGCGCCGGGGCTGCGCATGCACCTGGCGCCGTCGTTCGGCAAGGGCCGCGCGGTCGGCGAGGCGATCGTCGACCACCTGTTCGGTCGCCACGACAACGGCCGCATCCCCGTCGTCGCCGTCTCCGGCACGAACGGCAAGACGACGACCGTGCGCCTCGCGGCGCACCTGTTCGCCGCCGCCGGGCGCTGCGTCGGCATGACGAACACCGACGGCGTCTACGTCGACGGCCGCCAGATCGACAGCGGCGACTGCAGCGGCCCGAAGAGCGCGCGCAACGTGCTCGCGCATCCCGACGTCGAGGCCGCCGTGCTCGAGACGGCGCGCGGCGGCCTGCTGCGCGAGGGCCTGGGCTTCGACGCCTGCCACGTCGCCGTCGTCACCAATGTCGGCGAGGGCGACCACCTCGGCCTGAACCACATCCACACGGTGGAGGAGGTCGCGGCCGTCAAGCAGGTCATCGTGCAGAACGTGGCCACCGACGGCTGGGCCGTGCTCAACGCGGCCGACCCGCACGTCGCCGCGATGGCGTCGGTGTGCCCGGGCCGCGTGATCTACTTCGCCGCCGACCGCCGCCTGCCGGCGATGGCGGCGCACCTGGCACGCGGCCAGCGCTGCGTGCACCTCGACGGCGACGCCATCGTCGCCGTCGAGGGCTCGCGCCGCGAGCGCCTGCCGCTGGCCGACATGCCTCTGACGCGGCGTGGCGCGATCGGCTTCCAGGTGCAGAACGCCATGGCGGCGATCGCCGCCGCCTGGGCCTGCGACCTGCCTTGGGACGCGATCCGCCGCGGCCTCGCGAGCTTTGCCAACGACGCCGACAACGCGCCGGGGCGCTTCAACGTGATGGAGCACCTGGGTGCGACCGTCATCGCCGACTACGGCCACAACGCCGATGCGATGCGCGCGCTCGTCGCCGCCGTCGACGCGATGCGCGTGCCGGCGCGCGCGCGGCGCAGCGTCGTGATCAGCGGTGCCGGCGACCGCCGCGACGAGGACATCCGCGCGCAGACGGCGATCCTCGGCGACGCCTTCGACGACGTCGTGCTCTACGAGGACGCCTGCCAGCGCGGCCGCAAGGACGGCGAAGTCGTGCGCCTGCTGCGCGAGGGCCTGCAGCGCGCCAAGCGCACCCGCCGCGTCGACGAAGTGCGCGGCGAGTTCGCCGCCATCGACCTGGCGCTCGGGCGCCTGCAGCCGGGCGATGTCTGCCTCGTGCTCGTCGATCAGGTCGGCGCGGCCCTGGCGCACCTGGCGCAGCGGCTCGGCCGCGCGCTGCCGGCGCGCGCGGCGACGACGCTGGAGCACGCGGCGACTTGAGCCGCGCCGGCGCGTCAGTCCTCCGGCACGACGAGGTCGGCCGTGCCGGGGCGCACGAAGCGCGGGAACTCGCGCGAGCGGTCGATGCAGCCGCCACCGGCGTCGATGCCGGTCGGATCGCGCAGCCGCATCGTCTCGGCGAGGATGCGCTCGACCTCGAGCGGGTCGGCCATCGTCTCGCGCACGCGCTGCTCGACGACCTTCTCGTCGATGCGCAGGTGGCCGTCGGCGTCGGTCCACGTGGCGTTGCGCCAGTGGTAGAGCTCGAGGCACTTGCTCGTCATCGTGAACGGCCGGTCGCGCTGCCAGAAGTTGTTGAACAGGCCGTCACCGAGGTAGAACAGCCACGAACCCTCGAAACCCGACGCGTCGGACGAGTGCGCATCGGGATTGCGGAACCAGATGCGGTCGCCCGGCACGTACCAGCGCGGCGGCAGCGGCGCGTCGTTGGAGCCGAGTTCGCGCAGGAACACGTCGTGGAACCGGCCCGACATGATGGCGCGGCGCTCCCAGCGGCGCTGCAGCGCGGCCAGCAGCGGCGGGTTGCAGCGCTCGAGCTCCTGCGCGACGGCCAGCACGATGACGTACTCGGTGGCGCGGTAGCACGAGAACGCATGGAGCTTGCCCGACACGTCGGGCTGCAGCGCGCGGCGCAGCGCCTCGATCAGCGGCTTGCCCGGCAGCACGGTGAAGCTGGTCTCGGGGGCATAGGTCCACCAGCCCTCGGGCCGCTCGGCGGCGGCCGTGCCGAAGGCCAGCGCCGAGCGCCGCGCGGCCTCGACGATGTCGCGCCGGATGCGCAGTGCGCTCGCGAACTCGTCGGCGCTCGGAAACTCGAGCGGCACCGGTGCCGCCAGCATCGCGATCGCGATCTCGCGCTCGAGCTCGGCGGGCCAGCGCGCCGGGTCGAAGCCGCCGCGCGCGGCGATGTCGAGCGTGTCGTGGCCGGGCGCCCACCGAGCGGCGTGGGCCTCGTCGAGGCGCCAGCGCGCGGTGTCGCCGTTCGCGTGGACCACGACGGCGTCGGCAAGGCCGAGCCCCGCGAGCTGTGCTTCGAGCGCGTCGCGCTCGCGCGCGGGCGCCTCGGCGCTGCCTGGGCGCAGCACGATGCCGCCGCCGTCGTCGCTCGTTGCTCGTTGCATGAGTGGCTCGTCTCCCTCGCTCGCGGCGTCGGGCGCGCGGCTTGCGGCCCACTCTATCGCAGCGCGCCATGACGGCGACCCCGCGACAACCCCCGGTCGCGTCGGTGCGCATCGATGCATCGCCGATCGCCGCCGTCGACTGGCTCAAGGCGGGCGCGTCGCAGCTCATCGTGTGGCACCACCTGGCGCTCTACGGCCCGATGTCGGATGTCGTGCAGCCGCATGCGCCGGCACTCGTCGGCTGGCTCGTCGACCACGCACGCATCGCGGTGCAGGTGTTCCTCGTCGTCGCGGGCTTCCTCGCCGCGCAGTCGCTGCTCGGTCGCGCCGGTCCGCCGTCGGTCGCGCGGCTGGTGTGGCGGCGCTACCTGCGGCTGGCGCGCCCCTATTTCTGGGCGCTGGCGCTGGCCGTCGCGGCCGCCGCGCTGGCACGCGCGCTGATCGCGCATCCGACGATCCCCGCCGCGCCGACGCTGTCGCAGTTGGCAGCGCACGCGCTGCTGCTGCACGACGTGGCCGGCGTCGACGCGCTGTCGGCCGGCGTCTGGTACGTCGCGATCGACGTGCAGCTCTATGCGCTGTTCGTCGTGCTGCTCGCGCTCGCCCAGGGTCGCGCCGTGCCGGCGCTGGCGCTGGTCGCGGCGCTGGCCGTCGGGTCGCTCTTCTGGTTCAACCGCGACGCGTCGCTCGACGCCTGGGCGCCGTACTTCTGGGGCGCCTATGCGCTGGGCATCGGCGCGTGGTGGGCGTCGCGCCATTCGCGGCGCGCGGCGTGGGCCGTCGCGCTCGCGGCCGTCGTCGTGCCGGCGCTGATGCTCGACTGGCGCAGCCGCATCGCGCTGGCCGGCGCGACGGCGCTGCTGCTCGTCGCGGCGGCCGAGTTGCGCGTGCCCGAGAGCCGCGTCGTCGCATGGGCGGCGCGCATCTCGTATCCGCTGTTCCTCGTGCACTACCCGGTCGCGCTCGTCGTCGGCTCGGTCGTGTGGCGGCTGTGGCCGACGAGCGTCGCGGCCAACGCCGCCGGGCTGGTCGCCGCGTGGCTGGCGAGCCTGGCAACGGCGGTGCTGCTGCAGCGCGTGGCCGAGCCGGTGCGCACGGCCCGGCGCTGAGCGTCAGCGCGCCGCGGCGCGCAAGCGGCGCAGCCGGCTCTCGAGCGACGCGGCATTGAGCACGCCGAGGTGCGCATCGACGAGGCGGCCGCGCGCGTCGTAGAACAGCGTCGTCGGCATGCCGCGCGAGCCGACGAGGGGGCCGAGCTTCTTGTCGGCGTCGAGCAGCACGTTGTGCAGCGCGAGGTCCTGATCGACCAGATACGCGCGGATCGCCGACGCCGACTCGCCCTGGTTGACGAACAGGAAGGTCACGCCCGCCTCGCGGCGCTGCGCGGCGGCGAGCATCGGCATCTCTTCGCGGCACGGCGCGCACCAGGTCGCCCACAGGTTGACGACGGCGGGCCGGCCGCCCGCGGCCTGCGCCAGCTCGACGGGCACGCCGGCGGCAAGGTCGGTCAGGGCGAGCGCGGGCAGCGGGGCGCCGTCGCCGCGCGTGCCGACGAGTGCCGCCGTGGCGGCGGCCCACGCCACGCCCGCGGCGAATGCCGCCATGGCCACCGGCCGGCGCAGCGCCGCGCGGCGCCATGCGCGCCACGCCAGCCACAGCGTGCCGACGGCGAAACCGGTCGGCGCGTGCCAGCCGCCGTCGCGCACGTCGAGCGCCGACCACGGCGTCGGCCCGTAGGCCGAAAGGTTCAGCGCCACGTGGACCGCGCGGGCCGCGAGCAGCCCGACGAACGCCGCCTGCAGCACGGCGTCGGCCGCCGCCCCGCCGTGCTCGCGGCCGGCCAGTCGCGACGCCAACCACGATGCACCCCACACGGCGGCGATCAGCACGAGCGGCGCGACGGGCAGGGCCAGCGGACCGAGCGGGATCGACAGCATCGGGCGATTGTGCGCCGGCGGCGCCGCACCCATGCCGATGGGGCTTGACGCGGCAGCGCCTGCTTCGGCTCGACGCGCCTCTCGACGCCGTCGTCGCCGATCGCGCAGAAGCCGGCGCGTCGGCAATCCGTTCGCTCTAACGCCCGCGCCGCATCGCCATCACCGGCCAAGCCAGCAGCGCCGCCGCGGCGGCGAAACCGAGGGCGACACCGGCGAGGTTGGCCCAGTCGACCCAGTAGCCCAGCTCGCCGAGCGACGAGCGTGTCGCCGCCGGAACCCAGAGGAAGGCGACCGCGGCGACGACGATCGCGACGACGATGCTGCCGCCGAGACCCGCTCGCCAGGCGGCGCCGCGGCGCGCCGCGACGATCATCAGCGCGACCCACACGGCGAGCGCGGCGAGCAGCCACGGCGCCGCGCCGAGCGCGAGTTCCCACAGGATGTTGAGCACCAGCCAGATCTCGTACATCGTGTCGTCTCCGCGGTTCGTCGTGTTCGTCGCCGTCAGACGCGGCCCTTGAGCACCGCGAGGTAGGCCGGCTTGAGCAGCCGGTACTTCATCAGCCAGGCGAAGTAGCTGTCCTGCATCGGGTCGAGCCCGGGCAGCGACGGGATCAGCTTGCCGTCGTAGTCGAACTCGATCAGCAGCGCCGAGCCCTCGCGCACGATGAGCGGGCACGACGTGTAGCCGTCGAACGCTGCGTCGGGCTTGCGCCCGGCGATCGTCTCGACGAGGTTGTGCGCGACGAGCGGCGCGCTCTTCTTGACGGTGGCCGCCGTCTTGCCGCGCGGCGTGCCGTTGATGTCGCCGATGCCGAACACGTTCGGGTAGCGGCGGTGCTGCAGCGTCGTCTTGTCGACCTCGAGCCAGCCGCCGGCGGCGAACGGCCCTTCCTTCCACGCGAGGTCGCTGCTCTTCACGGCGTCGGGCGCGCGCATCGGCGGCACGACGTGCAGGAAGTCGTACGGCAACTCCTGCCGGTCGCCCTCGGGCGTCGTGAAGGTGGCGCGGCGCCGGCCGATGTCGACCGCGACGAGCTTCTGCGTGAACTCCACGTCCACGCCCAGCGCCTTCCATCGATCGAGCACGTTGTCGTTGATCGCCTTGAGGCCGAACACGCTGCCCAGCGCCGACTGGAACACGACCTTCGACTTGTCGGCCGTGCCGGCCTGCTGCAGCCGGTCGCGCAGCATGAACGTCATCTTCAGCGGCGCGCCGGCGCACTTGATCGGCGTCGCCGGCAGCGTCATCAGCGCATTGCCGCCCTTGGCGACGTAGGCCTGCATCGCCTTCCAGGTGGCGGCCGCCGCCGGCGCGCTGTGGTAGACGCTGCCCAGCCCTTCGCGGCCGATCGCGGCGACGTCCATGCCTTCGATCAAGCCGTAGTCGAGATGCAGGCCGGTGGCGACGACGAGGAAGTCGTAGCGGATGCGCTGGCCGCCCGCGGTGACGACGGTGTTGGCCGCCGGGTCGAAGCCGGCGACCATGTCCTTGACCCACTCGATGCCCGCGGGCTGCAGGTCGGCGTTGCGGTCGCGCACCTTGTCGATCGGCCACACGCCGGTGGCCACCAGCGTGTAGCCGGGCTGGTAGTTGTGCTCTTCCTTGCGGTCGACGATCGTGATCCGGGCGCCGTCGAGCAGCTTGCGCAGGCGGTGCGCGACGGCGATGCCGCCCAGCCCGCTGCCGGCGATCACGATGTGGGCGTTGCTCTCGAGGGGCGCCGCGGCGCGCGCGGCGGGCGCGCCGGCGACGGTGGCTGCCGCGGGGGCGAGGGCGAGGGCCTGCAGCGCGCGGCGGCGCGAGGCGTCGGGGCGAGGTGCAGTCATGCGATCCCCTTGTCTCCGTTGACGACGTCGCGCGCGGTGCGACGCGACACGGCCTGCCGACTCTGCGGCTTTATAAGCGTATGCCGATGTTCTGTACGAGAACTTGACCTGCCGCAAGTTCGGCGCGGTTCGCGCCGCGTCAGCTTCGCGTCAGCGCGGCGTCAGCGCGCGGTCAGTGACGGCGGGCACCATGCGCGCTTTCGTGGCGGCCCGGGAGGGCCCGTCGAGTCGCAAGCAGTACGGGAGACGAGCATGGAAGAGGACCTGGTTCGGCGTGTCGCCAGCCATCCTGCGTATCGGCAGTTGAAGAGCAAGCGGTCGAGCTTCGGGGCCTGGCTGACGCTGGCGATGCTCGTCGTGTACTACGGCTTCATCCTGCTCGTCGCGTTCAACAAGTCGTTCCTCGCGCAGCGCATGGGCGACGGCGTCACGACGGTCGGCATGCCGGTCGGGCTGGGCGTCATCGTGTTCACCGTCGTCATCACGGTGTTCTACATCCGCCGCGCCAACGACGAGTACGACGCGCTGGCCGATCAGGTCAGGAAGGCGGTGCTCAAATGAACGGCCGCCTTGCACTCGCGATGAAGCGCGGCCTCACGCTGGCGGCGCTGGCCGCCGTGGCGGGCGGCGTCTGGGCCGCCGGCGCCGACCTCGGCCAGGCGCAGAAGCAGGCCACCAACTGGACGGCCATCGGCATGTTCGGCGTGTTCGTCGTGATGACGCTGTTCATCACGAAGTGGGCGGCGTCGCGCACCAAGAGCGCGGCCGACTTCTACACCGCCGGCGGCGGCATCACGGGCTTCCAGAACGGCCTGGCGATCGCCGGCGACTACATGTCGGCGGCGTCCTTCCTCGGCATCTCGGCGGCCGTGATGGCGTCGGGCTTCGACGGACTGATCTATTCGATCGGCTTTCTCGTCGGCTGGCCCGTCGTCACCTTCCTGCTCGCCGAGCGGCTGCGCAATCTCGGCAAGTTCACCTTCGCCGACGTGGCGTCGTTCCGCTTCGGGCAGACGCCGGTGCGCGTGTTCGCCGCCAGCGGCACGCTCGTCGTCGTCGCGTTCTACCTGATCGCGCAGATGGTCGGCGCCGGCCAGCTGATCAAGCTGCTGTTCGGCCTCGAGTACTGGATCGCCGTCGTCATCGTCGGCGTGCTGATGATGGTCTACGTGCTGTTCGGCGGCATGACGGCCACCACCTGGGTGCAGATCATCAAGGCGATCCTGCTGCTGGGCGGTGCGTCGTTCATGGCCTTCATGGTGATGTGGCAGTTCGGCTTCAGCCCCGAGGCCATGTTCGCCAAGGCGGTCGACATCAAGACGGGCCTCGCGACGACGGCCGGCAAGGCGCCCGACGTGGCCGCCAGGGAAGGCTTCTCGATCATGGGCCCGGGCGGCTTCGTCAAGGATCCGATCTCGGCGATCAGCTTCGGCATGGCGCTGATGTTCGGCACCGCCGGCCTGCCGCACATCCTGATGCGCTTCTTCACCGTGCCCAACGCCAAGGAGGCGCGCAAGTCGGTGGGCTGGGCGACGCTGTGGATCGGCTACTTCTACATCCTGACCTTCATCATCGGCTTCGGCGCGATCACCTTCGTGCTGACCGACCCGGGCTTCCTCGACGCCAAGGGCGGCCTGCTCGGCGGCAACAACATGGCGGCGGTGCACCTGGCCAATGCCGTGGGCGGCAACGTGTTCCTCGGCTTCATCTCGGCCGTCGCCTTCGCGACGATCCTCGCCGTGGTGGCCGGCCTCACGCTGTCGGGCGCGTCGGCGGTGTCGCACGACCTGTACGGCACGGTGATCAAGGGCGGCAAGGCCGACAGCGCCTCGGAGCTGAAGGTCTCACGCATCACGACGGTCATCCTCGGCATCGTCGCCGTCGTGCTCGGCATCGCGTTCGAGAAGCAGAACATCGCCTTCATGGTGTCGCTGGCGTTCGCGATCGCGGCGTCGGCCAACTTCCCGGTGCTGCTGATGTCGGTGCTGTGGAAGGACTGCACGACGCGGGGCGCCGTGATCGGCGGCTTCCTCGGGCTGATCTCGTCGGTCGCGCTGACCGTCGTGTCGCCGGCCGTGTGGGAGGCGACGCTCGGCAACCCGAAGGGCTCGGCGCTCTTCCCGTACACGTCGCCGGCGCTTTTCTCGATGACGATCGGCTTCGTCGGGATCTGGCTGTTCTCGATGCTCGACCGCAGCGAGCGCGCCCGCCGGGACCGCGATGGCTTCCTCGCGCAGCAGGTGCGCTCGGAAACGGGCATCGGCGCGGCCGGCGCGTCGGGCCACTGAGGCCCGTCCGGGTCACGCGCCGCGGCGCGTGACGGCGCGCGGGACCGCGGGCACACTGCCGGCGGTCCCGTCCGCGCTTCGTGGCGCCCACATCGTCGTTCGCAGTTCGCCTCCGATGTCGACCGAGCCCTCATCGCCGCAGCATCCCGAGTGGGTCAGCCTCGCGACGGCGCGCGTGCGCGACGCCTTCATCCGCCGGCCGCACTACGCCGACGGCGCCGAGGACCTCGTCACGCTGTGCCGGCGCCTCGCGCAGCTCGGCCTCACGCACGCGCTGGTTCGCGACGGCGAGCGGCTGGGCATCTTCACGACGACGGACCTGCGCGACGCGCTGCTGCGCGACGTGCCGCCGGCGGCGCTGGCGGTGCGCGACGTGGCGCGCTTCGACCTCGTCGAGGTCGACGCCGACGCCGAGCTGTTCGAGGCGCTGTGGCTGATGGTGCGCCACCGCGTGCACCGCCTCGTCGTGCGCGACGGCGACGCCGTCGTCGGCGTGCTCGGCCAGCTCGACCTCGTCAGCTTCGTCGCCAACCACTCGCACATCGTCGCGATGCAGATCGACGAGGCGGCGTCGGTCGACGACCTGCGCGCCGCGGCGGCGCGCATCGACGCGATGGTCGACGCGCTGCACGCCAACGGCACGCGCATCGAGCGCATCGCGCAGCTCGTCGGCGAGCTGAACGCGCGGCTTATCGCGCGGCTGTGGGCGCTGGTCGCGCCGCCCGAGCTGGTGGCGGCGAGCTGCCTCGTCGTGATGGGCAGCGAGGGGCGCAGCGAACAGATCCTCAAGACGGATCAGGACAACGCGCTGCTGCTGCGCGACGGCTTCGAGTTCGCCGGTCTCGACGCCGTGGGCGAGCGGTTCGCCGAGGCGCTCGCCGCCTGCGGCTGGCCACCGTGCCCGGGCGGCGTGATGCTCACCAATCCGCAGTGGCGCCAGCGGATGGCGGCGTTTCGCGCGACGCTGGCCGACTGGGTGCATGGCAGCGCGGCCGACGGGCCGATGAATCTCGCGATGTTCCTCGACGCCGTCGCGGTGGCCGGTGACGCCGCGCTGCTGGCGGCGGCGCGCGAGCAGCTCGACCGCATCGTCGCCGACAGCGACGCCTTCGTCGCGCGCTTCGCCGCCGTCGTCGACCGCTTCGACGAGCCGGCGCACTGGTGGTCGCGGCTGACGGCGCGGCGTGATGAGCAGCCGCTCGATCTGAAGCGGCTGGGCATCTTTCCGATCGTGCACGGCGTGCGCGCGCTCGCGCTGCGCCAGCACGTGCGCGCCGTCGGCACCGCGGCACGGCTGGCCGCGCTGGTCGGGTGCGGCGAGCTCGACGACGCGCTGGCGCGCGACCTGCGCGACGCGCTGCATCTGCTGATGGGCTTGCGCCTGGCGCACCAGCTCGCGCAGCGCCGCGACGGCCGCCCGGTCGACAACCTGCTCGTGCCGTCGTCGCTCGGCACGATCGAGCGCGATGCGCTGCACGACGCGCTGGCCATCGTGCGGCGCTTCCGTGCGCTGCTGCGGCAGCGGCTGCGCCTGGACTCGCTGTAGCGGCACGAGGGCGGGCCATGCACCACGACGACGACCGGTCCGCGCAGCGCCTGCTCGCGCTCGCCGCCTTCGGCTGGCTGGCGCTCAATCCGCCGCTGCTCGCGTTGTGGGACCTGGATGCCAGCGTGCTCGGGGTGCCGGCGATGCTGCTGGCGCTCTTCGGCGGCTGGGGCGCGCTGATCGCCGCGGCGGCCTGGATCGCCGAGCGCGGCGACGACGGAGGCTGACGATGCTGTCGGCGGGGGCCGTCGTCGGCGCGTCGGTGGCGTGGCTCGCGCTGCTGTTCGGCGTCGCGCACTGGGCCGACCGGCGCGGGCGCCAAGGCCGCTCCGTCATCGGCAACGCCTGGGTCTATGCGGCCTCGCTCGGCGTCTACTGCACGGCCTGGACCTACTTCGGCAGCATCGGCCGCGCGGCGACGTCGGGGCTGTGGTTCCTGCCGATCTACCTGGGGCCGACGCTGGCGATGCTGCTGGCGTGGAGCGTGCTGCGCAAGATGGTGCGCATCGCGCGGCGCGACCGCATCACGACGATCGCCGACTTCATCGCCAGCCGCCATGGCCACAGCCGCGCGCTGGCCGCGCTCGTCACGCTGATCGCCGTCGTCGGCATCGTGCCCTACGTGGCGCTGCAGCTCAAGGCGATCGCCAGCACCTGGGCGGTGCTGACGGCCGCGCCGGGCGCCGCACCGGCGCACGCGGCCGACTGGTGGGGCGACAGCACGCTCTACATCGCGCTCGCGCTGGCCGTCTTCACGATCGCCTTCGGCACGCGCCGGCTCGACGCCAGCGAGCGCCACGAGGGCATGGTGGCGGCGATCGCCGCCGAGTCGGCGGTCAAGCTCGCTGCCTTCGTCGCCGTCGGCGCCTTCGTCACCTGGGGGCTGCACGACGGCCTCGCCGACATCTTCGCGCGCGCGACGGCCGACGCCGAGCTGCGCCCGCTGCTGCACCTGGGCGAGCGCTTCGACGGCGGCGCCTGGGTCGGCCTGACGCTGCTGGCGATGCTGTCGGTGATGCTGCTGCCGCGCCAGTTCCAGATGATGGTCGTCGAGAACGTCGACGAGCGCCACCTGCGCCGCGCGTCGTGGGCCTTCCCGGCCTACCTGCTGGCGATCAATGTCTTCGTGCTGCCGATCGCGCTCGGCGGCCTGCTGCACTTCGGCCGCGGCGGCGCCGACCCCGAGACCTACGTGCTGTCGCTGCCGCTGGCCGCGGGCCAGCCGGCGCTCGCGCTGCTGGCCTTCGTCGGCGGGCTGTCGGCGGCCACCGGCATGATCATCGTCGAGGCCGTCGCGGTCGCGACGATGGTGTGCAACGACCTCGTGCTGCCGCTGCTGCTGCGCTCGGGGCTGCGGCGCGCCGGCCAGCTGACGGGCGTGCTGCTGGCGGTGCGGCGCGCCGCCATCGTCGCGCTGCTGCTGCTGGGCTACCTGTACTTCCGCATCGCGGGCGAGGCCTATGCGCTGGTCAGCATCGGCCTGATCAGCTTTGCCGCCGTCGCGCAGTTCGCGCCGGCGCTGTTCGGCGGCATCTACTGGAAGGGCGGCACGCGCGCCGGCGCGCTGGCCGGGCTGGCGGCGGGCTTCGCGCTGTGGACGTGGACGCTGATGCTGCCGTCGATCGCCAAGTCGGGCTGGATGGACACCGGCTTCATCGAGCACGGGCCCTGGGGCGTCGCGGCGCTGCGCCCCGAGCGGCTGCTCGGGCTGGGCGGGCTCGACCCGCTGACGCATGCGTTGTTCTGGAGCCTGCTCGCCAATGCGGGCCTGTACGTCGCGGTGTCGCTGTGGCGCGGGCCGACAGCGCGCGAGACGGGGCAGGCGCTGCGCTTCGTCGACGCGCTGCGCAGCGACGCCCAAGGCGCCGCCGCCGCGCCCGTGCTGTGGCGCGGTCGCGCGCGGTTGCCCGACCTGCAGCGGCTCGCCGCGCGCATCCTCGGCGCCGAGCCGGCGCAGCGCCTGTTCGCCGACGCGGCGCGCGAGCGGGGGCTGACCGACGCTGCGCGGCTGCCGGCCGACGGCCGGCTGGTGCAGCTCGTCGAGACGGCGCTGGCCGGCGCGATCGGCAGCGCTTCGGCGCGCGCGATGGTCGCCGCCGCCGTCGACGAGGAGCCGCTCGCCGTCGACGACGTGCTGCGCATCGTCGGCGAGGCGGCGCAGCTGCGCGCCGCCAACGCGCAGCTGCGCGAGCTCGACCGCATGAAGGACGACTTCGTGTCGTCGGTGTCGCACGAGCTGCGCACGCCGCTGACGTCGATCCGCGCGCTGGCCGAGCTGATGCGCGACGACCCCGCGATGGCGCCCGCGCAGCGCGAGCGCTTCCTCGGCCTGGTCGTCGGCGAGAGCGAGCGCCTGACGCGGCTGGTCAACCAAGTGCTCGACATGGCCAAGATCGAGTCCGGCAGCGCCGAATGGCGCCATGCCGACATCGACCTGCGCGCGCTCGTCGAGCAGGCCGTGCAGACGACGGCCGAGCTGTTCCGCGAGCGCGGCGCCGTCGTCGAGCTGCACGCGCCGCCCGCGCTGCCGGCGCTGCACGGCGACGCCGACCGGCTGACGCAGGTGCTGCTCAACCTGCTGTCGAACGCCGCCAAGTTCGTGCCGCGCGGCAGCGGCCGCGTCGTCGTCGAGCTGCGCGCCGGCAAGCGCGGCGCCGTCGTCAGCGTCGCCGACAACGGCCCCGGCGTGCCGCCCGGGCAACAGCAGCTCGTGTTCGAGAAGTTCCGCCAGGGTGGCGACGCGCTGCACCGGCCGCAGGGCACGGGCCTCGGCCTGCCGATCAGCCGGCGCATCGTCGAGCACCACGGCGGCACGATGTGGCTCGAATCTGCGCCCGGTCAAGGCGCGACCTTCGGTTTCGAGTTGCCATGGCGAATGGAGGAGACCGCGACATGACGCAGCAGCCAAAGAAAGTGCTGATCGCCGACGACGAGGCCAACATCGTCGTCTCGCTCGAGTACCTGATGCAGCGCGAAGGCCACGCCGTGCTGGTCGCGCGCGACGGCCCCGAGGCGCTGGCGACGATCGCGCGCGAGCGGCCCGACCTGGTGCTGCTCGACGTGATGATGCCCGGCATGAGCGGCTTCGACGTCTGCCAGGCCGTGCGCGCCGACGCCGCGCTGGCCGGGGTGCGCATCGTGATGCTGACGGCCAAGGGCCGCGACACCGACGTTGCCAAGGGCACGGCGCTCGGCGCCGACGCCTACGTGACCAAGCCGTTCTCGACGCGCGAGCTGGCCGAGACGGTGCGCCGCCTGCTCGACGCCGACGCCGCGCGATGAAGCCGGCCGAACGGCGCGAAATCGCCGTCGCGGCGGCGCCGGCCGTGCTGCTGGCCGCGCTCGCGCTCGCGTTCGGCTTCGGCTTTGCGGCGACGCTCGAGCCCGCCGAGCGCGCGGCGCTGGCTGCGCTGGTCGAGCCGCGCGCCGCGCTGCTGCTGCTCGGCTGGGCCGTGCTGTCGCTGGCGCTGGGCACGCTGGCGCGGCGCGCCTGGCGCCATGCGGTGACGGCGCCGTGGCAGCTCGCCGAGCAGGGCGGCGCGCTGCTGCATGCGGCCGACGCCGGGCGACAGATCGAGTACACCGGCGGCGGCGGCGCCCATCGCGCGCTGGCGCAGCTCGTCAACGACTTCGCGCGCCAGCGCGACGCGCTGCGCGCCGACATCGACGCGCGCGTGCGCGACGCCAGCCGCGACGTCGAGCAGGAGCGCAACCGTCTCGCCGCGCTGATGGCCGAGCTGACGCAAAGCGTCGTCGTCTGCAACCTCGACGGCCGCATCCTCCTCTACAACCAGCGCGCGCGGCTGCAGTTCCGTGCGCTGTCGGATGCGCCGACGACGGTCGCGGGCGCCGAGCTGGTCGGCATCGGCCGCTCGATCTATGCCGTGTTCGACCGCCAGCTCGTCGCGCACGCGCTCGAGAGCGTGCAGCAGCGGTTGCAGCGCGGCGCCGCGCATCCGTCGGCGCAGTTCGTCACGGCGACGCGCGCCGGCCAGCTGCTGCGCGTGCAGATGACGCCGGTGCGCGCCGGCAGCGCCGACGAAGGCGGAGGCGGGGCGCCGCTCGGCGGCTTCGTGCTGATGCTCGACAACATCACGCGCGACTTCGCCGACGAGTCGGCGCGCGACCGGCTGCTGCAGGCGCTCACCGAGGGCAGCCGTGCCTCGCTCGGCAACCTGCTGGCCGCCGTCGAGATGCTCGACCTGCCCGACGTCGACGCGCCGGCGCGCGAGCGCTTCCACGGCGTGATCCGCGACGAGGTGCGTGCGATGAGCACGCGCATCCGCGAGCTGGCCGACCACACGGCGCGCACGATGAAGACGCGCTGGCCGCTCGAGGACATGCTCGGCGCCGATCTCGTCGCGGCGGCGCGGCGGCGCATCGAGACGCTGCACGGCTGCCGCACGGCGGCGAGCGAGGTCGACCCGGCGCTCTGGCTCGAGGTCGACAGCTGGTCGCTGCTGCAGGCGCTGGTCGGGCTGGCCGGGCGGCTGGTGCGCGAGTACGAGGTGCGCGTCGTCGAGCTGCGGCTCGCGCGCGCCGGCGAACGCGCGCACCTCGACCTGGTGTGGACCGGCCAGGCGATGAGCACCGAGACCGTCATCGGCTGGGAGACCGACGCCATCGATGTCGGCGGCGAGCGCGTCGCGCTGACGGTGCGCGACGTCGTGGAGCGCCACGACGGCGCGTTCTGGTTCGAGCGCGAGCGCGTGCGCCATGCGGCGTTCTTCCGCTTCCTGCTGCCGTTGGCGCGCGAGGGGGGCGCGCTCGAGGCGGCGCAGTTCGTGCGCAGCGACAGCCGGCCCGAGTTCTACGACTTCGACCTGTTCGGCGCGTCGGAGCCGGCGCGCGAGTGGGCCGAGCGCACGCTGGCCGAGCTCGCCTACACCGTGTTCGACACCGAGACGACGGGCCTGAATCCGTCGCAGGGCGACGAGATCCTGCAGATCGGCGCGACGCGCATCGTCGCCGGGAAGCTGCGCCGCCACGAGTGCTTCGAGCAGCTCGTCGACCCGCAGCGCGACATCCCGACGGCAGGCATCCCGATCCACGGCATCGAGCCCGCGATGGTCGTGGGGCAGCCGACGATCGCCGCCGTGTTGCCGGCGTTCCACGCCTTCGCGCGAGACACCGTGCTGGTGGCGCACAACGCGGCGTTCGACATGCGCTTCCTGCAGTTGAAGCAGGCGACGACGGGCGTCGTCTTCGAGCAGCCGGTGCTCGACACGCTGCTGCTGTCGGCCGTCGTGCACCCGCAGCAGGCCTCGCACCGGCTCGAGGAGATCGCCGAACGGCTCGGCGTGGCGGTGATCGGCCGCCACACGGCGCTCGGCGACGCCATCGTCACGGCCGAGATCTTCCTCAAGCTCGTGCCGCTGCTCGAGGCGCGCGGCATCCGCACGCTCGGCCAGGCGCGCGAGGCGGCGCAGCAGACCTATTACGCCCGGCTCGGCTACTGACCTCGTGAAAACCAAGGACGACGCCGACCGCCCCGGCTTCAACGCGCGCCTGTGGCGGCGCTTCATCGCCATCGCGGCGCCGTACTGGCGCTCCGACGAAGGCTGGCGCGCCGGCGGGCTGCTCGCGCTGCTGCTGCTGCTGGTGTTCGGCCAGACCGGCTTCAACGTGCTGTTCAACCACGAGAC
The DNA here is from genome assembly GCA_048500255.1 of Burkholderiaceae bacterium. GTDB lineage: Bacteria > Pseudomonadota > Gammaproteobacteria > Burkholderiales > Burkholderiaceae_C > JAMHWF01. Next base: position 38,123 of record JASNYH010000008.1, on the reverse strand, counting down.
GGGCGAGTTCACGTCGGCGCTCGCGGCGCAGGACGCCGACCGCTTCTGGGCCTCGATCCGGCGCTACACGGCGATCCTCGCCGCCGCGGTGCCGATCTTCGGCCTGTACTACTTCGTGCGCGACACGCTCGGCCTGCAGTGGCGGCGCTGGCTGACGGACCGGTTTCTCGAGCGCTACTTCGCCGGCCGCGCCTACTACCGGCTCAACGCGGTGGCCGGCATCGACAACCCCGACCAGCGCATCGCCGAGGACATCAACGCCTTCACGTCGCAGTCGCTCTATTTCTCGATGGTCGTGCTGTCGGCGCTGATCCAGCTGGTGGCCTTCTCGGGCGTGCTGTGGTCGATCTCGCAGGGGCTGGTGTGGTTCCTCGTCGGCTACGCCGTCGTCGCGACGTTCTTCACCGGCTCGGTGTTCGGGCGCCGCCTGATCGGGCTCAACTTTCGCCAGCTGCAGCGCGAGGCCGACTTCCGCTTCAATCTCGTGCGCGTGCGCGAGCACGCCGAGCCGATCGCCTTCCACAACGGCGAGTCGCGCGAGATGTCGACGCTGCAGCGCGTGTTCGACGGCGTGTACCGCAACTACCGCGAGGTGCTGCGCTGGCAGCTCGGTCTCAACACCTTCCAGTACGCGCACAGCTTCTTGATGATCGTGCTGCCGGTGGTCATCATCGCCAACGACGTGCTCGCCGGCGAGCTCGAAGTCGGCCGCGCGATCCAGGCGACGGGCGCGTTCACCGCCATCCTCAGTGCGCTGACGGTGATCGTCGAGCACTTCGAGAGCCTGAGCCGCTTCTCGGCCGGCGTGAACCGGCTGCACGCCTTCATGCACACGCTCGACGAGCAGGCCGGCCCGCCCGCCGACGCGGCGCACGACGGCGCCGGTCGCATCCACACCATCGCCGGCACGTCGCTCGCGCTCGACGCGCTGACGGTGCTGACGCCCGAGCGCGAACACCTGCTGGTGCGCGAGCTGACGCTGCAGGTGCCGCCGGGCGAGGGCCTGCTGATCGTGGGGCCGAGCGGCGCCGGCAAGAGCTCGCTGCTGCGCGCCGTGGCAGGCCTGTGGACGACGGGCAGCGGGCGCGTGCTGCGGCCGGCCGGTGCCGAGATGCTGTTCCTGCCGCAGCACCCGTACCTGCCGGTCGGCGACCTGCGCTGCCAGCTGCTCTATCCGCACGTCGAGCGCGACGTCTCCGACGCCGAGCTGCAGCAGGGGCTCGAGGCCGTCAACCTGCCGACGCTGGCGCAGCGCTTCGGCGGCATGGCCGTCGAGCGCGACTGGGCCAAGCTGCTGTCGGTGGGCGAGCAGCAGCGCCTGGCCTTCGCGCGCGCGCTGCTCGCCAAGCCGCGCTACGTGCTGCTCGACGAGGCGACGAGCGCGCTCGACGCGGCGAACGAGAAGCGCCTGTACCGGCAGCTCGCCGGCCTGTCGATCACGCCGGTGAGCGTGAGCCACCACGCGGCGGTGCTCGAGTACCACCGGCAGGTGCTCGAGCTGCCGGGGGACGGGAGCTGGGCGCTGCACGCGGCCGACGGCTATCGCTGGAGCTGAAACGAAAGAGGCCCCGGCACCGCCGGGGCCCCTGTAGCGTGGCGGCGAGCCGCTTCAGGCCGCCAGCAACTGCCTCAGCACGAACGGCAGGATGCCGCCGTGGCGGTAGTAGTCGACCTCGATCGGCGTGTCGATGCGCAATGTCAACGACACCGTCTTGCGCGTGCCGTCGCTGCTGGTGATGACGAGCGCGGCATCGCTCTGCGGCTTGAGTTCGGCGCCGAGCACGACGTCGATCGTCTCGTCGCCCTTCAGGCCGAGCGACTGCCAGCTGTCGTTGCCCTTGAACTGCAGCGGCAGCACGCCCATGCCGACGAGGTTGGAGCGGTGGATGCGCTCGAAGCTGCGCGCGACGACGGCCTTGATGCCCAGCAGTTGCGTGCCCTTGGCCGCCCAGTCGCGGCTCGAGCCGGTGCCGTATTCCTCGCCGGCGAAGACGACGGTCGGCACGCCCGCGGCGATGTACTTCATCGCGGCGTCGTAGATGGCCATCTTCTCGTTGCCCGGCTGATAGAGCGTGGTGCCGCCTTCCTCGCGCGAGCCGTCGGCCTTGGGCGGCAGCATCAGGTTCTTGATGCGCACGTTGGCAAAGGTGCCGCGCATCATCACCTCGTGGTTGCCGCGGCGCGCGCCGTAGGAGTTGAAGTCGGCCTTCTGCACGCCGTGCTCGAGCAGGTACTTGCCCGCCGGCGAAGTCTCGCGGAACGAGCCGGCGGGCGAGATGTGGTCCGTCGTGATCGAGTCGCCGAACAGGCCCATGATGCGCGCGCCCGCGACGCCGGCCTTCGCTTGCGCCGGCTCCATCGTGAAGCCGTCGAAGAAGGGCGGCCGCGCGATGTAGGTGCTCCGCGGCCACGAGTAGACGTTGCCCTTGACGCCCCGGATCTTCTGCCACAGCGCGCCGGGGGCGCTCTTGACCTTGTCGTAGTTGCTGCGGAAGGCGTCGCCGTCCATCGCGAACTTCATCAGCTTGTGCACCTCGTCGCTGGTCGGCCAGATGTCGCCGAGGTAGATGTCGCGGCCGCCCTTGCCCTTGCCGACGGGCTGGGTCATCAGATCGCGGCGCACCGTGCCGGCGATCGCGTAGGCGACGACGAGCGGCGGGCTGGCGAGGAAGTTGGCCTTGAGGTTGGGGTGGATGCGCGCCTCGAAGTTGCGGTTGCCCGACAGCACGGCGGCGCAGATCAGGTCGTTCTTCGTGATCGCGTCGTTGATCTCGGGCGCCAGGTCGCCGGCGTTGCCGATGCAGGTCGTGCAGCCGTAGGCGGCGACCGAGAAGCCGAGCTTCTCGAGGTAGGGCAGCAGGCCCGCCTTGGAGAGGTATTCGGTGACGATGCGCGAGCCCGGGGCCAGCGAGGTCTTGACGTGCGGCTTGACCTTCAGGCCGGCCTCGACGGCCTTCTTGGCGACCAGGCCGGCGGCCAGCAGCACGCCGGGGTTGCTCGTGTTGGTGCAGGAGGTGATCGCGGCGATCAGCACGTCGCCGTTGCGCAGCTCGATGCCGTCGGCCGTCGCGTAGGCGGGCTCGAGCTTGTCGGCCGGCTGGTTGAAGCCGTTCTCGGCGGCCGGCAGCGTGAACAGCGTGTCGAACTGCCTGGCGACATTGCCGATCTCGATGCGGTCCTGCGGGCGCTTCGGGCCGGCGAGCGACGGCGCGACGGTCGACAGGTCGAGCTTGACGACCTTGGTGTAGTCGATCTCGCCGGCGCGCGGCACGCCGAACATGCCCTGCGCCTTGAAATAGGCCTCGAAGGCCTCGATCTCGTCCTTGGTGCGGCCGGTGCCCTTGAAGTACTCGATCGTCTTCTCGTCGACGGGGAAGAAGCCCATCGTGGCGCCGTACTCGGGCGCCATGTTGCCGATCGTCGCGCGGTCGGGCAGCGCCAGCGTGCGCGTGCCTTCGCCGAAGAACTCGACGAACTTGCCGACGACCTTCTCCTTGCGCAGGATCTCGGTGACGGTGAGCACGAGGTCGGTGGCGGTGACGCCTTCGCGCAGCTTGCCGGTCAGCTCGAAGCCGACGACGTCGGGCGTCAGGAAGTAGACCGGCTGGCCGAGCATCGCGGCCTCGGCCTCGATGCCGCCGACGCCCCAGGCGACGACGCCGATGCCGTTGATCATCGTCGTGTGGCTGTCGGTGCCGACCAGGCTGTCGGGGTAGTGCACGCCGGCGGCGGTGCGGTGCACGCCGCGCGCCAGGTATTCGAGGTTGACCTGGTGCACGATGCCGAAGCCCGGCGGCACGACGCCGAAGGTCTCGAACGCGTCCATGCCCCACTTCATGAACTCGTAGCGCTCCTGGTTGCGCTCGAACTCGAGCTTCATGTTGAGGTCGAGCGCCTTCGGCGAACCGTAGTGGTCGATCATCACGGAGTGGTCGACGACCAGGTCGACGGGCACCAGCGGCTCGATGGCCTTCGGGTTCTTGCCCATTTCGTCGGCGACGTTGCGCATCGCCGCCAGGTCGGCCAGCAGCGGCACGCCGGTGAAATCCTGCAGCACGACGCGCGCGACGACGAACGGGATCTCGTCGGTGCGATCGGCCGTCGGCGCCCACTCGGCGAGTTGCGCCACGTGCTCGGCCGTCACCTTCTTGCCGTCGCAGTTGCGCAGCACGCTCTCGAGCACGATGCGCAGCGACACCGGCAGCCGGCTCACGTTCGGGTACTGCTTGGCAAGCTCGGGCAGCGACCAGAACTGGCCGCTCTTGCCCGACCTCGTCTTGAACGACTTCAGGGTGCTGGCGTAGGCGTGGGGAGGCGTGTAGGTTGAGCTGGGCATGGGAAAACCTTGTTTTTGCAGAGGGTCGCGACAGTGCAGCCCGTGATTGTGCAGCACTGGCTGACGCCGGCTTGACGTTGGATCAAGACGGCGTCGTTTCGCCGTCGCGGGTTTCGCCGTCGGGGGCGGCGAGCAGGCGCGCGATCTCGGCGTGCACGGCGTCGAGGCGCGAGGCCAGCGCCGCCAGTCGGGCCTGCACGGCGGCCGGCGGCTCGGCGGGCAGCGCCTCGAGCAGCGCCTGGGCGTCGTGCTGCAGCGCCAGCGCGCCGATCGTGCCGGCCAGACCCTTGAGGTCGTGCACGCAGCGGCGCGCGTCGGCGGCGCGCCCGCGCGCCAGCGCTGCTTGGATCGCGGCCGTCGTGCCGAGCGTGGCGTCGCGAAACCCCGCCAGCATGCGGCGATAGAACGCCGGGTTGCCGAGGCAGTGCTGCAGGCCACGCGTGCGATCGATCGGCAGGTCGTCGCCGATCGCCGGGGCGGTGGGCGGCAGGTGGTCGCCGGCGGCCGCGGCCTCTGGCGCGCCCGGTGCCGGTGCCGCGGCGTCGGACGCCGGCTCCGCCGGCGCTGCCGCGTCGGCGCGGCCGACCCAGTGCGCCAGAGTGCGCAGCAGCAGGGCGGCGTCGAGCGGCTTGCCGACGTGGGCGTTCATGCCGCAGGCCAGCGCGCGCTCGCGGTCGGAGGCGAGCGCGCTGGCCGTCACCGCGATCACGGGCAGGTCGCGCCAGGCTGGGCGGCGGCGCAGCTCGAGCGTCGCCGTGTAGCCGTCCATCACCGGCATCTGGCAGTCCATCAGCACGCCGTCGAACGGGCCGTCGGTCTCGAGCCGCTGCAGCGCCTCGCGCCCGTCGTGCGCCACGGCGACGTCCATGCCGGCGCGGCGCAGCAGCTCGAGCGCGAGCTCGCGGTTCAGAGGATGGTCCTCGACGAGCAGGATGCGCCGGCCGGCCAGGCGGCGGCGCAGAGCGTCGTCGGCCTCCGCAGCGTCGGCGGCGGCGGCCGGCGCCTGCGGGGCGGCCCGTTCGAGGCGGGCCGTGAAGTGGAACGTCGAGCCGCGGCCGGGCGCGCTGTCGGCCCACAGCCGCCCGCCCATCAGCGCGACGAGCGCGCGGCCGAGGACGAGCCCGAGGCCGGCGCCGCCGTGGCGTCGCGTCGCCGATGCGTCGGCCTGCACGAACGGCTGGTACAGGCGCGCCAGCTCGTCGTCGCCGAGGCCGATGCCGGTGTCGCGCACCCAGCCGTGCAGGCCGAGGCCGTTGTCGCCGTCGTCGGGGCGAGCCGCGTCGGCGCCGATGGCGACGCTGCCGCGCTCGGTGAACTTGATGGCGTTGTCGCCCAGGTGCAGCAGCACCTGGCGCAGCCGCGCCGGGTCGCCGACGGCGCGCCGGGGCAGCGCGGGTGCGAGCTCGACGTCCAGCCGCAGGCCCTTGGCCGCGGCGGCGCCGGCCAGTTCGGCGGCGACGTCGCGCACCAGCGCCGGCAGGTCGAACTCGACGCACTCGAGCTCGAGTTCGCCGGCCTCGGCCTTGGCCAGGTCGAGGATGTCGCCGAGCATGCGCATCAGGCCGTGCGCCGCGCGCTGCGCCTTGGCGACGTAGTCGCGCCGGCGCCCTGCCAGGCCGTCGTCGAGCGCGAGCTGCGTCATGCCGATGATGGCGTTCATCGGCGTACGCAGCTCGTGCGACATGTTGGCGAGGAACTGCGTCTTCGTGCGGCTGGCCGCCTCGGCAGCGGCGCGCGCCTGCTGCATCGCGGCCTCGGCCTGCTTGCGCGACGTGACGTCGCGCACGACGACGCAGAATTCGGCGTCGCCGGCCCAGTCGATCGCGATGACGGAGGTGTCGGCGTCGAACCCGCCGCCGTCGAGGCGGCAGAAGCGCCATTCACTCGACCGCGCTCGCTCCCCGGAGCTGGTGTGCGCGCGCAGCAGCTCGAGCGCGCGCTCGCGGCTCGGCCGTCCGTCGGGCTGCGTCTCGGGCGACAGCGGCGGGAACCACGGCATGCGCCCGTGCAGCCGCTCGCTGTCGCCGGCGCCGAACAGGCGCAGCGCCGCCGGGTTGCAGTGCGTGATGCCGCGCCGCGGGCTGAAGAACAGGTAGCCGTCGCTCGCGTGCTCGAACACCGCCGCCAGCCGCGCCTCGGCTTCGCGGCGCGCCGTCACATCGAGCCAGTAGCCGGTGTGCACGACGCTGCCGTCGGGCTGCGGCAGCGGTGTGCTGTCGGCGAGCAGCCAGCGGCTGCGCCCGTCGGGCGCAGCCACGCGGAACTCGACCGGCCGGTCGGGCGGTTCGGCCGCGCCGCCGCCGGCGGCGCGCCACGGCAGTTGCGGATCGTCGCGCAGCGCCTGCTCGTCGATGCCGAACAGCTCGCGCACGCCGCGGCCGACGAAGCCGAAGCGCCCGACGCCGGCGGGGTCGCGCCGGTAGCGGAACACGGTCAGCGGCAGCGCCTGCGCCATCTGCAGCAGTTCGCGCCGCGCCTGCAGCGCGGCGTCGACGAGCTGCAGGCGCCGCCACGCCGCCCACAGCAGCAGGCCGCCGGCGAGCCAGGCGAGCCCCGCGGCGGCGGCGACGCCGGCGAGCACCGCGCGTGCATCGTCGCGCACGAGCAGCGTGACGTCGAACGGCCAGTCGGCCAGCGTCGACACGAGCACCAGGTACGGCGTGCCGTCGACCTCGGCGCGCAGCACACTGCGCGGGCCGATGCGCCCCGGCGACAGCCGCCACGCCAGCGGTTGCGGCGCGTGCACGTAGACGCTCGCCCAGTCCGACGGCAGCGGCACGTCCTGCGTGGGCAGCCTGCGGCGCAGCTCGGCCTCGCGGTTGGCGAGCACGACGACGCCGTGGCGGTCGGTGACGTAGACGCGGAAGTCGCCGCTCGGCGGCAGCAGCCGGTTGAGCGCGCCGATGTCCTGGCGCACGGCCGCGACGCCGACGCTGCGCCCTGCGTGCTCGACGCGATGGGCGAACACGATGCCGGGCTGGCGCGTCAGCCGGCCGGCGACGAACTGGGCGCCGCTGCCGTGCGCCAGCGCATCGGCGAAGTAACGCCGGTCGCGCAGGTTGCCGCTGTAGGGCAGGGCGGCTGGAGCCGTCTCGGGCCGCGTCGCGCTGCTGCCGTTGGCGACCGCGTTGCCGCCGGCGTCGACGAGCAGCGTCAGCGGCAGGTCGAAATCGATGGCCAGCCGGTTCAGCGCCGCGTTCATCGACTGCATCGCCGGGTCGCGCAGCAGGCGCTCGTGCAGGCGCCGCCGCTCGATGTCGTCGAGCGTCGGCAGGTCGGGAAAGCGCGACACCGCGAGGTAGCGCTGCACCTCGTCGAGGTGTGCGACGTGGCGCGGCAGCGCGGCGAGCTGGTCGAAGCTCAGGTCCAGGCGCGCCGTGACGGCGTCGAGCCGCAGCTCGGCGGTGGCGAGCGCCTGCTCTTGCAGCGCGGCGCGGCGCTCCACATAGGCCCAGGTCGCGAGGCCGGCGACGGCCAGCGTCCACAGCGCGAGGCCGGCACCGAGCGACGGCAGGCGCAGTCGCGGCGGCGGGCCGGCATCGGCGGGGCGCATCGCGGTGGCGCCGGCGTGGCGCTCAGGGCCCGTTCCCGTCGTTCACGCGGGCGCAACAACGCATGGGGATGGCTCCGACGCGGGGTGAACGGACCTGCTAGCCGCCTTCTTGCGGCAGGTAGCGCACCGCCAGCACGCCGGCGATGGCGCGCAGGTCGGCCAGCGCGGCGGCGCCGACGGGGCTGTCGACGTCGACCAGCGTGTAGGCCGTGTCGCCGCGCGACTTGTTGACCATGTTGTGGATGTTGAGCCCGGCGCGCGCCAGCGCCGTAGAGATCTGGCCCAGCATGTTGGGCACGTTGGCGTTGGCGATGGCGATGCGCCACGGCGACTCGCGCTCCATCGCCACCGCCGGGAAGTTGACGGCGTGCGAGATCTGGCCGTGCTCGAGATAGTCGCGCAGTTGATCGACGACCATCACGGCGCAGTTGTCTTCGGCCTCGCGCGTCGACGCTCCCAGGTGCGGCAGCGCGACGACGCGCGGACGGCGCAGCAGCGCCGCGCTGGGGAAGTCGCTCACGTACCAGGCCAGGCGGCCGGCCTCGAGTGCGGTGGCGACGGCGGCCTCGTCGACGACGCCGTCGCGCGCGAAGTTGAGCAGCACGGCGCCGGTGCGCGCGAGCGCGAGCTTGCGCTCGTCGATCAGATGGCGCGTGCCTTCGACCAGCGGCACGTGCAGCGTCACGAAGTTGGCGTTCTTGAGCACGTCGTCGACGCTGGCGGCCTTCTTGACCTGCGACGGCAGACTCCAGGCCGCGTCGACGGTGATGTGCGGGTCGTAGCCGAGCACGCGCATGCCGAGCTTGATCGCGGCGTCGGCGACCAGGCAGCCGACCTTGCCGAGGCCGACGATGCCCAGCGTCTGGCCGGCGAGCTCGCGGCCGGCGAAGGTCTTCTTGCCGTCCTCGACGTGGCGGTCGAGGTCGGGCAGGGCAGGGTCGAGCGTGTCGACGAAGCGCAGCGCCTGCGGCAGGTTGCGCACCGCCATCAGCATGCCGGCGAGCACCAGCTCCTTGACGGCGTTGGCGTTGGCGCCGGGCGCGTTGAACACCGGCACGCCGCGCGCGCTCATCGCGTCGACGGGGATGTTGTTGGTGCCGGCGCCGGCGCGCGCGACGGCCAGCACGCTGGCCGGAATCTCGCGCCGGTGCAGGTCGGCCGAGCGCAGCAGGATGGCGTCGGGCGCGGCGATGTCGCTGCCGACCTCGTAGCGCCCGGCCGGCAGGCGCTCGAGGCCGAGCGCCGAGATCTGGTTGAGCACCAGGACGCCGAAACGCGCTTCAGCCATGACGGGCCTCGAATTCCTTCATCCACGCGACCAGCGCGCGCACGCCGTCGAGCGGCATCGCGTTGTAGATCGACGCGCGCATGCCGCCGACGGAGCGGTGGCCCTTGAGCTGGATCATGCCGCGCTCCTGCGCGCCGGCGAGGAAGGCGTCGTCGAACGCGGCGTCCTTCAGCTTGAACGGCACGTTCATCAGCGAGCGGTCCTCGCGCGCCACCGGGCTCGAGTAGAACGACGTCGTGTCGAGGTAGTCGTAGAGCAGCGCGGCCTTGGCGCGGTTGTGCCGCTCCATCGCAGCCAGCCCGCCCTGCGCCTCGATCCACTTGAACACCAGCCCGGCGATGTAGATCGCGTAGGTGGGCGGCGTGTTGAGCATCGAGTCGTTGTCGGCCTGCTGCTTGTAGTCGAAGGCCGAGGGCGTGATCGGCAGTGCCTGGCCGAGCAGGTCGTCGCGCACGATGACGATCGTCAGGCCGGCGGGGCCGATGTTCTTCTGCGCGCCGCCGTAGATCAGGCCGTACTTCGACACGTCGACGGGCTTCGACAGGATGTTCGACGACATGTCGGCGACCAGCGGCACGTCGCCGGTGTCGGGCGTCCAGTGGTACTCGACGCCGCCGATCGTCTCGTTCGAGCAGATGTGGACGTAGGCCGCGTCGGGGTCGAGCTTCCAGGTGTCGCGCCTCGGGATCGCCGAGTAGTGCGTCGCCTCGCCGCTGGCGACGACGTTGACGCGGCAGTACTTGCGCGCCTCCTTGATCGACTTCTTGGACCACTCGCCGGTGTCGACGTAGTCGGCGCTCGCGCGCCCGCGCAGCAGGTTCATCGGCACGATGGCGTTCTCGCCGATCGCGCCGCCCTGCATGAACAGCACCTTGTAGTCGGCAGGGATCGCCAGAAGCCGGCGCAGCAGCGCCTCGGCCTCGGCGTGGATGGCGATGAACTCCTTGCCGCGGTGGCTCATCTCCATGACGGACATGCCCGAGCCGTGCCAGTCGAGCATTTCCTCCGCTGCCTGGCGCAGCACGGGTTCGGGCAGCGCGGCCGGGCCGGCGCTGAAGTTGTGGACGCGGGTCATGGGGGCTCCGAAAGGCAGGCGCTGCCGAAGCGCACAGCATACAAAAAGCTCGTGACCCCCAAGAAGAAGGCCCCGGCGCCGCCCTCCCGTCGGGCGGTCACCGGGGCCGCATGCGGCTGCGGCCGGGCGTCAGCGCAGCAAGCCCTGCGACGAGGCGACGGCGGTGCGTTGCTCGGGATGGACGCAGGAGTCGACCATGCGCTGGCCGATCTTGGAGTTCATCAGCATCGACTTGTTGGCGATCTGCAGCCACATCACGCCGTTGCGCTTGTCCTGCAGGCGCACGGCGCCCGTCGTCGTCTCCTCGGGCACCATCGTGTAGCTGGCGTTCTTGTAGCCGACCTTGAAGTGGCCGGGCTGGCCAGGCACCGGGTCGACGCTGACCGACTGGCTGAACTCGCAGTCGGCGCGGCCGGTGTGCACGCGCTGCGCGATGGCGAGCTGGTTCGCGCTGACGGCCTCGGCCGTCTCCTGCGCCAGCGCCAGGCCCTTGGCCTGCGAGCGCAGCTCGTCGCGCGACGCGGTCGGCGCCGGCTTGGCGGGCTTGGCGGCGGCCTTCTTCGTGGCGGGCGGCTTGCCGGCGGCCTGGTCCTGCGCGGTCGCGGCGGTGCCGGCGAGCGCCAGCGCGGCGGCGGCGAGCATGGCGGAGATTGCATTCATCGTTGGGCTCCCATGTGGAATCGATGTGCAGTCATTGTCGGCAGCGATGCTGCGCGAGTGTGGCGCGGAATGCAACAAGTTCGCCGGCGCGTCGTCGCGCGGACACGCCCGTAACACCCGCTTGCACCGCGTCAGCGCGGCGCCACGCCGAACCATCGTTCGAGCACCTCGGCCGGCAGCGGCTGGCCGGTGCGCTGCGCGCGCTCGATCACTTGCCAGAAGTAACGGTAGCTGGCGCGATCGTGCAGCACGTCATGGTGGCGCATCGGCGCCCAGCCGGCCGCCTGCGCCGCCTCGATCACCTCGATCGCGAGATCGAGCTCGGCGACCGTCGGTGCGAAAGCATCGACGATGGTGCGCACCTGCGAGGGATGGATGCTCCACATGCGCGTGTAGCCGAACTGGCGGCAGGCGCGCTCGGCGGCGACCTGCAGCGCCTTGTCGTCCTTGAACTCGGTGACGACGCAGTGCGACGGCACCTTGTTCGCCGCATGGCAGGCGGCGGCGATCTCGAGCTTGGCGCGCACGACGAGCGGATGCTCGAACTGGCCCGCGACCGTCATCGCCGACTGCGGGATCGCGCCGCGGTGCGCCGACACGAAGTCCATCAGCCCGAACGACAGCGACTCGATGCGCGGATGCGCCGCCAGCGCGACGACGTCGCGCAGCGCGCCGGGCGTCTCGACCAGCGCGTGCAGCGGCAGCTCGCGCTGCAGGCCGCAGCGCGCGGCGGCATCGTCGACGGCGTCGCAGGCGCGCGCGAGCTCGGCGGCGTCGCGCGGCTTGGGCAGCATCAGGTAGGCCAGGCGCTCGCCGGCGCGGCCGACCAGCACGTCGAGCACGTCGGCGAAGCGCGGGTGGTCGAGCGCCAGCGCGCGCGCACCGACGCGGCCCCAGGCGTTGGCCGGCGACGTCGCCAGCTCGGCGACGAGGTGCGCATGCTCGACCTCGCCGCCGACCGGCGCGCCGTCCTCGCAGTCGAGCGTGACGTCGAACACCGGCCCCATCTCGCGCTGCAGCTCGAGGCTCTTGCGCATGCGCGCCTCGACGCCGGCATAGTGGTCGCAGACCGGCAGCGCCGGCGCGGCGTCGCCGGCGTCGAACAGGGCGTCACGCGGATGCGTCCCGGCCGTCATCGGAGCACGGGCCGCAGCGGCGGGCCCGCCCCGAGCAGGGGCCGATCCGCGCGGATCGCTCGCCGTAACCGGCGAGCGGGGTGTCGTCATTTCAGCAGCGGATCGACGCCGGCGCGCTCGTCCTGCAGTTCCTTGAGCGTGACATCGATGCGCTCCTGGCTGAAGGCGTCGATCTCGAGGCCCTCGACGATCTTGTACTTGCCGCCGGCCGTCGTGACGGGAAAGCCGAACATGACGTCCTTCGGGATGCCGTATTCGCCGTTGCTCGGGATGCCCATCGTGACCCACTTGCCGTTGGTGCCGAGCGCCCAGTCGCGCATGTGGTCGATCGCCGCGTTGGCCGCCGACGCCGCCGACGACAGGCCGCGCGCGTCGATGATCGCCGCGCCGCGCTTGCCGACGGTGGGCAGGAACACGTCCTTGTTCCACACCTGGTCGTTGATCATGTCCTTGACCGACTGGCCGCCGATCGTCGCGTAGCGGTAGTCGGCGTACATGGTCGGCGAGTGGTTGCCCCAGACGCACAGCTTCTCGATGTCCGCGACGCGCTTGCCCGTCTTGGCGGCGACCTGGCTCAACGCGCGGTTGTGGTCCAGGCGCAGCATCGCCGTGAAGTTCTCGCGCGGCAGGTCGGGCGCGCTCTTCATCGCGATGTAGGCATTGGTGTTGGCCGGGTTGCCGACGACGAGCACCTTGACGTTGCGGCTGGCGACGGCGTTGAGCGCCTTGCCCTGGCCGATGAAGATCTTGCCGTTGATCGACAGCAGCTCGGAGCGCTCCATGCCGGCCTTGCGCGGCATCGAGCCGACGAGCAGCGCGTAGTCGGTGTCCTTGAACGCCTGCATCGGGTCGCTGTGCGCCTCCATGCCGGCGAGCAGCGGAAAGGCGCAGTCCTCGAGCTCCATCATCACGCCCTTGAGCGCCTTCTGCGCCTTCTCGTCGGGGATCTCGAGCAGCTGCAGGATCACGGGCTGGTCCTTGCCCAGCATCTCGCCCGAGGCGATGCGAAACAGCAGGGCGTAGCCGATCTGGCCGGCGGCGCCGGTGACGGCGACGCGAACGGGGGTCTTGCTCATGGTGATGCTCCGGGGGATGAGAGGCGGCGCGCGCCCGACGGCGCACAAGCCGCAAGTGTAGGAGAGTCCGGCGCGCACGAATCCTGAGATGGGTCAATCTTATATAAGACATCTTGCACGTGACCGTGGACGCGACGGTCGCGTTGTGCTGCAATCGGCCGATGCCCGCCCATGCCGACGCCACCGCCCGACTCGCCGATGCGGCGCGCGCCGCCGGCGAGCCCGCGGGCCCGGCGTTCAGCCCGCTGTACCAGCAGATCAAGTCGCTGGTCACGCACGCGCTGCAAAGCGGCGAATGGCGCCCCGGCGAGGCGATCCCGAGCGAGGCCGAGCTGGCGCAGCGCTTCAAGGTCAGCCAGGGCACGGTGCGCAAGGCGATCGACGCGCTGGCCGACGAACACCTGCTGGTGCGCCGCCAGGGCAAGGGCACCTTCGTCGCGACGCACACCGAGGAGCGCACGCAGTTCCGCTTCCTGCGGCTGATGCCCGACGACGAGCGCGCCGAGCGGGGCATGCAGCGCCGCTTCATCGACTGCCGCCGCCAGCGGGCCAATGCCGAGACGGCGCACGCGCTGGGCCTGCGCAGCGGCGACGCCGTGGTGCAGATCCGGCGCCTGCTGCTGTATCGCGGCAAGCCCGTCGTGCTCGACGACATCTGGCTGCCCGGCGTGCTGTTCAAGGGGCTGACGGCCGAGCGGCTCGGCGAGTACCGCGGTCCGATGTATGCCCTGTTCGAGAGCGAGTTCGGCGTGCGCATGATCCGCGCCGACGAGAAGCTGCGCGCCGTCGCGGCCGACGCCGGCAGCGCAGAGTGGCTCGAGGTGAGCGTCGGCGCGCCGCTGCTGAGCGTCGAGCGGCTGTCGATGACGTACGGCGACCGCCCGGTCGAGCTGCGTCGCGGCCTCTACGACACGACGCATCACCACTACCGCAACGCGCTGATCTGAACTCGGGCGCCCGATGAAATGATCGATGCCTGCTGCGTTGCAATAAAATCCGCGAGTTTGTTCGCGCGCGACGAAGGATGAGACGGAAAGAAGGCACGCCATGAGCGACACAGCAGCAAGACCACGCCCCGAGTACCGCAACATCCACATCACGCAGATCCGCACCTACCGGCTGCCCGTGCCGGGCATCGTGTCGATCCTGCACCGCATCAGCGGCGCGCTGATGTTCGTGCTGCTGCCGTTCGTCGTATGGATGTTCGACGCCAGCGTCAGCTCCGAGGTCTCGCACGCGGCGTTCGCGTCGGCGTTCACCGCCGGCGTCGGCTTCGTGCCGGGCTGGTTCCTCAAGCTCGTGGCGCTGGGGCTGATCTGGGCCTTCCTGCACCACCTGATCGCCGGCGTGCGCCACGTCTGGATGGACGCCGCGCACGCCGTCGAGCTGAAGTTCGGTCGCCAGTCGGCGATGGTGACGCTGGCGCTGAGCCTCCTGCTCACGCTGGCGTTCGCGATCAAGCTGTTCTTCTGAGGCGCGCACCATGGCAGTCAATCACGGATCGAAGCGCCTCGTCGTCGGGGCGCACTACGGCATGCGCGACTGGCTCAGCCAGCGCGTGACGGCGGTGCTGATGGCCTTGTTCACGCTGGCCGTCGTGGTGCAGGCGCTGTGGCCCGGCGAGCTGAACTACGACCGCTGGGCCGGCATCTTCTCCAGCCAGTGGATGAAGGTGCTGACGTTCGTCGTCGTCGTGTCGCTGGCCTGGCACGCCTGGGTCGGCATGCGCGACGTGTTCATGGACTACGTCAAGCCGGTCGCCGTGCGGCTGGTGCTGCAGGTGTTCGCGATCGTCTGGCTGGTCGGTTGCGCGGGTTGGGCCGTCCAGGTCCTGTGGAGACTGTGATGGCTGTGGGGATCGGTACTGTGTTGCCGCGTCGGCGCTTCGACGTCGTCATCGTCGGCGCGGGCGGCTCGGGCATGCGCGCGTCACTGCAGCTCGCGCTGGCGGGGCTCAACGTCGCCGTGCTGTCGAAGGTGTTCCCGACGCGCTCGCACACCGTGGCCGCGCAGGGCGGCATCGGCGCCTCGCTCGGCAACATGAGCGAGGACACCTGGCACTACCACTTCTTCGACACCGTCAAGGGCTCCGACTGGCTCGGCGACCAGGACGCGATCGAGTTCATGTGCCGCGAGGCGCCGAAGGTCGTCTACGAGCTCGAGCACTTCGGCATGCCGTTCGACCGCAACCCCGACGGCACGATCTATCAACGCCCGTTCGGCGGCCATACCGCCAACTACGGCGAGAAGCCCGTGCAGCGCGCCTGCGCCGCGGCCGACCGCACCGGCCACGCGATGCTGCACACGCTGTACCAGCAGAACGTCAAGGCGCGCACCAATTTCTTCGTCGAGTGGATGGCGCTCGACCTGATCCGCGACGCCGACGGCGACGTCGTCGGCGTCACGGCGCTCGAGATGGAGACGGGCGAGCTGCACATCCTCGAAGCCAAGGTGGTGCTGCTGGCCACCGGCGGGGCGGGGCGCATCTTCGCGGCAAGCACCAACGCCTTCATCAACACGGGCGACGGCCTGGGCATGGCGGCGCGCGCCGGCATCCCGCTGCAGGACATGGAGTTCTGGCAGTTCCACCCGACCGGCGTCGCCGGCGCCGGCGTGCTGCTGACCGAGGGCTGCCGCGGCGAGGGCGCGATCCTGCGCAACAGCCACGGCGAGCGCTTCATGGAGCGCTATGCGCCCACCTTGAAGGACTTGGCGCCGCGCGACTTCGTCAGCCGCTGCATGGACCAGGAGATCAAGGAAGGGCGCGGCTGCGGCCCGAACAAGGACTACGTCGTGCTCGACATGACGCACCTGGGTGCCGAGACGATCATGAAGCGCCTGCCCAGCGTCTACGAGATCGGCCACAACTTCGCCAACGTCGACATCACGCGCGAGCCGATCCCCGTCGTGCCGACGATCCACTACCAGATGGGCGGCATCCCGACCAACATCCACGGCCAGGTCGTCGTGCCCCGGGGCGGCGTGCCCAATGCCGTGATCGAGGGTCTGTATGCGGTCGGCGAGTGCTCGTGCGTCAGCGTGCACGGCGCCAACCGGCTGGGCACGAACTCGCTGCTCGACCTGCTCGTCTTCGGCCGCGCCGCCGGCAATCACATCGTCGACGCCGGCCTGAAGGAGCGCGCGCACAAGCCGCTGCCGACCGACGCCGCCGAGCGCAGCCGCGCGCAGCTCGCGCGGCTGGATGCGAGCACATCGGGCGAGTACTCGCAGGACGTCGCCAACGACCTGCGCCGCGCGATGCAGCACCACGCCGGCGTGTTCCGGACGCAGGCCGCGCTCGACGAGGGCGTGACGGCGATCGCGGCGATCGCCGAGCGCGCGCAGGACATCCACCTCGGCGACAAGTCGCAGGTGTTCAACACGGCGCGCATCGAGGCGCTGGAGGTCGCCAACCTGGTCGAGGCGGCGCGCGCGACGATCGTCTCGGCCGCCGCGCGCAAGGAAAGCCGCGGCGCGCACACCGTCAACGACTACGGCGACAGCCCCGAGTTCCCGAACGGCCGCAACGACCGCGACTGGATGAAGCACACGCTGTGGTACAGCGACGGCGATCGCCTCGAATACAAGCCGGTCAACCTGAAGCCGCTGACGGTGGAGTCGATCCCGCCGAAAGTCCGCACCTTCTGAGCCAAGAGCAGCATCCAAGGACAGTCATGAAGCGCCAGTTCCAGATCTACCGCTACGACCCGGACAAGGACGACCGGCCGTACATGCAGACGCTGGAGGTCGAGCTCGACGGCAGCGAACGCATGCTGCTCGATGCACTGCTCAAGCTCAAGGCCGTCGACCCCACGCTGTCGTTCCGCCGCTCGTGCCGCGAGGGAGTGTGCGGCTCCGACGCGATGAACATCAACGGCAAGAACGGCCTGGCCTGCCTGAAGAACATGCGCGAGCTGCCGGGTACCGTCGTGCTCAAGCCGCTGCCCGGGCTGCCCGTCGTGCGCGACCTGATCGTCGACATGACACAGTTCTTCAAGCAGTACCACTCGATCAAGCCCTACCTCGTCAACGACGTGCCGCCGCCCGAGAAGGAGCGCCTGCAGTCGCCCGAGGAGCGCGACGAGCTCAACGGCCTGTACGAGTGCATCCTGTGCGCGAGCTGCTCGACGGCTTGCCCGAGCTTCTGGTGGAATCCCGACAAGTTCGTCGGCCCGGCCGGCCTGCTGCAGGCCTACCGCTTCATCGCCGACAGCCGCGACCAGGCCACGAGCGAGCGCCTCGACAACCTCGAGGATCCGTACCGGCTGTTCCGCTGCCGCACCATCATGAACTGCACCGACGTCTGCCCGAAGGGGCTGAACCCGGCCAAGGCGATCAGCAACATCCGCGATCTGATGGTCCGCCGAGCGATCTGAGACGTGCCGCGACGACACGAGCCGCCATCACCATGTCGCCCGTCCTCCTCGACCCGCAGGCCTACGGCCGGCTGCGCTGGCGCTGCCGCCGCGGCCTGCTCGAGAACGACCTGCTGATCGAGCGCTTCTTCGAGCGCCACGGCGCCTCGCTCACCGTCGAGCAGGCGGGCGCGCTCGAGACGCTGATGGAACTTGCCGACAACGATCTGCTCGATCTGTTGCTCGGCCGCCGCGAGCCGGCCGGCGATTGCGCCTCCGATCGGGTGCGCGCCCTGCTCGCATTGATGAGGGCGCGCCACTGAAGGCGACGCCGCCCCTGCCCACCGAAGGAACCACCATGACACCGTCCGACGTCAAAGCCACCCTGTCGTTCTCCGACGGCAGCCCGAGCATGGACCTGCCGATCTACAAGGGCACGATCGGTCCGGACGTGATCGACATCCGCAAGCTTTACGGCCAGAGCGGCAAGTTCACCTACGACCCCGGCTTCATGTCGACGGCGTCGTGCCAGTCGACGATCACCTACATCGACGGCGACAAGGGCGAGCTGCTGTACCGCGGCTACCCGATCGAGCAGCTCGCCGAGAAGTGCGACTTCCTCGACACCTGCTTCCTGCTGCTGTACGGCGAGCTGCCCAACGCGCAGCAGCAGAAGGACTTCCACAAGCTCGTGGCCAACCACACGATGGTCAACGAGCAGATGCAGTTCTTCCTGCGGGGCTTCCGCCGCGACGCTCACCCGATGGCCGTGATGACGGGGCTGGTGGGCGCGCTGTCGGCCTTCTATCACGACAGTACCGACATCAACAACCCGAAGCACCGCGAGGTCGCGGCGATCCGCCTGATCGCCAAGATGCCGACGCTCGTCGCGATGGCCTACAAGTACGGCATGGGGCAGCCGTACATGTACCCGCAGAACAAGCTGAGCTACGCCGGCAACTTCATGCGCATGATGTTCGCCACGCCGTGCGAGGAGTACGAGCCCAACGACGTGCTGGTGCGCGCGATGGACCGCATCTTCATCCTGCACGCCGACCACGAGCAGAACGCGTCGACCTCGACGGTGCGCCTGTGCGGCAGCTCGGGCACCAACCCGTTCGCCGCCATCGCCGCGGGCGTCGCCTGCCTGTGGGGCCCGGCGCACGGCGGCGCCAACGAGGCGGCGCTCAACATGCTCGAGGACATCCAGCGCAACGGCGGCGTCGAGAAGATCGGCGAGTTCATCCGTCAGGTGAAGGACAAGAACTCGAGCGTGCGGCTGATGGGCTTCGGCCACCGCGTCTACAAGAACTACGACCCGCGCGCCAAGCTGATGCGCGAGACCTGCCACGAGGTGCTCGGCGAGCTGGGCCTCGGCAACGACCCGCTGTTCAAGCTCGCGATGGCGCTCGAGAAGATCGCGCTCGAGGACGACTACTTCGTCTCGCGCAAGCTCTATCCGAACGTCGACTTCTACTCGGGCATCGTGCAGCGCGCGATCGGCATCCCGGTCAGCCTGTTCACGGCGATCTTCGCGCTGGCGCGCACGGTGGGCTGGATCGCGCAGCTCAACGAGATGATCGGCGACCCCGAGTACAAGATCGGCCGCCCGCGCCAGCTCTACGTCGGCGCGGCGCGCCGCGACGTGAAGCCGGTCGAGCAGCGCTGACGCGCTCGGCGCGACGGCGCACCAGGCCGCCCTGCGGGGCGGCTTCTTCTTTGCGTGAGGCAGGTTATCGCGTCAGCGGCGCGCGGCGGCAACACGGCTGCGGCCCAAGCACCGGAGTCTGCCGGCTCGTCATCCGGCCGCGCCACGCGGCCACAGCACCATCTGCGTGCAGCGGAACAGCGCCAGCGTGCGGCCGCTTTCGCGGTGCGTGACGACGGCGTCCCAGACCTGCGTCGTGCGGCCCAGATGCGCTGCGGTGGCGACGCACTCGATCGTGCCCGCCAGCGCCGTGCCCAGGTGGTTGGACTTCAGCTCGATCGTCGTGAAGCCGCTCGCACCGTCGGGCAGGTGGGCGATGCAGCCGTAGCCGGCGCAGGTGTCGGCCAGTGTGACGACGGTGCCGGCGTGCAGGTAGCCGTTGGGCGCGCTCAGCTCGGGCCGCGCGGCGAGCTCGGCGCACAGCCGGCCCTGCGCGACCTCGGTCACGACGATGCCGAGCAGCCCCGGCAGGTGGCCCGGGCTGCGCGCGTTGAAGTGCTCGGGCGTCAGCATCGTGGCTGGTCCGCCGTCGTCAGCGCCGCAGCAGCAGCCACACGCCGACGGCGACGAGGATCGCCGGCCACCACTGCGCCATCAGCGGGCCGATGCGCGGGATCAGGCCGAAGTTCGACAGCAGGAAGAAGCTGCCGAGCACGATCAGGACGATGGCGCCGACGCGCGATCCGGATTTCATCGAGGCTCCCGTAGACGGTGGTGTGACGCGCGGCGGCCGTCACGGCGCGCGGCACCCCCGTGCCGCCGGGCGAATCTACACCAGCGGCGGGCGCAGCGCGTGGTCGGCCAGCAGCAGCGCGAACAGCGCGCAGAGATACACGATCGACCAACGGAAGGTCGGCATCGCGAGGCGCTCGTCGCGGCGCAGCCGCCACGCGAGCTGCACGAAGCGCGTGCCGAGCAGCAGCGCGCCGGCGACGTAGGGCGCGCCGGCCAGTCCGATCGCCGCCGGCAGCAGGCTGACGGCGAGCAGCGCGACGCTGTAACCGACGATGCGCCGGCAGGTGAAGTCGACGCCGTGCGTCACCGGCAGCATCGGCACGCCGGCGCGCGCATAGTCGTCGCGGCGGTGGATGGCAAGCGCCCAGAAGTGCGGCGGCGTCCAGACGAAGACGATCAGGAACAGCACCAGCGCGCCCGGGTCGACGCTGCCCGTCACCGCGACCCAGCCGAGCAGCGGGGGCGCCGCGCCGGCCGCCCCGCCGATCACGATGTTGTGCGGCGTCGCGTGCTTGAGCCACAGGCTGTAGACGCCGGCATAGCCGACCAGCGACGCCAGCGTCAGCGCGGCGCACAGCACATTGGCATGGGCGAGCAGCACTCCCGTGCCGGCAACGCCCGCCGCGGCGGCGAATGCCAGCACTTGCGGCGCGCCGAGCTCGCCGCGCGGCAGCGGCCGGCCGCGCGTCCGTGCCATCACGGCGTCGATGCGGCGATCGATCAGGTGATTGAGCGCGGCCGCCGCGGCGGCGACGAGCGCGATGCCCGCGGGCACGGCCACGAGCAGCCGCCACGCCGGCGGGTGGGGCGCCGCGAGCCACATGCCGACGACGACGGTGAACGTCATCACGGCGACGACGCGCGGCTTGGCCAGCTCGACGTAGGCGCGCCAGCGTGCACGCCCCGCGGCGGCGGCAGCAGCGGTGGCGGCGATCGGGTGCGGCGCGGCGCCGGCGGCCAGCGGCTGCTTCATTCGCGGAAGAACGCCAGGCGTGTCAGGAAGGTGTAGTCGGCCTCCGAGAACATCAGGCCCACCAGCACGAGCAGCGCCAGCGGCGGCAGCAGGATCGCCGTGATCAGCGCCAGCCGCTCCCATGCCATGTGCATGAACACGGCGACGATCAGGCCCGCCTTGGCGAGCATCAGCACGACGATCAGCGTCCAGCGCAGCGCGCCCTCGACGTGGAAATAGTCGACCAGGTACGAGAAGGCGCTCAGCACGAACAGCCACAGCCAGACCTTGAGGTACAGGCCGATCGGATGCTGCTGGTGTTCGTGCGGCTGCGCGCCGCGCGCCGCTTGCGTCGTCGTCATGGCTGCTCCTTCGTCACCACAGGTAGAAGAACGCGAAGATGAACACCCACACCAGGTCGACGAAGTGCCAGTACAGGCCCGCGATCTCGACGATCTGGTAGTTGCCCTGGCCCTCGTAGCGGCCCTTCCACAGCCGCGTCGCGACGACCATCAGGTAGATCACGCCCGCCGTCACGTGCAGCCCGTGGAAGCCCGTGATCATGAAGAAGGTCGAGCCGAACTGCGCCGCGCCCATCGGGTTGCCCCAGGGGCGCACGCCTTCCATGATCAGCTTCGACCATTCGAAGGCCTGCATGCCGACGAACACCTCGCCGAGCGCGGCCGTCGCGAACATCAGCGCTGCGGCGTTCATGCGGTCGCGCCGGTAGGCGAAGTTGACCGCCATCGCCATCGTGCCGCTGCTGGTGATCAGCACGAAGGTCATGATGGCGATCAGCACCATCGGCACTTCCGTCGCGCCGAAGTGCAGCGCGAACACCTGGCTCGGGTTGGGCCAGCCGACGGTCGTCGATGCGCGCACCGTCATGTAGCTGGTGAGGAAGCAGCCGAAGATGAAGGTGTCGCTGAGCAGGAAGATCCACATCATCGCCTTGCCCCACGAGACGTGGAACGTCTGGCGGTCCGACGACCAGTCGGCGACGAGCTGGCGCAGGCCCGCAGGCGTCGCGGCGACGGCGGCGCGCGGCAGGTCGGCGGCGGTGACGCTCATGGCAAGCTCCTCTCGCTGCTCAGACTGCGGGCGCCGCGGTGCGGCAGATGACGCGCGCGACGTCGGGCGTGATCCACGTGAAGGCGGCCAGCAGCGCCAGCCAGACGGCGAGCACGAAGTGCCAGTAGCGCGCGCACAGCGCGACGCGCCACGCGGCCGGGCGGCGCCGCGTCGCGCCCCAGCCGGCGAGCCCGCCCGCGACGTGCAGGCCGTGCATCGCCGTCAGCAGATAGAAGAAGCTGGCCGCGGGATGCACCGTCGGCGTGACCTGGCGGCCGAGCATCGTGCCCCAGGCCCAGCCCTGGGCGACGAGGAAGGCCGTCGCGCAGGCGCCGCCGGCGAGCAGCCAGCGCCGCGCTGCGTCGGGCTCGGCCGATGCCGCGCGCGCGAGCGCTGCGCTGCCGAGCACGAGCAGCGCCGTGCTCAGCGCGAGTTGCGGCGGCATCGCGATCACGACGGCGTCGGGCAGGCTCATGCGCATCACGTAAGCCGTGAGGAACAGCGCGAACAGCGCGGTCGCGACGCCGATGAAGACCCACAGGCCTACGCCGAGCGCCGCCTCGCGCGGCGCACGCTGCGGCACGACGCCCGGCAGCACGCCGGGCGGCAGCGCGTCGCGCCCGTCGCCGGCGCCAGCCGCGCGCAGCACCGCGCTCATGGGACGGCCCTCCGCGCTGCGTGCTCCGGAACGAGCGCTCGGGAGCGGCCCGGCGCGCTCATGTGAACGCCTCGCGCGCCGGCACGGCCACCGGCTCGGTGCCGCCGTCGGCCGGCGGCGCGTTCTGCGGCACGAAGTCGTCGGCCGCGCCCGGCACGGCGTAGGCATAGGCCCAGCGGTGCACGACGGGCAGGTGCGGCCCCCAGTTGCCGTGCTGCGGCGGCGTGTCGGGCGTGAACCATTCGAGCGACGCGGCGCGCCACGGGTTGGCGTCGGCCCTCGCGCCGCGCCAGGCACTGTGCGCCAGGTTGTAGATGAACACCAACTGCGCCACGCCGACGGCGATCGCCACGACCGTGATGAAGGCATTGAGCGTGTAGGCCGAGGGCGGGATGAACTCGTAGAGGTTCCAGTCGTAGTAGCGCCGCGGCATGCCGAGCACGCCGAGGTAATGCATCGGGAAGTAGATCAGGTAGGTGCCGATGAACGTCACCCAGAAGTGCAGCTTGCCGAGCCGGTCGTCGAGCATGCGGCCCGTGATCTTGGGGAACCAGTGGTAGATCGCGCCGAACACGACGAGCAGCGGCGCCACGCCCATCACCATGTGGAAGTGCGCGACGACGAAATAGGTGCCCGACAGCGGGATGTCGACGCTGACGTTGCCGAGGAACAGCCCAGTCAGCCCGCCGGCGAGGAAGGTGAGGATGAAGGCCAGCGTGAACAGCATCGGCACCGACAGGCGGATGTCGCCGCGCCACAGCGTGAGCACCCAGTTGTAGACCTTGATCGCGGTGGGCACGGCGATGATCAGCGTGCTCGTCGCGAAGAAGAAGCCGAACCACGGATTCATGCCGCTGACGAACATGTGGTGTGCCCACACGACGAAGCTCAGTCCCCCGATGATCACGATCGCCCACACCATCGTGCGGTAGCCGAAGATGGCCTTGCGCGCATGCACGCTGATGAGATCCGAGACGATGCCGAACGCCGGCAGCGCGACGATGTAGACCTCGGGGTGGCCGAAGAACCAGAACAGGTGCTGGAACAAGAGCGGGCTGCCGCCCGTGTAGCCCGTGGCCTGGCCCATCGACACCAGCGCGGGCATGAAGAAGCTGGTGCCCAGCGTCTTGTCGAGCAGCATCATCACGCCGCTGACGAACAGCGCCGGGAAGGCCAGCAGCGCGAGGATCGTCGCGACGAAGATGCCCCACACCGACAGCGGCATGCGCAGCAGCGTCATGCCTTCGCAGCGTGCCTGCAGCACCGTCGTCACATAGTTCAGCCCGCCCATCGTCGTCGCGACGATGAAGATGAGCAGCGACACCAGCATCAGCACGATGCCCCAGTCGTGCCCGGGCGTGCCGGGCAGGATGGCCTGCGGCGGATAGAGCGTCCAGCCCGCGCCCGTCGGCCCGCCCGGCACGAAGAAGCTCGCCAGCAGCACGACGACGGACAGCAGGTAGACCCAGAACGACAGCATGTTCATGTAGGGGAACACCATGTCGCGCGCGCCGAGCATCAGCGGGATCAGGTAGTTGCCGAAGCCGCCGAGGAAGAGGGCGGTCAGCAGGTAGATCACCATGATCATTCCGTGCATCGTCACGAACTGGTAGAAGCGCGTCGGGTCGATGAAGTCGAACGTGCCCGGAAAGCCGATCTGCAACCGCATCAGGTTCGACAGCACGACGCCGATCAGCCCGACGAAGATGGCGGTGCAGGCGTACTGGATCGCGATCACCTTGTGGTCCTGGCTCCACACGTACTTCGTGATGAAGCTCTGCGGTGCGTCGTGGGACATGGCGTCGCTCCGGTCGGTGGCTCAGCGCTGCGCGCGTGCCTGCGCCTGCGTCTGCGCGAAGGTCGGCTGCCGCGCCAGCCAGGCCTGGAACGCTGCCTCGTCCTCGACGACGACGAATCCCCGCATGGCCGCGTGGCCGAGGCCGCACAGCTGCGCGCACATCGATTCGTAGCGCCCGGTCACCGTCGGCGTGAACCAGAACGAGCTGACCATGCCCGGCACGATGTTCATGCGCGCTCGGAACGGCGGCACGTAGAAGTCGTGCAGCACGTCGTGCGCGCGCAGCAGCACCTTGACCGGCCGGTTCAGCGGCAGGTGAACCTCGTTGCCGTCGACCAGGATGTCGCCGGCGCCGGCCGGGTCCTTGGGATCGATGCCCCAGGGGTTGTCGGGCGACACGAAGCGCGCGTCGGTCGCGCCGAGCCGGCCGCCCTCGCCGGGGAAGCGGTAGCGCCACTGCCACTGTTGGCCGAGTACCTCGAGCACGAGCGCGTCGCTCGGCGGATCGACGTAGTCGGCATAGACGACGAGGCCGGGCGCGAGCAGGCCGACGATGCCCACCGTGGTGACGCCGATCAGCCAGCGCTCGAGGCGGTGGTTCTCGGGCTGCCAGGCGGCGCGCCGCGGGTTGCCAGGCCGATGCCGAAAGCGCAGCACGGCATAGACGACGAACAGGTTGATCGCGACGAAGAACACGCCGGTGATGAGCAGCGTGATCGTCAGCGTGTCGTCCATCGCCTTCCAGTTCGACGCCAGCGGCGTCGTCCACCAGGGGCTCACCAGATGGAACACCACCGACGCGACGACGATCACGAGCAGGGCGACGGCGATGGCCATGGCGCGTTCTCCTCGGCAGGCTCTGGGGGCGGCGCTCCTCGGTCAGGCGCTCGCGCGGCGACGCGCGAGCAGCGGATAGACGACGACCAGCGTGACGCCGAACACCAGGTGCGCCAGGTAGGTCGGCCAGCCGCGCAGCTCGGCGAGCCACGGGAACACGAGCGTCATGACGTGGAAGTCGACGACGTACAGCACGGTGCCGAACACGGCGCCGATCACCTCCTGCATGCCCAGGCTCGCCTCCCAGTGCAGCGCGGCGACGATCCACGCCAGCACGAGTGCGAACACGATGCCCAGCACGTAGTGCGTGACCAGCGCGACGGCGACGATGCCGAACGCGAAGGCGTCGGCCTGCAGCGTGTCGGGACCCATCACGATCGCCGCGATCAGGCGCGACGTGCGCCACGGGCTGTCGCCGGTGACGAGCGCCGACCACAGCAGGTCGAGCACCATCAGCATGGCGCCGCCGACCACGCCGGCGCCGACCGCGGCCGCCCAGTCGGGCCGGCGGCGCGTCCAGCCCCTCGAGCGGTGCAGACCGAGTTCCATGGTGGTGCGGCGGATGCGACGAAGCGTCAGGGGAAGGCGGGAATGTTCGGCTCGACACCCTCGAGGCGCGCCTCGGGGTGCAGCGCGGCCAGCCGCGCTTCGATCTCGTCGACGCGCGCGCGCGGCACATCGACCATCAGCAGCACGCGACCCTGCTCGATGGCGTCGTGAAAGCGCTCGAGGCGGTGGCTCGGCGTCGACACGCCGATCAGGCTCGACGACCAGGCGCCGAAGGCGGCGCCGATCATCGCCAGCACGGCCGCCAGGCCCCACTGCGGGGCGTCGCCGACGATCGGGAAGTAGACGGCGGCGATGACGCCCACGACCGCCCCCACCGCGCCGCCGATCACCAGGCCGGCCTGGGCGGCGCGCACGACGTCGGATGTCTGCAGCAGGTTGGCCTCGTGCAGCGCCGACAGGTCGACGCCTTCGCGCGCCACGAAGTGGATGTGCTGCTCGGCGATGCGCGCAAGCAGCAGGTCGTCCATCGTCCGACGCGCGCTGTCGACGTCGGGCAGGAGCCAGTAAATCCTTCTGCGCATGTCGCCTCCAGCGGTTGCGTGGCGGGACGACTCCTCTCGACTGCTCTCCTCACGCGCGCTTTTACACCTGCCCGAAGGCCGGCGCGGCGACGGCCCTGTCGCCGTCGCATGTATGGGCGGGGCAGCTTCAGCGCACGACGAGGCGGCCGGTGCCGTCGGCTGTGGTCTCGCCGATCACGGCGGCGCGCGCGAAGCCGTGCGCCGCGAACGCGGCGAGCACGGCATCGACGCTGTCGGGCGCGCAGCTCACGAGCAAGCCGCCGCTGGTCTGCGGATCGGTGAGCAGCGCGCGTTCGGTGTCGGCGAAGTCGACCGGCAGCGTCACGTCGGCGCCGTAGCCGGCCCAGTTGCGGCCCGATGCGCCGGTCACCATGCCGCTCGCGGCGAGCTCGCGCACGCCGGCCAGCAAGGGCACGCTCGCCCAGTCGATGCGCACGCCGACCTTCGAGCCGCGCGCGACCTCGAGCGCGTGGCCGGCGAGGCCGAAGCCCGTCACGTCCGTCATCGCATGCACGCCGGCCAGCGCGGCGAGCGCCGGCCCGGGTGTGTTGAGCTGCGTCGTGCTGGCGATCATCGTCGCGTAGCCGTCGGGCGGCAGCGCGCCCTTCTTGAGCGCCGCCGACAGCACGCCCACGCCGAGCGGCTTGCCGAGCACGAGCGCGTCGCCGGCGCGCGCGTCGGCGTTGCGGCGCACGCGCTGCGGGTGCACCAGGCCGAGCACGACCAGGCCGTAGATCGGCTCGACGGAGTCGATCGTGTGGCCGCCCGCGACCGGAATGCCGGCCGCCGCGCAGACGCCGGCGCCGCCCTGCAGGATGGCGGCGACCGTCTCCATGGGCAGCCGGTTCACCGGCATGCCGACGATGGCCAGCGCGAGGATCGGCGTGCCGCCCATCGCATAGACGTCGCTGATCGCGTTGGTCGCCGCGATGCGGCCGAAGTCGACCGGGTCGTCGACGATCGGCATGAAGAAGTCGGTCGTCGCGACGAGCGCCTGCTCGTCGTCGAGGCGCCAGACGGCGGCGTCGTCGGCCGTCTCGATGCCCACGAGCAGTTGCGGCGGCACCGGCAGGCTGCGCGTGCCGGCGAGGATCTTCGACAGCACGCCGGGTGCGATCTTGCAGCCGCAGCCGCCGCCGTGCGACAGCGAGGTCAGCCGCGGCGCGGCGAGTTCCGGGGAAGTGGGAGCATCCATCGCGTAAGGGAAAGGCGCAGGCAAGGACGAGACTAGTGTAGAAGGGCCGCCGGCGCGCGGCCGATAATCGGTCGACCCCAGGAGCCTCGAAGGTGGATCTCGACATGACCGTCGGCGCGACTGCCCGGCTGCGCGACGCCGGACGCGACGCGCTGTCCCTGGCGCTGATCGACGCGCGCAACCACACGCTGCGCCTCGCCGCGATCCTCGAGGCCGCGCTCGCCGGGCGCGGAGGCGCAGGGCCGCTGCGGCCCGGGCTCGACCCGCCGGCCTGGGTGCTCGGCCATGTCGGCTGGTTCCAGGAGGCTTGGATCGCGCGCAACGTGCAGCGCCAGCGCGGCGCGGCCTGCGACCCGACGCTGCCGCGGCTGGCGTCGATCGAGCCGCGCGCCGACGCCTGGTACGACGCGTCGGCCGTCGCGCCCGAGGCGCGCTGGCAGCTGCCGCTGCCGCCGGCCGACGCGATTCGAGCCTGGTTGCTCGACACGCTCGAAGCGACGCTCGAACTGCTGCACGCCGTGCGCGACGACGATGACGACGACGCGCTGTACTTCTACCGCCTCGCGCTGTTCCACGAAGACCTCCACGGCGAGGCGCTGGCCGGAACGGCGCAGGCGCTCGACGCGGGCGGTGCCGAGTTGTCGGCGCTGCTGCCGTCGCCGCGGCCGACGGCGCCGCGCGACCCGCTCGTCTTTCCTGCCACGCGCTGGGCGCTCGGCGCGCCGCGCGGGCAGCGCGGTCTGGTGTTCGACAACGAACAGTGGGCGCACGACGTTGCTGTGCCCGAGTTCGAGATCGACGCCCAGCCGGTGAGCTGGGCGCAGTACGCCGAGTTCGTCGAGGACGGCGGCTATGACGAGTCGCGCTGGTGGTCGGCCGACGGCTGGCTGTGGCTGCAGGCGAACGCGCGCCGCACGCCGCGCCACGTCGAGCAGCTGCGCCACGGCGTGCTGGCGCGCCGCTACGGCCGCCTGCTGCGCGTGCCGCCGGCGCTGCCCGTGATGCACGTGAGCTGGCACGAGGCCGACGCCTGGTGCCGCTGGGCGGGCCGGCGCCTGCCGACCGAAGTCGAATGGGAGCTCGCCGCGGCGAGCGGCGCGTCGCGCGGCCTGCGCTGGGGCGACGTGCTCGAGTGGACCGCGACGACATTCCGTCCGTATCCCGGCTTCGAGCCCGGCCCCTGGCGCGACTATTCGCAGCCCTCGTTCGGCCGCTGCAAGGTGCAGCGCGGCGCGTCGTTCGCGACGCGCGCGCGGTTGCGCGACGTTCGCCTGCGTCGCTTCGAGCCGGCCGGGCACGACGACGCCTTCGTCGGCTTTCGCAGCTGCGCGCCGTGAACTGGGCGCTCGCCGCCGACGCCGTCGTGCTGCTGCACGCGGCCTTCGTCGCCTTCGTCGTCGGCGGTGCGGCGCTGCTGTGGCGCTGGCCGCGCGCCGCGGCGCTGCACCTGCCGGCGGCGGCATGGGGCGCGTGGATCGAGTTCAGCGGCGACATCTGCCCGCTCACGCCGCTCGAGAACGCGCTGCGCGCGCGCGCCGGCGAGACGGGCTACGGTGGCGGCTTCGTCGAGCACTACGTCGTGCCCGTGCTCTATTCCGAGGCGCTGACGCGCGAGCTGCAGTGGGCGCTCGGCGCGGGCGTCGTCGGCATCAACGCGCTACTGTACGGACTGTGGATCGCGTCGCGCCGCCGTCGCCGCGCGCAGGGAGGACGACGAGATGGAGTTCGCTGACCGCACCGTGATGATCACCGGCGCCGCCGGCCACCTGGGGCGCGCCGTCGCCGCTGCGTTCGCCGCGCAGGGCGCGCGCCTCGCGCTCGTCGACCTGCGGCGCGACGCGCTCGAGCGCGCGCACGGCGCCGACGACGAGCGGCAGCGGCTCGTCGCCGTCGACCTGCTCGACGCCGCCGCGCTCGACGCCGCGGTCGACGCCGTCGTCGCGCAGTGGGGGCGCATCGACGTGCTGTGCAACGTGGCCGGCGGGTTCCGCATGGGCGATGCGGTGCACGCGACGAGCGACGCCGACTGGAACTTCCTGTTCGACATCAATGCGCGCACGCTGCTGCACGCGTCGCGCGCCGTCGTGCCGCGCATGCTCGAGGCCGGTGGCGGGCGCATCGTCAACGTCGGCGCGTGGGCGGCGCAGCACGGCGCGGCGCACAAGGGCGCCTACGTGGCCGCCAAGTCGGCCGTGATCCGCCTGACGGAGTCGATGGCGCTCGAGCTGCGCGAGCGCGGCATCAACGTCAACTGCGTGCTGCCGACGATCATCGACACGCCCGACAACCGCGCCGCGATGCCCGACGCCGATGCGTCGCGCTGGGTCGCGCCGGCCGACCTGGCGGCGGTGATCGTGTTCCTTGCTTCCGACGCCGCGCGCGCGGTGCACGGCGCAGCGCTGCCGGTCTGCGGGCTGAGTTGAGGCGGCGGAGTTCTGGCCGATCCGGCGCGCGCGTCAGCCCGTCTGCGCGCTGGGCTCGGCGTCGCGGCGCCTGCGCGAGCGGCGGGCCGGCGGCGCGTCGGCGGGGGCGGGCGCCGGCGGCGCGGCGCGCGGGCCCGTCACTTCGGCGCCGAGCAGCGCGTGCTTGAGGTGGCGCGCCGAGCCCATCACGACGATCAGCGAGGCGGCCGCGTAGCGCAGGCTGCGCGCCTCGGCCGCACGCGGCAGCCACAGCACGGGCTGCGCGCCGAGGGCCGCCGCGGCGCGCGTCAGCGCGGCGAGCGGGCGCGCGTCGACCTCCTTGCCGCCGGGGCCGAGCAGGGCTTGCCCGCGACCCGTGATCTCCTTGCGCAGGCTGACCTGGCGCCAGTCGTGCACGGCGACGACGAAGCAGGCGCCGTCGTGGCGCGTCACGACGATCGGCGCAACGCCCGCACCGTCGGGCAGCGCACGATCGAATTCGACGCTCCACTCGCGCGGCAGCTGCAGCGAGCGCTGCGCGCGGCGCAGCAGGCGGCTGGCGCGGCCGCGCGACTCGGCCCAGGCCACGAGCGCGACGCCCAGCGCCACGGTGCCGAGGGAGCCGCCGACGACGGCGGCCGAGCCGGACCAGAAGATGGTGGCGACGTGCAGACCGCCGCCGATCAGGCAGAAGCCGGCCAGGATTTGGGCGAGCCAGGTCGCGGTGCTGCTGTGACGCATTGGGGAAATCGTGGAATCCGGGGAGGGCACTTCGATTCTGTCGAAATGCATGCCGATTGCCGTGGTCCTATTGCACGCCGGCGCGACCGGCCCGGCCCGGCGTCACCCCCGTGCTTCGGGGCTTCCCGCCCGGCTCACCTGCCGTCCCGCAGGCACGGCGTGGCGGGCGAGCCGTTTGGCAGAATCGGCCGCATGACTGCCCAGCAAGTGACTCCCGAGCTGCGCCAGTGGATCGTGGCGCAGGCGCAAGCAGGCCACCGGCCCGAGGCCGTGCTCGAGTCGATGCGCGCCAGCGGCTGGGACGAGGACGTCGCCGTCGCAGCGCTCGAAGGCACGCTGCAGAACTGGCTCGACGAGCACGCCCGCGCCAACGGCCTGCCGCCGCCGTCGCCGGTGCCCGAGCCCGACCTCGCCGATGCGCCGTCGCTGTTGCGCACTCCCGACCGCGACGTGCAGGTGCTGCTTGCGATGCGCCTGCCGCGCGTCGTCGTCTTCGGCGATCTGCTCTCGGGTGATGAATGCGACGCGCTGGTCGAGCTGGCGCGCGAGCGTCTGGCGCGCTCCGAGACGGTCGACATGCGCACCGGCGGCAGCGAGACGAACGCTGCGCGCACCAGCGACGGCATGTTCTTCCGCCGCGCCGAGAACGCGCTGTGCGAGCGCATCGAGGTGCGCATCGCGGCACTGCTGAACTGGCCGGTCGAGAACGGCGAGGGCCTGCAGGTGCTGCGCTACCGCCCGGGCGCCGAGTACAAGCCGCACTACGACTACTTCGACCCGGCGGCGTCGGGCACGGCGGCCATCGTGCAGCGCGGCGGCCAGCGCGTGGGCTCGCTGGTGTGCTACCTCAACACGCCGGCCAAGGGCGGCGCGACGACGTTCCCCGATGTCGCGCTCGAGGTCGCGCCGATCAAGGGCAACGCCGTCTTCTTCAGCTACGACCGTCCGCACCCGATGACGCGCTCGCTGCACGGCGGCGCGCCCGTGCTCGAAGGCGAGAAGTGGGTCGCGACGAAGTGGCTGCGCCAGGGACGTTTCGAGTGAGCGAGGCACCGCCGCTGGCCGGCCTGCGCATCGTCGACCTGACGCGGCTGCTGCCCGGGCCGCTGGCGACGCGCCACCTCGCCGAGCTGGGCGCCGACGTGATCAAGGTCGAGGGACCGGCGGCGACCGGCCAGCAGGACGCTGCACGTGCCATGTGGCAGTCGCGCGCGCAGGCCGCGGCCGGCGCGCCGGGGCCCTTCTTCGAACTGCTCAACGCCGGCAAGGCGCTGCGCACGATCGACCTGCAGACGGTCGCCGGCCGCGACGAACTGCTCGGCCTGGTCGACGGCGCCGATGCGCTGGTCGAGGGCTTCCGCCCCGGCGTGATGGAGCGCCTCGGCCTGGGCTGGCCGGTGCTGCACGCGCGCCGGCCGTGCCTCGTGCTGTGCTCCATC
Source organism: Burkholderiaceae bacterium (assembly GCA_048500255.1). GTDB lineage: Bacteria > Pseudomonadota > Gammaproteobacteria > Burkholderiales > Burkholderiaceae_C > JAMHWF01. The sequence continues at coordinate 6,017 of JASNYH010000008.1, read as the reverse complement.
AGCGGCTACGGCCAGCAGGGGGCCTGGGCGCAACGCGCCGGCCACGACATCAACTACATCGCGATGGCCGGCCTGCTGCAGCAGATCGCACCGGGCGCCGACGGCGCGCCGGCGCTGCCCAACTTCCAGATCGGCGACCTGCTCGGCGGCACGCTCGCCGCGGTGTCGCGGCTGCTGGCGGCGCTGCTGGGCGCGCAGCGCAGCGGCGTCGGCCGCCACGTCGACGTCTCGATGACGCACGAAGTGTGGCGCCACCAGGTCGTGGTGCGCGCCGCGCTGCAGGCCCAGGGCCATGCCGCGCCGCCGGGGCGCGATCTGCTGTCGGGGGGCGCGCCGTGCTACGGCGTCTACCGCACGGCCGACGGCCGCGCGCTGGCCGTCGGTGCGCTCGAGCTCAAGTTCTGGCGCGCGCTGTGCGAGGCGATCGGGCGGCCCGAATGGGCCGATCGCCACTGGTCGCGCGGCCAGGCCGTCGGGGGCGACGACGCCCTGGCGCTGCGCGCCCAATTGGCGGCCGTGCTCGCGTCGCAGCCGCTGGCGCACTGGTGGGCGCTGTTCGAGCCGCTGGACTGCTGCGTCACGCCGGTGCTGACCCCGCAGGAGGCGCAGGCGCACCCGCTGTTCGCCGAGCAGGCGGGCGGCTGACGGCGTACGGCACGGCCGCCCGGTCGACGACCGGAGCGGCGCGGGCGACGGGCTGGACGGGCGGGCGTGTCAGGCGCGCCGCCGCCGGTTGCGGTAGTCGGGCGGCGGCAGCGCGAGGTCGGCGAACGGCAGGCTGCGCTGCACGCGGCGCTCCTTGCGCTCTTCCCAGCTCTGTGGGCCCTCGAGCGACCAGCGGTTGACGAGGTCGGCCAGTTCGCTGCGCGGCACGCGCGCGAACTGCGGCTGCGAGCGGCGCAGCAGCCACAGGCCGGGGCGGAAGCGCGGCGGCAGCGTGGCCTCGCCTTCACCGACCCAATAGACACGGGGCCGCTCGGCCCAGAACGCGAGCCGCTCGAAGTGCACGCGGCCGGCGAAGCCGGTCTCGGGCGGAAAGATGACGTGCTCGTCGGCCAGCTCGACCAGCGCGAAGGCGAGGTCGCCGGGCGTATCGCCGGCGTTGCGGTAGACGAAGATGACACGCTGGATGTCTGGCGCATGCACGCGGTCCACGACTTCACCGTCGCGATACACCACGATGTCCTGGCCCAGCCAGGCGGTACGCCAGTTGAGGTTCATCCGCGTGTCACCTCCCGTGCGGCTTCAAGATACTCCCGCCGCGCCGCCGCGGCCGTTGCGATGCGCGTCGGCCTGCAAGCGGCCGCCCGCAATTGTCACAAATGAGCAATTCAACGCGCAGGCGGTGCGCGCTGTCAACGGTTTTCGCGCGCCGCAGTGCCGCGGCCGCCCCTCAGGGCTTGCGCGTCGTCGGCCCCGGCGTGCGGCCCGACGCGCGCCCGCCCTGCGCGGAGCGCCCGCCCTGCGGCCGTCCGCCCGGGCGCCCGTTGCCTCCCGGCCGCGGCGCATTGCGGTTGACGCTGCGCCGGCCGTCGGTGCCGAGCACCATGCGCCCGAGCACGATCGGCTCGGGCTTCTCGTTCGGATCGGGCTCGAATCCGGGCACGATCTCGCGCGGGATGCTGCGCTTGGTCAGCCGCTCGATGTCGCGCAGGAAGCTGGACTCGTCGACGCAGACCAGCGAAACCGCCTCGCCCGGGTTGCCGGCGCGGCCGGTGCGGCCGATGCGGTGCACGTAGTCCTCGGGCACGTTGGGCAGTTCGAAGTTGACGACGTGCGGCAGCTGGTCGATGTCGATGCCGCGCGCCGCGATGTCGGTCGCCACCAGCACCTGCAACTCGCCGCTCTTGAAGTCGGCCAGCGCCTTGGTGCGCGCCGTCTGGCTCTTGTTGCCATGGATCGCCATGGCCGTGATGCCGTTCTTGACGAGGTGCTCGGTCAGGCGGTTGGCGCCGTGCTTCATGCGCGTGAAGACGAGCACCTGGTGCCAGTCGTTGCTCTTGATCAGATGGGCCAGCACGTCCTTCTTGGCGTCGCGGCTGACCGGGTGCACCTTCTGCGCGATCAGGTCGGCGGTCGCATTGCGGCGCGCCACCTCGATCAGCGCCGGCTGGTTCAGCAGCCGATCGGCGAGCGCCTTGATGTCGTCGCTGAAGGTGGCCGAGAACAGCAGGCTCTGCTTGTGCTGCGGCAGCACGGCGAGCACCTTCTTGATGTCGTGGATGAAGCCCATGTCGAGCATGCGATCGGCTTCGTCGAGCACGAAGACCTGCACGTGGCGCAGGTCCAGCGTGCCCTGGCCGTGATGGTCGAGCAGGCGCCCGGGCGTCGCGACGAGGATGTCGACGCCGCGCGCCAGCCGGTCGACCTGCGGCTGCATGCCGACGCCGCCGAACATCACCATCGACGTGAGCGGCAGGTGCTTGCCGTAGGCGCGCACGCTCTCCTCGACCTGCGCGGCGAGCTCGCGCGTCGGCGTGAGGATCAGACCGCGGATCGCCGGGCGCCCCCGCGCGTCACGCGCGGGCTTGCCCTGAGACAGGCGCTGCAGCATCGGCAGCACGAAGCCGGCGGTCTTGCCGGTGCCGGTCTGAGCGCCGGCCATGAGGTCGCCGCCGGCGAGCACGGCGGGTATGGCCTGCTGCTGGATCGGCGTGGGTCGGGTATAGCCCTGGTCGCGAACGGCGCGCAACAGGGGCTCGGCGAGGCCGAGGGACTCGAAGGACATGCGGGAGCAATCGGTGGATGACCCGTCGCTCAACTGCGTTCAGCGCCAGTCGCGGGTCCGTCGTGGGAGGCGCTGCGCCGCAGTGGGCGCGCGTGTCGGGGATGACGGGCAGCGAAGAGACTGGATCGTCCGCTGCGTGCGCGCATTCTATCAGCGCTCATCGTGCGGCATGGTGACCGGCGGTAAGCGAGCGCGCCTCCAAGGCCCCGTCGGCGCAGCGACTACTGGAGCGGCCCGGCGCATCGGCCGTTACGCTGAACGGCATGCTGCGAGACGACCGCGACGACCGGCTGACGCGTCTCGTCGACCGCGGGCCGGGCGCCGTCGTCGTGACGACGGCCGACGGCGAGGTGGTCGCATGGAGCCGCGGCGCGCAGGGTGTGTTCGGCTATACGGCGTCGCAGGCGGTCGGCCGCGCGCTCGACGCGCTGATCGGCGCACCGGCCGCGGCGCCCGACGACTGCGTGCAGGGCACAGCGGTCGACGCCGCGGCGCCCGCCGGCGCCGACGCGCAGACCTGCGAAGGCGTGCGCCGGCGCAGCGACGGCACCTTGCTCTACGTCGGCGCGTCGGTGCGTACGGTGCGCGACGACGACGGCTTCGAGGGCCGCGTGCACACGCTGTGGGACGTGACGCGGCTGAAGATCCGCCGCGACGCGCGCTTCGTCGAGGCGCGCCACCGCGACCTGCTCGAGTCGATGCCCGACGCCATCGTCGTCGTCAACGACATCGGCCGCGTGATCGTCGTCAACCGCCAGGCCGAGACGATGTTCGGCTATGCGCACGACGAGCTGGCCGGCCGGACGCTCGAGACGTTGCTGCCGCAACGCTTTCGTCGCGCCCACCTCGAGCACAGCGCGCGCTACCGCGAGCACTCGAAAGTGCGTCCGATGGGCGCCGGCCTCGAGCTCTACGGCCTGCGCAAGGGCGGCGAGGAGTTCCCGGTCGAGATCAGCCTCGCGCCGCTCGAGACCGACATCGGCCGCCTCGTGCTCAGCGCGATCCGCGACATCACGCAGCGGCGCAACGTCGAGCGCGCGCTGCACGACAAGAACCTCGAGCTCGAGCGCGCCAACCAGGCCAAGGACCGCTTCCTCGCCACGATGAGCCACGAGCTGCGCACGCCGCTGAACGCCATCATCGGCTTCACCGGCCTGTTGCTGATGAAGCTGCCCGGCCCGCTGACCGCCGACCAGGAGAAGCAGCTCGGCATGGTGCAGTCGAGCGCGCGGCATCTGCTGTCGCTGATCAACGACCTGCTCGACGTGGCCAAGATAGAGTCGGGCAACGTGCAGGTGCAGTTCACGCCGCTGGTCTGCCGCGAGGTGATCGACGAGGTGGCGACGACGCTGCGCCCGGCGGCCGAGGCCAAGGGCCTGCGGCTGGAGGTCGCGCTGCCCATCGACGACGTCGTGCTGCACGCCGACCGGCGCGCGCTGCACCAGATCCTGATCAACCTGACCAACAACGCCATCAAGTTCACCGAGCACGGCAGCGTCACGATCGAGCTGGCGCGCACGCCGGCGGCCGGCGGCGGCGTCGTCGTGCGCCTGGCCGTCGTCGATACCGGCATCGGCATCTCGGAGGCCGATCAGGCGCGGCTGTTCGAGGCCTTCACGCAGGTCGGGGGCGAGGGCGCGGCGCGCCACCGCGTCGAGGGTACCGGGCTGGGCCTGTACCTGTGCCGCAAGCTCGCCGAACTGCTCGGCGGGCGCATCGAGATGCACAGCGAGCCGGGTCGCGGCAGCCGCTTCGAACTCGTGCTCGAACGGCCCGTGCCATGACGGCTCGGGTGCTCGTCATCGAGGACAACGCGATCAACCTCGCGCTGGTGACGTATGCGCTGCAGGCCTACGGATGCGTCACGCTGGCCGCCGCCGACGGCCGTGCCGGCCTCGACACGGCGCGCCGCGAGCGGCCCGACCTGATCCTGTGCGACGTGCAGATGCCCGACATCGACGGCTTCGAGGTCGCGCGCCGGCTCAAGGCCGACCCCGAGCTGCGCCGCACCCCGCTGATCGCCATCACGGCGTTGGCGATGGTCGGCGACCGCGAACGCATGCTTGCCGCCGGCTTCGACGGGTACCTGTCCAAGCCGGTCGAGCCGCAGCAGCTCATCGCCGCCGTCCAGACCTACCTGACGCAGCCGCTCGGCCCGCCGGTGGCGCACGGTGCGGCCGAGCACGCGCCGCCGCCGTCCGCGCCGGCGTCGACCATCCTCATCGTCGACGACGTGCCGCTGAACCTCGAGTTCAAGCGCGACCTGCTGCAGCCGCACGGCTACACCGTGCTGACGGCCGACACGATGTCCAGCGCGCTGCAACTCGCCGCGGCGCGGCGCCCCGATTTGATCATTTCCGACGTCGGCAACGGCCCGGGCGCCGGGTTCCACCTCATCCGCAGCGTCAAGGCCGATCCCGCGCTGCGCGACATCCCGTTCATCTTCATCACGTCGACGCACCGCGACTCGGTGTCCGAGGCGCGCGCGCTCGAGCTCGGCGCCGCGCGCTACCTGCGCCGGCCGATCGAGCCGGCCGACCTGCTCGCCGTGATCCGCGCTTGCCTGCGCGGCGGCTGAGCCGCTCAGGCCACGCCCGGGGGCCGGGCATGGCGTCTCCAGGATAATTGCGGGTTTTCGACCATTCAACCGCGAACCGCGTCGCCATGGCCCAGTACGTTTACACCATGAACCGCGTCGGCAAGATCGTGCCGCCGAAGCGGCAGATCCTGAAGGACATCTCGCTGTCCTTCTTCCCCGGCGCCAAGATCGGCGTGCTCGGCCTCAACGGCTCGGGCAAGTCGACGCTGCTCAAGATCATGGCCGGCATCGATCACGACATCGAGGGCGAGGCCGTGCCGATGCCGGGCATCAAGATCGGCTATCTGCCGCAGGAGCCCGAGCTCGATCCCGGCCAGACGGTGCGCGAGGCCGTCGAGCAGGGCATCGGCGGCGTGCTCGAAGCCAAGGCGCGGCTCGACGCGGTGTACGCCGCCTATGCCGAGCCCGATGCCGACTTCGACAAGCTCGCCGCCGAGCAGGCCGAGCTCGAGGCGATCATCGCCGCCGGCGGCAGCGAGAACACCGAGCACCTGCTCGAGATCGCCGCCGACGCGCTGCGCCTGCCGCCCTGGGAGGCGACGATCGGCAAGCTGTCGGGCGGCGAGAAGCGCCGCGTCGCGCTGTGCCGGCTGCTGCTGTCCAAGCCCGACATGCTGCTGCTCGACGAGCCGACCAACCACCTCGACGCCGAGTCGGTCGACTGGCTCGAGCAGTTCCTGCAGCGCTTCC
>JASNYH010000007.1:0-198521 GCA_048500255.1 Burkholderiaceae bacterium | reverse complement strand
CAGGCGCTCGGCAGCGGCAGCGGTTGCCGTTGCGGCCGAGTATGCCGCCGTGTGTATGCTTGGCGCCGCCCGAAAAACCAGGAGTTGCCATGACCTCGCCTTCGCCCCGCCGGCTGCCGCTGTCCACCGCCCTCGGAGCGACGCTCGCCGCCGCGCTCGCCCTCGTCGCCGGCTGCGGCAAGAAGGAGGAGGCCCCGGCCACGCCGAGCGCCGCCGCGCCGGCCTCGGCGCCTGCTGCCGCGCCGGCCAAGGCCGAGCCGCTGAAGATCGCCTTCGCCTACATCGGCCCGGTGGGCGACGGCGGCTGGACCTTCGCGCACGACAACGGCCGCAAGGCGGTCGAGAAGGAGTTCGGCGACAAGGTCGCGACGAGCTTCGTCGAGAAGGTGCCCGAGTCGGCCGACGCCGAGCGCGTGTTCCGCGACCTCGCGGGCCAGGGCGCCAAGCTGATCTTCGGCACGACGTTCGGCTACATGGAGCCGATGCTCAAGGTCGCCGCCGATCACAAGGACGTCAAGTTCGAGCACGCCACCGGCTACAAGACGGCCGACAACCTGCGCACCTACGACAGCCGCACCTACGAGGGCGCCTACATGGCCGGCGTGATCGCCGGCGGCATGTCGAAGGCGGGCACGCTCGGCGTGGTCGGCTCGATCCCCATCCCCGAGGTGATCCGCAACATCAACTCGTTCACGCTCGGCGCGCGCAGCGTCAACCCGAAGGTCAGGACGAAGGTCGTGTGGGTCAACGAGTGGTTCAACCCGCCGAAGGAGACGGAGGCCGCGCAGAGCCTGATCAACCAGGGCGCCGACGTGCTGTTCCAGAACACCGACTCGTCGGCCGTGCTGCAGACGGCGGGCAAGAACAAGAAGTTCGCCTTCGGCTGGGACAGCGACATGACGGCCTACGCGCCCGAGGCGCACCTCGCGTCGGCCATCATCGACTGGGGCCCCTACTACATCAAGGCCACGCGCGACGCGCTCGAGGGCAAGTGGCAGGGCAACCAGGGCGCGTGGTGGGGCGTCAAGGAGGGCGCGATCGACATCGTGTCGATCTCCGACAAGGTGCCCGCCGAGCTGAAGGACCGCGTGTTGAAGGTCAAAGCCGGCCTCAAGGACGGCAGCTACGTGATCTGGAAGGGCCCGATCCTCGGCCAGGACGGCAAGCCCGTGCTCGACGACGGCAAGGTCGCCGACGACAAGTTTCTCGGCGGCATCAACTTCTACGTGCAGGGCGTGGAAGGCAAGGTTCCGACCGGCAAGTGATCGAGGCGGCGCTCAGCCGACTGCCGTCAACGCCGGCCACGCCAGCCGCACCGCCAGCCCCGCCACGGCGCAGGCGCCGATCAGCGGGATCACGCCGACCTTGAAGCGCAGCAGCGCGACGAGCGCCGCGACGGCGATCGCCGCGGCCGCCACGTCGACGGGCCCGACCAGCCCGTCGGGCCAGAACACCTGCAGCGCGAAATAGAGCCCCAGGTTGACGATCACGCCGACCACGGCCGCCGTGATGCCGGCCAGCGGCGCGACGAAGCGCAGCTCGCCGTGCGTCGATTCGATGAACGGCGCGCCGAGCAGGATGAAGAAGAAGCTCGGCAGGAAGGTGAAGAACGTCGCCACCACGGCGCCGGCGATGCCCGCCGCCGCGGCCGCGTCGGGCCCGAGCGCCAGCGTCGTCCAGCCGCCGACGAAGCCGACGAAGGCCACGATCATGATCAGCGGCCCCGGCGTCGTCTCGCCGAGCGCCAGCCCGTCGATCATTTGTGGCGCGCTCAGCCACTGGTAGTGCTCGACCGCGGCCTGGAAGACGTAGGGCAGCACGGCATAGGCGCCGCCGAAGGTCATCAACGCCGCCTTGGTGAAGAACCAGCCCATCTGCGTGTAGGCGCTCGTCGTGCCGAAGGCCAGCGCCAGCGCGCCCAGCACCACGGCCCAGGTCGCGCCGAAGGCGAGGCACAGCGCCAGCGCGTGCCGCGCCGACCAGCGTGCGTGAGGCGGCGTGGGCGTGTCGTCGTCGATCAGCGCTGCGCCCCAGCGCTTGTCGGTGCTGCCGTGCGAGGCCCGCGCCGCGAAGGCGCGCGGCGCGAAGCGCGCGCCCAGCGTGCCGAGCACCGCGGCGGCGGCGACGATCAGCGGAAAGGGCAGCCCCGCCACGAAGATGGCGACGAAGGCCGCGCCCGCGATCGCCCACAGCAGCGGATGGTGCAGCACGCGCGAGCCGACACGCCACGCCGCGTGCAACACGATGGCGACGACGGCCGGCTTGACGCCGTAGAGCAGCGCCGCGATCGCCGGCACGCTGCCCCAGCGCATGTAGATCCACGCCAGCAGCGCGAGCAGCACGAGCGACGGCAGCACGAACAGCGCGCCGGCGACGATCGCGCCCGCCGTGCGGTGCATCAGAAAGCCGATGTAAGTCGCGAGCTGCGTCGCCTCGGGGCCCGGCAGCAGCATGCAGTAGTTGAGCGCGTGCAGGAAGCGCCGCTCCGAGATCCAGCGCCGGCGCTCGACGAGGTCGGTGTGCATCAGCGCGATCTGGCCGGCCGGCCCGCCGAAGCTGATGAAGCCGAGCTTGAGCCAGTAGCCGAAGGCCTCGCGCAGCGTCACCGGCGCGGGCGGTGCCGCAGCGGTGCCCGCGCCGGCGCCGAGTGTCGGGGACGGGGCGTCGTCGGCGTGCATCGCCCGCAGTGTGTCACGGGAACGTCGCTTGCTGCGAGCCAGCGTCGCAGCACGCCGCAGGAGGACAGCGATGACGCCGATGCAGCCGCGCGAGAACGACGACGATGGCGTTCACACCGCCGACCGCGGCGAGGCCACGGTCGACGCCCTGATGAGGCTCGTGACGGCGGCATCGCCGCCGCACGCCGCGGCGGCCAACGGAGCGGCGGCGGCAGTGGCTCGCAGCGCGTCGGCCGGGCCGCTGGCCACGCGCTCCGCGAGGCGGCCGCTGCCGGCGCGGGGCGCGTCGGCAGCGAGCACGCTGCACTGGCCGTACACGCTGTTGCAGTCGCCTGCGGCGGCGCCGCCGATCCGCGCCGCGACGGCGCGTCCGCCGGTGCGCGCGCCCGTCTGGCTGCGCGAGATCGCCATCAACCTGCGCCGCGAGCTGCAGCGTCGCGAAGGCGGCGCCGATGCGGTCGGCGCGGGCCCGGCGACGGCCGACGGTGGCGACGACGGCGACGGCGACGCGAGCTATCAGTCGCGATCGTGGCCGCGACCGCGCGATCGGTCCTTTTCCTTCTTGCCGCGGCCGTGGCCGTGGTCGTCGTCGTAACGACTGCGGTGGCGCTCGTCGTAGCGCGACTGGACCCAGCTCTCCTGGACGAAGTAGACCGGATGGCCGCAGGCTTGGTACCGGTGGCAGTGCTTCGACCAGTGCTTCTGATGGCCGGGCGGCACATAGAGGTAGACCGGCTGCTGCACGACATGCACCGCGGGCCGGTGGATGACGACCGGCTGCGCGTAGACCACAGGCGGCGGCGGCTGGTGGCCGATGTCGATGCGCCCGTAGACCCCGGGCTGGTAGATGCCGACCGAGACGCCGACATTGGTTTCGGCGACGGCCGGGGCGGTTGCGGCGGCGGCGAGCGCCAGCGCGGCGCCGGCGTGCAGGAGTCGGAATGTCTTCATGGTTCGGTCCCGTGGGGGACAGCAAGAGTGCTGCCGTGCTGCGAGTGTGTCGTCGCCTGCACCGCGCGGAGTAAGCAGAGGTTTCCGTCGCGGCGCTGCGCTGCATCGAAGCTCACGGGAACGTGAAGTTCGTCGAGATCGACGCGCCGGCGCCGAACGTCGCCGCCGCGGGCGCGAGGATGGCGAAGCTGTTCGCGCCCGTGGCGCTCAGGTGCGTGCGGCTGCCAGCGCGCGCAGCGCCTCGCCCGTCGCAGCGTCGGCCGGAAAAAAGGTCTCGAGCGCCAGCTCCGACAGCGTCACGTCGACGGGCGTGCCGAACACCGTCGTCGTGCTGAGCAGGCTCAGCACGCCGGCCGGCGACGCGATCTGCAGCGGCACGACGATGCCGTCGTCGCCGACGCTCGCACCGTGCTCGCCGGCCGGCGCCGGATAGCCGACCAGCTCGTTCATCAGCGCGCCGAGCGTCGCGTCGGCGCTGGCGTCGATCTGCTGCTGCAGGCGCGCCAGCAGGTGCGCGCGCCACGCGCCGAGGTTGACGATGCGCGGCGCGAGGCCCTGCGGATGCAGGCTCAGGCGCAGTACGTTGACGGGCGGCGCGAGCAGCGCGGCGTCGACGCCGGCCAGCATCGGCGGCACGGCGGCGTTGTGCGCGACGAGCGTCCAGTGGCGGTCGATCGCGATCGCCGGATAGGGCTCGTGTCCGGCGAGCAGCCGCTCGATCGCGGCACGCGCCGCGGCGAGCGCCGGATCGTCGAGCGCGCGCTCGCGGAACATCGGCGCGTAGCCGGCCGCCGTCATCAGCCGGTTGCGCTCGCGCAGCGGCACGTCGAGCCGCTCGGCCAGGCGCAGCAGCATCTCGCGGCTGGGCAGCGCGCGGCCCGTCTCGACGCAGCTCAGGTGGCGCGTCGACACGTCGGCGTCGAGCGCGAGGTCGAGCTGGCTCAGGCGGCGGCGCTGGCGCCAGTTGCGCAGCAGCTCGCCGACCGGTCGTTCGTCACGGGGCGTGGGGCGGGCGGTGTTCATGGCGACACCTTAGCGCGGCCGCGACGCGGCGACATGACCTCGCAGGTCATCGACGCCGTGCAGCGGTGCGCGCAGCCTTGACTCACGCGGCCTTCGTGCCGCGTCTCGTCCCACCCCACCGCCAAAGGAGTCCGCCATGTCGTTGCTCGTCCGTCCTTCCGTGCTGCTGTCGCGCGCGCTCGCCGCCGATGCCGTCGTCACGATGTTCGTGGCGCTCGTGATGCTCGCCGGCGCGGCGCCGCTCGCGCCCTGGCTCGGCCTGCCCGAGACGCTGCTGCGCTTCGCCGGCCTCGGCCTCGTGCCCTATGCCGCCTGGGTCGGCTGGCTGGCGCGGCGCGATGCCTTGTCGCGTTCCACCGTCGGCCTGGTCGTCGCCTGCAATGCGCTGTGGGCGCTCGACTGCGTGGTGCTGCTCGTCTCGGGTTGGGTGCGGCCGACGGCGCTCGGCCAGGCCTTCGTCGTCGCGCAGGTCGTCGCCGTGATCGCCTTCGCCGAACTGCAGTTCGTGGGCTTGCGCCGCTCGCCGTCGCAGGCCGGGGCCAACGCCTAGAATCGCGGCTCGCATCGCACCGACACCCGGCCGCCACCGCCGGGTGTCGTTCTTTCCACGGTGGCCATGTCGAGGACAACCATGTACAAAAACCTCAGCCGGCGCGCGGCCGTGTCCGCGTTCGCCGTCGCCGCGGCACTCGCCGCAGCCGCACCCCCCGCCGTCGCGCAGGTCGCCGCCGCGCCGCCGCCCAAGCCGCCGCTGAAGGTCGGCTTCGTCTACGTCAGCCCGGTCGGCGACGCCGGCTGGACCTACCAGCACGACCAGGGCCGCCTCGCGATGGAGCGCGCGCTCGGCGCGCAGGTGGCGACGACCGTCGTCGCCTCGGTGCCCGAGGGGCCCGATGCCGAGCGCGTGCTGCGCGACCTGGCGCAGCAGGGCCACGGCCTCGTCTTCGCGACCAGCTTCGGCTACCTCGAGCCGGCGCTGCGCGTCGCCGCCGAGTTCCCGGGCGTCAAGTTCGAGCACGCCGGCGGCTGGAAGACGGCCTACAACCTGCGCACCTACAACGCGCGTTATCACGAGGGGCGCTACCTCGCCGGGCTGGTGGCCGGCGCGATGAGCAAGTCGGGCGTCGCCGGCTACGTGGCGGGCTTTCCGGTGCCGGAGGTGATCCAGGGCATCAACGCTTTCGCGCTCGGCATGCGCGCCGTCAACCCGAACGCTCAGGTGCGCGTGCTGTGGCTCGACACCTGGTTCGATCCCGCGCGCGAGCGCGATGCCGCTCTGGCGCTCGTCGCCCAGGGCGCCGACGTGCTCGCCAACCACAGCGGCTCGCCGGCCGTGCCGATCGCCGCCGAGGAGAAGGGCGTGCGCGTCGTCGGCTACCAGAGCGACATGCGCCGCTACGCGCCGCGCGCCGCGCTGACGTCGATCGTGCACCAGTGGGGCGGCCACTACACGCGTGCCGCGCAGGCCGTGCTGGCCGGCACCTGGACCTCGCAGCCGGCGATGGGCGGGCTGGCCGACGGCACGATCGCGCTCGCGCCGCTGGCCGTCGACGTGCCGGCCGCCACCGCGACGCTGGTGCGCCAGCGCGAGGCCGACATCGTCGCCGGGCGCTTCACGCCGTTCTCGGGCCGCCTCGTCGACCAGGCGGGCGTCGTGCGGCAGACCGCCGGCGCGCTCGGCGACGCGCAGGTCGCGACGATGGACTGGTTCGTGCAAGGCGTCGTCGGCACGCTGCCGGCGTCGCGGCGCTGAGCCTGCGCTCCCGAGGGAACGCCGATTGCAGCACTGGCGTGCCGGCGATCGGCCGGTGACGTTTCAGGAGTTGTGATGGGCACGAATCAGGACCGCAGCGAGCAACCGCAACAGCGCAATCCGGGCCAGACCATGGATCAGGACATCGGCCAGAGCCCCGGCAAGGGCAGCGGCCAGAGCGATCGGGCGCAGAACCGCGGGGAAGGCCGTCCGCAGCAGCAGCAAGAGCAGCAGAAGCAGCAGCCGCAGCGCGGCGAGATCGGCAAGCAGCCGCGTGGCGACGACCCCGACATGCAGGAGTGATGCTTCGACGAGCCGCGCGGCCGGCACCCGCCGCGCCGCGCGGCGCTACGCCGCGAGCGCCGCCGCGAGCCGCGGCGCCGTCGCGCCGAAGGCGTAGCAATCCATGCCGAGCGCTCCGTAGGTGACGCCGGCGTGCAGCCGCAGCGGCGCTGCTTCGCGCCCCTGAGCGCCGGCGGCGGCGTACCACGGCAGCCAGTGTTCGTCGCTCGGGTGCATTGCCGCGGCGTGCGGCGCGCGCCGGCGATAGTCGAACAGCGCCTCCCAGTCGCGTTGCGCGGCGCGCTCGTGCACCCACGCACGGAACGCCGCGCACTCGGCGATCTCGGGCGCATCCAGCGGCGGCCGCGCGCCCGTCGCGTAGAGCAGGCGCAGGTTGTGCGTGATGCCGCCGGTGCCCAGCATGAGCACGCCGTCGTCGGCCAGCGGCGCGAGCGCGGCGCCGAGCGCGAACTGCGCCGCCGGCGGCTCGGCCGGCGCCCAGGCCAGCGGCACGACGGGCACGTCGGCCTCGGGGTACAGGTAGCGCAGCGCCGTCCAGATGCCGTGGTCCAGGCCGCCGGCCTCGATGCGCTGCGCGCCGATGCCTGCCGCGAGCAGCGCGCGCGCGACCTCGGCCGCCACGGCGGGCGCGCCCGGCGCGTCGTAGCGCAGCCGGTACAGCGCCTCGGGAAAGCCGCCGAAGTCGTGCACCGTGTCATGGCGCGCCGCGCCGAGCACGACGGGCGCGTGCGCCGTGGTGTGCGCCGAGACGGCGACGATGGCGCGCGGCCTGCCGAACGCGGCATCGATCGCAGGCCCGAGGCGCCGCAGGAAGGCGCCGGTGGGGCCCGGCTCGATCGCCGTCATCGGCGAGCCGTGCGAGACGAAGAGCGAGGGCAGGCGGGAAGGCTTCGAGTCCATGAGCTCATTGGAGCATCGGGCGCGCCGCTCATCGTTGCAAGCCTTTGACCGCAGCGTTCGACCGGGTCATGCGCCTTCGTGTAACGTGCCGCGGCGATGCACACGACCTCGACGCCGCCGCTCCCCGTCTCCCCGAACGCCGCGCGCCTCGCGCTGCGCCAGCTCGTGCGCGACCTGCGCGCCGGCGAACTGCGCCTGCTGCTCGTTGCCGTGACGCTGGCCGTCGCGGCGCTGACGGCCGTCGGCTTCTTCGCCGACCGCCTCAACGGCGGCCTGGCGCGCGACGCGCGCGCGCTGCTCGGCGGCGACGCCGTCGTCGCCAGCGACCGGCCGACGCCGGCCGAGTTCGGCGCGCTGGCGCAGCGGCTGCGGCTGGCGACGGCGGCGACGACGGCCTTCCCCAGCATGGCGCGTGCGCCCGAGGCGAAAGGCGGCGCGACGAAGCTGGTCGCCGTCAAGGCGGCGAGCGACGGCTATCCGCTGCGCGGGCGCGTGAGCATCGCGCCGGCGCCGGACGCGCCCGACGCGCCCGTCGCCGGGCCGCCGCCGCGCGGCAGCGTGTGGGTCGACGCCGCGCTGCTCGACGCGCTGGGCCTGGCCGTCGGCGACACGCTGCTGCTCGGCGACGCGGCGCTGCGCATCGCCGCCGTCGTCGCCGTGGAGCCCGACCGCGGCGCGGGCTTCCTGGCCTTTGCGCCGCGCGTGCTGATGCACGAGGGCGACCTCGCGGCCACTGCGCTGATCCAGCCGGCGAGCCGCGTGACGTATCGCCTCGCCGTGGCGTCGCGCGACGCCGGCGGCGCGGCCGGCGACGCCGCGGTGCGCGACTTCGTGCAGCAGGTCGAGCAGCGCATCAAGGGCGACGCGCTGCGCGGCGTGCGCGTCGAGTCGCTCGACTCGGGCCGGCCCGAGATGCAGCAGACGCTCGACCGCGCCGAGAAATTCCTCAACCTCGTGGCGCTGCTCGCGGCGATGCTGTCGGCGGTGGCGGTGGGCATCGCGGCGCGCGACTTCGCCGAGCGCCACCTCGACGACTGCGCGATGCTGCGCGTGCTCGGCCTCGCGCAGCGCGCGATCGCGTGGACCTACCTGATCGAGTTCGCCCTCGTCGGGCTGGTCGCCAGCGCCGCCGGGGTGGCGATCGGCTGGTCGATGCACCATGTCTTCGTCTGGCTGCTCGGCGAGCTGGTGCAGACCTCGTTGCCGATGCCGGGCGTGTGGCCGGCGGCGTTCGGCTTCGGCGTGGGCTTCACGCTGCTGATCGGCTTCGGCCTGCCGCCGGTGCTGCAGCTCGCGCGCGTGCCGGCGCTGCGTGTGATCCGGCGCGACGTCGGCGCGCTGCAGCCGGCGTCGCTCGCCGTGCTGGGCGGCGGCGCGCTCGCCTTCGTCGCGCTGCTGATGGCGGCGTCGTCCGATCTCAAGCTGGGGCTGATCGCCGTCGGCGGCTTCGCCGGCGCGCTGCTCGTGTTCGCGCTGCTCGCCTGGGTTGCGGTGCAGGCGCTGCGCCGCACCGTGCCGCGCTCGCGCGCGCCGCGCTGGGTCGTGCTGGCGACGCGCCAGATCGCGTCGCGCCCGGCGTTCGCCGTGCTGCAGGTGTGCGCGCTGAGCATCGGCCTGCTCGCGCTGGTGCTGCTCGTGCTGCTGCGCACCGACCTGATCGCGAGCTGGCGAGCCGCGACGCCGGCCGACGCGCCGAACCGCTTCGTCATCAACGTGCAGCCCGAGCAGGGCGCGGCCTTCCTCGCGCGACTGCGCGCCGCGGGCGTCGCGCGCGAGGACTGGTATCCGATGATCCGCGGCCGGCTCGTCGCCGTGAACGGCAAGCCGGTGTCGCCCGACGACTACGTCGAGGACCGCGCACGCCGCCTCGTCGACCGCGAGTTCAACCTGAGCCACGCGGCCGAGATGCCCGAGCACAACACGCTCGTCGCCGGCCGCTGGACGCCGGGCGAGGCGAACGCCGTCAGCGTCGAGGAGGGCATCGCGCAGACACTGGGCCTCGAGCTCGGCGACACGCTCGCCTTCGACATCGCGGGCAGCGTCGGCACGGTGAAGATCACCAGCCTGCGCAAGGTCGACTGGGGCTCGATGCGCGCCAACTTCTTCGTCATGTATCCGCGCGCCGAATTGCCCGGCGTGCCGGCCACTTACATGGCGGCGTTCCGCGTGCCGGCGGCCGCGGCGGCCAACGGCTTCGACAACGCGCTGACGCGCGACTTCCCCAACATCACGAACGTCGACGTGTCGGCGTCGATCGCGCAGGTGCAGCGCGTGCTCGACCAGGTGGTGCGCGCCGTCGAGTTCCTGTTCGGCTTCACGCTGGCGGCCGGGCTCGTCGTGCTGTTCGCCGCCGTCGCCGCGACGCGCGAATCGCGCGCGCGCGAGTTCGCCATCATGCGTGCGATGGGCGCGGGCAGCGCGCTGCTCGCGCGCGTGCAGCGCGCCGAGCTGCTGGGCGTCGGCGCACTCGCCGGCCTGCTGGCCTCGCTCGCCGCGGTGGCCGTCGGCTGGGCGCTGGCGCGTTATGCGTTCGACTTCAGCTGGCGCGCGTCGCCGTGGGTGCCGCTGGCCGGCAGCGCCGTCGGCGCGCTGCTCGCGCTCGCCGCCGGCTGGTGGGGTCTGCGCGAAGTGCTCCGCCGTCCGGTCGTCGACACGCTGCGCCGCGCCGCGGAATAGCGCTGCCCGCCGAAGCCGGAGCGATCGAGCGGAGCTGTCGGCGCGCTCTCTCGGGCCTGCGGCGCACAGCGCGAGCGCGCGTGGCGTCGCGTCGCGAACCCTCAGCCAGCCGTGACCTTGAACGCCCCCACCGCCTGCGCGAGCAGCGCGGCCTGTTGCTTGAGGCTTTCGGCGGCGGCGGCGCTCTGCTCGACGAGTGCGGCGTTCTGCTGCGTCATCTGGTCGAGCTGGGTGACGGCGGTGTTGACCTGGCCGATGCCGTCGGACTGCTCGGAGGAGGCGGCGGTGATCTCGCCGATGATGTCGGTCACGCGCTTCACGGAAGCGACGATCTCCGTCATCGTCGAGCCGGCGTCGGCGACCAGGCGCGAGCCGGAGTCGACCTTGTCGACCGAGGCGCCGATGAGCGCCTTGATCTCCTTGGCGGCCTCGGCGCTGCGCTGTGCGAGCGAGCGCACTTCGCCGGCGACGACGGCGAAGCCGCGGCCCTGTTCGCCCGCGCGGGCGGCCTCGACGGCGGCGTTGAGCGCGAGGATGTTGGTCTGGAAGGCGATGCCGTCGATGACGCCGATGATGTCGGCGATCTTGCGCGAGGAGGCGTTGATGTCGTCCATGGTGGCGACGACCTGGGTGACGACGGAGCCGCCGCGCTGTGCGACCTCGGCGGCCGAGGAGGCGAGCTGGTTGGCCTGGCGGGCGGCGTCGGCGCTTTGCCTGACGGTGCCGGTGAGCTGCTCCATCGAGCTGGCCGTCTGCTGCAGGTTGCTCGCCGCCTGCTCGGTGCGCCCGCTCAGGTCGGCGTTGCCGCTGGCGACTTCGTTGCTCGCGACCTGGATGTTCTCCGATGCATCGCGCACCTGGCCGACGATGCCGCCGAGCGACTGCTGCATCGCGTCGAGCGCACGCATCAGCGCCGCCGGTTCGTCGCGCCCGCTCGTGTCGACGCTCGACGTCAGATCGCCCGTGGCGATGCGCTCGGCGAGCCGGCGCGCCTCGTCGACGGGCCGGCAGATCGACACCATGTTGACCAGCGTCGTCGGCACGACGATCAGGATCGCCATCAGCACGGCGGCGCCGAAGAGCAGGTAGGTCTGCTGCGTGGCGCTCGTGCGCGCGTCGACGGCTTCCTGCGCCTCGTTCTGCAGTTGCGCCTGCAGCGACTTGAGCTGCGTCTCGACGACGTCGAGCGACACCTTGGCGCGGCCCAGCATGCGGTTGGCCACCGTGGCGTTGTCGTAGCCGCCGGTCTCGACCTGCTTGAGCACCGGCCGGGCGTGATCCACATAGGCAGTGAGCGCGTCGTCGATCGCCTTGGCGGCCTCGGCGCGCGACGCCACGCCCGCCATCATCTGGGCCTGCGTGCGCACGTTGCCCACGGCCATGTTCCATTGCGGCAGCAGCACGGCGACCTGCTCGGGCTTCTCGTAGTTGATCACCATGTCCTTCTCGTGCCGCTGCACTTCGCCGAGCGCGGCGCGCAGCTCGCCGAGGATGGCGGCGTCGGCATGCGTCGTCGCGACGAAGTTGTCGCCGAGCGCGGCAACGCGCGCCAGCCCCAGCGCGCCGGCACCGCCGACGGCGGCGAGCAGGGTCATGACGATGGCGATGGCGCCGATCATGCGGGTGCGGATCGTGAATCCGCGCATCAGGTTGTCGATGAGGTTCATGGCAGCGGGGCGGCAGTAGCTGAGGACATTCAGCTGGTGGCGTGGGACAGCTTGAAGGTGGATACTGCATGCGCGAGCAGCGCGGCCTGTTGCTTGAGGCTTTCGGCGGCGGCGGCGCTCTGTTCGACGAGCGCGGCGTTCTGCTGCGTCATCTGGTCGAGCTGGGTGACGGCGGTGTTGACCTGGCCGATGCCGTCGGACTGCTCGGAGGAGGCGGCGGTGATCTCGCCGATGATGTCGGTCACGCGCTTCACGGAAGCGACGATCTCCGTCATCGTCGAGCCGGCGTCGGCGACCAGGCGCGAGCCGGAGTCGACCTTGTCGACCGAGGCGCCGATGAGCGCCTTGATCTCCTTGGCGGCCTCGGCGCTGCGCTGTGCGAGCGAGCGCACTTCGCCGGCGACGACGGCGAAGCCGCGGCCCTGTTCGCCCGCACGGGCGGCTTCCACCGCGGCGTTGAGGGCGAGGATGTTGGTCTGGAAGGCGATGCCGTCGATGACGCCGATGATGTCGGCGATCTTGCGCGAGGAGGCGTTGATGTCGTCCATGGTGGCGACGACCTGGGTGACGACGGAGCCGCCGCGCTGTGCGACCTCGGCGGCCGAGGAGGCGAGCTGGTTGGCCTGGCGGGCGGCGTCGGCGCTTTGCCTGACGGTGCCGGTGAGCTGCTCCATCGAGCTGGCCGTCTGTTGCAGGTTGCTCGCCGCCTGCTCGGTGCGCGTGCTCAAGTCCTGGTTGCCGCTGGCGATCTCGGCGCTGGCGGTGGCGATGCTGTCGCTCGACTGGCGCACCTGGCCGACCATGTGGCGCATCGACGCCTGCATCTTCTGCACCGCGCCCATCACGCTGGCGTCGGCGCCGGCCGGCACGACGACGTCGTTGCGCAGGTCGCCCTCGGCCACGCGCAGCAGCGCGTCGCGCGCGTCGGCCGGGTCGCCGCCGAGTTCGCGGCGCACGGCGCGCACCATCACGACGGACAGCGCCACGCACACGAGGAGCGCCAGCCCCGCCAGCGCGCCGGCGATGGCGAGCGACTGGTTCGAGCGCTGCTCGGTCTGCGCATGACGCGCGGCGGCGAGCTCGCGCGCCGCCGTCATCTGCTGCGACAGCTGCGCATTGAGCTTGGCCCACAGCGGCGTCTCCTCCATGAGGATCGTCATGATCACTTCGCCCGGGCTGTCGCGCACCTGCAGCACGATCTTCTGCTGGATCGCGATGTGCTCGCCGAGCAGCTTGCCGATGCCGGCCAGCGGATCGGCGAAGGCGCTGCCCTGCACCAGCTCGGTCAGCCGCGCCACGTCCTTGGGCAGCGTGTCGTGCGCCATCGTGAGCGTCTGCGCCGCGTCCTTGTTCGAGCGGTCGAGCGCGATGTCGCGCACCGCCTGGTTCGAGCGCAGCGCCAGCGCCTGCAGGTCGCGCAGCGCGCCGTCGATGGCCTGCTCGTACGTCGTCAGGCGGCGGAAATCGCTTTGCGTGCTCCACAGCCCCCAGAACGTGGCGGCCAGCGCGGCGCAGAACAGCAGCGCGGGCGCGACGAAGCACGACACCAGCTTCGAGAAGAAGGAGATCTTGTTCATGTTCTTCATGGCGTCGCGGGGTGTTGGAGGAATCGGAGGGCGGGCAGGAAGGCCGTGATGGACTTCGACCGGCTCAGAGCGTGTCGATGAGTCCCATGTCGGCGGAGGACATGAGGGCCTCGATGTCCATGAGGATCAACATGCGCTCGTGGACGCTGGCGATGCCGGTGATGAAGGAGGTGTCGACGGCCGAGCTCATTTCCGGGGCGGCCTGGATGGAGTCGGCGGCCAGCTCGAGCACGTCGGAGACGGAGTCGACGACGGTGCCGACGACGCGGCCCCTGACGTTGAGCACGATGACGACGGTGAAGCCGTTGTACTCGGCGGATTCGCAGCCGAGCTTCAGGCGCAGGTCGACGATGGGCACGATGACGCCGCGCAGGTTGATGACGCCCTTGATGAAGGCCGGGGCGTTGGCGATGCGCGTGGGCTGCTCGTAGGAGCGGATCTCCTGGACCTTGAGGATGTCGATGCCGTATTCCTCGGCGCCGAGGCGAAAGGTCAGGAACTCGCCTGCGGCGCTGGCGGCGGCGTCGCTGCGAGCGGCTTCGTGGCGCGCCACGTGGGCGGCTTCGGTCATCATGTTCATGGGGCGGCTCTCGTCGTTGTGTGGATGCGCGAAGTGCGGCGGGCGTGCTTTCAGAAGGATTCCCAGTCGTCGCCCGGGGCCGAGGCGGCCGGCGGCGGCGCAGTCTTGACGGGCACGCTCGGCGCGGCGGCGGGCACCGGCGTCGCTGCGACGGGCGTCGCCGTCTTGGCCGCGCCGACGGCGTGCGTCAGGACGGGCGGCGCGGCGCGGCGCGCGCGGTCGATGGCTTGCGCCGCCGCGGCGTGATGCGCCGGCGGGGCGATCTTGGCGGCCGGGGCGGCCTTGGGCGGCTCGCTGCGCGTTGCCGGCTTGGCGCCGGCGTCGGCGCTGGCCCGCCCCGTGCCGACGACCGCCGGCGTCGCCAGCGCGGCGCGCGGTGCCGGCGCGACGGCGTCGAAGCGGCCGACCACCTCGAGCAGGCGCGCGGCCTGTTCCTTGAGCGACTCGGCGGCGGCGGCGCTCTGCTCGACGAGCGCGGCGTTCTGCTGCGTCATCTGGTCGAGCTGGGTGACGGCGGTGTTGACCTGGCCGATGCCGTCGGACTGTTCGCTCGACGCAGCCGTGATCTCGCCGATGATGTCGGTCACGCGCTTCACGGAAGCGACGATCTCCGTCATCGTCGAGCCGGCGTCGGCGACCAGGCGCGAGCCGGAGTCGACCTTGTCGACCGAGGCGCCGATGAGCGCCTTGATCTCCTTGGCGGCCTCGGCGCTGCGCTGTGCCAGCGAGCGCACTTCGCCGGCGACGACGGCGAAGCCGCGGCCCTGCTCGCCGGCGCGGGCGGCTTCCACCGCGGCGTTGAGCGCGAGGATGTTGGTCTGGAAGGCGATGCCGTCGATGACGCCGATGATGTCGGCGATCTTGCGCGAGGAGGCGTTGATGTCGTCCATGGTGGCGACGACCTGGGTGACGACGGAGCCGCCACGCTGGGCGACCTCGGCGGCCGAGGAGGCGAGCTGGTTGGCCTGACGGGCGGCGTCGGCGCTTTGCCTGACGGTGCCGGTGAGCTGCTCCATCGAGCTGGCCGTCTTCTGCAGGCTCGACGAGGTCTGTTCGGTGCGCCCCGACAGGTCCTGGTTGCCGCTGGCGATCTCGGCGCTCGCGGTGGCGATGTTCGAGGCCGCGGCGCCGACCGACGTCATCGCCGCGTGCAGGCCGCCGAGCGCCGTCTTCAGCGCAAGGCCGGCCGGCGTGACGGCGGCGACGCCCGATACGTCGAGCGATACGCGGCCGTCGCGATCGAGTGCGCGCACCAGCGCGTCGAGCTCGACGCCTTGCAGCGCATCGCGGCGCAGCCGCGCGGCGATCAGGATTTCGACGCCCGCCTGCACGACAACGTAGCCGGCGTGCATCAGGACCTTGAGCAGGCTGGCTTCCGGCGTGCAGTACACGGCCCAGCCGGCGGCCTGCAGCCGGTCGAACGCCAGGTGGTGCACGGCGATCGCGGCGGCCGTGAACAGCACCGGCTTCCAGTCGCGGTAGACGAGCAGCAGCGCCAGCAGCACGAACACGCCGAAGTGGAACTCGATCGTGCCGCGGCCGAGCTGGATGTGCGTGGCGACGAGCACGACGTTGGCCAGAGAGAGCATCAGCGACGACGCCAGCGTGCCGCGTGCCCACAGGAACGCCGCGCCGCCGACGCCGAGGCAGCCGGCGGCCATGCCGAGTGCGAGACCGAGCGTGTCGAAGTGCGAGCCGATCGCGATCGCCGCCAGCGCCGAGACGGCCAGCGCGGCCAGCATGACGGCGTCGGCGCTGCGCGCGGGCGTGCTCTTGCCGCTGCGTGCGGCGCTGTCACGGGAGAGATGATCGGCGGTCAAGGCGTGCTCCTGGTGCGCTGGTCGGGCTGGGGGCGGTGCGGGCGTCGGCTCAGAGGGCGTCGATGAGGCCCATGTCGGCGGAGGACATGAGGGCCTCGATGTCCATGAGGATCAACATGCGCTCGTGGACGCTGGCGATGCCGGTGATGAAGGAGGTGTCGACGGCCGAGCTCATTTCCGGGGCGGCCTGGATGGAGTCGGCGGCCAGCTCGAGCACGTCGGAGACGGAGTCGACGACGGTGCCGACGACGCGGCCCCTGACGTTGAGCACGATGACGACGGTGAAGCCGTTGTACTCGGCGGATTCGCAGCCGAGCTTCAGGCGCAGGTCGACGATGGGCACGATGACGCCGCGCAGGTTGATGACGCCCTTGATGAAGGCCGGGGCGTTGGCGATGCGCGTGGGCTGCTCGTAGGAGCGGATCTCCTGGACCTTGAGGATGTCGATGCCGTATTCCTCGGCGCCGAGGCGAAAGGTCAGGAACTCGCCTGCGGCGCTGGCGGCGGCGTCGCTGCGAGCGGCTTCGTGGCGCGCCACGTGGGCGGCTTCGGTCATCATGTTCATGGGGCGGCTCTCGTCGTGGTGTGGATGCGCGAAGTGCGGCGAGCGTGCTTTCAGGAAGATGCGGCCGGGACGAGCGGCGCGGTCTGGCTGGCGCCTGCATCGAGCCTGAACGTCGCGACGACTTGCGCCAGGCGCGCGGCCTGATCCTTCAGCGACTCGGCGGCGGCGGCGCTCTGTTCGACGAGCGCGGCGTTCTGCTGCGTCATCTGGTCGAGCTGGGTGACGGCGGTGTTGACCTGGCCGATACCGTCGGACTGTTCGCTCGACGCAGCCGTGATCTCGCCGATGATGTCGGTCACGCGCTTCACGGAAGCGACGATCTCCGTCATCGTCGAGCCGGCGTCGGCGACCAGGCGCGAGCCGGAGTCGACCTTGTCGACCGAGGCGCCGATGAGCGCCTTGATCTCCTTGGCGGCCTCGGCGCTGCGCTGTGCCAGCGAGCGCACTTCGCCGGCGACGACGGCGAAGCCGCGGCCCTGCTCGCCGGCGCGGGCGGCTTCCACCGCGGCGTTGAGCGCGAGGATGTTGGTCTGGAAGGCGATGCCGTCGATGACGCCGATGATGTCGGCGATCTTGCGCGAGGAGGCGTTGATGTCGTCCATGGTGGCGACGACCTGGGTGACGACGGAGCCGCCGCGCTGGGCGACCTCGGCGGCCGAGGAGGCGAGCTGGTTGGCCTGACGGGCGGCGTCGGCGCTTTGCCTGACGGTGCCGGTGAGCTGCTCCATCGAGCTGGCCGTCTGCTGCAGGTTGCTCGCCGCCTGTTCGGTGCGCGTGCTCAGATTCTGATTGCCGTTGGCGATCTCGGCGCTCGCGGTGGCGATGCCGTCGCTCGACTGGCGCACCTGGCCGACGACGCCCATCAGCGAGTCGCGCATTGCGACCAGCGCCTGCTGCAGGCCCGCGACCTCGTCGCGGCCGCGAATGTCGATGCGCGCCGTCAGGTCGCCGCGCGCGATCGACTGCGCGAAGCCGGAGGCCTGGGCGATCGAGGCCGCGATCGAGCGCGCGATGCGCCAGGCCAGCAAGGCGCCGACGGCGAGCGCCAGCACGCTCGATGCGAGCAGCACCAGGCTGGAGCGGCGCACGTCGTCCGCCAGCGCTTGCGCCGATGCCGACGCCTGCTCGCGGATGTGCAGCTGCAAATTGTCGAGCGAGCGCTCCATCGCCGCAGCCAGCGGCAGCAGCTCGGTGTCGATCTTCGCGGCGCCTTCGCCGAGAGCCAGGTCGTCGCGGATGCTCGCACGCATCGCGACGAAGCGCGCCCGGTCGGCGACGACCTGCTCGACGATGGCCTGCATGGTGCCGTCGCTGCCGGCGGTCGTCGTCGCCGCGAGGCGCTCCTGCGCCTTGCCGGCGGCCTCGCTCGCACTCGCCATCGCGGCGGCGAGTCCGCCCGCGGTCGCGGCCATGCGCTGGCGCACGGCGTCGTCGTCGCCCGTGGCCGCCTCGATGCGCGTCGCGAGGATCGCGCGATCGAGATTGACGCGGACATGGCCGATCCATTCGGCAGCGATGTCGATCCGCTGGCGTTCGTGCTCCATCTTTCGGTTGGCGTCGGCGATGCGCTGCAGCTGCACGCCGGTGGCAAGTGCGGCCAGCAGCATCAGTGCCAGCGGTGCGGCGACCGAGGCTCCGAGGCGGTGGACGAGACGCGTGAAGCTGGCCATGGCGATCCCTTTCGCGTGTTTCGTTCGAGCAGGGTCGTGTCGCGCCAGCCAGTCGGGTGGCTCAGTGCCGCGCCCGGCGCACCAGGCTGCCGATGTCGAGGATCAGCGCCACGCGGCCGTCGCCCATGATGGTGGCGCCCGAGATGTGGTCGACGCGGCGGTAGTTGGCTTCGAGGTTCTTGACGACGACCTGCTGCTGGCCGAGCAGCTCGTCGACGAGCAGCGCGACGCGCCCGCCCTCGGCCTCGACGACGACCATGATGCGGCCGTCGCGCTGCGCCGCGTCGTCGCCGCCGCGCGGCACGTCGAACACGCGCTCGAGGTCGATCACCGGCATGTAGTCGTTGCGCACCTGCACGACGCGACCGTTGCCGCCGATCGTCTTGATCATCCCCGTCTCGAGCTGGAACGACTCGACGACGGAGCCCAGCGGCACGATGTAGCACTCGTCGGCGATGCCGATCGACATGCCGTCCATGATCGCCAGCGTCAGCGGCAGGCGCACCTTGACGCTCATGCCGTAGCCCTCGGCCGACTCGATCTCGACGGTGCCGTTGAGCGCCGTGATGTTCTTCTTGACGACGTCCATGCCGACGCCGCGGCCCGACACGTCGGTGACGACATCGGCGGTCGAGAAGCCCGGCGCGAAGATCAGGCTCCAGACCTCGGAGTCGGTCAGCGTGTCGGGCGCGTCGATGCCGCGCTCGCGCGCCTTGGCCAGCAGCTTGGCGCGGTTGAGGCCGCGGCCGTCGTCGCGCACCTCGATGACGATCGAGCCGCCCTGGTGCGACGCGATCAGCGTGATCGTGCCGTGTTCGGGCTTGCCCTTGGCGACGCGCTCGTGCGGCAGCTCGATGCCGTGGTCGCACGAGTTGCGCACCAGGTGCGTCAGCGGGTCGGTGATCTTCTCGACCAGGCCCTTGTCGAGCTCGGTCGCCTCGCCGACGGTGACCATCTCGACCTTCTTGCCGAGCTTGCCGGCCAGGTCGCGCAGCATGCGCGGGAAGCGGCTGAAGACGATCGACATCGGGATCATGCGGATCGACATCACCGATTCCTGCAAGTCGCGCGTGTTGCGCTCCAGGTCGGCGAGGCCGGCGGCCATCTGCTGGTAGAGCGCCGCATCGACGCCCTTGCTGTTCTGCGCCAGCATGGCCTGCGTGATGACGAGTTCGCCCACGAGGTTGATCAGCTGGTCGACCTTCTCGACCGACACGCGCAGCGTCGACGCCTCCGCGTTGGTGACGGCCGGCTTGGCGGCGGCGCGTGCCGGTGCGCGCGTAGGGGCCGGCGCGGCGGCCGCGGCGAGCATGGACGGCGCGGCATCGCCGGCGGCGGGCGCCGCCGCCGGCGCGCCGGGCGCGTCGTCGAAGAAGCCGAAGCCCGGGTCGGGCGGCGCCGCCTCGGGCGGCGGCGCGCCGGGCGCGCCGCGGTGGAAGCCGTAGCCGGGGCCGAGCGGCAGCAGCTTGACCTGCTCGCGCGCGACGTGGAACGTGAACAGATCCAGCAGGTCGTCGTCGCTGCTGTCCGTCGTGATCTTGAAGCGGCGCATGCCGTCGGCGGGCTGGCCGCCGTCGAGCGGCTCGATCGAGCCGAGGCCGGTGATCTCGCTGAACAGCTCGATCAGGTTGTCGGCGCGCTCGGGCGCCTCCAGCGGGCCGACGCACAGCTCGAGCTGGCGCAGCGCGGGCTTGGAGGCGCCGGTGTCGGCGGACCTTGCATCGGCTGCAGGGGCTGGCGCGGCCGGCGCGACGGGAGCCGCGGCAGCAGGCGCTGCGACGACGGGCGCCGGCGCAGGCGCGGCGACGGCCTCGCCCGCGACGAGCGCGCGGATCGCGAGGAGCAGCTGCGTCGTGTCGACTTCGTCGCCTTCGCCGCCGCTCTGGTGGCGCGCGAGCTGGGCGCGCAGCGCGTCGCCCGACTGCAGCAGCACGTCGACCATCGGCGCCGTGGGCGCGAGTTCGTGGCGGCGCAGCTTGTCGAGCAGCGTCTCCATCTGGTGCGTCAGCTCGGCCACGTCGGCGAAGCCGAACGTCGCCGCGCCGCCCTTGACGGAGTGCGCGCAGCGGAAGATGGAGTTCAGCTCCTCGTCGTCGGCGGCCTCGATGTCGATCTCGAGCAGCTGCTGCTCCATGCGCTCGAGGTTCTCTCCGGCCTCCTCGAAGAAGACCTGGTAGAACTGGCTCAGATCGATGCCGGCGGCGATGCTGCCGGTGTCGGAGGTCGTTTCGGCCATGGCTGCTGCTGCTGTTGTCGTTGCTTCGTGGTGGGGCTCGCGTGCGGCTGCGGGCTGTCAGCGCACGACCTTGCGGATGACTTCGATCAGCTTGGTCGGGTCGAAGGGCTTGACGAGCCAGCCGGTGGCGCCGGCGCTGCGGCCGGCCTGCTTCATCTGATCGCTCGACTCGGTGGTCAGGATCAGGATCGGCGTGCTGCCGAACTTTGGGTCCTCGCGCAGCTTCTTCGTCAGGCCGATGCCGTCCAGGCGCGGCATGTTCTGGTCGGTCAGCACCAGATCGAAGCTGCGCCCGCGCGCCTTCTCCCAGGCGTCCTGGCCGTCGACGGCTTCGGTGACGTCGTAGCCGGCGCTCTTGAGCGTGAAGCTCACCATCTGCCGCATGGAGGCGGAGTCGTCCACGGCAAGGATCGAATGCATATCGGTGCTCCGGGGGTTCTCGGGGGTTTTCGGGCGGGGTACGGCGTTTCTTTAGAACAACTCGATCGATCCGGCGTCCATCTCGGCCTGCGTCACCGGATTGGGTCGCAGCGGCACGTCGTCGACGACGGCGTCGCCGTCCTCGTCGTCGGCGGCGAAGGCCTCGCGCGCCAGCCGGTCGGCGCACACGCGCAGGCGCTTGTGGGTGTGGGCGATGAGCTGCGACGCCATGTCCTGGAACTGCAGCGCCGTGATGGCGGTGCCCAGGTGCTGTATCGCGAGCTCGTAGGGCGTCGCGGCGGCATCGGCTTCGTCGCCGTGGCGCAGGCCGTGCGCGGCGCGGATCTGCTCGCTCGCGCCGTAGAAGCCGTCGGCCAGCGTACGGCAGGCGTCGGCCAGCAGTGTCTGCAGGCGGTCGAGGTCGTTGCTCGCCATCATCAGGTCGTCCTGCAGGTTCGCGGCCGCCCACAGAGGCAGGCCGGCGGGAGCGCCGCAGTCGTCGTTCACTTGCATCGTCGCTGACTCCGTCGAATAGAACGGGCCGTGCACGGCGTGCGCGCACGGTTTCGGACAGCAGGATTCTCGGCAGCGCGCACGGCAAGCTAGCGTCCGATGACCGGGCCAAAGCGATGCCAATTCGCCGCTTCCGCCCGCCGGGCGCCGGGCGCCGCGCCGGCCCGCGCCATACTTGCGGCATGGATCACGCCAGCGCCCTGCACCCGCATCACCGGCTGCGCGTGCTGCACCTCGAGGACGCCGAGCTCGACCACGTGCTGGCCGTCAAGCAGCTGCGCCGCAGCGGCCTCGACTGCGACGTCGTGCGCATCGAGACCGAGGCCGAGTTCGCCGATGCGCTCTGCGACCCGTGGGACGTGATCCTGTCGGACTACAACCTGCCGGGCTACTCGGGGCTGGCCGCGCTCGAGGCGCTCAAGGCGAGCGGCCGGCTGATCCCGTTCATCCTCGTGTCGGGCGAGATCGGCGAGGACCAGGCCGTCGCCGCGATGCGCAACGGCGCCAGCGACTACCTGCTCAAGAGCAACCTGGCGCGGCTGGCGCCGGCGATGCTGCACGCCATCGAGGCGATGCGCGCGCGCCGCGAGCGCGCCGCCACGGCGCTGGCGCTCGAGCAGTCGCGCCAGCGGCTGAGCCAGCTCGCGCAGCACCTGCAGACCAGCGTCGAGGCCGAGCGCGCCGCGATCGCGCGCGAGATCCACGACGACGTCGGCGGCTCGCTGACGGCGCTCAAGTTCGACCTGGCGTGGATCGCGCGCCGCGCCGACCTGATGCCCGAGGTGCAGCAGCGCGCGCACGCCGCGCTCGAGACGGTGACGCACGCCATCGAGGCGAGCCAGCGCGTCATGCACAACCTGCGCCCGGCGATCCTCGAGCAGGGATTGATCGCCGCGCTGCAGTGGATGACGACGCGCTTCGAGCGCCGCACCGGCGTGACCTGCGTGTTCCGCACCAGCCACGAGCAGATGCAGCTGCCCGCCGGCGTGCCGCTGGTCGCCTACCGCACGGCGCAGGAGGCGCTGACCAACGTGACCAAGCACGCGCAGGCGACGCGCGTCGAGGTCGACCTGCACCTGGCCGGCGGCATCCTGTCGCTCGAGATCAGCGACAACGGCCGCGGCCTCGGCCAGGAGGATCTGGCCAAGGCACGCTCGTTCGGCATCCGCGGCCTGCACGAGCGCGCCGGCACGGTGGGCGGCTGGGTCGAGCTGAGCAGCGGCGCGACGGGCACGACGCTGATCCTGTCGGTGCCGCTGCCGACGCACCAGCAGGGCCGCGACGCGGGCGTCGACATCGATTTCGACGACGGCGGTGCCGACGCGGGGGGCGACCGCGACCAGGCGTACGATCCGACGGCGTGGGGCAACCTGTGACGACGATCCGAGTCATCCTCTGCGACGACCATGCGCTGATCCGGCGCGGCATCCGCGACACGCTGTCGGACGCGCCCGACATCGAGGTCGTCGGCGAGGCGGGCGACTACGGCGAGCTGCGCACGCTGATGCGCAGCCACTCCTGCGACGTGCTCGTGCTCGACATCAACATGCCCGGGCGCAGCGGCCTGGACGTGCTGCACGTGCTCAAGGACGAGGGCTCGCCGGTGCGCGTGCTCGTCGTCAGCATGTATCCGGAAGACCAGTACGCGATCCGCGCGCTGCGCGCCGGCGCGTTCGGCTACGTCAACAAGGGCGGTGACCCGGCGCTCATCGTCACCGCGGTGCGCACCGTCGCGCAGGGCCGCAAGTACGTCACGCCCGAGATCGCGCAGATGCTCGTCGAGAGCCTGACGACACCCGAGAACGGCAATGCCCACGACAAGCTGTCGGACCGCGAGATGCAGACGCTGGTGATGATCGCTTCGGGAAAGCGGCTGTCGGACATCGCCGAGGAGCTGATGCTTTCGCCCAAGACGGTGAGCGTGTACCGGGCGCGCGTGCTCGAGAAGCTGGGGCTGGCGAACAACTCGGAGCTGACGGTCTACGCGATCCGCAATGGGTTGGTGGGCAGCTGAGTTGCTGTGAGAGGTCTGCTCGCGTTCTTCCCCTCGACCCCGGGACAGGGAAGCCCCTTTCATTCGTTGCGCGGCACTCAGCCATGCGCGAGATCGGTCTAACCGTACTGCTTCTGACCCTGAGCAACGTCTTCATGACGTTCGCCTGGTATGCGCACCTCAAGGAGCTGAGCGGAAAGCCGTGGATGGTCGCCGCGCTCATCAGTTGGGGCATCGCGTTCTTCGAGTACATGCTGCAGGTTCCAGCGAATCGCATCGGCTATGGGGTCCTGTCGCTCGGGCAACTCAAGATCCTGCAAGAAGTCATCACCCTCGCCGTGTTCGTTCCGTTCGCCATCTTCTTCATGAAGGAACCGCTCAAGCTCGATTACCTTTGGGCGGGTCTGTGCATTCTGGGCGCCGTGTACTTCATCTTTCGCAGTCGGTGGGTCGGAGCATAGGCAAGCGGGGAGTGCCGCCCGCGAATGAACCCGCTCACCTCGGCCCCATGCCCAAGCTGGCCTTGATCACTGGAGCCTCGAGCGGCATCGGCGCCGAGGCCGCACGGGAACTGGCGCGGCTGGGACTGCGTGTCGTGCTCGTCGCCCGGGATCGGGAGCGTCTTGCGCAGACGGCAGCCTCCATCGGGCCGGCGGCGAGCTTCGAGGTGTGCGACGCAGCGTCCGGAGAAGCCGTCCTGGAGATGGCGCAGCGCGTGCGAACCGATCTCGGCACGCCGGATATCGTCATCAATTGCGCCGGGCTCGGGCAATGGAAGCGCATCGAGGATACGCCGCCCGCCGCAGCGCTCCAGATGATCGGGGCGCCTTACCTCGCCGCCTTCAACATCACCCACGCCTTCATGCGCGACATGCTGGAGCGTCGATCCGGGATCGTCATCCACGTCAACTCACCGGCGTGCTACTCGGCCTGGCCGGGCGCCGTGGGCTACATCGCGGCACGAGCTGCGCTCAAGGGTCTGCACGACGCCCTCGTTCAGGATCTCCATGGAACGGGAGTGAGAAGCTGCCATGTCATCTTCGGGAAGGTCGCTTCGTCCTACTTCGAGCACAACCCCGGCGTCGACAAGCAGATGCCCGGGATCGCCAAGACGATCCGCACGCTGAGCCCGGCAGAGTGCGGGCGAGTGCTGGCCGAGGTTGCGCTGCGCCCTCGCGAAGAAGTGGTCCACCCGTTCATGCTGCAGCTGTACACGTGGATCCGCGCCGTCGCTCCTGGGTTGAACCGCTGGCTCCTGCGCGTGACCGGCGCGCGCCGTGTCGACGCCTGACAACCCTTCCGTCGGGGGAAGTGGCCCCGGCAGTCAACGGCGTCCCGCAGCTCACACCTGCATGTTCATGATGTCCGTGTAGGCCTGCACCAGCCGGTTGCGCACCTGCAGCGTGGCCTGGAAGCCGATCTGGGCCTTCTGCATCGCGACCATCGTCTCTTCGAGGCTGACGGTCGGGTTGTCGAGCTGCACTTCGCGCTGCAGCCGCGTGGCCTCGTTCTGCGCCTCGCTCACCGACTTGAGCGCGTTGGCGAGCGCGCCCTGGAAGCCCGTTCCCTCGACCGCCTTGCCGCCGCTGCGCGCGATCGGCTGGCCGCTCGTCGTCAGGCCGGCGCGTGCGACGGCCTGGGCGAAGTCGAAGGGCTTGAGCTTGACGTCCATGGGTGAGGGCTCCACGGGCAGTGGGGGGACCGTTCCCATGCTAGGCGCGCGCCGCCGCCACGGTGGCGCGAACTGCAAGGCGTTTGCGGGCCTGTTCGCGGCACTCGCGCCCTTCAGTTTCCAAAACAATCGATTTCGATCGAGCGACACGGAAACCGCCTTTCGCCCCATGGACAACGCCCTCGTTCCCGCCAGCGCCCCCACCGCCACCGCCCACGCACCCGACGGTGCGCTCGGCCGGCTGGCCTCGCTGCCGGCGCGCAGCAAGTTCAACCTCGGCCTCGGCCTCGCCGGCATCGCCGCCGTGGTCTTGGCGCTCGCGATGTGGCGCGGCCAGGGCGACTACAAGGTGCTCTACGCCAACCTGTCGGACAAGGACGGCGGCGCGATCATCGCGCAGCTGTCGCAGATGAACATTCCCTACAAGCACGCCGACGGCGGCGCGGCGATCCTGGTGCCGGCCGCCCAGGTGCACGACGCGCGGCTCAAGCTGGCGTCGGCCGGCCTGCCCAAGGGCAGCGTCGTCGGCTTCGAGCTGATGGACTCGGCGCGCTTCGGCCAGACGCAGTTCCAGGAGCGCCTGACGTTCCAGCGCGGCCTCGAGGGCGAGCTCACGCGCTCGATCACGGCGCTGGCCGCCGTGCAGGGTGCCCGCGTGCACCTCGCGCTGCCCAACCAGAACGGCTTTTTCCGCGAGCAGCAGAAGCCCAGCGCCTCCGTCGTGCTGACGCTGCACCCCGGCCGCGCGCTCGACCGCGCGCAAATCGCCGGCATCGTGCACCTGGTGTCGTCGAGCGTGCCCGAGCTGGCGCCGCGCTCCGTCAGCGTGCTCGATCAAACGGGCGCGCTGCTGTCGGGCCCGCAGGACGCGACCACGGCCAACGGCCTCGACGCGAACCAGCTGCAATACGTCGCCCAGCTCGAGTCGGGCTACGGCCGCCGCATCGTCGAGCTGCTCGAGCCGATCGTCGGGCGCGACAACCTGCGCGCCCAGGTCACGGCCGAGGTCGACTTCACGCAGTCGGAGTCGACCTCCGAGGCCTACGCGCCCAACCAGGGCGACAAGGTGCAGGCCACGGTGCGCAGCCAGCAGAGCAGCGAGTCGATGGGCTCGACGCCCGGCCAGCCCGCCGGCGTGCCCGGCGCCACGTCGAACCAGCCGCCGGTGCCCGCCACCGCGCCCGTCGCGGGCGCGCAGCAGCCGCTGCAGGCGGCGCAGGGCGGCGGCGGCGCCACCAACTCGCGCCGCGACCACGTGACGAACTACGAGGTCGACAAGACGGTCAAGGTGACGCGCGCCGCCACCGGCACCGTCAAGCGGCTGAACACGGCCGTCGTCGTCAACCACCGCGCCGTCACCGACGCCAAGGGCAAGACGACCTATCAGCCGCTGTCGGGCGAAGAGCTCGAGAAGCTGACTGCGCTGGTGCGCGAGGCCATCGGCTACAGCCAGGAGCGCGGCGACTCGGTCAAGGTGATCAATGCGCCGTTCAAGGTCGAGACCGCGCCCAAGGTCGAGCCGCTGCCGATCTGGAAGCAGCCCGAGACGATCGACCTGCTGCGCGCCGTCGCCGTGCCGGGCGCGCTCGGCCTCGTCGGCCTGCTGCTCTTCTTCGGCCTGCTGCGTCCGGCGTTCAAGGCCGTGCTGCCGCTGCCGGCCGCCGCGCCGGCGCGCGGCCAGACGCTCAACGCCGTCGTCGACGACGCGCAGGCGCTGCCCGTACCCGGCGCGCCGCCCGCCCTCGAGGGGCCCAAGCCGAGCGACCAGCTGACGAGCGCGCGCCAGATCGCGCGCCAGAACCCGGCCGCCGTTGCCGGCGTCGTGCGCAGCTGGGTCAACGGCCAGGCGGCCTGATTCCCAAGAACAACACCACTCCATCACAACGACACCATGGACGACCAGGGACTCGAGGACTCCGCGATCCTGCTGATGTCGCTCGGCGAGGAGGACGCCTCCGAGGTCTTCAAGCACCTTTCGCCCAAGGAGGTGCAGCGCCTGGGCGAGACGATCGCCAAGATGAAGACGGTGACGCACGACCGTGTCGACGGCGTGCTCAGCCGCTTCAACACCGAGGCGTCCGAGCAGAGCCTGCTCGTCGCCGACAACGACGAATACGTCAAGTCGGTCCTGCGCCGCGCGCTCGGCGACGACAAGGCCAACCTGCTGATCGACCGCATCCTGCAGGGCAGCGACGTGACGGGCATCGAGAGCCTGAAGTGGATGGACCCGACCTCGGTGTCGGAGCTGCTGCGCAACGAGCATCCGCAGATCGTCGCCGCCATCCTCGTGCACCTCGACCACGAGCAGGCGTCTTCGGTGCTCAAGCTGCTGCCCGAGCGCCACCGCAACGAGGTGCTGATCCGCATCGCCACGCTCGACGGCATCCAGCCGAGCGCGCTGCGCGACCTCAACGACGTGATGTCGAAGGTGCTCGCCGGCGGCGACAAGATGCGCAAGGCCTCGCTCGGCGGCGCCAAGGCCGCGGCCGAGATCATCAACCTGATGGGTTCGAGCGTCGAGACGGCGATCATCGACTACGTGCGCGAGGCCGACGCCGACCTGGCGCAGAAGATCATGGACAACATGTTCACGTTCGACGATCTCGGCAAGGTCGACGACAAGGGCATCCAGGCGCTGCTCAAGGAAGTGCAGTCCGAGTCGCTCGTCGTCGCGCTCAAGGGCGCCACGCCCGAGCTGCGCGACAAGATCTTCCGCAACATGTCGACGCGCGCCGCCGAAACGCTGCGCGAGGACCTCGAGTCGCGCGGCCCGGTGCGCCTGTCGGAGGTCGAGGCCGAGCAGAAGGAGATGCTGAAGATCGTTCGCCGACTGGCCGAGGAAGGCCAGATCGTGCTGGGAGGCGGCGGTGATGACGAGTTCGTCTGACCGGCGCCACGCCGCGCCGCGCCAGGTGCCGCCGCCGGCGCCCGGCGCCAAGCCGGCATCACCGTATGCGCGCTTCATCCCGCGCGAGGAGCTGAGCGCGTTCTCGGCGTGGACGCCCGATGCCTTGTCGGGCGGCGCGTCGGCCTCGGCGGCCGCGCCCGTTCACGCCGGCGCCGCGCCGGCCGACGCCGACGAGGCGCAGCAGGCCGCGCTGGCCGCCGCGCGCCAGGCCGGCTACCAGGACGGCTACCGCGACGGCCTGTCCGCGCTCGAGGCCTTCAAGCGCAGCTATGCGCAGCAGGCCACGGCGCAGATCGGCGCGCTGCTCGCCAGCGCCGACGCGCAGCTCGGCGCGCTCGAGGAACAGATGGCCGAGGCGCTCGCCCACGCCGCGATGGACCTCGCCGGCCAGGTCGTGCGCCACGAGCTGGCGGTGCAGCCCGAGCTGGTCGCCAGCGTCGCACGAGAAGCCGTCGCCAACCTGCTGCTGAGCGCGCGCCACGTCACGCTGCGCGTGCACCCCGACGACGAGGCGCTGGTCGCCGAAGGCGCCGGCGACGAGCTCGAGCGCCGCGGCGCGCGCCTCGTGGCCGACGCCACGCTGTCGCGGGGCGGCTGCATCGTCGAGAGCGACGTCGGCATCGTCGATGCCGGCATCGAGAACCGCTGGCGGCGCGCCGCGGCGGCGCTCGGCGGCGACGTCGACGACGGCGAGGACGGCACGCTGTGAAGTCGATGCTCGCCGAAGGGCTCGCGACGGCGCTCCCGCCGCGCGTCGAGAAGTGGCAGCGCTATCTCGCCGACCTGCGCGCTTTCGCCGCCGCGCCGGTCGAGCTCGAGACGCAGGGCAAGCTGGTGCGCGTCGCCGGCCTCGTGCTCGAGGCCGCCGGCATCCGAGCACCGGTCGGCGCCGTGTGCGAGGTGCGCATGAAGGGCCAGCCGCCCGTGATCGCCGAAGTGGTCGGCTTCTCGGGCGACCGCGCCTACCTGATGCCCACCGGCGAGGTGCACGGCTTGGCCAGCGGCGCGCTCGTCGTGCCGCGGCCCACGCCCGCCGCCGCGCCCCGGCTCGGCCGCGTCAACCACCCGTGGCGCCGCAGCGAGGACCGCGGACTGCACCTGCCGATGGGCGACGGCCTGCTCGGCCGCGTCGTCGACTCGCACGGCGTGCCGATGGACCGCAAGGGGCCGCTCACCGCCGTGCACAACGCGCCGATGAGCCGCCGCCCGATCAATGCGATGGACCGCGACCCGGTGCGCCAGCCGCTCGACACCGGCGTGCGCGCGATCAACGCCATGCTCACCGTCGGCCGCGGCCAGCGCATCGGCCTCTTTGCCGGCTCGGGCGTCGGCAAGTCGGTGCTGCTCGGCATGATGGCGCGCTACACGGCGGCCGACGTGATCGTCGTCGGCCTGATCGGCGAGCGCGGGCGCGAAGTCAAGGAGTTCATCGAAGACATCCTCGGCGAGGAGGGCCTGGCGCGCTCCGTCGTCGTCGCCGCGCCGGCCGACGCGCCGCCGCTGGTGCGCATGCAGGGCGCGAGCTATGCCACCGCGGTGGCCGAGCACTTCCGCGACCGCGGCAAGCACGTGCTGCTGCTGATGGACTCGCTGACGCGCTATGCGATGGCGCAGCGCGAGATCGCGCTGGCGATCGGCGAGCCGCCGGCCACCAAAGGCTATCCGCCGAGTTGCTTCGCCAAGCTGCCGCAGCTCGTCGAGCGCAGCGGCAACGGCCTGAACGGCAACGGCTCGATCACCGCCTTCTACACCGTGCTGAGCGAAGGCGACGACCTGCAGGATCCGATCGCCGACGCGGCGCGCGCCATCCTCGACGGCCACATCGTGCTGTCGCGCGAGCTCGCCGAGGCCGGCCACTACCCGGCCATCGACATCGAGCGCTCGGCGTCGCGCGTGATGAACAACGTGGCGGCGCGCGAGCACCTCGACGCGGCGCGGCGCTTCCGCCAGCTGCACGCCAAGTACGGCAAGGCGCGCGACATGATCCAGCTCGGCGCCTATGCGCCGGGCCACGACCCCGAGCTCGACGCCGCCGTGCACGCGCACGCCGCGATGACGGCGCTGCTGCAGCAGGACATGCACGAACCCGCCACGCTCGACGCGAGCGTGCACCAGCTCGGCGGCACGATCGCCGTCTGACGACGACAACGACTTCCATGACCGACCCCAACCGCATCCCCGCACTGCTCGCGCTGCTGCAGCAGGCCGAAGGCGAACGCGACGCCGCGCGCGCCGGCATGCAGCGCGCCGACGAGGCCGCGCGCCGCGCGCGCAGCCAGCTCGATCAGCTGCTGACCTACCGCCGCGACTACGAGCAGCGCTGGACGCGCGAGTTCACGCAGCGCAGCAGCATCGAGATCGTGCGCTACTACCAGGGCTTCATGCAGCGCCTGACGCAGGCGATCGAGCAGCAGCAGCATGCCGCCGTGCACGCCGGCGACCAGGCGCAGGCCGCGCGCGACGCGCTGCGCGAACGCGAACTGCGCGTCGCGTCGATCCGCAAGCTGATCGAGCGCCGCGAGCGCGAATTGCAGCTCGCCGCCACGCGCCGCGAGCAGCGCGGCAGCGACGAGCTGGCGGCGCTGGCCGCCTGGCACCAGCGCGACGCCGCCGCGGCGCGCGCCGTCCGGCACTGACGCGCACGACAACGGGACACCGCACGATGGCCACCATCGTTTTCAGCAGCCCCGTCCCCGCCGTCGCGCCGGCCGCGCCCGTGACGCCGGGCGCAGCGGTCGCGTCCGCCACGAGCGACGAGGCTTCATCCTCCTTCTCCCGACTGCTCGGCCGCGCCGCGCCGCCGCGCGACGGCGGCCCCGCCGTGCCGGCCACGCGCAGTGCGGAGCCGCCCCGCAGCGGCACGGCGACGCCGCGCACCGCCGCCGACGCGCCGCGTGCGGGCACGGCAGCGCGCGGCGCCGAACCCGCCGACGACGGCAGCGTGCCGGCCGGCGACGCGCAGGCCGACGCCCGCGATGCGACGATCGATGGCAGTGCCTCGACGACGACGACGGCCACTGCCGCCGACGACGCGCTACGCGACGGCGCCGCCCTCCTCACCGCCGAGCACGACGCAGCACCGACGGGCGCCGCGCCGGCCGCCGACGCAGCCGACCCCTCGCTCGCCGCCTGGGCCGCGACACTCGTCGGCGGCGCGACGACGCCCGCCGAGGCCGTTGCGCTGGCCGACGGCAGCGCGATCAGCCGCGCCGCGCGGCCGACCGCGACAACGACGCACGCATCGCGCGCCACCGCCGCAGCGCCCCGATCCGCCAACGCCGCTGCAGCCAGCGACGCCCACGGCGCCGCCCGAACCGACAGCAGCCTCGCACCCGACCTCGCCGCCGCGGACGCCGCGGCCCGACGTGGCACGAGCGGCGACGCCGTGACCGCAGCCTCGCCCACGCCGGCCGACGCGAAGTGCGCGGCGACCTCCCCGGCCACGCCGCCCGCCGGCGCCGCCCTCGCCACCGACCTCGCCGCCGCCATGCGCGCGCTCGCCGGCAGCGACGCTGCCGCTCCGCCCGCGACGCGCGACGCCACCGCGCTGCCCGCTGCCGCATCCGCCCCGACAGCGCGACGTGCCGGCCCGCCCGGCCGCGACGACGTCGCAGGCGCGACGGCGGCACTCGCGCGCAGCGGCGCCGCACCGGCCACGGCCGACGCCGCCCACGCCGCGTCCGCCGCATCGACCTTCGCCGACGCGCTGCGCGCCGCCGGCCGCGACGCCGCCGCGCCGTCGCTGCAGCGCGGCGCCTCCGATCCCGCCGCCTCGCTGCTGCCGGCCGCCGCGAGCGCCGGCCCGGCGACTCCGGGCGCCAGCACCCTCGCGTCGCCGGCTCCTGCCGCGAGCGCCGCGCCGACCTACGCGCTGCCCGCGCCCGTCGGCAGCGCCGAGTTCGCGCCGTCGTTGGCGGTGACGCTCGGCCGCCTTGCGCGCGACGGCGTGCACGAGGCGCGGCTGCAGCTGCACCCCGCCGAGATGGGCCCGATCGACGTGCGCATCGCCGTCGAGGGCACGCAGGCGCGCATCGACTTCGTCGCCGACGTCGCCGCGACGCGCAGCGCGATCGAGTCCGGCCTGCCCGAACTCGCCAGCGCGCTGCGCGAATCGGGCCTCACGCTGGCCGGCGGGGGCGTGTTCCAGCAGTCTTCGCACCGCCACGGCATGCCGGCGCCGCAGGGCGCGACGCCGGGCACGGCGCGCAGCGGCACCGACGGCACCCCGGCCGGTGCGGCGGCGGTGGGCGACCCGTTGCGCCGCCAGGTCGCGGCGCGCGGCGTCGTCGACCTCTACGCCTGACCGGCGGCGTCGAGCGCCGCCGGGCGCCGATCTGCCTCGCCTTCGGCCCGCTTTTCGCGGCTTCGGCGCGCACCCCCGTCCGAATAATCGTCGACAGGACGTGCCACCGCGTGCCCCGACGGGCGCGCCGAGGCACGCGCACAAGGAGCCCCCATGTCCACTGCCGCGGTCGCCGACGCCTCCGATGCAACGCCGAAGAAGAAGCGTCTGTCGAAGAAGCTCGTCGTGATGCTTGCCGGCGCGCTGCTCTTGCTCGCGCTGGCCGGCGGCGGCGCGTTCGCGTGGCTGAAGTACCGCGCCGCGCAGCAGGCGGCCGAGGCCGCCGAGGAGGGCGAGGAGGGCGACGCCGAGATCGCCGCGCCCGAGCCCAAGCCGTCCAGGCCCAAGGCGCCGCCCGTGTTCGTCGCGCTCGAGCAGTTCACCGTCAACCTGGCCGACAAGGAGGCCGAGCGCTTCGTGCAGGTCGCCGTGTCGCTCGAGATCGCCGACGCCAAGGTTGGCGACCAGATCAAGCTCTACATGCCGGCGATCCGCAACGGCGTGCTGATGATCCTCGCGCACAAGACCTCGCCCGAGCTGCTCACGCGCGCCGGCAAGGAGCAGCTCGCGCGCGAAATCCAGGCCGAAGTCGCACTGGCGATGGGCCTCGCGCCGGTGCGCGGCGTACCCGTCGACCCCGAGGACGACGAGAGCCCGGTGCGCCACGTCCACTTCTCGCATTTCATCATTCAGTGATGACGACCTCCAGTCGCCTTCGGCGCCGGCCCCCCGCGGGGGCGGGCAACCCGCCTTGGGGCGGCCCGGTGCCGGGTTGCCTGGATCCTTTCGCCTT
Source organism: Burkholderiaceae bacterium (assembly GCA_048500255.1). Classification (GTDB taxonomy): domain Bacteria; phylum Pseudomonadota; class Gammaproteobacteria; order Burkholderiales; family Burkholderiaceae_C; genus JAMHWF01. The sequence goes on along the minus strand of JASNYH010000007.1, from coordinate 165,472 downwards.
TGCGACGAGCACGCCATGAATCAGCAGATCCTCTCGCAAGACGAAGTCGACGCGCTGCTGCAGGGCATCACCGGCGAAAGCCAGAAGCTCGACCGCGAGGAGCTGCCCGAGGGCGGCATCCGCGAGTACAACCTGGCGAGCCAGGAGCGCATCGTGCGTGGGCGCATGCCCACGATGGAGATCATCAACGAGCGCTTCGCCCGCAACATCCGCATCGGGCTGTTCAACTTCATCCGCAAGAGCCCCGAGGTTTCGCTGTCGGGCGTCAAGGTGCTCAAGTTCAGCGCCTTCCTGCACGAGATCGTCGTGCCGACCAACTTCAACATCGTCAGCGTGCGTCCGCTGCGCGGCTCGGGGCTGATCGTGTGCGACCCGTCGCTCGTGTTCGCCGTCATCGACGCCGTGTTCGGAGGCGTCGGCAAGTTCCACACGCGCATCGAGGGGCGCGACTTCTCGCCTACCGAGCAGCGCATCATCCTGCGCCTGCTCGAGGTCGTCATGGCGGAGTACAAAAAGGCCTGGGCCGGCGTCTATCCGCTCGAGCTCGAGTACCAGCGCTCCGAGATGCAGCCGCAGTTCGCGAACATCGCGACGCCCAGCGAGATCGTCGTCGCGTCGTCGTTCACGCTCGAGATCGGCGACACCACGGGCACGGTGCACTTCTGCATCCCCTACGCGACGCTCGAGCCGATCCGCGATGTGCTCTATTCGACGGTGCAGGGCGACTCCAACGAGCCCGACCGGCGCTGGGTCAACCTGCTCAAGTCGCAGATCCAGGCCGCCGAGGTCGAGCTCGTCGCCGAGCTCGGCACGGCACCGGCCACCGTCGAGCAGCTGCTGTCGTTCAAGCCCGGCGACTTCGTCGAGCTCGACCTCGCGCCCGTGATCCAGGCCAAGGTCGACGGCGTGCCGGTGTTCGACTGCCACTACGGCACGTCGCGCGGCAAGTACTCGATCAAGATCGATCGTTTGTTGACCAGCTCCAACGCGGGCTGGCTGGGAGACTCGCATGTCGTCTGAGACGAGCAGCAACGCGATGGCGCACGACGCGCCGGCGCAGGACACCGACTCGGTGGCCGCCGACTGGGCCGCCGCGCTGGCCGAGGCCAATCCGCAGGCCACGCAGGTCGCCGAGAGCGTCGCTCCGGCCGAGTTCGCCAACTTCGCGCCGAGCGCGGGGGCGGGCCCGGGCAACGACATCAACATGATTCTCGACATCCCGGTGCAGATCACCGTGGAGCTGGGTCGCAAGCGCGTGCCGATCAAGCACATCCTGCAGCTCGCGCAGGGCTCCGTCGTCGAGCTCGACGCGCTGGCCGGCGAGCCGATGGACGTGCTCGTCAACGGCTACCTGATCGCGCAGGGCGAAGTCGTCGTCGTCAACGACAAGTTCGGCATCCGCCTGACCGACATCGTGACGCCGAGCGAGCGCATGCGGCGGCTGTCGAAGACGACCTGACGTTTCCTTCGCACCCTGCCGTTCCCGTCATGAATGCTTCGGCGAGCCTCTCGTTGTTGTGGTTCGTCGCGATCGTCGCGGCGATCCCCGTCGTGCTGTGGCTGCTCAAGCGCAGCGGCCGCTTCGGCACGGCCGGCGGCGCGGCGGGCGCGATGCGCAGCGTCGCCGCGCTGCCGCTTTCGCCGAGCCAGCGCCTGGTCACCGTCGAGGTCGGCACGGGGGAGGCGCGGCGCTGGCTGGTGCTGGGCGTGACGCCGCAGTCGATCACGACGCTGCACACGATGGCGCCGCAGGACGACGCCGTGTTCCCGCCGGCGGCGCCCGCCGATCCGTTCTCCCAGCTGCTCGCCAAGCTGCAGCCGCGCCCGCGCGACGACGCGAAGGGGGCCGACGGTGCGCGCTGAGAGCCATTTTTCGCGGCGCTGCCTGCGCCGCGCCGCCGCGCTCGCGGCCGTGTCGGTGTTGTCGGCATTCGCGCTGCCGGCTGTAGCGCAGACCGCCGCCGCGCCCGGCCCCGGCCTGCCGCTGGTGATCGGCCAGGGCGCCGGCGGCACGAGCTATTCGGTGCCGATCCAGACGCTGCTGTTCTTCACGGCGCTGTCGTTCCTGCCCGCCGTGTTGCTGCTGATGACGGGCTTCACGCGCATCGTCATCGTGCTGTCGCTGCTGCGCCAGGCGCTGGGCACGCAGGCGGCGCCGCCCAACCAGGTGATCGTCGGGCTGAGCCTGTTCCTCACCTTCTTCGTGATGAGCCCGACGATCGACAAGGTCTACGCGCAGGCCTGGCAGCCCTATGCCGAGAACCGCATCGCCTTCGACGAGGCGCTGCGTCGCGGCGAGTCGCCGATGCGCGAGTTCATGCTCAAGCAGACGCGCCAGTCCGACGTGATGCTGTTCGCACGCCTCGCCAAGCTCGACGCCGGCGTGAAATCGGAGGACGTGCCGTTCAAGGTGCTGGTGCCGGCCTTCGTCACCAGCGAGTTGAAGAGCGCGTTCCAGATCGGCTTTCTGATCTTCATCCCCTTCCTCGTCATCGACATGATCGTGGCGAGCGTGCTGATGAGCCTGGGCATGATGATGCTGTCGCCGGTGCTCGTCGCGCTGCCGTTCAAGCTGATGCTGTTCGTGCTCGCCGACGGCTGGAACCTGCTGCTCGGCTCGCTCGCCGCCTCGTTCGCTACCTAGCTCCAATGGATGCCCAACAAGTCTTCACGACCGGGCAGCACGGCCTGCTGCTGCTGTTGACCGTCGCCGCGCCGCTGCTGCTCGTCGTGCTGGCGGTCGGCCTGGTCGTCAGCATCTTCCAGGCCGCCACACAGATCCACGAGGCGACGCTGTCGTTCGTGCCCAAGATCGTCGCCGCCGTCGCCACGCTGGCCGTCGCCGGGCCGTGGATGGTGACGACGCTGGTCGAGTATCTGCAGCGCACGCTGCAGTCGATCCCCGGCGCCGTCGGATAGACGCCGAGATGCTGACCTTCAGCGAAGCGCAGCTGATCGACTGGATCAGCCCGCTGCTCTGGCCCTTCCTGCGCGTGCTGGCCGTGTTCACGACGATGCCCGTGTTCGGCCAGCGCGTCGTGCCGCTGCGCGTTCGCATCGGCTTGGCCGGCTTGATCGCCTTCGCGGCGCAGGCGCTGCTGCCCGAGATGCCGCGCGTCGCGCTCGACTCGCCGGCGGCCTTCGTCGCCGTCGCGCAGCAGCTGCTGGTGGGCATGTCGATCGGCTTCGCCGTGCGCATCGTGTTCGCCGCGATCGAGTTCGCCGGCGAGCTGGTCGGCCTGCAGATGGGCCTGAACTACGCCGGCTTCTTCGACCCCGCGACGGGCGGCCAGACGACGGCGACGAGCCGCTTCTTCGGCACGACGGTGGCGTTCCTGTTCATCATCATCAACGGCCACCTGCTCGTCATCGCCGCCGTGATGCAGAGTTTCCACAGCTTTCCCGTCGGGCCCGAGCCCTTTGCCTTCCTGCGCGCCGTGCGGCCCGAGACCTGGGGCGCCGAGATCTTTCGCCTCGGGCTATGGATCGCGCTGCCGCTGATCGCGATGCTGCTGTTCGTCAACCTCGTGCTCGGCGTCATCGCACGCGTGGCGCAGCAGATGAACGTGTTCGCGATCGGCTTCCCGATCACGCTCGGCGTCGGCCTGCTCGGCGTCTTGCTGACGCTGCCGATGATGCAGGGGCCGTTCACGATGGCGCTCGAGCAGATGCTGGCGCGGTTCTGAAGCTTCGCCGACAACGCTGGAAGCTGCGGCTGCGGCGCTGGGCAAGCGAGGCGCGGCCGGCGGCGACCGCCGGACGCGCCACCCGCGATCAGAAGCTGTGCCGCAAGCCGATCTCGGCGCCGCGCGACGTGCCGCCGCCGGCCATGCCCGCGGGGCCGCCGGGGACCACGAAGGCGGCGGCGCCGTCGTTGGAGATGTGCGCCAGCGTGGCATACGCGGCGGTGCGCTTCGAGAAGCTGTAGACCGCGCCGAGCCCGATCAGCGTGGCGTCGTTGGCGTCGATCGACGTGGCGCCGACGCGGCCTGCGAGGTTGGCGCGGTTCCACGAGGCCTTCAGCTCCCACGGCCCGATGGGTACGCGCACGCCGAGCAGCAGGTTGGTCTGCCGCGCGTCGGCGATGTCGAAACGACGCACGGCGGCCGAGACCCGTGCGACGCCGAAGTCCCAGCTGCCGCCGAGCGCGTGATCCGACAGGCGACTGCCGGCCGTGAGGTCGTTCTCGATGCGCGTCGTCGCTGCCGAGACGACGAGCGGGCCCGACGCATAGCCCAGCCGCGCACCGATCACCTTGTGCCCGCCGGTGGCGGCGGTGCCGCCCTCGCCGGCGCCCGCGAGCACCTGGCCCTCGAGCCCGCCCCAGCCAGCGGGCAGCCACCACTGCACGGTGTTGTTCGCGCGGGTCAGCGCATGGTCGGCGCCCGGGCCGTAGGCAGCGCGGATCGGCCCGACCGGCGTGACCGAGATCAGCGAGCTCGAGCTCGCCGCGCCGACATAGGCGAAGGGATCGAAGCGGCCCCAGTTGAGATAGCTCGGGATGTAGTCGCGGCCGGCGCGCAGCTCGCCGAACGACTTGCTGGACAGGCTCACCGTCGTGCGGCGATCCCAGAAGCGGGCGCCGGCCGCCTGCGCGCCGCTGTCGAGCAGCAGGCCGTGCTCGAGGTGGAAGCCGGCCGACAGGCCGCCGCCGAGATCCTCCTGCCCGCGCACGACGATGCGGCTGGTGGCGTTGGCGCCGCTGGCCAGTGACGACACCGAGCCGCGGCCCTCGTTGCGCACCTGGCGCACCGCCGCGTCGGCGACGCCGGAGATCGTGACGCCTTGTGCGCCGGCGGCCGAGGCGGCCGCGGCGAGGCATGCGGCGACGGCGAAGCAGTTCTTCTCGATGGCCATGGAATCGTCTCCTCGGAGGTTGTCGTGGTGGTTGAACGAGAACGGTTGCGGAGACTATTCAAACAGTGGACAACAGCAACTGGTGAAATCGAGCAGGCCCAAATGGTTGTAAACGTCCATGAAGTGGTGTATGGTGACCACCAATGAACCGCGACGACGTCCTCGACACCAAGGCCTGCGCGGCGGCCGAGCCCGCCGGTGGCGCCTGCACGATCCGGCGCGTCGAGGTACGCGCCTGCGTGCTGCGCCAGCAGGATCGCGGCTGGCGCTTCGCGCGCGGCAGCATTCCCGCGGTGCACGGCTGGATCGTCACGCTCGTGTCTCACACCGGCCGGCGTGGCGAGGGCCACGTGCTGGCCGCGCCGCTGGCCGCGCCCGACGCGCCGCGCGCGCGCCGCGTGATCGGCGAGGTCGCGCCCGCGCTGATCGGCGCCGACGCGCGCCGCCTCGACGAGCTGCACGCCGTCGTCGCCGAGGCCGCGCCCGACGATCCCTGCGTGGCGGCGGGCTTCGTCGCGGCTCTGTACGAGCTGGCGGCGCGCAGCGCCGGCGTGCCGCTGCACCAGCTGCTCGGCACGCGGCTGCGCGACACCGTCCCAACGGTGCGCCTGATCCCTATCGCCGCGCCCGACGCGATGGCCGCGCAGGCGCGCGTGCTGGTGCAGCGCGGCTGGCACGCGCTCAAGCTCAAGCTCGACGGCAGCGCCGACGACGACGTGGCGCGCGTGCGCGCGGTGCGCGCCGAGGTCGGCCCTGCGGTGCGCCTCGCCGTCGACGCCAACCAGGCCTACGCGGCCGATGTCGCGATCGACGTCTGCCGCGCCTTGCGGCCGCACGGCGTGGCCGTGATGGAGCAGCCGGTGCCGGCGGCCGACCGCGAAGGACTCAAGCGCGTCAGCGACGCCGCGCCGATGCTCGTCGAGGCCGACGAGGCCATCGGCTCGCTGGCCGGCCTGACCGAGCTGATCGCGATGCGCGCCGCGGGCTCGTACAACCTCAAGATCCACTATCTCGGCGGCCTGCGCAACGCGCTCGCCGCGCTGCGCCTGTGCGAGGCGGCGTCGGTGCCGTGCCGCCTCGGCGCCGTGTTCGCGCCGCGGCTGGCGGCGGCGCAGGCGGCGCACCTGGCGGCGGTGGCGCGCTCGCTGCACGGCGGTGCCGAGATCGCCGAGTTCGACCACCTGCTGGACGACCCGTACGGCGGCTACGAAGCCCGCGACGGCGCCGTGTCGGTGCCGCGCGGCGCGGGCAGCGGCATTGCGCCGCTGCCGCCGCGCGCCGGCGACGACGAAGAAGACCTCGACAAGGAGACACCATGAGCCCACGCAAGGGCGCTCCCTCGGCACCGAACGGACTGCTGCTCAGTCCGCGGGCGAATCCCGCCCGCCGGGAAGGGGCCGAAGGCCCCGACGGTGCACGAGCGACCGCACCCGTCACGCGGCGCACGCTGCTCGGTGCCGCCGCCGGCTTCACGCTGGCGCCGGCGTCGTGGGCGCAGGCGCCGTCGGCCGCCGATGTCGCGGCCTACCCGAACCGGCCGATCCGCATCGTCGTGCCCTATGCGCCGGGTGCCATCAACGACGTGCTCGCGCGCGCTGTCGCAGAGCGGCTGCAGGAGACGCTGGGCCAGCCGGTGGTGGTCGAAAACCGTGCCGGCGCCGGCGCGGTGATCGGCTCGCAGGTCGTCGCGTCGGCGCCGCCCGACGGCTACACGCTCCTGCAGGTTGCGGCGGCGCACGCCATCAACGCCACGCTGGTGCCCAAGCTGCCCTACGACTCGATGCGCGACTTCGAGTTCATCACGCTGGCCGCGGGCTCGCCGTTCCTGCTGGTGGGCAGCCACCACTTCCCGGCGCGCACGGTGGCCGAGCTCGTGGCGCTGTGCAAGCAGCGGCCCGGCGAGTATTCCTACGCTTCGTCGGGCAACGGAGGCACGGCTCACCTGATGGGCGAGATGCTCAAACACATGGCGGGCATCGACGTCGTGCACGTGCCGTACAAGGGCACGTCGGTGGCCATGACGGACCTGATCGGCGGGCGCGTGCACTTCACCTTCAGCAGCTATCCGGGCGCCGTGGGCGCCATCAAGACGGGCCGCGTGCGTGCGCTGGCCGTCACCAGCAAGCAGCGCTGGAGCGCGTTTCCCGATCTGCCGTCGATCGCCGAGGCCGGACTGCCGGACTACGACGCCGACGGATGGTGGGGCTACGCCGCGCCGGCGGGTACGCCGCGGCCGATCGTCGACAGGCTCAGCCGCGAGATCAACAAGGCGCTCGCCTGGCCGGCGCTGCGTACCAAGCTCGACGCCTCGGGGCTCGACGTGCGCGCCACCGGGCCCGAGCGGTTTCGCGCCCATGTCGACTCCGAGATCCGCGTCTGGCGCGCCGTCATTCGCCAGGCCGGCGTCAAACTGGATTGATCATGCAAACCACGCCTACATCCGATGCCCTCGGCAGCTTCCAGCGCGCTCTGCGCCGCGTCTGTGCCTGCGCTGTACTGCTCGTTTGCGGCCTCGCGCAGGCCGCCTTTCCCGACAGGCCGATCACACTCGTCGTGCCCTTCGCCGCGGGCGGGCCGGCCGACGCAATGGGTCGCACGCTGGCGCGCGCGATGAGCGCGCGGCTGGGCCAGGAGGTCATCGTCGAGAACAAGCCCGGCGCCGGCGGCGCGCTCGGCATCGCCGCCGTGGCGCGCGCGCCGGCCGACGGCTACACGGTCGGCATGGCCGGCACCGGGGCCATGGTGTATGCGCCCTTCATCGTGCTGCGCCCGCTGTTCGATCCGCTCACTGCGCTGACGCATCTGAGCTCCATGGTGCGCACGCCCAACGTGCTCGTCGTGCGCGCCGACGCACCGTATCGCACGGTGGCCGATCTGGTGGCGCGTGCACGCCGCGAGCCGGGCGCGCTGAACATCGCGTCGGCCGGCGTGGGCAGCAGCACGCACGTGGTCGGCGCGCTGTTCCAGCGCGAGGCCGGCATTCGCATGAGCCACGTGCCATACAAAGGCGCGGCGCCGGCGTTGCAGGATTTGCTCGGCGGGCGGGTCGAGCTTTTTTTTGCCGAGACACCTGCCGTCGTGCAGCTGATCCGCAGCGGCAGGCTGCGCGCGCTCGTCGTCACCGACGGCAAGCGGCTGGCTTCGCTGCCCGACGTGCCGACGGCCGTCGAGGCCGGCCTGCCGGCGCTGCTCGCCGAAGGCGCCTACGGCCTGGTGGGGCCGCCCGAGCTGCCGCCCGACGTCGCGCGGCGCCTGCTCGACGCCGCCACCGATGCATTGCGCTCGCCCGAGGTGGTCGACAAGTTCGCCGAGCACGGCGGCATCGCGCAGCCGGGCACGCCGCAGTCGTATCGCGCGCAGCTCGAGGCGGAGCAGGAGCGCTGGGGGCCGATCATCAAGGCGGCCGGCATCCGGCCGGAGTGAGGCGTCACGAAGGCAATCGATGGCAGTTCGCACCCGCATCACGGATCTGCTCGGCATCCGCCACCCCATCATCCAGGCCGGCATGAGCTGGGCGTCATCGTCGGCGCTGCTGCCAGCCACCGTGTCGGGCGCCGGCGGGCTGGGCGTCATCGCCGCCGGCCCGATGCGTCCCGACGACTTGCGCGCCGTCATCCGTGAACTGCGTGCTCTGACCGACCGGCCGTTCGCGGTGAACATCGCGCTGTACAACAGGCGCGCGGCCGAGCACCTGGACATCGCGCACGAGGAGCGCGTGCCGGTGATCGTGGCGTCGCAGGGAAGCCCGCGCGGGCGCATCGAGCGCTTTCAGGCGGCCGGCACACGCTGGCTGCACGTCGTGGCGCACCCCGACCACGCGCTCAAGGCCGAGGCGGCCGGCGTCGATGCGCTCGTCGTGGTGGGCGGCGAGGCCGGCGGCCATCCGCCGCCCAGCGGCACCGCCACGACGGTGCTGGTGCGCAAGGTGGCGCAGACGGTGCGCCTGCCCCTCGTCGCCGGCGGCGGCGTGGTCGATGGCGCCGGCGTCGCCGCGATGCTGTGCCTGGGCGCCGACGCCGTGCAGATGGGCACGCGCTTCCTGCTCACGCCCGAGGCCTCGCTGCACGCCGACTACAAGCGCAAGGTGCTCGCGACCGGCATCGGCGACACCACCCTGGTCGGCTGGCGCGGCTTGCCGATCCGCGCCGTGCGCAACGCATTCACCGACGAATACGAATCCGCCGAACGCGCAGGCCGCTCGCGCGAGGCGCTCGAGGCGTTGTTCGGCAGCCGCTCGCTGAAGATGGCGGCACTCGATGGCGACGTCGAGCGGGGCAAGGTCGAGGCCGGCCAGTGCGCCGCGCTGATCGACGAGCTGGTGCCGGCGGCGCGGCTGGTGCAGCGCATCGCCGACGAGCTGGAGCAGGCGATGGAGCGCCTGATCGGCCTGCGCGGCTGACGGTGCGAGCTGCCGACGAGGGACCGCCATGACCGCCGAACTGCTGATCGACGACGAAGGCGCGGTGCGCGTGCTGCGCCTGAACCGGCCCGAGCGGCGCAATGCCCTGAACCATGCGCTCAGCGCCGCGCTGCTGCAGGCGCTGCGCGACGCCGACGCGGCCGACGGCGTGCGCTGCGTCGTGCTCACCGGCAACGGGCCGGCGTTCTGCGCCGGCGCCGACATCGCCGAGTTCGCCCAGCTCACGCCCGACCAGGCCGAGCGCGTTGCGCAGCGCGCCGAGCTGACGATGCAGCTGCACCTGGCCGTCCCGCGTCTGAGCAAGCCGGTGATCGCCGCAATCAACGGCGCCGCGATGGGCGGCGGAGCGGGCCTGGCGATCGCCTGCGACCTGGCGCTCGCCGCGCGCTCGGCGCGCCTGGGCTATCCGGAGGTGCGGCATGGCATCGTCGCCGCCATCGTGCTGCCCAACCTCGTGCGGCAGGTCGGGCGCAAGGCGGCGTTCGAACTCGTCGCCACCGGCGAGGCGATCGGCGCCGAGCGCGCGCTCGCGCTCGGCATGGTCAACGCCGTGCACGACGATGCCGTGCTGCTGCCCGAGGCGATGCGCCTGGCCGCGCAGCTCGCGTCGCGCAGCGCCGACGCGATGTCGACGACGAAGCAGGTCTTCCACGCAGTGGCCGACCTGCCGCTGGCGCGCGGCCTCGAGATCGGCCGCGCGGCCAACCGGCGCATGCGCGGCTTCATCGCGCCGCGCGCCGGCGAGGGGTCGTCGTCTTCGCGGGCCGAGCGCCGGGCCGCCCCAAGCCGGCCCGCGGTCCCCTCGGGGGACCGGCCGACGTACTCGTCGGACGAGGGGTCGTCATGAAGCCGTTACAGCACTTGACCATCGTCGACCTGTCGCGCGTGCTCGCGTGCCCGTTCGCGTCGATGATCCTGGCCGAGCTGGGCGCGCGCGTGATCAAGATCGAGCAGCCGGGCAGCGGCGACGAAACGCGCGGCTTCGAGCCGTTCGCGCAAGGCGCGCACGGCCGCGAGAGTGCCTATTTCATGGCCTTCAACCGCAGCAAGGAGTCGGTCACCGTCGATCTGCGCTCGGCCTTGGGCCGGCAGATCGTGCGCGACCTGGCGGCCGAGGCCGACGTCGTGATCGAGAACTTTCCGGTCGGCACGTTGGCGCGCCACGGCCTCGACGCGCCTTCGCTGCGCGCGCTCAATCCGCGCCTCGTCTACCTGTCGTGCACCGGCTTCGGCCAGAGCGGTCCGTATGCGCCGCGCAAGGGCTACGACACCGTGTTCCAGGCCATGGGCGGTTTGATGAGCCTGACCGGCGAGCGCGGCGGCGCGCCGGTCAAGCCGGGGCTGCCGGTGGCCGACCTCAGCTCGGGCCTGTGGGCCGCGATCGCCATCCTGGCCGCGCTGCAGGGGCGCAGCGCGCAGGGCCGAGGCTGCCACATCGACCTCTCGATGCTCGACGCGCAGGTGTCTCTGCTCACGCTCGGCGCAGCACGCTGGTTCGCGCTCGGCGAGGTGCCCGAGCGCATGGGCACCGAGCACCCGGGGCGCGTGCCGTCGGCGAGCTTCGTCGCGCGTGACGGGCGCTGGCTTCACGTCACGGCGAGCGACCAGCACTGGCGCGCCTTGTGCGAAGTGCTCGACCTCGCCGACTGGGGCGGCGACGCCGAGCTGCAGTCCAACGCCGGGCGGCTGCGCCGGCGCGCCGAGGTGATGCAGCGGCTCGCTGCCGCCGTCGCGCGGCGCGACCGCGCGACGCTGTGCGAGGCCTTCGATCGCGCAGGCGTGCCGGCTGGCCCGGTCTACGCCGTCGACGAAGTGCTCGCCGATGCTCACGTGCGCGCGCGCGGCATGGTGGCGCAGTTCGAGCACCCGGCGATCGGCAGCTTTCCGGCGCTGCCCGTGCCGCTCAAGTTCGACGGCTGGGATGACCCGCAGGTCGGCCGGCCGCCGCTGCTGGGTGAGCACACCGCGTCGGTGCTGCGAGAGCGCCTGGGCTACGACGACGAGCGCTTGGCCGAAGCGCGCCGTCGCGGCGCGATCTGACGACGACGAACCGGGAGCACCGCTTGCGATGAGTGTCGACGAACCCCCGCTGCTCTACGACGCGCGCGACGGCGTCGCGACGATCACGCTCAACCGCCCGGAGCACCGCAATGCGCTCGACCTCGCGATGTGCGAGGCCCTGCTCGCCGCCGCGCGTACCGCGGCGGGCGACGGCGCGCTGCGGCTCGTGTTCGTGCGCGGCGCCGGCAGCGCCTTCTGCGCCGGCGCCGACCTGAAGGAGCGCCGCACGATGGACGAGCAGGCCGTGCTCGCGCGCCGACTGCGCGGGCTGTTCGCCTACGAGGCGCTGGAGCAGCTGCCGATGCCGGTGGTGGCGCTCGTCGACGGCGCGGCGGTCGGCTCGGGCGTCGAGATCGCGGCCGCCTGCGACTTCGCGATCGCCACCTCGCGCGCCCAGTTCTGGACGCCCGAGGCGTTGTGGGGCACCGTCGGCGCCACGCAGCGGCTGGCGCGCATCGTCGGGCGTCGGCTCGCCAAGGACATGATGTTCAGCGGCCGCCGCCTCGACGCCGCGGCGGCGCTGCAGGCCGGCCTGGTGACGCGCGTCGTCGATCCGCACGCGCTCGACGACGCGGCGCGCGCCCTCGCCGACACGCTGGCCAAGGCGCCGCCGCTCGCCGTGCGGCTCGCCAAGCGCTGCATCGACCGCAGCGTGCAGCCGGGCGGGCGCGGCGCGCTCGCCGAGGAACTGCTGGCGATCGAGGACAACCTCGCCGGCTCCGACTGGCGCGCCGGCATCGCCGGTTTCGGAGAGCAGGCGTGAGGCTGCCGGCATGGCTGGCGGCCCAGGCCGCGCAGCGGCCCGACGCGGCGGCGCTGATCACGCCCGGCGGCAGCTGGAGCTGGCGCGAGCTGCAGGCGCGCTCGCGCGCCGTCGCCAAGGCGCTGGTGGCGCAGGGCGTGACGCGCGGCGACTTCGTCGGCCTGCTGTGCCCGAACGACGAGCACTGGGTGGCGTGCTTCTACGGCGCGGCGCTGATCGGCGCCGTCACGGTGCCGGTGAACACGCGCTTCAAGGCCGACGAGATCCGTCAGTGCCTGGGCAGCGCCGACGTGCGGCTGGCGATCGCCGTCGACCGCTTCCTGAACATCGACTTCGCGGCCTTCCTGCGCCAGGCCGAACCGGCGCTCGACCACCGCCTGCCCGGCGCCGCGCTGCCGCGGCTGCGCAGCCTGGTCGTCATCGGCAGCGACGTGCCGGCGGCGGCGCAGCCATGGCCGCAGTTCCTGGCCGCCGGCGAGGCGATCGCCGACGCCGCGCTCGACCGCCACGTCGCGCGCGTCGCGCCGCACGATCTGCTGCTGATCCAGTTCACCTCGGGGACGACGGCGTTCCCGAAGGGCGCGATGCTCACGCACGACGGCATGCTGCGCAACGCCGCCGCCTGCGCCGCGCGCATCGGCATCGCGGCGCACGACGTCTACTTCAACAGCCGGCCGTTCTTCCACGTGGCGGGCTCGACGCTGTCGCTGCTCGTCGGGCTGACGAGCGGCGCGGCCGTCGCCACGCTGCCCACCTTCGACGCGGGCGCCGCGCTGGCGCTGCTGCACGAGCGCCGCTGCACCTACATCTCGGGCAACGACACGCTGTTCCAGCGGCTGATGGCGCACCCGTCGTTCGCGCGCGAGCGGCTGCACCTCGTGGGCGGCTGGGCCGCCGCCGGCCCCGACACGATGCGCCGCATCGTCGGCGAGATGGGCGTGCGACGCATCTGCTGGGCCTACGGGCTGTCGGAGGCGTCGCCCAACGTCGTCATCAACGACTGGCGCGACGCCGAGGCGCAGCGCATCGCGGGGCTGGCGCTGCCGCACGAGGGCGTCGAACTGCGCATCGCCGATGCGGACGACGGGCGCCTCTGCGCGCCCGAGCAGGTGGGCGAGATCCAGTTGCGCGGCTGGAACGTGATGCGCGGCTACTACCGCCAGCCCGACGTCACGGCGCGCGCCTTCACGCGCGACGGCTGGCTGCGCACCGGCGATCTCGGCGCGCTGCGCAGCGACGGCCGCCTGCGCCTGGTAGGCCGCATCAAGGACGTGTTCCGCGTCGGCGGCGAGAACGTCGCGCCGGCCGAGGTGGAGCAGGCGCTGCTCGCGCATCCGGCCGTCGCGTCGGCACAGGTGGTCGGCGTGCCCGACGCGGCATTGGGCGAGGTGGCGGCCGCCTTCGTCACGCTGCGCCCCGGCGCCGCGCTCGACGCGCCCGCGCTGATCGCGTGGAGCCGCGAGCGCATGGCCAACTTCCGCGTGCCGCGCCACGCCGCCGTCGTCGACGACTTCGACGCCATCGGCATGACGGCCAGCGGCAAGGTGCAGAAGGCGAAGCTGCGGGCGCACGCCATCGAGCGCTTCGGGCTGGCGCCGCTGGCCACGCAGGAGGCCGATCCGCGATGACGGACGTCACCGCCACCGCCGCCGCGGCGCCAGCGCGCGACGTCGTGCTGTGCGAGTGCTTCGCGCGCGACGGTCTGCAGCACGAGCCCCGGTTCGTCGACACGGCGACCAAGGTGCGCCTGATCGCGCGCTTCGCCGCGCTCGGCTTCGCACGCGTCGAGGCCACGTCGTATTCCAACCCCGAGGTCGTGCCCCAGTTTGCAGACGCGAGCGAGGTGCTGCGCGCGCTGCCGTGCCGCGCCGGCGTGATGCTCAAGGCCACCTGCGCCAACGTGCGGGCGGTGCGGCGCGCGCTCGCCGACCTCGACGCCGGCTTCGGCGCCGACGAGATCAGCCTGCTCGCGTCGGCCTCCGAGTCGCACTCGCAGCGCAACCTGCGGCGCAGCCGCGCCGAACAATGGCTGCACATCGAGGAGATGGTCGAATCCGCGCGCGGCCGCTTCCGCCTGGTGGGCACGCTGTCGGTGGCCTTCGGCTGCCCGTTCGAGGGGCGCGTCGACACGCGCAGCGTGCTGGCCGACGTCGAGCGATACGCGCGCCTCGGCGTGGCGCGCGTGACGCTCGGCGACACCACCGGCATGGCCACGCCGCCCGGCGTGCGCGCGCTGTACGCCGAGCTGCGCACGCTGGCGCCCGACGTGATCCCGATCGCCCACTTCCACGACACGCGCGGCACCGGCCTGGCGAACTGCGTGGCCGCGCTCGAGGCCGGTGCGCGCCATTTCGACAGCGCGATCGGCGGCGTCGGCGGGCACCCCGCCCGCGTGCAGTACGGCAGCGGCCATACCGGCAACGTGTGCACCGAAGACTGGGTGGCGCTGCTCGAGGCGATGGGTGTGCGCACCGGTATCGGCCTCGCGTCGCTGCTCGACGCCGGCCGCGAGTGCGAAGCCGTGCTCGGCCGCCCGCTGCACAGCCGCGTGCTCGCCGTCGGCGTCGGGGCCGCGGGCGAGGCATGAGCGCGCCGGGCCGCTCCCAAGCGCTCATCCCGGAGCGCGCAGCGCGGAGGGCTTGTCGATGAGCGCGCCGGGCCGCTCCCAAGCGCTCATCCCGGAGCGCGCAGCGCGCAGGGCTTGTCGATGAGCGCGCCGGGCCGCTCCCAAGCGCTCATCCCGGAGCGCGCAGCGCGCAGGTTCGTTCGATGAGTCGACGGGCGCCCGCCGCCGCGACCTCAGGCGTTGCCGACCGCCTTGTTCAGGCGCGCCAGCAGGTGGCGGATCTCGTGCAGATCCAGACCCTGGGCCGCATCGCTGCCGGCGGCCTTGAGCTTGACGCTGGGCGTGCGGTCGACCACCGTTTCGCCGGCAGCGAGGCGGCGCTCGTCGTCGAGCGCCTCGCGCGCGCTCAGGCTCACCAGGTCGAGCATCTCCATCAGCTGCTCGCGCTGCGTCGCGCTGAGTCGGCCGAGCAGGCGCTCGTTGCGACCCACGGCGTCGGCGAAGGCTTTCTGGTAGAGCGCCTCGCCCTTCTTCGTGACGCGCAGCGCGACGGAGCGCGCGTCGACCTCGCTGCGCTCGCTGGCCACCAGGCCGCGTTCGATCAGCCCGCCGACGGTGCGGCTGGCGTAGCTTTTGTCGAGTCCGGCGCGGCGTGCCAGCTCGTTGAGCGACAGCGATTCGGCGGCGCCCAGGTGCGCCAGCGCGCGCCACTCGAGCAGCGACAGGCCGAACTTGCGCTCGACGCGGGGCGTGGTGACGGCGGCCGACATGGCGGCCAGCGCATGCAGGCGCGCCGACAACAGGTCGGTGATGTCGCGCGGCGGAGTGGTGGAGATCGGCTTGCTGCTCATGGCGTGCTGCGAAACGGTTGTGCTTGTCCACGAGTGTACTTTCGAGGGGCGCATCGATGATCGACAAGATCGCCGCGTCGGTGGGCGACGCGCTGCACGGCGTGCGCGACGGCGCCACGGTGCTGATCGGCGGCTTCGGTACGGCGGGCATTCCCGACGAGCTGATCGACGGGCTGATCGCGCAGGGCGCGAAGGACCTCACCGTCGTCAACAACAACGCCGGCAACGGCGAGACGGGGCTGGCCGCGCTGCTGGCCGCCGGCCGCGTGCGCAAGATCGTCTGCAGCTTTCCGAGGCAGGCCGACAGCCAGGTCTTCGACGGCCTGTACCGCAGCGGGCGCATCGAGCTCGAACTCGTGCCGCAGGGCAACCTTGCCGAGCGGCTGCGCGCCGCCGGCGCCGGCATCGGCGCCTTCTACACGCCCACCGGCCACGGCACCGAGCTTGCGCGCGGCAAGGAGACGCGCGTGATCGACGGCAGGCCCCACGTGCTCGAGTACCCGATCCATGGCGACGTGGCGCTGATCAAGGCCGAGGCGGGCGACCGCTGGGGCAACCTCGTCTACCGCAAGGCGGCGCGCAACTTCGGCCCCGTGATGGCCGCGGCGGCCAGGTTCACCGTGGCCTCGGTGCACCGCATCGTCGAGCTCGGCGCGCTCGACCCCGAGGCCATCGTCACGCCGGGCATCCACGTCTCGCGCATCGTGCAGGTCGCGCGGGTCGCCACGCGTGCCGGCGGGTTCAGGGCGGCGGCCTCCGCCTGAAGGAGGAGTGCGCGCGATGAGCCGCTACGAACGCCTCGGCAAGGATGCGCTGGCGCGCCGCGTCGCGCGCGACATCCGCGACGGCTCGGTCGTCAACCTGGGCATCGGCATGCCCACGGCGGTGGCCAACCACCTGCCGGCGGACATCGAGGTCGTGCTGCACAGCGAGAACGGCATCCTCGGCATGGGCCCGGCGCCGCCGCCCGGCGAAGAGGACTACGACCTCGTCAACGCCGGCAAGCAGCCGGTGACGCTGCACCCCGGCGGCGCGTACTTCCACCATGCCGACAGCTTCGCGATGATGCGCGGCGGGCATCTCGATGTGTGCGTGCTCGGCGCCTATCAGGTCTCGGCCACCGGCGACCTGGCCAACTGGCACACCGGCGAGGCCGGCGCGATCCCCGCCGTGGGCGGCGCGATGGACCTGGCGATCGGCGCCCGGCAGACCTGGGTGATGATGGAGCTGCTCGACAAGCAGGGCCGCAGCAAGCTCGTCGAGCGCTGCAGCTGTCCGCTCACCGGCGTGGCCTGCGTCAGGCGCGTCTACACGGACCTCGCCACCTTCGAGTGCGGCCCCGCGGGCCTCACGCTGATCGATGCCGTGCCGGGGCTGTCGCGCGACGCGCTGGAGGCGATGATCGGCCTGCCGCTGCGCGGCGCCGCGTAGCGCCGCTCAGCACTGCAGGCCGAGCCGCACGGCGCCCCAGTGGCGGCCGTTCACCCACACCGGCGCACAGATGTCCTTGACGGGGCTGAACACGCCGTTGCCCATCGCGCGGCGATCGATCTGCACCAGGTAGGGCTTCTGCGAACGCGCGGCGGCCAGGCCCGACCCTTCGTTGAACATGCGGCGCCAGCGGCTGTTGGCGGCGTTCCACGCCGCGTCCGGCGGGTTCACGCGCGGCGGCTGGCAGACCTTGCGGTTGTGCGTCGGCGCATAGCCGTTGCGGTCGACCGCGATGAACGCCAGCACCTTGGGCGACTGCAGCATCGGCTCGAGCAGCGGCTGCACCAGCGTCTGCGCGGCCTCGGTGAAGCGGTTGATGTACTGCGGCGGCTCGACGCCGGGGATCGGCCGGTAGTTCTCGTCGAACACGTCGGCCTCGCTCAGCGTGCCGGCGGCGATCGCCGCTTCGAGCGCGCGGCCGAGTTCGCCGGCGGCGCGCTGCACCGTGCGGATCCAGGCCGTGTCTTCGGTGTCGACGCCACAGCCGGCGAGCAGCTCGATGAAGTCGCCCGACATGCGGCGGAAGCCCTCGGCGCCGGCGCGCGCGCGCTCGAGAGCGGCCAGGCCCTGTTGCGTCTCGACGGCGAGCGCGGCGGCGCGCTGCTGCATGCCGCCGCACAAGTCCGCGCTTTCGCCGGCCTGCTGCTCGATGCGCGCGACGCAGGCGTCGACGCCACCGAGGGCGGCGTGAAAGCGGCTGCGTTCGGCGTCGCTTTCGGCGCCGCTCGCGTCGGTGCTGCACAGCTCCTGCGCCAGCGCGCCGATGCGCGCGTCGAGGTCGTCGACGGTGCCCACGATGCGCCGCGAGGTGGCATCGACCTGCGACGCGAGGTCCTTGACGGCGTCGGCGACGACGGAGAAGCCGCGCCCCGACTCGCCGGCGCGCTTGGCCTCGAC
The DNA here is from genome assembly GCA_048500255.1 of Burkholderiaceae bacterium. Taxonomy (GTDB): domain Bacteria; phylum Pseudomonadota; class Gammaproteobacteria; order Burkholderiales; family Burkholderiaceae_C; genus JAMHWF01. The sequence goes on along the minus strand of JASNYH010000007.1, from coordinate 147,566 downwards.
GCTGGCGTTGAAGGCGACGAGCCGCGTCTGCGCCGCGACCTGCGTGATGCGGCGTGCCGCGTCGGCGACGCGCTGCAGCGTCTCGACGACGGCCGCGACGTCGCGGCCGACGGCGTCGACCGCGCCGCGCGCGCCGCGCATCGCGCCGCGGCTCGCGTCCACCGAGGTGCCGATCGAGCCCTGTGCGCTCTGCACGCCACCGATGCTCGCGGCCAGCCGCTGCAGCGCCTCGGCCTGGCGGCCAGACGCGCGGTGCGTCTCGTCGATCTCGGCGTGCACTTCGGCGGCGTCGACCGCGAGGCCCGAGACGAGGTCGGCGAGCCGGGCGATCGCTGCCGTCGCGCTGCTCGCCGCGGTGGCGGGTCCGGGCGCGTCGTGCGCGGCTTCAGGGCGCCGCGAGGCCGTCAACTTCCGCGTCAACATCCTGCGACTCCTGGGTGATCGGCGGCGGCGCCTCGGCCGCCGCGGTGGGTCAGAACTGGAATGCGAGGCGCAAGCCGCCCCAATGCCGGCCGGCCACCGTGATCGGTGCGGCGGCCTCCTTCATCACGACGAACTTGCCGCCGCCCATGTCGCGGCGGTAGGTCTGCAGCAGGAAGGGCCGCGTGTTGCGCGCCGACGCGAGGCCGGTGCGGTCGTCGAAGATGCGGCGCCAGCGGCTGTTGGCCGTGTCCCAGGCGAGGTCGCCGCGCTGCGGATGGCAGTACTTGCGGTTGTGCGTGGCGACGTAGCCGTTGCGGTCGGCGGCGATGCAGTACACCACCTTGGGCGAGAGCTCGAGCATCGGCTCCTGCACCGGCGGGAACAGCCGATCGGCGAGCGCGACGAAGCGCGTCGTGTGCTGCGGCGGGTTGCTGCCGGCGATCGGCAGGTACTGCTCGTCGAACAGGTCGGCTGCGGAGATCTCGCCGCTGCGCAGCGCCTCGTCGAGCAGCGCGCCGATCTGCGCGGCGGCGCGCTGCGCCGCCTCGATGTAGGGCGTGTCCTCGGTGCGCGTGCCCGAGTCGGCGACGATCTCGATCAGCTGCTCCGACAGCTTCAGGAAGGCTTCGCTGCGGCGTTGCGCGGCGTCGAGCGCGCGCCCGGTGCGCTGCGTCTCGGCATCGAGCGTCTGCATCTGCGTGCCCAGGCCGCCGCAGTTTTCGCGGCTGCGCGCTGCGGCCTCGTCGATGCGCAGCACGCCGGCCTCGATGTCGGCCAGCGCGCGCTGGAACGCGCTCTTCGACGCCGCGGCGCCCTCGCTGCGGATCTCGGCGGCCAGCGCGTCGATGCGCCCGTCGAGCTCGTCGATCGTGCGCATGATGTCCTTGGAGCTGCCTTCGACCTTGCCGGCGAGGTCCTTGACGGCCTCGGCGACGACGGAGAAGCCGCGCCCGGCGTCGCCGGCGCGCTTGGCCTCGACGCTGGCGTTGAAGGCGACCAGCCGCGTCTGCAGCGCGATCTGCGCGATCTGCCGCGCCGCGTCGGCGACGGCGCGCAGCGTGTCGACGATGCCGGCGACCTCGTTGCCGACGCCTTGCACCGCTTCGCGCGCGCGTGCGACGGCGGCGCGGCCGTCGACCGTCTGCGCGCCGATGGCGTCCTGCGCCTGCGCGACGAGGTGCAACTGCTGCACCAGCGCCTTCAGCGCCTGCGACTGGCGCGTCGAATCGGCCTGCGCGTCGCCGATCAGGCCGCGCACTTCGGCGGCCTCGCGGCCGACGCCCGAGGCATGGCTCGACAGCTTGCCGACGACGGCGTCGCCGTCGACCGCGGCAGACGGGACCGGGGCGGCAGGCGCCGGATCCGGCGCCCGCGGGCGGCGCAGCTTGAGCAGGCGTTGCATCGTGTTCACGGCCATGCCCTCCCCATCGATGAGCCGGTGGCGTGCGCTTGGCGGCGGCTGAGCGCGGTCATCGTGTCACCACTCGCGCAGCTTGACGCGCAGCCGCGCGATCGTCTGGCTGTGCAGCTGGCACACGCGCGATTCGGTGACCTTGAGCACGGCGGCGATCTCCTTCAAGTTCATGTCCTGCTCGTAGTACATGCTCATCACGAGCTGCTCGCGTTCGGGCAGCGTCTTGATGGCGGCGACGAGCGCCTCGCGCATGCGGTGGTCCTGCAGTTGCGCGAGCGGGTTCGACTCCTCGTCGGCGACGTGGCGGTCGAGGTAGTCGCTGTCGCCGTCGTCGCCCGACATGTCTTCCAGGTAGACGAGCTGCGTGCCGCGCACCTTGCCGAGCAGCTCCTGGTAGGCGACGAGCGTGAGACCCATCTCGCGCGCGATCTCGCTTTCCTGCGGCACGCGACCGAGCTTCTGCTCGAGGCGGTGCACCGCGGCCTCGATGTCGCGCTGGTGCTTGCGCGAACCGCGGCTCATCCAGTCGCTGCCGCGCAGCTCGTCGAGCATCGCGCCGCGAATGCGCTGCGTCGCGAAGGTCTCGAACTGCACGCCCTGCGCCGCGTCGAAGCGGCTCAGCGCGTCGGTCAGGCCGATCATGCCGACCTGGATCAGGTCGTCGATCTCCACGTTGGCGGGCAGCTTGGCGATCATCTGGTGGGCGAGGCGGCGCACCAGCGGGCTGTATTGCTTGAGCATCGACGTGAGGTCGAGCTTGCCTTTGGCGGTGTACATGGACGTGGACTCCAGGGGCATCAGTGGCGCGACGCCGCGGGGGTCCGCGCGGCCGGTCGACTCCAGTGGGCAGGGGGCAGCGAGTGGCCCGGCGGCGCGCCGGCGGGCGGCAGGCCGGGCTCGCAGGCGACGAGCAGTTCGCGCACGAGGCGGCGCAGCGCGGCGTCGGGCGCATCGGTGGCGCAGCCGGCCGGATCGATGCGCACCCAGTCGCGCAGCACGGCGCCGAGGTAGGTGTCGGCGCAGGCGCCGATCTGCTGCGCGATGCGCTCGGCGCGCGGCGACGTGGGCGCGGCGGTGAGCAGCAGGTCGTGCGCCATCAGGCCGGCGCGCAGCGCGAGCAGCTTCATCGCGGCATAGGCGTGCATCACGGCGTTGGGCCGGTCGTCGGCGAGCAGCAGCGGGCGCACGTCGCGGCGCGCGAACATGCGCGCCAGGTCGGAGGCGCCCGCGTGCACCAGCAGCACGCCGGCGTGCGGCGCGGCGTCGGCGAGCGCCTGCAGGAAGCCGGCCGTCGAGCCGTGCGTGTCGACGTGGCGCACCGGCAGACCGCGCGCGGCGAGGTACGACATCTGCGGCGCGAGCGTCTCGATGCCTTCGGCGAGATCCATCAGCGCCAGCTCGCGCGGTGCCGGCGCGCTCTCGCTCGCGTCGACGACGAGCGTGTGCAGGCCGAGCTCGGCGAAGGCGGTGCACAGCCGCTCGAGCAGCACGCCGGCGAACGGCACGTGCGGATTCGAGACGACGGGCACGGCGCGAGCGCGCGACTGGGCGAACAGGCGGCGCAAGCCCTGGGCCTGGTCTTCGTGAACGAGGGACGGATCGAACATGGGTCGGGCGAAGGCGGTGCGATGTGCGGCGGGATCAGGCGCGCGTTGCGGCGGCACTTGCGGCCGGGGCGGCGTGGCGAGGCGAGCCGGCGAACATCAGACTCACGTCGCCGGCGTCCATGCGCCAGGCGGCGCCCGGTGCGGCGCGCAGCGCGCGGTGCACCAGCGCCTTGGCCGACAGGCGGTGCCAGTCCTCGGGCACGCGCTGACCGTTGGCGACGCCGACGACCTTCATGCGGTGGCGGATCACGGCGTCGAGCGCCGGGCCGAGCTTCATCGCCTCGTCCATCTTGGAGACGACGACGCCGGCGCAGGCGCTGGCGCGGTAGGCGAGCATCACGTCCTCGATCGTCTCGCCCTGCGCGGCGGCGTTGACGACGAGCAGCTTGTTGATGGAGCGGTGCGACAGCATCTCGAGCAGATCGCGCGTGCGCTGGTCGCGCTGGCCGATGCCGGCGGTGTCGATCAGCACCATCTTCTTGGCCGACAGCAGCTCGAGCAGGTCCTCGAGCGTGGCGCGGTCGTGCGCCGTGTGCACCGGCACGCCGAGGATGCGGCCGTAGGCGCGCAGCTGCTCGTGCGCCGCGACGCGGTAGGCGTCGAGCGTGATCAGGCCGAGGTTGGTGGCGCCGTGGCGCGTCGCGAAGGCGGCGGCGATCTTGGCCGTGCTCGTCGTCTTGCCGACGCCGGTCGAGCCGATCAGCGCATAGACGCCGCCGTGTTCCTCGAGCGCGCCGTCGTGTTCGTTGGTGAGCAGGTTGCGCTCGAGCACGCCGCCGGCCCAGGCCAGCTCGTCGCCGACCGAGGCGTCCATGCCTTCGACCAGCTTGCGGATCAGCGCGGGCGAGAAGCCGGCATCGAGCAGCTTCTGCGTCAGCCGCGCCTGCGCCGGCTGGCGCTGCAGCTTCTCCATGAAGGCGAGGGCGCCGAAGCGCTCCTCGATCAGGCCCTTCATCGAGCGCAGCTCGTTCATCATGTCCTGCTGCTCGCGGCGCGCTGCGGCGGCGGCGTGGTGCTGCGCGGCGGCGTGCGAGGCCGCCGGCAGCGGCGCCTCGTCGGTCCACGCGAGGCTGTCGTGCAGCAGCGGCAGGTCGGTCGGGCGGTGGGGCGCCGCGGAGGCAGCCGGCGTGGGCGCGGCGCGCGGCGCCTCGGGCGGCAGCGCGTGCGACGGCGCCAGCGTGACGGCCGGCATCGCGGCCATCGTCGGCATCGCGGCGGCGGGGGCGACGGCAGCCGGTGTCGCCGCGGCAGCAACGGGCTCGGCCGCCGGCCGGATCGCCGCCTGGCGGCGCTTGAGCATGCGCTCGCGCACATAGTCCTGGAACGACAGCGTGCTCATCGACAGGCGCTCGACGTCGGCGGCGACGCCGCCGTCGGCCGCTGGCGGCTGCGCCGGCGCGGCAGCGCCGCGCGCCGGAGCTGGCGGCACGGCGGCGGCCGGCGCGGCGGCGGCCATGCGCTCGATCTGCTGCATGCCGTCGGGCGCCATCGCGAGCACCTCGACGCCGTCGCCGGCGGGCTTGGTCGACAGCACGACGGCGTCGTCGCCGAAGGCCTGCTTGACGAGGGCCAGCGCGTCGCGCGACGTGCGCGCGTGGAACCGCTTGACGTTCATAGGGTGCCTCCGGGGGGCAGATCACTCATGCGGTGCCCCCGATGATCGAACCGATGCGGATGGAATGCGTTTCCGGAATCTCGCTGTGGCCCAGCACCTTCAGCCGCGGCGCGGTGCGGCGCAGCAGGCGCGCCATCGGCGCGCGGATCAGGTCGGGCACGAGCAGGCAGGCCGGCACGCCGAGGTCTTCCTGGCGCTTGGCCGAGTCGGCGGCCGAGCGCGTCAGCGTGTCGGCCACGCCGGGGTCGAGCGCCGCGCCGTGCGGCGAATTGAGCGCCTGCGCGACCAGGCGCTCGAGCTCGGGCTCGAGGGCGATCACGTCGAGCTCGCGCACCGGGCCGTAGATCTGCTGCACGATGGCGGGCGCGAGGTGGATGCGGATGCGCCGCGCCAGCTCGGCGGGGTCGGTGACGCTGGCGGCGTGTTCGGCCAGCACCTCGACGATCGAGCGCATGTCGCGGATGTGCACGCCTTCCTCCAGCAGCAGCTGCAGCGTCTTCTGCACGGTGGCGATGCCGACCATCTTGGGGATCACGTCCTCGATCAGTTTCGGAGCCAGCCGCGTCACGTGCTCGACGAGTTGCTGCGTCTCGACGCGGCCGAGCAGTCGCGCGGCGTGGAGTTGCATCAAGTGTGAAAGGTGGGTCGCGACGACGGTCGAGCAATCAACGACGGTAAAGCCGGCCATTTGGGCCGCCTCGCGCTGGCGCTCCTCGATCCACACGGCAGGCAGTCCGAACGCCGGGTCGACGGTGCGCGTGCCGATCAGCTGCTGCGTCGCGCCGCCCGGGTTGATTGCCAGGTACATGCCCGGATAGGCCTCGCCCTCCCCGACGACTGCGCCGCGCAGCGTGAGGCGGTACATGCCCGGCTTCAACTCGAGGTTGTCGCGGATGTGCACCGGCGGCGGCAGGAAGCCCACGTCCTGCGCGAACTTGCGGCGCACGCCCTTGATGCGTTGCAGCAGATCGCCGTTGCGTGCCTTGTCGACGAGCGCGATCAGCCGATAGCCGACCTCCAGGCCCAGCGTGTCGACGGGCTGCAGGTCGTCCCACGTCGCCTCGCCGTCGGCGGGCGGCGCGGCGGGCGCCGGCGGCGGCGCGTCGCGCTCGGCCTGCTGGCGCTGCGCCATGCGGCGCGCCGCGTAGCCCATCGCCACCGCGATGGCGAGGAAGACGACGTGCGGCATGCCCGGAATGACGCCGAGCAGGCCGATGACGCCGGCGGCGATCGCCAGCGCGCGCGGCGAGGCGAAGACCTGCCTGGCGATCTGGCTGCCGACATCGTGCTCCTTGCCGACGCGCGACACGACCATCGCCGCCGACACCGAGATCAGCAGCGCCGGGATCTGCGCGACGAGCGCGTCGCCGACGGCCAGCAGGATGTAGCTCGACGCCGCCTGCGACGCCGAGAGGTCGTGCTGCGCAACGCCGACGATGAAGCCGCCGACGATGTTGATGAACAGGATGAGGATGCCGGCGATGGCGTCGCCGCGCACGAATTTGCTTGCGCCGTCCATCGAGCCGTAGAACTCGGCCTCCTCGCCGACCTCGGCGCGGCGACGCTTGGCCTCCTTCTCGTCGATCAGGCCGGCGTTGAGGTCGGCGTCGATCGCCATCTGCTTGCCGGGCATCGCGTCGAGCGTGAAGCGCGCGCCGACTTCGGCGATGCGCTCGGCGCCCTTGGTGACGACGACGAAGTTGATGACGACGAGGATCGCGAACACGATCAGGCCGACGGCGAAGTTGCCGCCGATCAGGAAGTGGCCGAACGACTCGATCACGGCGCCGGCCGCGCCGGTGCCGGTGTGGCCCTCGAGCAGCACGACGCGCGTCGACGCCACGTTGAGCGACAGCCGCAGCAGCGTCGTCACCAGCAGCACGGCTGGAAACGCGGCGAAGTCGAGCGGCCGCACCATGCTCGCCGACACCATCATCACGAGCAGCGCCATCGCGATGTTGAAGGTGAACAGCACGTCGAGCGCGAACGGCGGCAGCGGCAGCACCATCATCGCCAGCACGAGCACGATGAACAGCGGCGCCAGCAGCGCCTTGAGCACACCGGCGTTCGGGCCGAGCAGGCGCTGCAGCGGCGCGGCGATCGCGTTCATCGCACGCGGCGCGCGACGGCGGCGGCGCGCGGATGGGGGCGAGGGCGGAATGCGGGCTTCACGTCCGAGATTGTCCCGAGGGGCCCGGCCGGACTTGAGCCGGATAAGCGGCGTGAATCCGGCCCAGCTTCACGGCGTGGGCGCGCGGCCCGTGCCGGCGTGTCAGCCGGCGTCGCTCGTGCGCGCGCGGCGCGACGCCGGGTCGTGCGGATCGAGCTCGGGCGGCACGTTCAGCGGCGGCAGGTCGGCCGGCTGCGGGCCGTGGCCGGCGAGCGCTGCCTTGAGCTGGTAGACGTAGGCCAGCACCTGCGCCACCGCGGCGAAGAGGGCGCCCGGGATCTCGCGGTCGAGCTGGGCGTGGGCGTAGAGCGCGCGCGCGAGCGCCGGCGCCTGCAGCACCGGCACCTTGTGCTCGGCGGCGGCGTCGCGGATGCGCATCGCGAGCAGGTCGGCGCCCTTGGCGACGACGCGCGGCGCGGCCATCGTGGCGTCGTCGTACTTCAACGCGACGGCGTAGTGCGTCGGGTTCATCACGACGAGGTCGGCCTTCGGCACGGCGGCGATCATGCGGCGGTTGGCGCGCTCGCGCATCAGCGCCTTGACCTTGGACTTGACCTCGGCGTTGCCCTCGAGCTCCTTGTGCTCCTGCTTGGCCTCCTGGTGCGTCATCTTCTGGCGCGCCGTGTGCAGGTGGCGCTGCAGCGGCACGTCGACGAGCGCGAACGCCGCCAGCAGCAGCACGACGAGCGCGACGCCGCCGGCCAGCGTGCGGCCGACGTGCGCCAGCGCCGTCGGCAGCGGCAGCGCCAGCGCGGCGCCGAACGACTCGATCTCGCGCGCCAGGTACCAGGCGCCCAGGCCGCCGATCAGCAACGCCAGCGCGCAGGCCTTGAGCGTGTCGCCGAGCTGGCGCTTCGACAGCATCCGCGGCAGGCCGGCCAGCGGGTTGAGCTTGCCGAAGTTCGGCGCGAGCGGCTTGAAGGTCCACACCCAGCCGCCGCCGGCGATGGCGCCGGCCAGCGCCACCGTCATCATCAGCGCGCCCAGCGGCAGCACGACGGCGATGAACAGCGGCATCAGCGCGGCCATGCGTTCGCCCATCGCGGCGGGCGTGGCGAGCGCCGTCGCGTCGAAGCGCAGCATGTCGGCGATCGCCTGCTGCAGCGCGCGCGCCGCGGCGGGGCCGAAGGCCCACAGCGCGGCGGCGCCGGCGGCGACGGCGGCGAAGTGCGACAGGTCGCGCGAACGCGCGACCTGTCCTTGCTCGCGCACGCGCTGCAGCTTGCGCTGCGACGCTGGCAGGTTGCGGTCTTGCGCGCTCGAGTCGGCCATGGCCGCCGATTGTTCCCGCCCGACCCGCGCCGGCGGCGCGGATCAGCGGCACGAAACCCCGCCAAATGACGCCAAGCGATGCGGCGTCACGGATCAAGCGGCCACCGCGGATCCGGCTCCGCCGGTCCGCCAGTGGCGCCCCCTGGGGGAGCGGCGAAGCCGCTTCGGGGGGTCTAGAACCCGAGGCTCGCCAGCAAGTCGTCGACCTGTTCCTGGTTGGCGACGACGTCGGTGCGGCCCTTCGGGTCGACGACGGGGCCGTGCAGCAGCGCCGGGTCCAGCGGGCGCTGGCCGGCCGGCGCGGTGCGCACCAGCAGCTTGAGCAGCTGGTCCTCGATGTCGCCGGCGAGCTTGACGACCTTGGCGACCACCTGGCCGGTCAGGTCGTGGAAGTCCTGCGCCATCATGATGTCGGTCAGGTGCCGGTCGATGCGCGCCGTCGACGCCTCGACGTCGCCGACGAAGTTCATCACGGCGCCCGACGCCACGGCCTTGACCGGGTCGGCGACGATCGACTGCGCCATGCGGCGCGTCGCGTCGGCGATGCTGCCGTGCTCGGCCTTCGCGCTGTCGACGAGGTTGAGCACCTTCTCGGCGGCCTCGCCCGTCTTGGTGGCGATGTAGGTCAGGCGGCTGCGCGCGTCGGGCAGCGAGTCGGTCAGCTCGCCCAGGCGCGGCATCAGGCCGAGCTGGGACAGCGTGTCGTGCAGTTGGCGCGCCATCTCGCCGAGCTGCTGGTGCACGTCCGACGGGGTCTCGGCGGCTGCGGCGGCCGGGGCAGCCGGGAGGGTGGTGACGGTCGTCATGGGGTTGCGCCTTGGTTCTTATTTGCCCATCTTCTGCAGGATCTTCTGCACTTTTTCTTCGAGCGTCGCCTTGGTGAACGGCTTGACGATGTAGCCGGCGGCGCCGTCCTGCGCGGCGCGCACGATGTCTTCCTTGCGCGCCTCGGCCGTGACCATCAGCACCGGCAGGTGCTTGAGCGTCTCGTCGGCCTTGATCTGCGCCAGCAGCTCGAAGCCGTTCATGTTGGGCATGTTGATGTCGCTGACGATGAAGTCGAAGCGGTCGTTGCGCAGCTTCTGCAGCGCCATCACGCCGTCTTCGGCCTCCTCGGCGTTGTGGAAGCCGCTTTCCTTCAGCAACCCGCGCACGATGCGGCGCATGGTCGAGAAGTCGTCGACGATCAGGAATTTCATGTCGGTGGCGGAACTCATGGGGAGAACCTCGGCTGCTGCTGCGATGCGCTCTCGCGCTGGGATGACTCCGTTATCGGGCGTTGAGCGGCGGGCTTGAGCCCTGCGCGACGAGCGGCGCCGCCAGCGCCGGCGGCGGCGCGGCAGCCGACGGGCCGGCGCCGGGCGTGGCCTCGCCGGGCTCGGGCGGCTCGACGGGCTTGTCGAAGAAGCGGTCCTCGGCGTCGCGGTTCATCACGATGATGCTGATGCGCCGGTTGGTCGGGCTCGCCGGATCGGTCTTGTCGAACGGCACGCTCGACGCCAGGCCCTGCACGCGCAGCACGCGCTCGGCCGGCAGCCCGCCGGCGAGCAGCTCGCGACGCGACGCGTTGGCGCGGTCGCTCGAGAGCTCCCAGTTGCTGTAGCCGTGCTCGCCGGCGCTGAACGGCGACGCGTCGGTGTGGCCCTCGAGCGTGAGGCGGTTGGGCACCTCGGTGAGCACGGCGCCGATCTCGCGCAGCAGCTCGCGCATGTAGGGCTTCACGACGGCGCTGCCGCTGTCGAACATCGGGCGGCTCTGCTCGTCGACGATCTGGATGCGCAGGCCGTCGGCCGTCATGTCCAGCCGCATCTGCGAGTGCAGCGGGGCAAGCTTGGAGCTCGCGGCGATGGCGTCCTCGACGCGCTTTTGCAGCGCCTCAAGCCGCGCGATCTCGGCGCGCTTCTGCTCGGCCTTGAGCGCCTTCAGGTTGATCGTGCGGCGCGGCGCCTCGACGTCGCCGTTCTTGACCTGGCCGTGCGTGCGCGAGAGATCCTGCCCGCCGCCCTTGACGACGTGCGACGCGTCGCCCGAGCCGGTGCCGCCGCCGAGCAGCGAGATCTTCAGCGGCGAGTTGAAGTAGTCGGCGATGCCCTTGCGGTCGCCCTCGCTCGTCGAGCCGAGCAGCCACATCAGCAGGAAGAAGGCCATCATCGCCGTGACGAAGTCGGCATAGGCGATCTTCCAGGCGCCGCCGTGGTGGCCGTGGCCGCCCTTCTTGATGCGCTTGACGATGATCGGCTGCAGCCGCTTCGCGTCTCCAGCCATCACAGCCCCCAGTCACGCGCGCGCGGCCGAGCGCCGGGCCGCCCCAAGCCGGCCGCGCCCCCCTCGGGGGGCAGGACGCGTACTCGCCGACGGGGGGCCGTCATTTCTTGCCTTTGACGTGGTCCTCGAGCTCGGAGAAGCTCGGGCGCTCCGTCGAATAGAGCACCTTGCGGCCGAACTCGACGGCGACCTGCGGCGCATAGCCCTGCATGCTGGCCAGCAGCGTCGTCTTGATGCACTGCAGCTCCTTCGTGCCCTCGTCGTTCTTCTGCTCGAGCAGGCCGCCCAGCGGTTCGACCACCGCATAGGCCAGCAGGATGCCGAGGAAGGTGCCGACGAGCGCCGAGCCGATCATCTGGCCGAGCACGGCCGGCGGCTGGCCCACCGAGCCCATCGTGTTGACCACGCCCAGCACCGCCGCGACGATGCCGAACGCCGGCAGCGCGCCCGCCAGCCGCGCGATCGCCGCCGCCGGCGCGTGCGCTTCGTGGTGGTGGGTCTCGATCTCGCTGTCCATCAGGCTCTCGATCTCGTGCGCGTTGAGGTTGCCCGAGACCATCATGCGCAGGTAGTCCGTGATGAACTCGACGACGTGGTGGTCGGCCGAGATGCCCGCGTACTTCTGGAACACGGGCGATTCCTCGGGGTGCTCGACGTCGTTCTCGATCGACATCAGGCCTTCCTTGCGCGCCTTCTGCAGGATGTCGTAGAGCAGCGCCATCAGCTCCATGTAGCGCGCCTTGGTGTACTTGGAGCTCTTGAGCAGCGTCGGCAGCGCCTTGCCGATGGCCTTGAGCGTCTTGGGCTGGTTGTTGACGGCGAAGGCGCCGAGCGCGCCGCCGCCGATCGCCATCATCTCGGTCGGGATGGCGTGCAGGATCACGCCGATGTTGCCGCCGTGGATGATGTACGCGCCGAAGATGCAACCCAGCGCGACGACGTAGCCGATGATGACGAACATGGTCTTGCGGTGTCTGTGTCGGGCCGCGCGCTTCCCGTCGACGTGATTCGCGCGAGGCCTCGGCTGCTTATCGGCGGGCCGCAGCGCTCACTTGAACGCTGGGGCGAAGCGGCTGCGTGCAGGGCGGCGGCGCGGCGCGGCGCGCGCGCAGCTCCCCGGTGTTATCGGCCGGCGCGGGCCGGACTTCAGCGCCCGATGCGGTACAGCCACACGCGGCGGCCGTCGCGGCACGGCACGACGGCCGTCGGCCGCACGCCGTCGACGGCGAACTCGAGGCTCGCCAGCCAGGCGCCGGGCGCCAGTTCGGCGCAAGCTTTCTGCCACGCACGCGCCATGCTCTCGGGGCGCTGGAACAGATAGACGAGGTGACAGCCGCGCCAGTCGTGCGCCCACATGTCGCCGGCGCTCACGCCCGCCCACGGGCAACGCAGCCGCGCGGCCAGCGCCAGCGGCCAGCTGCGCTCGACGCCCTCGATGCGCGCATGAGGCCAGGCGCGGCGCAGCGCGGCCAGGCCGTGGCCGAGGCCGCAGCCGGCGTCGAGCACGCGCGCGCCGACCTCGAGCGGCACGTGCGACGGCAGCGCGTCGAGCGCGTCGGCCGGCGTCGGAAAGAGCGGCGCATCGCGCCACGCGCCGACCGGATAGGCCAGCGCCAGCAGCGCCAGCGACGCGAGCCAGGCCCAGCCCGGCACGCCGCCGGCAAGCCCGGCCGCGGCGAGGGAGAGGGGAAAGCCCGCGGCGATGATCGAGCGGCGCCAGGGCGTGCCGCCCGCGCTGGCGAGCACGAGGCCGGTGGCGACGCCGGCCAGCGCCGCGACGCCGTCGGGCGCGCCGCTGGCGCGCAGCAGCGCGAACACACCCCAGGCGAGCGCCCAGCCGAGCAGCGCCGGCAGCGGCCAGGCGCCGCGGCGCGGAGCGGCGGGGGTGGCGGAAGCGGTGAACACGACGCGCCGCGCGGTCTGCTGTTTCAGTGCAGGTGCGCGGCGTCGGCCTCGTCGAGCTCGTCGGCGGCGAGCGCCTTGCGCGACGCGCTCTCGAACTGGATCGAGCCGGCAGCCTTGCCCTTGCCGGCGCGCGCCGGCGGGTTGCACAGGCCGCAGACGAAGTGGCGCGCGATCTCGTGCGGATGCGTGACGAAGTGGCCGTGGCACCTGGAGCACCGGGTCATCGTCAGCATGCCGTTGTCGACGAACTTGACGAGGCGCCAGGCGCGCGTGACCGACAGCAGCGCCTCGAGGTTCTGCGCCCGCGCCTGCTCGACGTAGAGCTGGTAGGCCTTGATCACGGTGTCGATCTCGTCGAGCTCGGCCACCTTGTTCAAGTATTCGTGGATGTTGAGGAACAGCGACGCGTGGATGTTGGGCTGCCACGTCATGAACCAGTCGGTCGAGAAGGGCAGCTGGCCCTTGCTCGGCGACTTGCCGGCGACCTCCTTGTACAGGCGCAGCAGCCGCTCGTACGACAGGTCGGTCTCGCTCTCGAGCACCTGCAGGCGCGCGCCGAGGTTGATCAGCGTGACGGCGCGTTCGATCTGCTTGGCTTCGGTGAGGATGCTCTTGTTGCGGGCCATGGCGTCGCTCCGGAGTCTGGGGGTGTACTTGCGGGGCTCAGGCCGCCTCTTGATGGCGGCCGGCCATCAGGATGCTGGCGTGCAGGCGCGACGTGACGTCGTTGGCAGCCGTCTTGCCGTGATTGGTGAGCAGGCCCCACACGGTCTCGTCGTCCATGCGGAAGCGGCACAGCAGCGTGTTGCCCGAGGCCACCTTCATCATCTGCGCGGGGCTGAGCGTATCGATCATCGCGGCCGTCTCTTCCGAGACGCCGAGGCGGAACAGCGCCTGCTCGCGGTCGGCGCGGATCAGGCTCTGCGCCAGCATCAGGTACGACAGGTTGGTTTCGCGGATCTCGCTGAGGATGGTGTCGGTGTTCATCGCGGTGCTCCTGGATTCGTCGTTGGTGTGGAAGTGATTGTGGGCAGCGCCTCCCGCGTGGGACATCAGGCCGGTTCTGTGGCTTGAGTCCATCTTCTTCGGTGCCGCGTGTCAGGCAGATTCCTACAGGAAAGCCGGCGCGGCGGGCGAACTGGCGGGGCAAAGGCGTGCTGCTCGGCCGATGGCGAGCGCGCGCGGCTCCCGACAATCGCCCAGGAGAACCCTCACCGGAAAGCCGCGCCCATGACTGCCGCCGTCGAGCCGCTCGTCAGCTTCTGCATCCCGACCTGGAACCGACAGCGCTACCTCGCGTCGCTGCTCGAGTCGCTGGAGGGGCAGCTGGCGACGTTCCCGTACCCGTACGAGATCGTGATCGCCGACAACGCGTCGACCGATGCGACGCCCGAGGTCGTGAGCCAGTTCACGGACCGGCTGCCGATCCGCTACCTGCGGCACGCGCAGAACATCGGCGGCTTTCCGAACTGGCAGTTCGTGATGTCGCAAGCGCAGGGGAGGTATCTCGTCTACCTGTCAGACGACGACTGCGTGCTGGGCGAGCCACTGGCCGCGACCATCGCGCGGATGGAAGACGATCCGCAGATCGCCGTCGTCTACGCGCCGTGGTTGCTGTACGACCTGGTGGCGCAGCAGGAGCAAGGTCGCTTCTACAGCGTGCCGCGCGACCTACTGGTCGAGCGCGACGCGCATCGCGAACTGCTCGACCATGTGCTACGGCACCACATATTCCCGGAAGTCCAGATCGTGCGGCGCGACGCGCTCTTGCGTCAGATGCCACGCATCAACGAACACACATTCTTCGCCTTCGTGCATGCGGCCGACTACCTCACGCAGGGCCGGGTACTGATCCAGCGCGATCCGTGGTATGTGGCGATCACCCGCTACTTCGAGGACGAGACGCGCGAGCAACTCGGCAACGAGGAAGTCGAAGTCGCTTGGGACCGCTACCGCGGCGGGCTCGAGTACATGCTCGCACGCTGCTCCACGCCGATTTCACCCGAAGATCGCATCGGCTACCAGGCGCGCATCCAGCAGATGATTGCCGGCCGCATGTCGGTGGCACTGCGCCTGCGCCATGCGAAGAAGCGCGACCCGATCGATATCTACTACATCGCTATGCGTCTGCGCGGCATGGGCTACGAAGGCATGCTGCCGGTGCCGCTGGACACGCTGGCCTCTGCGGCGATGATCGCTTTTCTCATCAAGGATCCCGAACTGCGCCGCGACGTGCGGCAGATGCTCGTCGTCGGCACCACCGGCGAGGACGAGCGCGGCTATCTCTCCCGCGAGGCGGGGCTGCCGGTCGAGTTCGTCGACGACCTGCACGGCGTCGAACATCTGAGCGATGCGCTCGTGTTCGTGCGGGATACGGCGGTCAAGGGCAAGGGGCTAGACGGAGCCGGCGCTGCACGGCGAAACGTGCGGCTGGTGCACGAGCGGGATCTGGCTTGGAAGTTCGGGTTGTAGGCGCGTACCGATCCCCGAGCGGCTCCCGCCCTTGGCCGCCGCAATCCGCGTTCCCTGGCGTGCGCTGACTCAACGCCGCTCAATCGATGAAGTAGTCCCGCCACACCTCGCGATGAGCGGTCATGATACGCGGGCGACCGGCTTGGAGCACGAGGCTGTCTTCCGGCGTGTCGGTGTCGATCAGACACACCCCAGGAGCGATGGTCGTACGCGCGCCGATACGACAGCGGCCGATCACCATCGAGCCGGGAAGCATCACGACGCGGTCGCCGAACTCCGGGCGTTCGTTTGGTCCCTTGCGACCCACAGTGCAGCCCTGGTGCAGCACCAGGCGATCGGCATAGCTGGCCTTTGCAAGCACCAGGCCCGGCGTGTGGCTGAGAAAGAAAACGTCAGGCAGAGCGATCTCGTAGTAGATCTCCAGGCCGTTGAGCGCCTTGTTGAGCAGGAAGAGGCGCGTGGCAGTCGCTTCGTCGCGATGCTCGACGGCCGCCTCGCGGCTCAGGAAGTACAGCAGCGTCGCGTATTGGGCAGAATTGAGCCGATCGAAGCCAAGGGCTTGCCACGCACGCACGTGGGCGACGCAGTGCCGCGTGCGTTCCAGAGCTGCCGGCATCGCGTCGTGCAAGGTCGGCAGTGTGTCGTGATCGTCGGGGAGCACGTTCTCGAGCTGGCGAGCTACGAAGCGCGCGAGTGTATCGGGCCGCGACACCGCTGCACCAACGGCGCGCGGCCGCGTGCCGAGGCCGCCGGCCAGGATGACTGCTTTCATCGCGGAATCCCCATGCAGGTGTGTTGGCGCGCGCGCGAGGCGGGCGTGCCTGCAAAGGTAGCCGCCGCGGCCGGCGGCGAAGCGGCGATGTGGCCCGGATTGGCGGTCCAGTTCCGTCAGGCCGCGGCGGCCAGCGCCGTCATGCGCGCCAGCGCGGGCCGCACCAGCTCGCCGAAGCGCCTGGACGCCTGCTGCACGCGCGCTTCGCCCCAGCGGCTGCGCAGGCCGCGCATCGGGTTGAGCCGCGATCGCTCGAGCCAGGCCTGCAGGTCCTGCTGCTGCGACCACGCGCGGTCGGCGGCCATCTGCACGAGTGTGCCGCGCACCCAGTCGGCCGGCGTGTCGGGATACGGGTTCGGCGGGCACAGCTGGTTCTTCTGCGCGTCGTCGTCGCGATGGGTCTCGATGAAGCCGACGAGCGCGGCATTGAACGGCACGAGGCCGACGCGCACCGGCTGCAGCGTGATGCGCCCGGCCTCGAAGATGGGCCGTGCCGGCGGGCGCCTGAGGCCGTTGGCCGCGCAGTGCACGTGCAGGCTGCCGGGGCGCGTGGCCACCGCGCCGTCGTCGAGCACGATGCGGTCGCGCTCGATGCGGCGCACGTGGCCGAGGCGCACGACGTTGCCGATGCGCCGCAGCCGCTCGACCTCCCAGTCGGCGATCGTGGCGGCCTTGTACATCGTCGGCCGCACGCTGCGGTCGATGCGGCTCATCTGGCCCGTGGCCTCGAGGCGCTCGAACAGGTCGTCTATGGAGCTCGCGTTCGCGGCCGATTCCATCTGCAGCGAAATGCCTTCGAACAGCGTGTCGACCAGCGCGCCGGGCTGCGCGTAGCGGCGGTTGAGCACCCAGTTGTCGCGCGGGCGGATCCACTGGATGTGGTCCGGATCGACGCCGTTGTCGAGCAGCCAGACGCAGGCGTCCATCGCCGTCTTGCCGCTGCCGACGATGACGTAGCGCTCGGGGCGTTCGCCGAGCTGCGTGAGCCGGCCGACGGGGATCGACGCCACGCCGTCGGTCACCTCGTATGGCGCCGGCGTGTCGGCCGGGATCGCCGGCGAGAGGTAGTTGGCGTCGACAAACTTGCGGCGCACGCGGACGTCGATCGTCTCGCCGGTCAGGCGCGACACGATGCGGTGCCCGCCGACGTGGTCCCACTGCGGGAACCAGCGCACCCTGCCGGACGCGAGCAGCCGCCGGTCCATGACGCGGGCGTAGTAGGCGCTGATCTCGGCGCCGCGCGCGCGCTCGTAGCAGCCGCGCTCGGGGCCGCCGGACTCGATGGCGTCGTCGCCCAGCGGCAGCGAATTGACGCCGTAGTACATCGACGGCTGGTGCAGGCGCACGAACGGATAGGCATCGTTCCAGTGCCCGCCGGGTGCGGCGCGCCGGTCGACGATCACGACCTCGGCGTCGGATTCTTCGATCAGCGAGTCGACGAACGCCATGCCGGCGGCGCCGCTGCCGACGACGAGGTAGTCGGCTTCGAGGGTGCGAGTCGCCATGAGGATCTCCCTGCCGTTGCGGGACCGGACTGCACTCGGCGCGTTCGCGCTGAACAGGCGTTAGCGTAGCCCGTCGACGGGCCGCACGCCAGCCGGACGGCGCGCGGGGGAGGGCGGGCGGCTCAGGCCGCCGGCAGGGGCTCGGGCGCAAGCCCTTGCGTCGCGCGCTCCCACATGCGCTGGTACAGCGCCTCGAGGTCGCGGGCGAAGCGCGCGCCGTCGAACAGCGCGCTCGTCGTGCGCTGCGCGGCGAGGTGGTCGCGCAGGCGCGCGCGCCGCGGCGCGTCGGCCGCCAACGCGAGCACGGTGTCGCGGTAGGCGGCGACGTCGCGGCAGACCAGCTCGTCGGCCAGCCCGACGGCGTGCAGCAGGCTCGATGCGACGCGCTGCGCGAAGGTCGCGCCCTGCAGCGTGACGACCGGCACGCCGACCCACAGCGCCTCGCTGGCCGTCGTGTGGGCGTTGCACGGCCAGGCGTCGAGGTAGACGTCGGCGTGCGCGAGGCGGCTCAGGTGCTCGGCCGGCGGCAGCAGCGGCGCGAACACGAGGCGCGCCGGGTCGATGCCGCGTGCCGCGGCCTCGCGCTCGAGTGCGGCCTGCACGTTGGTGTTCCACTGCAGCAGCCACAGCACGGAGTCGTCGCGCGCGCGCAGCAGCTCGCACCAGGTGTCGAACACGTCGGGCGAGATCTTGTACGACTGGTGAAAGGCGCACATGGCGAACGCGCCCTCGGCCAGGCCCCACTCGGCGCGGTTCGAGGCGCGCGGCAGCGGACGCTGCGCGTCGTTGGGCTGGTAGCAGCCCGGGAGCTGCGCGATCGTCTCGCTGAAGTGCGCGGCGTGTTCGAGCGGCGTGACGACACGGTCGCCGACGATGTAGTCGATGTAGGGTGCGCCGCTCGTGCCGGGAAAGCCGAGCCAGCTCACCTGCACCGGCGCCGGCCGGTGTGCCATCACGGGGAAGGGCGTGTCGAAGGTCACGCCCTTGAGGTCGACCAGGATGTCGATGCCGAGCTGGCGGATGCGCGCCGCGATCTCGGCGTGGCTCTGGCCGGCGAGGTGCTCGAAGTGCTCGCTCGAAGCGACGATGCGCCGGCGCAGCGCGCTGCCGTCGTCGGGGCCGGTCGACAGCAGCGTGACCTCGAAGCGCTCGCGGTCGTGGCTTTCGAGCATCTGCGCCATCAGCTGCGAGGTCGCGTGCTGGTGGAAGTCGGCCGACAGGTAGCCGATGCGCAGCCGCCCCGGGTGCGCTCTGGCGCCGCGGCGCGGCAGCGGGCGCACGCCCTCGGCGACGTGCAGTGCGTAGTGGCGCGCCACCTTGAGCTGCTCGAGCGGATCGTCTATGAACACGGCGTGCGGGAACGGCCCGGTCTCGAGCGGCGTGGCATCGGGGGCGGCGCGCACGGCGGCGCGCAGCGCGGCCATCACTTCGGTGGCCTGCGGCCAGCGGCACGCCTCGCGTTCGAAGAACAGCAGCAGCGCGCGCGCGGCGAGATCGCTCGTGCCCAGACCCAGCGCGAGCGCGGTGCGCACGCATTCGGCGGCCTCGGCTTTCATCTCGACGCTCTTGAACGACATGCCGAGGCGAAAGTGCGTGTAGGCGTCGTCGATCTTCAGCCCCAGCGCGCGCAGGAACTGCGGGATCGCCTCGCCGTGGCGGCCGCAGCGCTGCAGCGCCAGCGCCAGCGAGCTGGCGTGGGCGTGGTCCGGCGCGACGCTCTCTGGCAGCGCCTGCAGACATTCGACGGCGTCGCGCACGCGGTTCAGACCGAGCAGCGCATGCGACTCGAGCGTGTAGGCGAGCACGGCGTCGGGGCGGCGGCGGCGCAGGCGCCGCGTCAGCGCGATGGCGTCGTCGGCGCGGCCGGCCTTGATCAGCGCGTGCGCGGCGGCCAGCACGTAGGCCGGCTCGTCGTGCAGCCGTGTCGCCTGCTCGTAGGCGCGCGCGGCCAGCGGCCATTGCTCGAGGCGCGCGTGCTCCTGGCCCGTCTTCCAGCGGCGCAGGGCCTGCGGATGACGGGCGGCGGCGGGCGAGGGTTGCGGCAGCGCGAGGGCCATGGCGGCGACGAACGGAAGTGGGCGGATGTCGGGCGAGCCTACGCTGCGCGGCGCGCGGCCGATGCGCCGAATTGCGGGCCGCGGGGGCGGCTGTTCAGGCGAGCGCGGCCGCGGCGCCGCGCAGGTCGGCGGCTCGCTGGCGCCAGGCGGCGGCCTGCGCGGTGTCGCCCAGGCCGTCGTGCAGCACGGCGAGGTTGGTCGCGGCGAGCCAGCTGCCGCGACCCGGCACGCTGTCGGGCAGGGACGGCGCGTCGCCGATCTCGAGCGCGCGCCGCCAGCTCTGCTCGCATACCGGCAGCAGCGTCGCGGCGTGCTCGGGCGCGCTGGCCGCCCAGTCGAGCAGCAGGTCGCCGAGCGTGAACCAGAAGTCGGGCGAATGGGCCCAGCGCGCCATCTGGTGCTCGGCGATCTGCATCGCCTCGGCGTGGCGGCCGCATTTCTTGAGCGTGTAGAGCGTGCGCAGCACGAGATCGTGGCGCCAGGCGGCGCTCGCGTCGCTGCCTTCGAGCGCGCGCAAATAGTGCGGCGCGGCGTCGGCGTGGCGCTCGTGCACCTCGTGGTCCTTGGCGAGCTGGTAGCGCAGGTAGGCGTCGCCGGGCGTGTCGGCGAGCGCGCGCTCGAGCAGCCGCGCGTTGCGGTCGCGCTTGGAACGCATCTGCGCGGCGCGATAGCCGTCGTGACCGAGCGTGAGCGGCCAGCGCCGGCGCGGCAGCGCCGTGTCGGGCTGCTCGTGGATGCGCCCCTCGTAGGACACGCCGCGCGGCAGCAGGCGCGGCAGCCAGCTCGGCGACTCGGCGAGGCCGTGGGCAGCGTCGTAGGTGCTCGTGACGCACACGCTGCCGACGTGGTCCGGCACGGCGTCGCGCAGCGCTGCCAGGCAGTCGGCGCCGCCGGCAATCCATTCGTCGGCATCGAGCACGAGGCGCCATTCGGCATCGGTCAGCGCGAGCGCCGCGTTGCGCGCCGCAGCGAAGTCGTCGCACCACTCGAAGCGGCCGACGCGCGCGCCGCAGCGCGCCGCAATGTCAGGCGTGGCGTCGCGAGAGCCGGTGTCGACGACGACCAGCTCGTCGACCCACGGCCGCGCGCTGGCCAGCGCACGCTCGATGCAGCGCGCCTCGTCGCGCGCGATCATCACCAGGGCCAGGCGTGTCGTGCTCACCTGCGGTCGCTGCCGGAGCGCGTCATGCCAGCGCCAGTACGCGTTCGTGGTTCAGGCGTACGCGCACCTCGTGCACCCGCACCACGCCCTCGACGGCATGGCGAGGCTCGCCGGTGTCACGCACCGCCGGCACGCCGAGCGGCTGCCCGTCGGCGCGCGCGATGCTTGCCACCTTGGGCCGGTTGGCGCGCAGGCCGCGGTGCAGCACCACAGCCGTCTCGCCGCTGGCCAGACGCACGTAGCTGCCGGGCGGATAGATGCCCAGCGCCTTGACGACGGCCGCGCCGATCTCGTCGAGTCGGCCGTCGGCGCCGAGACAGGCGTCGCGCGCGGCCAGCGTCGCCGGCAGGCCGTGGCGGCCCTTGCGCGGGCTGATCTTGGCGGTGAACACGTCGACGCGGTGCAGCAGCCGGATCAGCCGTTCGGCGTCGGCGAGCGCCGCGAGCGCGACGGTGGGACGCGGGTCGTCGTGATGGGCCGCAACGACATCGAGCCACAGCGTGTCGGCGACGCCGGCATCGCGCAGCATCTGTGCGCCGACGGCGGCATGGCGATCGATCTGCGCGCGCTGCGCCGGCGTCGGCGGCGCCGACTGCAGCGCGAGTGCATCCTGCAGCGCCGTCATGCCGAGATTCATCGTGAGGGCGGCGAGGCGCAGCGCGTCGATCTGCGGCGCAGGCCAGCCGAGCGTGTCGGCGCACAGCTCGACGGTGACGGCGCACAGCAGCGCATGGTGGCTGCTGTAGTGCTCGAGCTCCTGCGTCGTCGCCTGGATCAACAGATAGAGCAGTGCGTCCGCGTCGCGCGCGACGAGCTGGCTCAGCCGCTGCGCCTGCGGCTGCAGCCGCGCGAGCCAGGCGGCGTCGGGCTGCGGCTCGCGCAGCAGCGCCGCGAGCCGCAGCTGCAGCTGCGACAGCTCGACGGGCAGCGGCTGCAGCGCCGCGGCGGGCGGCGCCGTGCGCCGCGACGGCGCGGCCGGCGCCTCGGGGCGCGCCTGCGCGATCGACTTGAGAGACACATTGCTGCGCACCAGCCGGTCGATCTCGCCGGCCAGGCCGCGGCGCCATTGCTCGGTCTGCTCGTGGTCGACGAACAGGCGATGCGATTGCAGGTGGCGCAGCTGATCCTCGCTCGCGATGACGGAACCCTTGGGCATCAGCAGCGCTCCGGTGGCATCGACGACATCGAACGGCAGCGAGCCGTCGACGCGCAGATGCTCAGGCGAGAAAGGGACGAGATTCACGGTCTGCACAACAAGAGGAACACGCCGGCGCGCGGGTCGATCGATATCGGCGAGGCACACGCGCCACTTGACGCGCATAGCGTCGCGCGCATCGCCGCGTGCGGATCGCACGAAGTGACCCTCAAGCTGCGCGCTGTTCGGTCGATCACCGGGCTTGACTTTTCGGGCCGCCGGCGAGGGCGATGCGAGCAAGGCCTCAAGTCCGCGACGGCGGGTCCGATAAGCCAGCCAACGCTCCTGAAGATTCGGGGACGTGGTCCGGTTAGCCGGCCGCTGGGTAGGCAGCTCTGAACGAAAGCGCTGCGGGACACAACGGACGACTGGCGCGGGCGTGTTGAACGCCGGCAGCTAGGCCGGGAGTGTTTTTAACCTAGGAGCTTCAATCATGAGCATGTCGATCAATACCAACGTGGTGTCGCTCAATGCCCAGCGCAACCTCACCACCTCGGCGTCGTCGCTGGCGACGTCGATGCAGCGCCTGTCTTCGGGTCTGCGCGTCAACTCGGCCAAGGACGACGCGGCCGGCCTGGCGATCGCCGACCGCATGAACGCGCAAGTGCGCGGCATCAACGTCGCGATCCGCAACGCCAACGACGGCATCTCGCTGGCGCAGACCGCCGAAGGCGCGCTGGCCACCGTGACGGACGCGCTGCAGCGCATGCGCGAGCTGGCGGTGCAGGCGCAGAACGGCTCGAACGGCACGGGCGACCGCGCCAACCTCGACGCCGAGTACCAGCAGCTGTCGGCAGAAATCACGCGCATCGCGACGCAGACCAAGTTCAACGGCCGCGACATCCTCAACGGCGCCGCCGGCGCGCAGACCTTCCAGGTCGGCGCCAACAACGGCGACACGCTGCTCGTCACGACGACGGCGGTGACGACGGTCGCGGGCGACCTGACGACGGCGGCGAACGCCTCGACGGCGCTGGCGGCGATCGACGCCAAGCTCGACGTGGTCACGACGAACCGCGCCGCCTACGGCGCTGCGATGAGCCGCTTCTCGTTCGCGATCTCGAGCCTGCAGATCTCCGGCGAGAACCAGGCCGCTGCGCGCGGTCGCATCATGGACGCCGACTTCGCGTCGGAAACGGCCAACCTGTCGCGGGCGCAGATCCTGCAGCAGGCGGGCAGCGCGATGGTGGCGCAGGCCAACCAGCTGCCCAACCAGGTGATGGCGCTGCTGCGCTGACACCGTCGGTCCGCGGCGGCGCGCGTCGGGCGCGCGCGCCGCGCCGACCGTGAACGGCCGCCCGCGAGGGCGGCCGTTCCTTCTTCTGGGCGCGGGCGACGAACTGCGCTGCCGATTGCCCGCTTATCGCCGCACCGCCGGCGGCGCGGCGACCGAAGAATCGGTGTCACAGGCCTCACTGGATCCGGCCTGAAAGTGTCCGGCGTGCGCGCCGGGCGTACCGATTCTTCGAGGAAGCCGATTCATGACCACCATCAACACCAATGTGGTTTCGCTGAATGCCCAGCGCAACCTGAGCACGTCGGCCTCGTCGCTGGCGACGTCGATGCAACGCCTGTCGTCGGGCCTGCGCGTCAACTCGGCCAAGGACGACGCGGCCGGCCTGGCCATCGCCGACCGCATGAATGCGCAGATCCGCGGCGCCAACGTCGCGATCCGCAACGCCAACGACGGCATCTCGCTGGCGCAGACGGCCGAGGGCGGCCTGGCGACGATCACCGATGCGCTGCAGCGCATGCGCGAGCTGGCGGTGCAGGCGCAGAACGGCTCCAACGGCACCGGCGACCGCATCAACCTCGATGCCGAATACCAGCAGCTGTCTGCCGAGGTCACGCGCATCGCGACGCAGACCAAGTTCAACGGCCGCCTGATCCTGAGCACCGATGCCGGAGGGCAGACCTTCCAGGTCGGCGCGAACAATGGCGACACGCTGACGGTGACGACGGTGGCGGTGACGACGGTCACCGGCGACGTGCTGACGGCGGCCAATGCATCGACGGCGCTGGCCGCGATCGACGGCAAGCTCGACGTGATCACCACCAACCGCGCGACCTACGGTGCCGCGATGAGCCGCTTCTCGTTCGCGATCTCCAATCTGCAGATCTCGTCGGAGAACCAGTCGGCCGCGCGCGGCCGCATCATGGACGCCGACTTCGCCGCCGAGACGGCCAACCTGTCGCGGGCGCAGATCCTGCAGCAGGCCGGCAGCGCGATGGTGGCGCAGGCCAACCAGCTTCCGCAGCAGGTGATGGCGCTGCTGCGCAACTGACGACGGATCGAGCGACGTCGCCGACCGGTCGCGGCGCCCCGCCCTGGAAGACGATCCCGGGCGGGCGGCGGCGCTGAATGGGGCTCAAGTCCCGGCGCGAGCCGCCGATAGCCCCGATAGGCGATGAAGGACAAACCCCCATGGCGACCATCTCCTCACCGGGTATCGGCAGCGGCCTGGACATCAACAGCATCGTCAGCCAGCTCGTAGCGATCGAGAAGCAGCCGCTGCAGAAGCTGCAGAGCGAAGCGACGTCGCTGCAGACCAAGCTGACGACCTACGGCAAGCTCAAGTCGAGCCTGTCGGCACTGCGCGACGCCGCGTCGGCGCTGACGCGCACCACGACGTGGGGGCAGACCGTCGGCTCGTCGACCGACAGCGCCGCCGTCGGCGTGACGACGAGCGCGGCGACCAAGCCCGGCACCTATGCGATCGAGGTGCAGAAGCTCGCCGCCGCGCAGTCGAACGCAACGGCGGTCTATGCGTCCGCCGACTCGCTGGTCGGCGAGGGCACGCTGCGCATCGAGCTCGGCACCTGGGGCCCCGGCCAGGCGAGCTTCACGCCCAAGTCGGGCACGAGCTACGTCGACATCACGGTCGGCCCGCCGGCCGAGTCGCTGGCGCAGCTGCGCGACAAGATCAATGCGTCGAATGCGGGCGTCGTCGCGTCGGTGCTGACCGACTCGACGGGTTCGCGCCTCGTGCTGCGCTCGGCGGCGACGGGCGCGTCGAACGCGTTTCGCGTCAGCGTGACCGACACCGACGGCAACAACACCGACGCCGCCGGCCTGTCGGCGCTGGCCTTCGACCCCTCGGCCGGCATCCTGACGATGGCGCAGGCGCTGGCCGCGGCCAACGCCGCCGCCAGCCTCAACAGCCTGCCGATCACCTCGGAGAGCAACACGCTTGCCGACGTGCTGGACGGCTTGACGCTCACGCTGGGCAAGGAGACGACGGCGCCGGTGACGGTGACGGCCAAGCCCGACGAGGAATCGATCCGCAAGGCGATCGACACCTTCGTGAAGGCCTACAACGAGCTCAACACGATGCTCGCCGAGCAGACGAAGTACGACGCGGCCAGCAAGAAGGCCGGTACGCTGCAGGGCGACAGCGCGGCGGTGGCGATCCGCACGCAGATGCGCAGCATGCTCGGCCTGACGAGCGGCGCATCGACGACCTTCACGCGCCTGGCCGACGTGGGCCTGGACGTGCAGCGCGACGGCTCGATCGCCGTCAACGAGACCAAGCTGAAGAACGGCATCGCCAACCTCGGCGAGCTGCAGAAGCTGTTCGGCCACAGCGACCTGGTGACGCCGGCCAACAACGGCATCGCGACGCAGATCCGCACGATCGCCGACCAGTTGCTCAGCGTCGACGGCTCGATCGCCAACCGCACCGAAGGGCTGCAGAAGCGCATCGACCTCAACGGCGACCGGCAGGAGCGCCTCGAGGAGCGCATCGCGATGACCGAGAAGCGGCTGCTGGCGCAGTACACCGCGCTCGACGCGCGCATGGGCCAGCTCAACGGCCTGTCGAGCTACATCACGCAGCAGATCGCCGCGTTCAACGCCAACAGCGGCAGCAAGTGATGCCGGCGCGGCCGGTGTGCCGCGCCTCAAGTCGGCGCCGGGCGCGTCGATAACTCGGGCAACAGCAGTTGCAGCACGCATCAGCAGAAAGAGCGCCCGAATGTACGCCGCCGCCAGTCCCTTCTCACCGCGACCCGCCCACGCC
This sequence comes from Burkholderiaceae bacterium, assembly GCA_048500255.1. Classification (GTDB taxonomy): domain Bacteria; phylum Pseudomonadota; class Gammaproteobacteria; order Burkholderiales; family Burkholderiaceae_C; genus JAMHWF01. The sequence goes on along the minus strand of JASNYH010000007.1, from coordinate 121,713 downwards.
GCCGGGCTCGCCTACCGCACCATTGGCCTCGAAACGGGCGTCACGGCGGCGACGCCGCATCGCCTCGTCGCGATGCTGTTCGAGGGCCTGCAGGAGTCGCTGGCGCAGGCGCGCGGCGCGCTGCAGGCACGCAACCTCGAACTCAAGGGCCGCGCCATAGGCCGTGCCGTGCGCATCGTCGAAGAGGGTCTGAAGGCCGGCCTCGACCTCGACGCCGGCGGCGACCTCGCGCGCGACCTGCACGACCTCTACGCCTACGTGACGCTGCGCCTGACGCGCGCCAACCTCGACAACGACGAGGCGCCGGTCGAGGAGTGCCAGCGTCTGATCGAGCCGATCGCCAGTGCCTGGGCCGCCATCGGCGACCGCGCCGGCCGCTGAGCGCCGCACCGTCATGCCGGGGTCTGCCATGAACCACGACCTGCTCCACTACTACGAGGCCATCGAGCGCGCCAGCCAGGACATGCTCGAGGCGGCGCGCAGCGGCGACTGGGACCACGTCGTCAAGCTCGAGGGCGCTTGCGCGGTGCTGATCTCGCAGCTCAAGCACGCCGCCAGCGAGAAGCCGCTGCCGAGCAACGCGGCACAGCTGAAGTCGCGCATCATGCAGCGCATCCTGATGAACGACGCCGAGATCCGCCAGCTCGCCGAGCCCTGGCTCGAGCAGCTCGACGACATCCTGGCCGGCCGCCCGAAGATGCTGCATTGACACGCAGGCAAAGGCGCGCACGATGGCGATGGAAACCGCCCCGATGCAGCTCGACGAGCTGGCGGCGTCGTCCGGCGGGCTCGACGAGTTTCGCCTCGCGTCGCGGCACGACGTGCTGGGCCTGCTCAAACGCCTGCTCGACGCTGCCTCGCTGCTGCACCTGAACACCGCCGAGGGCGCCGTCTACACGACGACGCTGTGGACCGTCGACGCCGAGGCCGGCGCGCTCGGCCTGAGCGCCGACAGCCACCACCCTGCGCTGCAGCGCGTGCTCGAGTCGGACGACGTGACCGTCGTGGGCTACCTCGACAACATCAAGGTGCAGTTCGACCTGCAGGACCTGGTGCTGGTGCACGGCACGCGCTCGTGCGCGCTGCGCGCGCCGCTGCCGCGCTGCGTCTACCGCTTCCAGCGGCGCAACAGCTTTCGCGTGCGACCGCTGGCGCGCGGAGCGCCCACGGTGACGCTGCCGCATCCGATGATCCCCGAGATGCAGCTGACGCTGCGCGTGCTCGACGTGAGCGTCGGCGGCTGCGCGCTTCAGCTGCCCGACGACGTCCCGCCGATCGAGCCGGGGGTGCGCGTCAACGGCGTCGACATCGCGCTCGACGCCGACACGCGGCTGCGCGCGGCGCTGGTGATCCACCACGTGTCGACGATCACCGGCGACACCGGCGCCCGCCGCCTGGGCTGCGAGTTCGCCGGCCTGTCGGGCGACGGCACGCGCTCGCTGCAGTTGTTCGTGGATCAGGTGGAGAAGCGGCGAAGGATGTTCTCGCTGTGAACGCCTGCCGCCAGCTGGCCGTGATCTGAATCACGCCTGAAGCGGACGAATGTCGTCCGACCAACAGCACTTCGCCGTTCGGCCGGCGAATCCGAGCCATTCGTCGTCCTCGGATAGGGCACAAGGCGAACTCCAAGTAGTCTCCGGCTCGACCCCGACGAGGACCAGGAGAGCTCGATGATGCGAAACCGCGCGCGTGGATTCACCCTGATCGAGGTGATGATCACCGTTGCCATCGTCGCCATCCTGGCTGCGGTAGCGCTGCCGAGCTATCGGGATTACGTCATTCGCGGCAACATCCCCGAAGCGACGTCCCGTCTCGCCACCCGCCAGGTGCAGATGGAGCAGTACTTTCAGGACAACCGCACGTACGTCGGCGGGCCCGCCTGTGCGGTAGATAACACGAATGCGCTCTTCAATCTTTCCTGCGCTGGCGCGGGCGCTCCGACCGCGACGACCTACGTGCTTTCCGCCGTCGGCAAAGGCTCGATGACAGGGTTCACGTTCACGATCGATCAAACTGGCGCGAAGACGACGGCAGCCGCTCCTACCGGGTGGGCGACCCCGAATCCCAACAATTGCTGGATCACGAAGAAGGGCGGGTTGTGCTGAGCCGTCTTCGGGTGCGCGGTTTCACCATCGTCGAACTGATGGTGACGGTGACCGTTCTCGCGCTGTTGATGCTTCTCGGGGCACCGAGTTTCTCCAACTGGCTGCAGAACTCGCAGATCCGCACGGCCGCAGAGGGCGTACTGGCCGGCGCGCAACTGGCTCGCGCGGAAGCGGTGCGCCGCAACACGCCGGTGCGATTCCAGCTGACCGACAACCTCACCGCTGCGTGCGCGCTGTCCAACGCCGGGCGGAACTGGGTCGTGAGCCTGCTCGACGCGGCCGGTGCCTGCAATGCGACCCCATCGGCCGATACGGTCTCGGCAGGCGCAGGCGATCCGCGCATCGTTCAGGTTCGCGCGTCCTCCGAGGGCTCGCCCAACGCGGTGATCGCCTCCGTCGACACCGGCGGCAATGCCAGGTCATGCATCAACTTCAACGGTCTCGGGCGCCAGATTCCCTGCGCGGTCGGCGCGAGCACGTTGGGTGTGAGTATCGATGTCTCGAACCCGGGCGGCGGCAATTGCGTCGGAGCGGGTGGAACGATGCGCTGTTTGCGTATCGTTGTCTCGCCGGCCGGGCAGGTGCGCATGTGCGACCCGCAGTTCGGCGCCGGCGATCCGATGGGGTGCTGATCATGAAGGGCCGGAACCTGAAACTCGCACGATCCGCACAGCGCGGCGTCAGCTTGATCGAGGCGCTGGTCGCGATCCTGGTCTTCTCGATCGGCGTGCTGGCGCTGATTGCGCTGCAGGCCACGTCGATCCGGCAGTCGGCCGATGCGAAGTACCGTTCGGAGGCCAGTCTCCTGGCCAACGAGGTGATCGGCCAGATGTGGGTTTCGAACCGCACTCCTGCGACGCTGCAGGCCAACTTCGCTACGGGCAACCCGCTCTACAACGCATGGCTGGCGCGCGTGCAGGCGACGCTTCCGGGTCTGGCCGCGAGTGCGCCGGTTCCGGCCAGCGCCCCGGCGGTTGCAGTGAACGCTTCGGGAGTGGTGAGAGTCGACTTGTTCTGGCGCGCGCCGAGCGAGCAAGCGACGGTGCCGCAGCACAGGTACACCGTGATCACGCAGATTCGCTAGGAGGACGTGGTGCGCTGCAACTACCGCTCTCGCAGCCGATCGGCCGGTGTCAGCCTCGTCGAGCTGATGATCGGCATGCTGATCGGCATGATCGCCGTCATCGTGATGATGCAGGTGTTCTCCGTGTCGGAGGGCTACAAGAGAACGACGACCGGCGGCGACGACGCGCAGACCACGGGCGCGGTCGGCTTGTACATGCTGCGGCGCGAGATGCAGCAAAGCGGTCATGTTGCCGGCACGTTTCCGGTGATCGGCTGCAATGTGCAGCTCCGTGCCGGCGTGACGCTCAACGCCTGGGCGCCGGTGACGATCAACCACGCCAGCATCCCGGCTGGCGACGCCAACACCGACACGCTGCTCGTCGTCTCGGGCAGCGGCAACGGACCGATGGATGGCGACCGCGTCGAAGCGCAGCTGGTGCAGACGACCTACACCGTTGCGGCTGCCGTCGCGGCCTCCGGCGTGGGTTCGATCGCGGTCGGCGACAGGGTCGTCGTGCAGGCGGATCCGCGTCCAGCCCCGTGCAACCTCGTCATGGAGCCGGTGACTGCCGTGGCGGCAGCGAACGTGAGCGTCAATACCGGTGTTCCGGGCATGGCGGGCGGGATCCTTTACAACCTCGGGCCGGCGCCGAGCATTCAGGTCTACGCGGTGCGCAACGCCAACCTCACCGTCTGCGACTACATCGCGAACGACTGCAGCGCCGCGGCCAACGTGAACAACGCAGCGATCTGGACCCCGATCGCGAGCAACATCGTCAGCTTGCGCGCCGCGTACGGCAGCGATACGTCCGCGCCGATGGACGGATTCGTCGATTCGTACAGCCCCGTCACGCCGGCAACCGCATGTCTGTGGGCGCGCGTGTCCGCCATCAGCGTCGCTCTCACGTCGCGCAGCGCGCAGTTCGAGAAGGAGAACGTCACGCCGGCGGCGCCCGCATGGCAGGGCAGCGCCAGCAGCCCGATCGACCTGTCGGGCTTCGCCGATTGGCAGCGCTATCGATACAAGGTGTTCCAGACCGTCGTGCCGCTGCGGAACATGGCCTGGCAGGGAGCACAGCCGTCATGCTGAATCGACCGTTTCCGATGGGAATCGAACGAGTCCGAGTTCGAGAGCGCGGCGTCGTGTTGCTGCTCGCGCTGATCCTGCTGGTCGCGCTGACGTTGGGCGGTCTTGCGCTGATGCGGTCCGTGTCGACCGGGAACGTGATCGCGGGCAATCTCTCGTTCCAGCAGGCCGCAGCCCATTCGGGAGACGCGGGCGTCGAGGCGGCGATCGCTTGGCTCGAGGCGAACGGGGCGACGCTCGCAGCGAGCAACACGGCCGCGGGTTACCTGGCGATGCGGCAGGATCCGGCCGCGAACGAGACCTGGGACGCCTTCTGGACGGGAACGCTGGCGGCCGCCGCGACAGTACAGACGTTGCCGGTCGATGCTGCCGGAAACACGGTCTCGTATGTGATCCAGCGCATGTGCAATCAAGCCGGTGCGGCGTTCACCGTGGCGGCCTGTTCGACGGCGCCGAACGATCCGGGCGCGGCCAACCGCAGCCATCGAGGAGGCGTGGCGGGCCCGACTGCGCCGCCGCAGCCGTACTACCGCATCACCGCCCGAATCGTCGGACCGCGCAACACGATGAGCATGGTGCAGGTCGTCGTCGCCATGTAGCGTGCGTGCAGCGGCGGATACCAGCACAGTCTAGGGAGGCAGAAACAACATGAAGCTTCGTTTTGCCAACATGTGGCCGGCGCTGTTCTTTGCCGCTTCGGCTGCGCACTCGGCGAATACCGATCTCGCGACGGCTCCGCTGATCACCTCGGCTCCCCAGACGGTGCTGCCGAACGTGATGTTCATCATGGACGATTCGGGTTCGATGGGCTGGACCCACATGCCCGATGACGTCACGGACTTCATGCGCACCGGAGGCGCAGAGGCGTACGGATACCGTAGTTCCCAGTGCAATGGCGTCTACTACAACCCCAACGTCGTCTACAACGCACCCATCCGAGGCGACGGCACGTCGTATCCCGACTCGACGTTCACGTCGGCATGGATCAACGGCTACGACACCGGTTTGGGGTCGGTCAACCTGAGCACATCGTTCTACGCGTATGCAGACGGAAGCGGAGGTCGCGAGAACACCCTCGTCAACAGCGGCGTATCGGGTACCGATACCGTCCAGACGGCGTACTACTACAGGTACTCGGGAGCGGAGACTACAGAGGCCTCCAAGCGCTATCTGGACAGCTCGAGCACGTTCTACCAGGAGTGCAACAGCGCGATCGGCAGCGCACCCGGATCGGGTGTCTTCACGAAAGTCGTCGTCGACGGGACATCCGGGCCGGCTGGACGGACCGACGAGAGAGTGAACTTCGCGAACTGGTTCAGCTACTACCGTACGCGGATGCTGATGATGAAGACCGGGACGGGGCGAGCGTTCGCCGCCATCGGCGATCAGTACCGCGTCGGTTTCATGAGCATCAACAACAATGATTCCCCCGCATTTCTCAACATCGCGACGTTCGACGCGACGCAGAAGGACGCATGGTACGGAAAGCTCTATGGCTCGATCCCGAGCAGCGGCACGCCGCTGCGGCAGGCGCTGTCATCCGCGGGGCGGATCTTCGCCGGCAAGATCGATTCGATGTACAGCCAGACGGTGAACGATCCCGTCCAGTACTCGTGCCAGAAGAATTTTGCCCTGCTGTCCACCGATGGATACTGGAACGGCAACGGAGGCATCCAGGTCGATGGCAGCACCGCTATCGGTAACCAGGACGGGTCCGAGCCGAGGCCGTACAGCGACGGTGCCACGACTGCGGACAGGTACAGGGCAACGCTCACGATCAGCGGTGCTCCAAGCACCTCGGTAACCGGTATCACGATCAACGGGACGCACCAGATCATGTCGGGCGCGACCAGTTCGGACGGCAACAACGGCACGGTCGCACGACGAGTCGAAAGCAGGATCGACGACTGCTCGACTGCCATCGAGGGCAACTGCACGGTCGCCGGCTTCAGCGCGTCGAGGTCCGGCGGCACGGTGACGATCACGGCTCCGGCGTCATTCGGGCCGATCACATCCATCGCCTACACCCAGACGAAGAACAAGACCATCACCGCGACCGTGTTGCCCGCAGACACCGTCACGACGGGCGGAACTTCCGAAACGCTGGCGGACGTGGCGATGCACTACTACAGCACCGATCTGCGTGATGCGGCGCTGAGCAACGTCACCGGTGCGCTGGGCACCGACGTCACGGCGAACAACGTCCTTCCCAGTGGTGACGACGACGCGACATGGCAGCACATGACGACGTTCACGCTCGGGCTGGGTGCAAATGGCCGGATGATCTATTCGTCTTCCTACAAGTCGGACACGACCGGCGATTTCGCGGCCATCAGGAACGGATCCGCCGCTTCTTCCTCCGTCTGCACGTGGCAGGCTTCGGGTACGGCCTGCAACTGGCCGACGCCAAGCTCGGGCGCAATCGAGAACATCGACGACCTGTGGCATGCCGCCGTCAATGGTCGAGGTTCCTACTTCAGTGCCAAGGACCCCACCACACTGGCTGTCGGACTGTCGAGTGCTCTTCAGGGCATCGCCGCCTTGACCAGCGATGCGGCCGCAGCAGCGACCAGCAACCCCAACATCACGCCGACCGACAACTACGTTTTCAGTTCGGCTTTCCGGTCCGGAGACTGGTACGGCGATCTCGAGCGCCGGCAGATCAACACAAGTACCGGTCAAGTGGGCGCTACCGCCGACTGGCAGGCACGCACGCTGCTGGATGCGAAGGCCTACGCGACGCGATCGATTTATACGTTCGACGCCGCGAACGCGGCGACCAAGCTGCGCTCTTTCGAATGGGACAACCTGTCGGCGGCCGAACAGGGCTACTTCGCGACCAGTTACCTGGCAACGACAGCCAGTCCGACGCTCAGCCAGTTCTGCGCGGCGGGCGAGATCTGCCTGAGCTCGGCGAATCAGACTGCTGCCGGTGGTGCCGCATTGGTCAACTTCATCCGTGGCGACAGGTCCAACGAAGGCGATGCGAGCGACGTTGCCAAGTTCTTCCGGTTGCGAACGAGCGTGCTCGGCGACATCGTCAGCGCCGAGGCAGTGTTCGTGAAGAGGCCTCAGTTCGAGTATGCGGATACGGGCTACGGGGCCTACCGGAGCGCTCAAGCTTCGCGCCAAGGGATGGTCTATGTGGGCGCGAACGACGGCATGCTGCATGCGTTCAACGCCGATACCGGGCAGGAGTCGTGGGCGTACATCCCCTCGATGCTGCTGCCCAAGCTCTATCGCCTCGCCGACAAGCGATACGCGACACGGCATCAGTACTTCGTCGACGGCTCGCCCATACAGGCCGATGTCTACGCCGACGGCGCGTGGCACACGGTGCTGATCGGTGGACTCGGAGGCGGTGGCGCGGGCTACTACGCGCTCGATGTGACGAATCCGGCATCCCCGAAGGCGCTGTGGGAGATCTCGCCGTCTACCGTCGGCTTCGAGAGCATGGGCACGAGTTACGGCCGCCCTGAAGTGACGAAGCTCAAGGACGGGACCTGGGTCGCCCTGTTCACGTCGGGGTACAACAACGCATCGGGCAGCGGTGACGGTGGCGGCCACCTGTACGTCGTGAACGCCAAGACCGGAGCGCTGCTGCGCACGATCTCCACGGGCCAAGGCAGCACGAGCGCGATCGCCGGTCTGTGCGCCGTTGGCCCTTGTCCCAGTGGCCTGGCGCAGATCAGCACCTGGGTCGAGAACACGCGGTTCGACAACACGGCGACTCGCGTTTACGGCGGCGACCTGTTCGGCAATCTCTGGCGCTTCGACATCAACAACGACATCGGAGCGACGGGCTACGACGCGCAGCTGCTCGCGACGCTGCGCGGGCCGTCCGGGAACATTCAGTCGATCACGGCGAAGCCGGAACTCGGCAAGGTGGATCGGTACCCCGTCGTGTTCGTCGGAACGGGCCGCTATCTCGGCAGCACGGATCTGTCCGACGCCAGCCAGCAATCGATCTACGCGATCAAGGACCGGCTCGACGCGACGAGCTGGGGGAATCCGCGCGTGAGTACGCCGGCGTTCATCCAGCAGACCCTCACGACAGGAACGTGCGGGGCGAACTCGCCGATCTGCACTGCCGGCGAGTCCATCCGGACTGCCACGAGCAATGCGGTCGATTTCGCCGTGAACGGCGGCTGGTACGTCGACCTGCCCGGAACCCGAGAACGTGCCACGACGGACCCGCAACTCGCCGCCGGGACGTTGGCGGTGACTACCAACCTCCTGAACCCGAGCGCCTGTACCGTCGGCGGAAGCAGTTTCATCAACTACTTCGACTACCGTACGGGAAGTGCCGTACCCACCGCGGGCGGCATTCTCAGCGTGTCGCTTGGCGACGCGTTGGCCACGCGCCCGGTCGTGGCGAGACTTCCCTCGGGCGAGATGTTCGACATCATCAGCAAGTCGGACAACACGCTGGACACCCGCAGGCGTCCGCCGCCGCCTCCGGGTGGCACAACTCGCCGGACATCGTGGCGTGAGCTGACGACACGCTGAGACCGGAGGCCGCCGCGTGCCGCTGCTGCTGCGGATGGGTTTGACGTGATCCCGAGGTGGCCGAGGCCCATGCCTCGGCTGCGAAGTTCGGGTCAGGCCTGCGAGACGCCGCGCCCTGCAGGGCGATCGTGAAGTCCGCGCGCTCCGTAGACGATCACGTCGTCGCGCGGCAACAGCACGTCGATCGCCCGATCCAGCGCCGCCATCGCGCGCGACAGCGCCTCGCGCTGGGCGGCGACCTGGCCGCCGGCGACGGTCAGGCGCTGGCGCAGTTCAGGCGGGATGGCACCGTTGCGCGCGGCGGCGCCGAAGCGCTCGACGGCGTGCGCGAGCGCGCGGTGGAGTTCGGCGGCATGAGCCTCTATGGCTGCGCTGTCTCGGCGGCGCAGCGCTTCGCCGAGCGCGGCCAAGCCGGTTTCGACGGCGTGCAGCGGTTGTTCAAGGTCCGTCATTGCCGTCGCCGCGTCGCTGCGTTCGATCAGTGTGAGCGCGGGCGCCGTGTTGCCTCTCGGAAATGGAACCGCGCCCCTACAGGCTCAGTGCGCCTTGCCGAGCAGTTCCTTGGCGTTGGCGATCAGCTTGTCGGCGATCACTTCGGCGTTGATGCGGTAGTTGCCGTCGGCGATCGCCTGGGCGATGCGCGCAACCTTGGCGGCGTCGAAGTCGGCGGCGTCGGCGGGCGTGCCGCCGATCAGGCCGGCCGCAGCGGGCGAGAGCTCGACCTTCGCGCTTGCGTCGACCGGGCCGACGGGCGTGCCCGCGGCGCTGCCGCCAGAGGCGGCGGGCGTGCTGCTGCGCGGCGTCGTCACCGGACCCAGCGGGCCCTTGGCGTCAGGATTTCCGATCTTCATGGCTTTCTCCAGCAGGGCCGCGCGGGAGCAGCCCCTTTCAACATGCTCGGTGTATCGGCGGCCGCCCGGCGGACTTTAATCGCTTCTAGCCACCCGGCTGGGGGATGGGCGCGGTCGATCTGTTTCATAGTGTCAACTCGACGCGGCGCTCGCCGACCGGCGCCACGCCGACGACGCGTCCGCCTACGGTGCGCACGCGCGCGCGCTGCCCCTCGATGCCCGGCGTCAGCGCCTCGCCGTGGCCGACGACGGCAAAGCCCGGGCCCAGCGTCGTGATGCGCACCGTGTCGCCGGCGGCGAACCAGACGCGCGGCTTCAAGTGCGGCGCGCGCACGGCATCGCCGGCGGCCAGCGGGCGCGCCAGCGTGCGGCCGACGAGCACCTGCGCGTCGGTGTGCACGGCGCCCGCTTCGGCGGCCCAGTCGACGTCGGCCTCGCGCAGGTCGCCGGCGCCGATCACGCTGCCGGCCGGCAGTGCCGTCGCGGCGACGAGCGCACGGGCGTGCACCTTCACCGTGATGGGCAGATAGACGTTCCAGCGCGTCGGCCCCTGCACGCAGCGCAGGCCGATGCGCGTGCGGCCCCACAGGCGCGTCTGCGGCGGCAGCCACGGCTGCACGTCGGCGCAGGGCGCGAGCTTGAGGCGCGGATCGAGCCGGCCGACGTCGATCTCGACGCGTGCCTCGGGCAGCGCGGCGGCGCGCACGCCTTCACCGGCGACGCGGCGCACTTCGAGCGCCAGCGCGTCGTCGAGCGCAGCGCTGCCCGGCTCGCCGGCGGCCAGCGCGGGCACGCACGAGGCCCACATCGCGGCGAGCCAGCCGCACGCGCGGCGCAGGTCGCGCAGCAGCGAGCGGGCGGTGTGGACGGTGCGGGCGGACTTCTTCACGCCGTCCACTCTACGGTCGTGCGCCGCGTCGCGGAGGAGCGAACAAGGCGGCAATCGGCCTGTTTTTCGCCCTAATGCCGGGCAAGGCGCCCAACACAATGCCTCGGCATCAGCCCCAAAAGGGACCGAGACCATGATCAACCGCCTGACCGGATCGCTGGACTTCAATGCGCAAGCCTTGACGCTGCGCGCCGAGCGCCAGCGCCTGATCGCCAGCAACATCGCCAATGCCGACACGCCGGGCTACGTGGCGCGCGACCTGAACTTCGCGCAGGCGCTGCGTCAGGCCACCGGCATGGCCGGCGCGGGCGCTGCCGTGGTGCCGACGGCCAGCCACGCCGCGCACCTCGGCGCCGGGCCCGCGGCGCGCGCCGAGGCGCATCTCGTCTACGCCACGCCCAGCCAGACCAACCTCGACCGCAACACGGTCGACATGGACCGCGAGCGCGCCAACTTCGCCGACAACGCGATCCGCTACGAGGCGACGCTGCGCTTCATCAACGGCAGCGCGCGCACCGTGCTCAGCGCGATCACCGGTCAATAGGGAGGGCCGCGGCCATGTCGATGTTCCAGATCTTCAGCGTCGCCGGCAGCGCGGTCAGCGCGCAGTCGCAGCGGCTCAACGTCGTGGCGTCGAATCTGGCCAATGCCGATACCGTGGCCGGCCCCGACGGCCAGGCCTACAAGGCGCGGCAGGTCACCTTCCAGACGCAGCTGATGGGCCACGTCGGCGCGGCCGGCGTGAGCGTCAGCAGCGTCGGCGAAGACCAGACGCCGGGCCGCCGCGTGCACGACCCCAAGCACCCGCAGGCCGACGGCGAGGGCTACGTCACCTACAGCAACGTCAACGCCGTCGAGGAGATGGTCAACATGATCTCGGCGTCGCGCTCGTACCAGAACAACGTCGAAGTGATGAACACGGCCAAGACGCTGCTGCAGAAGACGCTGCAGCTCGGCCAGTGACGCACGACGGTGGAGGACGCCCCATGGCCGCCACGATCAATCCGCTGAGCCAGACCCCCACCTACGGTCAGTCGTCGGCCGCCAGCTCGGCGGCGACCAGCGACGCCGGCAGCGCCGACCGCTTCCTCAAGCTGCTCGTCGCGCAGATGAAGAACCAGGACCCGCTCAACCCCATGGACAACGCCGAGGTGACGAGCCAGATGGCGCAGATCAACACCGTGACGGGCATCGCCAAGCTCAACACGACGATCGAGGGCCTGTCGTCACAGTTCGTGCAGATGCAGGCGCTGCAGGGCGCGTCGCTGGTCGGCCGCTACGTCACCGTCAAGGGCAGCGCGCTCACGATCGCCGAGGGCAAGGGCTACGGCGGCTTCGAACTCGCCGGCCCGGCCGACAGCGTCAAGGTCGAGATCCTGAGCGCCAGCGGCCAGGTCATCGGCACGCAGAACCTCGGCGCCGCCAGCTCGGGCGTGCACAGCTTCGACTGGAACGCCGCCGGCATCGACGCCAACGCCGGCACGCGCTTCCGCGTCGTCGCCACGTCGGGCGCCAAGGCGGTCGAAGCCACGCCGCTGATGCTCGATCGCGTCGCCGCCGTCAACGCCGGCGGCAGCTCGTTCACGCTCGACCTGCAGCAGTCGGGCACCGTCGACTACGGCGCCGTCAAGGCATTCAACTGATATCCACGAAGGAACACCATGAGCTTCCAGCAAGGTCTCTCCGGCCTCAATGCCGCCAGCCGCAACCTCGAGGTGATCGGCAACAACGTCGCCAACGCCGGCACCTTCGGCGCCAAGTCGGCGCGCGCCGAGTTCTCCGACATGTATGCCTCGGCGATGAACGGCGCCGGCACCAACACGATCGGCATCGGCGTCAACCTCGCCGCGGTGTCGCAGCAGTTCACGCAGGGCAACATCACGACGACCGGCAACCCGATGGACCTGGCGATCAACGGCTCGGGCTTCTTCCAGGTCAGCGACGGCCGCAACCCCGTCATGTACACGCGCAACGGCCAGTTCAAGGTCGACCGCGACGGCTACATCGTCAACAACCTGCAGCAGCGCCTGATGGGCTACATGGCCGACGGCACGGGCATCGTGCAGCCGGGCCAGGCCGTGGCGCTGCGCCTGCCTACCGCCGGCATCGACCCGCAGGCCACCGATGCGATCCGCCTCGAGTTCAACCTCGATGCGCGCCTCGCGCGCACCGCGCCGACCCCGGCGCAGATCCTCGCCGGCACGCCGCCGATCGTGCTGGCCGACCCGACCACCTACAACAACGCGACGTCGATGACCGTCTTCGACGCCAAGGGCCAGGACGTCGCGCTGACGTACTACTTCCAGAAGGCCGATACCAACGGCGCCGGCGTGACCAACTGGAACGTCTACGTCACGGCCAACGGCAGCCCTGTCAACCCCGACGTCAACGGCCTGCCGACGCCGATCCAGATGACGTTCCCCGCCAACGGCGGCAATCCCACCACACCGATCGCCGCCGTGGCGCTCAACATCCCGGCGTCGACCAACGCTGCGGGCGCGCAGACGCTGGCGATCTCCAACATCCAGCTCGACCTGACCAACGCCACGCAGTACGGCTCGGCCTTCAGCGTCACCGATCAGACGCAGAACGGCTACGCGCCGGGCCAGCTCTCGGGCATCTCGATCGAAACGAACGGCATCGTCACGGCGCGCTACTCCAACGGCCAGACCAAGCCGGCCGGCCAGGTCGAGATCGCGTCGTTCCGCAACCCCAACGGGCTGCAGCCGATGGGCGGCAACAACTGGGCGCGCTCGTTCGCCAGCGGCGACCCGATCGTCGGCGTTCCGGGCAACGGCAACCTCGGCGTGCTGCAGGCCGGTGCGCTCGAAGAGAGCAACGTCGACCTCACCGCCGAGCTGGTCAACATGATCACGGCGCAGCGCGTCTACCAGGCCAATGCGCAGACGATCAAGACGCAGGACTCGCTGATGCAGACGATCGTCAACCTGCGTTGACGACCCACGTCGCTGACACGGCCGGGAGCGCGCGATGGACCGCATGATCTACCTCTCGATGTCGGGCGCGAAGGCGACCCTGCAGCGGCAGGACACGCTCGCCAACAACCTGGCCAACGTGTCGACGGTGGGCTTTCGCGCCGAGCTGGCCGCGTTTCGCGCCGTGCCGGTCAACGGCAGCGGCGCCAGCACGCGCGTCTACTCGCTCGAGAGTACGCCGGGCTACGACGCGACGCCCGGCGCCGTGACCGCCACCGGCCGCAACCTCGACGTGGCGATGAAGGGCAACGCCTGGCTCGCCGTGCAGGGGCTCGACGGCACCGAGGCCTACACCCGCGCCGGCGCGCTCGACGTCTCGGCCGAGGGCCTGCTCGTCACGCGCGGCGGCCTCACGGTGCTCGGCGACGGCGGCCCGATCAACGTGCCGGCCAACAGCCAGATCGGCGTCGGCGCCGACGGCACGATCAGCGCGACGGCGCCCAACGGCAAGACCAGCTCCGTCGGCAAGTTGAAGCTCGTCACGCCCGAGGCGCCGCTCGATCGCGGCACCGACGGCCTGTTCCGCGCCCGCGACGGCGACCTCCCGGCCGACCCGACGGCGCGCCTGCAGGACGGTGCGCTCGAAGGCTCGAACGTGAGCCCGGTCGAGACGATGGTGGCGATGATCGCCGCCGCGCGCCAGTTCGAGGCGCAGATGAAGATGCTGCAGACCGCCGAGGCCGACGAGCGCGCGGCCTCCAAGCTGCTGTCGACCGGTTGACCGGCTATTTCAGCAGCGCCACGCGCAGGCCGGCGAAGCGCGAGAAGTCGCGGTCGAACGTGCCCAGCTCCGCGCCGTGCTCGATGGCCAACGCCGCCAGATGGGCATCGGAAACCAGGTTGCCGCCCGCGCCTGCCCCGATCAGCAGGCTCGTCAGCAGCGCCGGGTGACGCGACGTCGCCGCGATGACGTGCGCACGCGGGTGTTCCAGCCAGGCGTCGACGACCGTCAGCGCGTCTTCCACCGCCAGCGGCCTGGCGAAGACGCCGCTGCGCGTGGCCAGACGCAGAAAGCCGACCAGTGCCGGCCAAGTGAAGGCCAGGCCGCCGGCACGGCCCATCGACTGCTCGATCGAGCCTCGCGCGGTTGCGTGCTGCGGGCTGTCGCCGTTGACGGCGTACAGCAGCACGTTGACATCGGGCGTTCTCACCGCCGTGCCGCCTTGCGCAGAAGCTCCTGGTCCTGCAGTTCGCCGGCGCAGCGGCACCAAGAAGCGCCCCCTTTGCCGTCCTTATCGGCGCACCGGCGGCCCGCAGGCCGGCGGATCATGGCTCGACACTTCCGTGGAGCCACGGCCATGATTCGTTCCCTCTGGATCAGCAAGACGGGCATGGAGGCCCAGCAGACGCAGCTGGACACCATCTCGCACAACCTCGCCAACGTGTCGACGAACGGCTTCAAGCGCGGCCACGTCGTGTTCGAGGACCTGATCTACCAGAACCTGCGCCAGGCCGGGGCCAACAGCTCGGAGCAGACCACGCTGCCGACCGGCCTGCAGGTCGGCCTGGGCGTGCGCCCCGTCGCCACGGCGCGCATCTTCAGTCAGGGCAACCTTCAGCAGAGCTCCAACCCGCTCGACATCGCGGTGCGCGGCAACGGCTTCTTCGCCGTGCAGATGCCCGACGGCACGACGGGTTACACGCGCGACGGCTCGTTCCAGGTCGATGCGCAGGGTCAGCTCGTCACCAACAACGGCTACACGGTGCAGCCCGGCATCACGATCCCGCCCGGCGCGCAGAGCGTGACGATCGGTGCCGACGGCACCGTCAGCGTCGTCATGCCGGGGCAGTCGCAGCCGCAGTCGGTGGGTCAGCTGCAACTCGCGGGCTTCGTCAATCCGGCGGGCCTCGAGCCCAAGGGCATGAACCTCTACGCCGAGACAGCGGCCTCGGGCACACCCAACACCGGCACGCCGGGCCAGAACGGCCTGGGCAGTCTGCAGCAGGGTTTCGTCGAAACGTCCAACGTCAACGTCGTCGAGGAGCTCGTGTCGATGATCCAGACGCAGCGCGCCTACGAGATGAACTCGAAGGCGATCCAGACCTCCGACCAGATGCTGCAGAAGCTGGCACAGCTGTGAGGGCGAAGGCGATGACGATGCAACGCACGCTCGTGCTCGTCGCGCTCGCGCTGCTCGCCGGCTGCGAGACGCTCAACGCGCCGCCGCCCGTCGACATCGCGCAGCCGACCTCGGTGCGTCCGCCCGCGCCGCCGGTGCAGGTCGTCAACAACGGCGCCATCTTCCAGCCGACGCAGTACCGGCCGCTGTTCGAGGACCACCGCGCGCGGCTGGTCGGCGACACGATCACGGTGCAGATCGTCGAGAAGGTCAGTGCGAGCCAGAAGTCGACCAGCTCGGTCGACAAGACGGGCAAGCTCGAAGGCGGCATCACGGCCTTCCCGCTGCTGAGCGCCAACTCGTTCAACCGCGCCAGCGTCGCCGGCTCGTCGGCCAACACCTTCGCCGGCAAGGGCAGCACCGAGAGCAGCAACGACTTCTCGGGCACGATCACGGCGCAAGTCGTCGACGTGCTGCCCAACGGCCACCTCGTGATCGCGGGTGAGAAGCAGATCGGCGTCAACCACAACGTCGACGTGCTGCGCTTCTCGGGCCAGGTCGACCCGCGCGCCATCCAGCCCGGCAATAGCGTCGCGTCGGCGCAGATCGCCAATGTGCGCATCGAGCACCGCGGCCGCGGCCAGCAGGCCGAGGCGCAGGGAATAGGTTGGCTGGCGAGGTTCTTTTTGAACGTTCTGCCGATCTGACGCTGCCCAGAATGGTGGCATCCAGGACGGCCGCCACCATGTCCCCGCATTTCGATCCCCTCCTCGAGCGCCTCGTGCGCGCCGTCGTCGCGCTGGCGATGCTCGCCGCGAGCGCCGCCGTCTGGTGGCCGATGCCGGCACACGCCGCGCGGCTCAAGGACCTGGCCTCCGTGCAGGGCGTGCGCTCCAACCCGCTGGTCGGCTACGGGCTCGTCGTCGGACTCGACGGTACCGGCGACCAGACGACGCAGGCGCCGTTCACGACGCAAAGCCTCAACGCGATGCTGCAGCAGATGGGCATCACGGTGCCGCCCGGCACCTCGATGCAGCTGCGCAACGTCGCCGCCGTGATGGTCACGGCGCAGCTGCCTCCGTTCGCGCAGCCCGGCCAGACGATCGACGTCGTCGTGTCGTCGCTCGGCAATGCCAAGAGCCTGCGCGGCGGCACGCTGATCGCCACGCCGCTCAAGGGCGCCGACGGCCAGATCTATGCCATGGCGCAGGGCAACCTGATCGTCGGCGGCGCCGGTGCGTCGGCCGGCGGCTCGAAGGTGCAGGTCAATCATCTGAGCGCCGGCCGCGTGCCCGCCGGCGCCACCGTCGAGCGCAGCGTGCCGACGCCGCTCGCCCAGGGCGAGCAGCTGCAGCTCGATCTCAACACGAGTGACTACGCCACGGCGCGCGACGTCGTGCGCGCCATCAACGAGCGCATGGGCGAGGGCACGGCGTGGGCCGCCGACGGCCGCGCGATCCGCGTGCGCATGCCGGCCGATGCCAATGCGCGCGTCGCCTTCCTCGCCGAGGTCGAGGGCCTCGAGATCCGCCTCGCCACGCCCGCGGCCAAAGTGGTGATCAATGCGCGCACCGGCTCCGTCGTGATGAACCAGTCGGTCACGCTGGCCGCGTGCGCCGTGGCGCACGGCAGCCTGTCGGTGACGATCAGCTCGACGCCCGTGATCAGCCAGCCCGGCGCGCTTTCGCAGGGTCAGACCGTCGTCGCCGAGAAGGCCGACATCCAGATCACGCAGCAGGCCGGCTCGCTCGTCGCGATGCCGGCGGGCGCCAGGCTCGCCGACGTCGTCAAGGCGCTCAATGCACTCGGCGCGACGCCGCAGGACCTGCTCGCCATCCTGCAGGCGATGAAGTCGGCCGGCGCGCTCAACGCCGAGATCGAGGTGATCTGACCGTGAACGTGCCCCACACCGGCGGCCTGACGAGCGACACGCGTTCGATCGATGCGCTGCGCTCGGCCGCCGCGCGCGACCCCAAGGCGGCGCTGCGCGAGGCCGCGAAGCAGTTCGAGGCGCTGTTCATGCAGGAGCTGATGAAGAGCATGCGCCAGGCGACGCTGTCGTCGGGCATGCTCGACAACTCGGGCACCAAGCTCGGCACCGAGCTGCTCGACACGCAGTTCGCCGGCAAGATGACGGGCCTGCCCGGCGGGCTCGCCGACGCCATCGCGCGCCAGCTCGAGCGCCAGATGGGCGGCACGGCGGCGCCGGCGATCGGCGCGTCGGCCGCGCCGTCCAGGCCGACGGTCGCCGACGTGACCTCGACGAAGATGCCGACGCGTCAGGCCGGCTTCGTGCAGCGCCACGACGCCGCGGCGAAGGCCGCCGAGGCGGGCAGCGGCATCCCGGCCGCCTTCATGATCGCCCAGGCCGCGCACGAGACGGGCTGGGGCCAGCGCGAGATCCGCCACGCCGACGGCACGACCTCGCACAACCTGTTCGGCATCAAGGCCGGCGTCGGCTGGAGCGGTCCGGTGGCCGAAGTGACGACGACGGAATACGTGAATGGTCAGCCGCGCAAGGTGACGGCGAAGTTCCGCGCCTATGCGAGCTACGAGGAATCGTTTCGCGACTATGCGCGGCTGATCAAGGACAGTCCGCGCTATCAGCAGGCCTACCGCCAGGCCACCGACGGCACGCCCGACGCGGCGGCTTTCGCGCAGGGCCTGCAGCGCGCCGGCTATGCCACCGACCCGGCCTATGCCGACAAGCTCGCGCGCGTGATCAACACGACACTGCGCCTGCAGCGCGCCTCGGCCTGACGCCATGTCGACCTACAGCCTGCTCAACATCGGCACGCGCGCGCTCAACGCCAACTACGCGGCGCTGCAGACGACGGGCAACAACATCGCCAATGCCGGCGTCGCCGGCTATTCGCGCCAGCAGGTCGAGCTCGCCACGTCGACCGGCCAGTTCACCGGCGCCGGCTTCATCGGCCGCGGCGTCGACGTGCAGACGATCCGCCGTTCGCACGACGCCTTTCTCACGCGCGAGTCGATCGCCACGCGTTCCATCGCGTCGGGCGATGCCGCGCGGCTCGCGCAGTTGCAGCGGCTGGAATCGCTGTTCGGCACCGGCGAGGCCGGGCTGGGCTTTGCCGCAGGCGAGCTGCTCAACGCCTTTGCCGACGTCGCCAGCCGGCCGCAGGATCTGTCGGCGCGCGCCGTCGTGCTGGCTCGCGCCGACGAGCTGGCGGCACGCTTTCGCAGCGCCGACGACCAGCTCGCGCAACTGCAGGCCGGCGTCACGCTCGACCTCAGGAACTCGATCACGGCCGTCAACGGCTATGCCGGCCAGCTCGCCGCGATCAACCAGCAGATCGCAGGCGTGCAGGGCACGGGCCACGTGCCCAACGACCTGCTCGACGAGCGCGACCGCCTCGTCGGCAAGATCGCCGACTACCTGCAGGTGTCGACGGTCGCCGCCGACGATGGCTCGGTCAGCGTGTTCGTCGCCGGTGGCCAGAACATCGTGCTCGCCGGCCAGGCCACGCCGCTGACCGTCGTGCCCGACCCCTACGACGCGAGCAAGCTGCACGTCGGCCTGCAGGAGGGCGCCGGCGTGCGCACGATGCCCGACGCCGCCTTCGGCAACGGCTCGATCGCGGGGCTGCTGCGCTTCCAGGGCGAGGATCTCGTCGACGCGCGCAACCTGCTCGGCCGCATGGCGACGGCGATCGGCATGCGGCTCAACGAGCAGCAGGCGTTCGGTCTCAATCTGCTGCAGCCGGCGAGCGCCGGCACGAACCTGTTCGCCCTCGGCGCGCCGCAGGCCGTCGCGTCGTCGGGCAACACGGGCGGCGCGTCGGTGCAGATCGGCATCGCCGACGCGAGCTTCCTGCAGGCCAGCGACTACGAGCTGCGCACCGAGCCGGGCGGCCCGGCCGGCGCGGTCCACATCACGCGGCTGGCCGACGGCGTCGAGTTCACCGCCGTGCCGACCGGCGTGCCCGGACAGTTCCAGCTCAACCGCCTCGTCAACGGCGTCGCCCAGCCGGTCGGCGCGCCGACGACGGGCATCGCCATCGACGGCATGACGGTGGCCGTGACGGGCGTGCCTGCCGTCAACGACCGCTTCCTGCTGCGCCCCGTGGCCCTTTCGATGCAGACGATGCGCCGCGAGCTCGACGACGCGCGCGGCATCGCCGCGGCATCGCCGGTGACGGCGACGCTGGGCGCCGCCAACGCCGGCAGCGCGACGGTGGCTTCGCTGTCCGTCGTCGACGCGGGCTACTCCACGGCGCCGATCACGGTGCGCTTCACGTCGAACAACGGCGACTGGGAGGCGCTCGACGCCGGCAACGCCGTCGTCGCCAGCGGCACCTGGAGCGGCAGCCAGGCGATCGCCGTCAGCGGCTGGGAGCTGCGCCTGACCGGCGCGCCGCAGACCAACGACACCATCGCCGTCGGCGCGACGCCGTACCCGGCCAACAACAACGGCAATGCACTGGCGCTGCTCGGCGTGCGTGACGAGACGCTGGTGGGGCGCGAGCGGCTCGCCGGCGGCATCCTGTCGCCCGGCGTGTCGATCACCGACGCCTACGCCGCCGCACTGGCCGACATCGGCGTGCGAGTGCAGACGGCGCAGGCCGCCAGCACGATCAGCGCCAGCGTCGCCGGCGACGCCGAGACGGCGCGCGCGAATACGGCCGGTGTCAACCTCGACGAAGAGGCGGCGCGGCTGATCCAGTTCCAGCAGAGCTATCAGGCGGCCGCCAAGGTGATCCAGGTCGCGCAGACCGTGTTCGACACGCTGCTGCAGACCACCTCCCGTTGATCGACGAGAAGAAGGTGCCGCGATGCGCATCAGCACGGCCAACGCCTACGACAACACGATCGACTCGCTGATGCGCCGCGGGCGCGCCCTCGGCGCGTCGCAGGAGCAGCTGACGAGTCTGAAGCGCATCAACCGCGCCAGCGACGATCCCACCGGCGCCGCACGCGCCGAGCGCGCCGTCGCCACGCTGCAGCGCAACGAGGCCGACCAGCGCGCGCTCGAGGCCAGCCGCGTCGCGATGACGCAGACCGAAAGCGCGCTCGGCGACGCCAACGAGCTGATGCAGCAGGCGCGCGACGCCATCCTCGCCGCCGGCAACGGCTCGTACACCGACGCCGAACGCAAGGTGCTGGCGCAGCAGATCCGCGGCGTGCGCGAGCAGCTGCTGGCCACCGCCAACCGCGGCGACGGCGCCGGCAGCTACCTGTTCGGCGGCCAGGGTTCGGCGGCGCCGCCCTTCGTCGACGGCGCCGGCGGCGTGACCTACGCTGGCGCGAGCGGCCAGACGCAGGCCGCGACGCGCGACAGCCTGCCGCTCAATGCCGACGGCCGGGCGATCTGGCTCTCCGCGCCGGACGTCTTCGCGCTGCTGCGCGACGCCGCCGACGATCTGGAGATCCCGAACCGCACGCAGGCCCAGATCGCGCAGACGAATGCCACGGCGCTGCAGGACCTCGACGCCGCGCTGGCGCGCGTGCAGCTCGCGCGCAGCGAGGCCGGCGAAGTGCTCAACCGCATCGACAGCGTCGCCGGCCGCCTCGCCGACGAGGAAGTCGCCGCGAAGACGGAACGCTCCGCCGCCGAGGATCTGGACATGGTGAAGGCCGTCTCCGACTTCCAGAACCAGCAGACGAGCTACGATGCCGCACTGAAGTCGTATGCGCTGGTGCAGCGCATGTCCCTGTTCACCTACCTGAGCTGAACCGTCCCGTGACCGAGACCGGCATCCTCGACCAGATTGCGCTCGGCTATTCGCCGATGATCGACCGCCAGCGCAACGTCGTCGCGACGCGGCTGACGGTGTTTGCGCTGCGCCCCGAGGCGCCGCTCGACGCGGCCCAACTGCTGCAGATGGTTGACGGCGTGTGGCCGGCCGACGGCGCCAAGGTGGCGCTCAACGTGCTGAGCGAGCCGCTGCTGCGCGATCTGCTCGCCGCGCGGCCGCCGGCCAACGTGATGATCGAGGTGCCCAGCTTCATGGCCACCGACGCGGCGCTCGCAACGGCGCTCGAGGCGTTGCGCGCCGGCGGCAGCACGCTGATGCTGCGCGGCCGCCCGGCCAGCGAGCTGCCGGCCGAGGTGCTGCCGTGCTTCAAGCACTCGATCGTCGATGTCGAGGACGACCGCCGCAACGCCGGCTCGGCCGCGCCGAAGGGCGTCACGCGTTCGATCACGCACCTGCAGTCGGGCGTGCGCACGCTGGCCGACATGGAGGCAGCCTTCCAGCGCGGCGCTTTCGCCGTGCTCGGCTGGCCGATGGACGACGCGGCGGTGCAGCCCGGACGCAAGAAGGCGCAGCACGACCTGCAGGTCATCGTCGAGCTGATGCAGCGCCTGGACGCCGAGGAGTCGGTCGAGAAGCTCGACAACACGCTGCGCCGCGACCCGACGCTGGCGTTCAAGCTGATGCGCTACATCAACTCGCCGGCGTTCGGCCTGCGCGTCGAGATCAACTCGTTCCGCCACGCCATCATGCTGCTCGGCTACAAGAAGCTGCGGCGCTGGCTGGCGCTGCTGCTGGCCACGGCAGGCAACGACGTGAACCTGCGCCCCGTGATGTACGCCGCGGTGCGCCGCGGCCTGCTGATGGAGGAACTGGCGCGCGGTAGCGGCGACGAGGAGATGCGCAACGAGCTGTTCATCTGCGGCGTGTTCTCGCTGCTCGACAAGATGATGGGCGAGCCGTTCGCCGACCTGATGAAGACGATTCCCGTGCCCGACCGCGTGCGCGACGCGCTGGCCGACGGCAGCGGGCCCTACATGCCCTACGTCGCGCTGACGGCGGCGCTCGAGGCCGAGTCGCTGTTCGACATCCGCGAGTCGGCCGAGGCGCTGCTGATGAGCGCGGCCGAGATCAATCGCGCACTGCTGCGCGCGCTGTCCCACGCCGGGCAGATCGAGTAGCGCCCACGCGCCGGCCGCTGCGTACACTCGCGCTCGGGCCGCCGCCCGCAGCGGGCGCCGGCCGACGATTGGACACGACGCCCGCCTCGCCGACCGAAGACGCCGCCGCCGCCGACGCCCCGGGCGCGGCGATGCACGAGCTCGTCGGCATGTTCTGGGACTCGCCGTTCCCGACCGCGGTGCAGGACGCGGCGTGGCGGCTCGTCGCCGTCAACGACGCCTTCGTTCAATTCACCGGCCGCCCGCGCGAGCAGCTGATCGGCGTCGACCCGGTGCAGCTGCAGCCGCTCGACGACCGCGCGCGCAGCCTCGAGCGGCGTCGCCGCGAGGCCGCGGCGCGCGACGGCCGCACGGCGCCGCTCGACGACATGCGGCTCGTCGACGCCGGTGGGCGCGTGCGCTGGTTCCGCGCCGCGCGGCGCACGCTCCCGGACGTGGGTGGCGGCCGACTCGTGCTGTCCGTGCTGCAGGACTGCACGCCCGAGCATGCGGCGCGTGAGCAGGCCGACCGCTCGGCGCGCGATCTCGACCAGTGGTACGACCTCAGCCGCGCCGGCATGGTGCTGTTCGACGACGCCGGCCTGCTGCTGCGCACGAATCCCGCGTTCGAGGCGCTGGTCGGCGCGCTGCCCGTCACGCTGGCCGAGGCCGCGCCGGCGGTGCGCCAGCTGCTCGCCTGGGGCGACGACGACGCGCCGCATGCGCAGCTCGAGCCCGGCGCCGCGCCGCTCGAGCGCACGGCCTGGCTGGCCGGCGCGGGCGGGCCGTCGCGCCGCCTGCGCGCGCGCGTGCGCTGCTACAAGACGCCGTCGGGCCAGCGCCGCTACATGGCGACGGTCGACGACATGAGCGTCGAGGAGGAACGCGACCTCGCGCGGCTGCAGATCGGCGCGATGGCCGAGACCGCCGGCGTCGGCGTCGCCACGTTCCAGGAGTCGGGCTGGATGAGTGCCGGCCCGGCGCTGCGCCCGCCGGCCGACGCGCCCGGGCTGGCGCGCCCCGGCGCGCTGCAGTCCATCGGGCGCGACATGGTGGTCGACGAATCGCGCCCCGCCTACGACGCAGTGCAGCAGGCGCTGCGCCGCGGCGAGCGCGCCGAGCAGCGCTACGCCGTGCGTCACCCCGAGCTGGGGCTGCGCTGGCTGCTCACGCGCGTCGAGCCGGGGCAGCTCGCGTCGGGCAAGCGCACGCTGTCGGTCGTCACGCTCGACGTGACGGACCAGCAGCAGGCGCGGCTGCACAACGAGCAGCTGCTGCGCGAGCTCGGCACCATCCTCGAGAGCTCGCCGGCGGGCATCGTCTACCTGCGCGGCGAGCAGGTCTTGCGCTGCAACCGGCGCTTCGAACGCATGATCGGCGCCGCGCCCGGCGCCGCGATGGGCCGCAGCGTGCGCGAGCTGCTCGGCGGCGTGCCCGGCGTGCAGGCGACGCTCGACGCGCTGGCGGGCGCGATCGCCGGCGGCCGGCCGTTCGAGGCCGAATTCGAGACGCGGCGCGACGACGGCACGCCGCAGTGGTGGTCGCTGAGCGTGCGCAGCAGCGACGGCGCGCCCGGCGCCCCCGGCGAGGCGGTCGGCATGCTGGCCGACATCACGCGCCTGAAGGCGCAGCAGACGCGCCTCGAGGCGCTGGCCGCGGAACGCGAGCGCGCCGAGGCCTCGCGGCTGCAGCAGGCCGAGCGCACGCGCGCCATCCTCGATTCGGTGCTCGTGGGCATCGTCACCGTCGGCCGCGACGGCATCGCGTGGATGAACCGCTCGGCGAGGCGCATGTTCGCCGGCGAGCTGGCCGACTTCGCCGGCCGGCCGCTGGCCACCGTCGCGACGCCCGAGGCCGAGCATCCGTTTCGGCGCACGCGCTGGCTCGACGAACTCGTCGAAGGCCAGGCCGAGACCTTCGAGTGCCGCGTGCGCGCGCGCGACGCGCGCGAGTTCTGGGTCGCCGGCAACGCCGTCGTCACACTGCAGAGCGACGGCGAGCGCCAGCTGACCTATGCGCTGCTCGACATCGACCGCCGCCGCCAGGCCGAGGTGCGCATCGCCGAGGCGCAGGCCTCGCTCGCGCGCATCATCGGCGTGGCGCCGGTGGCGATCACGCTGCACGACGCGGCCACGCTGCGCGTGCTGCAGGCCAACCCGGCGGCCGAGGCGCTGACGGGTCGGCCCGCCGCCGACGTCGTCGGCCGCGATCCGGGCGAGCTCTATGCCCCCGCGCTCGCGCAGCGGCTGCGCGACGACATGCGTACCGCCTGCGCCGACGGCGGCGCGGCGCGCCACGAGTACGCCGTGGGCGACGGCGACGCGCTGCGCGTGTGGGACGCACGCCTGCTGCCGCTGGCGGCGTCGGGCGCGGCGCCCGATCAGCTGCTGCTGTTCGCCACCGACGTGACGCAGCAGCGCGCCGCCGAGCAGGCGCGGCTCGACGCCGCGATCGCGCAGCGCGAACTGCTCGTCAAGGAAGTGCACCACCGCATCAAGAACAACCTGCAGGGCGTGGCCGGCCTGTTGCAGCAGACGGCGGTGCGGCGCCCCGAGGTGGCCGACATCCTGATCGAGGTCGTCGGCCAGGTGCAGACGATCGCGCAGGTCTACGGGCTGCAGGTCGGCGCGTCGGGGCCGCTGCGCGTGCGCAGCGTCGTCGACGCCATCGCCGCCGCAGTGCAGCGCACCTTCGGGCGCGCCATCGCGATCGTCGTCGACGGCACCGCCGACGCGCAGCGCTGGGTGCTGCCCGAGGCCGAGTCGATCCCGATCGCGCTGACGATCAACGAGCTGCTCAACAATGCCGTCAAGCACAGCGCCGGCGCCGGCGGCATCGTGTGCGCGCTGCACTTCGACGCCGACGGCGTGCGCGTCGTGATCTCCAACCCGGGTCGCCTCGCCGAGGGCTTCGACCTCTCGCGCCTGCCCGGCGGCGTGTCGGGCCTCGGGCTGGTGCGCGCGCTGCTGCCGCGGCGCACGGCGACGCTGGCCCTCGAGCAGCACGGCGACAGCGTCGTGACGACGATCGCGCTCCGGCCGCCGAGCGTGACGTACCTGACGCCGCCGTAGCTCCAGCTACCGCCGCGATGGCCGAAAATCCCGGGCAACCCCCGAGCAAGAGGGACATCGTGAGCGACAAAGGCAAGATCCTCGTTGTGGACGACGACCGGCTGGTGCTGGCCACGCTGACGCACGGCCTGTCGCAGGCCGGCTACGCCGTGATCGACGCCGACAACGGCGACGACGCCATCCTGCTGGCGCGCGAGCACCGGCCCGACCTGGCGCTGCTCGACATCCGCATGGAGGGCAAGAGCGGCTTCGACGTCGCCGCCTACCTGCGCGACCACTGCCGCATCCCGTTCATGTTCCTGTCGGCGTTCTCCGACGAAGCGACGGTGGCTCAGGTCAAGGCGCTGGGCGCCGTGGCCTATCTCGTCAAGCCGCTGGACATCCGTCAGATCGTGCCCGCCGTCGAGGCGGCCTTCGGGCGGCTGGCTGAGGGCGGTGAGGGCGCCGGCCCGCCGTCGGCGGCGCGGCCGCGCGCGGGCAGCGTCGGCGGCGATCCACTGTCGCAGGTCGTCGCCATCGCCGTGGGCGTGCTGATGCACCGCTATTCCGTCGATCGCGCGACGGCGCTCGAACGGCTGCGCCGTGCGGCGCAGGGCGACGGCCGCGCGCTCGACGAGCAGGCCGAGCGCATGCTGCAGGCCGTCGAGCTGCTGGCGCGGCCGGGCGGCGGCGCCTGACGCGCCGCGCCCGCTGCGGCGCTTCATCCGCGCAGTGTGAAATAGAAGCGCGCGCCGCGGCCGACCTCGGACTCGGCCCAGATCTCGCCGTGGTGGCGCTGCACGATGCGCCGCACCGACGCCAGCCCGACGCCCGTGCCCTCGAAGTCGCTCGCGCTGTGCAGGCGCTGGAACACGCCGAACAGCCGGTCGGCGAAGCGCATGTCGAAGCCCGCGCCGTTGTCGCTCACGACGTAGGCGACGCCGCCGTCGTGCGCCGTGCGCTCGAAGGCGATGCGCGGTGCGGCGCTGCGCGCGGTGTACTTCCAGGCGTTGCCGAGCAGGTTCTCGAGCGCCATGCGCAGCAGCGTCGGGTCGCCCTGCGCCGTCAGGCCGGGCTCGATGTGCACGTCGACGTGGCGATCGGGCGCGCCGCGCCGCAAGTCGTCGACGACGAAGCCGGCGAGCTGCGACAGGTTGACCGGCTGGCGCACCAGCGGGCGCGACGACAGCTGCGACAGGTTCAGCAGCGCGTCGATCATGTGGTTCATGCGTGCTGCTGCGCCGAGCACGCGGTCGAGGTGGTCGTGGCCGACCTTGTCGAGCGCGTCGCCGTAGTCCTCCTTCAGGATGCGCGCGAAGCCGTCGACGACGCGCAGCGGCGCGCGCAAGTCGTGCGACACGGTGTACGAGAACGACTCCTGCTCGCGCGCGGCCTCGGCCGCGGCGCCGTCGTCGTCGGCGGGCGGCGTCAGCGCGAGCACCTGCCACACCGGCGCGTCGGGTCCGCTGTGCAGCCGCACAAGGCGCAGCGACCAGCCGTCGACGCGCTGCGCCGAACCTTCGGGTGACGGCACGCCGGCCGACAGCGCGCGCGCCGCCGCGCCGAGCGCCGGCGGCAGCCGTGCGAGCAGCGCGTCCCAGTCGGGCATGCGCGCGCCGCCGACGAGCTGGCGCACCGCGTCGTTGAGCGCCAGCACGCTGCAGCGCCCGTCGGCGCCGACTTCGCCGACGGCCACCGGGCCGGGCAGCGCGGCGAGCAGCGACTGCATCAGCGCGACGGCGTCGCGACCGCCGCCGTCGAGCGGGCGCGCCGTGCCGAGATAGCCCGTGAAGCGCCCGCGGCCGTCGAAGCGCGGCACGCCGCGCAGCATCCAGCGCGTCGTCGCGCCGTCGGCGTCGCGGCGCGCGGCCGGCAGGTCGACGACGGCGACCTTGGCGCACAGCCGCTCGCGCAGCGGCCCGGGCGGCGGTGCGCCGGCGTCGAAGTGCTCCCACAGCGGCGCGAGCGGCGGCGCTGCCGCGCTCCAGGCCGCGGCGGGCGCGGCGGACGGCGGCGTCAGCCGCAGCAGACGGTGCTCGGCGTCGGTCTGCCACTGCCACACGTCGAGCAGGTCGACCAGCGCCTGGCGGTCCAGGCGCGCGTCGCGCAGCGCGCCGTCGGCACGATGGCGTGCGATGGCGGCGCCGGCGGCCGCGGCGACGGCGGCGAGCACGACGGCCGGCGCGAGCCACGCCAGCGCGATCGCCAGGCCCGACGCCGGCCCTGCGTCGATGCCGCCAGCACGCGCCGACGACGCATCGAAGACCCACGACAGCAGCGCAGCCATCAGCGCGGCGGCGAGAGCGGCCGCGACGGCGGCGACGAGCGCACCGCGGCGCGGGCCGCCCGTGCGCAGGTCGCTGGCTCGATGCATGGCGGCCATTGTAGGGACGCAGCTCGCAGGCACCGCGCGAGTGCGCACACACCTTCGGGTCCGACCCGTTCAAGTTTCGACCGCAATGCGCCGATGCACAAACGGTGGCGGCGGTTGCGCGATGTGTGCAATGCTGCTGCCACGAGGGTGCAGCGCGGCTTGACGGCCGTGCGGCGCTGCTACATTCCGAATCGAGACCCGGAGCGGGACGGCGTGGCGCGAGGCGTGCCGAGTCGCCGGGTCGAACGCGAGCAGCATTGCGTCAAGTCACCATGGTGGATTTCGATCCTTCGTCCCGCGAACGCAGCGGTGCAGTCCCCGATGCAGCTGCGCCGGCGGCCGGCGTGCTCGATGCCCAGGCTCTGGCGCGCCTGCGCGAACTCGATCCCACGGGACAGGGCGGCCTGCTCGAGCGCGTGCTGCGCGCCTTCGAGGCGTCGGTCGCGCGGCTCGTGCCGCAGCTCGAGGAGGGGCGCGCGGGCGGCGACCTGCAGGCCGTCGCCCACGTGGCGCACACGCTGAAGTCGTCGTCGGCCAGCATCGGCGCGCTCGAGTTGTCGCGGCTGTGCGCCGACTGCGAGCACCGCGTGCGCGAAGCGCGCACCGAGGGCCTGGACGCCGTGCTCGACCAGATCAGGCAGCAGATCGATCTGACCGTCGCGGCGCTCCGGCGCTTGCTGGCCGTGCGCACATGATGGCTGCCGCCCGTTCGCCGGCCGAAGAGAACGCCGAAGCGCCGAAGGTGCTGCTCGTCGACGACGACGAGGTCAACCTGCTGCTCACGTCGGCGGCGCTGCGCGAGCGCGGCTTCGAGGTCACCGAGGCGACGAGCGGCGACGCCGCGCTGCGCCTGCTCGCCGACTGGCTGCCCGACGTCATCGTGCTCGACGCCATCATGCCGGGGCTCGACGGCTTCGAGACCTGCCGCCAGGTGCGCGCGATGGCCGGCTTCGAGTCGATGCCGGTGCTGATGCTGACCGGCCTCGACGACGACGCGTCGATCACGCGCGCCTACGAGGCCGGCGCGACCGACTTCTTCGTCAAGTCGACGCAGTGGAGCCTGCTCGCCGGGCGGCTGCAGTACCTGCTGCGCAGCTCGCGCACGCGCCAGGAGCTCGAGCGCAGCAAGAGCAAGCTGGCGCGCGCGCAGGACCTGGCGCGCATGGGCAGCTTCGACTGGCGCGCGTCGGCGCGCTCGCTGACGCTGTCGGTCGAGAGCCTGCGCGTGTTCGGCTTCCCGCCGGGCAAGACGCTGGGCTTTCGCGGCCTGATGCGCATGGTGCCGGCCGGCGAGCGCCGCTCGTTCCTGCGCCTGGTGCGCGAGATCGTGGCGCACAGCTCGGTGCTGTTCGCCGACGTCACCGTCAAGCTCGGCGACGGGCGCCAGCGCATCATCCACGTCGAAGCCGAGCCCGAGTTCAACGAGCACGGCACGGTCGCCGGCTACACCGGCATCGTGCAGGACGTGACCGACCGCCGCATCGCCGACGAGCGCATCCGCCACCTGGCCAACTTCGACACGCTGACCGGGCTGCCCAACCGGCGCCAGCTGATCTGGCGCTGCGAGCGCGCGCTCGAGCAGGCGCGCCGTCAGGGCCACCAGTGCGCGCTGCTGCTGATCGACCTCGACCGCTTCAAGATCGTCAACGACACGCTCGGCCACGCCGCCGGAGACGAGCTGCTCGGCGAGGTGGCGCGCCGGCTGCGCAGCTGCGTGCGCCACAGCGAGCTGGTGCTCGAGGGCGCGCTCGAGGGCGTCGGGGCGCGCTCGCACCGCCTGCTCGAGGCCGTCGGCCGACTCGGCGGCGACGAGTTCGTCGCGCTGCTGCCCGAGGTGGCCGACGAGCACGACGCCGAGCGCGTCGCCAACCGCATCATCGACCTGATGCGCGAGCCGATCTACGTGGCGGGGCAGGACTGCTTCGTCACCGCCAGCGTCGGCATCGCGCTGTATCCGCGCGACGGCGAGACGGTCGCCGACCTGCTGCGCAACTCCGACGTCGCGATGTATGCCGTCAAGGCGCAGGGCCGCAACGCGGCGACGCTCTACCACCCGCAGCTCGCCGGCCGCGGGCGCGAGAAGCTCGAGCTCGAGAGCGCGCTGCACAAGGCGATCGAGCGCGACGAGCTGGTGCTGCACTACCAGCCCAAGGTCGACGTGCGCGCGGCCAAGATGGTCGGCGTCGAGGCGCTGATGCGCTGGGAGCGCAACGGCCAGCTGATCCCTCCCGGCGACTTCATCCCGCTGGCCGAGGAGTCGGGGCTGATCATTCCGCTGTCGGAATGGGCGATCCGCCAGGCGGCACGCCAGGCCAAGGCCTGGCAGGTGAACTTCGGCTTCGCCGACTCGATCGCCGTCAACCTGCCCAACCAGCTGTTCGAGCGCACCGACCTCGTCGAGCACATCCACGACGCGGTGTCGCACTACGGCGTGCCGCACCATTCGATCGAGCTCGAGATCACCGAGACGGGCCTGATGAAGGACCTGCAGAACGTGATCCCGTCGCTGCACCGGCTCAACGAGATCGGCGTCGAGATCTCGATCGACGACTTCGGCACCGGCTACTCGTCGCTCGCCTACCTGACCACGCTGCCGATCAGCGAGCTGAAGGTCGACCGCTCGTTCATCCGCGACCTGGGCATCACGCCGCAGAGCGCGGCCGTCGCCACGGCGATCATCGCGCTGGCGCGCTCGCTCGGCCTGCGCGTCGTCGCCGAGGGCGTCGAGACGCTGCGCCAGATGGACGTGCTGCACCGCCTGGGCTGCAGCGTGATGCAGGGCTACCTCTTCAGCAAGCCGCTGCCGGCCGACGCGCTCGAGCACTGGCTGCGCACGACGGTGCTGCCGCGCAAGGCGCCGTGGATCGTGCCGGCCGACGAGGGCGGCGACGCGCCGCCGCAGGTCGCCGCCGGCCCGGTCTGACGCCATCATGGAGCCGACGCGCCCGATGTTGCTGCGCGAGCCGCCGGCGCCGCCCGCGGCGGCGGTGCCCGTCGCGCAGCTCGCCAAGGCGGCGCTGCGCCGGCTGGCGCTCGCCAAGCTCGAGCCGACGCCCGAGAACTTCGCCCGTGCCTACGACGAGGAGCAGGGCATCGCGCCGCGCCCCGTGCTGCCGGCGCGCGCGCTGCCGCTGCTCCAGCGTCTGGCCGGCGCCGCGGCGCGCGACGACGCGGCGCGCGAGCGGCTGGTGCAGGCCTTCGCCGGCGGGCGCTGGCAACAGGCCGAGCAGCAGCTCGACGCGCAGGCCGGCGACGCCGCGCGCGCCGGCGACGCCTGGGCCGCGCTGATCGAGAAGCTGGTCGCCGGCGTCGAGCGCGGCAGCCGCCAGTGGACGCGCGCGCGCCGCAAGGACGGCGTGCAGCGCGTGCTCGCCGGCAGCCGCGGCGACGCGCAGCGCCTGCAGCACCGCCTGTCGCAGCTCGTCGCGAGCTGGGAAGGCGACAACGCCGACGACGCGACGCTCGCCGCCGATGCGCCGCTGCAGGCCGGCGATGCCGAGCCGGTGCCCGACGCGAGCGCGCACGACCAGTCCGCAGCGCCGCGTGAGGTCGCAGCCGCGACGGCGCCCGAGGCGGCCGCGGTCGACACCGCACCGTGGGCGGCCAGCGTCACGGCGCTCGGCGAGACGGTGCAATGCGCGCTGCCCGTCGACACGCAGGCGGGCGGCGCCCTCGCCGCGTCGCTGCACGGGCTGCTGGCGCGCGTCGAGTCCGATGGCGCCGACACCGCGCTCGCCGACGCGCTGCTGCGCGACTGCGACGAGGCGCGCCACCTGCTGCGCCAGCGCCACCAGGCCTTCGCGCAGATGCGCACGCTGTGCAGCGACCTTGCCGACGGCCTCGCCGACATCGCCGAGGAAGACACCTGGGCCCAGGGGCAGTGCGACGCGATGCGCGCGCGCCTGGGCGAGGAACCGACGGCGCGCGCGCTGCGCTCGGCCGGCGAGCTGTTGCGCGAGACGCGCCAGCGCCAGCGCGAGCTCAAGCACGAGCGCCAGCAGGCGCGCGACGCGCTGAAGGCGCACATCCAGCAGATGCTCGCCGAGCTGGGCGAACTCGGCGTGCAGACCGGGCGCTTCGAGCAGAGCGTCGGCCGCCACGCCGACATCGTCGAGAGCGCCGACTCGCTCGAGAGCCTGGCCGACGCCGTGCGCCAGATGGTCGCCGAGAGCCGCACCATGCACGCGCTGGTGAGCCAGACGCGCGAGCGCCTGCAGCACGAGCACGACAAGGCGAGCGAGCTTTCGCAGCGCGTGCGCATGCTCGAGGACGAGCTGCGGCGCCTCTCCGACGAGGTGTCGACCGACGCGCTGACGCAGGTCGCCAACCGACGCGGCCTGCAGCAG
Organism: Burkholderiaceae bacterium; assembly: GCA_048500255.1. GTDB lineage: Bacteria > Pseudomonadota > Gammaproteobacteria > Burkholderiales > Burkholderiaceae_C > JAMHWF01. The sequence goes on along the minus strand of JASNYH010000007.1, from coordinate 89,504 downwards.
GCCTTCGACGCCGAGCGCTCGCGCGCCGAGCGCAGCGGCGCCACGCTCGCGCTGGCGCTGCTCGACATCGACAACTTCAAGAAGCTCAACGACCGCCTCGGTCACGGCGCAGGCGACCAGGCGCTCAAGTCGCTGGCCGAGCGTGTCAAGCAGCAGCTGCGCCCGGCCGACGCCGTCGCACGCTACGGCGGCGAGGAGTTCGTCGTCATGCTGCCCGAGGCCTCGCTCGAGCAGGCGCAGGAAGTGCTCACGCGCATGCAGCGCGCGCTCACGGCGGCGCTGTTCATGCACGGCGATGAGCAGGTCTTCGTCACCTTCTCGGCCGGGCTGACGCTGTACCGCGCCGGCGAGAGCATCGAGCAGGCACTCGACCGCGCCGACGAGGCGCTGTACGAGGCCAAGCGCACGGGGAAGAACCGCACCTGCGTGGCTTGAAGCGGCGCGTCGTCAGGCGACGTCGACGATCTTGCCGGCGTTCAGGATGCCCTTCGGGTCGAGCGCCTTCTTGATCGTGCGCATCAGATCGAGCTCGGCCGGGCTGCGGCTGATCGGCAGCCAGGCCTTCTTCTCGAGACCGATGCCGTGTTCCGCCGAAACCGAGCCGGCAACGCCCTTCAGGCCGCCATAGACCAGCGCCTCGATCTTCGGGCGGGCGACCGGCCAGGCCTCCGGCGCGACTTGAACCACCACGTGCAAGTTGCCGTCGCCGACATGACCGAAGACGAACAATCGGTGGTCATCTCCGATCGCATCCGGCAAGTCCCGCTGCAGCGTCCGGACGAACGCCTCCATGGCGTCGATCGGCAACGAGACGTCGAACCCGACGGGTCGCCCGCCGCGGCCGACCTGCGCGACATCGTCGCGCAGCGACCAGAAGGCCTGCACGTCGGCGTCGGATTGCGCCACCGCCGCGTCGGCGATCAGCCCGGCCGCCCATGCCGATTCCATCACCGCCACGAAGCGCTGGCGGTCGAGCGCGCGGTCGTTGCCGAGCGCCTCGACCAGCACGTAGAACGGATGCTGCCGCGGCAGCGGCGCGCGGCCCTTGGCTGGCGGCGACGTCACCAGCTCGTAGAACGGCTGCCACATCGCCTCGAACGCCGACATCGTGCCGCCGAGGCCGCGGTCCATGTGCTTGAGCAGCGTGGCCACGCGGTCGAACGAGTCGCAGGCGATCAGCGCGACGTTCGCCGACTCCGGCTTCTCGCGCAGCCGCAGCACCAGCCGGGTGATCACGCCGAGCGTGCCCTCCGAGCCGATGAAGAGCTGCTTCAGGTCGTAGCCCGTATTGTTCTTGATCAGGTGGTTCATCGACGACACGACCGTGCCGTCGGCGAGCACGACCTCGAGCCCGAGCACCATGTCGCGCGTCATGCCGTAGCGGATCACGCGGTTGCCGCCGGCGTTCGTCGCCGCGTTGCCGCCGAGAGTCGCGGTGCCGCGCGCTCCCAGGTCGAGAGGGAACGCGAGCTGTGCGGCGTCCACCGCCTCCTGCAGCGCCTGCAGCGTGACGCCGGCCTGGACGGTGGCGGTGCGTTGCACCGTGTCGATGCTCTCGATGCGGCGCATGCGCTCGAGCGACAGGATGATCTCGTCGGGCGCCGCGTCGGCGCCGTGGACCAGGCCGCTCAGCCCGCCTTGCGTGACGACGCCGACGCCGTGCGCGTGGCACCAGCGCAGCACGCGCGAAACTCCCTCGGTGTCGATCGGCCGCACCAGCGCCGCGGCGCACAGGTTGTCGGGGCGGAACGCGCCGGCCGAGCGTGTCGCGACGTCCGCCGCGTCGACCACGCCTTCTGCGCCGAACAGCGCCCGCAGGCCTTCGACGATGTCCATGGTCATGAGCTCCGGGCTGCCACGTTGGCGGAAGCGGTGAGATTCGAACTCACGGACGGTTGCCCGTCGCTGGTTTTCAAGACCAGTGCCTTAAACCACTCGGCCACGCTTCCCGTCGTGTCGTCGACTAGGCCCGAAGGATAGCGCCCGGCTCCTGCTGCCGTTCGCATGCGACCTGGATCACTTCGCGTTCGCCGGCGTCGCCCAGGCGCACGGCGGTGAGCTTGCCGCCCCAGACGCACCCGGTGTCGAGCGCGAGCAGGTCGTCGCGCTCGACGAGGCCGAGCGTCGACCAGTGTCCGAACGCGATCGGCGTGCCGGCGCTGCGGCGCTGCGGCGCGTCGAACCACGGATAGAGCCCCGGCGGCGCGCTCGCCGCGCTCTCCTTGGTCGAGAGATCGAGCGTGCCGTCGGCGGTGACGAAGCGCACGCGCGTCAGCACGTTGATGATGAAGCGCAGCCGCGCCGTGTCGGCGAGCGCATCGTCCCAGCGCAGCATCTCGTGGCCGTACATCACCCGCAGGAAGTCGACCAGCCCGTTGCCCTGCAGCAGCGTCTCGACCTCGGCGGCGAGCGCCAGCGTCGCCGCCAGGTCCCACTGCGGCACGACGCCGGCGTGCACCATCAGCCAGCCGTGCTCGTGGCAGGCCATGCGCTGGCGGCGCAGCCAGCCGAGCAGCGCGTCGCGGTCGGGCGCGGCGAGCACATCGTCGAGTGTGTCGTGGTAGTGCGGCGCGCGCGTGCCGTAGGCGACGGCGAGCAGGTGCAGGTCGTGGTTGCCGAGCAGGCAGGTCGCCGCGCCGTCGAGGCCGCGCAGCCGGCGCAACGTCGCCAGCGACTGCGCGCCGCGGTTGACGAGGTCGCCCAGCACGTAGAGCCGGTCGCGCGACGGCGAGAAGCCGATCTCGGCGAGCAGACGTTCCAGTGCGTCGCAACATCCCTGCAAGTCTCCGACGAGGTAGTTCATGAGGTCATTCTGCTACGCTGCGGTGTCATCGCTGCCGCGCACCGGCCCCGCTGCCCGGTGCGCTCCTCATGGACGTTGCGCTGCTCGCCTTCCTGATCCTCCTCAACGGCGTGTTCGCCATGTCGGAAATGGCGCTCACGGCCAGCCGCAAGGTGCGGCTGCAGGTCATGCTCGAGGCCGGCGAGCGCGGCGCTGCCGCGGCAATGGATCTGCACGACAACCCGACCAAGTTCCTGTCGACGGTGCAGATCGGCATCACGTCGATCGGCGTGCTCAACGGCATCGTCGGCGAGGCGGCGTTCGCCGAGCCGCTGGCGGCGTGGGCGCAGCATGCGCTCGGCTTCGGCGAGCGCGCGGCGGGCTACAGCGCGACGGCGCTCGTCGTCGTGATCATCACGTTCCTCACGATCATCTTCGGCGAGCTGGTGCCCAAGCGGCTCGGCCAGATCTACCCCGAGACGGTGGCGCGCCTCGTCGCGCCGCCGATGGAGTGGCTCTCGTTGATGGCGCGGCCTTTCGTCCGATTGCTGACGATCGTGACGGACGGCGTGCTGCGCCTGCTCGGCATCCGCGGCGGCGCGACGCGTGCCGTGACGGAGGAGGAGATCGCCGCCAGCCTCGAGGAGGGCGTCGACGCCGGCGTGATCGAGGCGCACGAGCACCAGATGGTGCGCAACGTGTTCCGCCTCGACGAGCGCCAGATCGGCTCGATGATGGTGCCGCGCGCCGAGATCACGTGGCTCGACGCCGCCGCGCCGCGCGACGAGGTGCTGCGCACGATGGCCGAGAGCGAGCATTCCCGCTACCCGGTATGCCGCGGCGGCCTCGACGACGTGCTCGGCGTCGTGTCGGCGCAGACGCTGCTGCAGCAGGCGCTGCAGGGCCGCGAGCTGTCGCTGACCGGGAAGCTCGAGCCGCCGGTGTTCGTGCCCGAGACGCTGTCGGGCATGGAGCTGCTCGACAACTTTCGCGCCGCCGGCGCGCGGCTCGTCTTCGTCGTCGACGAGTACGGCGAGGTGCAGGGCGTGTTGACGGTGCGCGACGTGCTCGAGGCGATCGCGGGCGAGTTCGCGGGCGCGTCGTCCGAGGACGCCTGGGCCGTGCAGCGCGCCGACGGCAGCTGGCTGTTCGACGGCATGATCCCGGTGCCCGAGCTGAAAGATCGGCTCGAGCTGAAGGAGCTGCCCGACGAGGAGCGCGGCCGCTACAACACGCTGGGCGGCATGGTCATGCTGCTGCTCGGCCGCCTGCCCGAGACGGCCGACGCCGTCGAGTGGGAGGGCTGGCGCTTCGAGGTCGTCGACCTCGACGGCAAGCGCGTCGACAAGGTGCTGGCAAGCCTGCTGCCGGCCGTGGGCGACGACGACAGCCGCGGCTGAGCGGCGCCGCGCGCGCCGCTCAGGCCGCCGCGCGCGCGCCGAGCCGCCGCGACACGTCGGCGGCGCAGCGTTGAACCGCCGCGGCGAGCGGGCCTCCGGGCTGCGTGTCGAACACGGGCGTCGGCCCGATCGCCGTCACCGCGAGCACCATCGTGCCGGCGTCGTCGAACACCGGCGCGGCCAGCGCGCTGATGCCCGGCACGGCCGCGCCGTCGACGCGCGCGATGCCGAGCGCGCGCACCTCGTCGAGCTCGCGCTCGAGCGCGGCGTCGACGACGGGCGGGCCGCGCCGCGCGTCGGCTGCCGCCTCGGCGGCCAGCGCGGCGAGCACGCGCTCGCGCGGCAGGTGCGCGGCGAACAGCCGCCCTGACGCCGTGTCGCGCACGCTCATCACGGTGCCGTGGCGCATGTTGACGTGCACGATCGACGGCGGCTCCTCGACACGCACGATCGTCGGCCCGCGGTTGCCCCACACGGCGAGCGCGACGGTGTGGCCGCAGAGCTGCGCCAGCTCGGCGATGCGCGGCGTGGCCAGCCGCACAGGGTCGAACTGCTGCAGGCTCAGCAGACCGAGCTGCAGGGCCAGCGGCCCGAGCCCGTAGCGCCCGGTGCCGCCCTCCTGCTCGATCAGGCCGAGCTTGCCGAAGCTCACCAGGTAGGGGTGAGCCTTGGCGGGCGCCATGCCGGCCTCGCGCGCCAGGTCCTTCAGCGCCATCGGGCGGCCGTGGTGCGCCAGCGCCAGCAGCAGCTGGCCGCCGACTTCGATGCTCTGGATGCCGCGCTGCGATGGCGGCGGCTTGTGCCCGAGGTCCATGGTTTGGTTTAGATGAACTGATTAGACTTTATTGAAGAGTTTGACTAAGATCAAGTCTCGAATTTCATCGCCGCAAACCCGTTCAGCATTCATTGGAGTTCGCATGAGCAAAGCCTTCGCGTCGCAGGCCGATCTGGAGGAAAAGAAAATCAGCTTCGACAAGCTGTCGGACAACGCCTATGCCTTTACGGCCGAAGGCGATCCGAACACCGGCGTGTTCATCGGCGACGACGCCGTGATGGTCGTCGACACGCAGGCCACGCCGGCGATGGCGCAGGAGGTGATCGCGCGCATCCGTCAGGTGACCGACAAGCCGATCAAGTACGTGCTGCTGTCGCACTACCACGCGGTGCGCGTGCTCGGCGCCTCGGCCTACGGCGCCGAGCAGATCATCGCCAGCCGCGACACCTACGACCTGATCGTCGAGCGCGGCGAGCAGGACAAGGCGAGCGAGATCGGCCGCTTCCCGCGCCTGTTCCGCAACGTCGAGAGCGTGCCGCCCGGCCTGACCTGGCCGACGATGACGTTCAAGGGCGAGATGAGCGTCTGGCTCGACAAGAAGACGGAAGTCAGGATCGCGCAGATCGGCCGCGGCCACACCAAGGGCGACACGATCGCCTACCTGCCCGAGCAGAAGATCTGCTTCGCCGGCGACCTCGTCGAGTACGAGAGCACGGCCTACGCCGGCGACTGCTACTTCAAGGACTGGCCGCAGACGCTCGACCGGCTGGCGGCGATGCGCTTCGAGAAGCTCGTGCCCGGGCGCGGCGCCGCGCTGACGACGCCGCACAAGGTCGCCGAGGCGATCGCGTCGACGCGCGCCTTCGTCTCCGACGTCTACGGCCTGGTCGACACCGGCGTAGCGCGCGGCCAGGGCCTCAACGAGATCTACAAGCAGGCCTACGCCGCGCTCAAGCCGCGCTACGGCCACTGGGTGATCTTCGACCACTGCATGCCGTTCGACGCGACGCGCGCCTACGACGAGGCCAGCGGCCACGTCGACCCGCGCATCTGGACCGCCGAGCGCGACATCGAGATGTGGAAGACGCTCGAAGGGTGAGCGCGATGGCCGACGCCGCGGTGCCGCGCGACTACCAGTCGCTCGAGTTCGAATACCGGCGCTCGCCCGACCACGACGCCGCCGAGCCGGTGCGCCACGCGGTGGTCGTCGTCGGCGCCGGGCCGGTCGGCCTCGCGACGGCGATCGATCTTGCGCAGCGCGGCCAGCGCGTGCTGCTCGTCGACAACGACCACAAGCTGTCGACCGGCTCGCGCGCGATCTGCTTTGCCAAGCGCACGCTCGAGATCTTCGACCGCCTCGGCTGCGGCGAGCGCATGGTCGCGCAGGGCGTGTCGTGGAACCGCGGCTGCGTCTACTTCCACGGCGAGGCGATCTATCAGTTCGACCTGCTGCCCGAGCCGGGGCACGAGCGGCCGGCCTTCATCAATTTGCAGCAGTACTACGTCGAGGGCTACCTCGCCGAGCGCGCGTTCGAGCTGCCGGCGATCGAGATCCGCTGGCGCCACAAGGTCGTCGGCGTCGCGCCCGAGGCCGACGGCGTGCGCGTCGAGATCGAGACGCCCGAGGGCCGCCACGCGATCGATGCCGACTGGCTCGTCGCCTGCGACGGCTCGCGCTCGAGCGTGCGCAGCCTGCTGGGGCTCGAGAGCAAGGGCCGCGTCTTCCACGACCGCTTCCTGATCGCCGACGTGACGATGGACGCGCCCGACTTTCCGAGCGAGCGGCGCTTCTGGTTCGACCCGCCGTTCCACCCGGGGCAGAGCGTGCTGCTGCACAAGCAGCCCGACGGCATGTGGCGCGTCGACTTCCAGCTCGGCTGGGACGCCGACCCCGACGCCGAGCGCCAACCCGAGCGCATCGCGCCGCGCGTGCGCGCGCTGCTCGACAGCATCGGCGCGCAGGGCGTCGGATTCCGCATCGTGTGGGCCAGCGTCTACACCTTCGCCTGCCAGCGCATGGAGCGCTTTCGCCACGGCCGCGTGCTGTTCGCCGGCGACTCGGCGCACGGCGTGTCGCCGTTCGGCGCGCGCGGCGCCAACTCGGGCGTGCAGGACGCCGACAACCTCGCCTGGAAGCTCGACGCCGTGCAACGCGGCGCCGCACCCGACGCGCTGCTCGACAGCTATGCCTGGGAGCGCGAGTTCGCCGCCGACGAGAACATCCTCGCCTCGACGCGCTCGACCGACTTCATCTCGCCCAAGAGCCCGATCAGCCGCGTGTTCCGAGATGCCGTGCTCGACCTGGCGCGCGACCACGCCTTCGCGCGGCGGCTGGTCAACAGCGGGCGCCTGTCGGTGCCGGCGACGCTCGACGGCTCGCCGCTGAACACGCCCGACCGCGACGCCTTCGACGGCGCGATGCGCCCCGGCGCCGCGGCGGCCGACGCGCCCGTCGTCGAGGCGACGCCCGACGGCGAGCGACACGGCTGGCTGCTGCGCCGCCTCGGGCCCGGCTTCACGCTCGTGGCCTACGGCGACGCCTGGCCCGAAACCTTCGACGCCGGCCTCGAGCTGACACGGCTGCTCGTCGCGCCGGATGCGGTAGCGCAGGCGCCCGCGGGCGTCACCGTGCTGCGCGACGTCGAAGGCTGCTTCGGGCGGCGCTACGACGCGCTCCCCGGCAGCGTCTGGCTGCTGCGCCCCGACCAGCACGTGGCCGCGCGCTGGCGCACTCTGCGCCCCGGCGACGTGCGGCTCGCGCTCGCGCGCGCTCTTGCGAAAGCCTGAACGATGACGACGACACCCGCAGCACTCATCACGGCGCCCCACCTCGATGCGCCCGACCGCTTCTACGAGGCGCTGATCGACGCGCACCGCGACCTCGACGCCGAACGCAGCCAGGCGCTCGATGCGCGCCTGGTGCTGCTGCTGGCCAACCACATCGGCGACGTCGCCGTGCTCGAGCAGGCGCTCGCGGCGGCGCGCCGTGCCGCCATGCAAGGACCAGAATGAAACGACCCCCCACGCTCGCGTCGCTCGCTACCCCCGAGGGGGCGCGTCGGTGGCTGCGAGCGGCCGGGTGCCACTGACATGATCGAACAACCCCTGCGCTACCTCTCCGGCTTCGGCAACCAGTTCGAGAGCGAGGCCGAGCCCGGCACGCTGCCGCGCGGGCGCAACAGCCCGCAGCGCGTCGCCAAGGACTTGTATGCCGAGCTGCTCAGCGGCACGGCGTTCACCGCGCCGCGCGCCGAGAACCGGCGCGTCTGGTTGTACCGCCGCCGGCCGAGCGTCGTTGCCGGCGCCTGCGAGGCGCTGGCGCACGACGGCTGGAAGACAGGCGCGAAAGAGGGCGTCGCCGCGCCGCCGAATCCGCTGCGCTGGCATCCGTTCGCGATTCCCGACGCGCCGGCCGACTTCGTCGACGGGCTGCGCACGCTCGTCGTCAACGGCGACGCCGACGCGCAGGCCGGCATGGCGGCGCACGTCGTGCGGTGCAACCGCTCGATGCAGCGTGCCTGCGTGAATGCCGACGGCGAGCTGCTCGTCGTGCCGCAGCAGGGGCGGCTGGCGATCACGACGGAGCTCGGCCGGCTCGACGTGGCGCCGGGGGAGGTCGCGCTGCTGCCGCGCGGCATGGCCTGGCGCATCGCCGTCGACGGGCCGACGCGCGCCTACGTCTGCGAGAACTACGGCGCGCCGTTTCGTCTGCCCGAGCTGGGGCCGATCGGCTCCAACGGCCTGGCCAATCCGCGCGACTTCCTCGCGCCGGTGGCCGTCTGCGATGCCGCGGCCGGCGGCGAATTCGAAGTCGTGCGCAAGTGGGGTGGCCGGCTGTGGCGCACGACGTTGCCGGGCTCGCCGTTCGACGTCGTCGCCTGGCACGGCAACCTCGTGCCGCTGAAGTACGACACGAAGAACTTCATGGTGATCGGCTCGATCAGCTTCGACCACCCCGACCCGTCGATCTTCACGGTGCTCACGTCGCCGTCCGACACGCCGGGCACGGCCAACTGCGATTTCGTCATCTTCCCGCCGCGCTGGCTCGTCGCCGAAGACACGTTCCGCCCGCCCTGGTACCACCGCAACGTGATGAGCGAGTTCATGGGGCTGGTGCACGGCCAGTACGACGCCAAGCCCGAGGGCTTTCGCCCCGGCGGCGCGAGCCTGCACAATGCCTTCGTGCCGCACGGCCCCGACCGCGAGGCATTCGAAAAGGCGAGCCGCGCGACGCTCGCGCCGCACAAGCTCGACGACACGCTTGCCTTCATGTTCGAGAGCCGCTGGCGCTTCCACCCGACCGAGTTCGCGCTCGAGGGCGGCGCGCTCGATGCGGCCTATGCCGAATGCTGGTCCGGCCTCGACGACCGCAGCACGAACACCCAACAGAGCTGAATCGATGATCGACGAGACCCACGACCCGGCGCTGCGCAGCTGGGTGGCCTCGGCCAATGCGCCGGGCTGCGACTTTCCGATCCAGAACCTGCCGTACGGGCGATTTCGCCGCAAGGTCGTCGACGAGCCGTGGCGCTTCGGCGTGGCGATCGGCGACCAGGTGCTCGACCTCAGGCTCGCCTGCGAGCAGTGCCCCTGGGACGCCGCCACCTACGACCAGATGGCGCCACTGGCCGCCGGCGACCTGAAGCGCTTCATGCAGTTCGGTGCCGAGCGCTGGCGCAGCCTGCGGCGCGCGCTGTCGGCTGCGTTGCGCGAGGGCAGCGAACAGGCGCCGTTCCTCGAGCTGTGCCTGGTGCCGCAGTCGCAGGTCCTGATGGGTCTGCCGTGCGAGATCGGCGACTACACCGACTTCTACACCGGCATCCACCACGCGACCACGGTGGGCAAGCTGTTCCGCCCCGACAACCCGCTGCTGCCCAACTACAAGTGGGTGCCGATCGGCTACCACGGCCGCAGCTCGTCGATCGGCGTCGCGCCGGCGCGTTTCGCGCGCCCGCTCGGCCAGTTGAAGGGCGAGACCGAGATCCCGCTGTTCGGGCCGTGCCGGCGCCTCGACTACGAGCTCGAGCTCGGCGCGCTGGTCGGCGCGGGCAACGAGCTCGGCGAGCCGGTGCCGATCGGCGCCGCCGAACAGCGCCTGTTCGGCGTGATGCTGCTCAACGACTGGTCGGCGCGCGACGTGCAGGCCTGGGAGTACCAGCCGCTCGGGCCCTTTCTGTCGAAGAGCTTCGCGTCGACGCTGTCGCCGTGGATCGTCACGATGGATGCGCTGGCGCCGTACCGTGCGCCGTTCGTGCGCCCCGAGGGCGACCCCAAGCCGCTTCCCTACCTCGACTCGCTCGACAACCGCGAGCGCGGCGCGATCGACATCGTGCTCGAAGTCTGGCTGCAGACGGCAGCGATGCGCGCCGCCGGCACGCCGGCCGTGAGGCTGTCGCAGGCCAACTTCCGCGACGCCTACTGGACACTGGCGCAACTCGTTGCCCACCACACCAGCAACGGCTGCAACCTGCGCCCGGGCGACCTGCTCGGCAGCGGCACGCAGTCGGGGCCACAGTCGGGCGATGGCGGCTCGCTGCTCGAGTTGACGCAGGGCGGCAAGGAGCCGCTCGCGCTGCCCGGCGGCGAGTCGCGGCGCTTCCTCGAGGACGGCGACACCGTGATCCTGCGCGCGCACTGCGAGCGCGCGGGCGCGGCGCGCATCGGCTTCGGCGAGTGCGCCGGCAGCGTCGCGCCGGCGATCGCTTCGCCGGCGGCACCGCTGGTGTGATCAGCGCTGCTTCGTCTCCTTGACCGGTGGCTTGGCCGACCCCTTCGATTCGCGCGCAGCCTTGCCCTTGGGCGCCTTCTCGCCGCCGGGCTTGAGCGTCCAGTCCTTGTCGTCCTTGCGCGTCGAGATCCTGCGCTCGGCGTGCATCGCGGCGCTCGGCGAGATCGGGTCGCTGGCCGGGAAGGTCTCCTCCAGCGATTCGTCGAGCAGCTCCTGGTAGGTCGGCATCTTCTGCGCCGGGTCGGTGGCCTGGCCTTCCAGGCGCCGGGTTTCGCGCCGGGCCGCCTTCGGGTCCTTGGGTGTCGTCATGTCGGCTTCCTCCGCAGTCGAGGCGGCGGCTCGTGTGCCGCCGCCCATGCAGTGGGCAGCAGGCAGCGTGCCCGAGCGCGGTTCAGCCGGTCGCCGCCTCCGGCGGCAGCCACAGCGCGTCCAGATCGGGCAGATCGGGCCACTGCTGCGGGCTCTCGACGCCTGCGATTTCGTCGTTGCATCCCGCCGACGCGAGGTCGACGAACACGGGCGTGATGCGCTGGCGCGCGGCGATCGACCAGCACACGCGCACGCGCGGCTTCAGCAGCGATTCGGCGCGCTGCTCGCACACCACGGCCAGTCGCTGCGACTTCAGGCGCACCAGCGAGCCGACGGGATAGATGCCGATCGTCTTGACGAAGGCCTGGAACACGAGCGGGTCGAAGTGCCCCTTCCACTGCGCCATGCGGCGCAGCGATTCGGCCGGATCCCAGCCCGCCTTGTAGGGCCGATTCGACGTGATCGCGTCGTAGACGTCGCACACCGCGCCCATGCGCGCGGGCAGCGAGATGTCGTCGCCGGCGAGCCCGTGCGGATAGCCGCTGCCGTCGATCTTCTCGTGGTGATGCAGGCAGACGTCGATCACGACCTCGCCGACGCTGCCGCGCAGCAGTTCGACGCCCTGCGCGGGATGCGTCTTCATGATGTCGAACTCTTCGGTCGTCAGCTTGCCGGGCTTGTTGAGCACCTCCAGCGGCATCAGCGCCTTGCCGATGTCGTGCATCATGCCGGCCAGCCCGATCTCGCGCACCTGCGCGCGAGGCAACCCGAGCTGTCGCGCCAAGCCGATCATCAGCGCGCACACCGAGACGGAGTGAAGGTACGTGTACTCGTCCTGGGTCTTCAGCCGCGACAGGTTGATGAAGGCGCCCCGATCGCGCGCCAGCGAATCGCTGATCTCGTCGACGAGCGGCAGGCAGGCCGCCGGCTCGACGGCGCGCCCGAGCCGCGCCTGCTCGAACAGCGAGACCACGGTCTGCCGGGCCTGCTCGCGGATGATGCGCGCGCGTTCGACCTCGCTGCCCTTGGGTTGCGCAGGCTGCGGCGTCGGCGTGACGGGTGTCGTCTCGGGCTCGGGCTCCGTGGCCGCGGCCACCGGCGCGGGCACGTCGATGCCGCGCGCCGTATCGATCCACACCTCGGCGATGCGCGCGGCGCGCCACGTCGTCCGCGCTGCGCACTGGAAACGAGTTGCGCCAGAACGGATGGTCGAGCCACGAGCCGACGACCTTGTCGACGTACATGCCCGGCACCAGTTGCGCCACCGCAATGCGCTTCAGCATGGTGTGGCTTCCTCGAGCATTTCGACGTTCGGGGCGGGCAGCGGCGGCATCGTATGCAGTGTGGTCGAGGCCGGGCGAACCGACGAAGAGAAATCTTCGGCAGAACGCAGCCAGTTTTGCTGCGTGAAAACCCGTCCGCCGCGCTCAGCGTGCGACGCCGCGCCGGTAGATCAAGTGATAGACGAGGCCGACGAGCACGCTGCCGCCGACCAGGTTGCCTGCGATCACGGGCAGCAGGTTGGCAGCCAGGCCTCTCCAGCCGATGGCCGCAGCGCCGGGTACGTCGAGCCCCTCGGCGCCGTGCAGGAGCATCGCCAGCGGGATCAGGTACATGTTCGCGATGCTGTGCTCGAAGCCGGCCGCGACGAAGGCGGTGATCGGCGGCACGACGGCGACCGCCTTGTCGACGACGCTGCGCCCGGCCATCGCCATCCACACCGCCATGCACACCAGTACGTTGCACAGCACTCCCTTGAAGAAGGCCACATGCGGCGCCAGCGAGACCTTGTTCGCGGCCAGCGCCAGCACCTGCGCGCCGACGCGGCCGTCGTTCATCTCCCAGTGGCGCGACAGCCAGACCAGCACGGCCAGCCCGGCCGCGCCGACGAAGTTGGCGGCGCACACGACGAGCCAGTTGCGCAGCAGCTCGGTCGTCGTGATCTTGCGGTCGGCCCAGGCCATCACGAGCAGGTTGTTGCCGGTGAAGAGTTCCGCGCCGGCGACGACGACGAGCAGCAGCCCGAGCGAGAACACGGCGCCGCCGAGCACGCGCGATGCCGCGAAGCCGAGCGTCGCGTCGGACGTGACGATGACGAAGAACAGCATGCCCAGCCCGATGAAGGCGCCCGCCAGCACGCCCAGGATGGCCATCGGCAGCAGCGCCATGCGCGCCTTGGCGACGCCGATGGTCTCGACGCGCTCGGCGACCTCGCGCGGGGAATAGGCGTCGGAACCGAAGAGTTCGGGCATGAAGGTCGTGCAGCGCCCAGCGAAATAACCCAGCCTAGCATCGCCGCCCGATCTGGATCACGTCTTTGATCTGGATCATGTCCGTTTCGGGCGGCGGCACGTAGATTAGCGCCGCGTGATCCCTGCCGTCTCTCCGTCCGCGCCGTCCGGCGATCCGGACATCCTCGACGACCCGCTCGAGCGCGATCGCTTCACGCGCTGGCTCGACGCCGGTAATGGCGCGCGCGTCGCCGAGTCGTCGCTGCGCATCGGCGGCATGCATTGCGCGGCCTGCGCCGACACCGTCGAGCACGCGCTGCAAGGCGTCGACGGCGTCGTCGCGGCCACTGTCAATCCGGCGACGCAGTGCGCCAGCGTGCGCTGGCAGGCCGGGCGCGTGCAGCCGTCGGCGCTGGTGCGCGCCGTGCAGCGCGCCGGCTACGACGCCGTGCCCGATACCGCGGCGGGCGCGCGCGAGCTGCGACTGCGCGAGCGCCGCGGCGCGACGTGGCGCCTGTTCGTGGCGTCGTTCTGCGCCATGCAGGTGATGATGATGGCCACGCCCGCCTACGTGGCCGGCGCGGGCGAGCTGGCGCCCGACCTGAAGCAGCTGCTCGACTGGGGCGCCTGGCTGCTCACCGTGCCGGTGCTGTGGTTCTCGGCCGCGCCGTTCTTCGCCGGCGCGTGGCGCGCGCTGCGCGAGCGGCGCATTGGCATGGACGTGCCGGTCGCACTGGGCATCGCCGTCGCCTTCGTCGCCAGCAGCGGCGCGGCGTTCGACCCCGGCGGCGTGTTCGGCGCGGATGTCTATTTCGATTCGCTGACGATGTTCGTCGCCTTCCTGCTCGGCGGGCGCTATCTGGAGATGCTGGCACGCCACCGCGCCGCCGAGGCGCTCGAGCGCAGCGCCGGCGCCTTGCCGCAGAGCGTGCTGCGCGTCGCCGCCGACGGCAGCGTCGAGACGATCAGTGCGCAGCGCATCGCCGTGGGCGACGTGCTGCGCGTGCCGCTGGGCCAGGCCTTCGCCGCCGACGGCGTGTTGACGCAGGGTGAGACGGCGGTCGACGAGGCGCTGCTCAGCGGCGAGTCGCGGCCCGTGCCCAAGCGCAGCGGCGACGCCGTCGTCGCCGGCAGCGTCAACCTGCAGGCGCCCGTCGAGATGCGCGCGCTGCGCGTCGGCGCCGACACGCGCCACGAGGCCATCGTCGCGCTGATGCGCGAGGCGATGACGCGCCGGCCGGCCGTCGCACGGCTCGCCGACCGCTGGGCGGGGCCGTTCCTGTGGGTCGTGCTGCTGCTGGCGGCCGGCGCGGCGGCAGCCTGGAGCCTCGTCGATCCGTCGAAGGCCGTGTGGGTCGCCGTGTCGGTGCTGATCGTCACCTGCCCGTGCGCGCTGTCGCTGGCGGCGCCGTCGGCGCTGATCGCCGCGGCCGGCGCGCTGGCGCGCCGCGGCGTGCTGCTGCGGCGCATCGACGCGCTCGAGACGCTGGCGGCGATCGACCGCCTCTACGTCGACAAGACGGGCACGCTGACCGAAGGCCGGCTGCGCTGCCGCGGCGTGCAGCGCCTGTCCGGCTGCAACGTCGACGACGCCACGCTCGCGGCGACGGCGGCGTCGCTCGCCGCCTGGTCGCAGCATCCGCTGTCGGCGGCGCTGCGCGAAGCCTGGCCCGGCGAGGCCGGCGACTGGCGCGACGTCGCAGAAACTCCCGGCCGCGGCCTGCAGGCCACCGACGCGTCGGGCCGCCGCTGGCGGCTCGGCTCGGCTGCCGCCGTCGGCACGGCGCTCGGCGACGACGACCGGCCGCGCGTCTGGCTGGCGCGCGACGGCGTGCCGCTGGCCTGCTTCGAGTTCGACGAAGGCCTGCGCGCCGACGCCGCCGAGGCGGTGCGCGCGCTGCAGGCCGACGGCGTGAAGGTCACGCTGCTGTCGGGCGACGGTGCGGCGCGCGCCGGCCGGCTCGCCGAGCAGCTCGCGCTCGACGGCGGCCACGGCGGCCTCGCGCCCGAGGCCAAGCTCGCGGCGCTGCGCGCCGCCCAGCAGCGCGGCGAAAAGGTCGCGATGCTCGGCGACGGCATCAACGACGCGCCGGTGCTGGCGCAGGCCGACGTGTCGCTGGCGATGGGCGAGGGCGCGCTCGTCGCGCGCGGCCAGGCCGACGGCGTCGTCGTCTCCAATGCGCTGGCCGACGTGGTGCACGCGCGCCGCGTCGCGCAGCGCAGCGTCGCCATCGTGCGCCAGAACCTGATCTGGGCCGCCGCCTACAACGCCGCCTGCGTGCCGCTCGCCGTGGCCGGCTGGCTGCCGCCGTGGGCCTCGGGGTTGGGCATGGCGGCGAGCTCGCTGCTCGTCGTCGGCAATGCGCTGCGGCTGGCAAGGTGAGGAGCGATGGACATCCTCTACCTGCTGATTCCGCTGTCGGCCGTGCTGGTGCTGCTGATCCTCGGCGTCTTCGCCTGGGCGCTGCACCGCGGCCAGTTCGAGGATCTCGACGAGGCCGGCGCCCGCATCCTCGATGCCGATCCGACACCCATTGACCGGCATCAAGCGTCAGGGCCTATCAGACCCTGACAATGAAATGGTTTCTTTGCACTGCAAAAAAGGAAATTCCCATGGCCGTTAGCACGCACTCCGAGTCGGGCGTGAGCTACACCGACGGCGCCGTCCGCGGGTTCGCGCTCGCGGCCGTCGTGTGGGGCATCGTCGGCATGCTGGTCGGCGTCTTCATCGCCGCGCAGCTCGCCTGGCCCGAGCTGAACCTCGGCATCCCGTGGCTCAGCTACGGCCGATTGCGGCCGCTGCATACCAACGCCGTGATCTTCGCGTTCGGCGGCTCGGCGCTGTTCGCCACTTCGTATCACGTCGTGCAGCGCACCTGCCAGGTGCCGCTGTTCATGCCCAAGCTGGCGATGTTCACCTTCTGGGGCTGGCAGGTCGTCATCGTGGCGGCGGCGCTGTCGCTGCCGCTGGGCTACACGCAGGCCAAGGAGTACGCCGAGCTCGAGTGGCCGATCGACATCCTGATCGCCGTCGTGTGGGTCGCCTATGCGATCGTCTTCTTCGGCACGATCGGCATGCGCAAGGTGCGCCACATCTACGTCGCCAACTGGTTCTTCGGCGGCTTCATCCTCGCCGTCGCGCTGCTGCACATCGTCAACAGCGCGGCGATGCCGGCCGGCCTGATGAAGAGCTACTCGGCCTACGCCGGCGTGCAGGACGCGATGGTGCAGTGGTGGTACGGCCATAACGCGGTCGGCTTCTTCCTCACCGCGGGCTTCCTCGGGATGATGTACTACTACATCCCCAAGCAGGCCGAGCGCCCGGTCTACAGCTACCGGCTGTCGATCGTCCACTTCTGGGCGCTGATCTTCACCTACATGTGGGCCGGCCCGCACCACCTGCACTACACGGCGCTGCCCGACTGGGCGCAGAGCGTGGGCATGGTGTTCTCGCTGGTGCTGCTGGCGCCCTCGTGGGGCGGCATGATCAACGGCGTGATGACGCTGTCGGGCGCCTGGCACAAGCTGCGCGACGACCCGATCCTCAAGTTCCTGATCGTTGCTCTGTCGTTCTACGGCATGTCGACCTTCGAGGGGCCGATGATGTCGATCAAGACGGTCAACGCGCTGTCGCACTACACCGACTGGACGGTCGGCCACGTGCACTCGGGCGCGCTCGGCTGGGTGGGCCTGATCTCGATGGGGTCGCTCTACTACCTGATCCCGCGCCTGTACGGCCGCACCGCGATGCACAGCGTGCGCGCCATCGAGCTGCACTTCTGGATCGCGACGCTGGGCATCGTGCTCTACATCGCCGCGATGTGGATCGCCGGCGTGATGCAGGGCCTGATGTGGCGCGCCGTCAACGCCGACGGCACGCTCGTCTACACCTTCGCCGAGAGCGTGAAGGCCACCTATCCGTACTACGTGGTGCGCCTGCTCGGCGGGCTGCTGTACCTCACGGGCATGTGTGTGATGGGCTGGAACGTGCTGATGACGATCCGCGGCAACCGCCCGTTCCTGGCGCCGATCCCGCGCGCCGCCGCCCACGCCTGAGCGAGAACGAACCATGAGCAACGCGAACACCCACCGCCCCACGGGTCACGAGCGCATCGAGACCAGCAACTTCCTGATGATCGTGCTGATCCTGATCACGGTCGCCGTCGGCGGCCTGGTCGAGATCGTGCCGCTGTTCTTCCAGCGCTCGACGACGCAGCCGGTGGCGGGCCTGGCACCCTACACCGCGCTGCAGCTCGCCGGCCGCGACGTCTACATCCGCGAGGGCTGCTACAACTGCCACTCGCAGATGATCCGGCCGCTGCAGGCCGAGACGCTGCGCTACGGCAAGTACTCGACGGCCGGCGAATTCGTCTACGACCATCCGTTCCAGTGGGGCAGCAAGCGCACCGGGCCTGACCTGCACCGCGTCGGCGGCAAGTACAGCGACGAGTGGCACCGTCTGCACCTGATCAACCCGCGCGACCTGGTGCCGGAGTCGAACATGCCGGCCTACGCCTGGCTCGAGCGCTCGGCCGTGGACGGCGCGGCCGTCGCCTCGGGCATGAAGGCGCTGCGCCGCGTCGGCGTGCCCTACGCCGATGCCGACATCGACGGCGCCGCCGCCGCGGTGAAGGACAAGACCGACCTCGATGCGCTCGTCGCGTACCTGCAGGTCCTCGGCACGCACGTGAAGTAAGGGGCACGAACATGGACCTGAACGATCTGCGCAGCCTCGTCACCGTGAGCGGGCTGCTGTTGTTTGTGGCACTGGTGGCGTGGGTGTACAGCGCCTCGCGCCGCGATGCGTACCGCGAGGCCGCCGAGCTGGCGCTGCGCGGCGAGGACGAAAGGGCGATGCAATGAGCGACTTTTTCCACTCCGGCTGGTCGATCTACGTCGCCGCCGTGACGATCCTCGGCCTCGTCGCCTGCCTGCTGCTGCTCGTCGTCGCGGCGCGGCGCCGCGTGATGGCCGACGACAACACGACCGGCCACGTCTGGGACGAGGATCTGCGCGAACTCAACAACCCGCTGCCGCGCTGGTGGATGTGGCTGTTCGTCATCACCGTCGTGTTCTCGCTTGTCTACCTTGCGCTCTACCCGGGGCTGGGCAGCGTGCAGGGCACGCTCGGCTGGACCAGCCTGAACCAGCATCGGGAGGAAGTCGACAAGGCGCGCACTGCAGCGGCGCCCGTCTATGCCGCGTTCGCCGGCAAGCCGGCCGCCGAGCTGGCGCGCGACCCGAAGGCGATGGCGATCGGCGAGCGGCTGTTCGCCAACAACTGCGCCACCTGCCACGGCTCCGACGCGCGCGGCAGCAAGGGCTTCCCGAACCTGACCGACAACGACTGGCTGTGGGGCGGCGCGCCCGAGACGATCGCGCAGACGATCAAGGACGGCCGCCAGGGCGTGATGCCGCCGATGGCCGAAGCCCTCGGCACGGGCGACGACGTGCGCAACGTGGCCCACTACGTCATGAGCCTTTCGGGAAGCCCGCACAATTCGCTGTGGGCCCAGCTCGGGCGCGACAAGTTCGGTGCCTGCGCGGCCTGCCACGGCAACGACGGCAAGGGCAACGCGGCGCTCGGCGCGCCCAACCTGACCGACAAGACGTGGCTGCACGGCTGGGGCGAGCAGGCCATCGTGGCGCAGATCCAGCGCGGCAAGACCAACGTCATGCCGGCGCACGGCGAGCGCCTGAGCGCCGAGCAGATCCAGGTGCTGTCGGCCTATGTGTGGAGCCTGTCGGCGCCCAACGGCGCGGCCAGGCAGTGACCGGAAAGTGAGAGAACGTTCGCGTGGATGACAGCACCGTCAAGCCGGTCCCCGTCAAGCTCGTATCGCTGTACGAGAAGCGCCACAAGATCCAGCCGCGCTCGGTGCAGGGCTGGTTCGCCAAGTGGCGCTGGGTTCTGGTGTGGGTCACGCAGCTCGTGTTCTACGGGCTGCCGTGGGTCGGCTGGAACGACCGGCCGGCGGTGCTGTTCGACCTTGCGGCGCGGCGCTTCTACATCTTCGACCTCGTCCTCTACCCGCAGGACTTCATCTACCTGACGGGCCTGCTCGTCATCTCGGCCTACGCGCTGTTCTTCTTCACGGCGGTGGGCGGGCGGCTGTGGTGCGGCTACGCCTGCCCGCAGACGGTCTACACCGAGATCTTCATGTGGGTCGAGCGCCGCATCGAGGGCGAGCGCGGCGCGCGCCTGAAGCTCGACGCCGGCGGCTGGACGGCCGAGAAGATCTGGCGCCGCGGCGCCAAGCACTTCGTCTGGATCGCGATCAGCCTGTGGACGGGCTTCACCTTCGTCGGCTACTTCACGCCGATCCGCGTGCTGTGGGCCGAGGCGTTCACGCTGTCGTTCGGGCCGTGGGAGTGGTTCTGGGTCAACTTCTACGGCCTGGCGACCTACGGCAACGCCGGCTTCCTGCGCGAGCAGGTCTGCAAGTACATGTGCCCATACGCGCGCTTCCAGAGCGCGATGTTCGATCGCGACACGCTGATCGTCAGCTACGACGCCGAGCGCGGCGAGCCGCGCGGCACGCGCGGGCGCGATGCCGACCTGAAGGCGGCCAACCTCGGCCACTGCATCGACTGCAAGCTGTGCGTGCACGTGTGCCCGACCGGCATCGACATCCGCAACGGCCTGCAGTCCGACTGCATCGCCTGCACGGCGTGCATCGACGCCTGCAACGGCGTGATGGACAAGATGCGCTATCCGCGCGGCCTGATCCGCTACGCCACCGAGAACGGCCTCGAGCGCCACCTGAACACCTCGCAGATGCTGCGCCGCGTGCTGCGCCCTCGCGTGCTGATCTACGGCGCCGTGCTCGTCGCGCTGTCGGCAGCCTTCGTCGGCAGCCTCGCGCTGCGCTCGCCGGTGCGCGTCGACGTGGTGCGCGACCGCGCCGCGCTGGCGCGCCTGGTCGACGACGGCCAGATCGAGAACGTCTACCGCGTGCAGCTGATGAACGCGACGGAGCAGCCGCTGAAGCTGCGCCTGGACGTCGCCGGCCTCGACGGCGCCGTCATCGTCGCCGCCCCCGAGACGACGGTCGCGCCGGCCGAAGCGCATTGGCTCACGCTGCACGTGCGCATCCCCTACGAGACCGCGCAGCGCGCCGGCCCGGGCGTGCACCCGATCCGCTTCTCGATCGCCCGCGGCGACGGCGGCGAGCCGATGCTGCACGAGAAATCGACCTTCATCGTTCCGCGCTGAACTTTCACGTCAGGAGACCGACATGAGCCAAGCCACGCATCCCGTGCTGCCCTGGTGGCGCGTCAAGACGCTCTGGCTCGTCGTCGGCGGGCCGCTGGTCGTCGTGCTCGCCGGCGTCGTCACGACGGTGATCGCGGTGCAGGGCGCCGACACGGTGGTGCGTGCGCCGGCGGCGTCCGTCCGCGCGCAGCCGCAGGCGCAGGCGCCGGCGATGCAGGCGCGCAACCACGCCGCGACGGCGCAAGTGCCGGCGCCGCCGGCCCGGTGAGGTACGCCGTGTCGGCCTGCGCGAGGCAGTCGTCATGAACGCCGACATCGGCCGGTTGCCGCTCGCGCGTCTGGCACTGGTCGTGCTGTGGCCGGCGTTCGTGATGGCCGGCGTGCTCGAGATGCTGATCTTCGTCGTCGTCGACCCGGGCGACTTCGCCTGGTTCGGCGGCGCGCCGCTGGGCTGGTCGCGCCAGGCGGTCTACACGGTGACGTTCTTCATCCTGTGGGGCGTGCTCGCCGCGTCGGGCGCGTTGACGATGCTGTTCGCGCACACGGCGGCCAGCGAGCGCACCAGCGACGACGCGCTGCTCGACGAGGCGATCGACTGACGCGCCGTCGCGCCACGCACAGGCCTTGGCTGCGCTGCCGCGGCGGCGCGAACCGCCCCCGTGCCTCAGCAGGCGACGCGCTCGACCAGCCGTTGCAGCGCCGCCGGGTCGAGGATGCGGATCGAGCGCTGCTTGACCTCGAGGATGCCGTCGTCGTCGAAGCGCGAGAAGGTGCGGCTGACCGTCTCGAGCTTGAGGCCGAGATAGCTGCCGATGTCCTCGCGCGTCATGCGCAGCACCAGCGCCGACGGCGAGAAGCCTCGCTGCTGCAGCCGCTGCGCCAGGTTCAGCAAGAAGGCGGCGAGCCGTTCCTCCGCGCGCATGCTGCCCAGCAGCAGCATCACGCCGTGGTCGCGCACGATCTCGCGGCTCATGATGCGGTGGAAGTGGCGCTGCAGCTCGCCGAACTCGCGCGACAGCCGCTCGAGCTCGTCGTAGGGGATCACGCAGACCTGCGAGTCCTCGAGTGCGATCGCGTCGCAGGGATGCGCGCCGCTGCCGATGCCGTCCAGGCCGAGCAGCTCGCCGGCCATCTGGAAGCCGGTCACCTGGCGGCGGCCGTCGCCCGTCCACACGCAGGTCTTGAAGAATCCGGTGCGCACCGCGTGCAGCGCGCGGAACGCGTCGCCGCTGCGAAACAGCGCCTGGCCGCGCGGCACGGCGCGGCGCTGCGCGACGATGGTGTCGAGCCGCTCCAGCTCGTCGGGCGACAGGCCGACGGGCAGGCACAGCTCGCGCAGGCTGCACGACGAGCATGCAACCTGCAGACCGCTCGGCAGACCGGCGGGGAAGGGGGGAACCGCAGCCATGAACGGCATTGTCGCCTCACTCGGGACCCCCCGGTTGACCCTGGTCAATCCGGGGGGGAAGCAACTGCGGCACAGTCCCTGCGCATGAACACGCTTTCGCTGGTGGCCGACAGGCAACGGGTCGTCGCCCCGCGTGCCGACGCGCCGCTGACCCCCGAGCTGCTGGCGCGCTTCGACGTGCCCGGCCCGCGCTACACCTCCTACCCCACGGCCGACCGCTTCGTCGAGGCGTTCGGCGCGTCCGAGCATCTGCAGGCGCTGCGCCAGCGCGCCGAGGGCGCTGCCGTCGGCGCTACCACGCCGATCTCGCTGTACGTGCACATCCCGTTCTGCGAGTCGCTGTGCTACTACTGCGCCTGCAACAAGATCATCACCAAGCACCACGAGCGCGCCGCTGACTACCTCGACGCGCTCGAGACCGAGATTTCGCTGTACGTCGAGTCGCTGGGCGCCGGCACGCCGGTGTCGCAGCTGCACCTGGGCGGCGGCTCGCCGACCTTCCTGTCCGACGACGAGCTGTCGCGCCTGATGGCGGCGCTGCGGCGGGCATTCCGCATCGAGGCCGGCGCCGAGCTGTCGATCGAGGTCGATCCGCGCACCGTGACCGACGCGCGACTGCAGCATCTGCACCGCCTCGGCTTCAACCGGCTGTCCTTCGGCGTGCAGGACTTCGACGCCGACGTGCAGCACGCCGTGCATCGCGTGCAGCCCTTCGAGGCCGTGCGCGATCTCGTCGTCGCGTCGCGCCGCATCGGCTTCGCGTCGCTCAACGTCGACTTGATCTACGGCCTGCCCAAGCAGACGGAAACCAGCTTCGCGCGCACCGTCGAGCAGGTCTGCTCTCTGCGCCCCGAGCGCATCGCGCTGTACTCCTATGCGCACCTGCCGCAGCGCTTCAAGCCGCAGCGGCGCATCCACGCCGCCGAACTGCCGCCGGCCGGCGCCAAGGTGGGCATGCTCGGCGGTGCCATCGCCGGCTTTCTCGCCGAGGGCTACACCTACATCGGCATGGACCACTTCGCGCTCCCCGACGACGCGCTCGCCGTCGCCAAGCGCCAGGGCCGGCTGCACCGCAACTTCCAGGGCTACAGCACGCAGCCCGACTGCGACCTGATCGCGCTGGGCGTGTCGGCGATCGGGCGCATCGGCGCGACCTACAGCCAGAACGCCAAGACGCTGCCCGAGTACTACGACGCGCTGGCGCAGCGCCAGTTTCCGATCGTGCGCGGCATCGCGCTGACGCGCGACGACCTGCTGCGTCGCGCCGTCATCATGGCGATCATGTGCCAGGGCCGGCTCGAGTTCGAGTCGGTCGAGGCCGCGTACCTGGTGCGTTTCCGCGAGCACTTCGCCGCCGAGCTCGAGCGGCTGCTGCCCTACGTCGACGCCGACCTCGTCGTCATCGACCACGACGCGATCCAGGTCACGGCCGCCGGCTGGTACGTCGTGCGCGCCATCGCGATGGTGTTCGACCGCTACATCCAGCACGATCGCCAGCGCGAGCGATTCTCGCGAGTGATATGACGGCCCCTCGTCCGACGAAGACGTCGGACGATCCCGCGCGGTCATGATCGAACTCAGTCTCGTTCCCGCGGCGCTGCTGCTGGGCCTCGGCGGCTCGGCGCACTGCGCGGCGATGTGCGGCGCACCGTGCGCGGCGCTAGTGCGCGGCGGGCGCGGCGCGTTCGCCGGCTTCCACGTCGGCCGTCTGGTCGGCTACATGGCGGGCGGTGCCGTCGCCGCGGCCAGCGTGTCGACGCTGGCCGTGCTGCGCGACGCGGCGCCCGTGGTGCGGCCGCTGTGGCTCGCGCTTCATGTCGCCGTGCTCGTCTTCGGCCTGTGGCTCGTCGTCACCGGGCGCCAGCCCGACTGGCGTCTCGGCCGTGCACCGTCAGTGCTCGGCGGCACGGTCGCCGCCGGGGCCGGCGGCGGCTGGGCAGCGATGCAGGGTCCGGCGCGGCCGACCGCCTTCGGGCTGGCATGGATCGCCTGGCCGTGCGGGCTGCTCTACAGCGCGCTTGCGCTGGCGGCGATGGCCAACGGCCCGCTCGGCGGGGCCGCCGTGATGGGCGCCTTCGCGCTGGCGTCGATGCCGGCGCTGGCCGCTGCGCCGTGGCTGTTCGGCCGGTTGACCGGCGCGCGCGGGCGTGCCTGGGCCGTGCGCGTCGCCGGCCTGATGCTCGCCGGCGCCGCCGCGTTCGCGCTCGGCCACGGCGTGTGGCAGCGCGCGCTCGACTGGTGCCTGTCCTGAGCTGCGTCGCGCCCGGCCTCTCAAGTGGCGCGGCGGGATGCCGATAGATCCGCCAGGCCCAGCGAGGCCGACAGGATCGCCCATGCAGGGAAAGTCGTATTCGAAGTCCTCCGGACCGGCGTGGTCGAGCCGCTGCCGCGTCGCGCAGGCGCCCGGCCCGTGAACGA
Source organism: Burkholderiaceae bacterium (assembly GCA_048500255.1). Classification (GTDB taxonomy): domain Bacteria; phylum Pseudomonadota; class Gammaproteobacteria; order Burkholderiales; family Burkholderiaceae_C; genus JAMHWF01. The sequence continues at coordinate 65,237 of JASNYH010000007.1, read as the reverse complement.
GCTGGTCCAGATGCTCGAGCGCCGGCTGGCGCACGAGCGTGCCGCGCGCCAGCAGGCCGAGTCGCAGCTGGCGGCGCGCTCGCAGACGCAGGAGGACCTGATCCAGCGCCGCACCGACGAGCTGCGCCGCGCGCGCGACGAAGCCGTCGCGGCGAGCAGCGCCAAGAGCGCGTTTCTCGCCAACATGAGCCATGAGATCCGCACGCCGTTGACCTCGATCATCGGCTTTGCCGAGCTGCTGCTCACGCGCGACGTGCCGGCCGAGGAGAAGGACGACGCCGTTCGCACCATCATCCGCAACGGCCGCCACCTGCTCGAGGTGATCAACGACATCCTCGACCTGTCGAAGATCGAGACCGGCCAGGTCGAACTCGAGCGCATCGACATCGACCTGCCGATCCTGCTGCGCGACCTCGTCACGCTGGTCGCCGGGCGTGCCGAGGAGAAGTCGCTCCAGTTCGAGGTGCGCCCGCACCTGCCGCTGCCGGCGCGCTTCGCCAGCGACCCGGTGCGGCTCAAGCAGATCCTGCTCAACCTGTGCAGCAACGCGATCAAGTTCACGCAGCGCGGCTGCGTGACCATCGACGTGCAGTACAAGGCCGAGCCGCCGACGCTGGCGTTCACCGTCACCGACACCGGCATCGGCATGACGCGCGAGCAGCTCGGGCGCCTGTTCCAGCCGTTCGCGCAGGCCGACGTTTCGACCACGCGCCGCTACGGCGGCACCGGCCTTGGGCTCTATCTGTCGAGCCAGCTCGCGACGGCGCTGGGCGCGCGCATCCGCGTCAACAGCGAGCCCGGCAAGGGTAGCCGCTTCCGACTGAGCCTGCCGCTGGCGACCGCGCCGAGCGCCGCCGAGCTGCTCACGATGGAGGGCGACCTCCACATCTACGAGCGCGCCGACTTCGCGATCACGTCGTTCAGCATTCCGGACTTGTCGGGCCGCGTGCTGCTGGCCGAGGACGGCGTCGACAACCAGCGGCTTCTGGCTGCCTACCTGCGCCAGGCGGGCCTCGAGGTCACCGTCGTCGGCAACGGGCGCGACGCCGTCGAGACGGCGCTGCGTCGAGAGTTCGATCTGATCCTGATGGACATCCAGATGCCGGTGCTCGACGGCGTCGCGGCGACCCGCACGTTGCGCACCGCCGGCTGGCGCGGCCCGATCGTCGCGCTGACCGCCAACGTGATGAAGTCCGACGTGCAGCGCTATCGCGAGATCGGCTGCGACGACGTGCTCGCCAAGCCGGTCGAGCGCGAGCGCTTCTACCAGGTGATCGCCTCGCTGGTCGCGGCCAACACGCAGCCGCTGACCAGCGCCGACGGCGACGAGGACTATGCGCGCGAGATCGCCGCGCTGACCGCCGAGTTCCGCGCCGGGCTGCCGGCGCAGATCGACGCGATCCGCGCCGCGCTGCAGCGCGCCGACTGGGACGAGCTGAAGTCGCTGCTGCACGTGCTCAAGGGCACGGCCGGCTCGTACGGATTCGCCCGCCTGACCGACATGTCGGCGCAGGTCGAGGCCGAGCTCAAGGCCGGCCGCAACGGCCGCGCCACCGTGCTGTGCGAGGGCCTGATCCTCGAGGCGCGCGGCGCCTTGCTGAACGCTGGACGATGAAGGACGACGCCATGGAAACCTCGACCGCCGCCTCCCCCGCCGCACCCGCCGACGCCAAGGCCGACGTGCGCCGCATCCTGATTGCCGACGACAACCACTCGAGCCTGCAGCTGCTCACGCGGCTGCTCAAGCCGATGGTCCACGCCGAGCTGCACGAGGTGCGCGACGGCACGGCGGCGCTCGCGCAGTTCAACCTGCTCAAGCCGCGCCTCACGCTGCTCGACATCGACATGCCCGAGCTCGACGGCCTGGCCGTGCTCGAGCAGGTGCGCGCGATCGACAAGCAGGTGTTCGTCGTGATGGTGTCGGCCTACAGCAAGCCCGAGGTCGTGCGCCGCGCCGTCGAACTGGGCATCGGGGGCTTCGTCGTCAAGCCGTACAGCCCGCAGCGCCTGGCGACCGTGCTGCGCCAGTACGTGGCGACAACGGGCGACGCCGGCATCCTGCGCGCGCCGCACTGAGGCCGGCCCGACGGGGGCGCGCCGAGCGGCGCGCCGCGCTCAGACTTCCATGCGCAGGTCGGGCAGCGCGCCCAGCCACTCGCGCGCCAGCCGCACCGGCATCGGGCGCGAGACCAGCCAGCCCTGCACCTCGGTCACGCCGCAGCGGTGCACGGCGTCGTATTCGCGCCGCGTCTCGACGCCCTCGGCGACGACGTGCAGGCCGAGCGCGCGGCCGAGCTGCGTGCAGGCCTGCACGATGGCCTGCTTGCCCGGGTCGCGGTCGATGTCGGTGACGAAGGCGCGCTCGATCTTGAGCTCCGAGAACGGGATGCGCGACAGCTGGTACAGGCTCGAATAGGCCGTGCCGAAGTCGTCGATCGAGAGATTGAAACCGAGCATGCGGATGCGCGCCGTGTTCTCGATGACGAGCGACAGGTCGGCCATTGCGTCGGTCTCGGTGATCTCGATCGTGATCCAGCTCGGATCGAGGCCGACGTGCGTGACGGTGCGCTCGAGCTCCTGGCAGAACGCCAGGTTCGACAGCGACTGCATCGACACGTTGATCGACGCGCTGACGGCCATGCCGTCGCCCAGGCAGCCGGCGACGAACTCGACGGTCTGGCGCGCCATGTGCATCGTCGCCTGGTCGAGCAGGCCGTGCGTCGCCAGCGCGCCGACCAGGCGGTCGGGCATGACGAGCGCGCCAGCGGCGTCGTGCGCGCGCAGCAGCGCCTCGAAGCCGACGATCTCGCGGCTGGCGATGCGCAGCTTGGGCTGCATCCACGGCTCGAGCGCGCCGCGGTCGAGCAGGTCGAGCAGTTCGTCCTTCTCGAGCGGCTCCGGCGGCGGGCGGCGACGCGGCGCCGCATCGGGCGTGCGGTACGCGGCCAGGCTGCGCGCGATCGCCGCCGCGTCGACCGGCTGCTCGGCGACGCCAGCGACGGCGACGCCGCAGGCACCGGCCATCGTGACGGCAGCCTTGATGACGGCGCGCTGCTGGTGGCTGGCGAAGAACAGCGCCGAGCGCCAGCCGCGGCGCGCCAGGATGCGGATCAGCTGCATCGCGTCGCCGTCGTCGAAGCGCAGCCCGCTGACGATGACGGCCGGTGGCCTGGCGACGGTGCCGATGCGGGTGTGCATCGCGGCCAGCGTGTGCTCGACGGCCTCGATGCGCCAGCCGGCGGCCTCGAGGGCGCCGGCGATGGCGTGCGCCTCGCCGGCGTCGCGGATCAGCAGCCAGGCCGTGCGTTCGGCGGGCGCGGGCGCCGCGAAGCTCAGCGCCGGCGCCGGCGCCGGCTGGAGGGCGACGTCGTCCATCGCACGCAGCTCAGCGCACCGACGCCACGAACTCGTCGCAGGCGTCGCGCAGGTCGGCGAACGACGTCGGCTTGACGAGCAGGCCGCTGAAGCCGGCAGCCAGGATGCGCTCCTTCTCGTCGGGCGTGCTGTGCGCCGTGTAGGCGACCACCGGCAGCGCCGCCAGGCGCGCGTCGTCGCGGATGCGCCGGCACACCTCTTCGCCGCTCATGCCGGGCATGCGCATGTCGAGCAGCACGAGGTCGAACGGGCGTTCGGCGAGCGCGGCCAGCGCCGCGGCGCCGCTGTCGACGATATGGGCCTGCCAGCCCAGCTTCTTGAGGAAGACGGCGACGAGCCGGCTGTTGAGCTGGTTGTCGTCGCAGACGAGGGCCTGTCGGGGGTCGGTCATGGGCGCGCGGTACTTCGTGACGTCGATCCGATATCGGCCGCTGCGGGGCGTACTTGAGCACGTCCGCGGCGCGCGGGCGGCCGGAACTGCAGGGCCTTCGCGCCGCTGTTCCGCTCAAGCCGCGCGCGGACGCTGCCGAGAATGCCAACGTCGCCGCCAGGGGATGACCGTCGCCGGCGCCGACCTCGAAGCACTCGACCAACAACAACAAGGAGCCGTCGATGTCCGTGGCAGTTCCGCTTGCCGTGCCGGTGCGCACGAGCGGGCAGGTCTCTCCCTCTTCCCCTCCCTCTGCGCCGTCCGAAACGGGCTACTTCGCGCACCACGGCGTCTGGGCCCTGGGCGTGCGGCTGTTCCGCAAACTGCGCTTCAGCGCCAAGATGTCGATCATCTCGGCCGCTTTCGTCCTGCCGCTGGTGGGCCTGCTGGTCTGGATGCTGGCCGTCGAGTCGCAGCGCGCGATGCAGGCGCGCATGGACGCGACGCGCCAGCACGTCGAGGTGGCGCACGGCGTCATCGCCTGGGCGCACGCGCAGGAGGCCGCCGGCGCGATGACGCGCCCGCAGGCGCAGCAGACGGCGATGCGCGCCGTCGCCGCGCTGCGCTACGACGCCAACGAGTACTTCTGGATCAACGACATGCATCCGCGCATGCTGATGCACCCGATCAAGCCCGAGCTCGACGGCAAGGACGTGGGCGGCATGAAGGATCCGAACGGCCTGGCGCTGTTCATGGCCTTCGTCGACACGGTGCGCCGCGGCGGCAAGGGCTTCGTCGCCTACCAGTGGCCCAAGCCGGGCAGCGAGCAGCCGGTCGACAAGGTGTCGTACGTGATGGGCTTCGAGCCTTGGGGCTGGATCGTCGGCTCGGGCGTCTACGTCGCCGACCTGCAGCAGCAGTGGCGCGAGCGCGTCGTCGTGCTGCTGTGCGTGGTGGCGGCGGCCGTCGGCGTGGCGTCGTACCTGTTCCTGAGCTTCTACCGCGTGATGGACGGCGGCCTGAAGGAGACGCGCCGCCATCTGCGCGCGATGACCGACGGCGACCTGACGACGTCGCCCGCGCCGTGGGGCCGCGACGAGGCGGCGCAGCTCATGCTCGAGCTGCGCGCGATGCAGGACTCGCTGCGCTCGATGGTGCAGCGCATGCGCAGCTCGAGCGACGTCATCGTGCACTCGAGCGGCGAGATCGCCGCCGGCGCGATGGACCTGTCGGCGCGCACCGAGCAGGCGGCGGCCAACCTCGAGGAGTCGGCCGCGTCGATGGAGCAGATCGCCGCCACGGTGCGACACGGCGCCGACAACACGGCCGAGGCGTCGCGCGTCGCGCGCGCCAGCGCCGAGACGGCGGCCGAGGGCGGCCGCGTGATGCGCGACGTGGTGCAGACGATGGACGCGATCCGCGAGTCGTCGTCGCGCATCGGCGAGATCATCGGAACGATCGACGCGATCGCGTTCCAGACCAACATCCTGGCGCTCAACGCCGCCGTCGAGGCCGCCCGTGCCGGTGAGCAGGGCCGCGGCTTCGCCGTCGTCGCCGGCGAAGTGCGCACGCTGGCCCGGCGCAGCGCCGACGCGGCGCGCGAGATCAAGTCGCTGATCGGCCACAGCGTCGATCAGGTCGAGGCGGGGGCCGCGACGGTGCGGCGCGCCGGCGGCACGATCGACGAGATCGTCGCGTCGTCGCAGCGCGTCGACGCGCTGCTCGGCGAAGTGGCGACCGGCGCGCGCGAGCAGAGCGCCGGCATCGCGCAGGTCGGTCAGGCCGTGCAGGAACTCGACCGCATGACGCAGCAGAACGCCGCGCTCGTCGAGGAGACCGCCGCCGGCGCCGCTGCGATGAAGGAAGAGGCGCAACGCCTGGCGGCCGCCGTCGCGCGGTTTCGCATGCCCGAGGAGCCGGCGGCAGCGCGCTGACGATCGTCACGCCTCGTCGATCGCGCCGACTCCGCCCGTACGGCGGCGCGTCTTCCACAACGACACGGCGATGCCGCCGGCCAGCAGCACCGCGATCACCGACAGGCTGATCGACGCGGGCAGCTTGCCGCCGTACAGCCAGTCGCCGACGAAGATCTTCGCGCCGATGAACACGAGCACGAGCGCCAGCGCGTACTTCAGGTAGTGGAAGCGGTGCACGACCGCTGCGAGCGCGAAGTACAGCGCGCGCAGACCGAGGATGGCGAAGATGTTGCTCGTGTAGACGATGAAGGCGTCGGGCGTGATCGCGAAGATCGCCGGCACCGAGTCGATCGCGAACACCAGGTCGGCCAGCTCGACGAGCACCAGGCACAGCAGCAGCGGCGTCGCGTAGAGCACTGCGCGACCGCTGCGCGGGTCGGGCAGGCGCACGACGAAGCGCTCGCCGTGCAGGCCCGGCGTGACGCGCAGGTGGCGGCGCATCCAGCGCAGCACCGGGTTGTTGGCGATGTCCGGCTGGTGATCGGCCATCCACAGCATCTTGATGCCGGTGGCCAGCAGCACCGCGCCGAACACCCACATCACCCAGGCGAACTCCTGCACCAGCGCGGCGCCCAGGCCGATCATCAGCGCGCGCAGCACGATGACGCCGAGGATGCCCCAGAACAGCACGCGGTGCTGGTGCTCGCGCGGCACGGCGAAGAAGCCGAAGATCATCGAGATGATGAACACGTTGTCGAGCGCCAGCGTCTTCTCGACCAGGTAGCCGGTGAGATAGAGCTCGACGGCGATGCGCGCCCGCTCGCCCGGCGTCGCGGCCGCCGCGATCTGCGGGTCGAGCGCGCCGTCGCCGGCATAGGTGCGGTAGATCCAGTAGACGGCGACGGCCCAGGCGAGGCCCAGGCCGATGTACAGCGCCGACATCTTCAGGCTGTCGGCGACGCCGATCTCGCGGCTGTCGCGATGCATCACGCCGAGGTCGAAGGCGAGGATGGCCAGCACGGCGCCGACGAAGGCGAGCCAGGTCCAGACCGGCATGCCGAGCCACGGGGTGGCGAGGATGTCCATGGTGACGGGGTGCTCCTGAAGTCGTGGTTCGGGTTCGGGGACGGCGGATGATCGGGGCGCCTGCGCATCGCCGGAAGCAGCGTTAAAGTGACGCGGACTTCGGTTTTCTCGAACCTGCCCGGAAGGCTGCACCGATGACGACGCTCAACTACCGCCACCTGCACTATTTCTGGGTCGTCGCCAAGGAGGGCGGCTTCGCGCGTGCCGCCGAGCGGCTCGACATGGCGATCCAGACGGTGAGCGCGCAGGTCAAGGCGCTCGAGGCCGCGCTCGGCCACCAGCTGCTCAAGCCGGCGGGTCGCGGGCTGGCGCTGACCGAGGCCGGGCAGGTGGCGTTCGCGCGCGCGGAGGAGATCTTCCGGCTCGGCGCCGAGATCCCGGCCGAGGTCAAGGCGGCCGCGGGCGGGCGCGCCGTGCGGCTGGCCGTCGGCCTGTCCGACGGGCTGTCCAAGCTCGCGGCGCATGCGCTGCTGCAGCCGGTGCTCGACACGCCGCGGCTGCGGCTGGTTTGCCACGAGGGCGAGTTCGAGCAGCTGCTCGCCGAGCTGGCGCTGCACCACCTCGACGTCGTGCTGGCCGGCCAGCCGGCGCCGCCCAACCCGAACCTGCGCGTGACGAGCGAGCGCATCGCTGTCGCGCCGGTCGACTGGTACGGGCCGGCGTCGCTGGTGCGGCGCGCCGGCGTGCGCGACTTCCCGCAGTGCCTGGCCGAGCTGCCGTTGTTGCTGCCGACCGGCCATTCGGCGCTGCGCGCCACGCTGGATCGCTGGTTCGACGCGCAGGGCCTCGCACCGCGCATCGTCGGCGAATTCGAGGACAGCGCGCTGCTCGCGGTGTTCGCGGCGCGCGGGCTCGGCGTCTTCCCGATCAGCCGGCTCGGCGGCGACGATGTGGTCGCGATGCGCGGGCTGCGCCTGCTCGGCCGCTGCGACGACGTGCGCGAGGAGGTGCACGCCATCCGCTCGCGCCGCGGCCAGCACCATCCGCTGGTGCAGCGGCTGCTCGCCGCGGCGGTGCGCTGAGCGGTCGTGCGGCCGAGGCGGCGGTCAGCGCACGAGCCGCGCCGGCAGGCGGTGCACGGCCGGCGTGCGCCGGCGCACCGGCGCCGGCACGAATGCCAGCGCCGGCGGCGGCGCGATCGATGCGCCGGGCCCGCCGCCGGCCAGCGCGCGGCGCAGCAGCCTGAGCACGCGTCGGCGCAGCGCCGCCACCGCGACCTCGAGCGATTGCGTCCAGTGCCGCGACGTGGCGTCGATGCGGGCGACGCCGCCCTCGGGCAGCTCGGCCAGCACGCGGCAGCGCTTGTCGACGTCGCCTGGCGCGTCGCCGTTGGCGTCGTCGAGCACCACGCTGACGCGCTCGACGCGGCGGCCGAGCCTGGCGAGCACGCCGCGCACGCGCTGCACGGCGCGCCGGCGCAGGTGCCGCGCTGCGGGGTCGGGGCTGCGGAACCGGATCTGCATCGTCGTCACTCCTTCGCAAGTCTGGACGGGATGCACTGTCGCCCCGCGCACGGATCGAAAAAAGCAGAAACGATCGCAGCAGGGATTCGGATTTCTCGAAGTCAGCCCGCGACGCCCCACCACGCGGGCAGCAGGCGGCGCACGCGCGCCTGGGCATAGCGGTCGTCGATCAGGTGCACGACGCCGCGGTCGTCGGGCGTGCGGATCACGCGGCCGGCCGCCTGCACCACCTTGCGCAGGCCCGGCACGAGGTACAGCGTGTCGAACCCGTCGCCGCCGCCTTCGTCGATGCGGCGCCGGAACGCCTCGTTCAGCGCATTGACCTGCGGCAGCCCGAGCGTCGCGATGAAGGCGCCGACCAGGCGATCGCCCGGCAGGTCGATGCCCTCGGCGAACGCGCCGCCGAGCACGGCGAAGCCGACGCCGCCGCTTCCCTGCGCATCGAAGCGCGCGAGGAAGGCGGCGCGCGCCGTCTCGTCCATGCCCGGCTGCTGGCGCCACTGCGGCACCTCGGGGTGCCGCGCCGCGAACGCGCGCGCCGCCTGCTCGAGATAGTCGAAGCTGCTGAAGAACGCGAGGTAGTTGCCCGGCCGCTCGGCGAACTGCGCGCCGATCAGCTCGGCGATCGGCGCGAGCGAGCGTTCGCGGTCGCTCCAGCGCGTCGACACGTGGCGCGCGATGCGCACCGCGAGCTGGTCGCTGCCGTAGGGCCCGGCGACGTCGAGTGCCGGCGCGGCGGCGGGCAGGCCGAGCGTGCGCACGTAGTGCTCGGCCGGCGCGAGCGTCGCCGAGAACAGCACGGCCGACTGCGCGGCGGCGAAGCGCGGCGCGAGGTGCGGCGCCGGCAGCACGTTGCGCAGGCCGAGCGTCGACGTGGCGCGCCGGCCGCTGCCTTCGAGCGTGACGTCGAACAGCGTGTGATCGCCGAAGGTCTCGAGCCGCCGAGCGAAGGCGAGCGCCGCGAACCAGGCGTCGAGCCAGGGCCCCTGCGCGCGATCGGGCTCGCGCGCGAACAGCTCCGACACGGCGCCGATCCAGTCGCGCAGCGCTGCGGCGAGCGCGTCGGGCACCGCCGCTTGCACGGCGTGCGGCCCGGCCTGGGCGCGCACCAGCGCGCCCCAGGCGCGCAGCAGGCGCTGCGTGGGGCGCGCGAGCCCCGCGGGCGCTGCGGTGCGCAGCGCCGCGAAGTCGGCGCGCCGCAGCTCGGCGCTGTACATGTCGCGTGCGCGTTCGACGAGGTTGTGCGCCTCGTCGACGAGCACGCCGGCACGCCAGCCGTCGGCCTGCGCCAGCGCGTGCAGCAGGCCGCCGTCGTCGAACCAGTGGTGGTAGTCGCCGACGACGACGTCGCCCCAGCGCGCCAGCTCCTGGCCGAGGTGGTAGGGGCAGACGTCGTGCGCCAGCGCGATCGTGCGCAGCGCGTCGCGGCGCAGCGGCGCGCCGGCGTCGGCCTGTGCGACGGCGGCGGCGCGCGCCGCCGGCAGCCGGTCCCAGAAGCCGCGCGCCAGCGGGCAGGCGTCGCCGCTGCACGGCGATCCCGGATGCTCGCAGGCGCTGTCGCGCGCCACGAGCTCGACGATGCGCAGCGGCGACGCCATCGACGCGGCGAGCGTCTGCGCCGCGTCGAGCGCGAGCGCGCGTCCGGTCGTCCTGGCAGTCACGAAGACGACGCGGTCGGGTCCGTGCGGCGTGCCGCACGCCCTGAGCAGCGGGAACAGCGTGCCCAGCGTCTTGCCGATGCCGGTGGGCGCCTGCGCGAGCAGCGCGCGTGGCGCGGCGTCGCCTCGAGCGACGCGCGTCGCCGTGCGCCAGACGGCGGCCGCCAGCTCGCGCTGGCCGCTGCGCCAGGCCGGCAGCGGAAACGCCAGTGCCGCGAGCGCCGCGTCGCGCGCCGCGCGGTGCGCCGCCTGCTGCGCGGCCCAGGCCGCGAACCGTTCGCACAGCGCGTCGAACTCGGCGCGCAGCTCGGCCGCCGTGGCGCGCTCCGCGTGCGCCGTCTCGGCCTGCGTGTCGATGTCGAGATAGACGACGGCCACGTCGATCGTGTCGAGGCCTTCGCGCTCGCACAGCAGCCAGCCGTAGACGCGCGCCTGCGCGCGGTGCAGCGCACGCTGGTTGGCGGGGATGCGCGCGGCGTCGCCGCGACAGGTCTTGACCTCTTCGACGCGGCGCGCGTCGGCGTCCCAGCCGTCGGCGCGGCCGCGTACGACGAGCGCATCACCCCAGCGGCCTTCGAGCGCGACTTCGCGGCGATACGCCGGCCCGCGCTGCGACGCGACGAGGGCATGGCCGGCGATGCCCTGCTGCGACGTCGGCGAGGGCGTGAAGCGCCAGTCGAGATCGCCGCGCCGGGCCGCGAACTCGCACAAGGCGCGCACTGCGACCGTTGCCGTCGTCGCGCCTGCCGGGTCTGCCATGGCGCGCGATGATACTGGATGGAGATACAGCCTCAGGCGGAGATGTTGCCGCCGGGAGCGCGGCTTGCTCTTCCGGGCAGGTCACGTCGTTCGACCTCGCGGGGCCGGGCCAAGAAGGCGGCGCGGGGCCGTCGAGGGCGCGGCGACAAGCACGAAGTGACGTCTCACGCGTTCAGTTCGAGGAGGCCGGATGAGGAGGCAAACCAACCTTGCCGAGGCCGATGGCCGAGGCGAAGCGCTGTTGCTGACCGGCGTTCCCGGGCTGGACGACGTCCTCTGCGGGGGGCTGGCGGCCAACCGCCTGTACCTGCTCGAAGGGGTCCCCGGAGCCGGCAAGACGACGGTGGCGCTGCAGTTCCTGCGCGACGGCGCGGCACGCGGCGAGGCGGTCCTCTACATCACGCTGTCGGAGTCGACGAGGGAGCTCGAAGGAGTGGCCCGCTCCCACGGCTGGGACCTCGCCGGTATCCAGGTGCATGAACTGCTGCCCTCGTCGGAGGCGTTCGAGCCCGACGAGCAGTACACGATGTTCCATCCCTCGGAGGTCGAGCTCAGCGAGACGACGCTCAGGATCCTCGCCGACGTCGAGCAGCTCAAGCCGACGAGGGTGGTCTTCGATTCGTTGTCCGAGCTCCGCCTGCTCGCCGGCACGTCGCTGCGCTACCGGCGCCAGATCCTGGCGCTCAAGCAGTTCTTCGCCGGTCGCCAGTGCACCGTGCTGCTGCTCGACGACATGACGGCCGTCGAGCACGACCTCCAGGTCCAGAGCATCGCCCACGCCGTCGTGCGGCTCGAGCAGCACAACTCCGACTACGGCGCGACGCGGCGTCGCCTGATCGTGTCCAAGTATCGAGGGCAGGCGTATCGCGACGGCTATCACGACTGCAAGATCGTGCGCGGGGGACTGCAGGTGTTCCCCCGCCTGGTGGCCGCGGAGCAGCACACGCCCGCGCTGCGCCAGGTCCGGATCCCGAGCGGTCTGCCCAAGCTCGACGCGCTGCTCGGCGGCGGGATCGAACGGGGCACCAGCACGTTGCTGGTCGGCGCGCCCGGCACCGGCAAGTCGAGCCTCGCGGTGCAGTTCGCGCTGGCGGCGGCGGGCCGCGGCGAGTGCGCCGCGCTGTTCATCTTCGACGAGAGCATCGCCACGTTGGGCACGCGCAGCGCGGGCATGGGAATGGCGCTGGAGCCGCACCTGCAGAGCGGTCATCTCCACGTGCGCCAGGTCGATCCGGCCGAGCTCTCGCCGGGCGAATTCGTCCATGCCATCCGTGAGCAGGTGACGCAGCGCAAGGCATCTGTGGTCGTGATCGACAGCCTCAACGGCTACCTCAACGCGATGCCGGACGAGCGATTCCTGATCGCGCAGCTGCACGAGCTGCTTTCCTATCTCGGCCACGCCGGGGTCGCGACGCTGCTCGTCGGCGCGCATCACGGCGTGGTCGGCACGCAGATGCAGGCGCCGGTCGATGCGAGCTACCTGGCCGACGCCGTCGTCATGCTGCGCTACTTCGAGCTCGACGGCGAGGTGCGCCAGGCAATCTCGGTCGTCAAGAAGCGCGGCGGGGCCCACGAGCGGACGATCCGCGCGTTCGCGCTCAGCGAGAGCGGCATCGACATCGGCGAGCCGCTGCGCAACTTCCGCGGCATTCTCACGGGCGTGCCGGTCCCGCTGGACGAGGCGCGATTCGCCAGTGAGCCCTAGACCGGATCTCGAGCGGCGCATCCTGCTGCGCGTGGCGACGGCGCGGGATGCCCGGATGACGCGCGACGTCCTGACGCGATCCGGAATCGACGCCCTCGCGTGCGCCGACATGGCCGATCTGGCCCGCGAGCTCGCGCGTGGTGCCGGCGCGCTGATGGTGGCCGAGGAGGTGCTCACGAAGGCCGACCAGGCCGAGCTCGCCGCCGCCCTGGACTGCCAGCCGCCCTGGTCGGACGTGCCGGTGCTCGTGCTGGCGCGTCAAGGCGCCGACTCCTACGCCATCGCCGAGGTGATGAGCAAGCTGCCCAACGCGACGGTCATCGAGCGGCCGGTGCGTGTCGCCTCGCTCGTCAGCGCGGCACGCTCGACGCTGCGCGCGAGGCAACGCCAGTACGAGCTTCGGGCGCGTCTCGAGGAGCTGCACCTCGCGGATCGGCGCAAGACGGAGTTCCTGGCCACGCTGGCGCACGAACTGCGCAATCCACTGGCGCCGATCCGCACGACGCTGGCGCTGCTGGCGGGCCGGTCGCTCGATCCGGGGGCCCTGGAGCGTCACCACGAACTGATGCGCCGCCAGGTCGAGCACATGGTCCGGCTGGTCGACGACCTGATGGACGTCTCGCGGGTCACACGGGGCACGGTCGACCTGCAGTTCATGCCCGTGCGGCTCGACGCCGTGCTCGGGGATGCGATCGAGTTGAGCCGGCCGTTGATGGACGCGGCACGCCATGCCGTGGCGATCGAAGTTGCCGACGAGCCGCTGCGTGTGCGCGGCGACGCGGTGAGGCTGACGCAGGTGTTCGCGAACCTGCTGAACAATGCGGCCAAGTACACGCCACCCGGAGGCCAGGTCGCCGTGTCGGCGCGCCGCGACGGCGAGCACGCCGTGGTCGAGGTGCGCGACTCCGGCATCGGGCTCGAGCCCGACATGCTGAGGGCCATCTTCGAGATGTTCGTGCAGGTCAGCGGAGCGTCGAAGACGGCGCAGGGCGGGCTCGGCATCGGGCTCACGCTGGTGAAGACGCTCGTCGAGCTGCACGGCGGCAGTGTCACGGCCGCGAGCGCCGGCCTGCACCGGGGCGCCACGTTCACGGTGCAGCTGCCGCTCGCCATCGATGCGGCGAGCACGCGGTCGCCGGCCGCGCTTACCGCCGGCTGGAGCGACGGCTGCGTCGAGCGCACCGTGCTCGTCGTCGACGACAACCGGGATGCCGCGGACACGCTGACGGAGCTGCTGCGCGCGATGGGCGCCGAGGTCGCCGCCGCCTACAACGGCGCTGATGCCCTGCGCCTGGTCGCGGACCGGCGCTTCGACCTCGCGCTGCTGGACATCGGCATGCCCGTCATGGACGGATGCGACCTCGCGCGGCATGTGCGCGCGCTGCCGGGTGGCCGGGCGATGACGCTGATCGCATTGACGGGGTGGGGCCAGGAACGGGATCGGCAGCGCATGGCGAGCGCCGGGTTCGATCACCACCTGCTCAAGCCGGTCGGTGCCGACGACCTGGCGGCGTTGCTGCGCGCGACGAGCCGTTGAGCCATGCGTGCCGGCGCGCCGGGCCGCGGCTGGCGGCCGACCTGCCTGCGCGCGCACTGGACGGAGATAGAGTGGCAGCGATGGATGCCCCGCCGCCCCTGCTGCCGTGCCCGCTGACGCGCACGCACGCGCGCCGCCTGCGCGACGTGTGGCGATCGGCCGGCTGGCCGTGCTGTGACGCGGTCGAGGCCGAGCTGCTGGCTGCCGGCCTGCTCGAGCGCGAGCGCGACGCCGCCGGCCGCGACACACTGCGCGTCACCGATGCCGGCGTGCGCGTCATCGCCGCGTCACTGCAGAAGAACCGCGCCGCGCTCGACGCGCACGAGGCGCTGGTCGAGCGCGTGGCGCGCGAGATGCAGCGCGCCGGCCGGGTGGTGTGGCGCGGGCTGGCGCTGCGCGCGCCGCTCGCGGCCGACGGCGGCGCCACGACCTGGGCCGTTGCACGCCCCGACGTCTATTCGATCCGTCACACCACGGTCGAGGACTGCGTCGAGCCCGTCGCGCACGAGGTGAAGGTGCGCCGCGCCGACCTGCTCGCCGACGTCAGGCGCCATGCCAAGCGCGCCGCCTATCTGGCGCTGGCCAGCCAGTGCTGGTACGTGCTGCAGGAGGGCATCGGCGACGAGCGCGACGTGCCCGACGACTGCGGCGTGCTGGTCGCGGGCGCGACCGCGTTCGACGTGCTGCGCCCGGCGCCGCGGCGGGCGATGCGGGTGCCGTTCGCGGTGTGGATGGCGCTGGCACGGGCCGACGCGCAACGTCCGTCCGACGACGTGCCGCAGCAACTGCTCGGCTAGCCGTCGCTGCACGCATTGGATGGTGGCGCCCCCGCGCGCCGCGATGCCGCGTAACCTTTCGTGCGGTCCCAGCGATTGGCAAGTGCGGCCGCCGGCTCGAATCCGGACCGGGGCACGCGCTTCCAACCACCACGGAGCCATCGACCATGCACACCCCCGTCAAGACCGGCCTCGCCCTGGCCGCTGCCGCCGCCGCCCTGTTCGCCGCGCCGCTCGCCGGCCAGGCGGCCGACATGAAGGACGCTTCCGTCAAGTGCGCCGGCGTCAACAGCTGCAAGGGCACGAGCGAGTGCAAGACCGCCAAGAACGACTGCAAGGGCCACAACAGCTGCAAGGGCCAGGGCTGGCAGTCGAAGAAGAGCGCGGCCGAGTGCACCAAGGCCGGCGGTACCGTCATCAGCTGATCGGCCGCGAGATCGACGGCGGGCAGGCGGTGCCGCCCGCGCGTCGACGACGCATGCGCGACCCGCCCCATGATCCACGGCTTCGGGCTCGGCGCCCGCACGCCCCACTACGCGGACCTGGCGCGCGCCAGCGACGAGCGCTGGCCCGGCCGGCCCGACTGGCTCGAGTTCATCACGGAGAACCTGATGGTCGGCGGCGGCTCGCCGTGGCACCAGTTCGAGCGGCTGCGCGAACGCTATCCCGTCGTGCTGCACGGCGTGAGCCTCAACCTCGGCAGCACCGCACCGCTGCGCGGCGACTACCTGCGTGCCTTGCGCGACGTCGTGCGCCGAGTGCAGCCCGGCTGGGTCAGCGATCACCTGTGCTGGACCGGCACGGCGCACGGCCAGCTGCACGACCTGCTGCCGATGCCGTCGACGCGCGCCGCGCTCGACCACCTGCGCCCGCGCATCGCGGCCGTTCAGGACGCGCTCGGCGCGCCGCTCGTGATCGAGAACGTCAGCAGCTATCTGCAGTTCGCCGCCGACGAGATGGACGAGGCCGAGTTCGTCGCGACGCTGGTGTACGAGACCGGCTGCCGGCTGCTGCTTGACGTCAACAATGTCTACGTCAACCATCGCAACCACGGCGTCGACCCGGCGGCCTTCATCGACCGGCTGCCGGCCGACGCCGTCGTGCAGATCCACCTCGCCGGCCACGAGGACCAGGGCGGTTTCGTCATCGACACCCACGACCACGACGTCCGCCCGGAGGTGTGGGAGCTCTACGCCCATGCGCTGCGCCGGCTCGGCCGGACGGTGCCCACGATGATCGAGCGCGACGACGACATCCCGCCGCTCGCCGCGCTGCTCGACGAACTGGCCACGGCGCGCGCCGTCGCGGCGCGCAGCTTCGAGGCGCTGACGGCATGAACCTGCACGAGCTGCAGACCGCGTTGCAGTCGGCCGTGCTCGGGCAGGGCGACGGCCTCGCGCTGCTGCGCGGCGAGCGCGCCGCGCGCGGGCTCGACGTCTACCGCCACGCCTACCGAGCCCGCCTGCGAGCCGCGCTGCGCGACAACTACGACGTGCTGCACCGCGCCCTCGGCGACGAGGCGTTCGACGCACTCGCCGACGACTACCTCGCCGCGCACCCGCCGCGCGAGCCGAGCATCCGCTGGTTCGGCGACCGCCTGGCCGACTTCATGGCGGCCTGGCCGGCGCTGCCGCATCCGGCACTCGCCGACCTCGCGCGGCTCGACTGGGCGCTGCGCGGCGCGTTCGACGCCGCCGCGCTGCCTGCCGTCGATGTCGCCCGGCTCGAAGCGCTCGCGCCGCAGGACTGGGCCGGCGTCGCGCTGCAGCTTCAACCGCACGTGAGCGTGCTCGAGCTGGCCTGGGCGGTGGCGCCGGCCTGGCATGCGCTGGCCGACGCGCGCGACCGCGGCGTCGACGCCGACGTGCCGGCTCCGACCGGGCTGGCGCACTCGCTGCTGGTCTGGCGCGACGCGCTGCAGCCGCGCTGGCGCACGCTCGACGCCGGCGAGGCGACGGCGCTCGCGCGCCTCGCGCGACAGCCGGGCCTGCCGCTGGGCACGTGGCTCGAAGCCTCCGTCGGTGCCGATGCGCCGCTGACGCAGGCCGTGGCCTGGCTGCGCCGCTGGGCCGGCGACGGCTTGCTGGCCATGCCGAGCGCCGTCGCGTCCGGTTCGCCGTCTGCACCGACGGCGGCGATGCGCAGCGCCTGATCGCGGCGACCTGCCGTCCGCGAGCGCATCCGCCGAGGCGTTGCTCAGCGGTCGCGCGCCAGCAGCATCTGCACGTCGCCGAGCGCGCGCTCGGCGAAGCCGGCTTCGCAGTAGCTCAGGTAGAAGTCCCACATGCGCACGAACTCGTCCGGATAGCCGAGCGCGCGCACCCGATCGAGCCGAGCAAAGAAGTTGGCGCGCCAGGCGGCGAGCGTGGCCGCGTAGTGGATGCCGATGTCGTCGACGCGCTCGACGCGCAGCGAGCCGCCGTCGGACGCCGCCTGCACCAGCGCCGCCAGCGACGGTATGCAGCAGCCGGGGAAGACGTAGCGCTTGATGAAGTCGACCTCGTCGCGAGCGCGCGCGTAGTGGCGGTCGGCGATCGTGATCGACTGCAGCAGCATGCGCCCTCCGGGCACGAGCCGCTCGGCGCAGCGGGCGAAGAAGGTCTCGAACTGGCGATGGCCGATCGCCTCGATCATCTCGATCGAGACCAGCTTGTCGTAGCGGCCGCCGAGGTCGCGGTAGTCCTCGAGCAGCACCTCGACGCGGTCGGCCAGCCCGGCGGCGCTCACGCGCTCGCGCGCGCGCTCGAACTGCCGGCGCGAGATCGTCGTCGTCGTCACGTGGCAGCCGTAGCGGGCGGCGGCGTGCAGCGCGAAGCCGCCCCAGCCGGTGCCGATCTCCAGCACGCGGTCGCCCGGGCGCAGCTCGAGCCGGCGGCAGATGGCGTCGAGCTTGGCGACCGACGCCTCGGCCAGCGTCATGCCGGCTCGCTCGAACAGCGCGCACGAGTACATCATCGTCTCGTCGAGCATGAGTTCGAAGAAGTCGTTGCCGAGGTCGTAGTGCGCCGCGATGTTGCGCCGCGCGCCGGCGCGGGTGTTGGCGCGCAGGCGATGGAACAGCCCGCGCAGCGGCGCCGACAGCCGGGCCAGCCCGGTCTCCATCGCGTCGAGCGCGTCGCGGTTGCGCAGCAGCAGCCGCAGCACCGCGGTCAAGTCGTCGCTGCGCCAGTGGCCGAGCATGTACGACTCGCCGGCGCCGACCGAGCCGCCGAACGCGACCTCGGCATACATCGCCGGATCGAGCACCGTCAGCGACGCGTCGGGCGCGCCGCCGGCGCCCGCGTCGCCGAACTCGAGCACCCGTCCGCCCTCGTGCAGGCGCAGCCGCCCCTCGCGCAGGCGCGCCAGCCGCGCGTGCACGAGGCGGCGGGCCAGCGCGCTCGCGGCCGTGGCGCGCGGGCGCGCGCGCGACCATTCGATCAGCGTGGTGTCGTTCATGAACTCTTCTCCTCGATCTCGATTCGCTTGGCGGGGTGGACGTGGAAGGGCACCCGCTTGACCCACAGGCGCAGCGCCTGCCAATAGATCGCCGCCAGCACGCGCAGCGACGCGGCCGGAAACCGCAGCAGCGCCGCGGCCAGCGAGCGGCCGTCGATCTCGCGCCGCTGCAGCGCGAGCGTCGCGTCGAACAGCGGCGCGCCGCCGTCGTCGAGGTTGCGCATGTGCACGACGAGTTGCGGGCCGGGCGCGCTGAAGCGCCAGTCGTAGCGGACCTGCATCGGCATGAAGGGCGACACGTGGAACGTCTTGTCGAAGGCGAAGCGCAGCGTCGCGCCGGCACCGCGGCTTGCAGCCGCCGGCAGCACGTAGGCGTGCCGCTCGTTCCACGGCGTGTTGGTGATCTCGGCGACGATCGTCTCGACGCGTTCGCCGGCGGCGTCGTAGCAGTAGTAGAAGCTCACCGGGTTGAAGGCGTGGCCGAACATGCGCAGCACCGTCAGCAGCCGCACCGGACCGGCGGGCCGGCGTCCGGTCTCGGCCTCGACGCGATCGCGCACCGCCTGGTCGAGCGGCACGCGCGGATCGCCGAGGTAGTCGGCACGCCGCAGCCACGCCCAGGCCGGCCGTCGCGTCGACCAGAACCAGCGGCCGCGGAACACCTCGCCCAGCTCGGCGAGGTCGAGCCAGACCATGCACACCGGATAGTCGAAGGCGTGCGCGGTCGGCGCGAAGCGCCGATGCCTAAGCCGACCGACGTACAGCGCGCTGTGCATGATCGGCCTCGAAGTGCGCCACCGCCTCCAGCGCGCTGACGACGCCGTCCTCGTGGAAGCCGTTGCGCCACCAGGCGCCGCAGAAGTAGGTGTCGCGCACGCCGTCGATCTCGCGCTGGCGCGCCTGTGCCGCCACCGACGCCGGCGTGTACAGCGGATGGTGGTAGGTGATGCGCTCGATGACGCGCGCCGGGTCGATCTCGTCGGTGCGGTTGAGCGTCACCAGCAGCGGGCGCGACGTGTCGAGCCGCTGCAGGATGTTCATGTGATAGGTCAGCGCCACCGGGCGCGAGCGGTCGGGCAGCACGTGGTAGTTCCAGGCCGCATGGGCCAGGCGCCGCCGCGGCAGCAGCCGCGCGTCGGTGTGCAGCACCGCCTCGTTGCGCTGGTACGGTATCGCGCCGAGCACCTCGCGCTCGGCGGGGCTGGCGTCGGCGAGCAGCGCGAGCGCCTGGTCGCTGTGGCAGGCGAGGAAGAGCGCGTCGTAGCGCTGCGCCGGCTCGCCGCGCGGCTGCACGATCACGCCGCCGGGCAGACGCTGCACCCGCTGCACCGGCGTGCGCAGCCGGATGCGGTCGCGAAACGGCGCGACCAGCCGCTCGACGTAGCGCGCCGAGCCGCCGCTGACGGTGCGCCAGACCGGCCGATCGTCGACGCTCAGCATGCCGTGGTGGTGCAGGAAGCGCACGAAGAAGCGCGCCGGGAAGTCGAGCATCGAGCCCGCGTCGGTCGACCAGATCGCCGCGCCCATCGGCACGATGTAGTGCTCGACGAAGGCGCGGCCGTAGCGGCCGCGTTCGAGCAGCTCGCCCAGCGGCAGCTCGCCGCCCGGCTGCTCGAGCAGCGCCGGCGCCTCGCGGTTGAAGCGCAGGATGTCGCGCACCATGCCGAGGAACGACGGCCGCAGCAGGTTGCGGCGCTGCGCGAACAGCGCGTTCAGCGAGGTGCCGTTGTACTCGAGGCCGCTGCGCTCGTCGCGCACCGAGAAGCTCATCGAGCTGTCCTGCGACGCGACGCCCAGCTCGTCGAGCAGCGCGACGAAGTGCGGATAGGTGCGCCGGTTGAACACGATGAAGCCGGTGTCGACGGCATGGTGCCTGCCGTCGAGCTCGACGTCGTGCGTGTGGGAGTGGCCGCCGACGTGGCCGGCCGCCTCGTAGACGGTGATGTCGTGCTCGCGGTGCAGCCGGTGCGCGGCGACGTTGCCGGCGATGCCGCTGCCGACGATGGCGATCTTCATGCGCCGTGCCCTTTCATGTCGTCGAGGCGTCGCGCCTGGCGCACCGCGGCCGGCACCGGCCGCAGGTCCCACACCAGGCCGATCGCGGCGAGCGCACGCAGCGCGTACCAGCTCAGATCGATCTCCCACCAGTAGAAGCCCTGGCGCGCCGAGCCGGGGTAGTGGTGGTGGTTGTTGTGCCAGCCCTCGCCGAAGGTCAGCAGCGCCAGCCAGACGTTGTTGCGCGAGTCGTCGCGCGTCGCGTAGCGCCGGCGGCCCCAGCGGTGCGCGAGCGAGTTGATCGTGAAGGTCGCGTGGTACAGCGCGACGGTCGAGATGCAGAAGCCCCAGACCAGCAGCTGCGCCCCGCTGGTGCCCAGGCCCGGCGCAACGTGCTCCAGCCAGCTGCCGAGCGCGAACAGCGCCAGCGCCATCAGCGCCGGCACGGCGACGTCGAAACGGTCGAGCCAGCGCAGCTCGGGATAGCGCGCCAGGTCCGGCACGAGGTCGATGCGCGCCGCGAAGTTCTCGCGCGCGAGGAACCAGCCGAGGTGGCTCCACAGCAGGCCGTGCTGGCGCGCCGAGTGGCTGTCGACCGGCCGGTCGGCGTGCACGTGGTGGTGCCGGTGATGCGACGCCCACCACAGCGGCCCGCGCTGCGCCGCGCTGGCGCCGAGCAGCGCGAACGCGAACTGCGCGGCGCGCGAGGTGCGGAACGCGCGGTGCGAGAAGTAGCGGTGGTAGATCGCCGTCACCGCGAACATGCGCAGCGCGAACAGCGCGAGCGCCACGCCGAGCGCGAACGCGCTGACGCCGGTCCACCACGCCGCGGCGCACGCCGCGTGCAGCGCCACGAACGGCAGCACGCGCAGCCAGTCGACCTCGCGCGGCCGCGGCGTGCGCTCGCTCGCCGCGTCGACCGCCGCGTGGCTGTCGATCCAGCGCCGCAGCGCTCCGAGCACGGGCCGCAGCGTCATGACGGCTGCCGCGCCGCCGGCGTCGCGGGCGCCGGGTCCCAGCGCTGCGGCACCCGGCGCACCTGCGTCGTGTCGTAGCCCTGCGCGGCCGCGAAGCGCAGCAGCCGCTCGAGGTCGGCCTCGGGGATCTGCGGCGTGCGCGCCATGATCCACAGGTAGTCGCGCTTCTCGCGCGCGATCAGCGTCTGGCCGTAGTCGGGCGCGACCCAGGCGATGCGGAAGTCGGCCTTGATCGGCCACACGAAGCGCATCCCCCACACCGCGTTCGATTCGCGGTCGAACACGAAGCCGCGCGGCGTGTAGCGCCGGGGCTCGCCATCGAAGCCGCCCTCGCGGAAGGTGAACGTCGTCGCGATCGTGCCGTCGGCGTCGAGCCGGTACGACTCGATCGCGTTGTAGGCGTCCTTCTCGATGAAGGTCGGGATGTGCGCGATGACGTACCAGTCGCCCATGAAGCGGGCCAGGTCGACCGGGCGGTCGGGTCGCGCGACCGGCGGCAGCGGCACGCTCTGGCAGGCCGCGAGCAGCGCGGCGACGCACAGCGCAGCGAGGCGGCCGGGCAGCCGCGGGCGGTCGGCCGCGACACGAAGGGGGGGCTGGGTGGCGTTCATCATGCGGGTTCGTAGCGAAGGCGCCGGCCGCCCTCGGTGTCGGCTTCGAGTCGGACCCACTGGTCGCCGGCGTACCAGAGGTCGATGCGCAGCCCGGGGCCGTCGATGCGGTGACGCTGCGCGACGCGCGCTTCGCCGCGCACCGTCAGCGTCTGCTCGCCGCGCGCAGTGATCGTCACCGGCACCAGCTCGCCGGTCTGGCTGTTGAGCAGGCGTTCGGCGCGCAGGATGCGCGGGTCCCAGTAGGCGAAGCTCATCACGCAGCCGGCGTGTTCGCGCCGCGTGCCGGCCGACTCGACGACGAGGCGGTCGCCCTGCGCCCGGGCGCGCACCTGCTCGCGCTGGCCGTTCGTCTCGGTCTGCGAGACCAGTTGCGTCAGGCAGCCGCCCTCCCACGACTCGACCGCCTCGTGGCGATAGCGGTAGACCGGCACGCGCAGCACGCTGACGTCGAAGCGCGCTTCGCTGCGCAGCTCGCGCCGCTGCGCGTCGACGGCCGACAGCGTGTAGCGATGGCTGCCGATCTCGCGCTCGTCGAGCAGCACGCGGAAGCTCCAGGTGTCCTGTGCCGACGCGGCGGCCGTGGCGCCGGCCAGCAGCGCGGCGGGCAGTGCGAGGCGCAGCATCATCGCGACCTCGACGGTCCGGGGAAGAAGGCGTTGGTGCGCGCGACGTAGTCGCGGTACGCCGGCCGGCGCTCGCCGATGTCCTTCTCGAGCAGCGCGACACCCGAAACCCGCAGCAGCAACACGCTCATCAGCAGCGGCGAGAACACCGTCCACGCGCCGCCGGCGGCGAGCGCGACGAGGTACAAGCCCCACCAGACGCAGAACTCGCCGAAGTAGTTCGGATGCCGCGTGTAGCGCCACAGCCCGCTGTCGAGCACCCGGCCGGCATTGCGCGGATCGGCCTTGAAGCGCGCGAGCTGCGCATCGGCCACGGCTTCGAATCCGATGCCGAACATCACCAGCGTCGCGCCGACCGCGTCGACCCAACCCAACGGCTCGTCGCTGCCGCCGCGCATCGCCACGACGAGCGGCGCGGCGATCAGCCAGGCGAGCAGCGCCTGCAGGCCGAACACCAGGTAGAGGCTCTTCCAGACGAAGCCCGGCTGGTTGCGCTCGCGGATCGCGCGGTAGCGATGGTCTTCGGGCGCGTTCCAGTTGCGCCACGCCAGGTAGGCCGCCAGCCGCAGCGACCACGTCGCGACCAGCGCCGCCACCAGCAGCGCGCGCTCGTGCCAGTCCGCGGCCGTGGCCGCCAGCGTCGCCACCGCCAGCGCGAAGAACAGCGACCAGGCGATGTCGACCAGCCCGACGTTGCGCCGCGCCGAGGCGACCGCCCACGCCACCAGCGCGAGCGCCGCCATCGCCGGCAGCGTCGCGAGCCACGAAGACGCGATCCCGCTCATCGCGATGCGAACCCGTCGAGCCGGCGTGCCGCGAGCAGCAGCAGCGGCGTCAGCACGGCCCAGCCGATGCCGATCGCGGCGAGCGCCGCCGTGGCGTCGACCCACTCGAGCGCGCCGAGGCGCGCGCCGCCGGCGTAGGCGAGCGGGCCACCGACGGCACCGAGCAGCGCGGCCACGCGCCAGCGACCGTGCAGCGCGCGCAGCGAGACATTGAGCGTGGTCGCGAACAGCGCCCACAGCGCGACCATCCAGAACGGCGCCAGCGCTTCGAACGGCATGCCGGCAGGGTCGAAGTGCAGCCAGCCGCTGTGCACCAGCGCGGTTTCGAACGCGAGCCCGGCGAGCGCGGCCACGCCGATCAGCGCCGCTTCGGGCCGCGGCGCGGCGGCGCGCGCCAGATGCCAGCCCACCGCCGCCGCCGCCACTGCCGGGCCGAGCCACGCGGCGCCGTTCGCGGCGCCGAGCACGCAGGCGAACCAGCCGGCCTGGAACAGCAGCACGTTGGCGAGCAACGTCGTGCGCGCCGGCGCCGCGCGGCCGAGCGTCAGCGACGTGTTCACTGGACGACCCTTCGCACTGCGTGCTTCGGGATGAGCGCTTGGGAGCGGCCCGGCGCGCTCATGCCGCCGGCCGCTCCAGCAGGTAGTGCGACACCCACCACTCCTGGCCGTCGCGATGGCCGAACAGCTCGGCGCAGGCCATGAAGAAGATGCGCCAGCGCTGCAGCCACTGCGCGGCCTGCGCCTCGCCGTAGGTGCGTCCGAGGATCGCGAGCACCGCGTCGCGCTGCGCGTCGAGGCGCGCGAGCCAGGCGTTGGCCGTCTTCTCGTAGTGGCGGCCGTCCCAGCGCCAGCGCTGCACGAAGCGCAGGCGGTCCTGGAAGTGCAGCGGCAGCTCGTCGCTGGGCATCATGCCGCCGGAAAAGAAGTGGCGGCTCATCCAGTCCGACGGGCCCTCGTCGATGAAGGCGTACGGCGTCGAGCGATGGCAGAACACGTGCATGAAGAACAGCCCGCCGGGCCGCAGCCAGTCGTGCACGCGGCCGAACAGCTCGCGCCAGTTGCGCATGTGCTCGAACATCTCGACCGACACGACGCGATCGAAGCGGCGCTCGGTCGCGAAGCGGTTCATGTCGGCGGTGACCACCTCGAGATTGCGCAGGCCCCGGCGCGCCGCCTCGGCGACGATCCATTCGCGCTGCGAGTTCGAGTTCGACACGGCCGTGATGCGGCTGGCCGGATAGCGCTCGGCCATCCACAGCGACAGCGAGCCCCAGCCGCAGCCGAGCTCTAGCACCGCCTGGCCGTCGGCCAGCCGGGCGTGCTCGGCGGTGGCCGCCAGCGCCACCGCCTCGGCCTGGCCGAGATCGGTGACGCCCTGCGGCCACCAGGCGCTGCTGTACTTGCGGTGCGGGCCGAGCACGCGCGCGAAGAACTCCGCCGGCACCTCGTAGTGCTGCTCGTTGGCGAGCTGCGGCACGAGGGCGATGTCGGCGGCGTCCATCGCGCTCACGAAGGCCGCGGTGCGGCGCGCCGCGGCTTCGCAGTCGCCGGCGTCGATGTCGCGCAGCCGGCGCTCGCACAGGCGGCGGATGCCACGACGGATCACCGCGTCGGGGACGAACCCGAGCTCGACCCAGTTGGTGGCGAGTTGCAGTGCTTGCGTCATGGCTCGGCCTCGTGAGTGCTCAGCGGTCGTCGAGGACCTTGAACTGGAACGGCTGCGCGCCCGGGGCGGCCAGCGCGCCGATCGCCACCACGGTGGCCACGTCGCCCGCGGCCAGCGTCACCGGCACGCCGGCGGCGGTGGGCAGCACCGGCGCGCTCGCCCCCGTCGGCACGACGGCCAGCGTGTAGCTGCCCGGATCGAGCTGCAGCGACGTCGGCGTGGCGTTCGGGTAGGCGAGGTTGGTGACCGGCCGCGCGGCGATGGCGCCGCCGCCGTCGAGCACGACGACATCGACCGCCGGCGCGTCGGGCGACAGGTGGATCACGCGCACCTTGGCCTTGCCGGCGACCGGCGTGCGGTCGTCGGCGTAGGCGCGCAGCGCCAGCGCCTGCGGGCCGGTGCCGCCGAGCAGCCCGGTGGCGAACACGCTGGTGCTGGTGCCCGCGGCGAGGTTGGCACCGTTGAGGTCGAGCACGCCGGTCAGCGTGCCGGCCAGCGCGACCGACGCGTCGTAGCTGCCGGCGTTGACGCTGTTGTAGGCCGTTGCGGCCGGGAACGTCACGTTCTCCAGCAGCCGGTTGCCGGCCGCGTTGGCTGCGCCCGGCGACTTGAGGAACACGTCGACCGCGGGCACGTCGGGCGCGAAGTGGGCGACGCGCACGGACGCCTGGGCCGGATCGTCACTGCCGCCGCACGCGGCGAGGATCGTGGAGGCGGTGAGAAGGGCGAACAGTGTCTTGCGATGGCGGAACATGGAGAACTCCCGAACAGATGCCAGAAAGGAACGAATAACCGCCGACGCCTGGCCCGCCCGGCGGCCACGAAGGTCAGGGTTGCCGGTGGCGTTGGGCGAGCGTGGCCTTGATCAGGCGCACGCCGTCCTCGAGTTCGGTGCCGACCGGCGTCGCGCCGGCCGATGCGATGGCCTGGCGATGGCGCACCGCGGTCGGGCCGCCGAAGAAAACGGGAACGCCGACCTGCTCGACCAGCTCGCGCAGCGAGTGCTCGATCAGGCCCGGCGCCGGATCGACGGAAGACGAGATCACCACCGCGTCGCAGCGCGCGCGCCGCGCGGCGCCGAGCAGCTCCTCGAGCGGCGTGTCGGCGCCGAGCACGACGGTGCGCAGGCCGGCCTGCTGCGCCTCGACCGCGAACAGCAGCAGCCCGATCTCGTGCTGCTCGCCCGGCGCGCACGCGGCCAGCAGGCGCGGCCCGTCGGCCCAGGCCATGCGGCGCTGCAGGCGCGCGCCGAGCTTGCTGCGCAGGTAGGTGGCGAAGAAGTGCTCCTCGGCGATGCCGCCGGGCAGGTCCTTCCAGCGCTCGCCGAGCTGCGCGAGCAGCGGCAGCAGCAACTGGCGCGTGACCTGCTCGATCGGGTGGATCGCCAGCGCCTCGTCGTAGACGCGGTCCAGCTCCGGCTCGTCGAAGCGCGCGCAGGCCTGGACCATCTGCTCGATGTAGCCGCGCCACGGACCGCGCGCCGCGGCACCGGCGCCGCGCGCCGGCCGCTCGGCCTCGATCTGCTCGCGCACGCGGCTGATCGGCACGCCGCGCTCGACCAGCGCCAGCACGCGGCGGATCTGGTCGACGTGCTGGTGCGTGTACAGGCGGTGCCCGCTCGCAGTGCGCGCCGGCTGGATCAGGCCGTAGCGCCGCTCCCACGCCCGCAGCGTGACGGCGTTGATGCCGGTGAGGGCGCAGATCGTGCGGATCGGCAGGTGATCGGGTTGCGGGGCGGACATGGTCGGCGGCCCGAAGTTGTGCAAAGCCTATACATGAAGCAAACAAGCGTCAAAGAAGATTGTGCAAACCTTGTCTAAATTAGGGGATAATAGCCGCATTCTCCCGGTGAGCGGGGCAACGTGAGCGGATCGTCGCGGAAAGTTCTACAAGAGCTGTGCATGGCGCGAAGCCTCGACGGCACCAGTCCGAGCGCCGCGACCACCTCGCCGGACAGCTCGCCGACGAGATCTCTCGGTATTTCGTGTCGAGGGGCTGGCTGCGCCAGCCACCGGGCGAGTTTTGGAAACGACGTCGTCAGGACGACGGCCGAGTAGGCAGCCCGAGGGGCACTCCGCAGCGCCGTGCCATCTCGCGTGCGACGGCGCGCATCGCGCGACTGACGCGCTCGTGGCGGGAGAGGGCGTCCCACCAGGCGTGTGCGGGCCCCGCCGCAGGGCCGGCGAGGCTGGCCGGGTCGGGCTCGAAGGGCGTGTAGTCGGCCGCGCCGCCCGTCAGCGCGTCGGGGCGCCAGCGCATCGGCAGCATGTCGTAGACCGGTGCGAGCGTGAAGCGGCCGCGTGCCAGATCGCCGGCCTCGACGCGCAGGCCGAGGTTGCCGGCGTGCATGTCGGTGTTGCCGATCAGCCGGCCGAACTGCAGCAGCGCCGCGGCGCGCTCGGCATCGATCGGCGGCAGCCGGCGCTGCGCCGCCAGCGCCGCGGCGGTCGACGCCCAGTGGGTGTAGGCCGTCGCGACGAAGGCGCCATGCGCCGCCCCGATCGAGACGACATGGCGCCGGCCGCGCGCGCCGATGCGGTCGAAACGCTCGCTCAGCAGGCAGGTGCGTGTGCCCGTCTCGACCACCGTCGCAGCGGCGCAGTCGACGCCGTGGGCCCGCAGCACCGTGGCGGCCAACGCCTCGGCATGCAGCAGGTCGTTCCAGCGCTCGCCGAACGGCGTGCCGCGCGGCGGCGAGAACTTGACGAGCACGTGGCGGCCGTTGTCGACGCGCGCGAGGAACTTGGGCTCCTCGCCGCCGGCCGACGAACCGGCAGGCAGCGTGCGGGCGACGTCGGCGGCCAGCGCGTCGAGCGCGCGGCCGAGGCGATGCGCGTCGCCCGCCGGCAGCGGTTCGTGCCGCGCCGCCGGTGTCTCGTCGGGCTCGCCGATCGACATGGCGCCGGCGGCGTCGTGGAGCTGCAGCGCGGCGAACAGCACCGTCTCGACGTCCCAACGCTCGGGCACCGGCCCGACGCCGAAACCGGCCAGCCGCTGCGCGAGCAGCCGCCCGAGAAAGCCCTGCGCCGCCAGCGGCGACAGGTACCACGGCAGCGCGCCGACGGTGGTACTCGTCACGAGCGTCGTGCCGACATGGACGATGTCGCCGGCCAGCAGTGACAACGTGCCGATGCGGTGCGCGGCGCCGTGCTCGTCGGTCCACCACACGGGCTGTTGTGCGGCGCGCCCGTGAATCGATTTCGGTAATCCGTAGCGGGCTTGCCGCGCGCGGCCGAGCGTCAGCACGCGGCCGGACAGCCGGTCGATCAGCCGCGATACCGTCGGCTGGCTCTTGCCCGTGGCAGCCTGCAGCTCGCGTGACGTCGCCAGCCCTCGCGTCGCGAGCATGCCGAGGATCTGTGCTACCTCGCGGTCGGTCATCGGAGCGCTGCTGTACGAATCGATAATGAATAGATACTACAACCGGAGCGCGCGCGGTGTCGATCGAAGCCGGACACCCGGCGACGTGCAGGGCCGGCATGCGAGGCGCTGGCACGAAACGACCGGTTTCGGCCGAGGCGGCTCTGTCGCCGCGCGGCACGCGCGCGGACCATGGATGCCCTGCAACGAAGCCCGCGACGGCGCGAGGTGAACGCTCCATGGATGCGCCCACGACCGAACCCACTCCCGGCTCCGCCACGCCCCGCGGCGAAGCGCGCGCGCTGCTGAGCGGGCTGGCGCCGTTCTACACGGCGGCGCTGGCGCGCGGGCAGCAGCACGGCGGCGATCGCCGGCGGCTCGACCGCATCGGCCGCGCGCTGGTGGCGCTGCTGGCGCTGGCGGGCGCGCCGCTCGTCTGGTGCGCGCCCGACTGGCTGCGCCACTTCGGCCTCAACGCCGGCCTGCTGGAGCGCGGGCGCGGCTACACGCAGAGCATGGCGGTGCTGCTGGTGCCGATGCTGGGCATCGCGCTCTACCGCACCGTGCTGACGGCCGCCGAGCGGCCGAAGGTCTTTCTCTACGTCACGCTGGCGATGCTGCCGCTGAACGTCGCGCGGGCCGTGACGACGAGCAGCCTGGCGATCGCCGCGACGGGCGGCGTCGCGCTGCTGCTGCTGCTCGCGGCCGTCGCACGGCCGCTGGCGAGCGCCTTCTTCGGAGCAGGAGGAGCAGGAGGAGCAGGAGGAGCGAGCGACGACGCCGCGATCAGCGCGGCCGCCGCCGAGATCGCCGCCGGGCTGCTGGTGCTGCTCGGCCTGATCCAGCTCGCCGGCTACCCCGGCCTGGCCGCCTCGGGCCTGCTGCGCGGCCGCAAGGACAGTCGCACGCCGATGCTGTGCATGGTGGCGGGGTACTGGGGGGTCGGGGCGCCGCTGGGGCTGTATCTCTGCGAGGTGCTCCGCCCCACTGCTGGAACAACCCGCTGCACGTCGCGCGACGTCGAAGGTGTCTGCTCAGTCCTCGGCCAGATTCCAGATCCAGTGCGCGTCGATCAGCAGCCGGTGGTGCCAGCGCAGCGCATCGGTGCGCGCCTCCAGCGCGGCGCGCGCGGCCTCTGCCGATTGCCGGCGCGCCAGCAGCAGCGCCTGCAGATCCGCTTCGCCGAGCTCGTAGGCGCGCTGCATCAGCCGCGCGCTGTCGCCGGCGAGTCCCGCGGCCTGCTCGGCCACGCGCCAGCGCTCGAGGCTGCCCTCGGCCTCGGCCCAGGCTTCGGCCGCTTCCACCTCGATCTGCTGTCGCGAGCGTTCCTGTGCTGCGCGCGCCGTGTCGCTGTCGCGCACGGCCTGCAGCATGCGCTGCTCGCGGTAGCTGCCCGTCAGCGGAATGCTCAGGCTGATGCCGACGACGCGCTCGTTGCGCACCGCTTCCGACGCCGTGTAGACGCCGATCGTGGGGTCGGGGACGCGATCCGCCCGCGTGCGCGCGGCCGTCAGCTCGGCCTTGCGGCGCTGGCCCTCGGCCGTCTTCAACGGGTCGGCTTCTGCCAGCACGCGCTCGCGCCACTGCGGCTCCTGCCAGGCGAGGGCGACGGGCTCCGACAGCGTGGCCGCGCTCGGCGCCGCCTCCGGGAACCGCACGCGCAGCTTGGCCTCGGCCTTCGCGAGCTGCGTGGCGGCCAGGCTCGCCTGTCGCCGGATCTCGCCCAGATCGGCGCGCGCGACGTTGAGGTCGAGGGCCGACGCATCGCCCGCGCGCCTGCGCTTGTCGACCACGGCCAGGTTGCTCTCGGCAAACGCGAGCTGCTCCTTCAGCAGAGCTTGCTGGCCGCGGGCGGCGATGACATCGAGCCACCGATCGGCCAGGGCGCGCGCGGCCTCGTGCCGCGCCTCGCCGAGCCGGGCGCGTGCGATCTCCTGCTCCACCTCGCCGAGCTGCCGGTCGAGCGCCGATTTGCCGTTGACGCGCAGCGCCCGCTCGAGCTGCGCCGACCATTCGTTGGAGTCGCCGCTGCGGTCTCGATAGTCGCGGCGCTGCCCTTGCAGGCGAGCGGTCCACTCGTGGGGCGACGCGGCGATCGCGGCGCCGGCATGGCGCGCGGCCTCCAATGCGCTGCGCGCCTCGGCGACGGAGGGCTCCTTGTCGATCCATGCGGCGGCCTGTGCGGTGCCCGGCAGATCGCGGGGTGTCGGCACGTCCTGCGCGCCGGCGCACAGCGGCAGCGCCACGGCAACGGCGCAGGCGGCCCACTTCATCGCGACGGCCCTCATGCGAACTCTCCTTCGAGCGCCAGCGGCGTGGCCCAGTAGCGCACGCCGGTCCCGGCGAACTCGCGTTGCAGCAGGGCCCGCAGGCGGTCGAGCTCGTTGCGCGTGAGCAGCACCTGCACCTGCATCGCGCGGCTGCGACCCATCACCTGTTCCTGGGCAGTGAGCCGGCCCTGCGCCGTGCCGTGGCTGTGCGTGGGCGTGCTGGTGAAGACCTCGCTGCCGGCCGAGGCCAGCAAGGTGTCGAGCAGCTTCTCCTCGACGCTCGGGGGGCAGATCAGGGTGAGGCAGTAGTCAGCCATGTGCGGCCTCCAGCGGTTCGTCGTTTCGCTTCGCGCGCGGGTGCGCGTAGCGCAGGTAGAGGATGGGCAGCAGGATCAGCGTCAGCGCCGTCGCCGAGAGCAGGCCGCCGATCACGACGATCGCGAGCGGCCGCTGGATTTCGGAGCCCGGGCCGGTGGCGAACAGCAGCGGGATCAGGCCGAAGGCCGTGATGGACGCGGTCATCAGCACGGGCCGCAGCCGACGTCGCGCGCCTTGGATCACGCAGTCGGCCAGTGGCAGGCCCTCGGCATGCAGCTGATTGAAGTAGCTGACCAGCACGACGCCATTGAGCACCGCGATGCCGAGCAGCGCGATGAACCCCACCGACGCCGGCACCGACAGGTACTCGCCCGCGACCCACAAGCCGACGATGCCGCCGACCAGCGCGAACGGGATATTCGAAAGCACCAGCAGCGCCTGCCGCACCGACCCGAAGGTGGAGAAGAGAATCACGAAGATCAGTCCCAGCGCGAGCGGCACCACGAGGCCCAGGCGCGCGGCGGCGCGCTGCTGGTTCTCGAACTGCCCGCCCCAGGCGATGCGATAGCCGGTGGGCAGCTCGACCGCCTCGCCCACGCGCGCCTTGGCCTCCTCGACGAAGCCGACGAGGTCGCGCCCCGTCACGTTGGCGATCACCACGCTGAAGCGGCCGCCGAGCTCGCGGTCGATCTTCACCGGCCCGGCGTCGCGCTGCAGCGTGGCCAGCGACTGCAGCGGCACGCTCTGGCCGTCGGGCGTCGTGATGCGCAGCGCCGCGAACTCCGCCGGCGACAGCCGCGTATGCTCCGGCCCGCGCAGCACGATCGGGATGCGCCGCGTGCCGTCGATCACCGTGCCGGCGCGCTGGCCCTCGACCTGCGCGCGCAGCGCGTCCTGCACGTCTTCGACCGCGAGCCCGTGGCCGCCGGCGGCGAGCCGGTCGACGACGACGCGCAGGTACTGCACGCCGTCGTTCTCGACGGTGTAGACGTCCTCGCTGCCCCGCACCTTCTTCATCACCGCCTCGATCCGTGCGGCAAGCTCGTTGAGCTTGCCGAGGTCCGGGCCGAACACCTTGATCGCCAGGTCGCCGCGCACGCCGATGATCATCTCGGACACGCGCATGTCGATCGGCTGGGTGAAGCTATACTTGATGCCGGGTATCGCATCGAGCACGCTGCGGATCCTCGTGACCAGCGCGTCCTTGTCGGCGAGCTGCCACTCGGCGCGCGGCTTGAGCACGAGGAAGGTGTCGGTCTGGTTCAGCCCCATCGGGTCGAGCCCGATCTCGTCGGAGCCGGCACGCGCGACGATGCCGGTGATCTCCGGGATGTTCTTCATCAGCGCCTGGTGGATCTTCAGGTCGAGCGCGGCGGTCTGCTCGAGGCTGACCGATGGCAGCTTCTCGATGCCGACGATCAGGTCGCCCTCGTCCATCGTCGGCAGGAACGTCTTGCCGACCTGCGTGTAGACGAGCGCCGCCGCCGCGAGCATCGCCGCGGCCACGACGAATACGGCGCCCTGGCGCCGGATCGCGACGGCCAGCAGCGGTTCGTACGCGCGAAGCAGCTTGCGCACCAGCCACGGATCCTCGTGCGGCACCTTCTTCAGCAGGTACGAGGCGATCACGGGTATCACGGTCAGCGACAGCAGCAGCGAGCCGGCGAGCGCGAAGACGATGGTCAGTGCCACGGGCACGAAGAACTTGCCTTCGAGGCCCTGCAGCGTCAGCAGCGGCAGGAACACGGTGACGATGATCAGCACGCCGGCCGCCACGGGCGCGGCCACCTCGCGCACCGCGCGCAGCACGATGTGCAGCCGCGGCAGCTTGCCGGCCGCGCGGTCGTGGCCCAGGTGCTGCACGACGTTCTCGACCACGACCACCGCCGCGTCGACGAGCATGCCCAGCGCGATCGCCAGGCCGCCCAGGCTCATCAGGTTGGCCGACATGCCGGCCAGCCGCATCGCGATGAAGGTCCACAGCGCCGCCAGCGGCAGCACCGCCGCCACGGCGACGGCGGCCCGCACGTTGCCGAGGAAGGCACCGAGCAGCACCAGCACGATCACGGTCGCCTCGAGCAGCGCCTGCGAGACCGTGCCGACCGCCTTCTTCACGAGTTCGGCGCGGTTGTAGAAAGGCGTGATCGACACGTTCGGCGGCAGCGTGGGCTGCAGCTCGGTGAGCCTGCGCGTCACGCCGTCGACCACCTGCTGCGCGTTGGCACCGGCCAGGCCCAGCACGAGGCCTTCGACGGTCTCGGCCCGGCCGTCCTTCGTGACGACGCCGTAGCGCGTCACGCTGCCTTCGCGCACCTGCGCCACGTCGCCCAGGCGCACCGGCGTGCCGCCCTTGCGGCCGACGACGGTCGCGCGCAGGTCTTCCGCCGTCTTCACGCTGCCTTCGCTGCGCACGAGCAGCACCTCGTCGCCTTCGCCTAGCCGGCCGGCGCCGTCGTTGCGGTTGTTGGCCTCGATCGAGGCTTTCAGCGACGCGGTGGACAGGCCCATCGCGGCCAGCCTCGCGGGGTCGGGCACCACCTCGAAGCTGCGCACCTTGCCGCCCAGCGCGTTGACGTCGGCCACGCCCGGCACCGTCCTCAGCGCGGGGCGGATCACCCAGTCGAGCAGGCTGCGCCGCTCCTCGAGCGACATGTCCGGCGCCTCGATCGTGAACCGGAACATCTCGCCCAGCAACGTCGTGATCGGCGCCATGCCGCCGCTCAGGCCGGCCGGCAGATCGTCCTGGATGTTGCCCAGGCGCTCGGCGACCTGCTGGCGCGCCCAGTACACGTCGGTGCCGTCTTCGAAATCGACGGTGACGTCGACGAGGCCGTACTTCGACACCGAGCGCAGCATGCGCTGGCGCGGGATGCCGAGCATCTCGACCTCGATCGGCGCGGCGATGCGGCTCTCGACCTCCTCGGGCGTCATGCCGGGCGCCTTCATGATCACCTTGACCTGCGTGCTCGACACATCGGGAAAGGCATCGATCGGCAGGTTGCGGAACGCGTACCAGCCAAAGCCCGCGAGCAGGGCCGCGGCGAGCAGCACGAACAGGCGCTGCGAGAGCGCGAATTGCACGAGGCGGCTCAGCATGTCAGCTCCCGCCGCCCTTGCCGAGCCACGCCGATTTCAGCGCGATGACGGAGCTGGTGGCGACTTCCTGCCCCGCGCGCAGTGCGCCGGTGACCTGCACCGAGGCGCCCGCGCTCGCCACCACGGTGACCGGAGTCGCGACGAACCCCTTGGCGCTGCGCACGAAGACGTAGGCCTTGTCGTCCTGGCGCGTGACGGCCTGCAGCGGCAGCGCCCAGCCCGCGGCCCCGGCGAACGGCACCTGCGCCTGCACCACCTCGCCGGGCCTCAGGCGCTCGGCGCCGCGCGTCACCCGGGCGCGCAGCGTCACGGTTTGGCTTTCGCTCACGACGGCGCCGACCGACAGCGGCGTCGCCGCGACTTCGCGGCCGACGACGGTGATCTCGCCGCCGTCGTCGGCGCGGCGATCCGACGGGACCTGGACTTCGAGCCACAGCTCGCGCAGGTCGGCCAAGCGCACGAGCGCGTCGGCCTCCTTCACGCGCTGGCCGGGCGTGACGTCGACGGCGACGACGAGCCCCGCGCTCCTAGCGCGCACGAGCACGCCGTCGTCGACCTTGCCGCCCTCGGCCACGCGCCGGATCGTCGCCGTGTCGGCACCGGCCAGCCGCATCTCGGTTTCGGCCTGGCGCAGGCGCGCGCTGTCGCTGCGCTCGGCGAGCTCGGCCTCCTGCACGCGGCGCTCGGGGATGATGCCCTCGGCGAAGAGCTGCTGCTCGCGCGCCAGCGTCTTCTGCGACAGGCGGGCCTTGCCCGCCGCCTCCATCAGCCTGAGCTGCAGATCACCGTAGTCGGGACTGACCAGGCGCAGCAAGGGCTGGCCCGTCTTGACGGCCTCCTGGCCGCTCACGAGCAATCGATCGACCACGCCGTCGACCGGTGCGCTGACCACCTGCTCACGGCTCGGCGGCAGCACCACGCGGGCCGGGTACGCCAGCCCGCGGATCGGCGACGGCTACGCGAGCTTTTGCAGCGTGACGCCGAGCGACTGCATCTGCGCCGGCGACACGGCGAACTCGGCGGCAGGCTGCGCGCCGACGGGCCGCGACAGGCCGGCGAGGAGGACGAGGGCGAAGAGCCAGGCGCGCGGCACGCCGCGCACTTGCATCGGACAGGGCATGGGAGATCTCCACGGAACCGCCGCGCGCTACCGGTGCGGCAGAGGGACCGGCGCCACCGTCACGCGGCGCCACGAAGGGTCAGCTGTGGAGCGGTGAGGGAGGTGCCCGCCCGTCCGGGCGGATGTGCAGATCGCGCGGCCGGGCGGCACGCGGCGGCACGGCGCAGCAGGCGTCGCCGAGCAAAGCTTGCGCTGGCGGCGGCACCGCGATGTCGGCGCGCGAAGGAGGCGCCTCGTCGATCGATGCGTGCGGGTCGACCTGCGGCTGCGGATTGCGCAGCGCGGCCAGCGAGTGACCGAAGGCGGGTGATCCGTTCTCTTCGACGTGGGGCACGCCGGCGACTGCATCATCGGCGTGCGCCGCGTGCCGGGCCGCGGCGTCGGCCCCGAGGTCGTGTGCGTGCGCGTGGAACGGCGAGCCGACGAGATCGAAGGCGAGCAGCAGAACCAGGATCCAGCGCCCGAGCAGCGACACGCCGCGAAGCGATCGGTCGTGCGCAGGGCGCAGGTGCAGAGGCTGGCTCACGGTGCGGGCAGGATAGCACCCGTCACGAGGCCGTCCGCGCGCAGGGCCGAGCGCGCACGTCGCATCGGCGCGGCGCGCCTGCTCGGGCGGCGCGCGAGCGGCCTCGCGGCGCGCGGACGCCATCGACTCAGCCACTTCGGCCCGGGCGCATGCGGGTGAGCAGGCCGTCGCGCAGCACGAGCTGGTGGTACAGCGCCGCGCCGACGTGCAGGACGACCAGGCCGATCGCCAGCTTGGCGACCAGGCCATGCACCTTGCGCGGGGTGTAGGTCTTGAAGTCGGCAGGCAGCGAGCCGCTGCCGAACACGGCGTCGAGCAGACCGCTCTGCAGCGCCAGCATGGCGCCGCTGAACGCCATCAGCAGCACGGCGATGTTCAAGGCAACGTGCCCGAGCCGGACGATGCGCTCGCCGGGCAGCGTGGGCGGCAGCGCGTGGCGGCGGCGCAGCACGATGCGCGAGATCACGAGCACACCGGCCAGGGCGCCGACGAACAGGTGGATGCGAAGGTTGCCGATCTTCTGCGCATCGTTGGGCAGGGCTTCGAGCACGAAGGTCCCGGTCAACAGCAGGAAGATCACTGCTGCGGCGGCTAGCCAATGCACGGCCACCTGGCTCGTGGCATAGCGAAACGAACTCATGGTCACTGCTCCTGCGGGGGTTGAAGGGAAACGGTGGCCCGGGCGCGCGGCGGGCTCGGCGTCAGCGGGTCGCCGGCCAGCGCGGCGCTGAGCGCCACGGTGTCCGCAAGGCGCTGCGCCTGCGCCGCGACGACGCCGCTGCGCGCCTGCAGCAGCACCTGGTCGGCCACGAGCAGTTGCGCCGCGCTGGCGGCACCGGCGCGGTACTGGCGCTCGAGCACCCGGTGTTGCTCGTGCGCCGCCTGCAGGCTGCGCGACAGCGCGGCCAGCGCCTGGGCGTCGTGCTCCACGGCGCGTAGCGCATCGGCGACGCTGCGCAGCGCGTCGAGCACCACGCGCTGGTAGCCGGCCGCTGCCGACTCGAACGCTGCCTGCGCGGCACGCCGCTCGGCCGGCAGGCCGGCATTGAACAGGGGCTGGCTCAGCTGGCCGAACACGCTCCACACCGCCGCCGGCCCGCCGAAGAGCGCCGACGTCGTCAGCGCCTGGCTGCCCAGGTTCGCGCTCAGGTTGATCTGCGGGTACTGGCGCGCGAACACCGCGCCCAGCTCGCCATGGGCCGCGCGCAGCGCGGCCTCGGCGGCCTGGATGTCGGGCCGCCGGCGCGCCCATTGCGAGGGCACCGAGACGGGCAGGCGCTCGGGCAGGCTGAAGTCGGCCAGCATGAAGGCGGGCACGCCGTGCGCGGGCGGCCGGCCGGCCAGCACGGCCAGCAGGTGCTCGGACTGCTGCAGTTGCTTGTGCAGCAGCGGCAGCGCGGCGCGCGTCAGCTCGGCCTGGGCCGTGAGCGCGCTCACCTCGTCGGGTGCGGCCTGGCCCAGGCGCGTGCGTACCTGGGCGAGCCGGATCGACTCAAGCTGCGCGTGCAGGATGGCCGTCTGGGCATCGATCTGGCCTGCGAGGCGCGCGCGCGTGATCGCGCCGGTGGCGATGTTGGCGGCCAGCGCATGGCGCGCGGCATCGAGCTCGTGCTGGCGGATGTCGGCGCGCGCGGCCAGTGCGCGCAGGCTGCTGCCCGTGCCGCCGCCGAAGTCGAAGCGGTAGCGCACGCCCACGCCGGCGCTGTAGAGACTGAACTCGCGTGTGCCGCCGGACAGGCCTTGGCTGCTCGGGCTGATCTGCTGGTGTTGCGCACCCAGGCCCAGATCCGCCTGGGGCCACTGCGTCGAGCCGGCCTGCGCCGCGTACGACTCGCGCGCCTGGGCCAGCACCGCCTCGGCCGCGGCGACCGTGGGGCTGGCGCGCAGCGCCTCCTCCACCAGCGCGTCGAGGGCCTGCGAGCGCAGCGCGCGCCACCAGCGGGCATCGAGCGGGCCGTCGATCACCTGCTGCGCCGCCCCGAGCGGGCCGTCTGCCGCGGCGGTGGCCGTCGGTGTCGCGCCGGCCGTGAAGCTCGTCACCTCGGGCACGGGGGGCGGCTCGTACGGCGGTGCCGCCGCGCAGCCGGCCAGCAGC
Organism: Burkholderiaceae bacterium; assembly: GCA_048500255.1. GTDB lineage: Bacteria > Pseudomonadota > Gammaproteobacteria > Burkholderiales > Burkholderiaceae_C > JAMHWF01. Next base: position 27,707 of record JASNYH010000007.1, on the reverse strand, counting down.
CACGCGAGGACGGCCGGCACGAGGACAGCGCACACGCTCGGGTCCGATGGGTTCGTCATGTCGGGCTCTTTGCAGGCGCGCGTTCGGGTTCAGGCCATCTCGATCGCGCGCCCCTCGCCGGCCTCTTCGTGCGTGACGCCGTCGCGGATGTGGTAGATGCGCTTGAAGGTGGGGATGATCTTTTCGTCGTGGGTGACGACGACGATCGCGGTCTGGTAGCGCCGCGCCATGTCGTCGAGGATGCGCATCACCGCCATCGCGCGCTCGCTGTCCAGCGGCGCCGTGGGCTCGTCGGCCAGGATCACCGGCGGGTGGTTCACAAGGCCGCGCGCGATGGCCACGCGCTGCTGCTCGCCGCCCGAGAGCTGCGACGGCATGGCCTGGGCGCGATGCTGCACGTCCAGCGCCGTGAGCAGCTCCATCGCCTGCGTCCGGGCCCGCGCGTTGGGCATGCCCGCCAGCATCGGCAGCAGTGCCACGTTGTCGGTGACGTCGAGAAAAGGAATCAGGTACGGCGCCTGGAAGACGAAGCCGATGCGGTCGCGCCGCAGCGCGCGCAGGTCGTCGACCTGCCAGCCGTCGTCATAGATCGCCTCGTCGCCCAGCGTCATGCGCCCGGCAGTGGGGTCGATCACGGCACCCAGGCACTTGAGCAGCGTGCTCTTGCCCGAGCCCGAAGGGCCGATCAGGCCGACCACCTCGCCGGGCGCGACCTCCATGTTCACGCCCTTGAGCGCATCGACGGCGGTGTCGCCGCTGCCGTAGCGCTTGCGCAAGCCCTCGATGCGGATGCCATTGCCGACCGTGGCGCCAGGGGTGCCGCTCACCTCAGCCTCCGATCGCTTCGGCCGGGTCGACGCGCAGCGCCATGCGGATGGCGATCACGCTGGCCAGCGCGCAGATCAGCAGCACGATCGCCAGGCCGGTGACCGAATCCTGGGGCATCAGCAGCACGTACTTGGGAAACGCCGGCGCGGCGAAGGTGGCCGTGATCTTGCCGACCGCGAAGCCGATCAGCCCGAGGGCGAGCGCCTGCTGCAGGATCATCCAGGCGATGGTGCGGTTGCGCGTACCGATCAGCTTGAGCACCGCGATCTCGCGGATCTTGTCCATCGTCAGCGTGTAGATGATGAAGGCCACGATGGCCGCGCTCACCACGGCCAGGATCATCAGGAACATGCCGATCTGCCTGGCCGAGGTGGCGATGAGCTTGCCGATCAGGATCTCCTCCATCTCGGCCCGCGTGTAGACGGTCAGCCGCTTCCAGCGTCGCACGGTTTCGGCCACCTCGTCGGGGTCGGCGCCGGGGCGCAGGCGCAACAGCACGGCGTTGACTGCATTGCTGCCGGTCTGCAGCGCGTCGATGGACGGCAGCAGCCCCGGCACGCCGGGCCGGTTGAAGGCCGGGTTGGCCGCCGTGCGCGAGCGGTTCTGCACGATGGCGTCGTTGTCCTTGAGGAACTGGGCTTCCTGCGCGTCCTTCAGCGCAATGAAGACCATCGGGTCGCCGCCGGAGGACACCATGCGGCGGGTCAGTCCCACGACGGTGTACTCGTTGCGGCGGATGCGCAGCGTGTCGCCGAGCCGGAATCCGGTGGCGATGTCGGCCATGGCTTCGTAGTGGCCGCGCGTGATGCGACGGCCGGCCACCAGCGCGGGCGGCCAGCCCGGCGATCCCCAGGCCTCGCCGGGCACGATGCCCACCACCATCGATCGCACGTCGCGTCGGCCCTGGCGCACCTGCATCGTGAGGTACGTGACGTTGGCCGCCTCGGCGACCCCGGGCATGGCGCGCAGGGACCGCTCGGCGTCGTCCGGGATGCTCGAGGGCTCGGCATAGGGGCCGAGCGTGTCGCGCTGCACCACCCAGAGGTCGGCGCCGCTGTTGTCGAGCAGGGCCTTGCCATCTTCGACCATGCCCCGGTAGAGACCGGCCATCACCAGCGTGACGCCCAGCAGCAGACCGAGGCCCAGGCCCGTGAAGACGAACTTGCCCCAGGCGTGGGCGATGTCGCGACCGGCGAGGCTGATCACGGCGCGACCCCGACGATGCGTTCGACGACCTGGATGCGCGAGCGCTCGGTGAGCGCCTTCTCGCTGTGCAGCACGATGGCATCGCCGGCCTTCAGGCCGTCGAGCACCTGCACGCGGCCGTCGAGGTCAGCCCGGCCCAGCTTCACCGGCACGAAAACGAGGTGGTCGCCCCGGGCGGCCCAGACCCCCACCTGGCTGCCCTGGCGGTGCACCGCCGCGTTGGGGATCGCGGGCCCTTCGGGCAGGGGCGGCAGATCGACGGTGACCTCGGCGCGCTCGCCGATCGCCGGCAGGGGCTGCGGCACCGAGCTGAACGACACCTTGGCCAGCAGTTCCTCGGTCACCGCATCCGCGCGCGGCTCGGTGCGCAGCACCTGACCTTGCAGCACCTGGCCGCGGCGCGAGCGCAGCGCCACGTGCGCGGGTTGCGTGGCGGCGAGCCCGCCTGCGCTGACCTGGTCGAAACGGGTGTTGACCCATAGCGACGTCGGGTCGACGACCTCCACCACGGCCTGGCCCGCCACGACCGTCGTGCCCGGCTCGACCTCGCGCGCCGTGACCACGCCGTCCACCGGCGAGCTCAGGCGCAGGCTGCCGCGCTGCGCGCGCAGCGCCTGCAAGTCGGAGCGGGCGCGGGCCTGGTCCTCGCGCATGGCGGCCAGCCCGGCGGCGGCCAGTTGGAGATCGTGCCGCCGCGCGGCCAGCAGTTCTTCGCTCGTCGCCTGCTCGGCGAACAGCTGCTCGTAGCGGCGTGCCTGGGTCTCGGCATGGGCATGCCGCGCCGTGGCATCGGCCAGCGTGGCCGCGGTGCGCTTGAGCAGGGCCTCCTGCGAGCGAAGCCGGTCGTCGCTGTCGACCGGGTCCATCTCGCCGAGCACCTGGCCGGCCTTCACGATGTCGCCCACCCCCACGTGCAGGCGCAGCAGCCGCCCCGGCGCCGTGGGGCCGATGCGATGCAGCTGCCTGGCCTCGACGTTGCCCACGCCGAACAGCCCCGGGCGCAGGGAGCGCTGCTCTACCGCGACGACGGTGACGGCCACCGGCGCCAGCGGCCCGGAGCGCAGGGCGACGTAGCCCAGCAAGGCGGCCAGCGGCACCAGCACCGCAACGATGGAGAGCGTGCGGCGACTGAAGGGAAGGCTGGTCTTCACGCCGGCGCGCGGGCAACGCCGCGCAGGTAGATCGCGAAGACGCGCGGGGCGTCGCGGCGGATGCGTTGCACGTCACCGGCGATGAGGGCCTGCATGACGAGGCCCTGGATCGTTCCGACGAAGAGGGTGGCGGCAGCCTCGACATCGAGGTGCGGGTCGAACTCGCCGGCATCGCGGCCGCGCTGGAGCAGGAAGCGCAGCCGCTCGGCGTACTGGCGCAGCAGCGTGGCGACCATGCGCTTGGGCGCGGCGGAGCCGGCGCGCTGCAGTTCGCCGAACATCATGCGGGGCACGCCGGGGTGTTCAGCGACGAAGCCGGTGTGGGCCATGAACATGGCTTCCAGTGCGTTGCTGGAAGTAGCCGCGACTCTGGCGGCGGCGTCGACGCGCGAGAGCAGGCGCTCGGCCACCCAGGTCATCACGGCTTCGAGGATCGCGTCCTTGGTGGGAAAGTGCTTGAAGAGCGCGCCCTGCGTGACGCCCATGTGCCTGGCGATCGCCGTGGTGGAGATCTCGCCGGGATCGTGATCCGCAGCGAGCGCGATGACGGCGTCCACCGTCGCGGCACGCCGCTCGTCTGCAGGAAGGTGCTCTCTGGACATTGCGAGGCAGTTAGATAGTAACTTATTACTATCTTAGACACGCCCCGCGCACCTGTCAATGGATGCGCAGGATCCCCGCGAAATACGCCGCCAGATCCTCTCGCGCCGCCAGCGGCAGCACGTGCCCCACGTACTGATCCGGCCGCACGACGACGATGCAGCCCGCGGCCCGGTCGATGCCGCGCAGCTCGAAGATGTCGCCGTCGCGCTGCTTCAGGTCGGCGCAGTACACCTTTTCGTAATCGCACAGCCCGTACTGCCCCACGTGCGGCCGCAGCAGCGTCGGCATCGCAGCGTAATCGAGCTCGCGAAATCCCTGCTGGAAGACGGCGCGCGCGTCGATCACGGCGTCGATGTCTTCGCCCTTGGCGGTGTGGCGGCGCAGCGGCGAGGCCGCGTCGTGCTCGAGCCAGTCGCACAGCGTGGCGACGGCGCCGCCCAGGGCACCCGTGTCGCCCGCCGGCGCGAAGACGAACAGGCGAAACCGCGCGTCGGCCTCGATGCAGTGGCCCAGCTGCATCGGCTTGGCGTCGGCCAGTCGCACGACGGGCGCGGAGTGGAAGCGCTTGCCGATGTCGAAGCCCGCAGCAAGATGCTGGTGCGTGGCCGCGCCTGTCAGCGCGCTCTTCTCGTACTGGATCGTCAGGCCGCAGGTGAAGGGCAGGTTGGCGACGAACTCGCGCGCCACGCGCGGCAGGCCGTCGGTGGCGAGGTCGTCTTCGGCGCGCGCGCCGACGACGCGCGCCCACTTGTGGTCGAACTCCACCAGGCCCTTGGCGGCGGCGCGGCGCTCGCCCGAGTAGCTGTGCAGCAGCGCCGCGTCGGCGCGGCCGGTCAGCACCGAGATCAGCTTCCAGCCGAGGTTGAAGGTGTCGCCCATCGAGACGTTCATGCCCTGGCCGGCCTTGGGGCTGTGCGTGTGGCAGGCGTCGCCGGCCAGCATCACGCGCGGCGCGCGCGTGGCGACCTCGCCCTCGGGCACGTCGTCGAACTTGTCGGTCAGGCGGTGGCCGATCTCGTAGATCGACGACCACACCACTTCCTTCACGTCGAGCTTGAAGGGGGCGAAGATGCGCTGCGCCTTGGCGATGATGTCGGGCGCGCCCATGCCGCGGTCGGCCGCGCGCTCGTGCTCGCCCAGCGCGTCGAGCTCGACGTACAGGCGCACCAGGTGGCCGCCCTCGCGCGGCAGCACCATCAGGATGCCCTCGCTTTTCGAGCGCACGAACGACTTCATGCGCCAGTCGGGGAAGTCGGTGACGGCCAGCACGTCCATCACGCCCCAGGCCTGGTGCGCCGCGTCGCCGTGCAGCGCGCCGCCGATCGCCGCGCGCACGTTGGAGCGCGCGCCGTCGCAGCCGATCACGTAGTTGGCGCGCACCGTGCTGGTCTGGCCTTCGCGGCCGGGCGCCGTGTGCTCGAGCGTCACCGTCACCGGGTACTCGGCGGCCTGCGGGTCGACCGTCAGGTGCGCCACCTTCACGCCGTAGTCGGGCTCGAGCCGCGTCGGCGAGTTGCGCATGACGTCCATGAACATGTCGTGCACGCGCGCTTGGTTGATCAGCACGTGCGGCATCTCGGAGGTGCCGTCGGGCACGTCCTGCACGCGGGCCACGCGGGTGAACCCGGTGTCCGCGCCCGGCGCCCAGAACGTCGTCTCGTTGATCCACACCGACTCGCGCGTCACCTTCTCGCCGAAGCCGAAGGCCTGGAACATCTCCATCGAGCGCACGCTGATGCCGTCGGCCTGGCCTTTTTCCATCGGCCCGAGCTTGGGCTCGACGAGCAGCGTGCGGATGCTCGGCACGCGCGCGAGCTGCGCCGCCAGGCACAGGCCCGCCGGCCCCGAGCCTGCGATCAGCACGTCGACCGTCTCGGGCAGCGGGCTGCCCGCGCGGCGGTGGCCCGGCGCCGCCGGGTGGACATCGGGATCGCCGGGTTTGAAGCCGTTGACGTGGTATTGCATGGGCTCTCCTGTCTGGGGGCGGCCGCTCGACCGAGACGATAAGTATAGATACGATATGAATACATACTAAAATGCTCGGACGCATCGGTCGATGCGCCCAGTCTGCACCGGACGGAGGACACGCATGGAGACGATCGACATGGCCGGCCACCTGATCCGCCGGCTGCACCAGCAGTCGACGCAGGTCTTCCAGGCGCGCATGCAGGCCGCGGGCCACGACGTGACGCCGGTGCAGTTCGCCACGCTCGACGCCATCGCCCGCCAGCCCGGCATCGACCAGGCCGGCCTGGCGGCGACGATCGGCTTCGACCGCGCCACGATCGGCGGCGTGATCGAGCGGCTGGAGCACAAGGGCCTGGTGCAGCGCGTCGTCGCCGCGCACGACCGCCGCGCGCGCGAGCTGAGCCTCACGCCGGCGGGCCGGCGGCTGCTGGCGGCCATCCGGCCGCTCGTGGAGGGGCTGCAGGCCGAGATCCTGGCGCCGCTGTCGCGCGCCGAGCGCAGCGCCTTCCTGGCGCTGGCGCACAAGGCGCTCGGCATCGGCTGAACGAGAGGTGATGGCGCGGCGCTACGACTTGCCGCCGCCGCGCGGCGGCGCGCGGCCGATCGAACGGATCGGGAACGTGACCTCGGGCGCTGCGGCGCGCATCTTTGCGTCGAGGTAGTTCGGCATCTCGGGCGCGACGATCTGCGCCGCCTGCACCAGCCGCCCGATCAGGACCTGGATCTGCTCGGAGAGCCAGTCCTCGGAGAACGAGGTCGGCATGAAGAGCAGTTCGCGGACGCTGTCGGTGATGTCGTCGTCGCCGAGGATGTCGTTGGCGGCCAAAGCACCCGAGAAGAACGGGCCGGCGATGAACCGGACCTTGCAGCCGCCCTGGCCGTCGCCCTCGATGACGAAGACGCGCACACCTTCGGCGCGCTCCTGATCGTGGTCGCCGAACACAGGGGCCGCCGCAAACGCCGCCTTGCCGGTGTCGCGCGCAAAGGCCACCGCTTGCTCGAAGCTCAGCCGCTCGGGTTGGACGTGTTCCGCCATCGTGCGCTCCACCTGGTTCGGGGCGGCCGACTCTACAGCGTTCGAGCGCGGCGCGATGTACCCGCAAGGAGTAATCCCGTTGGAGTGGTCGTTCGCCGCTGCGCAAGCGGCGGCGCTCAACTGTCGCCGCGTTTGGGGCGCGCCTCTCTGGAGCGCCTCGCAGTTGCGATTTCGCAAGAACAGCCCCCGCCGCATCCACTCTTCAACGATGGCCGAGGCCGGCGTGCCCGATATCGTCAGCCATGCTGGGGTTCACAGTGGCTACGCCCGCGCGAACTCCGGAATCCGTTCCCGAACTCGCGCTTCCACGGCATCGACACGCACGCAGAGTCGATCGACGCGGCGCGCCGCAATGCGGCGGCGGCCGGCCTCGCCGAGCGCGTCAGCTTCGAAGTGGCGAGCGCCACCGGCTACGCCGACCGCGGCTACGGGCTGATCTGCTTCTTCGACGTGCTGCACGACCTCGGCGACCCGGTCGGCGCGGCGCGCCACGCGGCGGCGACGCTCGCGCCCGGCGGCACCGTGATGCTCGTCGAGCCGTTCGCCCACGACCGCATCGAGCACAACCTGTGGGAGGTGGGGCGGCTCTACTACGCGGCGTCGTCGATGATCTGCTGCGCGCACGCCATCGCCGACGGCGGCCACCTCGTGCTCGGCGCGCAGGCCGGCCCCAGGCGCCTCGCCGACGTGTTCCGCAAGGCCGGCTTCACGCACTTCCGGCGCGCGGCCGAGACGGCGTTCAACCTGGTGTGCGAGGTGCGGCGCTGAGCGGCGGCCTCGTGCGCGGCGGGCGAGTCGTCGCGCTCAGGGCTTGTCGGCGCGCAGAGAGACGCTCTTGACGCCGAACTTCTTCGTCGCGCCCTGTGCGTTGTCGGAGATGAAGCGGTACTGGTCGTTGACCTGCCGGGCGACGATGCGCAGCCCCGCCGCCTCGATCGCCTGCTCGTAGCGCGCATGCTGCCACGCGCCGCCGATGCACGCCGCCCACAGCGTCGTGTTGCACGAGATCGACTCGGGCAGGTCGACGTCGGTCACGATGTCGGCGAGCGCGAGGCGGCCGCCCGGGCGCAGCAGCCGCGCGGCTTCGCGAAAGACCTGCGGCTTGTCGACGGCCAGGTTGATCACGCCGTTGCTGATGACGACGTCGAAGCTGCCGTCCTCGAACGGCGGCGCGTCGATCTGGCCGGCGACCCAGGTGACGTTACGCACGCCGTGCCGGCGCCGCAGCGCCTCGGCCTTGGCGCGCTGGGCGGCCGTCATGTCGAGCCCGATCACCGTGCCCGCGGGCCCGGCGATCAGGCTGGCGATGAAGCTGTCCATGCCCGAGCCGCTGCCGAGGTCGAGCACGCGCGCGCCCTCCATGTCGTCGAGCAGGTGAAAGTAGTAGCCGACGCCGGCGAACGAATCGATGGCTTCGGCGGGAACGCGGTCGAGGTCGGCCGGCCGGTAGCCCAGCCGCTCGGCGAGCGCGCGCCCCATCTCGAAGTGGAAGTCGCCGTGCGGGCGCTCGGCGACGTCGCGGTACATCGCCTGGACCTTGGACTCGAGTTCGCTGCGATCGACTTGTGCAGCCATGGCGATCGCTCCTTTCAGGTGAGGTTCAGCGGGATGGCGCGGCCGACCACGCGCTCGACGAGGTTAACTGCGGTGACGATCTGCGCGCCGGCGATCAGGTCGGCCTCGGTGATGCCGCGCGGGCCGGTGCAGGCGCCGCACGCCCAGACGACGCCGCCGTTGTCGAGGTAGGACTGCAGCACCTCGGCCAGCGGCTTCATGCCGTGCGCGCGCACGCCGTCCGCATAGCCGCGCGTGGCGATGCGCACGGCCTCGGCGGTGAGGAAGACGATCGACTGCTGGTCGGCGGTGGCCGCGACGTTGGCCACGATGAAGGGCAGCGTGGCGCGCTCGGCGTCTTCGTTGCCGTGGGTGCAGTGGATCAGCAAGGGCTGGGTCATCGGTGTCTCCGTCAGGGTTGCGGAACGATCGGGTCCGCCCTGCGGCGGATCCGGAAGCGGGTGCGCTGCGCGTCTTCGACGCGCGTGTCGATCAGCTCGTGGCCGGTGAGCCGGCACCAGGCCGGGACGCCCTCGCGCGCGGCGGCGTCGTGCGTCAGTACCTCCAGCACCTGGCCGGGCCCGACGTGCGACAGCGCCTGCCGGATCAGCGGCGTGACGGTGCCGCAGGCCTCGCCGGCGGCGTCGAGAAACCGGTCGGTGGCGGCGAAGCTGTGGGTCATGGCGACTCCTGGTTGCCGCTCTCCTTGCATCGACCATGCCAGCGCACGCCGGAGCCGTCGACGCCTCTGGCGGGCGGGGCGTCACCCGGCCGCGCGCGCGGCCTTTGCATGACGGATTCGACATGGCCATGTCCGCTCGGACATGATCCGCTCCAGGCTGCACTTCGGAGGGGTGGCCATGAAGACCGTGCTGTCCGCGCCTGCGTTGCCGCAGAGCGCGTCATCGCAGGTGCTCGATCGCGAGCTGCAGTACGGTCCGGGCTTGCGCGTGCAGCGGCTGGTCGAGGCGGCCTGCCTGGTGGCGGCGCTGTTCACGCAGGACGTTCGCTTCGCGTACGTGACCTTCGCGCTGACCGTGCTCGAGGCACTGTCGCCGCGCTGGGTGCCGGTGGCGCGCGTCGTGGCACGCGTCGTGCGTTTCCGCGGCGAGCACCGCTTCGGCGACCTGTACTTCGACCTGCGCGGCTCGCGCGGCGCCTGCGCCATCTCGGTGGTCGTGCAGGCGCTGGGCATCGGCGCGGTCTGGGCCGGCCATCCGATGGTCGGCTTCATCGTCCTGACGGTGCCGACGGCGTCGTTCCTGATGGCGCCGACGCTGGGCTTTTGCGCGGGCTGCTGGTTCTACGTGCTGGGGCGCGACTGGGCGGCCCGCCACGGCCTGCTGGAAGGGGGCTTCGATGACCACGCTGACATCGACATCGACGAAGAAGGCCGGGCCGATCAACGCCAACTGCGTCCTCCGCCGCAACGTTGAGACGCAGCCCTACGGCCGCTGCAGCGTGTGCTCGCTGCAGCTCCGGCAATGCCACGCCTGGCAGTCCAACGGCATGAGCTTCGCACTCGTCGTGCTGACGCTGTCGCTGCTGCTCGTGCCGCCCGGCTGGCCGCAGGCGCTGCTCGCCGCCGCGCTGCTCGCCACCATCGTCTGGCAGGGTCAGGTCAACCACCGGCGCACCGACGAGCTGATCCACAACCAGCACCACCTGATGGGCCTGTCGCAGGAGCTACGCGGCCAGCAGCTGCTGATCCGCCAGCAGAACGACAACCTCGCGGCCGCGGTCGATGCCCGCACCGCCGAGCTGCGCGACGCCAACGTGCGGCTGGCCGAAGCCAACCTCGAACTGCTCGAGCTCGACAAGCTGCGCTCGGCCGTGCTGTCCAACGTGTCGCACGAATTGCGCACACCGTTGACCGCCATCCTCGGCTCGGCGCAGAACCTGCGCGACGGGCTGGCGGGCAGCCTCACCGACGCGCAGCGCGACTACGTGGCCATCATCGAGGGCGACAGCGGGCGGCTGATCCGCGTCGTCAACGAGCTGCTCGACTGGGGGCGCTCGCAGTCCGGCCACATCCGGCTGCAGCGCTCGACCGTGCAACTGCAGCCGCTCGTCGACGAGGTGTTCATGATGATTCGACCGGCCGCCGACTGCAAAGGCGTGCGGCTGGAGCAGGCGCACGCGGCGTCGACCGTCGATGCGGACGCCGACAAGCTCAAGCAGATCCTGATCAACCTGGTGGACAACGCCGTCAAGTTCAGCCGCGCCGACTCGACGGTGAGGCTGCGCACGGAGCCGGGCGACGGCCGGCTGCGCATCGCCGTCGAGGACCACGGCAGCGGCATCGCGGCCGAGGACGTTCCGCACCTGTTCGAGCGCTTCTTCCGCGCCCGCAACGGCGACGGCACGCCGGGCAGCGGACTCGGCCTGGCGATCGCGCGCAACCTCGCGCGGCTGCACGGCGGCGACATCGAGGTGCAGACGGCGGCGCAGCGCGGCAGCACCTTCGTCGTCAGCCTGCCGTTCGCGGCTGCGTGACGACATGAGCCGCATCGTCATCGCCGACGACGACCCGGGCATCGGGCGCATCCTGCGCGACCGGCTGCAGGAGTCGGGGCACGACGTCGAGCACGTGCTCGACGGCGTGCAGGCGCTCAACCTGGCCGACAGCGCCGACCTGCTGCTGCTCGATCTCGAGCTGCCGCGCATGGACGGCCTGGCCGTGCTCGACGCGCTGCAGGGCCAGGCCGGCGCGCCGCTCGTCATCGTGATCACGGCGCACGGCGATACCTCGCGGGCCGTGCGCGCCATGAAGGCCGGCGCCTACGACTTCATCGCCAAGCCCTTCGACGCGGCGACGATCCAGCTCGTGGTGCGCCGCGCGCTCGAGACGCGCGGGCTGCGCACGCAGCTCAGCAGCCTGCGCAGCGAGATCGGGCGCAAGCACGTCTGGGTGCGCGGCAAGGATGCGACGATGGCGCGCATCGCCGAGACGGTCGAGCGCGTCGCGCCGAGCCACGCCACCGTGCTGCTGCTCGGCGAGACGGGCACGGGCAAGGAGGTGGTCGCGCGCTCGCTGCACCTGCACAGCGCGCGCCGCGATCAGCCGTTCGTCGCCGTCAACTGCGCGGCGCTCAAGGGCGAGCTGCTCGAGAGCGAGCTGTTCGGCCACGAGAAGGGCGCCTACACGGGCGCCGACCGGGCGCGTGCCGGCCGCGTGGAGGCGGCGCGCGGCGGCACGCTGTTCCTCGACGAGATCGGCGAGCTGCCGATGCCGCTGCAGTCCAAGCTGCTGCGCCTGCTGCAGGAGCGCGAGTACGAACGGCTCGGCAGCGACCGCACGCGTCGCGCCGACGTGCGTGTCGTCGCCGCCACCAACCGCGATCTGCCCGAGGCGATCCGGAACGGCGGATTCCGCGAAGACCTGTACTACCGGCTCAAGGTCATCACGATCACGATCCCGCCGTTGCGCCAGCGGCCCGACGACATCCTCGCGCTGGCCGAATGGCTGCTCGCGCGCCACGCCGACGAGTCGGCCCGCACGCCGCCCCGGCTGTCGCCGCAAGTGCAGCGCACGCTGCAGCACTACCCCTGGCCGGGCAACGTGCGCGAGCTCTCCAATGTCATGGAGCGCTGCGCGCTGCTCGCCGGCGACACGGTGGAACTCGACGATCTGCCCGACGAGCTGATCGTCGGCGCCGCGCCCGCCGATGCCGCGCCACCGGTCGAGCGCGCGGAGGATCTGTTCGGGCTGCCGTACAGCGAGGCCGTCAAGGCGGCGCGCCGCCTGATCGTGCTGCGCGCACTGCAGGCGACCGACGGCCACCTGACGCGCGCCGCCGAGCAGCTCGGCGTGAGCCAGCCCTACATGTCGCGGCTCATCCGGCAGCTCGGGGTGCGACGTGACGAGTGGGCCCTCGTGCGCGACGCTTGAGCGGCGCGCCTCCTAGGTCGCGGGATTGAGCCGCGGGTGCGTCTCCTCGCCCCAGCGCAACAGCACGGCGCCGGAGGCCAGCATGGCCACGGCGACGAACCAGAACGCGGTCTCGAGGCCGCCGCCGAGCGCTGCGGCGACACCCAGGCCGAGCGCGCCGATGCCGTAGCCCAGGTCGCGCCAGAAGCGGTAGATGCCGATCGCTGAGGCGCGCCAGCTCGGGTGCGCGATGTCGGCGACGGCGGCGCTGAGATTCGGATAGAGCATCGCCATGCCCAGGCCCGCCACGGCGGCCGACGCGCTCCACCAGGCCGCGCCCTGGCCGAGCGGCATCAGCGCGACACCGGCCCCGCAGATCCACATGCCCCAGGCATTGAGCAGGTGGCGCCCGAGCCGGTCCGAGAGCTTGCCGGTGAAGAACTGGGCCGTGCCCCAGGTGAATCCGTAGACGCCGACGATCCAGCCGATGCCCGGCAGGTCGACGCCGCGCTGGTGCAGGTAGACCGGCCAGAAGGCCCAGACCAGCGCGTCGACGAACTTCTCCACCAGCCCGGCCTGGCACAACGCCGCCATGCGGCGATCGCGCCAGCTCATCAGCGTGAACATCTCGCCGGTGGAGGGCTGTGCGCTCACGCCTGCGGGGTAGCGCGGGCGCAGCGACGTGGCCGAAGGCGCGGCATGGCGCTTGACCTCGTCGCGGGCCCACGGCAGCGTCTCGGCGACGGCCAGCGCCGACAGCAGCGTTGCCAGCCCGATCACCGCGGCGCCGAACCACAGCAGGCCCTCGCGAGGGCCCAGCGCCGCCGCGAGGTAGCCGGTGGCCACGCCGGCCAGCGCCACGCCCACATAGCCCGAGAACTCGTTGAGCCCGATCACCAGGCCGCGCTGGTCGGCACGCGTGAAGTCGAGCTTGGCCGTCTGCGTCATCGACCAGGTCAGCCCCTGGTTGATGCCCAGCAGCACGGTCGCGAAGACGACCCACGACCAGCTCGGCGCGAAGTAGATCAGCGCCGGAATCGGCAGTGCCACCAGCCAGCCCAGCAGCAGCACGCGCTTGCGCCCGACGCGCTCGGCGAGCCGCCCGGCGACGAAGTTCATCGCTCCCTTGACGAACCCGAAGGCCACGACGAAGGCCACGAGCAGCATGAAGGAGCCGCGCGGCACGCCGAACTCGCCTTCGGCGAGCGCCGGCACGACGTTGCGCATCATGCCGATGGTCATGCCCACGAGCAGCACCTGCAGCAGCTGCTGCAGGAACTGGCCGAGGTTGACGCGGATGCCGAAGTGCATGGGCGGCCTTGCGGCGCCTCAGCCGAGCGCTGCCGCGGGGACGATGCCGCGCAGGTTGACCTCGACGATTCGCGCCATGTCGGCCGGCGGCGGCGGAATCTCGGCCGTCACCGCGTCGACGAAGGCATCACGCGACATCGACAGCATCGGGTTGAAGCGCTTCTCGAAGCCGATGGTGGACGCGGGCTTGCCCGACAGGCCCGCCCCGCACGCGCTGCCGGCCTGGTGGCCCGGATAGATCTCCAGCTCGGGCGGCAAGGTCAGCAGCCGCCGGTGCAGCGTGTCGTGCAACTGCGCGGCCATCTCGCGCTCGCGGCCCGCGAGATCGGGGCGACCGACCGCGCCGACGAACAGCGTGTCGCCCGTGATGACGAACCAGGGCTCGTCGCCGCGGCGCAGATCGCGCACGACCAGGCAGACGCTGTCGGGCGTGTGGCCGGGCGTGTGCATCACGTCGACCAGCACGTTGCCGGCCTCGAGCCGCTGACCGTCGCGCAGCGCAGAGAACTCGAGGCCGACGCGGCCCCGGTTGCTCTCGTGCAGGTGGTACGGAGCGCCGACGCGCCGTGCCAGCTCGGGGCCGCCGGAGTAGTGGTCGGCATGCACATGGGTGTCGACGACGTGCGCGATGCGCGCGCCGGCTCTCGCGGCCTCGGTGATGAACCAGTCCTCGTCGCCGGCCACGACATCGACGGCAACGGCCATCTGGTGTCCGGCACAGCCGAAGAGGTAGGACAGCGTGGCGTCGGCGGCGGGGCGTTGGCGGAAGAACATGCTTGTCTCCTTGTCTTCAACGAGCGTCTTCGAGGAAAGCGTCGCGGTGGTCCTGCCTCGAGTCAGGCTGCGGCCGGCGCCGCCACGCGCCGCCGTTCGGCAGCGAACGCCCAACCCAGCGCGAGCAGCAGCAGCGGCAGCGCCGCGAGATTGAGCGTGACCCAGCCGAAGCGGTCGTAGAGCCAGCCCGCGCCCAGGCTGCCGAGCGCGACGAGCCCGAACACGATCGCCTCGTTGAGCGCCTGCACCTTGGTCTGCTCGCTCGCGCGGTAGGTCTGCGTCAGCAGCGCGGTGCCGCCGACGAAGGCGAAGTTCCAGCCCACGCCCAGCAGGATCAGCGCCGAGACGAAGTGCAGGTACTCGATGCCGGCGACCGCGATCGCCACGTGCCCGATGAGCGCCACGAAGCCGACCTGCATCACCCGCAGGGCGCCCCAGCGTGCGACCAGTCTGCCGGTGAAGAACGACGGTGCGAACATGCCGAACACGTGCCACTGGATGACCGGCCGCACGTCGTCCGTGCCGAAGCCGCAGCCCAGCATGGCCAACGGCGTGGCCGTCATCGCCATGATCATCACCATGTAGCCGACCGAGGCGCCGGCGATGGCGGCACGCAGCGCGGGCTGGCGCGCGATCTGCGACAGCGGCCGCGCAGGCTCGCTGCCGGCCGCCTTGGGCACGGGCAGCCGCAGCAGGCAGAGCAGTCCGATCGCGACGACCGTCAGTGCGCCCTGCGCGAGGTACGAGCCCAGGAACAGATGCGGCAGCATCCATTCGCGCCCCCAGACCGCGATCTGCGGTCCAACGAAAGCTGCGACGACACCCCCGGCGACGACCCATGAGATGGCCCGGCCCGCATGGCCCGGCCCGGCTGCCTCGGCGGCGGCGAATCGATAGTAGTTGGCAAAGCCCTGATAGCCGCCGATCAGCAGGTGCCCGGCGACGAAGGTCGCGAAGCTGCCCGACTGGACGCCGAACGCCGCCAGCGCGCTGCCGGCCACACCGATCGTCGCGCCGGCGAGGAAGCCCGCGCGCCGCCCGATTCGCCGCATCAGCAGCGAAGCCGGGATCGACGCGACGGCCGTGCCCAGCACCATCGCCGCCACGGGCAGCGTCGCCCACCCCTTGTCGGGTGCGAGCACGGCGCCGACGATGCCGGCCAGCGTCATCGAAAGCACGATCGCCGAAAGCGTCAGCGCCTGGCCGGCTGCCAGGACGATGATGTTGCCGCCTGCGCTGATCATGCCGAGCGCCATGCCTAGAACACCAGGACCTTGTCGGCCTCGGCCGTCCAGTCGGCCAGCTGCGCGAGGGTGCTGCGCTTGGCGCCCTCGATCAGTTCGTCGTCGCGCAGGCCGCGCGCGTCCATGCAGGTGCCGCACAGGCCGACCTCGCCCTTGCGCGCGACCTTGCCGAGCATGAGCTGCACGTTGTAGTAGCCCTCGGGCACCTTCTGGCCGCTCTTGGCGCAGGTGACGGCATCGGCCATCAGGAACAGGCGCACGGCCTGGCCTTCGCGCGAGGCCAGGGCACCGGCCAGGCGCAGGGCGTTGTAGGCGCGCTCGTCGCCGTAGGGTGCGTCGTTGACGATGAAGAGGGTGAAGGTCATGGCGATTCTCCGGGGAGCGCGCGCCGGTGCTCAGCGGCGCGTCACGGGCAGGCCCGCGGCCTGCCACTCGCTCACGCCGTCGAAGATCTTGCGTGCGCGGTAGCCGTGCTCGCGCAGCAGGTTCACTGCCTCGTCGGCCATCACGCAGAACGGCCCGCGGCAGTAGGCGACGATGTCCACGTCGCGGTGCAGCTCGGCCAGACGCTGCGCCAGCTCCGACAGCGGCACCGAGCGCGCGTAGGGCAGGTGCGCGGCGTCGAACTCCTCGGGCGGTCGCACGTCGAGCACCACCACCTCGCCCCGCTTGGCCTGCGCCAGCAACTCCTTGCGGCCTACCTGCGCCATGCGTTCGGGCTCGGCCATCATCTGCTGCAGGGCCAGGCGCAGCTCGACCAAGTGCTCCTCGGCGACCTGACGCAGCGTCACGCCGAGCCGCGCGACGTCGGGCCCGCTGAGCCGATAGATCATCCGCTTGCCGTCGCGGCGCACCTGCACGAGCCGCGCTTCCTTCAGCGCCTTCAGATGGGCGCTCGCCAGCTTGACGTCGATCGACACCTGGCTGGCGACGGTCTCGACCGCTTTTTCTCCCTGCGCCAGCATCTCGAGGATCTCCAGCCGCTTGGGGCTGGCCAATGCCTTGCCGACACGGGCGACCTGCTCGTACAGGACGTCCTTGAGAGATCGCTTGCTCATGGCCTTGTTCATGATTCTACATTCTAACGATCGAACGAACAAAGGCAAGAGGCCCGGATTAGGCAATACGCAAGTGCGAGCTGTTCGGTCTGTCGGCAAGTCGATCGGTCGCGGGCGTCCTTCGCCTCGAACGCGAGCCGCTGCCCGGACATGGCAGCGAGCGGTTCGCCCAAGTGATCGATGCGCTGCAGTCGAACCCGCGAACAAGGCTGGGACGTGAGCGTCGCGCCCGACGGGCTGCTCGGGCGTCAGCCCGCCGGCGCCTTGCGCTGGCTCGCCGTCATGCCGCCGAGCAGGTCGATCGGCAGCGGCAGCACCATCGTCGACGCGCGGTCGCCGGCGACCTGCGTCATCGTCTGCAGGTAGCGCAGCTGCATCGCGGCCGGCTCCTGGGCCAGCATGCGCGCGGCCTCGATCAGCGACGCGGCGGCCTGCTTCTCGCCCTCGGCGTGGATCACCTTGGCGCGACGCTCGCGCTCGGCCTCGGCCTGGCGCGCGATGGCGCGCACCATCGACTCGTTGAGGTCGACGTGCTTGATCTCGACGTTGGTCACCTTGATGCCCCAGGCATCGGTCTGCTCGTCGAGGATGCGCTGGATGTCCGCGTTCATGCGCTCGCGCTCGGCGAGCATCTCGTCGAGTTCGTGCTTGCCGAGCACGACGCGCAGCGTGGTCTGCGCGAGCTGGCTGGTCGCGCTCAGGTACTCGGCCACCTGGATGATCGCCTTCTCGGGATCGACGACGCGAAAGAAGAGCACGGCGTTGACCTTGACCGACACGTTGTCGCGCGAGATCACGTCCTGCGGCGGCACGTCGTAGGTCACGACGCGCAGGTCGACGCGCACCATCTGCTGGATGCCCGGGATCACGAGCACGAGGCCCGGCCCCTTGACCTTCCAGAAGCGCCCGAGCTGGAACACGACGCCGCGCTCGTATTCGCGCAGGATGCGCAGCGAGGCGAAGGCGAGCACGAGCAGCGGCAGCAGCACCGCGCCGAGGCCGAGGTTGACGATCATGGCGTTGCTCCTTGTCGCGAAGTGCCGCCGTCGGCGGCGGCCGGTTCCACCTGCAGCGTGAGGCCCGCGAGGCCGGTCACGCGTATCCGCTGGCCGGCGGCGAGCGGCACGCCCGCACGCGCGCGCCAGCGCTCGCCGTGCACGCGGACCCAGGCGCCGCCGGCGTCGGGCTCCAGCACCTCGCCGAGCGCGCCGATCATCTGCTGCACACCGCTGGCCAGCGGCCGGCGCCGCGCGCGCAGTGCCATCGTGCCGCCGCCCGCGATGAGGAGCGCCGACAGCGCCGCCATGCCGAGCAGCAGCGGCAGCGGCACGCCGTAGCCGGGCATGTCGTCGTCGAACAGCAGCAGTCCGCCGGCGACGAAGGCGACCAGACCGCCCGCGCCGAACACGCCGAAGGTGGGCGATACGGCCTCGGCGGCCATCAGCGCGACGCCCAGCGCGAGCAGGGCGAGGCCGGCGTAGTTGATCGGCAGTACGTGCATCGCGAACAGCGCGAGCAGCAGGCAGATCGCACCGACCACCCCGGCCACGCCGAAGCCCGGCGACGAGAACTCGAACAGCAGCCCGTAGAGGCCCAGCATCATCAGGACCAGCGCGAGGCTCGGGCTGGCGATCACCGAGAGCAGCTGGTGGCGCCAGCCCGGCGGCACGCGCGTCACCTCGGCGCCGCGCGTGCGCAGCGTCACCTCGCCGGCCGGCGTGCGCACGCGGCGGCCGTCGATGCGGTCGAGCAGCTCGGTCAGGTCGCGCGCCACGATGTCGATCACGCGCTCGCGCTCGGCCTCGGCGGCGGTCAGGCTGACCGCCTCGCGCACCGCGCGCTCGGCCCATTCGGCATTGCGACCGCGCTGCTGCGCCAGGCCGCGGATGAAGGCGGCGGCGTCGTTGACCTGCTTGGCCGTCATCGCGTCGGCCGGCGGCGCGCTCGCGGGTGCCGACGCGCCGCGCGGCGGCGGCCTTGGCGTTTCGCCGCCGCCGCCCGGCATGCCGATCGCCACCGGCGTCGCCGCGCCCAGCGTCGTCGACGGCGCCATCGCCGCGACGTGGCTGGCGTAGAGGATGTAGGTGCCGGCGCTCGCCGCGCGGGCGCCCGACGGCGCCACATAGGTCGCCACCGGGACGGCCGAGCCGAGGATGGCCTGGATGATCTGGCGCATCGACGTGTCGAGCCCGCCCGGCGTGTCGAGCTCGAGCACCACCAGCGTGGCGCCGGCCTCCTGCGCCTTGCGCAGGCCGCGCACCACGTAGTCGGCGCTGGCCGGGCCGATCGCGTCGTGGACCTGCAGCACGTGGACCGTCGGCGCCGGTTGCGCCCCGACGAGCATCGCTGCGCCCAGCCCGCCCGCGAGCAGGCAGGCCCGGAGGCAGCGCAGCCAGGTCATGGTGCGCAGCGTGCGGGCAAGCCGCGTGCCCGCGCGACGTCCCGAGAGTGAGAGAGCCGCGCGGCTTCAGTGGCCGTGCATCCGGCACAGCACGTTGGAGTACATGCCGCCGTCGACCGGGATGTTGGTGCCGCGGATCCAGGCCGACCCGTCGGACATCAGGAACGCGACGACGGGTGCGATGTCGTCGGGGCGACCGGGCCGGTCCATCGTGCGCATGTCCTCCTCGGCCCGCGCGCCGAGCGTCTCGAGAAAGTCCTTCAGGATCGGCGTCTCGACGGGGCCGGGGCTGACCGCATTCATGCGGATGCCGCGCGCGCGCCAGGTCCAGCGGTTCTTCATCGTCCAGACGATCAGCGCCTCTTTCGAGAGGAAGTAGCTGCGCGCGCCGACGATGCCGTGCGCCTTGCAGAACGCCGGTACGCCGGCGAAGTCGAGTTGCTCGCTCGCGTCGATCGCTGCCTTGGCATCGGGCCAGCCGAGCCCGGCGAGCGACGCCAGGTTGACGATCGACGCGCCGTCGGCGAGCTTGGGCACCAGCGACGTCGTCAGGTACTTCAGGCCGACGAGGTTGACGGCGACCACGGCCTCGGCCGGCCGAGTCGGCGGCAGGCCCGCGACGTTGGCCAGGCCGTGCGCGCCGCTCGGCAGCGCGGCGACGAGGGCGTCGATCGAGCGCGGATCCGACAGGTCGGCGCGGATGAACTCGCCGACGGGCCGTGCCGGGCGGTTGATGTCGACCGCGATGACGCGTGCACCTTGCGACGCGACCAGCGCGGCGCTGGCAGCACCGATGCCCGACGCCGCGCCGGTCACGACGATCGTCTTGCCTTCGAGTGGAAGCATGTGCAATCCCTTCGTGCTGCTGCCGTCACTTCAGGATTGTCTCGTACGGCAGCGCGCAGCCGCCTGTCGGCGGCGACGATCTCGGTGCGCTGGCCAGCCGCGTCGCCGAGTGGCGTTGCGGCGCACCGGCCGCTCCGCGCAGGGCGTGCCATCGGTCTGCGATCTTTCTCGACTCGCGATAAGTCTTGGTTCCACTTTGCGTCAATCGCGAACGCGCGGCGGGCCTAGAGTGAGTGCTGCAGGGTCCATCGGCCCGCGCGGAAAAGACAACACGAGGAGACAGATCGTGAACACGAAGTGGACCTTGCGCGCCGCCGTCGCCGCGGCGCTGGTGTGGGTTTGCGGCGCCGCGCTGGCGCAGGGCGCGGCGGCGCCGTTCCCGAGCAAGCCGGTGCGCATCATCACGCCGTTCGGCGCAGGCCAGGGACCCGAGGTGCTGCTGCGCATGATCGCCGAGAAGCTGCAGGGCGTGTGGGGCCAGCCCGTCGTCATCGAGAACAAGCCGGGCGCGAGCGGCTTCATCGCGTTCGAGGCCGCGAAGGCGGCACCGGCCGACGGCTACACGCTGGTCAACATGGACAGCTATCACATCGGCACGCATCCGCACCTGTTCAAGAAGCTGCCGTACAACGCGTTCAAGGACTTCGAGCCGATCACGCCGCTGGTGAAGAACTACTTCTTCATCGTCGTGCCGGCCGACTCGAAGTGGAAGAACGTCGCCGACCTCGTCGCGTCGGCCAAGGCCAAGCCGGGCGCGGTGACCTACGGCTCATGGGGCGTGGCGACGCCGTCGCACCTCGGCGGCGAGCTGCTCGTGTCGGCCACCGGCACGCAGATGCTGCACGTGCCGTTCAAGGAGCCGGGGCAGCTGTACCAGTCGGTCGCCAACGGCCAGGTCGACTTCGCCTACGGCTCGGCGATTTCGACGCGCGGGCTGCTGCAGTCGGGCAAGCTGCGGCTGCTCGCCGCGGCGGCGCCGACGCGCACCGCCGGATACGAGCAGATCGCGACGGTGGCCGAGGCGGGCGGCCCGGCGAACTTCGAGGTCGGCGGCTGGAACGGCCTGCTCGCGCCGGCCGGCACGCCCAAGGACGTGATCGCCAAGATCAACGACGCGGTGCAGAAGGCGATGGCGTCGCCCGAGATCCGCGACCGCCTGGCGAGCTTCACCTACGAGAACCACACGATGAAGCCCGCCGAGATGGCGGCGCTGATGGAGCGCGAAGTCGCGAACTGGGGCCCGGTGATCCAGCGCGCCGGCATCAAGCTCGACTGAGCGAACCGCGAGACCGATGACGAAGCCGTTCTTCCGCGCAGATCAGGTCGGCAGCCTGTTGCGCCCGCCGGCGCTGATCGCGGCCCGCGACGCCTTCGCCGCCGGCCGGCTCGACGCCGCGGGCCTGCGCGCCGCCGAAGACGCGGCGATCGCCGACGTGGTGCGCCGGCAGGAATCGATCGGCCTGCCCGTCGTCGTCGACGGCGAGTACCGGCGCGAGAACTGGTGGATCGACTTCGTCTCGAAGTTGCAGGGCGTGCAGATCCACGACGGCGCGCACAACGAGGCCTTCGTCGCGTCGGCCGCACCCGGCGTCGCGCCGGCGACGGCGCAGCACGACTGCGGGCACGACCACGGCGCCGCCGACGACGACGCCGGCTGGCGCTACGTGCCCAAGAACGTCTACACCGCCGGGCGCATCGGCCTGGCGCAGCCGGTGATGGAGCGCGACTACCGCTGGCTCGCGAGCGTGGCGACGCGGCCGACCAAGATCACGCTGCCGTCGCCGACGCGCATGCACTTCCACGGCGGGCGCGCCAGCGTGTCGCGCGACGCCTATCCCGACATCGAGGCCTTCTTCGCCGACGTCGCGGCCGTCTACCGGCGCGAGATCGCGGCGCTCGAGGACGCCGGCTGCCGCTACATCCAGATCGACGACCCACTGCTGACCTACTTCATCAGCGACCGGCTGCGCGACGAGGTGCGCCAGGCCGGCGACGACCCCGACCAGCGGCTCGCGCGCTACGTGCAGCTCACCAACGACTGCATCGCGCAGCGCCGGCCCGGCACGGTGATCGGCATCCACCTGTGCCGCGGCAACTCGCGCAGCGGCTGGATCTCGGAGGGCGGCTACGCGCGCATCGCCGAGGCCGTGTTCGGCGGGCTACAGGCCGACCACCTGCTGCTCGAATACGACGACGAGCGCTCGGGCGACTTCGAGCCGCTGCGCTACGTGCCGCGCGGGCGGCGCGTCGTGCTCGGGCTGGTGACGACCAAGCGCGGCGCGCTCGAACGCGCCGACGACCTGCTGCGCCGCATCGACGACGCGGCGCGTCACGTCGACGTGAACGACCTCGCCATCAGTCCGCAGTGCGGCTTTGCCAGCACCGTCGAGGGCAACGTGATCACCGAGGACGACCAGTGGCGCAAGTTGTCGCTGGTCGTCGAGGTCGCGAAACGGGTCTGGCCACAGGGCTGAAGCGGCGCTTTCAGCGCACGCCGGCCTCCGTCCGCGCGCGCTCGTGCAGCGCGCGGCGCATCAGCAGTCCCGGCTTGTCGGGCGCGAAGTGCAGCTCCGGCTGCGGCCAGGCGTCGTCGCGCACCGTCTGCGCGATCCACTGCAGCGCGTCGACGTCCTGCCGATATGCGGCGGCCGACGCGTCGTGCAGGTGGCGATCGACCGCCGCATCGGCGAGCGCGAAGTCGCGCGAATTGAACCACCAATAGTGGATCGCGTGCTGCGTCTCGGGCGTGAACAGGTGCGTGATCGTGAAGCGGAACTCGCGCCGCGCGCCGGGTGCCGGCGCCGGGTCGACGATGCGCGCGAAGGCGACGTGCAGCGCCGGCGACGCGAACACGGCGCGCGAATGGCGATCGACCGGCTCGCCCGCCAGCCCGGTGGGCATCGCATAGACGCCCGGCGGCGGCGAGGCCAGCAGCTCGCGTTCGACGATCACGGCGTCGCCGTCGCGGCGCACGCGCATCGTCGAGCGTGCGTACTCGGGCGTGCCGATCGCGCCCGGATGCAGGAACGGGAAGTGCGTCTGGTCGAGCAGGTTCTCGTGCATCGAGACGTAGTCGCCGCCGACGTGGAAGCTGCCGCCGACGCTGCGCCAGCCCGCATCGGCGAGCCATGCCGTGTCGGGGATCGCGGCCTCGTCGGCGGCGTCGGCGTCCTCGCCCATCCAGATCCACACCAGCGGTCCGCGCTCGGCGACGGCGAAGCGGTGCGCGCGCGCGTGGTCGGGCGCATGCGCCATCGCCGGCAGGTTGACGCAGCGCCCGCTCGGGTCGAACTGCATGCCGTGGTAGCCGCACGCCAGCGTGTCGCCGATGACGCGGCCGCGCGACAGCGGGAACGAGCGGTGCGGGCAGCGGTTGCGCAGTGCAACGGGCGCGCCGGCTTCCGTGCGGTAGAACACGACGTCGACGCCGAGCAGGCGCCGGCTCATCGGCTCGCGCGTCACCTCGGTGCTGAGCGCGGCGACGTACCAGCAGCGGCGGATCAGCGGCGTAAGAGGGTCGGCCAGGCCGGCGGCATCGCCGAGCGAGGCGTCGGTCAGCGGTTCGCGCGGGTGGGCGTAGCTCAGGTGTTCGTTCATGGTTCTCCTCTCGGCGTTTCAGGCGTCGAGCACGAGGCGCGTGCCGGCGGCGAGGCGCGACACGCACACGCATAGCGAGCGCGCACGCTGCGTCGCGTCGAGACAGCGGTCGCGGTGCTCGACGGCGCCGTCGGCGGCGACGACGTCGGTGGCGCACAGACCGCACTCGCCGCGCCGGCAGTCCCACAGCACGTCGGTCGCGCCGGCGGCCAGCAGCGCGTCGAGCACGCTGGCGTGCGCGCCGACGCGCAGCAGGCGGCGCGAGCGGCGCAGCTCGACGTCGAAGGCGGCGTCGCCGGCGCGCGGCTGGCCGGCGAACGATTCGCTGCGCACGCGGTCGGCGTTCCAGCCGAGTGCGCGCGCCGCGGCGTGCACCGCCGCGACCAGGCCGGGCGGCCCGCAGACATAGGCCGTCGTGCCGGGCGGCTGCGCGGCGAGCAGCGCGGCGACGTCGAGCCGCGGCCCGCCGCCGCTGGCGTGCAGCAGCGCGCGCGCGCCGGCGAGGGCGCACACCTCGTCGCGATACGCCATCTCGTGCAGCGCGCGGCCGGTGTAGGCGACGGCGACGCTGCGGCGCCGGCGCACGAGGCTGCGCAGCATCGCGACCACCGGCGTGATGCCGATGCCGCCGGCCACCAGCAGGCTGTGCGCGTCGCGCGCATCGAGCGCGAAGGCCTGCGTCGGGCCCGCGGCGACGAGCCGCAGGCCGGGTGCCGCGTGCGCGTGCAGCCAGGCCGATGCGCCGCCATGGTCCTCGCGCTGCACGGCGATGCGCCAGCGGCGCGTCGGCAAAGGTTCGTCCTCGGCGTCGCCGCCGACGAGCGAGTAGTGGCGCACCAGCGGGCCGCTCGCCGCGTCGCCGGCGTGCAGCCGCAGGTGCGCGCCCGGCGGCGCGGCGGGCAGCGCCGAGCCGTCGGCCGCCGCGAGCGTGAACTCCCGGATGCGCGCGGTGAGCGGGCGCACGGCTGTGACGAGCAGGTCGAGCAGCGGCTGCGGCATCGCGATCACTCTACTGATGCCAAAGCGCGAACACATGGTCTAATTCGAGTGATCAGTTTTCGCGCTCGGGAACCAATATGGACATCCTGACCAACCTGCGCACCTTCGTCACCGTCGCGCGCACCGGCGGCTTCTCGCCGGCGGCGCGCCAGCTGCACGTCGTGCCGTCGGTCGTCGCCAAGCGCATCGCCCAGCTCGAGCAGACGATGCAGGCGCGGCTGTTCGAGCGCTCGACGCGCGTCGTCGAGCTGACGGAGGCCGGGCGTCGGCTGCAGGCGCGCGCCGCCAGCCTCGTCAGCGAGCTCGACGACGTGGTGCAGAGCGTGCGCCGCGACGAGGGCGCGCTCGAGGGTCACCTGAAGGTGATGGCGCCGACGACGCTGACGCTGCTGCGCCTCGGGCCGCTGCTCGACGCCTTTCTCGCGCTGCACCCGCGGCTGACGCTCGAGGTCACGTTGATCGACCGCTCGATCAACCCGGTGGAGGAGGGCTACGACATCGCGATCAGCGGCCGCTCGGCCACCTACGACGGCGTGCTCGACGTGCCGCTGTGCCCGGTGCGCCCGCGGCTGTGCGCGTCGGCCGCCTACCTGGAGCAGCGCGGCACGCCCGAGCACCCGCGCGAGCTGGCGGCGCACGACTGCCTCGTGTTTCGGCCCGGCGGCGGCACCTGGGTGTTCCAGAGCCCGCGCGGGCTGGTGCACGTCGAGGTGGCAGGGCGGCTGACCGCCGACGACAACCACACGCTGCTCGGCTCGGCCATCATGGGCCGCGGCATCGCGCTGCTGCCGCACTACGTGTGCGGCGATGCCATCGCCGACGGCCGGCTGGTCGAGCTGTTGCCCGCCTTTCCGCCGCAGGACTCGTGGTTCAAGGCCTACGTGCCGCGCCGCCGCTACCGCATGGCGCGCGTGCGCGCGCTGGTCGACTGGCTGGCGGCGCGGCTCGAGGCGGGTTGAAGAAGAAGCGCGTCGTCTCGGACCGCGTCGCGCCGTCAGCTCTTGCCGGCGATCGCCCCGCGCCGCAGCTGGTCGCGCTCGAGGCTCTCGAACAGCGCCTTGAAGTTGCCTTCGCCGAAGCCTTCGTCGTTCTTGCGCTGGATGAACTCGAAGAACACGGGGCCGAGCACCGGCCGCGAGAAGATCTGCAGCAGCAGCCGCGGCACACCGCCGGCCGTGCTGCCGTCGAGCAGGATGCCGCGCGTCTGCAACTCCTGCACCGGCTCGCCGTGGCCGGGCAGGCGCTCGTCGAGCATCTCGTAGTAGATGTCGTTGGGTGCGCTCATCAGCGGCACGCCGGCCAGCTGCAGGCGGTCCACCGCGGCCGGCAGGTCGTCGCAGATCAGCGCGACGTGCTGGATGCCCTCGCCGTTGAACTGCATCAGGAACTCCTCGATCTGGCCGCCGCCCTTGGCCGCCTCTTCGTTGAGCGGGATGCGGATCTCGCCGTCGGGCGCCGTCATCGCGCGGCTCGTGAGCCCGGTGTACTCGCCCTGGATGTCGAAGTAGCGGATCTCGCGGAAGTTGAACAGCTTCTCGTAGAAGCCGCCCCAGTACGCCATGCGCCCGCGATAGACGTTGTGCGTCAGGTGGTCGATCTTCGTGAAGCCGTGGCCCTTGGGGTGGCGATCGACGCCGGGCTCGAAGGCGAAGTCGATGTCGTAGATCGACAGCGCGTCGTCCCAGCGGTCGATCAGGTACAGCGGCGCGCCGCCGATGCCCTTGATCGCCGGCAGCCGCAGCTCCATCGGCCCGGTCGGCAGCTCGATCGGCTGCGCGCCGAGCTCGAGCGCGCGGCTGTAGGCGAGGTGCGAGTCCTTGACGCGAAACGCCAGCCCGCAGGCGCAGGGCCCGTGCTCGGCGGCGAACCAGGCGACGGGGCCTTGCTTCTCGCGGTTGACGATGAAGTTGATGCCGCCCTGGCGATAGAGCAGCACGTCCTTGCTGCGGTGGCGGGCGACGAGCGTGAAGCCGAGTTTCTCGAACAGCGGTTCGAGCACGTTCGGCGTGGGCGAGGCGAATTCGACGAACTCGAACCCCTGCAGTCCCATGGGGTTGTCGAACAGGTCGGGCATGGCGGGCTCCTCGATGACGGCGGTGACGGGAGGTGCCGCTCGGGGCGGCACCGCGGTTCAGGCGTCCCGTCGTGCCGGCGGCGCGCCGGGGCGGCCTCGCACGCTGCGCGCGAGGTGGTCGCCGAGGAAGAGCTGGTGGAGTGTCATCGATGCACGCGCCGCGCCGCCCGTCATCAGGCGCGGCGCGGTTGCGTCACTGTAGCGCGCGGGCGCCGGCCCTCGCCAGCGTGTTGTCTCGCGCCAGGGCGATGGCGGCGCTCAGCACGGCGCGGTCGCCGACGTGGTTGGCCAGGATCAGCGCCAGCTTGGCGACGAAGCGCTCGGCCTGCTCGTCGGAGAGGTCGCGCTGCGCGGCGACCAGCTCCTCGTAGAAGCCGTCGTGGTCGGCGATGTTCGGGTCGGTCTCGAGGGTGCTCATCGCTCAGGCTCCTTGCTGCGGCAGGCCGATGCAGCGCGCCAGCGCCGCCTGCACGCGCGCCGCGTCGAAGGCGCGCCAGCGCGCGGCGACGTGCTGGTCGGGGCGGATCAGGTAGACGGTGCCGGGCCGCGCGTCGTAGCGTTCGCCGAGCAGGCCGCGCGCGTCGACGATGTCGCGGCCGACGCGCAGCAGGCGCGCCGCCACGGTGCCGCAGCGCACGTCGTCGGCGCGCGTGTCGTCGCCGAAGACGAGCAGCACGAAGCCGTCGCCGAGCTGGTTCAGCAGCCAGCCGGGCCGGCCGCTCACCTCGATCGGTGCATCCGCGCACGGCGTGCCGGGGCGCATCGCGCCTTCGAAGGCGTCGGCGTCGGGCGTGTTCAGCGGCGACTCGAGATACGGCGTCGGCGTCGACAGGCGCCCGCTGTTGACCAGGCGCCGCGCGAACGGCGCCTCGGCGGCGAGTTCGAGCACGGCGTCGCGCAGCACGCGGCTGGTGCGGCTCTTGGGCGTGATGAAGTCGGTCGAGCGCGTCGAGGCGCGCAGGTTGTCGTCGGCCGCGTAGGCGCGCTCGTCGTGGTAGCTGTCGACGAGCGAGTCGGGCGCCGCGCCGTCGAGCACGAGCTTCAACTTCCACGCCAGGTTGTCGATGTCCTGCACGCCGGAGTTGGCGCCGCGCGCGCCGAACGGCGAGACCTGGTGCGCCGCGTCGCCGGTGAAGATGACGCGGCCGTGGCGGAAGCGGTCGACGCGCCGGCAGGCGAACTGGTA
>JASNYH010000006.1:0-212710 GCA_048500255.1 Burkholderiaceae bacterium | reverse complement strand
TCAGCACGACGGGCGTCTACGGCGACTGCGGCGGCGCGCGCTTCGACGAGACGCGCGCCGTGCACCCGGCCACCGATCGCGCGCGCCGCCGCGTCGACGCGGAGCGGCGGCTGCGCTGGTACGGCCGCGCCTTCGGCGCCACGGCGAGCGTGCTGCGCGTGCCCGGCATCTATGCCGCCGACCGCGAGGGAGGCCACCCGCGCGAGCGCCTCGCGCGCGGCACGCCGGTGCTGGCGGCAGCCGACGACGTCTACACGAACCACATCCATGCCGACGACCTGGCGCGCGCCTGCGTCGCGGCGCTGCACCGCGGCCGGCCGCAGCGCGTCGTGCACGCCAGCGACGACAGCGAGCTGAAGATGGGCGACTACTTCGACCTCGCGGCCGATCTTGCCGGCCTGCCGCGCCCGCCGCGCGTCGCGCGCGCCGAGGCGACGCGGCTGCTGTCGCCGCTGCAGCTGAGCTTCATGTCGGAGTCGCGCCGTCTCGACAACGCGCGGCTGAAGAAGGAGCTCCGGGTCGCGCTGCGCTATCCGACCGTGGCCGACGGGCTGCGCGCCTGACGCGCCGGGCCGTCAGATCCCTTGCGCGCGGCGCAGCGTCTTCATGCGGTCGACCGACTGCAGCTTGACGGTGCGCTCGCCGCTGCCGCGGCGGATCTCGAGCGTCACTTCGCGCTCGGCGCTGCCGCGCCACAGCGCCTTCCACAGCGCCTCCAGCGTGGCCACCGGCGTGTCGTCGATACGCAGGATGCGGTCGCCGACGGTGAGCCCCGCCACGTCGGCCGGGCTGTCCTCGTTGACGCGCACGATGCGCACATCGCCGTCGATCTCGACGCAGTTCACGCCCATCCATGCGCGCCGGCTGGCGTGCGAGCTGCCGAGCTCGCGCAGCTCGGCGAGGATGGGCGGCAGCAGGTCGGTCGGCACGAACATGTTGCCGGGGTTGCGCGCGCCGCTGCCCGGCGCGTCGGCGACGACGAGCGAGCCGATGCCCACCAGCTCGCCACGGCCGTTGAACAGCCCCGCGCCGCTGTGGTCGATGCGCGGCGGCGCGGTGAAGAGGGCGCCGTCGATGTGGTACTCCCAGGTGCCCGAGAAGGCGCGCCGCGACACCAGCTGCGCGATGCTCACGTCACCGTCGTCGCCGCCGCTGGCGATCATCAGCGGCTCGCCGCCGGCGATCGCTGAAGCGTTGCCGAGCGCGACGCTCGGCCGGCGCAGCGGCACCAGCGCCTGCAGCAGGCCGAACCCTGTGGCTACGTCGTAGGCGACGACGCGCGCCGGCACGGCGCTCGCACCCTCCTGCAGCAGTTCGACCTGCTCGGCCTCGAGGATCAGGTAGCCGATCGTCAGCACCAGACCGTCGTCGCCGATCACGACGCCCGAGCCGCTGCGCCGCGTGCCGAGCGTGCGCGCCGAGCGCGCCCCGTCGACGGCGACGGCACGCACGCCGACGACGGCGGCATTGGCACGCGCCAGCGCGCGTGCCTGCGCTTCGATCGAGGAGGAAGAGGTCGCGGCCGCCGCGTCGCCGCCTTGGGTGCGGGCCGGGGTCGCCACGAAGAACGACAGCACCAGCGCCACGGCTGCGAGGCCCGCCCGCGCGCCCAGCCGCCGGCGCGGCGGGGCACCGGGAGCCGGGAGCGTGTTCATGATGAAGGCCTGAGCAAGGGGCGCGCCCAGCGTAGCGCAGCCTCCTGGCGGCAGCAATGGCAACGTCGACGACGAGGTCGGCGCGTCGGGCACGCCGCGCCGTCGTGCGCGGCGCGCGGCGAATCTCAGCGCCGGCGGCTGCGGCCGAATGGCGCCTGGCCGCGCCACCAGCGGATCATCAGGAAGCCGCCGAGCATGCCGCCCAGGTGCGCGAAGTGGGCGACGCCAGAGGCCGTGCCGGTGACGCCGAACAGCAGCTCGAGCCCGCCGTACAGCGCAACGAAGACCTTGGCCTTCATCGGAATCGGCGGGAACAGCGGCATGATCGTGCGGTTGGGAAACATCAAGCCGAAGGCCAGCAGCAGGCCGAACAGCCCGCCCGACGCGCCGACCGTCGGGTAGGGCGAGCCGACGAAGGCGGCGAACGCGATCTGCGTCGCTGCCGCCGCCAGCACGCTGGCGAAGTAGAACTGCAGGTAGCGCCGCTGGCCCCAGATGCGCTCGAGCTCGGCGCCGAACATCCACAGGCCGAGCATGTTGAAGAACAGGTGGCCGAAGCCGCCGTGCAGGAAGGCGTAGGTCACGACCTGCCACGGCAGGAAGCCGCCGCCCAGCGGCCACAACGCGAACAGCTGCTCGAGCCAGAAGCCGAGCAGCATCTGCAGCGCGAACAAGGCGGCGTTGAGCAGCA
This sequence comes from Burkholderiaceae bacterium, assembly GCA_048500255.1. GTDB lineage: Bacteria > Pseudomonadota > Gammaproteobacteria > Burkholderiales > Burkholderiaceae_C > JAMHWF01. Next base: position 210,364 of record JASNYH010000006.1, on the reverse strand, counting down.
GCAGCGCTTGCGTGACGGGAGGCAGCGGGGGCATGGTCTTTCGGTGGCGTTGGTGCCCGGGGCCGGACTCGAACCGGCACGCCTTGCGGCGGGGGATTTTGAGTCCCCTGCGTCTACCGATTTCGCCACCCGGGCCGTGGGTACGCTGCAGCGCGCAGACGGGGCGCAGTATCGCATGCGCATCGCGCGCGCCGCTGCGACAATGCGTGCAAGGAGACTTGGATGGAGCCGCGCTACAAGACCCTCGAAGACACCATCGGCGAGACGCCGCTGGTGCGACTGCTGCGCGTGCCCGGCGCCGACAACGAGCGCCGCGGCAACGTGATCCTCGGCAAGCTCGAGGGCAACAACCCCGCCGGCTCGGTGAAGGACCGGCCGGCGATCAGCATGATCCGCCGCGCCGAGGAGCGCGGCGACATCCGCCCGGGCGACACGCTGATCGAGGCGACCTCGGGCAATACCGGCATCGCGCTGGCGATGGCCGCGGCGATCCGCGGCTACCGCATGGTGCTGATCATGCCGGAGGACCTGTCGGTCGAGCGCGCGCAGACGATGAAGGCCTACGGTGCCGAGCTGATCCTCACGCCACGCTCGGGCGGCATGGAATACGCGCGCGATCTCGCGCTGCAGATGCAGGCCCAGGGCAAGGGCCGCGTGCTCGACCAGTTCGCCAACGCCGACAACCCGCGCATCCACTACGAGACGACGGGCCCCGAGCTCTGGCGCGACACCGGCGGGCGCATCACGCACTTCGTCAGCGCGATGGGCACCACCGGCACGATCACCGGCGTGTCGCGCTACCTCAAGGAGCGCAATCCGGCGGTGCGCATCGTCGGCGCTCAGCCGGCCGAGGGCTCGCGCATCCCGGGCATCCGCAAGTGGCCGATCGAGTACCTGCCCAGGATCTACGACCCGAGCTGCGTCGACGAGACCGTGTCCGTCACGCAGGCCGATGCCGAAGAAATGGCGCGCCGCCTCGCGCGCGAGGAGGGCCTGTTCGGCGGCATCTCGGCGGCCGGCGCGCTGTGGGTCGCGCTGCAGATCGCCGCCAAGGTCGAGCGCGCGACGATCGTCTTCGTCGTCTGCGACCGCGGCGACCGGTATCTGTCGACGGGCGTGTTTCCGGCGTGAGCGCCGCACGGCCGCTCCGGAAGGCGCTCGCACCCCCTCGGGGGGGCCGGCCGTAGGGCCGTGGGGGTCGGATGACGGAAGATTTTCGCTACTGCCCGCGCTGTGCGACGCCGCTGCAGCCGCTCGTCGACGCCGAGGACGGCGGCCCGAAGACGCGCCTGCGCTGCCCCGCCTGTGCCTGGACGCACTGGAACAATCCGACGCCCGTGCTCGCCGCCGTGATCGAGCTGACCGACCGCGACGGCCAGATCCTGCTGGCGCGCAACGCCGCATGGACGGGGCGCATGTTCGGCCTGATCACGGGCTTCATGGAGGCCGGCGAGACGCCCGAGCAGGGCATCGCGCGCGAAGTGGGCGAGGAGACCTCCCTCGCCGTCTCGGCGCTGAACCTGATCGGCGTCTACGACTTCCAGCGCATGAACCAGGTCATCGTCGCCTACCACGCGCAGGCCGCCGGCGAGATCCGGCTCTCGCCCGAACTGGCCGAGTACAAACTGTTCCGGCCCGAGGCTGTCAAGTGCTGGCCGGCGGGCACCGGCCGCGCGCTCGCCGACTGGCTGCGCAGCCGCGGCATCGAGCCCCGGTGGATGGAGTGGTCGTCGCGCGCCGAGCGGCCCTAGAATGAACCGTTCGCGAGGACACCCGCCATGGAAGCCACCAAAGAACTCGACACCCGCGGCCTGAACTGCCCCTTGCCCATCCTCAAGGCGAAGAAGGCGCTGGCCGAACTGCGCAGCGGCGAGACGCTGCGCGTCGTCGCGACGGATCCCGGCTCGCTGCGCGACTTCCAGGCCTTCGCGCGCCAGACGGGCAACGAGCTGATCGAGCAGAACACCTTCGGCGACGAGTTCGTCCACCTGCTGCGCCGGCGCTGACGCCGGGCGCCGTCGCGCCCGCGGCGCCGACGGCGATGCAGCCGCAGACCGCAGCGCCCCGCGGGACGCTGCTCGTCAGCCCTCCGACGTGACGCGATCGAGAAACTGGCGGAACCCCGGCCCGAGCTGCGGATGCTGCAGCGCCAGCTCGACGTTGGCCTCGAGAAAGCCCTCCTTGCTGCCGCAGTCGTAGCGCTTGCCTTCGTAGCGGTAGGCGAACACCTTCTCGCGGCGCAGCAGGCCGGCGATGCCGTCGGTGAGCTGGATCTCGCCGCCCACGCCGCGCGGCTGGCTGGCGATCTCGTGCAGCACGCCCGGCGTCAGGATGTAGCGCCCGGCCACGCCCAGGCGCGACGGCGCGTCCACCGGCGCCGGCTTCTCGACGATGCGCGTCACGTCGACGATGCGCTCGTTGACCTGCGTGCCGGCGACGATGCCGTAGCGGCGCGTGTGCTCGGCCGGCACCTCCTGCACCGCCAGGATCGACGCGCGCCACTCCTCGTACTGCTCGACCATCTGCGCCAGCACGGGAGGCGATCCCACCATCAGATCGTCGGCCAGCAGCACGGCGAATGGCTCGTCGCCGATCAGCCGCTTGGCGCACAGCACGGCGTGGCCGAGGCCAAGCGCCTGCGCCTGGCGCACGTAGATGCACTCCATGTCGTCGGGCTTGACGGAATGGACCACGTCGAGCAACTCCTGCTTGCCCGCCTGATCGAGGGCTACCTCGAGCTCGAACGTCATGTCAAAGTGGTCCTCGATCGGCCGCTTGTGGCGGCCGGTGACGAAGATCATCTCACGCACACCGGCCGCATAGGCCTCCTCGACGGCGTACTGGATCAGCGGCTTGTCGACCACCGGCAGCATTTCCTTGGGCTGCGCTTTCGTGGCCGGCAGGAAGCGGGTGCCGAGGCCGGCGACGGGAAAGACGGCTTTGTTGATCAACATGTTCATACAATCCAGGAGACGGGTCGATTGTGGCACGCACGTCGCGTGCGAGCGCCCCGTGGCCCGCCCCGCCAGCGCATGGACTTGCTGATCGTCGAACCGCTCGAGACCGAAGTCATGCAGTGGCTGGTCGAGCGCCATACGGTGCGCTACGCGCCCGATCTGCAGAGCGATCCGCGTGCCTTCCGCCAGGCGCTGTTCAACGTGCGCGCGCTGATCATTCCGCCCTCGGTCGCGCTCGATGCGACGGCGCTGCACTATGCGCCGCTGCTGCGCGCCGTCGGCCGCGTCAGCGAGGGCTCGGAGAACATCGACCTCGAGGCCTGCTCGCGCGCCAACGTCGAGGTGGTGCGCAGCCTCACGGCCTCGGCGCTCGCCGAGGCCGAGTTCATGATCGGCGCGCTGCTGTCGATGCTGCGCCGCATCCCGGTCGAGTCGTCCGACGGCCTGCTCGTCGGGCGGGAGCTCGGCGGCGCGACGGTCGGGCTGGTCGGCATGGCACCGTCGGCGCGCTCGCTGGTGCAGATCCTGTCGGGCTTCGGCTCGCGCGTCATCGGTTACGACCCGTCGGTCCACGCCAGCGACGGCGTCTGGGCGCGCTGGCGCGTCGAGCCGCTGGGCCTGCGCGAGCTGCTCGAGGAGGCCGACGCCGTGTGCGTGCAGCTGTCGTACTTCAGCCGCTACCGCGGGCTGATCGGCGAGCGCTTCCTCCCTTACTGCAAACCCAACCAGGTGCTGGTGAGCATCGCGCACTCGGCGCTGTTCGACGAACTCGCACTGGCCGAGGCGCTGGCGAGCGGCCGCATGGCCGCCTGCTGGCTCGACAGCCTCGACCCCGGCGCGCTCGACCCGGGCCGGCCGCTGCACGGCATCGAGTCGCTGCAGATCACGCCGCGCGTCGCCAGCACGACGCGCGAGTCGCGCAGCCGCAGCGCCTGGGCCGTCGCCAAGCGCATCGACGAGCTGCTCAAGGGCACGCCGCTGCCGGCGCGCGAGTTCAGGGGGACGGGGCCAGGCGAGCCGCTTGATCTCGCAACCGGCTCAGCGTCGACGTGAAGCCGGCCAGCCGCGCCTTTTCCTGATCGACCACCGCCGCCGGCGCGCGCTCGACGAAGCTCGCGTTGCCGAGCTTGGCCTGGGCCTTGGCGACCTCGGCCTCCAGGCGCGCGATCTCCTTGGCCAGGCGCTCGCGCTCGGCCGCCACGTCGACCTCGACGTGCAGCGCGATGCGCGCATCGCCCTGCACCGCGACGGGCGCGGCCTGCGTGCGCGCAGCGAATGCCGCCTCGTCGGCGACCTGTTCCACCCCGGACAGTCGCGCCAGCGCCTTCAGCAGCGGCGCCGCCTCGGCGACGAAGGCCGCTTCGCCGTGCACCAGCAGCGGCACGCGCTGCGCCGGCGAGAGGTTCATCTCGGCACGCAGGTTGCGCGTCGCGCCGGTGAGCGCCTTCAGCCGCTCGACCCAGGCCGCAGCCGCGGGATCGATCTTCTCGGGCTGCGCCTTCGGATACGGCGCGGTGACGATCGAGGCCTCGCCGCCCTCGGCCTTGCGCCCTGCGACGACGGCGACGCGCTCCCACAGCTCGGCCGTGATGAACGGCGCGATCGGGTGCAGCAGGCGCAGCGTCGTCTCGAGCACGCGCAGCAGCGTGCGCCGGGTCGCGCGCTGCGCGGCGGCGTCGCTGCCGGCGGCGAGCTGCACCTTGGCGATCTCGAGGTACCAGTCGCAGTACTCGTCCCAGACGAACGAGTAGATGGCGTTGGCGACGTTGTCGAGCCGGTAGTCGGCGAAGCCCTGCTCGACGGCGGCCTCGACGCGCTGCAGCTCGCCCGTGATCCATCGGTCGGCCGCCGAGAAGCGCAGGTAGCCGTGCGCCGGGCCGCCGGGCGCGCACTCCTGCTTCGTGTGTTCCTTCAGCCCGCAGTCCTGCCCCTCGCACTGCATCAGCACGAAGCGCGTCGCGTTCCAGAGCTTGTTGCAGAAATTGCGGTAGCCCTCGCAGCGCTTGCTGTCGAAGTTGATGTTGCGCCCGAGGCTGGCCAACGCCGCGAAGGTGAAGCGCAAAGCGTCGGCACCATAGCCGGGGATGCCGTCGGGGAACTCCTGCTGCGTCTGCTTCTTCACGCGCGGCGCCGTCTCGGGCTTGCGCAGCCCCGTCGTGCGCTTGGTGAGCAGCGGCTCGAGCGCGATGCCGTCGATCAGGTCGACCGGATCGAGCACGTTGCCTTCGCTCTTGCTCATCTTCTGGCCGTGCGAGTCGCGCACCAGGCCGTGGATGTAGACGTCGCGGAACGGCACCTCGCCGGTGAAGTGCGTCGTCATCATGATCATCCGGGCGACCCAGAAGAAGATGATGTCGAAGCCGGTGACGAGCACCGACGACGGCAGGAACAGGTCCTGCTCGACCGTCTTCTCCGGCCAGCCGAGCGTCGAGAACGGCACCAGCGCCGAGGAGTACCAGGTGTCGAGCACGTCCTCGTCGCGCGTCAGCGCGCCGCCGTAGCCGGCGGCCTGCGCCTTGGCACGCGCCTCGTCCTCGCTGCGCGCGACGAAGAGCTCGCCGCCCGTGCCGTACCAGGCCGGGATCTGGTGGCCCCACCAGAGCTGGCGCGAGATGCACCAGTCCTGGATGTTCGTCATCCACTGGTTGTAGGTGTTCACCCATTGCTCGGGCACGAAGCGCACGCGGCCGTCCTGCACCGCCTCGATCGCTCCCTCGGCGATCGACTTGCCGTCGCGGCCGGGCTTCGTCATCGCGACGAACCACTGGTCGGTCAGCATCGGCTCGACGATCTGCCCGGTGCGCGCGCAGCGCGGCACCATCAGCTTGTGCTTCTTCGTCTCGACGAGCAGGCCCTGCGCGTCGAGGTCGGCGACGACGCGCTTGCGCGCCTCGAACCGATCGAGCCCGCGGTAGGCGGCGGGCGCGTTGTCGTTGATCTTCGCGTCGAGCGTCAGCACGCCGAGGATCGGCAGCCGGTGGCGCTGGCCGACGGCATAGTCGTTGGCGTCGTGCGCCGGCGTGACCTTGACGACGCCGGTGCCGAACTCGCGGTCGACGTAGTCGTCGGCGATCACGGGGATCGTGCGGCCGGTCAGCGGCAGCGTGACGTGCCGGCCGACGAAGCCGCGGTAGCGGTCGTCGTCGGGGTGCACCATCACGGCGACGTCGCCGAGCATCGTCTCGGGCCGAGTCGTCGCGACGACGAGCGAGTCGTCGGGCTGGTCGGCGAGCGGGTAGCGGATCAGCCACAGGTGGCCGTCCTCCTCCTCGCTCTCGACCTCGAGGTCCGAGACGGCCGACTTGAGCACCGGGTCCCAGTTGACGAGGCGCTTGCCGCGATAGATCAGGCCCTCGTCGTACAGCCGCACGAAGGTCTCCGTCACGACGCGCGAGAGCTTCTCGTCCATCGTGAAGTACTCGTGCTTCCAGCTCACGCTGTCGCCCATGCGGCGCATCTGCTGCGTGATCGTCGAGCCGCTCTGCTGCTTCCATTCCCACACGCGGGCGACGAAGTTCTTGCGGCCGAGTTCGTGGCGCGAGACGCCCTCGTCGCTCTGCAGCTGACGCTCGACGACGATCTGCGTCGCGATGCCGGCGTGGTCGGTGCCCGGCAGCCACAGCGTGTTGTGGCCGCGCATGCGGTGCCAGCGCGTCAGCGCGTCCATGATCGTCTGGTTGAACGCATGGCCCATGTGCAGCGTGCCCGTCACGTTGGGCGGCGGCAGCTGGATGCAGAACGACGGCTTGGCCGGGTCGAGCGTCGGCTCGTAGACGCCGCTGCGCTCCCACAGCGGGCCCCAGCGGGCCTCGATGGCGGCGGGTTCGAACGACTTGGCGAGTTCGGTCATGGGAACGGCGCAGCCGGGCGGCGCGGCGCCGGCCGGCGAAAGGCAATGGTGGATGGGGGAATTGTAGGAGCCGCCGCCGCGGCAAGAGGCGGCGGCCTGCGCGCTACATCAGCAGATGCTCGCCCGCGTTGTCGCCGCCGAGGATGACGTAGTTGACCTTGCGGATGTCGGCCAGCCGGGTGCCGCCGGCATACGAGATCGAGCTCTGCAGGTCCTCCTGCATCTCGCGCAGCGTGTCGGCCAGCCGGCCCTTGATCGGTTCGAGGATGCGCTTGCCTTCGACGTGGCGGTATTCGCCCTTGTTGAAGTCGCTGGCCGAGCCGTAGTACTCCTTGTAGAGCTTGCCGTCGACCTCGACCGTCTGGCCGGGGCTCTCCTCGTGGCCGGCGAACAGCGAGCCGATCATCACCATCGCGGCGCCGAAGCGCACGCTCTTGGCGATGTCGCCGTGATCGCGGATGCCGCCGTCGGCGATGATGGGTTTGGTCGCGACGCGCGCGCACCACTTCAGCGCCGAGAGCTGCCAGCCGCCGGTGCCGAAGCCTGTCTTCAGCCGCGTGATGCACACCTTGCCCGGGCCGATGCCGACCTTGGTCGCGTCGGCGCCCCAGTTCTCGAGGTCGATCACGGCCTCGGGCGTGCCGACGTTGCCGGCGATGACGAAGGCCTGCGGCAGCTTCTGCTTGATGTGCTCGATCATGCGCCGCACGCCATCGGCGTGGCCGTGCGCGATGTCGATCGTCACGTAGTCGGCGCCGACGCCTTCGAGCGCCAGGTGGTCGATGAGCTGATAGTCGGCCGCCTTGACGCCGGCGCTGATCGACACGTAGTGGCCCTGAGCCCGCATGCGCTTGGCGTAGGCCAGCGCGTCGAGATCGAAGCGGTGCATCACGTAGAAGTAGCCGTTGGCGGCGAGCCACTCGCTGATCGGCTCGTCGATCACCGTCTTCATGTTGGCGGGCACCACGGGCAGCCTGAATCGCCGGCCGCCGAACTCGGTCGACGCATCGCACTCGCTGCGTGACTCGACGCGGCACTTGCGCGGCAGCAGCAGGATGTTGTCGTAGTCGAAGATTTCCATGGCGCCGATCCTACGCCTCGGTCGGTGGCCCGCGGGCGCGTCAGCGGCGGCAGGCGTCGCGCTCGGCGACGGCGAGCACGCGGCCGGCCGGCGTCTCGAGCCAGCCGACGGCGCCGAGCCGCTCGACCGGCGCGCCGTCGGGGAGGCGAAAGGCGTGCAGGTGGCTCACCGTGCGTCCCGCGGCCAGCCCGGGCAGCGCCAGCGGCCCGGCGACGGCGCGCACGACGCGCCGCGCCACCGGCGAGCCGCCGTCGCCCGCGTCGATGCGTTCGACGAGCGCGAGCCAGCCGGCCAGGCCGGCCGGCAGCGCGCGCGTCGACGCATAGCGCACTTCGATCTGCAGGCCGATCCAGCCGTGCACCGCGGGGCCGTCGGTCACCGCCAGGCGCAGCGCGCTGCGCGCCGGCAGCGGAGTGGCCTGCGTCAAGGCCTCGTCGGCGGCCAGCGTGCCGGCGCGCGCGGCGCGCGGCGCGGCATCGGCGAGCGCGCGCGGGGCCAGCGGCGCGTCGGCGGCGCCCGGCACGATCCAGTCGAGCACGAAGGGCGGTGCGCCGTGGGCGGGCGGTTGCTCGGGCACCGGCGGCACGGCGCGCCAGCAGGCGGTGCAGTCGGCCGACACGTAGCGCTCGAGCAGCAGGCGGGGCGCCGCGCGAGGCGCCGCGCAGTCGGTGGCATGCGCCAGCGCGCCCGCCGCCAGGGCGAGCGCGCCGGCCGCCAGGGCGAGCGCGCCGACACCGACTCCTAGAATGCCTGCCATGGGTCCCGATTCTGCTGAAGTCCGGCGCGATACGCCGCTGCTGCGTTCCCTCAACGACGAACAGTACGCCGCCGTCACGCTGCCGGCGCAGCCGGCGCTGATCCTCGCCGGCGCCGGATCGGGCAAGACGCGCGTGCTGACGACGCGCATCGCCTGGCTGATCACGACGGGCCAGGTGTCGCCCGGCGGCGTGATGGCCGTCACCTTCACCAACAAGGCCGCCAAGGAGATGCTGGCGCGCCTGGGCGCGATGCTGCCGGTGCCCGTGCGCGGCATGTGGATCGGCACCTTCCATGGCCTGTGCAACCGCTTCCTGCGCGCGCACTGGAAGCTCGCCGCGCTGCCGCAGTCGTTCCAGATCCTCGACAGCGCCGATCAGCTGTCGGCCGTCAAGCGCGTCGTCAAGGCGATGAACCTCGACGAGGAGCGCTTCGTGCCCAAGCAGGTCGCGTGGTTCATCGCCGGCAGCAAGGAGGACGGGCTGCGTCCCGACGACATCGAGCTGCGCGACGAGCACACGCGCAAGCTCGTCGAGATCTACCGCGCCTACGAGGAGCAGTGCCGGCGCGAGGGCACGGTCGACTTCGGCGAGCTGATGCTGCGCACCTGGGAGCTGATGCGCGACAACGCCGCCTTGCGCGAGCACTACCAGCGGCGCTTCCGCCACATCCTGGTCGACGAGTTCCAGGACACGAACACGCTCCAGTACCGCTGGCTCAAGATGTTCGCGGGCCCCGGCTGCGGCGTCTTCGCCGTCGGCGACGACGACCAGAGCATCTATGCCTTTCGGGGCGCGCAGGTCGGCAACATGGCGCAGTTCGAGCGCGAGTTCCGCGTCGAGCGCGTCATCAAGCTCGAGCAGAACTACCGCAGCCACAGCAACATCCTCGACGCCGCCAATGCGCTGATCTCGCACAACGTGCGGCGCCTGGGCAAGAACCTGCGCACCGACGCCGGCGCCGGCGAGCCGGTGCGCGTGCTCGAGTCGGCGCGCGACTACGACGAGGCGCAGTGGCTCGTCGAAGAGGCACAGCAGCTGCACCGCGACGGCACGCCGCGCCACGAGATCGCCGTGCTCTACCGCAGCAATGCCCAGTCGCGCGTGATCGAGAGCGCGCTGTTCAATGCCGCGATTCCGTACCGCGTCTACGGCGGGCTGCGCTTCTTCGAGCGCGCCGAAGTCAAGCACGCGCTGGCCTACCTGCGTCTGCTCGAGAACGCCAACGACGACACCAGCTTCCTGCGCGTCGTCAACTTCCCGGCGCGCGGCATCGGCGCGCGCACCGTCGAGCAGTTGCAGGACGCCGCGCGCGCCAGCGGCCGCAGCCTGGCGCAGAGCGTCGGCGCCGTCACCGGCAAGGGCGGGGCCAACGTGCAGGGCTTCGTCGCGCTGGTCGACGCGATGCGCGCCGCGACCGAGGGGCTGACGTTGCGCGAGATCATCGAGCACGTCGTACAGGCCAGTGGCTTGGCCGACTTCTACCGGACCGAGCGCGAGGGCCAGGACCGGCTCGAGAACCTGGCCGAACTCGTCAACGCCGCCGAGGCCTTCGTCACGCAGGAGGGCTTCGGCAAGGACGTCGTCGCGCTGCCGCTCGACGAACACGCCGCCGCCGTCGCCGCCGAGCTCGTGCCGGACGCCGACACGGGCGAGATCCAGTCGCCGCTGGCGGCGTTCCTCACCCACGCCGCGCTCGAAGCCGGCGACAACCAGGCGCAGGCGGGGCAGGATGCCGTCCAGCTGATGACGGTGCACTCCGCCAAGGGCCTCGAGTTCGACTGCGTCTTCATCACGGGGCTGGAAGAGGGCCTGTTCCCGCACGAGAACTCGCTCGCCGACGCCGACGGGCTGGAAGAAGAGCGGCGCCTGATGTACGTGGCGATCACGCGTGCCAGGAAGCGCCTGTATCTCAGCTTCAGCCAGACGCGCATGCTGCACGGCCAGACGCGCTACAACATCAAGAGCCGCTTCTTCGACGAGCTGCCCGACGAGACGCTCAAGTGGCTGACGCCGCGCCAGCAGGGCTATGGCTCGGGCTATGCGCGCGACTACCAGGCGGCGTGGGCGCGCGGCTCGGCGGCGACGGCGCCCACGCCGGCCGCCCCGTCGAAGCTCCTGCCGTCGCAGCAGGCGAGTCACGGCCTGCGGGTCGGCAAGGCCGTGTTTCATGCCAAGTTCGGCGAGGGCGTCGTGCTGACGCTCGAGGGGCAGGGCGTCGGTGCGCGCGTGCAGGTCAACTTCGGCCGCCACGGCATGAAGTGGCTCGACATCGGGCTTGCCAAGCTGACGCCGATCGACTGACGGCCGCCGGCCGCCGCCGTGCTGCGGCCGTCCGGCGCGGCAGCGCACCCGGTCGGCCCCGCCGAGGCGGCGGAACTGTCCGCCGGCAGGCCCGCTTTTCGGCCGATCGCTTCCGCCGATCGGCCGCAGAGTGTGGCGGCGGGCTCAAGTCGGGCCCGCGGTGGCCGATGCCCGCGGCATCGACGTCCCGTCACCGGCCGTCCGACCGAAGTCTTCTCATGAGCATGAAGCCAGGCAGTACCGTCTCGATCGCACGTCAGATCTCCCTCTACGGCAGCATCAGCCTGGCCGTCGTGCTGCTCGGCATCGCCGCCGCGATCAGCGTCGTCACGACGCAGCAGGCGCGCGAGCGCACCGTCGCCTGGGTCGGTGACAAGGCCAAGGCCGTGGCCGACACGGCCGACGCCTTCGACGTCGGCGCGCGCACGATGGCCGAGCGCCTGTTCGCCGTCTTCAAGCCCGAGTTCGCGCCGATGTTCGAGCACGACGACGCGACGGGCGATCTCAAGAGCTACGGCGGCTCGCTGCGCGACGACTTCCAGCAGGTCGACCGCTTCGCGCAGGCCACCGGCGGCATCGCCAGCGTCTATGCGCGCAAGGGCGACGAGCTGCTCGCCATCTCGACCTCGCTGATGCAGCCCGGCGGCGAGCGTGCCACCGGCCTGGCCGTGACGCGCGACCACCCGGCGCACGCCGCGCTGCTCGCCGGCAAGGCGTGGTCGGGACGCTCTGTCCTCTACGGCAAGCCCTACATGACGCGTTACGAGCCGGCGCGCGACGACAAGGGCAAGGTCGTCGGAGCGCTCTTCATCGGCTTCGACCTCGGGCCCTTCGAGGCGGCCGTCGACCGGCTGGCCGGCGAGGCGCAGTTCTTCGGCAGCGGCGGCATCGTCGTGATCGACCCGCGCGGCGGTGCCGGGAGCGCGCTGTTCGTGAGCCACCCGCAGGCCAAGGGCCGCAAGCTGGCCGACGTCGTCGCGCCGGAGGCGGTCGAGCGCTTGCTCACCGGCTTGGACGGCGCCGCCGACGGCTATATGGCCGAGGCGCCGTCGTTGTTGCCGGCGGTGTCGAGCGACGCCTTCGCCGTGATGCGCAAGAGCGAGAGCACGGGCTGGTGGGTCGTCGCCGAAGTGTCCGAAGCGGCGGCGATGCGCGACCATCGTGCCACGCTGGCCGCTCTGTGGCTCTTTCTCGCCGGCGCCGCGGCGGCGCTGGGCGTCGGCCTGTACTGGACGATGCGGCGCTGGATCTCCAGCCCGCTGCGCGAGGCGGGCATCGCGGTGCGCGCGCTCGCCGACGGCGATCTGACGCGCCCGGTGACGAGTTCGCAGCGCGACGAGATCGGCACGCTGATCCGCGATGTCGAATCGCTGCGCCAGCGCTTCGACCGAACGCTCGACGGCGTGCGCAGCTCGGTGGACTCGATCAAGACGGCGAGCGCAGAGATCGCCCACGGCAATCAGGACTTGAGCACGCGCACCGAACAGGCGGCGAGCAACCTGCAGCAGACGGCCAGCTCGATGGAGCAGCTCACCGGCACCGTCAGGCAAAGCGCCGACGCCGCCCGTCAGGCCAACCAGCTCGTCTCCTCGGCCGCCGAGGTCGCCCAGCGCGGCGGCTCCGTCGTCACCCAGGTCGTCTCCACCATGGACGACATCAACGCCTCCTCGCGCAAGATCGCCGACATCATCGGCGTCATCGACGGCATCGCCTTCCAGACCAACATCCTCGCGCTCAACGCCGCGGTGGAAGCCGCCCGCGCCGGCGAGCAGGGCCGCGGCTTCGCCGTCGTCGCCGGCGAAGTGCGCTCGCTGGCACAGCGCTCCGCCGAGGCCGCCAAGGAGATCAAGGCGCTCATCGGCGCCTCGGTCGACAAGGTCGACTCCGGCTCGCGCCTGGTCGCCGACGCCGGCTCCACCATGACCGAGATCGTCGCTTCCGTGAAGCGCGTGACCGACATCATCGGCGAGATCACGGCTGCGTCGAGCGAACAGTCCGACGGTATCGGCCAGGTCAACACCGCCGTCACCCAGCTCGACCAGATGACGCAGCAGAACGCCGCGCTCGTCGAGCAGAGCGCCGCCGCCGCCGGGTCGCTCAGGGAGCAGGCGCAGCGCCTCGCCGAGGCGGTGGCCGTGTTCCGCTTGAGCGGGGCCGGCGAGGCCGCGCACGCGCAGCCGTGAACCGATCCGGCGGGTCGTGCCGGGTCGGCTTGCCGCTCAGCCCGCCGATGCGCTGAAGCTGTCGGCGAAGCTGAAGAACAGCGACGCGTAGAACGCCGTCGACAGCAGCAGCGCGCCCGGCAGCGCCGCGGCGCCGACGAGCTGCGGCGCGCCGAACGCGCCGAACACCAGGTTGACGAGCAGCCCGAAGGCGCCGATCACGGCCGCCCACGCCAGCACGTAGGCGACGAAGGCCCAGCGCGCGCGCCAGCAGGCGAGCATGCTCGAGAAGAGGGCCTGGCCCGCTCCCTGGCCGCCCCAGTGCACCAGCGCCGGCGCATGCCAGTACGGCAGCGCGAGCAGCGCGGCGAGCCCGAAGCGCAGCGCGAGGCCGAACTGCAGTTGGCCGTCGTCGAGCAGCGCGGCGACTTCGCGCGCGTCGACGTTGCCCGATGCGAGCAGTTGCTGCAGCGCCTCGAACTTGCCGCCGTCGGCCCAGTCGGACAGCGTCACGATGGCCAGCGTCGCCAGCGCATAGCCGAGGCCCAGCTGCAGCAGCGCGCGCCGGCGCGGCGTGCCGGTGCGCAGCGGCGCGACGAAGGCCGCCATGCGCGGTGGCCGGCCCTGCGTCGCGCCGTGCGTCGCGATCATGAAGCCCAGCGTCAGCATCGGCAGCGACGCCAGCAGCACGATCGGACCGACGAGCGGGATCAGCGTCAGCAGCAGCGCCGCGAACAGGAAGCCGGCGAACATCGCCGTGTAGACCAGCGGGTGGCGCAGGTAGACGGCGAATCCGCGGCGCACCCAGCGCAGGCCTTGCGCCGGCCGCACGTCCTTCAGACGCATCTGCATGTCGGGTCAGGTGCGGAAGTAGTGCCAAGGCCGCGCGATGCGCTCGCGCAGCATGCGCTCGAAGTGCGTCGGGTCGTGCGGCTCGAGCATGCTGGCGTCGCGCGGCAGATGCAGGTCCCACAGCCGCGACAGCCAGAAGCGGAACGCGCCGCCGCGCATCATGGCGGGCAGCAGGCGCAGCTCGTCGCCGGTGAGCGCGCGCACGGCGTCGTAGGCGCCGACGAAGGCGTTGGCGCGGTCCTCGTCCAGGCGGCCGGTGGCGAGGTCGACGCACCAGTCGTTGAGGCAGATCGCGATGTCGTAGACGAAGTGGTCGACGCCGGCGAAGTAGAAGTCGAACAGGCCCGAGAGCTCGCCGCCGTCGAACATCACGTTGTCGCGGAACAGGTCGGCGTGGATCGGCCCGGCCGGCAGCCCGTGGCAGGCCGGCGACGCGGCGAGCTCGCGCTGGAACGCCAGCTCGCCCTGCATCAGCGCGCGCTGGCCGCCGTCGAGAAAGGGCAGCACGGCGGGCACCGTCTCGATCCACCACGCCAGGCCGCGCAGGTTGGGCTGGTAGCGCGCGTAGTCGCGCCCGGCCCCGTGCATGCGCGCCAGCACGCCGCCGACCGCGGCGCAGTGCGCGGCGTCGGGCGCCATCTCGTGGCCGCCGCGCAGCCGGTCGACGATCGCCGCGGGCTTGCCGCACACCGTGTGCAGCAGCGCGCCCGACGCGTCGCCGTGCGGCGCCGGCACCGGGATGCCGCGCGCCGCGAGGTGCTGCATCAGGTAGAGGTAGAACGGCAGCTGCTCGTGCGTCAGGCGCTCGAACAGCGTCAGCACGTAGCGCCCGCGCGTCGTGTCGACGAAGTAGTTGGTGTTCTCGATGCCCGAGACGATGCCGGTCAGCGACGTCGCCGCGCCGATGTCGAGCCGGCGCACGAGCGCGGCGGCCTCCTCGAACGAGACCTCGGTGAAGACGGCCATCAGAAGTCGAGGACGTTCCAGACGCGCTGGCCGCCGGCGCCGCGATTCGAGTCGACGGCGGGCGACGGATCGCGCGACGGATCGTTCGGGATCACCTCGTAGGAGCGGCGAATGCCGGTCTTCGGGTCGACGACGACGCGCCGCGTGACGCCGCGCACGCGCAGCTCGGAGATGCGCGCACGCTCGTCCTCGACGACGATGCGCCGCACCTGAGGCTCGCCGGGCTCGACGTCGCCCGGCGCCGCGACCGACGGCGCCACGACGGCGCGCGACGGCGCCTTGGCCGGCTGTGCAGGCGCTGCGGGCGGCGCCGCAGCCGGCTGCGCCTGCTGCGGCAGGCGCGGCGGGGCGGGCACGGCCGCCGGCTGCGCCTGCGCCGCAAGGCAGCAGGCCGCGAGCAGCGTCGTCGTCAGCAGCGTGCGGGAGTCCATGGCCTCGATTCTAGGCCGGCCGGCGCGGGGCCATCCCGCACAATGCCGCCATGGCGGACAACGACAACACCCTGCTGCTCGTCGACGGCTCGAGCTATCTCTATCGCGCCTACCACGCGCTGCCCGACCTGCGCAGCCCCGACGGCTTTCCGACCGGCGCGTTGCACGGCATGGTGGCGATGATGAAGCGGCTGCGCGAGCAATACCCGTCGTCGCACGCCGCTTGCGTGTTCGACGCCAAGGGCCCGACGTTCCGCAGCGAGTGGTACGCCGACTACAAGGCGCACCGCCCGCCGATGCCCGAGGACCTGGCGCGCCAGATCGAGCCGATCCACGAAGTCGTGCGCCTGCTCGGCTGGCCGGTGCTCGAGGTGCCCGGCATCGAGGCCGACGACGTGATCGGCACGCTGGCCTGCCTCGCCGCGAAGAGCGGCCACCGCGTCGTCGTCTCGACGGGCGACAAGGATCTGGCGCAGCTCGTCGCGCCGCAGGTCACGCTGGTCAACACGATGACGAACGAAGTGCTCGACGCGCCGGCCGTCGTCGCCAAGTTCGGCGTGGCGCCCGAGCGCATCGTCGACTATCTGTCGCTGATAGGCGATGCCGTCGACAACGTGCCCGGCGTCGACAAGGTCGGCCCGAAGACGGCCGCCAGGTGGATCGCCGAGCACGGCTCGCTCGACGGCGTGATCGCGGCGGCGGCATCGATCAAGGGCGTGGCGGGCGACAACCTGCGTCGTGCGCTCGACTGGCTGCCCCAGGCGCGGCGGCTGGTCACCGTCGTCGTCGACTGCGATCTCTCCGGCCATGTCGCCGACTGGCCGGCGTTCGAGTCGCTCGCGCTGCGCGAGCCCGACCGCGCGGCGCTGCTCGAGTTCTATCAGCGCTACGGCTTCAAGACTTTCCGCAAGGAGCTCGAGGCGGTGATGGCGCGCGACGCGCCGCCCGGAACGCCGCCGCCGCCTCCGTCCGCGCCGCGCGGCGATGCGCCGCCGCCGGCGCGCGACTACCGGACGGTGACGACGCTCGACGACCTCGACGCCTGGATGGCGCGGCTGCGCGCCGCGCCGCTGGCCGCGCTCGACACCGAGACCGACTCGCTCGATCCGATGCGCGCGCGCATCGTCGGCGTCTCGTTCGCGGTGGAGCCCGGCGTCGCCGCCTACGTGCCGGTGGCGCACGACTACGCCGGCGCGCCGACGCAGCTCGCGCTCGACGCCGTGCTCGCGCGTCTGCGCCCCTGGCTCGAAGACGAGGGGGCACCCAAGGTAGGCCAGAACATCAAGTACGACCTGCAGGTCTTCGCCAATCACGGCATGGCGGTGCGCGGCTATCGCCACGACACGCTGCTCGAGAGCTACGTGCTCGAGGCGCACCTGCCTCACTCGCTCGAGAGGCTGGCCGATCGCCACCTCGGGCGCAGCGGACTGAGCTACGAGGACGTGTGCGGCAAGGGCGCCAACCAGATCCCGTTCGCGCAGGTCGACGTGGCCCGGGCCACCGAGTATTCGGGCGAGGACAGCGAGATGACGCTGCACGTGCACCAGGCGCTGTGGCCGCAGCTCGAGGCCGAGCCGCGGCTGCGCGAGGTCTACGAGCGCATCGAGATGCCGGTGGCGACGATCCTGCAGCGCATGGAGCGCCACGGCGTGCTGGTCGACGCCGCGCTGCTGGCCGCGCAGAGCCGCCAGCTCGCCGAGCGCATGGTCGCGCTCGAGGCCGAGGCCTACCGACTCGCCGGCCAGCCGTTCAACCTCGGCTCGCCCAAGCAGATCTGCGACGTGCTCTACACCAAGCTGCAGATGCCGGTGCTCAAGAAGACGGCCAGCGGCACGCCGTCGACCGACGAGGAGGTGCTCGAGAAGCTCGCCGCCGACTACCCGCTGCCGGCGAAGATCCTCGAGCACCGCGGCCTCGCCAAATTGAAGGGCACCTACACCGACAAGCTGCCGACGATGGTCAACCCGGCCACCGGCCGCGTGCACACCAACTATGCGCAAGCCGTCGCCGTGACGGGGCGGCTGTCGAGCAACGAGCCCAACCTGCAGAACATCCCGATCCGCACGCCCGAGGGCCGGCGCGTGCGCGAGGCCTTCGTCGCGCCGCCGGGGCACCGCATCGTCAGCGCCGACTATTCGCAGATCGAGCTGCGCATCATGGCGCACATCTCGGGCGACGAAGGGCTGCTCGACGCCTTCGCGCGCGGCGTCGACGTGCACCGCGCTACGGCGGCCGAGGTGTTCGGCGTGCCGGTCGACGACGTGAGCAGCGAGCAGCGCCGCTACGCCAAGGTGATCAACTTCGGCCTGATCTACGGCATGGGCGCGTTCGGCCTGGCGAGCAACCTGGGCATCGAGCAGAAGGCGGCGCGCGACTACATCGACCGTTACTTCTCTCGCTATCCCGGCGTCAAGCGCTACATGGACGAGACGCGCGCGTCGGCCGCCGCCAAGGGATACGTCGAGACGCTGTACGGCCGGCGCGTGTGGCTGCCCGAGATCCGCGGCGGCAACGGCCCGCGCCGCACGGCCGCCGAGCGTCAGGCGATCAATGCGCCGATGCAGGGCACGGCGGCCGACCTCATCAAGCTGGCGATGATCGCCGTGCAGCACGCCATCGACGACGAGCGGCGCGCGACGCGCATGGTGCTGCAGGTCCACGACGAGCTCGTCTTCGAGGTCCCCGAGGTCGAGCTCGACTGGGCGCGCAGCGAGGTGCCGCGCATCATGGCCGGCATCGCCGAGCTGAAGGTGCCGCTGCTGGCCGAAGTGGGCGTCGGGCGCAACTGGGACGAGGCGCACTGAACAGGCCCACCCCCGGAGCGCCTTCGGAGCTCCCCCTCGAACGGAAGCTGCCAGCGGCCCGCCAAAGCCGGATCCGCAGCAGCCGCTTGATGGATCGCCGTCAGCGCAGTTCGAGGACGGTTTCGCCAGACACTGGGTCGGTGACGCCGAGCCCGTTGCCCAGGTCTTCGAGCGTGTCGCGGAACGTGTCGAGCAGCGCGATCATCGAGGGGCGCGCGGCGGCGAGCTGCTCCATGCCGTCCCACTCGCCGATGATGCAGTAGGTGCGATCGCCCGTCTTGACGAGCGAGCCGCGCCGGAACCCGACGAAGGCTGATCGTGCATCGCGGTGCTTGTCGACGAACTCCTGCTCGCGGCCGGGCTTGACCCGGAACCGCACGACGTTGAAAGCGGTCATCCCGTCCTCCTTCGCGCGTGCCTGAACCTACGGCGGATGAACGCAGTGTAGGCGCCGCTCGGCGTGTCCGCCAGCACGATCGCCGCTGTCACGCATTCGTCGCAAAAGCTTCATAGACTGGCGCGATGAAGGAGGACGACACGCCGCAGCCGGCGACCGCCCCGCCGACGGCCGGCGCTGCGGCGTCGGGCGCGCCGCCGCGGGTGGCGCTGCTCAACCGCGAGTTGGCGATCCTCGCCTTCAACCGCCGCGTGCTCGCGCAGGCGCGCCGCGCCGACGTGCCGCTGCTCGAGCGGCTGCGCTACGTGTGCATCGTGTCGTCGAACCTCGACGAATTCTTCGAAGTCCGCTACGCCGACTACGTCGAGGCGGCGCGCACGCCGGGTGGCGGCGTGTCGCGCGCCGAGCTCGGTGCGGTGGCCGATTCGGCCCATGCGCTGATCGACGAGCAATACGCGTTGTTCAACGACGAGGTGATGCCGGCGCTGCAGCGCGAAGGCGTCGTCGTGCTCAACCACGCCGAGCGCGACGCTGCGCAGCGCCGCCACGTCGACGAGTTCTTCCGCACGCAGGTGAGGCCGCTGCTCGTGCCCGTCGGCCTCGATCCGGCGCATCCGTTCCCGCAGGTGGCGAACAAGTCGCTGAACTTCATCGTCAAGCTCGGCGGGCGCGACGCCTTCGGGCGCGACAACGCCATCGCCATCGTCAAGGTGCCGCGCGTGCTGCCGCGCGTGATCCGGCTGCCCGCGGCCATCGCCGGCGGCCGGCAGGCCTTCGTGCTGCTGTCGAGCGTGATCCGGGCCCACTTGCACGAGCTGTTCCCGGGTCGCGAGGTCGAGGCGTTCTCGCAGTTCCGTGTCACCCGCGATTCCGACCTCGCGATCGACGAGCAGGACGTGACCAACCTGCGCCAGGCGCTGCGCGTCGGGTTGACGACGCGCCACTACGGCCAGGCGGTGCGGCTCGAGGTCGTCGCCAGCTGCCCGGCGGAGCTGTCGCGGTTCCTGCTCGAGCAGTTCGCGCTGCCGGCGATGGCGCTCTACCAGGTGAACGGGCCCGTGAACCTGGTGCGGCTGAGCCAGCTGATCGATCAGGCCGATGCGCCGGCGCTGCGCTTCGCGCCCTACGAACCGGCGTGGCCGCAGGGACGGCTGCCGCGCGGCGAGTCGATCTTCGCGCGGCTGCGCGACGGCGGCGACATGCTGCTGCACCATCCGTTCGAGTCGTTCGAGCCCGTCGTGCAGTTCCTGCGCGAGGCGGTGACCGATCCCGATGTGCTGGCGATCCACCAGACGATCTATCGCACCGGCAGCGAGTCGCCGCTGATGGATCTGCTGATCGATGCGGCACGCCGCGGCAAGGAGGTGACCTGCGTCGTCGAGCTGAAGGCGCGCTTCGACGAGGAGGCCAACATCAACTGGGCCGAACGGCTGGAGGCGGTCGGCGTGCAGGTGGTCTACGGCATTGTCGGGCTCAAGACGCATGCCAAGTTGCTCGTCGTGACACGGCGCGAGGGCGGCGCGCTGCGCCGCTACGCGCACCTGTCGACCGGCAACTACAACCCCCGCACCGCGGCGCTCTACACCGACGTGGGCTATCTCACCGCCGACCCCGACCTGACGTCCGACGCCGACAGCGTGTTCCAGCAGCTCGCCAGCCTCACGCGCGTCAAGCCGCCGCGCCATCTGCTGACGGCGCCGTTCCGGCTGCACCGGCAGATGTTGCGCCACGTCGGGCTCGTCGACGCGGCCGCGCGAGAGGGGCGGCCGGCACGCATCGTCGTCAAGGTGAATGCGCTGACCGACGTGCCGCTGATCGAGGCGCTGGTCGCCGCCGCTCAGGCCGGCGCCGACATCGACCTCGTCGTGCGCGGCGCCTGCATCCTGCCGCCCGGCGTGCCGGGGCTGAGCGATCGCATCCGCGTGCGATCCATCGTCGGGCGCTTCCTCGAGCATTCGCGCGTGCTCTATTTCCGCTGGGGCGAGAGCGACGCCGACGAGGCGCTGTTCCTCACCAGCGCCGACTGGATGGGGCGCAACATGTTCCGCCGCGTCGAGGTGGCATGGCCCGTCGTCGACCCGAAGCTGCGCCAGCGCGTGATCGACGAATGCCTCGTGCCCTACCTGCACGACACGCGCGACGCTTGGGCGCAGCAGCCCGACGGCAGCTACCGGCCGGTGCGGCCGGCGCGCGGCGCCGATCCGCACGGCGTCAGTGCCCAGCAGGCGCTGATGCTTCGCTACCGCGAATGACGAGGACGCCTCCGATGGACCTGATCCTGTGGCGCCATGCCGAGGCGCAACCGCTGCGCGCCGGCGAGGCCGACGACCTGGCGCGTGCGCTGACGCCCAAGGGCGAGCGCCAGGCCGAGCGCATGGCGCAGTGGCTGAACCACCGCCTCGCCGACTCGACGCGTGTGCTGGCGAGCCCGGCGCTGCGCTGCCAGCAGACGGCGCGCGCCCTCGGCCGCTCGTTCAGGACGGTGGCCGCGATCGCGCCCGATGCCGGCGTCGACGCGATGCTGAAGGCAGCGCGCTGGCCGGGTGCCGGCGAGCCGGTGCTCGTCGTCGGGCACCAGCCCACGCTCGGCGCCGTCGCCGCACTCCTGCTGGCGGGGCAGGATGCGTCGTGGCCGATCAAGAAAGGCGCGGTGTGGTGGTTGCGCCGCCGCGAGCGCGACGGCGAGGTGCAGGTCGCGCTGCAGGCGGTGATCGCGCCCGACTGCCTGTAGCGCGCTCGCGCTCTCTCGCGCGACCCGGCCGATGGCCGGGCTGAGGTCGGGCGAATCGCGCTACTGCGGCAGCGCGAGCAGCAACCCACCGTCGATGCGCTTCCACGCCGCCTGCTCCTCGGCGAGCAGGTAGACGGTGCGCGGATGCGCTGCGGCCCAGTCGGCGTCGTAGGCCAGCGTCGCCGTGCGGCCGCTGCGACCGACGGCCACGGCGTCGGCATCGGGCGCCTGGCGCGCGTGGCACAGCAGCACGGCCAGGCGCAGCGCGAGCACCTGCCAGGCGAAGCGCTCGTCGGCGAGCTGCGCCTCGATCTTGCGCAGCCCGCCGCGCTGGCCGAGCACGAGCGCGGCGAGGCGCCGCTGCTGCGACTGCGAGAAGCCCGGCGCGTCGACGTGGCCGAGCAGGTAGGCGCTGTGGCGGTGGTGGTCGTGGTGCGACACCATCATGCCCAGTTCGTGCAGTGCGGCGGCCCACCCGAGCTCGCGCGTCGCCTCGAGCGCGTCGTCGTCGTCGCCGGCGGCCGGCTGCAGCGCGGCGTGCAGCCGCAGTGCCAGCGCCTGCACGCGCGCCGCCTGCGCCGCGTCGACGCCGAAGCGCTGCTGCAGCGCGAGCACCGAGTCGTCGCGCAGGTCGCGGCCCTCGACGGCGCCGTGCGCCGCCGCGACGCGCTCTTGCAGCTCGAAGATCACGCCCTGGCGCAGCGCGCCGCGCGCCGGCTGCAGCGACTCGATGCCGAACTGCGCGACCAGCGTGTAGAGGATCGCCAGCCCGCCGCCGAGCACGGCGCGGCGGTCGTCCTTCAGCCCGGCGAGCGCCAGCCGGTCGGCGCGCCCCGCCTTCAGGCACTGCTCGATGCACCAGCGCAGCGCGGCCGGCGTGATGCTGCCGTCGGTGACGCCGCTGGCCGCCAGCAGTTGCGACACCGAGCCGGCCGTGCCCGACGAGCCGAGCGCCTCCTGCCACTGCGTCGGCGCGAACGGCTCGAGTGCCTCTTCCAGCTCGGCGCCGGCGGCGATCTGCGCGTCGCGGAAGGCCTGCTCGGTGTAGCGGCCGTCGCCGAAGTACTTCATCGACAGGCTGACGCAGCCGATCTGGAACGACTCGGCGCGCGTCGCGACGTGGCCGCGGCCCAGGATCATCTCGGTGGAACGCCCCCCGATGTCGATGACCAGCCGCGAGCGATCCGACGGCTGCAGCCGCGCCACGCCGGCATAGATCAGGCGTGCCTCCTCGCGGCCGGCGATCACCTCGATCGGCAGACCGAGCGCGGCCTGCGCGCGCGCGAGGAAGGCGTCGCGGTTGCGTGCCTCGCGTAGCGTCTGCGTGGCGACGGCGCGCACGCGCTGCGGCGCGAAGCCGCGCAGACGCTGCGCGAAGCGCGCCAGGCAATCGAGGCCTCGCTGCATCGCTTCCTCGCCGAGCAGGCCGTCGGCGTCGAGGCCGCCGCCCAGGCGCACCGTCTCCTTCAGGTAGTCGACGCGGCGGTAGAGACCCTGCTCGACCTGGCCGATCTCGAGGCGAAAGCTGTTCGATCCGATGTCGACCGCCGCCAGCGGCTCGGTCCAGGGGGCAGCAGCAGGAGGCGAGGGCATGCGCGCCATTGTGCGGGCAGGCGTCGTGCCGTCCGCGTCGCGCGCGGCCCGTAAGATGTGCGCCGCGACTGCGCCGCCCGGCTGCGGTTTCGCGTGGAAAGCGACCCGATGACCCTGCTCTACATCGTGGCCGTGACGCTGGCCGGCGGACTGCTGTCGGTGGCGATCGCGGCCAGCCTCACCGTGGGCGTGCTGACGCGCGTCGTACGCCACCTCGTCAGCCTGTCGGCCGGCGTGCTGCTGGCCACGGCGCTGCTGAGCGTGCTGCCCGAGGCCTTCGAGAGCCAGGCGCCGCCGCAGGCGCTCTTCGCGACGCTGCTCGGAGGGCTGCTGTTCTTCTTCCTGCTCGAGAAGGCCGAGCTCTACCGGCACGGCCACCACCACGAGGGCGACGGCCACCACCACCACCACGATTTCGACGCCGAGCAGGCCGGCCGCGGCGGCTGGAGCGTGCTGCTCGGCGACAGCATCCACAACTTCTGCGACGGCGTGATCATCGCCGCGGCCTTCCTCGCCGACGTGCGGCTCGGCTTCGCGACGGCGCTGGCCATCGTCGCGCACGAGATCCCGCAGGAGGTCGGCGACTACATCGTGCTGCTCAACGCCGGGCTGAGCCGCGCCCGCGCGCTCACCTACAACGCGCTGTCGGGGCTGGCGGCGGTGGTCGGCGGCGTGCTCGGCTACTTCGTGATCGGGCCGTGGGA
The DNA here is from genome assembly GCA_048500255.1 of Burkholderiaceae bacterium. GTDB lineage: Bacteria > Pseudomonadota > Gammaproteobacteria > Burkholderiales > Burkholderiaceae_C > JAMHWF01. Next base: position 186,777 of record JASNYH010000006.1, on the reverse strand, counting down.
GGCGCTGTTCCCGTACCTGCTCGTCGTGGCGGCGAGCAGCTTCGTCTACGTGGCGGTGGCCGACCTGATCCCGCAGCTGCAGCGCCGCCTGTCGATACGCGAGACGCTGGCGCAACTGGCCTGGCTGGCCGTCGGGTTGATCGCCGTGCTCATCGCCGTCGAGGCGGTGCACGGGCATTGAACGGCGGTGTGGCCGCCGCCCGGCATCGTCAGCGCACGATCAGCACCGGCACCTTGCTGTGGATCAGCACGCGCTGCGTCTCGCTGCCCAGCAGCAGCGCCGACATGCCGCGCCGGCCGTGCGACGCCATCACGATCAGGTCGCAGCCGTGGGTCTGCGCATGCTCGACGATCGCCTCCCAGGGGTGCAGCGCCTCGACGGTGCTGGCGTTGCACGCCAGGCCGGCAGCGGTGCAGGCGCTGCGCACCTCGTCGACCCGCGCGGTGGCGATGCGGTCCTGCGCGTCGTAGAACTCCTGCGGCGGCGTCGGCTGCATCTCGGAGATGGCGCTGTACGGGAACGGCTCCTTGACGCTGAGCGCGTAGAGCTGCGCGCCCATCAGCTTCGACAGCTTGATGGCGGTGTCGACGGCCTTCTTCGTGATGTCGGAGCCGTCGGTCGGAACCAGGATGCGCTGGTACATGTTCGAAGCCTCCTCACCGGCAGTTGAGCGGACGCGCCATTGTTCGATCGAACGGTAGCCGCCGGCTTGCGGCAGGTCAATCGGGAATGGACGCTGCCGCGGTTCTCGGCGGCTGTGCTCAGCCGAGGGCGATCGGTCGCTGCGGGTCCGACGACCACTCGCTCCACGAGCCCGGATAGAGCACCGATCCGGCGAGGCCGGCGATTTCCATCGCGAGCAGGTTGTGGCAGGCGGTGACGCCCGAGCCGCAGGCGTGCACCACCTCGGCCGGCTGCTGCGCGCCGATCAGGGCCGCGAACTCGGCGCGCAGGTGTTCGGCGCTCTTGAAGCGCGCGCCGGCGCCGAGGTTGTCCTTGAACGGCCGGTTCAACGAACCGGGAATGTGGCCCGCCTTGGCGTCGAGCGGCTCGACCTCGCCGCGAAAGCGCTCGGGTGTGCGGGCGTCGAGCAGCGCCACGGCGCCCAGCCGCGCGGCCAGCGCGTCGGCGTCGAGCGCGGGCGCGAGGCTCTCGCGCTGCGGGTAGGGCGCGGTAGCGGCGGTGCGCGGCGTCGGCTCGGCGGTCAGCGGGCCGCCGGCGGCAAGCCAGGCGGCGCGGCCGCCGTCGAGCACGGCGACTGCCGTGTGGCCGAGCCATCGCAGCAGCCACCAGGCGCGGCTGGCATAGACACCGCCTTGCGCGTCGTAGACGACGACCTGTGTCGCCGGCGCGATGCCGGCCGCGCCGGCGGTGGCGGCGAACGCGGCGCGCTCGGGCAGCGGATGGCGGCCGTTGCGGCCCGTCTTCGCGCCCGAGAGGTCGCGGTCGAGATGCCAGTACAGCGCGCCGGGCAGGTGGCCGGCGGCGTGGTCGCGCTCGCCGGCGCCGGTGTCGGCGAGGTCGAAGCCGGCGTCGACGACCACCAGCGGCGGCGTGCCGGCCGCCAGCGCCGCGCGCAGCGCGGGGGCATCGATCAGCGTGGTCCACGTCGTCATCGTCGTTCCTTCTCCGGGGCGCGTCACGGCTCGAGCACGGAATGCGTCGCCTCGGCCGGCGCCGCACGATTGCGCAGCAGCGTTGCGCCCAGGCCGGCGCCGACGATCAGCAGCATGCCCGCGAGCGCCATCGCCGTCACCGGGTCGTCGAAGATCGTCACGCCGTAGACGAAGGCCCAGGCGATGCCGAGGTACTGCAGGCTGGCGTTGACGAGCGGGCGGCCCGTCGCATAGGCGCGCGTCATCATCAGCTGCGCCGCCGTCGCCGTCACGCCCACCGCCGCGAGCCACAGCACGCCGAGGAGGCTCGCGTGCGGCGACGCGCCGCTCCACAGCATCGTCGCCGCGCCGGCGGCCAGGCCGCCGAGCGAGAAGTAGAAGACGACGCGGTACTCGGGCTCGCCGGCGCGGCCGAGCGCCGTCACCTGCAGGTAGGCCAGCGCCGACAGCATGCCCGACAGCAGGCCGACGAGGCCGGGCCACAGCAGATCGCGGTCCATCGTCGGCCGCAGCACCAGCGCGACGCCGGCGAAGCCGATCAGCACGGTTGCGACGAGGCGCGCATCGACGCGCGCGGCGCCCACCAGCACGGCGCCGCCGATGAGGAACAGCGCCATCCATACCGACGACATGTAGTTCAGCGTCATCGCCGTGGCCAGCGGCAGCTCGCCGATCGCATAGAACCAGCACACCAGGGCGATGACGCCCGTCAGGCTGCGCCAGAAATGCATCGCCGGCAGCGCGGTGCGCAGCGTGCCGCCGTGCATGCGCGCCACGACGGCGAGCGCGCCGGTGCCGATCAGGCCGCGGTAGAAGACGATCTCGCCCGGCGTGTAGTACGCCGCGGCGAGCTTGACGCACAGCCCCATCGTCGCGAACAGGAACGACGCGCCGACCATCAGGGCCGGCGCCGGCACGCGCGTCATCCGGCCTGGTCGAGCTGCATGCGCGCGCGGTACCACTCGTGGAACTGCTGCATGCCGTCTTCCATCGGGCTCTGGTAAGGGCCGACCTCGTCGTCGCCGCGTTCCATCAGCGCCTGGCGGCCGGCGTCCATGCGCAGCGCGATCTCGTCGTCCTCGTCGCAGGTCTCCATGTAGGCGGCCTGCTGCGCCTCGACGAACTCGCGCTCGAAGGCGACGATCTCCTCGGGGTAGAAGAACTCGACGACGTTGAGCGTCTTGCGCGGCCCGCGCGGGAACAGCGTCGAGACGACGAGCACGTGCGGATACCACTCGACCATCGTCGTCGGGTAGTAGGTCAGCCAGACGGCGCCGCGCGCCGGCGGCTCGCCGCCGCGGTAGTTGAGCAGCACCTCATGCCACTTGCGGTACACGTCGGAGCCGGCGCGGCCGAGCGCGTTGGCCACGCCCACCGTCTGCACCGAGTGCTCGCGCCCCATCTCCCAGCGCAGGTCTTCGCAGGTGACGAAGTTGCCCAGCCCGGGATGGAACGGCCCGACGTGGTAGTCCTCGAGATAGACCTCGATGAACGTCTTCCAGTTGTAGTCGCACTCGTGCATCACGGCGCGGTCGAACTGGTAGCCCGCGAAGTCGAACTCGGGCCGCGCACCGACGCCGTCGAGGTCGGCGACGACGTCGCGCCCGCCCGGCTTTCGCTCGAACAGCAGGCCGTTCCACGACTGCAGCGGATAGTTGTTCAGGTGCAGGCAGGGGTCGTCGGGGAAGTGCGGCGCGCCGATCAGCCGGCCCTGCAGGTCGTAGGTCCAGCGGTGCAGCGGGCACACGATGTGGCTGCCCGAGTTGCCGCGCCCGCGCAGCATCACGGCCTGGCGGTGGCGGCACACGTTGGAGATCAGCTCGACGCCGCGCGCCGTGCGCACGAGGGCGCGGCCTTCGCCCTCCTGGGGCAGCGCGTGGTGGTCGCCGACCTCCGGCACGGCGAGCTCGTGCCCGAGGTAGCGCGGGCCGGCATCGAAGATGAGTTCCTGTTCCCGGCGAAACAGGCCCTCGTCGAAATAGGTGGAAACGGACAACTGGGTGCGCGCGCGCTCCAGCGACTCGAGGCCGATGCTCAGGTCCGACATGATCCCCAGGATCTCCAAAAACCGATGTCAACCCGCCACCCGCACGGCGCGGGTGGAACCACGAAGGCCGCGATGGGCGTGTCGCGGCGGGCCCGGGATTGTACCCAGCGGTAACTGCGGCGCCCTCGGCGCCGACCTCGCGGGCAGAAGGGTGCGACCGCGGGGCGCCCCGCGAGTTCCGGCTGACTACAATCTCGCTCTTGCACCGTTATGGCGAACACTCCGAACCCCGAGGCAGCACCGGCCGCGCCGGCCGACTACGAACAGGCGCTGGCCGAACTCGAACGCCTCGTCGCGGCGATGGAGGGCGGCCAGCTGCCGCTCGACCGCCTGCTCGACAGCTACCGGCGCGGCGCCGAGCTGCTCGCGTACTGCCGCGCGCGGCTCGACGCCGTCGAGCAGCAGGTGAGGGTGCTCGAGGACGGGCAGCTCAAGCCCTGGAAGGACGAATGAAGCGAGCCGACTTCGACGCCTGGATGCGCGCCGAACTCGAGGGCGTCGAGACCGCGCTCGAGCGCTGGGTGCCGTCGCAAACGCCCGCCGGCCTCGGCGAGGCGATGCGCTACGGCGTGCTCGACGGCGGCAAGCGGTTGCGCCCGCTGCTCGTGCTGGCGGCGTCGCAGGCGGTCGGCGGCCTGCACGAGGCGGCGCTGCGCGCCGCGGTGGCCGTCGAGCTGATCCACGCCTATTCGCTGATCCACGACGACATGCCGTGCATGGACAACGACGTGCTGCGCCGGGGCAAGCCGACGGTGCACGTCAAGTTCGGCGAGGCGCAGGCCATGCTCGCCGGCGACGCCATGCAGGCGCTGGCCTTCGAGGTGCTGACGCCCAGCGCCGCCGACAGCGCCGCGTTCCCGGGCACCGACGGTGTGCCGCCCGAGTTGCAGGCGCGGCTGTGCGCGCTGCTCGCGCGCTCGGCCGGCCACGCCGGCATGGCCGGCGGCCAGGCGATCGACCTGGCGAGCATCGGCAAGCGCCTCGACGAACGCGCGCTGCGCGACATGCACCGCCGCAAGACGGGCGCGCTGCTGCAGGCCAGCGTGCTGATGGGCGCGAGCTGCGGCCGCACCGACGCGACGGCCTGGCAGCGTCTGTCGGAGTACGGCGCGGCGATCGGCCTGGCGTTCCAGGTCGTCGACGACATCCTCGACGTGACGCAGGCCTCCGAGACGCTCGGCAAGACGGCGGGCAAGGATTCCAACGACAACAAGCCGACCTACGTGTCGGTGCTCGGCCTGGGCGCCGCGCGGCTGCACGCCGAGCACCTGCGCGACCAGGCGCAGGCGGCGCTGGCGGCCAGCGGCCTGGCCGACACGGCCTGGCTCAGCCTGCTGGCCGACAAGGTGGTGGAGCGCGACTCGTGACCGAACATCCCTTGCTCGAGACGATCGACAGCCCGGCCGACCTGCGCCGGCTGACGCGCGCGCAGCTGCCGCAGCTCGCCGCCGAGCTGCGCGACTTCGTGCTGCACAGCGTGTCGCAGACCGGTGGCCACCTGTCGAGCAACCTCGGCACCGTCGAGCTGACGATCGCGCTGCACTACGTGTTCGACACGCCGAACGACCGCCTGGTGTGGGACGTCGGCCACCAGACCTACCCGCACAAGATCCTGACCGGCCGGCGCGACCGCATGCACACGCTGCGCCAGTTGGGCGGCGTGAGCGGCTTCCCGCGGCGCGACGAGAGCGAGTACGACACCTTCGGCACGGCGCATTCGTCGACGTCGATCGCCGCCGCGCTCGGCATGGCGGTCGCCGCCAGGCTCAAGGGCGAGCAGCGCCAGTGCGTCGCCGTGATCGGCGACGGCGCGATGAGCGCCGGCATGGCGTTCGAGGCGCTCAACAACGCCGGCGTGTCGCACACCGACATGCTCGTCGTGCTCAACGACAACGACATGTCGATCTCGCCGCCCGTCGGCGCGCTCAACAAGTACCTGGCGCGCCTGATGAGTGGCAACTTCTACGCCGCCGCTCGCGAGGGCGCCAAGGCGGTGCTCAAGAACGCGCCGCCGCTGCTCGAGCTGGCGCGCCGCTTCGAGGAGCACGCCAAGGGCATGGTCGTGCCGGGCACCATCTTCGAGGAGTTCGGCTTCAACTACGTCGGCCCGATCGACGGGCACGACCTCGGCGCGCTGATCCCGACGCTCGAGAACCTGCGCTCGCAGATGCAGCAGCACCGTGGCCCGCAGTTCCTGCACGTCGTCACCAAGAAGGGCTACGGCTACAAGCTCGCCGAGGCCGACCCGATCGCCTACCACGGCCCGGGCAAGTTCGATCCGGCGCAAGGCATCAAGAAGCCCGCGACGCCGCCCAAGCCGGCGTTCACGCAGGTGTTCGGCGACTGGCTCTGCGACATGGCCGAGCACGACGCGCGGCTCGTCGGCATCACGCCGGCGATGCGCGAGGGCTCGGGCATGGTCGAGTTCGAGCAGCGCTTCCCGAAGCGCTACTTCGACGTCGGCATCGCCGAGCAGCACGCCGTCACGTTCGCCGCCGGTCTCGCCTGCGACGGCCTCAAGCCGGTCGTCGCCATCTACTCGACCTTCCTGCAGCGCGCCTACGACCAGCTGGTGCACGACGTGGCGATCCAGAACCTGCCCGTCGTGTTCGCGCTCGACCGCGCCGGCATCGTCGGCGCCGACGGCGCGACGCACGCCGGCGCCTACGACATCGCCTACCTGCGCTGCATCCCCAACGTCAGCGTGCTGGTGCCGGCCGACGAGAACGAGTGCCGCCGGGCGCTGACGACGGCGTTCCGCCAGGACCACCCGGTGGCCGTGCGCTATCCGCGCGGCGCCGGCGTCGGCGTGGCCGTCGAGCGCAAGCTCGAATCGCTGCCCTGGGGCCGCGGCGAAGTGCGCCGCCAGGGCCAGCGCATCGCCATCCTCGCCTTCGGCCCGGTGCTCTTTCCGGCGCTGGCCGCCGCCGACAAACTCGACGCGACGGTCGCCAACATGCGCTACGCCAAGCCGCTCGACGCCGCGCTCGTCGCCGAGCTGGCGCGCAGCCACGAGGCGCTGGTCACCGTCGAGGAGGGCTGCATCCAGGGCGGTGCCGGCAGCGCCGTGCTCGAGGCGCTGCAGGCGGCGGGCCTCGACGTGCCGGTGCTGCAGCTCGGCCTGCCCGACGAGTTCATCGAGCACGGCGATCCAGCCAAGCTGCTGGCGATGGTCGGCCTCGACGCCGCCGGCATCGAGCAGGCCGTGCTCGAGCGCTACGGCGCGCGGCCGGCGCTGCTGCGCCCGGCCGCCAACAGCTGAGCCGGGGCGCGCCGCGATGAGGATGACCATCCCCGCGCGGCGGCAGGCGTTTGGTGTCATGCTTGCGCACATCGTTGCCTGCGCCAGGCTGTCCGAGGCGAGCTTCCCGTGTCCGACCGCATGACCAACCTCACCGACGCGCTGCACATCCCCGACACGCAGAGCGCGCGCGACGAGCGCCGCCTCGCGATCCGGCGCGTCGGCGTCAAGGACGTGCGGTATCCGCTCACGCTTTCGGTCGGCGGGGCGCCGCTGGCCACCGTCGCGCACTGGGACCTCGATGTCGCGCTGCCGGCCGAGCAGAAGGGCACGCACATGTCGCGCTTCGTCGCCTGGCTCGACGCGCTCGATCAGCCGCTCGACGCCGACGGCCTGCGCCGGCAGCTGCGCGCCATGCTGGCGCGGCTCGACGCCGCCGAAGGCCGCATCGAGGCGCGCTTCCCGTTCTTCCTGCGCAAACGCGCGCCGGTCTCGGGCGTCGAGAGCCTGCTCGAATACCAGGGCCGCTGGATCGCCGAGGCGCGCGATGGCCGCGAGACGCTGTGGGCCGAGGCCACGGTGCCGGTCAAGAGCCTGTGCCCGTGCTCGAAGGAGATCTCCGACTTCGGCGCGCACAACCAGCGCTCGCACGTCACGGTGCGCGTCGAGCTGCTGCAGGCGATCGACTGGCCCGAGCTGGTGCGCTTCGCCGAGGACGCGGCGTCGAGCGAGATCTGGCCGCTGCTCAAGCGCAGCGACGAGAAATGGATCACCGAGCGCGCCTACGAGAACCCCAAGTTCGTCGAGGACGTGGTGCGCGACGTCGCGCTGCTGCTCAACGCCGACGCGCGCGTCGGCCGCTATGCCGTCGACGTCGAGAACTTCGAGTCGATCCACGCGCACAGCGCGTACGCGCGCATCGAGCGCAACTGACGGCGCCTCACTCCGGCGCGTGGCAGACGGCCTCGATGTTGTTGCCGTCCGGGTCGAGCACGAAGGCGCCGTAGTAGTTCGGGTGGTAGTGCGGGCGCAGCCCCGGACCGCCGTTGTCGCGCCCGCCCGCCGCCATCGCGGCCTTGTAGAACGCATCGACCAGCGCCCGGCTGCGTGCACGGAAGGCAACGTGCACCGGCGGCACCTGCGGCGCGCCGCGGGCCAGCCAGAAGTCCGGCTTGCCCGGCTCGCCGAAGCCGGCCGCTCCTTCGAGCTCCATCTCGATGCGATAGCCCAGCGGCGCCAGCGCGGCGGCGTAGAACGCCTTGCTGGCGGCGAAGTTGCTGGCGCTGACCCCGGTGTGATCGATCATGGCGCGACTCCTCGGCACGACGACGCGGCCAGTGTACGACTGCGCTGCTGAAGCGCGATCATCAGCACGCCATGCCGCGCTGCCACCTCTTCTTCATGATTGGGGCTCGTACCCCGTCGCTGTCGCGACCGCTTCCCACTCCGCGAGGTCGGCCGCGATGCGTTCGAGCTTGGCGCGGATGTTGCGGTAGGCGTCGGCGCCCAGCGGCAGGTGGCGCGGCGGCTGCGCGGCATCGACGGCCTGCGCGATGACGCAGGCGCCGCGGGCCGGGTCGTTGGGCTGCTTGCCCTGGCGCTGCGCGATCGTGTCGCGGTTGGTGCCCACGCTCGATTCGTAGGCCGGCAGGCGCAGCCTTGCGGTGTGCAGCGAGCGACCGAGGAACTCGGTGCGGAACGCCCCGGGCTCGACGCAGATGACGTGGATGCCGAACGGCGCCGCCTCGGCGGCCAGCGCGTCGGACCAGCCCTCGAGCGCGAACTTGCTCGCGCTGTAGATCGCATAGCCGGCGCGCGACACCAGCCCCAGGTTGCTCGAGATCTGGACGATGCGGCCGCCGCCCTGGCGGCGCATCTGCGGCAGCACGGCCTGCGTGAGCTGCAGCGGGCCCCGAACGTTGGCGGCGAAGACGTCGCGGCATTCGTCTTCGCTGGTCTCCTCGAGCGCGCCGATGAAGCCGTAGCCGGCGTTGTTGACGAGCACGTCGATGCGGCCATGGCGGTCGATCGCCGCGCCCACGGCAGTGCGGATGTCGTCGGGCCTCGTGACGTCGAGCGTCGCCAACTGCGCGCGCTCGCCGTGCGCTGCGGCGAGCGGCGCCAGTGGGCTCGTATCGCGCGCCGTCAGCACGGCGGCGTCGCCGCGGCCGAGCACGTGCTCGGCCAGCGCGCGGCCGAGGCCGGACGAGCAGCCGGTGATGAGCCAGACCTTGCGGCCGGCGGGCCGTGAGCTTTCGGACATGGCGATTCCTCTCGCAGTGCGGTGTGTGTTCCAGCCGCCAAGCCTACGTGAGCCGCAGGCAGATCGCGCCATGCCGACAATGCCGCCATGACGATGCCGCTCGCCACCGTGGCCGACACGTCGCGCCGCGTCGCCGGCACCGGCAGCCGCACGGCCAAGCGCGACGCGATCGCGGCGTGCCTGCGCGCGGCCGAGGGCGACGAAATCGAGATCGCCGCCGCCTGGCTCGCGGGCGAGACACGCCAGGGGCGCATTGGCCTGCGCTGGTCGGCGCTGGTCGCACTGCACGGCATGGCGGCCGTGCAGCCGTCGCTGACGCTGCTCGACGCCGATGCGCTGCTGGCGCGCATCGCCGCCACCACCGGCGAGGGCTCGGCCGCCGCGCGCGACGCGCTGTTGCGCGAGCTGTTCGAGCGCGCCACCGCCGATGAGCAGGACTTCCTGCGCCGCCTGCTGAGCGGCGAACTGCGCCAGGGCGCGCTCGAAGGCGTGATGGCCGACGCCGTCGCTGCAGCGGCCGGCGTGCCGGCGGCCGACGTGCGGCGCGCCGCAATGCTGGTCGGCAACCTGCCGCGTGCGGCCCGCGCCGCGCTCGCCGAAGGCGCCGCCGCGCTGGCGCGCTACGCCGTGACGCCGCACAGGCCGATCCAGCCGATGCTCGCGCAGCCGGCCGACGACGTCGCCGATGCGATGGCGCGGCTTGGCACGGCGGCGTTCGAGTGGAAGCTCGACGGCGCGCGCGTGCAGGTGCACAAGGCGCAGGACCGCGTCGGCGTCTACACGCGCAACCTCAACGACGTGACGGCGTCGGTGCCCGAGATCGTCGAGGCCGTGGCGGCGCTGCCGGCCGGCGAGCTGGTGCTCGACGGCGAGGCGATCGCGCTCGACGCCGCCGGCGCGCCGCGGCCCTTCCAGGAGACGATGCGCCGCTTCGGCCGCAAGCTCGACGTCGACAGGCTGCGAGCCGAGCTGCCGTTGACGGTGTATATCTTCGACTGCCTGCACCTCGACGGTGCACCGCTGCTCGACCGCCCGGCGCGCGAACGCTACGACGCGCTGGCGAGCGCGCTGCCGCCCGCGCTCGTCGTGTCGCGGCTGGTGACAGCCGACGTCGTCGCGGCCGAGGAGTTCTACGCCGACGCGCTGGCGCGCGGCCACGAAGGCGTGATGGCGAAGTCGCTCGACGCGCCCTACGAGGCCGGCGGTCGCGGCACGGCCTGGCTGAAGATCAAGCGCGTGCACACGCTCGACCTCGTCGTGCTGGCCGCCGAATGGGGCCACGGCCGGCGCCGCGGCCGGCTGTCGAATCTGCACCTCGGCGCGCGCGACCCGGCCGGCGGCTGGGTGATGCTCGGCAAGACATTCAAGGGCCTGACCGACGCGCTGCTCGAATGGCAGACTGCCGAGCTGCTGGCGCGCGAGACGCACCGCGTTGCGACCACGGTGCACGTGCGGCCCGAGCTCGTCGTCGAGATCGCGTTCAACGACGTGCAGCGCAGCCCGCACTATCCGGGCGGGCTCGCGTTGCGCTTCGCGCGCGTCAAGGGTTACCGGCCCGACAAGCGGGCCGACGAGGCCGACACGATCCAGACGGTGCGCGCGCTGCAGGCGGCGCAGGCGCGGGAGGCAGGCGGAGCGCGCTAGCCGCGCGGATTCAGCCGCCGGCCGCCGCGGCCAGCCCGTTGTCGAAGTGCTCGCGCATCAGCGTGGCGGCGCGCCGGGCGTCGCGCTGTTCGAGCGCCGCCATCACGCGCCGGTGCTCGGCCAGCGATTCCGCCAGCCGACCGGCCTTGAACAGCGAGTGATGGCGGTTGAGCTTCATCACCTTGCGCAGGTCGGCCACGATCTGCCGGCGCCAGCGGTTGCCGGCGATCTCGAGCAGGCGCATGTGGAAGCGCTCGTTGGTGTCGAAGAAGGCGTCGCGCTGGCGGGACTGCTTCTCGAGTCGGTCGTGCAGCGCGCGCAGCTCTGCGATCTGCTCGTCGCTCGCCTGGCGCGCCACCTCGGCGGCAGCGTCGCTCTCGAGCACGGCAAGCAGGTGATAGACCTGCTGCACGTCGGCCGCCGACATCTCGGTGACGTAGGCGCCGCGTCGTACCTTCATCGTGACCAGGCCCTCGACGGCCAGCACCTTCAGCGCCTCGCGCAGCGGCGTGCGACTGATGCCCCATTCGGCGGCGAGGCGCTGCTCGTCGATCCAGCTGCCGGGCTCGAGCGCGCGGTCGAAGATCTTCTGTCGCAGCCGCTCGGCCACGTCCTGGTAGAGCGCGCGCGGCGCCAGCGCGGAAGGCGCTGCCGATGGGGGTTGGATCGCGGACTCAGCCATCTTGAATTCATAATTATGCATCATGTATGATCCATGTCCAGCCTCCTGTCGTTGCTGCTGCCATGTCGAAGCCCTCTCGCCCTGATGTCCCGCCGACCGTGACGTTCGAGCAGTGGTGCCGCGCCGCCGAGCGCGCCGCGCCCGGCGGCTCGCTCGACGCGCTGAACTGGCGCACGCCCGAAGGCCTGGTCGTCAAGCCGCTGTACACGCGCGCCGACATCGACGGCCTGGCGAACGCCGACACGTTGCCCGGCTTCGCGCCCTTCGTGCGCGGGCCGCAGGCGACGATGTATGCATCGCGGCCGTGGACGATCCGCCAGTACGCCGGCTTCTCGACGGCCGAGGAGAGCAACGCCTTCTACCGCCAGGCGCTGGCGGCCGGCGGGCAGGGCGTCAGCGTGGCCTTTGACCTGGCGACGCACCGCGGCTACGACAGCGACCATCCGCGCGTGGCGGGCGACGTCGGCAAGGCCGGCGTGGCGATCGACTCGGTCGAGGACATGAAGATCCTGTTCGACGGCATCCCGCTCGACAAGGTCAGCGTGTCGATGACGATGAACGGCGCCGTGCTGCCGGTGCTCGCCGGCTACATCGTCGCGGCCGAGGAACAGGGCGTCGCGCCCGAGCAGCTGAGCGGGACCATCCAGAACGACATCCTCAAGGAGTTCATGGTCCGCAACACGTACATCTACCCGCCGGGGCCGTCGATGCGCGTGGTCGGCGACATCATCGCGCACACGGCGCGGGCGATGCCCAAGTTCAACTCGATCTCGATCTCGGGCTACCACATGCAGGAAGCCGGCGCGAGCCAGGCGCTCGAACTCGCCTTCACGCTGGCCGACGGCCGCGAGTACGTTCGCACGGCGCTCGCCAAGGGCCTCGACGTCGACGACTTCGCCGGACGGCTGTCGTTCTTCTGGGGCATCGGGATGAACTTCTATCTCGAGGTCGCCAAGATGCGCGCGGCGCGTCTGCTGTGGTGGCGCATCATGAAGGAGTTCGCGCCGAAGAACGACAAGAGCCTGATGCTGCGCACGCACTGCCAGACCTCGGGCTGGAGCCTCGCCGAGCAGGACCCGTACAACAACATCGTGCGCACGACGATCGAGGCGATGGCGGCCGTGTTCGGCGGCACGCAGAGCCTGCACACCAACAGCTTCGACGAAGCTATCGCGCTGCCCACCGAGTTCAGCGCGCGCATCGCGCGCAACACGCAGCTGATCCTGCAGGAGGAGACGCACATCACGAGCGTCATCGACCCGTGGGCCGGCAGCTACATGATGGAGACGCTGACGCAGCAGATGGCCGACGCGGCTTGGGGCCTCATCGAGGAAGTCGAGGCCATGGGCGGCATGACGAAGGCCGTCGACAGCGGCTGGGCCAAGCTCAAGATCGAGGCCGCCGCCGCCGAGAAGCAGGCGCGCATCGACTCGGGGCGCGACGTGATCGTCGGCGTCAACAAGTACAAGCCGCCGACCGAGGACGCCGTGCCGGTGCGCGAAGTCGACAACGTGGCCGTGCGCGAGAACCAGATCGCGCGGCTCGCGAAGCTGCGCGCGGCGCGCGACGCGGCGGCGGTCGAGCGCGCGCTGGCCGCGCTGACGCGCTGCGCCGAGACGGGCGAGGGCAATCTGCTGGCGCTCAGCGTCGACGCGATGCGCCTGCGCGCGACCGTCGGCGAAGTCAGCGACGCGCTCGAGAAGGCTTGGGGGCGCCATCGCGCCGATACGCAGAAGGTGACCGGTGTGTATGCAGCTGCCTACGATTCGGCCGAAGGATGGGAGCGCCTGCGCGGCGAGATCGCGGCCTTCGCGGCCGAGCACGGCCGCCGACCGCGCGTGCTGATCGCCAAGTTGGGTCAGGACGGTCACGACCGCGGCGCCAAGGTCGTCGCGACGGCCTATGCCGACCTCGGCTACGACGTCGACATCGGCCCGCTGTTTCAGACGCCCGAGGAATGCGCGCGCCAGGCGGTCGAGAACGACGTGCACGCCGTCGGCGTCAGCACGCTGGCCGCCGGCCACAAGACGCTGGTGCCGGCGATCATCGAGGAACTCAGGCGCCAGGGCGCCGACGACATCGTCGTCTTCGTCGGCGGGGTGATCCCGAGGCAGGACTACGACTTCCTCTACGCCGCCGGCGTCAAGGGCATCTACGGCCCCGGCACGCCGATTCCGGCGTCGGCGAAAGACGTGCTGGAACAGATCCGCGCCGCGCAACGCAAGGATTGACGTGCCTGTCGCTGCCGACGCGCTGGTCGAGGGCGTGCTGCACGGCGAGGGCGCCGCGCGGCGCCGCGCCGTCGCAAAGTCGATCACGCTGCTCGAGTCGACGCGCGTCGCCGACCGGCAGCGCGCCGACGCCCTGCTCAACGCGCTGATGCCGGCCGCCGGCGGCGCGCTGCGCATCGGCATCTCCGGCGTGCCTGGCGTCGGCAAGTCGACCTTCATCGAGACGTTCGGCCTGCACCTCGTCGAGCGCGGCCATCGCGTCGCCGTGCTCGCCGTCGATCCCTCGTCGGCCGTGTCGGGCGGATCGATCCTCGGCGACAAGACGCGCATGGAGCGCCTGTCGGTCGACGAGCGCGCCTACATCCGGCCGAGCCCGGCGGCCGGCACACTCGGCGGTGTGGCCGAACGCACGCGCGAGGCGATCCTGGTGTGCGAGGCGGCGGGCCACGACATCGTGATCGTCGAGACGGTGGGCGTCGGCCAGAGCGAGACGGCGGTCGCCGGCATGACGGATCTCTTCGTGCTGCTGCAACTGCCCAACGCCGGCGACGAGTTGCAGGCGATCAAGAAGGGCGTGATGGAGATTGCCGACCTGGTCGTCGTCAACAAGGCAGACGCCGACCCCGACGCCGCGTCGCGCGCCGCGGCGCACATCACGTCGGCCCTGCGCCTGTTCGGCCAGCACGGGCGGCCCGAGCATGCGGCGCACGACGCGACGATCTGGCATCCGCGCGTGCTCCAGGCGAGCGCGCTGACGGGCGCCGGGCTCGACGCCTTCTGGTCGCACGTCGAGCAGTTCCGCGCCACGCAGCAGGCCAACGGCGAATTCGCCCGGCGCCGCCAGCGCCAGGCCGAGCGCTGGATGTGGGACCTGATCCACGCCGGCCTGCGCCAGCGCTTCGCCGGCCATCCAGCGGTGCGCGCCGCGCTGGCCGACACGACGGCCGGCGTGCGCGAAGGGCGGCTCGCGGCCAGCGCCGCGGCGCGCGCGCTGCTCGCCGCCTTCAACGAACCCACGCAGTCCTGAAGAACAACGGGAGTCACGATGCACGACATCCAGCAGATGCTCGAAGACAAGCGCGCGAAGGCGCGCCTCGGCGGCGGCGACAAGCGCATCGCCGCGCAGCATTCGAAAGGCAAGCTGACGGCGCGCGAGCGCCTCGAACTGCTGCTCGACGAGGGCACGTTCGAGGAATGGGACATGTTCGTCGAGCACCGCTGCACCGACTTCGGCATGGCCGAGCAGAAGGTGCCGGGCGACGGGGTCGTCACCGGCTACGGCATGATCAACGGCCGGCTGGTGTTCGTGTTCAGCCAGGACTTCACCGTGTTCGGAGGCGCGCTGTCGGAGGCGCACGCCGAGAAGATCTGCAAGGTGATGGACCAGGCGATGAAGGTCGGCGCACCGGTCATCGGCCTCAACGACTCGGGCGGCGCGCGCATTCAGGAGGGTGTGGCGTCGCTCGGCGGCTATGCCGACGTGTTCCAGCGCAATGTGATGGCCTCGGGCGTGGTGCCGCAAATCAGCCTGATCATGGGGCCGTGCGCCGGCGGCGCCGTCTACAGCCCGGCAATGACGGACTTCATCTTCATGGTGAAGGACAGCTCCTACATGTTCGTCACCGGCCCCGAGGTCGTGAAGACGGTGACGCACGAGGAAGTGACGGCCGAGGAGCTCGGCGGTGGCATCGCCCACACGACCAAGAGCGGCGTTGCCGACCTCGCCTTCGACAACGACGTCGAGGCGATCCTGATGCTGCGGCGCTTCTACAACTACCTGCCGCTGTCGAACAAGGAGCGCGCGCCGACGCGGCCGAGCGGCGACCCGGCGGACCGGCTCGACCACTCGCTCGACACGCTGGTGCCCGACAACCCGAACAAGCCCTACGACATCAAGGAGCTGATCCTCAAGGTCGTCGACGACGGCGACTTCTTCGAGCTGCAGCCGGAGTACGCCAAGAACATCGTGATCGGCTTCGCGCGCATGGAGGGGCAGACGATCGGCATCGTCGCCAACCAGCCGCTGGTGCTCGCGGGCTGCCTCGACATCAAGAGCTCGATCAAGGCGGCGCGCTTCGTGCGCTTCTGCGACGCGTTCAACATCCCCGTGGTCACCTTCGTCGACGTGCCCGGCTTCATGCCCGGCACGAGCCAGGAGTACGGCGGCATCATCAAGCACGGCGCCAAGCTGCTCTATGCCTACGCCGAGTGCACCGTGCCCAAGATCACCGTCATCACGCGCAAGGCCTACGGCGGCGCCTACGACGTGATGAGTTCCAAGCACCTGCGCGGCGATGTCAACTTCGCCTGGCCGAACGCCGAGATCGCCGTGATGGGCGCCAAGGGCGCGGTCGAGATCATCTTCCGCGAGGACAAGGGCGACCCCGCCAAGCTCGCGGCACGCGAGGCCGAGTACAAGGCGCGCTTCGCCAATCCGTTCGTCGCCGGCGCGCGCGGCTTCATCGACGACGTGATCCAGCCGCGCGAGACGCGCAAGCGCATCTGCCGCTCGCTCGTGATGCTGCGCGACAAGAAGCTCGACAACCCGTGGCGCAAGCACGGCAACATTCCTCTGTAGGACCGGGGCCATGTTCAAGAAGATCCTGATCGCCAATCGCGGCGAGATCGCCTGCCGCGTCATCCGCACGGCGCGCAAGATGGGCATCGCGACGGTCGCCGTCTACTCCGATGCCGACCGCGACGCGCTGCACGTCGAGATGGCCGACGAGGCGGTGCACATCGGCGCCGCGCCGTCGCGCGAGTCGTACCTGCAGGCCGACAAGATCATCGCTGCGTGCAAGAAGACGGGCGCCGAGGCCGTGCACCCGGGCTACGGCTTCCTGTCGGAGAACGAGGACTTCGCGCGCCGCGTCGAGGAAGAGGGCATCGTCTTTATCGGCCCGAAGCACTATTCGATCGCCGCGATGGGCGACAAGATCGCGTCGAAGAAGCTGGCGACCGGGGCCAAGGTGAACACGATTCCCGGCTGGAGCGACGCCATCGAGTCGGCCGAGCGCGCCGTCGAGATCGCGCGCGGCATCGGCTACCCGGTGATGATCAAGGCCAGCGCGGGCGGCGGCGGCAAAGGTCTGCGCGTCGCGTTCAACGACCAGGAGGCGTTCGAGGGTTTCTCGTCGTGCAGGAACGAGGCGCGCAACAGCTTCGGCGACGATCGCGTCTTCATCGAGAAGTTCGTCGAGGAGCCGCGCCACATCGAGATCCAGGTGCTCGGCGACGCGCACGGCAACGTCGTCTACCTCAACGAGCGCGAGTGCTCGATCCAGCGCCGCCACCAGAAGGTGATCGAGGAGGCGCCGTCGCCCTTCATCGGCGACGCGACGCGCCGCGCGATGGGCGAGCAGGCCGTCGCGCTGGCCCGGGCGGTGAAGTACCAGAGCGCGGGCACCGTCGAGTTCGTCGTCGGCAAGGACGAGAGCTTCTACTTCCTCGAGATGAACACGCGGCTGCAGGTCGAGCACCCGGTCACCGAGTGCATCACCGGGCTCGACCTCGTCGCGCTGATGATCCGCGTCGCCGCCGGCGAGAAGCTGCCGTTCGGGCAGGGCGAAGTCCGGCGCGACGGCTGGGCGATGGAGTGCCGCATCAACGCCGAGGATCCGGCGCGCGGCTTCCTGCCGAGCACGGGGCGGCTCGTCGCCTACCAGCCGCCGCCGCAAGCGGAAGGCGTGCGCGTCGACACCGGCGTCTACGAAGGCGGCGAGATCCCCGTCTACTACGACTCGATGATCGCCAAGCTGATCGTGCACGGCCGCGACCGCGCCGAAGCGATCGCGAAGATGCGCGCGGCTCTCAATGCCTTCGTGATCCGCGGCGTGGCGAGCAACATCGCGTTCCAGTCGGCACTGCTGACGCATCCGAGGTTCGCCGCGGGGGACTTCAACACCGGCTTCATCGCCGAGAACTTCCCGAGCGGCTTCGTCGCGCACGACGTGGGGCACGACGACCCAGGCTTCCTCATCGCGCTGGCAGCGGCCGTGCATCGCAAGTACCTGCAGCGCGCCGCCGGCATCAGCGGCCAGCTGCCCGGCCACGGGATGCGCATCGGCGACGACTTCGTCGTCGTCGCCCGCTCGCCGCAGGGCGAGGCTCAGCACACGCCGGTCAAGGTGCAGAGCAACGGCAGCGTCGTCGTGAGCCTGGGCGAGCGGCGCTACGAGTTCGCCAGCGATTGGGCCTACGGCGCGATCCGCATCGGCGGCACCTGCAACGGCCGGCCGTTCGACGCCCAGATCGATCGCCGCGGCCTCGGCCTGCGCGTCACGCACGACGGCGCGAGCATCGACGCGCTGGTGCTCGCCCCGCGCGCCGCCGAGCTGCACCGGTTGATGCCGCACAAGCCGCCGCCTGACACGAGCAAGTTCCTGCTGTCGCCGATGCCCGGCCTGCTCGTCGACGTAGCGGTGCAGCCAGGCCAGGCGGTCCGCGCCGGCGAGAAGCTCGCCGTCGTCGAGGCGATGAAGATGGAGAACATCCTCGTCGCGGCGCAGGACGGCACCGTCGTCGAGCTGCTCGCGGCGCGCGGCGAGAGCCTCGCCGTCGACCAGCCGATCGTGCGCTTCGCCTGAAGGAACCGAACGATGAACGACACCGGCAAGCCATTCCGAGTGCTGGGCATCCAGCAGGTCGCCATCGGCGGCCCCGACAAGCAGCGCCTGCGCGCGCTGTGGATCGACATGTTCGGCCTCGCCATCACGGGGGGCTTCCGCTCGCAGCGCGAGAACGTCGACGAGGACGTGTGCACGCTCGGCCGCGGCGCGCACCGCGTCGAGGTCGACCTGATGCAGCCGCTCGACGCCGCCGCCAAGCCGGCGGTGCACCAGCCGCCGCTCAACCACATCGGCCTGTGGGTCGACGACCTGCCGCGGGCCGTCGCATGGATGACGGCGCAGGGCGTGCGCTTCGCGCCGGGCGGCATCCGCAAGGGTGCGACGGGTCACGACATGTGCTTCATCCACCCCAAGGGCAACGACGAGTTCCCGATCGGCGGCGAGGGCGTGCTGATCGAGCTGGTGCAGGCGCCGCCCGACGTCGTCGCCGCCCTGGGCTAAGCTCACGCCATGTCCGAAACGACCACTCTGCATTTCGTTGCGCCGGCGCGGCGCGCCGAACCGCCGGCCGCCTCCGCGCGCTGGAGCGTCGACGCCGTAGAGGCGCTGTTCGACCTGCCGTTCGCCGACCTGCTCTACCGCGCGCAGCAGGTGCACCGCGAGCACTTCGACGCCAACGAGGTGCAGCTCTCGACGCTGCTGTCGATCAAGACGGGCGGTTGTGCCGAGGACTGCGGCTACTGTCCGCAGTCTGCGCATTTCGACACCGGCGTCACGGCGAGCAAGCTGCTGCCGGTGAGCGAGGTGGTCGACGCCGCGCGCGCCGCGCAGGCCAACGGCGCGACGCGCTTCTGCATGGGCGCGGCGTGGCGCGAGCCCGCCGATCGCCACGTCGAGCCCCTCGTCGAGATGGTGCGCGAGGTCAAGGCGCTCGGCATGGAGACCTGCATGACGCTGGGCATGCTCAGCGACGAGCAGGCGCGCGCGCTCGCCGACGCCGGTCTCGACTACTACAACCACAACCTCGACACGGCGCCCGAGCATTACGGCGCGATCATCAGCACGCGCACCTACCAGGACCGCCTCGACACGCTGGCTCGCGTGCGTGCCGTCGGTGTTTCGGTGTGCTGCGGCGGCATCGTCGGCCTGGGCGAGTCGCGGCGCCACCGCGCCGGGCTCGTCGCGCAGCTTGCCAACCTCGAGCCCTATCCCGAGTCGGTGCCGATCAACAACCTGGTGCATGTCGAGGGCACGCCGCTCGCCGGCACGGAGGCGATCGACCCGTTCGAGTTCGTGCGCACCATCGCCGTCGCGCGCATCACGATGCCGCGCGCGCGCGTGCGCCTGTCGGCCGGCCGCGAACAGATGGACGACGCACTGCAGGCCCTGTGCCTGCTGGCCGGCGCCAACTCCATCTTCTACGGCGAGCGGCTGCTGACGACGGCCAACCCGCAGGCCGAGCGCGACCGCGCGCTGCTCGCGCGGCTGGGCATGCACGCCGCTGCCGGCGGCGCCTGAGCGGCGGATCCGGCACGGGCCGAAAGCCCGGCCGCGCGGCGACGCCGCCAATGTGCGGGAAAATAGCGGCCTTCGCCGCCCGCCGACGCCTGCTGACATGACCGGACGCACCCTCTACGACAAGCTCTGGGACGACCACGTCGTCCATGCCGAGGACGACGGCACGACGATCCTCTACATCGACCGCCACCTTGTGCACGAGGTGACGAGCCCGCAGGCGTTCCAGGGACTCGATCTCGCCGACCGCAAGCTCTGGCGCCTGTCGGCCAACCTCGCGGTGAGCGACCACAACGTGCCGACGACGGACCGCGCGCAGGGCATCGCCGACCCGGTGTCGCGGCTGCAGGTCGAGACGCTCGACGCCAACTGTGACCGCCTCGGCATCACGCAGTTCAAGATGAACGACAAGCGCCAGGGCATCGTGCACGTCATCGGCCCCGAGCAGGGCGCGACGCTGCCCGGCATGACGGTGGTGTGCGGCGACTCGCACACGTCGACGCACGGCGCGTTCGGTGCGCTGGCGCACGGCATCGGCACCAGCGAGGTCGAGCACGTGCTGGCGACGCAGACGCTGCTGGCCAAGAAGGCGAAGAACATGCTGGTGCGCGTCGACGGCCGGCTGGCGCGCGGCTGCGGCGCCAAGGACATCGTGCTCGCGATCATCGGCCGCATCGGCACCGCCGGAGGCACCGGCTACACGATCGAGTTCGCCGGCAGCGCGATCGCCGCGCTGAGCATGGAAGGGCGCATGACGGTGTGCAACATGGCGATCGAGGCCGGCGCGCGCGCCGGGCTGGTCGCCGTCGACGACACGACGCTGCGCTACGTGCAGGGCCGCCCGTTTGCGCCGCAGGGCCTCGAATGGGAGCAGGCCGTCGCCTACTGGCGCACGCTGCGCTCCGATCCGGACGCCAAGTGGGACGCCGTCGTCGAACTCGACGCGGCGCAGATCCGCCCGCAGGTGACCTGGGGCACCTCGCCCGAGATGGTCGTCTCGATCGAGGACCGCGTGCCCGATCCCGAGCGCGAGAAGGACGCCGTCAAGCGCGGCGCGATGGAGCGCGCGCTGCAGTACATGAATCTCGAGCCCAACAAGCCGATCGCCGACATCCGCATCGACAAGGTGTTCATCGGCTCGTGCACCAACTCGCGCATCGAGGACTTGCGCGAGGCCGCCGCCGTCGTGCGCAAGCTGGGCGGGCGCCTCGCCAGCAACGTGAAGCTGGCGCTCGTCGTGCCGGGATCGGGCCTCGTCAAGCAGCAGGCCGAGCAGGAAGGGCTGGACCAGGTGTTCAAGGCCGCCGGCTTCGAGTGGCGAGAGCCCGGCTGCTCGATGTGCCTCGCGATGAACGCCGACCGCCTCGAGCCGGGCGAGCGCTGCGCGTCCACGAGCAACCGCAATTTCGAAGGCCGCCAGGGCGCCGGCGGGCGCACGCACCTGGTGAGCCCCGCGATGGCCGCCGCGGCCGCGATCGAAGGCCACTTCGTCGACGTGCGCCGCATCGCCTGACGCAAGAACTCATCGACCGAGGAGGATGGACATGACGAAGACGACGACCCTGCTGGCGCTGATCGCCGCGCTCGGCCTGCTCGCCGGCTGCAACACGATCGAGGGCATGGGCAAGGACATCTCGAAGGCCGGCGACAAGATCGAAGAAGCCGCCAAGAAGAAGTAATGGCCATGCAAGCGTTCACCGTCCACCGCGGGCTGGTCGCGCCGCTCGACCGCGAGAACGTCGACACCGACGCCATCATCCCGAAGCAGTTCCTGAAGTCGATCCACCGCACCGGCTTCGGGCCCAATCTGTTCGACGAGTGGCGCTACCTCGACCACGGCGAGCCGGGGCAGGATCCGGCGTCGCGCAAGGCGAATCCCGACTTCGTGCTCAACCAGCCGCGCTACCAGGGCGCGTCGATCCTGCTGGCGCGCCAGAACTTCGGCTGCGGCTCGAGCCGCGAGCACGCGCCGTGGGCGCTCGAACAGTACGGCTTTCGCGCCCTGATCGCGCCGAGCTATGCCGACATCTTCTACAACAACTGCTTCAAGAACGGCCTGCTGCCGATCGTGCTGCCCGAGGCGCAGGTCGCGAGACTGTTCGACGAAGTGGCGGCCTTCGTCGGCTACATGCTGACCGTCGACCTCGAGCGGCAGGTCATCGTCAAGCCCGACGGCAGCGAACTGGCGTTCGACGTGCAGCCATTCCGCAAGTACTGCCTGCTCAACGGCTACGACGACATCGGCCTGACGCTGCGCCACGCCGACAAGATCCGCGCCTTCGAAGCCGAGCGCCTGCTCAAGATGCCGTGGCTCGCGCACCGGCTGTGAACCCGAAACGAGGAACGACAGAGTGAAGATTGCAGTGCTGCCGGGCGACGGCATCGGCCCCGAGATCCTGGCCGAGGCCGTCAAGGTGCTGAAGGCGCTCGAGCTGCCGCTCGAGCTGGAAGAGGCGCCCGTCGGCGGTGCCGCCTACGAGGCGAGCGGCCATCCGCTGCCCGACGCGACGCTGAGACTCGCTCAGGCCGCCGACGCCGTGCTGTTCGGCGCCGTCGGCGACTGGAAGTACGACAAGCTCGAGCGCGCGCTGCGGCCCGAGCAGGCCATCCTGGGCCTGCGCAAGCACCTGCAACTGTTCGCCAACTTCCGCCCGGCGATCTGCTACGAGCAGCTCACGCATGCGTCGAGCCTCAAGCCCGAACTCGTCGCCGGTCTCGACATCCTGATCATCCGCGAGCTGACCGGCGACATCTACTTCGGCCAGCCGCGCGGGCGTCGCGACGCGCCCGACGGCGCGTTCAAGGGCCAGCCCGAGGCCTTCGACACGATGCGCTACGCGCGCCCCGAGATAGAGCGGATCGCGCACGTGGCGTTCCAGGCGGCGCGCAAGCGCAGCAAGCGCGTCACCAGCGTGGACAAGGCCAACGTGCTCGAGACCTTCCAGTTCTGGAAGGACGTCGTCACCGAGGTGCATGCGCAGTACCCCGACGTCGCACTCGACCACATGTACGTCGACAACGCGGCGATGCAACTCGTCAAGGCGCCCAAGCGCTTCGACGTCGTCGTCACCGGCAACATGTTCGGCGACATCCTGAGCGACGAGGCGGCGATGCTCACCGGCTCGATCGGCATGCTGCCGTCGGCGTCGCTCGACGCGCGCAACAAGGGCCTCTACGAGCCGAGCCACGGCAGCGCGCCCGACATCGCGGGCAACGGGGTGGCGAATCCGCTCGCTACAATCCTGTCCGCCGCCATGATGCTCCGCTATTCGCTCCAGCGCCCAGACGCCGCCGACCTCATCGAGTCGGCCGTGCGCTCCGTGCTGGCCGCGGGGTTGCGCACCGCCGACATCTGGTCGGAGGGCACGCGCAAGGTCGGCACCCGCGAGATGGGCGACGCCGTCGTCGCGGCGCTCAAGACGATCGCGAAGAAGGGCTAGGCAGGCTCTCCGGTTCGGCTCGCCCCTCCCGCACGGCGAACCAGCCGGGGGAGCCAGAGGAAGTGGATCTTTGAAAGGGCGCGAGAAATGAGAGTCACGGGTTTGGTCGGTTGGCGCGGCATGGTCGGCTCCGTGCTGATGGAGCGCATGCGCGCCGAAGGTGACTTCGGCCACATCGAGCCGGTGTTCTTCAGCACCAGCAACGCGGGCGGCTCGCTGCCGCCGGCGATCGCCGACCTCGCCAAGGGCGAGACGAAGCTCAAGGACGCGCACGACATCGAGGCGCTCAAGCGTTGCGACATCGTCGTTACGGCGCAGGGCGGCGACTACACGACGGAGGTCTTCCCCAAGCTGCGCGCGGCGGGTTGGAAGGGCCACTGGATCGACGCGGCCTCGACGCTGCGCATGAAGGACGACGCCGTCATCGTGCTCGATCCGGTCAATCTGCCGGTCATCAAGAACGCGCTCGCCAAGGGCGGGCGCAACTGGATCGGCGGCAATTGCACGGTGAGCTGCATGCTGATGGGCGTCGGCGCGCTGTACAAGGCGGGTCTCGTCGAGTGGATGAGCACGCAGACCTACCAGGCGGCGTCGGGCGGCGGTGCGCAGCACATGCGCGAGCTGCTGACGCAGTTCGGCACGCTCAACGCCGAGGTCAAGGCGCTGCTCGACGACCCCAAGAGCGCCATCCTCGAGATCGATCGCAAGGTCGTGGCGCGCCAGCGCGCACTGACCGAGGCCGAGACGGCCAACTTCGGCGCGCCGCTGGCCGGCTCGCTGATCCCGTGGATCGACAAGGACCTCGGCGGCGGCGTCAGCCGCGAAGAGTGGAAGGGCATGGCCGAGACGAACAAGATCCTCGGCCAGGGCGAGGGTTTCGGCACGCCGGCCGTGCCGGTCGACGGCTTCTGCGTGCGCATCGGCGCCATGCGCTGCCACAGCCAGGCGCTGACGTTCAAGCTTAAGAAGGACGTGCCGCTGGCCGACATCGAGGCGCTGATCGCGGCCGACAACGACTGGGTCAAGGTCGTGCCCAACACGCGCGAGGCCACGATGCGCGACCTGACGCCGGTGGCCGTGACCGGCACGATGACGATCCCCGTGGGGCGCTTGCGCAAGATGGCGATGGGGCCGCACTACCTCGGCGCCTACACGATCGGCGACCAGTTGCTGTGGGGTGCGGCCGAGCCGCTGCGGCGCATGCTGCGCATCCTGCTCGAGGCTTGACGCGCACCGCGCCGCGTTGCCACCCGACAACAATGCGGCGCGGCGAGACCTGCGTCACGGCCCGCAGCGAATGTCAGCAAGTGCGCGAACTTGTCAGTGTATCTGCCTGATGTTATTGTCATTTGCAGCAAAGGGCCGGGTTCCCGCACGCCTCACGAACCGGCTCGAACGTCATTGGGAGACGCCTTGAAAAGACATCCATTCCTCGCGGGGCGTTTCGCTCTGACCGGCATGGCCGCTGCGGCAGCCGTCCTGTTCTCGACGAGCGCGGCAGCTCTCGGGCTGGGTCGGTTGTCGGTGCAGTCGGGCCTGGGTGAGAAGCTGCAAGCCGAGATCGACATCACGAGCCTGTCGTCGGAAGAGGCGTCGAGCCTGCGCGCGCGCATCGCGCCGCCCGAGGCCTACCGCGCGGCCGGCGTCGACTACAACGCCGTGCTGACCAACACCCAGGCGTCGCTGCAGCGGCGCTCCGACGGCCGGCCCTACCTGCGCATCACGAGCGACCGCACGGTGCAGGAGCCGTTCGTCGACGTCATCCTCGAGCTGAACTGGTCGTCGGGCCGCCTGGTGCGCGAATACACGCTGCTGTTCGATCCGATCAACAGCAACCGCGCCGCCGCCCCGGCACCGGCGACGCCGCCCGTGATGTCGGCCGCGCCGGCGCCGGCGGCACGGCCTGCTCCTGCGCCTGCACCGCGCGCCGAGGCGCCCGCTGCGGCTGCGCCGGCGCCGCGCGTCGCCGCCGCACCGCGCCGGACGGCCACCGAATACGAAGTCAAGGCCGGCGACACGCTGTACCGCATCGCGTTGCGCATGCAGCAGTCCGGCGTCTCGCTCGACCAGATGCTCGTCGCGCTGTACCGCGGCAATCCGCAGGCGTTCATGGACAACAACATGAACCGCCTGAAGGCGGGCGCCGTGCTGAGCGCGCCCACGCCGGAGGCGGCGCGCGCCGTGCCGACGCCCGAGGCGCAGCAGATCATCCGTGCGCAGAGCGCCGACTTCGGCGCCTACCGCGAGCGCCTCGCCAGCGGCGTGCCGGCCGCACCGCCGGCCACGCGCGCGCGCCAGGCCAGCGGCAAGGTGCAGGCCGCCGTCGAGGACAAGAAGCCCGCCGCGCCGAGTGCCGACAAGCTGACGCTGAGCAAGGGCGCCGCCGCCGGCGCCTCGGCGCCCGAGGCCGGCATCTCGCGCGAGCGCGAGCAGAAGGACACCTCGACACGCGTCGCCGAGCTGTCGAAGAACGTCGAGGAGCTGCGCAAGCTGTCGGGCGCGGCGAGCGCCGTGGCTGCCGCGCCGGCGCCTGCGCCGGCGCCGGCGCCGGCGGCCGCGCCGCCCGCTCCGGCGCCTGCACCGGCGGCTGCCCCGCCGGCCCCGGCTCCTGCGCCCGAACCTGCGGCGGCGCCTGCTGCGCCGGCACCGACCGTCGTCGCCCAGGCGCCGACCACGCAGCCCCGGCCGACGCCGGCCGAGGCCGAGGCCAAGCCGCCGGTCGCGCAACAGCCCGAAGCTGGCGATTCGCTGATGGACAACCCGCTGGTGCTGCCCGGCGCCGGCGTGCTGCTCGCGCTGCTGGTCGGCTTCGGCTTCTACCGCGTGCGCAGCAAGGCCAAGAAGGACAGCGGCGAGACCTCGTTCCTCGAGAGCCGGTTGCAGCCCGACTCCTTCTTCGGCGCCAGCGGCGGTCAGCGCATCGACACGCGCGATGCGGCGGGCACGTCGTCGTCGATGAGCTACTCGCTGAGCCAGCTCGACGCCATCGGCGACGTCGATCCGGTCGCCGAGGCCGACGTCTATCTGGCCTATGGCCGCGACCTGCAGGCCGAGGAGATCCTCAAGGAGGCGATGCGCGCCAGTCCCGAGCGGCTGGCCGTGCGCACCAAGCTGCTCGAGGTCTATGCCAAGCGGCGCGACACCAAGGGCTACGAACTGCTCGCCACGCAGCTCTACACGCTGACGCACGGCCAGGGCGAGGACTGGGCCAAGGCCCAGGAGATGGGTCTGCAGATCGACCCCGACAACCCGCTCTACCAGCCCGGCGGCGAGCCGGCGATCCCGGTGCAGGGCGAGAACCAGCTCGTCGAGCCGCTGGGCGCCAGTACGATGCCGCAGTCGGTGCTGCCGTCGCCGTCGAACTTCGACTCGCAGCCGTTCTCGGGCAGCAAGTCGGGCGTCGACCTCGATCTCGACCTCGGTCCGGTCGATGCGGGCGCCACGTCGGGCGATTCCCTGCCGGCCTCCGAACCGCCGCTGCCCACAGCCGACTTCGCGCGCGACCTGCCTTCCTTCGACGTCGGAGCGGCGCCCGCGCCGTCCGAGTCGGCGACGGGCGACCTCGGCATGGACTTCGATCTCGGCGGCCTCGGCACGTCGGAGCCGGCCGCCCCGGCGGCGCCGGCGCAGGAGCCGAGCTTCGAATCGATCGACCTCGACGAACTCGGCGCCGAGGGCGTCGGCAGCGGCGACGACCCGCTTTCGCGCAAGCTCGAGCTGGCCGAGGAGTTCCGCCAGATCGGCGACACCGAGGGCGCGCGCGACCTGCTGCAGGAGGTCATTGCCAAGGCCAGCGGACCGCTGAAGACCAAGGCGCAGGGCATGCTCGACGAGCTCGCCTGACGACGTCGTCGGGCGCGCTCGTCCCTTGCTTCGGCGCGGCATGCGGCTCGCGCTCGGCATCAGCTATCGCGGCAGCGCCTATAACGGCTGGCAAAGTCAGCCCGACGGCCGCACGGTGCAGGACCGGCTCGAGGCAGCGCTCGCGCAGTTCGCCGACCAGCCGCTGCGCACGATGTGCGCCGGCCGCACCGACGCCGGCGTGCACGGCCTGAACCAGGTCGTGCACGTCGACACCGGGCTCGACCGCGAGCTCTTCTCATGGGTGCGCGGCACCAACCGCTTCCTGCCGCCCGATATCGCCGTGCAGTGGGCGCTGCGCGTCGGCGACGACTTCCACGCGCGCGCCAGCGCGCGCGGCCGGCGCTACGCCTACGTGCTGCTCGAGTCGCCCGTGCGCCCGTCGATCGAGGCGGGCGCCGCCGGCTGGGTGTTCCGGCCGCTCGACGGCGGCGCGATGCGCGAAGCTGCGGCGCGGCTGCTCGGCCAGCACGACTTCAGCGCCTTCCGCGCTGCCGAGTGCCAGGCGCTGTCGCCCGTCAAGACGCTGCGCTCGATCGCGATCGAACGCAGCGGGGCCTACTGGCGCTTCGACTTCGACGCCGACGCCTTCCTGCACCACATGGTGCGCAACATCATGGGCTGCCTGGTCGCCGTCGGCAGCGGGGCGCGCGCGCCCCGCTGGGTCGGCGAGGTGCTCGACTCGCGCCGCCGCGACCTTGCGGCGCCGACCTTCGCCCCCGACGGGCTGTACTTCGTCGGGCCGTACTACGATGCGCGGCATGGCATTCCCGACCACCCGCCGGCGCTAGACTGGCTGCCGTAGCCGATGACGCAGCGCACGCGCATCAAGATCTGCGGCCTGACGCGCGAGAGCGACGTCGAGGCCGCCGTCGATGCGGGCGCCGACGCGGTTGGCCTCGTGTGCTGGGAGCGCAGTCCGCGCCTCGTGGCGCCCGAGCGCGCCGCCGAACTGGCGCGCGCGCTGCCCTCCTTCGTGACGCCGGTGCTGCTGTTCGTCAACGCCTCGCCGGCGCAAGTGGCGCACGCCGCCGAGCGCGTGCCGCACGCGCTGCTGCAGTTCCACGGCGACGAAACGCCGGCGCAGTGCCGCGCCGCCGGCCGGCCCTACCTTCGCGCCGCGCGGATGGCGCCCGGCGTCGATTTGCTAGACTTCGCAGCCCGATATTCCGATGCCCGTGGCCTGCTGCTCGACGCCCACGTCGAGGGCTACGGCGGCGGCGGAAAGGTGTTCGATTGGTCGCTCATCCCCCACGGCGTGCCCCTTCCGGTCGTTTTGTCTGGTGGGTTGCATGCCGCAAATGTGATCGAAGGGATCCTTCGCGTGCGGCCCTGGGCCGTTGACGTGAGCTCCGGCGTGGAATCGTCCAAGGGCGTCAAGGACGCCGCCGCGATCCGCCGGTTCTGCGAGGCCGTTCGCGAGGCCGATGCGCGCATCGCCGACGCCGTAGCCTGAAGCACCCGACAGCATCCTTCCTCCCATGTTCAGTTATCAGCAGCCCGACGCGAGCGGGCATTTCGGCCGCTACGGCGGCAGCTTCGTCGCCGAGACGCTCGTCCATGCGCTCGACGACTTGAAGGCCGCCTACGAGAAGTACCGCAACGATCGCGAGTTCGTCGCCGAGTTCAGGCACGAGCTGGCGCACTTCGTCGGCCGCCCGAGCCCGATCTACCACGCCGCACGTACCAGCCGCGAGCTCGGCGGCGCGCAGATCTACCTCAAGCGCGAGGACCTCAACCACACCGGCGCGCACAAGATCAACAACACGATCGGCCAGGCGCTGCTCGCGCGCCGCATGGGCAAGCCGCGCGTCATCGCCGAGACGGGCGCCGGCCAGCACGGCGTTGCCACGGCAACGATCTGTGCGCGCTACGGCCTCGAGTGCGTCGTCTACATGGGCAGCGAGGACATCCAGCGCCAGTCTCCCAACGTCTACCGCATGCACCTGCTCGGCGCGACGGTGGTGCCGGTCGAGAGCGGCAGCAAGACGCTCAAGGACGCGCTCAACGAGGCGCTGCGCGACTGGGTGACGAACGTCGAGAACACGTTCTACATCATCGGTACCGTCGCCGGCCCGCATCCGTATCCGACGATGGTGCGCGACTTCCAGCGCGTGATCGGCGACGAGTGCCTCGTGCAGATGCCCGAGATGATCGGCCGCCAGCCCGACGCCGTGATTGCCTGCGTCGGCGGTGGCAGCAATGCGATGGGGATCTTCTATCCGTACATCGCGCACGAGGGCACGCGCCTGATCGGCGTCGAGGCGGCGGGCGAGGGCCTTTCGACCGGCCGGCACGCCGCCAGCCTGATCGCCGGCTCGCCCGGCGTGCTGCACGGCAACCGCACCTACCTGCTGCAGGACGACAACGGCCAGGTGATCGAGACGCACTCGGTGTCGGCCGGCCTCGACTATCCCGGCGTCGGCCCCGAGCACGCCTACCTCAAGGACATCGGCCGCGCCGAGTACGTCGGCATCACCGACGACGAGGCGCTGGCGGCGTTCCACCACCTGTGCCGCACCGAGGGCATCATCCCGGCGCTCGAGTCGTCGCATGCCGTGGCGCATGCGATGAAGCTGGCGCCGACGATGCGCCCGGACCAGCACATCCTGGTCAATCTGTCGGGCCGCGGCGACAAGGACATCAACACCGTGGCCCGGCTGTCGGGCATCGCTCCGCATGTCGCGGGAGGCCTCGCATGAGCCGCATCGCCGCCACTTTCGAGGCGCTGAAGGCGCAGCGGCGCAAGGCGCTGATCCCCTACGTGACAACCGGTGACCCGTATCCCGACGCGACGGTCGACATCATGCTGGCGATGGCGAAGGCGGGCGCCGACGTGATCGAGCTCGGCGTGCCGTTCTCCGATCCGATGGCCGACGGCCCGGTGATCCAGAAGGCCTCGGAGCGCGCTCTCGCGCACGGCATCGGCTTGCCGCAGGTGTTCGCCGCGGTGCGCGGCTTCCGCGCACGCGACGCGAAGACGCCCGTCGTGCTGATGGGCTACGCCAATCCGGTCGAGCGCTACGACCAGCGGCACGGTGACGGCGCCTTCGTCGCGGCTTGCGCCGATGGCGGCGTCGACGGCGTGCTCGTCGTCGACTATCCGCCGGAGGAGTGCGAGGCATTCGCCCGCAGCCTGCAGTCCAAGGGGCTGGATCCGATCTTCCTGCTTGCGCCGACGTCGACCGACGAGCGCATGCGCCAGGTCGGCCGCGTCGCCAGCGGCTACGTCTACTACGTCTCGCTCAAGGGTGTGACGGGCGCGGGCCACCTCGACACCGCTGCCGTCGCGCAGATGCTGCCGCGCATCCGCGCGCACGTGCGCGTGCCCGTCGGCGTGGGATTCGGCATCCGCGACGCGGCGAGCGCCGCCGCCGTCGGCGCCGTCGCCGACGCCGTCGTCATCGGCTCGCGTCTGGTGCAACTGCTCGAGGCCGCACCCCGCGGCGAAGTGGCGGCCGTCGCCGGCGCCTTCATCGCCGAGATGCGCGCCGCGCTCGACGGCGTGCGGGCCGGCGTCGCGGCCTGACGAACGAACGACTGACACTCTGGAGGTCGACCCATGAGCTGGCTTGAAAAACTGCTGCCGCCGAAGATCCAGCAGACCGATCCGAGCGAGCGCCGCACCGTGCCCGAGGGCTTGTGGATCAAGTGCCCGGCGTGCGAGACGGTGCTCTACAAGACGGACCTCGAGCAGAACCTCAACGTCTGCCCGAAGTGCGCGCACCACCACCGCATCGGCGCGCGCGCGCGGCTCGACGGATTCCTCGACCCCGAGGGCCGCTACGAGATCGGCCAGGAGGTGCTGCCCGTCGACGCACTGAAGTTCAGGGACAGCAAGAAATACCCCGAGCGCCTGAAGGAGGCGCTCGAATCCACCGGCGAGACCGACGCGCTCGTCGTGATGGGCGGCGCGCTGCACACGATCCCCGTCGTCGCGGCGTGCTTCGAGTTCGACTTCATGGGTGGTTCGATGGGCTCCGTCGTCGGCGAGCGCTTCGTGCGCGGCGTCGAGACGGCGGTCGAGCAGCGCACGCCGTTCATCAGCTTCGCCGCCACCGGCGGCGCGCGCATGCAGGAAGGGCTGCTCAGCCTGATGCAGATGGCCAAGACGAACGCTGCGTTGACGCATCTCGCGAAGGCGAAGCTGCCCTACGTCAGCGTGCTGACCGATCCGACGATGGGAGGCGTGTCGGCGAGCTTCGCCTTCATCGGCGACGTCGTGATCGCCGAGCCCCGGGCGCTGATCGGCTTCGCCGGCCCGCGCGTCATCGAGAACACGGTGCGCGAGAAACTACCCGAGGGCTTCCAGCGCAGCGAGTTCCTGCTCGGCAAGGGCGCGCTCGACATGATCGTCGACCGCCGCGAGCTGCGCCTCACGATCGCGCGCGCCGTCGCCATGCTGATGCGCCAGAGCGCCGACGCCGTGGCGTGACCCTATCCGACTGGCTCGCGCGCTGCGAGCGCCTCCATCCGACGACGATCGACCTCGGGCTCGAGCGCGTCGAGCAGGTGCGCGCGCGGCTCGGCCTGCGCTTCGACTGCGCCGTCGTCACCGTCGCCGGCACCAACGGCAAGGGCTCGACCTGCGCGATGCTCGAGGCGATCGCGCTGCAGGCCGGCTGGCGCGTCGGCGTCTACACCTCGCCGCATCTGGTGCACTTCGAGGAGCGCTGCCGCGTCGGCGGCGCGCCGGTCGACGCCGCGTCGCTCGTGCCGCACTTCGAGGCCGTCGAGGCGGCGCGCGGCGAGGTGTCGCTGACCTACTTCGAGTTCACGACGCTGGCGATCCTGCACCGGCTGGCGCAGGCCGGGCTCGACCTCGCTGTGCTCGAAGTCGGCCTCGGCGGCCGGCTCGACGCCGTCAACGTGATCGACGCCGACTGCGCCATCATCACGAGCATCGACATCGACCATACGGCCTTCCTCGGCACCGACCGCGAGACGATCGGCCGCGAGAAGGCAGGCATCCTGCGCACCGGCCGGCCGGCCGTCGTGTCCGATCCGCTGCCGCCGGCCAGCGTGATCGAGCACGCGCAGCGCATCGGCGCCGACCTGCGGCTGCATGGGCGCGACTTCAGCACCGGCGGCGACCGCCAGCAGTGGTGGTGGCGCGGTCGGCGCAAGCGCTACGCAGGGCTCGCCTATCCGGCGCTGCGCGGCGCCAACCAGTTGCTCAACGCGGCCGGCGTGCTGGCCGCGCTGGAGGCGCTCGACGAGCGGCTGCCGGTCAGCGCGCAGGCCGTGCGCAGCGGTTTCGCGACGGTCGAACTGCCGGGGCGCTTCCAGGTCGTTCCGGGGCAGCCCGCGATCGTGCTCGACGTCGCGCACAACCCGCACGCCGTCGCGACGCTGGCGCGCAACCTCGACCAGATGGGCTACTACCCGCGCACGCACGCCGTGTTCGGCGCGATGCAGGACAAGGACACGGCGACGATGCTCGCGACGCTGCAGCCGCTGGTCGACCGCTGGCACTTCTGCGACCTGCCGACGCCGCGCGCCGCATCG
Organism: Burkholderiaceae bacterium; assembly: GCA_048500255.1. Taxonomy (GTDB): domain Bacteria; phylum Pseudomonadota; class Gammaproteobacteria; order Burkholderiales; family Burkholderiaceae_C; genus JAMHWF01. The sequence continues at coordinate 154,160 of JASNYH010000006.1, read as the reverse complement.
GCCACCGAGCTCGCGGCGCAGTACGCGGCGCTGCCGCCGCGCAGCGGCGCGCCGGCGGCGACCTCGACTTGCCACGTCGGCCCGCGCGCAGCGCTCGAAGCGGCGCTGGTCGACGCAGACCCCGCTGATAGAATTCTCGTGTTCGGCTCCTTCTACACGGTAGGCGGCGTGCTCGAAGGCGGGCTGCCCGGACGCAGCGCTTCGCATCCGGACTGACGCGCGGGGCGGATCTGCGCAGCGGCGTGCAGCGCGCCGCGACCGACGCTCTCCCGATACCGGCATCGCATGGCTCTGCTGTCCTTCTTCAAGCGTTCTGCGGCTGCGCCGTCCGGTGCGTCGGGCGGCGACAGCATCGACGACGTGCAGCGCCTGCGCACGCGAGCGCGCCAGCGCCTCGTCGGTGCCGCCGTGCTGATCGGCGCCGGCGTGATCGGCTTTCCGCTGCTCTTCGAGACGAGCCCGCGTCCGATCCCCGTCGACATCCCGATCGAGATCGCGCGCAAGGATCAGGTGCCGCCCCTCGCGATGCCGCCGGCGCGCCAGCCGGCTGCGACGCCGCCGGCGCCTGCGCGCGTCGCGCCGGTCGAGCCCGAGGCGGCCGCGCCGTCGCCCGCTTCGGCGAGTGCGCCGGCGGCGGCCAGCGCCGCGGCCGCAGCGACGGCGCCGGCGCCGGTGACCAAGCCGGTGCCGGCGACTCCCGCCACGAAGACCGACAAGGCCGAGAAGGCCGACAAGACGCCGGCGCCCGCCGCGACGGCGAAGGCCGCCGCCGCGGCCGACGCCGCGCGCGCGCGCACGCTGCTCGAAGGCAAGGACGCCAAACCGACGGCCGCCGCGGCATCGGGGCGCTTCGTCGTGCAGGTCGGCGCCTTCGCCGACGCCGATGCAGCCCGCGACGTGCGCCGCAAGGTCGAGAAGCTCGGCTTGAAGACCTACACGCAGGCGCTCGACACGCCGCAGGGCCCGCGCATCCGCGTGCGCGTCGGCCCGTATCCCTCGCGCGACGAGGCCGAGAAGGCGGCGGCCAAGGTCAAGGCCGTCGGCCTGCCGACATCGATCGTGCCGCTGTAGATGGCCTGGGTCGATATCGCAATGATCGCCGTGCTGGCGGCCTCCATGCTCGTCGGGCTGCTGCGCGGCCTCGTGCTCGAGGTGCTCTCGCTCGTCGGTTGGGTGGTGGCCTATTTCGCCGCCCAGTGGCTCGCGCCGCAGCTGGCGCCGCACCTGCCGGTCGGCGACCCGGGGTCGGCAGTGAATCTCGGCGCAGCCTTCACGCTCGCCTTCATCGGCGTGCTGTTGGCCTGGAGCCTGGCCGCGAAACTCGTTTCGCTGCTCGTGAAGGCGACGCCGCTCGCTTTCGTCGACCGCGTGCTCGGCGCCGTGTTCGGTGCGCTGCGCGGCATCGTGCTGCTGCTCGTGCTGGCGACGGTGATCGCCCTCACGCCGCTGGCGAAATCGGCGCCGTGGAAGGCGTCGCAGGGGGCGCTGTGGCTCAATGGCGTCCTGGACGGGCTGAAGCCGGTGCTGCCGTCGTCGGTGGCACGGCGTCTGCCCGCGGCTTGAACGAGGAAGTTCCCACCATGTGCGGCATCGTCGGCGTGATCTCGAAGACGCCCGTCAACCAGCTGATCTACGACGCGCTGCTGCTGCTGCAGCACCGCGGGCAGGACGCCGCCGGCATCGTCACGATGCAGGGCACGAAGTGCTACATGCACAAGGCGCGCGGCATGGTGCGCGACGTCTTTCGCACCCGCAACATGCGCGCGCTGCCCGGCACGGTGGGGCTGGGGCAGGTGCGCTACCCGACCGCGGGCAATGCCTACAGCGAGGAGGAAGCGCAGCCGTTCTACGTCAACGCGCCGTTCGGCATCGTGCTCGTGCACAACGGTAACCTGACGAACGCGCACGCGCTGCGCCGCGAGCTGTTCGACGTCGACCGCCGCCACATCAACACCGACAGCGACACCGAGGTGCTGATCAACGTGCTGGCGCACGAACTCGAGCGCACGGCGCGCAGCACGCCGTTGGCGCCCGACGACGTGTTCCGTGCCGTCGCCGCGGTGCACAAGCGCATCAAGGGCTCGTATGCCGTCGTCGCGCTGATCGCCGGTCACGGGCTGCTCGCGTTCCGCGATCCGTTCGGCATCCGGCCGCTGTGCGTCGGCGAGGCCGACCTGCCCGAAGGGCGCGAAGTGATGATCGCCAGCGAATCGGTCGCGCTCGAAGGCACGGGCCACCGCATGCTGCGCGACGTGGCGCCCGGCGAGGCGATCTTCGTCGACCTCGACGGCCGCATCCATGCGCGCCAGTGCGCCGAGGTGCCCAGCCTCAACCCCTGCATTTTCGAGTATGTCTACCTCGCGCGGCCCGACTCCGTGATGGACGGCATCTCGGTCTACCAGGCGCGCCTGAACCTCGGCGAGACGCTCGCCCAGCGCGTGATCTCGACGATGCCGCCGTCGGAGATCGACGTCGTGATCCCGATCCCCGAGTCGAGCCGCCCGTCGGCGATGCAGCTGGCGCAGAAGATCGGCCGGCCGTACCGTGAGGGTTTCGTCAAGAACCGCTACGTCGGCCGCACCTTCATCATGCCGGGGCAGGGCATGCGCAAGAAGTCGGTGCGCCAGAAGCTCAACGCGATCGCCTCGGAGTTCAGGGGCCGCAACGTGCTGCTCGTCGACGACTCCATCGTGCGCGGCACGACGAGCAAGGAGATCGTGCAGATGGCGCGCGAGGCCGGCGCGCGCAAGGTCTACATGGCCAGCGCCGCGCCGCCGGTGCGCCATCCCAACGTCTACGGCATCGACATGCCGACCAGGGGCGAGCTGATCGCCCACGACCGCAGCGTCGAGCAGATCCGCGAGTACATCGGCGCCGATGCGCTGATCTACCAGGACGTCGACGCGATGAAGCGCGTCGTCAAGGCGCTCAACCCGGCGCTGGCGGGCTTCGAGGCCTCGTGCTTCGACGGCCGATACATCACGGGCGACGTAACGGCCGCCGACTTCGACGCCATCGCGACGCAGCGCGCGGCGCAGGGGGGCGACGACACCGAGACCGAGCGCACCCGCCTCGCGCTGCAGGGCGTGCCGGAGACGGCGCCATGAGCGCGCCGGGCCGCTCCCAAGCGCTCATCCCGCAGCGCGCAGCGCGGAGGGATTTCCGGGGATGCGCGCCGGGCCGCTCCCAAGCGCTCATCCCGCAGCGTGCAGCGCGAAGGGACGTCCCATGAGCGGGGGCGATCGCAAGACGATTCTGCGCGTCGAGCTGCCGGCCGATGCCCGGCTCGACACGCGCGCCGTGCGCGAGGGCCTGCCGCCGAGCCCGTGGGGCGAGAACTCGGAGGCGCTGTTCCTCACCAGCAGCTTCGTCCACCCGGACGCAGCGACGGCCGCCGCGCGCTTCGCCAACGAGGAAGAGGCTTTCGTCTACACGCGCTTCACCAATCCGACGGTGATGATGATGGAGCGTCGCCTCGCCGCGCTCGAAGGCCTGCCGGCGTGCATCGCCACGTCGAGCGGCATGAGCGCGATCGCCCTCGTCGTCATGGGGCTGCTGAAGGCGGGCGACCACGTCGTCTGTTCGCAGAGCGTGTTCGGCGCGACGATCAAGCTGCTGGGCAGCGACTTCGCCCGGTTCGGCGTCGAGACGAGCTTCGTGTCGCAGACCGACGTCGCCGAGTGGCGGCGCGCGATCCGCCCGACGACGAAGCTGCTGTTCGCCGAGACGCCGAGCAACCCGCTGACCGAGGTGTGCGACATCCGCGCGCTGGCCGAGCTGGCACACGGTGCCGGCGCGCTGCTCGCCGTCGACAACTGCTTCTGCACGCCGGCGCTGCAGCGCCCGGCCGAGTACGGCGCCGACCTCGTGATCCACTCGGGCACGAAGTATCTCGACGGCCAGGGGCGCGTGCTCGCCGGCGCCGTGTGCGGCAGCGAAGACATCGTCGACGGCAAGCTGGTTCCGCTGATGCGCAGCGTCGGCATGTCGCTGTCGCCGTTCAACGCCTGGGTCGTGCTCAAGGGCCTGGAGACGCTGTCGATCCGCATGCGCGAGCAGAGCGCACGCGCCGCGCAGATCGCGGCCTGGCTCGAGGCGCAGCCGCAGGTCGCGCGCGTCTACTACCCGGGGCTCGCGTCTCATCCGCAGCACGCGCTGGCGATGGCGCAGCAGTCGGGCGCGGGCGGCGCCGTCGTGTCGTTCGTCGTGCGCGGCGACGCGCCCGATGCTGCGCGCGCCAATGCCTTCCACGTCATCGACAGCACGCGCATCTGCTCGATCACGGCCAATCTCGGCGACACCAAGACGACGATCACGCATCCGGCGAGCACGTCGCACGGCCGTCTGACCGAAGAGCAGCGCCAAGCGGCCGGCATTGTGCAGGGCATGGTGCGCCTGGCCGTCGGGCTCGAAGACGTCGAGGACCTGAAGGGCGACCTGCTCGCCGGGCTCGACACGCTGGCGCGATGAGCAAGCTGCAGGTCCGCACGCGTTTCGCACCGTCGCCGACGGGCTTCATCCACCTCGGCAACATCCGCTCGGCGCTCTATCCGTGGGCCTTCGCGCGCGCCCACGGCGGCGTCTTCATCCTGCGCATCGAGGACACCGACGTCGAGCGCTCGTCGCAGGCGGCGGTCGACGTCATCCTCGAGAGCATGCGCTGGCTCGGCCTCGACCCCGACGAGGGCCCGTACTACCAGATGCAACGCATGGCGCGCTACAAGGAGGTCGTGGCGCAACTCGTCGAGCGCGGGCTCGCGTATCGCTGCTACATGCAGCCCGCCGAGCTCGACGCGCTGCGCGAGCGCCAGATGGCCGCGAAGCAGAAGCCGCGCTACGACGGCACCTGGCGCCCCGAACCCGGCAAGGCGCTGCCGCCGGTGCCCGCGAGCGTGCAGCCCGTGATCCGCTTCCGCAACCCGATCGGAGGCTCCGTCGTCTGGGACGACAAGGTCAAGGGCCGCGTCGAGATCGCCAACGACGAGCTCGACGACCTCGTCATTGCGCGGCCGGCTCCGGCAGACGCGTCGGACGGCGCCGACGCGATCGGCCCGCCGACGTACAACTTCTGCGTCGTCGTCGATGACCTCGACATGGCGATCACGCACGTGATCCGCGGCGACGACCACGTCAACAACACGCCGCGCCAGATCAACATCTTTCGCGCGCTTGGCGCCGAGCCGCCGGTCTATGCGCACCTGCCGACGGTGCTCAACGAGCACGGCGAGAAGATGAGCAAGCGCCACGGTGCCAAGCCGGTGACGCAATACCGCGACGAGGGCTACCTCGCCGAGGCGGTGGTCAATTATCTGGCGCGCCTCGGCTGGAGCCACGGCGACGACGAGATCTTCAGCCGCGAGCAGTTCGTGCAGTGGTTCGATCTCGATCACCTCGGCCGCAGCGCGGCGCAGTTCGACGAGGCCAAGCTGCGTTGGGTCGGCGCCCAGCACCTGAAGGCGACGCCCGACGACGAGCTCGCCGCGCTGCTGCGTCAGCGCTGGGTGCAGCACGGCACGGCGGTGCCCGCGTCGCTCGACCTCGCGGCGGCGATCGCGCTGTTCAAGGACCGCTGCGCGACGCTGGTCGAGCTGGCCGATTGGATTGCGCCCTACCTCGGCGACGTGCATCCCTCGGCCGACGAGCTCGCGACGCACGTGACGCTCGCGGTGCAGCCTGCGCTCGCGGCGCTGCGCGACAAGCTCGCCGCGTGCGAATGGAGCAAAGCCGCGATCGCGCAGACGATCAAGGAGACGATCGCTGCGCACGGTCTCAAGATGCCGCAACTCGCGATGGCCGTGCGCGTGCTCGTGTTCGGCCGCGCGCAGACGCCGTCGATCGACGCCGTGCTCGCGCTGTTCCCTCGCGAGGTGGTGGAGATGCGCTTGCGGGCCGCCTCGAAAGTCTCGCTATAATCGCGTTCTCGCTTGGACAGCGTCGGTTGCGAACCTCGAGGGGGTATAGCTCAGCTGGGAGAGCGCTTGCATGGCATGCAAGAGGTCAGCGGTTCGATCCCGCTTACCTCCACCAATGCGGCGAAGTCCAAGTCGGCGAAGAACCAGTCCCCTTCGTCTAGAGGCCTAGGACACCACCCTTTCACGGTGATTACAGGGGTTCGAATCCCCTAGGGGACGCCAAGTTTCGGCAGCACTTGCGCAGCGATGCGAAAGCCGCCGGCCGCGCGGAGCGGTAGTTCAGTTGGTTAGAATACCGGCCTGTCACGCCGGGGGTCGCGGGTTCGAGCCCCGTCCGCTCCGCCAAATCGAAACGCCTTGCAGATCAGCGATCTGCAAGGCGTTTTTCTTTCTGTGGCGTTGCGTCAGTCGACGTTGATGACGCGCATGCCCAGGCGTGCACCACCGGGCTTGTCGAGCACCTGGATCGTCGTCTGCCGCGGCTTGAAGCCGTCGGGCAGGTCGACGCTGCCGCGCAGCACGTCGTAGGCACCGAGCGACACCGGCACCGGCCTGGAGGTGATGTGCGCCTCGCTCGCGCCGCCGCCTTTCGCCGACGCGCCGGCGACGACGAACTGCAGCACGCCGGCGAGTGGCTTCGCGCCGGCCTTGGGGCGCGACAGCGTCACGTCGTAGGCGAGGGCATCGCCGCGTGCAGAGAAGCGCGCGGCGCGGATCTCGACCGCGCCGCCGCGCGGATCGGGCGGCAGCGAGCCGATCACCGTCGCGAGGTCGCCGCGCAAGTCGTCGGCGAGCCGGCGCGTCTGCGCCAGCTCGTCGGCGAGCGTCTTCTGCTCGGCGAGCGCGGCATCGCGCTTCTGCGTCGCCGACTGCAGCTCGGCGGTCAGGCGGCGCCGGTCGGCGTCGGCCTGTTCGTAGGCCGCCTGCAGGCGGCTCGACTCGCCGGCCGACAGGCGCGGCGGCAGATAGCGCTCCTGCACGACGATCACGGCGCCGGCGCCGGCGGCGATGCCGGCGACGAGCAGCACGAGCCAGCGCGGCACGCGGACCTTGCGTTGGCGGCGGTAGGGGTCGTAGGCGACGGGCTTGAAGGTTCCGAGCATGGGGCGACGGGGTCAGAAATCCCAGCCCCCGAGGTTACATCGCGGCGTGGCCTCGGACCCGCCGCCGACCGGGTCTTGCCGCCTGCGCGCACACTGCAGGTGTTACCAGCGGTAGCCGGATTCCTCGACGTGCCCAACGCCTTTCGCTCGCGCCTCGTCGCCGCAGCACTCGCGTCGTGCGCGTGGCTCGCACTGCTGCTGTTCGCGGCCGCTGCGCCGGCCGCGGGCGCCGACGACGGGAGCGCCGCATGGCAGGCCCTGCGCGCCGGCGGCGCGATCGCGCTGATGCGCCACGCCGACGCGCCCGGCATCGGCGATCCCCCGGGCTGGCGGCTCGACGACTGCGCGACGCAGCGAAACCTGAGCGAGCGCGGGCGAGCCGATGCGCTCGCCGCCGGTGCGCGCCTGCGCGCCGAGCGTATCGACATCGGTCGACTCGTCGCGTCGCCGTGGTGCCGCTGTCTGGAGACGGCGCGCCTGCTCGGCGCCGGCGAGCCGCAGGTCGACGCCGTCTTCGGCAACGTGCAAGTGCTCGCCGACCAGCGCGACCGCCTCGTGCGCGACGGCCGGACGCGCCTCGCGCCGTGGCGCGGGCCGGGCACGCTCGTCGTCGTGACGCACGGCGCCAACATCCTCGCGCTGACCGGCATGCATCCTGCATCGGGCGAGATCGTCGTCGTGCGCGCGCGCAACGACGGGACGCTGCAAACCATTGGCCGCGCCATGCCGGCGCCACTGCGATGACGCCGCGCACGCCGCCCGCAGCGCCGCGCTGCGACCGCACGCGCCGCCGCCTGTTAGTCGCCGCCGCCGCGTCGCTGGCCGCCGCGCCGGCGCACGCCGAGCCTGCCGCCGCCGATGCGCGCCTGCGCCGCCCGATTCCGTCGACCGGTGAGCTCGTGCCCGCGATCGGCGTCGGCACCTGGCTCACGTTCAACGCGCCCGATGGGCGGCCGCTCGCGCCGGTGTTGCAGCGCTTCTTCGACGGCGGCGGCACGCTGATCGACTCGTCGCCGATGTACGGCCGCGCCGAGACCGTGATCGGCGAGCTGCTCGCGCGCACCGCGCGGCGCGAGCCGGCCTTCGCTGCGACCAAGATCTGGACGCCGGGGCGCGCGCTCGGCGTCTTGCAGCTCGAGCGCTCGCTGCGGCTGTGGGGCGTCGAGCGGCTCGACCTGGTGCAAGTCCACAACCTCGTCGACTGGCCGACGCACCTGGCGACGCTGCGCGAGCAGCGCAGTGCGCACCGCGTGCGCTACATCGGCCTGACGACGTCGCACGGCCGCCGCCACGACGAGATGGAGCGCGCGCTGACAAGCGAACGCGTCGACGTCGCGCAGTTCACGTACAGCCTGGCCGACCGCAGCGCCGAGCAGCGGTTGCTGCCGCTGTGCGCAGAACGTGGCATCGCCGTCATCGCCAACCGGCCGTTCGACGGCGGCGACCTGTTCGACGTCGTGCGCGGCCGGCCGCTGCCGGCGTGGGCGCGCGAACTCGACGCCGCGAACTGGGCGCAGTTCTTCCTCAAGTTCATCGTGTCGCACCCGGCCGTCACTTGCGCGATCCCGGCGACTTCGAACCCCGATCACATGAGAGAGAACATCGGCGCGCTGCGCGGGCGGCTGCCCGACGTCGAGCTGCGCCGGCGCATGGTGCGAACGATCGAGTCGCTGTAGCGCGTCGCACGAGCGGCGTCACGTCGCGCGTGCCGCGTCGCGCTGGCGACCGCGCACGACGCCCGTCGCCAGCGCCGTGCCTGCCAGCACGACGGCGGCGCCGGCGAGCATCGGCGCCGTGACGCGCTCGCCGAGCAGCAGCCAGCCCCACAGCATCGCGAACACGGGGATCAGGTAGGTGACGGCGATCGCGTTCGCCGGCCCCACGCGCGCGATCAGCTGGAAGAAGAGGATGTAGGCGAGGCCGGTGCTCAGCACGCCGAGGCCCGCCACCGCCGCCCACGCCGTCGACGCCGGCGCGGCCGTGGGCCAGGCCAGCAGCGCCGGCACGGCGAGCACGGCGGCGGCGGCGAACTGGCTGCCGGCCGCCAGCGCGACAGGCGCGACGCCTGTCAGGTGGCGCTTGGTGGCGCTGGCCGCGATGCCGTAGCTCAGCGTCGCGCCGAGCGCCGCGGCGATCGCCAGCGCGTTCGCGCTGCTGGCTCCGGCCGCGGCGCCGGCCTGGCTCCACGCCAGCCCGAGCACGCCGGCGAAGCCGAGCGCGAGGCCCGCGATGCGCAGCGGTGTCAGCGCGTCGCGCAGCCACAGCCAGGCAACGAGCGCGCCCCACAGGGGCGTCGTCGCGTTGAAGATCGACATCGTGCCCGCGCCCAGCGTCAGCGCCGCATGGCCGAACAGCACGAAGGGCAGCGCCGAGCTGAGCACGCCGACGGCGAGCACGGCGCGCCAGTGGCGGCGCAGCACCGGCCACTCGCCGCGCGCCGTCAGCAACGGCAGCAGCACGGCGCTGGCGATCGCCACGCGCAGCGCGGCCAGCGCGACGGCCCCGAAGTCGCGCGCGCCCAGCCGCATGAAGAGGAAGGAGGCGCCCCACAGCGCCGCCAGCGCGACGAGCGTCAGCGCGTCGCGCGGCTGCATCGCGTCAGGCCGCGGCGTGCCGCGCACGGCGATGCGCGGCCGCTTCGCGCGGGCGCAGCGCCGGCTGCGATTGCGAGGGCGACGCAAGAGCCTGCTCCAGCCGCAGCAGCGCCGCCTTGCGCTCGAGGCCGCCGGCGTAGCCCGTCATCGAACCGTCGCCGCCGAGCACGCGATGGCAGGGCACGACGATGCCGATCGGATTGCGGCCGATCGCCGCGCCGACGGCGCGCCGCGCCTGCGGCACGCCGAGCGCCGCCGCGATCGCGCCGTAGCTCGTCGTCGCGCCGCACGGGATGTCGCCGAGCGCCTGCCACACGCGGCGCTGGAACGGCGTGCCCGCCGCGTCGAGCGGCAGCTCGAAGCAGCGGCGCCGGCCGGCGAAGTAGTCGCTCAACTGGCGCGCCGCCTCGGCGAGCAACGCGTCGTCGTCGCGCCGCGGCGCGTCGATCGCGGGCGGCGGCGCGTGCTTCTGGCCGTCGAACCACAGGCCCGCCAGCCCCGTCGCGCTGCGCGCCAGCGTCACGGCGCCGAGCGGCGTGTCGGCGCGGCTCCAGGCGGTGCAGTGGGTCGTCGTCGCGGTCGTCATGGTCGGATCTCCTGGTCGGCCCCACGAAGGAGCGTCGTCGTCGTCGGCGTCTGCCACAGGCGCAGCACGGCATAGGCGCGCCAGGGCCGCCACGGCTGCGACAGCGCCTCGGCGTCGCGCAACGCGCGCCCGCTGCGGCCGAGACCGAGCGCATTGAGCACGCCCACGTCGCCGGGTGGAAAGGCGTCGGGCCAGCCGAGCCAGCGCATCGCCACGTAGTGCGCCGTCCAGGCGCCGATGCCGGGCAGCGCGTCGAGCCGCTCGACGAGCGCCTGCGCGCGCGCGTCGAGCGGCAGCGGCTCGGCGGCCAGGCTCGCCAGCGCCGGCCACTCGCGGGCCAACGCGCGGATCGCGTCGGCTTGCACGCGCAGCACGCCGAGCGCGCCGAGCTCGTCGGCCGGCGCGGCGGCCAGCACGGCCGGCGTCGGGAAGGCGAGCGTCACGTCGCGCCACGGCGTCGCCAGCGGCGTGCCCCAGCGCTGCGCGATGCGCGCTGCCAGCGTGCGCGCCGCCGCGACGGTGACGCGCTGGCCGAGGACGGCGCGCACGGCGAGCTCGAAGCCGTCCAACGCGCCGGGCAGGCGCGTTCCCGCCACTTCGCCGGGCAGGCGCGTGCCGATGCCGGCGAGCGCCGCATCGATCACGTCGGGCGCGGCGTCGAGGTCGAACCAGTGGCGCGCAACCCGCGCGGCGCGCACGCAGGCCCCGGCTAGCGTCGGCGACAGCGCCAGCCGCAGCTGCGCGCGCTCGGGCACGAACCGCGCCTCGACCCAGCCCGCCGCGTGATCGCCGAGCGTGCCCGGCGGCACGCTGCGGCGCAGCGCGAGCGCGTCGACGTCGACCGACTCGACGCCCGGGATCGCGCGCTGCGCGAAGAAGGCCATCAGCGAGCGCGCGTCGAAGGGCGGCCGCCAGCCGAGCGTCAGCTCGACACGCGCGTCGGCGCCCGCCGCACAGGCCGCCGTGCCGTCGCGTGCCGCGGCGCCGGCGCGCCGCAGCCGTGTCGGGCTGAGGCGGTAGCGCGCCGCGAAGGCGGCGTTGAAGCGGCGCACGCTGCGAAAGCCGCTCGCCAGCGCGACCTGCGTCACCGGCAGGCGGCTGTCGGTCAGCAGCTGCTTGGCGAGCAGCAGGCGGCGCGTCTGCACGTACTGCAGCGGCGTCACGCCGTGCTCGGCAGTGAAGATGCGCCGCAGGTGGCGATCCGTCACGCCGAGCCGCGCGGCCAGCGCGGCGATGAGGGCGCCGCCGGCCTCGTCGTCGGCCGGCTCGCCTGCGAGCGCGTCGAGCCGCTCGGCGGCCTGGCGCGCGAGCGTCCGAGTCGCATCCATCACGGACCACGCCGGGCCCGGCCCCGGCGCCACTTCGGGCCGGCACTTGAGGCAGGGCCGGAAGCGCTGCGCCTCGGCCTGCGCCGCCGTCTCGAACCAGCGGCAGTTCTCGCGCCGCGGCGTGCGCACGCGGCAGATCGGTCGGCAGTAGACGCCCGTCGACGTGACGCCGACGAACAGCCGCCCGTCGAAGCGCGCGTCGCGCGCCTGCAGGGCGCGCCAGGCGATGTCGGGGTCGGGCAGCATGGCCTCATCATAGGCGGCGGCCAGGCCGCGACTGGCCGTTTCCGGACCTGCCGCCCCGGGCGCAGGCGGCGTCAGCGCGGCGTCAGGAGGAGCCGCTGCCTACAATCGTCCGATTTCCCCCCGACGACCCAGGAGCCCCATGCGAGTCGACGCATCCATCTTCAAGGCCTACGACGTGCGCGGCATCGTCGGCAAGACGCTCGACGAAGCCGTGGCCGAGCACCTCGGCCGCGCCTTCGGCACCGAGGCGCGCAACGCCGGCGAGCAGGCCGTCGTCGTCGGGCGCGACGGGCGGCTGTCGGGGCCGGGGCTCGTCGCGGCGCTTGCGCGCGGCCTCGAGTCGACGGGGCTGGACGTCGTCGACCTCGGCATGGTGACGACGCCGATGCTCTACTACGCCGCCGCGACGCGCGGCGAATACGGCTGCCAGAGCGGCATCCAGGTCACGGGCAGCCACAACCCCAAGGACTACAACGGCTTCAAGATGGTGCTCGCCGGCCGCGCCATCTACGGCGACGAGATCCAGGCGCTGCGCCGGCGCATCGAGACGGAGCACTATGCGCACGGCAACGGGCGCCTCGGCCGCATGGACATCGGCGCCGAATACGAGCACCGCATCGCGAGCGACTGCACCCTCGCGCGCCCGATGACGATCGCCGTCGACTCGGGCAACGGCATCTGCGGCGCGTCGGCGCCGGGCGTGCTGCGCGCCCTCGGCTGCAACGTGATCGAGCTCTACAGCGAGGTCGACGGCGACTTCCCGCACCACCACCCCGACCCGAGCAAGCCCGAGAACCTGGCCGACCTGATCCGCACCGTGCAGACGACGGACGCCGAGATCGGCCTGGCCTTCGACGGCGACGGCGACCGCCTCGGCGTCGTCACCAAGGATGGCCAGATCATCTACCCCGACCGCCAGCTCATGCTGTTCGCGATCGACGTGTTGAAGCGCAACAAGGGTGCGCCGATCATCTTCGACGTCAAGTGCACGCAGCGCCTCGCACCGCTGATCCGCGCCGCCGGCGGCAAGCCGCTGATGTGGAAGACGGGTCACTCGCTGATCAAGGCCAAGCTCAAGGAGACGGGCGCGCCCTTGGCCGGCGAGATGAGCGGCCACGTCTTCTTCAAGGAGCGCTGGTACGGCTTCGACGACGCCACCTACACGGCGGCGCGGCTGCTCGAGATCCTGTCGCGAGCCAAGGATCCGAGCGAAGTGCTCAACAAGCTGCCGACCTCGTACAACACGCCCGAGCTCAACGTCGCCTGCGCCGAGGGCGAGCCGGCGCGCATCATCGAGCGGCTGCGCGAGACGGCCGAGTTTCCCGGCGCGAGCGAAGTGATCACCATCGACGGCCTGCGCGCCGAGTATCCGGACGGCTTCGGCCTGATCCGCGCGTCGAACACGACGCCGGTGCTCGTGCTGCGCTTCGAGGGCCACACGCCCGAGGCGCTCGAGCGCATCCGTGCGCAGTTCCTGGCGGTGCTCGAGTCCGTCAAGCCCGACGCCCACGTCGGCGCGGCGGCCCACTGATCCACGCGAGCGCAGTCGCGCCGGCCGTGCTGCGCATCCTGATCGTCCAGCCGTCGTCGCTCGGCGACGTCGTGCACGCCATGCCGGCGGTGCAGGACATCGCCGCCGCGCATGCCGGCGCGCGCATCGAGTGGGTCGTCGAGCCGGCCTACGTGCCGCTGGTGCGGCGCGTCGCGCACGTCGCGCGGGCGCACGCCGCGCCGCTGGCGCGCTGGCGCCAGGGCTGGTGGACCTCGCGCGTGCGCGGCGAGTTCAAGGCGCTGCGCGCGCAGCTGCAGGCCGAGCCCTACGACGCCGTGATCGACCTGCACGGCCGCGCCGAATCGGCCTGGGTGGCGCGCGCTGCGCGGCTCGCGTCGGGTGGGCGGCGCTGCGGCATCGGCAACGCCACGGAGGGCGCGGCGTGGGAGCGCGCCGCGCGCTGGTGGGTCGAGCATCCGATCGCCGTGCCGGCGCGCGTGCACGCCATCGACCTCGCGCGCGGCGTCGTCGCGCAGGCGCTCGGCCATGCGGTGCAGGGCCCGCCGCGCCACGGCCTGCAGACCACGCCCGACGCCGCGGCGCGCGACCGCGCGCCGACCGTCGCGCTGGTGCACGGCGCGTCGCACGAGGGCCGGCTGTGGCCCGACGCGCACTGGGTGACGTTGGGCAAGCGCCTGCTCGGCGACGGCTGGCGCATCGCGCTTCCGCAGGGGGGCGAGGCCGAACAGACGCGCGCCGAGCTGATCGCCGCGGCGCTGCAGTTCGAGCGCGACCCGCAGGTCGAGGTGTGGCCCACGCTGCGCCTGGATACGGTCGTCGACCGCTTCGCGACGATGGTCGGCGTGATCGGCACCGACAGCGGCCTGAGCCGGCTCGCCGTCGCGCTCGACCTGCCGCACGTGCAGATCCACAACGCGCAGACGGCGTGGCGCACCGGCCCGCAGGCCGCGCACGGCCACCGTCACCAGATCGCCGTGCAGGCCAGCCCGCACCCGACGCCCGACGCCGTGTGGGCGGCGTGCCGCGAGGTGCTGGTGCCGCCGCGACTGGCGGGGCGCTGACGCCGCGGTCGCGCGCCGGCACGACGATGCAGCCGATGCAGCAGCACGAGCGCGAGGCAGCGGGGCGCGCCTCGCAGCCGACGGGGATGCCCACCGCGACGCAGGCGCCGGCGCCGACCACCTGGCGGCAGGCGCTGGCGCTGCGCGCCTACTCGACGTTGCTCGCGCTGGCGACGCCGGCCTACCTGCTCAAGCTGTGGCTGCGCGGCCGCGCCGAGCCGCTGTATCGCCATGCGATCGGCGAGCGGCTCGGCCGCTATCGGCCCGCGCAGCCGGATGGCGGCGGCTGGATCTGGCTGCACGCCGTCTCGCTCGGCGAGACGCGCGCCGCCGCCGCGCTCGTCGAGGCGCTGCGCGCTGCGCGCCCCGGCATGCGGCTGTTGCTGACCTGCGGCACCGCCACCGGCCGCGAGGCGGGCGCGTCGCTGCTGCGCGCCGGCGACCGCCAGGTCTGGCTGCCGTACGACACGGCAGGCGCCGTGCGCCGCTTCTTGGACGAATTCCGCCCGGCCGTCGGCGTGCTGATGGAAACCGAGGTCTGGCCCAATCTGCTGCACGCCGCGCGGGAGGCCGGCATGCGCGTCGTGCTGGCCAACGCGCGGTTGTCCGAGAAAAGCGCGCGCAAGGGCGAGCGGCTGCACGCCGTGATGCGCCCGGCCGTCGAGAGCCTCGCGCTCGTGCTGGCGCAGACCGAGGCCGACGCCGCGCGGCTGCGCGCCGCCGGCGCGCGCGCCGTTGAGGTCTGCGGCAACCTCAAGTTCGACATGACGCCCGATGCCGCGCAGCGCGAGCGCGGCCGCGCCTGGCGCGCGGCGAGCGGCGCGCGCGCCATCGTGCTGGCCGCGAGCACGCGCGAAGGCGAGGAGGGGCCGCTGCTCGACGCGTGGCGGCGCGCCGTGCCGCCGGCGGCCGGCGATGCCGTCGACGCGGCGCCCGCGCCGCCGCGCCTGCTCGTCGTGCCGCGCCATCCGCAGCGCTTCGACGAGGTGGCGGCGCTGGTGGCGCAGAGCGGCCTGTCGATGGCGCGGCGCAGCCGTTGGGCCGGCGACGCGCCCGACGCCGGTGCGCTCGCCGCCGACGTGTGGCTCGGCGACTCGATGGGCGAGATGGCGGCCTACTACGCCGCCGCCGACGCCGCGCTGCTCGGCGGCAGCTTCGCGCCGCTCGGCGGCCAGAACCTGATCGAGGCCGCGGCCTGCGGCACGCCCGTCGTGATGGGGCCGCACACCTACAACTTTGCCGAGGCGGCCGAGCTCGCCATCGCCGCCGGCGCCGCGCTGCGCGTGGCCGACGTCGCCGAAGGCGTGCGCGAGGCGATCGCGCTCGCGCGCCCCGGCGCCAACGCCGGGATGGCGCGCCATGCGCTGGACTTCGCCGCGCAGCACCGCGGCGCGGCGGCGCGCATGGCGCGGCGCATCGCCGAAGTGGCCACGGCGGCATCCGACAGCGAGGCGATGATGCGATGACGACGCAGGACGACGCGGTGGACGCATCGAGCGACGACGTGCGTCGGTCGCACGAGGCTTACCTGCGCGAACACATCCCGCTCGCTGCCTTCATGCAGGTGAGCGTCGACGAGGTCGGCGCCGACGGCGTCGCCGTCAGCGCGCCGCTCGAGCCCAACATCAACGTGCACGGCACGCTGTTCGGCGGCAGCGGTGCCGCGCTCGCATTGATCGCCGTGTGGTCGCTGCTGCACACGCGCATGCAGGCCGAGCACGTCGCCGGCAGCCTGGTCGTGCACCGGCACCAGATGACCTACCTGCGGCCGATCACGGGTCGCGTGACGGCGCGCGCCGCGTTCGCGGCGGGCACCGATGCGTGGCAGGAGTTCGTCGACGCGCTCGAGCGCAAGGGCCGCGCGCGCATCGTCGTCGACGCCACGCTGCTCGACGACGCGGGGCAGGCCGGGGCGCGGTTGACGGGGGAGTTCGTTGCTGTAAGGCGGTGAGGTCGAGGCGGCGGCACGGTGGACCTCGTTGTGATGGCGGCCACTCCTCCGTGGAGCGGATGCTCCCGCGGTTCGCGACTCACGCCAATGACCACGCCAGCCTGCGATTCGCGCAAGCGCTGGGCCGCCGGATGCGATACCTTCGGTGATCGGACCGGGTTCAAGTACCGCGAGGAGAGCCGCATGAGCACGACCCCCGACCGCTACCAGACCTTCGACGCCTTCTATCCGTTCTACCTGTGCGAGCACACCAACCGCACCTCGCGCCGCTTGCACTTCATCGGCACGAGCATCGCCGTCGTGCTGCTCGTCGCTGCGATCGTTACGCAGCACTGGTCGCTCGTCCTGATCGCGCTGGTGCAGGGCTATGCGTTCGCGTGGGTCGGGCACTTCTTCTTCGAGCACAACAAGCCGGCGACCTTCAAGTACCCGCTGTACAGCTTCATGGGCGACTGGAAGCTGTGGTGGGAGACGGTGAGCGGCAAGAGGTCGTTCTGAACGCGGCGCCGGCGCCCGCGTCGCGGCGGTGTCGATGACCGAGCCGTTTTGCGTCCGCACGCTCGGCTGCGCGGCGCGCGATGACGACGTGCCCGCGCTGCGCGACATGCTCGCGCTGTTCGGCCGCGAGTTCGGCGACGAGGCCACTTACACGGCGCGCCAGCCCGGCGATGCCTATCTCGCGCAGCTGCTGGCTCGCGACACCTTCGTCGCCGTCGGCGCGTGGTCGGGTCCGGCGCTGGTCGGCGCGCTCGCCGGCTATGTGCTGCCCAAGTTCGAGCAGGCGCGGGCCGAGTTCTACATCTACGACCTGGCCGTCGACGCGGCGCACCGGCGGCGCGGCATCGCCACGGCGCTGATCGGCGAGGCAAAGCGGGCGGTGGCGGCGCGCGGTGTCTGGGTCGTGTTCGTACAGGCCGACCCCGGCGACGATGCGGCGATCGCGCTCTACAGCAAACTCGGCGTGCGCGAAGACGTGTACCACTTCGACATCGACATCACGAACGACGACCACTGACGACGGGAGACGACGCACCATGCTCGAGACCTACCGCGGCAGCTGCCACTGTGGCGCCGTGCGCTTCGAGGCCGACCTCGACCTGACGCAGAGCACCTACCGCTGCAACTGCTCGATCTGCCGGCGCACGCGCTTCTGGCCGGCGGTGGCTCGCGAGAGCGGCTTCCGGCTGCTGGCCGGCGAAGGCGAGTTGACGAAGTACCTGTTCAACAAGCGCAAGAACGAGCACTGGTTCTGCCGCCACTGCGGCGTGCGCGCCTTCGGCGTCGGCACCGACACGCCGATCGGCCGCATGGTCGGCGTCAACCTCGGCTGCCTCGACGACGTGAGTGACGAAGCGCTGTCGCGGCTGTCGATCACCTACGTCGACGGGCTGCACGACCGCTGGGGCGAGGCGCCGGCCCACGTCTCGCATCTGTAGCGGCAGCGGCCAGCGGCAGGGGCCCGCGTGTCGAAATCGGCCCGCGCCGTTCGTCGTGCAGGACGAGGGTCGTCCTCGTCAACCGCCTGAACCATCGAAGGGACACACCATGACCACCGGCACCGTCCGCCTGCACCGCGTCCTGACCGCGCCGCCCGAGCGCGTCTACCGCGCCTTCGTCGATCCGGCCGCCTTCTGCAAATGGCTGCCGCCGCACGGCTTCGTCGGCCATGTGCACGAGCTCGACGCGCGCGTCGGCGGCCACTACCGCATGTCGTTCACCAACTTCTCGACCGGCCATGGCCATGGCTTCAGCGGGCGCTATCTCGAGCTCGTGCCGGGCGAGCGGCTGCGCTACACGGCGGTGTTCGACGATGCGCTCGGCCTGCCGGGCGAGATGCAGACGACCGTCACGCTCGAGCCGGTGTCGTGCGGCACGGAGCTTGCCATCGTGCAGGAGGGTATCCCCGGCGCGATTCCGGTCGAGCAGTGCTATCTTGGCTGGCAGGAATCGCTGCGGCTCCTGGCGCACGTCGTCGAGCCCGAGATTCCCGGCTGACGCACACGACACGACCCTCTGACCGGACCCCCGATGCACCCGCTGCTGCCCGACGACCGCGCCAAGGCATGGCGCCTGCGGCTGGCACGGGTGCCGGTCTTCGTGCACTGGTCGTTCCCGGCGGTGGGGCTCGGGCTCGGCCTGCCGATCGGCTGCGCGGCGCTGTGGTGGGCCGCGGGCGATGCCGGCTTCGCCGCGGCGCTGTTCGCATGGAGCCTCGTCGCCGTGGCGGCGCTCGTCGTCGTCCACGAGGCAGGCCACGCCGTCGTCGCGCGCTGGCTGTCGCTCGAGGTGCACGGCGTCGTGTTCGCCGCGGGCGGGGGCTGCTGCGTGGCCGAGCGCGCCGAGTCTCCGGCGCACGAGCTCGCCTACAGCGCCGCCGGCGTCGCCGGCCAGTGCGTGCTGCTCGCCGCTTCGGCCGGCGTGCTGCTGTTCGTGCAGCCGTGGTCGCCGGGTGCGGCGACGCCGCACTGGCACGACGGTGCCGCCGTCTTCACTGCCGTCAACGGCCTGCTGATCGGCTTCAACGGCTGGCCGGCGCGCGGCAGCGACGGCCAGCGCATGCTCGCCGCGGCGCTCGCCTGGCGCCGCTCGCGCGTCGCGGCTGCGTCGCCGCCGGCCACGGCGGCGCCGGCGCTGATGCGCGTGACAGCCGCACCGGCGTCGCGGCGCCGGGTCACGCCGGCGCCGCCGTGCCGGTCTGCACGCCGGCGCGACAAGCCGGCGGCGGCCGGCCGGCGCGCCGGCGCAAGAGGCGGCTGAAGCCGCGCCGACGATCCGATCCGGAGGATGCAGCCATGTCGCTCCCGCTCGCCCAGGCCAACCGCATCATCGACGCCGCGCTCGCGCATTCCACATCCGCGGGCTACCGGCCGATGGCCGTCGTCGTGCTCGACGAGGGCGGTCACATCAAGTCGGCGCAGCGCCAGGACGGCGCCAGCATGTTCCGCATCGACATCGCCGCCGGCAAGGCCTGGGCGTCGATCGCGATGGGCGCGGCCTCGCGCGTGCTGACGCAGCGCGCCAAGGACCTGCCGGCCTTCTTCGGCGCACTGGCGTCGACGGGGCAGGGTCGCTTCATCCCGCAGACCGGCGCCGTGCTGATCCAGGACGACGCCGGTCGCGTGCTCGGCGCCGTCGGCGCCAGCGGCGGCACCGGTGACGAGGACGAAGCGATCTGCATCGTCGGCGTGCAGGCAGTCGGGCTGAAGACGGGCTGACGAGCGCGGCGCGCGCCGGCTGCGGCGCGGGCCTGTGTTTTGCGGGCATCATCGCGGGCATGTCGCGCCGCCTGCTCGCTTTCATCGCCGTCGCGGCCGCGCTCGTCGCGGCGGCCGCGTTGACCAATCCCTCGCCCGAGCGCCATCGCGAGCGCATCAAGGCGGCCGTCACCGAGCGCAGCCCGATCGCCGGCGCGCTCGGCTTCGGCGCGCTGCAGGTGTTCACGTCGACCTACCATCCACTGGGCGTCGCGTCGTACACCACGGTGGGCGATCGCGTCGCGTCGGTCGGCGCCTTCGGCGTCGTCGTCGTGCTCGACGCGCCGCCGCGCGGCAAGGAGTGAGCCCCGGTTAGCATCGCGCCGATCCGACATCGAACGAGGAGCAGCGTGGTCACGACCGACGAAGTGGCGGCCTTCATCCGGGCCGAGTTTCCGCAGACCAAGGTGACGATCGAGCGCGTCGGCGGACGCGGCGCGACGGTGGTGCACGAGATCGGCGAGGCCGAGCTGCGCCCCGGCGGCACGGTCTCGGGGCCGGTGCTGATGACGGTGGCCGACGTGGCGCTGTACGTCGCCATCTTCGGCGAGATCGGCATCGTGCCGCTGGCCGTGACGACGAGCCTGAACATCAACTTCCTGCGCAAGCCCTCGGCCGATCGGCGCGTGATCGGCGAGTGCCGCCTGCTCAAGGTCGGCCAGCGCCTGGCGGTCGGCGAAGTGACGCTCTATTCCGAGGGCATCGACGATCCGGTGGCGCACGCCGTGGGCACCTATTCGATCCCGGCGCGGCGTTGAGGCCGAACGGGGCGCAGGGCAGCGGCCATCGGCCGATGCGCATGCGGCGCTGCTGCACCGCGTCACCTCGCCTCGACGCCGAACGCGCTGGACTTCGCGCGGAGTGCGCCTAAGCTTGCCTCACGCGAAGGTCCGTGGGGTCGACCGACGGTCGAAGGATCCGGCGCTGTCGGAGAACGGCCATGGCAACGAGTCGTCCGTCGCCCCAGCTCGCCAGCCTGTGCATGGCGGTGGCCGCGATCGGCGCCGGTTGTGGCGGCGGTGGTGACGGCGACGCCGTCGACATCGCGGCTCCGATGCCCTTGGCGATCGCTGCCGACGACGCGCCGCGCGAGTCGGCGATGGCCGTCACCTGGTCGCAGTGCGCGCGCGAACACCAGAACTGCAACTTCTCGGGTCGTCGCCAGGTGCGCTACGGCACCGCGACGTCGTACGTGACGGGCGTCGCGCAAGGCGGCGTCGCGTGCACCAACCGAGCCTTCGGCACCGATCCTGCCGTCGGCACGCTCAAGCGCTGCTGGCGCTCCAGCGCGACGACGACGGCCCCTGTCACGCTGCCAGTGGGAACGGTGCCACCACCCCCACCACCGCCGCCGCCACCACCGCCACCACCACCGCCACCGCCACCGCCACCGCCACCGCCGGGGGCGATGACGATGTCGTGCGTCGACGGTGCCGACTACCAGTGCAGCGGCGAGACCATCCTGCGCATCGACAACGGTGTCGCGCTGTCGCGCTCGGGGGTGCAGGTGCACGGCCGCTCGACGAGCGACCTGCTCGTTCCCAATCCGAACGTCTCGCACGCCACCGGCCTGGCCCTGGCGAGCGGCGGCGTCGCCGAACTTCGCGCCCGCACGACGGCGAGCGGCGCCTTGTCGATGGCCGTCGTCATGCTCGACAACCTGGGCCTGACGTGGAACGGTACGACGCCGCGTCCACGCATCATCGAGACGTTCCGCACCGACGCCGGGCGCGTGGGGCTCGATGCCACCGGCGCGTTGTCGTTCGGCGCATTGCCGCCGAGTTCGGACCTCGGCTACTACGACGTCGCGACACGAGGCAGCGGCGCCACGCAGGCCAACTATGCCAACAACCGCTACTTCCCGCGCAGCGCACCGTCGCGTTGCCCGGCCGGCTACACGCCTTGCCCGACGGTCGAGACGAGCGGCCTCGCCCTCATGACCGGCGA
This sequence comes from Burkholderiaceae bacterium, assembly GCA_048500255.1. Classification (GTDB taxonomy): domain Bacteria; phylum Pseudomonadota; class Gammaproteobacteria; order Burkholderiales; family Burkholderiaceae_C; genus JAMHWF01. The sequence continues at coordinate 132,665 of JASNYH010000006.1, read as the reverse complement.
CTGGGCTGCGGGCGGCACCGACCCGGACATGGCCGTGGCCAACCGCTTCCACGAGGACGGCGACGTGCACGCCGGCAACGGCCTGCCCGATGCCAACGGCAACCCGCGGCCGTTGCCGGGCGGCACGGGTTTCGGCGTGCCGTATCCCGGATCGAAGGGCATCCGCTCGCTCGTCAACCTGCGCTATCGCCACGGCAACCTGGCGTGGTGGAGCACGCAGGACACGGTGCAGATCTACGAATGGGGCGCGCTCGGCGAGCACAACAAGGTGCGTCGCGGCATGGTGGCCTTCGGCGCCGTGACCGACCCGGCCGCCGTGCCGACGGCGGGCACGGCCCGCTACGTCGGCATGGCCTACGGCAGCTACAGCAGCACGGGCGGCAACGGGCCCAACGTGTTCCGCGGCACGGCGACGGCCGTCGTCGATTTCGCCTCGCGCACCGTGACGGTGACGATCCAGAACACGGTGATCGACGGCACCAGCACCACGGTCCCGCTGGCGCTCAATGCCAACGTGATGCTCGCCGGTGCCGGCAGCGGCGAGGCGAACTACCTGACCGGGTTCGCGGCGAACGCGGCGCTGGCCGGCGGCCTCAGCGGCCGCTTCTTCGGGCCGGTGACGGCCGGCGGCAGCGGCGCCGGCCCGGCCGAGATCGGCGGCGCCTTCAGCCTGTCCAACGCGACGACCAAGGCGGCGGCGGTCGGCGGCTTCATCGCGCTCAAGCAGTAGCCGTCCACCGCGCCGGCCCGGTGCCGCGGGCCGTCGCGCGGCGCGTCACGGGACTGGCGTACGATGGCTCGTGCGGACAGCCGGTGCGCCGCCCTTCGGCGGCGCCGAGCTCACCGCGCGAACAAGAAGGGGTGCGTCATGGGGTTCTTCAGCAAGATTCTCGAGAAGCTCGGTATCGGTGGCGGCAGCGCGGCCGCCGCGACGACGGCGCAGGCGCCGGCCGGCGGCGCTGCAGCGCCCGCGACGACGGCGGCGCCTGCGGCACCGAAGGCGATCGCCGTCGTCGACGTCGTCGCGCAGCTCGAGAAGCGCGCGGCGGCCAATCCGCAGAAGCTGAACTGGCGCACCTCGATCGTCGACCTGCTCAAGCTGCTCGACATCGACAGCAGCTTCGCCGCGCGCAAGGAGCTCGCCACCGAGCTCGGCTGCCCGGCCGAGCTCATGGGCGACTCGGCGAAGATGAACATCTGGCTGCACAAGACGGTGCTGCAGCGCATAGCCGACAACGGCGGCAACGTGCCGAAAGACCTGCTCGACTGAGAGCCCGCGGCGCCGCGCGGCTGCGGCGCGGCCGGTGCCGCGCGATACTCGCCGGCATGGCAGTTCCGATCGACGATCGTTCGAGGGGAGCGCCCGCGCGCAGCCGCCCGCTGCGCCGCTTGGCGGCGCTGGCGGCCAGCCTCGGCGCCGGTGGCGCCGTCGGCGTGCTCGGCCACGCGCTGAGCGGCGACGAGCGCTGGTTCCTCGCCGTGCCGCTGGCCGTCGTCGTCGCGTGGTGGCGCGTCGCCGACCCGACGCGGTGCGCGGGATCGGGCTGCGCGATCGGCGACGAGCGGCGTCCGCGCGCATGAATCGCCTGGGCTGCTATGACGACGACACGCGCCCGATCGCTGCCGCCCGCCTGGGCGCTCGCCGCGCAGCTCGGTGAGCTGGCGTTCGCCGTGCCGATGGTCGTGACGCACCGCCTGGCGCGCATCGCGCTGGCCGGCGCGCAGCCCACGGCGCGCGATCTGCGCGAATTCGAACGCATGGGCAGCGAGAAGTGGGCGGCGCTGACCGAGTCGTCGATCGCCCTCACGCTGCAGGCGTGGCAGATGCAGCAGCAGCTCGCACTGGGCGCGCTGCAGGCCTGGACCCGGCCTGCCGCGGCGAGCTCGCCGCGCCGCGCCCGCGCGCGCTCGCAGCGCGATGCCGCCGTCGAGCTGATGCGACGCGGCCTCGAGCCGGTGCATCGCCGCGCCGTGGCCAACGCGCGCCGGCTGGGCCGCACGCGGCTGGTTCGCTAGCCTGCGACGCCGAGCGATTGCGATGCCGACGGATCTTCGTGGGCAACGCCGCTTCACCATGCGCCGCGCCGCCTGGCGGGTGCTGTCGCACGGCGCGGCGCTGGCGATCGGCTTCGGCGCCGGCATCTATGCGCTGCCGATCCTCACGGCGCCGCCGGCGCCGAGCGCCGACGAGGCCGCCGCGCGCGTCGGCGCCGTGCGGTTCCGCGGCGAGTTCCGCCGCGAGCTGAAGGACAGCGACCCGCTGCATTGGGCCGCCGGCGGCCTGTCGGTCGGCGGCGATGCGATCGGCTTCGTCGGGCGCATGGCGCCCGGGCCCGACTACAAGCTTTACCTGTCGCCCGAGTTCGTCGAGACCGAGGCCGACTTCGCGCGGCTCAGGCCGCAGATGGTGCGCGTCGGCGACGTGCGGACCTTCGACAACTTCGTCGTCGCGTTGCCGCCCGGCGTCGATCCGGCGCGCTACACGACGGCCATCATCTGGTGCGAGTCGTTCTCGCAGTTCATCAGCGCGGCGCGCTATCGGCCCTGAGCCGCTGCGCCGGCCTTGCCGGCCGTCAACGCGCCAGCAGCCGATCGATCGCCGGAATGTCGTCGGCCTTCAGCTGCCCGGCCGCCTGGCGCAGCCTCAGGCTCGCGACGAGCACGTCGTAGCGCGCCTTGGCGAGGTCGCGCCGCGTCTGGAACAGCTGCGTCTGCGCGTTGAGCACGTCGAGGTTGACGCGCACGCCGACTTTGTAGCCGAGCTGCGTCGCCTCGAGCGCCAGCGCCGACGACGCCTCGGCCGCCTCGAAGGCCTTGATCTGCGCCTGGCCCGACTGCACGCCGAGGTAGGCCTGGCGCGTCGCCAGCGCGGTGCCTCGCTGCGCCGTGTCGAGGTCGTTGCGCGACTTCTCCTCGAGCAGCAGCGTCTCCTTGATGCGGTTGTCGATCGAGCCGCCGGTGTACAGCGGCATCGACAGCTGCACGCCCACGCTGGCCGTGTTGGTCGTGCCGATGCGCGTCGTCGAGCCGGCGAAGGCCGAGCCCTTGTTGTGGCTCGAGCCGATCGAGCCCACCAGGTCGACGACCGGCAGACGGCCGGCGCGCGCCTTTTCGGTCTCGAGCCGCGCGATGTCGAGCGCGAGCTGCGCGCGACGCACGTTCGGGTGCGACGCGGCGCGGCCGACCCACTCGTCGACGCTGCCGGCAGCCAGCGGCGGCAGCTCGACCGGCGCGGCCAGCGGGCGCGGATCGACGCCCGCGCGGCCGACCAGCTGGTCGAGCGCGGCGCGCTTGGTGCGCAGGTCGTTCTCGGCCGCGATCTCCTGCGCAGAAGCGAGGTCGTAGCGCGCCTGCGCCTCGCGCGTGTCGGTGATCGTCGCCGTGCCGACCTCGAAGTTGCGCTTGGCCGCGGCCAGCTGCTCCGTGATCGCCGTCTTGCTGGCGCGCGTGAAGGCCAGCGTGTCCTGCGCCGCTAGCACGTCGAAGTAGGCCTGCGTCACGCGCACGATGAGGTCCTGCTCGGCGATCTCGAGATCGGCCATCGACACCTCGAGCGAGCGATACGCCTGGTCGATCGTCGCGCCGTTGGCGCGGTTGTAGAGCGACTGGCGCGCCTGCACCGCGCCCTGTGCGTTGTTGCTCTGGCGCACGCTGATGTTCGGCGGGTCGATCTCGGAGTGCGTGGCGCTGCCCGTCAGCGACACGTTCGGGCGGCGCAGCGCGTCGGACTGCGCCGCGCGGTACTGCGCGGAGTCGGCCAGCGCACGCGCCGCGAGGTAGGTCGCGTCGTAGCCGCGCGCGGCGTTGTACAGCTCCTGCAACGACTGCGCGTGCGCGGCGCCGGCGGCGGCCAGCGCGACGAGCGTGGCGACGACGGTGTTGCGGAGAGCGGGCATGAGCGTCCTCTTCTGGGAAAGGTGTCAGAACTTGAATCGCGGCGGCTCGTCGAAGCCGACGAGCCGCGGCGCGACGGTGTCGAACAGATCGACACTGCGGAACTCGCGTTCGCCGACGCGCGTGACCAGCGTGGCACGCATGATCGGCTCGCTGCCGACGATGCCGATGAGCCGGCCGCCGACCTTGAGTTGATCGAGCAGGTGCTGCGGCACGCTCGCCACCGAGCCCGACAGCACGATGGCGTCGAACGGCGCCAGGTCGGGCATGCCGTGCGCGCCGTCGGCGTCGACGACGCGCGCATTGGCGACGCCGGCGCGGCGCAGGTTGGCCGCCGCCAGCTCGGCGAGCTGCGGCAGGATCTCGAGCGTCGTCACGCGCTCGGCGCGATGCGACAGCAGCGCCGCCATGTGGCCGGAGCCGGCGCCGATCTCGAGCACGTGCTCGCGGCGCTGCAGCGTGAGATCCTGCAGCAGCCGCGCCTCGAGCTTTGGCGCGAGCATGCACTGGCCGCCGGGCAGCGGGACCTCGGTGTCGACGAAGGCCAGCGCGCGGTAGGCCGGCGGCACGAACTCCTCGCGCTTGACGACGGCGAGCAGCGACAGCACGTCCTGATCCAGCACCTCCCAGGGGCGGATCTGCTGCTCGATCATGTTGTGGCGGGCGAGTTCGGTGTTCATGGCGATGCTGCGTAGGCGCGGTGGGCAAAGACGCGGAATTCTATTTCGCGAGGCCTTCGCCGAGGCCCGCCGGGGCGGCGGCGGCCTTGCGGTGCGTCAATCGGCGCGCCCACGCCGACAGGTCGTCGAGCCAGCAGTAGACAACGGGCACGACGACCAGCGTCAGCAGCGACGACGTGATCACGCCGCCGATCACGGCCTGGCCCATCGGTGCGCGCTGCTCGGCGCCCTCGGACAGCGCGAACGCCAGCGGCACCATGCCGAACACCATCGCCAGCGTCGTCATCAGGATCGGGCGCAGCCGCACGCGCGCGGCGTGCAGCAGCGCGTCGTGGCGGCTCATGCCGTCGTCCCGGGAACGGATCGCGAAGTCGATCAGCAGGATGGCGTTCTTCGTCACCAGGCCCATCAGCATCACGATGCCGATGATCGAGAACATGTTGAGCGTCGAGCCGAAGGCGAGCAGCGTGAGCACGACGCCGATCAGCGTCAGCGGCAACGAGCTCATCAGCGCCAGCGGCTGCACGAAGCTCCTGAACTGGCTGGCGAGGATCATGTAGATGAACACGACGGCGAGCATCAGCGCGCCGATCGCGTAGTCGAACGACTCCTTCATGTTCTTCGTCGAGCCGCCGAAGGCATAGCGGTAGCCCGGCGGCCAGGCGATGCCGTCGAGCACGCGCCGGATGTCGGCCGACACGTCGCCGGCGCTGCGGCCCCAGGCGTTGGCGTCGATGTTGATCTCGCGGTTGAGGTCGCGGCGGTTGATCTGGTTGGGGCCCGTCGACGGCCGCACGTCGGCCACCTGCGCCAGCCGCACGACGCGCGGCGAGCCGTCGGCGGCCGGCGCGACGTTGATCGGCATGCGCTGCAGGTCGTCGACGGCGTCGCGCGCCGTCGGCGCGACGCGCACGACGACATCGTAGTTCTCGCCATCGGGCGCGCGCCAGTTGCCCACCGTCGTGCCGGCCACCAGCGTGCGCAGCGTGCCGGCGAGCGCGTTGACGTTGAGGCCGGCATCGGCGGCGGCGTCGCGCTTCACGTCGATCGCCACCGTCGGCTTGTCGGGCTTGTTCGTGCTGTCGAGGTCGACGAGGCCGGGGATGTCGCGCAGCCGCGCCATGATCAGGCGCGACAGCCGCTCGAGCTCGGCCAGGTCGCGGCCCTGCACCGAGAACTGCAGGCTCTTGCTGCCGCCCAGGTCGGTGACGCCGACGTTCGTGACCGTGATGCCGGGAATGCGCGCGAGCCGCTCGCGCAGCGGTGCGGAGAGCTGCTCCTGGCTGCGCGAGCGCCGGTCGCGGTCGACGAGGCGCACGTACACCGTGCCGTAGCTCTTGCCGGCCGCGCGCCCGGTGTTGATCGTCGTCACGGTGTGGCGCACCTCGGGCATCTCGCGCAGCACGGCGTCGATGCGGCGCGCGCGCGCCTCCGTCACCTCGAGCGAGGAGCCCACCGGAGTGTGGAAGTGGATCTCGGTCTCGGAGAAGTCGGCCTTGGGCACGAACTCGGCGCCGAGGATGGGGATGACGAAGAAGCTGCCGACGAAAGTGGCGGCAGCGATCGCGATCGTCGCCACCTTGTGCGCGAGCGACCAGCGCAGGATCGTCTGGTAGGTCGCGGCCAGCCATTCGGTGAAGGTGTCGAACAGTCCCGTCACGCGGCCGATCGTGCGGTCGTAGAGCGTCGCGCCCGCGCCCTGCGGGTGGCCGTGCGCGGCGTGCGGGTCGTGCCACACGCTCGACAGCATCGGGTCGAGCGTGAAGCTCACGAACATCGAGATCAGCACGGCCGCGACAATCGTGATGCCGAACTCGTGGAAGAACTTGCCGACGATGCCGCCCATGAATCCGATCGGCAGGAACACGGCAACGATCGACAGCGTCGTCGCAAGCACCGCCAGGCCGATCTCGCGCGTGCCGTCGAGCGCGGCGTCGTGCGCGCTCTTGCCCATCTGCAGGTGGCGCACGATGTTCTCGCGCACGACGATGGCGTCGTCGATCAACAGGCCGACGCACAGCGACAGCGCCATCATCGTCACCGTGTTGATCGTGAAGCCGAAGGCGTACATCACGAGGAAGGTGCCGATCAGCGCGATCGGCAGCGTCAGCCCGGTGATGACGGTCGAGCGCCACGAATTGAGGAACAGGAAGACGATCAGCACCGTGAGCGCCGCGCCCTCGAACAGCGTGCGCTTGACGTTGGCCACCGAGACGCGGATCGAGCGCGAGTTGTCGCGGTTGACCTCGACCTCGATGCCGGGCGGCGCGAGCGCCGCCGCCTCGGCGAGCGCGCGGTTCAGTCCGTCGACGACGGCGATCGTGTTCTCGCCCTGCGACTTCTGCACCGACAGCAGCACGGTGCGCCGGCCGTTGTAGAGCGCCAGCGTCTCGACCTCCTGCGGGCCGTCGACGACGTCGGCGACCTGCCACAGCTTGACCGGCACGCCCGCGCCGGCTCCGCCGGCGCCCGTCGTTCCACGACGCGCGACCACGATGTCGCGGAACTCCTCGGGCCGCGCGAGCCGCGCATTGATCTGCACGACGCGCTCCTGCTCGTGCGAGCGGATCGAGCCCATCGGCAGCTCCTGGTTCTCGCTCTTCACGGCGGCGAGCACCTGGTCGACGCCGACGCCCAGCGCCTCCATCGCGGCGGGGCGCAGGTAGAGGTTGACCTGGCGCGCGACGCCGCCCACCAGCGTGACGGCGCCGACGCCGCGCACGTTCTCGAGGCGCTTCTGCAGCACCTGCGTGGCCCACGTCGTCAGCTCCTGCGGCGTCTTCGCGCCGTCCTTGGCGAGCACGGCGACGTTGTAGATCGGCGCGCTCTGCGGGTCGAAGCGCGAGATGCGCGGCTCCTTGACCTCGTCGCGCAGCGTGGGGCGCATCAGCGAGACCTTCTCGCGCACGTCGTCGGCCGCCTTGCGGCCGTCGACGTCGAGGTTGAACTCGACGACGACGACGGCATAGCCTTCGTATGACCGCGAGTACATCGAGTTGATGCCGGCGATCGTGTTGACGGCCTCCTCGACCTTCTTCGTCACTTCGTTCTCGACGATCTCGGGCGACGCGCCGGGGTAGTCGACGACGACGACGACGGTGGGGAAGTCGACGTTCGGGAACTGGTCGACCGCCAGCCGCTGGTAGGAGAACAGCCCCAGCACGACGAAGGCGAGCATCACCATCGTCGCAAGGACGGGGTTGCCGATCGAGACGCGCGTGAACCACATGGCGGCGTCGGCTCTTCAGCGCGTCGCGGCCGCCACGCCGCCGCCGCCGGCGATGCGCGCCGGCGTGCCGTCGCGCACCGTGCCGACGCTGCCGCGCAGCAGCGTCGTGCCGTCCGCGACGCCGGTCAGCAGCTGCACGACGGGCTCGGCGCGGCCGTCGACGACGGCCTCGCCGCGCAGGCCGAGCGTGACCGGCCGGTGCACGACGCGCCCGTCGGCGAGCGCGAGCACGTAGGGCGCCGCCTGGTCGATGCGCACCGCCGATACCGGCACGGCGAGCACCGGCTGGCCCGCCATCGCGATCGCGCCGCGCGCGAACAGGCCCTGCCGCAGCGCCGGCTGCGGCTGCACGGCGAGGTAGACGAGCACGGCGCGCGTGCCCGCCTGCGCGCTCGGGTTGATGCGTGCCACCGTCGCGTCGACCGGCGCGGCGATGCCGTCGACCTGCAGACGCGCCGTCTGGCCGACGCGCACGTCGGCCACGTCCTCGGGCGCGAGCGCGGCCTCGAGCTCGAGGCGCGACAGATCGACGATCTCGACGATGCGCGCGTCGACCGCGACGCGCTCGCCCGGCTGGGCGTGGCGCTGCGACACGAGCCCGGCGATCGGCGCGACGAGGCGCGCGTCGGCGCGCGCCTTGCGCGCCAGCTCGACAGCGGCGTCGGCGGCCTGCAGATTGGCCTGCGCCGCGGCCTCGTTGGACACCGAGGTGTCGAGCGCCGTCGCCGAGATGAAGCCCTGCGCGACGAGGGCGCGGTTGTTGTCGAGCGCGCGCCGGGCGATGTCGAGCTGGGCGCGCGACGCGGCGGCCGTCTGCTCGGCCTGGCGCAGCCGCCAGTCGAGCTCCGTCGTGTCGAGCTGGCCGATCGTCTGGCCGGCCTTGACGGCGTCGCCCTCGCGCACCGCCAGGCTGCGCAACTCGGCCGGCACCTTGGCTTTGACGACGGCGCTGGTGACGGCCTTGAGCCCGCCCGACACGGCGATCGTGCGGCCGACGTCGAGGCGCCGCGCGACGACGAGGTCGCCCGGCGCGAGCTCGAGCGCGCTCGCCGCCGGCCGCGTCGCGCCGAGCATCGCCTGCTGCTGGGCGCGCTGCTGCGCGATGCGCCAGCCGAGGCCGACGACGACGGCGAGCGATACGGCAGCGACGACGACGAGCTTGACGGCGCGCGTCATCGCGCGGCCTTTCGGCGCGGCGGGCGCTGCGGCGCGGCTGCCGCGCGCGGCCGCTCGACGAGCAGACCGCCGAGCACCAGCTCGATGTGGCGCCGGATGAACTCGTGCGGATCGGTCAGCTCCTCCGACGGCATGCACGCGGCCAGCGAGTGCTTGTGCAGGCACAGCATGACCAGCGGCAGCACGAGCGACAGCACCGCCGACGGCACGTCGACCGGCTTGAACTCGCCGCGCCGGATGCCGCGATCGATGATGCGGCCGATCAGCTGCTTGCCGGGGCGCACCACCTGCTCGGCATAGAACTCGGCGATTTCGGGGAAGGTGCGCACCTCCGTGATGACGAGCTTGAACACGGCCGAGGTCGGGCTGTCGAAGACGCGCTCCCACCACGCGGCGAGTACGTTGCGCAGCAGCTCGGCGGTCGAGCCGTCGAACTGCGCCACCTGTTCGGCGCCGGCGGCGATCTCCTGCGACAGGCGCTGGCCGATCACGGCCTTGAACAGCTCTTCCTTGCTCGGGTAGTAGAGGTAGAGCGTGCCCTTCGAGACGCCGGCGCGCGCCGCGACCTCCTCGGAGCGTGTCGCGGCATAGCCCTTCTCGACGAACAGGTCGAGCGCGGCGTCGAGCAGCTCCTGCGGGCGCGCCTCCTTGCGGCGCTGGCGGCCGGCGGGCACGGGGGTGGAAGGGGGCATCGTGGTCATCGGATACTGACTGACTGGTCAGTAATGCTAACCGCGCGCGCCGTGCGGGGTCAAGGCGCGCTGCATCGCACGCCGCCAATCACCGGGTAAAGACAGGTGAAGTTGCCGGGCCGCGCCGGCGGCGCGAGGGGCGCTGCCTAGAATCGGCGCCATGCAAGCCAAACACTGGATCGGCGCCGTGCTCGCCCTCGGGCTCGGCGCCGCCGGCGTCGGCGCGTGGTGGGCGCTGCGCGGCGACGCCGAGGCGCTGCAGTACCGCACGGCGAAGATCGAGCGCGGCTCGTTGCAGGCCACGGTGTCGGCCTCGGGCACCGTCGCGCCGGTGACGCAGGTGCAGGTGGGCACGCAGGTCTCGGGCCAGATCAAGGAGCTGTACGCCGACTTCAACTCGGAGGTGAAGGCCGGCCAGCTGATCGCGCAGCTCGACCCCGAGACCTTCCAGCAGCGGCTGCGTCAGGTGCAGGCCGACCTCGACGCGGCGCGCGCCGCGGTGCTCACGGCGCAGGCCAGCCTGCTCGCGGCGCAGGCCGCAGCGTCGCGCGCCGCCGTCGACGCTGCCGAGGCCGAGCGCAACGTGCGGCGCAACCAGGAACTGGTGGCGCAGAACTTCGTCGCCGCGGCGACGCTCGAGACGGCGCGCGCGACGGCCGCCAGCCTGGCCCAGGCGCACAAGGCCGCCGCCGCGCAGGCCGAGGTGGCGCAGGCGCAGATCGCCAGCGCGAAGGCGGCCGTCAAGCAGCGCGAGGCGCTCGTCGCGCAGGCCGAGATCGACTTGAAGCGCACGCAGATCCGCTCGCCCGTCGACGGCGTCGTCATCAAGCGCAGCATCGAGCTCGGCCAGACGGTGGCGGCGAGCCTGCAGTCGCCCGAGCTGTTCGTCATCGCGCAGAACCTCGATGACATGCAGGTGCAGGTGTCGATCGACGAGGCCGACGTGAGCCGCGTGCGCGTCGGCCAGAAGGCGACGTTCACGGTCGACGCCTTCGGCGCGCGCGGCTTCGACGGCGAGTTGACGCAGCTGCGCAAGGCGGCGACGAACACGCAGAACGTCATCACCTATGTCGCCATCGTGTCGTTCGCCAACAGCGAGACGCGCCTGCTGCCGGGCATGACGGCCAACGTGCGCCTCGTCACCGACACGCGCGACAACGTGCTCAAGGTGCCCAACGCCGCGCTGCGCGTGCGCCTGCCCGGCGTGGCCGAGCCGGCGGCGGCGCCGGCATCGGGCGCGGCGCCGCGAGCCACGTCGTCGGCCTGGCGCGGCGCGCTCGAGCGCCTGCTGCCGTCGGCCGTCGCGCAGCCGCAGCCGGGCGGCGCGGGCGGTGCCTCGGGCGGGCTGCTCGCGCAGCTGCGCGAGCGCATCGTCGAGGAGCTGCAGCCGACGCCCGAGCAGCTCGAGAAGATCGACGCCCTCGTCGCCGAGGCGCGCCCGCGCTTCGCCGAGCTGCGCAACCTGCCCGACGCCGAGCGCGCCCGCGCGCGCGAGCGCATCGTGGCCGAGCTGCGCGCGCGCATCGGCGAGCAGCTCACGCGCGAGCAGCAGCCGCGCTGGCAGGCGCTCGTCGCCGAGCTGGCGGGGCGCCAGGTCGGGCGCGGGCGCATCTACCTGCTGGGCGGCGACGGCAAGCCGCGCGCCGTGGCGGTGCGCCTGGGCATCAGCGACGGCACGATGACGGAGCTGCTGCCGATGCCGGCGGCCAGCGGCGTCGTCGAGGGCGCGACGGTCGTCGTCGGCACGCAGGCGGTTGCGGCGCGCGGCTCGTCGAGCCCGCGCCTGTTCTGAAGCCGCGATGGCCTTCATCGAAGCGCGCGACCTGAGCAAGGTCTACGCGGCCGGCGACACTCTCGTGCACGCGCTGCGCGGCGTCAGCTTCGACATCGAGCAGGGCGAGTTCGTCGCCGTGATGGGCGCGTCGGGCTCGGGCAAGTCGACGCTGATGAACATCCTCGGCTGCCTCGACTCGCCGACCGGCGGCCGGTACCGCCTCGCCGGCGAGGCGGTCGACGCGATGGCGCCCGACGCGCTGGCGTCGATCCGCAACCGGCGCGTCGGCTTCGTGTTCCAGCAGTTCAACCTGCTCGCGCGCACGTCGGCGCTCGAGAACGTCGAACTGCCGCTGCTGTACGCCGGCGTCGGGCGCGCCGAGCGGCGCGAGCGCGCGCTGGCCAGCCTGCGCGAGGTCGGCCTGGCCGAGCGCGCCGGCCACACGCCCGCGCAGCTGTCGGGCGGCCAGCAGCAGCGCGTGGCGATCGCGCGCGCGCTCGTCAACCGGCCGCAGCTCATCCTCGCCGACGAGCCGACGGGCGCGCTCGACACGCAGACCTCGCACGAGATCATGGCGTTGCTGGCCGGCCTGAACGCGCGCGGCCTGACGATCGTGATGGTCACGCACGAGAGCGACATCGCGGCCTGGGCCGGGCGGCGCATCGTGTTCCGCGACGGCGCGATCGTGGAGGACCGGCGGCAGGTGCCGGCCCACGCCGCCGCACCGGCCGCCGCTGCACCATGAATGCTGTTGCTGCGCTGCGCTCGGCCTGGCGGGCGCTGACGACGAACCTGCTGCGCAGCATGCTGACGATGCTGGGCATCATCATCGGCGTGGCTGCCGTGATCACGATGATCTCGATCGGCGCCGGCGCGCAGCAGCGCGTGGCCGAGCACATGAAGACGCTGGGCACCAACGTGATGCTCGTGCTGCCGGGCTCGCAGACGGCCGGCGGCGTGCGCATGGGTGCGCAGACCGGCCAGATGCTGACCGAGGACGACGCCGCCGCCATCGTGCGCGACGTGCCCGAGGTGCAGGTCGCGGCGCCGGCCAGCCGCGCGACGACGCAGCTCGTCGCCGGCAACGCCAACTGGCTCAGCTACGTGATCGGCTCGACGAACGACTACCTCGAGGCGCGCGAGTGGACGCTCGAGTCCGGCCGCGTCTTCGAGGCCGGCGAGCTGCAGGGCTCGGGCAAGGTCGGCATCATCGGCCGCACGGCGGCGCGCGAGCTGTTCGGCGACGCCGATCCGCTGGACCAGGTCGTGCGCGTGCGCAACGTGCCGATCACGATCGTCGGCACGCTCGTGCCCAAGGGCGAGAACGCCAACGGCCAGGACCAGGACGACGTGCTGCTCGTGCCGATCTCGACGCTGCGCAATCGCATCCAGGGCGGCAACGCCGGCAAGCTGCGGCGCATCGGCTGGATCAACGTCAAGGTGCGCGAGGGCGAGAACATGGACGCCGCCGAGGCCGCGATCCGCGAGCTGCTGCGCCAGCGCCACCGCGTGCCGCCCGGCGGCGACGACAGCGTGCGCGTGCGCAACCTGACCGAGGTGCTGCAGGCGCAGGAGGAGTCGAGCCGCGTGATGACACTGCTGCTCGCCGCCGTGGCGGGCGTGAGCCTCGTCGTCGGCGGCATCGGCATCATGAACATCATGCTCGTCAGCGTCACCGAGCGCACGCGCGAGATCGGCCTGCGCATGGCGGTCGGCGCGCGCGGCAGCGACATCCTGGTGCAGTTCCTGATCGAGGCGGTGACGCTGAGTCTCGCCGGCGGCGCGATCGGCATCGCGCTCGGCGCCGCCGCGAGCTGGGGCGTCGCGTCGTTCACCGACTGGCGCGTCGCGCTGACGCCGGGCTCGGTCGCGCTGGCCGCGGGCTTCGCGGCGGCCGTCGGCATCTTCTTCGGCTGGTATCCGGCGCGCCGCGCGGCGCGGCTGCTGCCGATCGAGGCGCTGCGCCACGAGTGAGTGACGGCGTATCATCCCCGGCTGTTTTTGCCGGGGGAGAGACTTGGACTTCACGCTGTGGATCAAGGCCGCGGTGATGGGCATCGTCGAGGGGCTGACGGAGTTCCTGCCGATCTCGAGCACCGGGCACTTGATCCTCGCCGCGTCGCTGCTCGGCTTCACCGGCGAGAAGGCGAAGGTGTTCGACATCGCGATCCAGACGGGCGCGATCTTCGCCGTCATCCTCGTCTACTGGCAGCGCGTGCGCGACACGCTGGCGGGTCTGGGCCACGATGCGCGCGCGCGGCGCTTCGCGATCAACGTGGCGATCGGCTTCGCGCCGGCCGTCGTGCTCGGCCTGCTGCTGGGCAAGGCGATCCAGGCGCACCTGTTCACGCCCGTCGTCGTCGCGACGACGTTCATCCTCGGCGGACTCGTGATCCTGTGGGCCGAGCGGCGCCCGCCGTCGGCGGTGCGCATCGAAGGCGTCGACGACATGACGCCGGCCGATGCGCTCAAGGTCGGCCTGGTGCAGTGCTTCGCCCTCGTGCCCGGCACGAGCCGCTCGGGCGCCACGATCATCGGCGGCATGCTGCTCGGCCTGTCGCGCAAGGCGGCCACCGACTACAGCTTCTTCCTCGCCATCCCGACGCTGATCGGCGCCGGCGTCTACAGCCTGTACAAGCAGCGCGCGCTGCTGACCTGGGCCGACGTGCCGCTGTTCGGCATCGGGCTCGTGTTCTCGTTCGTCTCGGCCTGGCTGTGCGTGCGCTGGCTGCTGCGCTACATCGCGACGCACGACTTCGTGCCGTTCGCGTGGTACCGCATCGCGTTCGGGCTGGTCGTGCTGGTGACGGCGTGGGCGGGATGGGTCGAGTGGGTCGGTTGATGCCCTGATCCGTCGAACCGCCGAGGACGTTCGTTCGCGGGGGGCGATGCCTCGCGCGTGAGGCCGTGGGACCACGGCTTGCCGAATCGGCTCCGAAAGGATGGGTCCTCCCATGACTTCGGAGCTGCGTCGAATCGAATCCCTCATGGCTGCGATCGCAGCGGCCGGGCTGCTGACGGCCTGCGGCGGAGGCGGCGGTGATGCGGCCGCGGCGCCCTCGGTCGGTGCGCCGGCGCCTGTGGCCGGTCCGACGCCTGCGCCGTCGCCATCGCCATCGCCATCGCCGTCGCCATCGCCGTCGCCGTCGCCGTCGCCGTCGCCGGCACCGTCGCCGGCACCGTCGCCGGCACCGGCACCGGCACCAGCGCCAGTACCCGCACCATCGCCCGCACCATCACCTGCGCCGTCACCTGCGCCGGTGCCGCCTCCTCCTGCGCCCGTCCCGGCGCCCGCGCCGGCGCCGGTGCCCGATCCGCTGCCGGGCTCGACACCGCTGAAGATGAGTTGCGCGGACGGGGCGAACCATCAGTGCAGCGGCAACAGCGTGCTGCGCACCGACCGCGGCGTCGTGTTGACGGCCTCGGGGGTGCAGGCCTATGGCCGGTCGACGAGCGACCTGGCGACGCCGATCGTCGATCGGACCGAGGCGACCGGCCTCGCACTGGCCTCCGGCGGCTGGGCCGAACTGCGCGTCGCCAAGAACGCCGGCAGCGCGCCGGTCGGTGCCACGATGCTGATCACCGGCATGAACATCCGGTGGGGCAGTGCCGAGCGGCCCCCGATCATCGAGCCGTTCCTGCCGACACAGGGCACCACGCGCCTCGCGGCCAACGGCGCGCTGGTGCTCTCGGCGCTGCCGCCATCGTCCGACCTCGGCTACTACGACTACGCGATCCGCGGTGCCTCGGGGACGCGCGCCAACTACGCCTACAACCGCTACTTCCCGCGCACCGATCCACCGCGCTGCCCGGCCGGCTATACGCCGTGCCCGGCGGTCGAGACGACGGGATTGCAGACGACACCGGGCAACTGGCGCGGCAGCGGCACGTTGCCCGACAGTGCTGCAGCGTCGCGCCTGCACGAAGACGGCGACGTCCATGCCGGGGACGCGGGGCCGGGCGGTCAGTGGCTGCCCGACGGCACCGGCCCCGGCGTGCCGTATCCCGGCTCGAAGGGGTACCGCGCGATCGAGCTGTGGACCTATGCACACGCCAACCTGGGGTCGTGGCTGACGAAGGACACGGTGGGCATCGTCGAATGGGGCGGGACCGACGAGCACAACCAGAACCGGCGCGGTGTCGTCGCCTTCGGTGCCGTCACCCCTCCGGCGACGTTGCCCGCCGCGGGCACGGCGACCTATGTCGGCACCGTGCGTGGCGTGCACGCGCCGGATGCGACGCAGGAACCGGTCGCGATCCGCGGCGACGCCAGCGTGACGGTCGACTTCGCATCGGGCACGCTGACGCTGTCGGTGCGCAACACCGTCGCTGCCTCGTCGGGTGCCGCCCGGCCGCTCGCGCTCGACGCCGAAGCGCGCGTCGCGGCGGTGGGGGCCGGCGCGTCGAACTACCTGGCCGGGCCGGTCGACACCGGCTCGCTGACCGGCGGTCTCGGCGCGCGCTTCTTCGGGCCGGTCGCGACGGCGGGCGGGGTCGCGGCACCGCCCGAAGTGGGCGGCGTGCTGCGGCTGTCGGGCTCGGGGGGCGCGACGGCGATCCTCGGCTTCGTCGCGCGGCGCCCGTGAGTGCGCGCGGCCGGTCGTGCTAGGTCCGACGACGCGAGAAGACGAGGTCCCACACGCCGTGGCCGAGCCGCAGGCCGCGCTGCTCGAACTTGGTCGGCGGCCGATAGTCGGGCCGCGGCGCGTAGCTCGCGGCCGTGTTGGCGAGCAGCGGCTCGGCCGACAGCACGGCGAGCATCTGCTCGGCGTAAGGCTGCCAGTCGGTCGCGCAGTGCACGATGCCGCCGGGCGCCAGCCGGCTGGCGAGCAGGGACACGAACTCGGGCTGGATCAGGCGCCGCTTGTGGTGCCGTTTCTTGTGCCACGGGTCGGGAAAGAAGACATGCACGCCGTCCAGCGACGCCGGCGCGACCATGTGCTGCAGCACGTCGACAGCGTCGTGCTGCACGATGCGCACGTTGGCGAGATCGAGCTCGCCGATGCGCCTGAGCAGCGCGCCGACGCCCGGCGTGTGGACTTCGACGCCGACGAAGTCGGTGTCGGGCCGCGCCTGCGCGATGCGCGCCGTGGCATCGCCCATGCCGAAGCCGATCTCGACGACGAGCGGCGCGCGCCGGCCGAACAGTGCCGCGAAGTCGACCGGTGTGCCGACATAGGGCAAGACGTAGCGCGGGCCGAGTTCGGCGAGCGCGCGCTGCTGGCCGCTGCCGATGCGTCCGCCGCGCACGACGAAGCTGCGCACGGCGCGGCGCGCGGGTGCGGCGGGCGGCGATGAGGGCGGCGGGTTCATGCAGGGTGACGGTGCACCCGGCGAGCGACGGGATTCGTTCCCTGCTGCCGGGCGCCGCGCAGTCTACGCGACGCCCGCGCAACACCCGATGTCCGGGGTGGGCGTCCCCCGAACGGACGCCTATGCTGCGCGGCATTCCGAGGAGAGCCACGATGTCCACTTTGCGCAGTACCCACCGCCTGTTCGTTCCAACGTTGATCACGGCTGCGGTTGTTGCGGCTTGCGGGGGCGGGGGGGGTGGTGGGGACGCGGCGTCCGCACTGCGGCAGGTGCCCGACGCCGCAAAGCCATCCGCCCTGCCCGACGGCACGACCACGACGATGACGTGCGTTGGCGGCAACACGGAAAACCGCTGCAGCGGCGACTCGGTGCTGCGCATAGAGGACAACGGCGTGCGGCTGATGAGTTCGGGTGTGTTTGTATACGGACAGTCGACCGCCGACGGTATCAACGTGAGCGACTCGGCCGGCCTCGATCCAATCTTTGCGCGGGATTCGGCCGTGGCCGAGATCCGCATGCACCGAGCCCCGGGCACTGGAGCCGTCGACGGTGCCGCGATGCTACTGACCGACATCGGCATCACCTGGAACGGGACGGCGCAGCGTCCTCGCATCATCGAGGCGTTCGAGGGAAAGACCACGGGCGTGACTGAACTCGACGCGGGCGCCATCGTGACAAGCCGGGCCCTGCCTCCCTCGACCGACACCTCGTACTACAACAACAACGCGGCGACCAAGACAGGTAGTCCGGAGAACTATGCGAACAACCGCTATTTCGCTTGCCCGACGCTGCCGGCGGTGCAGTGCGATCCCGCCCTCGTCGATACGAACGGTGTGAGCTATGTCGAGGGAGATTTTCGTCGAACCGGCACCGATCCGGATCGGACGACGGCACATCGAAATCACAGCGACGGCGACGTGCGCGCCGGGACAACCGGCATTCCCCAGCCTGACTCCAAGGGCTTTCGCGATCTGACTCTCTACAGCTATCTGGACGCCAATCTCGCCGCCTGGGAAACCAAGGACACCACCTTCATCAACGAGTGGACGCTGCCCAGCGTGGGTGTCTTGGAGCAGTCGACGCGTCGCTCCGGAATCGTGGCGTTCGGCAACACGACGGTACCGGCGAATGTGCCAACCTCCGGCGAAGGAACCTTCAGGGGCATCGCCTACGGCTGGTACACCGCCAACGGCGCTGCCAATGCGCTGCCCGTCCGATATCGCGCCGATGTGCGCATCGTCGTGAACTTCGGCAGCTCTCGCCAAGCCGACGTCTATGTCGAAAACGCGGTCGAGGATACGCTGGCCCGGCCGCCGGTTTCGGCAGCCGCGTTTGTGTCGCGCGCAGCGTTCGGCGATATCGGGACCAACGTTGCCAACTATCTGGTCGGAACTGTCGACACGGGCGGCAGCGCCTCGATGACGAGCGGGCTCGGTGCACGCTACTTCGGCCAGAACGCCGCGGAAATCGCCGGCAGCTTTATCGTCAAGAACGCGACCACCGGAGCCGTTAACGTCGGAGGCTTCATCGCCCGCCGCTGACCGACGGCGCAGCAGCGCCATCGCATCGAACTGCGGCCTGTCGGCCGCAGTTCTTTTTTTTTGGCGCTGCGGCGCTCGCCGCATGCGGATCGGGCCCGCCTTCGACGCCGCCGCCGTCCGGCCCCGATCGTCGAGCCCTCGTCACGCGTCGGTGCCGTGGCGCCGACCGTCAACGAACCGAGTTCGCGCGGCCCGACGAAAACAGCCCAGGGCGCCGAAGCGCCCTGGGCTGACGGTTCACAGGGTGGTGGACGACGCAGAGGGCAAGCCCCGAACTGCGTCCGCCCGGTGAGTTACGGCGCCGGCGTGCAGCTCCAGTCGCCCGAGAGCGCGCCCACCGTGCACTCGTAGACCGCCGCCGGGCTGGTGCCGACATCGAAGCCGGGCGTCGCCACGGTGATCGTGCGCACGACCGACACGCGCTCCTTGCCGGCCGCCGGCGCGAGTCGCGTCACCACCGAGTAGCCGTTGCTGCCGTAGACGATCGCACGACCGCTCACGTTGGTCATCGCCTGGTAGCGGATGTGACGCGCCGCCGGCGGGTTGGCCAGGCACTGATCGCGGCCGAGGTTCGGCAGTGCAGGGTCAGGCGGGCAGTGCTGATCACGGAACACGCCGTTGAGCGTATAGGTGTCGTCCGTCCACGGGGTCGGCGTCCCTGCGTTGGAGTAGCCCGTCCACGCGAAGTCGGTGCCCCAGCGTGCGTTCACGTCCAGGTTGGTCATGCACGACTTGGCAATGCCCGTGCCGGTGCAGTCCGCCGACGAGTAGACGAGCGCATTGCGCGGGTACGCCTCGCCGTCTTCGGCCGGTGCCCCGTTGCCGCTGACCTTCACGCCTTCGAGGACGAGCTGGAAGCCGGTCGGGCCCGGGATGTACGTCACGGCCGAGCCGATGTTGCGCACCGTCGGCGGCACCGTCGTGTTGTCGGTGTGCGGATAGTCGGTGCCGCCCGTGATGGTGTAGGCGCCGACGACGCAGGCGTCGTACTCGTAGCGCAGGTCGTCCGGCTGTCCCGTGGCGGGGTTGTCCGACACCAGCACCGTGCCGCCGCCCGGGCACGCCTGGGGCGTCGGGCTGATCGTCGTCGGCGTGAAGTCGGCCAGTGCGCGCACTGCCCCCGCCATCGCGGGCTGGAACTTCGGGATCACCGCGTTCGGTCCGATCGCCGTCAACACCTCGACGGCATCGACGCCCGGATCGCCCACCTCGCGGTCGGGAACCTGTATGAAGCCGGCCTTCTGCGACGCGATCAGCGTGCTCCACATGCCGACCGGATCGGGGATGACGGTCACCGCCATCGGCGCCGAGTCCGTTTGCGAGCCGTAGTTGTCGATGGCGCGCGCCTTGACGGTGTAGTCGCCGGCGGCCACGCCGGACCAGGTGAAGGCGTAGGGTGCCGTCGCTTCGCCGAGCTTGACCGCGCCCGAGTAGAACTCGACCTTCGCGATGCCGTCGCTGTCGGCCGCGGTGGCGGTGAGCACGACGGCATCGGGCAGCGGGAACGACGTCGGCGACGTGACGCTGACGGTCGGCGGCACGTTGGGCAGGACCGTCACGTTGCTCGAGTCCGTCGTGCGCGACAGACCGTCGTCGTCGACGGCCGTGGCCGTGAACGCGTAGGCTCCTGCAGGCCGGTTCGCGAGGACGAGTTGGTAGTCGTTGCTCACGCCTTGACGCACGCCGGTGCCGACATCGACGCCGTTGTTCTTGAACGTGACGGAGGCGATCGTGCCGTCGCTGTCGGAGGCGGTGGCCACCAGCGTGATGGTCGCCGGCGCATTGTTGCTGCTCACCGTCGGCGCGGCCAGCGACACCGAGGGCGGTGCGTCGACGCCGATCGAGATCGACGTGCTCCGGATCGCGCCGTCGTTGTCGGTGGCTCGCGCTTCGATCGTGTGTGCACCGAACGGAACGGCGTTCCAGGCGAGCTCGTAGTCGCCGCCCGGAGTGCCTTGCACGCCCTGACCCAGCGGCGTGGCGTTGCCGTCGACGTAGAACTCCACCTTCGTGATGCTGCCGTCGGCGTCCGAAGCCGCGACGCGCAGCGTGATGTTGGCGCCGGCGACGAAGCTGCTGAGATCGGTCGGTGCGACGAACGCGACGCTCGGCAGCGCGTTGACGATCACCTGCACCGTGCCCGAGGTGGCCGTCGCGCCGTCGTCATCGGTGACGCGAGCGACGACCGTGTGGCTGCCCGCGGCCCAGTTCGTGGTCTGGAGTTCGTAGGCCGACGTCGCCGGATTGAAGGTGCCGGTGCCGACGCGCGTGGTGTCGTCGAGCACGATCGCGGCGGGATCGACGCGGAAGAACTCGACGCTGGCGATCGTTCCGTCGGTGTCGGCGGCTTGCGCGACCCATGTCAACGTCGCCGGTGCGTTCGTCTTGAACGCGTTGGTCGGCGTGATGACGGCGACCGTCGGCACCGCGTTCGGCACGACAGGCGGGTCGACATTGATGGTCAGCGAGCCCGACATCGCGATCATGCCGCCGTTGTCGGTGGCCTTCGCAGTGATCGTGTGCGAGCCGGTCGTCGCGCCGACCCAGTTGAACTGGAAGGGCGCGGCCGTCGCCTCGCCCAGCTTCGTGTCGCCCTCGAAGAACTCGACCTTGCTCACCGTGCCGTCCGCATCGGAGACGTCGACGCTCAGCAAGATGTCGGCCCCGGCTGCGAACGTCTGGTTCGCATTGAGCCCCGCAAGTGCGACGCTCGGCGCGCTGTTGGCCGGCGGAGCGGGTGGTTCGGAGCCGCCGCCGCCGCCGCAACCGGCGACCGCGAAGAGGGCGCCTGCAAGCGTCAGCGCTGCAGGTCGGAGAGAAGAACCGGTGCGTTGTGCTGCTTTCATCGAAGTGGTGCTCGTGCGAGCTGGAGTGAATTCCTGCGGTCCGCAGTGTCCGGACCGCTCCCCTCTCGGACAAGCGACCGTTCAGGGGTACGCGAACAGGGGATGGGCGACGCGCATGTGCAATGCGCCACATCCGAGGGCCGGCCCGTGCGCGAATCGCTGGGGTGGCGGCGTCGGCGACGAACGCGCACCACCTGAACGCGGGTGATGCGCGCCGCGTTCGCCGCGGCAAGGCAGGCCGCCGCGAGAATCACCGCGACACGCTAAACTTGCGGCCCGGCGCGGGCGTAGTTCAATGGCAGAACGGCAGCTTCCCAAGCTTCATACGAGGGTTCGATTCCCTTCGCCCGCTCCAGAAGATTCCGACGGCGGCTGCGGCAGCAACGCGGCGCGGCCTGTCGACGGCGGCGGCTGCCTCTCGCCTCCGCACTTGACGCGACGATGAGCGACACGACGATCCGCGTGCTGTGCGTCGGCATCGACGCACCTTCGTCGATCGCCGACGACGACGGCGCGCAGTGGGGTCCCTTCGAATTCGCGCGCGGCCCGGCCGATCTGCAGCAGCTCGCTGCGCTGCAGGTGGCGCGCGGCGCCGTCGACGCCGTGCTGCTCGGCGTCGACGCGCTGCGCCCGGCTCGGCAAGGCGGCGAGACGTCGGCCTGGGCTCAGGCGGCGGGAGATAGCGCCTGGCTCGTCGTCGCGCGCGACCCGTCACCCGACGCGGCCCTGCGCTGGCTGCGGCTCGGCGCGCAGGACGTGCTGACGCCCGAAGAGCTGGCGTCGAGCGCCGGTCCGCGCCGGCTGCGCGCCGCCGTCGAGCGCCGTCGGCGCGAGCGCGAGCTGCACCAGGCGCATGCCACCGACCTCGCCACCGGGCTGCCCGATCGTCGCCGCTTCGTCGATCACACGGCGCAGCTGCTCGCGCTGCGCGAGCGCGAGTCGGCGCCGCTGCCGGTGTGTCTCGTCGTGCTGCGCATCGACGGGCTGGGTGCCGTCGAGGCGGCGCACGGCGCCGAGTCGGCGCATGTCGTGCGGCGCAAGGTGGCGGTGCGGCTGCGCGCCGGCGTGCGCGCCAGCGACGTCGTCGCGTCGCTCGGCGCCGATGCCTTCGCCGTGCTGCTGCCGTCGGCGGGGTCGCCCGAGGGCGCCGAGCGCGTCGTCGACAAGTTGCGCCGCGCGCTGCGCGAGCCGATCGGCGTGGCGGGCAGCAGCGTCGGCGTGACGGCGCGGCTCGGCCTGGCGCTCTATCCGCGCGACGGCGGCGACGCCGAGAGCCTGCTGCGCCACGCTTCGGCGCGCGCGCTAGCCGAGGTTTGTGCCGCCGGCGGCGCGGCGGCCAACGACTGACGACGCGGCGGCGTCTGGCCGACTACTTGTTCAGATCGCCGAGGCAGAGGTACTTGATCTCGACGTAGTCGTCGATGCCGTGGCGCGAGCCCTCGCGGCCGAGCCCCGACTGCTTGACGCCGCCGAACGGCACCTCGGCCGTCGAGATGATGCCGGTGTTGATGCCGACCATGCCGTACTCGAGTGCTTCTGCGACGCGGAAGATGCGCCCCACGTCGCGGCTGTAGAAGTAGCTCGCCAGGCCGACCTCGGTGGCGTTGGCCGCCGCGATCACCTCGTCTTCCGTCTTGAAGCGGAACACCGGCGCGACGGGGCCGAAGGTCTCTTCGCGCGCCAGCAGCATGGCGCCGCTAGCGTCGGCGAGCACGGTCGGCTCGTAGAAGCGCTCGCCGGCGCGCCGGCCGCCCGCGAGCAGCCGCGCGCCCTTGGCGGTGGCATCGGCGACGTGGCGCTCGACCTTGGCCAGCGCCTGGTCGTCGATCAGCGGGCCGATCGCCACGCCGTCGTCGAAGCCGTTGCCGACCTTCAGCTCGCGCGCCCGAGCGGCGAGTCTGTCGACGAAGGCGTCGTAGATGCCGTCCTGCGCATAGAGGCGGTTGACGCACACGCAGGTCTGGCCTGCGTTGCGGTACTTGCTGGCCATCGCGCCCTCGACTGCCGAGTCGAGGTCGGCGTCGTCGAACACGATGAACGGCGCGTTGCCGCCCAGCTCGAGCGACAGCTTCTTGATTGTCGGCGCGCTCTGCGCCATCAGGACGCGGCCGATCTCGGTGGAGCCGGTGAACGACAGGTGGCGCACGACGTCGCTCGCGCACAGCGCCTTGCCGACCTTGATCGAGTTCTCGCCGTCGGCCGTCACGACGTTGATCACGCCTGCCGGCATGCCCGCGCGCTGCGCCAGTTCGGCCACGGCCAGCGCCGAGAGCGGCGTCTGCTCGGCCGGCTTGACGACCACGGTGCAACCCGCGGCCAGCGCCGGCGCCACCTTGCGCGTGATCATCGCGATCGGAAAGTTCCACGGCGTGATCGCGGCGCACACGCCGATCGGCTGCTTGACGACGAGGTAGCGCTTGGTCGGGTCGGTGCTCGGGATCGACTCGCCGTAGACGCGGCGCGCCTCTTCGGCGAACCACTCGATGAAGCTGGCGCCGTAGGCGACTTCGCCCTTGGCCTCCTTCAGCGGCTTGCCCTGCTCGGCCGTCATGATGCGTGCCAGGTCGTCGGCGTGCTGGTGCAGCAGGTGGAACCACTTCATCAGCACGGCGGCGCGCTCCTTGGCCGTCTTGGTGCGCCACGCCGGCCAGGCGGCGTTCGCCGCGGCGATGGCGGCCTTGGTCTCGGCGGCGCCGAGGTTGGCGACGTCGACCAGCTTCAGGCCCGTCGCCGGATCGCCCACATCGAAGCGTGCCGCCCCGGGCAGCCACTCGCCGTTGACCAGCGCATTCGTCTTCAGCAGGCTGGCGTCGTTCAGGGCGGCGAGCGGCGAGGTCTTCACATCCATGCAGGGGTCTCCGGTGGCGGCCGGCGCACGGCCGGCGGGGCGTCGATGATAAGTCGACACCTCGGCGCACGCCGCGCGCGTCATCGCTCCCCAGGCGCTGCGCAATCGGAGCGTCGCGCGACCCCCGGAACCTATAATCGAACGCTTCAAAATCAAGCAGTTGCGCACCGCCCCGCGGGTCTCGCGCAGCGTGCGTTCCGGCCCCTCGGCATGAAAGCCTCCGACATCCGCTCGCAGTTCCTGAACTTCTTCGCCGCCAAGGGCCACAGCGTCGTCGCATCGAGCCCCGTCGTGCCGGGGGACGACCCGACGCTGCTGTTCACCAACGCCGGGATGAACCAGTTCAAGGACGTGTTCCTCGGCTTCGACAAGCGCCCCTACACGCGCGCCGCGACGGCGCAGAAGTGCATCCGCGCCGGCGGCAAGCACAACGACCTCGAGAACGTGGGCTACACGGCGCGCCACCACACCTTCTTCGAGATGCTGGGCAACTTCAGCTTCGGCGACTACTTCAAGAAGGACGCGATCCGCTACGCCTGGGAGCTGCTGACCACCGTCTACAAGCTGCCGGCCGAGAAGCTGTGGGTCACCGTCTACGCCGAGGACGACGAGGCCTACGACCTCTGGCACCAGGACGTGGGCGTGCCGGCCGATCGCATCGTGCGCATCGGCGACAACAAGGGCGCCCGCTACGCCTCCGACAACTTCTGGATGATGGGCGACACCGGCCCCTGCGGCCCGTGCACCGAGATCTTCTACGACCACGGGCCCGAGATCGCGGGCGGCCCGCCCGGCAGCGCCGACGAGGACGGCGACCGCTACATCGAAATCTGGAACAACGTCTTCATGCAGTTCAACCGCGACGAGGCGGGCGTGATGCACAAGCTGCCCAAGCCGAGTGTCGACACCGGCATGGGCCTCGAGCGGCTGGCGGCGGTGCTGCAGGGCGTGCACAGCAACTACGAGATCGACCTGTTCGTCAATCTGCTGGCCGCCGCCAAGCAGGCCGTCGATGCGGCCGGCGGCAAGAACTGCGACGAGGATTCGCCGTCGCTGAAGGTGATCGCCGACCACATCCGCGCCTGCGCCTTCACGGTGGCCGACGGCGTGATCCCCGGCAACGAGGGCCGCGGCTACGTGCTGCGCCGCATCGCGCGGCGCGCGATCCGCCACGGCTACAAGCTCGGCGCGCGCAAGCCCTTCTTCCACACGCTGGTCGCGCCGCTGGCCGACGAGATGGGCGACGCCTATCCCGAGCTGCGGCGCGACAGGCTGCGCATCACCGAGGTGCTGCAGCAGGAGGAGGAGCGCTTCTTCCAGACGATCGCCAACGGCATGGAGATCCTGGAGGCGGCGCTGACGGACCTGACCAAACAGGGCGCGCAGCAGATCGACGGCGAGACGGCGTTCAAGCTGCACGACACCTACGGCTTCCCGCTCGACCTGACGGCCGACGTCTGCCGCGAGCGCGGCGTCACGGTCGACTCGGCCGGCTTCGACGCCGCCATGAACCGCCAGCGCGAGCAGGCGCGCGCGTCGGCCAAGTTCAAGATGGCGCAGGGCCTCGAGTACGAAGGCGCGCCCACCGCCTTTCACGGCTACGAACACCTGGTGTGCGAACACGCCAAGGTGACGGCGCTCTATGTCGACGGCACGCCGGTCGCGCGCGCGCGCGCCGGCGACGATGTCGTCGTCGTGCTCGACCACACGCCGTTCTATGCCGAGAGCGGCGGCCAGGCGGGCGACGCCGGCGAGCTGCGCAACGCGCGCGCGCGCGTCGTCGTCGACGACACGATCAAGGTGCAGGCACAGGTGCACGGCCACGTCGGCCGCGTCGTCGAGGGCGAGCTCGAGCTGGGCGACGGCTTCGTCGCACGCGTCGACGCCGTCAAGCGCGCCCGCACGATGCGCAACCACAGCGTCACGCACCTGATGCACAAGGCGCTGCGCGAAGTGCTCGGCGGCCACGTGCAGCAGAAGGGCTCGCTCGTCAACGACGAACGCACGCGCTTCGACTTCGCGCACAACGCGCCGATGACGGACGCGCAGAAGGAGCGCGTCGAGGCCATCGTCAACGCCGAGATCCTCGCCAACGCCGCGACCGGGGCGCGCACGATGTCGATCGACGAAGCGCAGAAGCACGGCGCCGTGATGCTGTTCGGCGAGAAGTACGGATCGGAAGTGCGCGTGCTCGACATCGGCTCGAGCCGCGAGCTGTGCGGTGGCACGCACGTGCAGCGCACCGGCGACATCGGCCTGTTCAAGATCGTCGCCGAGGGCGGCGTCGCCGCCGGGGTGCGGCGCGTCGAGGCCGTGACGGGCGACAACGCGCTCGCCTACCTGCAGTCGCTCGAGGCGGCGATGCAGGGCGTCGCCGGCACCCTCAAGACGGCGCCCGCCGAGGTCGGCGCGCGGCTGCAAGCGGTGCTCGATCAGATGCGCGCGCTCGAACGCGAAGTCGCCGCCCTCAAGGGCAAGCTGGCGTCGTCGCAGGGCGACGAACTCGTCGCGCAGGCCGTCGACGTGAAGGGTGTCAAGGTGCTCGCCGCGACGCTGAACGGCGCCGATGCACGCGCGCTGCGCGAGACGATGGACAAGTTGAAGGACAAGCTCAAGACGGCCGCCATCGTGCTCGCCGCCGTCGACGCCGGCCGCGTGCAGCTCGCCGCCGGCGTGACGGCCGACAGCACCGGCAAGGTGAAGGCCGGCGAGCTCGTCAACTTCGTCGCGCAGCAGGTCGGCGGCAAGGGCGGCGGCAAGCCCGACCTGGCGATGGCCGGCGGCACCGACGCCGGCAAGCTCGGTGCGGCGCTCGCCTCGGTGCGCGGCTGGGTCGAGCAGCGGCTGTGAGGCCGCCGAAACCGCCGCACCGCCAGAGCAGCCCGGCCGAAATCGAACGGCTCGACGCCGTCTGCGCGCGGCTCGCCGGCTTCGACGGCCGCGTGTCGACGGAGTGGGTCGATGGATGGTTCGCGGCGCTGGTCGCCGGGCCGCGCGCCGTCTCGGCGGCCGAGTGGCTGCCGGCGATGTTCGGCGATGCCTTCGCGCGCACCTTCGCCGATCCGCAGGACGTGCAGCAGGCCCTCGACGCGCTGATGGCCCGCCACAACGTCGTCGCGCTGCAGTTGCACCCCGACGCGCTCGCGGCCGAGCCCGACGCACTGCGCCTGCAGCCGCTGATGCTCGACTGGGAAGAGGGTGGCGACGAGCGCGACGAGACGCCGCCGCCGCGCACCGGCGGAGAGTGGGCGCGCGGCGTGCTCGACGCCGTCGCGCACTTCGCCGACGACTGGCGCGCACCGGCGCCGGGCGCGGCCGATGCCGCCTGGTATGCCGAGAAGCTGCGCGACGTCGAAGCGCTCGTCCTCGATGCGGCGGCTCTCGAGCGCCACGTCGCCGCCACCTACCGCGGCAACGGGCCGAGCCGCGACGAACTGATCGACGTGGCATGCCATGCGATCCAGGACCTGCGGATGTACTGGATCGACCATGCGCCGCGCCACGCGCCGGTGCGCGTCGCGCCGACGCCCGGACGCAACGACCCTTGCCCTTGCGGCAGCGGGCGCAAGTACAAGAAGTGCCACGGCGCGGCGGCGTGACGCCGCGCGCTGCTACGGTCCGGGCCGCGTGCCCAGCCGGCGCGCCAGCTCGGCGCAATGGTCGGCCTGCGGCGTGAGGGTGGCCGGGCGCCGCTCGTCGACGGCATAGGCCTGCGCGCCGGCTCCGAAGGCGATGGTGCGCAGCGCGCGCGGCGCGACGGCGGCAGCGCGCAGGTGCAGCGGCACGCCGACATCGCGCGCCACGTGCTGCGCGCCGGCGAGCAGCGCGACGTGCTGCCCGGGCGGCGCGGCGACGGCGGCCTCGAGCAGCGTGCGCGCGATGGCGCGGTCGCGTGCGATCTGCACGCGCAGCATGCCGGGCAGCTGCGAATCGGGCAGCAGGTTGCAGTGGCCGTCGCGCACCGCGCGCGCGAGGCGCTCGCGCGCCGCGGCGTCGAGCGCGGCGTCGAGCGTCGCGTCGGCCATCGCGTCGCGCATCGCGCTGCGCGGCAGATTGCCGCCCAGCACCGGCACGCCGGCGCCGTGCGCAGCCGTCACGACCGGGCCGTAGCGCGCCCACGGCCAGCCGCGCTCGTCCCAGGCGAGCGCCTCGCGCAGCTGCGCGGCGTCGGCGTCGCGCGGCAGGCCGGCGGTGTGGCGCCCGCGCTCGGCCATCTCGACGACGAGCGCGGCGAGCGCGCCTTGCGCGGCCAGTGAGCGCACCTCGTCGGCGACCTGGCGCTGCTGGTCGTCCTGGTCGTGCTGCTCGCCGTAGAGCAGGTAGCGCGGGGGCGACGCCAGGGGCAGGGCGCAGCCGCCCGCCAGCAGCGCGAACGCGAGCAGCAGGCCAGCGGCGGCGAGCGGGCGACGCGCGGCGGACATCATCGGCGCCCAGCATACGCGAGCGCCGCATCGCGACCGTGCCCACGCCCGCCGGCATGGCGCAGACTTGCGTGCCATGACACCCCGCCTCGCCCCGCTCGTCGTCGCCGCTGCCTGTGCGCTCGGCACGCCTGCCGTCGCCCAGTTCGAGGCGCCGACGCTCTCTGACGACCAAGCCGCCCGCGCCGCGCCGGAGGAGGTGGCGCAGGCCTTCGTCGACGGCTGCATCGTCACCGAAGGCGCGCTGACGCCCGCCGTCGACTGGGCGATCAATGCCGGCTGGCTGCCCGTCGACGCGTCGGCCGTCGACGTGCGTCCGCTGCTCGGCGGCCAGCCCGGCACCGTGCTCGCGATGCCCGGCACGGCGCACGGCGTGCTGATCGCCGTGACGGCCGACGGCGGCTGCACGGTGTGGGCCGAGCGGCTGCCGGGGCCGGCGCTGCGCGCGGCATTCCAGCAGGCGCTGGCGCAACTGGCGCGGCGCGGCGGGCGATTGCAGCCCGTGCTCGACCGCAGCGTCGAGCGCGCCGGCGCCTGGCGCCAGCATCTGCAACTGCGCTACCGCCGTGTCGGCGGTTCCGTCGAGCATGCGGTGGGCGCCGTGACGACGCTGACGCCGGCACCGGCGCAGCAGGCGCTGCACCTGTCGCCGGCGCCGCGCCACGTCGATCCCGAGCCGCCGGCCGTGACGCGCTGAAGCTCAGGCCTGCGCCCACACGACGGCGAACCAGCGCTGCGCATCCATCCAGGCCTGCACGCGCTCGAAGCCGGCGCGGTGCAGCAGCGCCGACAAGCCCTCGGGCGTGTACTTGCACGAGATCTCGGTGTGGATGCGCTCACCGGCGGCGAAGCCGCGCGCGCCGCGCGGCCAGCGCACGACGACGTCGCTGCGCGCCTCGAGGTGCATCTCGATGCGCGCGAGCGGCGCCTCGTAGTGGGCGCGATGCCGCCACTGCTCGGCGCGGAAGTCGCTGCCGATCAGCCGGTTGACGTGACGCAGCGCATTGAGATTGAACGCCGCCGTGACGCCGAGCGCGTCGTCGTAGGCGCGCTCGAGCACGTCCACCGGCTTGACGAGGTCGAAGCCGATCAGCAGGCCGCCGCCGGCGGCGAGCGCGCGCACGCGGCGCAGGAAGTCGAGCGCCTCGTGCGGCGCGAAGTTGCCGATGCTCGAGCCGGGGTAGAAGAAGACGGGCCGCCCGGCCGTCGCGTCGACCGGCAGCTCGAGTCCGGCCGAGAAGTCGGCGCCGACGCCGACGACGTCGAGCGCCGGATGGCGCCGCTGCACCCTGTCGAGCGCGTCGCGCAGCCAGTCGATCGAGATGTCGACGGCGACGTAGCGCGCCGGCCGCAGCAGCGGCAGCAGGCGCAGCGCCTTGGCGCAGTCGCCCGCGCCCAGGTCGACGAGCGTCGCGCCGGGGCCGACGGCGCGCGCGATGGCGTCGCCGTGCGCGGCGACGATGGCGGCCTCCGTGCGCGTCGGGTAGTACTCGGGCAGCTGCGTGATGGCGGCGAACAGCTGCGAGCCGAGCGCGTCGTAGAAATGCTTGGGAGCGATCGCGGCCTGCCGCCGCCGCAGGCCGGCGACGATATCGTCGCGCAGGGCCTGCGAGTCCTCGCTGTACAGCTGCACGAAACGGGGCTCGCGCGTTTCCGGCATGGGCGCTCCTTCGCTGTGCGCGGATGGTGTCGCGCCCGGCGCGGCGGCGCAAACCCGACCCTGGACGCGGCAGGGCCAAGGCCTGCCACGACAGGCAAGCGGCGATCCCGGCAGGCGGCATCGCCATAATCGCGGGGTCGCCTGCGGGCATCGACGCGAGGAGCGCAATCTTGTCGGAATTGCAGGGCAGGCACATCGTGCTCGGCCTGACGGGCGGCATCGCCTGCTACAAGGCGGCCGAGCTGGCGCGCGAGCTGGTCAAGGCCGGCGCCACGGTGCAGGCCGTGATGACGCCGTCGGCGGCGCAGTTCGTCACGACCGTCACGCTGCAGGCGCTGACCAACCGCAACGTCTATACCAGCCCGTGGGACACGCGCGAGCCCAACGCGATGGCGCACATCAACCTGACGCGCGATGCCGACGCCGTGCTCGTCGCGCCGGCCAGCGCCGATTTCATGGCGCGGCTGGTGCACGGCCGCGCCGACGACCTGCTGGCGCTGCTGTGCCTGGCGCGGCCGATCGAGCGCTGCGCGCTCGTCGTCGCGCCGGCGATGAACCGCGAGATGTGGGCGCACCCGGCGACGCAGCGCAACGTCGCGCAGCTGCGCGCCGACGGTGCGACGATCCTCGGCCCCGCCGCCGGCGACCAGGCCTGCGGCGAGACGGGCGACGGCCGCATGCTCGAGCCCGCCGAGATCGTCGAGGAGCTGGTCGCCTTCTTCCAGCCCAAGGCGCTGACCGGCAAGCGCGTGCTGATCACTGCCGGGCCGACGTTCGAGCCGTTCGATCCGGTGCGCGGCATCACCAACCTGTCGAGCGGCAAGATGGGCTTCGCCATCGCGCGCGCGGCGCGCGAGGCGGGCGCCGACGTGACGCTCGTCGCCGGCGCCGTGCACCTGCCGACGCCGCGCGGCGTGACGCGCATCGACGTGCGCAGCGCGCAGCAGATGCACGACGCCGTGCTGCCGGCGGCGCCGCGTCACGATGTCTTCGTCGCGACGGCAGCCGTGGCCGACTGGCGGCCGGCGAACCTGTCGCAGCAGAAGATCAAGAAGGACGGCAGCAAGGTCGCGCCGACCTTCGAGCTGGTGGAAAACGTCGACATCCTCGCCGCCGTCGCACGGCTCGCCGACCGTCCGTACTGTGTCGGCTTCGCCGCCGAGAGCCACGACCTCGCGAAGCACGCGCGCGAGAAGCTGCGCCGCAAGAACATCCCGCTGATCGTGGGCAACCTCGGCCCGGCGACCTTCGGCCGCGACGACAACTCGCTGCTGCTCGTCGACGCCGACGGCGAGCGCGCGCTGCCGCCCGACGGATCGACTGCCGACAAGCTGACGCTGGCGCGCGCGCTGGTGCTCGAGATCGCCCGACGACTATCCACGCAATCCGCATGACGACGATCGACGTGAAGCTGCTCGACCCCCGCCTGGCCGAGCGCTACGAAGAACTGCGCCCCGCCTATGCGACGCCCGGCAGCGCCGGCCTCGACCTGCGCGCCTGCCTCGACGCGCCGCTCGTGCTCGAGCCGGGCCAGACGAAACTGATCCCCACCGGCTTGGCGATCCACATCGGCGACCCGGGGCTGGCCGCGATGATCCTGCCGCGCTCGGGGCTCGGCCACAAGCACGGCATCGTGCTCGGCAATCTGGTCGGCCTGATCGACAGCGACTACCAGGGCCCGCTGATGGTGAGCTGCTGGAACCGCGGACGCGAGACGTTCACCGTGCAGCCGTTCGAGCGCATCGCGCAACTCGTCGTCGTGCCGGTGGTGCAGGCGGCGTTTCGCCGCGTCGACGAATTCGGTGCGTCGGCGCGCGGCGAAGGCGGCTTCGGTTCGACCGGCAAGCACTGACGACCACACCCCGCTCGCCGCGTACGGCGAGCGACCCTCCGGGAGGGTTGCGGGCCTTGCTTGGGGCGGCCCGGCGCGGCGGCCCGAAACCCGCCAGGTCAGTGCAACGTCTCGCCGGCGGGCGGCCCGCCGATCACGGCCAGCGCCGAGTGGCCGACGGAGCGCTGCTCGATCTCGTCGGGCGTCGCCTCGCGCACGTCGCGCACCTGCAGCGCCAGCCGCAGCGCCATGCCGGCCAGCGGATGGTTGGCGTCGAGCACGACGTGGTCCGGATAGACCTCGGTGACGGTGTAGATCGCGTCGGCCGGCATGTCGTGCGAGACGCTGCCGTCGGGCAAGCCCTCGAACTGCATGCCGGGCTCGACGTTGTCGGGGAACAGCGAGCGCTCCTCGAAGCACACCAACTCGGGGTCGTAGACGCCGAAGGCTTCCTCGGGCTCGATCTGCACCTTGGTCGCGAAGCCCGGCTCCTGCTCGGCGAGCACCTGTTCGACGCTGGCGAGCAGATCGTCGCCGCCGTAGAAAAACTCGACCGGCGCGTCGAGCTCGTCGATCAGGCGGTTCTGGGCGTCCTCGAGCCGCCAAGTGAGGGCGACGACGCACGGTGCGGCGATCTGCATGCGTTGATGATCGCACAATGACGCGATGGATCCGACGACGCCCCTGCCGCTGCTCGGCGGCCTGAGCCCCGACGACTTCGTGCGCCGCCGCTGGCAGCGCCGGCCGCTGCTCGTGCGCGGCGCCGTGCCGCCGCCGTGCGCGCCGCTCGACCGGGCGGCGCTGTTCGCGCTGGCGGCGCGCGACGACGTCGAATCGCGCCTCGTCGTGCGCGAGGGCCGGCGCTGGCGCGTGCGCCACGGGCCGATCGCGCGGCGCGCGCTGCCGCCCCCGACGCAGCGCGCGTGGACGCTGCTGGTGCAGGGCGTCGACCTGCACGACGACGCGGCGCACCGGCTGCTGCAGCGGTTCCGCTTCGTGCCCGAGGCGCGCCTCGACGACCTGATGATCTCCTATGCGAGCGACGGCGGCGGCGTCGGTCCGCACGCCGATTCGTACGACGTCTTCCTGCTGCAGGTGACGGGCCGCCGGCGCTGGCGCGTCGCGCGCCGCTACGACGGCGCGCTGCGCGGCGACGTGCCGCTGAAGATGTTGCGCGGCTTCGACGCCGAGCACGAGTGGATCGTCGAGCCGGGCGACCTGCTGTACCTGCCGCCGCGCTGGGCGCACGACGGCACGGCCGTCGGCGGCGACTGCATGACGGCGTCGGTGGGCTTCCGCTCGGCGGCGCGCACCGAGCTCGCGCGCGACGTGCTGCAGCGTCTGCTCGACGACGTCGAGCTGCCCGAGGGCGACGCCCTCTATGCCGACCCCGGCGGCAGCGCGACGGCGCAGCCCGGGCGCATCCCCGAGGCGCTGCAGGCCTTCGCCGCCGATGCCGTCGCGCGCCTGCTGCGCGACGCTTCGGCCTTGCAGCGCGCGCTCGGCGGGGTGGCGAGCGAGCCCAAGCCGCGTGTCGTATTCGACGCCGGCGCGCCGCTCGCCGACGGCCGCGGCGTGCGGCTCGACCGTCGCACGCGCATGATGTACGACGCGCGCCACGTCTACGTCAACGGCGAGGCATGGCGTGCCGGCGGCGCCGACGCGCGCGCGCTGCGCAGGCTGGCCGATGCGCGCGCGCTCGGGGCGCGCGAGACGGCGCGGCTGAGCGCCGAGGCGCGCGAGCGGCTCGACGACTGGGCGCGTGCAGGATGGCTGCACGCCGGCGACGGAGGATGAGATGAACGACGACAAAGCCCGCAACGACGACGACGCGCGCACTGCCGCGAGCAGCGAGCCGCACCGCATCCTGACCGGCCGCGGCGAGTGCCAGCAGGCGCTGCGCGACGCCTTCGCCGAGGCCGCGCGCATCGGCTGCCGCGAGCTGATCCTGTGCGACGCCGACTATTCCGACTGGCCGCTGTCGGAGCGCGCCGTCGTCGACAGCCTGTCGCAGTGGGCCTATTCGCACCGCCGGCTGACGCTGCTCGCGCACGGCTTCGACGAGATCGTGCGCCGCCACGCGCGCTGGATCGACTGGCGCCGTCAGTGGTCGCACATCGTCGAATGCCGCCAGCTCGAGGAGGTCGAGGCGGCCCAGGTGCCGACGCTGCTGCTCGCGCCGGGTCTGGTGACGGTGCGCATCTTCGACACCGTGCACCACCGCGGCAGCGTGTCGCACGACCCGGCCGACGGCGTGCGCTGCCGCGAGCTGGTCGACG
Organism: Burkholderiaceae bacterium; assembly: GCA_048500255.1. Taxonomy (GTDB): domain Bacteria; phylum Pseudomonadota; class Gammaproteobacteria; order Burkholderiales; family Burkholderiaceae_C; genus JAMHWF01. The sequence continues at coordinate 98,481 of JASNYH010000006.1, read as the reverse complement.
ACTTGTGGCAGCGCTCGTCCGATGCGTTCTCGGTGACGACCCTCGGTCTGTAGCGACGGGCCGGTCGGAAGGGTTGGGTCAAACCCTAGGTTGGCCCATATAATGGCCGGCTAGGCACTGGACCATTCGAAGAAATCCATGTCTATGCGTTGGGGCCCTTGAAGGATCGTGGTGTTCCACAAACGCCGCGGCAACCGTTTCACGCCTGTAGGAAAGAAAATGAAGACGTCGCTCGTGATCGCTACCCTGTTCGCCTCCGTCGCTCTGGCCGCCTGCGGCAAGGAAGGCTTGCGCCCACCCGGCCGCCCCGCCGCCGCGCCTGCTCCGGCCCCGCGCGCCCGCCCGGCCGCCGACGCCGCGGCTTCGGCCGCCACCCGGCGCCGACGCTGCCGCCGGCACCCGCACTGCGCCGGCCGCGCCACCGCGTCGAGCGAGCTTCGGTTCGCCGCACGAAACCGCCTTTAGGCGCTTTCCGTCAGGCAGGGTCGAACGTCGCTTCAGAAGGGCGCTATTGCGCGACATGCAGCGCGCCTCAGCCGATGTGTAGAGCCATTCGAGGTCGTTACCGGCAGTCAGCGACGCAGATATCGTCGGCGCCGTCGATGCCAGCCACGCAGCGGCGAGATGCGGCACGGCAGCGAGCAGCAACGTGTTAATTCCTTTCGCTCAGGTGCGCCACGCGACGAGGTGGCGCAGGCCCGCGTGCCGCCGCAGTTCGGCGCCGTCGTTGGCGAGGTGGCCGTGGCGGCCGGCGATGCGCCTTGAGCGCGCCTGCGGATGCTCGACGCGGCGAGCATCGCGCGGTCGTGGTACGCTCGAGCAGCAGCGCGTCGCAGCGTTCGAGCCGGCGCACCGGGTGCGGCGTCGGCGATCCGGCGTCGGTCAAGCAGGCCGAGCCGCCAGCTCGTCACGCACGAGCTGCAACGGTTCGCGCGCGCGTCGATGCGGCAGGTGTAGGGCTGCAGCAGCGGGTCGCCGACGATCGCCTCGCCGTCCGCGCGCGAAGCGCAGCACTCGGGCGCGCCGCCGATGGCGGCATTGCGCGTGCCGCGACTCATCCACAGCGCGATGCCGTCGCGGCGCGCCAGCGTCGCGGCGCAGCCGACATGGTCGCTGTGCTCGTGCGTCACGAACGGCATCGATCCGCGCCGGCGATGCGCGCCAGCCGCGCCTCCAGCTCGCGCCGCGAGAAGCCGCAGTCGACGAGCACGCGCGTCGTCGTCGTGCCCGAGCGCGCCTCGATCAGCGTGGCGTTGCGGGGCTGCCGCTGCCCAGGCTGCAAAAGCGCAGCATCGGTGAGCGCCCAGCCACTTCCGGACGACGCGCCGCGCAGCTCGTCGACAACAGCGCGACGATGCGCCCGGCAAATCGCCAAATCTCGGGTGCGCCTTGCGGATCAAGCACCGACACCGTCGTGCTGCTGTCGCCGCCCGCCTTGACGGCGATGCGGTAGCGCGCCGGCGGCGACGGCGCTGCTGCCGCCGCCGAACAACGGCGAAGAAGAAAGCCGGGCTCATCCTCGGGCGGCTTGCTCGGGTCCGATCGCAGCGCACGTAATTACAGGCCGTTAAACGCGGTCGCGGTCCTCGACGGTGAAGCCGCCGCGGTCGAGAAGTGCGAACCGGCACGGCGCCACGCGCTCAAGCCCGAGCTGCAGCGCGACCGCCAGGCCGGCGGCAGCGCACGCGGCGGCACGTCGACGCTGGCCACCCGCGGCGGCGCGCGCCGACGGCTACGCGCGCCGGCGCGCGCGGTAATCTTCCTTCGTCGTCGAAAGCCGGGTCCATCGAGCGACAGGAACTGCGCCTCGAGCTGCGGAGTCGACAGGGAGCGCGGCGTCCACTTGCTGTAGTCGCGGGTATTGGCGCCGATCAGCACCTCTTCCATGCCGCGGTGGCTGATGTAGACCTCGCTGCCGCCTCGGCCGTTGCGTTTCGACGCAGGTGCAGGAACTTTGTCGCTCGCCGGTCGAGTGAGCTGGTCGAACACCTTGCCGATCGTGTTGCGGATCTGGCGTCCTGCGGCAACGGCGCGGTTCTCCGGCGCCCGCCGGTCATCATCCACGCCGGTGGGCTCGTCGACGACAGGCTTGAAGCCGTTCTCCTGCCAGAACAGGCGCAGCTGCGGCACCGCTGCTCGGGCGCCAGCTTCGTCGCCAGCCAGCGCTGGCTGCCCTGCGCGCACGATGCGCATGTCTTTCGGCGGCCGCGGCCCGGCCAGCACGATCGCCGGCGCGTTGCGGCAGGTTGTCGGCGTCGCCGCGGCCGCCTGGTAGGCCGTGGCGCTGACGCTCACTGCTGCCGCCGGCGGCCTGAGGTAGCGACCGTCGCTTGCGAGAGCTGCGTCGGAGTCGGGCGGCACGGACAGCGTCGACGTCGTCTTCCGCATTCGTGCGGTAGTCGATCTTGTCGCCTTGGGTCAGCTCGCGAGCAGCCGGCGAAGCGCGGCCGCAAGGCAGCCACGCCCACGGCGAGGAGCACGGGATCGGATCTGCGGTGCGCATCTCCGGAGGAATTGCGATTTCGTCGGGGTCTCCCGACGGGGGGCACCGCATCGATCGCGGCGCCAGGGTTCAGGCCTGCGTCACGCAGCGACTGCTCGACGACAGCCTGGCCGGCGGCGCTGAGCAGCGTGATCGGCCCGGCAGTCACCGGCCGCCTTGCGCGGCAGCCGAGCCGCGCCAGCGCGCCCGCGAGTGGCACCAGGGCGCAGGTTCGACGAAAATTTGCGGTGCAGGCCGAGCAGCTGCAGGTGCAGCTTTCGTGGCCTCGCGCACGCGACCCTCGATCGCACCGCGACGCACAGCTGGTCGCGCGCGCAGCCACGTTGGCCGTCACGCTGACGTTGCCATAGCCGCCGAAAACGACATCCAGCGCGACGGCCGTCGGATCGTCGCCAGACGAACTCGAAACCGCGGCCTGGCAGGCGCGGCGATGTCGCCCGAGGCCTCCTTGATGCCGATCACGTTGGGCAGCTGTGCGCAGCGCAGCGCGGTGTCGACCGACATGTCGGCCACCGTGCGGCCGGGCACGTTGTACAGCACCATCGGAATGTCGACCGCCTTTGCGATGGCCTCGAAGTGGCGGTAGATGCCCTCCTGAGAAGGCTTGTTGTAGTAGGGCACGACGGACAGCGTGCAGTCGGCGCCGACCTTCTTCGCATAGTGCGAGTGCTCGATCGCCTCGGCGGTCGAGTTGGCGCCGGTGCCGGCCATCACGGGCACGCGCCCGCGCGTGTGCTCGACGGCGATGCGGATCACTTCCCAGTGCTCCTCGACCGTGAGCGTGGGCGACTCGCCGGTCGTGCCGACGACGCCGATGCAGTCCGTGCCTTCGGCGATGTGCCAGTCGATCAGGTGGCGCAGCGCGTCGTGGTCGACGCTGCCGTCGTCGCGCATCGGCGTGACGAGGGCGACGATGCTGCCGGTGATGGGCTTCATGGGGCTTTCCTTGGGATCGCGCGATTTTACCCGTGCGGGCGTCGCGGCCCGTGCGCGGCCCGCTCGCGGGCCGCCGCGCCGGGCCGCTCCCAAGCAATGCCCGCAACTCTCTCGGAGGATCGCTCGCCGTACTCGGCGAGCGGGATGTCGTCGTCAATCCAGCGCCACGCGCGGCGGCGCCGCGCCGGCCGGCACGCGCAGCGCCGCGATGCGCTGCACGCATCGCGGCGGCGCGTCGAGCAGGCCGTCTTCGTACGCCACGACGTGCAACTCGCGCGCCGCGTCGAGCAGCTCGCCCGGCGCGAGCAGGAAGTCGGGATTCGACGGCTTGCCGTGGGCCTCGTTGCCGCGCGCGAAGGTCTCGTAGATCAGCGCGCCGCCGGGCGCGACGCTCGCGACGATCGTGGGCAGCAGCGCGCGCCACAGGTAGTTGGTGACGACGACGGCGTCGTAGCGCCGGCCGGCCAGTGGCCAGGGCGCGGCCTCGATGTCGGCGACGACGATCTCGGCGGCGACGCCGCGCAAGGCCTCGAGCGCCGCTGCGTCGCGATCGAGCGCCGTCACGCGCGCGCCGCGCGCGGCGAACCAGCGCACGTGGCGGCCGCTGCCGCAGGCGACGTCGAGCACGGTCGCACCGGCGGGCACGAGTGCCGACCAGCGCTGCACCCACGGCGACGGCGCGGGCGAGCCGTGCATCAGAAGCAGGCCCAGATCTGGTTGCCCAGCGTCACGGCGAGGTCGGGTCGCAGGTAGGTCACGAACACGCCCGCCAGCACGGCGAGCGCTGCGGCGCGCCACAGCCAGCGTCGGGTCGCAGCCTGCATCGCGCGCACCCCTTCAGGCGGCTGCCGCGCCGGCCGGCGCCGGCCGCGCAATCGCCGTCTCGCGCACCGGCAGGTTGACGAGCGCGGCGAACACGCCGAGCGCGACGGCGATCCACCACACGATGTCGTAGCTGCCCGTGGTGTCGTAGAGCCGGCCGCCGAGCCACACGCCCATGAACGAGCCGATCTGGTGGCTGAGGAAGACGAAGCCCCCGAGCATCGACAGGTAGCGCACGCCGAAGACCTGCGCCACGATGGCATTCGTCGGCGGTACCGTCGACAGCCACAGCAGCCCCATCACGGCCGAGAAGACGTAGACGCTCGCCGGCGTCAGTGGCGCGAACAAGAACGCCACGATCGCCGTCGAGCGCAGCAGATAGATCGCCGCCAGGATGTGGCGCTTGGCGAGCTTCTGGCCGAGCGCGCCGGCGCCATAGGTGCCGAACACGTTGAACAGGCCGATCAGCGCCAGCGAATAGCTCGCCACCTGCGGCGACAGGCCGTGGTCCTTGAGATAACTCGGCATGTGCACGCCGATGAACACGACCTGGAAGCCGCAGACGAAATAGCCCGCCGTCAACAGCTGGTAGCTCCGGTACGAGAAGGCCTCGCGCAGCGCCTGGCCGATGCTTTGCGGCGGCCCGTGCGCGCCGGCCGCGGCCTTTGGCTCCTTCAGGCCGAAGGCCAGCGGCGCGATCGCGAGCGCGGCGCAGCCGAGCACGAACAGCGCCTCCTTCCAGCCGAAGGCGGCCATCAGCCAGTTCTCGACCGGCACCATCAGGAACTGGCCGAACGAGCCGGCCGCCGCGGCGACGCCCATCGCCCACGAGCGCTTCTCGGGCGCGACGTTGCGGCCGATCACGCCGTAGATCACGGCGTAGGTCGTGCCGGCCTGCGCCATGCCGAGCAGCACGCCGGCGCTGCCTGTGAAGGCCAGGCCCGACGTCGCCAGCGCCATCAGCACCAGGCCGGCCGCATAGAGCACGCCGCCGCCGACGAGCACGCGGAACGCGCCGAAACGGTCGGCCAGCATGCCGGCGAACGGGCCGGTGAAGCCCCACACCAGGTTCTGCACCGCCAGCGCGAAGGCGAAGGTTTCGCGCGTCCAGCCGCGCTCCATCGTGATCGGCTGCAGCCACAGGCCGAAGCCGTGGCGGATGCCCATCGACAGCGTGACGATGGCGGCGCCGCACAGCAGCACCTGCTTCATCGACAGATGGGCCGCGGCAGCGGCCGATGTGGCGGGAACAGCGGGCGAGGACATCGCCCGCACTCTAGCCCAAGGCCCCGACGCCTGCCGGCGCCGGGGGTTCAGGCGCGCTGCGGCGGCGCGATGCCGCGGCTGGCCGCGCCATAGGCCGGCGCGTTGACGTCGCGCAGCGCCAGGATGGCGGCGATCCGCCGGTCGGCCGGCGCATCGAAGCCGCAGTCGCCGTCGAAGGCGGCCGGGTTGCGGAACGTGCCGAGCAGCAGGTCCCACAGCGGCAGGTCGCCGTAGTTGCCGGCGTGCACGCCGCGGCGGTGGTGCTCGCAGTGCGCCTCGGGCCGCTGGATCAGGGTGCCCAGCCAGCGCGGCGTGCGCACGTTCCAGTGCTGGAACAGCCCGTGGAAGGCGGCGACGTAGCCGGTCAGTGCGGCGGCCAGCGGATCGAGGCCGAGCGCGATGACAGTGACGAACAGCTGCAGCAGCACCTGGAGCACCATCTCGATCGGATGGAACAGCAGCGAGCCCGAGATGTCGACGCGCTGCGGGCTGTGGTGCAACTGGTGCGTCAGCCGCCACAGCAGCGGCACGGCGTGCACGCCGCGGTGGTAGGCGTACATCAGCGCCGACAGCACGAGCCAGCCGACGGCGGTGCCGCCCGCGACGCCGAGCCGCGTGCCGTCGATCCAGCGCTGCGCCGCCATCCAGTCGAGCGGCAGCAGCAGCGGCACGACACTGCCCACCGTGCCGATCAGCAGCAGGAAGGCGAGGCCCAGCCAGCGCCAGCCGCGCCGCGGCGGAAAGCTCCGCGCCGGCCGGTACGCCTCGACGGCGAGCATGCACAGGTAGGTGACGGGGACCAGCAGTCCGACGATCTCGACGATGTCCATGGCTGTCTCCTTGGATTCGGTTTGGACTTACAGCGTAAGTCTCGGTGACGAGTCTAGACTTACGCCGTAAGATGTCAAGCATGGATGCACGCACCGGCCGCACCGCGGCGACGAGAGGGCGCTCGCGCGGCCCCGTCGCGCCGCTGACGCGCGAGCGCATCGTCGCCGCCGCGCTGCAGCTCGTCGAGGACGACAAGCTCGCCGGCTTCAGCACGCGCAAGCTCGGCGAGCGCCTCGGCTGCGAGGCGATGAGCATCTACCACCACTTCCCGAGCAAGCAGCACCTGTTCGATGCGCTCGTCGACCACGCCATCGCGTCGGTCGAGATGCCGCCGCCCGGCCTCGAGCCGATCGATCGCATCCGGCGCGTGACGCACGCCTGGCGCGCGATGGCGCACCGCTGGCCGGCGCTGTTCCCGCTCGTCGCGCTGCACCGCCTCAACACGCCGACCGGCGTGCGCTTCATCGACGCCGTGCTCGGGCTGATCGGCGGCGTCGTGCCCGATGCCGCCATCGCCGCGCGGCACTTCCGTGCCATCGGCTACTACGTGACGGGCGCCGCGCTCGACGAGACCTCGGGCTACGCCGCCGGCCCGTCGGCGGCCGAGCCGGTGGACGACGCGACGATCGCGCGCGAGTGTCCGCGGCTGGCCGCCGCGGCGCCGGCGTTCCAGCGCGCGCAGTGGGACGCGACTTTCGAGCTGGGGCTCGAGGCGCTGCTCGCGGCGCTCGAGCGCGACGCCGCCGCGTCCCGGCGCGCCACGGCGCCGCGGCGGGCCGGGGCGCCGCGACGGGCCAAGGCGCCGCGACGGGCCTCCTAGAATCGCGCGCCATGGCGACCAAAGCATCCAGCAGCACCTACGGCGAGGCCTCGATCCGCGTCCTGAAGGGCCTCGAGCCCGTCAAGCAGCGCCCGGGCATGTACACGCGCACCGACAACCCGCTGCACATCGTGCAGGAGGTGCTTGACAACGCCGCCGACGAGGCGCTCGCCGGTCACGGCCGGCGCATCGCGCTGACGCTGCACGCCGACGGCTCGGTCGGTGTCGAGGACGACGGCCGAGGCATTCCGTTCGGCCTGCATCCCGAGGAGCAGGTGCCCGTCGTCGAGATCGTGTTCACGCGGCTGCACGCCGGCGGCAAGTTCGACAAGGGCGCGGGCGGCGCCTACAGCTTTTCGGGCGGCCTGCACGGCGTGGGTGTCAGCGTGACCAACGCGCTGGCGAAGCGGCTCGAGGTGACGGTGTATCGCGAAGGCCAGGTCGCGACGCTCGCCTTCGCCGGTGGCGACGTGGCCGAGAAGCTCGAGGTCCGCAAGGCGGCGGCCGGCGACCGCCGGCAGGGCACGACGGTGCGTGTCTGGCCCGACGCGAAATACTTCGACAGCGCCGAGCTGCCCAAGGCCGAGCTCACGCACCTGCTGCGCAGCAAGGCCGTGCTGATGCCGGGCGTGACGGTCACGCTGGCCGTCGAGAAGACGCGCGAGACGCAGACCTGGCTCTACAAGGGCGGCCTGCGCGACTACCTGCTGCAGACGCTGCCGGCCGATCCGCTGATTCCGCTCTTCGAGGGCGAGCAATACGCGAGCGAGGGCGAGAGCGAGAACTTCGCCGAGGGCGAGGGCGCGGCCTGGTGCGTCGCCTTCACGGAAGACGGTGCGCCGGTGCGCGAGAGCTACGTCAACCTGATCCCGACGGTGGCCGGCGGCACGCATGAGGCAGGGCTGAAGGAAGGCCTGTTCGGCGCGATCAAGGCCTTCATCGAGATGCACTCGCTGCTGCCCAAGGGCGTCAAGCTGATGCCCGACGACGTGTTCTCGCGTGCCTCGTTCGTGCTCAGCGCCAAGGTGCTCGATCCGCAGTTCCAGGGCCAGATCAAGGAGCGGCTGAACAGCCGCGACGCGCTGCGGCTCGTCTCGGCCTACACCAAGCCGCCGCTCGAGCTGTGGCTCAACCAGCACGTCGACCACGGCAGGAAGCTTGCCGAACTCGTGATCCGCCAGGCGCAGACGCGCCAGCGCGCGAGCCAGAAGGTGGAAAAGCGCAAGGGCTCGGGCGTCGCCGTGCTGCCCGGCAAGCTCACCGACTGCGAGAGCCGCGACATCGCGCTCAACGAACTGTTCCTCGTCGAGGGCGACTCCGCCGGCGGCAGCGCCAAGATGGGCCGCGACAAGGAGACGCAGGCCGTGCTGCCGCTGCGCGGCAAGGTGCTCAACGCCTGGGAGGTCGAGCGCGACCGTTTGTTCGCCAACAACGAGATCCACGACATCGCGGTGGCGATCGGCGTGGATCCGCACGGCGAGAACGACGAGCCCGACCTCTCGGGGCTGCGCTACGGCAAGATCTGCATCCTCTCCGACGCCGACGTCGACGGCTCGCACATCCAGGTGCTGCTGCTGACGCTGTTCTTCCGCCACTTCCCCAAGCTGATCGCCAACGGCAACATCTACATCGCCAAGCCGCCGCTGTATCGCGTCGACGCACCGGCGCGCGGCAAGAAACCGGCCGCCAAGATGTATGCGCTCGACGACGGCGAGCTCGCCGCCACGCTCGACAAGCTGCGCAAGGAAGGCTGCCGCGAAAACGCCTGGAGCATCAGCCGCTTCAAGGGCCTGGGCGAGATGAGCGCCGAGCAGCTGTGGGAGACGACGCTGGCGCCCGACACGCGGCGCCTGCTGCAGGTGGGCTGCGGCGAGCTCGGCTTCGCCGACACCGCCGGTGCGCTCAACAAGCTGATGGGCAAGGGCGAGGCGGCGTCGCGCCGCGAGCTGATGGAAGTGCGTGCCGACGAGGTCGAGGTCGACGTCTGACGTCGACCCCGTCGCCGCGCTTCGGGCGGCGGTTCAGGCGCCGGTTCAGGCGAACAGCGCGGCCTGGCGCGGCAGCGCGGCCGGCACAGCGGCGGCGCCCTCGGCCGGCGCATCTTGCGGCACGGCGTCCGCGAGCGATGCCGCGACCGCGCCGGCCGGCGCATCGGCTGCCACGTAGCCGCGCGTCTCCAGCGCCCAGCCGTCGGTCGCCGCCTCGAGCGGCAGCCAGCGGCAGTCGCGTCCGGCCAGGCCGCGGCGGCAGGCGAGTTCGACGAGGCGCTCGCAGTCGGCCTGCGTCAGCCGCAGCGCGAGGCGCTGCCAGCGGCGCTGCACCAGCGGATGCGTCCACGCGTCTTCCAGCGCGCGGCGCAGCGCGGCACCTTCGATCTGCGGCCCGGCGGCGACGCGGCGCGCGAGCAGCGTGTGCATGAACACCTGGTACGCCGTGCGCGCGTCGGGACCCGGCATCGCGGCGCTCAGCTCGGCGATGCGGCGGCCGACGTGGGGCCGCGTGAACTGCAGCGTCAGCAGCACCTGCAGCGCCTGCACTTCATTGAGCAGGCGCAGCCGGTTGGGCGGCAGCACGACGAGCGGCAGCGTGGCGACGGCGTCGTGCGGCAGCGCCGTCGCGAACGACGCCAGCACGGCGACGCGCAGCCACTCGGCCGAGCCGAGGCCGTCGATGGCGGCGAGGCCTTCCTCGCACTCGAGGCGCTGCGCGCGCTCCAGCGCCTCGTCCCAGCGCAGCGCGCCCTTGGCGGCGTTGGCGCGCACGCTCATCACGGCGAGGTTGCCGCCGGCATAGCCGGCATCGTTGTTGACGCGGTCGACCGACGCGTCGCTCGGCGCGCCGGTGGCGTGCGTCAGCGCCTCGCGCGTGATCGGGCAGTGCGCCACGTCGATCTGCTGCAGGTAGCGCGGCGTCACCTGCACGCCCTCGAAGGTGCGGCCGCGCAGCCAGGCGTTGAGGCGCAGCTGCAGCCACTTGCGCACCGCCGGCGTGGCGCGCAGCGTGCGCGTGCCGAACACGGCTTGGCCGGCCTGCCAGCCCTGGCGCACCGGATGGCCGGCGTGCAGGTGCTCGGCCGGCGGCACGAGGCGGTGGTGGGCGTGGTCCCAGCCGATCTCGAAGCCGGTCGCCTCGAAGGCACTGGCGCCGGCGCGCGCGGCGGCCGCCGCGGCGGGGTGGAGGGGCAGACGGGCGGCGGGCAGCGGGGCGGCGAGGGTGGCGGACATGGCGACTCCTTCGGGAGAGTGACGCCGGGACGACCCCGGCGAGACCAGTCTCGGCCGCCGCAGGCTCAGGGCGTGAGCCTGCCGCGCGCCGCCTGCTCCCCGTCAGCGCGCCGCCGATCGCGCGCCGCGGCTGCCGCGCTCCGGCACGCGCAGCGGCTGCACCTCCACCGGCACGACGCCGGCCTCGACCATGTCGAGCCGCTCGGCGGTGCGCGGCGTGAGGTCGACGATGCGGCCGTCGACGTAGGGGCCGCGGTCCTTGATCACGACGATGGCGCTGCGGCCGTTCTCGAGGTTGGTGACGCGCGCCGTCGTGCCCAGCGGCAGCGTGCGGCTGGCCGCGACGTTGGAGTCGGGGTCGTAGCGCTCGCCGTTGGCCATCTTGCGGCCCTCGAAGAAGTCGGCGTAGTACGAGGCCTTGCCGAGCTGGCGCTCGAACGGCGCATCGGCCGTCTGCGGCGTGTCGGCGCTGCCGACGCCCGGCAGCACGGCGACCAGGGCCAGCGCGAGCAGGAAGCCGGTGGCCGGCGACGGCAGCGGCCAGGAGGAGGGTGGTTCTTGCGTCATGGCGGGAGCTGGGGCGTGACCGACGGCGCCAGCTTCGCCCCGCCGGCCGTGCGAGGTCTGCCGGTCCGCTGCACGGCTCGCTGTCGGCCGAAGCCGCGCGCGGTTGTAGGCATGGCGGACAATGCGGCCCATGAAGACCGCCGTCGCAGATCACCGCAGCGCCGCGCTGGCGATGGCGCTCGCCCTCGCCGTCGCGGTGCTGCCGGGCCGCGCCGCGGCCAAGGAGGTCGGCAGCATCGCCGGCAACGGCGCCGGCATCGTGCTGTTCGACGACCAGCGCGACTGCCCCGCCGGCGCGACGTCGGCGCTCTATCTCGACCCCAACGTCGTCGTGCGCGGCTGCTGGTTCGAGGCCCACGGCCACATCTGGATGTGGTTCAAGGACGGCGACACCTACGGCGTGCCGCGCGACCGCGTGACCTTCAAGTAGCGTGTTTTACAATTTCAGTCTTCGAAGCTGAAACTGTATAAGCATGCTCGAGCGCACCGCCCTCGGCCGGCTGCAGCGCCTGGCGCGGGGCTTCCCGGTCGTCGTGGTGACGGGCCCGCGCCAGTCGGGCAAGACGACTCTGGCGCGCGCCGCCTTCCCGAACCACGCCTACGTCTCGCTCGAGGACCCCGACGTGCGCGAGCGCGTCGCCGCCGATCCGCGCGGCTTCCTCGCGGGCCACGCCGGCGGCGTCGTCGTCGACGAGGTGCAGCGCGTGCCGCAGCTGCTGTCGTACCTGCAGACGGCGGTCGACGCCGGCCGCGGCATGGGCCGCTGGGTGCTCACCGGCTCGCAGGACCTGCTGCTGTCGCAGGCCGTCGGCCAGAGCCTGGCCGGGCGCGCCGGCTGGCTCGAGCTGCTGCCACTGGCCTATGCCGAGGCGGCCGGCGCGATGGGCCGCATGAGTCTGGACGAATGCCTGGTCGCCGGCGCCTACCCGGCGCTCTACGACCGCGACGTGCCGCACGCCGAATGGCACGCCGCCTACGTCGCCACCTACGTCGAGCGCGATGTGCGCCAGATCAGCCGCATCGCCGACCTGCTGCTGTTCCAGCGCTTCATGCGCATGATGGCGGCGCGCACCGGCTGCCTGCTCAACCTCAATGCGCTGGCCGCCGACCTCGGCGTCGCGCAGACGACGGCGCGCGACTGGCTCGCAGTGCTCGAGGCGAGCTACATCGTGTTCCGCCTGCCGCCGTATCACGTCAACTTCGGCAAGCGCCTGGTCAAGAGGCCCAAGCTCTATTTCCACGACACCGGCCTGGCGGCGTGGCTGCTGGGCATCACCGACGCGGCGGCGATGAACGCGCACCCGATGCGCGGCGCGCTGTTCGAGAACCTGCTCGTCGCCGACTACCTCAAGCACTGCCGCAACCACGGCATCGATACCGGCCTCTACTTCTGGCGCGACAACATCGGCAACGAGGTCGACCTGCTGCTCGAGCGTGCCGGCGTGCTGTGGCCGGTCGAGATGAAGTCGGGCGCCACCTTCCAGCCCGAATGGCTGCGCGGCCTGCAGACCTGGCAGCGCCATGCGGCGAGCGCACGCCGCGGCGCCGGCCTGCTGATCAGCGCTGCGCCGGGCAACCACGTCGTCGACGGCGTCGGCATCGCGCACTGGCGCGACGCGCTGCTCGCGCTGCATTGAGCAGGCCCTCATGGACCGCACCGAACGCTTCTACAGGATCGAGAACCTGATCCGCAGCCGTGGCTGCGTCGGCTTCGCCGTGCTGCTCGAAGAGCTCGGCGTCAGCCGCGCCACGCTCAAGCGCGACCTCGAGTACCTGCGCTCGCGGCTCGACGCGCCGATCGTCTACGACCGCCACGACAACGGCTACAGGCTGCAGGCCGATCCGCGCGACGCGCGCCAGGCTCGCCACGAGCTGCCGGGCCTGTGGTTCAGCGAACCCGAGATCCACGCGCTGCTGACGATGCACCAGCTGGTGCAGGGCCTCGACGAGGGCGGCGTGCTGGCGCGCCAGCTGCAGCCGCTGCGGGCCAAGCTGCAGTCGCTGCTCGGCGCCGGCGGCGGGGACGCGCGCTCGCTGATGCAGCGCGTGCGCATCGTCGGCGCGGCGCGCCGGCCCGTCGTCAGCCGCCACTTCGAGCTGATCGGATCGGCGCTGACGCGGCGCCTGCGCGTGCGCATGACGTACTGGGTGCGCAGCCGCCGCGAGGAGACGCAGCGCACCGTCTCGCCGCAGCGCCTGGTGCACCACCGCAACACCTGGTACCTCGACGCCTGGTGCCACGACAGCGATGCGCTGCGCCGCTTTGCGCTCGACGCCATCCGCAGCGCCGAGCTGCTCGACGACGCGCCGGCCGACGAAGTGCCCGTCGCCGACATCGAGGCCGCGCTCGACGCCGCCTACGGCGTGTTCGGCGGCGACCGGCTGCAGTGGGCCGTTCTCGAATTCGATGCCGAGGCCGCGCAGTGGGTGGCGCACGAGCAGTGGCATCCGCAGCAGCAGGCCACGCTCGCCGCCGACGGCCGCCTCGTGCTGCGCGTGCCCTATGCCGACGCCACCGAGCTCGCGATGGACGTGCTGCGCCACGGCGAGCAGGTGAAGGTGCTCGAGCCGCCGGCGCTGGCCCGGCTCGTGCACGAGCGCCTCGCGCGTGCCGCGGCGCGCTACGAGCGGCCGCGTTGAGGCCGGTGTACGCTGCGCGACCATGACCGTGCCTCAGCAGCCGAACACCTCGCCCGCCACGCAGTCGCGCGCGCTGGTCGTGCTGCTCGTGGCAGTGACGCTGGCCTTCGGCTGGATCCTCGCGCCGTTCTACGGCGCCGTGCTCTGGGCGGTGATCCTCGCCATCGTGTTCGCGCCGCTCAACCGCTGGATGCTCGAGCGGCTGCGCGGGCGCCGCAACTGGGCCGCGCTCGCCGCGCTGGGCGTCATCGTGCTGCTCGTCATCCTGCCGCTGATGGTGCTGGCCGCCTCGCTGGTGCGCGAGGGCACGGCCGTCGTGCGGCGCATCCAGTCCGGCGAGCTCAATTTCGCGCGCGCCTTCGAGGCCGTCGTCGCGGCGCTGCCGGCGCCCGTCGTCGAGCTGCTCGACCGCTACGGCCTGGCCGACCTGTCCGACGTGCAGCGCCGCGTCGCCGACGAGGCCGGCCGCGTCGGCCAGTACCTCGCGACGCAGGTGCTCAACGTCGGCCAGGACACGCTGACCTTCCTCGTCGGGCTGGCCATCATGCTGTACCTGGCGTTCTTCTTCCTGCGCGACGGCCACGTGCTGGCGCGCAAGGTGATCCGTGCGATCCCGCTGCAGGCCGAGCACAAGCAGCAGCTGTTCGGCAAGTTCAAGACGGTGATCCGCGCCACCGTCAAGGGCAACGTGCTGGTCGCCGTCGCGCAGGGCACGCTCGGCGGCCTGGCGTTCTGGGTGCTGGGCATCCACGGCGCGCTGCTGTGGGCGGTCTTGATGGCGATCCTGTCACTGCTGCCGGCGGTGGGCGCCGGCCTGGTGTGGGCGCCGGCGGCGATCTACCTGATCGCCACCGGCGAGGTGTGGCCCGGCATCGGCCTGATCGTCTACGGCGTCGTCGTCATCGGCCTGGTCGACAACGTGCTGCGCCCCGTCGTCGTCGGCAAGGAGACGCGCATGCCCGACTACGTCGTGCTCGTGTCGACGATCGGCGGGCTGGCGATCTTCGGCATCAACGGCTTCGTCATCGGGCCGGTGATCGCGGCGATGTTCATCGCCGTGTGGGACATCTTCGCGCCCGATCGCCCCGTGCACCCCGGCGACGGCCCGGCGGGCGGCGCCGGCACGCACCACCGCTGAGCCGGCGCGCACGCCGGCCCCAGTGGCGGCGAGCCTCTAGAACGCCGCGGCGGCAAACGCAGTGCCGGTCGCGCGCTCACTCGCGCGACGCCGCGCGACCGGCACGCCGTTTGCCGATTTCCGTCCCCATACACGAGCAGGAGCGATTCCATGGGCGAGACGGAACGGGACAGCCCTTCGACGCAGGGCAGCGCCGGCATCACGTCGCCGGGCCGGCTGCCCGGATCGATCGACGAGGCACGCGCACAGGCCGCCGACATGGCCGGCCGCATGAAGGAACAAGGCAAGCAGATCGCGGCCGATGCCAAGGACAGCGCCGCCGGCCACGTCGACAGCGTGGCCGATGCGCTGCACCGCACGGCCGGCGACCTGGCGGGCGAGAACACCGCCGCCGGGCGCTACGTGGCGCTGGCAGCCGACCAGTTGCAGGCGCTCGGCAGCCGCCTGCGCATGCGCGATATCGACGGCCTGATCGACGATGCGCAGGCGATGGGCCGCCGCTCGCCCGGCCTGCTGTTCGCCGGCGCCGTGGCGGCGGGCTTCATGCTGGCGCGCTTTTTCCGCGCCAGCGGCGAGCGCAGCCGCGCCGATGCGACGGCGCACGACGACTGGCAGGACACGGGCCCTTCCACCTACGACCTGACACCCGAGACGCGCATCGGCGCGGCCGGCCTGCAAAGCAACCTCGGAGGAACCCCGCATGGACAAGTCTGACAAGTCGCTGCCCGCGCTGCTGGCCGACCTGAGCCGCGAAACGGTCGATCTGATGCGCCGCGAGATCGCCCTCGCGCGTGCCGAGGCATCGGAAAAGATCGGCAACGCCAAGGCGGCGGCCACGTCGATCGGCGGTGGCGCGGTCCTCGCGCTGGCCGCCGTCGTCGTGCTGCTGCAGGCGGCCGTCAACGGCCTGGCGATGGTGCTTCCGCCCGAGATGGCGCCGTGGCTGGCGCCGCTGGCGGTCGGCGTCGTCGCGCTGCTCATCGGCTGGGCGATGCTCAAGGGCGGCAGCGCCAAGCTCGACGGCGAGCACCTCAAGCCCGAGCGCACGATGAACTCGCTGCGCAAGGACGGCGCCCTGATCCAGCAGGAGGCTGCACGATGAAAGGCAACGGACACGCCACTCCCGAGGCGGCCGAACGCGACGCCGATCTGGCGCGCGCGCAGGTCCACTCGACGATCGATGCCATCGCGAGCAAGCTGACGCCGGGCCAGCTGATGGACCAGTCGCTCGGCTACCTGAAACGCAGCCTGCCGGCCGAGTTCACCACCCACCTCGGCCAGACGGTGCTCGCCAACCCGCTGCCGGTCACGCTGGTGGGCGTCGGGCTGGCCTGGCTGATGATGAGCGGGCGCCGCGGCGCGGCGCCGGCCGACGCGCCGTCGGCCGGCGTGGGCGAGTGGGGCGGCAGCGTCGGCTGGGACGATGCCCGCGACGACTTCGGGCTGCCGCTGCAGGCGGGCGCGGCATCGTCGGCATCGAAGCCGTCGGCCGTCGAGCGCCTTGGCGCCCGGGCCGGCGACGTGGCGCAGTCGACCCGCGAGCGCGCCGCGCAGGCGAAGGGCGCGACGCGCGATGCCGTGCAGCACGTGCGCGAGGGCCTGACGCAGACCGGCCAGCGCCTGGGCGACACCGCGCGCCGCGCCGGCGAGCGCCTCGGCGACACGGCGCACCAGGCCGGCCAGCGATGGAGCGAGACGGCCGGGCGCGCCGGCCAGCAACTCGGTGCGCTCGGCGAGCGCTCGCGCGTGCAGGCCGGGCGCGCGCGCGCGGCGGCGAGCCGGCTGGCCGACGAACAGCCGCTCGTGCTGGCGGCGCTCGGCGTCGCCGTGGGTGCCATGATCGGCGCGCTGCTGCCTTCGACGCGGCGCGAAGACGCCTGGATGGGCGACAAGCGCGACGAGCTGCTCGGCAGCGCGCGCGGCACGCTGCGCGAGCAGGCCGAGCAACTGCGCGATCCCGCCGAGCGCGTCATGGCGCATGCCCGCGACGAGCTCTCGCAGGCGGCGCAGCGCATGGGCGTGCCGGTTTCGCGCGACGGCGCGGCGGCATCGGGTGCGCCGACGGCGACGGGGTCGGCCGGAACGCGCGCCGGTGCCGGCGGGCCGGCGTGGGCGGCACGCTCGTCGCGCGTGGCGCCGTCGTCCGGCACGGCGTCGGCGGGTACCGCGTGGTCCGCCGCCGAATCGACGGGCGCCGCAGCCGACGATGCGGCGCGGGCGGGCGAAGGCCTGTCGCACTCGACCGCCGAAACCGAGCGCCAGCCGCGCATCGTGCCCGGCGGGCCCGACGACACGACACAGGCACCCGGCGGGCGCAACGACATCGCGGGCTGACGCGCTGCGGGCGCCGGCCGCTGCCTCTCAGCCCGGCGCAGCCGCCGCGCGTCGGGCCGTGGCGGCGCAGCGCGCGATCGCGGCGAGCAGCGTGTCGATGTCGATCGGCTTGACGAGGTGCTCGTCGAAGCCGCTGCCGAGCGCGCGCTCGCGGTCGGGCTCGCGGCCGTAGCCGGTCAGCGCGATGATCGCGAGCCCATCGCTGCGCGCATCGGCGCGCAGCATCGTCGCCAGCTCGTAGCCGCTGGTGCCCGGCAGGCCGATGTCGAGCAGCGCCACGTCGGGCACGAAGCCGGCGTCGAGCGCGGCCAGCGCCTGCGCCGCGTCGTGCGCCTCGCACACGACGTGGCCGGTGGCGCGCAGCAGCTCGGCGAGCGCGGCGGCGGCGTCGACGTTGTCGTCGACCAGCAGCACGCGCTGCGCGGTGCCGGCCGGCGCCGCCTCGCCCGTGGCGGGGGCCTCGTCGACCGTGCGTTCGAGCAGCGGCAGCCGCACCGTGAAGCAGCTGCCGTGGCCGGGCCCGTCGCTGGCCGCGGCGACGCTGCCGCCGTGCATCTCGACCAGGCCCTTGACGATGCCCAGGCCCAGGCCCAGCCCGCCGTTGCGCCGGTCGAGCGACTGGCGGCCCTGCACGAACATGTCGAACACGTGAGGCAGCAGCTCGGGCGCGATGCCCGCGCCCTCGTCGGTGACGCTGAGCACCGCCGCGCCGTCGCCGACGGCCAGCGCGAGCCGCACGGCGCGGTGCGGCGGTGTGAACTTGGCGGCGTTGGTGAGAAGGTTGGCGACGACCTGCGTCAGGCGCACGTCGTCGCCTTCGACCACCACGGGCCCGGCCGGCCGGCGCACCTCGAGCGGCACGCGGTCGGCGAAGGCGGGCTCGATCGTCTCGACCGCCTTGTCGACGACGTGCTGCAGGTCGGTGGGCCGCCGATCGAGCTGCAGCTTGTGCTGCACGATGCGCGACACGTCGAGCAGATCGTCGACGAGGCGACGCAGGTGCGCGACCTGGCGCTCGACGATGCCGCGCTCGCGCTCGGCGACGCCGGGGTGCCGGCGCTTCATCAGCTCGACGGCGGTCACGATGGGCGCCAGCGGATTGCGCAGCTCGTGCCCGAGCATCGCGAGGAACTCGTCCTTCGCGCGGTTGGCGGCCTCGGCCTCGGCGCGCGCGGCCTCGCGCTCGGCCTCGCTCTGGCGCCGCCGCAGCCCGGCCTCGACGAGCGCGTCGGCGACGGCGTCGACCTCGCCGATGCCCGCGCGCGGCAGCGGCATCGGCGTGGCGCCGGCGCCCAGCGAGCGTGCCGCATCGGCCAGCCGCGCGATCGGCCGGTTGATGCCGCCGGCATAGATCAGCGCGAGCAGCGTGCCCAGCAGCAGCGACAGCGCGACGCCGCCGCCCCACAGCAACAGCGAGCGGAGCTGCGCGGCGCGGTGCGCCTCGGTCGAGATGCCGGCCGCGACCGTCCAGCCGGCATTGGGCAGCCGCACGTAGGCGGTGTAGACGCGATCGCCCTCGAGCGTGAGCGTGACGCCGGTGCCCTCGGCGGCGGCAGAGGCCATCAGCTCGGCCAGCGACGGGGCCGGCGCCGTGCCGAGTGCCGGCGCGTGGTCGCGCGAGCGCGCGAGGCGGCGGTTCGTCGCGTCGAAGACGGAGACGATCCAGTCGCCCGGCACGCGCTGACGCTCGACGAGCTTGAGGATGGCGTCCGTCTTGAGCACGCCCGTGAGCACGTAGCGCAGCTCGCCGTTGCGCACCACCGGGTAGCGCACCGGGATGCCCCAGCCGGCCGGCATGCGGGCGAGGATGCCCACGACGGGCCGGCGCTCCTCGACCACGCGGCGAAACGTGGGCGACTCCTGCAGCGCCGGCGGAGGCTCGTCGTGCCCCGCATAGGCGACGACGCGCCCCTGCGGCTCGGCGAGGTGGATCGCCCGCCAATCGGGCAGCGTCGCCAGCACGCGCCCCGCGAGCATGCGGAAGTCTTCGACGCCGTCGTGGTCGAGCAGCGGCGAGGTGCTCATCGCGCCCAGCACGGCGATGGCGCGGTCGAGGTCGGCCTCGATGGTGTTGGCGAAGGCGCGCGTGAACTCGAGCGCCGTGCGCTCGGCCTCGCGCTGCTGCTGCAGCAGCAGCGTGCCGACGCCCACGCCGGCGATCACGGCCAGCGGCACGCAGGCGATCAGGGCCAGACGCAGCAACCGATGCCACAGCGACTGCGGGCGCCACAGGGTGCGCCAGTGCGCCCGCAGGGCGGGTACGAAACCTGCCGCGTGATCAGGCGGCACTCGAGTGCCTTGGGTGTGCGACGCACATGGAGCGCGCAGCATACCGTTCGAGTGACAACGGGCACAACCATCGCACGAGCCGCTCGGCACCGGGGTTGCCCCGAAGGCGGGCCGCGCAGGCCGAGCAGCCGTGGCGCACGAGTGCTGACGTCTTGAACGCACAGGAGCGACGACATGCCACCTGCAGTGAAGAAGATTCCCGACGGCTACACCGCCGTCACCCCCTACCTGACGATCAAGGGCGCCGCGCAGGCGATCGAGTTCTACAAGAAGGCGTTCGGCGCGCAGGAGGTGATGCGCGTGCCGATGCCCGACGGCCGCATCGCGCACGCCGAGATCACGATCGGCGGCGCGCGCGTGATGCTGCACGACGAGGCGCCCGAATGGCAGGCGCTGAGCCCGGCGACGATCGGCGACACCGGCTCGACGATCATGCTCTACGTCGAAGACGTCGACGCCGTCGTGAAGCGCGCCGTCGACGCCGGCGCCGCGCTGACGATGGAAGTCGCCGACCAGTTCTACGGCGACCGCTCCGGCGGCCTGAAGGACCCGTTCTGCCACAAGTGGCACGTGGCGACGCACGTCGAGGACGTGGCGCCCGACGAGCTGGAGCGGCGCATGAAGGAGCGCTTCGGCGGCGGCGGCGGCAAGCCGGGCTGAGCGGGCGTGCCGCACGCGCTGCGGCAAGATGCGGGCACCGGCGGCAACGCCCGAGGGAGGCCCGCGATGAACGATGAAGCTCCGATCACGACGCAGCCCGGCGACGCCGGGCTCGACACCCTGGTCGACGCGCTACGCCGCTTTGCCGCGGCGCGCGACTGGGAGCAATTCCACTCGCCCAAGAACCTGGCCGCCGCGCTGTGCGTCGAGGCCGCAGAGCTGCTCGAGCCCTTTCAGTGGCTGACCGAAGAGCAGAGCCGCGCGCTGCCCGACGTCACCCGCGAAGCCGTGGCCGGCGAAATGGCCGACGTGCTGCTCTACCTGCTGCAACTCGCCGACAAGCTCGGCGTCGATCTCGTGCAGGCGGCGCAGCGCAAGATGGCGATCAACGAGGCGAGGTATCCGGTGGAGCGGGCGAGGGGGTCGGCGCAGAAGGCGGGCGGCGTCAGCGAGCCGTAGCGGCAGCGCCGCCGTCAGTCAGTTTCCGAAGACGAGGCGCCACGCCCGCGCGAGCGCCGGCGCGTCGGTCAGCGCGACGAACGCGAGGCCCGTCAGCGCGCCCGACAGGTGCGCATCGTGGTTGATGCGGCCGCGAATCCTGCTGCCGCCGCGAGCCGCGAACCAGGTGTAGGCGAGATACGCCACCGCGAACAGCGGCGCCGGGATCGGCACCGGAATCGGCAGGATGTAGATCGCGTTGGACGGAAAGTAGACGATCGACGCGAACAGCACCGCGAGGATCGCACCCGAGGCGCCGAGCGTGCGATAGCCCGGATCGTGCCGGTGCTGCCACCACGTGCCCGCCGCGCTGGCCGCGATGCCCAGCGCGTAGAGCGCGATGAAGCGCGGCGTGCCGATGTGCCGCTCCAGCGAGAGCGCGAACGCCCAGAACGTGAAGGCGTTGAACAGCAGGTGCGCGAGGTCGGCGTGGATGAAGGCGCTGGTGACGGGGGTCCACCATTCGCGGCGGGGGATCAGCCAGTGCGGACGGAGGAGGGCGCGGTCGATCAAGCCAGGGGCGCGGTAGAGACCGATGAGGCTCGCGACGAGGATCGTCGCGAGCACGATCATCGACGCTGGTGCTCCGAACGATAGCGGCTCAGTCATTGTCGTCGGGTGGTCGGTACGCTGGTTTGACGTTGCGGCAGCGCTGCTCGACTTGATGAATGACGCGCTGCACCTGATCCGCGGACAAAGGTTGACCAGCGCGCACCTTCAGCAAGCCGACCAACTCGCGTCCGCTGAAGACGCGCACCGCGCCGCGACCCTTGCGCTCGACGAACCAACCTGGAAGGGCAAGGACGGGCACCACGGCGACGGATTCGCCCGTCGCGCTGGAGAGCCACTTGGCGAGCCATTGCGCCTGGCGTTCGGCTTGCTCGAGCGGCTTGGCAGTGGTGCGCGTCGGAAACTTGAGCGTGCGACCATCGAACTCGACGCGGGCGTCCTCCTCACCGCGGCCGCGATTGGGCTTGGAGTAGCCCTTCGTCTCGATCGCGAAGACGCCCTGCGGCGCGACGACGATGTGATCGATGTTGAAGTTCTCGGCCGGGAAGTCGTGGTACACCGCCGCGCCCTGGCGCATCAGCTGGTCCAACTCCTGGCCCGCAGCGAGCTCAGCGTCGAGGCCGAGTGCGAGCCGATCGGTTCGGCGCGAAAGGCGAAGGGCACCCCACACGCCGTAGACGATGCATGCCAAGCCCAGCGTCGCCATCATGCCGGCCCGCAGCGCCGATTCTTGGGCCTTCAGGACGTACGACTGAGCGAGATGCGTGGCGAGCAAGATGACCGGCAAGACGCTACCGATCATCACGTAGGCGAAGACTTCGAACCGAGCATCCTCGAGCTGCTCGCGCAACGCATGGCCCGGGCTGCGCAGCAGTTCGCGCGCGAGCGGAGAGCGCCGGGCCGCCGTGGCCCGGCGTCGGCGCCAGATGAGGAAGGCGATTGCGAGCGAGGGGCCGGCGAACGCCGCCAGCAGCACGGCAGCGACCAGCAGGCCTTGGGAAAGGAAGGCATCGATCAAGCTGCCGGCTCCTCTTCCGCGCCGCTCAGGTCGGCCGCGATCAAACGGAACTGCTCCAACGCTGCCTCCAGATCGTCGACGATCTCTTGCGCAATCACCTCGGGCGGTGGCAGGTTGTCGCTGTCGGCCAGCGTCTCGTCGCGCAGCCAGAAGATATCCAGACTCGCCTTGTCGCGCGCCACCAATTCGTCGTACTCGTAGACACGCCAGCGTCCGTCGGCGTTCTCGGCGCTCCACGTCGCCTTGCGCTTGTGCCGATTCGCCGGGTTGTAGAGATCCACGAACTCGTCCAGATCCGCCCGCCTGAGCGGATTGGTCTTCAGCGTGAAGTGTTTGTTGGTGCGCAGATCGTAGATCCAGAGCTTCTTGGTCCACGGCGTCTCGCTGGCCGGCTTCTTGTCGAAGAAGATCACGTTGGCCTTCACCCCCTGCGCGTAGAACAGGCCGGTGGGCAGGCGCAGCAGGGTGTGCACGTCGCACTCGTGCATCAGCTTGCGGCGGATGGTCTCGCCGGCGCCGCCTTCGAACAGCACGTTGTCGGGCACCACCACCGCAGCGCGGCCGTGGGGCTTGAGCAGCGTCTTGATGTGCTGCACGAAATTGAGCTGCTTGTTGCTGGTGGTGGCCCAGAAGTCGTCGCGCTCGACGATGTCTTTCTCGGTGGAGGTCTTGCCCTCCTCGCCGACGATCATCGTGCTGCTCTTCTTGCCGAAGGGCGGGTTGGCCAGCACCACGTCGAAGCGCTCGCCGGGGTCGGCCGCCAGCGCGTCGGCCACCTTGACGGGCACGCTCTTCTCCGAGCCGATGCCGTGCAGCATCAGGTTCATCGCGCACACGCGCGCGGTGGCCTGCACCAGCTCCCAGCCGCGGAAGGCGCCTTCCTTCAGGTGGCGCTTCTCGTCGCGGGTGAGGTTGGGGTAGTGGTGCGTGAGGTACTGGTGCGCGGTGAAGAGAAAGCCGCCGGTGCCGCAGGCCGGGTCGCAGATCAGCTCGCCGGGCCTGGGCGCGATGCAGTCCACCATCGCCTGGATCAGCGCGCGCGGCGTGAAGTACTGGCCGGCGCCGGACTTGATGTCTTGCGCGTTGCGCTCCAGCAGGCCCTCGTAGGCGTCGCCCTTCACGTCGGCACCCATCACCGACCAGTCCTCGGCGTCGATCAGGTCGACGATCACGCGCCGCAGCTTGGCCGGGTCCTGGAACTTGTTCTGCGCCTTGCCGAAGATCAGGCCCAGCGTGCCCTTCTGCTGCCCCAGCGCTTCGAGGCAGTGGCGATAGTGGTCGAAGAGCTCGTCACCGTCCTTGGCGAGCAGTGAAGGCCAGGAATAGGCGCCGGGCACGATGCTGGCTTGGTTGTGCGGCGGCTGCGCCCGCTCGTCGGCCATCTTGAGGAACAGCAGGTAGGTGAGCTGCTCGACGTAGTCGCCATAGCTCATGCCGTCGTCGCGCAGGACGTTGCAGTAGTTCCAGAGCTTCTGGACGAGGGTCGAAGAGTTCATGGCGCCGGCCTCGCCGCCCGATAGGCTTGGTCCGGGCGATTCCGCACGCCCGGATATCGCAGTTCGAGCGTGCCGTCCTTGACCATTGCAGTCAGAAATCGCTCTTGAAGGTTCTCAGGGTCGCGGTTCATCAGGGCCCCCAACTCCTTCGCAGTCAGCCATCCGGCCGCGCACAGCGACGCGATGATTCGTCGGACTTCCGGGCCGGGCAGCTTGGACTTCGCCCGTGCTGGCTCGGCGATGGCCAGCAGATCCGCCGGGAATTGAGGGGAGTCCGCTATGGATTGAGGGGAGGCATCTTCCGATTGAGGGGAGCTCGCCGGCGAGTGGGGGGAGCTTTGAGGGGAGTCCCCGGCCACCCTATAGCTCGTCCAGCGTCGCTGGTTCTGTTGCTCGAGGAATCCGTCCCGAACCAGGCCCTGCAGAACGCCGGTGATGTCCGTGGGATGCTCCCCGGTGATCTCCTGCATACGCCCGTTCGTGACCGAGCCCTCCACGCTGGCCGTCACAACGGCCTGCACGGCCGTCGCGTCTAGCTTCGCAAAGTGCTCGCCGAAGCGATCACGAAGCTCCGCCTCCACCTCCTCGGGAATCAGGCTCACCATCGGCAGGAGGAGGCGTACGCGGTCGGGCTGGACACTCTCTTCGATCTTGGGAGAACGCCAATGCTGCGATCGCCAGCCCGCCCGGATCTTGTCCATCCCCGAGCCCGCCTTCTCGCCGCCGCCGATCATCTGGAACATCAGCTGCAGGCCTTTGTTGCGGCACTCGCTCACGCTGCCGCGCAGCAGTTGCTCGCGCGACACCAGCAGCGATCCGGGGTTGGAGAGTTCGATGCGGTCGGGAAACCGCTCGACCACGATGCCACCCTGGCCGCGGTAGTCGGCATGGATCAGCGCGTTGACCACTGCCTCGCGCAGCGCCTCGTGCACGATGGTGTCGTCCTTGCGATAGAGCGCCCGGTCGAGCTGGAACGGGATCTTCAGGTCGGCCGACAGCCGCTGCACCACGCGCAGGAAGAACTGAAAGAGATTGCTCTCCCACGTGCCGTCGGGCGCGAGCCGGTCGGTCCAGCGCACCGCCGGATCCGCCGACAGGCGCTCGCGGTAGTCGACGTGATAGGCCGGCAGCGCCTCGCGCAGCGCCGCGAAGGTGCCGAACATCAGCAAGCCGGCGACCGTGGCACCCTCAGCGCCCGAAGCGCGATCGCGTCGCAGCGCGCCAAGCTTGCCGAGCAGGCCGGCATCGTCTTCCGACAGCCAGGGGTGGTCGGGGTCGCGGGACGCGAAGCGGTTGCGGTACTGCTTCACCGTCTCGGGGTCGAAGTCGTCGGCGCCGAAGTGCTCGACGATCTGCGCATCCGCCGGCGCATCGTCCTGGTCCGCAAGCATGCGCCGCACTTCGTCTTCGCTGCAGCGGTAGTCGCCTTCTTCCGCGCGCCGATAGGTGCCGGCCAGAGGGTTCAGGCCCACGTAGACCGGCCGGTCTCGCCGGGATGCGCGTGGCACCTGAACGACGACGTAGTGCTTGCCGGCATCGGACACCGTGCGAACGTCGTCGTCGCCGAGCAGGTTGCGGCTGATCTTGTGCCGGTCGTTCAGCTGATTCCAGAGCACGGTGCGCAGTTGGTTCGCGTCGGGCACGCCCTCCCACACAAGTTGCCCTCCGCGTTCGGCCACGCCCAGCACGATGGTGCCGCCCTGCGCGTTGGCCATCGCGCTGTAGGTTTCCCAGAAGCTGCCGGGCAGGCCGCCGCGTGCCGACTTGAACTCGAGGTCGTTGCCTTCCGCGGCAGGTGACAGGGGCGAGAACAGATCGAGCTGGCGCATGCGCGGATTCTCAGCCTGCGAACGCGCGCGCCAGCACCGACTGGCGCAGAGACTGCGCGCGCTTCAGGTTCGCGTCGACCTCAGCCTCGACCTCGCGGACGATGGAGAGGCGACGGTCGACTTCGGCGACGATGCGGTGCTGCTCATCCAGGGGCGGAAGAGGGAGGACGAGCTTGCGGCATGTCGAAACCTGGACGTTGTATTGGCCCGCTGTTGCCTTGGCAGTTCTCTCGATCCGACGCTGGACCGGCGGGGCCATCAGCCAGTACGCGAGCAAGCGGTTCAGGATGCGTGGACCTGCTCGGAAGGTCACGATGGCCTGATTGATGTTCCATTCTGGGAAAGCATCGGGAACAAGCGATACCTTCCCAAGCGGCGGGCCGACGATGTTCATTAGTACGTCGCCCGGTAGACATCGCGAGCGGGCAAGTGGCCCCTCATGTATGGCTCGGCGGATGAAGGTGGGCTTCACGGTGAAGTCCAGCGACCCGTCGAAGCCGAGGTTGTAGACCTTGATGAAAGGGACTTCGCCGGCTCCGCTCGTCATCTCTTCGGCCTTCGGCGTGGAACCACTGGCAACGGCGTCGCAGACCTCCGCGGAAGATGCCCACGGCCACCCGGGCGGCAACTTGATGTCAGGCGCGAACTCGGGTCGGTCAGCGTCGCCAGGGAATACGGCGCGCTCGAGAAGTCTCCCGCCTATCGCAGCCGAGAGGATCGCGGCGGTCTGGCGCTTGAGGTTGGCCTTGACGCGCTTGAGGTTGGTGACGGCTTCGTCGAGGCGGGAGAGTTGCTTTTCGAGTTCGGCGACGATGCGGCGCTGCTCGATTACCGCCGGCACTACGACAGGAATCTCGGCCAACTGCTTCTTCGCGATGACGCCCTGCGCAGAACCCGCCGAGGCAGCGCGGAGCTTCAGCACCCACGGCTGCAATTGGTAGTAGAGGAACTTCGTGTCCAGTGTTGGGGAGGGGCGAATTGCAGCAACGCTCCGACCGATCGCACAGTCGATTCCAAGATTGAGCTTCCCAGCCGTGGCGCCGACAACGCAGATAAACACATCGCCGGTTCGTCCGAACTTCAGCGGCCTTGTTGTCCACTCGCGTCGAATGGGCGCCTGTTCACCGAACTCGCCCGCCTTCACGAAGAGCGTGCCGATGCCGTCAGTGTTGCATTCACTGCCCGGCGGAGCCTGTCCCATCTCAAAGTCAGCAACCTCGCCAAGCGCCGTCACGCCGTCAACTCCCGATTCAACTCATCGATCACCTTCGGCAACGCCGCCCCAAAGAGTTGATGAACCCTCCCCAGCCCGCCGCGCTGATCGAACGGCGCGTAGCTGAAATCCTCGGCCTCGATGCCCAAATTGCTTGCGATGTGCTCGGCCATCTTCTCCAGCCACCAACGCTGCTCGTCGGTGAATCTTTTCCCAGCCGCCTGCTGCTGCGCCATCCACGCCTTGAAGTTGGCGGCCACGCGCTCGGGGTAGGGCACCAGCTCGTTCTCCTGGTGCATCGCATAGCGCACCAGCGAGACCAGGTCGGTGAGGATGCGGCGGCGGCTCGCGCCCTTGACCTTGCTCGCGTCCAGCGCGGCGTAGGCCTGCCAGAGCTGGCTTTCGGTCCACAGGTGCGGCGGGGCCTGCAGCGTGTCGGCCAGGGCCTTCAGGTCTTCGAACTTCAGCGGCGCCTTGGTCGGGCGGTTGTAGAGGATCTGCAGCGCGGTGATCTCGTCGCGGTGCTCCTGGATATAGGCTTCGAAGCTCTGCACGATGCCTTGCGCGCGCTCGCGCGCGGCCTCGGAGAAGCCGGCTTCGAGCACGCGGTCCTGGGTGACGGTGTCGATCACCAGTTCCTTGCTGGCTTTCAGCGTGAGGATGAGCGTGCGCAGAGCGGGGTTCGACAAGGGACGCACTGCTTCGCGGATGCGCCCTTCGACAAGCTCAGGGCGAACGGCGTCTTCGTCGGTGACCATCATCGCTTCGACAATGCCGCGCGAGAGGTCCTTCAGGTCCAGGCCGCCGGCTTCCGTCACCACCTTGGCGCGCTCGGCGTCGGTGAGCTGGGCGTCCAGCCGCGCCAGGCGCACGGCCACGCTGGAGAGCACCTCGGGCTCCACGTTGCCCAGGCTCACGGCCTGCAGCAGCGCGTCCAGCGGCACGCTCTTCTTCTGGTCCATCGGGCGGCTGTCGGTCTTGTCGCGCTCGCACACGCCCACGCAGTCGACGATGACGAAGCGGTCCTTGTGCACGTGCTCGCCGGGGTTCACGCCGCGCAGGTCGTCGTCCTTGATCACGCGCACGCCGCGGCCCTTCATCTGCTCGAAGAAGCTGCGGCTCTTCACGCTGCGCATGAAAACGACGATCTCCACCGGCTTGATGTCGGTGCCGGTGGCGATCATGTCCACGGTGACGGCGATGCGCGGGTAGTAGCTGGTCCGAAAGGCCTTGATCAGCTCCTCGGGCTTGCTGCCCGTGGTGCGGTAGGTGATCTTCTGCGCGAACTCGTTGCCGCGGCCCCACTCCTCGCGCAGGATGCTCACGATGGCCTCGGCGTGGTTGTCGTCCTTGGCGAAGACGAGCGTCTTGGGCAGTTCCTGCCGCTGGGGGAAGAGGTCGCTCTGCCAGCGGTCGCGCAGCGTGCGCGCGATGGTGCGGATTTGGTCGGGCGTCTGCACGTTGCGGTCCAGCTCTTCGGGCGCGTACTCGAAGTCGTCGTCGAGCTGCCAGTCGCGCCGGGCGCGGGTGGGCTTGTCGAGCACCTGCAGCCAGTAGCCGGCTTCCACCGTGGCGCCGGCCTCGGTGACCTCGGTCTTGATGCGGTAGACGTCGTAGTTGACGTTCACGCCGTCGGCCACCGCCTGCGGGTGGCCGTACTCCATCACCAGGTTCTGGTTGAAGAAGCCGAAGGTCTGCTTGTTGGGCGTGGCGGTCAGGCCGATCAGGTAGGCGTCGAAGTACTCCAGCACCTGGCGCCACAGGTTGTAGATGGAGCGGTGCGCCTCGTCGGTGACGACGATGTCGAAGGTCTCGATCGGGATCGCCGGGTTGTAGGCAATCGGCTCGGGCTCCTTGAACAGCGGCTCGATCTCCTCGGTGGAGCGTTCGTCGGCTTCGTCGTCGAGCTCGCGGCCCTTGAGCATGCTGAACATGCGCTGGATCGTGCTGATCGTCACCCGCGCCGTCTTGTCGAGGTTGTTGCTCGTCAGGTGCTGGACGATGTATTCCTCGCCGAACATGTAGTTGTTGACGGGCGAGACGTACTGGTCGAATTCCTTCTTCGTCTGCCGGCCCAGGTTGCCGCGGTCGACGAGAAACAGCACGCGCCGCGCGCCGGCGAACTTGATGAGCCGGTAGATGAAGCTGATGGCGGTGAAGGTCTTACCGCTGCCGGTGGCCATCTGAATCAGCGCGCGCGGCTTGTTCTGCGCGAGGCTGGCTTCGAGGTTGCGGATGGCGGTGATCTGCGCCGGCCAGAGCTTGAAGTCGCCCCATTCGGTGGCGAGCTCGGGCATGTGCTGCATGCGCGCAAGAAAGGTCGGGTGCGGCGCCTGCATGCCCGGCGGTGTGGCGCCGTCCGTCGTGAGGATGGTCGGCAGCCCCGCGAGCCACTCGGCCAGCATCTCAGGCCGGTGGAAGGCGAACACGTTGCGCGCCCGCGGCGCCGGGTCGAGCCCGTTGGTGAAGTGCGTTTCGACGCCGGTCGACTCGTAGACGAAGGGCAGCGGCCGGCGCCAGGCGGGCAGGGCGACGGGCAGGCCTTGCGAATAGCGCGCCGACTGCGCTTCGACGCCCGTCAACGTGGCACCTTGCTTCTTGGCCTCGATCAGGCCGCAGGCCTTGCCGTCGACGTAGAGCAGGTAGTCGGCGAACCCGTGGCCCGCCGCGAGCGGAAATTCGCGCACCGCGACCCCGCGCGCCGCGTGCAGGTCCACGTGCGCCACGTCCTGCACGGCCCAGCCGGCGGCCGTCAAGAGCGCATCGATGTCCTGCCGAGCCCGCTGCTCAGGGTTGGCCACTCCCTCGCTCCTCCTCGCTTCTTGTTCACCCGAATCCGGGCGCAGAAGGGTACCGCATGCCCCGCGGCTGTTCATCCCGCACCTGCCTTCGCGCGGCCCGCGCGCCGCTTGCGTGCCGGCACACCGGAAGCCGCATCGTCGAGCCCGGCGTTGATCAGCTCCACATAGGCGCGGTAGGCGAACACGCGGCCGCGTCGCCGCTCGGTGAGCTCGGTCACCACGCCGGCGCGCTCCAGGTGTGTTAGCGCCTTGTTCACCGTGGCGGGCGTCAGCCCGGTCGCCGAGACCAGCGCCGCTGCTGTGGCCACCGGCTGCCGCTGCAGCGCCTGGTGCAACGCCAGTGCCGAAGTGGCCGCGCGGCCCAGCGCGGCGATGCGGTCGCGGTCGGCCGACACCAGTGCCAGCAGCGCCTGCGCCGTGTGCACCGCCTGCGTGGCGCTGGCGGTCACGCCTTCGGCGAAGAAGTCGAGCCAGCGCTCCCAGTCGCCCGTGAGGCGCACTTCGTTGAGCAGCTCGAAGTACAGGGTGCGGTGCGTCTTGAGGAACAGGCTCGGGTAGAGCAGGGGCTCGCGCAGCAGGCCGTCGGCCACCAGCTGCAGCACGATCAGCAGGCGCCCGATGCGGCCGTTGCCGTCCAGGAAGGGGTGGATGGTCTCGAACTGCACATGTGCCAGCGCCGCTTTCAGCAACGGCGGCGTGGGCTCGGGTTCGTCGTGCAGGAATCGCTCGAAGCGATCCAGGCACTCGGCCAGCGCATCGGCCGGCGGCGGGACGAACACCGCATTGCCCGGGCGCGTGCCGCCGATCCACACCTGCGAACGGCGGAACTCGCCGGGCGCCTTGCCGTTGCCGCGGCCTTGGTCCAGCAGCACGGCATGCATCTCGCGCAGCAGGCGCAGGCTCAGCGGAAAGCCGCCGCGCAACCGTTCGAGGCCATGCGCCATGGCCGCCACGCAGCGGCTGACTTCGCGCGCGTCTTCGATCGGCACGCCGGGCTGCTCGTCGATCTCGTAGAGCAGCAGGTCGGACAGCGACGACTGGGTGCCCTCGATCTGCGATGACAGCACCGCCTCCTTGCGCACGAAGCCGTAGAGCACCAGTTCGGCGTTGGGCAGCAGGGCCGAGATGGCGTCGAGCCGGCCCAGCGCGACCAGTGCGTCGTCGAATCGGCGCCTCAGCGCCGGTGACCACTGAAGCGGCGGCTTCGGTGGGAGCGGCGCCGGCACGAACGCGCGGAACGGCTCCCCCTGGGTGGAGACGGTGACGGTCCGGCCGGGCGGAGGGCGGCGCATGGGGTTGGAGAAGCTAAAACAAGCGGCGCCAGTATTTTAGGTTGAGCCTCCAAAGTAAAACAAGCGCGAGAGTACGCGCATCGCCGACCGTCGTGCCGCGCCGCTAAACTGCCCGCCTCACGCCGCCCGACTCTCGGGCCGCCACGCCGTCTGCGCCCCTCCCGATGCCCGAACCCGACCTCTTCACCCCCGTCGAGCCTTCGCCCGACGCCATCACGCTCGCCCGCTACGCCGAGCACGCCTACCTCGAGTACGCGCTGTCGGTCGTCAAGGGCCGGGCGCTGCCCGACGTGTGCGACGGGCAAAAGCCGGTGCAGCGGCGCATCCTGTACTCGATGCAGGGCATGGGGCTGGGCTTTGCCGGCACTGCGGGGGCCAAGCCGGTCAAGAGCGCGCGCGTCGTGGGCGACGTGCTCGGCCGCTACCACCCGCACGGCGACACGGCGGCCTACGACGCACTGGTGCGCATGGCGCAGGATTTTTCGCAGCGCTATCCACTGGTCGACGGCCACGGCAACTTCGGCTCGCGCGACGGCGACGGCGCGGCGGCGATGCGCTACACCGAGGCGCGGCTCGCGCCGATCACGCGCCTCTTGCTCGACGAGATCGACGAAGGCACGGTCGACTTCATCCCCAACTACGACGGCTCGACGGAAGAGCCGCGCCAGCTGCCGGCGCGGCTGCCCTTCGTGCTGCTCAACGGCGCAAGCGGCATCGCCGTCGGCCTGGCCACCGAGGTGCCGCCGCACAACCTGCGCGAGGTGGCGGCCGCCGCCGTCGCGCTCGTCAAGAACGACAAGCTCGCCGACGACGAGCTGTATGCGCTGCTGCCCGCGCCCGACTATCCCGGCGGCGGCCAGATCATCAGCAGCGCCGACGACATCCGCGCCGCCTACGCCACCGGCCGCGGTTCGCTGAAGGTGCGCGCGCGCTGGAAGATCGAAGACCTGGCGCGCGGCCAGTGGCAGCTCGTCGTCACCGAGCTGCCGCCCGGCACCAGCGCGCAGAAGGTGCTGGAAGAGATCGAGGAACTCACCAACCCCAAGGTCAAGGCCGGCAAGAAGGCGCTGACCGCCGAGCAGACGCAGCTCAAGGCCACTGTGCTCGCCGTGCTCGACGCCGTGCGCGACGAGTCGGGCAAGGAGGCGGCGGTGCGCCTCGTCTTCGAGCCCAAGACGCGCACGATCGAGCAGCAGGAGTTGATCACGACGCTGCTCGCGCACACCAGCCTCGAAACCTCGTCCCCCGTCAACCTCACGATGGTCGGCGCCGACGGCCGGCCTACGCAGAAGAGCCTGCGCCAGATCCTCGCCGAGTGGCTGGGCTTTCGGCTCGCCACGGTGGAGCGGCGCACCCGGCATCGTCTGGCCAAGGTGCTCGACCGCATCCACATCCTCGAAGGCCGGCAGCTCGTGCTGCTCAACATCGACGAGGTGATCCGCATCATCCGCCGCGCCGACGAGCCCAAGCCGGCGCTGATCGAGCGCTTCAAACTCAGCGACCGCCAGGCCGAGGACATCCTCGAGATCCGGCTGCGCCAGCTGGCGCGCCTCGAGGCGATCAAGATCGAGCAGGAGCTGAAAGACCTGCGCGCCGAGCAGGGCAAACTCGAAGAGATTCTCGGCAGCCCGGCCGCGCTCAAGCGCACCGTCGTCAAGGAGATCGAGGCCGACGCCAAACAGTACGGCGACGCGCGCCGCACCGTCGTGCAAGAGGAGAAGAAGGCCGTCGCCGAGATCAAGGTCGTCGACGAGCCGGTCACGGTGGTCGTCAGCGCCCGCGGCTGGGTGCGCTCGCTCAAGGGCCACGAGGTCGATCCGGCGAGCATCTCGTTCAAGTCGGGCGACGCGATGTACGGCAGCTTCTACGGTCGCAGCGTCGACACGCTCGTCGTGATGGGCAGCAACGGCCGCGTCTATTCGGTGCCGGTGGCGCAGCTGCCCGGCGGCCGCGGCGACGGCCAGCCCATCACCACATTGATCGAGCTCGAATCGGGCACGCAGCCGGTGCAGTACTTCGCGGGCCAGGCCGAGCAGCCGCTCGTCGTCGCCGGCACCGGCGGCTACGGCCTGCGCGCCACCGTGGCCGACCTGGTGTCGCGCCAGCGCGGCGGCAAGACCTTCCTCTCGCTCGACGCCGACGAGCGGCCGCTCGCCTTCGCGCCCGTCAACGCCGGCATGACGCAGCTCGCCTGTCTGTCGATGGCGGGGCGGCTGCTCGTCTTCCCGCTCGACGAACTGAAGCACCAGCCCAAGGGCGGGCGCGGCGTGCGGCTGCTCAAGGTCGACACCACCGGCGGCAAGGACGCGATGGTCAGCGTGGCGGCCTTCGCCGACACGCTGCTCGTCGAAGGCATGGCCGCGCGCGGCGGCAAGCCGCGCAGCGACGTGCTCAAGGGTGCCGCGCTTCGCGAGCACGCCGACGAGCGCGCGCGCCGCGGCAAGGTGATCCCGGGGCTCAAGGCGCAGCGCGTGTCGGCGCCGGTGCCGCTGCCCGCCTCGGCAGCCGGCAAAGGCTGATCACCGCCGCCGGCGCTGCGCTGCCGTGGCGGGCGAGGGCGCCGCGGGTCGCGGTGCCGGCAGATCGGCGTCGCTGTGCCACTTGCGCCGCGTGCCGCCGGCGCGGCGGTCGGCGCGCACGTCGCGCGAGACCTGTTCGTTGACGAGGGCGGCATCGCGCGTGAGCTGCGCCAAGGCCGCGTCGAACTGCGCGAGCAGCACGTCGGGCAGCTGCGCGACGACGCGGCGGTTGACCTCGACCACCTGCGGAAAGATTTCGTCGTAGAGCTTGCGGCCGGCCTCGGTCAGCCGCACGACGGCGCGCCGCCGGTCGCCCGGTTGCGTGTGCCGCTCGAGCAACTGCTTGGCCGCCAGCGTGCCGATGGCGCGCGAGGTGCGCGCGCGGTCGAGGTCGCCGCGCGCCGCCAACTCGCTCGGCGCCAGCGCGCCATGCGCCGCCAGCAGCGCGAGCAGCCGCCATTCGCGCCGCGCGATGCCGTAGCGGCCCTCGAGCAGCCGCACGACGGGCGCACCGCTGAGCGCCAGCAGCCGCATCAGGCGGTAGTTGAGCAGGTCGTCGAGGTCGCGCGGCGTTCTGAGGTGACTCATCGGCGGCCTAGGGTCAATGCTAGGTTGGATTGATTTCAACAACCGATTCTGAGGCCACTACAGTCGCAGCGTCGGCGCCCGCCGCGAGTGCCGCTTTCGGAGTCGCCATGCCCTCCTTGCCATTCGATCCCGACCGCCGGCGCGCGCTGGCCCTGGCGGCCGGTGCCGCGCTGCTGCCGGCTGCCGGCGCGGCGCGTGCCGCGCCGGCGCTCGACGGGCCGCTCACGCTCGTCGTTCCCTATGCGCCGGGCGGCGCGACGGATCGCGTCGCGCGACTGGTCGGCGAGCGGCTGCAGGTGCGGCTCGGCGTCAACGTCATCGTCGACAACCGCCCCGGCGCCGGCGGGCGCCTGGCGGTGCAGCAGGTCAAGCGCGCGAGCGCCGAGCACAACCTCGTCGTGCTCGGCAACCCGGCGCTGATGGTCGTCGCGCCCGTCGTCTTCAAGGACGCCGGCTACGACCCCGAGAAGGACTTCGCGCCGCTCGCGCACGTGCACGACTACGAGTTCGGCGTCGCCGTCGGCCCCGGCGTGCCGGTGCGCGAGTTCGCGCACCTCGTCGCCTGGCTCAAGGCCAATCCGGCGCAGGCCAACTTCGGCGTGCCGGCCACCGGCAGCCTGCCGCACTTCTTCGCGCTGATGATCGGCGAGGCGGTCGGCGTGCAGGCGCAGATCATCGGCTACAAGGGCTCGGGGCCGCTGGCCAACGACCTGATCGGCGGCGCGCTGCCGGTGGCGATCGACACCTTCGAGACGCTGCTGCCGCAGCACCAGGGCGGGCGCATCCGCATCCTCGCCGTGTCGTCGCCGGGGCGCCTCGACTACGCCAAGGACGTGCCGACCTTCCGCGAGGCGGGCTTTCCCGTCGAGGCGACGGGCTGGAACGGCTTCTTCGCGCCGGCCGCGATGCCGGCGGCGAAGCAGAAGGCGATCTCCGACGCGATCCGCGCCGTGATGCTCGAGCCCGAGCTGCAGCAGCGCTTCCGCTCGACCAACATGACGCCGGTCGCGCACGGCGCGTCCGAGACGGCGAAGATGCTCGCCGCCTATCGAGCGCAGTGGCTGCCCGTGGTCAAGCGCTCGGGATTCCAACCGTGATGGAGACATTCGTGACGACGATGAAGCACCCGATGTCGATCGCTGCCGCACTGGCGTGCGCAACCGCCGCGCTGCCCGCGGCCGCGCAGTCGCAGCAGGCGCCGCTGCTGTTCCCGGTCAAGCCGGTGCGCCTGCTCGTCGGCTCGCCGCCGGGCGGGCCGTCGGACATCTCGTCGCGGCTGATCGCCGAGCGCCTGAGCGACAAGTTCAAGCAGACCGTCACCGTCGAGAACAAGCCGGGCGCCGCCAACAGCCTGGCGTCGCGCGAGGCCGCCAACGCGCCGCCCGACGGCCACACGCTGGTCAACAACCCCGACACCGTCGCCACGGTCAACCCCTACATCTACAAGAACACCGGCTTCGACGGCCGCACCGACCTCGTGCCGGTGACGATCATCGCCACCTTCTCGCAGACGCTGGTGTGCAACGCGGCGCTCGGCCTCAAGACGGCCGACGACCTGCTGGCGCGCGCGAGGAAGGAGAAGCTGCAATACGCCTCGGGCGGCGCCGGCTCGCCCGGCCACCTCGCCTTCGCGATGGTGCTCGACGCGACGAAGACGCAGATGGACCACGTGCCGTACAAGGGCCCGGTGCCCGCCACGCAGGCCGTGCTGGCCGGCGAGGTGGCGTGCGGCTTCCTCGCGACGCCGGGCGTGCTGCCGCACGTCAAGGCCGGCAAGCTGACGGCGCTGGCCGTGTCGTCGGCCGAGCCGTCGCCGCTCGCGCCCGACGTGCCGCCTCTCACCAAGGTGCTCAAGCGCGACGACGTCGATGCCACGTTCAAGCTCGTGCTGCAGGCGCCCAAGGGCACGCCGCCCGACGTCGTGGCCGCCGTGCAGCGCGCCGTGCGCGACGTGCTGCAGCAGCCCGAGGTGCGCAACAGGCTCGCGGCGAACGACCTCGTCGCGGTGGGCAGCACGGCGGCCGAGGCGCAGAGGGTGCTGCAGGCCGACGGCGAGCGCTGGAGCGGCGTGATCAAGCGCATCGGCCTCAAGCTCGAATGACGAGTGCCGTCGCCCGGCGCCTGTTCGGCGACTGGGTGCGCGACGTCTCGTCGCGCACGCTGCGCGCCGATGCGCTGGCCGGGCTGCTCGGCGCGGTGCTGGTGCTGCCGCAGGGCATCGCCTTCGCGACGCTGGCCGGGCTGCCGCCGGAGCTCGGCCTCTACACGGCGATCGTGCCGGCGATCGTCGCGGCGCTGTTCGGCTCGAGCCGCCACGTCGTCTCGGGGCCGACGAACGCCAACTCGCTGGCGCTGATGTCGGCGCTGGCGCCGCTGGCGGCCATCGGCTCGCCGCAGTACGTCGAGCTCGTCTTCGCCGTCACCGTGATGGTCGGCGTGCTGCAGCTGCTGGTCGGCGGCCTGCGGCTCGGCGCGATCGCCAACTTCATCTCGCCGGCAACGCTGCTCGGCTTCATGAGCGGCGCGGCGCTGCTGATCGCCGTGTTCGCACTGAAGGACGTGCTCGGCATCTATCCGCCCGGCGCGGCCAACCGCGCCGGCGCCGTGCTGCGCTCGCTGTTCGAGACCGAGCCCAACCTCTCGGCGATGGCGATCGCCGCGGCGACGGTGGCGACGACGCTCGCCGTGCGACACCTCGGCCGGCGCGTGCCGGCGATGCTGCTGGCGCTCGTCGTCGGCTCGCTCGTCGCCTACGTGCTGGCGCACGTGCCGCAGATGCCCGCGGTGCACACCGTCGGCCACATCGCCGCCGCGCTGCCGCCGCTGCACCTGCCACAGCTGCGCTGGGCCGACGTGCCCGAGCTGCTGCCGGTGGCGCTGGCGCTGGCGATCGTCGCGCTCGGCCAGTCGATCTCGATCGCCAAGGCGGTGGCCGAGCGCTCGGGCCAGCGCATCGACGCCAACCGCGAGTTCGTCGGCCAGGGGCTGTCGAACGTCGTCGGCGGCTTCTTCTCGTCGTACCTGTCGTGCGGCTCGCTCAACCGCTCGATGCCCAACTACGAGGCCGGCGCGCGCACGCCGCTGGCCGGCGTGTTCGCGTCGCTGCTGCTGCTCGCGCTGCTGGTCGTGGCCGGGCCCGTCGTCGCGCTGCTGCCGATGGCGGCGGTCGGCGGGCTGCTGCTCGTCATTGCCGTGTCGCTGCTCAACGTCGACGGCTGGCGGCGGCTCTACGCCGCCAGCCGCACCGACTTCTGGGTCGCGACGACGACGGCGGTGGCGATGCTCGTCGTGCGCGTCGAGATGGCGATCCTGATCGGCACCGGGCTGTCGCTCGTCGCCTATCTCTACCGCACGTCGCGCCCGGCGATGCGCACGATGGGCTTCGACTCGATGGAGCCGAACCGCCGCCTGATCGTGATCGACGACGAGCCGAAGGCGCTGCCCGAGTGCCCGCAGATCAAGCTGCTGCGCATGGAGGGGCCGATCTATTTCGGCGCGGCGGCGCACGTCGCCGACACGCTGCACGCGCTGCGCGAGCGCCATCCGGGGCAGAAGCACCTGCTCGTGATGGCCAAGAGCATGAACTTCGTCGACGTCGCCGGCGATGCCCTGTGGCGCGACGAGCTGCGCGCGCGGCGCGCGATGGGCGGCGACCTGTGGTTCCACCGCCCGCGGCCGCAGGTTTTGCAGATGTGGCGGCGCACCGGCTTCCTCGACCTGCTCGGCGAGGACCACGTGTTCCCCGACAAGGCGACGGCGCTGGCCGGCATCTATGCGCGCATCGATCCCGAGGTCTGCCGCACCTGCACCGCGCGCGTGACGTGGGAATGCGCGACGCGCGCGAACGAGACTGGATCAACGGAGGCTGCATGATGAGAGACGCCCTGTCGAAGACCGCTCCGCGGGCCGAGCGCCGGGCCGCTCCCAAGCCGGCCCGCATCCCCTCGGGGGATCGGACGATGTATCCGTCGGACGAGGGGCTGTCATGAAGCGACCGAACTTCGTCTTCATCCTCGCCGACGACCTCGGCTATGCCGACCTCGGCTGCTGCGGCGCGCGCGCCGACACGCCGGTGTCGCCCGTGCTCGATCGCCTGGCCGCACAGGGACTGCGCTTCACCCACGGCTACTCCAACTCGCCGGTGTGCTCGCCGACGCGCTTCGCGCTGATCACGGGGCGCTGGCAGTACCGGCTGCGCGGCGCGG
Organism: Burkholderiaceae bacterium; assembly: GCA_048500255.1. Lineage (GTDB taxonomy): Bacteria > Pseudomonadota > Gammaproteobacteria > Burkholderiales > Burkholderiaceae_C > JAMHWF01. The sequence continues at coordinate 60,482 of JASNYH010000006.1, read as the reverse complement.
CCGAGGAGCCGATGACGAGCAAGGCGCGCGGCGACAAGGTGATCGGCCTGCATCCGTCGCACCCGACGCTGCCGTCGCTGCTGCGCGACGCCGGCTACCGCACCGCGCTCGCCGGCAAGTGGCACCTCGGCTTTCCGCCGCACTTCGGGCCGCAGCTCAGCGGGTACGACGAGCACTTCGGCCCGCTGTCGGGCGGCGTCGACTACTTCTCGCATGCCGACAGCGCCGGCACGCACGACCTCTACGAGCAGGGCGAGGAGGTGCACCGCCAGGGCTACCTCACCGACCTGATCAGCGACCGCGCCGTCGACTTCATCGAGCGGCGCGACGGCTCGATGCCGTTCCTGCTGAGCGTGCACTACACGGCGCCGCACTGGCCGTGGGAGACGCGCGACGACGAGGCCGAGTCGCGGCGCATCGCGCCGGCGATCCACCACAAGGACGGCGGCTCGCTCGCGACCTATCGCCGCATGATCCACCACATGGACGAAGGCATCGGCCGCATCGTCGCCGCCCTCGAGAAGAAGGGCCTGCTCGACGACACGCTCGTCGTCTTCACGAGCGACAACGGCGGCGAGCGCTTCTCCGACAACTGGCCCTTCGTCGGCCAGAAGATGGACCTGCTCGAAGGCGGCATCCGCGTGCCGCTGATCGCGCACTGGCCGGCGCGCATCGCGGCCGGGCTCGTCAGCGACACGCCCGTCATCACGATGGACTGGACGGCGACGATGCTCGCTGCGGCCGGCGTCGCGCCGCATCCCGACTATCCGATGGACGGCACCAGCCTGCTGCCGCTGTTCGCCGATCCGGCCTGGCAGCCGCCGCGCGACCTCTACTGGCGCATGAACCACCGCCAGCAGCGCGCGATGCGCTCGGGGCCGTGGAAGTACCTGTCGATGGACGGCCACGACTACCTGTTCGACCTGAGCAAGGACGAGCGCGAGCGCGCCAACCTCGCCAGGCGCGACCCGGCGCGGCTCGCCGCGATGCGCGCCGCCTGGGAGCGCTGGGCCGCCGCCTTGCCGGGCATCCCGGCGGACGCGAAGGTGTCGCAGGTCTATACGGCTGCAGAGATACCCAAGCCGTCGTATTGACGCCCGGCGGCCCGCACGCACCCGCTTCGACCGTGGCGACCGGTGTGCGCGTCAGGCGCGGCGGCTGCACGCCACCTTGTGCAGCAGCTCGATCAGGATGGCGCGCTCGCCGACGGTGAGGCCCTCGATCTCGGCGCGCTCGCCGGCGAGCAGCTGCCGCGTCGCCTTGTCGGCGAGCTGCCCGCCCTTGGCCGTGACGCGCAATTGCTGCGCGCGCCGATCCGTCGTGCTGGCGTGGCGCTGCACCAGGCCGCGCTTCTCGAGGCGGTCGATCCACATCGTGATGTTCGGCGCCGTCACGCCGAGCGCCTTGGCCAGCCGCGACGCCGAGCCGTCGGGGTTCTCCTTGACGAGCGCGAGGATCGTGTACTCGACGGGGCGCAGCTCGTAGACGTCGCCCACGAGGCGCGTGAACACGCCGCTCGTCGCGATCGCCGCCTGCGCCAGCTGGTAGCCGAGCAGCTCGTGCAGCTTGGCCTCGTCGAGTCCGCCGGCCGGCGTGACGTCGGTTCGTTCGGGGCTGCGGCGATGCGGCATGGCGGCGATTGTGCCGCTTGGCGCAGGCGACGCATCGTTCGGCAAATCTTGCCGTCAATGCTTCAGACGATGAGCTACTGTGCGTGCGGGTTTATTGGGATGCAGCGCTGCAATTGGTTAGATAACTTAAGCATCGTTCCGACACGACAGGAGACAACGCATGGACAGGAAAGCCCTGGTCCTGCTGCCCGCACTCGCCCTGGCGGGCTGCGGCGGCAGCGACGACGGACTGCCGCAACTCGCGGCCGCACAACCCGCGGCGCTCTCGGGCACCTGCGAGGCGCTCGCCGCCAGGCTCGCCGCACTGCCCGACACGACGATCGCGTCGACGACGACGGTGGCCGCAGGGCCGGTGAGCGGCGTGCAGGCGCCCGAGCACTGCCGCGTGACGGGCGAGATGTTCCGGCGCACCAGCGCCGTCGACGGCAAGTCGTATGCGATCGGCTTCGAGATGCGGCTGCCGAAGGCCTGGAACGGCCGCTACTACTACCAGGGCAACGGCGGCATCGACGGCGCGGTGTCGCCGGCGGCCGGCGCGCTCGGCGGCGGCCCGCTGACGGGCGCGCTGGCACAGGGCTTTGCCGTGATGAGCTCCGATGCGGGGCACAACAACGCGACGTCGGGCGGGCCGGCGTTCGGCATCGACCCGACGGCGCGGCTCGATTACGGCTACCAGGCCGAGGCCAAGCTGCTGCCCACCGCCCGCGAGATCGTCCGCCAGGCCTACGGCAAGGTCCCCGACCGCTCGTACTACGGCGGCTGCTCGAACGGCGGACGCCATGCGCTCGTCGCCGCCGCGCGCTACGGCGACCAGTACGACGGCTTCCTCGCCGGTGCGCCGGGCTACAACCTGCCCAAGGCCGCCATCGCCAACATCTTCGGCGGCCAGCGCTACCGCTCGATCTCGAACGACCCGTCGAGCAACACGGCGGCCAATCTGGCGACGGCCTGGACGCCGGCCGAGCGCGCGCTCGTCTCGGCGGCCGTCGTGGCGAAGTGCGATGCGCTCGACGGCGCAGCCGACGGCATCGTCGCCGACACGGCCGCCTGCCAGACGACGTTCAACCTGCAGACCGACGTGCCGACCTGTGCCGGCGCGCGCGACGGCAGCTGCCTGACGGCGGCGCAGAAGACGGTGATCGCCGACATCTTCGCCGGCCCGAAGACGAGTGCCGGCGCCGCCGTCTACGCCACGTTCCCCTTCGACAGCGGCCACGGCGCGGGCGGGATCCCGTTCTGGGAGTTCACCGCGCCCGTCGCGCTCGACTCGGGCGCCGTCGGGCAGATCTTCAAGGTTCCGCCGTTGGCCGGCACGAGCACGCCCGATCAGCTGGCGGCGTGGGCGATGACGACGCCGATCGACACGATGGTGGCGGAGATCAACGCCACCGACGCCACCTACGTCGAGTCGGCGATGAGCTTCATGACGCCGCCCGACCCGACCAACCTCTCGACGGTGCGCAACCGCGGCGGCAAGGTGCTCGTCTACCACGGCGTCAGCGACCCGATCTTCTCGTACGACGACACGGTGACCTGGTACGAAGGGCTGCGTGCGGCGAACGGCGGCGACGCGTCGAACTTCGCGCGCTTCTTCGGCGTGCCCGGCATGGGCCACTGCTCGGGCGGCCCGGCGACCGACCAGTTCGACATGCTCGGCAAGCTCGTCGCCTGGGTCGAGCAGGGCCAGGCGCCCGACAGCGTGCTCGCAACGGCTCGCGGCACGGGCAACGCCGGCGGCGTCAACGCCGATCTGCCGGCGGGCTGGTCGGCCGCGCGCACGCGGCCGCTGTGTCCCTACCCGAAGATCGCGACCTACAAGGGCAGCGGCAGCCTCGAGAGCGCCGACAGCTTCAGCTGCCAGTGAGGGCGCAGCGCGCGGCTGCTCAGCCGCGCGCCTGCTGCTTGCGGTAGGTGCCGACCAGCTCGCACTGCGCGAGCACGTGGCCGTGCATCGCGCGCTCGAGCGCAGCCTTGGTCGGCGCGTGCAGGTCGGGCAGCACGGTGTCGAGCGCGTAAAGCTTGAAGAAGTAGCGGTGCGTGCCGATCGGCGGGCACGGCCCGCCCCAGCCCGGGCGCTTCCAGTCGTTCTGGCCTTCGCGTGCGCCGGCAGGCAGCGGCTTGCCGCCGTCGGGCAGGCCGTGCGCCGACGGCGCGATTTCGTAGAGCACCCAATGCACCCAGGTGCGTTGCGGTGCCGCCGGATCGGGCGCGTCGGGATCGTCGACGACGAGCGCCAGGCTGCGCGCGCCGGCCGGCACATCGCGCCAGGCCAGCGGCGGCGGCACGTCGTCGCCTTCGCAGGTGTGACGGCGCGGGATCGCACCGCCGGGGGAAAAGGCCGTCGAGGTCAACTGCATGATGCACCTCCTGGGCCGCTCATTGTGCGCCGGGCACCGGCCGGCACGGGGCGTGCCGGGAGCCGCGCGGGGTGCCGAGCGGGCGCGCCGGCGGCGACGTGGTGTCGCCGCCGGCGAGCATGCCGATCAGACCACGCCCTGCGCCAGCATCGCGTCGGCCACCTTGACGAAGCCGGCAAGGTTGGCGCCGGCTACGTAGCTGATCGTGCCGTCGGGCCGCTGGCCGTACTGCACGCAGGCGTCGTGGATGCCGCGCATGATCATCAGCAGCCGCGCATCGACTTCTTCGCGCGGCCACGACAGGCGCATCGCGTTCTGGCTCATCTCGAGGCCCGACGTGGCGACGCCGCCGGCGTTGCTCGCCTTGCCCGGCGCATAGAGCACGCCGCTCTGCTCGAAGACCTTGACCGCCTCGGCGGTGGTCGGCATGTTGGCGCCTTCTGCAACGCAGACGACGCCGTTCCTGACCAGCATTGCGGCGTCGCCCGCGTCGAGCTCGTTCTGGGTCGCGCACGGCAGCGCCACGTCGACCGGCACGCTCCACGGCTTGGCGTTGGGCAGAAAGGGCACCTTGACGCGTGCGGCGTAGTCGCTGACGCGCTCGTACAGATGATTCTTGACTTCCATCAGCACGGCCAGCTTCTCGGGTGTGAAGCCGGCCTCGTCGACGACGGTGCCGCTGGAGTCCGAGACGGTCAGCACCCTGGCGCCGAGCGCCATCGACTTCTCGACGGCGTACTGCGCCACGTTGCCCGAGCCCGAGACGCTGACGCGCATGCCCTGCATCGAGCGGCTCTTGCGCTTGAGCATCTCTTCGGCGAAGTAGACGGTGCCGTAGCCCGTGGCCTCGGGACGGATCAGCGAGCCGCCGAAGCTCAGGCCCTTGCCGGTGAAGACGCAGTCGGCGCGGTTGGTCAGCTTCTTGAGCATGCCGGCCATGTAGCCGACTTCGCGCCCGCCGACGCCGATGTCGCCCGCCGGCACGTCGGTGTCCGAGCCGACATGGCGGAACAGCTCGCTGACGAAAGCCTGGCAGAAACGCATCACTTCGCCCGGGCTCTTGCCCTTGGGGTCGAAGTCGGAGCCGCCCTTGCCGCCGCCCATCGGCAGTGTCGTCAGCGCGTTCTTGAACGTCTGCTCGAAGGCGAGGAACTTGAGGATCGACAGGTTGACCGACGGATGGAAGCGCAGCCCGCCCTTGTAGGGGCCGATCGCCGAGCTGTGCTGGATGCGGTAGCCGCGGTTGACGCGCACCTCGCCGTGGTCGTCGACCCACGAGACGCGGAACATGACGATGCGCTCGGGCTCGATCAGGCGGTCGAGCAGGCTGTGCTCGGCATAGCGGGGATGCGCGGCGATGTAGGGCCACAGGCTTTCCATCACTTCGGTGACGGCCTGCAGGTATTCGGGCTGCCCGGGGTTGAGGTCGGCGACGTGGCGCAGGAACGATTCGAGGTCGGGGTACTTCATCGGTCGAGGGGATAAGGCGGGAAGGGCTGGAGGAGAGGCGGGCCTCGAGCGTGAAGGCGCGGCTTCGGCGCGGGCTGCAGGCCGGCATTGTCGGCGATTTTCCGCACCAAGTTGGGACCGCGCTGGCACATCGTGGTGCATGCCTTGCCATGGGCCGCCGCCAGCGCCGGGCAGAATGCGCGCTGCTCCAACCCCGTGCGCCCATGAAAGCCCCCGATTCCGAGAACCGAAGCGCCGCATCTGCCGCCCCTGTATCGGCCGACCTGCAGCGTACCGACTGGCTGCGCATCGCGCTGCTGATCGGCGTGGGCGTCGGCTGTGCTGTGCAGATCGGCAAGGTGCCGCCGGCGATCGGCGCGCTGCGCGAGACGCTGGGCGTCACCATCGTTCAGGCCGCGTGGGTGCTGTCGCTGCTGAGCGTGATCGCATCGATCTGCGGCTGCATCGCCGGCACGCTGGCCGGCGCGCTGGGTGCAGGGCGCGTCACGGTGGCGAGCACGCTCGTCGTCGGCGCGGCGAGCGCGGCCGGCGCGCTGGCGCCCAACGTCGGCGTGCTGTTCGCCAGCCGCGCCGTCGAGGGCATCGGCCTGCTGATGGCCGTCGTCGCCGTGCCGGCGCTGCTGGCGGCCAACACGGCACCGCACGACCGGCAGGTGGTGTCGGGGCTGTGGGGCAGCTACATGGGCATCGGCATGGCGGTCGCGATGCTGGCGGCGCCGGCGCTGCTCGACGCGGCGGGCTGGCGCGCGCTCTGGCTGGCCAGCGCCCTCGTGATGCTCGGGCTCGCGGTGGCCCTGATCGTGCTGCGGCCGCGCTCGCCGCCGCCGGCGCGCCATGAATTGCGCCTGGACACGTTCCGGCGCGCCATCGGGCGGCGCGAGCCGCTGCTGATGGCGCTCATCTTCTTCTGCCACGCCTACCAGTACTTCGCCGTCTTCGGCTTCCTGCCGACGGTGCTGGCCGAGGCCGGCTTCGACGCGCGTGCCGCGTCGATGTGGACGGCCTTCGCCGCCGCGATGAACGCCGCCGGCAACGCGACCTGCGGCTGGCTGATGAAGCGCGGTGCGCGCGCCTGGGCCCTGTTCGCCGGCGCATCGCTGGTGCTGTGCGCCGCCGAGATCGCGATTTATGCGCCGCAGCTGGGCAGCGGCGCGCGCATCGCGGCGGCCGTCGTCTTCGCCTACGTCGGCGGCCTGGTGCCGGCGGCGATCTTCGTGCGGCTGCGCATGACGATGCGCGACGCCGCCTCGGGCACGATCGTGATGGGGCTGATCGTGCAGTGCTCCCACATCGGCCAGCTCGTCGCGCCGGTCGGGCTGGCTGCGCTGGCCAGCGTCGTCGGCGGCTGGCACGCGTCGCCGCTGCTGCTGGTGCCCGCCGCGGCTGCCGTCATCGCGTCGGGGTTCGCGCTGCGTCGCTACGAGCGCGTCGGCGCTGCGGCGTAGCCGATCCGCCTTAAGCGGGCGCGGCGAGGCGGGGCCCGCTCGCGACCCGACGACGGCAGCATCGCGCACCCATCGGGGGGCCCCTTGCGATGGATGCATGCCCGCGGATTCGCGTCGATAGTTCGCGCCACGCTGCGCCACACGATGCGACGCGCCGACCGACACGACGAGGAGGGCACGATGAAGTTCGACGAGAGGGACGAAGGGCCGTACCGCATCTACGCCGGCGCGATCGAGGCCCCGCAGGGAGACGGCTGGCTGGCGGCCGTCGTCGTCAGCCGTCGCGGCGAGCCGCGCCAGGCGTCGCGCGAGGCCTATCGCGACTCGCGGCTGGCTGGGGGGCACCGCTGGCCGACGGCCGACGATGCGCTGTCGTATGCCATCGCCACGGCGCGCGAGGTCATTCGCAACGCACCGGCCCTCCTCGCCTGCTGAACGAGCTTCAGGCGGTGCGGATCACCGAGATGTGCTCGGTGCCGCTTTCGGGCAGCCAGACCTCGCCGCGCCGGCCGAGGATCTGGCGCACGTTGGCGGCCTCGCGCTCGAAGCCGTAGCGCTCGAAGCGCTCGCTGCGCGGATCGAACGAGAACACGGCGTTGCCGCCGAAGTCGCTGACCCAGACGATGTCGCGCTCGTCGACGTAGACGGCATAGGGGCGCGGCGCGTCGCCCGGCAGCTTCCAGGACTGCCAGCGCCGGGACGCCGGATCGTGCATCGACAGGTTGCCGCTGTTCCACTCGGCCACCCAGATGCGGCCGCGACTGTCGCTCCACACGCGGCGCGCGCCCTGCTTGGGGGTCGGCGGTTCGACGACGATCGATTCGCCGCTGCGCCGGTCGATGCGCGCGATGTACGAGCCGGCGAGCGAACACCACCAGACATCGCCGGCGGGCGTCGCGCAGATGCCGTAGGGTCCGCGCCCGCGCGGCGCCGGCCTGACGCTCACCTCGCCCGTCTTCAGTGCGAGCTTGCCGACCACGCCGCTCTGGCCGGTGAACCACAGGTCGCCGTCGCCGTCGAACGCCGCCGTGTTGAGGTTGGCGTAGGGAGTGCCTTCGGGCAGCGCATGGCGGCGCACGTCGCGCCCGGGCCAGCCGACGCGCACGATCGCGCCCTGGCCGCTGTCGGTGATCCACGCCGCCTTGTCCGGGCCCTGGATCACGCCGTGCGGCGACGAGCCGGCGCCGAGTGCGACGAGTTCGCTGCGACCGGTCCTGGGGTCGAACCAGCCGAGGTGGCCACTGCGTTGCGCCGTGTACCAGACGCCACCGTCGGGCGCCGGCGCGACATCGTGGATGCCGGTGCGCTGCGGCGTGTTCAGCGGCCACGACTGCATCCGGCCGGTCTGTGCGCGCGACGGCGGCGGCCACGCCAGCGCCGCGGCGGCGCCGAGCGCGCCGATCGCTTCGCGCCGCGAGCAGCGGGCTTGCATGGTCGACCTCCTGTGGCCGTCGAGCGGCCCTCTGCGCGACAGTATCGGACGGTCAAGCGCGCTCGGCAAACGCTCAGGCGGCCGCCGACCGCGTCGGCTGCGTCCAGGCCAGCACCTGCTCCACGAGGGCGTCCGCGAAAGGCGCGTCGTTGATGTGGCAATCCAGCCGGGTGACCGGCACGCCCGACGGCAGCGCGGCCTCGAGCGCCTGTGCGAACACCGGCGGCAGCGACGGGTCGTGCAGGTGGCCCTGCGGGCTGTCGTGGTGCGAGAAGCCGCGCATCGGAACGAACCAGGCGACGGGCCCCTTCGGCCCGGCCTCGCGGACCAAGCCGGCCATGTGCTGCGCCAGGCGCTCCAGTTCGGGCGCCTCGGTGCGCACCGCCGTCAACGCCTGGTTGTGCATGTGGAAGCGCTTGCCCGGGTACTGCCGGCTCGCGATCTCGATCGGCCCGGCGACGACGATGTCGGCCGTGCCCGGCGCGAACACGACGGGCACGCCCTTGGCGAGCGCCGCCTTGGCGCGATCGGGGCCGGCGCTGCACAGGCCGTTGTTGAGCAGGTCGTTGATCTCGACCAGCGACACGTCGACGACCGCCGCGACGTCGCGCTCGGCGACGATGCGGTCCATCGCCATGCCGCCGGTGCCCAGCGTGTGGAACACCATCACCTCGTAGCCGCGGCGCTCGAGCGCCTGGCGCACGCGCACCGTGCACGGGTCGATGATGCCCAGCGTCGAGATCGCGACCAGCGGCTTGCCCTCGGCGCGCGCCGGCTTGTAGGCCCTGGCCATCGCGGCGGTGGCGACGGCGGCGTTGCGGAAGGCCTCGCGCGTGATGCTGTTCAGGCCCGCGATGTCGCACACCGGGTTGAACATCGCGATGTCCTTCGCGCCGACAAAGGGCTTGGTGAAGCCCGACGCCATCGTCGAGACCAGCACCTTGGGCAGGCCGTAGGGCAGGGCCTGCATCACCATGCTCGCCAGCGACGTGCCCATCGAGCCGCCGATGCCGATCACGCCGGCCAGCCCCTGCTCGCGGTGCAGCCGCTCGGCGCAGGCGACGGCGCCGCGGATCATCTCGGCCTGGCACTTGCCCTCGTGGTTGAGGTCGCGGATCGCCTGCAGCGTCGTGCCGGCGGCGGCGGCGACCTGCTCGGGGCCGATCTCGGCGCCGCCGGGCTCGCGCGCGAGGATGCTGGGATCGAGATGGATCACGTCGACGCCCTCGGCCTCGAGCGTGTCGCGCACGTAGCGCGCTTCGACGCCCTTGGTGTCGATCGTCGCGATCAGCAGGACCTTCGGCTTGGCGTTCATCGGCACGTCTCCTCCTCGTACTTCAGGACTTCTGCATCCGCGCGGCGAGCTCCTTCGCGTAACGCACGAAGAAGTCGAAGCTCGCGGGGTTGACCATCGCGTCGGGGCTCGCCACCTTCTCGGGCGCGGCGCCGAGCAGCAGCTTCCTCACCGGCAGCTCCATCTTCTTGCCCGTCAGCGTGCGCGGCACTTCGGCGATCGCGACGATCTCGTCGGGCACGTGGCGCGGCGAGGCCTGCGTGCGGATCACGTGCGCGATGCGCGTCTTCAGCGCGTCGTCGAGCTGCGCGCCCGGCGCGAGCACGACGAACAGCGGCATGAACGACGGCCGGCCGAGGTACTCGAGGTCGACGACGAGGCTGTCGCGCAGCTCGGGCAGCGCCTCGACGACGCGATAGATCTCGGCCGTGCCCATGCGGATGCCCAGCCGGTTGATCGTCGTGTCGGAGCGGCCGTAGATGACCGACGTGCCTTCGGGCGTGAAGCGGATCCAGTCGCCGTGCCGCCAGCGGCCGGGGTACTGCTCGAAGTAGCTGTCTTGATACCTGCGGCCTTCCGGATCGTTCCAGAAGTAGAGCGGCATCGCCGGCATCGGCTGCGTGATGACGAGCTCGCCCACCTCGTCGACGACCGGCTTTCCCGATTCGTCGAAGGCATAGGCGGCGACGCCGAGCTCGCGGCACTGGATCTCGCCGGCGACGACGGGCAGTGACGCCGCGCTCGACACGAAGCCGCCGGCGATGTCGGTGCCGCCGCTCACCGACGCCAACCAGAAGTCGCGCTTGACGGCGTCGTAGACCCAGCGGTAGGCATCGACGGGCAGCGGCGAGCCGGTCGAGAAGATGGCGCGCAGCGCCTCCAGCCGGCCGACCTCTCGCGGCCGCACGCCGTCCTTCATGCAGGCGATCAGGAAGGCCGCGCCGCAGCCGAACTGGCTGACGCGCTGCTCGTCGATGAAGCGCCACAGCGTCTGCGCATCGGGCCAGGCCGGATTGCCGTCGTAGAGCACGACGCTGCCGCCGACGAGCAGCGCGCCGACCAGCAGGTTCCACACGATCCAGCCGGTGCCGCCGAGGAACAGCATGCGGTCGCCGGGGCGCACGTCGTGCTGCAGCGGCAGCGTCTTCAGGTGCGTGATCACGATGCCGCCGTGGCCGTGCACCATCGCCTTGGGCAGTCCCGTCGTGCCCGACGAATAGACGATCCACAGCGGATGGTCGAACGGCACGCGCGCGAATTCGAGCGGCGCGTCGACGGCCACCGCGTCGTCCCACGCGATGCGATCGCGCCAGGTGACGCCGCGCTCGGCGACGAGCGGGCCGTCGACGTGGACGACGTGGTGCACGCTCGGCAGCTCGCGCAGCAGCTCGTCGACCAGCGACTCGCGATCGTGGCGGCGACCGTTGTAGCTGTAGCTGTCGACGGCGAACAGCACCTTCGGCTCGATCTGGCGGAAGCGATCGAGCACGACGGTGGCGCCCATGTCGGGCGCGCAGCTCGACCACACCGCGCCGAGGCTCGAGCAGGCCAGGAAGGCGATCACCGTCTCGGGCCGGTTGGGCATGTAGGAGACGACGCGATCGCCCGGCTGCACGCCGAGCGCGCGCAGCTTGGCGGCGAGCGCTCCGGTGCGCCGGCGCAGTTCGGCCCACGACACCTCGACGGTCGGCGCGTCTTCGCGACGCGCGATCAGCGCCGGCCGCTCGGGCGTCGCATTGCGGAACACGTGCTCGGCATGGCTGAGCCGCACGTTGGGGAACCAGCGCGCGCCGGGCATCTCGCGCGATGCCAGCACCGGCTCGCGCTCGCCTTCGGCCTGCACGTCGAAGTAGTCCCAGATCGAGCGCCAGAAGTCGTCGAGCCGGTCGACCGACCACTGCCACAGCGCGCCGTAGTCGGCGAAGGCGAGGCCGCGCTCGGCCTCGAGCCAGCGCATGTAGTGCGCCAGGCGGGTCGGCGCCACCTGCTGCGCGCTCGGGCTCCACAACAGCTCACGAGTCATCCGATCAACTCCAGCAGCTTGTCGACGCCGGCCAGCGACAGGTGCGGCCGCTCGTGCGCCGGCAGGCGCGCGAAGTCGGCCGCGCTGCCGAGGCCCGTGTGCACCGCGACCGACAGCGCGCCGCCGCGGTGCGCCATCGCATTCTCCAGCGCCGGGTCGTCGCCGACGATCGCCATTTGTTCCGGCTTGACGCCGAGCCGCCCGCTGGCGCATGCGAGCGCCTGCGCCGAAGGCTTGCCGAGCACCGTCGCGCGCTTGCCGGTGACGGCGCGCAATGCCGCCGTGATCGCCGCCGAGACGCCGACGGTGCGCCCGTCGCGCGTCGCGAAGAAGGGCGCCGTCGACACGCTGTAGAGCGTGGCGCCGCGCCACAGCGCGCGGCAGGCGGCGTCGACGTCGGCGAGCGTGAAGCCGGGATGCCAGCCGACGAGGACGGCGTCGGCGTCGTCGGCACGCGCCGGCGCGACGACGACGTCGAGCCCGGCGTCGGCGAGCGGGCGCCAGACGCCCTCGACGCCGAGCGCGAGCACGCGCCGCATGCGACGGCGCCGGAAGAAGCCGGCGGCGACGCTGGCCGGTGTCAGCGCCTGCGGCTCGTCGATCGCGAGACCGGCACGGCCGAGCGCGCCGGCCAGCTCGCGCGGCGTCTTGGCCGTGCCGTTGGTGAAGGCGACGTAGGGCACGCGCCGGGCGCGCAGTGCGGCGAGCAGCTCGCGCGCGCCGGGCAGCGGCTGGTAACCCGACAGCCGCCCGTCGGACATCGCCAGCGTGCCGTCGACGTCGAACACGAAGCCGCGCACGCTCGCGAGCCGTGCCTTCATGCCGGAGCTCCGGTGCGCGGCCGGCTGCGCAGCTCGAGGCGGAAGCCCGGCTTCTCGATCAGCGCGTGCGTCACGTCGGGCCGCTTGGCCAGCTCGCGCAGCAGCCGCTCGACGGGCGCGGCGGCGGCGCTGTAGTCGGTGCGGCAGGGCCCGGCGGCCTTCATCGCATCGACCTGGTCGGCCGGCATCACGGCGCGCAGCAGGAACTCCTCGTCCCCGATGCCGGGCGCGAAGCGCTTGCGCAGCTCGGCGGGCTCGGCCATCGGCGGCTGCGCGGCCAGCTCCCTGGCGCGCGGCAGCTGCGTGATGCGGTCGCGCACGTTCGGCGCCATCGGCACCGGCGGCGTGCCGAAGCGGCCGATCGCATAGCGGATCACTTCGTCGGGCACGTTGGCGTAGCGCTCGCCCGCGATCACGTTCATCACGGCCTGCGTGCCGACGACTTGCGAGAACGGCGTCACCATGATCGGGTAGCCGAGCTCGGCGCGCACGCGCTCGACCTCGTCGTAGACCTCGGCCAGCCGATGCTCCATGCGCAGCTCGCGCAGCTGGCGGCGCATCGTGCCGATCATGCCGCCGGGCAGCTGGTGGCCGAAGTAGCGCGCGTCGTACTCCTGCGGCACGCCGGTCGGCAGGCCTTCGGCGGCGGCCAGTTCTGCGAAATGCCGGCTCGCGCGCGCCACCGCCTCCATGTCGAGCGAACTGCAGTCGTGGCCGGCGGCGCGCAGGTTGTCGACGACGTTCTCGACCGCCGGCTGGCTGCTGCCGTTGCCGAGCGGCCGCAACGCCGTGTGCAGCGTCGCGATGCCGAGCGCGGGCGCGTCGGCATAGGTGAACGGCGCCAGCCCGATCGTGCAGTGCGAGTGCAGCTCGACCGGCTTGCCGCCGGCGGCGGCGACGATCGCCGGCAGCAGCGTGCGCGCGCGCTCGGGCGCCAGCAGGCCGCCCGGGTCCTTGAGGTAGATGCGAGTGATCGCCGGCGCGGCGGCCAGTGCGCGCGCGCAGGCCGCGTAGTACGCGTCGTCGTGCACCGGGCTGACGGTGTAGACCAGCGCGCCGACGATCTCGCGCACGCCTTCGGCGGCCACCGCGGCAGCCGTCGCGGCGACGGCCGCCATGTCGTTCATCGGGTCCATCACCATGAAGCGCTCGATGCCGTTGCGCGCGAGCACGCGGTACGACAGCCGCATCAGCTCGGGATGCGCGGTCTCCCACGAGATGAAGCGCATGCCGGTCGACAGGAAGGTCAGCGGCGTGCGCGGCATGCGCGCCTTGACCAGCCGCAGCCGCTCCCACGGATCCTCCCGGTGGAAGCGCACCGCCACGCCCATGTGCGTGCTGGCCGAGAAGTCGATCGCGCGCCAGCCGCAGGCGTCGAGCAGCGGCGCGACGCCGAGCATCATCGCCGTGCGCAGCCCGGTCGCGCCCCACAGGCTCTGGTTGCCGTCGCGCAGCGAGGTATCCACGAACTCGACGCTGCTCATGACGATGCCGCTCCGGCGGGCCGCACGCGCAGCAGCGGCTGGTCGTATTCGACGAACTGGCCGTCGCGCACCAGCACCTCGACGACGATGCCGGCGACGCCGGCGACGATCGAGTTCATCAGCTTCATCACCTCGATGATGCCGACGGCGCTGTCGGCCTCGACCGCCTGGCCGACGGCGACGAAGGGGTCGGCGCCCGGCTTGGGCGCGCAGTACCAGGTGCCGAGCATCGGCGCACGCACGTCGACGAGGCCGGCGGCGGCCTGCGGCGCGGCGGGGGTCATGGCGGGCGCGGGTGCCGGCGCCGCAGCGGACGACATCGCCGACGGCGCTGGCGGTGACGAGAAATCGCCGGCGCCGCCGCGCCGCAGCAGCAGCCTGACGCCGTCGCTCTCCAGCTGCAGTTCGTCGAACTGCGAGGCATCGAGCAACTGCAGCAGGCGCTGCACGTCCTCGTGCGACAGGGCCATCCTCGCCTCCTCGCGTCGTTGCCGGGATCCTGCGGCGAGTATCGGCGCGCGCCCGTCGTTGCGGCTAGCATCGCCGGGCAGGATTTCCCTGAGTGAAAAGCACGGCCGTCGATGCGCGAGTACCAGGTCAAGACGATCCGCGCCCTCGACCGCGGGCTCGAGGTGCTGGCGCACCTGCAGGCGGCGCGCGCCGCCAGCCTGCACGAACTGCACCTCGCCACCGGCCTGCCGAAGGCAACGCTCACGCGCATCATCGCGACGCTGGCGCAGCGCGGCATGGTGTGGCAGCGCCTCGCCGACGGCGCCTGGATGACGAGCCACACGCTGCACGCGCGCTCGCCGCACCTGACCGACGAGGACCGCCTCGTCGAAGTCGCGTCGCCCGTGCTCGAGCGGCTGTGCCGCGCCGTCGAGTGGCCTTCGGTGCTCGCCGTTCCGCGCCTGGACCACATGGCAGTGATCGAGACGAACCGGCCGCGCGCGTACTTCTCGCACATCCAGCTCGGGCCGATCGGCTTTCGCGTCAACATGCTGCGCTCGGCGGCCGGGCGCGCCTACATCGCGTTCTGCAGTGCATCGGAGCGCGAGGCCGTGTTGCAGCGGCTGCGCGCCAGCGCCGAGCCGGGCAACTGGATGGCGCGGCAGCCGGCGCTGGTCGAGCGCGTCATCGAGGAGACGCGGCGCCAGGGCTACGGCCGGCGCGCCGCCGACTTCGGCGGCCACTTCGACCGGCCGCGCCGCGAGTGGGACGACGGGCGCGACTCGATCGCCGTGCCGGTGCGCACCGGCGACGATGTCATCGCCGTCGTCAACCTGACCTGGGTGCACAAGGTGGCGACGGTGCGGCAGATCGTGCAGTCGCACCTGCCGCGGCTGGCCGACGCCGCGGCCGATATCGAGCGCCGGCTGCAACGGTAACGTAACGGTCGCCGCCTCACCGGGAACGGAGCTTGCCACGCCGGGCCAAAGCCGACACCATCGGGCCACGTCCCCAGTCCGCCGTGACCATGAAGCTCCTCCCGTGGCTTGCCGTTGCACCTCTCGTCGCGCTCGTCGCCGGCGCTGCCGCCGCGCAGCAGGCGGCCACGCCGCCGGCCGCCGCGCCGGCCTCCGCCGCGCCGCCTTCGAAGTCGGCCGCCGATGCCTGCGAGGACGCCGTCGCCAAGACGGTGCGCGACACGCGCGGGCGCGCCGTGCAGGAGGTTCAGTTCATCGGTGCCAAGCGGTCGGTGACGACGACGTCCGACGACGAGACGGCCGTCAAGGGCGCGGGCCGCTGGCTCGGCGCGACAGGCAGCGTGCCCTTCACCTACAGCTGTACCTACAACACGGCGACGGCCTCGACGAGCGGCGCGCTGTTCCGCGAGACGGGCCCGCTGCCGCCGGCCGCCGCAGCCAAGCGCGGCGAAACGGCGGCGCGCGCCGATGCTGCGTGGCAGCCCGACCTGACGAACTTCTCGCCCGAGGCCTGCGAGTCGGCGACGGTGACCGAACTCAAGCGCAAGTACCCGCGCGTCGGCCGCATCGCCTTCGGCTCCGACTCGCGCGCGCTCAGCCCCGCGGGCGCCGGCCGCACGCGGCTCGAGGGGCAGGGCGCCGTCGTGCGCGCGACGGGCATGAACGCGATCCCGTTCGGCTACCGCTGCGAGTTCGAAACGCGCAGCGGGCGCGTGTTGTCGGCGAGCACCGTCGAGCAGGTGCCGGCCGGCGCGAGCGAGCGCCTCGGCGCTGATACCGCGCGCAGCGACTGACGCGCGGTCGCGCGACATGCGCGGCGGCTCGGGGGCGCCAGCGATCAGGCTCTAGACTGCGGGCCTCGTCGCCAGACCGCCATCGCCCGTGTCCGACCGCCTCGCCGTCCTTCATCAGTACCTGCTGCCCAAACAGGCGCTCAGTGCGCTGGCCGGCCGCTTCGCCTCGGCGCCGCTGGGCGGCGTGACGACTGCGGCGATCCGCCGTTTCGTCGCGCGCTACGGGGTCGACATGAGCGAGGCCGCCGAGCCCGACATCTCTCGCTACGCCACGTTCAACGATTTCTTCACGCGTGCCTTGAAGCCGGGTGCGCGGCCGCTCGCCGATGCCGATTTCGTCTGCCCGGTCGACGGATCGATCAGCCAGTTCGGAGCCATCGAAGGCGACCGCATCCTGCAGGCCAAGGCCCACGACTACACGACGACGGCGCTCGTCGGCGGCGACGCCACGCTGGCGCGCGCCTTCGACGGCGGCAGCTTCGCGACGCTGTACCTGAGCCCCCGCGACTATCACCGCGTGCACATGCCATGCGACGGCCGGCTCGTGCGCATGATCCACGTCCCGGGCGCGCTGTTCTCCGTCAATCCGGCGACGGCGCGCGGCGTGCCGGGGTTGTTCGCGAGCAACGAGCGCATCGTCTGCGTCTTCGAGTCGGTGCGCGGGCCGTTCGTGCTCGCGCTGGTCGGCGCGACGATCGTCGGCAGCATGGCGACGGCGTGGCATGGCGTCGTCAATCCGCCGCGCCCAGGCCAGGTGCGCGAATGGCGCTACGCCGACGGCGAGGTCGTGCTGCGCCGCGGCGACGAGATGGGCCGCTTTCAGCTCGGCTCGACCGTCGTGCTGCTGTTCCCGGCGCCCCGCCTCGTGTTCGAGGCGGGCTGGTCGCCCGAGCGCGCCGTGCGCATGGGCGAGGCGATGGCCCGGACCACGCCGCGCTGATCGGGCGAGGCGGTCGACGCGGGTACGGAGCTTGCCGGGCCAAGGCGGGTCCGCGCGCTTCGCGCGGAAGCACCGGCACCGTTCGCCGAAAGGATCGATCCATGTTCGCGCACAACAAGCGATTGCAGTACACCGTTCGCGTCAGCGAAACCAATCCCGGCCTGGCCAATCTGCTGCTCGAGCAGTTCGGCGGCCCGCAGGGCGAGCTCGCCGCCGCCTGCCGCTACTTCACGCAGGCGCTCGCCGAGGACGACCCCGGCCGCAAGGACATGCTGATGGACATCGCCACCGAGGAGCTGAGCCACCTCGAGGTGATCGGCACGATCGTGGGCATGCTCAACAAGGGCGCCAAGGGCCGCGTGGCCGAAGGCGTCGACAAGGAGGGCGACATGTACCGCTCGATCACCGGGGCCGGCAACGATTCGCACGTCACGCAGGTTCTCTACGGCGGCGGCCCGGCGCTCGTCAACTCGGCCGGCGTGCCATGGACCGCGGCCTACGTCGACACGATCGGCGACCCGACGGCCGATCTGCGCTCCAACATCGCGGCCGAGGCGCGCGCCAAGCTGATCTACGAGCGCCTGATCAATGCCACCGACGACCCCGGCGTGAAGGAGGCGCTGGGATTCCTGATGACGCGCGAGATTGCGCACCAGAAGTCGTTCGAGAAGGCGCTGTATGCGATCGCCAACAACTTCCCGCCGGGCAAGCTGCCAGGCAATCCCCGCTTCGACAGCGTCTACTTCAACATGTCGCAGGGCGAGGGCGACATGCGCGGCCCGTGGAACAGCGACGCGCACTTCCAGTATGTCGACGACCGCGATCAGCAGCGCGCCGTCGACGGAGGCGACGGCCTGGCCAGCGTGCAGCTCAAGTCCGACGAGCGCCGGTGCGTGCAGCAGGCAGCGACGCGCACGACGTCGGATCCGCAGAGCGACCCGGTGACGGGCGCCGAGCTCGGCATGGGCGAGGAGGCGCTGGCGGCGGCGGCCGACAACGGCAAGGCGCCCGCGGGCGGCAAGGCAGGCGGTCGCAAGTCGAAGCCCTGACGCGCGCCGGGGCGCGCGGCGTCAGCCGCCGAGGTAGGCGTCGCGCACCTTGGGGTCGTCGAGCAGTTCGCGTCCGCTGCCTTCGAGCACGATGCGGCCGGTCTCGATGACGTAGCCGCGGTCGGCGATCTTCAGCGCCTGACGCACGTTCTGTTCGACGAGGAAGATCGTCAGCCCCTGGCGGTTGATCTCGCGCAGCGTGCGGAAGATCTCCTGCACGATGATCGGCGCCAGCCCCATCGACGGCTCGTCGAGCAGCAGCAGGCGCGGCTTGGCCATCAGCGCGCGGCCGATGGCGAGCATCTGCTGCTCGCCGCCCGAGAGGTTGCCGGCCAGGCCCTGCTCGCGCTCCTTCAGGCGCGGGAAGAGGGCGTAGACGCGCTCGAGGTCGCGCGCGCGCTCGGCGGCGCCGTCGCGGCGCGTGTAGGCGCCGAGCTCGAGGTTCTCGCGCACGGTCAGCGTGGTGAGCGTGGCGCGGCCCTCGGCGACCTGCACGATGCCGCCGCCGACGATGCGGTGCGGAGACAGCGTGGTGACGTCGCGGCCGTCGAAGGTGACGCGGCCGGCCGCCTTGGGCACCAGCCCCGACAGCGCGAGCAGCGTCGTCGACTTGCCGGCGCCGTTGGCGCCGACCAGCGTCGTGATCCTGCCGGCCGGCAACTGAAGGTCGATGCCCTTGACGGCCTCGATGTGGCCGTACTTGACCTGCAGGCCGCGCACGTCGAGCATCGGACGCGAGTCGTCGCTCATCGCGGTGCTCCGTCGTCGTCGTCGCGCCCGAGATAGGCCTCGATCACCTGCGGATCGTTGCGGATCTCGTCGGGCCCGCCTTCGGCGATGATGCGGCCGAAGTTGAGCACGGCAATGCGCTCGCACAAACCCATCACGAAGCGCATGTCGTGCTCGATCATGAAGACGGTGTAGCCGCGCTGGCGGATGTTGACCACTTCGCGCATCAGCTCCGTCTTCTCGGCCGTGTTCATGCCGGCCACCGGCTCGTCGAGCAACAGCAGCTTGGGCTCGGTGGCGAGCGCGCGCGCGAGCTCGAGCTTGCGCTGGTCGCCGTACGACAGGTTGTCGGCGATGTCGTCGGCCTTGTGATCCAGCCGCACCCACGACAGCAGCTCGCGTGCACGCTCGCGCGCGCGGCGCTCGGCGGCGCGGTAGCCCGGCAGCGCGAACAGCAGCCCGGCCGTGCCGTAGGCCAGGTGCGAATGCATCCCGACGACGACGTTGTCGAGCAGCGTCATCTCCTTGAAGATGCGGATGTTCTGGAAGGTGCGCGCGATGCCGCCGCGCGTGATGACGTGCGGGCGTCGGCCGACCAGGCTCGCGCCGTTGAACGCGATGCCGCCCGACGACGGCGGCAGCAGGCCCGTGATCAGGTTGAACACCGTCGTCTTGCCGGCGCCGTTGGGGCCGATCAGGCCGAAGATGCTGCCCGCCGGCACCGACAGGTTCACGTCCTGCAGCACCTTCAGGCCGCCGAAGTGGCGCGACAGCGCGGTCAGTTCGAGCATGGCGTCAGCGTTTCGCCCCGAGCCCGACCCAGCGGCGCAGGCGCGCCGGATCCCACAGGCCCTTCGGCAGGAAAAGCACGATGACGACGAGGATCAGCCCGTTGACGACGAGGCGGAAGTCCTTGAAGCCGCGCAGCAGTTCCGGCAGCAGCGTCAGGATCAGCGCGCCGACGACGGGCCCCGTCAGGCCGTTGATGCCGCCGAGGATCGTCATGGTCAGGATCTCGACGCCGCGGTCGAAGCCGTATTCGTTGGGGCCGATGAAGAAGGTGAGGTGCGCGTTGAGCACGCCGGCCAGCCCGGCGACGACGGCGCCGAGCACGAAGGCGAGCATCTTGTGCGCATTGACGTCGATGCCCATCAGGCCGGCGGCCGTCTCGTCCTCCTTGATCGCCTCGAAGGCGCGGCCCACCCTCGAGCGGTGCAGCCGCGCCAGCACGGCCAGCGTCAGGCCGACGGCGAGCGCGACGTGCCACCACTGCGTGGACTGCGGGATGCCGTTGAGGCCGAGTGCACCGCCCGTCCACTCTTCCGTGTTGAGCACGACGACGCGCACCACCTCGCCGAAGGCCAGCGTCGCCATCGCGAGGTAGACGCCCGACAGGCGCAACGTCGGCTTGCCGATGACCCAGGCGACGAGCGCCGGTGCCGCCATGCCGCCAGCCAGCGCGACCGGAAAGGGCATGCCGGCGTTCATCGTGAGCAGCGCGGACGCGTAGGCGCCGATGCCCATGAAGGCGGCGTTGGCCATCGCCAGCATGCCGCACGACAGCGTGAGCCAGATCGACAGGGCAAGCAGCGCGTTCGTGCCCAGCGTGAGCACGAGGTTGCTGTAGACCGACCAGAAGTTCTCGAAGGACTCGATCACACCTTGCGCTCCTGCAAGGTGCCGAACAGGCCCTTGGGCCGCACGAGCAGCACGAGGAACAGCAGGCCGAAGGCGATGGCGTCGCGCATCGTCGAACCGATGTAGGCCACCGACAGCACCTCGGCGAAGCCGAGGAACAGGCCCGCGAGCATCGCGCCGCGGATGTCGCCCATGCCGCCGAGGATGATGACGGCGATGCCCTTGTGCAGCATCGGCTGGCCCATCAGCGGGAACAGGGCGTTGGAATACAGGCCGATCAGCACGCCGGCGATGCCGCCAAGCCCGGCCGCGGCGAACGACGTCAGCATGAACAGGCCCTCGACGTTGACGCCCAGCAGGTACGCCGCCTTCGGCGACTCGGCGATGGCGCGCAGCGCGCGGCCGAGCTGCGTGCGTTTGAGTGCGACGAGCAGCACGGCCATCAGCGCGAACGACGTGAGCATGATGCCCAGCTCGAGCACCGTCAGGTGCAGGCCGGCGATGTTCAACACGTCCTGCGGCAGCACCTCGGTCGGAAAGCGCAGGTTCTCGGCGCCGAAGATGCCCTGCGCCAGGTTGTTGATCGCGATCGCCAGGCCGATCGTCGCGATCATCGGGATCAGGTGTGGCGCATTGCGCGCGCGCAGCGGCTTGAGCACCAGCACGTCGATCACGAGCCCGAGCAGGCCGGCGAACGCGAAGGCGAAGACCAGCGCTGCCCACAGCGGCATCTGCAGCTTGACGATCGCCTGCAGCGCGGCATAGGCGCCGACCATGAAGACGGCGCCGTGCGCCAGGTTGATCACCCCCAGCACACCGAACACAAGCGTGAAGCCGAGCGCGAACAGCGCATAGACGCAGCCGAGCGACAGGGCGTTGAAGAGCTGCTGTTCGAGCACGGTCGAGTGGCGGGGAAGGACGGGGCGTCGTCGGAAAAACGGCCCGCAGCGCTGGGCATGCGGGCCGGTGCGCAGTCGCGCGGTGTCTACTTCGTGATCTCGTAGCGGCCGGCCTTCGTCACGCTGACGATGGCCGTCTGGTCCGCATCATAGCCCGCCGGCTTGCCCGCCTTGTCGCTGGCGCGGCGGAACTTGAACGGGCCGGTGGCGCCCGTCCACTGTACCGACGGCAGCGCCTCGCGCACGGCGATGCGGTCCTTGGCGAGGTCGCCGCTGAGCTTCACGCCCTTGAGCGCCGACGCCACGATGTTCATCGCGTCGTAGGACTGCGCGGCGAACTGGTCGGGCGCGGCGTTGTACTTCTTCTTGAAGGCATCGATGAAGGCCGTGTTCTCCTTCGTCTGGTTCTCGATCGACCACGGGCTGCCGACCCACAGGTCGTCGGAAGCGCCCTTGGCGAGGTCGAACACCTTCACGGAGTTCATGCCGTTGCCGCCGATCACGGGCACGTTCAGGCCGAGCTGGCGCGCCTGCACCATGATCGGGGCGCCTTCGGCGATCAGCGCCGAGAGCACCAGCGCGTCGGGGTTCGTCGCCTTGATCTTGGTGAGCTGCGCCTTGAAGTCGACGTCGCCCTTGGCGAAGGTCTCCGTCGTCGTCACCGGGATCTTGGCGTCGTCGAGCGCCTTCTTGAAGTTGTCGTAGCCGCTCTTGGTGAAGACGTCGTCGTTGCCGTAGAGCACGGCCACCTTCTTGATGCCCTTGTGCTTGACGGCGGTCTTGATCGTCACCGGCAGCACGTCGGCCTCGGTGACGGAGTTGCGGAACACGAAGTCGCCGATCGACGTGATGCCATCGGCCGTGTTGGAGGTGCCGAAGACGACCGTCTTGGCCGACTGCGCGATCGGGTCGGCGGCCTGCGCCGAGTTCGACAGCGTCGGGCCGAACAGCATCAGCACCTTGTCCTGGAAGATGAGCTTCTTGAAGGCGTTGATCGCCTCCTCCTTCTTGCCCTGCTCGTCCTCGACGACGAGCACGATCTTGTTGCCGTTGATGCCGCCGGCGGCGTTGATCTCGTCGGCGGCGAGCTGGAAGCCGTTGCGGATGCTGATGCCGTACTGCGCAGCGCCGCCGGACAGCGCCTCTGCGACGCCGATCTTGATCTCGGCGGCGTGCGCGGCGACAGCGGATGCGGCGACGGCCGCGGCGACGGCCAGCGCGCGGAAGCTGCGGATGCTGGATTTCAAGGTGGTGCTCCTCGGGAGTTTTCGAAACACCGCGATGGTAGCGTCGCTGCCGCGGCCCTGCACCGGGGGAAGTCCGCGTGCCGACACGTCGCCGGGCGCCGCCGGCGACCGGGGGTCACGAAGGTGGCGGGGCGGCGGCTGCAGTCTGCGATCCGTACGCGCGGCGCTGCGGCAGCCGCAACACGAACTGGCTGCCCCGGCCGGGACCGGGACTGCGCGCCTCGACGCTGCCGCCGTGCAGCGCGGCGAGTTCGCGCGTGAGTGCCAGGCCGACGCCCAGACCCTCGCCGGCGCTGCGCGCCGCGTCGGCGTCGCGGGTGAACAGCTCGAAGATGCGCGGCAGCATGTCGCTGGCGATGCCGATGCCGTCGTCGTCGACGCGCACGACGACTTCGCCCGCCTCGATGCCTGCAGACACGGCGATGTGCCCTGCCTGCCCGGTGTAGCGCACGGCGTTCTGCAGCAGGTTCAGCAGCATCTGCTGGAGCCGGGCCGGATCGGCCTCCAGCGTCAGCGGCTCGTCGGGAACGATCAGCCGCAATTGCTGTCCCTTGGCGGCCGACGCCGGCTCGACGCTGGCGACGGCGGTCTGCAGCGCGTCCTGCAGCACGAGCCGTTGCGGCGCGATGCGCATCTGGCCGACGCCGGCTCGCGCAGCGTCGACGAGGTCGTCGAGCAAGCGCGCCATCAGCGCGATCTGGCTGGCCGCCAGAGTGTGCGCCTTGTTCAGCAGCGCCGGGTCGCCCTCGGCGCGCAGCGCCGCCTCGACGGCGTAGCGCGTGCCGTTGAGGGGGCCGCGAAGTTCGTGGCCGAGCGAAGTGAGAAAGCGGGCGTGACGCACGCGCTGGTCGGCCAGCGTCGAGAGGCGGTGCTCGAGCGACTCGACGCGCATGCGCACGTCGGTGCGGTCGCGCAGCACTTTCAGATAGCCGACCGTCGAGCCGTCGGCGGCGCGCACCGGCTCGAGCACGCCGCTGGCCCAGAAGCGGTTGCCGTCGCTGCGTACGTGCCAGCGGTCGTCCTCGGAGCGCCCGACGGCATCGGCGACCGCCATCTCCTGGCGGTCCATGCCCAGTTGCCGGTCCTCGGGCGTGAACAGCATGCCGAACGGCGAACCGATCGCCGCCGCGGCGGCGTGGCCGAACAGGCGCTCCGCGGCGCCGAGCCAGTCGATGATCGTCCCGCCGGCGTCGAGGAACACCAACGCGTGATCATGCGTGCGCCCGAGCAGTTGATCGAACCACTCGGCATGTCGGGAGTAGGGTTGCATGGCCGGCGCGCCTTTCGACTCGCTCGCACCGTGGCGGGCAGCCGCCGTGCCCGCCACGGCGAGCGCTATATTTGCCGGCTTTGCGACCCGCTCGGGCCGACCGTGAACGCATGACCATCGACGTGCAGACCGCATTGGTCCTGATGCTGACCAATGTGTTCGCGATCGCGCTCGCGCTGCCCGCCGTGATGGGCTGGCGCGGCGTCGGCTTCGCCGCGCGCTGCGTGCAGGGTTCGGCCGTGGCGCAGGCGGCGGCGTGGGCTGCCTTCCTCGTCGCAAGGTCGATCGACGACCGCCTGTTCTCGACACTGTCGATGGCGCTGCTCGGCGCGAGCTTCGTGCTGGTGTGGCATGCGCTGCACAGTTGGCTCGGCCCGCGGCCCGGCCGCGCGGCGCTTTGGGTTCTGGCCGTGATGACGCCGCTGGGCTACTTCGCGCTGTTCAATGACTATGCCTGGCGCGTCGGATGGGCGAACTTCGGGCTGGCGCTGCAGATGGTCGTGGTGTGCCTCGCGCTGGTCTGGCCGGCGCCGCATGCCAGCCGGCGCTGGCGCGCGCTCGTGCTGCTGTGCTTGGCGGCGCTGGCCGTCGTGACGGGGTGGCGCGGCGTCCTCGGCGCCTTCTACACCGATCTCTATCCGGCGTATCGCGCGCCGCACCCGGTCAACCTGACGGCCGCCGTGTTCCACCTCGTCGCGGCGACGCTGGCCGCCATCGGCCTGCTCGTGGCCTGGCACGAGAAGGCCGAGCGCGCGCTGCGCCGCCTGGCCGACACCGACGAGCTGACCGGCCTGATGAACCGTCGCGCCTTCGTGCAGCGCGCCGACGACCTGCTCGCCCAGGCGCGCCGCTACGGCGAGCGCTTCGCGCTGCTGATGCTCGACATCGACCACTTCAAGCGCATCAACGACCGCCACGGCCACGCCGCCGGCGACCGTGCGCTGCAGCTGTTCGCTCAGGCGCTGCGGCTGTCGCTGCGGCGCGCCGACTTCGCCAGCCGCCACGGCGGCGAGGAGTTCGCCGCGCTGCTGTGGGACGCCGACGCCGAGGCGGCGATCGCCTTCGACCAGCGCCTGCGCGCGCGGCTGCGCGCCGTGATCGCCGATGCCGGCGATGCCGTCGACTTCGACTTCAGCGCCGGTCTGGCGCTGTGCGACGGCAACGACGAGACGACGCTCGACGCGCTGCTCGCCTCGGCCGACGAGGCGCTGTACCGCGCCAAGGAACAGGGGCGCGCACGTCTGCAACACGACGCGGCGCCCGACGCACGCGCCTGAGCCGGGGCGCCCGCCGTCAGTCGTCGGCGATCTCGACGACGACCGGCGCGTGGTCGCTCGGCCGCTCGTTCTTGCGCGGCTGGCGGTCGATCGTGCAGGCCGTGACGCGGGATTTCAGCGCGTCGCTGACGAGAATGTGGTCGATGCGCAGGCCGCGGTTCTTCGGGAACGCGAGCATGCGGTAGTCCCACCAGCTGTAGAGCTTGGGCGGCTGCTCGAACAGGCGGAACGCGTCGTGCAGGCCGAGGCCGCACAGCGCGCGGAAGTGCGCGCGCTCCTCGGGAGTGCAATGGATCTGACCCTCCCACAGCACGGGGTCGTGCACGTCGCGATCCTCGGGCGCGATGTTGTAGTCGCCCATCAGCACCAGCCGCGGGTGGCGCGCGAGCTCGGCGGCCACCCAGTCGCGCAGCGCGTCGATCCATGCCATCTTGTAGGCGAACTTGTCGCTGCCCGGCGCCTGGCCGTTCGGAAAGTAGGCGCCGATGATGCGCACGCCGTCGACGGTGGCGGCGATGACGCGCGCCGCCGCGTCGCCGTGCGCCGGGATGTTCTTCACGACGTCGAGTGGCTGCGTCTTGGACAGCAGCGCGACGCCGTTGTAGGTCGGCTGGCCGTGGAAGACGGCGTGCCAGCCGGCGGCCTGCAGCTCGGTGCGCGGAAACTTGTCGTCGACGAGCTTGGTCTCCTGCAGCACGAGCACATCGGGCCGCGCCGACTCGAGCCAGGCGAGCACCTGCGGCAGGCGCACGCCCAGCGAGTTGATGTTCCAGGTGGCAATCTTCATGAGTTTGTCTAACTTATTGATTTATAAGGTAAAAATTGATTATCAAGACCTGGAAAATTGGGCTAGCTACCAGCCTAGCTACCAGCAAAAGGGGTGGTAGGAACCAACCGTTCCCTCTTGTGTGTCATGAAGAGTCATAGTATGCAACTTCATCCCAAGGCCAAAGCCGGACATCGCGGGCCTCTGTCGCGAGAGGAGGAGTTCAAGCCCGGAAAGAACACACCCTGGCTGCAGACGCCCGCTGACCTGATCGGCCCGCTGTACTTCGGCGCCGAGGACGAAACCATCCCGCCGTTTCTTCTGGCAAGCTTCGACGGCCAGCCGCCACGTCGCCGTGAATGTGGCGCGGTGCTCCTGTCTTCGAACATCGCCGACGTCTACGAAGACGGCGCCTACGAGCGCTATGGATGCGTGCTCGAGGTGTGGCTCCACAAGCGCACACGGTGGCGCTACCGCCCAGATGTCGAGCAGCCCGGTGGTCTTCAAGGCAGCGAGCCTGCAGTTTGGCGCCGCCCAGAGGATCAGAATTCCCTCGACGCGATCCGTGCCGGATCGGGTGAGCAGTGGTACGTGTGGAATCCCAGAGCCGTTTCCATCGTGCGGCGCCTTGCCTATCACGAAGCAATCCCGCTGCTGTGCGTCGCCCTGGATGAGGCGGGGCCCGCGGCCAGCTTCAATGGGCTTGTTGTTCATGATTACTCATGCATCTGGTGGGGGCGCATTCAGGGCAGTCCTCGGCTTTCGGTTCTCGCCTATCGGCAGCAGCTTGAACGCGTACTGCGACGCTATGTGGGGCGTAAGCGATCGCTTCGGCTACGAGACGCGGCTGAGCCCATGGGTGCTGCGCGCCGCGCGGTACGTGCGCGGGAACCAAGCCCTTCGGCTCGAGGGAGCTCCGGCCGAAAAGTTGAGCATTCTTGAGGGGTCCTTCGGCATCTCGAGACCGAAATGCGGTGGCGGGTGCCGTGCTCGAGCGGTGCGGCCGGTGCCTAGCTCTTCGGCGTCGAGAGCTCCTTCGCGACAAACAGAGGTGTCACTCCCAGGGTCAGCGCGCCGTGAGTATATCGTTTTGGTAGAGATGGGCTGTTTTTCTAGGAGAATTGCCGAACCTATAGCGAAATTGCATCCCATGCCTGACACCCTATTGGGCTTCCACCGGCTTGCCGAGCTCTACGGCATCCAACTGGTACAGCCGCTTTTCTCCCGCAGCCGCCTGGGGCCGGTGCGCCAGCGCGAAGCGGCGGATGGACGGGAGACGCGAACCTGGACCGCCGCGTATCAGCCCGCGGACAACTTCCGCGGGCACTTCGAGTTCGGTTTGAAGTACGAGCGGCTGAGCTTTGAGTTCTTCTCGCGGCTGTTCCAGCGGGTCGATCCTCAGGACGTGGTGGCGTGGGTGAAGGATGAGCCCACGGGGAGCTATGCACGGCGCGCCGCGTTCTTCTACGAGTGGTTCACCGGCCGGCAGCTTGCTGTGCCGGACACGGCGCCCAACGTGGGATACGTGGACGCGATCGATGCCGCACAGTATCTGGTCGCCCAGCGGCCGGATCGCGTCCGGCGCTGGCGTATCAACGACAACCTGCCGGGCTCGCGCGACTTCTGCCCCGTGGTGTACTTGGGACCGCAGGAGCAGCGCGAATGGCTCTACGACGTGGCGGCGGGCGTCCAGTTGCTCGACGACACCTACGGGCCGGAGTTACTGCTGCGCAGCGCGGCCTGGCTGACGTTTAAGGAATCGCGGGCGAGTTTCGCCATCGAACACGAGGCGGACAAGCAGGATCGGGTGAAGCGCTTCGCGGCGGCCATCGGTACGTACAGCGGCCACATGGACGATCCGATGGCGCCCGAGCAATTGCTCACGCTGCAGCAGGCCGTGCTCGGTGAGGCCGCGTTGCGCGTCGGCATTCGCCAGTCGCCGGTGTTCGTCGGCGAGCGCGGCTTCGTGAGCGAGATCGTCCACTACATTGCCCCGTCCGAGGAACTTGTGGTTGGTATGCTCGATGCGCTGCGCTGCTTCGAGAACCGCACGCGGGGCGCAAACCCGGTAGCGCGCGCGGCGGCAGTGTCATTCGCATTCGTCTACCTGCATCCGCTCGCCGATGGCAATGGGCGCATCCACCGCTTTCTTGTCAATCACCTACTCGCGGCGGACAAGGTGGTGCCCGCCAACATCATCGTGCCGGTCTCGGCGACGATCGCCGGCTCGGCCAAGGGGCGCGCCGGCTATGACCAGGCCCTGGAGGGCTTCTCCCGGCCCTTCATGCAGGTCTATGTCGATGCCTACCGCTTCGGATCGAAGCGGCTGTGCCCCGATGGCGTCGAGACCAATTTCGAGTTCCTTCGGACCGAGGACGCGCAGCATGCGTGGCGCTACCTCGACCTGACCGAGCAGGCGCGCTACCTGAGCAGCGTGCTGCGCCAGACGGTCGAGCAGGAGATGGCGCAGGAGGCACTGGTCCTGCGCCAGTACGACGAGGCGCGCACGGCGATCAAGGACTTTTTGGAGATGCCGGACCAGGACGCGGACCGCATCATCCGGTCGCTCAAGGAAGGGGACTGGCAGGTGAGCAACAAGCTGCGCAAGACGCTGCCCCAGATCTTCGCGGAGGACGGTGCCTTCTATGCGAGGCATGCGCAGATCATCGCAGCGGTGCGCTCCGTCTTCGAGGGCGAATCGCCGGAGGCAGAGAAGGCCTAGTCGTGCCTCGCGTGCTCCTGCCCATCGCGTCCGCACCGGCGTTACGATGAAGGCCGAGGTCAGAGGAGGGTTGGCGTGATGCCACTACCGGATAGAAAATCAGGCGTGGTCAACGTGCCCGACGTCCAGATGCGCGTGCTCCCGTTGGGCGAGCGTCATTTCGTGCCGCGCGTGAGCAGAAACGTGCGGTTGCTCGGAGTCGTTCGACGAGGCTTGGAAACGGGCGCTCTCGCCTGGTTGCCAGACGGGCGCTACGCGCAGGTCAACGGCGACATTGTTCAGCCCTTGGATCCGGTGGAGGTCGAGGCCGCGCTGCAGTGCGCAGGGATCGCCGTTCCCGGTGCCGCGCGGGCGGCACGGCGGCCCGATTCCGCGTCGGAACGACCGATGTCCGGCACGCCTACGGTGGTGATCAAGCGGCGCCGCACGATCCGGCTTCCCGATGAAGGGCACGGCACAGGGGCTTAGTTGCGGCATGGGCGGTGTCGGCTTGGGGAAGCGACGCCAGAGGGGGTTGGACAGAAATGCAATTCTGCAGCCATGGCGTGTCCTCGCCATTCGCGCTGGGCGGCACCGACTCGACACTGTGACCGCGCGCGGGCTTGCGCCTCGTCTGCGCAAGCCCGCGTAAAGGCGAAGATCAGCCGAGTAACTCCAGCACATGCTCTTCCGGGCTCGGCCCTACCGACAGGCGGAAGGTGCGACCCACCATCACTGGAAACCGTTCCAGGTTGAGCCGTTCCAGCATCGCGCGCAGCGTGGACACGGGGTCGCTGGCGCGCATGCGATGGATGAGTTCGGCCAGCATGGCCGTATCGGCCTCCATGTCGTCCTCGTGCCAGTGGCCATCCGAATCCACAAAGTCCGATGCCTGCTGAACCGCGCAGCCAGAGCATTCGCCGGCGGGAATGAAAAGCGTCCCTTCATGGGCGAGGCCATCCTCTTCGAGCTCCACGGTCTCGCCGCCGGCCTCGAGGCGCACGCGTTCGCACAGAACCACGTCGGCCCATAGCCAGCGTCCCTCCAGCCGCGTGCGGAGTGTCTCGCCCACGGCCCGCACGCTGACGTCGCGGGCCGACAATTCGCGCACGTGGGCATGGACCCAGTGGCCCGGACCCAGGACATGCGCGTCGAAGACGACCATCTTCAACGACCATGCAAGCATCCAATCGGCCATCGATTCATCGGATGGCGCGTCGAGGCTCACCAGGCGGAGCCGGCCCGATTCGACCTCCTCGCGCGTCGGGGCCGAGGCCAGCGGCTCCATGAAGTCGCGGGAAGGGAACGCCTCCTGGACAGGGTACGTGATCGTGTCGCAGAGTACCCGCGGCAGCACCGGCACGTCGTCCAGAAGATCGAGGTGCTTCCACATGTGCATCGCCCCGTAGAACGTCTCGACGAACTCGGCAGCGGGAAGACTGCCTTTCCTGTGCAGGAGAATCCGCCGCCACAGGTGCGTGACCGCCTCGTCGACCGCCTTGAGCTGTGTGTCCTCATCGATCAGCCTGTCGCGGTCAGGCAGGCGAGCGAGGTGTCGAGCCGGGTCCAAATGGACCACGTTCGAATCGTCGTGCTCGTCCAAGTGGCTGGGCCGGCGGTTCACGCAGAAGCCCTGCAAGTAGACGCGCGTGCGCACCGAGCATCTGCCGTCGACGGACCCCGACAGGCGCACGGCACCGACAGGCGTGTCGTGGAACCCATCGCCGTTGCTGGCGTCGGTCGCGTCCGGTCTCGGGATCAGCCGCCCATTGAACTCGACGGGCACCGGGAAGCCTCGGCACATCGGGCCGATGCGCCGGTGCAGCCCTTCCAGGTCCACGCCGTACAGTTCGACGATGGTCCCGGGATGCACGCCGACAGCGCTCGGCCTCACTGGAACGGACGCGTGCGCCAGCGCTGCCGCCGTGTCGATGTCCGCTTCGAGGCCCCCGCTCGTGACGATGCAGCGCGTGGAGGCATAGAGGCACTTCGAGAAGCCGACCCCGAACGGCTGCTCCTGCCGCTGCAGGTCTTGGTCCCAGCCGGACTCGTGGAAGGTCAGCAGCTTCTGGAAGTCGCCGAGGCCTCGGCCGTTGTCGCGCACGCGCAGCGTGCGGCTCGGCTCGTCATGGCTCACCTCGATCAGTGTCGCGCCCGCGCGGCGGGCGTTCTGCAACAGTTCCGAGACGAGGGTGAAGCGGTCTGTGAAGGCATAGCGCTGGTTGCGCAGTGCGCCTTCGCTGTTGATGCGAACTTGGATCTCCATGGGTTTCTCCATCGGAAAGAAAGGCCACGGGCGACGAGGGCAGCCGTGGCGCGAGGAAGGGCCCGCGAGGAGCGGAAACTCTGCGGGTGCGATTCGAAGGACCGCGAATGTGCGGCCTGGGAGACGAACGACGCCGCGCGAGCCGGCGCCGCGGCCGGCTGGCTGGGAGCGCCAAGGCGCCCCGGACTCGCTCGCGTCACGTTCAGAAGAAAGGAAGTGCGTCGTCCCCGAGGGAGACGACGCACCATGGCCCTCGCGGCGCGATCAATGCGGCGCCGGCGCCACCATCGACTGCAGCCGGTCGATGACCCCAGGCTCGACGAAGACGCAGGCCTGCTTGTCAGGGATCGGCACATCGAAGATCTGCGAAAACACCGGCCGCCGCAGGTGGGCCAGCCGGCCCGTTCGGTACGCCTGCTCGGGCTTCAGGCGTCCGTCCGCCGGCGGGCCGCTGCGCTCTGGATCGCACTCGACCAGCGCGACGTAGCCGTCATCGAACAGCTTCTGGTGCTCGGGGCACAGGCCCCAGCCCGTGGTCGTGTGAGGCTCCATGCTCGCGCGCAAGCGCTTGTCCAGCAGGATGGCGCCGGTGTCGAACGTCGTGCCGCACACCAGGCAGGCGTGCTGCTCGAGAGAAACGTGGGACTTCTCGCTCATGATGCGCTCCGGCCGCAGGAATGCAACTGGCTGGAAGCGGCATCCCCGCGGCGCTTTGCCGCAGTCGTCCCCTCGGAGCGCTTCAGATGGCTCCGGAAAAGATGGGAACGGGTCTTGTGCGCGGGCCGTTGGCCCGTGAATGTGGTGAACATGCTCATCTCCAAAATGAGTGAGACGAGAGATGCCCTCGCCCCGCGGGGAAGGGATCCCCCGTCGGGTTGGTCTGCAGGCCGCAAGGGCCTCGGTTTTCGTGGCGGCGCGATTCGCGCCACCACCGTTGCACCGGCGTGGGCCTGTGCACGTTCAACGCGGCACGCGGTGGAAGCGCGGCGTCGTCAAGCATGCGAGGCGCAGCGCGATGAAGCCCGCCTCTCAGGTGCTCCGTAAGAGACGTTCCGGGGCAGTGGTGCCTCGGGCGGCGACGCCGCAGAGAGGTCGCTGCGGTTCGCCAGCAAGCTGCAGGCAAACGCGCGCGGCCTGCGCGGATGCGCGATCGAAGCGCTCATGCTTGTTGTCTGCGCTGCATCTGCGGCAACCGAGAGTGCAGCGGGACGCGAGGGCGGGTTTCGACCGCGACGCCAGCCGAGCAGGCTGGACTCCATACGCCCGTCGCGGGGGATGGAGGCTGGGCGGACCACGATGTCCGCTGAACGCAGGCACAGTATGGTCCCGCAGAGGCTGCGGGTCATGGCAGTTGCCTTTGCGGCCACACCGAAACGACGGAACTCGCCGCGCATTCGGCAGGAGAGGCGGCGGCGCTGGTTCAACGTGACAGCTGCGGCGTGGGATCATCGATCGCGCAAGGATGGGCGTGGAGACGCCTGACAGCGCCAGCGCGCGGCGCTCCCATGTCGGGGGTACCGTCGCACCGCAAAGGGGAAATACGTCCTATCTATAGTTTGCAGGTTTGCCCTGCATGCTGAGGTGGAGGCCTTGCCGCGATGCGGCCGGCTCCCGTTGGGCCATCGTTGCCGAGGGCTCCAACCGCTCGGCGGGAACCGCCTGCGGTGGCCGGGGCCTGGCGGCCGCGCCCTCCACCTTGCGATCCCTCGGGCGGTCCGGGCCCGGAGGGTCGGGGCCGCCATCGCGGCGTACCTGTTCATGTGCTGCACGAACGAAGGTTCGGGGCAGCGGGGAGTGAATCGATGATCGAAAGGAAGGAATCTGCGGTGCCGCCCTCAGGTTGGGAGTACGGCCATCGGCTGCGCGAGCCTGGATGCGACCAGCGGCGCTGCAGCGAACTGCTGAGCGCGCAGGCACGGGAGATCGAGCGCCTAAGCCGCGAGGCCGTGAAGCTGCGCGCTGCGGTCATCATTCGTGAGACCGCCTTGATGTGGGAGCGCGAGGACCGGGCGGCGCTCGTCCAGGCGGCTCCGGGCCTGCCTCGCAGGGTGACGCTCGCCAGGCATGTGGAAGCGTTGCTGGCGCGCGTTCAGGAACTGATGCGCGAGCGGGCGCGCTGGCAGCGGCCTCAGGATGGCAAGGGCGAGGGAGCGCTCGCCGCCGCTGGCATGGTGTCACAGGACACGTTTGGCGATGCGGGACTGGCGGCCGAAGGCGGCGCGGCCGTGCTCGAGGCCAGTCTCAGGGCGGCGGACCTCGTGATATGCCAGACGGGCTGCCTCAGCCACGGCGCCTACTGGCGGGTCCAGGACCACTGCAAGCGGACTGGCAAGGCTTGTGTGATGGTGGAGCGTCCTCAGGAACTGCGCATCGTGCGCATCGGCAAGGATGGGGATGGCGAGAGCCGTTCAGGAGCCGTACGGGTTCTGTAGTTGCCCGGCCATCGCCTTCGGCCATGTGCTGATTGCGCGGCGCAGTCGCCGCCGGCAGATCAGTCGATCACGCTGAGCAGAGAGGGATTCTGCGCCAGCAGCCCCCGCACACGCTGCAGGGCGATGGTGACGTCTTCCCGCGACGGGACCGCGCCGGTGGCGATGCGCACGGCGTTGGGCGCCGAGGCCGGGTCGAGCGAGAAGACCTTGGCCGGCGCCACCACCACGCCCGCTCGCCGCAGCCGCATCGCGAAGTCCGACGCGTCCCAGGGGACGGGCAGCGGCAGCCAGAAGAACAGCGCCTCGTCCGGTACGTGCGCGGCGTGTTCCCCCAGCAGCTGCCGGGCCAGCCCCTGGCGCTCCTGCGCCTCCGTGCGGACCTGCTTGATCAGTTTGGCCATCTGGCCATGGCGGATCAGGTGCGTGGCCAGCGCCGCCTCCAGCGGCGGGACTGTCTGCATGGTGGCGCGCAGGATCTCCGCGAGGCGCTCGGCCTTCTCGGCATCCGGCGCCACGACGTAGGCGACGCGCAGGCTGGGCGAGATGAGCTTTGCCAGCCCGAAGACCGAATAGGTGAGTTCCGGGGCCAGCGTGCCCAGCAGCGGGGGCGGGTCGCGGTGCAGGCCGCCGTAGGCATCGTCCTCCACGAGGGTGAGGCCGCGCCGGCGCGCGACCTCGACGAGCGCGCGGCGCCTGCGCAGGCCCATCACCGCGCCGCTCGGGTTCTGCAGCGTCGGCACGCAGTACAGCACCGTGGCCTGCGACGCCTGCGCCGCGGCGTCCAGGGCGTCCGGCAGGATGCCTTCGGCGTCCAGCGCGACCGGCACGAGTTCGATGCCCAGCACCGTGGCCAGGGTGCGCATGGTCGGCCAGCACATCGCTTCCACCAGCAGCCGGCCGCCGGTTCCCACGAGGCTGGACAGCAAGCCGATCAGTGCGTTGCGCGCGCCCGAGGCCATGGCCAGGCGGCCGCCCACCTCCAGGTCGAAGCGCGGCTGCAGCCAGTCGCGGCCGGCCGCGAGGTCCAGCGCCGGCACCGTGCCGGCGCGACGTGCCAGGAAGTCAAAGCTGCGGTCGCCGGTCAGCCGCGCCACCGCGGCCGCCAGCGTCGATGCGATCTCCAGGTTCGGCGGCCACGTGGAAGTGAGGTCGATAGGCTCGCGCACCCCCTCCTCGGGCGCCGGCTCGGCGACGGTGCGCGCGAAGCCCTTTTCCGCCGCCACGAAGGTGCCCTGCCCATGGCGCGACTGCACGAGGCCGATGCGCTTGGCCTCATCGTAGGCGCGCGTGACGGTCGTGAAGTTAACGCCCAGCTGCCGGGCCATGTCGCGCTGGGAAGGCAGCGGCGCTCCGGGCGAAAGCCTTCCCTCCCGGACCTCTTGGGCCAGCAGTTCAACGATGCGCAGATACAGCGGGCCGCCCATCGCTTCGATGGCGGCCTGCCAGCGCGCGGACTTCTCCTCTCCGCCTGCTTGCGGTCTACGTACAGATGACATACACTTCTTGTGCGATATAAGTGAACTGTACGGGAAATCTCCATACAGTTTGATCTCATGGGTGTCAGCGGACAAAGGAGCCAAGTATGAGTGAAGCGGGTGCGGTGGTGGTCGGCAGCGGAATCATGGGGCGGGACATCGCCGCGATCTTCCTGAATGCGGGTTGGCAGACGCAGGTCGTGGCGCCCGCGTCCGGGGAGTGGGACGCGGTGCGGCGCCACGTGGCCCAGTCGGTGTCCCAGATGGGCGGGCAACTGTATGGCGACCTGTTGCACCTGCGGCCGGCGCTGGATGCGGTGGACTGGTCCGGCGTGGAAATCGTCATCGAGTCCGTGACCGAACGGCTCGAGGTCAAGCAGGGGGTGTTCGCGCAGCTCGACGCGATGGTGCCCCGGCACGTGCCCATCGGTTCCAACAGCAGCGGCATGCGCATCACGGACATCGCCCGCGCCTGCAGCAGCCGGGAGCGCATGGCCAACGCGCACTTCTTCCTGCCCGCCCACCTCGTGCCGCTCGTGGAAATCGCGCGGGGCGAATTCACACGGGGCGAGACGATGGACCGCCTGATGCGGATCTTCTCGGACGTCGGGCGGATCCCCGTGCGCGTCAACCGGGACGTGCCGGGCTTCCTAGCCAACCGCATCCAGCACGCGCTGATGCGAGAGGCGTTCTCGGTCATCGACGAGGGCCTCGCGACGCCCGAGGACGTTGACGCAGCGGTGCGCTTCGGCTTCGGCTTCCGGTACGTGGCGGCGGGGCCGATCCTGCAGAAGGAGTTCGCGGGACTGGACACGCAGTTTGCGGCGGCCTCGTCGATCTACCCGACCCTGTGCAACGACAGCGTGCCCAGCCGCACGCTGCGCGAGAAGGTGGCCGATGGCCGCTTCGGCACCAAGAGCGGGCACGGCTTCTGGCGCTGGACGGACGAGCAGATCGCGCGCGAGCGGTCGCGCTACGAACAGGTGCTGCTGCAGGCACAGCGGCTGCTCGCGCCCTCGGCGCTGCCGGGCACGGCGGAGCCGGGCGAGGGCGGGGCGGCCCCGGCCGCATGGGCGCCGGCGGCGGCACAAGAAGTGGTGGGGAGCGGCACGCCATGACGACCCCCGTGATCCCGGAGACGGAGCGCTCCCCGGTCGACGTGCAGGCCATCCACCGGGCCGCCCAGCGGCTGCAAGGATGGGCCGTCACCACGCCGCTGTTGCGCTGCGATGAACTGGACGCGCATGCCGGCGGGCGCGTCTACCTCAAGGCCGAGAACCTCCAGCGCAGCGGTTCGTTCAAGTTCCGCGGCGCCTGCAACCGCATCCTGGCCTTGACGCCTGGCGCGCGCGCGCGCGGCGTGGTGGCCTACTCCTCGGGCAACCATGCCCTCGCGGTCTCGCAGGCGGGCCGGATGCTGGACGTGGCCGCCACGGTCATCATGCCGGCCGACGCGCCGGCCATCAAGATCGAGGGCTGCCGCGCGAGCGGCGCGACGGTGCTGTTGTACGACCGCGAACACGAGGACCGCGAAGCCATCGGCCGGCGGCTCGTGGTGGAGCAAGGCCTGACGCTGGTGCCGCCCTTCGACGATGCGCTGGTCATGGCGGGCGCAGGCACCGGCGCGCTGGAGGCCGTCGCGCAGATGCAGGGGCAGCGCGTGGACACGGCGCTGGTGTGCTGCAGCGGCGGCGGCCTCGCGGCGGGGTGGACCCTGGCGCTGCGCGCGGCATGGCCCGATGCCCGCATCGTGGTGGTCGAGCCCGAGGGATTCGACGACACGGGGCGCTCGCTCCGGTCGGACAGTGCGCAGACCAATGCGCGCAGGTCCGGCTCCATCCAGGACGCGCTGCTCGCTCCTGCGCCGGGCCAACTGACCCTGCCGGTGCTGCGGACCCACGCGGCGCAGGGCGTCACCGTCTCGGACGCCGAGGCGCTGGAGGCCATGTTCTTCGCCTTCGCCGCGCTCAAGCTCGTGCTCGAGCCGGGCGGGGCCGCACCGCTCGCGGCCGTGCTGGCGCGCAAGGTCGCGCTCGAGGGCCGCAACACCCTGGTGGTCTGCTCGGGCGGCAACGTCGATCCGGCGGTGTTCGCGCGCTGCCTGTCCCTGGGCACGGAGCGGGGAGGACGGGCATGACGACCGCAGCGACCCGCTCGCCCGAGCAGCGCGTGCGCGAGCTTGGCCTGGCGATCCCGGAGGACGTCGCGCCGGCCGCCCACTACGAATTGGTGACCGTGCACGGCGGCCTGCTGTACCTAAGCGGACAGCTGCCGCGCGTGGACGGCCGCGTCGCGGTGACCGGCTGCGTCGGCGGCGGCGTCAGCCTGGAGCAGGCGCGCGAGGGTGCGCGCCTGTGCACGCTGCGCGCCATGGCCGTGCTGCGGCAGGCGCTCGGCTCGCTGGACCGCGTCGAGCGCGTCCTCAAGCTGCAGGTCTTCGTGCACAGCGACCCCGCCTTCACGCGGCACAGCGATGTGGCCGACGCGGCCTCCGACCTGTTGGTCGAACTCTTCGGGTCCGCCGGCCGCGCCGCGCGCACCGCCATCGGCGCCGCCCAGCTTCCTCAGGGCGCCAGCGTCGAGCTCGATCTGATCGTCGCCTCCACGGCGGCGGTCCCGTCTTCCAAGGAGCCTTCTCACCATGCCATCCACCGCTGAAGCCTTCATGGCCCCCGGACCGACAGCCGGGGCCGCCCCGGAGTCCCTGACCCCGCCGTCCGGTGCCTGGACGCCTGACGAGCGCCTGCGATGGCAGGCCCGCTTCGACGCCTTCAAGGCACGCGGCCTGCGCATCGACATGACGCGCGGCAAGCCCTGCACCGAGCAGGTGGCGCTGTCGGACGCGATGCTCGACTGGCCCGGCGTCGGTGGCCACCGGACGCAGGAGGGGGGCGATGCGCGCAACTACTACGGCAGCCCGCTGGGCCTGCTGGAAGCGCGCACGCTCTTCGCGCCCATGCTCGATGCGCCGCCCGAGCAGGTCGCGGTGGCCAACAATTCCAGCCTCGCGCTGATGCACGACACGCTCGTGTACGCCCTGCTGCACGGGGTGCCGGGCGGCGCGGCGCCCTGGCATGGCCAGGGGGCGAGGTTCCTCTGCCCGGTTCCGGGCTACGACCGGCACTTCGCGATCTGCGAGGCCTACGGCATCGAGATGGTGCCGGTGCCCCTCACGGGGCACGGGCCCGACATGGATGCCGTCGAGGCGCTGGTCCGCGACCCGCGGGTCAAGGGCATGTGGTGCGTGCCGGTCTACAGCAACCCCACGGGCGAGACCTACGCGCCCGAGGTCGTCGAGCGGCTGGCGCGCATGGCGACCGGCGCGCCGGACTTCCGGATCTTCTGGGACAACGCCTATGCCGTGCACCATCTCACCGACGTGGAGGAATCGGTGCCGGGCATCCTCGCGCTGTGCGCGCAGGCCGGCCACGCGGATCGGCCGCTGGTCTTCGGGTCGACGTCCAAGATCACCTTCGCGGGCGGCGGCCTGGGCCTGCTGGCGGCCTCGCCGGCCAACCTCGCCTGGTACGCCCGGCATGCGGGCGTCCGCTCGATCGGGCCCGACAAGCTCAACCAGCTGCGCCACGTGCGGCTGCTGCGCGACCACGCCGGGCTGCGCGCGCACATGGCCCGCCATCGCGCCATCCTCGGGCCCAAGTTCGCCTTGGTCGAAGCCTGCCTGCGGCGCGAGCTGGCGGGCCGCGGGCTCGCCAACTGGACCACGCCGCGTGGCGGCTACTTCGTGAGCCTGCAGGTACGCGACGGCAGCGCCCGGCGCGTCGTGGCGCTTGCCCAGGAACTGGGCATCGCGCTGGTGCCGGCGGGCAAGGCCTTTCCCCTCGGGCACGACCCGCGCGACAGCCATCTGCGCCTGGCGCCGAGCTTTCCGGGCCTGCAGGAGCTGGAGCAGGCGATGGAAGGCATCTGCCTGAGCGTCCTGCTCGCCACGACCGAGGAGGTGCTGCCATGAAGGGCCACCTGATCGCCTTCGCTGACTACTTGGCGCGCACCGCCCAGCCCGTGGGCCGGCCCGCCATCTGGCGCAAGCCCGATGTGGGCGCGGCCCTGGCGGCCCAGCCGAGCAGCCCGCAGCGGCTCACGCGGGCCATGGCGCTCACGCGCAGCGACGAGCCCGGGGCCTTCGCCCTGAACGGCAGCATCTCCCTGATCGTCCAGGCTCTGGGGCCCGGCGAGCGCGGACGCATGCACAGCCATTCGTTCTGGCACCTGTACTTCGTGCTCAAGGGGCAGGGCGCCTCGGAGATCGCCGGCGAGCGCATCACCTGGTCGGACGGCGACAGCTTCTACGTGCCGGCCTGGGTCGCGCACGACCTGCAGAACCTCAGCGACACCGAGGACGCCATCGTCTATTCCGCGCAGAACCTGCCCGAGCAGGCCTTCAGCGGCGCCCTCATGCGCAGGGAGCCAGGCGGCGGCTACGCGCACATCGCCTCGGATCTTCCCGCGGAGGCCGCCAGGGACTGAGCGGCGCGGCGCCCGCGCATGCCTCGCTTCCGCCCTTCCTCACGCCGTCCCTTTCCCATCCCTCAACCCGTTTCAGGAGTTCCCATGCATCTCGCCCGATTCCTGCGCGCGGCCACGGCCGCCCTCGGCCTGTTCGCCGCGCTCGCCACGCATGCCCAGTCGCTCGGCGACCGGCCGGTGCGTCTCATCGTTCCCTTCGCCCCCGGGGGCGCCACGGACATCGTGGCGCGCGCGGTTTCGGACGCGCTGGGGCGCGAGCTCGGCCAGCCCGTCATCGTCGAGAACCGCCCGGGCGCGGGCGGCTCCGTCGGCGCGAACTTCGTCTCCAAGGCGCCGCCCGACGGCACCGTGCTGGGCCTGGCCACCGTCTCCACGATGGCGACCAATCCGGCCATCAACCCGAAGAACCCGTACGACCCGGTCACGGGCTTCACGCCGGTCATCACGCTCGCCACCGTGCCCGTGGTGCTCGCCGTCAACGCCGCCAGGCTGCCGGTGAACAGCCTCGAGGAGCTGGTCGCACGGCTCAAGCGCTGCCCGGTGCCCTGTACCTTCGCGTCGGCGGGCACGGGCGGCGTCGGCCACCTGGACGGCGAGCTGTTCAAGGCGGTGTCCGGCACCGACCTGGTCCACGTGCCCTACAAGGGCGCGGGCCCCGCCATCTCGGACCTGCTGGCGGGGCAGGTGGACATGATGTTCGACAACCTGCCGTCGATGCTCCCGCACATCCAGTCGGGTGCGCTGCGCGGCATTGCCGTCATGAGCGCGCAGCGCAGTCCCAGCCTGCCGCAGGTGCCCACGTTCACCGAGGCCGGCATGCCCGCGCTCGACAACACGGCGTGGATGGGGCTGGTCGCCCCGCCCAAGCTGCCGCAGGCGCTCCACGACAAGCTCCAGGCCGCGGCGGCGCGCGCGCTGGAGGATCCGGTCGTGCGCCAGCGCTTCGAGAAGGCCGGCATCCGGCCCGTCGGCGGCACCTCGGCCGCGTTCGCGGCGCTGATCGAGCGCGAACTGGCCGTG
Source organism: Burkholderiaceae bacterium (assembly GCA_048500255.1). Lineage (GTDB taxonomy): Bacteria > Pseudomonadota > Gammaproteobacteria > Burkholderiales > Burkholderiaceae_C > JAMHWF01. The sequence goes on along the minus strand of JASNYH010000006.1, from coordinate 20,110 downwards.
CGCCGCAAGATCGTCGCGGAACGCCAGCTCAAACTCGAGCCGTGAGCATGCCCATGGTCCACGCTGGCCCCGTGCGGGCCTATCCGCTGCCGCGCGACTTCCGGGTGGGCATGTCCGAGCTGCGGCCGGCCTTCGCGGGGCTCAGGAGCCCGGAGTGCATCCTCGCGAACCACGAAGGCGCGTTCCTGATGTCGGACCGGCGCGGGGGATTCACCGCCATCGCGCCGGACGGCCGCGCCCGGCTCGTCCGGGGCGCCACGCTGGCGGGTGGACCGCTGCACGCCAACGGCATCGCGCTGCGCGGCAACGGCTGCGTGCTGGTCGCGCACCTGGGCGACACCGACGGCGGCGTCTACGAGCTGGGCGCGGACGGACCGGCCGTCCCTGTCGTCACGGCGTTGGAGGGACGGCCGCTGCCGCCGACCAACTTCGTGCTGGAGGACGCCGAGGGCAGGGTGTGGTTCACGGTCAGCACGCGGCGCATCCCGCGCATGGCGGCCTGGTACCCGGACGTGGCGGACGGCTACATCGCGGTGCACGACGAACGGGGAACGCGCATCGTGGCCGACGGGCTCGGCTACGCGAACGAACTGGCGTTCTCGCCGGACGGGCGATTCGTCTACGTCAACGAGACCCATGCCCGGCGCCTGTCGCGGTTCCGGCTGCGGCCCGGGCCGCGGCTTACCGATCGCGAGACGGTGTGCGAGTTCGAGCCCGGCGACCAGCCCGACGGCGTGTGCTTCGATGCCTTCGGCGGCGCCTGGCTGACCTGCATCGTGAGCAACAAGGTCTACGTGGTGCGGCCGGACGGCGAGCGCCAGCTCGTGCTGGCCGACACCGACAACGCTCACGTGCGGCGCTACGTCAGCGACCTGGAGGCGCGGTGCCTGCAGCGCGACAGCATCTGGACCTGCGGCAGCAGCGGGCTTGGGAACGTCTCGAGCCTGTGCTTCGCAGGACCGGAGCGCCGGACCGTGTACCTCGGGTCCCTGCTGGGCGAGCGCGTGCTGAGCTTCGACAGCCCGGTGCCCGGCATGGCGCCGCTGCACTGGCAGCGCCGCTACGCCGCGGGTGTCGGACCGGGCGCCTAGCGCCCTGGGCGACGCGCGGCAAGGAAATCCCTGTCCCGCAGCGGCCCGAGCCGGGCCTTGCCTTCATGTTCACCATCACCCCATTGGAGAGACACACCATGCCACGTCTTCTGCACTCCCTCGCCGCCATGCTGGCGGCCCTGGCCACGCTGCTTCCGGCGGCAGCCAGCCGCGCCGAACAGCCCTGGCCCCGGGACACCATCCGCGTCGTCGTGCCGTTCGCGCCGGGCGGGCTCACCGATGTGATCGGGCGCACACTGGCCCAGGAGCTGGCTGTCTCGCTGAAGGTCCCCGTGATCGTCGAAAACAAGTCCGGCGCGTTCGGCCTCGTTGGCACCGAGCACGTGGCGCTCGCCAAGCCGGACGGCAACACGCTGCTCGTCGGCGGCGGCATCGTGGCGCTGGCGGATGCCCTGTACCCGAAGCTGCGCTTCGATCCGCGCAAGGACCTGACACCGGTCTCGATGATCGAGCGCAACGGCCTGCTGCTGGTCGCGACGAATGCCGACGAGCGCTGGCGCACGGCCGGCCTGCCGGACGTGCTGGCCCGGGCGAAGGAACGCCCGGGGAGCGTCGCGGTGGCGAGCTTCGGCTCGGGCAGCATCAGCCACATGGCGCTGGAGGCGCTCAAGACCGCCAGCGGCGCGGACCTGCTGCACGTTCCCTACCGCGGCACTGCGCCAGCCCTGCCCGACCTCATCGGCGGCCAGGTGCCGCTGATGCTCGACAACAGCGTGACGGCGCTGCCCCAGGTCCAGGCGGGAAAGATCCGCGCAATCGCCTACACGGGCAGCCAGCGGCTGCCCCAGCTGCCGGATGTGCCGACGTTCGTGGAGATGGGCATGCCGTCGATGCAGATCTACAACTTCTTCGGGCTGTACGTGCCGGCGGGCACGCCGGCGCCCATCGCCGAGCGGCTGAACGCGGAGGTCAACCGGATCTTCCGGGAGCCGAAGGTGATCGCCCGGTTCGCGGAGATGGGCGCGGAACTGTACCCCGGGACGGCGCGCGATTTCGCGCGTTTCCTGGAAGGGGAGCGCTCGCGGTGGGGCCAGCTCATCCGCACGCGCGGGATCCGGCCGGAATGAACCTGCCGAGCGGGGAATGGGCGAATTCACGTTCGGTGTCGCCTTCCGGGGCGGGATGCTGCATGCCACGGCAAGCTGGGATGCGGCGCGCTGTTCCCCGCAGGACTACGCGCTGTTCCTGCACGGCGGCGGAGCCGCCACCAGCGCCGACGGCACCCGCTATCTGCGCGAGGCGCTGGCGCGCGAGGGCGTGGCCTGCGCGGCCTTTGATTTCTCGGGCCATGGGCGCAGCGGAGGGCGGCTCGCGGACGCGACGCTGCGCCAGCGGCAGGAGGAAGTGGCGTGCGTCGTCGAGGCGCTGAGGCCGTCGCGGGCCCGCGCGCTCATCGCCACCAGCATGGCCGGGCACACGGCCTGCCGCGTGCTCGACGCAGTTCGGCCCAAGGCCCTCGTGCTCTTCTGTCCCGCGGCGTACGAGGCGCGCGCCGAGGACGCGCGCTTCGGCACGGCGTTCCGCGAAGTCATCCGCGCCACCCGCACGTTCGCCGATTCGCCGGCCCTCGATGCCCTGGGAAGGTACGCAGGGCGCGTGCTCGTCGTCTATGGCACGGCGGACGAGGTCATCCCTGAGGCCGTGCGGGACGGCTATGCGCAAGCCGCCGCCCATGCGCGCAGCGCCGAGCTCGTGCGCCTGGAGGGTGCGAGCCACCGGCTGCACGACTGGCTGGCCGGCCGGGCATCAGCCCGGCGGGACCTGGTGTCCCGGCTGCTTCCCCTGCTCGCCTGACGCGCAGCCCGGCCCGGCGGCGTGCGCGGGTGGCTCGCGAAACGGCAGGACCGGCAGCCGTGTCGCGGCCAGCGACGCCAGGCCCAGGATTGCCGCGAAGGCGGCGAAGAGGATGCCGAGCGTCTGCGGGCCGACGACGGGACCATTGGCCTGCACCGCGAGACCGTCCGCGCAGGCCGCGCATGGTCCCGGCATCTGAGGCACCAGGGCGCTGGAGGCGGCGACGCCGATGGCCGCGCCGACCGCCCGCGCGAACATCTGCAGGGCGGTGGCGATGCCGATCTCGCTCGGCGGGACGGCGTTCTGGGAGGCCAGCGTCATGGGCGGCTGGCTGGCGCCGATGCCCAGCCCCAGCAGCAGCATCCAGGCCACCGCCGTCCAGGCGGCCGAGCGGCCGGGCGCCCAGGCCAGGGCGCCCGCCGCGATCGTCGCCAGCAGCAGTCCCGCGAGCGCAGCCGGCTTGTAGCGGCCGCTGCGGCGCATGTACTGCCCCGACAGGAAGGCGCCCAGCACCACGCCGGCCAGGGGCACCGCGAGCGCGGTTCCCGCGCTCGAGCCGCTCATGGCGTGGATGCCCTGAAGGTAGACCGGTGCCTGCATGTACAGCGCCCCGTGGACCATCGCGACAAGCAGGCCGACGGCAGATGCCACCGCGACGACGCGGTGGCGCCGCACGGAGGCGGGCACCAGCGGGTAGCGGGCCAGGGTCTGCCAGCCCAGGAAGGCACCGGCGAGCGCGGCGGCCGCCCCGAGCAGCGCCAGGGTGGGGGGCTGCATCCAGCCGATGCGACGACCCGACCAGGACAGCGCGAGCAGCAGGCAGGCGGTGGCACCGGACATCAGTGCGACGCCGAGCGGATCGAGGCCGCCCCGCCGTCCGGCCGCGGGCCGGCCGTCGAGGGTGCGCCAGCACAGCGCCGCTGCGGTCGCGATCAGCGGCACCTGCAGCCAGTAGATCCAGCGCCAAGACGCATGGGCCGACAGCAGCGCGCCGGCGAGTGGCCCCGCGAGGCCGGCCAGTGCGTGGGTACAGGAGATGTAGGCCTGGTAGCGGCCACGCTCGCGCGCCGTCAGGATGTCCGCGACGATGGCGTTGGGCAAGGCGACCAGCGCGCCGCCGCCCAGCCCCTGGACGCTGCGCCCCGCGACCAGCGTCCCGAGCGAAGCGGCCCATCCGCACACCAGGGCGCCAGCCAGGAACAGCCCGAGCGCGCCGAGCAGCACGCTGCGCCGTCCGTAGAGGTCGCTCAGCCGCCCGGCGAGCGGAGCACTTGCCGTGGCGCTCAGCAGATAGGCCGTCACGACCCAGACGACCTCGTCGCGGGCATCGAAGGTCCGGGCCATGGCGCCCAGCGCGGGCGCGACGAGCGCCTGGTCCGCCGCCCCCAGCAGCATGACCGGCACGAGCGCCCAGAACACCGCGTGGACCTGGCGCGCCGCGACGCCCCCGGGCGATCCTGTGCGTGCCGTCCTGGCGGGATGGGGAGGGCTTCGAGGCCGCTTCGGTGCCACGGCTCACGCGCCCACGGCGCGCCGGAGGCTCGCCGCGGTACGTCGGAGTTCCGACAGGAACCGCCTGCGGATCCCCGTCGCGGCCCGGCGGCAGGCGGGCGTCATGGTGCGGGCCGGTCTGCGGCTTGCAGGGTGCGGGCACTGGCGCCTGTGGTCTGCCGCGCGATGTCCGAGAGCATCTCGAGGATGCAGCGCTGCGCATCCTCGGTTTGCCGCGACGGGATGTGCGGGCGCGGCAGCGCATGGGTGTAGAAATGCGGACCCTCGGCAGGGTAGCCGAGCACCCAGATGTCGGGCCGTGCCGTGCCGTCGGCGCCGATGGGATGCATCGCTGCGTCAATGTCGATACCGCTCGGGTGGTAGTCGCCGTTGCGGAAAGGGCGAATCAGCCCGCGCGCGAGGAGGTGGGACGTCAGCGTGGAGGCGTCGGTCAGCGGCGAGTAGGCATCCAGCCGGGCGATCACAAGGACGTCGGCCTCGCTGCTGTGCGTGCCGGCGGGGTAGGGCGCCTCGATCCGGAACCGCGCCAGACCGTCGTCGGCGACCACCCGCGCGCCCGGCCCGCCCACGATGTCGATCAGCCCCGCCTGCCGCAACGCCAGGTACTCGGCGTTGCGCTGGCGCGGCGGACCGAAGGCCACGCGGTTGGTGGCCGCGTTGAAGTCCTGCACGAAGAAGCGATGCGATGCGGGCGTGAGCCCGCCGTGCTCCACGGCCGCGCGCAAGGCTTCGCGCGTGTCGCGCAGGACATCGGTGGCGGCCTTCACGGCGCTGCCCCGGTTGCCCTTGGCGGCCTCGAGGAGGTCCTGCTCGACGAGGCCGTGCACGAAGGCCTGGAACGCATCGAACGAGGCAAAGGAGTTCCGCTTCAGCGGCCAGAGAATGGACTCCAGGGCCAGCAGCTCGTCCGGCGTCGGCTCGAAGCCCTCGCCGGGGCCTGGTGCGTCCCCTTCGGCGTCTTGCCCGGCACAGCGGTACGCGTACGCCATTTCCCGAAGGACGAGCGGCAGCACGTCTGCCTGGAAGTCAAGGCGCGGGTCGCCCGTGGCGGCGAGCACGGCCTGCCTCGTGCGGGCCACGGTCTCCGCAGTGAAGAAGCGGGCCTGGTGGCGGCCGGTCAGTCCCTTCTGGTTGACGCCCCGCGCCGCGAAGGGCAGGCTGTTGCGGGAGAACAGCAGCAGGCGGGGCTCCCGGCCGGAGGGCAGGTAGCGCAGCGCACCTGGGGCCTGAAGGTAGCGACCGCCGCGTCCCAGCGTCAGGGCCGACACGACGTCGTGCGCGGTCAGGCCCAGCCCCTGGACGGCCACGGTGGCGGCCGCCGGGATGCTGTCCAGCGTCTCGATGGGGTAGGGCGAGGCGAAGTACGCAAGGCGGCCGTTGCGCGGAGCGTGGCGCGCGGCGAAGTCCGCGAACGAGCGGTCCTCTTCGGTCGGCTGGCGGCGGCCGTGGCCCGTGGTCAGGAAGAGATAGCGGGCCGGGTGCTCCCCGCCGTCGGCGCACACCACCCGGTGGCCCTCGGCCTGAGGAATCACGTCCCTCACGCGCTGGCGGTGGTGGGCCACGGTGACGTGTGCCGGCAGCATACCGGCGATGCGCCGGTAGGCCCAGGCGAGGTATTCGCCGAGCAGGCTGCGCGGCAGGTGGTCGGCCTGGGTGATCGGCACGCCCGATCCGGGCGCCTCGCGATGGAAGCGGTTGCCATGCCGCCGGTAGCCCGCGCCGTGCGCCCACTCGACCAGCGAGATGCCGCCCTGGCCTCCCGCCTTGCTCGCGGGTGCGAAGACGGTGACCTGCGAGGCCACGGTGTTGATGAGCAGGTGATCGGGCTGGGCGGAGCGGTGGCAGCCTTCCCCGGCCACGCCGTCGTCGTAGACGTCGATCCGGACAGGGGTCGCAGCGGGGAGCCTGTGTGCATGCTCCAGAACCCGCTCGAGCACGGTGAGCCCGCGCGGGCCCATGCCGATGATGGCCATCCGTATCGCTTGCATGGTCGATGTCTCCTCGTGTGGCGCCGTGGTCCGTGGGTCCGGCGGGTATGCCCGCGGGCTCAATGCACCGCGGAAGCGATCGGAATGGAGCGCGCGCCCTCGTGGCGGATGGGACCGTCCGTTGCGTCCTCTTCCTCGAAGAAGAAGCGGCGCGCGCCGAAGGCCGGGCGCAGCTGGTCGAGCCAGCCCGCCTGGTCGTCGAAGCCGGCATAGAAGGGCCTTCGCACCCAGAGCGGATTGCGCGCCTGCAGGAACTGCAGCGCGAACACCTTCTCACCGGCGAGCTCGACCACGCCGTCGATCATCACCTTGCCAGGGAATGCGCTCATCGATGGGCCGCGCACCGTGCGCGCGAGGCCGGAGACCGAGCGGTAGGCGCGCTGGAAGATGTCGTAGGCGCGCGCGAGGGGAAGCTTGAAGTAGTCGCTGGGGCCGGTGTCGCGCTCGACGAACATGTAGTACGGCGTCGCGCCCAGCCTCACGCCGGTGGTCCAGAGCTCGCTCCAGCAGGCCGGGTCCTCGTTGACGTGGCGGATGAGCGGCGCCTGCATCCGCAAGGTCGCTCCCGTGCCGATGATGCGCCGGACCGCCTGCTGCGCGACCGGGTGCTGCAGCTCGCGCGGATGGTTGTAGTGCCCCATCACGGCGAGATTGCGTCCGGCGGACACGATGCGCTCGAACAGACGCATCAGCTCGTCGGCGTCCTTGTCGCTGACGAAGCGCTGCGGCCAGTAGGCCACGGCCTTGGTCCCGATGCGGATGTTTTGCACGTGCGCCAGCTCGGGCGCCAGCAACGGCTCAAGGTACTCCGACAGCGAGCGCGCGTTCATCACGAGAGGATCGCCGCCGGTGATCAGCACGTCGGTGACTTCGGGGTGGCGGCGCAGGTAGGCGACCAGTTCCTGCGACTCCTTGGCATCAAACTTGAGTTCCTCCATGCCGACGAACTGCGGCCATCGGAAGCAGAACGTGCAGTAGGCGTGGCATGTCTGCCCCGCGCTCGGGAAGAACAGGACGGTCTCGCGGTACTTGTGCTGCAGGCCGCGCAGCGCGACACCGTCCAGCATGGGGATGTTGTGCGTCATCTGCCCGGCCGGGTGCGGATTCATCCGCATGCGGATCGACCGGACCACCGGATCGATCGCGGCGTCGGGCTCGCCGTTGGAGACCATGCGATGCAAGAGCGAGAACTCACTCTCGAACAACATGTCCCTGTGCGGGAAGGTCAGCCGGTAGATCGGATCGTCCGGAATGTTGTCCCAGTCGATCAGCTGGTCGAGGACATAGGCGTTGACGCGGAAAGGGAGCACCCGCGCCACGATGTCGATCGCCAGCCGCTGTTCGCCGGACAGGGCTTCCCATTGCGGCGCTTGCCGGATCGTGAGACGTGTGTAGGGCTTGTACCTGGCTGCGGCGGGGACTTGTTGCATGGCTGCTCCCTGGTTGAAGGTCTGCGGACGGCGTGGGCCGTGCATGGAAATCCGGAAGGGTCCATGCGTCGCGGTGCATTGGGAACAATCTATCGGCGCGGGGCGCCGAGATAAAGCCAGCAGCAGCTGTTTCAGAGATAGCGGCTCGTTGTCCAGCATGCGCCAGCACCTCGATCTCGCCGCCGTGGAGACCTTTGTTCTGGTGGCCGAGCTGCACAGCTTCACGCTGGCCTCCGAGGCCCTGGGCATGACGCAGGCCGGTGTCAGCGCCCAGGTGCGCCGGCTCGAGGCCGCGATGGGCAGGCGCCTCATCGATAGGACGCCCAGGCACGTGCGCCTGTCCACCGAGGGCGAGGCCTTCCTACCACTGGCGCAGGATCTGCTGGCCGCGCAGCAGAGCGCGTTGGAAGGGGTGAAGGTGCCGGGCCGCGAGCTCAACATCGCGATCAGCGATCACGTCGCGGGGCCGGAGCTGCCCGAGATCATCGCGCGCGTGAACGCACACGATCCTGGCTTGCTCCTGAAGGTGCGCGTCGACTTCTCGAGCGAGGTGCGCAAGGCCTTCGAGCAGGGCGATCTGGACGTGGCGGTGATCCGGCAAGGCGCGCGGCGCGATGGCGATCTGCTCTTCGAGGACTGCTACGGCTGGTACGCCAGCCGCACGGCGCGACTCGCGGGCAAGCCTCTGCCGTTGATCACCGTGGTGGAGACCTGTGGCGTGCGCGCCCTCGCCATCCGTCTGCTTGTTCGCTCCAACGTGCCGTGGGTCGATGCGTTCCGCGGGGGAGGGGTGGCGACCGCCATCTCCGCGGCGGCTGCGGGAATCGGTGTGCTCCCACTTCCCCGCCGCCTCGCGACGGCGGGGCTCGTGGAGGTTGGCGAAGCCCTCGGACTGCCGGCTCTCCCGCCGGCCAAGGTCGCCATGCTGTCGCGCAGCGTCGACGGCTCCACGAAGGGCACGGTACGCACCTTGCGTTCCGCGTTCCGTGCGTCGGTGGGGTGCCGGTGACCCCGCCCGCGATGGCCACCGGCAGTGCCATCGGTGGGGGCCTGGGCATGGCTGCATGCCAGACCGAGCACCACGCCGGCGACGCCGAACGGTGCAAACGCCTCCTGGCCGGCGTGGGGAGCTGTGCGCAGGTGCGGGCCTGCCGGCCTCGGCCGGGAAGCCGACGGCTCACGCGCCTGCGGCCCGTACGGCGCGTTCCCTGGGATGTGGCGTTTTTGGATAACAGAAGTTTGCACGATAACTTCTTAGATGTTATTGTGCGAAAAGAGAGTTATGATGCAAGGGCAATGGAGAATTTCGAGGCAGAAGTGCGGGCGTACCTGCAGCAGGTCCTGGGCCTTCGCATCCAGGACGCAACGCCGTGGGCGGGTGCCGACGAGCTGCCGTATTTCCTGCGCGACGCCTTCCGTTTCAGCGAAATGGTCCTGCTGGGACAGGGCGTCGTGCTGGCCTTCGCGCCATCCGCGCAACGGCCGCCGCTCAGCGAGATCCGCAGGTGGATGGACAAGGTCCGGGCGGTATCGGGCAAGCCGGTGATCTACGGTACGGACGCGTTGGCATCGTACGAACGCAAGCGCCTGATCGAACACCGGGTGCCGTTCGTCGTGCCCGGCAACCAACTCTACCTTCCCGACCTCGGGCTGGATCTGCGCGAGTACTTCCGGCAGCGTGCTCCGGCGGCTGAAGAGGCACTGAGCCCTTCCGCTCAGGCCGTGCTGATCAGCGTATTGTTGAGACAGCCCTGGCAGGCCGAATGGCAAGCCTCGGCCATCGGGAGCGCACTGGGCTACACGGCCATGACGATGTCGCGGGTGGTCAGGGAACTCGCCAAAACCGGGCTGGCGAAGCCGTACGCCGTCGGGCGGTCGCGCTGGCTGCGGATGGATTCGCACCCGCGGCAGATCTGGGAGCGGGCAGCGCCGCTTATGCGCACACCCGTGAAGAGAACCGTGTGGGTGCCCGGGAGCGCAAACGCCGTCGGGCAGCTTCGGCTCGCCGGCCTCAGCGCCCTGTCGCGCCATACCCTCGTGGCTGAGCCAACCACTGTCGTGTACGCGGCTGGGCCGGCAGAGTGGAAGGCCGCCAGCAAGGTCGGCATGCAGGTGCTGCCCGAGCCGACGCCAGCCGCGCACGAGTGGCAGCTGTGGGCCTACAGCCCCGCTCTGGGGCCGGAACGGGCGACCGTGGATCCGCTGTCGCTGATCCTGAGCTTGCAGGACAGCACGGACGACCGGGTCCGAATGGCGCTGGATGAACTGAAGGAGCAACTGCCATGGTGAGGGGCCTGGATCTCTTCCGGCACTGGTTCGAGGAGCATGCAGACCAATATGTCCTGATTGGCGGCACGGCCGCCACGCTGACCATGGAGGACGCCGGCCTCCCATTCCGCGCCACCAAGGACCTGGATGTCGTTCTCCACGTCGAGGCGCTGACGCCTGCCTTTGGCGCGGCGTTCTGGAGCTTCGTGGAGGCCGGGGGATACGGGATCCGGCAGGCCAGCGAGACCGGCAAGCCGGTGTTCTATCGCTTCCAGAAGCCGGCCGACGAGCGCTTTCCGGCCATGGTCGAACTCTTCGCGCGCGCACCGGAGGGACTGGAGCCGGCCGCGGGCAGCCGCCTGACGCCGATTCCGATGGAAGAGGCCGTGTCGAGCCTGTCGGCCATTCTGCTGGACGAGGACTACTACGAGTTCATCCTGTCCGGCCGCCGCGAAGTGGACGGCCTGCCATGGGTCGGTGAAGACCGGTTGATCCCGCTGAAGGCCATCGCGTGGCTGGAGTTGAGCCTGCGCAAGGAGCAGGGCGCCAATGTCGATGGCAGGGACATCCGCAAGCACCTCAATGACGTGCTGCGCCTGTCCCAACTGCTGGCACCAGCGACGCGCATCCCTTTGGCGCCCAGGATCGGGGACGACCTCCGCCGGTTTCTCGATCGCGTCGTGACCGACGATTCGATCGATCCCAAGGCCCTGCAGCTGGGCGACGTGACGGTTCACGAGCTCGCGGCGCGCATAGCGCGAGCGTATGAGCTGGATCAACGAGACGGGGTGTCTGGATGATCGAACTCCGTCAGGCCATGAGGTTTCGCTCGGCGTCCGACTAGCGCACGCATCGTGAGAGGGTAGAAGGTGGCGAGAGGTCCAGAGTCTTGCCTGGCAGCAGATGCATTGCACCAATCGATTCGAATCGCTAAGGTTGAGACCATTCAGAGAGGCTCGTATGCGGAAAATCGTCTTCGTCGTCTTCTTGCTGCTTGGCATTGGGGCGGGATTTCTGCCAGCTCGCAACGATGACTGGGGGCTGCGGATCGTGATGATGGCTGTCGGCGCTCTGTTCGGTGGAGCGATCGGTGGCGCGCTGTCGCAGTTCGGGAAGCGACGGCAGCGGCCTCGCCAGCTTCGGAACACCGAGGAGGCTGATTCAATCGCCGGCTCCGACATGATGGGCCGCGAAGCTGCCTTCAACTATTGGCGAGATGAAGGTCATTTACCCTTCACGAAGCCCCCGCGCCCTGAGCATGGGTCCCATATGTTGGATGCCGATAAGAACATCTAACCTAGCTATTTCTTCAAGACGTCCTTTATCGCTCGCGTCGCGTTATCGACGAGCGGTGCAGCGTCCTCTTTGACCTGCTTGCCCGCCTGCAACACCAGGGAGCGTTCGGATGCAAGGGTGCCGTCGGCCGTGCTCGTGATCTGTGCCTTTCGGTCGAATTCGCCTTGGTCGGCTGACGTGAGCGCCCTGATGCGCTCTCCTTCCTCGCGAACCGTGCTCCGCAGCGACGATGGCGTGTTCGCTACAGACGCTGTCGACGTCGCCGACCCTCCGAAACCTATCACCTCCCCTTGATTTGATAGGTGACGTCCGGCAAGGTCAGGGGCTAGTGCAGGATCGCTGGAGTTCTGCATATGCTGTGCTCGAACATCGCTGAAGGCCGTGGGCACCCCTGTGCCATCCGAGAAAACGCGATTCGGCCGCAGGGACTGCCGCGCCAGTTCCGCCTCCATCAGGATGCGCGCAGAGGCGCTGTTACCGCCGTACTGTTCAGCGTAGCGGGTGAACATTGCAAGGTTGTGAGGATCCTGAGCGATGTCGATGGAGATGGTCTCCCCCCTTTCATAGGCCGTCGAGACGCGCTCGGCGAAGGCACTTCGCTCCGATAGGCTGGCGTCGGCGCGCTCCGACCTGGCTGTGCTCGTCGCAAGGCGGGCCGCGAGATCCTGTCCCTCACGCGCATCGCTGGCAACCACCGTCATGAAGCTCCTGTCTCTGGAGACTCGATCGCCAAACTGCTTGAAGTCGGCCAACTGCTCCGCGGTCATTGAGCCAAGGGCCTTTTGCTCGGCCGAGGAGAGGCTCGAACTGTAGTTCTTATCCACGGCGCCCCCAACGCCGAGACGAGCAGAGGCCCCAAAGGCAATGCGCGCCGCCTGGGCCTGTGTTAGGCCTGTTGTGTCCGCCACGCTCTTGCTGACCTGGTCGAGCCGGTGGAGCGTCTCGCCGAACTGTTCGAAGCTGCTCGACGTGGAGCCGCTGCTGCTGCGCGAAGAGTTCAGCTTGGCCATGCCCTTGGTGAAGGCTTCCGCGAGGACGGCCGAGGGGTCTCCTCGTTTTCAGTGCAATAAGTGACGGTACGCAAAGCTAGCACTGGCGCGGGGGTGGTCTGGGTAGACCGTTGATTTCATTGACTTTCCTGTTCGCTTTGTAAACGGGTATGGTGGCCTCCCACTTTTGAGGTTCACGATGCAGGGTTGGCACACAACGTTTTTGGGGATGCGTGGGCTCCCCCGCGATATCAGCGACTTCGAGATGAAGGCATTTTTCACCTTCGATGGTGCCGAGCGCGACGCAATCAATGCACGCCGAGGTGATTCCCACAAGCTTGGTCTGGCGCTCCATATTGGTTTCCTGCGCATGAGTGGGCGTTTGCTCGGTGCCTTTCGGGTAATTCCAGTAGCCTTGTGGCGCCACCTTGGCAACGAGCTTGGCATTGCAGCACCAGAAGTCGCCTCGCTGAGAGCCATGTATGAACGCGGGCGCACGCTATTCGATCACCAACAAGTAGCCTGCACGGTCCTTGGATTCCAGTGGATGAGCGAGCACCAGCGCCGCTCACTGGTACGTGAACTGCGCGACGAAGTGGCGCGCTGCGCCGACCGCGATCAGCTACTCGTGCGGGCGCGTCAATGGCTGTACAAGAACAAGCTGGTGATCGTGCACGAGCGGGCAATTCGGACACTGATTGCGGCGGCACTTGCCCAGCTTGAAGTTGAAACAGGCACCGCCATCGCCGCCAGCGTTGATCCAGCAACACTTGATCGCTGGCGAGCCTCAGTTTCAGAGCTGCGCCCAGATGGACAAACCCAGCAGAGTTGGCTATGGGCTGCACCGGCGAAACACTCAACCCGCCAAATCAGCGAGGTACTGGAGCGCATCGACCTGCTTTACACGCTGGACGTTCATAAGCACCTGGCAGACATCCCCGATCTCATCTTGCGCCGCTACGCGCGCCGACTTGTCTCCAGGCCGCCCTCAGCCGGAGCCAAGATCAAAGAGCCAGCGCGCACCGTGGAGGTCGCATGCTTTCTTCGGTATTGCCTGTTCACCACCACAGACCAGTTGATCCTTATGGTGCAGCGCCGGATCGCCGATCTGTGGCGTCAGGCTGCCGCCGATGTCCCCGCTACCGTCAATTGGGCCGCAATGTACAAAACGCTGCTCGGCGAACTTGTTGCCTTGAGCGCGCAAGGTGCGGTGCCAGATGCTGAGTTGCGTGCCCGTCTTGAAGCCTTGATCACCGAAACCCAGAAACGCAAACCACCGAGCAGGGCCTCCCTGGTCCGCGAGGGATTGATTGATGGAATTCGCCCCGTGCGGTCGTTGCTCGTCGCCATTGCAAAGCTGCCCTGGCAGGCCACCGGCGAGCATCCTGCCATCGAGTACCTTGCCAAGCTGCAAGCTTTATATCTCAAAGGATCCAGAAAGCTGCCAGTTGAAGTGGTGGCACCAAGTCTGGGAATGATCTGGCAGGTTTCGATCTCCAGCCCAGACCGGGAACGGGCGTTTCAGGCGTTGGAGGTGGCCACCCTGTTTGCCCTGCGCCGCGCGGTGCGCAATGGCTCGGTCTGGATTGAGCACAGCCTGAGCTTTCGGGGTCGTGCGCGCTTGTTCTTCACGGACGAGCGTTGGCAGGCAGAGTCCAAGAAACACTATGCCCGTCTATCGTTACCCAGCAAGGCTGCCACTTTCTTGAAGCCTTTGCTGGCCAGAGTAACTGCCGGTGTCGATGCGGTGGCCGCTGCAGCCCGCAGTGGCGTACTGCGCGTGGATGATGAACTCCATTTGTCGCCATTGCCCGCAGAGGACGAAGACCCAGAAGTGACCAAGCTGCGCGCGGCTTTGGATCACCGCATCGGTGAGGTTCAATTGCCGGAAGTGATTCTGGCCGTTGACGCCCAGGTGCGCTTTAGCTGGATCATGCTCGGACGTGAGCCGCGCTCTACCGACGAGCTGCTGATGGTCTATGCCGGCATCATGGCCCACGGCACCAGTCTGACTGCGGTCGAATGCGCGCGCATGATTCCGCAATTGTCTGCCACCAGCATTCGCCAGGCCATGCGCTGGGCGCGGGACGAACGGCGTCTGAGCCAGGCCTGCCAGGCTGTGCTGGAATTCATGCAGCGACACCCGATTGCCGCCACCTGGGGGCGGTCCGATTTGGCATCTTCTGACATGATGAGCATGGAGACCACCAAACGGGTGTGGCAAGCCCGGCTTGATCCTCGGCGCAACACACCTTCCATTGGAATCTACTCCCATGTAAAAGACCGGTGGGGCATCTTCCATGCGCAGCCCTTTGTGCTCAATGAGCGCCAGGCGGGCGTGGCCATTGAAGGTGTCATCCGCCAAGAAAAGCTGGAGACCAGCCAGCTTGCTGTGGATACCCATGGCTACACCGACTTTGCCATGTCACATGCCCGTTTGCTTGGTTTTGATCTTTGCCCGCGGTTGAAGGAACTCAAACAGCGCCACCTCTTTGTGCCACGCGGCACCAAAGTGCCCGCAGAAATCGCTGCGGTGTGCGAAGCCAATGTCGACGTCGCTTTGATCGAAAAGCATTGGGATAGTCTGGTGCACCTGGCAGCCTCGGTCATGAGCGGACATGCCAGTGCGGTGGCAGCTCTTGCGCGGTTCGGTTCTGCCGCCCAGGGCGATCCAATCTATGAGGCTGGCGTGCAATTGGGGCGGTTGCTGCGTACGGCGTTTTTGGCTGACTACTTTGTCAAGGACGCTTTCAGGAACGAGTTGCGCCGGGTGCTCAATCGGGGCGAGGCTGTTAACGCCCTCAAGCGCGCCATTTATACCGGCCGGATCAGCCCGGCGCAGGCCAAACGTGTCGATGAAATGCAGGCTGTGGCCGATGCGTTGAGCCTGATGGCCAACATCGTGATGGCGTGGAATACCTCACAGATGCAGGCGGTCCTGGATCGCTGGTCGAACCGCCGCCAGGTCATTCCACCGGAACTGATCGGGAAGATTGCGCCCACCAGGCTGGAGAGCATCAACTTGCGGGGTGTGTTTCGCTTCCCGGTTGACCGCTATGCTGACCAAATCCTGCCTTCGCGGCCAAATGCATCGATAACTGGCACCAATGGATGAAACCGACCACGGTTTGACGCCACGAATCGCAGATTTGAAAGTGAACAGGAAAGTCAATGAAATCAACGATCTACCAACACCACCTCCGCGCCAGTGCTAGCTTTTCGTACCGTCACTTATTGCACTGAAAACGAGGAGACCCCAACGTGGACATCCAGATGCGCACCAATGTGCCGCACATCTTCGCCATCGGCGACATCGTGGGCCAGCCCATGCTGGCGCACAAGGCGGTGCACGAGGCGCATGTGGCGGCGGAAGTGATCGCCGGCGAATTGCAGGGCAACAAGGAACTGGCCAGCGCCGCCTTCAACGCCCGCGTGATCCCCAGCGTGGCCTACACCGACCCCGAAGTGGCCTGGGTGGGCCTGACCGAAGACCAGGCCAAGCAGCAGGGCATCAAGGTCAAGAAGGGCCTGTTCCCCTGGGCGGCCTCGGGCCGCGCCATTGCCAACGGCCGCGACGAAGGCGTCACCAAGCTGCTGTTCGACGACAGCCCCGAAGCAGGATCAGGAGACGGCCATGCTGGCCGGGGCCACGGCAAGATCCTGGGCGGCGGCATGGTCGGCACGCATGCGGGCGACATGATCGGCGAGATCGCCCTGGCCATCGAGATGGGTGCGGACGCTGTCGACATCGGCAAGACCATCCACCCGCATCCGACGCTGGGCGAGAGCATCGGCATGGCGGCGGAAGTGGCGCATGGCAGCTGCACGGATGTGCCGCCTGCGCGCAAGTAAGTCCGCAGCCAAGCTACCCTGACAAGGCCCGAACTGGCGACGGTTCGGGCCTTGTGCTTTGCGTACCCAAACAATCGCCGCAGAATACTGTGCATTTGTACAGTATTCATGTCAGCCACTTCCAAGCCCAAGCTCTACAACCCACGCCACCCCGAACGCACGCTGCTCTACCAAATGGTAGCCGAGCACTACGAGACCTGGCTAGAGTTGGCCAGCGCGGGTCAGTTCGACGGCCAGGGCGACCACCACACCCCCAAGCCCTTCGTGCGCAAAGCGTTTGCCAAGTATCTTGAGTGCGGCATCTTTGCCCATGGCTTTGCCCGCGCTCGCTGCGGCGACTGTGGGCACGACTACTTTGTAGCCTTCTCCTGCAAAGGCCGGGGAGTCTGCCCCTCGTGCACCACGCGGCGGATGGTGGAGACGGCGGCACACCTGAGCGACCACGTTTTCCCCCGCCTGCCGGTGCGCCAGTGGGTGCTCTCCGTGCCCAAGAGGTTGCGGTACTTCATGCAACGCGACGGAGCGGTGCTGAGCATGGTGCTGCGCATCTTTCTGCGGGTGATCGCACAAACTCTGCAGACCCACAGCCCCGGTGCGGCCCATATGGACAAGGCAGGCCTGCACATCGGTGCCATCGCCTTCATTCACCGATTCGGCTCCAGCCTCAATGAACACGTCCACTTCCACGTTTGTGTGGTGGACGGGGTGTTTGAGGAAGTGGAGGGCGAGGGCGATGCTGATGCGACCCCTCGAATCTCATCGCCGGGTGTCATCTTTCACGCGGCCACCGGCATCGATGCGGCTACCGTGGCCCCAGTGCAGACCACACTGCAAAAACGCATCCTGCGCGCCTTCGTTGCTCGGGGCCTGCTGGAGAACTGTGACGCCAAAGACATGCTGGGCTACAAACACAGCGGCTTCTCGGTGGACGCCGGTGTCTGCATCGAAGCCCACGACCGCGCTGCGCTGGAGCGGCTGCTGCGCTATTGCGCGCGTCCACCGTTTTCCATGGAGCGCCTACGCAAAGAGGGAAGCAAACTGGTGTACCGCTGTGCCAAACAGCGCAGCGAGCCCACCAGTGACAAGCGTGGTGCCAAGGCAGATGAGCTGCACCTCACACCGCTGGAACTGATCGACCGCATCGCCGCGCTGGTGCCACCGCCACGCACCCACCGGCACCGCTACTTTGGTGTGCTGGCACCAAACTCGCCGCTGAGAGCGGCGGTAACGGCGCTGGCTCAGCCTGCTGCGTCGCAACCAGCCACGGTGGAGACTGCACAACCTGGCGCGGGCGTACCTGGGGTGGCGGCGCCGGGCAACGCGGCCACACCCACACCCGAACCTGAAGCACGCCCGAAGCGAGCGGCGCATTACTTGTGGGCGGTGCTGATTGCCCGCATCTACGAGGCATTTCCGCTGCTGTGCCCCATGTGCGGTGGGCAGATGCGCATCATTGCCTTCATCACCCACAGCGCCGAAATCCGCCACATCCTGAACCACATCGGGGTGGAGTCTGCCCCCCCGCACATCACCCCGGCACGCGGGCCACCGCTGTGGGAGGGCTGCGACGCGCCGGTGGATGATGGTGCGCAAGGCGA
This sequence comes from Burkholderiaceae bacterium, assembly GCA_048500255.1. Classification (GTDB taxonomy): domain Bacteria; phylum Pseudomonadota; class Gammaproteobacteria; order Burkholderiales; family Burkholderiaceae_C; genus JAMHWF01. The sequence continues at coordinate 2,271 of JASNYH010000006.1, read as the reverse complement.
GCCGGATTGGGATCTGGCAGCTCAACCCGACGAGGTAGACCAGCGCGTCAATTGGTGACCCAGTGAAGCGGCGGTATCCATCGCTGCGGGGAAGCAGCTGCGCGCGCGCCAGGCCCAAATGCATACTGCCTCCCAAGCTCTTGCCATTGAGCGGCAAGCGAGCGCTCAACCTTCCTTGGCCGAACGTGTTTCGAGGCCCAAAACTCGTGCCATACTTGGCCTCATGCGGTTGAATTTCCTATCCGTGATACGGATTACGTGATGACGCAGGCGCTGGCGGAGTTCATCCGCTACGACAAGAAGTGGGCTTTCGATGGCATCGCTTTTCGGTCCGTGCAATGCGAGGGTGGCGTGAACTATGTTCTGTTCGATAGAGGCGAGCCGGAGGCTATGCTGGCCCCGGACTGGCGGCCAGCCTTCCACCTGGCGATTGAGTGCGAGGCTGTCTCGATGCACGTGATCGAGGGCGTGCGTTATAGCCATGTTCCTGCCTCTATCCCGGTGCAGGCGACCAAGTCCTGGTGAACTGCGTATGGGCCACAGCGTGGCCTCGGGTGCGCTGCAGGCTACCCACGCCCCGCTGCGCCGGGCCTTGAAGACGCGCTTTGTTGCGAGAAGCTGGGCGCATGCTCAGCGACGAAGAGAAAGCCCGCATGCAGTCCTGTCTGCGCACCTTGCGCGAGGCCATGCCGGGCTTCGCCAGCCGCCGCGCGCAGTTGGTGATGATGGCCGAGGTGGCACATGTCCTTGGCACGCTGGATCGAGCGCGGTGGCAAGGAGGTCAGGGCGGGCCGGACGACAGAGTTCCACGTCTGCGCTGCGCCGATCGGTGGCGGAGAACGCCTGCGCACGCTGCTGTGGGATCGTGCCGGCGCTGCCGTGCTGACCTCGGCGACGCTGCAGGCCTGCGGCTCGTTCGACCTCTTCATGGAAGAGGCTGGCCTGAAGGCATGGGAGGGGGTGCATGCGCTCAGCCTGCCATCACCCTTCGACCATGCGGCGCAGGCCGAGCTGCACCTGCCGCGCATGCGCTCCCATCCGCTCGATGCCCAGGCGCATACCGAGGAGGTGGCAGCCATGCTGCCCGCCCTGCTCGAGGCGCAAGCCGGGTCTCTGGTCCTGTTCGCATCGGCAAGGCAGATGCATCAGGTCGCGCATGCGCTGCCGGAGGCGCTGCGCGAGCAGATCCTCGTGCAGGGAAGCACGTCCAAGCGCGAGCTGCTGGCGCGCCACAAGGCTCGCATCGACCAGGGCCAGCGTTCGGTCCTCTTCGGTCTGGCCAGCCTCTCCGAGGGGGTGGACCTGCCCGGCGCCTACTGCACGCACCTGGTAGTGGTCAAGTTGCCCTTCGCGGTGCCCGACGATCCGGTCGAGCAGACACGCCGGGAGTGGATCGAGGCGCAGGGGAGGTCCGCCTTCCATGAGCGCAGCGTCCCCGAGGTCGGCATCCGGCTGGCGCAGGCGGTGGGGCGGCTGCTGCGCACGCCCGAGGACCACGGCCGCGTCACGGTGCTGGATCCGCGGCTGGCGAGCACGCCGTGGGGCCGGCGCCTGCTGGCGGGCCTGCCGCCGTACCGACGTGTGCGCGGCGCGGCGCCAGGCTTGCCATCCGACGCGGCAACGGTCGATCGTTCGGCCGCGTGACGGCGCCAGCGGCGGCTCTTGAAGGTGCGTCGCGGTAGGAGATCCTGGGTGGACCAACACCGATCCACCCATGAACTCCATATGGAGGGCATCGGCGCGGTCGGCGTGCTCGAACCCATCGTCGTGCGGCCTGTGCTGGGCACCGACCTCTTCGAGATCATCGCCGGTGAGCGCCGTTGGAGAGCCGCAAGGAACGTCTTCGGCGACGACTACGACATGCCCGTGGTCATCAAGGACGCCAGCGACGAGGCGGCCGAGGCCATGTCGGTGATCGAGAACTACTACCGCGCCGCCATGTCGCCGGCCGAGGAAGCCCGTGCCGCGCAGCGCCAACTGCTGCGCCAGCGCGGCGACAAGGAAGAAGCCGCCCGCCTCATGGGCTGGTCGCCCGAGGTGTTGGAGCGGCGGCTCGCGCTGATGGCCTGCACACCCGCAGTGCTCAAGGCGCTGACTACGCGCAGCATCCAACTCGGCCACGCCGAACTGCTCTCGGGCACCCCACCGGAGAAGCAGGACGGCGTGCTGACGCAGAAGGTGCCGGTGACCTTGCCGAAGTCCCAACTCGGACGCTATGCGCGCCGGCTGCCTGATGGTTCCCTGGTTTTCGCCGCTTCTGGTCAGACATGC
>JASNYH010000005.1:0-287058 GCA_048500255.1 Burkholderiaceae bacterium | reverse complement strand
TTCACGTCAAGGATGGAAGCGGCGGCGCCTCGCAGGTAGTGGGGCGTCTACTTAAGTTCTTCCCCGTAGCGTAACGCCGCGACCCGGTGCCGCTCCCTATACTCGGCGCATGACCGATCTGGCTGCCCTGCGCAAGAGCTACGAACGCGCCGAACTCGACGAATCGGCGAGCGACGCCGACCCGCTGCGCCAGTTCCAGCGCTGGCTGGGCCAGGCGATCGACGCGCAACTGCCCGAGCCGACGGCGATGACGCTGGCGACGGTGGGCGCCGACGGTCGGCCGTCGACGCGCGTCGTGCTGATCAAGGGCTGCGACGAGCGCGGCCTCGTCTGGTACAGCAACTACCGCAGCCGCAAGGGCCGGGAGCTCGACTTGCATCCGCAGGCCGCGCTTCAGTTCCACTGGGTCGAGCTCGAGCGCGTCGTGCGCGTCGAAGGCACGGTCGAGAAGATCGCCACCGAGGAGTCCGACGCCTATTTCGCGTCGCGCCCGCTCGATTCGCGCATCGGCGCGTGGGCGTCGCCGCAGAGCGACGTGATCGCCTCGCGCGCCGTGCTGGTCGCCAACGCGGCGCGATACGGCGCGCAATACCTGCTGCACCCGCCGCGCCCGCCGCACTGGGGCGGCTATCGGCTGCGCGCCGACCGCTGGGAGTTCTGGCAGGGCCGGCCGTCGAGGCTGCACGACCGCCTGCGCTACCGCCTCGACGACAACGGCCGCTGGGTGCGCGAGCGCCTCGCGCCGTGAGGCACTGCCGGTCACCGGCCGGCGTGCCGACGAGCCCCGTGTCGCCCGGGGCTCCCTGGACCCGCGGCGGCTGAGCATCCCTCTCAAGGAGACGCCGGGCCGCCCCAGGTTTCCTTGACCCCGCGAGGGGCGGGCTGGGCGCGGCCCGGCCCTTGGGGGCGCTCAGAAGGCCACCTGCAAGCCGGTGCTGAGCGCGCGTCCCGGCAGCGGCGACAACGCGCGCACGCTGGCGATGGTCGCCGCGTTGTAGGCCAGCGCGTTTCCCACGTTGGTCAGCCGCGCGAACAGCAGGGCCTCGCTCTGGCCGAGCCGCAGGCCCCGGCTGGCCGACAGGTGCACCAGCGTGTGGCTGCCGGTGGCCGTGTCGTCGGCCGGCACGCGCGACTGGCGCGCGGTATGCACGACTTCCGCCCGCGCCTTCCAGTCGCCAGCAGCCAGCGTCGCGCCGAGCGTGACGCGCAGCGGCGCGATGCGCGGCAGCGGTTCGCCGCTCGCACGGTTGGTGACGCGCTGCCAGTCGAGCCTGCCGTCCAGATCGAGCGCTTGCGCGCCGTGGAGCACGCGCCCCTGGCCTTCCAGTTCGACGCCGTGCAGCCGCGCGGGCACGCCGCTGTAGGCGTACAGGGGGAAGGCCTCGCCGTCGTCGACGACGTCAGGCTCGCCGCTGCGCAGCAGCGCCACGTAGTTGGAGAAACGGCTGGCCCAGGCACCGAGCTTGACGTGCCGCGACCCCCCCTTCCACTGCACGGCCAGATCGACGTTGGCGCCCTTCTCCTTGGCCAGCGCCGCGTCACCGCGCTCGAACGCCGCGGTGGCGATGTGCAACCCGTTGGCGTAGAGCTCGTAGTAGGTCGGCGCGCGCTCGGTGTAGGCCAGACTGCCGCTGAACTGCCATTGCGCACTGAGGTCGTGCACGGCGCCGAGCGATGCGCTGCCGGTGCCGAAGCTGCGCGACTGCGGTGCGCCGAAGCGCGGATCGATCGCGCCGGGTGCGTCGCCGTCGGAGGCGATGCGGGTGCGCTCGACGCGCGCGCCGACGATCCATCGCGTCGCCCCGACGGCGAGCTCCTCCAGCGCGAACAGCGCCGCCTGGCGTGTGCGCGCATTCGGGACGAACGCCTCTTCGCCCAGCGCAGACGCGCGCGTGCCTTCGACCTGCACGCCGAAGACGCCGCGCAGGCTGGTGCCTGCGAGGGGCACGGCGCGGTGCTCCGCCTCGACGCGCAGCTCGCTGCCGCGGCTGCCGAAGGTGGTGCCGACCTCGCCCGTGCCTTCGATCTCCCGGTGCTCGTAGTCCGTGTGCTGCAGGCGGGCGCGCAGCGCGCGCAGCGGACCGGCGAGCCCGCGCACCTCGCCGGCCAGCGCAAACTTGTCACGCTGCATGCCGATCTTCACGTCGTCCTCGGCGACGACGCCGTAGCGGTTGCGGTAGGTGTCGAGCGAGGCGCCGAGGTAGCCGTGGTCCCACACCATCGAACCGCCGAAGGCGCCACCTTCCGCGCGGCTGCCCGAGTTGACGACGCGACGGCTGCGTTCGCTGCCGCCGCCGTCCACAGGCCGGTCGTACGACGGCACGCGCAGGTCGTCGGTGCGCCGGCTGAACGCGTCGGCGTGCACCGCGAAGCCGCTGCGCCCCGCCTCGATCAGCGCACCGGCGCCGCGCTCGCCGGCCGCGCCGCCGCCGCGCAGTTCGACGCTGCCGGTCGGACGCGTCACGGCGCTGCGCGGAATGCGGTTGTCGATCGCATTGACGACGCCGCCGACCGCGCTGCCGCCGTAGAGCAGCGCTGCCGGACCGCGCAGTACTTCGACGCGCTCGACGACGAGCGGATCGACCGGCACGGCGTGGTCGTAGCTCAGGCCCGAGGCGTCGACCGACGCGCCGGCGTTGTTGAGCACGCGGATGCGGTCGCCGTCCTGGCCGCGGATCACGGGCCGGTTGGCGTTGGGGCCGAACCACGTCGACGAGACGCCGGGCAGGCCGTCGAGCGTCTCGCCCAGGGTGCTTCCGCGGCGCAGCACCAGGCCGTCACCGGCGAGGACGGACGAGGGCTGCGCGATGTCGGAGGCGCCCAGCGGGTTGCCGGTGACGACGACCGTCGGCAGCGCGCTCTGCGCGCGCACGGCGGCGCAGAGCAGGCACAGCAGGCCGGCAGTGCACGCGCGTGCGCGCCTGCCGGCAGGGAAGGGATGGAACATGGTGAGGAATCCTCGGGCCCGCGAGGGCCGCTATGGGCACACGTTGCGCGCGCCATGCAGCGCGCGCAGTCCTGGAACGCTGGAGGCTCAGGCGTGCGCCGGCGGGGCGCGGGCGAGGAAGGGAACCGGCGCCGCGGCGCGCACCCGCGCCGGACGGACCGGCGGCGGTGCGTCGCAGTGCGCGATGACGACGAATGCGGCAACGGCCGACGCCATCGCGTGGGCGTGCGTCAGCTGATCGTAGAGGTGACAGGCGGGCGTGTGTTCGCCGTGCTCGCCGAACAACCGATCGATGCCGGCACGCACCTCGGGCGGCGCGACGGCGGCCCCGCTGTTCGCGTTCGCCTGCACAGCCGCCGTTGCGGCGGAATGCGGCGCATGCACAATCCCGTGCAACAAGCCGAGCGTCTGCGCCCACAGCAGGGCGAATGCGACGAGCGCGGTCGCGGCCAGACGCGTGCGGCGCAGCGGTTTCACGACCGGCGCACCTTGTCGACGAAGGTCTTGCGGAACTTGGCGACCTTCGGCGCGACGACGAAGGCGCAGTAGCCCTGGTGCGGATGGCGCTCGAAGTAGCGCTGGTGGTAGTCCTCGGCGCGGTGGTACGCGCGCTCGGGCTCGACCTCGGTGACGACGCGCGCGCCGAGCGTGCCGCTCGCCTCGAGCTCGGCGATCACTTCGCGCGCCACGCGGTCCTGTGCGTCACCGTGCGTGTAGATGCCCGAGCGGTACTGCGTGCCGACGTCGGCGCCCTGGCGGTCGGGCGTCGTCGGGTCGTGGATCACGAAGAAGATCTCGAGCAGCTCGCGAAACGAGATGCGCTGCGGGTCGTAGGCCACGCGCACGACTTCGGCGTGGCCCGTCGTGCCGCGGCACACCTGCTCGTAGGTCGGGTTCGCCGCGTGACCGTTGGCATAGCCGGACTCGACGGCGAGCACACCGTCGACCTCGAGGTAGACGGCCTCGAGGCACCAGAAGCAGCCGCCCGCGAGCGTGGCGACCTCGGCATTGGCGGGTGCATTCATCGTGGCATGCGGGGGCTGTCGGAGCGACGGCGCATTGTCGTCGATCGCCGCCGGACGCCGCCGCGTCGCGCACAATCGCGGCCCATGAACAGCGTGCTCGCGAACCTCGGCATCGTCTCCTGGAAGCCCGCGCTCACGGCCCTCGCATTGCCGCCGGTGCCGCTGATCGCGCTGCTTGTCGTCGCCGCGGTGCTGCTGTGGGCACGGCGCGCCGTCGGCTGGCTGCTGTTCGCCGCCGGCTCGGCGGGTCTGTGGCTGGCATCGTGCGCCGCCGTCGGCGACGCGCTGCAGTCGGCGCTGCTCGACGTGCCGCCGGCGCTCTCGGCGGCGCAACTGCAGGCGCTGCAGCGCGCGACGCAGTCGCGCCGCGACGTCGTCATCGTGGTGCTGGGCGGCGGTCGCGAGTCGCAGGCGCCCGAGTACGGCGCACCCAGCCTGACGCGCGAGTCGCTCGAGCGGCTGCGCTACGGCGCCTGGCTGGCGCGGCGTACCGGCGCGCCGCTCGCCTTCACGGGCGGCGTCGGCCATGCGCAGAACGACGGCCAGTCGGAAGCCGAGGTCGCGATGCGCATCGCGCGCGAAGAGTTCGGCCGCCCGCTGTCGTGGATCGAGAAGCAGTCGCGCGACACGCGCGAGAACGCCACCGGCACGCTGGCGATGCTGCGCCAGTCGGACGTCGTCGAGCTCGTCGTCGTGACGCACGGCTGGCACATGCCCCGCGCGCTGCGCGCGTTCCGGCACGCGGCGGGCGAGCGCCTGCGCGTCACGCCGGCGCCGATGGCGCTGGCGCCGCGCGTCGAGAACCCGCTGCTGCGCTGGCTGCCGACGTCGGAAGGCCATGCCCACGTGCGCCACGTGCTGCGGGAAGCGCTCGGGCGCGCGATCGGGCATTGAGGGACATCGAGGCGCGGCGACGCCGCAAACGATAACCCCTCCGCGCCTTGCGACGGGGAGGGGTCTGTGGCCGAGGCCACGTGGGGCTCCGGAGAGTAGGGTCCGGCGCTCCTGGCGCGCAGCGACTGCGCCATGGTTGTGCCTGCGAACAGGCGATTCAACGATAGCGCACGCGGGGCCGAGTTTCAAGCCGCGGTCGCGACTTCAACGGCGCGCGAGCACGCCATCGACGAGCGCGGCGACGCGGCGCTCGACTTCGGCGTCGATCGCGATCGGGCGGCCCCATTCGCGGTCCGTCTCGCCCGGCCACTTGTTCGTCGCGTCGAGGCCCATCTTGCCACCGAGCCCGCTGACCGGCGACGCGAAGTCGAGATAGTCGATCGGCGTGCGGTCGACGAGCGTCGTGTCGCGCACCGGGTCGCAGCGCGTCGTGATCGCCCACACGACGTCGGGCCAGTGGCGGATGTCGACGTCGTCGTCGGTGACGACGATGAACTTCGTGTACATGAACTGGCGCAGGAAGCTCCACAGACCGAACATCAGCCGCTTGGCGTGGCCGGCGTAGCTCTTCTTGATCGAGATCAGCGCCATGCGGTAGCTGCAGCCTTCGGGAGGCAGGTAGAAGTCGACGATCTCGGGAAACTGCTTCTGCAGGATCGGCACGAAGACTTCGTTGAGCGCGACGCCGAGCGCCGCCGGCTCGTCGGGAGGCTTGCCGGTGTAGGTCGAGTGATAGATCGGCCGCTCGCGATGCGTCAGCCGAGCGATCTCGAACACCGGGAACCAGTCCTGCTCGTTGTAGTACCCGGTGTGATCGCCGAACGGACCCTCGAGCGCATGCAAGTAGCCGCCGATCTCCCGCAATGCCACGCCGTGCTCGCTGACGCCGGTATAGCCCGGCGCTGCAGGCGGCACGTGGCCCTCGAGCACGAACTCGGCCGTGGCCGGCGTCTGCAGGCTCAGCTCGCCCTCGCCCACCGCCGTATCGACGACCTCGGTGCGGCTGCCGCGCAGCAGGCCGGCGAACTGGTACTCCGACAGCGAGTCGGGCACAGGCGTCACGGCGCCGAGGATCGTCGCCGGGTCGGCGCCAAGCGCGACGGCGATCGGGAACGGCCGGCCGGGATTCGCCAGCGCGAAATCGCGGAAGTCGAGCGCGCCGCCGCGGTGCGCGAGCCAGCGCATGATGACGCGGCGCGGCCCGATCACCTGCTGGCGATAGATGCCCAGGTTCTGCCGGCGACGCGGCCGCGGCACGGCCTGCGGACCGCGAGTGACGACGAGCCCCCAGGTGATCAGCGGTCCGGCGTCGCCGGGCCAGCAGGTCTGTACCGGCAGCGTCGCAAGGTCGATGTCACTGCCTTCAAGCACCACCTCCTGGCACGGCGCGCGACGCACCGTCGCGGGCTTCATGTCCCACACGGCGCGTGCCATGCGCAGCAGCTTGCCGGTGTCGGCCAGGCCCTTCGGCGGCTCGGGCTCCTTGAGGTTGGCGAGCAGGTGGCCGACATCGCGCAGCTCGGCCGGATCGTCGGCGCCCATGCCAAGCGCGACGCGGCGCGGCGTCCCGAACAGGTTCGCCAGGACGGGAATGGTCGTGTCGGCCTTGTAACCGTTTGTTGCGGTCAGCAGCAGTGCCGGGCCGCCGGCCAGCAGCACACGGTGACTGAGCACTGTCGTCTCCAGCCGCACAGAGACTGGCTCCGCGACGCGCCGCAGTTCGCCCAAGCGCTCCAAGGCGTCTATGAATTCACGGAGATCCCGATACTTCATTCTGGATTGGAATTAGAGAGCGGTTCTTGATTGTTGACCGGTTATGACGCGGCTTCCTACAATCGCCGGCACTCATCGACCCTCGGGATAACCCGGGGTGCATTCAGATGCCTGCCGGTGGTTGCCCTCGCTCTCGGGTCTGCGCGCCGGCCATTATCGGGGTGACGAGCGCGTGCGCCCGCTGTCCTGCAAGGAGAGGTTCGCCATGACCGTGATCGCCAGAGCCCGCGCCGCCGGTCGAGCCGTCGGCAGTTCGACCTCGGTGTTCCTGCGTGACGTCGGCCACGGTCTGCTCGAAGTCAGCCACAACGCGCTGGCCCTGTTCGGCCTGATCGTGATGGCGGCGCTCGTCTTCGCTCTCGGCCGCCCCGACGTGCGCGACTCGCTCGAGCAGCACGCCTTCGGCTGGCTGCAGGCGCGCAAGGAGGCCCGCGCGCCGGTCGATGCGTCGATCCTCGCAGGGCTGACCGAGCTCGACGCCGTCGCCCGCGCGACCGCGGCCGATCCGAAGGAACTGACGCGCCAGCAGGCGAGCGTCGCGCAGTGGATCTCGCGCCGCTATCGCGTCGCGCCCGAGCCGATCAGCCGCCTCGTCAAGGAGGCCTGGATGCTCGGCGGTCGCTCCGGGCTCGAGCCGACGCTGATCCTCGCCATCATGGCCGTCGAGTCGAGCTTCAATCCGTTCGCGCAGAGCTCGGTCGGCGCTCAGGGCTTGATGCAGGTGATGACGAAGGTGCACGACGACAAGTACGAGGCCTTCGGCGGCACGTATGCGGCGTTCGACCCGGTCACCAACCTGCGCGTCGGCGTGCAGGTGCTGCGCGAGTGCATCGCGCGCGCTGGCAGTCTCGAGGCCGGCCTGCGCTACTACGTCGGCGCCGCCAACCTGGCCGACGACGGCGGCTATGCCCGCAAGGTGCTCGCCGAGCACGAGTACCTGCGCCAGGTCGCCACCGGCAAGCCGGTCTCGACGACGGCCGCGCTGCCGGCGACCTGGCAGCCGGCGCCGCTCGATGCCCCCGCCGCCGCGGCGACCGCGCTCGCCGGCGCGACGCCCGACGACGAGCACGTCGCGTCGCGCTGAGCGACGGCGCGCGCAGCGCACCCGCGCGGTACACTGGCCGTCCGCGCGACTGGCGATTCAGGGCCGAGGGGTCCGAGGTGGGCTACCACCGGGGAGCGCGGACGGTCGTCCGACCGCTCCCGCCGTTCGCCTGGGCGCCTTCCGCAACCTCCGCTCGCACGCGGCGGGACGCCGTCGAAGGCCTACACGTATGGAACACACACCGCCATGTTTGACCGCAGCCTGTCGACCGTCGCCGCCGTCGATCCCGAGATCTGGTCCGCCATCGAGCACGAGAACCGGCGCCAGGAAGAGCACATCGAGCTGATCGCCAGCGAAAACTATGCGTCGCCTGCCGTGATGGCGGCGCAGGGCTCGCAGCTCACCAACAAGTACGCCGAGGGCTATCCCGGCAAGCGCTACTACGGCGGCTGCGAGTACGTCGACCGGGTCGAGCAGCTCGCGATCGACCGGCTGAAGCGCCTGTTCGGCGCGGAGCACGCCAACGTGCAGCCCAATTCGGGCTCGCAGGCCAACCAGGCCGTGCTGTTCGGCCTGCTGCAGCCGGGCGATACGATCATGGGCCTGAGCCTGGCCGAAGGCGGCCACCTGACGCACGGCATGCCGCTGAACATGAGCGGCAAGTGGTTCAAGGTCGTCAGCTACGGGCTCGACGCCGACGAAGCCATCGACTACGACGCGATGGAGCGCCTGGCGCGCCAGCATCGGCCCAAGCTCATCATCGCCGGCGCGTCGGCCTACAGCCTGCGCATCGACTTCGAGCGCTTCGCTCGCGTGGCGCGCGACGTCGGCGCCTTCTTCATGGTCGACATGGCGCACTACGCCGGGCTGATCGCTGCCGGCGTCTATCCCAACCCGGTGCCGCACGCCGACGTCGTCACGTCGACGACGCACAAGACGCTGCGCGGCCCGCGCGGCGGCCTGATCCTGATGAAGGACGCGGTGGCCAGGCAGATCAACAGCGCCATCTTCCCGGGCATCCAGGGCGGCCCGCTGATGCACGTGATCGCCGCCAAGGCCGTTGCCTTCAAGGAGGCGCTCGAGCCGGCGTTCAAGGTCTACCAGCAGCAGGTCGTCACCAACGCCGCGGCGATGGCCGACGAGCTGACGCAGCGCGGCCTGCGCATCGTCAGCGGTCGCACCGAGAGCCACGTGATGCTGGTCGACCTGCGCGCCAAGCAGATGACCGGCAAGCGCGCAGAGGCGCTGCTCGGCGAGGCGCACATCACGTGCAACAAGAACGGTATCCCGAACGATCCCGAGAAGCCGATGGTCACCAGCGGCATCCGCCTCGGCAGCCCGGCGATGACGACGCGCGGCTTCGGCGAGGCCGAGTCGCGTCTGACGGCCAGCCTGATCGCCGACGTGCTCGACCGCCCCGACGACGCTGCGACGATCGCCACGGTGCGCGCACGCGTCGAGAAGCTGACGCGCGACTTTCCGGTCTACCGCTAGGCGGCGAGTCGCACATGCGCTGCCCGTACTGCAGCCACGCCGAGACGCAGGTCGTCGAGACCCGCGAGTCCGATGAGGGCGACGTCGTGCGCCGGCGGCGCCGCTGCCTCGACTGCGACAAGCGCTTCACGACCTACGAGCGCGCCGAGATCGCGATGCCCGCCGTCGTCAAGAAGGACGGCTCGCGAACCGAGTTCGACCGCGAGAAGATTCGCGCGTCGATGCTGCTGGCGCTGCGCAAGCGGCCGGTGAGCACCGAGCAGGTCGACGCCGCGCTCGCGCGCATCGAGGAGAAGCTGCTGTCGGGCGGCACGCGCGAAGTCGCGTCGTCGCGGCTGGGCGAGCTCGTGATGCGCGAGTTGAAGCGAATCGACAAGGTCGCCTACGTGCGCTTCGCGTCGGTCTATCGCAGCTTCGAGGACGTCGACGAGTTCCGACAGCTGATCCGCGACATCTGATTCCGCCCGCGCGGCCCCCATCGAGGGGCCGCTGCCTTCCCCCCCGCGAGGGGCGCGCGCGCCGACGGCCGCGCCTAGAGTTGCCGCAACGACAACGACGGGGAGGCGAGCATGCACGAAAGGCGCGCTGTACGGGGCATCACGCTGGTCGAAACGACGGTGGCATCGACGCTGGCCGCCGTGGCGCTGGCGACGGCCGCGCCGTCGTTTCGCGACACGCTGGCGCGCCGCGCCGTCGAGGGCACGGCGGCGCAGCTCGCGGCCGATCTGCAGTACGTGCGCTCCGAGGCCGTGGCGCGCAACCTGCCGCTGCGCATCGGCTTCGCGCAGGCCGACGGCGCGAGCTGCTGGGTCATCCACAGCGGCGGCGCCGGCGACTGCCGCTGCAGCGCCGACGCGGCGACGGTCTGTGAACCCGGCGCGACCGAGTTCAAGACGGTGCAGCTGCCCGCCGGCGGCCGCGTGCAGGTGACGAGCAACGCGGCGTCGATGCTGTTCCATCCGGTGCGCGGCACCGTCGCGCCGACCGGCACGCTGCACGTCGTCGGCGAGGGCCGCCTCGAAGTGCGCCACGTCGTCAACCTGTTGGGCCGTGCCCGCTCGTGCTCGCCGGCGCGCGCCCTGCCGGGTTACGCGGCATGCTGACGCGGCGTCGCCGCACGGCCGGCTTCACGGTGCTCGAGCTGATGGTGGTGCTCGTCGTCGTTGCGGTGCTCGCTGCCGTCGCGCTGCCGAGCTATCTCGACCACGTGCGGCGCAGCCGGCGCGCCGACGCGATCGCGGCGATCGCGCACGTCCAGCAGCTGCAGGAGCGCCATCGCGCCGATCGCGACGCCTATGCCGATCGCTTCGTCGTGCGCGGCGGCTCGCTGGCGGGTCTGGGTACCGCAGCCGATGCCGACGCCGCGCCGAACCATGCGACGGCCGACGGCTACTACGTGCTGCAGCTGGCCGATGCCGGGCCCGCGGGCTATGCCGTGCTGGCGACGGCGGCAGGCCCGCAACGCGCCGATGCGGCCTGCGTGCGACTGCTTGCGACGCTCGCCGGCGGCAACCTCGCCCTCGATGCCGGCCCCGCGGCCGGCGCGATGCACGGCACGGCGTCGCCGGCGACGCGCCGGTGCTGGAACCGATGAGCGCCGCGACGCCGCGCCGCGCCCAACGCGGCCTGTCCGTCGTCGAGGCGCTGGTCGGCCTCGCCGTCGGGCTGATCGTCGTCGGCGGCGCGCTGCGCCTGTTCGTCGACCACGTCGACGCCACGCGCCGACTGCTGCTCGACGCGCGCGTCAACCAGGACTTGCGCGCGACGGCCGACGTGATCGCGCGCGACCTGCGCCGCGCCGGCCACTGGCAGCACGCGGCCAGCGGCGTGTGGCATGGCGACGGCACCGTGCCGGCCGCCAATCCGCACGCCACGATCAGCGCCACGGCGGGCGGCCTCGCCTACGCCTACGACCGCAGCGCGGCGCAGGTCTACCACGCCGGCTTTCGCCTCGCCGACGGCCGCGTGCAGCTGCGCACCGCCAGCAATACCTGGCAGGACGCCACCGACCCCGGCGTCGTGCGCGTCACGCGGCTCGACATCGCGCCGACCCCGCAAGACGTGAGCCTGCTGTCGCGCTGCGGCACTGCTGCCTGCCCGCCCGGCAGCGCGACGTGCCCGCCGCGCCTCGTGATCCGCCGCTACGACATCGTGCTGCAAGGCCGCGCCGTGGCCGACGCGAACGTCGTGCGCGAGATCCGCGAGACGGTGCGCGTGCGCAACGACGAACTCGTCGGCAGCTGCCCCGCGCCATGACGCCGCCGCGCGCCCTCGCCGCTCGCCGCCGCCAGCGCGGCGCCGCCGCGCTGGCCGTCGCGATGGTGCTGCTGTTCGCGATGACGCTGGTCGCCTTCCACGCGCAGCGCAGCCTGCTGTTCGAGCAGCGCACGTCGGCCAATCAGTTGCGCGCGACGCGCACGTTCGAGCTCGCCGAGGCCGGCGTCGAGTGGGCGACGGCACGCCTGAACGATGCGCGGCACGTCGACTTGAGCTGCGCCCCGGCAGCGGCGCCCGAGCCGACGTTTCGCGAGCGGCTGCTGCGCCACGCCGCCGGCGACGGCGCGTTCCGGCCGGCGGCCGACCTGCCGTCGGGCTGCCGGCTCGGCGCCGACGGCCCGGCGCGCTGCGCCTGCCCGGCTGTGGCGCAACCCGCCGCGCCGTCCGACGAGCCGGGCTTCACCGTGCGCGTCGCGGCCGTCGACGGCGATGCCGAGAGCGTCGAGCTGCGCGCCGCCGGCTGCATCGGCCGCGGCGCGACCTGCGCGCCCGGCTTGGCGGGCGGCGGCGGCGGCGATGCGCGCGCCGAAGTGCGCGTCGTCGTCAAGCTGCTGCCAGCGCTGCACCACGCGCCGCGCGCGGCATTGACGGCCGGCGGCGATGTCGCGCTCGGCGCTGCGGCGGTGTCGATCGTCAACCTCGACGCCGCGACGGCCGGCGTGACCGTCAACGCGGGCGGCGCCGCGCCCGACGCCTCGGCGCGCGCCACGACGGTGCCCGGCTCGCCGCCGTCGGCGTCGGTGCTGGCGCACGACACGGCGCTGGCAGCGATGGCCGGCACCGACGCGCTGTTTCGCGCCCACTTCGCCGGCCCGCCCGACGCCTTTCGAGCGGCGCGCGCCACCGCCGCCGTGTGCGACGCCGCGCACGCCGCGGCACGCGGCCGCGCCTGCCGGCCCGACGCGCTGGCCTGCGGCGACGCCCGCGGCTGCGCCGCCGCGCTCGCCGGCGCCGTCGCGGCCGGCCACCAACAGCTGTGGGTCGACGCCGACCTGCACTTCGACGCCGGCACGACGCCGCCGACGCTCGGCACGCCGACGCGGCCGCTGCTGCTCGTCGTGTCGGGCACGCTGACCTTCGATGCCGGAGCGCGCACGCTGCACGGCCTGCTCGTCGGCAGCGCGCCCGAGCTGCGGCTGCGCGGCAGCGGCGCAGCGACGCTGCACGGCGCGATCGTCGCGCCGGGCGGCTTCGCCACGGATGTCGGCCTCGCGCTGCACTACGACCCCGCCGTGCTGGCGCGGCTGCGCACCGCCACCGGAACGCTGGTGCGTGTGCCCGGCAGCTGGCGCGACTTCTGATGCCCACCGCACCATGACGACGATGCGACGCCCAGCGCGCCCGAGCTGCAGCGGCTTCACGCTGATCGAGGCGCTGATCGCGCTGGCCGTGACGGCGTTCGGCCTGCTCGCCGTCGCCGGCCTGCAGACGGCGCTGGCGCGCCACGCGGACATCGCGCGCCAGCGCGGCGAGGCGACGCGCCTCGCGCAGGCGCGCATCGAGGCGATGCGCAGCGCCGCCGATGCCGCCGGGCACGCCGCGCTCGCCAGCGGCAGCGACACGCCGGCGACGACGTCCAACACGCGCTACGAGCGCCGGTGGACGGTGACTGACGACGCGACGCCGGGCCACAAGCTGCTGCGCGTGACGGTGCGCTGGGCCGACCGCCAGCAGGACCCGGCCGACCCGGCGCAACGCCACAGCGTCACGCTGGCGTCGATGATCGCCGCCGCCGAGGCCGGCGACGCCGGCGCGCTCGCCGTGCCGGCGCCGGCGCCGCACCGCCCGCGCCACGGCCTGCCGCCGATCCCGACCGTCGCGCGCCCGCTCGGCGGCGGGCGCAGCGCCATCGATCTGCCCGGCGGCACGCACTACATCGTCTTCGACGCCACGACGCAGACCGTCGAGCGCCTGTGCAGCGGCCGCGTCACGACGCACACCGACGCGGCGACGGTGTGCACAGACGCCTATCGCGCACGCATCGTCACCGGCATGCTGTCGGGGCTGCCGAGCGGCGCGTTCCGCGGCGCGCCCGACGGCTTCGACAGCGACGCGCAGGCCGCCGCGCTCGGCCTCGAGCTCGTTCCGGCCGATCCGGCGCACGGGCCGCTGCACTGCCGCGTGTCGCGCGTGCCGGCCGACGGCGCGCATCCGCGCACACCCGACGCGCCGCCGCCCGCGCGCCACGTCGCCGGCCACTACGCCTACGTCTGCCTCGTGCCGTGGCCGGCGAGCGGCACACGCGGCTGGTCGGGCAGCCTGCGCATCACGCGCACGTCGGCCAGCCTGATGGCGCGCAACGACGCCATCTGCCGCCTGTCGTGGGACCAGGACGGCAGCGGCGCGATCGACAGCGCGCGCGAGCACCCCGATCCGTACGTCGACGTGACGGAGTCGCTGCACGCGCAGAACTTCGTCTGGGTCGAGCGCATCGACGCCGCCACGCCGGCGCCCTGCCCGGCGCCGGCCGCGCACGGCGGCACGACGGTGACGGCCGCGCTCGTCCACCTCCTGCATTGACCCCCTGCCGGCGCGCTTCGGTTCTGCGCGACGCCGCGCGACCTCAGGCACGACGCCGCGCGATACTCGCGGCCATGCAGCCCGCCCCGCCGCTGACCGACGACGCCGCGATGCACCTGGCACTGGCCTGCGCCGCGGCCAGCTTCGGCCTGAGCGAGCCCAACCCGCGCGTCGGCTGCGTCATCGTCGGCCCGGACGGCCGCGAGCTCGCGCGCGGCCACACGCAAGAAGCCGGTGGGCCGCACGCCGAGATCGTCGCGCTGCGCGCCGCGCAAGCGGCTGGGCGCGACGTGCGCGGCGCCACCGTCGTCGTCACGCTCGAGCCCTGCGCCCACCACGGCCGCACGCCGCCGTGCTGCGACGCCCTCGTCGCCGCCGGCATCGGCCGCGTCGTCGCGGCAATCGCCGACCCCAACCCGCTGGTCGGCGGGCGCGGCTTCGAGCGCCTGCGCGCGGCCGGCATCGCCGTCGACGTCGTCGGCGGCGCGGCAGGCGACGCTGCGCGAGAGCTCAACATCGGCTTCTTCTCGCGCATGCGGCGCGGCCTGCCGTGGGTACGCATGAAGGTCGCCGCCTCGCTCGACGGCCGCACCGCGCTCGACAGCGGCGAAAGCCGCTGGATCACCGGCGAGGCGGCGCGTATCGACGGTCACGCCTGGCGGCGCCGCGCCGGCGCGGTGCTCACCGGCGTGGGCACCGTCCGCGACGACGATCCGCGCCTCGACGTGCGCCTCGTCGAGACGGCGCGCCAGCCGCTGCGCGTCGTCGTCGATTCGCGGCTCGAGACACCACCCGATGCTCGCATCGTCGCGCCGCCCGGCGACGTGCTGATCTATGCCGCCGGCGACACCGGCGAGCGCGCCGACGCGCTACGCGCGCGCGGCGTGCGCATCGTGGCGCTGCCCGGCGCCGGCGGCAAGGTCGACTTGGCCGCGATGCTGCGCGACCTCGCCGCGCGCGGCGTCAACGAGCTGCACGTCGAGGCCGGCGAGAAGCTCAACGGCTCGTTCGTGCGCGAGGGGCTGGTCGACGAGCTGCTGCTGTATCTCTCGCCCAAGCTGATCGGCGCTGGCCGCGGCCTCGCCGCGCTCGGCCCGCTCGTGCGCCTGGCCGACGCGCCGGAGCTGCGCTATGCGAGCGTCGAGCGCGTCGGCGACGACCTGCGCGTGCTCTCGCGCACGCCGCGCGGCGACGCGGCGGCGGCCTGACGTTTGCGGCGACAATCGCCCTCATGTTCACAGGCATCATCAGCGCACTCGGCCGCGTCGTCGACGTGCAGGCCCTCGGCGCCGGTGCGCAGCACGGCCGGCGACTGGCGATCGAGACGCCCGCGGGCTGGCTCGACGACGTGCAGGCGGGCGACAGCATCGCGATCGACGGCGCGTGCATGACGGTCACGTCGTTCGAGCGAGCGCCGGTCGCGCGCTTCACCGTCGAGGTGTCCGCCGAGAGCCTGGCGCGCACGGCGCGGCTGGCCGAGCGGCGCGACGTCAATCTCGAGAAGGCGCTGCGCGCCGACGACCGCCTCGGCGGCCACCTCGTCAGCGGCCATGTCGACGGCATCGGCGGCGTCGTGCGCGTCACGCCGGTCGGAGAGTCGCGCGAGCTCGTCGTGCGAGTGCCGCGCGAGCTGGCGCGCTTCGTCGCCTACAAAGGCTCGATCGCGATCGACGGCGTCAGCCTCACCGTCAACCGCGTCGACGACGTCGCCGACGGCGACAGCGAGCTGAGCATCAACGTGATCGCGCACACGCTGGCGCACACCACGCTCGGCCGGCTCGAGCCGGGCGCACGCGTCAACCTCGAGATCGACCTGATCGCGCGCTACGTCGAGCGCATGCTCGGCGCGCGCTAGCTAGGGCCTCGGCGCCGGCCGCAGGGGCCGGACACCTACAATCGGTCATGGCCATTTCCCCGATTCCCGAACTCGTCGCCGAGCTCGCCGCCGGCCGCATGATCATCCTCGTCGACGAGGAGGACCGCGAGAACGAGGGCGACCTGATCATCGCCGCCGACCACGTCACGCCGGAGGCGATCAACTTCATGGCCAGGCTGGGCCGCGGGCTGATCTGCCTGACGCTGACGCGCGAGCGCTGCGAGCGCCTGCAGCTGCCGCCGATGACGACGCGCAACGGCACGCGCCACGCGACGGCGTTCACCGTGTCGATCGAGGCCGCGACCGGCGTCACCACCGGCATCTCGGCGGCCGACCGCGCGCGCACCGTGCAGGCTGCCGTCGCAGCCGACGCGCGCGCGAGCGACCTGGTGCAGCCCGGCCACATCTTCCCGCTGCAGGCGCAGGACGGCGGCGTGCTGATGCGCGCCGGCCATACCGAGGCCGGCTGCGACCTCGCGCGCATGGCGGGGCTGACGCCGGCGGCCGTGATCTGCGAGATCATGAACGACGATGGCACGATGGCGCGTCTGCCGGACCTCGAAGTCTTCGCGCGCGATCACAACCTGAAGATCGGCACGATCGCCGCGCTGATCGAGCACCGCAGCCGCCACGAGACGCTGATCGAGCGCGTCGGCCGGCGTCCGCTGACGACGCCGCAGGGCGACTTCGAGTGCCACACCTTCCGCGACCGCACCGGCGGCCTGCACCTCGCGCTGACGCACGGCAGCTGGCAGGCCGACGAGGAAGTGCTGGTGCGCGTGCACGAGCCGTTCTCCGTGATGGACATGCTCGACACCGGCGCCGGCGCCCATTCGTGGCCGCTGCAGCGCGCGATGGCCACGGTGCAGGCGGCACGCGCAGGCGTCGTCGTGCTGCTCAACTGCGGCGAGACGGCCACCGAGCTGGCCGAGCGTCTCGCCCCCGATGGTGCGGGCGAGACGCGCCAGTTCCCGCAACTGGACCTGCGCACCTACGGCATCGGCGCGCAGATCGTGCGCGGCCTCGGCATCTCGCGCATGCGGCTGCTCGGCAGCCCGCGCCGCATGCCGAGCATGACGGGCTACGGCCTCGAGGTGACGGGCTTCGTCGGCGCCGTCGACGCACCGACGCTGGTGCACGGCGAGGGGCTGCGCCATGCAGGACGCTGACAAGGGCGCGGCGGCTCGCCTCGACGGCGAGGAGCTGCGCATCGGCATCGTGCGCGCGCGCTTCAACGACGAGATCACGGCGAAGCTCACCGAAGCCTGCGTCGCCGAGCTGCGCACGCTCGGCGTCGCCGAGCGCGACATCGTGCGCGTCGACGTGCCGGGCGCGCTCGAGGTGCCGCTCGCGCTGGCGGCGATGGCCGACAGCGAGCGCCACGACGCGCTCGTCGCCATCGGCTGCGTGATCCGCGGCGAGACCTATCACTTCGAACTCGTCGCCAACGAGAGCGGCGCCGGCGTCACGCGTGTCGCGCTCGACTACCAGCTGCCCGTCGCCAACGCCATCCTCACGGTCGACACGGCCGAGCAGGCCTGGGCACGCGTCGACGAGAAAGGCCGTGACGCGGCGCGCGTCGCCGTCGAGATGGCGAACCTGCTGGAGGATCTGAGTTGAGCGCCGCACGGCCGCTCCGAAGGCGCTCAGCCCCCTCGGGGGGCCGGCTTGCAGGGCCGTGGGGGCTCGCATGAGCGCAGCGACGACACGCCGGCCGCGCGCGCCTTCGACGCGGCGCCGCTCGCGCGAAGCCGCACTCAAGGGCCTCTACGAGTGGCTGGTCGGCGGCGGCGACGCCGCCGCGATCGACGCCCACGTGCGCGAGCACGAGGACATCGGCAAGTGCGATGTGGCGCACTACGACGCGCTGCTGCGCGGCTGCATCGCCGAGGCCGCCGAGATCGACGCGCAGCTCGCCCGCCACGTCGACCGCAAGACGAGCGAGCTGTCGCCCGTCGAGCATGCCGTGCTGATGATCGGCACCTACGAGCTCAAGCACTGCGTCGACATCCCCTACAAGGTGGCGATCAACGAGGCCGTCGAGCTCGCAAAGAGCTTCGGCGGCACCGACGGCCACAAGTACGTCAACGGCGTGCTCGACAAGGCGGCCGGCGAGTTGCGCCCGGCCGAAGTCGCCGCCGCCCGCGCCGCGCGGCAGTGAAGACGGCGCGCCGGCTCGGCGCGATCGAGCCCTTCTACGTGATGGAGTTCGCCAAGGCGGCGAACGCCATCGCGCGCAGCGCCGAGTGCGCCGCGTCGCCGATGGTCTATCTCAACATCGGCGAGCCCGACTTCACGGCACCACCGCTCGTCCTCGAGGCGGCCGCGCGCTGCCTCGCCGCCGGCCGCACGCAGTACACCGACGCCTGCGGCCTGCCCGAGCTGCGCGAGCGCATCGCCGGCTGGTATCGCGCGCGCCACGGGCTCGAGATCGACGCCGGGCGCATCGTCGTGACGGCCGGCGCGTCGGCCGCGCTGCAGCTGGCGACGCTGGCGCTGCTCGATGCCGGCGACGAAGTGCTGTTGCCCGACCCGAGCTATCCGTGCAACCGCCACTTCGTCGTCGCCGCCGGCGGCGTGCCGGTGC
The DNA here is from genome assembly GCA_048500255.1 of Burkholderiaceae bacterium. Classification (GTDB taxonomy): domain Bacteria; phylum Pseudomonadota; class Gammaproteobacteria; order Burkholderiales; family Burkholderiaceae_C; genus JAMHWF01. Next base: position 268,620 of record JASNYH010000005.1, on the reverse strand, counting down.
TGCTGCCGGCCGGCGCATCGGCACGCTTCCAGCTCGACGCCGATGCCGTGCGCGCCGCCTGGGGCGCGCGCACGCGCGGCGTGCTGCTCGCGTCGCCGTCCAATCCCACCGGCACGTCGATCGATCCGGACGAGATGCGCCGCATCGTCGACACCGTGCGCGAGCGCGACGGCTTCGCCATCGTCGACGAGATCTACCTCGGCCTGAGCTACGACGAGCGCTACGGCCGCAGCGCGCTCGCATTGGGCGAGGACGTGATCTCCGTCAACAGCTTCTCCAAGTACTTCAGCATGACGGGCTGGCGCCTCGGCTGGCTCGTCGTGCCGCCGGCGCTCGTCGCGCCGATCGAGAAGCTGGCGCAGAACCTCTACATCTGCGCGTCGACGCCGGCGCAGCGCGCCGCGCTCGCGTGCTTCGAGCCGGCGTCGATCGACGAGTACGAGCGCCGCCGCGCCGAGTTCCGCGCGCGGCGCGACTTCATCGTGCCGGCGCTCGCGTCGCTCGGCCTGCCGGTGCCCGTCGTGCCCGACGGCGCGTTCTATGCCTGGTTCGACTGCTCGGCGCATGCCGCGAGCAGCTGGGACTTCTGCTTCGACCTGCTGCGCGGCGCTCACGTCGCGCTCACCCCGGGGCGCGACTTCGGCCGCCACGACAGCGAGCGCCGCGTGCGGCTGTCGTTCGCCAGCGCGCTGCCGCAGCTCGAGCAGGCCGTGGCGCGGCTGCGCCGCGTGCTGTAGCGCGCACGCCGACGCCATCGCGCTCAATCGTGTCCGGTTGTTAACCGGCCGCCATTCGTCCGCTTTTCCCTCGGCCGCGCCGGCGACGCTGGCCTAAGCTTGCCGGGTGAACCGACCCGACAACAACAAGCCCGTGCGGACGCACCATCACGCCGATACCGTGCAGACGGCGCGCACCTCGCACGACGAGATCGACCTCGACCTCGGCGTGCCCGACGCCGCCGCGGCGGCCGACGACGCCGCCGCGCCGCTGCCGGCGGCGAGCTTCGTCACCAGCAAGCCCGGCACCTCGCCCGAGGAGCTGCCGACGATCGGCCACATCGGCCGCTATGCGCTCAAGTACCGCATCGGCGAAGGCGGGCTGGGCACCGTCTTTGCCGCCTATGACCCGCTGCTGTCGCGCCTGATCGCGATCAAGACGCTCAACGTCGACATCGCGCCCGAGTCGCGCCAGAGCTTCGACTCGCTGTTCCTCAACGAGGCGCGCGCCGCCGGCGGCCTGAGTCACCCGCACATCGTCACCGTGTTCGACGCCGGGATCAGCGACCCCGGTGTTCACATCGCGATGGAGCTGCTCAGGGCCGCGACCTGGCGCCAGCTGCGCTTGCCAGAGGGCTGGAAGCCGACGCCGCCGCAGGCCGCGATGATCGCGCGTTGCGTCGCCGACGCGCTGGCTCCATGCGCACGCCAAGGGCGTCGTGCACCGCGACATCGCTGGCCAACCCATGGTCGGGCGCACGCAGCCGCGCGTGTTCGATTCGGATGACCGCGCGCATCGCGCACCAGCACGACATGCTTCGGCGACGAGAGCATCACCGCCGGCTCGCCCTACTACATGGCGCGCCCGAAGCAGCTGCGCCACGAGCCGATCGGACCGGCGCGGCGACGTACCCCCGCTCGGCGTCGTGTTTCTACGAGCTGCTGACGGGCAGAAAGCCGTTCAGCGGCGCAACGCTGTCGGAGATCGGCGACGCCGTGCTGAACCACGAGCCGCCGCTCGCGCACGAGGTCAACCCGGCCACCTGCCGGCGTTTCCGGCGATCGCGCGCGCGCGCGCGATGGAAAGAGCCCCGAGCGCCGCTACCGTTCGGCGCGCGCGGCATGTCGCGAGCTGCGCCACTGGCTCGACGAGCACACGCAGGCGTCGGACGTCGCGGCCGAGGCGCGCGCCGCGACGCCGCCGTCGCCGGCGACGCCGCGGGCGCTCTGGGTCGCGGTGGCGGCCGGCGCTCTCTTGCTGGCCGGCTCGGCCTGGTGGTGGTCGGGCACGCCGGCAGCCCCCGAAGGGCCGACCCCGAACGAGGCCGCGACCGCACAGCCGTCTGCCGACCTGGCGCTGGCGGCGCCGCGCGGCCAGGAGACTGCCGCAGCCGCTGCCACACCCGTCGCCGCGACGCCGCCGAGCGGCCTTGCGCTCGCCGCCGCCGCGCCGCCGCGCCCCGCCACCACACCGCCGCGTGGCGCGTCGAAGGGGGCCGACGCGCCACGCCGTGTCGCCAAGCCGGCACCGTCGCCGTCGGCGACGCCATCGGCGGACGCGCCGGCCGCGACGCCGGCCACCGGCGTCGTGCACGTCGCCGTCACGCCGTGGGGGCAGATCGAGGTCGACGGCCGCGACGCCGGCACGACGCCGCCGACGACGCAGCTCACGCTGACCGAAGGTGCGCACCAGATCACGATCCGCAACGCCGACTTCCCGCCGCACAGCGTGCGCGTCAACGTCAGCGCGACGCAGCCCGTGACGATCAAGCACCGCTTCTGACACCACGACGACGATGAACGCCAAGATCGCCTGTGCGCTCGCTCTGGCTGCCGGCCTCGCCGCCTGCGCACCGATGCCGCCGCAGGGCGGCCTGATGGACGTCGCCGAGCGTCCGGCCGAGAAGGCGCTGCTGGCGGGGCTGCGCGCCTACGACGACGCGCAGTACGCACAGGCCGAGCAGCAGCTGCAGCTCGCGTTGAAGACGGGGCTCGCGTCGCCCAAGGACCGCGCCGCCGCGCACAAGTACCTCGCCTTCGTCTACTGCACCAGCCAGCGCACGGGGCAGTGCGAGGCGGCGTTCCGCGCCGCGCGCCAGGCCGACCCGGCGTTCGCACTCAGCCGCGCCGAGGCGGGCCACCCGATGTGGGCGGCGGTGTACCGGCGCGTCGCGGCGCCCTGAACGCCGCGCGGGGCCGCGAGTCGCCGGCGACGGCGTGTCGCGCATAATCGCCCCTTCCGATGACGGCACAGCAGACCCTTGCCCCGTGCTTTCGCCAGACGCTGCGCGTGTACTGGGAGGACACCGACGCCGGCGGCGTCGTGTTCTACGCCAACTACCTCAAGTTCTTCGAGCGCGCGCGCACCGAATGGCTGCGATCGCTCGGCGTCGCGCAGCAGCGGCTGCGTGACGAAGCCGGCGCGATCTTCGTCGTCAGCGAAACGGCCGTGCGCTACCTGAGTCCGGCGCGGCTCGACGACCTGCTCGACGTGACCGTGGCGCTGCGCGACGCCGGGCGCGCCTCCCTGACGCTCGAGCAGCAGGCGTGGCGCGCACTGCCGGCGCACGACGGCACGCTGCTCGCCGAGGGCACCATCCGCATCGGCTGCGTCGACGCCGGAACCTTCCGTCCGCGTCGCATTCCCAACGAAATCCTGCAAAGCCTCCGATGAACCAGGACATGTCGATCCTCACGCTCGTGCTGCACGCGAGCTTCGTGGTGCAGGTCGTGATGGCCGGCCTGCTGCTCGTGTCGCTGGCGAGCTGGACCGTGATCTTCGGCAAGCTGTTCGGGCTGGCGCGCGTGCGCCGCCTGAACGACGAGTTCGAGCGCGAGTTCTGGTCGGGCGCCAACCTCAACGACCTGCACCAGGCCGCCGGCCGCAAGGCCGAGGCCGCGCCGATGGAGCGCATCTTCGCGTCGGGCATGCGCGAATTCCTCAAGCTGCGCGAGCGCAAGGTGGCCGACGCCGGCGCGCTGATCGACGGCGCGCGACGCGCGATGCGCGCGAGCTTCCAGCGCGAACTCGACACGATCGAGTCGAACCTCTCGTTCCTCGCGTCGGTCGGCTCGGTCAGCCCCTACGTCGGCTTGTTCGGCACGGTGTGGGGCATCATGCACGCCTTCATCGGCCTGTCGAACCTGCAGCAGGTGACGCTGGCGACCGTCGCGCCCGGCATCGCCGAGGCGCTCGTCGCCACTGCGATCGGCCTGTTCGCCGCGATCCCGGCGGTGATCGCCTACAACCGCTTCGCGCGCGACATCGACCGCATCGCGATCACGCTCGAGACCTTCATCGAGGAGTTCTCCAACATCCTGCACCGCAACGCCGGCCACCACAGCGTGCCGGCGACGGCGCCGCACTGAGGGGCCGCGCATGCCTGCCGTCGCGGGACGTTCGGGCGGCCACCGCCGCCGCACGATCAACGAGATCAACATGGTGCCGTTCATCGACGTCATGCTGGTGCTGCTGATCATCTTCATGGTCAGCGCCCCGCTCATCACGACGGGCCTGGTCGACCTGCCGACGGTCGGCAAGAGCCGCCAGCAACCCAAGCGCGTGATCGAGGTCGTCGTCGGTGCCGACGAGAAGCTGCGATTGCGCGTCGACCAGGGCCAGCCCGAGAGCGCGACGCTGCGCGGCCTCGCGCCGCGCGTGCGCGAGCTGCAGGCCGGCGACGCCGAGGCGCCCGTCGTCATCTCGGCCGACAAGAGCGTCAAGTACGAGGCCGTCGTCAAGGTGATGGACGCGCTGCAGAAGGCCGGCGTGCAGCGCGTCGGGCTCGCCGTCAAGAGCGGAGCCTGAATGCGGCCGTCGACCTTCAGCCGCGACGCACTCAAGCCGCGCCAGCCCAAGGGCATGGGGCGCGGCTTCTGGCTGGCGGTGCTCGTCCACGTCGGCCTGGTCATCGCCATCGCCTTCGGCGTGAGCTGGCGCAGTCGCGAGCCCGAGGGCGTGAGCGCCGAGCTGTGGTCGGCCGTGCCGCAGCAGGCCGCGCCGCGAGCCGTCGAGCCGACGCCCGCGCCGACCCCGGCCCCCGAGCCCCCGCCTCCGCCGCCCAAGCCGGCGCCCGTCGAGCCGGCGCCGCCGCCGCCGCGCCCCGATCCGCAGATCGCGATCGAGAAGGAGAAGCAGGAGCGCGAGAAGCAGCGCAAGCTGGAGGAAGAGCGCGAACGCGAGGCGCTGAAGAAGAAGCAGCTGGCCGAGAAGCAGCGGCAGGAGGCCGAGGCGCTGAAGAAGAAGCAGCTCGCCGAGCAGCAGCGCCGCGAGGCCGAGGAGAAGAAGCGCGAGGCCGCCGAGGAGGCGCGCCTGGCCGAGCTGCGCAAGCGCAATCTCGAACGCATGATGGGCCAGGCCGGCGCCACCGGCGACGAGCGCTCGACCGGCACGGCGATGCAGTCGTCGGGACCGTCGGCGAGCTATGCCGGGCGCATCAAGGCGCGCATCAAGCCCAACATCGTCTTCGCCGACGATCCGCCGGGCAATCCGGTCGCCGAGGTCGAGGTGCGCGCCGCCGCCGACGGCACGATCACGGGCCGCCGCCTCATCAAGAGCAGCGGCGTCAAGGAGTGGGACGAAGCCGTGCTGCGCGCTATCGACCGCACCGAAGTGCTGCCGCGCGACGTCGACGGCCGCGTGCCGTCATCGCTCGTGATCGCGTTCCGGCCGCGCGACCTCTGACGCTTGCGCGTCGGGCGCCGTCGTCACGGCCGCCGGTACGGCAGCCGCGGCGACCGGCGGCGCCCCATCCGACTCCGGCGGCGGCGGTGCCGCCGTGCCGCCGTCGGCCGCCCACGCGCGGCGGTCGGCGCGCTGCTTGAGCGCCCACACCCAGCGCCCTTCGACGGCGTGCTCGCCCCACGCCGCGATGGCGCAACGCGCGCCGCTGACGAACCACTCCAGCCGGCGACGCCCCAGGCGCAGCGGCTGCAACTCGCCGCCGGCGACGCGGCGGCGCAGATTGAGCGCGAGCGCCGCCGCGGCGGCATGCGAGTCGATGCCGCTGCCGGCCGCGTCGCCGACGGCGAACAGCCACGGATGCGTCGTCGAATGCAGCGTCTCGCGCAGCGCGAGGCGCCCGCGTTCGTCGAGCGCGACGCCGCTGGCCGCCAGCCAGGGCGGCAGCGCGGCGCCGCCGGCGACGAACGGAGCATCGCAGGCGACGCGCACGCCGCTGGCCAGTTGCACCTGCGTCGCCGTGATCGACACGGCCGGCTCGGCGAGCAACGTGACGTCCAGCCGCCGCAGCGCCTGCAGCAGGCGCTCGCGCAGCGCCGGCGTCGCCTCGGCCAGCGGTGCGTCGCCGCCCGCCACCCAGCTCACGCGCGCGCGCTCGGCCAGCCGCAGCTGCAAGGCGATCGCCAGCTCGGCAGCGCGCACGCCGGCGCCGATCACGACGACGCACAGGCTGCGCCCGGCGGCCAGCGCGAGCACCGCCTCCCACAGGCGTGCGAAGGCGGCACGCGGGTGCACGAAGACGGCGTGCTCGCGCGCACCGGCGATCGCGTCACGCTCCAGCCAGGGTTCGCAGTCGATGCTCAGCGCGTCGCAGCGCAGCGCGCTGCCGTCGGCCAGGCGCAGCTCGCGCGACGTTGTATCGAGCGCCGCGACATCGGCCTCGATGCCCTCGGCGCGAGCCGCCGCAACGAGCGGCGGCAGCGCCACCGTCGCCTCGTCGCTGCGGCGCCGGCCGGTCACCCACTCGGCCAGCAGCTCCCCGGGCCAGGCCCGCTCGTGCGACGCGACGAGCGTGACGCGCGCGCCGGGCATCGGCTCGCGGGCCAGCGCGCGCAGCAGCCGCCGATGCGCGGCGCCGGCGCCGACGAGGACGAGGTGCTTCACGCGGCGCGGGACAGGGGCATCGTTGGCGGATCCTCAGCGGGCATCGAGGGGCGAGCCGCCATCATGCCGCAACGCCGTCACGACTCGGGCAGGCCCCAGCCGCCGCCGCCAGGCGTCTCGACGACGAACACGTCGCCCGGCGCCATCTCGACGCTGGCCAGCGGCCCCAGCAGTTCCACGCGCCCGTCGGCGCGCTCGACGCGATTGATGCCCGGCGCGCCGCTCGCGCCTCCGGCCAGGCCGGAGGCCGGCACGCGGCGGCCGTTCGACAAGATGGCCGCCGACATGGGCTCGAGGAAGCGGATGCGCCGCACGCCGCCGTCGCCGCCGCGCCAGCGGCCGGCGCCGCCCGAGCCGGCGCGGATCGCGTACCCGTCGAGGCGCACCGGGTAGCGCCACTCGAGCACCTCGGGGTCGGTGAGGCGCGAGTTCGTCATGTGCGTCTGCACGACGCTCGTGCCGTCGAAGCCCGGGCCGGCGCCGCTGCCGCCGGCGATCGTCTCGTAGTACTGGCGCCGCGCGTCGCCGAAGCTGAAGTTGTTCATCGTGCACGGGCCCGACGCCAGCGCGCCGAGCGCGCCGTAGAGCGCGTTCGTGATGCACATCGAGGTCTCGACGTTGCCGGCGACGACGGCCGCCGGCGGCCTCGGGTCGAGCATCGAGCCCGGCGGCACGACGATGTCGAGCGGCTTCAGACAGCCGGCGTTGAGCGGGATGTCGTCGTCGACCAGCGTGCGGAACACGTAGAGCACGGCGGCGATGCTCACGGCGCGCGGCGCGTTGAAGTTGTTGTCGAGCTGCTGCGCCGAGGTGCCGGCGAAGTCGATCGTCGCGCTGCGCGCCGCGGCGTCGACGCGCACCGCGACGCGGATGCGCGCGCCGTTGTCGAGCTCGACCTCGTGCGCGCCGTCGTTCAGCCGGTCGATGACGCGGCGCACCGCCTCCTCGGCGTTGTCCTGCACGTGGCGCATGTAGGCCTGCACGACGGCGAGCCCGAAGTCGTCGACGATGCGGCGCAGCTCGCGCACACCCTTCTCGTTGGCCGCCACCTGTGCGCGCAGGTCGGCCAGGTTCTGCAGCGGGTTGCGCGCCGGCCACGGCCCGGCAGCCAGCGCGGCGAGCAGTTCCGATTCGCGCAGGCGGCCGTCGCGCACCAGCAGCAGGTTGTCGAGCGGCACGCCCTCCTCGTCGATGCGCGTCGAGAACGGCGGCATCGAGCCGGGCGTCGTGCCGCCGATGTCGGCGTGGTGTGCGCGCGAGCCGACGTAGAACGCAGGCGCCACGCCGCCGTCGTCGAGCCACACCGGCGTGACGACGGTGACGTCGGGCAGGTGCGTGCCGCCGTGGTAGGGATCGTTGAGCACGTAGACGCCCGCGCGCATCGTGCCGCCGTGACGCGCGATCCACGCTGGCGACCGATTCGCTCATCGAGCCGAGGTGCACCGGGATGTGCGGCGCATTGGCGATCAGCCGGCCGTCGGCGTCGAAGAGGGCGCAGCTGAAGTCGAGCTGCTCCTGATGTTGACGGAGTGCGCCGTGTGCTGAGCTGGCGGCCCATCTGCTCGGCGATGTTCATGAAATGGGTTGTTGAACACCTCGAGCAGCACGGGATCGGCCTGCGTGCCGGGCGCGGTGCGCGGCGGGCGCGGCGCGGTGCGCTCGAGCACCAGGTGATCGAGGGCCGTCACGCGCGCGCGCAGCCGGCTCGACGACCGTCGTCGCTGGCCGTCGGCGACGATCGCCGGGCCGTCGATCGCGGCCGGGGTGCGCGGCGCGGCCTCCACGAGCGTTGCGTCGTGCCAGGCGCCGCCGCTGTAGACACCGCACCGTCGCCGGGCCGGCGGCGCGCCGTGTGCAGCGAGCGGGGCGGCGCGAAGCCGACCGGCGCGTCGGCGACGCCCGTCGCCTCGACCGACACCGCCTCGGCGACGAGGCCGCGGTTGGCATCGCATGCGCGTAGCGCTCGCGTGTCGCGTCGAAGGCCTGCGCCATCGCGTACGCGCGGCGCGTGCGCGACGACGAGCGCGCTGTCGCTGCTGTCGACGCGCAGGTGCACGGGCGCTGCACCCGCACGGCGTCGACACCCTGGCGCACGAGCTCGGCTGTCGCGTCGGCCGTCCGTCGAGGCGCGCGGCGACGGCGGCCTCGGCGCCGTCGTCGAGCGGCCGCTCGAGCGCCGCCTCGCGCAGCACAGCCTGGTCGGCGAGCCCCATGCCGTAGGCCGACAGCACGCCGGCCAGGGGATGGACGAGCACGCGCGTCATGCCCAGCGCGTCGGCGACGCGGCAGGCGTGCTGCCCCGCCGCGCCGCCGAAGCACTGCAGCGCGTAGCGCGTCACGTCGTGGCCGCGCGCCACCGAGATCGTCTTGATCGCATTCGCCATCGCGCCGACCGCGATGTCGATGCAACCCTCGGCGAGCGATTCGGCGCTGCGGCGCACGCCGGTGGCACGCGCGATGTCGTCGGCCAGCGTCGCGAAGCGGCGTGCGACGACGTCGGCGTCGAGCGGCGCATCGCCGCCGGGGCCGAACACGCGCGGAAAGTGCGCCGGCTGGATCTTGCCGACGAGCACGTTGGCGTCCGTCACCGTCGGCGGGCCGCCGTTGCGATAGCACGCCGGCCCCGGCGCGGCGCCGGCGCTGACCGGTCCGACGCGCAGCCGCGCGCCGTCGAACGCGACGATCGAGCCGCCGCCGGCGGCGACGGTGTGGATCGCCAGCATGGGCGCGCGCAGCCGCACGCCGGCCACCCGCGTGTCGAACTCGCGCTCGAACTCGCCGGCGAAGTGCGACACGTCGGTCGACGTGCCGCCCATGTCGAAGCCGATGACGCGCAGTTCGGCCGACGCGTCCGCGGGACGAGCGCCTGGCCACCCCGGCCCGCTCGGCGGGGGATCCCGCGGCCCCGCGAGATCGGGTGCGGCCAGCATCGCCGTGCGCACCATGCCGACGATGCCGCCGGCCGGCCCCGACAGCACGGCATCCTTGCCGCGAAACGCCCGCGCGTCGGCCAGCCCGCCCGACGACTGCATGAACCTCAGCCGCACGCCCGGCATCTCGGCCGCCACCTGGTCGACGTAGCGGCGCAGGATCGGCGACAGGTAGGCGTCGACGACCGTCGTGTCGCCGCGGCCGACGAACTTCATCAGCGGGCTGACCTCGTGCGACACGCTGACCTGCTCGAAGCCGGCTTCGCGCGCCAGCCGCGCCGCCGCCGCCTCGTGCTGCGGCCAGGCCCAGCCGTGCATGAAGACGATCGCCGCGCTGCGCAGACCGCCGGAGCGCGCGTCGGCCAGCGCCGCCGCCAGCGCCGCCTCGTCGAGCGGGCGCACGATCTCGCCGGTGGCGCCGACGCGCTCGTCGGCCTCGACGACGCGCGCATGCAGCAGCTCGGGCAGCACGATGCGCCGGTCGAACAGACGTGGGCGATCCTGCGTCGCGATGCGCAGCGCGTCGCGAAAGCCGCGCGTCGTCACCAGCAGCACCGGCTCGCCGCGCCGCTCGAGCAGCGCATTGGTGGCCACCGTCGTGCCCATGCGCACTTCGTCGACGAGCGCCGGCGTGATCGGCGCACCCGGCGCCAGCCCGAGCAGGCGGCGCATGCCCTCGACGGCGGCGTCGCGGTAGCGCCGAGGATCCTGCGACAGCAGCTTCAACGTCGCCAGCGTGCCGTCGGGGCGGCGGGCGACGAGGTCGGTGAACGTGCCGCCGCGGTCGATCCAGAACTGCCAGCGGCGGCTCGGGGGTGTCGGCTCGGGCGGCATCGGGGCGGGCAACGGTGCGGGAATGCACATCATCGCCGCTTCCGGCGCCGAACTGCGCCGCCGAGGGGGCGCTTATCGGCGCTTCGGGCCGCGCCGCCGGCGGCGATCATGGCTCTCGATGGCGGCGGATTCTTCACCCCGCCGCTTGCCTGCCGCCCGAACGCCATGTCCGAAATGCTCTCTCCGCTGCAGTGGGTCGCACCCGACCTGGGGCGCGCTGCCGCATCGACGAAGGCCCCTTACCCGCCCTTCTGCTGGCCGGTACCGCCGTTCGCCGACTATCCCGACGCGACGCCGCAGGTGCGCCCCGAGCCCTGCGAGATCGTCGGCCTGAACGATGGCCGCCAGGCCGGGCGGTTGATCTTCTTCGTGCCCGACCAGGCCGTCGTGCACCTGCAGCTGCCGCCGGCGCGCACGACGATGGCGCTGCGCTTCTCGCACTTCAAGACGCTGGCGCTGCTCACGCCGCTGCAGCCGCTGGCGGCGCGCGACGGCGACGCCGCGCGCCGCCTGCTCGGCGCGCCGCTGCGCTCGCACTACCGCGTGCGGCTGCGCGAGGCCGGCGAACTGAGCGGCGAGACGATCGGCCACGTCGAGGCACCGCACGGCCTGTTCCTGTTCCCTCCGGTCGACGACGGCGGCGCCGTGCGCCGCCTGTTCGTGCCGCGCGAGGCCTATGCCGGCTTCGAGGTCGGCCCGCGCATCGGCGACGTGCTCGTCGAGCAGCACGCCGCGACGCCCGCGCAGGTCGAGAGCGCGCTGCTGGAACAGCAGCGGCTGCGCTCGCGCAAGCTCGGCGACATCCTGCTGGTGCAGCAGGTCGTCACGCCCGAACAGCTCGTCGCGGCGATCGAGCGCCAGTCGACGATGCCGCTGGTGCGCATCGGCGAGGCGCTGCAGTCGATGGGGCTGATCTCGCAGCAACAGCTCGACGCGGCGCTCGACCAGCAGCGCCAGGACCGCACGATCCCGCTCGGCGAGCTGCTGGTGCGCAGCGGCGTCGTCTCGCGCCAGGACCTGCAGACGGCGCTGGCGCGCAAGATGGGCTATCCGCTCGTCGACGTCGAGAAGTTCCCGTTCGAGGTCGAGGCGATCCGCCGCGTCGGCTTCGCGATGGCGCGCCGCCTCAAGGCGATGCCGCTGCTGCTGCGCGACGGCCGCCTCGTCGTCGCGCTCGAGGACCCGACCAAGTCGGCGGCGCTCGACGAGATCGAGTTCGCCTCGCAGATGAAGGCGATCCCCGTGCTCGCCGTCGCCGGAACGATCGAACCCGTGCTGCGCGGCGCCTACGCCAAGGCCGGCGCCAGCATGGCGGCACAGGTCGGCACCGCAGCACTGCAGGACGCGATCGAGTTCCGGCTCGACGACACGCACGAGCTGATCGAGTCGCTCGAGCGCGAGGACACGGCGCGCAGCGACGAGGATCCGCAGATCGAGCAATCCGACAACTCGCTGGTGCGCCTGATCAACAGCATGATCGTCGACGCATCGACGCAAGGCGTCTCCGACATCCACATCGAGACGCATCCCGGGCGCGAGAAGATCAAGATCCGCTTCCGCAAGGACGGCGTGCTGCACTCGCACCTCGAGCTGCCGCACACCTACCGCAATGCGCTGATCGCGCGCATCAAGATCATGTGCGACCTCGACATCAGCGAGCGCCGCAAGCCGCAGGACGGCAAGATCAACTTCGCCAAGTTCTCGCCGTCGCACCGCATCGAGCTGCGCGTGGCGACGATCCCGACGCACAGCGGCCTCGAGGACGTCGTCATGCGACTGCTCGCGTCGGCGCGGCCGATGCCGATCGACGGACTCGGCCTCGCGCCGCGCAACCTGCAGCAGCTCAAGCTCGCCGCCGAGCGGCCCTACGGCATGCTGCTGTGCGTCGGCCCGACCGGCTCGGGCAAGACGACGACGCTGCACTCCGTGCTCAGCCACATCAACGTGCCCGAGCGCAAGATCTGGACCGCCGAGGATCCGATCGAGATCACGCAGCCCGGGCTGCGCCAGGTGCAGGTGCAGCCGCGCATCGACTGGACCTTCGCCAAGGCACTTCGCGCCTTCCTGCGCGCCGACCCCGACGTCATCATGGTCGGCGAGATCCGCGACGCCGAGACCGCGCAGATGGCGATCGAGGCCTCGCTCACCGGCCACCTGGTGCTCTCGACACTGCACACCAACAGCGCCGCCGAGACGGTGACACGCCTGCTCGGCATGGGCATGGATCCGTTCAACTTCGCCGACTCGCTGCTGCTCGTGATGGCGCAGCGCCTGGTGCGGCGGCTGTGCACGCACTGCCGCGTCGCGCTGCCTGCCGGCGACGACGCCGTCGACGAGCTGGCCGCCGACTGGCTGCAGGCCTGGTCGGCCGACGATCCGGCGCGCCCCGCCGCCGAAGCGCTGCGCAGCGAGTGGCTCGAGCGCCACGGCGTCGACGGCCGGCTGATGCTCCACCACAGCCCGGGCTGCAAGCACTGCAACGACACCGGCCTCGCCGGCCGCGCCGGCCTGCACGAGCTGATGGTCGTGACGCGCGAGTTGCGCCACCTGATCCAGACCGGCGCCGGCCCCGAGCGGCTGCAGCGCACGGCGCTGGCCGACGGCATGCGCACGCTGCGCCAGGACGGCATCGACAAGGTGCTGGCCGGCATCACCTCGATCGACGAGGTGCGCGCGACGAGCAACGCCTGAATCTGGCGCAGAATCGGGCCCTCCCGACCGAGGGTCCGACATGAAGCCAGACGCTGCCGCTTCCGCGTCCCGCCGCCGCGCACCCGACCGCAGCGCGCTCGCGCTGCCGCCCGACGCGGCGCTCGACCCGCGCCACGTCGCCTCGATCGAGCGCTCGCACGCGCGCTGCGCGGCGCTCGGCGTCGAGCCGGCACGCACGCCCGACCTGTCGTCGATCGCGCCGCCGCGCCTGCGCGAGGTGCGCGAGAAGCATCGGCGCCTGTGTGACCAGGCCGCGCCGGTGATGGAGCTGCTGTACGAGCAGATCGTCAACACGCACAGCATGGTCGTGCTGGCCGACGCCAACGGCACCATCCTGCAGGCGATCGGCGACAACGGCTTTCTCGAGCGCGCGCAGCAGATCGCGCTGGCACCCGGCGTCAACTGGGCCGAGCAGAACAAGGGCACGAACGCGATCGGCACGGCGCTGTTCGACGAATCGGCGACGCTGGTGCACGGCGGCGAGCACTACGTGTCGGCCAATCACTTCCTCACCTGTTCGGCGGCGCCGATCTTCGACCACCACGGCGAGGTGCTCGGCGTGCTCGACGTGACAGGCGACCAGCGCTCGTACCACCCGCACACGCTCGGCCTGGTCGACCTGTCGGCGCGGCTCATCGAGCACCAGTGGATCAACGACAAGTTCCGCCACGGCCTGCGGCTGTGCTTCCATCCGCGCCCCGAGATGCTCGGCACGATGCGCGAGGCGATGCTCGCGCTCGCGCCCGACGGCGCCATCCTGGGCGCCAACCGCAGCGCGATCGAGACGCTGGGCCTGGGCGTCGCGGCGCTGCGCCGGCTCGGCCTGGAGAGCGTGTTCGGCGTGTCGCTCGGCGCGATCGCCGATCACTTCCGCCGCGCCAGCGACGAGCCGCTGCGCCTGCACGCCGTCATCGGCCGCGCCGCCGGGCCGCTGTGGGCGCGCGCGCAGTTCAACTGGTCGACGCGCTGGCCGGCGATGACGGCCGCCGACGCGGCGGCGGCCGCGGCGCCGGTCCTCGTGCCGCAGCCGGCCGCGCCCTCGCTGCAGGCGCAGGAGATCGCCGCGATCCGCCGCGCCGTCGATGCGGCCGGCGGCAACATCTCGCTGGCGGCGCGTCAGCTCGGCGTGGCGCGCAACACCGTCTACCGCAAGCTGAGAACAGCGCGCGGGACTTGAGCACCGTCAAGGCGCGCTCGCCGCGGCACGCGCATCGTGGGTGCATGAAGATGCCCAGCCGGCTTTGCCACTCGTTCGCCACGGGTTTCGCAGTGCTGCTCCTCGCCACGGCCGGCACGGCGCTCGCGCAGGCCGCCAAGGCGCCCGCCAAGACGCGCGGCGCCCTGCTCTACGAGACGCACTGCGTCGCCTGCCACGACGCGCAGGTGCACTGGCGCGACGGCAAGCTCGCCACCGACTGGAACACGCTCAAGGCGCAGGTGCGCACCTGGCAGGCGAGCGACCGCCTCGGCTGGAGCGAGAGCGACATCGTCGAGGTGGCGCGCCACCTCAATGCGCTGTACTACCGCTTCCCGGCGCCGGTCGCTCGCGCCGCCCCGGCAGCGCGAGCGCCGTCATGACTTCGCGCAGACGCCCGACGACTCGGGCACGGCCGAGCCGTCCTTCTTCTGCACCAGCGCGACGCCGTTACGCACGGCGATGATCTCGGCGACGATCGAGACGGCGATTTCGGCCGGCGTCTTGCCGCCGAGATCGAGGCCGATCGGCCCGTGCAGGCGGTCGATCTCGGTCGGTGTGAGGTCGAACTCGGCCAGGCGCTGCTTGCGCTTGGCCGTGTTGCCGCGCGAGCCGAGCGCGCCGACGTAGAACGCCGGCGACTTGAGCGCCTCGAGCAGCGCCAGGTCGTCGAGCTTGGGGTCGTGCGTGACGGCGACGACGGCACAGTGCGGATCGAGCTGCATCTCGACGGCGAGATCGTCGGGCATCGCCTTGCTGAACGTGGTGTCGGGGATGTCCCAGGTGAGGTGATATTCCTCGCGCGGATCGCAGCAGATCACCTCGAAGTCGAGCGCCAGCGCCATCTGCGCGACAACGCGCGAAAGCTGACCGGCGCCGATGATGAGCATGCGCCAGCGCGGGCCGAACAGCGCGCGCAGCGTCTTGCCGTCGAAGGCGAAGGCCTCGCCGCGCGCCGCGTGTTCCACCGTGACGGCGCCCGTCTCGAGGTCGAGCCGGCGGGCAACGAGCTGGTGGCGCGCCGTGCGCGCGAGCACGTCGTCGATCCACGCCGTGTCGCCCAGCGGCTCCTGCACCAGGCGCAGGTTGCCGCCGCAGGGCAGGCCGAAGCGCGCCGCCTCTTCCTTGGTGATGCCGTAGGCGATCAGCGAGGGCTTGCCGACGCGCTCACCGTGGCGCACGCGGTCGATCAGGTCGTCCTCGACGCAGCCCCCCGAGACCGAGCCGACGACGAGGCCGTCGTCGCGCATCGCCAGCAGCGCGCCGGGCGGGCGCGGCGCCGAGCCCCAGGTCTCGATCACGGTGACGAGCCACACGCCGCGACCCTGCGCGCGCCAGTCGCGCGCCTGACTCAATACCTGCAGGTCCAGACTGTCCATGGCCGTAGCCCTCTCAGTGAATGCCTCGCCTCGATGATGCCACTGCCGGCGCGCGCAGCGCGCGGCCCAAGTCCGCCAGGCTGGCGAGGTTGTGCACCGGCAGGACGCGGTCGACATGCGGCAGCAGCGCGCGCACGCCCGCCGCCTTGGGCTCGAAGCCCTCGTAGCGCAGCAGCGGGTTGAGCCACACCAGCTCGTGCGCCATGCGCTGCAGCAGCGCCGCGGATTCGCCGAGCGCACCGGCATCGTCGCGGTCGAGGCCGTCGGTGACGAGCAGCACGGCGGCGTTGCCGCCGAGCACGCGGCGCGCCCAGCGCCGGTTGAACTCGTGCAGGCAGGCGCCGATGCGCGTGCCACCCTTCCAGTCCTGCACCTGCTGGTCGGCCTGCTTCAACGCCACGTCGGGGTCGCGGTTCTTCAGGCAGCGCGTGATGTTCGTCAGCCGCGTACCGAAGGTGAAGGTCGACACCTTCAGCCGGCGCCGCGTCAGGCCGTGCACGTAGTGCAGGAACAGGCGCGCATAGCGGTCCATCGAGCCCGAGATGTCGAGCAGCACGACGAGCGCCGGCATTTCGAGCCGCGCCTGCGTGAACGCAGGTTCGAGCGTCGCCGGCTGGCGCGCCATGCGCTGCAGCGTGGCGCGCAGGTCGAGCGTGCCGCGCGGCGCCGGCGCGTGGCGGCGCCGGCGCACCAGCCGCACCGGCAGCGGCACGCGTTCGGCGAGTTGCTGCGCGAGCGCGAACTCGGCCGCCGTCATCGTCTCGAAGTCGGCGCGCTGCAGGCGCTCGCGTTCGGAGAAGCTGAACGTCGTCTCGAACTGCAGCTCGTCGTCGGCGCCGGCCCGCGGCGGCGACGGCCGCTCCTTCGGCGGCGCGGCGAGCGCCTCGGCGAGCCGGTTGGCGCGCGGTGGTCGCTGCTTGTCGCCGCGCCCCGTCACCTTGGGCAGCAGCGCATACATCAGCTGCTCGAGCAGCTTGGGGTCGCGCCAGAAGGCGGCGAAGGCCGCATCGAACAGCGCCTGCTGGTCGTGGCGATCGAGCATCACGGCGCTCAACGCCGCATGCACGTCGTCGCGGCGGTCGACGCCGACGCACTCCACCGCCGCGATCGCCGCCAGCACGCGGTCCGGACCGACCGGCATGCCGGCGGTGCGCAGCACGCGCGCGAAGTGGGCGATGTTCTCGGCGATCATGGTTGCGTCGTGCCGCAGCCGAGGCGGCGCAGCGGCAAGAGCCCTACTCCAGCACCGCCTTCGCCCGCAGCTCGTCGAGCAGCTTGGCCGTGTCGCCGCCCTGCATGCGCGCGATGTCGTCCTGGTACTTCAGCAGCACGCCGAGCGTGTCGTGCACCGTCGCCGGATCGAGGCGCATCGCGTTCAGCGCGACGAGTGCGTTGGTCCAGTCGATCGTCTCGGCGACGCCGGGCGCCTTGAACAGGTCGAGCGTGCGCATGCGCTGCACGAATTCGACGACCTGCACCGACAGCCGCTCGGGCGCGCCGGGCGCCTTCAGCCGCACGATCTCGAGCTCGCGCTCGACGTCGGGGAACTCGACCCAGTGGTAGAGGCAGCGGCGCTTGAGCGCATCGTGGATCTCGCGCGTGCGGTTGCTCGTGATGATCGTGATCGGCGGCGCGGCGGCGCGCACCGCGCCGAGCTCGGGGATCGTGATCTGGTTCTCCGCCAGCACCTCGAGCAGGTAGGCATCGAACGGCTCGTCGGCGCGGTCGAGCTCGTCGATCAGCAGCACCGGCGAGCGCGGCTGCGTCAGCGCCTGCAGCAGTGGCCGCTCGATCAGCATCGAACGCGAGTAGAGGCTGTGCGCGAGGCGCTCGCGCTCGCCTTCGTCGGCCAGCGTGTGCGCCGCCTCGGCGAGGCGGATCTCGACCATCTGGCGCGCCACGTTCCACTCGTAGGCCGTCTGCGCGACGTCGAGCCCCTCGTAGCACTGCACGCGCAGCAGCGCCGTGCCGAGCGCAGCGGCCAGCGTCTTGGCGAGCTCCGTCTTGCCGACGCCGGGTTCGCCTTCGAGGAACAGCGGGCGCTGCAGCTTCAGCGCGAGGAACAGCGCCGTGCCGAGGCGGCGATCGCAGACGTAGCGCTGCCCGGCCAGCAGCGCAACGACGGCGTCGACGGAATCGGGCAGCGCGAGGCCGGCCGGCGTCTCCGCTGGCACTGCCGGCGGCCTCAGCGCACCAGCGCCGCCGCGACGGCGCGGCCCGCCATCACGCTGACCATCGCGGCACGGTAGGCCGGCGTGGCGTGCAGGTCGCCGTTCATGCCCTCCTCGCCGAGCTGGACGGCCTTGGCGGCCTCGGGCGTGAAGCTCTTGCCCAGCGCGTCCTCGATCGCCTTGGCGCGGAACACGCTCGCCTTGGCGCCCGTCACGGCGACGCGCACGCCGCCCGCGCCCTGGCTGACGAACACGCCGACCATCGCGAAGCGCGACGCCGGCTGCTTGTGCTTCATGTAGGCCGCCCTCTGCGGCACCGGGAAGCTCACCGCCGTGATCAGCTCGCCGGGCTGCAGCGCCGTCTCGAAGAATGCGGTGAAGAAGGCGTCGCCGGCGATCGTGCGCCGGTCGGTGTGCACCGTCGCGCCGAGGCCGAGCACGGCGGCGGGCCAGTCGGCCGCCGGATCGGCGTTGGCGATCGAGCCGCCGAGGGTGCCCATGTTGCGCACCATCGGGTCGCCGATGCCGCCGGCGAGTTCGGCCAGCGCCGGGATCGCCTTGCGCACCTCGGCCGAGCGGGCGACGGCGGCGTGCGTCGTCATCGCGCCGATCGTCACGCTGCCGGCGTCGACCTTGATGCCCTTCAAGTCGGCGATGGCGCCGAGGTCGACCAGGCGCTCGACCGACGACAGGCGCAGCCGCAGCGCCTGCACCAGGCTCTGGCCGCCGGCGAGGTAGCGCGCGTCGCCCTGCAGCGCGGCGGCGGCGGCCTTGGCGTCGGCGGGACGTTGGTAGTCGAAGCTGTACATGGCGTTGCTCCTCAGGCCTTCGTGTTGGCGGCGCGCCAGACGCGCTCGGCGGTGGCGGGCATGGCGATGTCGCGCACGCCCAGCGCATCGGTCAGCGCATTGATGTAGGCGGCGGGCGAGCCGATCGCGCCGGCCTCGCCGCAGCCCTTGACGCCCAGCGGGTTGTGGCTGCACGGCGTCACCGTGTGGTCGACGGTGAAGCTGGGCAGGTCGGCGGCGCGCGGCATCGCGTAGTCCATGTACGAACCCGTCATCAGCTGGCCCGACGCCGGGTCGTAGACGCAGCCCTCGAGCATCGCCTGCCCCAGGCCCTGCGCCAGCCCGCCGTGCACCTGGCCCGCGACGATCATCGGGTTGACGAGGTTGCCGAAGTCGTCGACGGCGGTGAAGCGGTCGACGCGCGCGACGCCCGTCTCCGGATCGACCTCGACTTCGCAGACGTAGCTGCCCGACGGGAAGGTGAAGTTGGTCGGGTCGTAGAACGCGTTCTCGTTCAGGCCGGGTTCGAGCTTGTCGAGCGGATAGTTGTGCGGCACGTAGGCGGTGAGCGCGACCTGGCCGAACGGGATCTTCTTGTCGGTGCCGGCGATCTTGAACTCGCCGTTGTCGAACGCGATGTCGCTGTCGGCGGCCTCGAGCAGGTGCGCCGCGATCTTCTTGCCCTTGGCGATGATCTTGTCGACGGCCTTGAGGATCGCCGTGCCGCCGACGGCCAGCGAGCGGCTGCCGTAGGTGCCCATGCCGAACGGCACGCGGCCGGTGTCGCCGTGCACGATCTCGACGCTCTCGACCGGAATGCCGAGCTTGGCCGCAACGACTTGCGCGAACGTCGTCTCGTGGCCCTGGCCGTGGCTGTGCGAGCCGGTGAACACGGTGACGGTGCCAGTCGGGTGCACGCGCACCTCGCCGGCCTCGAACAGGCCGGCGCGCGCGCCGAGCGCGCCGGCGATGTTGCTCGGCGCCAGCCCGCAGGCCTCGATGTAGCAGCTGTAGCCCAGACCGCGCAGCTTGCCCTTGGCCTTGGACGCCGCCTTGCGCGCGGGGTAGCCCGCCACGTCGGCGAGCTGGATCGCCTTGTCGAGGTGCGCCGCATAGTTGCCGGTGTCGTAGGTCAGGCCGACCGGCGTCGCATACGGGAACTCGGTGACGAAGTTGCGACGCCGCAGCTCGGCCGGGTCGATGCCCATGTCGCGCGCTGCCGTCTCGACGATGCGCTCGACGACGTAGGTCGCCTCGGGGCGGCCGGCGCCGCGATAGGCGTCGACCGGCGACGTGTTGGTGAACACGGCCTTGACCTCGCACCAGATCGCCGGCGTCCTGTACTGGCCGGCGAGCAGCGTGGCGTAGAGGATCGTCGGCACCGCCGACGCGAAGGTCGACAAGTAGGCGCCCATGTTGGCGATCGTCTTGACGCGCAGCGCGAGGAACTGCCCCTGCCCGTCCATCGCCAGCTCGACGCGCGTCGCATGGTCGCGGCCGTGGGCGTCGGTGAGGAACGACTCGCTGCGCTCGGCGGTCCACTTGATCGGCCGGCCGACGCGCTTGCTCGCCCACACCAGCGCGACCTCCTCGGGGTAGAGGAAGATCTTCGAGCCGAAGCCGCCGCCCACGTCGGGCGCGACGACGCGCACCTTCGACTCGGGCAGGCCGAGCACGAAGGCGCACATCAAGAGCCGCTCGACGTGCGGATTCTGGTTCGCGACGTAGAGCGTGTACGCGTCGTCGTGCCTGGTGTAGACGGCGTTGGCGGCGCGCGGCTCGATCGCGTTGGGGATCAGCCGGTTGTTGGTGAACTCCAGCGTGCTGACCTGCGTGGCCTTGGCGAAGGCTGCGTCGACGGCGTCCTTCGTGCCGTGGCCCCAGTCGTAGCAGACGTTGTCGGGCACGTCGTCGTGCACCGCTGCCGGCGCGCCGTCGGCCGTCGCGAGGTCGATCACGGGCGGCAGCTCGTCGTACTCGACGTCGATCAGCTCGGCGGCGTCCTTGGCCTGCAGCAGCGTGTCGGCGACGACGAGCGCGACGGCGTCGCCGACGTAGCGCACCTTGCCCTGCGCCAGCACGGGATGCGGCGGCTCCTTCATCGCCGAGCCGTCCTGGCTGTGGATCTGCCAGCCGCAGGGCAGGCCGTTGACCTTGGCCTCGGCGAGGTCGGCGCCGGTGAAGACGTCGTGCACGCCGGCGGCCTGCTTCGCCTTCGAGACATCGATCGACGTGATGCGTGCGTGGGCGTACGGCGAGCGCAGGAAGACGCCGTACGTCTGGCCGGGCAGCACGACGTCGTCGGTGTACTGGCCGGCACCGGTGAGGAAGCGCGCGTCCTCGCGGCGCTTGACGGGCTGGCCGATCGGACCTTGCGGCGGGACGGACATGTCGGTCATGGCGGTCTCCTTCGCTCGCTTCAGACGGCGGTCGCGCCGACCTGGCCCTTCTGGCAGGCCTGGATCGACTTCACGATGTTGTGGTAACCGGTGCAGCGGCAGATGTTGCCCTCGAGGCCCTCGCGGATCTCCTGCTCCGTCGCGTTCGGCTTGTCCTCGAGCAGCTTGACGGCCGACATCACCATGCCCGGCGTGCAGAAGCCGCATTGCAGCCCGTGGCACTCGCGGAACGCGGCCTGCATCGGATGCAGCTCGCCTTGCCGGGCCAGGCCCTCGATCGTCGTCACCTGCCCGCCCTGCGCCTGCAGCGCGAGCATCGAACACGACTTCACGGCGCGGCCGTTCAGGTGCACGGTGCAGGCGCCGCACTGGGCGGTGTCGCAGCCGACGTGCGTGCCGGTGAGCTGCAGGTGCTCGCGCAGGAACTGCACGAGCAGCGTGCGCGGATCGACGGTCGCCGTCACGGCGCGGCCGTTGACGGTGAGGGACAGTTGGACGCTCACGGGAGTCTCCTTCGTTGTCGGGGCCGCACCCACGAGGACGGGGTGGGCGGGTCGATTCTTCGAGCCGCCGCGCCACATGCAAAGCGCAGGTTTTCCCTGATGGGCCGGCACGGCCCGGCAGGCTCGGTCGCGGCAGTGCGCCGTTTTGGAGCAGCGCGTCGCGCGCTATGCTCGGCGCGACATATTGAAGCGCCGCCCGCCGCCGAGGCAGCATCAGGCCATGCTTCGACACCTGCCTGCCGCGCTCGCCTGCGCCCTCACGATGGTCCTGCCCGCCACCGCCTCGACCGCAGAGTCTTCATCGCCCGGCCCCGGCGCCGCACCACCGGTGCGCCTGCATGCCGCGGGCAGCCTGCGCGCCGCGCTGACGCAGGTGCTGCAGCGCTTCGAGCGCGACACGGGCGTGCGCGTCGTCGCCAGCTACGGCGCTTCGGGGCTGCTGCGCGACCGCCTCGCGGGCGGCGAGGCCAGCGACGTGTTCGCGTCGGCCAACATGGCGCATCCGCAGTCACTCGCCGCCGCGGGGCTCGCCGGGCCGGTGCGCCGCTTCGCTCGCAACCAGCTGTGCGCGCTGACGGCGCCGCGGCTGATGATCGCGCCGCAGCAGGTGCTGGCGACGATGCTCGATCCGGCGGTCAAGCTCGGCTCGTCGACGCCGCGCGCCGATCCGTCGGGCGACTATGCGCTCCAGGTGTTCGACCGCGCCGAGCGTGTGCAGCCGGGCGCCGGCGCCGCGCTGCGCGCCAAGGTGCGCACGCTGACCGGCGGCCCCGACTCGCCGCCGCCGCCGCCCGACCGCAACGTCTACGGCCTGCTCGTCGAGCGCGGCGACGCCGACCTGTTCCTCACCTACTGCACGAACGCCGTGCTGGCGCGCCGCGAGGTGCCGACGCTGCACAGCGTGGCGCTGCCGAGCGAGCTGGCGGTCGGCGCCGACTACGGCGTCGTCGCGATGAAGGCGGCTTCGGTCGACGGCCGGCGCCTGGCCGACTACCTGCTGGGCCCGCAGGCGCGCGAAGTCCTCGCGCAGGCCGGATTCGGCGTCGATCCCTGACGGCGCGGGCCGGCGCGACCGACCCGCCTCCGCTCAGCGGCCCGCTTCGTTGGCGTTCGGGAAGAAGAGCTGTTCGCCGCCGATCTTGTACGCCGCGATCGTCTGCTGCCCCGCCGGCGACACGACCCAGTCGGCGAACTGCTGCGCCATGTCCTTCTTGGCGTGCGGATGCTTGGCCGGGCTGACGACGATGACGCCGTACTGGTTGAACAGCTTCGTGTCGCCTTCGACGACGATGCCCAGATCGGCGCGGTTCTTGAACGACAGCCAGGTGCCGCGGTCGGCCAGCACGTAGCCATTGCTCGACGCCCCGATGTTGAGCGCCGGCCCCATGCCGCAGCCGCACTCCTTGTAGTTGGCGAAGGCCTTGGCCGGCGCGTCGATGCCGGCTGCCTTCCAGTAGCGCAGCTCGGCGGCGTGCGTGCCGCTCTTGTCGCCGCGCGACACGAACGGCGCATTCGCCGCCGCCAGCTTGCCGAGCGCGGCGACGATGTCCTTGCCGCGGGCCTTGGCCGGGTCCGACTTCGGGCCGACGAGGATGAAGTCGTTGTACATGACGGGCGTGCGCTTCAACCCCCAGCCGTCGGCGACGAACTTCTCCTCGGCCACCTTGTCGTGCACGAAGACGACATCGGCGTCGCCCCGGCGGCCCATGTCGAGCGCCTGCCCCGTGCCCTGTGCGACGACGCGCACCTGGATGCCCGTCGCCTTGGTGAACTCGGGCAGCAAGTGGCCGAACAGGCCCGACTGCTCGGTCGACGTCGTCGACGACATCACGATGAACTTGTCCTGCGCGTGCGCCGCGCCGATGCCGAACGCGCTGCAGCCGGCCAGCGCCAGCGCGGCGGTGAGCCAGCGCCGGCGCCACGTCGAGATCTTCAGTTCCATGTCGATTCTCCTTTCAGGAAATGCGCCGCCGCGTCGGGCAGGCGTTCGGTGAAAAAGCGCTCGGTGGGCAGCGCGACGATCAATCGCCCGCCTTCGAGATAGACGACGTCGGTGGCCAGGCGCTTGGCCTGGCCGAGGTTGTGCGTGCTCATCACGAGCGTCATGCCCTCGGCGGCGAACTCGAGCACGAGGTCTTCGACCTCCTGCTTGGCGGCCGGGTCGAGGCTGGCCGTCGGCTCGTCGAGGAACAGCAGCTGCGGCCGCACGGCCCAGGCGCGCGCCAGCGCGAGGCGCTGCTGCTGCCCGCCCGACAGCGCGCGCGCCGGCCGCAGGCGCTGCTCGAGCAGGCCGACGCGCGCGAGCGCATCGCGCGCGCGATCGGCGCGCTCGCGCGCCGGCACGCGCTGCAGCCACAGCGCGATCAGCATGTTCGACCACACCGACAGCCGCAGCAGGAACGGGCGCTGGAACACCATCGCCTGCGCCACTGCGGCGTGCACGATGCGCCGGCCGCCATCGCAGCGCTGCAGGCCGTGCAGCACGCGCAGCAGCGTCGTCTTGCCCGAGCCGTTGCTGCCGATCAGCGCGATGCGCCGCCCGCGCTCGACGCGCAGGCTGACGCCGTCGAGCGCGCGCACGTCGCCGAAGCGCACCGCCGCGTCGTGCACTTCGACGAGCGGGGCGGCGGCCGGGCGCTCGCCCTCGCCCGGCGAGCCGTCGGCCAGCAGCCGCGCGAGCGCCTCGGCGCGGCCGTGCGCGTTCACCGGCGGCCCTCCTGCGACAGCCGCTGCACGAGCGCGATCAGCACGTTGATCGCGCCGACCACGAGCAGCAGCACGATGCCCAGCGCGAGCGCCAGCGGCAGGTCGCCCTTGCTCGTCTCGAGCGCGATCGTCGTCGTCATGACGCGCGTCACGCCGTCGATGTTGCCGCCGACGACCATCACTGCGCCGACTTCCGAGACGGCGCGGCCGAACGCCGTGAGCAGCACCGTCAGCAGCGTCCAGCGCTCGTGCACGAGGACGAGTCCCGCGCGCGTCATCGGGCCGGCGCCCAGCGAGCGCAACTGCTCGCCGGCGCCGCGCAGCGCGTCGGCGACGAGCTGGCGCGTCAGCGCCGCGACCAGCGGCAGCGCCAGGATCGTCTGTGCGATCACCATCGCCGACGGCGTGAACAGGATGCCGAGCTCGCCGAGCGGCCCCGAGCGCGACAGCAGCAGGTAGACGAAGAGGCCGACGACGACCGACGGGAGGGCCAGCAGCGTGTTGAGCAGCAGCACGACGATGCGCTGGCCGGCGAATCGCCCGACGGCCAGCGCCGCGCCACCGGCCAGGCCGAACAGCGCCGCGAACAGGCACGCCGAGCCGCTGACCGCCAGCGACAGCCCGACGATACGCAGCAGCGCCGCGTCGGCGTTCACGATCAGGTGCGAAGCGGTCGCCAGGCTGGCGCCGAAGTCGTTCATTCAGCAGGCATCGACAAAGGGCGCCATTCTTGCGGTGCCCTCGATGCCCTGGCGATATGTCGGAGCGTGCATAGGCGCGTGCGCGGCGGTGCACGTTCCCTGCCGCCGCGCCGGCGACCCGCTCAGTCGAAGCGCACGGCGTGGATCGGCGGCAGGTGCGCCGACACCGTATGCCAAGCGTCGCCGCCGTCGTCGCTCGCCCACAGGCCGCCCGTCGTGCTGCCCATCAGCAGCGTGCGGCCGTCGTCGGCGACGGCCAGGCCGTGGCGGTAGACGAGGTCGTAGCAGCCCGACTGCGGCAGGCCCTCGCGCAGCGTCTCGAAGCGGCGCCCGCCGTCGCGGGTTCGGTTGACGACGAGTGCGCCGTCGCGCGGCACCCTGCACTGGTCGGCGACGGCCGGCACGAACCACGCCGTGTCGCCTTCGCGCGGGTGCACGGCGACGGCGAAGCCGAAGTTCGACACCGGCACGTCGGTCACCTCCTGCCACGACGCGGCGCCGTCGATCGAGCGCCAGATGCCGTTGTGATGCTGGCACCAGAGTCGCTCGGGCGCGCCGGCGCAGCGCACGACGGCGTGCGGATCCTGCACGTTCGGATCCTCGGCCTGCTCGGGCGGCATGTAGGCGGCACGCAGCCCGCGGCCCTGCACCGACCAGCTCGCGCCGCCGTCGCGCGTGACCCAGATGCCGCCGCAGCTGATCGCCACCAGCAGCTCGCCGTCACGCTGCGGATGCGGGCAGATCGAGTGGATGCCCGGCACGTCGTAGCCGCCGCCGAACCATTCGGTGCGCCCGGGCTGCTGCCAGAGCGCGTCGACGAGCTGCCACGAGGCGCCGGCGTCGTCGCTGCGGAACAGGCCCCCGGGCAGCGTGCCGGCCCACAGCGTGGCGCCGCCGCTGCGCTGCAGCGACCACACCTGCGCCAGCTTCCACGCCGGGCCGGCGGCGCCGTCGGGCTGCGGCGGGTACTGCGGCGTCGCGATCTCGCGCCAGCTCGCGCCGGCGTCGTCCGATGCATGCAGCTTGACGCCGAAGTGGCCGAGGTTGAGCGCCGCGACGAGCGGCGAGCCGTCGGCAGGCGGCAGCACCATCGACACCGGCTCGCCGAGGAAGGCGGTGCGCGCCACCGCCCAGCGGCCGCCCGCCCCGCCGCGCCGCAGTTCGAACAGGCCTTTGCGCGTGGCGATCCAGCTGCGGTCGTTCATCGCGGACTCCTTGTTGCTCGTCGTGGGCGCTATCCGCCCGACAGCGCCTGCATCACGTGGACCGTCGACGCCGGCGCCAGCGCGTCGGCGAGCGCGACGCGGTCGACGATGCGCCGGCCGTCGACGAAGACGGCGACGTTGGCGCGCAGATGCGACTGGTCGTCGAGCACGTAGCCGCGCAGCCGCGGATAGGCGGCGAACACGGCGTCGAGCGCGTCGCGCAGCGTCGGCGCCGCGACGTCGAGCTCGGGCGCCTCCACGAAGCGACGCAGCTGCTGCGTGAACACGATACGGGCCATCGGCAGGATGATGCCGCGGCGGGCGGGCGGCGCGGCACGGCGCCCGCATGCCCATCGGAGCCGCGCGGGCACGGTGCGCGAGCCGTTGCAGATGAAAGTTCCATCGTCTATTCTTTCACCTGTGAACGCCGCCCCACGCCCTGCCGCAAGCCGAACCCCCCGGCCCCAAGCCGACGCCGTGCTGACGCGCGCCGTCCTGCGCGCCGCTGGGCTGCTCGGTCTCTCGTCGGCGCTCGTCGCGCGCGTGCTCGGCGTGAGCGAGGCCAGCGTGTCGCGGCTGGGCGCCGGCACGCGCCGCATCCAGCCCGACAGCAAGGAGGGCGAACTCGCGCTGCTGCTGGTGCGCGTCTACCGCTCGCTCGACGCACTCGTCGGCGCCGACGACGCGCAGCGTCGCGCCTGGATGACGGGCGATCACGTCGCGCTCGGCGGCCGGCCGATCGAGCTGATCCAGCGCGCCGACGGGCTGGTTTCGGTCGTCGCCTACCTCGACGGCATGCGAGCCGACGCGTGATCCGCGGCGAGGCCGCCGCGGCGCCGGTCGGGGCGGGGTGGTGGCGCAGCGGGGTGCGCCGGCGCAGCGCCGCGCTGTGGCGCGGCGTCGAGGCGCAGCACGTCGTCGCCACGATGAAGCTGGTCGACAGCCTCGACGAGCAGCAGTTGCTCGAGGAACTGCTCGAGACGAGCAAGCCGGCGCTGCCGCCGGCCGCGCGCGGCGCGCACTACCTGATCGCGACGCCGTTCCGCTACCGGCCGGCCCATGCGTCGCGCTTTCGCCCGGCCGGCACTCCAGGGCTCTGGTACGGCGCCGAGGAGTTGGAGACGGCCTGCGCCGAAGTCGCCTACTGGCGCTGGCGCTTCCTCACCGACAGCGCCGCGCTCGCCGACCAGGCGCTGCACACGCAGCACACCTTCTTTCGTGCCGAGATCGCCGGGCGCTGCGTGAACCTGCTCGCGCGGCCCTGGAACGCCGCCGCCGATGCGTGGCGGCAGCCGCGCGACTACCGTGCCTGCCACGTGCTGGCTGCCGCGGCGCGCGAGCACGCCGTCGACTGGATCCGCTATGCCTCGGTGCGCCGGCCCGGTGGCATCTGCGGTGCCGTGCTGACGCCGACGGCATTGCAGCTGACAGCCGGCTTCGCGCAGCAGCTGTGGGCGTGCAAGACGACGCGCACGCACGTCTTCCTGCAACACGACGCGACCACGGTCGGGTTCGATGCGGCGACGTGGGCGAGCTGACGCGCTACTTCAAGTCCCCGGCCAGGCTCGCCAGCGTCTCCGGCGCGATCGCGATGTGCGCCGGGTAGTGCGTGTGGTCGCAGCCGAGCTTGACGGCGGCGCCGGCGCGCACCGCCTCGCGCGCCGCCGGCGGGAACTCGAAGCGCACGAAGTGCACGGCCGAGGTCTTCTCGTCGGTCTCGCGGTCGAGGTCCTCGTCGGCGATCGCATAGATGCGCGCGTGGCCCTCGACCTCGACGAACATGCGGTCCTCGATACCGATCAGGCGCGCCAGCTCGCGGCGGCGCTCGTGGACGTCGGGATACTCGATGAGCATCGTCGCCTTCCAGTTGCTGCCGTCGGGCACGAGGGGCGCGTAGGCGTCGATCTCGCCCTGGATGCCCTCCTCGTCGAAGATCTTCTCGATGTGCAGCATCTCCTGGATCTGGCGGCGGATCGTCTGTTCGTCCTCGAACTGCAGGCTGACGTGTTCGCCGAGGTGCACCGTGCGCAGCCGGCGGTGGGCGATGACCTCGGGCTTGCTGCTCGTGCGGACCTTGGCGTAAGCCTCGAGCGTCAGCAGGCTGTCGCGCGTGATCGTCATGGGTTCGGCTCCTGAGAGGTCATCACAATCCGTAGGCCCTGCGCAGCAGGCTCAGCGGGTGCGCCAGTTGCGCCGCTGGCAGCTCGGCGTTGGCCATGCCTTGCTGAATGTGGTGGCCGGCGAGCGCGCAGTCCGACGCGATGTAGTCGGGCCCGTCCTTGGCCATCGCCTTGAAGACGGGCTTGCCGATCTTCATCGCCGTCTCGTGATAGGGCTTCTTCACGCCGTACGTGCCGGCGTGGCCCGAGCAGCGCTCCACCGTGTTGAGCTGCACGCCCACCGTCTGGCCAATCAGCTTGAACATCTCTTCCGTCTTGCGGCCGATCTTCTGCACGCGACCGTGGCAGGGGATGTGGTAGCTGACCTTGCCGAGCGGCTGCTTGAAGTCCGTCTTGAGCAGGCCGTCCTTGTGGCGCGCCATCAGGTATTCGAACGGGTCGAACATCGCCTCCTGCACCGCCTTGACATCGGCGTCTTCGGGATACATCAGCGGCAGCTCCTGCTTGTACATCAGTGTGCACGACGGGATCGGCGTCACGATGGCCCAGCCCTCGCGCGCGTACTTCGCCAGCACGGGGATGTTGGCCTGCTTGTGCCGCTCGACGCCCTCGAGGTCGCCGAGCTCGAGCTTGGGCATGCCGCAGCACGACTCCTTCTCGACGACGACGTAGGGGATCTCGTTGTGCTCGAGCGTGGCGATCAGGTCGTGGCCGATGCCGGGCTCGTTGTAGTTCACGAAGCAGGTCGAGTAGATCGCCACCTTGCCGGGGCTGATCGCGCCGTCGCGCACGGCGCTCGCCGCGCCATGCTTCTTCGCGCTCCAGCGAAAGCGCCGCGTCGCGAGCGCAGGCATCCACGCGCTCTTGTGGACGTCGAGGGCGCTCTCCATCACGTTGCGCGCCGTCTTCGTGCGGTTGATCGCGTTGACCGCCTGCACGACGACCGGGATGCCGGCGAACGAGCCATGCACGTCGGTCGACGCGAGGAACTTCTCGCTCGCCTTGACGCCGCCCTTGCGGAACTTGATCGCCTTGGCGCGCAGCATCGTGTGCGGGAAGTCGAGCTGCCACGGGTGCGGCGGCACGTAGGGACACTTCGTGAGGTAGCACAGGTCGCACAGGTAGCACTGGTCGACGACCTTCCAGTAGTCGTCCTTGGCGACGCCGTGCACCTCGCCGTCGTCGGTGGCGTCGACGAGGTCGAACAGATTGGGGAACGACTGGCACAGGCTCACGCAGCGGCGGCAGCCATGGCAGATGTCGAAGATGCGCTCCATCTCCTTGAACGCCAGCGCCTCGTCGTAGAAGTCGGGGTTCTTCCAGTCGAGCGGATGGCGGGTCGGCGCCTCGAGATTGCCTTCGCGCAGTGTCATGTCGTGTCGTCCTCCTCCAGCGGCTCCAAAGAACAAGGGGCGCGAAGGCCCCTTGTTTCTACGGCTTCCTCGCGGTCGCGATCAGTCGACCAGCGCGTCGAGGGCCTTCTGGTAGCGGTTGGCGTGCGAGCGCTCGGCCTTGGCCAGCGTCTCGAACCAGTCGGCGATCTCGTCGAAGCCTTCTTCGCGCGCCGTCTTGGCCATGCCGGGGTACATGTCGGTGTACTCGTGCGTCTCGCCGGCGACGGCGGCCACCAGGTTCTGGCGGCTGTTGCCGATCGGCAGGCCGGTCGCCGGGTCGCCCGAGCCGTTCTCGAGAAACTCGAGGTGGCCGTGCGCGTGGCCCGTCTCGCCTTCGGCGGTGGAGCGGAACAGCGCGGCGACGTCGTTCTGGCCTTCCACGTCGGCCTTGTTCGCGAAGTAGAGGTAGCGGCGGTTCGCCTGCGATTCGCCGGCGAAGGCGTCCTTCAGGTTCTGCTCCGTCTTCGATCCCTTCAATGCCATGTCGGTCTCCTGTGTGAATCAGTCGGTCCCAGCGTCAGCCCCGCCGGCGCGATGCGACGCGACGGCATGCGGCTAGCGTAGCCCAGGGTCGAGCGGGCGGCCAGTTCAATCGCTCAATGCGACGAATTGACATACCCTATGGCCGTCATTGGGCCTATAGGAGTGCGGCACAGGCGCTCGGTCAGGCCGGCACGGCAGTCGCGTCGATCAGTTCGAGCGCGAGCCGGTGCAGGCGCGACGGCGCGTCGACGAGATCGTGCAGCACGGTGAGGTGGTTCGCGCCCGGCACCGTCTCGCACACCGGTACGACGCGGCCGCCCCAGGCCTCGCGGATCGCGCCGTTCTGGCGCAGGAACTCGTCGCTCTCTTCGCCGCCGACCAGTGCATACAGCGTGGCGTCGGCGGGCGCCGGCAGCCGCACCGGGCTCAGGCGCGCCGCCGACGCGCGCGTGAGTCGCAGATCGCCGGCGAGGAAGGGCGCACGGCGCAGCGGCTCGAGGTCGAACACGCCCGAGATCGCCAGCGCATGCCGCACCAGCCGCGGCGGCAGATCGCGCGCGACGCGCGGCCAGTCGCACTCGAGCAGCATCGCGGCGAGCTGACCGCCGGCGGAGTGGCCGGCGACGACGATACGCTCGGGATCGCCGCCCCAGCGCGCCGCGTTGCGCCGCACCCAGGCCAGCGCCCGCACCATCTGCAGCACGATGTGCTCGATCGTCACCGCGGGGCACAGCGCATAGTTCGGCACGACGACCATCGCGCCGGCCTGCACGAAGGCGGGCGCGATGAACGACTGGTCGCTCTTGTCGAGTGCGCGCCAGTAGCCGCCGTGGATGAAGACGAACACCGGCGCTCCGGCGCGCGGCGCCGGCACGAAGACGTCGAGCGTCTCGCCGGCGCCGTTGCCGTAGGCGATGTCGAGCTCGCAGTCGGCCGACGCGCGCACCAGCGCGGACGCGCGCCGCCAGCGATCGAAGATCTCGGCGTGATCCGCGATGCGCGCGCGATTGTTGTACTGGGCGTCGAGCCAGGTGGCGGTCGGTCGTTGCATGCGCGTCGTCGCTCCGCTTGCGTCGAAGGAAGTTCGAGCCGAGAGCATGCGACACGATCAGGGTCGCCGACCCTGCTAGAATGCGAGCCTCTTCCGTGGGGGGGTAGCTCAGCTGGGAGAGCGTCGCGTTCGCAATGCGAAGGTCGGGAGTTCGATCCTCCTCCTCTCCACCACACATGCAAGGGCCCGGACGAACGCCGGGCCCTTTTCATTTGCGAGCCCCTGCGGCACGCGCCGCGATCAGGGCAACTCGGCGATCGTCTCGAGGCGGCTGTCTTCGGCGACGAGCGTGTTGCCCAGGCCGAGCACGTCGCGCGCGCGCGCCAAGTTGGCGAACTCGCCGCGCGAGCGACGCGCCGGGTTCAGGCGGCCTTCGATCTCCCAGACCAGGTCGATCAGTTCGCGCGCCGATTGCGCGCCGCGCACGCGCATCAGCATGCGCGCCGCGAACACGGGCGAAGCGAGGCTCAGCGTGTCGATCAGCAGCCGGCGCACTTCGTCGCGCGCCGCCGGCGTCAGTTCGTCGTCGACGGCGGCACGCGACGCGACGGCGGCATGGCGCGCTCGCGGTGGCGGCTTGTCGACGGGCTGCAGCATCTCGGCGGGCAACGGCGCGGGCGCAGCCGCCGTCGGAGACGCTTCGGCCGCAACTGCCGTCGGCTCGGCGGCAGGCGCGTCTCGCGGCTCGGCTGCCACCGGCAGCGGCGTCGACAGCTCGACAGCCGCGACGACCGGTACCTCTGCAATCTCGATCGGCGCCGCTGCCGCGGGCACGTCCTCGACCGCCTCTTCGACCATCGGCAACTCGACCAGGCCGAGGCGCACCAGTTCCTCGAAGTGGCTGGTCTGGGCGCCGGCCTGGTGCGCCAGTGCGAGCACGTCGCCGAGCGTGCGTCGGCCGTCGACGAGGAAGAGCACGGTGCGGTGACGCTGGCCGAGCGCATGGCAACGCTGGCGCAGCTCCTGCTGGCCAAGCGGTGTCTTGAAGGGAACGGTAGGCGACGACGACATGCCGTCATTGTCGGCAGCGCCGGCAGGCGATGAAGTACAGATGTGACGGCCGGCGCGGCGCGGAAACGCCTTGTTGCCGATTCGGCCGGCGCCGTCGCGGCGCTACGATGAGTCATGAAACCCTGCGCTCTCGGCTGGGCCGCCTTCGACACGCCGCTGGGCGCCTGCGCCGTTGCGTGGAGCGCGGCCGGCCTCGTCTACGTGCAACTACCCGAGGCCACCGCGGCGGCCACCGCCGCGCGCCTGCAGCGCCGCTGTCCCACTGCGCGTTGCGACGGCGCCCCGCCGGCCGATGTTCGCCGCGCCATCGACGGCATGCGCGCGCTGCTGACCACCGGCCGCGCCGACCTGCGCGATGTGCCGCTCGACGAGTCCGGCATCTCGTCCTTCCAGCGTGCCGTCTACCGGTTCACCGCCGACGTGCCCGCCGGCGCGACGACGACCTACGGCGCGCTCGCCGACCGGCTCGGCGAGCGCACGCTCGCACGCGCCGTCGGCCGCGCGCTCGCCGCCAATCCGTGGGCGCTCGTCGTGCCCTGTCACCGCGTGCTGGCGGCGCACGGCCGCCCCGGCGGCTTCTCGGCGGACGGCGGCAGCGCGACCAAGCTCTGGCTGCTCGCCATCGAGCGCGCCGCGCCGCCGCCCGCCGCGGCGGCGATGCAGGACCTGTTCAGCGAACGGGGCGCTTGAGCCCCGGCTGCGCCGGCGTGCGCTCGATGTGGTCCTTCACGCTTTCCTTCGCGTCGCCGTACTCGGCCTGCGCCTTGCCGGCCGTCTTGTCGATCTTGCCTTCGGCCTCGAGCCGCTCGTTGTCGAGTACCTTGCCCGTGCCTTCCTTTATCGCGCCCTTGACCTGCTCGGTGCGGCCCTTGACTTGATCGCGGTTCATGTCGCGGTGTCCTTTCATCGATAGCTCTGACAGCGGCATCGCCCTCGGCGATGCCTCGGAGAGGACACTGTGCGTCGTGGCGCGTGCGGCGTCTGTCGGCGCCGGCGGATGCGCCTGTAGGCGCAGCGGAAGCCGCTCAGCGGCGGCCGAACAGGCGCTTGGCGAGCCCGAGGTCGTGGCGCGCCGCCGGATGCGTGCGCGTCACCATCAGCGAGCCCGTCAGGTACAGCGCATTGACCAGACGCGCCGCGCGCTCGGCGTTCATGCCGGGCCAGGCGGCGATGTCGCGCAGCGACGCCGACTCGCGACGCAGCCGCTCGATCGCCGAGCCGAGCGCGCCCGGCGCCGGCAGCCCGCGCGACGACGCCGCCGCGACGGCGCGATACGCCGCCGTGCCGGCGATCTCCGCCAGCAGCGCCTTGCGCGGACCGTGCAACGCCAGCGCCCACAGCAGCGGCGTCAGGTCGCGGTAGTGCTCGGCCGCGCCGACGCGCTCGTGCATCGCATGGCCGGGCGGTCGCACGCCGGGCGGTTCGGCGGCCAGCAGCGCGAGCGAGGCCAGGCCCGAAGGCGACGCCGCGCCGAGGTCGCGCGGCGAGTGGTAGACCGTCTCGGCCGGGAACAGCGTCACCGGCCAGACCATGTCCTGGTGGCGCAGCAGCAGCAGCGCCGGCTGGCGGTGGCGCATGCAGGCCGCGACGACTTCGAGCACGTCGCGTTGCGCGGGGTCGTCGGCCAGCCGGTCGAGGTCGGCCATCAGCGTCGTCGGCAGCAAGGTCGGGCCGTCGAGCCGCGCGAAGCCGCTGCTGCCGGTCTGTTCCCGCGCACGCTCGTAGGCGCTGATGCGCCAGAGGGTCGAGTCCTCGAAATCACGGGGCTCGGTCGTCATGTCGGCTCCAGCAGCTGCGACGGCCCGAAGGTACGACGGCGGAACCGCGGCCGCAAGCGACACGCCGCCCCCGGTCTGAGCGGGTGTCAGCGCGTCGTGGCCGGGGCGGGCGCACCGCGCGCAATCCGGCGGCGCAGGTCGAGCAGCTTGGCCTTGAGGCGGCGCGCATGCTCGGGGCCGACGCGCAGCAGGATCTTCTGGCCCGCCGAGCGCGCCTCGAGCGAGCGATCCTCGTATTCGTACATTACCCAGGGCCGCGCCGGCGCGTGCGGGCCCTTCACCTCGGTCAGCACGACGCGCGGCGGCGCCGCGAGTTCGGGCGTCTCGATCAGGTGGTCGATGACGGCGACGACGCGGTCGTTGAAGTGGCGCCCCGGATAGCCGAGCGACTCGTAGGCCGCCTGGAACGCCGGATAGAGCCGCAGGTACAGCGCCGCGGCGCGCGCCGTGTCGATGCCCTCGACGAAGCGCACGAAGGCGTCGTAGCGCGCCGCGTTGGCCGGCGCGATCGTCGCGGCTGCGCCGTCGGCCGCCGGCGCCGTCGTGAAGCGCCCGCCGATCGGCTGCACGGGCCACAGCCGCGTCGACGCCCGCTCGCGCGGCAGGTTGTCGACGGTGACGACGACGCGCTGCACGAAACGGTCGGTGTTGAGGAAGGCGAACACGCCGCTGCGGCCGAACAGCGCGACGAGAGCGTCCTTCAAGTCGCCCTCGGGGTCGGCGACGCGCGGCAGCGACGGCAGCGGCTCTTCGCGCGCCGGCGCCGCCTCGATCGGATGCTGCACCGCCGAAGCCTCGACCGGCGCCTGCGCCACGGCGGGCGGTGCACTCGCCGCGCCGGCCGCGGCAGGCGGCGCGGGCCGGCGGCGCTGCTGATCCCATTGGTAGTAGGCGCCGACGCCGACCGCCAACGCCACCAGCGAGGCGATCAGCCAGGGCCACGGGTTCGTCATGACGGCCTCCCGGTGGAACGTGGAGCGAACGAGCGAGCGACGCATCGTAGCGCCGCCGCCATCTCCCCTCGCACCGTGCGCCCCTAGGGATGGCAACCTACGAATCGCGGGCGCAGCGGCGGCCACGAGGCGCTCCCGCTGTCTATCATCCGCCCGCGATTCGGCTCAGCCACGGGAGGGCGTGCACGCGATGCGGCAACAGCAGTACGACTACATCGTGATCGGCAGCGGCTCGGCGGGCAGCGTGCTGGCCTCTCGCCTGAGCGAGGACGCGACGGCGACCGTCGCGCTGCTCGAGGCGGGCCCACCCGATCGCAGCGTGCTGATCCACTGCCCGGCCGGGCTGGCGGTGATCGCCAAGACGGGCCAGGCGAACTGGAAGTTCGCCACCGAGCCGCAGCCGGGTCTCAACGGTCGCCGCGGCTACGTGCCGCGCGGCAAGGTGCTGGGCGGCTCGAGTTCGGTCAACGCGATGATCTACACGCGCGGCATGCGCGAGGACTACGACCACTGGGCGGCGCTCGGCAATGCCGGCTGGAGCTGGAACGACGTGCTGCCGTGGTTTCTCGAGGCAGAGCACAACGAGCGCGGCGCCGACGCCTTCCATGGCACCGGCGGGCCGCTCAACGTGATGGATCTGCGCAGCCCCAATCCCTGGTCCGAGCGCTTCGTGCAGGCCGCCGTGCAGGCCGGCTTCGCGCCCAACCACGACTTCAATGGAGCGACCTTCGAAGGCGTCGGCCTCTATCAGGTGACGCACAGGAACGGCGAGCGCTACAGCGCCGCCAAGGCCTACGTGACGCCGCACCTCGCGCGACCCAACCTCGACGTGCGCACCGGCGCGCGCGCCACGCGCATCGTGTTCGACGGCCGGCGCGCCGCGGGCGTCGAGCTGCGCCGTGACGACGGCAGCGTCGAGCGGCTCGCCGCGCGCCGGGAAGTGATCGTCGCTGCCGGTGCGATCCAGTCGCCGCAGCTGCTGATGCTGTCGGGCATCGGACCGGGCGCGCAGTTGCAGCAGTTCGGCATCGCAACGCTGCACGACCAGCCGGGCGTCGGCGCGAACCTGCACGACCACCCCGACGTCGTCCTCGTCGCCGACGTGCCGGGCGGCCGCGAGCTGTTCGGCATCTCGCCCGGCGGCATGGTCGACGCGCTGCGCGGCATCTTCGAATGGCGGCGCCGGCGCAGCGGCCCGCTGACGACCAACTTCGCCGAGGCCGGCGGCTTCATCCGCAGCGCGCCCGACGAGCCGCTGCCCGACCTGCAGCTGCACTTCGTCGTCGGCAAGCTGGTCGACCACGGCCGCAAGACGGTGCTCGGCCACGGCTGGTCGTGCCACGTCTGCGTGCTGCAGCCCAAGAGCCGCGGCAGCCTGACGCTGGCGAGCGCCGACCCGTTGGCCGCGCCGCGCATCGACCCGGCCTTCCTCGCCGACGCCGACGACACGGCGCGCCTCGTGCGCGGCGTCAAGCTGATGCGGCGCATCGCCGCGCAGCCGGCGCTGGCGACGACGGGCACGCGCGAGCTGGCGACCTCGGCGTCGGCGCGCGACGACGCGGCAATCGAGCAGTTCGTGCGCAACCATGCCGACACGATCTACCACCCGGTGGGCACCTGCCGCATGGGGCCGCATGTGAACGACGTGGTCGACGCCGAGCTGCGTGTGCGCGGCGTCGAGGCGCTGCGCGTCGTCGACGCGTCGATCATGCCGCGCATCGTCAGCGGCAACACGAATGCCCCGGTCATCATGATCGCGGAGAAGGCTTCTGCGATGATCAAGGCGGCGGCGCGCGGCTGAACGATTCGATGCGCCGCCGTCGTCGCAACCACGACGGGAGCACGCGCATGAAGACACGAGCCGCGGTGGCGTGGCAGGCGGGCCGGCCGCTGACGATCGAGGACGTCGACCTCGCCGGCCCGCGCGCCGGCGAGGTGCTGGTCGAGATCAAGGCCAGCGGCATCTGCCACACCGACGAGTACACGCTGTCGGGCGCCGACCCGGAGGGCCTGTTCCCCGCCATCCTCGGCCACGAGGGCGCCGGCGTCGTGCTCGAGGTCGGCGCCAGCGTCACGTCGCTCGCGCCGGGCGACCACGTGATCCCGCTCTACACGCCCGAGTGCCGGCACTGCAAGTTCTGCCTGTCGCGCAAGACCAACCTGTGCCAGGCGATCCGCACGACGCAAGGCAAGGGCCTGATGCCCGACGGCACGTCGCGCTTCTCGCTCGACGGCAAGCCGCTGCTGCACTACATGGGCACGTCGACGTTCGCCAACCACACCGTGCTGCCCGAGATCGCGCTGGCGAAGATCCGCCCCGACGCGCCGTTCGACAAGGTCTGCTACATCGGCTGCGGCGTCACCACGGGCGTCGGCGCCGTGCTCTGGACGGCCAAGGTCGAGGCCGGCGCCAACGTCGCCGTGTTCGGCTTGGGCGGCATTGGCCTGAACGTGATCCAGGGCGCGAAGATGGTCGGCGCCGACAAGATCATCGGCGTCGACCTCAACCCCGCGCGCGAGGCGATGGCGCGCCGCTTCGGCATGACGCACTTCGTCGACCCGCAGGAGGTGCCCGAGGTCGTCGACGCCATCGTCCAGCTCACCGGCGGCGGTGCCGACTACAGCTTCGAGTGCATCGGCAACACGACGACGATGCGCCAGGCGCTCGAGTGCTGCCACAAGGGCTGGGGCCAGAGCGTCATCATCGGCGTCGCGGCGGCCGGCCAGGAGATCTCGACGCGACCGTTCCAGCTCGTCACCGGCCGCGTCTGGAAGGGCTCGGCCTTCGGCGGCGCGCGCGGCCGCACCGACGTGCCGAAGATCGTCGACTGGTACATGGACGGCAAGCTGCGCATCGACGAGCTGATCACGCACACACTGCCTCTCGCACGCATCAACGACGGCTTCGAGCTGATGCGCCGCGGCGAGTCGATCCGCTCCGTCGTCGTGTACTGACACGGCCGTGCTGCTGCGTCCGCTCGCCCTGCCCGCCGACGTCGCCGGCCGCGTCTGGCTGTCGGCGATGCCGGGGCGCTTCGAGCCCTGGGAGCGTTTCGTCGCCGAGGCGCGCGACGCCGGCGTGACGCAGGTGGTGTGCCTCGCGCCGCTGTACGAGGTGCAAGGCGTGTCGCCCGACTACCACCGCGCGCTCGAGGGCGACGCCTTCCCGTTCGGCTGGACCCATCTGCCCATGCGCGACTTCGGCGTGGCGTTCGAGGCCGATGCATTCCGCGCCAGCGTCGCGCAGCTCGCGCAGGCCGTGCGCGGCGGCGATGCGCTGCTGCTGCACTGTGCCGCCGGCATCGGCCGCACCGGCACCGTCGCGGCCTGCCTGCTCAAGGCGCTGGGCGTGCCGACCGCCGACGCGCTGCAGCGCGTGCGCCGCGCCGGCTCCAATCCGCAGAGCGCGCTGCAGTCGGGGCTGATCGAGCTGTTCTGAACGCGTCGCCCCGCGGCGGCGCGTGGAATTGCGCTTGGTGCACACTGCACGCTACGGGCCCGCGAGTGCGGCTCGGATCGGAGAAATGCAGGCATGAAGAAGATCGTATGGGGACTCGTCATCGCGCTGGCCGGCGCGGGCGCACTGGCGCCCGACGTCGCCGACGCCCGCCGCCTGGGTGGCGGCGGCTCGGCCGGGCTGAAGCGCCAGGCGCCGCCGCCGCAACAGCGAGCCCCTCAGCAGGCCGCGCCGCAGCAGCAGGCACCGGCGCAGCAGGCCGTGCCGCCCCAGCAGGCCGCGCCGGCGGCTGCCGCCGCGCCGACAGCCGGCGCAGGTGCTGCGGCAGCCGCGGCGGCGCCCAAGCGCTCGTGGCTCGGCCCGATCGCCGGTCTGGCCGCCGGGCTCGGCATCGCGGCGCTGCTCAGCCACCTCGGGCTGGGCGCGGCGTTCGCCGAGTTCCTGACGCTGCTGCTGCTCGTGATCGTCGGCTTCGTCGTCGTGCGCTGGCTGCTGCGCCGCTTCGCGCCCGCCGGCGCGGGCAATGCGTCGCAAGGCGTGCGGTTCGCCGGTGCACCGGGCAGCGGCGGGCCGCTGCGCTTCGAGCCGCCGGTCGGCGCCGGCGCCGCGTCGGGCGGCACGCCGGCAGCGCCGGCCGCGACCGCGGCGCCGGCGGACGGCCTGCCGGGCGACTTCGACCGCGCAGGCTTCGAGCGCATCGCCAAGCTGATCTTCATCCGCATGCAGGCGGCCAACGACGCGGGCGACGTGCAGGACCTGCGCCGCTTCACGACGCCGCAGATGTTCGCCGAGGTGCAGCTCGAGCTGCAGCAGCGCGCCGGCCGCTCCCAGCGCACCGACGTCGTCCAGCTCGACGCCGAGGTGCAGGACAGTGCCGCCGAGGAGGATGGCCAGCAGGTCGTCAGCGTGCGCTTCCACGGCCTGATCCGCGAGGAGCAGGACGGCGCCGCTGCGCCGTTCGACGAGATCTGGCATTTCGTGCGGCCGCTCGACGGCTCGCGCGAATGGGCCATTGCCGGCATCGCACAGAACGGCTGACGCCCGCCGACACTGCTGTCGGCAGCGCCTGACACGCGGTCGCGCCATGCACCGATGGCGGGGCCGCGGCACCGCCCGTACCTTGGGATCTTCATCGAACATGGAGATCCGCCATGCGCACACCCAGACATTCCCTGCTCGCCGCCGCGACGCTCGTCGCGGCCCTCGCCGCGACAGGCTGCGGCAGCCTCAGTGAACGCGACCGCAACACCGCCATCGGCGCCGGCGTCGGCGGCGTCGCCGGCTCGGTGCTGACCGGCGGCAGCACGGCGGGCACGGTGGGCGGCGCCGCCGTCGGCGGCGTGATCGGCAACCGCTCGGCCGACGACAAGAGATAGTCGCCGTCGCACGCCCGCGCGCGCACCGGCGCCGACGCCGGGCGCACGCCGGAAATGCATTGCGGCCGGTGCGGAGTCCGGCCGGCGGCGCCCCCAGCGGCGCCACAATCGTGGTGCAATCCCGGGGCGCCGCCGAAATGCCGCGCCCCTCGCCGATGCCAGCCTCCGCACAGCCCCTTCCCGGTTTCGAGCCCACCCAGCGCTACACGC
This sequence comes from Burkholderiaceae bacterium, assembly GCA_048500255.1. Lineage (GTDB taxonomy): Bacteria > Pseudomonadota > Gammaproteobacteria > Burkholderiales > Burkholderiaceae_C > JAMHWF01. The sequence continues at coordinate 228,703 of JASNYH010000005.1, read as the reverse complement.
CGACCAGCCACAACGCACTGGCGCCCGGCACGCGGCTCAACGACTACGAGATCGTCAAGGTTCTCGGCGAGGGCGGGTTCAGCATCGTCTATCTCGCGCAGGACCTGACGCTGCAGCGCCGCGTCGCGATCAAGGAGTACCTGCCGGCGGCGATCGCGGTGCGCGGCAGCCGAATCGACGTCGTGCTGCGCACGGCGTCGCAGTCCGAGACCTTCGCGCAGGGCCTGTCGTCGTTCGTCAACGAGGCGCGGCTGCTCGCGCGCTTCGACCACCCCTCGCTGGTGCGCGTGTTGCACTTCTGGAAGGCCAACGGCACGGCCTACATGGTCATGCCCTACGTCGAAGGGCGCACGCTGGCCGTGGCGCGCGCCGCGATGGCGCAGCCGCCCGACGAGGCCTGGCTGCGCGCGCTGTTGCAGTCGCTGCTCGGTGCGCTGGAGGTGCTGCATGCGGCGTCGTGCTTCCACCGCGACATCGCGCCCGACAACGTGCTGCTGCTGCCCGACGGTCGGCCGCTGCTGCTCGACTTCGGCGCGGCGCGCCGCGTCGTCGGCGAGCGCACGCAGCAGTTGACGGCGATCCTCAAGCCGCACTTCGCGCCGATCGAGCAGTACGCCGAGTCGCGCCACCTGCAGCAGGGGCCGTGGACCGACCTCTATGCGCTCGGAGCGCTGGCGCGCTACTGCATCACCGGCCAGCCGCCCGTGCCGTCGACGGTGCGCGCTCTGCACGACGAGTTGCCGCCATTGGCCGAAGAGGTGGGCGCGCTGCGCGCGCACCACCCCGGCATCGACTACAGCGCGACGCTGCTCGGGGCGATCGACTGGGCGCTCGGCGTGCGTCCGGCCGATCGGCCGCAGAGCGTGGCGCGCTTCCGCGACGCGCTCGAGCACGGCGCGGCGGTGCCGCCACGGCCTGCCGAGGCGGCGACGCCGCCGCACCCGCCGGCATCGCCGCCCGCCGTGATGCGCGCCGTCGACGACGACGTGCCGCTCGACGTGCAGGCCGGCATCGAGGCCGTCGTGCGCGCGGCGCAGCGCGCCGAGCCGCACTTCGACGCCGCACCGACCTCGGCGGCGGGCGCCGACCGGGCGCCGACGCGTCAGCACAAGGGGCTGCTGCACGCGGCCGTGTGGGGCGCGACCTTCGTCGTCTGCGCGCTCGCGGCGACCGGGGCATGGCGGTGGTACCAGATCTCGGAATCGGATCGCGCTTTCGACGAGGTGCTTCGGCGGCGCCCGTCGCCCGGAACGGTCGATGCGCCGCTGCAAGCGCCGCCAGCGCTGCCGCCGGTCGCGGGCGACGCGTTGCCGGTCGCGCCGCGCAGCGGGCCGGCGACCGCCCCGCGCGCCACGCTGCGCACGCCGTCGGCAGCGCCCGTGGCGACCCCCGGCAGCCGCTCGCCGCAGGACGCGGCGCAGCCCGCCGGCATTGCGGCGGCGGAGCGCGCGCAGGGCGCGATGGACGATACCGCCGCTGCGCCGACGTCGCGCGTCGAGCGTGCGCAGCGCAGCGACGGCGACGGCGACGCCGCGCCGCGAAACGGCACCGAACGCAGCGGCACGGCCACTCCGGCCGCGGCCGAGCCCGACAGCCCGCGCGCCGCGTGCGCGCCGCGCCAGCAGTTCGCGCTCTACTACTGCATGCAGCAGCAGTGCCAGACAGCCCGCTTCTACGCGCATCCGCAGTGCATCGACCTGCGCCTGCGCGACGAGGTCGAGTGACGCGCTGAAGCCACGCGGCTCAGCCGGGATCCGCCGCGTCGCCAGCCGCACACACCCGCACGCTCACGCCAGCGCCCGGCACGAAGACGACGTGACCGGCGCGCAGCTTGCGCGTCTTGCGCGTCTCGGCGCAGCCGTCGACTTGCACGCCGCCCGCGGCGACCAGCGTCTTGGCGGCGCCGCCGCTGTCGGCCAGGCCCGTCGCCTTGAGCAGGCGGTCGAGCGTGATGAACTCGCCGCGCAGCGCGAAGTCGATCGTGGGCATCGGGCGCGTCATGGCGCGATTGTGCAATCGTCCACGCGGGCGCGACGATCGGGCGCGGTGTGCATGCAGCCGCTGCCGCGGCGCGCCGAAACAGCCGGCACAGCACGAACCTCGTGCGCCGCCTTCCGCGTCGCGCGGCGTATCCTGAATGACCATGTGCAGCACCCCTTTGCGGCATCGGCGGCGCGCGCGATGACGACGGCCGAGCCCTTCCTGCCAAGCGATCCGCCGGCCGGCGCGAATGCGTTCGACCGCTCGAGCGGGCAGTTGCACCTCGCTCTGCAGGGGGCCGGCATCGGCGTGTGGAGCTGGAAGATCGACACCGCCGAATACCGCTGGAATGCCCAGATGTGGGCCCTGTTCGGCCTCGCGCCGTGCGACGAGGTGCCCGACCACGCCGATTGGGTGAACCGCGTCGTCCATCCCGCCGACCGCGCGCGGCTGCTCGCCGAGCCTCGGCGCTGGGCCGACGCGAATCTCCCGCGCGCCGACACCGAGTTCCGCATCGTGCGCCCCGACGGCGCGGTGCGCTGGCTCGTCGGCAGCACGCACCTCGAGGACGCCGTCGACGGCCGCATGCTGCACGGCGTGCTGTGGGACGTGACGGATCGCCACGCCGCGCAGGACGCGCTGCGCGACGCCTACGAGCGAGCCGCGCTGACGGCGCGCGGCGCCGGCATCGGTACCTGGGAGCGCGACCTGGTGCGCGGCACGGCGCGCTGGGACGAGCAGATGTACCGGCTGCGCGGCGTCGATCCCGCCGCGACGGACGGCCGGCACCTCGACCGGCTGGTGTCGATCCACCCGGACGACCGTGCGCTCGTCGACGCCTGCCACGAGCGCGCCCTGGCGAGCAGCGAACCGGTGGCCTACGAGTACCGCATCCTGCGGCCCGACGGCACCCAGCGCTGGATCGCGTCGCGCGCGCTCGGCGTGCACGACGACAGCGGCGGCCTGCAGCGCCTGATCGGCGTCAACTGGGACATCACGGCCGAGAAGCAGGCGCAGGCCGAGCGCGCCGAGAAGGAGGCGGCGCTGCGCGACAGCCTGGCCAAGTCGGAGTTCCTCGCGCGCATGAGCCACGAGCTGCGCACGCCGCTGAACGCCGTGCTCGGCTTCACGCAGCTTCTGCAGGCCGACGAGGACGGCACGTCGCCGGCGCGCGCCGAGAAGCTGCAGCACATCCGCACCGGCGGCGAGCACCTGCTCGCGCTGATCGACGAGGTGCTCGACCTGTCGAGCCTCGAGTCGGGGCAGCTGCGCCTGACGCTGACGGCGACGCCGGTGGCCGACGTCGCGCGCGAGGCGCTGGCGATGGTCGAGCGGCTCGCCGCCGCGCGCGGCATCGCGCTCGAGACGGGCGCGCTCGACGGCGTCGCGCAGGTGGACCGCACGCGGCTGCGCCAGGTGCTGATCAACCTGCTGAGCAATGCGATCAAGTTCAACCGGCCCGCCGGCCGCGTGTCGCTGCACTGCGAGACGCGCGGCACGCGCGTCGTCGTGCGCGTCGCCGACTCCGGCCGCGGCATGACGCGCGAGCAGCTCGCGCACCTGTTCGAGCCCTTCAACCGCCTCGGCGCCGAGCGCGAGGGCATCGAGGGCACGGGCATCGGCCTGATGATCGTCAAGGTGATCGTCGAGCGCATGGGCGGCACGGTGCACGTGGCGAGCCGCCCCGGCACCGGCACGACGGTCGAGGTGCGGCTGCGCACGCCCGACGCGCGCACCGACCCGATGGCGCTGTCGGAGACGATGCCGCTGGCGGCGCCCGACGCGACACGCCCGCCGCTGCGCGGCGCGCGCCTGCTCTACATCGAGGACAACCCCGTCAACACGCTGCTGGTGCAGGAGCTGGTGGCGCAGCGTCCGGGGCTCGAGCTGGTGTGCGAGCCCGACGGCCGCGGCGGCATCGAGCGCGCGCGCGCGCTGCAGCCCGCGCTCGTGCTCGTCGACATGCAGCTGCCCGACATGGACGGCCACGAAGTGCTGCGCCGCCTGCGCGCCGACCCGGCGACGGCGGCGCTGCCGTGCATCGCGCTGTCAGCCAACGTGCTGCCCGAGGACATCGAGCGCGCGCTGGCGGCCGGCTTCGCCGACTACTGGACCAAGCCGATCGACCTCGCGGCCTTCCTCGCCTCGCTCGACGCGCTGTTCGGCCGCGCGGATACGCCGGCCTGACAATGCGGGGCATGGCACTCAAATCCACCGTCTACAAGGCCAGCCTGCAGATCGCCGACATGGACCGCGCGGTCTATGTCGACCGCAGCGCGACGATCGCGCGCCATCCGTCCGAGACCGACGAGCGCATGATGATGCGGCTGCTCGCCTATGCGCTGGCCGTGCAGTCCGACGAGCGCGACGGCGCGCTCGAGTTCGCGCGCGGCCTGTCCGACACCGACGAGCCCGACCTGTGGCGGCGCGATCTGACCGGCGCCATCGTGCAGTGGATCGAGGTCGGCCAGCCCGACGAGCGCCGCCTGCTCAAGGCCGCCGGCCGCGCCGACGAGGTGCGCGTCTACGCCTATGCGGCCAGCACGCCGATCTGGTGGTCGGCGATCGCCGGCAAGCTCGCGCGAGCGCGCGGCCTCGCCGTGTGGCAGGTCGACGCGACGCAGAGCCAGGCACTGGCTGCGCTCGCGGCGCGCACGATGCAGCTGCAGGTCACGGTGCAGGACGGCCACGTGTGGGTCGGCGACGGCGCGCGCTCCGTCGAGATCGTGCCGCGCCGGCTGCATCCGGTCTGAGGCGAAGGCGATGGACGCCGCGACGCACGACGCCGTGCTCGATTTCTGGTTCGGCGCGCCCGGATCGCCCGAGGCCGGCACGCAGCGCGCCGAGTGGTTCCGCAAGGACGATGCGTTCGATCGCAGCATCGTCGCGCGCTTCGGCGCGACGATCGAGCAGGCGCTGGCCGGCGCGCTCGCGGGCTGGGCCGCGACGCCGCGCGGCGCACTGGCGCTCGTCGTCGTGCTCGACCAGTTCACGCGCAACGCGTTCCGCGGCACGGCGCGCGCCTTCGCCGGCGACGCGGGCGCGCTCGCCGTCGCCCGGGAGATGGTCGCCGCCGGCCACGACCTCGCGCTGCCGCCCGAGCAGCGCGCCTTCGTCTACCTGCCCTACGAGCACGCCGAGGCTCTGGCGCTGCAGGACGAGTCGGTGCGCCTGTACACGCGGCTGGCGGCCGACGCGCCGGGCTTCGCGACGATGCTCGACTATGCGCATCGCCACCGCGACGTCGTCGCGCGCTTCGGGCGCTTTCCGCACCGCAACGCGGCACTCGGCCGCGTATCGACGCCCGACGAGCTGGCGTTCCTCGCCCAGCCCGGCTCAGGCTTCTGACGCCGGCTGCGAGGCGGCGGCCGCTGCCTCGCGCTCCTGCAGCACGCGCCACAGCACCTTGCCTGCGCCCGACTTGGGCAATGCGTCGACGAACTCGACGACGCGCGGCACCTTGTACGCCGCCATGTGCTCGCGCGCCCACGCGATGATCTCGTCGGCCGTCGTGCGGCCGCGCGCCTCGGCGCGCGGCACGACGACGGCCTTGACCGACTCGCCGCGATAGGCGTCGCGCGTCGCGACGACGCAGGCCTCCTGCACCGCCGGGTGCTTGTACAGCAGCAGCTCGACTTCGGCCGGCCATACCTTGTAGCCGCTGGCGTTGATCATGCGCTTCAAGCGATCGGTGAGGAAGAAGTAGCCCTCGTCGTCCATGCGCCCGAGGTCGCCGGTACGGAAGTACCGCTCGCCGTCGATCTCGACGAAGGCGGCGGCCGTCGCCTCGGGGCTGCGCCAGTAGCCCTTGAACACCATCGGCCCGCGCGTCACGATCTCGCCCGTCTCGCCGACCGGCATCTCCTGCAGCGTGACGGGATCGACGACGCGCGAGTCGACGCCGAAGATCGGCATGCCGAGGCACTGCAGCTTGGCGCGCTCGGGCGGGTTGGCGTGCGTCGGCGCCGCCGTCTCTGTGAGACCGTAGCCCTCGGCGAACGTGATGCCGAACTCGTCGATCAGGCGCTGCGCCACGGCCTGCGGCATCGCGGCGCCGCCGCCGCTCAGGTTGCGCAGGCTCGACAAATCGAAACTGCGGTAGTCGGGGCTGCCGAACAGGTCGATCACCATCGTCGGGATGCAGGTCCAGTGCGTCACGCGGTGGCGCGCGATCAGCCGGCCGGCGAGCTCGCGGTCCCAGCGCGGCAGCACGACGCACGTGCTGCCGAGGAAGGCCGGCGCGACGACGCCATAGAGCAGCCCCGTGATGTGGAACATCGGAACCGCCGCCAGCGCCACCGACTCGGCCGATGCATGGCTCCACTGGCCGCCGACAGCGTTGCTCATCAGCGTGCGGTGCGTGTGCATGCAGCCCTTGGGCAGGCCCGTCGTGCCCGAGGTGTAGGGCAACAGCGCCAGGTCGTCGGGCTGCGCCGCCGGCGCCGGCGCGCGCGCTGTGCCCGAGACAGCGTCGCGCCAGTGCGTCCAGCCGACGGCGGGCGGCGCGCCGGGCGGCGGCAGCTCGGCCGTGCGGCGCAGCCAGTCGTGCATCACCGGCGACGGCCGTTCGTCGGCCTCGAGCCCGGCATCGGGCGGCATCGCGTCGGCATAGCGCACGACGAGCACCTGCGTGACGCCGGCCTCGCCCGCCGGCGGCGGCAGCTCGCGCAGCGCCGCGTCGACGACGGGCACGAGGTCGGCCCCGCAGACGACGACGCGCGCTCCCGAGTCGGCGACGACGTGGCGCAGCTCGTCGGCGCGGTTCATCGGATTGACCGGCACGACGACGGCGTCGGCGCGCAGCACGCCATGGAAGGCGGCGACGAACTGCGGGCAGTTCTGCAGGAACAGCGCGACGCGGTCGCCGCGCCGCACGCCGGCGGCGTGGTACAGCCAGCCGGCCAGCGCCTCGGCCTGCGCACGCATCTCGGCCCACGAAGTGCTTCGACCGAAGAACAGCGTCGCCGCGTGGCGCGGATGGCGCGTCGCCGTCACCTCGAGGTTGTAGGCGAGCGCCGTCTCGGGCACCGCGAGCTCGCGCGGCAGGCGGCGCGGCCAGTGGGCGTGATGGGGACGGGGTGCGATGCGGCTGACGGTCACGGCGGCCCTCCTGCGCTCGCGCCACTGTAGCGAGCGCGCGGCAGCGGCCTGCCCCGGGGTCTCCCTAGCCGGCGCGCGCGTCGGGCAGGAACAGCGCCTGCAGGTCCGACAGGAAGTCGTAGCCGCGCGCCGTCGGCCGCACGCGCTGCAGGTCGCGCTCGATCAGGCCGCGGCGCTCGGCCTCGGCCAGCGGGCGTTGCAGCACGGTCGGCGCGAGGCCCGTGCGCTCGCCGAACAGCGCGAGATCGAAGCCCTCGCGCAGCCGCAACGCATTGAGCATGAACTCGAACGGCAGCTGCGCGCGCGCCACCTCGTCGTGCTGCGCGACGGCGCGGCCGGCGAGCGCGTTGACCATGTAGCGCGCCGGGTCGCGCCAGCGGATCTGGCGCACGACGCGGTGCGGGAAGGTCAGCTTGCCGTGCGCGCCGGCACCGATGCCGAGGTAGTCGCCGAACTGCCAATAGTTGACGTTGTGCGCGCAGCGGTGGCCGGCGCGCGCATGGGCCGAGACTTCGTAGCGCTCGAGGCCGGCGGCGGCCGTGCGTTCGGCGATCGCGTCGAGCATCGCGGCGGCCGTGTCGTCGTCGGGCACGGCAGGCGGGCGCGCCGCGAACAGCGTGTTGGGCTCGATCGTCAGGTGGTAGACGGACAGGTGCGGCGGCTCGACCGCGAGCGCCTGCGCGAGGTCGGCGTCGAGTTGCGCCGGCGTCTGGCCGGGCAGCGCATACATCAGGTCGAGGTTCCAGGTGTCGAAGGCAACGGCCGCCTCCTCGACGGCGGCGCGCGCCTGAGCCGCGTCGTGCACGCGGCCGATGGCGCGCAGCGCGGCGTCGTCGAAGCTCTGCACGCCGATCGACAGCCGCGTCACGCCGGCGTCGCGATAGCCGCGAAAACGCTCGCGCTCGAAGGTGCCGGGGTTGGCCTCGAGCGTGATCTCGCAGCCGGCCTCGAGCGGCAGCCGCGCGCGGATGTCGCCGATCAATCGGTCGACGTGCGCGGGCGCGAAGAGACTCGGCGTGCCGCCGCCGACGAAGACGCTCGCGACGCGCCGCCCCCACACGAAGGGCAATGCGGCCTCGAGGTCGGCGCGCAGCGCGTCGAGATAGCGCTCGTACGGAGGCTCGCCGCCGCGCGACTCGTGCGAATTGAAGTCGCAGTACGGGCATTTGCGGAGACACCACGGCAGGTGCACGTACAGCGCCAGCGGCGGCAGCGCCGCGAAGTGCAGCGCGCCGGGGCGCATGCACTGCTCGAGCGTGGGCTGCGGCGCGTCGGGCGCGACGTCGATCCTGCTCACTGGACTACCCTTCGCACTGCGTGCTCCGGGATGAGCGCTTGGGAGCGGCCCGGCGCGCTCACGCCACCCAGGCCTCGCGCATCGCGTCGCGCATTCGCGCGGCAGCGATCGCGCGGTGGCTGAGCGCATTCTTCTCGTCGGGGCGCAGCTCGGCGACGCTGCGGCCGAGCGACGGAATCCACATCAGCGGGTCGTAGCCGAAGCCGCCGCTGCCGCGCGGCGCGTGCAGGATCTCGCCCGGCCAGCTACCGCTGGCGACGAGCGGCTCGGGGTCGTCGGCCGCACGCAGCGCGACGAGCACGGCGACGAAGCGCGCGCGCCGCTCGGCCACGCCCTGCATCCGCTCGAGCAGCAGGCGGTTGTTCGCGTCGTCGCTCTTGGCGCCGCCCGCCGGCGCAGCGTAGCGCGCCGACAGCACGCCGGGCGCGCCGCCGAGCGCCGGCACGACGAGGCCCGAGTCGTCGGCGATCGCGGCGCCGCCGGCAGCGCGTGCCGCGTGGCGCGCCTTGGCCAGCGCGTTCTCGACGAAGCTGGCGTGGGGCTCGTCGGCCTCTGCGATGCCGAGCGCTCCCTGCGCCACGATGTCGTGGCCGAGCGGCGCCAGCAGCGCGCGCAGCTCGACGAGCTTGTGCGCATTGTTCGACGCCAGCACCAGCCTCATGAGCGGCGACGCGTCACCTGGCGTCGAGCGCGGCGCGCTGCGCCGCGACGAGCTCGCGGATGCCCTTGTCGGCCAGCGCGAGCAGCTGCGCCATCTCGGCGTGGCTGAACGGCGCGCCTTCGGCCGTGCCCTGCACCTCGACGTAGCCGCCGGCGCCCGTCATCACGACGTTCATGTCGGTGCCGCAGGCCGAGTCTTCGACGTACTCGAGGTCGAGCAGCGGCGTGCCCTCGACGACGCCCACCGACACCGCCGCCACGGCATCGCGGATCGGCGACGCCGACAGCTTGCCCTGCGCGCGCAGCCAGCTCACGGCGTCGTGCGCGGCGACCCAGGCGCCGGTGATCGCCGCCGTGCGCGTACCGCCGTCGGCCTGGATCACGTCGCAGTCGAGCGAGATGGTGCGCTCGCCGAGCGCGCGCAGGTCGAACACGGCGCGCAGCGCGCGGCCGATCAGTCGCTGGATCTCGTGCGTGCGGCCGCTCTGCTTGCCGCGCGCCGCCTCGCGGTCGCTGCGCGTGTGCGTGGCGCGCGGCAGCATGCCGTATTCGGCCGTGACCCAGCCCTCGCCCGAGCCGCGTTTGTGCGGCGGCACCTTGTCCTCGACCGACGCGGTGCACAGCACGCGCGTCTCGCCGAACTCGATCAGCACCGAGCCCTCGGCATGGCGCGTGTAGCCGCGCGTGATCCTGACCGGGCGCAATGCATCGGCGGCACGGCCCTGCGTGCGTTGGAAACCCATCGCGGGTCCTTTCAGGGTTTCTTGTGTTGCGACGAGCGCTTGATTGCCTCGTTGATCTCGCGGATCGACCGCTCGATCTCGGCCTCGTCGAGCTCGTCGGGCGGATCCTGGCCCATCATGCTGGCCTGGATCGTCGACGCGAACACCTCTTCGCCGAGCGACTGCGTCGAGATGCCGTTGGCGCTGTCGCTGTCCTCGGCGGCCTCGAACTCTACGGCGAGGATCGTCACGTTGTCGCACTTCGGGCCGCCGTTGCGCAGCGCCTGCTCGACCAACTCGGGCACGGCGTCGGAGATCGGCCGCGACGCGATCTGCTCGGTGATCACGGCGTCGCTCACCGTGCCCCACAGGCCATCGGAGCACAGCAGGACACGGTCGCCCGGCTGCATCAGCAGCGGCCCGACGGTGTCGACGACCGGCTTGCCGGGGCTGCCGAGGCAGGTGAAGAGCACGTTGCGGTTGAAGCGCTCGGCCATCGGCACGACTTGCGCCAGCGTCTGCTGCAGCTCGGAGTACGAATGGTCGCGCGTGCGCGCGACGAGCTTGTCGCCGCGCACCAGGTACAGCCGCGAGTCGCCGCAGTGCGCCCAGTAGGCGGCGTTGCCCTGCAGCACGCAGGCGACGACGGTGGTGCGCGGCGTGTCGATGAGCGCCTTCTCGGTGGCATAGCGCAGCAGCTGGTGGTGGCCCGCCATGATGGCGTCGTGCAGGAAGCGCTGCGGATCGGCGAGCATCGGCTTGGCGTCGCGCTGGAACATCGCCGCCAGCGTCTGCAGCGCGAGCTGCGACGCGACCTCGCCCTCGGGGTGGCCACCCATGCCGTCGGCGAGCGCGAACAGGCCCGAATCGCGCGTGTAGCAGTAGCCCATGCGGTCTTCGTTCTTCTCGCGGCCGCCCTTGCGGCTGAGTTGGTAGACGGAGAAACGCATGGCTACGGCCCGCTCAGGCCTTGACGCCGCCGGTCTTCAGGTTCTCGAGCTGCAGCTTGAGCCGCTCGCTGAAGCTGAGCTTCGTGTAGCGCCGCTCGGTCTCGCGCGCCAGCTCTTTTTGCAGCGCGAACACGCTCTGGGGGCGCGACAGCGGATCGAGCGACATGCACCACTCCGTCACCTCGATCAGGTTGTCGGAGTAGATGTTGCGCAGCCGCGAGAGGCTGAGCGCGAGGCGATCCTTCTCTATGCGCTGCGGCGCGTCGTTGGGCGGATAGCCCTGCATGCAGGCGTAGATGCAGGCACCGATAGCATAGATGTCGGTCCAGGGCCCGAGAGTGCCGTCGCGGCGGTACATCTCGGGCGCCGCGAAGCCCGGCGTGTACATCGGACGGATGAAGTTGCCCTCCTTGCTCAGCACCTCGCGCGCCGCGCCGAAGTCGAGCAGCACCGCCTTGTTGTCGTTGGTGATGAAGATGTTCGCCGGCTTGATGTCCAGGTGCAGCATCTTGTGCTGGTGCACGATGCGCAGGCCGCGCAGGATCTCGTCGAACAGCGAGCGGATCGTCGACTCGCGGAACACCTTGTCGCGCTTCAGGTCGCGCGCCGTGACGATGAAGTCCTGCAGCGTGTCGCCCTGCAGGTAGTTCATCACCATGTAGACCGTTTCGTTCTCGCGAAAGAAGTTGAGCACCGAGACGACGCTCGGGTGCGAGATCTGCGCGAGCGAGCGCCCTTCCTCGAAGAAGCTCTTCAGGCCAAGGCGGTAGAGCGGCTGCTTCTCGGGCTTGACGCGCGGCGTCAGCTCGCCCGGCGAGCGCTCGGCGAGCGACGACGGGAGGTATTCCTTCAGCGCGACGAGGTGGCGCTCGCTGTCCTCGGCGAGGTAGACGACGCCGAAGCCCCCCGCTGCCAGCTTCTTGACGATCTGGTAGCCGCCCACCACGGTCCCGGCAGGCAGCGGCGCGGGTTTTGGCTTTGACATAATTCGAGTTTTCGACGGCGAATCGCTCGATGTCAGTTTACAGTATGACCGGCTATGCGAGCGCCGCCGCAGGCGCGCCGGAAGCCGCGGCGCCGGCTGCAGTCACCGTCGAACTGCGCTCGGTGAACGGCCGCTTCCTCGACCTCGCGCTGCGCCTGCCCGACGAGCTGCGCGCCCTCGAGCCGGCGCTGCGCGAGCTGCTCTCGCAGCGCTTGCGGCGCGGCAAGGTCGAGATGCGCGTGACGACGCAGCGCGACACCGATGCCGCGTGGCCGAATCCGCAGCCCGAACAACTCAGCCGCCTCGCGCGCGTCGAGAGCACGATCCAGGGCTGGCTGCCCCACGCACAGCCGCTGTCGGTGCACGAGGTGCTGCAGTGGTGTCGCGGCGGCGGCGCCGTCGAGCGCCTCGACGAGGCCGCGCTCGAAGCGGCGCGCCGCTGCGTCGCCGGGCTCGCCGACGCTCGCGCCCGCGAGGGCGAGCGCCTCGTCGCCGTGCTGATGCAGCGCATCGAGCGCCTGCGCGAACTCGCCGACCAGGCCGAGCCGCTCGTGCCCGCCGTCGTGCAGCGTCAGCAGCAGCGCTTCGTCGAGCGCTGGAACGACGCGCTCGCCGCGACGGGCGCTGCGCAGAGCGTGCCGCGCGAGGCGCTGCAGGAACGCGCACTCAACGAGGCGGCGGCCTATGCGATCCGCATCGACGTCGCCGAGGAGCTGGCGCGGCTGCGCGCCCACCTCGACGAGCTGGCGCGCCTGCTGAAGACGGGCGGCGAGATCGGCAAGCGCCTCGACTTCCTGATCCAGGAGCTGCAGCGCGAGGCCAACACTCTGGGCTCGAAGTCGGCAGCACTCGAGCTGACCACGATCTCCGTCGAGATGAAGGTGCTGATCGAGCAGTTGCGCGAGCAGGTGCAAAACATCGAGTAGCTTTTCGGGGGGTCCCAAGGGGTCCCCGAAGTTGAGCTAACCCACTGTCGTGTAAGGATATTTTGTCCCGGGCCGTCCCAGGGCGTCGCAGCGAAGCGCGCGTAACCTGTGGGGTTTATGGTGGGGTTTTTCGGGTTCGCGGCGCTCTTGGCATGCGCACCCGACAAAAAACCCCACAGCCTCACAGGAGCCTCTGGGACATGAACCGACAGCAACGACCCATCACTGACCGCGAGCTCAAGGCCTGGCTTGCCGCCGGCCCGGTGGACCGCGGGGTTGGCGAAGGACTCACCTTCGTCGCGAGCACCACCGCCGCACAGGCCGGCAAGGCTTCGTGGATCCTCCGCTTCCGACTCAACGGACGCTTCAAGGAGAAGGTTCTCGGGCGCTATCCGGAACTGTCGCTGAAGGACGCGCGCGAGCTGGCCCGGCAGGATCGTGCGCAGATCGAACGCGGCGTCGACGTCGCCGCAGCCAAGCAGGCCGAGAAGGCACTGCTGCTGGAAGTGCCCACCGTGCAGCGGTTGGGCGAGGTCTGGTTCGCGAAGTACATCCAACCACGCTACAAGCATCCGGAAGTCGTCGCCCGCGTCCTGCGCAAGCACATCAATCCCGTCATTGGACCGGTCGCGCCGCCCGACGTGCAGCCGGCCCACATCGACCGCGTGCTGACGCGAATCGTGGCCGGTGGAGCACCGACCGTCGCCAACGATGCGCTGCGCTACATGAGCCGCATGTTCCGGATGGCCTCCCGCAACCACTGGATCGAACGCAACCCGGCGGCCGACTTCGACCTGGTGGATGCTGGCGGCGACGAAGTCTCACGCGACCGCTGGTTGACCGTCGAAGAGCTGCAGGAACTTGCTCGCGCGATGCGGACAACGCCGAACTTCGGGAGAGAGAACGAACTGTCCGTGTGGTTGCTGCTCGCCCTGTGCGTTCGCAAGATGGAGTTGCTGTCGGCGCGGTGGGACGCGTTCGACCTTGACGCGGGCATCTGGACCCTGGCCAAGGAAAACACCAAGACCCGCTCATCCATCCGCATCCCCCTGGCCGAACCCGTGATCGCATGGCTGAAGGAAGCCCGAATCTTCTCGTTCGGCAAGCCCTTCGTCTTTCCGGCGCGTCGCCTTGTCAGGTCGCGCATGGGCGTGGAGCGCAGGAATCGGTACGAGCATGTTGGCCCCGACACCCTCAATGTCGCGCTCAAGCGCCTCAAGGTCCTCGACATCGAGCACTTCACCGTGCACGACATGCGGCGGACCGCGCGGACGCACCTCGCCGGAATGGGCGTTGATCGGTTTGTCGCTGAGCGCTCGCTCAATCACAAGCTGGGCAACGTCGAAGGCATCTACGACCGACACGACTACTTCGCTGAGCGGGCCGCTGCACTCGGTGCCTGGGCTGCACTGCTGGCGAAGGTCGAGAAGGGCAAGCAGACGACCGACTCGACGAGATTGCCCCAAGCGGCAGCAAGACGGACCCGACGAACGCATGCGGTCACCAGCTCATGATCCCGTACGACATCGAACGCGCATGCCGGGTCTGCTGTCGAGCGTCCTGCTCCCTCACGCGCCGGCCTCGAGCCACGCAGGATTTCGGCCCGAATCCAGCACGTCGCCGATCCCGCTTGCATCCTAGAGTTGCCGATATGCCTCTCACCGGAGACAGCCTGTGCAACGCAACCCGTCTCAACCAATGCCCCGACGCACCGAGGCCGTGACGCCAGTGTTCCTGCGCATGCCCACCGTCATGAGGATGACCGGCCTCGGACGGTCGACCATCTATCGGCTCATCGCGGAGCGCAAGTTCCCGAGCCCGGTGCGCCTCGGTCCCCGCGCAGTTGCGTGGCGAAGTTCCGACCTCGATGAATGGAGCGAAGCGCGACCCGTCGTCTCGCACTGAAGACACGCCCCGCGTTCACGTTTTGCTTGGCAACGTCAAAGGTCAGGCGCTCATCGCGATCTTCAGGACTGCGCCGATCAACAGCATCGCGCCCAGCACCTTGCCCCAGCGCCAAGTGGTGAACCAGTAGCGATGGTTGATCCACAGCGCGCGGTGCAGCCGCCCGAGCCCGAGCAGCACGGCCAGCGCCGTCACGAACGGGCCGACCAGACCCGCAGGCCCCGGCACCTGCCGGATCAGCAGCACCCACATCAGCGGCCACGCGACCGCATCGATGGCCGCGAGCAAGCGCCGGCCGGGCCAGTCAGGCGCGTCCGGCCGGGGTTCGCGAGCAACCAGCAGCCACATGACTCCTCCGACCCGAATCGCGCGGGCAGGTTCACCCAGCCCGCGCGATCCGGTCAGCCTGGCGATCGGCGCAGCGGCTCGGGCAGCCAGCGCGTGCCGGCCAGCCGCGATGCCGCTGCGCTCACCAGCGCATCCTTCTTCATCACCTCGACACCACCACCGGCCAGCTCCGGCCCGGCCTCCTTCAGCGCCGCGATGATCTGCGCCTTCGGCACGTGGTTCAGGTACGCCTCGGCGGTCGGCTCCCACCAGTCGGCCATGTCCAGGCCGAGTGCCGACGCGATGGCGTTCGCGCTGCCCGCCGCGCCTGCACCCGGCAGCGCGTTCACCGTGAGCGCGCCGCACAGTGCGATCAGGTCGATCAGCTCGGCCTGGGGCAGGCCGATCAACCAGCCGAGCCATTCGCTCTGGTCATTGGGCAGGCGGGCACGCCACGCCTCCTTCGCCTGCTGCATGGCCTTCCATGCCCGGCTCGCCTTGAGGTCGTCGGCCATGGCTTCCAGCGCGAACTCCGACAACTGCGGCGTCACCTGCAAGGCCGACGCTTCACGCGGGTAGTCGGCGCCGAAGGTGCGCAGCACGAAGACATGCACCACCGAGGCCATGGCCACCGCCGTGTTCTGCGCCAGCATCGCCTGCAGCGCCATCGTCCGGTGCGCGGCGAGGCGCTTGGTCAGCGCATCGCTGCACCCCGGCGTGCGGCGCTCCGGTGCCATCGACATCGAAGGCGTGCCTTCGTCGTCTCCCGAGTCGCCGGGATCGCGATGTGCCTTCGCACCCTTCGCGCCCAACGCAGCCGCGATGGCCGTGCGATCCTCGTCGCGCACCAACCCGCGCATGACCTCGACATCGCCGTCGCGGCCGATGGTGACGATGACGCCAGCGTGGGCCTTCTGCTCCAGCGTCCAGGTCTTGAGCGCTTCGTGGATGACCTTGCGCCGCGCCGCGATGTCCTGCTCTTCCAGGTCGATCATCTCGGCCTCATCGGGCGACCACTCGGGCGCATCGTCCAGCGCCTGCGCCTGCTGCTCCAGTTCGGCAGCGCGCCGGTGCAGCGCATCGAGGTCCGCCTGCTCGGCAGCTGTGGGCTGGCGGTTGGTGTGCGCACAGGGCGCGAACTGCCGCAGGGCCTGCGAGTCCACGCTCAGCCGCGCCTCGACCCACTTCCAGCCTTCCTCGCGCACGGTGTCGGCCAGCGCTTCCAGCTTCTCCGTCGCCAGCCGCTCCAGCAGCGCCGGGTCCGACAGGAAGCGGCTCTGCTCGTCATCGAACAGGTCGCGCCGCACGACACCGCCCGCTGCCTCGTAGGCCTCGATGCCGACGAAGCGCACCAGCGCGCTGCCCGCGGCCTCCACCTCGCCGACCGTAAGACGGCGCCGCAGCGCGGCCGGCGTCTTGTCCCAGGGCTGCGCGTCGAACCAGGTGCGCTCCTGCACCACGTGGTCGTCGCTCAGCGTGAGCGCCATCAGCTGGTCCAGGTTGATGCCGTCCTCGCGGTACAGCGCCAGCAGCTTCGGCGACAGCGCCGACAGCTTCAAGCGCCGCTGCACCGTCAGGACCGACACACCGAAGCGCGCCGCCACGTCCTCGACGCCCTTGCCCTCGTCGATCAGCGCCTTGAAGGCCTCGAACTCGTCGGCCGGGTGCATGGCCTCGCGCCCGCTGTTCTCGGCAAGGCTGACCTCCAGCGCACGTTCGGGCGGCACCAGCTCGCACAGCACCTCGTGTTCCTTCGGAAGGCGCCCGCGCTGCTGCAGCAGCAACATCGCGCGACGCCGCCGCTCACCGGCCGCGACCGCGAACTTCAGCTTGCGCGACTTGCCCCGGCCGACCTCCTGCTCGGTGACCACCAGGTTGTGCAGCAGGCCCTGCGCCTCGATCAGCGCCGCCAATTCCTCGACCTGTCCGACCGAGTGACGGCGGACGTTGAACCGCGACGGCACCAGGCTGGCCAGCGGCACCGAGAGCAACTCCTTCGTGTGTTCCATGATGACGAACTCCATAGGTTGATGACACTCCGCGACCGTCTCTCGACAACGCCTCACGGCGGCACGCCAGGCCACGGCACGGCCTTACTTTCGAAGGACGCGGCAACCGTTCGTAAGAACTGTCGTCCCGCACGGTCCTTCGCGATATCGCATCGAGTTCGCACGTCGTTGCCCTTCTGATTCCCACCAGCCCCTGCCCCAATTTCCGAGGGAGCCGGATTGGCTGTTGATCCCTCGGCGTTGGGTGAGCGGTGTGCTGCCCCGCATTCGTCGGTCGCCGTGCGAGACCGAGAGCGCTGCGATGAAGCGCGGGCGCAAGGGCACCGTGGCATTAATGGCAGGGGCCCGCCCGAGTGAAACGAGGGTGGGATGGAAGCCGTTCATCCGCGAAAGGCCCTTGCGGCCGTGCGCGCAGCGCTACGGTTCGCACAGCAGGCGAGCGATGAACGCGGGCGCGCTCATCCAACCGACGAGGGCCCGGCACGAACCAGGAAGTGCTAACTGAGCAACCGCAGGTACCGACTGCCCTTCACCACAAAGCCCGCAGCCTGGGACGTTATGGGACGGAACAGCTTCGCACGCCACGGTAACTGGCGTCACAGGTTCGATACAGGCGGATCGTGGACAACGCACGCCCCGATGCACTCGAATTCGCCTATAGCGGCTGCCCATCCTGGCAAGCCGCCGCACAGCCGCCGCTCCGAGCGGTCCAACGGCCTTCAAGGCCCGCTGGAGCCACGGATGAGCACTGAATTCCGCCCCAGCGCCGCACCGTCAGTGGCGCAGATCGAACTGCCGTCGCCGCTCGGTAAGCGACGCGTCGATCGCATTGATGAGCCTGCCCGGCCGCTTGGTGCGAAGCGCGCCGCGCTGCAGGCTAGGCGACAGCGGGTGGCCGGTCCCGTCGTTCGACCCGCGACGAAGAACCGCGCGAGCCAGCAGAACGCAACGACCCTGGTCTCGAAGGACGCCTCGGTCGCGTTCACCCTGCAGGCGACGTCACTCGGGCTCCTGATCGAACGAGCGCAAGGCCAGCATCTCGGCGCGCGCCTGGTGCAGACGATGGTGTTCGCCGACGCGGGTTCGTTCGACCGGTGGTGTGCTTCGGAGCCCATCCGATTCGAAGACCCTGTGCTGTACGACCAACTCCGTCGTGAAGGCCATGAAGCACTCGGCGGCAAACGGTGAATCGCACACCCTGGCCGCGTTGACACGCTCGCCGGAGTACGGCACGCGCCTGATCGAGATCCTGCCCGCCATCGGCGATGCGCCGACCACCGAGGTCGCGGTGGACCTGTTCCGCCAGGCCATCGCGCGGCTCGGCGCGGATGCCGGCGTCTTCATGAGCTACCTCCGCGACGACGCGACCCGTGCGTCGTACCGGTCGTTGCTGGCCTGCGACCCGCTGTGGGCGTCGGAGTACGCCAGACGCAATTGGCACGACCACGATCCGTGGCTGCGCCATGCCACCCACGAGACCGAGCCAGTGCGGTCGAGCGAACTGCAGCTGACCTCCGCCAACGAAGAAGCGTTCGTCCAAGCCTCCGCAGCGCTGGGGTTCGCGTCGGCGGTCATCGCCCCGGCACCGACCTGCGCGGGCCAGTCGCGCATCGGCGTGCTCTGCCTCGGGTCGCATCGCCAGGGCTTCTTCGAAGACGACGGCTACGGCAAGGTCCGCGTGCTCGCGCGGTCCCTGTCGATGGAACTGCACCGCTGGCTGCTCCAGGCCATCCGCAAGGAGCTGCTGGCCAAGTCGCGGCTCACCGCGGCCGACATCGAACTGCTCAGGCACGAGGAGGCCGGGCACACCAGCAAGGTCATCGGCGCCGCGCTGAACATCGAGGCGAAGACCGTCGACTGTCGCTTTCAGCGGATCAGCGCGAAGCTGGACGCGCCGGACAGGCGCACTGCAATGCGGATCGCCAGGCTATACGGCTTGCTGTAGTCGCATTCCGGCGCGACACGACCCTTCGAGCCGTGCGCGGCACGATACGCAATCACTCGTTCGCGGCCCCCGAGGTCAGCAGCCGATCAACTTCCATCTGCACTGCTTCAGCGCTTAGGGAGTCGAGCTGAACAACTTGCTGGCGCCCGGTCCAGTGAGTTGGACCGGGCTTGATTTGCAGGTGGCCCTTGATGATCAGCACCAGGGCATCACACAACTGACCGTTGCCAGCCAGTGTCTGCCAGCCCGACAAAGCCGTTGTCGCAGGCGGCACCACGGATTCGGCGATTGCAGGGAGAAGTAGGTCGATGTCGGTGCCCATGGACCGCAGACGCTCGAGCCAAGCCCGGGCCCGCACGGCGAGCGGGACTTCGAGCCAGTAGCTGTCCGAACGCTGCAATGCATCGCGCAGTGATGGGGCCAGGGCAAGCCCGCCGAGGTCGCCTATTCCATCGCGGACCCACACTGGCCGCCGTGGATCGAAGGGCCGAAGTGCGTGGAGCAACGCCGAATCGAAGGCAGCTTGAGAGGGTGTCTGGTCACCTGAGAGCGTCAAGCCCGGAATGAGTCGCTGCCCCGCCAGGTCGGCAAGGTCCAGGACCTGCTCACCAAGCATCGCAAGTCTGTGGAGCAGCGGGCACAGGCCACCCACCGGCGGGGCGACCAACCGCCGAAACGTCAGCGCGCGTGGCAGCACCTCCAACCCCGCATCGACCCATCGCCGGTAGTTGCCCCAGCCCCCGCCGAGCACATCCACCCGGTACCCCATCGCCTTGAGTGGATCGGCCCAAACCAGGCTGTCGAGGCCACCGCGGTCGGAGTAGACGAGCACCGACGCGCCGGCGCTCAGGCCACTCAGATGTCCGGCGAGGGCGTACGGGATCGACGGCTCGACATCGCTCGCGACCAGCGTGGTCCGTTCTGCTTTGGCGACATGCAGCCGTTGCGAGGCTACCGGCACGCTAACCGCGCCCGGTATGTGGTCCTCCTGGTATGCCTCGGTACTTCTGGCGTCGATGACGAGGCCGTAGGAGTCGAACTCCTGGACCTCGATCTGGTGCGGATGCACCAGGGAGTCGAGAGACGCCAAATGCGTGGGCATCGTTGTCGACCTGCGCTCGCAGTGCTGGAAATCGACCCGAATCCAGCATCGGGCCGACAGGTTTTGAGTTCTAGAGTGACTTCACGGTGATGTGCGAGCCGGCAAGGGATGCCTCCTCCGAACCATCGCCGAACCGAGGGCCACACACCATGGACAAGCCGACGAATGTAGACCTCTCCTGGGTTGCTGCCAAGCATCCGGAACCCGGCCTGACGACCCGCCTGCGCATGACGCTGGCCGGCGCCCTGCTCGCCATATTGGCGGCGCTGGCAGCGCTGGCGCCGTCACCCGCACACGCCGTGGACGGCTGCAAGGTGCTGCTGTGCCTCGCCGCCCCGAGCTGGCGCTCGATTCCCGAGTGCGTGCCGACGATCAACCAGTTGCATCGCGACCTGGCCCGCGGCAAGCCCTTTCCGGTCTGCTCGATGGCCGGCGCCGGCAACTCGGCGAACAACACCTGGGCCAGCGCACCCGGCTACTGCCCGCCGCAATACACCCGCGTGTTCGACGGCGAGAGCGGCCCGGTCTACACCTGCGACTACGCCGGTGCCGTCACGGTGAACATCAACGGCGCGCCCTTCACCCGGACCTGGTGGAACGCCGGAGGCGACACCGTCACCGAGTTCACCCCGGCCGCGAAGGCACAGCTCGGCACCTGGGACACCAAGTTCGACGACGACTACGCCGCGTGGTTCGCCGCGCTGCCGCCACCGGCACCTGTCGCCGAGTCGGGCTACTGAGGCATTCGGCCATGGATACGTCCGTCTTCCTCGCGCTGGCGCTGGCCTGTGCACCGCAGGTGCACGCCGACACGGCTCGGGCCCTGGTCAGAGTCGAGAGCGCCTTCAACCCTTGGGCGATCGGCGTGGTCGGCGGCGCGCTCGTGCGCCAGCCCCGCCACCGCGCCGAGGCGTTGGCCACAGCCAAGGCACTGCGGGATGCCGGCTGGAACTTCAGCGTCGGCCTCGGGCAGATCAACGTCGGCAACCTCGAGCGGCTCGGCCTGACCGTGGAATCCGCCTTCGAGCCCTGCGCCAACCTGGCCGCCATGCAGACCGTGCTCGCCGAGTGCTTCGACCGAGCGAGCGGATCGGTGTCGAAGGCGGTCGATCAGTTCGCCCTGCGACAGGCCCTGTCCTGCTACTACAGCGGCAACTTCGCCACCGGCTTCCGCCACGGCTACGTGCGCAAGGTCGCGGTCGCCGCACGCGCCGTTCCCACCGCCCAACCGAAGGAGAAGGTATGACAACCCTCGCATCGATCCGGCGCGCCGCGCCGGCCCTGTCTGCCATCGTCGCGGCGTTGCTGTCGCAGGCAGCTCTCGCCCAGGGCTTCGACAAGATCAACACCACGGTCACGAACGTCAACACCATCCTGGTGACGATCTCGATCGCGGTGGTGACCATCGCGATCATCTGGGCCGGCTTCAAGATGATCTTCCAGGGTGCCCGCCTGGCCGATGTCGCCAACGTGCTGATCGGCGGCACTCTGGTCGGCGGTGCGGCGGCCTTCGCCAGCTACATCGTGACCTGACGGATTGACCAACAACTCGGGGCCCGACCATGCAAGGCGAAGCCATCTACAAGGGCGCCACGCGCCCGGCCATGAAGCTGGGCATCCCGCTCGTGCCGCTGGTGGTGCTGTTCGGCACCGGCATGCTGCTGATCATGTGGGGCGGCACCCTGGTGAGCTGGTGGATCGCCCTCGGCGTGGTCGTGGCCTTCGTTCCGGCGCTGCTGTGGATGCGCTTCGTCACCTCCAAGGACGACCAGCGCTTCCGCCAGATGTTCGTCGCCATGAAGCTGCGCCTGCATGACCGCAACCGCCGCTTCTGGCACGCTCGCAGCTACGCGCCCACCCTCTACCGGGGAGCCCGCGATGCTTGGCATGTCTAAGGCCGACGGCGCCGACACCCGGCAGGGACGCAGTGGGTTCAGGCCGCGGCACTGGGCACAGGCCCAGGCCGAGAACCCGCTGGCGCGCTTCATCCCGTTCTCGTCGCTGGTGAGCCCGCACGATGTGATCACCCGCGGCGGCGACTACCTGCGCGTCTGGCGGCTCGACGGCGTGGCTTTCGAGTGCGCCGACGAGCACCAGATCGGCGAGCGACACGAGGCGCTGTGCAGCCTGCTACGCAACCTGGCTGGCGGTCAGTGGGCGGTGTGGACCCACCGCCTGCACCGCGTGGTCAGCGACAGCCTTCAGGACCCTAGGCAGCCCGGCTTCGCGCGGGACCTGTCGCAGGCCTACCAGGCCAAGCTCGGCGAGCGGCGGATGATGAGCAATGAGCTCTACCTGACGCTGGTCTACCGGCCCAACGTCTCCCGCGTGAGCCGCGCCCTGCAATCGACGCAGCGGACGCGCGCCGCGATTGCGGATGCCCAAGCCGAGGCACTGCGCGTGATGGAAGAGCGCACCGCCCTCGTCGGCCGTGTGCTGCGCGGCTTCGGCCCCGAACTGCTCGGCACACGCGAGCGGCGCGGCCGGACCTACTCCGAGGTGGCCGAGTTCCTCGGCTACCTGGTCAACGGCTACTGGCGGCCGGTTCCGATGACCGCCGGCCCGCTGTACCGGACGCTGCCGACCGCGCGCCTGTCCTTCGGCGGCGACAAGCTCGAACTCCGCCAGGGCGACCAACGACGCTACGCGGCGCTCGTCGACATCAAGGAGTACGCCGACGCCGTCGAGCCCGGCATCCTCAACGCGCTGCTGTACGAGGCCAGCGAGTTCATCGAGACGCAGAGCTTCTCGATCCTGCCGCGCCGCGAGGCCATGCGGGCGCTCGAACTGCAGCGCGACCAGCTGATCGCCAGCGACGACGTGGTGGCGAGTCAGGTCGCCGAGATGGACGTTGCCCTGAATGAACTCGGCGACGGCCAGTTCTGCATGGGTGAGTACCACTACAGCCTGGTCGTCTTCGGCGAGGACGTGGCCGATGCCGGCCGCCGTGCGGCGCAGGCCATCGGCGCCGTCGGCGAGGCCTCCAGCCTGCAGATGTCTCCGGTGGACCTGGTGGCCGATGCCGCCTGGTTCGCGCAGATGCCGGGCAACTGGCAGTGGCGGCCCCGGGATGCCAAGCTCAGCTCGCGCGCCTTCGCGGCGCTGTCCAGCGGCCACAACTTCGCCCGCGGCAAGCGCGACGGCAACCCCTGGGGCGAGGCGCTGGCCCTGCTGCGCACGCCCTCGGGCCAGCCCTTCTACCTGAACCTGCACAGCAGCCCCGAAGGCGAAGACTCGGCCGACAAGAAGCTGCCCGGCAACACGCTGATCATCGGCTCGACCGGTGTCGGCAAGACGACCCTGGAGATGTTCCTGCTGACGCTGACGCGCAAGTGGGACCCGGCACCGCGCCTCGTGCTGTTCGACCTGGACCGCGGCTGCGAGATTGCGATCCGGGCCCTGGGTGGCCGCTACTTCACCCTCGAAGCCGGCAAGCCCACCGGCTGCAACCCGCTGCAGCGTGAGCCGACACCGGCACGCATCCAGTTCTGGGAGCAGCTGATCCGCACCTGCATCGCGACACCGGCCATGCCACTGCTGCCGGCCGATGAGCGCGCCATCGCTGATGCGGTCAAGGCGGTGGCGATGATGCCGGCGCCGCTGCGCCGCTTCTCCACCGTGCGGCAGAACCTGCCCAAGGCGGGCGAGAACAGCCTCTTCGAGCGCCTCGGCCGCTGGTGCCAGGGCGGTGCGCTCGGATGGGTCTTCGACCAGGCCGACGACCGCCTGCTCGACCTGCACGCCGCCAACGTCATCGGCTTCGACACCACCGAGTTCCTCGACCTGCCCGAGGTCCGCACGCCGGTGATGATGTACCTGCTGCAAGTGATGGAAGAGCTGGTCAACGGCGAGCGGCTGATCTACGTGATCTCCGAGTTCTGGAAGGCGCTGGACCACGAGATCTTCAGCGACTTCGCCAAGCAGAAGCAGAAGACCATCCGCAAGCAGAACGGTCTGGGCATCTTCGACACCCAGAGCCCGTCCGACGTGCTGCGCCACCCCATCGGCCGCACGATGATCGAGCAGAGCGTGACCAAGATCTTCCTCGCCAACCCGGAGGCGGTGCGCGAGGAGTACGTCGACGGTTTCGGCCTGACGCAGGCTGAGTTCGACATCGTGCGCAGCCTCGGCGCGCAGGGCGGCCGGCGCTTCCTGGTCAAGCAAGGACATGCCAGCGCGATCTGCGAGCTGGACCTCGCAGGGCTCGAGGACTTCATCACCGTGCTCTCGGCCACCACCGACAACGTGGCCCTGCTCGATGCCGTGCGCGAACGGCATGGCAACGATCCGTTTCAATGGCTTCCAGTGCTGCTTCGTGAGGTTCACGATCGGAGGTTTCGTACCTCCAGGAGTGCCGCATGAAAGCCGTTCGTCATCTCCTCGCGCTGGGCGCGCTGGCGCTCGCCGCCACCGCCGCCAGCGCCCAGTTCGTCAAGGGCAACGAGGCCGTCAAGGTGATGCCCGATGGGACCAAGAAGGTAGAGACGCCGCCTGTGCCGGCCACCGGCCCAGCAGGCAAGGCGAAGCCTTGTGCCGCGGATGCCGGATGTCATCCGGGCCCGTGGCACATGGTCGAAACCTCGGCCGGTCTACGCGAATGCACCGAGCCATTCGCGCGACCCACGACCTGTCGTGAATCGACATATGGGACGCAGAAGCTCTCGCGCCTTTGGATCGCAAAGAAGGGCTCGACCTGGCTCTGGTGCCAGTACCCCGATATGGCCGGGAAGTGCGTCGACATGCACGCACGCCCCCCACTGAACCTGCCGGTCTCGGCAGTGCAGTAGAAGCAGGAGGCTCCCATGTTCAATTGGGTCGGATCGCAGTTTGACGCCGTGCTGAGCACCTACGTGCTGAGTGTCGTGTCCACGCTCATGACTGCGATCGCCCCGATTGCCTTGAGTGCGATGACGATCTGGGTCGCGCTCTACGGGTGGGCAGTGCTTCGCAATGAAGTCTCGGAGACGCTGCCCACCTTCATGTGGAAAGTCTTCAAGATCGGATTGGTCTTGGCCTTCGCGCTGCAGTCCGGCTTCTACATCAGCAACGTGTCCGACACCGCGAACTCTCTTGCAATGGGAGTGGCGTCCACGTTCCTTCCGTCGGCAGTCGACCCGGCGACGGTTGCAACGCCGTATGCCCTGCTGGACAAGTTCAACGATGACGCCAGTTCGCAGGTCGCAGACATCATGAAAGAGGCGAGCATGTTCCGGCTGGACCTTGTGCTTGCCGCAGTGGTCTTCTCCATCGGGTCGGTGGTCTTCCTGTGCATCGCACTCTTTGTCGTCACGCTCTCGAAGCTCTTCCTGACGTTCGTGATCGCCGTCGGACCACTGTTCATCCTCTGCCTTGCCTTCAGACCGACGGCGCGGTTCTTCGATAGCTGGCTGTCGATGGTCCTCAACGCGGTCGTGCTGACCTGGTTCGCTTTCTTCGCACTGGGTCTGAGTGCGTTCATGGGGAACCAGATATTCGTTGCTATCCAAAGCGGCGGCGGCTTCCTGGGCGCTACGTTCAACGTCCTCGGTGAGGCCACGCGCTACTGCGTTCTGATGATCCTCATGGCGATCATCTGCTTCCAAGCCCCGAGCCTCGCCTCTGCGCTCACCGGCGGTGCCGCGGTCCAGCAGGGCATCCAGATGATCCAGAACGCCATGATGGTCTCGGGCCTTCGGTCGGCCTCCGCCGCCAGGGGCGCCGGTGCCGCGGGCACGGCCGGTGGTGTGGTCCGGGCAGGTGCAGGCATCCCCTACGCCGCAGGCCAGGCGACTGGCGCCGCTGCGGCAGCGACCGGCCGCGCGGCCGGTGCCATGGCCGCCGGTGCCGGCACCGTGGTCCGACAGGGATACGGCGCGGTGAAGACCGCTGCCTACAAACTCGCCGCCCTCCGCGGCCGAGCGTAGTCATCAACCAGTTGAAGGAGCGTGAGATGAAGACTCGTCTGAAGGCCGCTGCCGCCGCTGTCCTCGTTGCCGGAAGCCTCGGTGCAGGGAGTGCCCGCGCACAGGGCATCCCGGTCATCGACATCGCCAACCTCATCCAGACCATCCTGCAGGTCCTGAACGATGTCACTGAGATCAGCAACCAGGTCCAGCAGATCACCCAGCTGCAGGACCAGTTGAACAGCATCAACGGCATCCGCAATCTCGGCAACGTCTTCAACAACCCGATGCTGAAGAACTACGTGCCGGCCGAGGCCTACACCTACCTCAATGCGATCAACACGTCGGGGTACTCGGGCCTGAACGGCACGGCCAAGGCGCTGCGGGACGCGGGTATGGTCTACAACTGCATGGACCTGAGCGGCGATGCGCGGACCAGCTGCCAGGCCACGCTGGCCCAGCCGTACCAGCAGAAGGGCCTGCTGCAGGACGCGATGAAGTCGGCTGCGGGCCGCCTGTCGCAGATTCAGTCGCTGATGGGCCAGATCAACGCCACGTCGGACCAGAAGGCGGTGCAGGAGATCCAGGCCCGCATCGGCGCCGAGAACGCGCTACTGGCGCACGAGATGTCGCAGGTGCAGATGCTGCAGGGCATGGCGGACAGCGAGGAGCGCATCGCGCGGTCGCGCGAGCGCGAGCGGCAGTACCAGATGCTCGTGCGCACGGGCAAGGTGGCCGACTACCTGCCCTGATGTCCGAACGCTGAACCGCTGCGCCGGGTCCTCGGCGCAGCACCACGGAGGTCCCCATGAGTGCCGTCCTGACGCCAGGAAGAGCCGCTGCATTGCCGGATCGCTCACGCGACACCGGCAAGACGGTCGCCGAGACCACCGCGATCGACGCCAACCGTGCTTGGGAAGTCGACCGCGCGCTGATGCTGGAACGCTCGGAGCGCCGGGCCTGGCGGGTGGCCATCGCGGGCTTGGTGCTGGGCCTGATCGGGATTGCAGCCGTGTTCGTACAGGGTCCGCTGCGCCGCGTGGTGGAGATCCCTATCGTGGTCGATCGCGTGACCGGCGAAGCCACAATCCAGCAGCGCCTGGCCGTCGAGACCATCCCGCCGATGGAGGCACTCGACAAGCACAACCTCGCCACCTTCGTGCGGGCCCGCGAGGGCTATAGCTGGATGTTCCTGCAGCGCGACTTCGACCAGGTGGCGCGCATGGCGGTACCGGCCGTCTTCGCCGACTACAACCGGCAGTTCGAGGGTGACGGCGCGCTGCAGAAGAAGATCGGCGCCGCCGAGGACTGGCGCATCAACGTTATCGGCGTGCGGCTGGCCGCCTCCGGCCGCGCCGGCAACAAGGGCGAGGCGACGGTCACCTACGACAAGGTGGTGCGCCTGACGGACCGCAACCTGCCCGAGGTGACTACGCGGCACGTGGCCAGCGTCGTCTACCAGTACCAGCCCAAGGTGCTGGCGAAGGAACGCGACCGGCTCGAGAACCCGTTCGGCTTTGTCGTCACGGCCTACCGGTCCGATCCCGAGATCAACACTGCCGGCCCAGGAGCCAAACCATGAAGCCGCGGGCCTGGCTGGCTGCCATCACTTGCACGGCGCTGTGCGGCATCACGACGGCCGCACCGGAAGCCGTTGATCCGCGTCTGCGCGAGGTGGTCTACGACCCGCGCGCGGTGGTCACCGTGCCGGTCAAGCGCGGCGTCGTGACGTTGGTGGTGCTCGATCCCGACGAGTCGATCACCGAGGTTGCGGCTGGCCTGGGTGGCGACTGCGCCAAGTCCGACACTGCCTGGTGCGTGGCCGCGCATCCCGGTGGGCGCAACCTCTTCGTCAAGGCCAAGAGCTCGGCCAGCGCCGCGAACAACCTCGCGGTGGTCACCGACCGTCGCACGCACACCTTCCGCTTCGTGGTCCTGGCCGACAGCGATCCCAAACCGCCGGTGTACCGGCTCGTGGTCAAGGCACCGCCGCGCCCGGCGCCCCCTGCGCGCCTCGCCCTGCGCGAGGACGTGCCGCTCGTCGCGCTGCCGGTGGTGCCGCCGCCTCCGCCGCCGCAGCAGGTCGTCACGGAACGTCTGCAGGCCAAGCCGCAGGTGATGAACACGCAGTACTCGATCGCCGAAGGCACCGGCTCGCAGGACATCGTGCCGACGCTGGTCTACGACGACGGTCGCTTCACCTATCTGCGCTTCCCCGGCAACCGCGAGGTACCGGCCGTGTTCCATGTGCTGGGCGACGGCAGCGAGACGCTCGTCAACGCCCGCATGGAAGACGACCTGCTGGTAGTCGATCGCGTCAGCCGCAAGCTGATGCTGCGCGCCGGCCAGGCTGTCGTCGGGCTCTGGAACGAGGCCTTCGACCTGGACGGACGGCCCCCTGGCGACGGCACCACGGTGCCCGGCGTGCAGCGCGTCCTCAAGGCCGATGCCGGCGGCAGCAACGCGCTGCCCGGCGCCCGGAAGGGAGCAACGCCATGACACAAGACCCTCGCGAACACGAGCCCAGCCTGGGCGCCGATGCCACGGTGGATGGCAACTCCATCTCGCCGCTGCCCGGTGAGCCCGGCATCCCCAACGTCGCGGCCCGTCAGCGCGTCTCGATGTCGAAGAAGGGGCTGCTGGCCGTGGCCCTGCTCATCGGCTCCATGGTGGCGGTCGCCGCGTATACGGTTCAGCGCGTCTCGGCCAGCGGCAAGAAGGCCGACGAGGCGGAGTCCAAGCTGGTGAAGGACAAGCCCACCGCGGCGACGTCCGAGCCTCGCAGGCTGGAGATGCCTCCCGCGCCAGCCGCCAGCGCCGCCGTTTCCACCGCGCCGCGCATCCCGGCGCTGAAGCCCACGGCCGAGGAACTGGCCGAGCCCATCGGGGTCCGGCGCACCGGCTCGGGGGCACCGGCATCGGGTGGCCCGAAGGTGGTCCCGCCTGAGGATGCCCCCGTCCTGCTGGTCACGACGCGGCCGGGTGCCCTCCCAACGCCGGGGGCCTCCACCCGAAGGGCGGATGCCGGGTCGCCCTCTGGCGAGGGAGCGTCGCCCTCCGACATCGCCGAGCCCAACGATCCAGTCGCGGCAACGTCCCGCAACCTCCAGGCATACCAGCGACAGCTGCAAGGCATGCTGGAGAGCCTGACCAAGACGGCTGCGATGGCCACGGGCCAGACGACAGGCACCATGCCATCGGGGGCCCTCCTCGGTGGGCCTCCGATGGCGGGAACCCCACCCGTCGGAGCGCCCGCCGCCGGAGGGGGCCTGTTCGGGGGCCAGCTTCAGGGGTCCGCAACCCCGAAGGTGGCCGCCTCGATGCTCGGCAACCGCAGCCTGACGCTGCCCAAGGGCACAGCGTTCACGTGCGCGCTGAAGACCAAGGTGATCAGCGCCACCTCCGGTCTCGTCGGCTGCCAGGTGCAGCGCAACGTCTTCAGCGACGACGGTCGCGTGCTGCTGATCGAACGCGGCTCGCACCTGGACGGCGAATACCGGATCGCCTCGGTCCGACCCGGCACGGTCCGCATCCCGGTGCTCTGGACCCGCATCCGCACGCCACTGGGCGTCACCGTGGACATCGACTCACCCGGAACCGGACAGCTCGGCGAGTCCGGCATCGACGGCTACGTCGACAACCGCTGGGGTGAGCGCATTGGAGCGGCAATGCTTCTGTCGCTCATCGACGACTCGGTGAAGCTGGTCATCCAGAACCAGGCCAGCGACAGGCAGGCCGACACCATCGTGCTGCCGTCCACCACGGCCAACACCAGCAAGCTGGCCGAGAAGGTGCTGGACAGCACGATCAACATCCCGCCGCTGATCTACCAGAACCAGGGCGGCATCGTCGGCATCTACGTCGCCCGCGACGTGGACTTCTCGTCGGTGTATGAGCTGCGGCCGACGGCCGTTGCGCAGCCTCGGGAGGGCACGCAATGAACCAGCACGCCTGCGAGCACGAAGACCTCGGCGAGGGCTGGTGCGGCGATGCGACCTCGGTCGTCGAGTTCCTGCGCCCGCTGCGCGAGCAACTCGATGCGCCCGGCGTGCTGGAAGTCTGCGTAAACCGTCCCGGCGAGTTGCTCGTCGAGACCGTGCGCGGCTGGCAAACCGTGCCCGCACCCGAGATGACCCAGGAGCGCTGCCTGTCGCTGGCCACGGCTGTCGCCACCTTCTGCGACCAGCAGGTCAACCAGGAGCGCCCGCTGCTGTCGGCCACGCTGCCCAGCGGTGAGCGCATCCAGTTCGTCATTCCGCCGGCCGTCCCGCGCGGCACCGTGTCGATCACAGTGCGCAAGCCTTCGCACCTGATCAAGCGGCTGGACGACTTCGAGCGCGAAGGCCTGTTCGAGCGTACGGCCACGGTGACGAGAACGCCAAGCGCCGAGTTGCTGCCCTTCGAGCGCGAACTGGTCGAGCTGAAGGAAGCCGGCCGCTACGCCGAGTTCCTGCGACTGGCGGTGCGCAAGCACCAGACCATCGTCGTCAGCGGAAAGACCGGCTCGGGCAAGACCACGTTCATGAAGGGCCTGGTCGAGGAGGTGCCTAAGCACGAGCGGCTGATCACGATCCAGGACACGGCCGAGCTGACGCTGCCGAACCATCCGAACGTGGTGCACCTGTTCTACAGCAAGGACGCGCAGGGCACGGCGCGCGTGACGGCCAAGTCGCTGCTCGAAGCCTGCCTTCGGATGAAACCCGACCGCATCTTCCTGGCCGAGGTACGCGGAGACGAGTGCTTCTACTTCGTGCGCCTCGCGGCCTCGGGCCATCCGGGCAGCATCACCAGCGTGCATGCCGGCAGCTGTGCACTCGCGTTCGAGCAGATGTCACTGATGATCCGCGAGACCGGCGCAGGTGGTGGCCTGCGGATGGACGAGATCAAGTGGCTGCTCAGCGTCGTGGTCGACGTGATCGTGCAGTTCGATCGCGACGAGCGTGGGCGCTTCATCTCCGAGATCCTCTACGAGCCCCGTCGCCAGCGGCTCGGGCGCTGGGATCAACAGGCGGCACCGACATGAGCAGCATCGCCGCCCTGCCGTTCTCGGCCTGGCCGACGGGACGCAAGGTCGCCGCGGGCGCCTTCGCGGTCCTCGGCTACGCCGCGCTGGCCGGTGCGGCGGTCTACCTGGCCGGCGTGCTGTTCCTGGTGCTGAACAAGGCGAACCCCAAGCAGGCGCAGTTCGCCAGCATCGTTCACTACTGGGACCTGTACGCCGACGATGCCCAGCTGCGCAAGAAGCTCCAGCTTGCGATCGGCGTCTCGGGGATCGGCCTGCTGGTCCTGCTGCCGGCCGGCCTCGTCGCCGCCGCACGGCCGCGGCGGGCGCTGCACGGCGATGCCCGCTTCGCCAGTGCGGCCGAGGTCGATCGCGCGGGGCTCACGGGCAGCGACGTGCAGCCGGGCATCTTGATCGGCCGCCACCGCGGCAGGTTCCGATTGCTCAGCACCCAGATGTAGGTGGCAATGCCGGTGTTGTAGAAGAGGTTGAGTGGCAGAGCGACGATGGCTTCGACCCAGTCGTTCTCGATCAGCCAGCGACGGATGTTGCTCTCGCCCTGCCCGGCGTCGCCGGTGAACAGCGATGAACCGTTGTGCACCTCGGCAATGCGGCTCCCCAGCGCCGAGCTGTGGTTCATCTTCGACGCCATGTTGACGAGGAAGAGCATCTGGCCGTCGCTGGACCGGGTAACGAGCGACAACTCTTCACCCTCGTGCATGACCTTGAAGCGAGGGTCGCGCATGCCGTCCTTGCCGCCCATGGCCTCCAGGTCCTTCTTCCAACTCTTGCCGTACGGCGGGTTGGCGACCATGAAGTCGAACTCCTGGCCCGGGAAGGCGTCGTGCGACAGCGTCGACCATTCGGCCCCGCCGACGATGTGATCGGCGTTCTCCCCCTCGCCCTTGATCAGCATGTCGGCCTTGCAGATCGCGTAGGTCTCGGGGTTGATCTCCTGACCGTAAAGCCGGCTGTCGATCTGCAGGCCGCGCTGAGTGCCGAGCGCAGCGAGCGTCTGCTCGGCCACGGTGAGCATGCCGCCGGTGCCACAGGCGTCGTCGTAGAGGAGGTAAGTGCCCGACTTGAGCTGGTCTGCGACGGGCAGGAAGACCAGATTGGCCACCAGCCTGACGGCGTCACGAGGCGTCCAGTGTTCGCCGGCCTCTTCGTTGTTGTCCTCGTTGAACCTGCGCACCAGCTCTTCGAACACCGTTCCCATCGCATGGTTGTCGATGCCGGCCGATGAGAGATCGATGTCGGGGTCGAGGAACTTGTTGATCAGCGTGGCCAGCGCATCGGCCTTCGACAGCGTGGGCAGCTGGTTGCGGAACTTGAAGTTGTCGAGGATGTCCTGGACGTTGGGCGAGAAGCCGTTGAGGTAGTCCTCGAAGTCGGCCAGCAACTGCTGCTGGCTGGCGCGCGACTTCAGGTCGCGCAGCGTGAACCGCGACGTGTTGTAGAAGGCCTGGCCCGCAGCGTCAGCGAGCGCGGCGCGCTGCTCGGTGATGCCGGCCTCGTCGAGCATCCGCTTGGTGTCGAGCACGGCCTGCTTCGTGGGCTCGAGCACCGCGTCCATGCGGCGGAGCACGCACATCGGGAGGATCACATCAGGGTACTTGCCGCGCTTGAACAAGTCGCGCAGCACGTCGTCAGCTATGCCCCAGATGAACGAGACGATCTTGTTGTGGGTCGCTTGGTCCACTATCCGTTCTTTCTGTTCTGCTTGACCTGCGCCATGCGCCTCTTCCGACCAGTCTTGTGCTGGCCGGCACCCCTGCCTTTTGAGCCAGCGATCTCGGAGAAGCCCGAGGCGCGCTTCAAGGCCACTAAGTCTGGCTCGGATTCGGCGCTTGTCGGGATGAAGTACGCCACCGTGTGCCCGTGGCGCGTGATGGCAACAGGCGTTGCAGCAGCGATGATCTCAGCGAGACCCGACCTGAACTCGCGGATGCCGACCTTGGGTGTTCGCATCTCAGTGACCTGGGTAGATTCAGTACATTCTCGCTCATTGTGTACACAAAGCCATCCTCGGGCGAACAGATCCAGAATGCCGTGCTATTCGGCAGCAGTTCAGCGGACAGGACCTGGATCGGCTCGCGTGTCGATCGGCCGCGTTCTCGGCGCTTGTTCAGGGGCAGTCCGTTGCGGAGTCGCCGCCTCGCTGACCTGCATCTCCTTGATGAAGCCCGAGATGGCGCCAGCCAGCTTGCGGTCCTCCAGACTTCCTGACTTCGCCAGCGCCTGGCCCAGCTGCCGCCAAGCCTCGAGAGCCTCCGCCCGGGTGGCGACGGCACGCCCGCCGCTCTTGGTGCCCGGCCTGTTCGTGCGAAGTCGGCCGTCCTCGCGCGCCTTTACGCGCCATAGCGGGTCGTAGTTCCGGCTTCGACCGCGAGTGGCCTGCCGCGTCGCCTCCGCCTCCACGCCGTATCCGCGCAGCTTCTCGGCGAAGGTCTCGCGCCATCGATGTAGGTCGGCCTTGCGCGGATTCAGGCGCTTGCCATGCCTCGACTCTGCGCGCACGCTGATGTGTACGTGCGGGTTGGCCTGGTGGTCGTGCAGAACCATCACGTACTTGTGGTCGACCAACTCCACCTGGGCGAACTCGCGCGCCGCACGCTGCACCGTCAACGGGTCCGTGCCGCGCGGCATCGATAGCATGATGTTGTAGGCCTCGCGCCGGTGACCGGGCTCGGCGTCATCTGGGATCAGTGAGCCGCCAAGGCGCCATTCATCGGCCAGGTCGCGCAGGGAGTCCTTCCCTCGCATCGTCTCGCCACGTTGGTCCTCGATCTCCAGGCGGCCGTTCTTGCTGATGTACCGGAAGTGCGCGGCGATGGCCTTCATGCCGCGCCCGCCGCCCGTCACCTTCACCATCACCTGCGGCGCACGGCGAACCAGCGTCGCCTCGATGCGCTTGCGGATGGCTGCAGCGCGAAGGCGTGCCGCGTCACCGCTAAGCCTGGGCTGCGGCTTCACCTTTACGACCCGATTGCCAGGGTAGAACAGACGATCACCCCAGGTGATCAGGATGCCGTCGATGTTGGGTGTTTGGGCCATGGGGAACTCCCGTCGTCACAGAGCTGATCGAGCAGAGGGCCGCGCACTCCGGCTCTTTGGCTGAAGGTCGGCCAAGACATGGGCCGCCAACTCGAGGTGACGGCGCACGTCGCCGGCCAGCGAGTCCAACATCTCCCGATACGGCCTGGCCGGTTCCACGTTGGCCTGCCGCAGCAGTGCCGTCAGGCGGTGGACGTTGCGACTGAGGGTCGAGAGTTCGGCGCAGGACGCCATCAAGGTGGCGATGTGCTCGGTCCGGCCTCCGCCGGCGGACAGCACAGGCACGTTGGCGATCAGGCCGGCCAGGTAGGCGCCACGCGACAAACCCGCAGCGCGCGCACCCGCTGCGAGCTGGCGCGCCTCCTCGGCGGACATTCGAATCGACAGCTTGACGGTCGTCGCGCTCGATGGACGCTCAGTTCCCTCATCCATGCGGCTGGCCTCGCCATCAGCTGCAAGCCCGAGATCGCGCGCCACCGCGCTGCGAACCAGCACCGACACGCTCAGCCGTTCCGCCCGCGCACGCGCCACCAGCGCGGCCTTCAAGCCGCGCATATCGACCGTGACGAAGTCATGGACAGTGGTGTTCATGAGCCGAAGAATGGAGGGGCGCGAAGCGCTTGTGAATCTGGCGGCAGGCCGCCTATCTCTGCACTCACCTTGAAGATCAGTATTGGCCCGATCCGAGGCTCTTGAGCCGCTGGATTTGGGCCCAAATGCCGCACGCGAGACGCCCTTCATTGCGTCGAAGATCCCCTCTAGAGAAACGCGCGCGGGACACGAGCGTGACCAGTTCGAAAACCGAGAGACGGCAGCGAAACGGCGCAGGACGAAGCCACGACACGCGCGGTACCGCGGCGAGAAGGCATGCGACGCAAGCGGGACGCGCGCGTGACGCAACCGCGACGAGACCGATCCAACGCGATACGCCGATGAGACAGGACCGGGAAGCGGCGAGACGTGATCAGACCTCTCGGCGCTCCATCCAACTCGCCACGCATGGGTGGGCAGCGTGAACAACATCGGCTCGACGGACCCGATGCCGGCAGACCCCGAAGTGCTTCCGCCCAATGCGGGGGCAATCACACGGGACGGTCAGGTCGGCATGCGCCTTGTGCCCGACATGCCGCCTGGCCGATGCACGCGCAAGGCGCTGCCGTTTGCCGACGAGATCCATCGCCTGTACGCGATCGGATACACGCTGGAGGCCATACGCCAGGCGCTGTCCGCAGCCGGTGTCACCGTGAGCCGAAGCACGGTCCATCGCGAGGTGGCCAGGGCCAGAAGGCAGCAGTCGGCCACCCCATCGAAGGACGCCGCTCGACGCGAGTTGAGCCTCGCATCGCAGGCGGCCGCAGTCGTAGCCACTCCAAAGCCCAAGGAACGTGAGGCACCCGCATCCCCTGGGCCTCCACCCTCTCCCGGGAAGCCCGGTCAGAGCAGCTTCGCCGATGGCCCACGCGGCGAGGACGTCGCCAAGGCCTTCATGTCCACCCAGGTCACCAACACCTTCATGCGTCAAAAGGAGCAGAAATGAAAATCGCCGTCATCAACTTCTCGGGCAACGTGGGCAAGTCCACTGTCGCCCGGCACCTCCTGCTGCCGCGCGTCGAAGGCGCGGACCTGATAAGCGTCGAGAGCCTGAACGCGATCGAAGGTCAGACGCAGACGATCCGTGGGACGCAGTTTGCCGACTTGCAGGAGTATCTGCAGACGGTCGCCAGCGCCGTCGTCGACATCGGGGCCAGCAACGTCGAGCAGTTGCTGGAGCTAATGCGCCAGTACCGCGGAAGCCATGAGGACTTCGATGTGTTCGTCGTTCCCACGGTACCGGCCTTGAAGCAGCAGCAGGACACGATCGCCACGCTCGTCGAGCTCTCGCGGATCGGCGTGCCATCGTCCCGGGTCCGGCTGCTGTTCAACATGGTCGACGATCGCGACGAACTGGAGCGCAGTTTCCATCCTCTTCTCAGGTTCGTGTCCGACCATCCGATCGCAAAGGCGGACCTGGCGTGCTGGCTGGGCGAGAACGAGATCTACGGCCGGCTGAAGACCACGGGCATGGACATTGACGAGTTGGTACGCGACACGACCGACTACAAGGCCCTGATCGCCAAGGCCGCGGACTCCGCGGAGAAGCTCGCACTGGCGCACAAGTTGGCCACGCGCAGGCTGGCGCATGGCGTACAGCCGGAACTCGATGCCTGCTTTGCGGCACTCGCATTGGAGTCGGCGCTGGCATGAACGGCACGAGCTCCGCCCGCGAAGCGCTCATCGCCGAAACGCTCGGCGAGATGGCTGCCTTGCTCGATCGGGTGGAAGCCGTGGCCCCTGCGCTCGACGCCAGCCGGCTGGCGCTGATCAACGCCAGCACGGAGCTTGCCGGCCAGGTCACGGCCTTCGAGAGCCGCATGGCCGGCATCACCGAGAACGCGAAGATGCAGGCGGTCAAGCACATTGCCCGGCGAACCGACGAGATCACCCGCGTTTCGGCGGAAGCACAGGCGCGGGCGATGGAGGAAGCGGCGCGGATGCTGTTCAGGACCGAGGTCGGCCCGGCCTTGCAGCGTGTGGCAATGCCCCTGCAGCACCTGGCGGACCTGGCCCATCGGGGCGCCCACCCCTGGCAGCACTGGCTGACGCACGCCGCCACGGCGGCGGCAGCTTCGGCTGCCACCTGGGCGCTGGCGGCCTGGTTGTGGGCCCGCTGAAGTCCGGCATGACGCGCGAAGCTTCGTGGTGTAGGATTAAATCCTACGATACCAGACCACACCGCCATGCGCTCGACCCAGCAGTTCAGTATCACGTTGCCCCACGAGATGGCCGAGGCCGTGCGGGCGAAGGTCGCGGCCGGCGAGTACGCCACCGAGAGCGAAGTGATCCGCGACGGCCTGCGTGTCCTGCTCGCCCGAGACCGGGTCGTCGAGGACTGGCTGCGCAAGGATGTGGCGGCGGCCTACGACAACCTGAAGGCGGACCCGTCGCGTGCAGTGGCGGTCGGCGCCGTCAAGGCGCGACTGGCCGCCGCGCACGCGAAGGCGGCCAAGAAGACGACCTCCAAGGGCTGAGCCCCTACCGCATCGTCTTCGCTCCCGAGGCGGTTG
The DNA here is from genome assembly GCA_048500255.1 of Burkholderiaceae bacterium. GTDB lineage: Bacteria > Pseudomonadota > Gammaproteobacteria > Burkholderiales > Burkholderiaceae_C > JAMHWF01. The sequence goes on along the minus strand of JASNYH010000005.1, from coordinate 191,750 downwards.
ACCAGCTCGAGGAACTGTTCGGGTACGTTGCAGAGCGCAGGTCACCAGCGGTCGCCGAGCGCTATACCGGTGCGGTGGTCGCCACCTGCGAGGGGCTGGCAGTCTTTCCACTGCGCGGCGTGCCGCGCGAAGACATCCGCCCCGGCCTGCGCGTGACGCACCACAAGGGGAGGACGCTGATCGCCTATGCCGTCGACGAAGACACGCGGACGGTGTCGGTCCTCGGCATCTTCTACGGCGGCCAGAACTACGAAGCGGTGCTATCCGGAGACTGATGGGCGCCGCGCGCGGCCGAAGGCAGGCGCGGCGCCGGTTTTGCCGCGGGCCGGCGCAAGCCGGCCCGCGCGTTTTGGCAGGCAGTGCCGGCCCGTTGCCGGGCCGGCACACTGTCAGGTCATCAGCCCTTCAACTTGCGCATCTCCTCCGCCAGCATCCACAGCGCACGGTTCAGGCTCACGCCGCGGTCGATGCTGCCCACGGGCCGGGTCTGCAGTCGGCGCCCTTGGGCACTGCGGCCGGGCTGGCCACCGCGGATCACGTTCTCCTGCACGCGCTGGAACGTCGTCCACAGGCTGTGCCCGATGTCCTCGGGTCGGCGCGCTTCGATCAGTTGCTCGGCCGTGACGGGTGCCGGCCGGTGCCCGCCGGTTTCCTCTACGCCGCGCTCACCGAAGCGCAGTGCCAGGGCGGCCGTTGCGAAGGCGATCTCCTCGGGCGGCTGGAGCTGCAGCGCCTTCATCGCCTCCGTGTGCTCGTTCACCGCCTCGAACTCGTCGAGCACGCGGAACGCGCCTTCGATCACCTCGCCCTGGATGTTGCCCTTGTGCGGGATGCGGATGTCCTCCACCACCTCGCCCACCACCAGGCCGTTGCAGCAGACGAAGCGGAACATGCCCGCGAGCATCTGGTACGAGCTGGCGCCGTCGTGGCTGTTGATCAGGATGATCTCGTTCGCCTCGGGCCGGGTCTGCACCTGCCCGGCGTGGCGCATGCGGACCATGTGCTTGGTGAACTCCGCCTTGCCTTCGACGCGGCTGGCGCCCTGGGCGACCATGAAGGGCTCGAAGCCCTCCTTGCGCAGGCCGCGAAGGACGTCGATGGTGGGGATGTAGGTGTAGCGCTCGGAGCGGCTCGCGTGCTTGCCCTCGGCGAAGATGGACGGCGCCGCGGCGCGCATCTGGTCTTCGCTCAGGGGCTGGTCGCCGCGCATCACGCGGGTGTTGCGGGCAAAGCGGGTCGCCAAGGCCGGGGTCGAGTACATGATGGTTTCCTTCGATCGTTGAATGAGGGTCGAGGGGCGGGCGCGGCTCGTTGGCATCACGCCCACCCGATGAGGGTTCAGGCGTCGGCGTGCGCCGGCTGGCGCGCGCTGCGGGGCTTGCGGCTGGAGGGGGCCGCTGCGGGCGGCTCGCCGCTGCCGTTGCCGGCCTGGGGGGCGCTGTCGTCGCCACGGGTGCGGCGCGCTTCGCTCTCGGCGCGGCTGTCGAGGTAGTCGATCTCCTCGGCCGTGAACGCCATGCCGTAGACGGTCTCGCCGTCCTTCTCGTAGTTGTTGTTACGGAGGCGCCCGACGACGTTCACGTGCGAGCCCTTGCCCAGGTACTCGGCGGCGTTCTCGGCCTGCTTGCCCCACAGCGTCCACTGGATCGCGGTGGACTCCTCCTCGCGCTGCTCGCCCGAGCCGCGCCGCGTGTTGCTGATCGCGGTCAGCACGGCCTTGGCGATCTTGCCTTCGCGGCCGTTGACGAATTCGAGCTTGACGGCCCCGGCCAGGTGCGCGTGACGCTGGATGACAGAAACGTTTGCCATGGTGAACTCCAAGTGAGAGCAACCAGCCGGGCCCCGGTCCGGGTTCCCTGAAAACTGATCCTCTCGCTCGGACTCCCTTGCTCCCGCCCACGGGCGGGCGGGGGGTGGGCATGGCCCCTTCCCTCACGGGAAGGGGTTGGGGATGGGTGGGGTTCTTCGCAGCCGAAGCAGTGAGCCGGTTTCCCGGCCCACCGCTTGAAGATCCCCCCACAAGTCCCCCTCACTGGTTGACGGGGGCGCGTGGGGGGAGCGCGGTGGGACGACTGGCGCACGGGCTGCCCTTCCCCACGGTCGGCGCAGCGACGCGGCCGATGTGCCAGCTCGCCTGGCGCAGCGGTTGCAGCGCAGCCGACCGAACAATCACGAGTTGCGGCGGCTCTGCGGCCGACGTGCCACCAAGGGAGCCGCAGGCGAGCGACTGGCGCGGCGGTCGAGCCGCTGCGAGCACTTCAATGCACCCGGTCTTCAGCGGCCCGGCTCCGGGCATGGCGGGTGACCGGGGTGGCGTTCGGGACGCGCGAGCACCGAGCGCAGCGACCTGCGAGCGCGGCCCGATCGCCAAGCGGGCGTCGGTCATGCGCAGCATGACGGACGAAGAAGCCCGCGATCCCCGGGCACGGAAAAGGGCCGCCGCGTGTCTCAGCCGGCTCTGCCGGCCTGACCGTGTTGCGTCAGGGATGGAAGCCCGTCAGGGGCGAGACGCCGGTACCCCGGTGGCTCGACGCGCAGCGCGACAGCCCGGCCCCGCGCAGCGGGGAGACGCCCAGGCCCACCGGGACCTGGCAGCGAAAGACCTCAACGCGGCTGATAGCGACGCTGATGCAACCGCCCCAACCCCACCCGGTCCGACGCGGCAGGGACTTCCCCACGCCCGGCGGCATGGGACCCTCGCCGACTACACATGGCCGCGACGCCGATCGCGGTAGGCCTTCACCGCCTCGCTTAACCTCCCCCAACCACCGCGAAGACCAGCCCGCCCCTTGACCACCATCCTCGGCATCGATGCAGCATGGACCGCCGACGAGCCCAGCGGCGTGGCGCTCGTTCGGCAACAGGGATCGCGCTGGCGGTGCATCGCCGCCGCACCCAGCTACGCGTCGTTCTTGGACAGCGTGAATGGCGGCTCGCCCGACTGGACGCGCAGGGCCGTCGGTTCGATTCCCGCCCCTGCCCGGTTGCTGGACGCGGCAGCGCATCTCGCCGGGGAGCCGGCCGCACTCGTGACCATCGACATGCCGGTGTCGACGGTCCCGATCCTCGGCCGGCGCACCGCCGATCGACGGGTTTCGCGAACCTTCGGCGCACGGTGGTGCTCCGCGTACTCGCCCAGCCCCATCCGGCCCGGCTCCATCGGCGCCGATCTCTCACGCCATGTCGCCGCGACGGGTTATCCGCTTGCGACCGCGGCTACACCCCCTGGCACGCCGGGCCGGCTCGTCGAGGTATATCCGCACCCTGCGCTGCTGGCCCTCCTAAAGCGCGACCGCCGGGTCCCGTACAAGATCGCCAAGGCGTCGAGCTACTGGAAGGGCGCCTCGATCCCTGAACGCATCGAGCGACTGCTGGCCGAGTTCGCGGCCATCCTCGGCGGCCTGGCGACCGTCATCGACGGCATCGCCATCCCCCTCCCCAACGCAGCCGACGTTGGCAGCCTGTCCGCCCTCAAGCCCTTGGAGGACGCGATCGACGCGCTGGTCTGCTGCTGGGTGGGCATCGAGTACCTGGCCGGCCGGTGCCAGCCGCTCGGCGACGACACTGCAGCCATCTGGTGTCCCCGCGCATGACAATCGCGGCACGGAGGCCAGCATGCTGAAGCAGATGTGGGAGAAGCTCGACGCGTACACCGTGTCGGCCGCGGACGGCTCGGAGCGCAACATCAACGTGCGCAACGAATGGGGTGGCTTCTCCCGCCGCCTGAAGATGCCCGTGTTCACCGGCTGGCAGGACCACGTCCGCATGGTGGACGGACAGATGCGCGTGCTCGTCTCGGACCGGAACTGGAACAACACGGCCGGCGTGAACAAACAGGAGCACTGGGTGGACTACGCGCTCGAGCACGACAGCGAAGCCGCCTTCTTCGTCATCAAGGCCGTCGACCCCACGAAGAGCCCCCGGTCCGTCGAGTGGCTCGATGACACCCGCGTGCTCTGCGGCAAGGTGACGCGCGATGGCCACCAGGCCTTCGTCACCGCCACGCGGCAGGTCCCCCTCTAGCGGATCCCCGCGCCTTATCTGCCCACAGCGCCAAGGCGCCCGATAGCCACCGTCCTCGTCGACTTCAGCGACCCCGCGGCGGCCGCCTGCTGGACCGCGATCGACGATCGCGTGATGGGTGGCGTCTCGCAGAGCCGCCTGCGCCATCTCCCCGAGGGGCACGGCGTCTTCGAAGGACACGTATCGCTCGAGCGCAACGGCGGTTTCGCGTCGGTGCGGTGCTGCCCGGGGACGCTCGGCGATGCCGACGCGACGGCCTGCGTCATCGAAGCCCGCGGTGATGGCAGGCGCTACAAGCTCAGCCTCCTGACCGACGACGCGTTCGACGGCGTCAGCTACCAGGCCGGCTTCGCACCGGCTGCAGAAGGCTGGCAGACCCTCCGCATCCCGCTCGCAGACTTCCGCCCCAGTTTCCGTGGGGGCGCAGTGCCAGGGGCGCCGCCCCTGGACCCCGCGCGCATCCGCCAGGTCGGCCTGCTCATTGCCGACCGGCAGGAGGGAGCCTTCTCGCTGCAGGTCAGGCGCATCGGCCTCGCCTGACCCGGGGCGGCAGCAACCAGGGGCACTGCAGGTGCCCCCCGGCACCTAGGGAAGGTCTGAACAAGGCCGATTCGCGCGCACTCGCGGCGCATCAAGTCGGCGCCTCAGCCGGCAGCTCCGCTTACGGCTCACGTTTTCGTGCGGTTTCGGCCTCATTTCATCGCCTCACGCTGCTTTCGGACGGACTGCTCCCACGGAGGCCATCAACTGCTTCCGCGCCATCCACAGGTTCGACAGCGCGAACAGGGTCACCACGTGCGCCGTGTTCTTGGCCAACCCGCGGAACCTCACCTTCACCAGGCCGAACTGGCGCTTGATCACACGGAAGGGATGCTCCACTTTCGCACGGACGCTGGCCTTGCGGTGCTCTGCCTTCTGAACCTTCGTCTTGGCCCTGCCGTCGGGCAGCTTGGCGATGTCGCTCGGTCGAGCCGCGATGTGCCACTGCAGATCTTCTCGGTCCACACGGCTCGGCGCTCCGCGGTAGCCGGAGTCGGCCCACACCTGTTCTTCCTTCCCGTGCAGCAGGTCTGCTACCTGTTCGACATCCGCTTCATTGGCCGCCGTCGTCGTGACCGTGTGCACCAGGCCGCTGTCGGCGTCCACCCCTATGTGCGCCTTCATCCCGAAGAACCACTGGTTGCCCTTCTTCGTTTGGTGCATCTCTGGGTCGCGCTCACCTTCGGCGTTCTTCGTGGAACTGGGCGCGGCGATGATGGTGGCGTCCACGATGCTGCCTTGCTTCAAGAGCAGGCCCGTGCGCGCCAGCAGCGCATTGATCGCTTTGAGGATGTCCTCGGCCAGATCGTTGGCTTCGAGCAGATGGCGGAAGTTCAGGATCGTCGTCTCGTCCGGAATCGGCTCGTTCAGGCTCAGACGAGCGAAGGCTCGAAGCGAAGCGATCTCGTACAGCGCCTCCTCCATCGCCGGGTCGCTGAGCGCAAACCAGTTCTGCATCAGGTGAACCCGCAGCATCGATTCCAGTGCGTACGGCCTGCGGCCGCGGCCGGCCACCGGGTAGTGCGGCTCAATGATCTTTAGCAGCACCTTCCACGGAACCACCAGATCCATCTCTTCGAGGAACACCTCGCGCCGCGTCTTCTTCCGCTTGCCGGCGTACTCCGCGTCCGCAAAACTGATCTGGCTCATCGCGCAGGCTCCTTTGCATCAATCAACGCGCCACGGCATCATCGGTGGACTTGTTCAGACCATCCCTAGTGTGCCGAGAAGCCGTCTTGAACTCAGCGAGCGCTGCCTCATACGCTGGCAGCCAGAGGGTCTACTCGACGAAGTTATCGAAGATCAAGGTCCGTAGCCACCGGTTGCCCGGCTCGTGGTTGGCCTTGGCGTGCCAGAACAGATTGATCTGGAAGGACGGGAGTTCGAGCGGGTGCGGCGTAAACGTCAGGTCGAAGGCCGGCGCCAGACATGCAGCAATCTTTTCGGGGACGGTCGCAACCAAGTCGGTGGCCTGCAGAATGCGCGGAAGCGCCGAGAAGTGGGCGGTGCGCAGCTTGACCGATCGCTGGCCGATGACGCGCTCGACCATCCCGTTGATCATGACGTGCCCTCGACCCGAGTTGACGACAATGTGGTCGGCGCGGGCGAAGGTATCGGCGTCGAACTCCGGACCGTCGAGTCGATGTCCCTTGCGGAAGAGGCAGACATAGCGTTGCGTGAAGAGCCGACGCTGGAAGATGTCGGTTTTCAACTCGGGAAGGAGGCCGATCGCGACGTCGATCCTGCCGGCTTCCATGTCCTCCTTCAAAGTCTCTTTCGCATTGCTGACCGCGCTGAGGCTGGTGCCAGGTGCCGCGCCCGCGATGATGCCGATCAACGGCGGGAGAAAGTAAACCTCGCCAGCATCGGCCAGAGCAGCCGTGAAATGACGGTCGCTGGTGGCCGGGTCGAAGGAGGCTCGCTGGTTGATCGTCTCCTGAATAGCACCCAGAGCTTCCAGCAGCGGCGCGGCTAGTCCTTCTGCGTACGGGGTCGGCTGCATTCCCCGCGATGTCCGGACAAAGAGTTGGTCGCCTAGAACCTTGCGTAACCGGTTCAGCGCGCAACTGACAGCCGGCTGCGAAAGCTGCAAGGCGTCGGCGGCTGCGGAGACGCGCCGATCACGCAAGAGCTGCTGAAAGACCACCAGCAGATTGAGATCGACGTCGTTCAGCTTGAGCCTTCGAGCATCAGTCATTGGTGTGCTGCAACATGAGTGTCTTGGTTGCTCATGGTGCCGACGACCGAATCACATGTCCAGTCGTGCGAGGGGAGCGCCGGCGCTAACTCATGATCGCGGATACCCGCATGCTGCGTCGCACCAGACTTGGAGTCTGATCGGCAGCACTTGATCCGAGCCGCCGCTTGCTGTCTCGCACGTGATCACGCGTCGAAGGATTGACGGTGGCCGAATCCGCGGGCGTTGTCGATGAACCAGAGCCGTCGGACGTGCAGCCGATACCAGCGCACCTTCGCAAGCGCAGTCAGCAGTGCGCTTACCGCGTCTCCCCGCCGCGCGAATGGAAACTTCTCACCGTAGCGCTGCTGCGCTGTTGAGAGTACGTCGTCAACAAGCAACTCGACACTACCTTGAAGCTGGATGCCGCGAATCGCACGCCAATCGTCCACTTCCGATTGGATCGTAGCTGCGCAATGATTCGCATCTGCGAGGTTGCGTCCGTGGCGACTGCTGGGCTTCGAAACAAAAACGAGGCCATCCTTGTCCTCGGCGTAGAACACTGCAGATGCCCAGGGGCCGTCCGGCCCATACGTGGCCAACGTCATGACCTTGTGTTGAGCGAGGAACGCTACAACATCGGGCGGCAGCTTCGGCATCATGTGTTGCATTGTCGTTCAGCTCGATCGGCTGTAACCGCCTACCCCATGCGCGTGTCCCGTCAGCCAGCCGCCTATCCCGATGAGCCAAGCGAAAAGCTCGTCACTCCACGAACCGCATCGACAGATCGACAGACTTCACATCTTTGGTCAGCTTGCCAATCGAGATTCGATCGACACCAGTGGCAGCAATCGCACGGACGGTTCCGAAGTCAACACCACCAGAGACTTCAAGCTCGGCTCGTCCGGCATTCAGCGCGACCGCGGTCTTCATGTCGTCGAACGAGAAGTCATCGAGAAGGATACTCAAGGCGCCCGCATCGAGCGCCTGACGGAGTTCGTCGAGGTTTTCTACCTCGATCTGGATGTCTACGCCTGATCGCAGCGCACGCGCAGCATCAAGGGCCGCGGCGATGCCCCCGGCGGCCGCGATGTGGTTCTCCTTGACGAGGATGCCGTCCCAAAGCGCCATCCGGTGGTTCCGTCCACCGCCGATGCGCACGGCGTACTTCTGCGCCTGGCGAAGCCCGGGGAGGGTCTTGCGCGTATCCAGCAAAGCACAGCCTCGCGGATTCGGGGACACGCCGTCGATCGCCTCGACGTAGCGTCGAGTGATGCCCGCTACACCCGACATCATCTGCAGGAAGTTCAATGCTGCACGCTCCGCGCTCAACAGAGCCCTCGCGACTGAATGGATGCGGCAAACTACCGTTCCCGCAGAGACCTCGCTACCTTCCTCACAGGACCACTCGATCGATGCGTCCGGGTCCAGATTCAGGATGCAGCTGTCGAACCAGGGACGGCCGCACACTACGGCACTCTCCTTGGCAAGTACGAGTGCGCGAGCTCGCCGGTCGCCCGGCACGAGCATCGCGGTCCAGTCGCCACACCCGACGTCCTCCATCAGCGCGTCGCGGACGTTGCGCTGCATGGCCATCTCCAGAGTCTCGTTAGTCTTGAAGTTCATGCTGACAAGGTCGGTTTCCGATAGGCATAGTGTGACTTAATCCGAGCGACTCGCTGCCCGGCGCAACACACGGGCCAACCATGACGATGGACAGGAACGAGACGTGCAGCAAGGCCTCGGCAGCCGACAGCAATCCGCTGCGCGTCAGTGTTCCTGCCGGGCTGCCCGGGCCTGCGTGCGCCACAACTCCCACGGGCGATGCACCTGACCCTCGTTCGACACACGGCCGGCCTCGGCCTCTCCCTCGGTGAGCGTGACCGGATCACCGAGCGTCAACGCCTGCTGAAGCAACTTGGCGTTGACTTCGGTGTAGACGCTCCTGTAGACGGCGATCCGCACCGATTCGCCAATCACCGTACAGCCATGGCCTCGCATGAGAATCACGCGCCCCGAGCCAAGGGACTTCGCCAGCGCGGTACCCAGCGCCCGGTTGCGGATCAATAGGTCGGTTGCGTCGCCGGCATGCTGTCGAATCTCGAAGATCGGCGGGCCGGCGCCCAAAAAACCGCACATGTGACACACCGGCAGAAAGCGCGCCCGGCGAGACACGGTGAATGGCAGCACGGCCGGCGAGTGGTTGTGCACTACGGCCATGACATCGGGACGCAGCCGATAGATTTCGCTGTGTATGTACCGCTCCAGATACAAGCGCGGCGGATCCGGTTGCACAGCTTCGCCAGTGTCCACGTGATAGGCCAAGATGTCCGCGGCCGTCGTCAATCCCGGGGCGAGATTGCGCGCCATCAGGAACTGCGATGGGTCGCCGTCATGGCGCGCGCTGACATGGCCGAACGCGTCGACGACGCCTTGGTGGAACAGGATGTGGTTGGCATCGACGAGGTCGTCGATCAGACCCGGAGAAGGTGCGGCGTTCATCGCTTCATTCATCGTGTCATCCTCAGCGTGCGGGACGTCGCGGACTCAGGCCAGCGGCAGCCGGGCCAGCCGCGCGCGCCAGCGATCCAGTACCGGCGGGTTGCGGAAGTACAGCGGAGGCTCTCCGCGCAGCAGGCGGTCGATGTTCTCCATCGCAGCGGAGGGAATGGCATCGAAGATCTCCTGGGTATGTCCGACCATGTGCGGCGTGAGGATCACGTTATCCAGGCTGCGCAGCGGGTGGTCCGCCGGCAGGGGCTCCAGCTCGAAAGCATCCAGCGCGGCACCGGCGATGCGCCGCTCGGCAAGCGCCTTGACGAGTGCGGACTCGTCGATCGTCCCGCCACGCGCCGTGTTGATGAGGTAGGCCGTGGGCTTCATCCGAGCCAGCGTGCGCGCATTGATCACGTGGCGCGTCTCATCCGTCAACGTGGTGTGGATGCTGACGATGTCGCTGCTGGCCAGGAGGGTGTCGAGGTCGACAGCCTGTGCGCCCTGCGGCAGCGCATCAGCCGGCAGGTAGGGGTCTGACACGAGGAACCGCACGCCCCAGGTCCGCAGACGCTCGACCACGCCGCGTCCGATTCGACCCAGGCCGATCAGCCCGACCGTCTTGCCCATCAGCATGCGGGCTTTCATCATGCGAGGCCGCGGCAGGTTTTCCCGCAGGTTGCGCTCGGTGCCGTGCAGGTCGTACAGCAGCGCGAGCATCAGCAGCACCGTCGACTCTGCCATCGAGTTGAAGTTCTCCGGCGTCGGGCCGTGAGCCACGGCGATGCCCAGTTCGTCGGCGGCCTGCAGGTCGATCGACTCCGTGCCGATCGTCGGAAACACCACGGCCCGCAGCCGTGAAGCCGCCTGCAGCGCCTCACGGCTGATGATCGTGCGCGTCGTCGTGATGACGAGATCGGAACGGCCGAAGAAGCGGTCGAGGTCCTCGCCCTGGAACCGGGTTTTCGCCGGCGGCTTTTGGGGTGGCCCCCGCAACACGTCGAAGCCCCGGCCTCGCAGCTGGTCGGCAATCTTGTCGAGCCATGGGTCGAGGATGAAGTCTGAGGTGACGAGGGCGACGCCGGATGATGGACTGCTCATGAAAGATGGCGGTCAGTGGATGAAAGAGGATTCAGGCGGACGATGTCGTCCCGGCGAAGGCGGCGCATGGCGTCATCGCTGCAGCGCACTGCCGCCGAGTCGCCCGCACGACGGCAGTGCCGATGCATGCCCGAGGCGCCGACAGGCGTACCACAGCATCGCCGAGTTGCTCGTGATCACGGGTCGCTGCAACGCGGCCTCCGCCTCGTCTACGGCCTCCCAGCCACGAACGGCGGTGCAGCTGAGCACATAGGCGTCGGCCCGATCGTCAGCCGACGCCCGCAGCAAATCCAACCATCGCAACGGTGGCACGGCCAGCATCCCGTGCGGGTCGCCGATGCCAAGAAAGTGCGAAGCCAAGACGTCGAACCCACACTCGGCGAAAAAGCGTTCCTCACGGCGCGCGATGTGCTCGACGTAGGGCGAAACCATCACGATGCGGCGTGCGCCCAACGCCTGAAGCCCGGACACCAGCGCCTGGGACGTCGCCACCGCGTCGCAGCCCGACGCCGCGGTGATGCGCTGCAGGATCTCCGCCTCGAGCTCCGGTGCCCAGGTACTGACAGCCGTGCAATGGAAGGCGATCAGGCCAACGTGTGCATCATGCAGCAGCTTGGCTCCGCCCTCCACTCCGTCGGCCATCGCCCGCAGCTGGGCCTCGCTGCTTCCCGTCAGAGGCAGTCGTGTCCAATGGATTGCGAGCCCTTCGGGTCGCGCTGCCGAGAACTGCGGCTCGGCAGCGGTATTGCCGGAGGGCAGCAGGATGCCCAGCCGGCCCCAGGTACCGTAGTCGATGGGGGGAAGCATCGTGGTCAGGCGCCGAGTTGGGCGACCATTCGGTCGCATGCCGAGTCCACGTCCTGAGGCGAGAGTCCGCCGCCAGCGCTGCGAAGATCCTCGAGCGCCCGCCACACCCGTGCGCGGGCTTCGCCTCGCACCGTCGCCGGCAGCGCATAGAGGCGCTCGACATAGCGCTGCCAGACGCGCTCGGACCAGTCGGCCTCGTAGGCCATCCGGGCCGAGTCGAAGGTGAAGCGCGAAATCGATGACACCGCTTTCGCCTTCTCGTCGCGCAGGCGCGCAGTCGCCGTTTCATCGACCTCGCCGTCGTGCATCACCACGCCATAGACTTCGTGCGCCGCGCCTTCGCTGACGAAGCCGTCGAGGACATCTGCCGTGACGCGCCACGTCTCGCGCTGCAGCGGGTCGCCATAGCCACCGCCGCCTGCGATCTCGATGCGCAGGACATCCCCGCGATGCAGGCTCAGCAGGTCGATCTTGCCGATGTCTTCAGGCTGGCCGCTCGGCGCCCGCTCTAGTGTCACGCGTCCTCCGGCGCCGCAGTGCCCACCGGCCTGGCCCCAGGGGCGGAAGCGGTGGCGTTCCATGCCCCGCGCCGTCACCGTGCATTCAGATGCCAGCACCTCGAACTCGAGGAATGTTCCACAGCCCCCGCGCCAGCGCCCGGCACCGGCCGAATCGGTCAACAGGCCATAGCCGCGCACACGCACCGACGCCTTTCGCTCTACCGACTCGATGGGGCTGTTGCGCAGGTTCGCGATATCGACGACGTCCCGCGCATGGAGCCCGTCGCCCTGTGCATGTGCGCCGGTGCCGCCGGACATCGGCTCGAGCACGTTCACGACGAGCCGACCGCCCGCATCGCGCTCGGCGAAGACGACCGGCGCGATGGTGCCGGCGCCGCAGGCCGGCACCAGACCCTCTACGGCCTGAGCCAGCGCGCCGAAGATCGCATCCTGCACCCGCACGCCGGTGGTAGTTCGCAAGCCCACGGCCGCCGGGAATTGGCAGTTGAGAATGCTGCCCTCCGGAACCGAGACCGTCACCGGGCGCAGCAGACCGGCATTGACGGGAATGTCGGATTCCAGCGTCAGCAGCAGGAACATCAGCTTGTAGACCAGCCAGGGGTGGGGCTGACCGCAGCTGAAGATGTTGAATGCGGAAGGAACCTGCACCTCGGTGCCCGCGAAGTCGACGTGCAGCCGGTCGCCTTCGATCGTCACGGCGGCGCACAGCTTGATAGGCTGCAGCGATGCGACATCGTCGTCGAGATAGTCGCTGAATCGGTAGGTGCCGTCTGGCATGCGGGCGATGACCTGCCGCGCCCTCCGTTCGCTGTAGTCGAGCGCATCGAGCATCGCACCGCGCAAAGCGGTGGTGCCATAGCGATCCGCCAGTTCCTTCATGCGCCGCTGCGCGACCTGCAGCGCAGTGCGCATCGCCATCAGGTCGCCTGCGCTGTCGGCCGGCACACGCACGTTGTTCAGCAGCAAGCGCAGCACGTCCGCATTGACCTCCCCCTTGCGGTAGAGCTTGACGGGTGAGATGCGCAAACCCTCCTGGAAAACTTCCCGGTGGCTCGGCGACAGGCTGCCCGGCACGTTGCCGCCGATGTCGGTGGAGTGGACATAGGCAAACGCGAAGCACACCAGGTTGCCGCCGTGGAACACGGGAGCAAGCATGTTGACGTCCGGCAGGTGCGAGGCTACGCCCGCCGTGGTGTACGGATCGTTGTAGAAGACGACATCCCCTTCGTCGTAGCTGTTCATCGATCGGATGACGGCGCCGAAGTCGAGGTTGGCGAACATCGAGATGCCGATCGAGACGGGGTAGCCGAAAATCTCGCCCTCGGGCGTGACCAGCGCAACGCCCAGGTCGGCGGTCTCGTTCACGAACGCGGTGTAGCCAGTCCGCTGCAGGGCATAGCCCATCTCCTCGGCTACAGCCCGGAAGCGCTGCATCAGCACCTCCAGCAAGATCGGTTCTGTGCGCAAGGCCAGTTGCGCTGCGTTGACGTTCTTCATGTCGGGATGAGGGTGAGAAGCAGCGCACCCCGGCGGTCCACGGCCGCACGGAAGCCGGGCCCGACCACCGTCGTGGTGTCGAACTGCTCGACGATCGCAGGGCCGTCGAAGCAGTGGCCCGCAAGCAGCGCATCGCGCCGGTAGACACGCGCCTCATGGTTCGCGCCGCCGTATCGGATGCGGCGCACGCCAGCGGGTGCCGGTGTCGAGCCCGTCGCCGCTTCGGGTAGTTCGGCCAGCGCGAAAGCCGGACGACGCCCGGTAATATGGACGCGTAGGTTGACGACCTCGATATCGCCATCGGGTTGCGCCGCGCCGTAGAGCTCGGCGTAGGTCGCCGCGAACGCCGACGCGATACGTTCACCATCGAGTGTTGACGGTGCGCCGTCCAGTGCAACCTCCAGTTCGAAGGCTTGGCCCGCATAGCGCATGTCGGCGGCGCACTCGAGCACGACGGCGTCAACGTCGGCGCGCTCACCTTCCAGCCATGCACGCGCCTGCATCTCCAGGGTCGAGAAGATGTCACGAAGCTCGACGTCGGGCAACTCAGCCAAGCGGCAGCGCACGCTGCGAATGTAGTCGGCCTTGAGGTCTGCGATCATCGCGCCGAGCGCGCAGAGCGTGCCTGGCGACGGCGGCACCAGGATGCGCGTCATGCCCAGGTCTTCCGCGAGCAGGCAGGCATGCGTCGCGCCAGCGCCGCCGTACGGAATCAGCGTGAAGTCGCGGGGATCGATACCGCGTTTGGTGAGCATCGGCAACAGCGACGTAGACATGTTCGACGTGCCCAACGAGAGCACCGCTTCCGCCGCCGACATCACGTCGATGCCGAGCCGCTGCGCAATCGGCATCAACGCCGCCTCGGCCAGTTCGCGACGCAGGCGCATCGTGCCCCCGAGGAAGCGATCCGGATCCAGGAAGCCGCAGAGCAAGTAGGCGTCTGTCATCGTCGGCTGCTGCCCCCCCTGCCCGTACGCCGCCGGCCCCGGCACGGCGCCAGCGCTCTGCGGCCCCAGCTTGAGCAAGCCCAGTGAATCGAAACGCGCGATCGATCCCCCACCAGCACCCACTGCGAAGACGTCCACCGCCGGCATCACGATCGGGAAGTCGCCGATGCCCGCATCGGTCGAGTGCACCGGCTCGCCACTGCGGATGATCGAAACGTCGGCGCTCGTGCCGCCGATATCGCAGGTCACCGCCTCGAGGACGCCTCCCGACCGCGCGATGAACGCGGCCCCGACCACGCCGGCAGCCGGCCCGGACAGCAAGGTATGGACCGGAAGCCGCGCTGCGGTCTCCGCGCCCATTACGCCACCGTTCGAGCGCGTCAGGTACAGCTTGGTCCGCAGGCCGATTCGTTCAGCATCATCCTTGAGCGCCTGCACGTAGCGGCTCATGATGGGCTGCACGTAGGCGTTGAGTACGGTCACGATGCCGCGCTCGTACTCGCGCGCCTCCGGCCACAGCGCCGTTGAACGCGAGACCATCACGCCCGGCAGCCGTCTGCGCAGTTGCTCCTCGACGTCTGCCTCATGCGCCGGTGCGGCGAAGGCATTGAGCAGGCAGACGGCCACCACCTCCACGTCCATCGCGCGCAGCGCCGCAGCGCAGGCGTCGAACGCTTCGTCGCCGGGCAGGTTCACCAGGCGCCCATCGCGGTCCAGCCGCATTGGCAGTTCGACGACGCGACGACGCGGCACCAGGGGCTCCGGGACGGCCGAGCGCAAATCAAACTGGTTGGGTTTGCGCAATCGCGCCAGTTCGAGCAGGTCGCGATTGCCCGCAGAGACCACCAGGGCCACCCGGGCGCCGCGCCGCTCGAGCACCGCGTTCAGGCCAATCGTCGTGCCATGGACGAAGCTGCTGATGCGGTCCGCACTGGCACCCAGGCGCTCGATCAGTTGCACGATACCCGTGGCTACGGCCTGCGAAGGCGACCGCGGCGTGCTCGGAACCTTGTGGGTATGCACGAGGCCAGTTGCCTCGTCGAGCAGCGACAGGTCGGTGAAGGTGCCACCGATGTCGATGCCAAGTCGGTAGGTCAACGATGTCTCCTGTTCCTCACGCGGCGGCCCGCAGCGTGCCCGAGGCGCTTGTTTCGCGGGCGACAATACGCGACCATTCGGTATTGATCAATCTTGAGCAACAATTCAATGTCAAAGCGTTCCGTCGCTCCCTTGGAGAGCCCGCCGACCAAGAACTATGCGAGCGCGCCGGAGGCGATGGCGATGCTGGGTATCCGCCAGCAGACGCTCTACGCGTACGTGAGTCGCGGCTGGATCCGCAGCATGCGCCAGCCGGGCCGCCGCGACCGGCTATACCTGCGGGACGACATCGAGAAGATGGCAGCGCGTTCCCTGGCCCGATCAGGACACGGCGCCGTGGCCGCCTCCGCGATGAACTGGGGCGAGCCGATCGTCCCGACGACGATCACCGAGATCACGCAGGAGGGCCCTCGATACCGCGGCAAGCTCTCCTGCGACCTGGTGCGCCAGGGTGCCTCGTTTGAGGCCGTGGCCGAACTGCTGTGGACGGGCATGTGGCACGAGAACGGCGTGTGGCCCATCGTGAAATCGAATCACGATCTGCGTCGACTCACCAAGTCGCTTCCGTCGTTGCGAGACAGCGACCAGTTGCTTGAGGTCTTCGCGCTGGTGACGTTGCATCTGGGTGTCGGGCGCGGCACGATTGCCGATCGCATTCGCAGCGGGCAAACGCTGGATGCGGCGCGCCAGATTATCCAGACGTTGGTGGGATGCTGCGGCCTGAGCACTCCTGGCGAACGCTACGTGCCGATGCTCGACGGCCAGACGATCTCCCAGGGCCTGTTGCGCGCGCTAGGCGTCGCGCCGACGGACGAGAACCGCCGCACGATCGAAGCGATCCTGATCATGATCGCGGATCATGAACTGTCGCCCGGCGCATTCACTGCACGCGTCGCCGCCTCGAGCGGCAGCACGCTGCACAGTTGCATCGCCTCGGCGCTGTGCGCGAGCTCCGGCATGGAGGTGGGGCGACTCTACAACCGCGTGGGCGAACTCCTGGAAAGCGCAAGGACGCGGCCGGCGCTCGTCGCGCGCGCACTCGAATTCCATGCGCGAGGCGCTGCCGTCCCCGGCTTCGTGCACCCGCTATACCCGCACGGCGATCCACGCGCAAAGCTTCTGCTGGAAATTGCCCGCCAGCGGACGGTCGGCGCACGCCAGATGGCACCGGTCTTCGGCTTCCTGCAGGAGATGGAGGAGCGCTTCTCGCTGCATCCCCGGCATGAGTTGGCCGTGGCGCTCCTTGTGCGCGCGATGGGTCTGTCGCGATATGCCGCGGGAGCGCTGTTCGTGCTGGCGCGCACGGCCGGCTGGGTCGCCCACGTGCAGGAGCAGCGCCTCACCGGATCGCTGCTGCGTCCACGCGCGAAGTATGTCGGTGCTGGCGCCGCGCTCGAGTCGGCGCCGCCCGCCGTGTAGCGGTCGCACGGGCAGCGCCAAAGCGCGCCGATGCGGCGGCGCGCGGGCCGGCCACTCGCTTCCCCGCCAAGCCCGGGGTGCATGTCGTGCCGCGCGAGTCGTATTGAGCGAGGACGTTGCGGCCCTTGATGACGCCGAGCTCCGTCGGCGCTATCAGGGACGAGCCGCCCGCTGATTGTCCAGCGTTCTGAGGCGACCCAGCCGCGGCTCACTGCGCAGCCCGGCAACCCTGCTCCACACCTCGCGCGCCGCTTGGCGGCACTTCGGCTGCGACACCCCGAGCTGCTCGTCGATGGCGCCGCCGCGGTCGTCAGCGCGGCTCAATCATTGATTAGTCACTCAAGATTGATCAATGAACCTCGGCTGCCTAGCATCCGCACTCGCTTCCGCATGAGCTCACGACAAAGAGGAGACAGGCCGTGATCGACGTACCGTGGTTTGACCGCCGCCGCGCGTTGCTGGCGCTTGCCGCCGCGCCTTTCCTAGCCCGGGCCCAGCAGACGTATCCCGGCAAGCCGGTGCGGCTGATAGTGCCCTTTCCCGCCGGCGGGCCGGCGGACGTGCTCGGCCGCGTGGTCGCACAGAAGCTGGGCGAGCGTTGGGGCCAGCAGGTCATAGTCGAGAACAAGCCCGGGGGATCGACCGTTATCGGCGCGATGGAGGCGGTCCGCGCTCCGGCGGACGGCCTGACGCTGTTCATGCCAATCGACTCGACCCTCACGATGAACCCCGCCCTGTTCAGCAAGCTGCCCTACCAGCCGCTGACGGATCTGGCCAACATTACGATGCTCGCGACCCAGTCGCTGGTCGTGCTGACCAATGACCGCATCCAGGCGAAGTCGCTTACCGAACTGATCAAGCTGGCCAAGGCGCAGCCCGGGCAGATCAACTACGGCTCGGGCACGATCTCGACCCAGCTGGCTGGCGAGATGCTCAATCGCGCGGCCGACATCAAGTTGGCATACGTCCCGTACAAGGGCAGCGCCGACGTCGTCAAGGGAATGCTTTCGGGCGAGATTCAAACGAGCGTCGATGGCATCGCGCCGAACGTGCCACACATTCGTTCCGGCCGCTTCCACGCGCTGGCGACGACCGGCCTGGAACGGTCGCCGGCCCTGCCCGACGTGCCGACGCTGCACGAACTCGGCCTACGAAACTTCGAGGTCCGTGTCTGGCTAGGCCTGTCGGCCCCGGCGGCAACCCCGGTGGCCATTCAGAAAAAGATCCTCGCCGACGCGCAGGCCGTAATGGCGATGCCTGACGTGCGCGAGAAGCTCTTGGTCTTGGGATTGGAGGCGGTCGGATCGTCGCAGGAGCAGTTCCTCGAGACCATTCGCGTCGAGACTGCACGCTACGCCCCTCTCATCAAGGAGTTGGGAATCCGCCTGGACTGAACAACTTTCTCGACCTACCTACGGCCGATCCATCGACTTTTCCTCCTGGAGACCTATGTGACCTCGCGTTCAACGCCCGAAATCCGACGCGACATTCCGGCACCCTCATCCGAATCAAAGGAAGTCTGGGGCAGCGATTCCATCGCGGAGATGATCCGCGCGCTGAACATCCCGTTCGTGCTGCTGAACCCCGGATCGAGCTTTCGCGGCATCCATGACAGCTTGGTCAACCACCTCGGCAACGAGCGGCCCCAAATGCTCGTAGTGCTGCACGAAGAGCATGCGGTCGCCATCGCCCACGGCTACACAAAGGTGACAGGCCGGCCGCTTGCGGCCTTCCTGCACAGCAATGTCGGCCTGATGCACGGCTCGATGGCGATCTACAACGCCTGGAACGATCGCATCCCGATACTGGTGCTCGGTGCCACCGGCCCCGTAGATGCGGCCAAGCGGCGACCGTGGATCGACTGGCTGCATACCGCGCAGGATCAGGGTGCCCTCGTCCGCGACTTCATCAAGTGGGATGCGCAGCCGGCCTCCGTCGCCGCCGCCCATGAAGCCTTGCTGCGCGCTCTGCAGATCGCCACCACAGCGCCGCAGGGACCGACCTACGTCTGCTTCGACGCGGGGCTGCAGGAAAGCAAGCTGCCCGGCAGAGTGCCCCTGCCCGATCCGGCCCGCTACAAGGCGCCGCCCCCGGCCGAGCCGCCGGCGGCTGTCGTTCGCGAGGCGGCGCAGTGGCTGTCCAGCGCCCGCCGTCCGGTGATTCTGATGGGCCGCGTATCGAGAGACGAGGCCGACTGGAACAAGCGCCGCCAACTCGCTGAAAAGCTCAACGCGCAAGTGATGACGGATCTGAAGGTCGGCGCTGCCTTTCCGACCTCGCATCGGCTGCATGCTGCCGCGCCAGGCTTCTTCCTCTCGCCGCAGTCGGCCGCCGTGCTCAAGCAAGCTGATGTCGTGCTCAGCCTGGACTGGTGGGACCTGGGCGGGACGCTGAAGCAAGCCTGGGGCGCCGAGCCTGTGGGCAGCCGAGTGATCCAGGCATCGGTCGATCACCACAACCATCGCGGATGGAGCCAGGATCACCAGGCGTTGCCGCCGGTCGACGCCTTTCTCCAGTGCGAGCCGGCCCAGGCTGTCGATGCGCTGTTGGCGGCGATTACGCCACGCCAGGCAGAGGCGCCGCCGCGTCCGCCGACAACGCCGGCACCGGCGCATGGTCCCGACGGCAGTATCAGCATCGCCGGCATGGCGCAGTCGCTGCAGCGCGCGACTGCGGGACACCGCCCGTGCCTCATCCGCCTGCCGCTCGGATGGTCCGGCGACCTCTGGGACTTCGAGCATCCGCTGGACTACCTCGGCTACGACGGCGGCGGCGGCATCGGCTCCGGCCCCGGCATGGCCGTGGGCGCGGCGCTTGCGCTCAAAGGCAGCGGCAGGCTGCCGGTGGCGGTGATAGGCGATGGCGACTACATGATGGGCGCGAGCGCCTTCTGGACCGGCGCCAACGCGGGCGTACCGCTGCTGACCGTGGTCTGCAACAACCGCTCGTTCTTCAACGACGAGCTTCACCAGGAGCGGGTCGCCAAAGACCGCGGCCGACCGGTGGAAAACCGGTGGATTGGCCAGCGCATCGGCGACCCGGAACCCGACTTGGCGACGATCGCGCGCGGCCAGGGGCTCGTCGGCTTCGGGCCAGTGCGCAAGCCGGAGGAACTCGACGAGGTCATGACGCTCGCGGTTCGAGCGGTGCTCGACGGCGCGAACGTCGTCGTCGATGTGCATGTGACGCCGGGCTACACGCCGTCGATGTCCTCTGGCATGACGCGCAGCCACCACGACAAGTGAGACCCGAGAGGATCCACCGTGACCGACACCACCCAACACGATCTGTCCGCCCATGTGGCGACCGTACTGCCGCACGAACGCGGCCTGTACTGGAATGGTCAATGGCATGCGCCCTCCGGTGCGCAGGCCATGACAAGCATCAATCCCTCCACCGGCGAACCGCTGGGCGATGTGTTGTTCGGCGGTCCGGCCGAGGTGGATGCAGCAGTGCGGGCCGCGCGCACCGCATTGCCGGCATGGGCACGCACGCCCCCGCTGGAGCGGGCCCGACGTCTGCGCGAAGCCGCGCAGCGGCTGCGCGAGCACTCGGCTGATCTGGCACTGATCGATGCCGCCGACTGCGGCAATCCGGTGCGCGCGATGATGATGGATGCCGAGGTGGCAGCAACCCAGCTGGAGTATTTCGCCGGCCTCGTCCTCGAGCTCAAGGGTGAGACCATCCCGACCGCCAACGGCTCGCTCAACTACACCGTGCGCGAGCCGATCGGCGTGGTAGTGCGCATCTGCGCCTTCAACCATCCGTTCATGTTCGCTGCCGGCAAGATCGCCGCGCCGCTGGCAGCCGGCAACACCGTCATCGTCAAGCCGCCGGAGCAGGCGCCGCTGTCGACGATCCGGCTGATGGAACTCCTCGAGGGCGTCTTCCCGCCCGGGGTGCTCAACTGCGTGGTTGGCGGGCGCGATACAGGCGCCGCGTTGGCCAGCCATCCCGACGTGGCGGCGGTGGGCATCATCGGCAGCGTGCCAGCCGGCAAGTCCGTGCTGCGCGCATCGGCCGACACGCTCAAGCGCACGGTGCTCGAGTTGGGCGGCAAGAACGCCATGATCGTGCACCCCGATGCCGACTTCGACGCGGCCGTCGACGGCGCAGTCCGCGGCATGAATTTCACCTGGTGTGGACAGTCGTGCGGATCGACGAGCCGTCTGTTCCTGCACGAGAGCTTGCACGACCGCTTCGTCGATTCCATGCTCGCCCGGTTGGCCGCGGCCCACCGGCCGGGCCCCGCCACCGACATGCGCACAACGATGGGGGCGCTCGTGAGCCGCGACCAGTACGAGCGGACGTTGCACTACGTCGATGCCGGTCGCGCGGACGGCGCGACGCTCGTGACGGGCGGCCGTCATCCCGACGATCCGGCGCTGAAGAACGGCTTCTTCGTAGAGCCGACGGTATTCGTCGGGGTGACGCCGCAGATGCGGATCGCTCGCGAGGAAATCTTCGGTCCGGTGCTATCGGTGCTGAGCTGGCGCGACGAGGATGCGCTGTTCGCAGCCGTCAACGGCGTGCCTTTCGGGCTGACCGGATCGATCTGGACACAAGACCTGCAGACCGCGCACCGAAACGCAGCGCGCGTGCAGGCCGGCTACCTTTGGATCAATGACTGCTCGTCCCACTTCCTGGGCACGCCCTTTGGCGGCATCAAGCAATCCGGGCTCGGCCGCGAGGAGTCCAAGGATGAGCTTTTCGAGTTCACCCACGTGAAGAACGTTAACGTCAATGTGAAGCTCAACAGCTGAATGGTCGTACGCTCTTGCGCCAGCACCCGGCCCAGCACGTCGCTACTGCCTCCCTTGGTGAAGGGGACCACGATGCGCACCGGCTTGGCCGGATAGTTCTGCGCGAACGCGATGTGAGCAAGAAGGGTCGTGAAGACGGCCAGCGCTTGAAGCAGCCGGTGATGGCGGGCAAGGGTCATACGTGCCTCCTGTTCGGTCATCGCGTGCGCACGATTGCCGCGCTCCCGCGCACCCCGGTATTCGAAGATGCCAGGACCTCTTTGACGTGAATCAATCTTGATCGTCAGGTCAACACCTGCGCACCGCTGCTCACGGACCGGGAACCGTGTGCATTCCGCCGACGCGGCTTACGTCGACCAACAGCTCCCGCCTCTTCGAGATGGCCGGTTGACGCGTCGCCGTGCGCTCCAATAGACTTTTATTAGTCGCCTAAGTTTTCGATGCTTCATCGATAGAGACGTTGTGCTCGCGCACGCGTGGGGGCTGCCCCATTCGTCGCGTGGATGACGCGGATACGGCTCGTCGATTGTGTTGCGGGTGGGTCCCTTCCTACAGTCTTCGACCGAACAAGGAGACAACATGAGCGAGATTCGCTTCGTGGACACCACAGTGCGCGATGGCTCCCAGAGTCTGTGGGCGATCGGCATGCGCACCGACATGATCCTGCCCATCGCGCAGCGCCTGGACGACGGTGGATTCGACGCCATCGAGATCATGGCGACAAGCTTCGAGAAGAAGATGATCCGCGACCTTCAGGAGGACCCGTGGGAGCGGCTGGTCGAGGTGCGCAAGCGGATCGACAAGACACCGCTGCGCATGATTCGCGGCCGCCAGCTGGCCGCATTCCAAATCACGCCCGACGCTATCGAGGATCTCTGGTACGAACGCATGGCCGCCATGGGCATCCGCCAGATCCGGCTATCGGACTCCTCAAACACGCCGGCCGGCTGGAAGAAGAACATGGCCCGAGCCAGAAAGGTCGGGATCGACGTGATCGTCAATCTGATCTTCTCGCTGTCCGATAAGCACTCGGACGCGTACTACGCGAAGCGCGCTCGCGAGGCGGCCAGGCTCAAGCCGCATCGAATCTGCCTCAAGGACCCCGGCGCCCTGCTTACCCCGGAGCGCGTCCGCACGCTCGCACCCATCGTGCTGGAGAACGCCGGCGCAATCCCGGTCGAGTTCCATACCCACTGCAACACCGGTCTGGGCCTGCTGTGCACGCTGGAAGCCATCCGCAGCGGCGTCCACATCATCAACGCCGCGATTCCGCCACTTGCAGAGTCGTCGTCCAACCCATCGCTGTTCGACGTGGCGCGCAACGCGCGCGCCATGGGCCACGACCCAAAGATCGACGAGTCTCTGCTGCGGCCCGTGGAGACCCATTTCCGCGAAATCGCGCTGCGCGAGGGACTGCCCCTGGGCATCCCGGCGGCCTACGACGTGACCCACTACCAGCATCAGGTGCCCGGCGGCATGATCTCCAACCTGCGCTTCCAGCTCGGCGCTGCAGGGCTCGCGGACAAGCTGCCCGTGGTGCTGGAAGAGATAGCGCGGGTCCGCACCGACTTCGGCTTTCCGATCATGGTCACGCCCTACTCCCAGTTTGTGGGTGCGCAGGCGGTGCTCAACGTGGTCACCGGCGAACGCTACAAGCAGGTCTCCGACGAGATCATCCAGTACGCCGCCGGTGGCTGGGGCGGGGAGGAGAGCGAGTCGATCCACCCCGACGTGCGGGACAAGATCCTCGGGCGACCGCGCGCCAAGGAACTGGCCGCACAGACCTACACGCAGCCGAGTCTGCTGGAACTGCGTGCGCAGTACGGCGGACCAGGCGTATCGGACGACGAGTTGCTGCTGAACTTCTTCACCAGTGCCGAGCAGGTCGCGCAGATGCGCGAGGCACGCCGTCGCCGGCTCGAAGGTCAGGGCACGCAGGGCCTTCGCGCGCTGATCGAGAAGCTCGGCCAGTCTCGTAGCGTCAAGTACATCCAGATCCGCCGGGGCGACAAGACTGTGAGCATGCAGGCGTGAGCCTGCCTCATCCCAACCTACAAGAACCGGAGACAGCATGAGCCAGCAATTCGACTTTCTCACCGATCAGGACATCAGGCAGATCAACAGCCTGGTCGAGACCCTCGACAAGTCCAACTTCGAATACCTCCAGATCGACGTCGGCAGCATCAAGGTGACCATCGGCAAAGGCCAGTTGCCGGCAGCATCAGCCGCCGTGGGGACGGTGCCTGCGATCGCCGCTCCAGCGCCGGTCATTGCGCCTGCGGTAGCCGTACCGGCAGCCGCACCGGTAGCCGCGGCCGCGACGGTGGCGCCTGCGGCAGGCCGGACCGCTTCCGCGCCACAGCCAGGCTGGCTGCCCGTCAAGGCGAGCACCATGGGTCGCTTCTACAGCCGCCCGGATCCGAACTCGGCGCCGTACGTGAAGATAGGAGATCGCGTCTCTGCTGAAGACACGGTATGCCTGATCGAGGTGATGAAGCTGTTCAACGCCATCCCGGCCGGGGTGTCGGGCACCGTGGTGCAGGTGTGCGTGGAGGACGCGGCGGTGGTCGAGTTCGGCCAAGTGCTGTTCTACGTGCAGCCTTGAGGGAGTCGCCACGATGTCTGTCACCCGTGCGCTGGTCGCCAACCGAGGCGAGATCGCCGTGCGGATCATCCGCGCCTGCCAGGGTTTGGGAATCGACACGGTACTCGCGGCATCCGAGGCCGACCTGGACAGCCTGGGCGCCCGCCTCGCGGGGCGAACCATCTGCATTGGGCCGGCAAGCGCCCCCCAGAGCTACCTCGACGCCCGGCTGCTGGTGAATGCCGCGCTGGCTACCGAATGCGACGCGCTGCATCCCGGCTATGGCTTCCTCGCCGAATCTGCCGAACTCTCCCGCCTGTGTGCCGAACACGGCGTCACCTTCGTCGGCCCACAGCCCGAGCAGATCGCCCAGATGGGAAACAAGATCCGCGCACGCGTGCTGGCCGCCCAATTGGGGCTGCCGACGCTGTCGGGGTCGACCAAGGTCGCCTCGGCTGACGAGGCGATGGAGATCACACGCAAGGTTGGCCTTCCGATGATGATCAAGGCCGCTGCAGGCGGCGGCGGGCGCGGCATGAAGATCGTGCAACACGAGGCCGACATGGCGCCGATGTTCACGGCCGCCGCCAACGAGGCGCGGGCCGCCTTCGGCGACGGGACCCTCTACCTCGAGCGTTACATCGCCAATGCGCGCCACATCGAAGTTCAGGTCCTTGCAGACCGGCACGGCAACGTGATCCACCTCGGCGAGCGGGACTGCTCCCTGCAGCGTCGCCATCAGAAGCTCGTCGAAGAAGCGCCCGCCCCGCGGCTCTCGGAGCCCCTGCGCGAGCAAATCCGGGCCGCCGGTGTCGCCTTGGCCAAGGGATTCGGCTACGAGAACGCAGGCACGGTCGAGTTCATCGTGGACCAGGACTCGCAGGCGTTCTACTTCTTGGAGATGAACACCCGCATCCAGGTCGAGCATCCGGTGACGGAGATGGTGACCGGCATCGACCTGGTCCAGGAGCAGTTGCGCGTGGCGCGCGGCGAGCGGTTGCGCTTCCGCCAGGAGGACGTGCACTTCCGAGGTCACGCGATCGAATGCCGGATCAACGCCGAACAGGTCGATCAGGGGTTCCGCCCAAGCCCAGGCCTCATCACCGAGTGGGATCCGCCAGCCGGACCGAACATCCGGCTCGATAGCCACTGCCATACCGGGTACCGGGTGCCGATCTACTACGACTCGATGATCGGCAAGCTGATCGTCTACGGCACCGATCGTGATGAAGCACGGGAACGCATGTCGCGCGCGCTGGAGCTATTCAAGGTCGGTGGCATCGCCACCACGATCCGGCTGCAGCACTTTCTGATCAATCAGCCGCGCTTTTCCAGCGGCGACGTCAACACGAAGCTCGTGGAGGAAGTGCTACCACAACTGACCACGGCGTGAACTGCTGAACCTGCCAGCGCCGGGGACGCGCTCCTCGGCGATCCGGCTTCATGCCGATGCGAGTCGCTCGATGTTGCGGCAGGTTTCCTCGATGCTGACCACGTCCGCGTACTTGGCCTGCAAGTCGAACAGACTCTGTTCGTGCGCACTGCGCGAGCGGTCGCCCACGCATTCACGAACCACCATCGGTCGCAGCCCAGTTTGCAACGCGTCTACCGCCGAGGCGCGCACACAGCCGCTGGTGGTACAGCCGGCCAGCAGCAAGGTATCGACCTCGCGCGACAGCAGCCTGGAGGTCAGGTCGGTGCCGAAAAAGCACGACGCGTACTTCTTCACGAGCAACCCCTCGCCGGACAGTCGTTGGAGCCGCGGGTCCAGCTCTACCGCTGCAGTACCGGCGCGCAGTGTCATGACGCCCTTTTGCTTGAGCGCCCAGATGCCGGCATCCTTGAGGTCCGCATCGTCGTAGCTCACCGTTGAGAAGAAGATCGGCAGGCCGCTAGTGCGCGCTGCGGCCAGCAGGGTCTGCGTCGCCGCGACTTGCGCATCGAGATCAGCGCCCAGCATCATGCGCGGGTCGGTGAACGCCTGGATCAAGTCGACCACGAGCACCGCCGGACGGTGGCCGAAGCCGATGGTCAGGCCGAATCCACGCTCGGCGAAGAACGCATTCTCGTCGTGCATCGCAGGCCCTACTCAGCCCAACAACCGGGGCAGCCAAGTGGCGATTGGGTGGATGAAGAACACTGCGATCAGCATCAACATGCTGATCACCACGAACGGGAAGGCCGACAAGAACACCTCGCGCATGGTGATGTGACTCGGCACTACGCTCTTCATCGTAAAGAGCAGCAGCCCGAACGGCGGCGTCATCAATCCCAGCTGCATCGCGATCAGGAAGAGCACGCCGAACCAGATCTGGTCGATGCCAGCAGCCATCACCAGCGGCATGAAGAACGGCAATGTCAGCAGCATCATGCTCACCTGGTCGACGAAGCAGCCGAGCACCAGCAGAATGAGGACCATCGCCACCGTCAGTTCGCTTGGGCTCAGCTCGAGCTTGCCGATGGCGCCGAGGAATCCGTTCGTTGCGCCCGAAAAGCCGAGCAGTTGGGAGAAGGCCGTGGCGCCCACGATGATGAAGAGCACGATGCACGACACGTGGACCGTTCCCTTTAGCGATTGCACCAGGTTGCGCCAAGTCAGGGCTCGGTAGCAGGCGGCCAGCAGCGCCGTCGCCGCCGCGCCCAGCGCGGCCGCCTCAGTGGGCGTCGAGATGCCGGCGGACATCGCGCCGATCACGACACCGAAGATGGACAGCAGCGGAATGACGTACATCACGAAGGGTCGCCACTTCTTCCAGCCGGTATGAAGAGTACCTTCGTCACTCGCCGGAGCACTGCCCGGCACCAGCAGCGCCTTGCTCACGATATAGGCCACGAAACACACGGCCAGCAGGATGCCCGGCAGGATCCCGGCGAACAGCAGCTTGGTGATCGAGATGTTGGCCAGGCTGCCGAACAGCACGATCAGCGCAGAGGGCGGGATCAACATGTCCACCCCTCCGATAGCGATCACCGGCCCCATCGCCAACGTCGGGTGGTACTTCCTATCCAGCATCACTGGCGTCATGGACCGGCCGAGCATTGCAGTGGTGGCGATGGTGGAGCCGGAGATCGCCGAGAACGCAGTACCGGCAACCACCGAAACGACCGACAGCCTTGCCGGGACATGATGGATGAGCCGGTCGAAGCCGTCGATCACCTTCAATGCGAGGCCGGTCTGGAACAGGATCTCTCCCATCAGAATGAAAAGCGGGATGGGTGTGAGAGAAAAGGTGATGACCGAAGAGATCGAGTTCCGGGCCAACTGGTCGACGCCAGCGATGCCGCCCATGAAGACGTAGGCCGCGACGACGTTGGTCACCAGGAAGGACAAGGCGACGGGCAAGCCGATGAACATCAGCACCACCACGCCGCCGAGAAGGGCAAGCAGGTTCAGGGTCCAGTCCAAGAAGATTCTCCGTCGGCAGCTGGGTGGAAGTTCAGGCCGCAGACGTGGCTTCGTCGCGGACCCTGCGCGGACCGGACCACTGGCGCCGCAAGCGCAGCAGGCACTCGACGGTCAGCACCCCGAACAGCACGCTCGCGGGCGCGATCAGCCACCACTCGGGAAAGACAAAGATCTTGAGGACGAGCGAGCCGTGCGCCGCGCTCGCCCACGCCGCCTTCGCGCTCGACGCGGTCAAGGCCGCGCAGGTGAGCACTGCAATAACGTCCGCAAGCAATTCCAGTGACCACGCAGTCGTCGCCGGCAGCATTCTGAGCACTATGTCCATGCGGACGTGGGCGCCCTGACGAAGCAGCCAGGGCGCTGCGAGGAAAGTCGACAGGTACAAGGTGTACTCCGCGACCTCGGTGGCCCATGGCAGATTGCCCCAGCGGGCGTTGCGCACGAGGACATCGGCACAGATGACCAGCACCATCACTGCCACCAGCGCGCACGCCAGCAGTGCCAGGGCCGCCAGCACACGGCCCCATGCCGCGTCGAATCGCTCGAAGACCATTCGGGCCGACACGCTAGGCTCCGCTCAACGAGTGAGCAGTTGACGAAGCTTCTGGCCGTGCTCGGGGCTGCGCTTGATGATGCTGTCCCAGATCGTGTCGTTCGCGCGCTTGGAGTAGGCGGCCGCGTCCGCGGGCGAAAAGACGATCGGCTGGATACCGGCGGCGGCCTGCCGCTTCTTCTCGTCTTCCCACTTCTTGGCGTTTTCCAGGTTGAGGTTCTCCATCCAGATGGCGGCTTCAGTGAGCACTGCGCGCTGCTTGTCGTTCAGACGCTTCCACGTGTTCAGGTTCACCAGCACGCCGACCTCCGTGTTGTAGAAGCCGGGCTCGACGCGATACTTCGTGTGCTCCTGAAGGCTCAGGTCGAAGATGCCGGAGACCGGCCAGCCATAGCCATCGATCACGCCGCGTTCGAGTGCGGTATAGGTCTCGCCGGGCGGAATGGTGAGCACGTTGGCGCCCATGCTCTGGAAGAAGTCCCGGTAGATCGGCAGGCCGCGCAAGCGCATGCCGGTCACGTCGGGCTTGGTGATCTGCTTTTTCAGGAACAGGTGGTAGGGCATGTTGTCGATGCCACGACCCAGGTAATGGGCGTTGAGCTTCTCGCCCCAGAGCTTGTTGATGTAATCGTAGGCGCCGTTCTTGCGCCACTCCTGGACCGGGATCGTGCTGACCGACAGCGCATCCGATTCCGGCAGCAGATTGGTGTAGAAATTGACGGTCACGTTGGCCATGTCGACCACGCCGCCCTTGACGGCATTGCCCACCTCGAACGGAGGCATGACCTTGGCGCCGCCTCCGAGGTAGTTGATCTGGATCACGCCCTTGCCTTCGGCATTGACCTTCTGCACGAACCTCTCGAAATTGAGCGAGAAGAAGTTGCCTTCCGGCCACGCACCGACCGCCTTGATCGAGACCTCCTGTGCCCGGGCCTGAGCAAGGCCCAAGGTGCAGGCGACGGCCACGGCAACATGCGCCAACTTGTCGAACAGCTTCATGGTTTGTCTCCTGGTGTTGTGCGGGGCCTTTCTTGCGCCCCACTTGTCATCGATCAAATCAAACAAAGCAGTAGCCGCCGTCGACGGCGAAGGACTGTCCCGTCACCAAGGAACTGTCGTCAGACGCGAGAAAGCTGACGACTCTCTCGAGGTCATCCGTCCATCCCTCGCGCTGAATGCATCGCATCGCGATCTGCTTTCTCTTCTGTTGCGGCGTGACGGGCCCCGACGGCACCTCCGTGTCCGTCGAGCCTGGCAGAAGAGCGTTGACGGTGATGCCGTCGGCGCCAAGCTCGTGCGCCATCGACCGCGTCATGCCAATCACTGCGGCCTTTGACGTGGCGTAGTGCAGATAGTTAGGACGCCCCATCGCGACGGCGGCAGAGGAAACGTTCATCACGCGTCCCCAACGGTTGCGTCGCATCAGAGGCACTAGAGCGCGCGTCATAAGGAACGTTCCGGTGATGTTCACCTCCAGCACGCGGTTCCATTCGTGCAGCGGAATCTCCTCGAATGGGCGCATCTCCATCGCGGAGATGATGGCGGCGTTGTTGATCAGCACGTCGCATCGACCGAAGTTTCGGTCGACAGCGGCGGCAGCTTGGGCGACGCTCGCTTCCTCGCAGATGTTCGCGACCAGCGACAAACAATCTGCACCGAAGGCCTTGGCCTCGCTTGTAACGACATCGAGCGCGTCGCGTTTCATGTCGATGGCCACGACCCGGTGCCCTTCTCGCGCGAAGCGCAGCACATAGGCTCGCCCGAGCCCCTGCGAAGCGCCAGTAACTGCAACGATCCGGCTGCCCGGTACCGATGCTGCTGGTCTTGTCACGGTCCTGTCTCCTGCGGGTCGCCAGCGTGCGCCGATCGACGTGTTCTCTTCGAGGCTGGAATCGGAGAGCGAGTCAGTATAGAAACAGCCCGACGGTGAATCAATGTTGATTCAACTATCGATCAATGAAGCTCTCCGATATGTCGGCTTGAACTTCGGCTCCAACCATGATCGGATCGGCGCGCTGGGCCGAGCGGCGCGCGGATTCAATTCATCACTTGTCTCCTTCAATCCGGAATCGTCTAGCGGTTCGTCTGCTCTATGAAATCTACGGGCTGCACTACCTTGCCGTCCAATCGATGGGCGTCATCGGGATCATTCGTCGCATCGATGAGGCGGCGGAAGTCACGTCGATGGCTACGGCGGACTGCGCGACAGCGTTCACCTGAGCAATAGCGCAAGGCACACAGCGCTCAGGAACGCCAGTAGCACGCGCCGAAAGGCGAGCTCGCTCAGCCGATGTCGGCATGCGCGCCCGGCTGCCAGACCGATCCACACCGGTATCAACGCCGCCATCGACCATCCGAAATCTGTGGGCTGAATCTTGCTGTGAAGGAACATGGCCAGATACAGCGGTATAGCGGCCGAGAGATAGATGACGCTGATGCAACCGACGAATGTGTCGCGCGGCAGCCGCATCGCCATGAGGTAGCTCAGGATCAGTGGCCCGGTCAGGGACGAGACACCGCCCATCACGCCCGAGGCCAGCCCGACGGCGGCTCCCCAGCGACGTTCGTTGGCACGGCTTACCTTCAACACCGGATTCCAGATCGTCAATGCGATAGCGACCAGTACGGCGAGCGCGATGATGGCGGTCAGCACTCGATCAGGCAGCGTGAACGTCATCCGCGCTGCGATTGCAGTCGTCAGCGCCAACGTGACGACAAGCGGAATGAACCGACGCAGTTGATCCATCGTGACGTGCGTCTCCCAGGCCTGCCACGCGTTCGAGGCCAGTACGGGCACCAGCATGATGGCGATCGCCTTGTGGCCTGGTATTGCCAGAGACAGCAGCGGCACGACCACCATCGGCAACCCGACGCCGAGCGTTCCCTTGACGAAGCCGCCGAGTACAAGCGCCGCGGCGCCATATGCGAGCAACGCAGTCGTCGTCATCGGCTGCGAGCTCGTCAGGCGCGCGCCAGGGGAAGCTCCACATCCCGACCCTCGCGAGCGGACTGCAAGATCGCCAGGCAGACCTCCAGCGTGGACCGCGCCCATGCGCCGTCGTGCAGTGCCGCCCGCTCGCCGCCAAGCGCAGCGACGAGTTCGTCGATGACCTCGTAGCGCGGCAGCGGTGGTGGAGCGAGCGCCATCCGCTCCCGCCGCTCATCGCCATAGATCCACACCGCGTCCGGCGTGGCGCGCAGATCGGCGTGCTCACAGGACACCACGATCGGTCCAAAGTGCTGATGCTTCGGAGGATTGGCGTACGGTGCAGCACGGTAGGCGCTGCCGCCAAAGGTACCGGCAGCCTTGAGCCGTGCCTCTTCGGCCGGATCGTGCAGCGCCGCGAGCCTGCGCCGGGCGGAACCGTAGTCCTCGGGGCGCTTCTCGCCACCCATCTCGCCGGTCCAGTCGCACCACTCGTCGGAGTCGAAGTGCCCGTAGCCGCTGTACGTAAGGCTCGCGAACGCTCCGTCGGCGAACCACATCAGTACGGCATAGGCACCCTCGGTCGGACGGCTCGAGTCCCACGCGCCGGTGGCCGCCCTCACGCGCACGACCGGCGAGCCGGCGAGCATGCGGACGATGTCGACCTGGTGCGCGGCCTGACTGAACACAACGCCACCACCCGCGCTGGTGTCGAGTTCCTCTGGTCGCCTCGGGCGGTAGAGGAAGTCGGTGTAGTTCAACGAGTGGATCATGCGTACCCGACCGACGCCGCCTGCATCGATGATCTCTCGCACGCGTCGGTACGGCTGGTCGAAGCTGTGGCAGTGGCCGACGACCAGTTGCACACCGGCGCTGCGACAGTCCGCGATCATCGCGTCGCAATCCGCTAGCGAGAGGGCCATCGGCTTTTCGACCAGCAAATGCTTGCCGTGCCGGGCCGCTATACGGGTGTGGCTGGCGTGGAACTGGTGCGGACTGGCAACGTACACCACATCGACATCGGAACACCCAGCGAGCTGCTCGATGTCGTCGAACGCCGGCGCCCCAAAGTCCGCCTCGAACTGGGCGCAGGCCTCTGGCCGAGGATCGCTGGCAGCCACAAGCCTGATGCGCGGATCCTGCGTGAACGTGGGCAGCATTAGCGTGAACGCACGCCCCAGTCCCGCTATGCCCAGCCGTATGGCGCGATCGGCGCTCATAAGGCACCCCCTCGGTACATGAGGGGCGTCGACGCAGCACAGCGCACTCCGTACCCCGCCAGCTTGCCTGCGCAAGGCCCTGCCTTGCTCACGCTTGGCTGCGCGTCGTCCGGCGCGCTTGGCCGCACGGTTGCCCCTGCAACCCCGCGCTGGACGGCGACGCCACCCGGCTCGCTGACCAAGGAGGTTGACCCGAGATATCTCACAGGTCCAGCACTAGCCGCTCGGACTTCGCCCGGGAAACGCAGATCATGATCTGACGGTCCATCTCGTCGTCGAGCAGCACCATGTCGCGGTGGTCCGCCTGCCCCTCGAGCAGACCAGTACGGCACGTACCGCAGGTTCCGCTCTCGCACGACGACGCAGCAAAGCCGCCGTGCTCGCGCAGCGTCTCCAGAATCGACTTACCCACCGGAACCACGAACTCCAGACCGGTGCGCGCAAGCTTCACGGTGAACGGCTTGTCGTCCGGCTTGCGTCCGCCGCCTTCGTTGAAGCTCTCGAAATGGACGTTCTGCGCAGACCAGTGCCCCGTCATGTCGCGCACGGCATCCATCAGCGGCCGTGGGCCGCAGCAGTACACGTGCGCGGAATTCGGCTTCTCCAGCAGTGGCCAGAGATCGAACGAACGCGCTGGGTCGCCGTAGTCATGGTGGATCACCACCCTGCCCTCACCAATCCGCCGAACGACATCGCCAAATGCCGTGCTCTGCGGCGTGCGCGTGAGGAAGACCAGCTTCCACGCGGCGGTCGACTGTTCGCCGAACGACCGGATCATCGAGAGAATCGGCGTGATGCCGATACCGCCAGCGATGAAGAGGTACGCACGCGCATCCGCCACCAACGGAAACGCATTCTCGGGGACGGAGGTCGGCAGCCGGTCACCCACCTTCACATCGCGGTGCATCGATAGCGAGCCGCCTCGCCCTTGTTCTTCGCGCTTTACCGCGATTACGTAGCGGTTGCGTTCGGCAGGGTCGTTGCAGAGAGAGTATTTGCGGACAGCGCCGTTCGGCGCCTGCACCTTCACGTGCGATCCGGGGGTGAACGGCGGCAGATCACTTCCATCAGGCTGAATCAGTTCGAAGCTGCGGATATCGCCGGCGACATCGTCGATGCTGCGAACCTCCAGCGGCATCTGCGTGTCCAGATGAGTATCGGCAGCCATCGCGCTACTCCGGCTTGATGCCCGCGTGGCGGGCCGCCTTCACGATCCGTTCGTTCTCCTTGCGCATCGCTGCGGCCGTCTCTTCGACATCCCCACCCACGGGGTCGACGCCCGCCACGCGCAACGGCTCCGCGGCCTCGGGAGACTTCACGATGCGGGCGATTTCGGCATTCAGGCGAGTGACGATCTCGGCCGGCGTTCCGCTGCGCGCGAGCACGACGACGTTGAATGCGAAGTCGAAGCCCGGAATCCGTTCGCCCAGCGTCGGGACATTGGGAGCCAGCGACGAACGCTTCGCGGCGTTGATCGCCAGCAGCTTCGCCTGCTTTGAGTTGACGAAGCCCATCAGCGCCGGCGGCGAGGCGAACACCATATCGACTTGCCCGCCGATGAGTGCCGGCACGGACGCGCCGCTGCCCCGGAACGGGATGTGCGTAACGAAGAGGCCGAGACCCTCCTTCATGGCTTCGGCCGTGAGGTGATGGATGCTACCGATGCCGGCCGATCCATAGTTCAGCCTGCCTGGATGCGACTTCGCCAGCGCAATCAGTTCATCGATGGTGTCGGCCTTCACCTGGCTGTGAACGGCAAGAAAGAGCGGCGCCGTTCCGACCAGCGATACCGGCGCCAAGTCCTTCACCGGATCGAAGGCCAGCTGGCGCGAGACGACGGGAGCGATGGCGAGCATCGGCCCGTCGGTCACGAGCAGCGTATGGCCGTCGGCGGGCGAGGAAAGCACCGCCGAGACGGCGACGCTGCCGCTGGCGCCCGTGCGGTTCTCTACCACCACCGGCTGCCCCAACACCGGCTGCAGCCGATGCGCGAGCAGTCGGGCCACCGTATCGGGCAAGCCACCGGGCGCATATCCGACAACAAGCTTCACTGGCTTGGAGGGAAACGGCTGCGCTGCAGCGCTCGTGACCAAGCCGGTACAGGCCAGCATGGCCAGCGCGGCCAGTGTCTTGCGAATCATTGATGTCTCCTCTAGATGCTGTAGGTTTCGTAGGTCGCGGGGTGAAACAACTCCTCGACCGGGACGAGTCGCGACGACAGTCCCTGGGCGTGGTGGTGACGGACGAAGGCTTCCAGCGTGCGGCGGGCCGGTTCGACGCCGTAGGCCCAGTAGTCCTCACCCATGACCTCGCGCGCGGCCTTGAGCTGCTCCTCAACGAACGGCAGCGTCACCTTGGTCGCTGACGTGTCGGACAGCAGTTCGAGCGCCACCGCCTTGGCCTGGGTGAACGCCTTGAGTACGGCCACAGGCAGCCATGGATGCCGCTCGGTCAGTTCCTTGCGGATGGCCGCTACGTGCATGATCGGGAAGACGCCAGAACGCCTGTAGTAGTCCTTCGCAACCGCCGTCGGGTCGTCGAACAACCAGCCGATGTTCGGGTTGGCCAGCGCGGATTTGCTGGGCGGTCTCGGTGCGATGAAGGCGTCGATCTCACCGCGGTCGAGCAACTGCGAGATGGTCGTGCCATCCGGCGCCGACTCGATGCGCACATCCGGCGGTAGCTGCAGCTTGACCTTTTCCGGTCGGCCCGGCGTATCAATGCCGCCGCGAACCCACGTAACGTCGGACGGCTTGACGCCGTAGTCGTCCTGCAGGATGGAGCGCGCCCAGACGTTGGCCGTCAACTGGTACTCGGGCAGACCAACGCGGCGACCCTTCAAGTCTTCGGGCCGCTTGATGCGATCCTTGCGCACGTAGATCGACGTGTGCCGAAACGCGCGTGACAGGAAAACCGGCACTGCGATATACGGACATTCGCCGCGCGAATGCTTCAGCAGGTAGCTCGAGAGCGAGAGCTCGGTGATGTCGAAGTCCCTACTGCGCATCGACCGAAAGAACATCTCCTCCGGGTTGAGCAGCATGTAGACCGGATCGACGCCATCGATCTGCACGCGGCCGTCAAACAGCGCCCGAGTGCGGTCGTAGTCGCCCATGGCGACCGAGAGTTGCAGCTTGCCCGCGCTCACGCCTTCACCGAGTAGGACGGTTCGAGTTCGGGCTGCGACTTGTCCTCCAGCCAGACGTGGTGAGTCCGGAACTCCCGCCAATCGGTGGTCTTCGGCACAATCGCCTGGAACGAACAGACCTCGGGCGTGACGCCGTCATCTCCGGTCCCGATAGCACGCTCGCCGCGCTGGAAGGCCTTCGCTGCGTCGACCATCTGGCGGCGGAACTCGACGATCGCGAGATCGCTCGCCCCAAGGCGATCGTTGGAGCGGTCGGCGATCTCCCCCATCGTGAGCCACATCGCGACGTCCTGGTTCGGAAAGCCAGAGATGCCAGTAAAGTTCCCGGCCTTCATAGCTTGGCGGTCCTGCCAGAACCCGTTCTCCATCGTGCGCAGCGGGCGGTAATTCGCGTCGAGGTCGACGCCTACCGTCTGGCGCAGGAACTTGCGCCAGGTCTCGGTTTCCGGCGTCTGCGACGGATGCCCCCAGGCGATGAAGTAGAACGCCGTGTTGGTGTCGTCCATCGGCACGTTGATGTTGGCGACGTTGTAGAGGTTGTTTGGTGGAATCAGCGCAGTCGCCGGAGCAACGAACACCGTCGAGCGCACGTAGTCGTGCGTCGAGGAGTTCTGTATCGGGCGCCGGAGTGCGGCGTAGCGAAAGCCGTAGGAAGTGCGCTGGACCTGAAGGCGCGGGGCCTTATCGGTCGACGGCCGCAGCCAGTTCTTATTGGTCGCCTTTGCACCGTCGACGCGTGCAGGCACCATGTCCGAGCTGTGCAGGCTCGAGCTGTGCGCCGAGTCGATCGCCCCTTCGAGGATCTGCGCCCAATTGCACGGCAGCAGGACCTTGGCAATGCTGACCCGGGTGTCCTCCGTCGGCGCCCAGACCGGCGGTTTGAACTCGGGCATCGCATCGGCCGGCCCGAACCAGGCCCAAACCATGCCGCCCCACTCGCGCGTCGGGTAGGCCTTGTGCTTGAGCTTCTCGGCCAGGCCGCTCGACGCCGGCTCCGACGCCATCTCGAGCACGTTGCCGTGGACATCCATCTTCCAACCGTGATAGAGGCAACGCAGCCCGCCTTCCTCATTGCGGCCATAGACCAGCGAGGCACGGCGATGCGGACATGCCTCGTCGAGCACGCCCACGTTCCCGTCGGTGTCACGAAAGACCACGACGTTCTCGCCGAAGACGCGCGCCTTGACCGGTGTGCCATCCGCCTCGGCGACTTCCTCGATCAGGCAGACCGGCGTCCAGTGACGCCGCATCAACTGGCCCATCGGTGCGTCGCCCACGACGCGACACAGCAATTCGTTCTCTTCCTTGCTCAGCATCTCAACCTCGTTCAATGAACCTGAAATCAGGTGGGCTCGGCAACCGAACGGCGTCGCAGAACCACCGGCTTTCCCCCGTAGCGCAACTTGCACATCCAGTGCGCGAGCGCGGCATCCATGTAGTCGGCGTGGCCGGGAAACCACTCGAGCAACGCCTCCCCCAAAAACCGCGCAACTTCGTATTCGCCCTTCGCGACCCGCTCGCCGACCCCGACGACGGAGGCCAGTACGGCAGCGTGCTCGTCAACATGGCAATCCCGCGCGGGAAACGCGGTCTCGCTCATCCAGCGCTCCTCCATTTCGAAGTGCTCGCGGGTGTGGCGCTCGACCTCTGCGAGCGCGGCAGGGACGTCGTCACCGACGGCGCAGACCAAAGCCTCCACGGCCTTGAGAAAGTCGGCGTGCACTTCATCCATCGGGGCAAAGCCGAGACGCAGATCGTCGCGCCAAGTGTCGGCGGCCGGAGCATCGGAAGCCAAGGTCAACATAGCCAGATCAACGCTCGTTTACTTAGTCACCTAATATTATTGCGCCAGATCAACATTGGCAAGCCGACAACCTGATCGGAAACCCTCACCTTGCGTTGCACCCGGAGCTTGCGAGCGCCGCAGGAACGACCTGCCACAATGCCGCTGTCACAACTCAAAGCGATTAGGCTGACGTGGCTAAGAACGGTGCCGCCCGCGAGGCGGAAGTTGCCAGCCGTGTGCTCCGACACTGGCACGAGGCGGTCCCCAACGACCGCATCGCCCACCTCGTCAAGGATGCGACCCGGGCCTTTCTGCGCTCCCTTCAGATTCGACTGGCTCGCCACAACGTGCAGCTCGGCCACTGGGCCTTCCTGCGGGTGCTGTGGCAGCGCGACGGCATCACCAAGCGCGAGCTGAGCTTCGAGGCGGGCGTCATGGAGCCCACGACGGTGGTGGCGCTCCGGTCGATGGAGGAGCTGGGCTACGTCAGCCTTCGCCAGCTGCCAGAGAACCGCAAGAACATTTATGTGTTTCTCACCCCCCAGGGAAGGCGGCTCAAAAAGGTGCTGGTACCCCTGGCCGAGGAGGTCAATGCGGTTGCGCTGGCCGGGTTGTCCCCCACAGACGTCGAGAGAACCCGCAAGGCGCTTCTCGTAATGATTGACAACCTGTCGAGGGATTGCGCCGACGAGGGCTGACCTCGACCCGCTTGCAGGCTGCGCTGCACGTCGCCGGTCCGATCGGGGCTGCCGCTCGCGCGCCATGACCGTCGTTCACGACCCGCCGAGCCGGTCGATGCTCGACCGCCCAGACAGCACATCGCTCGCAATGATGATCCGCTGCATTTCCGAGGAGCCCTCGGTGATCAGGCGGCTGCGCGCATCCCTGAACATGAGCTCGAGCGGCAGTTCCTTGGACAACCCAAGCCCGCCATGGATCTGCAGGGCACGGTCGACCACCCGCATGCACATCTCGTCCGCGTAGAGCTTGACCTGCGAGGCCTCGACGTGGAAGTCGTGCCCCTGGTCCGCCTTCCACGCCGCGTGATAGGTCAGCAGGCGGGCCGCGTCGAGCTCGGTGGTGGCATCGGCAATCATCCACTGGATGGCTTGGCGTTTTGCCAGAGGCTGCCCGAACGTGATCCGCTGGTTAGCGTGGTCGATGGCCATCTGCAAGGCGCGCTGCGCGCGGCCGATCGCCTTCGGCCCATGCAGCAGCCGTCCGACGTCGAGAAACTCGCGCGCCAGTTCCCACCCGTGCCCGGCCTCGCCGACGCGTTGGGACTCGGCCACCACCACGCCATCGAGCACCAGTTCCCAGGGTTGGTCGGGGCTCATCAGCTCGAAACACTGGCCCAAGCGAAGCCCAGGGGCGGTCCGGTCGACCAGGAAGCACGACACGCCGACGTCGCGCCCGTCTTCCACTGTCCGTGCGAACAGCTGCACGAAATCGGCCCTGTCCGCACCGGTGATGAAGATCTTTGTTCCGGTGATGCGGTAGCAGTCGCCATCGCGCACCGCACGTGTCTTCATGTTCGACGGATCGGAGCCACCTCCGGGCTCAGTCAGCGCGAAGCACGTTCGTTTCTCGCCGCGCACGACCGGCAACAGGTACCTCTGCTGCTGCTCTTCGGTGCCCTTGAAGAGCACCGGCCCGAGATAAGGCGTGAGCACCGATGGCGCGCGAAACGAGGGCACGTTGCACTTGGCCAGTTCCTCGTGGACCAGGCACGCGCCGACGAACCCAACACCGCCTCCCCCGTATGCCTGCGGCAGATCGAAGGCCCAGAAGCCGAGTTCACGGGCAAGTGCCTGCAACCGGCTGCGCACTTCGTCAGGAATGTCGGGGGCATTGGCGTACAGCCGCTCGAGCGGCATGAGCTCCCTCTGCACGAATCGGCGTACCGAATCGCGCAGTAGCAGATGCTCCTGATCGAATGCGAAGTTCAAGCGACCAGACCCTCGGATTTCAGGCGATCGACTTCGCCATCGCTCAGCCCCGCCTCTTGCAGCACCTCGCGCGTGTGCTCTCCCAGCACCGGGGGCGGACGGAAGTCGCTGCGTCGGTCGCCGTCGAACGCGATCGGACGATGCGCCGCACGCACTCGGCCCTCGATTGGGTGCGTGGCTTCGTAGAACACTCCCAAGTGCTTCACCTGGGCATCCTCGGGCAGATCCTCGAGTCGGTTTTCAGGCGCGAACGGAACGTCGTGGGCCTCCAGTAGCGGCACCCACTGGGCCTGCGGTCGAGTCGCGAACACACGCGCCAAGTCAGCGGCGAGTTCGTCGTAGCGGTGGATCCGATCCGCCCGGGCCGGGTATTTCGAGAACAGGTCCTGTGAACCTGTCGCCGCGACCAGTCCTTCCCAGAATTTCGTCGGCGACGACAGGTGCAGCCCGATGCGCAATCCGTCTGCGCAAGTGACGATGAACGACTGCGACGATGCCGCACGCGAGTAGAACCCGAGCGACTGCCCGCTCGAGAACACCTTGGCCAGCGGCTCCGTGGCGAAGGCGATCATCGACTCCAGCATGTTCACTTCGACCTTGCGGCCGACGCCGGTGCGTTCCCGCTCTTGCAACGCGCCGAGGATGCCCAGCGCTGCGAACATGCCGGTGATCGCATCCGAGACCGCCGGTCCCGGCACGCGCGCGTCCTCGCCCTGGTGGAACATCGACAGCCAGCCCGAGATCGACTGGCCGACGTTGTCGTAGGCCGGTCGATCGGCATATGGCCCGGTCGCGCCATAGCCCGTGATGCTGCAGTACACGAGCCGCGGATTGACCGAGTGCACCCGCTCGTACGACAGGCCGAGCCGCTCCTCGACGCCGGGACGAACATTGAGCACCAGCACGTCTGCCGCCCGG
Source organism: Burkholderiaceae bacterium (assembly GCA_048500255.1). Classification (GTDB taxonomy): domain Bacteria; phylum Pseudomonadota; class Gammaproteobacteria; order Burkholderiales; family Burkholderiaceae_C; genus JAMHWF01. The sequence goes on along the minus strand of JASNYH010000005.1, from coordinate 151,875 downwards.
AGCAAAGACTCGACGGTTGCTGCCGCGCCTGGCGCCGCATACTCGAGCGCCACGCTGCGCTTGTTGCGGTTGTGCGCCTGGAAGTGCGAGCTGTACAAACCGCCATTGAATGCGCGGAACGGATCGCCGAGTCCCGGACGCTCGACTTTCACGACGTCGGCGCCCATCTCGGCCAGCAGCATCGCGGCATACGGGCCCGTGATGAAGCTTCCAAAGTCGAGGACGCGCAGCCCGGAAAGAACTTGCTTGTCGCTGTGCATCATCGACCGCTCAGTCCGGCTTGACGCCGGTCAGTTGCACCAGCTTCTGGAGGTGACTCGCCTGCGCTCGCATGAAAGCTCCGAAGTCCTCTGGACTTGACGGCACGCCCTCGACACCGAGCCCTGCAAGACGATCCTTCACCTCGGCCTGTGCGAGACCGGAGGCGATCTCCTTAGACAGGCGTTGCACGATGTCGCGCGGTGTGCCCACCGGCGCGACGATGCCGTACCACGAGACCAGGTCGTAGTCCTGCAGCACCTCGCCGACCGCCGGCACGTTCGGGAAGGCCGGTTGCCGCTGGGCGGTCGACACTGCCAGCGGGATAAGACGCCCGTCCTTCACGTAAGGGGCCGCCGACGATGTACCCGTGAACATCACCTGGACCTGCCCACTGACGAGATCGGTCAGTGCCGGCGCAACGCCCTTGTATGGGACGTGGGCGATCTCGATGCCTGCCAGCGAACGCAGCCACTCCATCGCGATATGGTGTGGCGTGCCGTTGCCAATAGACGCGTAGTTGACGCGCCCCGGCTGTGACTTCGCCAGCGCAATGAACTCGCGAAGCGTTTTCACGTTCAGCGACGGATGCACGACCATCATGAGCGGCACGAATACGAGTTGGCTCACGGGCACGAAGTCCTTGACCGAGTCATAGGGCAGCTTGGGGAAAAAGGATGGATTGGAGTCGTCGGCGATCATCCGACGTCACCTCAGCCCAGAACCCGCTGCAGGAACATCCGAGTACGTTCGCGCGCCAGGTCGATGTCGGCCGCCTCGCCCCGTGTGTAGAAGCCATGGCTCGCATCGGGATACAGGTGTTGCTCCACGCTGGCGTCGGCGAGCGCAGCGGAGATCTGCCAAGCTGGCCTGGCCCGCGTCGACGCGCATCGCCGCGCGGTAGAGCAGCGCGCGAGCCGCCTCGATATCGATGGCCATGTCGGCAAGCTTCCATTGAAGGCCTTGCTGCTCGGCCAGCGGTCGACCGAACTGCACGCGGTCGCGCAGGTGTCGCACGATGGCTTCGAACGCGGACTGTGCGACACCCAGGCAGACGGTAGGATTGCCCGACAGTCGGTCGGCATCCAGCACGGCGAACAGTTCGCGCATCCGGCCGGCGTCGAGAAGCAACTGCTGCGCCGGTACGCGGCAGTCCGCGAAGACCAGTTCGGCCATCCCGGTGCCGCGCAGACCCAGCAGGTCGAGGTGACGACCCACCGTCAACCCTGGCGTACCGCGTTCGACAAGCACGGCTCCAATGCCGCGCATTCCCGGCTCGAGTCCGATCCGCACGAGCACAAGGAACAGGTCGGCAACCTGAGCAGCCGTGCACCACAGCTTGCTGCCGTCGATGACGAGTTGGTCGCCCTCCCGCCGAGCACGGCACTGAACATTGCCCACGTCGGAACCGGCGTCGGACTCCGACATGCTCCAGGCGGTCAGCACCTCGCCGCGCACGATCCGCGGCAAGTAGCGGCGCTTGACCTCCTCCGAGCCTAGCCCGACGATGGCGCGCGGCGTGGCACCGTCGGTGCATGAGAAGAGCATCGCCGTATTGGCACAGGCGCGGGCGATCTGTTCGGTGACGAGCACGTTCTCGAGCAGCCCCAGTCCCGCGCCGCCGTAAGCGGCGGGAATGAAAAGGCCCGTGTAGCCGTGCTCTGCGAGCGTGCGGATGTTCTCCACCGGCGGGCGATGCTCCCTGTCCGCGTTTGCCGCACCCGGTGCGAAGCGTTCGCGCGCCAGCGTGCGCACGGCGTCGCGGATGAGCCGCTGCTCTTCGCTCAGCCCGAGGTCTTGCATCGTCCGAGCAGCCGTCAGCGCAGCACATGGGAAGAGGCCTCTTCCTCGACGCGCTCCCAGATTTCTCGTGCCAGGGGATTGCGCAGTTCCTCGCCGATGTGGCCAACGAGTCCCACAGCACGGCCCATCACCGCAAGACCTCGACAAAGCCGCCAGGGAATGCCCAGCTCGCAAGCGAGCGCGCCCAATGCGCCGGTCACGTTCACCGGCAGCAGCCCCGGCTTGTTCATCGCCCGCTCGGCCGCGGCGGCGATTTGCTTCATCAGCGCAACGTAGCGCCCACTGAACCCGTGCTCCGCGGCAATCTCGAACAGGCGGACCGCCCGTGGATCGACCGGCTTGTGCAAGTTGTGCCCGATGCCCGGGATGGACTGACGTTGGTCGCGCAGCCGTTTGACGATCTGCTCCGACAGATCGCTCACCGCCTGCTCGGACAGGTTCTCCGGCTGGCTATCGAGAGCCTCGTGCAGCATTCGAGCACTGCCCTCTGCCGTTCCAGCGAACGTGGTACCCACGCCGAGCAGCCCGGCTGCGACAGCGCCCTGCAACGATTCGGGCGCGCCGAGATATGTGAGCCGCGTCGCGATCGCCATGGGCGTCATGCCGTGCTCGACCAGCGTGCACAGCATCGCGTTGAATACCTTCGACTCTGCAGGCGATGGCACGCGTCCGAAGATCTCGAGGAAGGCGAACTGGCCGAGGTCCAGCCTTCCCATGATCTCGTCGATGAGGTCGATGCCCTGGACACGAATCCGCGTCGCATCGGACCATCCCATGTCGGAACGCAGGACAGTCTTGCGCCCTTCGGACATTGCTTGTCTCCTAGATTCGGGGGCGTTTCGCCTCTCGGATTCGCCGAAAATCTAAGGCGGCTCAGCAAATAGGCCAATCGATGAGCATCATCTAGACTATTCGTGCCATGGATGCGCAGAAGATGGACCTGAACCTGATGCGGGTGTTCGACGCCCTGATGGAGGATGGCAACCTCACCCGCGCAGGTTTCCGCCTCGGCCTCTCGCAGCCGGCGATGAGTCACGCGTTGTCCAAGCTGCGCACGCTCACCGGCGACGCCCTCTTCGTGCGCGTTCCATCGGGCATGAAACCCACCGAGCACGCGATGCGCATTGCGCCGTCAGTGCGTGAGGGCCTTCGGCTGCTGGGCACCGCGCTCGAGGGGAACGCATCGTTCGACCCTCCAGGCAGTGAGCGCCAGTTCCACCTCCTCCTGAGCGACATCGGGGAGTCGGTGTACCTGCCAAGGCTGATGAAGCGGCTCGCCGAAGTAGCGCCTGGCATCAGCGTGCGCGTGCTCAATCGTCCGCGAGAAGCGTATGTAGAGGCATTCGTATCCGGAGAGGCCGACCTTGCGATCGGCTTCCTGCCGGGCCTGTCCGCCGGGTTCTATCAACAGCGGCTGTTCACCGACAGCTACGTCTGCCTGGCGCGCGACGATCACCCCCGCATCCGCAAGCGGCTGTCGCTCGCGCAGTTCGCCGAGGAGTCCCACGTGCTCATCGAGCCCGGAGGTTCGAGCTACGTCTCCGCCGGGCACCAGACCTCGACGACGACTCTTATCGAGCAGTACGTGGCACGTCGCGGCCTTCGGCGCCGCATCGCGCTACGCGTGCCGCACTTCATGATCGTGCCCGAAGTCGTGCAATCGAGTGACCTCATTGCCACTGTCCCCAGCTACGCAATCCGGCACACACCGCCCCGTGCGGGTGTGAGGATGCTGCCGCTGCCATTCGACGTGCCGCAGTTCCAGGTGAAGCAGTTCTGGCACCAGCGCAACCACAACGATCCGGGGAACCGTTGGCTGCGATCGGTCATTCAGGAATTGTTCTCCGGCGACTGAGTGTGTGCTGCAAGGCGCACCCGCACGACGCGCCCCCTGAACAAACCCGTATTGAAGCGAGAGTCAAGATTGAACATCGACGACGCGGGCCTTAGAGTCGCCAGCGCGACATCTCCGGTTAGCACGCGCCGATGGTCGGCGCGTGCATTCTTTCGAACCGACTTCCGAAGGCATGTTCAAGCTACTCAGCCGTGGAAAGCGGGACGTCGCCACCCCGCGCACAGCGCTGCGAAAGCCGCTGACCGTGGGCATAGCGAGTGCACCGGTGGCCGGTTCGCCACATCTAGACGATCCGTCTCGACTGCGCAATCTGGTCTTTAGGCCGCTGGCCGATTGGACCCCGCTGAAGGTTGCGCCGGCTGAGGGCGCCGGCATCGACGCCATCTACCTGACCGCCGCGCAACCCGATCTCGCCGGAGTCACGCGAGCAGCGGCTGCGGCAGGAAAGCACGTGTTGCTGGAAGTCTCGTCGCAACTCGACATGCGCCTGCTCGACGAAATGCTCGAGACTTGCACACACGCCGGCGTGCAGATGTTGGCGGCGCATCAGCACAACTTCGATGCCATTTATCTTGAAACACGTTCGTTGATCGATTCGGGGATCGTCGGCCCGGTCAACCTGATCTTGGGCTTCAGCTACTCGGACGACACTCCCGCGCAGGGTGCGAGCGTCTGCCGTGTCGACCAGTTGCATGTACAAGTGGACTTGGTGCGTCTGCTAGCCGGATCGTCCGTCACCCGGGCCCGGCTGATCGCACCAAGCACCGCTACTGCTGCCGGTCGACAGTCTCATGTCGCTCAATTCTGGTTCCACTCGGGCGCGATCGCATCGATGACTTATGGCGGGACGGGTCGCTTCAACTCCGACGACTGGTGCGGTTCACGCAACCGACAGGGGCTTCCTCCCGCCGAGGCCAGCGAAATCTTCTTCCTGCCGTTTGCGCATAGGCACGCGGGACCGTTGCTGATCGGTTGCGAAGGTGGCGATCTGCGACCGATGTCGGACGGAATCCGCGTTTATGGCGATAAGGGTCGCTGCAGAGTACTGCCCGTGCGCGGTGCGGACCATTCGCCGATGGTCGCAATGACACTGGAGCTCGAGCGATATCTCTCTGAGGGACGCCCACCGCTGTTCGACGGCGCCTGGGCGCGCGACACACTGTCAGTTTGTGCCGCGCTTCGGCGTTCGCGCGACGACGATACAGAGGTATGGCTGCCAGATGCAAGCGCCGACTCGAGCCGACTTTCGGTCGTGCATGACGAAACAACCGCTGCGTCCCCGCGCGGTCGAGCCTCGCACTAGCGGATCACGAGGAGCACGAAGTCCTGTCCGACTCGGAATCTGGTGGCCTCAGTCCTGGGGTACGCCGATCGGCGTTGCCGATCACCACGTTCATGCAGGCGGCCTCGTCGGCTGCCGTGATGGGACCCACAGTGGCTGCGCCACTGCTGCTGGAGCGTCTGCAACTGGGACCCGCAGCGGTGGGCATGTTCGTCGCGATGGTGTACGTAGGAGCCACGTTCGCCACGCAGATTGGTGCATTCGCGGTGCATCGCTGGGGGCCGATTCGCGCGAGTCAGATCTCGCTGGCGTTCATCACGGCCGGCCTCTTCCTGGTTGCTCTTCCGGTTCTGCCCATGGTGGCGCTGGGTTCGGTACTCATCGGCCTGGGCTATGGCCCCGTCACACCCGCCAGTAGCTACATGCTGGCCAGGACCACGGATCCACGCCACTACTCGCTCGTTTTTTCAATCAAGCAGACGGGAGTCCCTCTCGGCGGCGTGCTGGCCGGATTGGCGGTGCCGCCGCTGGCCGCACAAGGCGGTGCGGTTGGTGCGCTGCTCGGGCTGGCAGCGCTGTGCTTCGTGGCAATGATCAGCGCGACGCCGCTCGCCGCCGAACTCGATCGCGATCGCGACAGCCATGCACCGTGGCCACCACCCCGCCAAGTTCTCTCGCCGGTGCGCTTTGTCACAAAGCATCCGGTGCTCAGCGCGATGGCAATGTGCAGCTTCGTGTTCTCGCTCGTGCAGGTCAGCCTCACCTCGTACATGGTCAGCTTTCTGACCGGTGAACTGCACTGGACACTGGCGGCCGCTGGCGGCGCTCTCGCCATCACGCAGGCGTTCGGCGTCGGTGCGCGCATCGGCTGGGGCTTGGTATCGGACCGCTGGCTCGGTCCGCGACGCATGCTGCTAGGACTGGCTACGGCCATGGCGGTGTGCGGACTGCTCATGCCGCTGCTGAGTGACGCAGTGCCACCGTTGCTCGTGGTCGCCCTGTTGTGCGCCTACGGCGCCGCGGGCATCGGATGGAACGGCGTGCACCTGGCAACGATTGTTCGAATCGCCCCGGGAGGCAAGGCCGCTACGGCAACCGCCGGAACACTCTTCTTCAGCTTCTTCGGCGTGGTCGTCGGCCCGCCGCTGTTCGGCGTGGCGGGCGCGGCACTCGGCGCACTGGGTGGGGCCTTCGCTCTGCTCACGCTACCGTTGGCCGCCAGCGTCTGGCTGCTACTGCGGACTGACCTCGGGCATCACGGCTCGGCAACTATCGGCGCCTCGAGGTAGCGGAACTCCCTCTTGGATCGTCGGCAAACTCGCCGGCTCGGACCGCTTGGTCATCACCGGTGCGACCCGGGGAAGCTTCGTTCGGCCCCGAGCGACTGTGGCAGGACCGCCGGCGCCCGGACCTTGCGCCCGGCGCCGGCAGCATGCTCAGAAGCTGTGGCGGATGCCCACAGTCGCCGTCGTCGACCGGGGGTTGTTCGGACCAACGAAGCCTGCGGGTTGCTGGACCGAACCCGAGCCCAGCGCGTACTGGGATCCGTTCTGGTTGTCGATGGTGCCAACGGAAGCATAGGCCACCGTACGGCGCGAGAACGTGTACTCCGCGCCAACCGCGAACCAGGTGGCATCGCGGCTGCCAGGATTCACAGCGTAGTCGGTGTCGTCGTTAACCTTGACGACCTGTGCGATGCCGGTGAAGCTGCCGACCGGGACACGGACACCCAGGTTGAACAGCTTGAACTCGCTTGCACCTGTCGGCGTCACACCAGCCACGCGCGCGAGCGCGCCGGTGCAGGTCGTGCAGGTGTTCTTCTCGTTGGTATAGCCGGCGAACACCTTGGCCGCACCGAAGTTGTAGCTGCCGCCGATGACCACGGCCGAGGCGTCGCCGTTCGCGTTGTTGGCGCCTTCTTGCTTCACCCAACCCAGCACCGCATCGATCGGACCGGCGCTATAGCGAGCGGACGCGCTCATGCCTCGACCGATAGCCGCCGAGCCCTCGCCGGCCGACAGCAGCGCACGCAGTTGCAAGCCGCCCCAAGTCGGTGACGTGTAGGCAACCGAGTTGTCATGGCGGGCGTTCACGCCGTTGGGCTGGACCTGGCGCGTGGCCGCGCCGCTACGCGTGAGGGCCAACATGCCGCCGCCGCCCATCCAGACGAAGGCGTCCACGTTCGGGAGCACGGTGTAGTACGGCGTCGGAATGCGACCGAGCTGGATCGTGCCGGCGGTCGCGCTACTCAGACCGACAGATGCCTCGCGCCCCCATGCCCGCGCGCCCTGTCCGAGCTGGCCATCGTCGAGCGTCAGGCCTTGCTCGATACGGAACTGGGCTGACAGCCCGCCCCCCAGATCCTCCTGGCCACGGAAGCCCAAGCGGCTGCCCAAGCCTGCGCCCGAGACGACACGCGTCAGGTTGTTGCCGGCGCGGCTGTGGTCGATCGCCGCGTCCATCAAGCCGTAGATGGTGACGCTGCTGTTCTGGGCCATTGCGGGCGCAGCAGCGAGCAACGCTGCGAGCGCGCTCGAAGCGGTCAATAGGTTACGAGTCACGTTGTTCATCTCCATGGTCTTATGAATGAGGGGAGCAGACAGGTACGATCAAGTCGAGCGATACCTGGTCGTACTGTACGTACACGTATATCTGCTTATCAATCTTGATCCTTGGATCAAGTTTGAAAACTGCGACGCTCCTCCGGGAAAGTCGAGCAGGTACGCGTAGGGATCGTCTCGAACGCTCCTCCACGCCCAAGCAGTCGATTTGGCACGCCGCAGTTCACGCGCACTGCGCGCATCTGGCTCTCTGCGTCCAGGTGTCGTCAGCCCTAGTCGGACCGCTTCGTGCCATCCTGGCGCCAGGCAACGCTAGGCAGCTTCATTGCCAGCCTAGCGGTGACGGCCGAACTGGACGCACTCGGTGTGATCTCGGTGCAGGCCGGCCGAGCCTTCGTTCGCCCGGACAGTAGAAAGGGCGGTCGCCCGCCGCACGCCACCAAGGCCCCATCGCGCCAACCGCCCATGGGTCGAGGGTGTCATGCGCCAACTCTCTTCACTGCATCACTGGCGTCGAGCCAAGCGAGAAGCGCTGACAGTTGCCTATCGCGCTCTTCAACGACTTCGGCGTGAGGGCGCCTGAAGCTGTACCAGCCCTGCCCCGAAATCGCGCCCCAATGTCCGCTCGCCACCAGATCTTTGAGCACCTTCCTGCCGGCATAGTTGGCGTCCCCCGTTTGCTGGTGCAGATACTCAGTCACGGCAAGAGAGGTCTTCTTGCTGACGACGAGATCCTCGGTGAGAAGCGGTCCCCAAAGAGCCAGTCTAGGACCGATGCTTAGGCGGACCGCGGCGTCGACGTCCTCTGGCGTCGCCAGACCCTCATCGACAATGCGGTAGACCTCCGCCAGCATTGCGAACTGGATGCGATTGACGAGAAAGGCCGGGCGCTCGCGACAGACGACCCCAACGTGGTCTATCGATACCAGGAACTTGCGCGCCCATTCGACGAGCGACTGCGGCGTGAAGTCGGCAGTGATGATCTCAACGACCCGAATGATGTGCGCCGGCGTGATGTAGTGGATGCCGACTAGTCTCTCGCGGTGCTTGACGGCAAGCCCGACCTCGGACAACAAGAACGACGAAGTGTTGGTCGCAAGCACGACGCTGGCGTCGCACAGCGAGTCCAATTGACCGAAGAGCTTCTGCTTCGTTGGCAGATCCTCCTGTACAACCTCGTGCACGAGGAATGCGCCTTTCACCGCATCGTCGAGTTTCTGAGACAGCACGACTCGGTCGAGAATCTGATCCACTGTCCCGTCAGGGCCGGCCAACGCGCGCGCAATGGGAAGCGCGCGGTCACGATAACCGCGCAGCATGTCAGGCTGGCTATCGTGAAGCGCCACGCGATAACCGTGACGCGCGTAGATCGTGGCGATCACGGAGCCCATGAAACCAGCGCCGATAACGGCGATCTTTCCATCGTTCATGCATGATTCCTTCACCCTCAACGAACTCGAACTTTCAAGGTCGCTTGAGGCTTTCCAAACTCGACGATCGAGCTCTTCGTCGAAATCCACAGCCAGTCTCGCCGTTCATCCGCATGGATCGCCTATGTCGAATCGGCTCAGGCAGGTTCGCCCGTTTGTGCGGACGAGTAGGAGGTCAGGACACTAGCCGGAACGACAGCTGATAGGTTTCATTGCCGCGTCGCGGCACTAGGCTCAATGGCTGGGGACACGACCATGGCGCTTGTCTATGTGGATAGGCAAGCGCTGCATGGAGAACCGCCGCTCGTTCATTCCGCTTTGATACCGGCCTCACGCACTACCCGCGCCCAGCGCGCGAGATCCGCGTTGACCAGTTTGCTCATCTCGGCGGCAGACGAAGGCGCCGCCTCGATGCCCTGTTCGGCCAGCTTTTCCTTGACGTCGGACATGCTCAGCACGGTGCGGACATCGCGGTTGATCTTGTCGATGATGTCCGCCGGTACGCCCGCCGGCGCGGAGAGACCAACCCAGATGTCGCTCTCGAAGCCAGGCACCGCTTCGGCGATGGTCGGCACGTCTGGCATGGACGGAAGACGCTGCTTGCCTGCAACGCCCAGGGCCTTGAGCTTTCCACTGCGGATGTGAGGCAACAGCGAGTTGATGGCACCGAACATGAGGTCGACTCGCCCGCCCAGCATGTCGATGACGGCCGGTCCAGCGCCCTTGTAGGGGACATGGTCGATGCTCACGCCCGCAAGCGACTTGAACAACTCGGCCGACAGGTGCTGAGGGCTTCCGAGTCCGGCTGAGGCGTACGTCATGCTTCCCGGCTGCTTGCGAGCCATGTCGATCAAGTCGGTGATCGAGCCAACGTTCAGCGTTGCCCGCGCCACCAGCACCACCGGCACCCACCCCAGCAGCGAGACCGACTCCAGATCCTTCACCGGGTTGAACGGCATCTTGCCGAACACCGCAGAGTTCATCGACAGGATGTTGTTCGCAGCGATCAGCAGGTTCAGCCCATCCGGGGCCGACTTCGCGACGAAGTCTGCGCCGATGTTGCCCGAGGCACCGGGCTTGTTTTCTGCGATGACGGTCCGACCCCAGAGGTCGCCGAGCTTCTGTGCCAGCAATCGACCCAACACGTCGTTGCTGCCGCCCGGAGTGAACGGGACGACGATTCGCACAGGCTTCGACGGGTAGCTCTGTGCAAACACGCGGAATGCAGCGAATGCTGCGGATGCGGTCACTGCCTGAAGCAGCATCCGGCGGCTGAAGGTCATCTGTGTCTCCTTTTATGTGACGTCTCCGCTGCGCCAGAAACGCGGGTCGACAGACAGGAAGACGTTCGATCGATACTAGGGAGCCGGTTTGCAGCGATCAATCTTGATCGGTTCATCAATCCGAGGTTCCACTGACTGCAAATCCAGCGATGTCCACGTATTGGAATGAAAACATTCCCCGTATCCCGTCGACGCTCCCATCAACGACTTGAAAGTGGCTTGCCGATCGCCGATCGTGCGAATGCTGATTCGTCCCAGTCCTTCTTCTTACGCGGCGCCGCGTTGCACGGTCGCTATCGATGTCGTCTAACGGCCGCTTTTGATAACAGCAGCTTTACCGCCGACGGAGCTCACCGACACGACGCTGGCCAGTTGCGCAAGACCTGCTGGAAGGCCAAGCTGCGGAGCAGCTACTTCGCCGCCGCGTGCCGCGGCGCGCTGCCGGGAATCATCGAGCGCGACATTCAGCGACAGGAGCGCGCCGAGGAGCCCTGCGCTTGCCAAGGCGCTGGCCAACGACCACCGGACCCGGATCAGCCTTCCTCTGCCGGCCGCGTTTCCGCGCTCCTGAATCCGCCTTGCGCAGAGTGCTTCTGGCGTAGGCCGATTCCCTCCGCGTCGTGCGATTGCGTACTCACAAGCAGTAGAAGTCGGCCATCGTCGGGATGTACTCGCTATCCAGTCGGATCTTGCGGCGCTGGATTCGCCAAGATCCTTCACCGCGAGAGAACTCGTAGCGCGACAGACCGAAGAGGACGACGGACTCGTGCGTCGACGGCAAGAAGACATGGCAGGACCACGAGTTGCGCACAACCAGCGCGTCGGCATCCGACGTCGGTTCGGCTATCACCCAGCCGGCGGCATGCGCGGTCCGTGGAAGTGGCAGCGACGAAGCCGACTGCCGCGACTTGATGCGCAGCACGCGGTCCTCCAGTCCCGCACGCGAACGGTAGTAGATGTGCGAGAGCTCCCGCTGTGGATCCTCTGTCAGCGTTTCTTCGTCACGCCACATAGGCATCCAGAACTCGCACTGCGGGTCGTAGAGCGAGAGCCAGTCGTCCCAGCGACGCTCGTCAAGGGCCGCCATTTCTTGGGCAATCAGATCGTGGGCGGTCGTGACGCGCAGGGAATCGCTCAGCATGTAGCCTCCGACGCAATCTGGTACGCCGGCAGGTTCGCCTCGCCGGCGCGCATCAGTCGCAGCCACTCGCGGTAGGCCGGGTGGTACACGACTTCGTTCTGCAGCTTGAAGGGTCCCTTGACGCAGGCGGCCGGCTTCATGCCGAGTTCTTCCGCCTCAGCGTTGGGCGCCTCCGACATCGACGCCATGCCACGGGAGAATCCCTGCAGCCAGCCCAAGTGCGGCGAAGCGCCGCGCTGACAGTCTTCGTAGACGACCGTGTCGTCCGACGTCGCAAGGCCGCTCGGATTGAAGAAATCCTCGAACTGCCGAAGCCGCCAGGCTCTTTGTTCTGGCGCCTCTCCGATGGGTGCCAGGCAGTACGCCCGCATTTCGGTGAGGTCCGGCCGAATCGGCCTGAACGTTCGCAGGATGAGTGACGTCGAGTCCGCAATCTGCAGATTCGGGAAGATCGTCATGTTGCGCAGCTTGAGCATCCAGCGCGCACGCGTTTCGCCGACTCGTGATCGCAACTCATCGATGACGGGCCACAGAGGCCGCTTCTCGGGCTGTGGCTGCTCGAGCCAGATCGCCGCATGCCCGTACCTGAAGCCGAATGCGCCGCCGACCTGCGTCAACCGCTGGCGCCAGTCGAACTGGCGTGCATCGGTGTTGCCCTGGCGAGAGCCGTCGCGCCGCTGCACGAGGTCCATGAACGCCGAGTGCGTGGACGTGAGATGGTAGAAGTCCATCCCGTTGTCCATCTGCAGCTTCCAGTTCCCGCGGTACGTGTAGACGCTGCGCCCGGGGACGACCTCCATACCGTTCGGCCCCTGTTCCAACGCCAGGTCCAGCAATGGACGCGCCTCGCCGAGAAACTCGGCGAGCGGTGGCACGTCCGGGTTGAGGCTCCCGAACAACAGCCCCTTGTACTCCTCGAAACGAGCCAGCGGCACCAGGTCGTGCGATTCCTGGTGAAACGCCGCGCCGTACGCGCCACACTCAACGTCCTTGACCAGGACGTTCTTTCCCGACGAGTCGAACGCCCAACCATGGTAGGGGCAGGAATGCGTACGCCGGCGGCCCGACTCCAGACGCGTCAAGAGCGCGCCCTTGTGCCGGCATGCATTGACGAATCCCCGCAGTAAGCCGTCAGCGCCACGTGTGACGAGCACATTGGTGCGGCCCAGCCGTGTGGTGAGAAAGTCGTGAGGCTTGGCGACCTGCGACGCCACGCCCAGGAAGCCCCAGGTGCGTTCGAAGATCCAGGCCATCTCCTGGTCCAGAATCTTCGGATCGGAGTAGATGCGGGCATGAACCCGGAAGCGGCCCTGGTCAACGGCATCGTCGACCGGCCAAGTTTCATCGGTATAGGACATAGAATCGCACTCGATTGAAGCGGTTGGCCAAGCTACGGACGCGTCAGCTGGCGATATGGCTGCCAACAGTGCATGGCAGCCGACAGGACTCGGTGAGTCGCGCGAACGAAGGGGCGGCTCCACCCGCCATGAAGGATTGCAGGCCGCGTGCAAGCTCATAGAGCTCACCCCTACCACGCACGCAAGCAGGCTGCTGGTCAGCCTCGATGCGATGGCCAGAACTCGCAATCCGTTCAACGCGACGCGTCATGGGCTGATCTTCAGGACGGGTGCCTCAAGCTAGCTAGTGCAACTACGCCATCGGCAGACGGCAAATGCTCACGTTCGTTGAGACGATACGCGAGCGTCTGGCATTGATCAATCTTGACGACATATTCAATATCAAAGCTGCCGACCCTGCGCTGACTCCATGAAGATTCGCTGCAGACAGGCCGGGAGTCTGATCAACCCGACGAGAAGATGGGGCCGGTTCGGAATCGGTACACCGAGCCACGGACTATCGGGTTCAGTGTGAGGCCGGTGCCAGCCCTTTAGTCGAGGAAGCTCGGTAAAGATCTTTGATTCCGCGCGCCGAATTCCTACGCACGGAAGGCCAAGTTCCATGACATGAACGTGTCGAGGCATGCAGCGCCTGACGCGCTAGAGGCCGAGCGCACGTGCCTTGTCGGCGCCTACGCGCAGACCTTCGCATCAACTGCGATGCGAACGCTGAGCTCAATCTCGAAATACTACGGAGCTTGGTGGCTGCGCATCAACACATCGCGCAAGCTGTCGGCCCGTCGCGCCAACGTGTCGCGCACCGGCGCGTCGTCGAACGAGAGTCCAGTTTCCTCTTGCCTGCCTCTCGCAGGGGATGCGGACCTGGCTCGCGGCAACCCGGCGTGGGAGCCGCACTCACGCCAGCGGCTTCAGACCGGCGACATAGCGCAGCGCGTTCTCGACATAGTCGCGTTCGTTGTGGCGGATACCCTCGATCTGCTCGGGCGTCAGCATGCGCACCACTTTCGCCGGCGAGCCGACGATCAGTGCGCCGTCGGGGAACTCCTTGCCCTCGGTGACGAGCGCGCCGGCGCCGACCAGGCAGTTGCGGCCGATCCTCGCGCCGTTGAGCACGACGGCCTGGATGCCGATCAGCGCGCCGTCGCCGACGATGCAGCCGTGCAGCATCGCCTGGTGGCCGACGGAGACACCGTCGCCGAGCCGCATCGGCACGCCTTCGTCGGTGTGCAGCACGGCGCCGTCCTGGATGTTGCAGCGCGCGCCGATCACGATCGGGTCGTTGTCGGCACGGATCACGCTGCCCCACCACACGCTCGATTCGGCGCCGAGCTCGACGCGGCCGATCACGGTGGCGGTGGGCGCGACCCACGCGCCGGGGCCGAGTCGCGGCGCATGCTCGCCGAGCTGATAGATCGCCATCGAAAGAACCTCGCTACTGGTAGGATTGATGAAGGTTCGCTTGCGGGGGCAGGCCAAGGACACCGCGCACGTGGCCGCGCTGTTCGCGTTGTCGAACCCGTGGACGGCGCGGCGACAGCTGATGGCGATGGCTTGAATAGCCTATCCGCAAAGCGTCTGAGACGCGCCGGCTGCGGCGGCTGCCGCTCGCCGATGCCACCGCGCGAATTCGGCTGCTCACCGCAGCTCGCCGGGTCGAAAACGTCCACGCTTGCACGTTGTTCAGACTCGCCCTAGCGGCCGCGAGCTGCGTGCAACCAGGGTTTAAGCCAGCGGGTAACCAGAGGCATCGTGACGTAGCTCAACAGCACCACAGTGATCGGAACGATCACCGCAGTCGAGGCATAGAGAGGCAGGCCCTTCAACAACGGTCCGAGGACATACAGCAGCGGAGTAATCGTCAGGTACACCCCGAGCGTACTTGCGATGATCATCTTGTATCGCGGCGGCTGCACCATCGGCACGTCATCCGGAAACTCGAACCAAGCCTCCAGTCCTGTCGCCTGCGCTATCTGCACCGGCTCGGTCTCCAGCGACTGCAGACGCGTCAAGAAGTGCTGTCGCTCGGGAGAGGACTCCCAAAGCTGAAAGTTCGCGAGGCTATCGAATCTGACGAAGATGCGGTAAGCGGGCTTGCCGCCCGGAACCGGCTTTAAGACCGTGGTGCCAAGGCTGCCGGGAAAGCCACGTGTGGCACGTTGGATCTCACCCATGACCTCCTCCCATTCCCGCTCGCGTCCGAGCTTGGGCACGCGCGTAATGGCCAGAGTCACAGGGTCCAACAACATCAGCTTTCTCCCGAAGAATGCGATGCACGCAAGGGGCCTCGCTTCGCTACGGGCAAAGCTTGTGCTATTCCGCTGGCGATCGCAACGTGGTTTACCTTGGTCAGTGTTCGGATATCCGGTCTCGAACCATACCCGGGAGCGTCGGTGGACCGGGTCTTCGGGGACACGCGGGCGTCGGCTCCCGGACTTCGAGGAGTGGCCTTCGAACCCCAGCTACTCGTGCATAAGGGTTCGACCGCGGCAACCGACTCACTCACCCAAGGCGCTTCAGCGCGGGCAAGGCGATTGACTTCAAGACGGTGCGAAGCGTCAGGTTTTCGCAGCGAGGACTTCCGGGTTCAAGGAATACCGACCGACAAGCGTCTTCGTGCCCAGGCAGTGCCCCTCGATTGCCTTCAGCACATTGGGCGCCGTGAAACTACCCGAGACGGGACACTTGGCGACGTCGAGCGCGTACAGCGTAAAGAAGTACCTGTGAGCGATCTCGTCGTTCCACGGAGGACAAGGGCCGTCGTAGCCGAAATACGATCCTGCCATGTTGGGGTCGTCGCGGAACCACTGCGTGAAATCGTTGAGCCCTTGCCGTGTTCCACGGAGCGCCGCCGGCCCCGGCTTGCCATGCGGAACAATGCCGTTCGAAAACTCACCCTTTCCGATCTGTCCCACAGCGGGATCGATATCGACGAGAACCCAGTGGTACAGATCGATACGCGGAATGCTTGCCGCGACCGTCCGTCCCTCCTTGTTGAAGTCATCCAGTACCGCGGGCACGTCCGGGTCGTGGCAAATGAGGACCAACGACTGGGTGCCGGCAGGCAATTCGCCCCACTCCAAATCCGGATTGAGGTTGCTCGAAGTGGCGAATCGGTTCTCCGGGTGCGGGATGGCAAAGGCGCACTCGCCAGGGATCCAACCGTTGTCCTGAAAACACCTGCTTGTGAGGAACATGTCTGAGACCAGCAATGTTAGACAGCTAAGTATAGTCGTGCTCGGCCCCTCTTGTCCTGACAGTCAGGAGCTTGCGATGAGGGGGCCTACTTGTAGATCTTCACTTCCACACAGTGGTCCAGAGAGGTCGAGATCAGGTCAATCCTCTCCAGGTCATTCGGAAGCAAGGCGTTGAAGTTCACGCCCTTGCCCTTCGCAACGGGCATCCCCGGAGACCAATGGCCGAAATGCCCCGCCACACCCACCACTTCCGGATGGATGCACTGGGACAACCTCACTGTTGTCTGCACCTTATGGACAGGTGACTCCAGCCACACGGTATCCCCATCCTGAATCCCTTTCGCCTTGCCCACCGCCTGGTTGACGACGATGCTGTACGCGTTGGTTGCGCGGCAGATCTCGTCGATCCAAGGGTTCTCGTTGCCGTAGGCGCCGTAGACATACGGCAGCTTGTACTGCACGGCGATGAGGTCGAACTCGCCCTTCTTGATCGCATCGTGCGAAGGACAGGGCATGAAGTCGCCGATCGGCTGATAGTCCGAGAGATCCCACTCGAGCCCCATCTCCTGGAGCACTTTCTCCAGTTCGGCCTTGCGGTCGACGAAGTGCTCGAGGTAGACAGGCATTCTCGCCTTCAGGTAGGGCCCGATATAGGCCTCCTCAACGTCTCTCGGATGACGGATGACGCCGTTCTCCTTGAACCACTCCAGGCCACGTTCTTCGCCGAACCAGGCGCGTGCAGTCTTGTCTACGATTTCGGCAATCGGGTAGCGCTGGTTCGGTTTGAGCGCCTTGTCCCCCTCGAGCCTGAAGTTGTGGTTGAGGATGCGGTAGATGTCGCCGAGGATGTCCAGTCGCTGGGCAATCTCCTGGATCACCTCTTGGGGGAAGCGCACGCCCTTGGGCAAGTCGACGACAGGCGTGCGCACGTTCCAGAAGAAGTCGTCCTGCCCGCATGGAGCGATCATGAACGCACCCATGCCCGGTATGAAGTCGTAGCGTTCCAGGTAGCTGGGGAACGGCAGGACGATGTCGTCAAACAGCGTCGTTTCGTTGATCTCCACGGCAAACCCCGCCATGAACCCGAGCGACTTGAACAGGCGCTCGACCTTCTTGTGGTCGCCGTAGGAGCTGAACAGGGAATTGAGCGGCGTGTGCAGCAGCACGTCGACCATGTCCATGTCGGCCTGCAATCCGAACGCCGCCGGGTTCTCTATCGTTATCGGCAGCAGCGTATGGTAGTGAGACGCCAGCGGGAAGAGTTCACCGATGTCGGTGCGCTTGGGCTTGGTGGGCGTGTTCCCCGGGAAGGCACTGGGGTGCGCCATCGGCATGATCTGGCCTCCGTGCTGCAGCATGCCGTCCAGCCCGCCCTCAGGCCACCAACTATGGGGATACTTGCCGGCCGCACCCGTGCTCATGATGCCGCCCGGCACATTGACTGCCCCCACGACGATGTTCACCAGCTTGAGCAGCCAGCAGTTGTGGAAGCCGTGCTTGTGGCCTTGAGTACCCCGTGCCCAGTCGATGCAGGCGGGCCTATAGGGAAGTTCCACCCCGTCGATCGTGATGGTCTGGCCCACGCAAGCCGCCTCGCCGAACTCGCGCGCCATCCGCCGCACTGTAGCCGCAGGGATGGTGGTCCACTTTTCCGTCACCTCGGGGGGGTACTTGAGCACGTGCTCGCGCACCAACTCGAAGGAAGGCCGGCACGCCTTGCCCTGGACTTCGAAGGAACCTTTGATCACCGGATCGACCAGGGTGGGATCGTCGTAAGTCTTGACGGTCGCGTCGGCCGCATCCCAAAGCTGAGGTTTGCCGGATTGCGGATGCCGGATGTAGCGCCCGTCAGGCCCCACGAGGTACGGCGCATTGGTCCGACTCTTCAGGAAAGGCTCGTCGTAGATGCTCAGCTCGTGGAGCAGGACGTACAACATGCTGAGCGCCATGGCACCGTCCGTGCCAGGACGAATCGGGATCCACTCGTTGGCTTTGGCTGCTGCATGTCCGCCGACGGGGTCCACCACGACCAGCTTCATTCCTCGGGCGCGCGCTTCCGCCATGTCCAACGCATGGTGATTGAGGGCACTGCGGGTGGCCACCCCGAACTGGGTTCCGACCAGCATCACGTATTTCGCATAGTGCAGATCGGGCTGCTGATGGAATCCGCCACCAGAGAAGAACTCGACCGGGTGGACAACCTTGCCGCAGTTCGGTGACGACGCGACGTTGATGTTGGTCGATCCGAAGGCATTGCCCAGAGCAGCCAGCCAGGCGAAGTTGTCGCCCAGCATGTCCCAAGCGTGGATCCACAGTTTCTTGGGGTTGTCGCGAATCCGATCCAAATGGGTGACGATTGTGGACAGCGCCTCGTCCCACGAAATCTCCTGCCAACCCGGATCTTCGTGCAACCCTTTCTTCGGATTGGTCCGCTTCAGCGGCGTGGTCACCCGGTTCGGGTTGTACAGGTTCATGAACCCGGCCTTGCCCTTGGCGCACATCTTTCCGCGGTTCTGCGGATTGGACGCGTCGCCTTCGATGTCGACCACGACGCCGTTTTCCACTCGAACCTTGATGCCACAACCGATGTAGCATTGACCGCACGCCGTCCGAACCACTTTAGACGCTGTTGCTTGCACGGTTAACCTCCAACGATTACGGGCAGTCGAATCACTTCAACCTCACCCCCGGTCAGTGGACAGGACAGTCCTTCGCGTTCCTTGATGTTCACGCCGTCGACGAATATGACCATCGCCTGACGCAGTACGCCTGGGCTGCAGTAAACGCGATTGTGGAAGTCATCCCCGTATCGCTCTGTTAGGGCGGCCAGCAGGTCGCTGACGGTGGCACCGGGCTTTAGTGCGAGCTCGAGTCGACGCGTGCCGAGCAGGGCCGGCAGATCGCCCATGAACTTGACCTGGATGCGCATCGGGCAAGCGGAAGACAGTGCGGCTTCCATGATCAGCCTCGCGCCTCGGCACAGCCGCGCATCACGTCCCGGTATTCCCGCTCGAGTTCGTCGCCCGTGCGGTTGATCCTGCGAAAGTCGATGCCTGCCTGCACGATGGCGTACGGCACGTAGACGCCTGCCTTCAACAGGGAGTAGCGCAGCAGTAGTGAGCCGACCAGCACGCAGGCTCCGGCCCACACACCCGCCCCTGGGACCAGCAACAGGAGGCACAACGGCAGGCACATGCCGAGGCCGATCGCGCCGCCCCAGAAGACCCCAGCCAACGGCGACCGCATCAAAAGTCGAACGGATTCCTGAGCCGCACCGCCGGCGCGGTACATGGCCCACAGATAGATGGCGACCATGCCCCCGCTGGCTACCGTCAGCACAGCAGCAAGCGTTCCGAACACCGGTAGCCGGCCGCTGCTCATCAGATAGTGTCCAGCGGCCAGGACGGCGGCCGCGGCCGCGAGCGCGGCATTGACCACCAGTACCGCGGGCAGCAGCGGCGTGTTCCAGAACGGAATGGAACGGTTCTTAGCAAGAAAGAACCCTGGATAGAGGACCACTGACAGGGCACACGCGCTGACGATGGAAGCCAGTACATCCCGATCCATCATCTCGATCGGAACGAGATACAGCACGCTTGAAACGATAAAGCAAGACACGAAGAGGACACCACGGCTGAGCCAAGAGGTCTTCACGCGAGCTGCCGCCCGCCAAGCGCGAGCCGGATTGCCCTGTTCCAGCAGCAAAACGACACCGCCCATGAGCATGAGACCGAGCGACAGTTGCGCAAACCCGAGGGGCAGGCCAAACGCCGCGTAGTACAGAAAGAGGGTCGCCGCAGTGCCGCTCAAAAAAAGCCACATCGCCAGCATCCAGCCCCACTCCCGCTGGCATCTCGGCTTGACGTCGAACCGCACTTGCTTCATGTTGCGTCTCCCCGAGTGCCGCTCAGGTTAGATAGAAAACGTTGGGCTCCGTCCCCAGCTCGGCGTGTGGCGCGAAGTTGGGCCGGCTCTTGATGAGCACGGATATCTCGCTTTGGGGATCGTTCAGGTCGCCAAAACACAGTGCGTTCGGCGGGCAAGACTGAACGCAGGCCGGCTTCAGCCCCTGATCGATGCGGTCGACGCACATATTGCACTTCTGTGCCGTGCCAACCTGCCATCTCTTGGACTTCGCCTTCTCGTAGGGCGTCTTCGTGCCACCGTAGTAACCCGCGGAGTCCTCGACAATCGTGCGAGCTTGGTAAGGACAGGCCGCCGCGCACGCGTGGCAGCCGACGCAAACGTCCTGATCCACCAAGACCAGATTGTCTTGCTCTCGTTGGTAGGTCGCCCCCGTGGGACACACCGGAACACAGGGCGGGTTGCTGCAGTGGTTGCAGCGAAGAGGCATGAACACGCGATAGGCAAGCGGATAGATGCCTTGCTCGCTCTCCACCACCCGTGTCCAGAACACTCCAGGGGGCGTGCCGTTTTCCGCCTTGCAAGACAAGGTGCACGACTGACACCCGATGCAGCGCTTGAGGTCGATGCTCACCCCCCATCGCACAGCACGGCCACCCACGGAGGGCTTTTTCAGCTCCACCATCGCCTACCTCCCCGGCCTTGACCCACGTTCACAGCAGATGGGCCGATGGTGGCGAGAGTCACAAATATTTCCCAATACATTTTTCTGCACTTTTGATATATTTTTGGTATGGAGCTTCGCCACCTCCGTCACTTCGTTGCCGTCGCCGAGGAACTGCATTTCAGCCGGGCTGCCGCGAAGCTGCATATCGCCCAACCGCCACTTTCCCTGAGCATCCGCACGCTTGAGGAAGAACTGGGCGCCCGTCTGTTCGAGCGCACCAAGCGTCGTGTCATGCTGACGGAGGCTGGACTGAACCTTCTGGACGAAGCGCGTGCCATCCTGGAGCGGGTTGCGAGGGCGCAGAGACACGTCTCCCAGGTGGTTCGAGGCGCCGTTGGGCCCCTCGAGATCGGCTTCACGGGAGCTGTCGTCTTCGGCGATGTCATGGCGCCGCTGTTGGCCCGCTTCCGCCGGGCATGGCCGGAGGTTCATCTGACGGTCGAGCAGATGACGACTGCCGCGCAACTGCAGGCGCTCGCTGAACGACGTCTGGACATCGGTTTCGCCCGGCAGCCTGATGGGGAGTTGCCGCCCGGGATCAGAACGCTGCGGGTCCAGCAGGAGCAGTTGCTGGTAGCCCTGTCATCCGACCATCCGCTCTGCGGAGCCGGTCGAATCGAACTCGTCGCGCTAAAGGACGAGCCATTCATCATGCCGACGCGCCAAACCAGCCCTGGCTTGTACAGCAAGGTGCAGGAGTTGTGCGCCAGCGCCGGCTTTTCCCCGCGCGCAGTAGCCGAGGCCCATCAGATCACTGCTCTTGTGAGCCTAGCTGCAGCTGGAATCGGCGTGGCCATCGTTGTCGCCGGAATGCGCCGAGCAGCGATTCCAGGTCTCACATTCGTTGAAATCGCCGATGACGACGCCTTCTTGGACCTGCTTGTCATATCCCGCGATGGGGACAGCCGGCCAACGGTGCGCAACTTCATCGAACTGCTATGACGCCGCGCGCTTCGCTTTCAGCGGACGCCCTGACGACATCAGCCGACGCAGTCGGCCGCTGCAGGCGCGCCCGAGGCATGGGTGTCCCACAGCGGGTGGATCTCCATCCAAGCGCACTGGCGTTTGGATGGCAGAGAACATCAATCGAAAGCTCCTTGCTTTCGGTAGCTTCCGAACTCTTCATCTGTCAGGCCGAGAAGCCCCTGAAAGACGAACTCATTGTCAGCGCCGATGCGCGGGGCGGCACCGGTTACGTCGCCCGCGGTCTCCGAGAGCTCGAAGGCCGAGTAGTAGCTGCTGAAGTCGCCCAGCACGCCGTGGCGGCGACGGCGCCACAGCCGGCGATGGACGAGTTGCGGGTCGCTGAACAAGTCGGCAATCGTGTTGACCGGATACGAGTGAATTTCGGCCGCCTGCAGTTCGGCCGCCGCGGCGTCGGCGCCTCGCGTCTGCGACCATTGGGCGATGATTTCGTAGAGGGCTTCGGCGTTTTCTCGGCGCGATTCCGCGTCCGCGAAACGCGGGTCTTCCGCGAGATCATCACGTTCGAGCACCATCGCCAGGCGACGGAACTCTGCGTCTGACCAGCAGGACAAGGCAACCCACTGGCCTCCCGCACAGGGGTAGGCGTCATGCGGAATGGCGACTGGATCGTTGTTGCATGACCGCTCGACGACCGCACCCGTGGTGTGAAAATTCAACAGCGCTCCGGCCACGAACATCAGCCCGCTTTCGTACTGCGCCAGATCGATCCAAGCCCCCTGCCCACTTCGGCGTTGCCTGTCGAGCGCCGCTAGCACGGCCACGCCACCCAGACTGGAGGCGATGTAGTCGATGTACGGCCCATACAGGAGCATCGGCGGCCCATCGGGGCTGCCCGACAAACCGCAGAATCCGGCAAGCGCCGAAAGCTGGGAGCCGAAGCCAGGGGTTTGTGCGCGCGGCCCGGTCTGTCCCATGTTGCAGCTCGAGATCATTACGACGCGGGGGTTCAGTGCACGGGCGGCCTCATAGCCCAGCCCCAGCCGCTCCATGACCCCGGGGCGCATGTTCTCGATCACGATGTCCGACCAGCCGACCAGGCGCTGCGCCAGCTCGACGCCAGGCGTCGTCTTCAAGTCAAGAGTGACGCCATACTTTGAGTCGTTGAAAAACGCAAAACAGCCGCTGCGGTCCGGTCCCGGTTTGCCACCCTTGAAGGGTGGATACTCGGCGCGAAAGCCGTCCGGGCGCTGATGGGATTCCACATGAACTACCGTCGCGCCGAACGTCGCCAACATCTTGCCAATGTGCGGACCGGCGGCATACGCCCCGAACTCCGCTACTTTCACACCAGCCAGCGCCTGCGAGATTGCACTCATACAAGTTGCCCCTTAAGGAAGGTCTGAACAAGTCCACCGACCACGCCGCGAGACCGTTGAGCAGCGCAAGGAGCGAGCAGCACGATGGGCCAGATCAGTTTCTCGGACGCCGAGTACGCCGGCAAGCGCAAGAAGACCCGGCGCGAGGTCTTCCTCGACGAGATGGAACTGGTGGTGCCGTGGAAGGCGCTGCTGGGGCTGATCGAGCCGCACTACCCGGTGGCCGGCCGTGGCCGCAGGCCGTACCCGCTGGAGTCGATGCTGCGCGTGCACCTGATGCAGAACTGGTTTGCGTTGAGCGACCCGGCGATGGAAGAGGCGCTGTACGAGATCGCCTCGCTGCGCGCGTTCGCCCGGTTGAGCCTGAGCGAGCCGATCCCCGACGAGACGACGATCCTCAACTTCCGGCACCTGCTCGAAGCCAACGACCTGGCCGAGGACATCCTCGGGGCGGTCAATGCGCACCTGGCGCGCAAGGGGCTGCTGCTCAAGAAGGGCAGCATCGTGGACGCCACCATCATCGCCGCGCCCAGCTCGACCAAGAACGCCGAGGGCGAGCGTGATCCCGAGATGCACCAGACCAGGAAGGGCAACCAGTGGCACTTCGGCATGAAGGCGCACATCGCGGTGGACGCCGCGAGCGGCCTGGTGCACACGGTCACCACCACGGCGGCCAATGAGGCCGACGTCGAGCAGATCGCCGACCTGCTGCACGGCAAGGAACAAGCTGTCTGGGCCGACTCGGGCTACCGCGGTGCGCAGGCACGTGTGCAACGCGAGGACCTGCAGTGGCACATCGCCGCGCGGCCCAGCGACATCGCCAAGCTGCCCGAGGGGCGCAGCAAGGCGGCGATGAAGAAGCACGAGCACCGCAAGGCCAGCGTGCGCGCGAAGGTGGAGCATCCGTTCCGGGTCATCAAGCGCCAGTTCGGGTTGATGAAGGTGCGCTTTCGCGGGCTGGCCAAGAACACGGCGCACGTGGTCACGCTGTTCGCGCTGTCGAACCTGTGGATGGCCAGGCGGCAGTTGATGGCGATGGAAGCAGTCCGTCCGAGAACGGCATGAGGCGCGAAGAGCGCGGCCAAGGCCGCTCGAAACGCCACTGCGCGAACCCGAAACCGCGGTCGTCGCAGCTCGGCAGGTCGAACGCGCTGGCGTTTTCACGTTGTTCAGACCTTCCTTAAGCCTCTGGTCTTCGTTGCACGACTACCTTGGCGCGCTCGTGCGCCGTCGTCCGCGTAGCTGCAGGCATATCTCTGGTCAAAGAGTTGCCTCTTCCCTGGATTGCGTGTACGCGGTCTGGCCAAACTCCACCAGCAAGTGGCGCAGGTCTACCTCTTCGCCGGGCGCATGACGAAGCGCCGCGCGCTTACCGTCGACCATCACAAAACTGCCGCAGTGACGCTGAGCGGTACCGTCTGCTCCCCGCACGTCATTCCAGAAGTGCCGGGCCGCCAGTTGCGGATCGTGCGCGATGTCCTCCATGGTCGATACGGGGTAGCCCATGATCTCGCGCTTGCTCGCCTCCTCGAGGAACTCGCGCTTGGTGATGCCGAGAAAGAACTGAGCGATCGGCCGTTCCAGATCGTCCACCTCCTCCTGGCTCGCGAGCGTAGTGACGAAGCGCTTCCAGTCCATGTTTTCGAGCGCCCCGAGCTCTGCGCCCCGCTCCCGCATCCACTCCGTCAGCCTGGCATTGGTCCGCCGCCCCGCGGCCCCGCCATACAAGACGAAGTTGACGTAGCCGTCGGCACAGGGCCAGAAGGCGCGATAACGCGCGCCCTTGACCGAGCGACCCGTGACATAGGCACCCGCACGGGTAGGATTGGTTCTCTCCATGTCCCAGAATGCCGGAGCATGAGACAGGGCAAGGATGACGGAGGCCTGCACCGAAGTGTCCACATGTTGCCCCACCCCCGTAACGGTACGGTGCACCAGAGCAGTCAAAGCCCCCACTGCCGCCTGCGCGCCACCCCAGGAATAGGACTGCGGAACCGTGACGCGAGTTGGTGCGCCATCCGTCTCGCCGGCCAGCGACATGGCGCCGCCTGATGCCATCAACTCCAGGTCCGTGGCAAGCCACTTCGCGCGCGGCCCTTCGCACCCGAACGGGGTGATCGAAACGTGGATCAAACGGGGATTGAGTGCGCGCAGCCTGCCATAGGCCAGGCGGGCGGCCCCCGGCTGGCCCGGCTGTGACGACTCGATCAAGATATCGGTGCCTTCGATTAGACGATCGAAGGCCGACTGGCCGTCTGGTGCATCCAGATCGAGCCGCAGCAGGCGCTTGTTGACGTTGTACGCCTGCCAGTTAGCGTCCGCGATGCTCGCCCCAGATGGCTCGACCTTGATCACATCTGCCCCGAGATCGGCCAGCAACCGGCCGGCCAACCATCCAAGCTGGTTGCTGAGATCAAGCACCCGATATCCGTTAAGCATTCGCCTCTCCCTTCGAGCAAACCCCTACGGTGGAACTGGAACCGGAGCCTGCAGCGCTTCGAGTAGCCGAATCCGAGAAGTCGCGGTCGCTGCGCCTGCGCCGATACAGGCAGCACGCCCGCCCGCCCCAGCTCGATGCTCAGCAGACATCAGGGCACGCCCTCGGTCGCGCGGTACTCACCTTAGGGCGCTTCGCTCTTGACCACATCGGCGCCGAAGTTGCCGAAAAGCCGACCGGCCAGCCGATCGGCACGCTCGCCGGCATCCGCAATGCGAATGCCAGCGAGCAGGGTCTCCGGACAGGATTGCGTCGTGCCCTTCGTTTCGCAGCGGCGCGCGTTGTCAGCGTCAGCGGCCGGTACGCGCCAGCGACAGCATCCAGCCCGACATACGCGACTTCATCGTCTCGATGTCCTTCGCGCTGAAGAACTTCTCCGGCTTGACCAGGTCCACGCCGTAGACGGGGCGGTGGAAGTCGCTCTCGTAGCCGAACGGCACCGTAGCATCGATGCCCATGCCGCCCTCGAACAGGGTGTTCGACGCCGTCCACTGCTTGTCACCTGACGTCATGCGCTCGGCCGGCATGAAGGTCTGCCCGCGACCGCCGGGAATCGGATTCAGGATGTCCGTCTGCGGGTTCACGCGAGTCGTCAGGCACCACATGATGTCGTCCATCGAATAGATGTCGACGTCTTCGCTGACGGCGATAGCCAGTCGCATGCCTTGCGAGCACGACAGGATCGCCGAGAGGAAGTTCCGCTGCCAACCCTCTTCGATCTGATTGCGCTTCTTCACCTGGATGATGCAGCCACCCCAGTCCGTCATGCAGTACGGGATGTGCACGTTCTGCACGATGCCCGGTTGCAGGCGCTCACACAGCGCAAAGATGGCGGACTCGCGCACCGAGGTGTCGATATTGGAGTCGTCCGCGGTATGCACGCCGAGCGGGAAGATCACCGGCTTGCTTTCGCGCTTGCGCATCGTGATCGCCGTGACGTGGAAGGTCGGCGCCTTGTAGGCCTTGCCCATGTAGCCGGCCCACTCCGGGTGGAAGTGGAAGCGGCCCTGGATGTCCGCCTCTTCCGACTCCGCCGTCTCGTAGCGCTTGTCGCGCGGATGCAGGTAGCCCTCGAGCACGTACTCGGCGTCGGCCAGAGTGTAGGCATCGATGGTGCGGCACTTGACCAGGCGCACAGCTTCGCCCTGGATCGCGCCGGCAATGCCAATCTCGTCGCAGCCCTTCGGCAGGATCGCATAGTCGAAGCCCGAGCCGGCCACGAAGGTGCACGACGGGGGAACGCCGAAACACATCGTCAACGGAATCGGCTCATCGTCCTTGTAGTGCGCCGTCATGACCTGCCACATGTGCGATCCGGGCGAGATCTGGAACGTGCCGATGTTGCCCCAGCGGAAGTTCATACGGTTGTAGCCGATGTGGCTGCCGCCGTCGAAGTACTTACCGATCACGCACGAGATGCCCGACCCGATGGTCAGCTCCTTTTCCAGCGGCGTGTGCTTGATGGCGGTCAACCACCGGTTGACGTCAAGATCCTTCGTCAGCACCTCCTGTTGCACGGGCGCCTCGCTCTGGTCGATGATGACCGGCTTGATCGGATGATCGATTGCGCGCGCCACCTTCTTGACACGCTCCAGCGAGTCCTTCCAGCCGAACATCTCCTCGACGACGCGGATATCGCCGAACAGGTTCGTGATGGCGCGTGCGTGCGGCTTGCCCTTCACGTTGTTGAACAGCATCGGCAGACTGCCGTCGAAAACCTTCTGCAGACCTGTGATCTCGAGATCGGGGTTGACCTCCTGGTCGGTCTCGATGAGGTAGTTGCGCGAACGGAGCCACTCGATGGCGGCGCGCAGATCCTTGACGTGGTGTTGGGGCGTATCGGCCATGGAGCTCTCCTCTTCAGTGTTGTCGGATGGGGGATGGCGTTTCGGTTACTTCAGGCGTTGCAGTGCATTGGTGCGGTCCATCTTGCCGTCCCAACGTTTGGCAAATTCAGCAGGGATGTCGAACTGATCGAGCACCCGCGCGACGATGTGGTCGACGATGTCGTCCACCGACTCGGGCTTGTTGTAAAAGGCCGGCATGGGCGGCAGGATCGTCACGCCCATGCGCGCCAGCTTCAGCATGTTCTCGAGATGAATCTCGGACAGAGGGGTTTCGCGCGCCACGATCACGAGTTTGCGGCGCTCCTTGAGCACGACATCGGCTGCGCGATGCACGAGTCCCTCGCCGTAGCCGTGCGCCACCGCAGCCAGCGTGCGCATCGTGCATGGAACGATCACCATGCCGTCCGTGTGAAACGAACCCGACGACACCGTCGCCGCCATGTTGCCGCTGCCGTGCACGACACTGGCCATGTCATGCAACTGCGCATTCGTCAGGCCGGTCTCATGCTCGATCGTCTGCATGCCCCACTTGGACAGCACGAGATGCGTCTCGACATCGGCCGCGCGCAACGCCTGCAACATGCGCACCCCGAAAATCGCACCGGTAGCACCGGTGATTCCCACAATCAGCTTGCGCATGCTCGTACTACCTTTCAACGAGTCTGGAGCATGTCCATATTCTGGACGCCTGCGGTCTCATGATCCGACTACTGACTACCTTCCATGAGAGCCAGTCTCGCGTTCGCAGTGCACTGAAATGCTAGCAGCGGACCTCTCGTCGGTGCATACGAGGTCGCGAAAAAACGGGTCCATATTCTGAGACGGTAAGAAAGTGCGCCTCAAGCCATAGCGCGGCGACATCAACGCTGCGGCATCACGGAAGACCGGGATGCGCGCCACTCTGGAGACGACACGCTCAAGCAGCAGCAGCGATTCGGCGTGACTACGGCCTCGTCACCTGCTCCAGGGCGCCTTCGATCATCGCGATCTCGGACTGAAGGATGACCACGAGCTCGGCTTGGCGCTTCGGCGGCATCCGGCTCGAAATCGCCGCCATGCTGAGGGCGGCAAACGGGTGGCCGTAGCGGTTCACGATCGGCAAACCCAGCGTGGTGGCAGCTGCGGTGACGTGCGCATCGTTGAGCGCGTAGCCAAGCCGCTGTGAGCGCCTCAGCATCTTCATCAGCGAGGGCACCGTAAGACTGTGACTGCCCAGCCGTCTGGCATTGGCTCGAACGATCTCGTCGATGGCATCGTCAGGCAGCGGAAGCAGCAACGCCATCCCTCCGGCGCCAACCCCGAGCGGGCGCCGCGCGCCCACCTCGAGCGTCAGCGCCTTGATAGGAAAGCCGCCCTCCTTCCGGTCGATGCACACCGAGTCGTAGCCACTTCGCACCGACAGGAACACCGTGTCGCCGGTCTGCTCGGCGATGCGCTGTAGCGACGGACGACAGATGTCGCAGAGATTGAACTGCGGTGCCGATGCTAGCCCCAACTCGAAGATCAGCGGACCGAGGAAGTAGTGGTGCGATTCGGCATCCTGCATCAGAAAACCTTCATCGACGAGGCACTTCAGGATGCGGTGGGCGGTAGGACGCTGAAGCCCCGAATGCTGAACGACCTCGGTCAGGCGCATTCCTGTACGGCTCCGCGAAGCAATCAGCCTCACGAGCAGCGAGGCCCGCTCGATGGTCTGGGTGCCTGACGACTTGGCGGCGCCGGCTGCGATTCGCTTGGGAGTGGAAGGGCGGCGCGTGGTGGGCATGGCAGTTGTCCATTATATGGATACCTTTTCAACCTTCCTTCTATCACGAAGCAACCTCATGGTGCTAGCATGAATCGCAAGTGACCATCAGACTTCACGTTCGGTGCGCAGCCATCGGACGCAAGATTTGTCCATATCCTGGACGTTCCGAAGGTCGACTCGTGCAGTGCATCCAGAAGGCCCGCGGATGACGCGCCCCTCGCAAGGTCAGTAGAGAAGATGTTGAAGCGCTATGCCTTCCCAAACGCCGCCGGCCGCAATGTGCAGACCGGCCTGTTGCCCGTGAGACAGGCGCAGGCAGCGCATAGCCCACCCGACGTCGTCAAGCTGCTTCAGCACGCTGGTGTTGAGCCGATCGGCTGCACGCCCGAACAGTCGGCTATCGCGCTCGGCAACGAAAACCAGCGCTTCACTGTTCCCGCAAAGGCGGCTGGGCTGCGAGCCGACTGAACCGGAGGCAGCGACAAGCCAT
This sequence comes from Burkholderiaceae bacterium, assembly GCA_048500255.1. Taxonomy (GTDB): domain Bacteria; phylum Pseudomonadota; class Gammaproteobacteria; order Burkholderiales; family Burkholderiaceae_C; genus JAMHWF01. The sequence continues at coordinate 122,235 of JASNYH010000005.1, read as the reverse complement.
GAACGCGCCGGAGTTCGCCTTGTCCATGGTAGACACGCAAAGCAAGGTCGATGGACGTCGGCTACCCATCCAGCGTGTCGGGGTCAAGGATGTGCGATACCCGCTGCAACTGCGCGTTGGCCGAGAACTGCAGACGACGACAGCCAAGTGGAATCTGGACGTGGCCTTGTCCGCTGACCAGAAGGGCACGCACATGTCGCGCCTTCTGCAGTGGCTGGACGCGTCGCGCAACATCGCATTCGATGTAGCGGAACTGCGCGCGCAGCTGATCGGCATGCTCGACGCGCTCCATGCGAGCGAGGGACGAATCGAAGCCTCGTTCACGTTCTTCGTGCGCAAACGTGCGCCTGTCTCCGGCGTCGAAAGCCTGCTAGACATCCAGGCACGCTGGCAGGTCCATCGGCACGCCGGTATCACCACATCGTGGACCGAGGTAGTCGTGCCTGTAAAGAGCTTGTGCCCTTGCAGCAAAGAAATCTCGAACTACGGAGCGCACAACCAGCGGTCACATATAACGATCTGCGTCGAGCACGACGAACCCATAGAGTGGCACGAGATGGTGCGTTTCGCGGAAGAATGCGCTTCCAGCGAAATCTGGCCTCTTCTCAAGCGCGCGGACGAGAAGTGGGTCACCGAGCGAGCCTACGAGAGACCGAAGTTTGTTGAGGATCTGGTACGCGATGTCGCGTTGCTCTTGAACGCAGACCGGCGCGTACTGCGCTACAGCATCGACGTCGAGAACTTCGAGTCGATCCACAACCACAGCGCGTTTGCTCGCATCGAGAGGATGTAATTGGCGAGCCCGGTTCACCACTGCCAATCCTTCTCTCATGACGTGCATCTCACTGCGCAGCGGCAATCGGGCGCGGGTCGAGGGCCGGAAGAGGTCATCCTCGTCGATGCGTGCGACCACCCCATTGGCGCGGCCGAAAAGCGCGCGGCGCACGAGTCGGGACTCTTGCACCGCGCGTTCTCCATCATCGTCTACGACCGCGCGGGACGCATGCTGCTGCAGCAGCGTGCTCGCTCCAAGTACCACTCCGGCGGACTGTGGTCGAACACTTGCTGTAGCCACCCGAGACCTGGCGAAGATACCGAGCAGGCTGCGCATCGCCGGTTGATCGAGGAGATGGGCTTCGACTGCCAGCTTGAGCGCGTGCACGAGTTCGTCTACCGGGTTGAAGTCGACAACGGCCTGATCGAGCACGAGTACGATCACGTCTTCGTCGGCCGCTGCGACGCCTCGCCGCGACACCATCCGGACGAAGTCGAGGCGTGGTGCTGGATCGATCCGAACGATCTGCAACGCGAGGCGGAGCGACGCCCGGAACACTTCACTTACTGGTTCAAGCGCTGCTTGGCGGAGTTTTCAAAGCTGTCGCTGCCTTGTATGCACCCGGCCTGATGGGCCCCGACGTCGGCCAATCTGAGCTATCACGCGGACGAAGGTAGGCTCGCGTCGTATTGGCTGTTGATAAGGCCCCTGCCTAGTGTCCTGTCCCGCAAATAACTGGCATTAAGGAAGGTCTGAACAAGGCCGATTCGCGCGCACTCGCGGCGCATCAAGTCGGCGCCTCAGCCGGCAGCTCCGCTTACGGCTCACGTTTTCGTGCGGTTTCGGCCTCATTTCATCGCCTCACGCTGCTTTCGGACGGACTGCTCCCACGGAGGCCATCAACTGCTTCCGCGCCATCCACAGGTTCGACAGCGCGAACAGGGTCACCACGTGCGCCGTGTTCTTGGCCAACCCGCGGAACCTCACCTTCACCAGGCCGAACTGGCGCTTGATCACACGGAAGGGATGCTCCACTTTCGCACGGACGCTGGCCTTGCGGTGCTCTGCCTTCTGAACCTTCGTCTTGGCCCTGCCGTCGGGCAGCTTGGCGATGTCGCTCGGTCGAGCCGCGATGTGCCACTGCAGATCTTCTCGGTCCACACGGCTCGGCGCTCCGCGGTAGCCGGAGTCGGCCCACACCTGTTCTTCCTTCCCGTGCAGCAGGTCTGCTACCTGTTCGACATCCGCTTCATTGGCCGCCGTCGTCGTGACCGTGTGCACCAGGCCGCTGTCGGCGTCCACCCCTATGTGCGCCTTCATCCCGAAGAACCACTGGTTGCCCTTCTTCGTTTGGTGCATCTCTGGGTCGCGCTCACCTTCGGCGTTCTTCGTGGAACTGGGCGCGGCGATGATGGTGGCGTCCACGATGCTGCCTTGCTTCAAGAGCAGGCCCGTGCGCGCCAGCAGCGCATTGATCGCTTTGAGGATGTCCTCGGCCAGATCGTTGGCTTCGAGCAGATGGCGGAAGTTCAGGATCGTCGTCTCGTCCGGAATCGGCTCGTTCAGGCTCAGACGAGCGAAGGCTCGAAGCGAAGCGATCTCGTACAGCGCCTCCTCCATCGCCGGGTCGCTGAGCGCAAACCAGTTCTGCATCAGGTGAACCCGCAGCATCGATTCCAGTGCGTACGGCCTGCGGCCGCGGCCGGCCACCGGGTAGTGCGGCTCAATGATCTTTAGCAGCACCTTCCACGGAACCACCAGATCCATCTCTTCGAGGAACACCTCGCGCCGCGTCTTCTTCCGCTTGCCGGCGTACTCCGCGTCCGCAAAACTGATCTGGCTCATCGCGCAGGCTCCTTTGCATCAATCAACGCGCCACGGCATCATCGGTGGACTTGTTCAGACCATCCTTAGCCTCATCCCGGTGTATGCGCGCTCAAAGAGCGGTAGCTGCAGAGCAGCTTCTACGGAAGCAATGGCGCTGCTGACGGCCGCCTGCGACACTCCCAGGGACGCAGCGACGCTCGCGACTCGCCCGGATTCCGCAACACCGGCGATATAGACGAGGCGGGCCTCGTTGAATAGCGCCGCGATCGTCGCTGCGCTGGCTGGACCTCTCCGGCCCACCTCACGGATGACTTCGGCCAGCCCAGCCTTAAGTTCTTGATGCGCCCTGATCGCACGGTCCAGAACAGCGTTGCCGAACGGGGTACACAGCAGCCGCCCCTTCGTTTTCTCGAGCAGCGTGACCGACAACGTCGCCTCCAACTCTCGAATGGATCGGGACACCGCCGACTGAGCCTTGAAGAGCTGAACTGCAGCTTTACTGACGTTTCCGTTTTGAGCCGTCACCATGAATGCCAGCAGATGGCGCATGTTGATCTGCTCGTGGCGGGATGTATCGCGCAAGGAGGCTGCCTCGCTGAGTTACTTCAGCCCCAACCAATCCGTGGGACGCTGTTCGGTTCAGTCTAGCGCGGATGGAGGACCGCGGAGATGCGCCCGACACTCACCGGTTGCCATCCTGCGGTCGCGAAGACAGCCAAGTTCTTTGCCGGAATCCGGTCAGCGATCGACAAGGCGGAGAAGGCGGCTGCGCGTTCGGCCGTACGCGGCGAGCCGAAGGTCTCATGGTTCCTGCTGCCGAGAACTTCCTATGGGCGCTACACGCCGGACACCGATGGCTGCTTGCGCATCGCTGCTACGCTGAGAAACATCGACTGGATCCTGCGCTTCGACGACGCGCTGCTTCGGGCACTGCTGGCAACCGGATGCAAGGTGCAGGCGAAGCACGAACAGCGATCGCGTTGGTTCGAAGTGCAGCACGACGGTGAGGTGGTCCGCCTGTCCTTTGCCGAGGAATACGACAAGGTTTTGTCCGCACAGCGCCAAGCATCAAATCTCCGGTGCCTCGCGGGATGTCGGGGACACAAGCTACAGACCTCGCGACTCCTTCAAGCTGAAGGTCGAGCGGCAGATCGGCAGCATGAAGCAATGGGTTGGCACGGCTGCGGAACTCGAGAAGCGGCTGCCCGAGATTGCACGAGACATTCTGGCCATGCTTCAGGCCCAGGGCGTACAGCGCAAGATCGTCGACGCGGAGAGGGCAAGCCGAGCGCGTGTGTGAAGAGCGGCGTGCAGCAGAGCGCCAGGCTTGGTTCGCGACCCAGCAAGCCCTGACTCAGCGCAAGGCCGCACGAAAGGCCCAAGTCGATCGGGCCATCGCCGCGGCCAAGGCCGAAGAGCACGTCATCGTTTCTCGCTTCCTCAAGGCGCTGGAGAACACCATCGAACCCGATTCGACCCCACCCGGGCTCCGCGTCTGGGTCGATCTCGTCCGATCCCAACTCGCGAACCCGCTTGATGCACTTGCCGCAGGTATTCGTACGGAAGCCGATGGCAAGGAGCCGCCCACTCTGGTGGCCGGATGACGAATCGTGGTCCGTCGAGCACGAGACTTCGTGCAAGGCCTCCTCCCCCGCGGGAGAGGCTGTAGACTGACGGCGTGCTGCGACGGTCCGCTCTTCCGTCGCAAGGAGTCCGCAGATGTGGGGTTCCTTGTGGGGTTCGGGAGGGCGTAGGACGACAAAACCCAAGTGGATCAAGCGCTTGGAGCGCATCTCGCGCTTCAGGTGCAGAACATCGAGTGAGGTTTCAGGGGGTCTCTTGACACCCCCAAGCGGCCGGAAAGTCCAGCGTTTACGCGGGCTTAGCGTTTCAGGAGGTTGAACAGCGGCCCACCCCATCCCAGAATTTCCGTGTACCCGAGCGTGTACCCGGAACGGTCCGGGGCCCTTTCCGGGTACACACGCGGGGTGGACGATGGGCAAGCTGACCGACGTCGCGATCCGGGCCTGGATCAAGGCCGGTGAACGCTTCGAGGGGCGAACCGATGGCGATGGGCTGCTGCTGTCTTGGCGGCCCGACCGCACGGCGCCGCACTGGCGGCTGCGCTATCGCTTCGCCGGCAAGTCGCGCGTGATGAACCTGGGCAGCTACACCGACCTGCCGCTGGCCGCAGCCCGCCAGTCGGCCAAGGAACTCCGCGCCAAGATCGCCCTCGGCCACGACGTGGCCGGCGAAAAGCAGGAGCGCAAGTCCACCGCCCTGGCCCGCATCGAGGCCGCGCGCAGCGTCACCACCGTCGGCCAGCTCGCCGACGAGTACTTCGAGCGCATGATCAACGGGCGCTGGAAGCACCCGAACATCGTGCGCAGCCGCATCGAGAAGGACATCAAGCCGCACCTGGGCAAGCTGGCCCTGGATGCGGTGGAGCCAAGGCACATCGACGCGATGCTGCGCGCCGTGGTCAAGCGCGGCGCGCCGACCATCGCCAACGACGTGCTGCGCTGGGTGCGGCGCATGTTCGACTACGCGATCAAGCGCCACCTGGTGCGCTTCAACCCGGCCGCGGCCTTCGACCTGGCGGACGCAGGCGGCAAGGAACTGGCTCGGGAGCGGGCGCTGTCACGCGACGAGCTGGTGACGCTGTTCGAGGCCATGCGCCAGGCCAAGGGTTTCAGCGTGCAGAACGAGCTGACGGTGAAGCTGCTGTTGCTGCTGGCCGTGCGTAAGGGCGAACTGATCGCCGCACGCTGGGACGAGTTCGAGTTGGAAGCCGACCCGCCGGTGTGGCACCTGCCCGGCATCCGCACCAAGACCGGCCAGCCGCTGGACATCCCGCTGCCGTCCATGGCGGTGGAGTGGCTGCAGAAGCTGAAGGAGCTGGCCTGCAACGCCGCGTACGTGCTGCCGGCGCGCAAGCTCCAAACTCGCATGGTGCCGCACGTCTGCGAGTCGACGCTGGGCGTGGCGATGGGGAAGGTGAAGCACGGCCTGCCCCATTTCACGGTGCACGACTTCCGCCGCACCGCCCGCACGCACTTGGCCGCACTGGGCGTGGAGCCGCACGTGGCCGAACGCTGCCTCAACCACAAGCTCAAGGGTGTGGAAGGTGTTTACAACCGGCACGACTATTTCGAGGAGCGGCGGCGGGCGCTGGAGGCGTGGGGGCAGTTGCTGCAAAAGCTGGAACGTCAACAGCCACCGACAAAGCAATCGGCGGCAGCGCGCCAGCAGGCACCGACCGCCGAGGCGGCTTGACAACTATTGATAGCCGACGAGATCATGCGTGCCATGAGCAGCAACACCATGAGCTTTGCCCTGCCGGAGGCCTTGCGCGAGTACGTCGACCAGCGGGTACGGTCCGGCCAATACGGCAACACCAGCGAGTACCTGCGAGAGCTGATCCGCCGGGACCAGGAAGAGCAGGCCAAGAAGCGGTTGCGCGAACTGATCGAAGAAGGTCTGGGCTCGGGCCCCGGCCGTGCCCTGACACAGAGGCGGACGGCACAGCTGAAGAAGCAGGCCCTGGGCGACCTGCGTTGAAGCCCGCTCACCTTCGGCCCCGCGCCGAAGCGGACTTGGTCGAGGCGGCGCGCTACTACGCCCAGGAAGGTGGACTGGCTCTGGGCGAGCGAATGTTCGACGCCGCCATCGCTGCGCTCGAGCCGATCGAACGCATGCCCTCCATGGGCTCTCCCCGGCTGGGCCAGTTGTGCGACATCCCAGGTTTGCGATCCTGGCGAGTCGCCGGGTTCCCGATGCAGTGGCTCTACTTCGAGGCACCCGATCATCTCGATGTCGTTCGCCTTGTCGGCGACCGACAAGACATCCTCGCGATCCTCCAGGATGTCGACTGAAGACTCGCTCCGTGGCCGACCGATCCTGCGGTCGATGCAAGGCGCCCGATGACCGGCGACGAGCGCGAGGAGCTGAACCGGCTCTTGGCTGAGAACCGCCAGCTGCGCGAATTGCTCGCCGAGCACGGCATCGCGTGGCAGCCGCCCGATCCCGCGACGACCACCGAACGGCTCGCGCGGCTCGGAACCGACGAGAAGGTGAAGCTCTTCGCCAGCCTGTTCCGCGGCCGGGAAGACGTGTACCCGATCCGCTGGGAGAGCAAGGCCGGCAAGTCGGGCTACTCACCAGCATGCGCGAACGAGTGGCGGGCCGGCATCTGCGAGAAGCCGCGGATCAAGTGCGGCGACTGCGAGCACCGTGCGCTGATCCCGGTCACGGGCCAGACGGTCTTCGACCACCTCGCCGGCCGGCACACCGTAGGGGTGTATCCGCTTCTGACCGATGACACCTGCCACTTCCTGGCCGTCGACTTCGACGATGCGGAGTGGCGCGAAGACGCCCGCGCCTTCGCCGGCTCCTGCGATGCGCTGGGCGTGCCGGTCGCACTCGAAGTCTCCCGCTCAGGCAATGGAGCGCATGCCTGGATCTTCTTCAGCGCCCGGGTGTCGGCACGCGATGCCCGGAGGCTGGGCACGGCACTGATCAGTCACACCTGTGCACGCACCCGCCAACTGAAGCTCAGCTCCTACGACCGGCTGTTTCCGAACCAGGACACGATGCCGAAGGGAGGCTTCGGCAACCTCATCGCCTTGCCGCTGCAGAAGGCGCCCCGCGAACGCGGAGGCAGCGTCTTCGTCGACCGTGCCTTGCAGCCCTACGACGACCAGTGGGCCTTCCTGGCCGGCCTGCCAAAGATGCAGCCGGCAGACATCGAGCCCACGATCCTGCGCGCCACGGGCGGCCGTCATCCCCTCGACGTGACCTTCATCGACAGCGAAGACCAGGCCACGCCGTGGCGTCGGCAGGAGCCAGCGTACAGCCGCCTGCCCGGCCCAATGCCAGCCTCTTTGAAGATCACGCTGGCCAACATGGTGTACTTCGAGAAGGCCGCTTTGCCGCAGCCGCTGGCCAACCGCCTGATCCGCCTGGCCGCGTTCCAGAACCCCGAGTTCTACAAGGCGCAGGCCATGCGCCTTCCGGTGTGGGACGAGCCCCGGGTCATCGGCTGCGCCGAGAACTTTCCCCAGCACATTGCCCTGCCGCGCGGATGCCTCGAAGCAGCGCTCACCTTGCTGCGCGAGAACGGCATCCGGCCCGAGCTGCAGGACGAGCGATCGGCCGGGACGGCGCTGCAAGTGCAGTTCCGTGGCGCGCTCCGGCTCGACCAGCAGCACCCAGTCGACGCCATGCTGGCCCACGACACGGGTGTCTTGTGCGCGCCAACCGCCTTCGGCAAGACGGTGACCGCAGCAGCGCTGATCGCCGCACGGGGCGTGAACACCTTGATCCTGGTCCACCGGGCCGAGCTGTTGCGGCAGTGGCGGGAACGGCTGCAGACCTTCCTGGCCGAGGCCAGCGACGCAAATCAGGGCCGACCCAACATCGGCGCGATCGGCGTCGGCAAGTCGAAGCCCACCGGGCAGATCGACATCGCCTTGATGCAGTCGCTGTGCCGCCAGGGCGAAGTCAACGCGCTGGTCGAGGACTATGGACACATCGTGGTGGACGAGTGCCACCATCTCTCGGCGTTCTCCTTCGAGGCGATCCTGAAGCGGGCCAAGGCGAAGTACGTCCTCGGGTTGACGGCCACGCCGATCCGCCGCGACGGCCGGCAGCCCATCATCTTCATGCAGTGTGGCCCGACGCGGCACACCGCGGAGAAGCCTGCAGGGGCGCCTCAGACTCTGGAGATCGTTCCACAATACCTGAGCGCTCGCGTGGCAGCAGCCGACGACGCGCCGATCCAGCAGGTGTTCCAGGTCATCGCCTCGGATGCCGCGCGGACTGCCCAGGTGGCCGACGAGGTGACAGCTGCATTCACCGCCGGAGCCAAGGTCCTGGTCCTGACCGAGCGGACGGAGCACCTCGACGCCCTGCGCCAGGCGCTGGGCACGCGGGTGTCACCACTGTTCGTGCTGCACGGCCGGATGTCGGCGAAGCAGCGGGCTACGCTGCTTCAGGAACTGGAAGCGCTGCCTGCCGATGCTCCGCGGGTGCTGCTTTCGACGGGCAGGCTGGTCGGCGAAGGCTTCGACCATGCGCCCCTCGACACCCTGGTACTGGCGATGCCCATCTCCTGGAAGGGCACGCTTGCGCAGTACGCCGGCCGCTTGCACCGTGAGCACGCCAGCAAGAGCAGCGTCCGAATCGTCGACTTCGTCGACGAGGGGCATCCCGCCCTGCTTCGGATGTGGGAACGGCGCCAGCGCGGGTATCAGGCCATGGGGTATCGGGTGATCCCATCGGCGTCGGGCCTCTTCGATCCGGACGATTGACGCGCCTGTGAAGTCCACACCACGGATTACCGATCAGTCACTTTGCGCTTGACCTCCAGCAGATCGACACAGAAAATGACCGAAAGGTAACTTCGAGCGCCTGCCATGCCGCCCTCGGTCCAAGACTTACCGCTCGGTCACTTCAATGATGCAGAGACGCCCATCCGCTCCTCCGTCGAGCTGGGCGCCGTCATCCGCGAGCAGCGCAAGCGGCTGGACCTGAAGCAGCTCGACCTGGCGGGCCTGGGCAACACCGGCAACCGCTTCATCGTGGACCTGGAGAACGGGAAGCCGACGGTGCAGTTGCAGAAGGTGCTGGACCTGATGGACCTGCTGGGCCTGGAGGTGGTGGTGCGCACCAAGGCCTCTCGTTCGACCTCGGCGCTCTGAGGGGCACGTGATGCAGCCACGGCCCGACCGGCTGGACGTGTACTACGGCAGCGACCTGGTCGGCGCTGTGTATGACAGCGCGCCGCTGGCCTTCGAGTACGCGCCTGGCTGGCTGACCGGTACCCAACGCATGTCGCTGGCGGCCATCCCGCTGCAGCCCGGCCGGCAGACCACGCCCGAGGTGCAGGCCTTCTTCGAGAACCTGCTGCCCGAGGGCGAACTGCGCGACTACCTGGCCGCGCAGCGCAAGGCGTCCACCCTCTTCTCGCTGCTGCTGGAGGTGGCGGGCGACACTGCGGGAGCCTTCGTGCTGGTCGCGCCGGGGCAGACGCCGGAGCCGCCGCGCTACGAGGCCACGACGTGGGAGGCCATTGCAGCCGTCCTGGCCAAGCGTTCGGCCTCGGCGATCGACATCCACGAGCAAGGCGCGCGGATCTCGCTGGCCGGGGCCCAGGATAAGACCAGTCTGGCGATCTTCGACGACGGCGTGCCGCAGCTGCCCAAAGGCACCTCGCCGTCCACGCACATCCTCAAACCCAACATCCGCCGCCTGGCCAAGGTGTGGCACTCGGCCGCGAACGAGACCATCGTGATGCGAGCCGCGGCGTTGGCTGGCCTACCGACCGCCGAAGTCTTCTACGAACCGCACACCGAAGCCTGCGTCGTGCGCCGCTTCGACCGCCAGCTTCGCGCCGATGGCACGCTGGCCCGGCTGGTGCAGTACGACCTGTGCCAGCTGGCCGGCACGGTGTCGGACCGGAAGTACGAGAAGGAAGGCGGCCCGGGCCTGGCCGCTTGCGCCGAACTGATCCGCCGCTACAGCGCGCAGCCCGCCGTCGACCTGCGCCACCTGGTGCGCTGGGTGTTCTTCAACCTCTACGTCGGCAACAACGACAGCCACGCCAAGAACCTGTCGATCTACAGCGTGCCCGGACGGGGCGTGACGCTGACGCCGTTCTACGACCTGATGTGCACGCGGCTGTACCCTGGCCTGTCGACCGAGTTCGCCTTCGCCATCGGCGGCGAAGTCCGGCCGGGCGAGATGGGCGCCGAGCACATGGCGCTGATGGCCCGGCAGCTCGGCATGCAAACGCGCTTCCTGGCCCAGCAGGCGCGCGACATGGCCGACCGCGTGCCAGCCGCCATCGAACAGGCCGCGCACGAGATCGCGCCGGCACTCACACCATCGGCGCGCACGCTGGCCGAGCGGCTCGAGCGCTTCGTGTCGTCCACCACCAAGAAGCTGGCGTCGCGCCTGACCACGTAACGGCAGCCGCAGGGAAGACGTATCCATGGGAGAGGTCACCAACCAGATTGCCATCGTCCTGGGCGTGCTCGCCGCCTGCTTCGCCGGGCCTGCCGCAGCCCTCTTCGTCCTGATCCGCAGGAAGGCGACGGCGCGGCAGAACCGCCGTTCTCCCATCGGCATCGCGCTGCTGCGCGGTCCAGGCCACTCGCTGCGCGAGCAGCTCGACGAGGCCCACAACGATCTGACCTGGGACCTCGTTCTGTTGATGGTGGTGCCGCTGCTGGCGCTGGCGCTGTTCCTGGCACAGAGCCACCTGCGCGGCCTGCCGCAAATGGCGCACCTGGCGCCGGTCTACGCCGTGGCCGCGATCGCGTTCATCGCCTACATGCTGCGCAAGCTGCTGAAGGCCGGCACCCGGCTCGACCACCTGAAGGCGGGCTACGACGCCGAAGTGGCGGTCGGCCAGGAACTCGATCAACTGATGCGCCAGGGGGCCGCCACCTTCCACGATCTGCCGGCGGATCAGTTCAACATCGACCATGTCGTTGTTGCCGCCGAGGGTGTCTTTGCCATCGAGACCAAGGGCTTCACCAAGCCGAATCAGGGCCGCGGCAAGGCCGACGCCACGGTGGTCTACGACGGCGACACCTTCAAGTTTCCGACCTGGACGACCAAGGAGCCGCTGGAGCAGGCCGAGCGCCAGGCTGCCTGGTTGGCCAAGTGGCTGTCGAGTGCCGTCGGGTCACCGGTCTCGGTGCTGCCCGTGATCGCGCTGCCCGGCTGGTTCGTGGAGCGCACCGGGCGCGGCCGGGTTCGGGTGTTCAGCGGCAAGGAGCTGGCCGGCCTGTTGAAGTCGCGAGGGGCGCAAGCGCTGACAGCGCAGGACGTTCAGCGCATCGCGCACCAGGTCGAACAGCGGTGCCGAACCGTGACGCCGCTGTACGCGCAGGAGCCCAAGGCAAGCTGAAGGCCGGCAGCCGGCCCTGTCACCGGCCACTGTGCCGCATCAGTCCGCAGGGTCGGCATCCGAGGCACTGCCGCAGCCCTTCGCCCCGCCCGTCTTCTTGTGCAGCACGGCGCCTAAATATGCTGCCGAGGCGCGCCCCCTGTTGTGGCCAGCCAGTCGGCTCACCGCTAACCGCGCCGCATCCTCCTGCTCCCGCGTCAGCCCCTCCCCACCGCCCCGCAGCGGCGGTTCCTGGCCGGTGATCGCGATGTACTCCTCGATCAGCGCCTCGTGCCGCAGGCCGTGGGCGGTGATGCCCAGGCCGCGCGACGTGATGCCGAACTTTCGAAGCACGTAGCCGAAGCGGACCATGTTCTGCTTCAGGTCGCGGTCAGGGTCGCCCGTGTGGGCATGGCTGTCCCAGAAGGCAATCCGCTGCGCGCTGGCCACGGCCTGCCGGCGGCGTGGCGTGTTCATCGGCACGAAGCGCGGCCGACCGCCCTTGGCGCCCTGGCGGATCCACACGTACTCCTCGCCCTGCTTCTCGGCCAGCGGCAGGCCGGTGTCGGCGAAGTTCACCAGGCACTCGTTGGGCCGGAACATGATCGCCTCGCGCTTGCGCAGGCCAAAGGCACGGATCAGCCGCAGCATGCCGCCCACGTAGGGGTCGAAGGCGGCCACCTCGTCGATCAGGCCATCGACATCCACGCCCTGCGCCGACCAGCTCTTGTCGCGCTCGTTGATGCCGCTGCGCTGGTACTCGGCCAGCTCCAGCCCGTAGTACGCCGGACGCCGGATGAAGCCCGGCTTGCCCAGCCAGCCGGCCAGGCCGCGCAGGAAGCTGAGGTAGGTCTGGATGGTGGACGGCTTCAGCCCGTCCTTGCGCCACAGGTCGACCGCGGCCTGGATGTGGCGCTGGCCCAGGTTGCGCGGATCGGGCGCCTTCTTGAAGCCGCCGCGGCTCTCCAGCTCACGGAAGAAGTGGCGCAGGAAGTTGGCCCGCTCGTACCGCGTCTTGAACGACACGCTCTTGGCGCGCGCCGTGTGCTCCATGTTGTGCAGCTTCAGCAGCACCTCCAGCACGGTGTGCGGGCTGGCCTTGCCGGGCACGAAGCGCGACAGGATCTCGTCGTTGGACAAGCTGGCCCACTCGCGCGGACGCAGCGCCTTCGGCGTGGCCTTGCCGCCCAGCGGCAGCGGGCGGGGGGTGGATGAAGAGAAAGAAGGGATCAACAGACGGTTGGGTTGCGAAGGCATACGCCCTCCGTGAACAGTGGCCCGCGCCCTCCCGAAAGGCACGCGCCGGGTTGAAGGTGGAATCGCAGCTGTGCCGCCGACCGGCGCGGATTCCGTCGCGCCGGCCTGGCGTGGCCTTGTGATGTCGCGCGGCAGGCGGCCACGGCCTGCTGCGCCTACTCCGGGTTCGCCGGCGTCGTCGCCTTCAAGGCACAACGCCAGCTCGGTCGGTCTTCAAAATGGGAACGGGGTTGATCCGGCCCGCGCACGGGTTTCCGCGACGCGCGAGCGGGTGGCAACGCCGGCCTCCAAGGGCGTGGCGCTGCCGTCAGCCAGGTCGGGCCTGGCTGGCTGCGATGGATCAGGTCTATGGCTTTCGCGTCGCCATCCACCTGCTGGAGCCGCCCCTTACCGAAATGCCGGGGCGGAGTCAGGCGCACGAGCAGCCAGCGCCGGCCGCGGCCCCCAACGGGGCCAGGGCGACCAGGCACTGCGCCAGCCTCGGGGCAACACCCCAGGGCATGGCAGAAGCTCGAACGGATGGCGGGCACGGGCGCAAGGCATCAGGTGCCAGCGCTCCATGGGTCAGTCAGCGGCGCGCTTCAGGAGCGCCCGGCGATCAACGCCGGCAGGCCGCAGACATCAGCTCCGCGAGTGGTTTCCTCGGGATCGCAGGCTCAGGGCCGCGGCACGCCCGGTTCGAGGACCGGGGCTTCAAGGGCAGGTAACGACTGCGACGCCTGTTCGCTCGCGATGAGCAAGGGCCAGGAGCCCTTCGGGAGCCTGCAGTGGACACCGGGCGCGTCGGCAGCGTCAACGACTCAGCAGGCATTGCCACCACCAAGCGCCGCCGAAAGCGTGTGCTTGCGTGGGCGTTGACATGCCACGTGAGGCGGCTCTATGTCCAGCTCGGCGTCGGCAACGGTGCGACGCCAGGGGTTGACATGCGGGGGCTTGGCCTCTGGTTCGGATGAACAGGTCAAAGCGGCTCACGAAGCCTTCGTTCGGACCGCCAAATGCAGGCCCTTCGACCCCACGAAGTTCGACTGCAGTGACACCCGGCTGTCACTGCAGAAAACTGCCCTGAAAACGCCGAAACGGTGTCACTCGAGTGACTGCCGGCAATCACCACAGTGAACCTCGGGTGTCACAAGAGCCGCGCAGACCCGACTTCGGCCCCGCCCTGACCGGGTTGATTCAGCCCATCGCCATGCCACCGTGACCCGTCCAACACGAGGAGCCGACCATGCGCGACTTCCGATGGGTCAGCGGCCAGGTGGCCGAGGTCCAGCGCTTCATCAACGTGCCGCGGCGCTGGTGCGAGCAGTATCCCGCCCGTGAACGCCGCGAGCTGTGGATCACCGCCGACCAGGGCCCCGAGTTCAAGTTCGTCGTCCACACCACACTGATGCCCGCGCGGCGCGGCCACCGCGTGCTGGCGCTGCTGATGGGCCGCGATCTGGTGGCGCTGCACAACCTGCAGACTGGGGAGTCGGTGAACTACCTGCGCAGCGACCCGCCGCAGCTTTGGCGGCGGTGCGAAGCGGTGGCCGCGGTGCTGGCCGGGGTGGGCGGCATCGCGGCGTTTGCAGTGGTCGGCGGTGTCGTGCCGCTGGGGCTGCTCGCGACCACGTTGATCGGTGCGCCCGGGGCGGTCAGCCTGCGATTGCTGAGGCAAGTCCTTGCAAGGCGTGCCATCGAACGCGCGTTGATCGAGGCGCTGCGCCAGGCGCGACAGCCGGGGCTGGGTCAACCCGTTCTGCGCCGCGTGAAGTAGCCGGGACTTCGTTGGTCCGGTCGCAACCGCGACACGCCAAGTGCCTGTCGGCGCAAGCGATTTCGGTCGCGGTTCAGTTAAGCGCTGCCGGCGACCCTTAACCCGACGCCCCGCTGCCACAGCAGCCGGATGCATGCCTCGCCTCGGCGAGTTCAGCGCCACTACAAGCCAAGCGTAGAAGCGTTCGAAACAGCGACGCTTCTACGCTCCGGGTGTAGTCGAGCAGCGCTCCATCGCGCCTACCTCTTGACGTGGCCGGCGCAGCCGAAGCAGGCCGCCGGCGTGCCAGCTCTGCCCACCTCCGACCTCGGCCTAGCCCGCCCCAGCCGATCAACGACTTGTCCAGTAGCAAGTTTCGACATATGCTGCGCCATATGCCACACCCACCCTCGGAGGCCCAGGTGACTGAGCGCCATGCCGCGTTGTTCCGCAACGGCCGCAACCAGGCGGTCCGGATTCCTCGTGAACTGGAGATGGAAGGGTCCGAGGTGCTGATTCGCAAGGAGGGCGACAGCCTCATCCTGACGCCCATCCGAAAGCACAAGCTGCGCGACCTGTTGGCGTCGTGGGCCCCGATGGACGACGGCCCGCCCGAAGTGGAAGACCTGCCGCTCCAGCCGCGGGATGCCCTGTGATGGCGACGCCGCAAACTGCCTTGCCCTGCATGCTGGACACGAACGCGCTCTCCGAGCTGATTCGTAACCCTCAAGGCATCCTCGCCCAGCGACTGAATGCGCTCGAACCCGACACGGTGTGCACCAGCATCGTCGCGGCGTGCGAGCTTCGCTTCGGCGCACAGCGCAAGGGCTCGGCACCGCTCACACAACGGGTGGAGCAGCTGCTGCAGGCGCTGACCGTGCTGCCGCTGGACACGCCGGCCGACGAGCACTACGCCGACATCCGCGCCACGCTGGAGCGCAGCGGCACCCCCATCGGCAGCCACGACCTGTTCATTGCGGCCCACGCGCGCTCACGCGGCATGACGCTGCTCACGCGCAACCTGCGCGAGTTCCAGCGGGTGCCGGGCTTGACCGTCGAGGACTGGCCAACGGCCGCTGATTGATCGTGCGACTCCTCCTTCAACGCGCAGCCTTCGGAACCCGGTCTGGCGGGCCGCAGCAAACGCCTGATCTCGCGCGGCTCAGGGCGGGTGATAACGTGCCCCTGCGCCAACGAACCTGACATGTCCTACCTCTATCAAGTGCTTTCGCAGTGCGTCGACACATGGCGCACCGCGAACTACCCCTGCGACGACTTTCCGGCGATTCGGGAGATCCTGGAATTCGCCCTGGAAGATGGCGAGTCGGGTCAATTGCGCTACCTCCGGCGCGCCCAGCTTCGGTCCTTGGAGACCTACTGGTATCTGCGCCTGGTGCTCAAGACGCCCAAGATCCCCGACCTCTACGAGAGCCTGTTCGACGATCTGCCCGATCGACTCGATGCGATGGGCGTCAACGAGAAGCTCTTCAGGGAGGCCAAGTACAACTACACCGCACTGATCGCGAGGGTCCGAGACGACAACCAGTTTGTCCGCGACAACCACCTCGAAAGCCTTCGCGAGTCGCTCACCCTCGACTATCCCAGCTACATCCTGGCGCTGGCCATGGGCGCGGGCAAGACCATCCTGATGGGCTCCATCGTGGCCACCGAGTTCGCCATGGCCATGGAATACCCAGACGGCCCCTTCGTCCAGAACGCCCTGATCTTTGCCCCCGGCAAGACCATCCTGAGCGCGCTGCGCGAACTGTCCGACGTGCCTTACGAGCGGCTGTTGCCGCCGCGCATGCACAAGCCCTTTGCCGCCAGCCTGAAGCTGACCTTCACGCGCGATGGTGACAAGCAGATCCCCATCGTCTGGGGCAGCGCCTTCAACGTCATCGTCACCAACACCGAAAAGATCCGCATCCAGAAGCCGAACACCCGCGGCAACGGGCAGCAGGTACCGCTTTTCGCGGGCACCAAAGAGGAAGAAGCCACCGAGCTGGCCAACCTGCGGCTGCAAGCCGTGGCTTCGCTGCCGCACCTGGCCGTGTTCTCGGACGAGGCCCACCACACCTATGGCCAGAAGCTGCTGGGCAAGTGGGAGAAGGACAAGGACACCGGCGAACTCGTCTTCAAGGACGACGGCATCAAGAAGGTGCGCCGCACCATCGACTACCTGGCCGAGGAAACCAACCTCATCGTGGTGGTCAACGCCACGGGCACGCCCTACTTCGAGCGCCAGCCGCTGCGCGACGTGGTGGTGTGGTACGGCCTGGGCGAAGGCATTCGCGACGGCGTGCTGAAGGAGCTGGCCCACAACATCAAGGTGTTCGACCTGGGCGATGGCGAGGCCGACACCCTGGTGGCCAGCGTCATCGACGACTTCGTCCGCGACTACTGGGGCGTCAGCCTGCCGCCCGCGCCCACGCAGCCCAGCGGGCAAGCCGGCGCACCGGCCCGCCTGGCGCTGTACTTCCCCAACATCGAGACCCGCGACGAGCTGCGCGGCGCCGTCGAGTCCGCCCTGGCCCGGCACGGCATCGGCACCGACACCCTGCTGGCCGTCGACGGCAAGAGCAGCGAGGCCGTACGCCGTCAGTTCGAGGCCGTGGCCCGCAACCCGGAGGCGCCCGAGCGCGTGCTGCTGCTGGTGAACATGGGCACCGAGGGCTGGAACTGCCCGAGCCTCTTTGCCACGGCGCTGGTGCGCAAGCTGGCCAACAGCAACAACTTCGTGCTGCAGGCCGCCACGCGCTGCCTGCGGCAGGTGCCTGGCAACCGGCACCCCGCGCGGGTCTACCTGACCGACAGCAACCGCAAGACGCTGGAGTCGCAGCTGGCCGAGACCTACGGCACCTCGTTGAAGGAACTCGGCGCCCAGCACGCCGACCGCGTGGAGCGCGAGATCCGGCTGCACCGCCCCCATCTGCCGCCGCTGCTGATCCGCAAGCGCGTGCTGCGCTACCGGCGCAAGCCCGACGCGGCAGGCACTGCGCCGCTGACCTTCGCGCGGCCCACCGTGGCCGCACCCCAGGGCGTGTCGGTCGAGACGCTGACGCCGGTGCAGCTGGCGTCCGGCACCACGGCGCTGCAGAAGGTGGACGGCGGCGACGACGTGCTGCTGGCGCCGCCCGCCGAGCTGGACCTCTACGCCGCCGCGGCTGAACTCGCGGCCAACTACCACCTGCCCACGCCGGAACTGCTGGCGGCCCTGCGCGCCGTGTATGGCGATGGTGGCGAGGTGCCCGAGCACCACCTGGGCCCCCTGGGCCAGCAGGTCGAGGCGCAGCGTGCGCAGTACGAAGAGCACTTCGAGGAAGTGGACGTGGCCATCGCCCTCGTCAAGCCCGAAGGCTTTGACAAGACCGAGCGCGACGGGCAACCCGTCTACACCGCCCGCGTGAGCTTCGCCAAGGAACGTGAGCCGCTGTACCTGACCGCGCAAGACACCCCTGATGCTGCGCACGCCCTGGCCAGGAGCTTTCACTACGAGGGCTACAACTTCGATTCGGGCCCCGAAGCCGAATTCCTGAAGTGGGCATTGGCGCAGCTGCAAGGCGGCGCTCACCAGATCGACGGCGTGTGGTTCACCGGCGGCCTGACCGACCCCGCCAAGACGGACCTCTATGCCGAGTACCTGGGCGACGACGGCCGCTGGCACCGCTACACGCCCGACTTCGTGCTGCGCCGCACCGACGGCAAGCACCTGGTGGTGGAGATCAAGAAGGACCTGCACAGCCCCGAGATCAATGCCGACCTGGCGCGGCTGACCCGCGGCGAAGCGGCCCAATCGCTGGAAGGCCGCAAGGCCGTGGCCCTGAAGCAATGGGAAGGGCTGAACCCCGACAAGCTGGGCTACCACGTCATGTTCGCCGACACCGAACTGAAGCCCGAGGGCTACCGGCAGGTGCGCGACTTCATCCGCGGCGCCTGAGCGCGCAGCCCGACATCACCGATGCAACTCGCACGAGCATGACCGACAACACCAAGAAGCCCAAGGACGTGACGGTGGCCAAGGCCAAGGGCCGCCCCCTGCTCACCTGGGTGGGCAAGAAGCCGCTGGGCCGCGTGAAGGCCTACCCGGCGCAGGCGGTGGAGCGCTTCGACGCAACCGGGGGCCAGCCGCTGCCGCTGCAAGCCGTGGACTGGAGCGACTGGCCCAATGGCCTGCCGCATAGCGGCCTGCTGTACCACGGCGACAACAAGGACGTGCTGGCGCACCTGCTGGTCAATGGCTTTCGCGGCAAGGTCAAGTTGATCTACATCGATCCGCCGTTTGATAGTGCTGCAGACTACGTACGGAAGGTCGAACTTCGCGGCGACAAAGCTGCAGTCAAGATTGAAGGAGAGGACTACACCCTCGGAGAACAAGTCCAGTACAGCGACATCTGGGCAAACGACAACTACTTGCAGTTCATGTACGAGCGTCTCTTGATGCTCCGCGAACTTCTTTCTGGTGATGGCGTGGTTGTCTTGCACTGCGATTGGAGAAAGTCACATCAGCTGAGAGTGATCCTTGACGAAGTCTTCGGTCCAGAGTGCTTCCAGAACGAGGTCTATTGGTACTTCTACAACAAGATGCACGACATCAGGAAGCAGATCCTCCCTCGTGCCACGAACACGCTATTAGCGTATAGAAAGGGCGATGAGGGCACGTTTCACCGACTGGCCGTGCCACGATCTGAAGTCGTCAAGCAGTTGAAGCGCGTTAAGGTGAACGGCGTACTTGTGAATCTGAAGGACGAATCAGGCGATCTGGTCTATCAAGACAGCGATTCCAAGACACTGGATAACGTCTGGGCGATCCCACTGATCCCGCCGGCAGACAAGAAGCAAAAGACGGACTATCCAACTCAAAAGCCCGAGGCACTGCTTGAGGTCGTCATTCAGCTATACACCGATCCTGGAGACATAGTCCTGGATTCCTTCATCGGTTCTGGGACAACGGCAGTTGCCAGTCAGCGCTGGGGGCGACGCTGGATTGGATGTGATATCAATAAGGGCGCAATTCAAACAACAGCAAAGCGCATACAGGACCTGATGACGTCCCAAGCGTCTGTATCCGGCGCGCCGAGCCAGGGCGATCTGATCGCACGGGAGAGTGAAGCACCGTTGCCCAGCCAACTGGCCTTCTCGACCTACCGCGTCAACGACTACGACCTCCAGATCCAGCACAACGAAGCCGTCGAACTGGCCTGCCAGCACCTGGGCGTCACGCGCACCCGCACCGACCCCTACTTCGACGGCACGCAGGGTGGGCGGCTGGTCAAGATCGTGCCCTTCAACCACCCGCTCACGCCGCTGGACCTGGAGGCCTTGCGCACCGAGCTGAAGACCCGCCCGACCGAGGAGCGCGACATCATGCTCGTGTGCCTGGGCTGGCAGCACGACGCCCGCGCCTGGGTGGATGCCTACAACCGCAACCGGCCGGTCAACAAGCTGCACGTGGTGGAGTTGCGCAGCGACCGCAAGCACGGCGGCATCATCCGGCACGAGCCGCTATCGGCCAGCGTGACGGCTCGGCGCGAAGGCGGTGGTGCCGAGGCCAAGCTGGTGGTGGAGGTGCAGGACGTGGTCTCTCCCACCATCATGCAGCGCCTGAACCTGGAGCAAGGCGTGTTCCGCGCCCAGATCACCGACTGGCGCGCTGTCGTCGACTGCATCCTCATCGACCCCCAGCACGACGGCGCGGTATTCAACGTGGCGCTGGCCGACGTGCCCGAGCGCAAGCAAGACTTCGTCAGCGGGCGCTACGAGTTGCCCGCGCCGCCGGCGGGCAGCATGGTGGCCATCAAGATCATCGACATGCTCGGCGAAGAGCTGGTCGTGAGCCTGCCCACCTGATGGCGCGCGAGCCATGACGTCAGAAAGCCGCCCATGAAGATCGACACCATCAGCATCGAGGGCTACAAGTCGTTCGCCAAGGTCGATCAGTTCGCGCTGCGCAACCTGAACGTGCTGATCGGCGCCAACGGGGCGGGCAAGAGCAACTTCCTGTCGCTCTTCCGGCTGATGACGGCACTGTCGCAGGGCAACCTGCAGACGTTCGTCAAAGGCCAGGGCGGGCCGGATGCGGTGCTGCACGGTGGCCGCAAACGGACGCCCCAGCTGGCCGTGGAACTGAAGTTCTGCCCGAACGGCGACATCGTCAACGGCTACACCATCGCGCTGGAGCCTACGCTCGACAACCGGCTGCAGTTCGTCAAGGAAGAGCCCTGGATCATTGGCCCTCGCACCGGCGGCCGCTACGCCAAGCGCTACCCTCTGGGCACTGCCCATGAGGAGGCGCGCGTCACCAGCGACAGCGTCAATCGTGTCAG
Source organism: Burkholderiaceae bacterium (assembly GCA_048500255.1). GTDB lineage: Bacteria > Pseudomonadota > Gammaproteobacteria > Burkholderiales > Burkholderiaceae_C > JAMHWF01. Next base: position 101,422 of record JASNYH010000005.1, on the reverse strand, counting down.
CGGCTATGTGGCGCACTGGATGAAGAGCTGGCAGCAGTTCCACTTCCACGACACCAGCGACGCTGCGGCCGTCAAGCGCCCCCACCCCAGCAACGACAACCTGCGGCTCAAGACCCAGGCCGACAACCTGGCAGCCTACCTCTACCACCTGCGCGCACTGCCGGGCCAGGAGGCGGCTTACCGGCGCATCGTCGACACCATCAAGCTGGCCGCACCGTTCTTCGGCGGGTTCGTGGCACGGGATCCGGTGCCGGATACCGTGGAACTGGAGTGGTTCGAGCAGACCGACCCGGCCACGCCATATCGCGCACACACGCTGTCGGACGGCACGCTGCGGTTCATCTGCATGACCACGCTGCTGCTTCAGCCCACGCACCTGCTGCCCGACACCATCCTCATCGACGAGCCCGAACTGGGCTTGCATCCGTTCGCCATCAACCTCTTGGCCGACATGATGAAGGAGGTGTCCCAGTACCGGCAGTTGATCGTGTCCACCCAGTCGGTGGAACTGCTCGATGCCCTGGAGCCCGAGCATGTGGTCGTGGCGCAGCGGGTGAACGGCTCGACGACCCTGGAGCGGCTGGACACCGAAGAGCTGCGCGGCTGGCTGGCGGACTACCAGACGCTGGGCGAACTGTGGAAGCGCAATGTGCTCGGCGGGAGGCCCAGCCTGTGATGCGACGCGTGGTGATCGTCTGCGAAGGGCAGACGGAAGAGGCGTTCATCTCCCGCGTGCTGTTCCCTGCATTTGCAGACGCGGGGCTCCACCTGCAGGGCATCACGGTCGAGACCTCGCCCGGCCACAAGGGCGGTGCTTTGTCCTACGCCAGGCTGCGGCCTGCCCTGCGCAATGCACTGGCCAACGGGCGGGTGCTTGCCGTGACCACGCTGATCGATCTGTACCGGCTGGCGCCGGACTTCCCCGGCCATGGGATGGCCATGGCGCAAGCGGCCGTTCCCGCAAGACTGCACATGCTGGAAACCGCGCTGCAAGCCGACGTGGTGCAGCACTGCGGCTGCGACCCTGCCCGGTTCATCCCGCACATCCAGCCCCATGAGTTCGAGGCGCTGCTGTTCAGCGATCTCGCTTCGCTGGCCACGATGGAGTCCGGCTGGGCAGCTGCCGCGCCGGCCCTGGTGCAGGCCCGCGCCGGCGCGGCAACGCCGGAGGACATCAACGACGGGCATGACACCAAGCCCTCCGCACGCCTGGAAGGGCTGCTGCGCAATCCGTCGTACCGCAAGTTGCGGCATGGTCCGATTGCGGCCGAGCGCATCGGGCTGGCACGGATCGAGGCGGAGTGCCCGCACTTCGCGCGGTGGTTGTCGAGACTGCGTGCGCTGTGACGTGACTTGCAGCGAACAGGCGGCTACTCTCTGGGCGCAACGCGCGCCTGTCGTGGCGCCGATGCCACACCTGCACCAGCCCCCAATTCCTGTGTACCCACACGTGTACCCGCCAGCGACCTCGAACCGGGAAACCCAGCATCCACGCGGCTTCCCGGCCGATCTCCCTGAGCAGGTGCAGAACATCGAGTAGCTTGCGGCGATTTCCAGCACCCGCGCCGGGCCTGGGCCATGCCACCGTCCATCGTCGTCAGTGCTTGGCCGTCACCCCCGGCTGCTCGCTGCGCTGCAGGTACTGCTGCGTGATCGACGGCATCTGCTCGGCCAACCAGCCGGCCATCGCTTCTTCCTCGAGGAGGATCGCCTGGCAGGTCTGCGCCGTCTCGGTGTCGCCGCACGCTTGCGCCGCGGCGATCAGGATGCGGTACGACGCGATCTCCATGTGCTCGAAGGCATAGGCCGACAGCACTGCCTTGACGACTTCGTCGGTGACGAACATGCCGCTCAGGCCCTGAGCGGCCGCGACGACCTTGCCCGTCACGTCCTTGACGATCGACGTGTCGCCGCCCAGCCGCTCGATGCAGCGGCGCACGTCGTCGCGCTGATGGCGCGTCTCCTCGGCGTGCGCGAGCAACCGTTCCTTCAACAACGGATAGTGCTCGATGCGACCGGCGGTCGCGGTGAGCATGCGTTCGGCCTGCTCTTCCATCGCATGCGCGTCGCGCAGCCAGTCGAGCAGGTTCTTCTGTGATGTCTTCATGCGGCACTCCTTCCACGTAAAGCCGTACGCCCTGCATGGCAAGCGCCGTGCCGGCCGCGAACGCGCCACTCGACGAGCGGCGACGCGGGCAACGACAGGAACGCGTCTTGCCGAAGCCGCTCATTCCGAGGCAAGCGCAAGGAGCCCGCGATGAAGACCGAGCATCCCGACAACGACGACGGCGCGCGCCGCGACGCCGATCAGCGCATCCCGACGCGCGACGGCGGCCGCCGCAGCAGCGCGGGCAGCACCTACGGCGACTACACGCCGCCGCCGGGCCGCGAGCGCCACGACGAGGTGGACCCGATGGGCGACTACTACACCGGCGGAGCCGCAGGCGCCGGCAGCGGCGCCGGCGAGGCGCGCCCCGATGCCGCCGACGCCGCGCCTGTCGTACCCGCCGAAGGCGACGACCGGCCGCTGCGCTCGCAGGAGGCCGGCCTCGCCGACGGCAGCCGGCGCCGCTGACGCCTCCTGCCCGATCTCCCCACGGAGCTTCGCCGGCGAGCTCCCGTTCCATGGCAAGGCGCGCTGCCCGAATGCCACGTGCCGAAGACGGCGTTCCTCGACAACGGAATGCACGACATGCAGGACGAGAAGGACGCGCTGCACGCCTACGCGGCTGTCTTCGACCTCGAATACTTGAACGCCCAGCTCGTCGACCACCAGAAGGCCGCCAACGTGCTGCTGTGGGCAGCGGCCAGGACCCGGAGCTGCAGCGCCATGCGGCGGCGACGCTGCCCGATGTGCTCGACCAGCTCGACGCGACGCAGCACCTGATCACAGAGCACACGGCGACGGCGCCGCAGCGGCTGGCCGGCACGGCACCGCCGCCAGCCACGTCGTCGCAGCCGCGCTGACGGCGCGGCGCACGCGGCGCTTCGGTGCAGAATAGCGCCGACAGCGACGCGCCCGCCCCGCATGGACCATCCCGGCAACCTGTTCGTCGTCGCCGCGCCGAGCGGCGCCGGCAAGTCGAGCCTCGTCAAGGCGCTGCTCGAGCTCGACTCGCACCTCGCCGTGTCGGTCTCGCACACGACGCGCGCGCCGCGCGGCCAGGAGCAGCAGGGACGCGAGTACCACTTCGTCGACGCCGCCGAGTTCCGGCGCATGATCGACCGCGGCGAGTTCTTCGAATGGGCCGAGGTGCACGGCAACCGCTACGGCACGTCGAAGGCGGCGATCGAGCAGCGCATCGCCGGCGGCGACGACGTCGTGCTCGAGATCGACTGGCAGGGCGCACTGCAGATCAAGCGGCTATTCCCGAACGCCGTGCTCGTGTTCGTCCTGCCGCCGAGCTGGGCCGAGCTCGAGCAGCGGCTGCGCCGCCGCGGAGAGGATGGCGACGCCGTGATCGCGCAGCGCATGGCGAATGCGCGCGCCGAGGTGGCGCAGGCCCGGCACTTCGACTTCGTTATAATCAACGCCCTGTTCGAGACGGCGCTGTTCGACCTGAAAGCGATCGTCCATTCCCAGCGGCTCAAGTACGCCGCGCAGCGCAGAAGCAAGTCCGCCGTCTTCGCCGCGCTCGGCATCGAGTGAGCCGCCCCGCCGCCCGACCGGAGCACCCTCGCATGGCCCGCATCACCGTCGAAGACTGCCTGACGAAGATCCCGAACCGCTTCCAGCTCGTGCTCGCCGCCACCTACCGCGCGCGCATGCTGAGCCAGGGCCATGCGCCCAAGGTCGAGGCCAAGAACAAGCCCGGCGTCACGGCGCTGCGCGAGATCGCCGCCGGCGAGATCGGCGTCGAGATGCTGCGCAAGGTGCCGGTCTGACGCCGGCGCCACCACAGCTCCCCTCCCTGCCCGTTCCCCCACGCCGACGACGCCGCCCGATCCGGGAGTAAATTCCGGACATGGGTGAGCGCACTTTCACCGCTCTGCGCGACCGGCTCGTGCCGAAATGGCCGCGCGGCGGCACGGCCGCGCCGCCGCCGGCCGACGCCAGCGTCGGCTCGTTCGCCGCGCTCGCCGCCCGGCTCGATTACCTCGACGCCGCCGACGTCAAGCGCGTGCGCGAGGCCTACCGCTTCGCCGACGAGGCGCACCTCGGCCAGTTCCGCGCCAGCGGCGAGCCCTACATCACGCACCCGATCGCCGTCGCCGGCCTGTGCGCCGACTGGAAGCTCGACGCCCAGGCCATCATGGCTGCGCTGATGCACGACGCGATGGAGGACTGCGGCATCGCCAAGAGCGAGCTGATCGAGCGCTTCGGCGCGCCGACCGCCGACCTGGTCGACGGCCTCACCAAGCTGGACAAGCTGCAGTTCTCGACGCGCGAGGAGTCGCAGGCCGAGTCGTTTCGCAAGATGCTGCTGGCGATGGCGCGCGACGTGCGCATCATCCTGATCAAGCTCGCCGACCGGCTGCACAACATGCGCACGATGGACGCGATGGTCGCCGCCAAGCGTGTGCGCATCGCGCGCGAGACGCTCGACATCTATGCGCCGATCGCACACCGCCTGGGCCTGAACCAGACCTACCGCGAGCTGCAGGAGCTGTCGTTCGCGCACCTCAAGCCGTGGCGCCACGCCGCGTTGACCAAGGCGGTGCAGCGCGCGCGCGGCTATCGCCGCGACGTCGTCGAGCGCGTGCAGCGCGAAGTCGAGAAGGCGTTCAAGGACGCGAAGCTCCGCGTCCACGTCTACGGCCGCGAGAAGACGCTGTTCTCGATCTACCGCAAGATGCGCGAGAAGCACCTGTCGTTCGCGCAGGTCAGCGACATCTTCGGCTTTCGCATCGTCGTCGGCACGCTGCCCGAGTGCTACCTCGCGCTCGGCGTGCTGCACCAGCTCTACAAGCCGGTGCCGGGGCGCTTCAAGGACTACATCGCGATCCCAAAGGCCAACGGCTACCAGTCGCTGCACACCACGCTGGTCAGCCCGCTCGGCACCGCGGTCGAGTTCCAGATCCGCACCGAGCACATGCATGCCGTCGCCGAAAAGGGCATCGCGGCGCACTGGATGTACAAGGTCAACGAGTCGGGCATCAGCGAGGCGCAGCGCCTCGGCTCGCTGTGGCTGCAGTCGCTGATCGACATCCAGGACGAGACGCGCGACGCGACCGAGTTCCTCGAGCACGTCAAGATCGACCTGTTCCCCGACGCCGTCTACGTCTTCACGCCCAAGTCCAAGATCCTCGCGCTGCCGCGCGGCGCGACGGCGGTCGACTTCGCCTACGCGATCCACTCCGACGTCGGCGACCGCACCGTCGCCGCCAAGGTCAACGGCGAGCCGGTGGCGCTGCGCACCGAGCTGCGCAGCGGCGATGTCGTCGAAGTCATCACCGCGCCCAATGCGCGGCCGAATCCAGCCTGGCTCAACTTCGTGCGCACCGGCCGCGCGCGCTCCAAGATCCGCCACTACCTCAAGAACATGGAGCAGGAGGAGTCGCGCGAGCTGGGCGAGAAGCTGCTCGCCCAGGCACTGCGCGCCGAGGGGCTGTCGATGCCCGCCGCGGCGCCGGCCGACGGCGCGGCGGCCGGCGTCTGGCAGCAGCTCGTGCGCTGGAGCGGCAATCGCACGCGCGACGACCTCCTCGTCGACATCGGCCTGGGCCGCAAGATCGCCAGTATCGTCGCCAAGCGGCTGACGCGCCTGCTCATCGAGCAGGGCAGCCGACCCGACGCTCTGACGCTCACGATGGGCCGCTACGGTGCCGACGACGCGACGCCGGCGCAAGGCACCGTCGTCATCGACGGCACCGAGGGTGCCTCGGTGCAGCTCGCGACCTGCTGCCGACCGATCCCGGGCGATTCGATCGTCGGCTACCTCGGCCGAGGCGAGGGCCTCGTCGTGCACACCGCCGAATGCGCCGTCGGCCGCAAGCTGTTCGACCGCGACAGCGAGCGCTGGATCGCCGTCGAGTGGGCCGAGGAGCCGACGCGCGCCTTCGAGTCGGCCGTCAACGTGCTGGTGCGCAACGCCAAGGGCGTGCTCGCGCAGATGGCGGCGGCGATCAGCGCCGCCGAGGCCGACATCACCTACATCGACATGGGCAACGAGCGCGGCAACCAGACGGCCGAGCTGCGCCTGCTGCTGAGCGTGCGCGACCGCGTGCACCTCGCCGACGTGCTGCGCACGCTGCACCGCTCGCCGGCGGTGATGCGCGTGGCGCGCGTCAAGCCCTGAGCCGGCGCGCGCGGCACCGGGCCGCTGCCGTCACTGCGACTCGATCTTCGCCGCCTTGATGACGGCGCCCCAGCGCTGGATCTCGCCGGCCAGCAGCGCCTCGAGCTGCGCCGGCGTGCCGCCCTGCGGACGCACGCCGAGGCCTTGCAGCTGCTTCTGAACCTCCGGCGTCGCCAGCGCCTCGTTGACGGCGCGGTTGAGCCGGTCGATCACGTCGCGGGGCGTCTTCGCCGGCGCGGCGAGGGCGTTCCACGACGCCACGTTGTAGTTGGCGACGCCGGCCTCGCCGACCGTCGGCACGTCGGGCAGCGCCGGGAAGCGCTTGTCCGACGTGATGGCCAGCGCGCGGATGACCTTGGCGTCGACCTGCGACAGCATCGGCCCGAGGATCTCGAAGCCGACGTCGATCTCGCCTGTGCGCAGCGCCGTCACGACGGCCGGCGTGCCCTTGTACGGCACGATCACGGCGTCGATGCCCGTCGTCGTCTTGAACAGCTCGGCCGACAGGTTCTGCGTGCTGCCGACGTTGATCGTGCCGATCGTCAGCTTGCCGGGATTGGCCTTGGCGTGCGAAATCACGTCGGCCAGGCGCTTGAACTTCGACTCCGCGCCGGTGAACACGGCGAGGTCGAACAGGCCGATCGTGCCGACCGGCGCGAAGTCCTTCTGCGTGTCGAACGGCAGCTTCTTGAACAGGCCGGCGCTCACGGCGTTGCCGTTGCTCATCAGCAGCAGCGTGTGGCCGTCGGGCTCGGCCTTGGCGACGGCCGTGCTCGCGACGATGGTGCCGGCGCTCGGCTTGTTCTCGACGACGATCGTCTGCTCGAGCGAGCGGCTCATCTGCTTCGCGACGGCGCGCGCCGTCAGGTCGGCGATGCCGCCCGGACCGAACGGCACGACGATCGTGATCGGGCGGCTCGGGAAGCCCTGCGCGGCCACCGGCCCGGCGGCGCAGGCGAGCAGCAGCGCAGCGGCGAGACAGGCGCGACGGCTCATGCGGGGATGGGCGTGCATTGGCGCAGCCTTCGCTTCAGCCCGCGGCGGCGAGTTGCTGCTCGAGCTGGTGCAGCGTGCGATAGCACGGCAGCACCTGCGCGACGCTGGCGTTGGGCTCGCGGCCGTCGCGGATCGCGGCGAAGAACTCGCGGTCCTGCAGCTCGATGCCGTTCATCGACACGTCGACCTTCGAGACGTCGATCTTCTCGTCCTTGCCGGTGAACAGGTCGTCGTAGCGCGCGATGTAGGTCGCGCTGTCGCCGATGTAGCGGAAGAAGGTGCCGAGCGGTCCCTCGTTGTTGAACGACAGGCTCAGCGTGCAGATCGCGCCGCTGCGCGCCTTGAGCTGGATCGACATGTCCATCGCGATGCCCAGCGTCGGATGGATCGGCCCCTGCACGGCGTTGGCCTGCACGATGTCGCCGCCCGTCTGGTAGGCGAACAGATCGACGGTGTGCGCCGCGTGGTGCCACAGCAGGTGGTCGGTCCAGCTGCGCGGCTGGCCGAGCGCATTCATGTTGGTGCGCCGGAAGAAGTAGGTCTGCACGTCCATCTGCTGGACGTTGAACTCGCCGGCGCGGATCTTCTTGTGCACGAACTGATGGCTGGGGTTGAAGCGCCGCGTGTGGCCGCACATCGCGACCAGCCCCGACTTCTTCTGCGCCTCGACGACGGCTTCGGCGTCCTTCAGGCTGTCGGCCAGCGGGATCTCGACCTGCACGTGCTTGCCGGCCGCGAGGCACTGCAGCGCCTGCGCGGCGTGCATCTGCGTCGGCGTGCACAGGATGACGGCGTCGACCTCCTTCAGCGCAAGGCTCTCGGCGAGATCGGTCGCGACGTGGCCGATGCCGTACTTGCTCGCCACCTCCTTCGTCTTGTCGAGCTCGCGGCCGACGACGGAGACGACTTCGACGCCCTCGATGTTGCGGATGCCCTCGATGTGCTTGACACCGAATGCGCCGGCGCCGGCCAGCGCCACCTTGATCGTCGTCGTCATTGCGCGTTCTCCAGGACCAGATGGCCGACCGCCGTGTTCGACGCCGGCACGTGATAGAAGCGGTGCACCACCTTGGGCGCATGGTCGCTCATCGCGCCGCGGGCGATCAGCCACATCACCAGCTCGATGCCCTCGCTGCCGGCCTCGCGCACGTAGTCGATGTGCGGCATCTTCGCCAGGCCCACCGGGTCGGCGATCAGGCGGTCGAGGAAGGCGTTGTCCCACTCGGCGTTGATCAGCCCGGCGCGAGGCCCCTGCAGCTGGTGGCTCATGCCGCCCGTGCCCCAGATCTGCACCTTGAGCGGCCGGTCGTACGACTCGACGGCCTTGCGGATCGCGCGGCCGAGGTTCCAGCAGCGCTGGCCCGACGGCACCGGGTACTGCACCACGTTGACGGCGAACGGGATGACGGCGAACGGCCATTCCTGCGTCTGGCCGCACAGCAGCGAAAGCGGCACCGTCAGGCCGTGGTCGACGTCCATCTTGTTGACGATCGTCAGGTCGAAGTCGTCCTGGATCACGCTCTGCGCGATGTGCGACGCGAGCTCCGGGTCGCCGATCACCTTGGGCACCGGACGCGGGCCCCAGCCCTCGTCGGCGATCGCGTATTCGGCCGCGGTGCCGATGGCGAAGGTCGGGATGATCTCGAGGCTGAACGCGTTGGCGTGGTCGTTGTAGACGAGGAAGACGACGTCGGGCTGGTTCGCCGGGTCCGCGAGCCAGCGGCGCGAGAACTCGTAGCCCGAGAACACGTTCTGCCAGTACGGCTCGTTCGTCTTGCCCAGGTCCATCGCGGCGCCGATTGCCGGCACGTGGCTGGTGTAGACACTGGCGCTGATCTTGGCCATCACTTCTTCTCCCCGACGATGCGGTTGCCTTCGATCGAGCGGCCGCCGCGCAGCATCATGTCGCGGTACTGCTCTTCCGTCATGCCCGTCATGCTGCCGGCCATCTGCTGGAAACTCCTGCCGTCGGTGGCGCCGATCTTGGCGAGGAAGTAGATGTTGCCGCCGAGCTCGATGCAGCGGTTGAGGTCGCGCGCCAGCACGGCCTGCTTCTGATCCTCCGTCATCTGCCACTCGTCGAGATAGGCGCGTTCGTTCGCCTTGAAGCGCGCGCGGTTCTCGGCCTTCATCAGCGACATGCAGAACTGGTTGAGCCAGTAGCCCTTGCGCGACTGGTCGGCGTCGAAGATCGTCGTGCCGGGCACGTCGAGATAGGGTTTGGACAGGGACATGGAAACGACTCCTCAGGACGTGCTGCGGCAGCTCATCGCGCCACCTCTTCGGGCCAGTACAGCCGCATCGGGTTGTCGACGAGCAGCTTTCTCTGCAGCTCGGGCGTCGTCGCGATGTGGGGGACGAAGTCGACCAGCAGGCCGTCGTCGGGCATGTGGTTCTTCAGGTTGGGGTGCGGCCAGTCGGTGCCCCACAGCACGCGGTCGGGGAAGGTGTCGACGAGGCGCTTGGCGAACGGCACGACATCGCGGTAGGCGTTGCGCTCGCCGTTCAGCGCCGGCGGCCCCGCGACCGACAACCGCTCGGGACAGCTCACCTTGGACCACACGTTGGGGTACTCGCGCATGAACTTGACGAACAGCTCGAACTCCGGGCCGTCGACGGGCTTGCTCACGTCGGGCCGGCCCATGTGGTCGACGACGACGGTGGTGGGCAGCGCGGTGAAGAAGTCCCACAGCTCGGGCAGGTCGGCCGCCTCGAAGTAGATGACGACGTGCCAGCCGAGCGGGGCGATGCGCGCGGCGATCTCCATCAGCTCGTCCTTGGGCGTGAAGTCGACGAGGCGCTTGACGAAGTTGAAGCGCACGCCGCGCACGCCGGCGGCGTGCAGCTCGCGCAACTGCTCGTCGCTCACGCTGCGCCTGACGGTGGCGACGCCGCGCGCCTTGCCGCCCGACGCGAGGCAGGCGTCGACGAGCGCGCGGTTGTCGGCGCCGTGGCAGGTCGCCTGCACGATGACGTTGCGCGCGAAGCCGAGGTGGTCGCGCAGCGCGAACAGCTGCGTCTTGCTCGCGTCGCACGGCGTGTACTTGCGCTCGGGCGCAAAGGGAAACTGCGCGCCGGGGCCGAACACGTGGCAGTGCGCGTCGACGGCGCCGGGCGGCAGCTCGAACTGCGGCTTCGACGGGCCCTGGTACCAGTCGAGCCAGCCGGGTGTCTTCTCGAATGCGGTCGTCGTCGTCATGCGATGGCTACTTCTGCTTCAGGTGGTTCAGGATGCGGTCGGCCTCGGCGCGCCAATCGGCGCTGCGCGCGAAACCAGCTTGGCCGCGCGCGCCGAACACGCCGGCATCGGCGAGGTCGGCGACCCAGGCCTGGCGCTCGGCGGTGCCGGCGGCCGACCACGGCTCGAGGCCGGTGTCGCGCACCGTGACGGCGACTTCGCGCACTTCCTCGGCGCGGCGACGGCCGTGCTCGATGACGCGCTGGAAGAAGTAGGCGCCCTGCTTCTCCCAGTCGATGCCGGGAAAGGTCTCGGCCAGCGACGCGAGCACGGCGTCCTCGACGCCGTAGGCGCGCGCGGCGGTGAAGCTCTCGATGACCATCGCCTCGAGGCCCTTGATCATCACGCTGCGGCACATCTTGGTGGCCGACGCGACGCCGAGCCTCTCGCTCGCGACCTTGGCGTCGAAGCCGAGCGCGGCCAGCGCCGCCTGCAGCACCACGGCGTGCGCGCCGCCCAGCAGCAGCGGCACGCGGATGCGGTACGGCGGCACCGAGGTCATGACGGCGCCTTCGACATAGCGGCCGCCGGCGCCGTCGATCGCCGCACCGGCGCGCTGCTTGGCGCCGGGCGACGCCGAGTTGAAGTCGAGGAACCAGGCGCCGTCGCCGATGGCGCGCGCGCAGGCCTCGGCCACCGGCTCGGCCTGGCTCGCCGTGACAGCGGAGACGATGAGGTCGGCGCCTGCCGCCAGCGCGGCGTGCGATGCGACGAGCCGCACGCGCGCCTGCGCCGCATGCGCGACGAGCGGCGCCTCGGCCGGCGTGCCGAGCTTGGTGTCATAGGCCGCGATCTCGGCGATGCCGCGCTCGCGCAAGTCCTCGGCCAGGATGCGACCGACCTCGCCGTATCCGACGAGGCCGATGCGCCACTTCAAGGGGTCAGCAGGCAGGCCCATCGCCGTCAATCGATGTATTTCAGGCCGGCCTTCTCGAGCGGCCCGCGCATGTTGTACATGTCCAGCCCCAGCACACCGGATGCCAGCTTGGCGCGCTTCTCGGCCTCGTTGGCCTCGCGCGCCTCGGCGGCGTCGGCCGTCTGCTGCGCCAGCGCGGCCGGAACGACGACGACGCCGTCGTCGTCGGCGATCACGACGTCGCCCGGGTTCACGCTCGCGCCTGCGCACACCACCGGCACGTTGACCGAGCCGATCGTCGCCTTGATCGTGCCCTTGGCGCTGATCGCGCGGCTCCAGACCGGGAATCCCATGGCCGTCAGGTCCTTCACGTCGCGGCAGCCGCCGTCGATCACGAGGCCCTTCGCGCCGCGCGCCTTGAACGACGTGGCGAGCAGGTCGCCGAAGAAGCCGTCGGTGTTGTCGGCCGAGCAGGCGGCAATGACGATATCGCCCGGCCGGATCTGCTCGGCGACGACGTGCATCATCCAGTTGTCGCCCGGGTGCAGCAGCACCGTGACGGCCGTGCCGCAGGCGTGGGCGCCGGGATAGATCGGCCGCATGTAGGTCTTCATCAGGCCGAGCCGGCCCATCGCCTCGTGGATCGTCGCGACGCCGAAGCGCGCGAGCTTGTCGACGGCGACCGGGTCGGCGCGGACGATGTTGCGCTTGACGACGCCGAGCTGGGTGTAGGGAGTGCTCATGGGTTTGCTTCCTCTCGAACCGATCACTTGCCGCGCCGCTTCAGCGCCGCATCGAGCCGCGGATAGACGCGCCGCGCATTGCCTTCGTAGATCTTCTTCTTGTCATCGGCGCTGAGGATCGTCGACGCCTCGATGTAGCGCCTGGTGTCGTCGTAGTAGTGGCCCGTCTCGGGGTCGATGCCGCGCACGGCACCGATCATTTCGCTGGCGAACAGCACGTTGTCGACCGGGATCACCTTCGTCAGCAGGTCGATGCCCGGCTGGTGGTAGACACAGGTGTCGAACCAGATGTTCTTGAGCAGGTGCTCGGCGAGCAGCGGCTTCTTGAGCTCCTGTGCCAGGCCACGGTAGCGGCCCCAGTGATACGGCGCCGCGCCGCCGCCGTGCGGGATCACGAAGCGCAGCGTCGGGAAGTCCTTGAACAGGTCGCCCTGGATCAGCTGCATCACGGCCGTCGTGTCGGCGTTGATGTAGTGCGCGCCCGTCGTGTGGAAGCAGGCGTTGCACGACGTGCTGACGTGGATCATCGCCGGGATGTCGTACTCGACCATCTTCTCGTAGATCGGGTACCAGTGGCGGTCGGTCAGCGGCGGGCTCGTCCAGTGGCCGCCCGACGGGTCGGGGTTCAGGTTGATCGCGACGTTGCCGTACTGGTTGACGCACTTCTCCAGCTCGGGGATGCAGGTCTTCGGGTCGACGCCGGGCGACTGCGGCAGCATCGCGGCCGGGATGAACTGGTCGGGGAAGAGCTGGCTCACGCGGTAGCACAGCTCGTTGCAGATCGCGGCCCAGGTCGAGCTGACCTGGAAGTCGCCGATGTGGTGCGCCATGAAGCTGGCTCGCGGCGAGAAGATGGTCAGGTCGCTGCCGCGCTCCTGCATCTTCTTGAGCTGGTTGGCGACGATCGACTCGCGGATCTCGTCGTCGCCGATCTTCAACTCCGACACCTTGGGCATCCGGGCTGGATCCCTGATGCCGGCGATCTGGCGGTTGCGCCACTCCTCGAGCGCCTTCGGCGCCGTCGTGTAGTGGCCGTGGATGTCGATGATCATCGAAAAGCTCCTGCGCAACGCAAAGCGGGATCGGGATTCAGGCCGGCGCCATGCCGTGGCGACGCTTGACGTCGGCGGTCTCGGGACTCTGCAGCCAGTCAAGCAGCGCGCGCGCCGCGTCGGGCCGCGCCGAGGCGGCGCACAGCGCCCCCGAGAAGACGGTGACGATCTCGCAGCCGGGCGGCATCGCGCCGATCACGTCGACGCCGCTCGCGCCCGCCATCTCGCTGCGCTGCTGGAAGCCCAGCTCGACGCGGCCGTCGGCGACGAGCTGCGCCACCGGCACGCCGGCCGGCGCCTGCACGATGCGCTCGCGCAGCGCGTCGGCGACGCCCCAACGTTCGAAGAGCTTCAGCAGCGCCGTGCCGCTCGGGCCGGTGGAATAGCCGAGCGTGCGCGCCGCCAGCACGGCGCGGCGCAGAGCGTCTTCGCTCGCAATGTCGGGCCGCGGCGCGCCGGCGCGCACGCCGATCGCGACCTCGGAGCGCACCACGTCGCGCCGGCTGCCGGCGACCGCGTGGCCCGAGACGATCAGCTTTTCGATCGCGTCCGACGCCAGGATGACGACATCGAAGGATTCGCCGGCCTGCACCCGCTTCGCCGCATCGACCCCGCCGACCGACTCGATCGCCACGGCGGAGCCGCCGCGCGCGCGATACGCCTCGGCCAGTTCGGCCAGCACGAGGCGCGTCGCCATCGACGAAATGCCGGTGATGGGGGTCGTCATGGCGCGATTCTTGATCCAAGCCACGCCATGCATCAACGAGATAGCTCATCTAGCAGCTATAGCAGTCCGGCATATCATGACGGCATGGACCTCAAGCAGCTCGAATACTTCGTCCACGTCGCCGAGCTCGGCAGCTTCACGCGCGCGTCGACGCTGCTCGACGTCGCGCAGCCGGCGCTCAGCCGGCAGGTGCGCTCGCTCGAAGTCGAGCTGCGCCAGTCGCTGTTCGAGCGCACCGGCCGCGGCGTCACGCCGACGGAGGCCGGCAAGCGGCTGCTCGCGCACGGCCGCGGCATTCTGCAGCAGGTCGAGCGCGCGCGGCTCGACGTCGAGGCCAGCCGCGGCGTCGCCACCGGTCGCGTGACGGTCGGGCTGCCGCCGAGCCTGAGCCGGCCGCTGACCGGGCCGCTGGTGTCGGCGTTCCGCGCGCGCTTTCCGGCGGCGTCGCTCGGCGTCGTCGAAGGGTTGACGACGTTCGAGCTCGAATGGCTGGCGATCGGCCGCGTCGATTGCGCGCTGGTCTACAACGTCGCGCCGTCGCCGGCGATCGACGTGCAGCGCCTGCTCGACGAGCCGCTGTACCTGGTGTCGGGCCGCGCGCGCGCGCAGCGCGCCCGCAAGGGCGCGGCGAATGCGCCGCTGACGCTCGCCGAGCTGGCGGCGCACGAGCTCGTGATGCCCAGCCGCCCGCACTCGATCCGCATGCTCGTCGAAGCGGCGCTCGCCAACGAGGGGCGGCGCGCCGACGTGGCGCTCGAGATCGAGAGCGTGCCCGCCATCTTCGACCTGGTGCAGCGCGAGGACGTGCACGCCGTGCTGACCCTCAACGCCATCCGCGCCAGCGGCGCCGAGGCCGAGCTGCGCGTGCGCCCGATCGGCCGGCCGCCGCTGAAGGCGACGCTTGGCGTCGCCACGTCGGCGCAGCGTCACCGCGGCCCGCTGATCGAGCAGACGGTCGAGCTGCTGCGCGAGCTGGTGCGCGAGAACTGGCGTTGAGGCCACCTAGAATTGCGGCTTTCCCGTCGCACCCGACCACCATGCCCAGCAAGACCGCCGCCGCCGGCAAGAACAACCCCCGCAAAGTCGTCCTCGCCTACTCGGGCGGGCTCGACACGTCGATCATCCTGAAGTGGCTGCAGGACCGCTACGGCTGCGAAGTCGTCACGTTCACGGCCGACATCGGCCAGGGCGAGGAGATCGAGCCGGCGCGCGCCAAGGCGCTGAAGATGGGCATCAAGAGAGAGAACATCTTCATCGACGACCTGCGCGAGGAGTTCGTGCGCGACTTCGTGTTCCCGATGTTCCGCGCCAATGCGCTCTACGAGGGCGAATACCTGCTCGGCACGTCGATCGCGCGGCCGCTGATCGCCAAGCGCCTGGTCGAGATCGCCCGCAAGACGAAGGCCGACGCGATCAGCCACGGCGCCACCGGCAAGGGCAACGACCAGGTGCGCTTCGAGCTCGGCGCCTATGCGCTGATGCCGGGCGTGAAGATCATCGCGCCGTGGCGCGAGTGGGACCTGCTGTCGCGCGACAAGCTGCTCGCCTACGCCGACGAGCACGGCATCCCGGTCGACTTCAAGAAACGCAAGGGCGGCGCGCCCTACTCGATGGACGCCAACCTGCTGCACATCAGCTACGAGGGCGGCATCCTCGAGGATCCGAACTTCGCGCCGGAAGAGAACATGTGGCGCCTGACGGTCAGCCCCGAGAAGGCGCCGGGCAAGCCGCAGATCGTCGAGCTCACTTACCAGCGCGGCGACATCGTGGCGGTCGACGGCAAGAAGCTCTCGCCCGCCAAGGTGCTCGAGACGCTCAACGCGATCGGCGGGCGCCACGGCATCGGCCGGCTCGACAAGGTCGAGAACCGCTACGTCGGCATGAAGAGCCGCGGCTGCTACGAGACGCCGGGCGGCACGATCATGCTCGCCGGCCACCGCGCGATCGAGTCGATCACGCTCGACCGCGAGGTGCAGGCGCTCAAGGACGACCTGATGCCCCGCTATGCGCGCATGGTCTACAACGGCTACTGGTTCGCGCCCGAGCGCGAGCTGCTGCAGGTGCTGATCGACGAGAGCCAGAAGACGGTCAACGGCACGGTGCGCCTGAAGCTCTACAAGGGCACGATCATGTGCGTCGGCCGCGAATCGAAGACCGATTCGCTGTTCGACACGCGCATCGCCACCTTCGACGACGACCAGGGCGCCTACGACCAGGCCGACGCCGGCGGCTTCATCAGGCTCAACGCACTGCGCATGCGCATCGCGGCCAACGCGCGCGCGGCGCGCGCCGGCGCATCGGCGAAGAAGGGGAAGAAGTGATGGCTGCCGCCTCCACCGAGCGCATTGACGGCGTGTCCGTCGCGACGAAGGCCAACGTCTACTTCGACGGCAAGTGCGTGTCGCACACCGTCACGCTGCCCGACGGCACGCGCAAGAGCGTCGGCGTGATCCTGCCGTCGTCGCTGACCTTCAGCACCGGAGCGCCCGAGGTGATGGAACTCGTCGCCGGCCGCTGCCGCGTGCGCCTGCCCGGCGCCGACTGGCAGGCCTACGCCGGCGGCCAGTCGTTCGCCGTGCCGGGCAACGCGTCGTTCGACATCGAGGTCGACGAGGCGCTGCACTACGTCTGTCACTTCGGCTGAGCGTAGCGGCCGAGCATCGCCAGCCAGGCGTCGGGCGGCGCCGTCTTCTCGAGGCAGTCGTCGAAGCCGGCGGCGCGCGCATGGCCGAGCCAGATCTCGGTCAGCTCGACGCCGCTCGTCATCACCAGCGCCAACGCGTCGGGCCCGTGCTCGGCGCGCAGCCGGCGCGCCGTCTCGAGCCCGCCCATGCCGCCCATGCCGAGGTCGAGCAGCACGATGCGCGGGCGCCATTCGCGCACCAGCGGCAGCGCCTGGGCGCCATCGCCGGCCGTGCGCACCTCCCAGCCGTGGGCCTCCAGCATGGCGGCGCCGGACTCGAGGAAGAGGCGGTTGTCGTCGACGAGCAGCACGCGGCAGCGCGCGGCGTGCGCGGCCGGCCCGGGCGCCGCGCCGACGGGCGCTGCGGCCTCGGGTCGCCGCTGCGGCGGCGCCGTGCGCGGCGCGACGCGATCGATCAGTGCCGACAGGCGGTCGATCTGGCGGCCGATCACGGCGCGCGCCTCGTCCTTGACGGCGTCGCCGACCTGCGGCAGGCACAGCAGCTCGAGCGCCGAGCGCATCGGCGACAGCGCGTTGCGCATGTCGTGCGCGAGCTGTGCGCGCTCGTCGCGCGGCGCCGCAGCGCCACCGTCGCCGTCAGACGACGACGGGTTCGGGCTCGAGCCGGATGCCGAAGCGGCCATAGACGCTCTCCTGGATCGCGCGCGCCAGCGTCACCACCTCGGCGCCGCTGGCGCCGCCGCGGTTGACCAGCACCAGCGCCTGCTTCTCGTAGACACCGGCGCGGCCGATCGTCTTGCCCTTCCAGCCGCAGGCGTCGATCAGCCAGCCGGCGGCCAGCTTGACCGAGCCGTCGGGCAGCGGATAGTGCACGATGCCGGGGTCGCGGCCGATGATGTCGCGGCACTGCTCGGCACTGACGATCGGGTTCTTGAAGAACGAGCCGACGTTGCCGATCTCCCGCGGATCGGGCAGCTTGGTGCGCCGGATCGCGCACACCCAGTCGAAGATGCGGCACGCGTCGGGCTCGCGCAGGCCCGTCTCGGCGACCTTGCGCTCGAGGTCGAGGTAGCCGAGCACCGGCTGCCACGGCCGCGGCAGGCGCAGCCGCACGCGCGTGATCACGCTCTTGCCGGCTAGCGCGTGCTTGAACACGCTGTCGCGGTAGCCGAAGCGGCACATCGCGGGCGAGAACGTCACGCTGCGCCCGGTGACGAGGTCGACGGCGTCGAGCGACTCGAATCGTTCGGCCAGCTCGACGCCGTAGGCGCCGATGTTCTGCACCGGCGCCGCGCCGACGGTGCCCGGGATCAGCGCCAGGTTCTCGAGGCCGGGCCAGCCCTGCCCGATCGTCCAGGCGACGACCTCGTGCCAGTTCTCGCCGGCGCCAGCCTCGACGATCCAGGCGTCGTCGCGCTCCTCGACGAGGCGGCGCCCCATCACCTCGACCTTGACGACGAGCGGCGCGACGTCGCGCGTCAGCACGACGTTGCTGCCGCCGCCGAGGATGAACTTGTCGGCGCGGCCGAGCTGCGCGTCGTCGACGACCTGGCGCACGGCGGCGTCGCTGTCGACGCGCACGAGCCGGCGCGCGACCGCGGGCAATCCGAACGTATTCAGCGTCTTCAGGCTCACGCCCGTCTCGACTTGCATGCCACAATTCTGGCCGATCCCGACAGCCCTCGCGCGTCTCATGCCCAGCTTCGATACCGTGCTCGAGCCCAACCTCGTCGAGGTGCGCAACGCCGTCGACCAGTGCAACAAGGAAATCGGCACGCGCTTCGACTTCAAGGGCAGCGGCGCGCAGGTCGAGCTCGCCGACAAGGGCGCCGGCAAGCGCGAGCTGACGCTGCACGCCGACAGCGATTTCCAGCTCGGCCAGGTGCGCGACATCGTGCTGGCCAAGATGACCAAGCGCAACGTCGACGTGCGCTTCCTCGACTTCGGCGCCAAGGCCGAGAAGGCGGGCGGCGACAAGCTGCGCCAGCTCGTGCCGGTCAAGAACGGCATCGACGCCGAGACGGGCAAGAAGATCCAGTCGCTGCTCAAGCAGAGCAAGCTCAAGGTGCAGGGTCAGATCCAGGGCGACGTGGTGCGCGTCAGCGGCGCCAAGCGCGACGAGCTGCAGGCCGCGATCGCGCTGCTGCGACGCGAGATCACCGAACTGCCGCTGGCGTTCACCAACTTCCGCGACTGATGCGCCGCCGCGCCGCCCTCGTCGCCGCCGCCCTGCTCGCCTGCGCGGCGTCCGCGCCGGCGCAGCCGGCGGCACGCCGCATCACGTTCAACGGCGCGATGGGCGACAAGGCGCTGCTCGTCATCGACGGCCAGCCACGCACGCTGGTGCTCGGCGCCAGCCACCAAGGCGTCAAGCTGCTCGGCCTGCCGGGCGGCGACGCCGACGTGCTGGTCGACGGCCGACGCCTGCTGCTGCGCATCGGCGCCGAGCAGGTCAGCCTGGGCGACGCGCCGCGCGCCGGCGCCGGCTCGCAGATCGTGCTGACGGCCGACCTCGGCGGACACTTCTTCGCCGACGGGCGCATCAACGGCCGCAGCGTGCGCTTCATGATCGACACCGGCGCGTCGATGGTCTCGATGAGCCAGGCCGACGCCGAGCGCCTCGGTCTCGATCACCGCAAGGGCCGGCGCGGCATGGTGCAGACGGCCAACGGGCCGGTGCCAGCGACGCAGGTCATGCTGCCCAACGTGCGCATCGGCGACGTCGACATCTACAACGTCGACGCCCTCGTGCTGCCGTCGGCGATGCCGCACGTGCTGCTGGGCAACAGCTACCTGACGCGCTTTCAGATGCGGCGCGAGAACGACCGGCTGACGCTCGACAAACGCTATTGAGATGGCCGCGGCGGCGCCGCGAGCAGCGGCGCGATGTCGGTAGCCAGCGCATCGAGCACGCGCGACAGCGCTTGCGCATGGCCCTGCGGCGTGTCGGCGTCCGCCTCGATGGCATAGCGATAGGCGCGCGCCTCGACGCGACGCGCCGCCGTGCCCGTCGTCGACAGCGCGACGAGCGCACGCGCGTCGACGCGGCGCGCGCTGCGCAGGTAGTCGAACGGCGCCAGCTCGATCTGCAGCGCCAGCTCGGGTGCAGCATCGCCGCAGCCGGCCTCGCACACCGTCCAGCCGGGCAGCCGCGCGCGCAATGCGGCGGCGAGTTCGCGCATCACGGCGATCTCGATGCGCTCGGCCCAGAACGCGTCGGGCCACTCGCCGAGCGTGGCGGCGTCGGCGCGATAGCGCACGCGCCGCGCGACGAGGTATTCGGGCAGCTCGACGCGGCGCAGCGCGAGCACGCGCGACGCGGCGGCGGCGTCGGCCGGGTTCGACGCGGTCGGTGGTGCCGCCGACGGCAGCGCGAGCAGCACGCGCGGCGCCGGCGTGCCGGCGCACCCGGCGACGAGCGTCGCGGCGGCGGCGCAGGCGGCGAGGCAGGCACGGCGTCGCAGTCGGCTCATGGTCGCGAATTCCCGAAGATGATGGCGTTGGGCCGCTCCTCGAGCAGCTCGCTCCAGTCGCGCAGGCCGCGCGCCGCCTGCGAAAGGTCGCGCACGGCGGCGTCGAGGTCGCTGCGCAGCGGCGCGCCGGGTGCCGTCAGCTCGGCGACACGGTGCATCGCCACGCGCGCCGCGTCGGCCGCTTCGCGCGCGCCGGCGAGCGTGCGCTGCAGCTCGGGCCGCGCCTCGGCGACGGTGCCGCGCGCCGCCTCCGTCAGCTGCGTCACCGACTCCAGCGTGGCCGTCGTGCTGCGCTGCAGTTCGCGCACCGCGGCGTCGGCGCCGGCCAGCGTGCGGCGCGCGTCGGCACCGACCTTCGCCACCTCGCCGCTCGCCGTCGACAGCGACGTCTGCGCGGCGTCGAGGGTCTTCTGCACCGCCACCATCGTGCGGCGCAGCTCGCCGACGGCGCCGCGCAGCTCCTCGACGGTGTCGCGCAGCGGCAGCTCGGCCACCTGATCGATCAGCGCGCCGAAGCGGTCGGCCAGCGCCGGAATCTCGGGCTCGCCCGGATCGCCGACGCGCACGACGGGCGTGTCGGGCGTGAAGTCGAGTTCGATCGATTTCTGCCCGGTGACGAAGCTCTGCGCCACGAGCCGCGCGCGCAGCCCGCGCTGCACCAGCGTCGCGAGGTCGAACCCCGGCGACGCGGCGCCGTTGGAAAGGCGCAGCGCGTCGGGGCGCAACCGCACCCACACCGGGATGCGCGCCTGCAGCGAACGGCTGTCGAGCTCGATGCCGATGTCGTCGACCTGCCCGACCGACACACCGCGGAACGTGACCGGCGCGCCGAGATAGAGCCCGCTGACGCTGCCCTGGAAGTACATCACGGCCTTGTACTGCGTCTGGAACAGCGCACTGCCCGACATCCACAGGATGCCGGCGACGACGAGCACGATCGCGCCGATCAGAAAGGCGCCGATCAGCAGCGCATTGCGTCGGATCATGACCGCGCCTCGTCCGACGCAGACGACGCCCGCTCGAGGCGCGCGCGCTCCGGCGCGGGTCGCGTCAGCGGCTCCTCGCGATGCAGGAAGGCGCGCACCGCCGGATGCGAGCACTCCTCGTACAGCCGGCGCGGCGCGCCGCGCGCCACCGGCTGGTGGCTGTCGCCGTCGAGGAAGATGCCGTCGTCGCAGATCGCCAGCAGGCTCGGCAGCTCGTGGCTGACGAGCACGATGGCCGCGCCCGTGCGGTCGCGCAGCGAGACGATCAGCTCGTCCAGGCGCAGCGAGCTGATCGGATCGAGCCCGGCCGACGGCTCGTCGAGATAGAGCAGCGGCGCCTCGGCGGCGATGGCACGCGCCAGGCCGGCGCGCTTCTTCATGCCGCCGCTCAGGTCGGCCGGCATGAAGTCGGCGAACTCGGCGAGTCCCACCCAGCCGAGCACTTCGCGCGCGCGGTGCTCGCGTCGGGCGGCGTCGAGTCGGGTGTGCAGTTCGAGCGGCAAGCAGACATTCTCCATCAGGCTCATCGACGACCACAGCGCCGCGCTCTGGAACAGCATGCCGAAGCCGGCGCGCAGGCGGTTGCGCGTCGCCTCGTCGGCGGCCCAGTAGTCGACGCCGTCGTACAGCACGTGGCCGGCCGTCGGCTCGAGCAGGCCGACCAGGCCCTTGAGCAGGCTGCTCTTGCCGCAGCCGCTGCCGCCCATCACGGCGAAGATCGTACCCCGCTCGACGACGAACGACACGCCCTGCTGCACCAGCCGCTCGCCGTAGCGGATCTCGAGGTCCTGCACTTCGAGCAGCGCCGTCGCCATGGACATCAGATCCCGAGCGCGTCGGCGCAGACGGCGAACACGGCGTCGATCACGATGACGGCCACGATGCTGACCACGACGGCCTGCGTCGTCGCCACGCCGACGCCGGCCGCGTCGCGCCGCGCGTTGAGCCCGAAGTAGCAGCCGGTGATCGACACCATCGCGCCGAACACGATCGACTTGGCCAGACCCAGCCCGACGTGCGCCCACGACAGCGCGTCGACGGTGCGGTCCATGTAGGCCGCCGGCGCCAGGTCGAGCATGCCGGCGGCGACCACCATGCCGCCGAGCAGCCCGGTGACACAGGCGTAGACGTACAGCAGCGGCATGATGGCGAACAGCGCCAGCACGCGCGGCAGCACGAGGAAGTCGACGGCGTTGAGACCGAGCACCTCGAGCGCGTCGACCTCCTCGTTGGTCTGCATCGTCGCCAGCTCGGCGGCGAAGGCCGCGCCGGTGCGCCCGGCCATCACGACGGCCGTGATGATCGCCGCCATCTCGCGCGACACGGCGATCGCCACCAGGTCGGCGACGTAGATGCCGGCGCCGAACTTGATCAGCTGCACCGCGCCGACGAAGGCGAGGATCGCGCCCACCAGCACGTTGACGACGGTGACGATCGGCACGGCGCGCGCGCTGCAGTCGGCCATGACGCGGGCGAAGTCGCGCGCGCGAAAGCGCCAGCGCGCCGGAAAGCCGGCCCACGCCGACAGCACCACCTGGCCGAGAAAGGCCACGGGGCGCAGGGGCAGGAGCCGGATCAGCTGCATGGCGCGTCGAGGTGGGCGCATTGTCGCCGCAGCGCTGAACGAGGCCGCCGACGCGTGCCGGGGCGGCCCCGCCACGGCCTGCGCCCTCAGTGCAGATCGCGGCGGCGCTTGCCGAACGACTTGGGCGTGTAGACGTTGCCGTCGCGCTCGACGTCGCCGCCGCCCTGCGCGCGGCGGATCGCCTCGTCGGCAGCACGCTCGGCCTGGCGGCGCAGCGCGCCCCGGCGCCGCAACCGCTGCGGCAGCGTGCGCAGCACCTGCCACGCGCCGAGCCAGCCCGCGTCGAAGCGGCGGCGCCGCCGCTCGCCGAGCGCCAGGCGCAGCAGCATCACGGCGCAGGCGACGACGACGAAGATGGCGAAGATCTGATCGACAGGCACGGCGGAACTCGACGACGACAACGGGCGAGCCGCGATTGTGCGCCGGCGCGGCGGTGGCGTCGCCCCAGCGACAGGTGTTTCGGCACGGTCGTGCTAAAACCGGACCCGCCGCGGCACGCCGTCGGCCGCAGCAGGAGCATGTGACGATGGACCTCAACTTCACGCCCGAGGAACTGGCGTTCCGCGCCGAGATCCGCGCCTGGGTGGCCGACAACCTGCCCAGGGAGATCAGCCACAAGGTGCACAACGCGCTGCGCCTGACGCGCGACGACATGCAGCGCTGGGCGCGCATCCTCGGCAAGAAGGGCTGGCACGGCTGGGCCTGGCCGAAGGAGTTCGGCGGCCCGGGCTGGAACGCCGTGCAGCGCCACCTGTTCGAAGAAGAGTGCGCGCTGGCCGGCGCGCCGCGCATCGTGCCGTTCGGGCCCGTGATGGTGGCGCCCGTCATCATGGCCTTCGGCTCACCCGAGCAGCAGCGCCGCCACCTGCCCGGCATCATGAGCGGCGACGTCTGGTGGAGCCAGGGCTACAGCGAGCCCGGCGCCGGCTCCGACCTCGCGTCGCTGAAGACGCGCGCCGAGCGCCGTGGCGACAAGTACATCGTCAACGGCCAGAAGACGTGGACGACGCTGGCGCAGCACGGCGACTGGATCTTCTGCCTCGTGCGCACGAGCAGCGAGGGCAAGCCGCAGACCGGCATCTCGTTCCTGCTCATCGACATGAAGAGCCCGGGGGTCAGCGTGCGCCCGATCGTGATGCTCGACGGCGAGCCCGAGGTCAACGAAGTATTCTTCGACAACGTCGAGGTGCCGGCCGGGAACCTCGTCGGCGAGGAGAACAAGGGCTGGACCTACGCCAAGTACCTGCTCGCGCACGAGCGCACCAACATCGCCGACGTGAACCGCGCCAAGCGCGAGCTCGAGCGGCTCAAGCGCATCGCGCGCACCGAGGGCGTGTGGGACGACGCGCGGCTGCGCGACCAGATCGCGCTGCTCGAGGTCGACATCGTCGCGCTCGAGATGATGGTGCTGCGCGTGCTGTCGGCCGAGAAGAGCGGCAAGGCCGCGCTCGACGTCGCCGGCCTGCTGAAGATCCGCGGCAGCGAGATCCAGCAGCGCTACACCGAGCTGATGATGCTCGTCGCCGGGCCCTATGCCGCGCCGTTCCGCAGCGAGGCGATGGAGGCCGGCTGGCAGGGCGAGCACGTCGGCGCGGCGCACCTCGCGCCGCTGACCGGTACCTATCTCAACATGCGCAAGACGACGATCTACGGCGGCTCGAACGAAGTGCAGCGCAACATCGTCGCCCAGACCGTGCTCGGCTGAGGATCAAGCTCATGGACTTCGATTTCACCGATGACCAGCTCTCGCTGCGCGACGCCGTGCAGCGCTGGGTCGACAAGGGCTTCACGTTCGAGCGCCGCCACGCCCTGGCCAAGGCCGGCGGCCGTACGCGCGAGGTCTGGGCCGAGTTGGGCGAACTCGGCCTCACCGGGCTGGCGGTCGCCGAGTCGCACGGCGGCATGGGCTTCGGCCCGGTCGAGGCGATGGTCGTGATGGAAGAGCTCGGCCGCGGCCTCGTCAACGCGCCCTATGCGCAGGGCGCGCTGATCGCGCCGGCGCTGCTCGCCGCCGCGCCCGACGCGCTGCGCCGGCGCTGGATGCCGCGCATCGCCGACGCGTCGGCGCTCGTCGTGCTGGCGCACCAGGAGCGCAGCAACCGCTACCGCCTCGACCAGGCCGTCACGCGTGCAGCGCCCGCGGGCGGCGGCGGCTGGACGGTCGACGGCGCCAAGAGCGTCGTGCCGGCGGGCGACGAGGCCGACGCCTGGCTCGTGCCGGCGCACACGCCCAACGGCATCCACCTCTTTCTCGTCGAGCGCGGCGCACCGGGCGTCGACGTGAGCGGCTACCCGACGCACGACGGCGCGCGCGCCGCCGAGCTGAAGTTCGCCGCCGCGCCGGCCGTGCTCGTCGCCGAGGACGGCGTCGCGCAGCTCGAGCGCGGCGTCGACGTCGGCATCGCCGCGGCCTGCGCCGAGGGCGTCGGCCTGATGGACAAGCTGCTCGCGCTGACCGCCGAGTACCTCAACACGCGCAAGCAGTTCGGCGTGCCGATCGCGAGCTTCCAGGCGCTGCGCCACCGCATCGCCGACGCCAAGATGCAACTCGAGCTCGGCCGCTCGATGAGCTACTACGCCACGCTCAAGCTCGGCGAGCCGGCCGACGCGCGGCGGCGCGCGCTGTCGCAGGCCAAGGTGCAGCTCGGCCAGAGCATGCGCTACGTCGGCCAGCAGTGCATCCAGATGCACGGCGGCATCGGCGTCACCGACGAGTACATCGGCAGCCACTACTTCAAGCGCCTGACGCTGCTCGAGACGACGTTCGGCGACACGCTGCACCACCTCGGCGAAGCATCGGCACGCATGCAGCCGACCGCCGGCGTGTTCGCCTGACGCCGCTCGCGCAGCCGCCCGGCGCGGCTGCGCGCACGCCGCCGATGCGCCTCGCCCAGCTCCTTTACTCGCAGGGCTTCGGCACGCGCCGCGAATGCGCAGCGCTGATCGCCGGCGGCGCCGTCGCCGTCGGCGGCGCCATCGTCGATGATCCCGACGCCGACGTCGCGACCGACGGCCTGGCGTTCAGCGTGCACGGCGTCGAGTGGCCGTACCGCGCGCGCGCCGTCGTGCTGCTGCACAAGCCCGCCGGCGTCGAATGCTCGCGAGCGCCGCGCCACCATCCGGGCGTGCTGTCGCTGCTGCCGCCGCCCTTGCGCGCGCGCGGCGTGCAGCCGGTGGGCCGCCTCGACGCCGACACGACGGGCGCGCTGCTGCTCACCGACGACGGCGCGCTGATCCACCGCCTCACGTCGCCGAAGCGCCACGTCGCCAAGGTCTACGAAGTGACGACGAAGCACGCCGTCGACGACGCCCTGGTGGAGCGGCTGCGCGCCGGCGTCGTGCTCGCCGACGAGCCGGGCGTCGTCGTGCGCCCCGCCGCCTGCGAGCGCCGCGGCGAGCACACGCTGCGGCTCACGCTGACCGAAGGCAAGTACCACCAGGTCAAGCGCATGGTCGCCGCCGCCGGCAACCGCGTCGACGCGCTGCACCGCAGCGCCTTCGGCCCCATCGTGCTCGACCCGGCGCAGCTTGCGCCCGGCCGCTGGCGCTGGCTCGCCGACCGCGAGGTCGCCGCGCTCGCGGAGGCGCCGCGATAATCCTGGCCATGCACGTCTTTCGCGGCTTTCACCACCGGGGCATCGCGCCGGCCTGCGCGCTGACGATCGGCAACTTCGACGGCGTGCACCGCGGCCACCAGGCGATGCTGGCACTGGTGCACTCCGAGGCGCAGCACCGCCGCCTGCCGGTGGCGGTGCTGACCTTCGAGCCGCATCCGCGCGACTACTTCGCGCGCAAGGCGGGGCGGCCCGAGCTCGCGCCGGCGCGGCTGGTCACGCTGCGCGACAAGCTGAGCGAGCTCGAGCGCTGCGGCGTCGACCAGGTCGTCGTGCTGCGCTTCGACGAGCGGCTGGCGACGCAGGCGCCGCAGGCCTTCATCGACGAAGTGCTCGTCGCCGGGCTCGGCGCGAAGTACATCCTCGTCGGCGACGACTTCTGCTTCGGCGCCAAGCGTGCCGGCGACTACGCCATGCTCGACCGCGCCGGCCAGCAGCTCGGCTTCGACGTGGCGCGCATGAACAGCTACCAGGTGCACAACACGCGCGTCAGCAGCTCGGCGGTGCGCGAGGCGCTGGCGCACGGTGACCTGTCGCGCGCCGCCAGCCTGCTCGGGCGGCCCTACAGCATCAGCGGCCACGTGATCCACGGGCGCAAGCTCGGCCGCGACCTCGGTTTTCCGACGCTGAACCTGCGCTTCGGCCATCCCCGGCCGGCCGCCACCGGCATCTTCGTCGCGCAGGTGCACGCGCTGGCGGCCGAGCCGCTGCGCGCCGTCGCCAACCTGGGCGTGCGTCCGACGGTCGAAGACGCCGGCCGCGTGCTGCTCGAGGTGCACTGCCTCGACTGGCCCGCCGAACTCGGCCGCGACGGCGCCTACGGCCGCTGCGTGCGCGTCGAGCTGCTGCACAAGCTGCACGACGAGCGACGCTACGCGTCGATCGATGCGCTGAAGGCCGGCATCGAGCGCGACGAGGTCGACGCGCGCGAGTGGTTCGCGAACCAGCCGTAGCAGCCGAACATCGGGCTACAGGCGTCCTACCCAGTCGCCCGTGCTCACGATGCTGATGCGCGATGGCAGCCCGACCCGCGCGAACATCAAGCCAGACTAGAACCGCCGCGCCAGCCCCGTCCCGATCCACCAGGTGCGGACGTCCTGCGTCAGCGGGCTGTCGGCCGCCGGGCCAAGCACGCGGCCGATGCCGCCGCCGACGTAGGCGCTCCACATCGAGCCGAACTCGCTGCGCAGCGTCGTGCTCAGGGCCACGTCGCGCAGGCCGCCGCCGGGCCGGTAGACCGGCAGGCCGTTGATCGCCGACGCCGCCGGCGTGATGCCGTGGTAGCTGCGCATGTAGCGGCCGTCGGCCCAGGTCAGCGACGTGCCGATCGCCCAGGTCGAGCGGTGGCCGACGGGCTGCTCCCAGGCGACGCCGGCGTCGAGCGTGTGGCCGCCGCCGCGGCCGAGCAGGTCGACCGCCCAGCCGGCATTCAACCGCCACCGCTCGCCGGCCTGCCAGACGAGGCCGGTGCGCGCGCGCAGCGTGCCGCGCACGTCTTCGACACCGGCGAGCGCGCCGCTGGCGCTCGACTCGCGGCCGCGGTCGATGCGCAGACCGAGGTTGAGCCGCACTTCGCTGCGACGCACCAGCTCGAGCCCGAGGCCGAGCGGCAGCTCCTCGCGGCGCCGCGTCACGAAGCCGCTGGCGTGGCTGATGCTCACGCGCTTGTAGCGCAGGTAGAACGCCGGCCCGACATCCGCCGCGTGCGCACGACCGCCGAGGTATTCGTTGCGATAGCTGACGACGGCGCCGATCGCGCCCTCGAAGTTTGGCGGCGGCGTCTCGGCGGCGGGGGCTGCGGTGTCGGCAGCATGGACCGCGCTGCCGGCCAGGTACAGCGCCAGCGCGCAGCGGCGCAGGATCGTCGGGGTCACGGGCGTCGCTAGAATCGCGTCATGCCATTGTGTATCGCAAGCCTTCAGCCGTCGCGTTGCGATGCGTCAACGCGGCGGCAGACGACGCGCGACCGAATTTGAGGCCCGCCGCAAGGCGCGCCCGCGCGCACCGCGACCGCAGCCGCACCCCGCCTGACCGAAGCACGCCCGCGCGACGCGGCGCGCCGATCCCGAGGACGACGACTCATGGCTGACCAGCCGCCCGCCACGACGGACTACCGCTCGACGCTCAACCTGCCGGACACGCCGTTCCCGATGCGCGGCGATCTGGCCAGGCGTGAGCCCGCCTGGGTGCAGGCGTGGAACGACGGCGGCCTCTACAAGCGCCTGCGCGACGCGCGCCGCGGCGCGCCGCTGTTCGTGCTGCACGACGGCCCGCCCTATGCCAACGGCGCGATCCACATGGGCCACGCCGTCAACAAGGTGTTGAAGGACATGATCGTCAAGGCACGCCAGCTCGGCGGCCTCGACGCCCACTACGTGCCGGGCTGGGACTGCCACGGCCTGCCGATCGAGAACGCGATCGAGAAGGCGCACGGCCGCGGCCTGTCGCGCGACGAGATGCAGGCCAAGAGCCGCGCCTACGCGACGGAGCAGATCGCGCTGCAGATGAAGGACTTCCAGCGTCTGGGCGTGCTCGGCGACTGGGAGCACCGCTACGCCACGATGGACGCCGCCAACGAGGCCGGCGAGATCCGCGCCTTCAAGCGCGTCGTCGAGCGCGGCTTCGTCTATCGCGGCCTGAAGCCCGTGTACTGGTGCTTCGACTGCGGCAGCTCGCTGGCGGAGTTCGAGATCGAGTACGCCGACAAGAAGAGCCAGGCCATCGACGTCATGTTCGCGGCGGCCGACCGCAGCGCCGTGCTGCGCGCCTTCCACCACGATGCCGCGATCGACCTGTTCGGCGATGCCGACGGCGCGGCGCGCGAGGCCTACGCCGTCATCTGGACGACGACGGCGTGGACGATCCCGGCCAACCAGGCGCTCAACCTCAATCCGGCACTGACCTACGCGCTGGTGCACACGGCGCGCGGCCTGCTGATCGTCGCCGAGTCGCTGGTCGAGACCTGCCTCGCGCGCTGGGGCCTCGCGGGCTCCGTCGTCGCGACGGCCAAGGGCGAGCGCCTCGACGGCCTGGCGTTCCGCCATCCGCTGGCCGACGTCGACGCCGGCTACGACCGGCTGTCGCCCGTCTATCTGGCCGACTATGCGACGGCCGAAGACGGCACCGGCATCGTGCACAGCGCGCCGGCCTACGGCCTCGACGACTTCGCCTCGTGCACCTCGCACGGCATGAAGACGGACGACATCCTCAACCCGGTGCAGGGCCACGGTCGCTACGCCGACGACTTCGCCCTGTTCGGCGGCCTGAACATCTGGAAGGCCGTGCCGAAGATCATCGAGACGCTGCAGGCCGCCGGCCGCCTGCTCGGCGACGCGACGATCACGCACAGCTATCCGCACTGCTGGCGCCACAAGTCGCCGGTGATCTATCGCGCCGCCGCGCAGTGGTTCATCCGCATGGACGCGGGCGACGGCGTGTTCACGAAGGACAAGGCGGCGAAGACGCTGCGCCAGCTCGCGCTCGACGCCATCGACGCCACCGGCTTCTATCCCGAGAACGGCCGCGCGCGGCTGCGCGACATGATCGCCAACCGGCCCGACTGGTGCATCAGCCGCCAGCGCAGCTGGGGCGTGCCGCTGCCCTTCTTCCTGCACAGGCAGACAGGCGAGCTGCATCCGCGCACGATGGAGATCCTCGACCGTGCGGCCGACATCGTCGAGCGCGGCGGCATCGAGGCCTGGAGCCGCACCAGCACCGAAGAGATCCTCGGCGCCGACGACGCGCCGCACTACACCAAGAGCAGCGACATCCTCGAAGTGTGGTTCGACTCGGGCTCGACCTTCGAGCACGTGCTGCGCCGCCAGCACCCCGAGGGCTGCCACGCCGAGGGCCCCGAGGCCGACCTCTACCTCGAGGGCCACGACCAGCACCGCGGCTGGTTCCACTCGTCGCTGCTGCTGGCCTGCGCGCTGCACGACCGCGCGCCCTACCGCGGCCTGCTGACGCACGGCTTCACCGTCGACGCGCAGGGCCGCAAGATGAGCAAGTCGCTCGGCAACGGCATCGAGCCGCAGAAGGTGGCCTCGACGCTGGGCGCCGAGATCATCCGCCTGTGGGTCGCCGCGAGCGACTACTCGGGCGACATCGCGGGCGACGACAAGATCCTCGCGCGCGTCGTCGACGCCTACCGGCGCATCCGCAACACGCTGCGCTTCCTGCTGGCCAACACGAGCGACTTCGACGCCGCCAGCGAGGGCGTGCCGATCGAGCGCATGCTCGAGATCGACCGCTGGGCGCTGGCGCGCGCCGCGCAGCTGCAGGACGAGATCCTGGCGCACTACGAGGCCTACGAGTTCCACCCCGTCGTCGCCAAGCTGCAGGTCTATTGCAGCGAGGATCTGGGCGCGTTCTGGCTCGACGTGCTGAAGGACCGGCTCTACACGACGGCGCCCGACTCGCACGCGCGGCGCAGCGCGCAGACGGCGTTGTGGCACGTGACTCACGCGATGCTGCGCTGGATGGCGCCCTTCCTCAGCTTCACCGCCGAGGAGGCGTGGAAGGTGTTCGCCGGAGAGGGCAGCGACTCCATCTTCGTCGAGACCTACGTCGGCACCGGCGCGTGGCGCGACGACGTGCTGCTCGCCAAGTGGGCGCGCATCCGCGAGGTGCGCGACGTCGTCAACAAGGAGATCGAAGCCGTGCGCGCCGCCGGCGGCGTCGGCTCGTCGCTGCAGGCGACGCTGCGCATCACGGCACCGCCCGACCTGCACGCCGTGCTCGCGAGCCTGGGCGACGACCTGAGGTTCGTCATGATCACGTCGGCCGCCACGCTCGTGGCCGGCGACGCACTGGCCGCCGAAGTCACGCCGTCGGGAGCGACGAAGTGCGAGCGCTGCTGGCACTGGCGCGACGACGTCGGCCACGATGCGGCGCATCCGACGATCTGCGGCCGCTGCACGAGCAATCTGCACGGCGCCGGCGAGCCGCGCCGCGTGGCTTGACGACGATGGCTTCGTCGTCGACGGCGCGCCGGCTGCTGCCCTGGCTGGCGATCGCGCTGGCCGTGATCGTGGCGGACCAGCTCACCAAGAGCTGGGTGCTGCAGCAGTTCCAGCTCGGCGACAGCCGCACGATCACGCCCTTCTTCAACCTCGTGCGCGTGCACAACACGGGCGCGGCGTTCTCGTTCCTCGCCGGTGCGTCGGGCTGGCAGCGCTGGTTCTTCGTCGGCCTCGGCGGCGCGGCGGCCGTCTTCATCGTCGTGCTGCTGGCGCGCCACGGCGAGCAGCGCCTGTTCGGCTGGGCGCTCGCGCTGATCCTCGGTGGCGCCGTCGGCAACGTCGTCGACCGCCTGCTGCACGGCCACGTCGTCGACTTCATCCAGCTGCACTGGGGCGGCTGGTATTTCCCGTCGTTCAACGTCGCCGACAGCGCGATCACCGTCGGCGCGGCCTGCCTGATCCTCGACGAACTGCTGCGCGTGCGGCGCGGGCGCTGAATCAGCGCCCGAACGGCCGCATCGGCAAGGCCGCGACGGCATTGCCCGGCGCGGGCTGCGACCACACGAGCAGCGCGCCGGCCGGCGTGACGGCGAGCGCCGGCCAGCGCAGAGACACGTCGCGCCACAGCGGCGTGCCGGACGGCTCGCTGGCGACGACGCGCCCGGCGCTCGTGACGCGCGCGCCGCGCAGGTCGGCGGGCACGCCGATGGCGACACTCGAGCTCCAAGTCAGCAGCGTTTCGCCGTCGAACGCGGCGGCGCGCACGCCGTGCTCGATCAGGTCGGCGGCCGTCGTGATCGCGCGTCCGGCGTCCTGCGACGGGCCATCGAGCAGCGCACCTGCCGACGACACGCGGCCGAGATGGATGTTGGTGTGCAAATTGTCCTGCTGGCGCCGGTAGTCGCTCCACGCGACGGCGAAGGCACTGCCGTCCCAGATCGCGTGCGGCCGGTGCTCGAGGCAGCATGCCGTCGTCGTCTTCAGCATCAGCGCCGGTGTGTCGAGCACCGCGCCCGCCGGATCGACGCGCGCCGCCAGCACGCCCGCCGGCTGCGCCATCCACGGCCGCTGGCTCCACGCGACCAGGAAGCGCCCGCCGCCGAAAGCCAGGCTCGGCGTCGACGGATAGCCGTCGGCCGGCGTGATCGCGAACTCGGCGCCGTCGGCCGTGCCCGTCGTCGGCGACACGAACACGCCGGCGACGCGGTCGAGGCCGCTGGCATCGACGTGCCGCACGAAGCCCAACAGCCAGCGCGTGCCGTCGGACGCCAGCGTCGGCTGCGACGCGCCCGGGCCGGCGACGACCTGCGCCGTCCCGACCGCCGCACCGGCGGCCGACACGCGCTGCGCGACGAGCGAGCCGCGCAGCCCGGTCGTCGCGAAGTCGTTGTCGACCTCGTAGACGACGAGCCATCCGCTGCCGTCCCACGCCACGGCGGCGCGGCGCGTCTCGGCCGCCTCGGGGTTGACCTGCGCACTGCCGAGGTCGGCCGATGCGAGCACGGTGCCATCGAGCGTGACGAGCGTCGCCGTCCACTGCGTCGTGTAGGGGAAGCCGCCGCCGCCGGCGCGCCGCGCGACGACGAGGAAGTTGGAGCCGTCGGTGGCGATCGCCGGCTCGCCGGCGGGCACCGCGGGATCGCTGCTGCCCGCCGGCGACAGGCCGTCGACGGCGACATGGGGTTCACCGAGTCCGCGCCTGTGGCCGGCGACCTGCCAGCCGCGCAGGTCCCCGGTCACGGTGACCGACTGACCCTCGGCCGTCGTCGTCGTGGTCTGCTTGACGATGCCGACGCCGGGCGTCAGCCAGCGCGTCTCGACGCCCTGCACCGGCACGCTGAGGCCGAGCGCGTCGTCGCGCACCGTGGCGTCGAGCGTCGTCGTCTGGCGCAAGGCGTTGGTGAACTCGCCGCCGGGCACGAGCACGGTCTCCCACGCGACGTTGACGATGGTCTGCGTCAGGTCGAGCACGACAGGGTTGCCGAGCGAGTCGCTGCCGTACGCCAGGTTGCGCGCCGTCACCGTCGACACCGGTCCCAGCGACACCGGGAAGGCGAGCTCGACGTAGGGAACGATCCTCGGCGTGATGTCGTCGCCGGCGTCGTCGTTGCCGAGCCGCGAGATCCCGCCCGGACGCACGTTGACCCAGGTCTGCATCCGGCCGGCCACCGACGAATCGCGCAGCTCGAACACGCGCGCCGCCACGCCGGCGATGGTGCCGGTGCCGATGACGGTCGTCGTGCCGACGCTGTGCGTCGCCGCCACGCCGGTGCCCGATGCGACGACGTCGTAGGACCAGGTGTCGCCGATCAGCGCCGGAAACAGCTGCGTCGTGTCGCCGGGGCCGTCGGTGGGCGCGAGGCCCGTTCCCGCGACGACAGGCTCGGGCGCCCCGCCGCCTCCGCCTCCGCCGCCGCAACTCGACAACGTCGCCACGGCGATCGCCGTCGTCAGCATGCGGACGCCTGCCAACGCGCCTCTCGTCGTGCATCGCATCTGATTCCCTCCGCAACACCCATCCGTGATCGAGACTATCAGCCGTCGAACCGACCTGCTTGACGTGGCGCAACGGCGAGGCCGGGCCTTGCAGGCCCGCGCGGCATACTCGCGCCATGCTGATCGAGACGCTGGGCACGGCGCGCGACCTCGGGCGCCTGAACGAGATCGTCGGCGTGCTGGTGCGGCACGGCTTCGGCGACAGCATGCGCCGCCTCGGCCTGGCCGACGCGCTCGAGCGCGCCGGCCATGCGGTGAACCGCGACCACGCAGCCGACCTCGCGCGACTCGAGCCGCCGGTGCAGGTGCGCATGGCGCTCGAAGAACTCGGGCCGACCTTCGTCAAGCTCGGCCAGATCCTCGCCGGCCGCGCCGACCTGTTCGGCCCCGAATGGATCGCCGAGTTCGAAAAGCTGCACAGCCGCGTTCCCGCCGTGCCGCTCGATGCGCTGCGCCCGCAGCTGCGCGAAGACCTCGGCGACGAGCCCGAGGCCGTGTTCGCGCGCTTCGACGCCGAGCCTCTGGCCGGCGCGTCGATCGCGCAGGTGCACCGCGCGCAGCTGAAAGACGGCACGGAGGTCGTCGTCAAGATCCGCCGCCCCGGCATCCGCGACGTGATCGAGGCCGACCTGCGGCTGCTCGACCGCGTCGCGGCGATCGCCGAATCGGAGCTGCCGGCGCTGCAGCCCTATCGCCCGCGCCGGCTGGTGCGCGAGTTCGCGCGCTCGCTGCGCCGCGAGCTCGACTTCGCCGCCGAATGCCGCAGCGCCGAGCGCATCGCGGCCAACCTGGCGGCGCTGCCGCATGTCGTGATCCCGCGCGTGCACTGGGAGTACACCGGCGAGCGCATCAACGTGCAGGGCTACGTCGGCGGCATCACGGGCCACGAGCTCGAGCGCCTGTCGCAGGAGGGTTACGACCGGCCGCTGCTCGCGCGGCGCGGCGCGCAGGCCGTGCTGAAGATGATCGTCGAGGATGGTTTCTTCCACGCCGATCCGCACCCGGGCAACGTGTTCTACCTGCCGGGCAACCGGCTGGCCTTCATCGACTTCGGCATGGTCGGCCGGCTCACGACGCGCCGCCGCGACGAGCTGCTGCAGTTGCTGCTCGGCCTCGTCGAGCGCCAGCCGCAGGACGTGGCCGACGTGCTGCTCGACTGGACCGGCGACGACCGCGGCGTCGACCTCTCGCAGCTCGAAGGCGAGATCGAGGCCTTCGTCGACCAGTACCACGGCACGCCGCTGGCCGAGCTGAGCCTGGGCCAGATGCTCGCCGACGTGACCGTGATCCTGCGCGAGCACCGCCTCGCGCTGCCGTCGGACCTGGCGCTGCTGATCAAGGCCTTCATCTCGCTCGAAGGCATGGGCCGCGGGCTCGACCCGGGCTTCCACATGGCGACGGAGGCGCAGCCGCTGCTGCGCCAGGTGGTGCGCGCGCGCTATCGGCCGCAGGCGCTGGCGCAGCGCGCCTGGCTCACCCTGAGGCGCGCGCTGGCGACGGCCGAGCAACTGCCGCACGACGTGTCGCGGCTGCTGCGCAACGCACGCCGCGGGCGCGTGCACGTCGGCATCGAGCTGGCGCATCTCAAGCGCGTGGGCGATCAGCTCGACCGCGCGGCGAACCGCCTGTCGCTGGCGCTCGTCATCGCGGCGCTGATCATCGGCTCGTCGATCGTGATGACGGTGTCCGGCGGGCCGACGCTGTTCGGCCTGCCGGCGTTCGGCTTCCTCGGCTTTGCCGGCGCCGTGCTCGGCGGCATGTGGCTGGTGCGCGCGATCTGGCGCAGCACGCACCAGCGCGACGACGACGGCTGACCGGTGCTCGACCGAGGGACGGGCCCGATTGCCGCCGGCCCCACCGCTGCGCTACACCGCCAGCGATGACGACGACGAACGACTCCGCTCCGGTCGAGACGACGCCCGACGCGACCGCTGCCCCGGCGAAACCCGCCGCACCGCC
The DNA here is from genome assembly GCA_048500255.1 of Burkholderiaceae bacterium. Taxonomy (GTDB): domain Bacteria; phylum Pseudomonadota; class Gammaproteobacteria; order Burkholderiales; family Burkholderiaceae_C; genus JAMHWF01. The sequence goes on along the minus strand of JASNYH010000005.1, from coordinate 65,853 downwards.
GCGCACCGTGTTCGATCTCGAACTGCGCCCGCTCGGCTGGCGCGATCCGCTGCGCTGGCTGGCGGCGGGCTGGCGCGATTTTGTGCGCGCGCCGGGGATCGGCCTCTTCTACGGCGCCTGCTTCGCCGGCATGGGCTGGCTGCTGCTGCTGATGTACCAGCGCCAGTCGGCGTGGACGCTGGCGCTGTCGGCCGGCTTCCTGCTGATGGGGCCCTTCCTGTGCCTCGGCCTGTACGACGTGAGCCGCAAGCTCGAGCGCGGCGAGCGCCCCGACTTCGGCGAGTCGCTGTTCGCGTGGGACACGCTCACCGGCTCGATGGCCATCTTCGGCGCCGTGCTGCTCGTCGTCGAGATGATCTGGGGCCGCGCGTCGCTCGTCGTGTTCGCGATCAGCTTCGACGGCATGCCCGACTTCAAGGGCTCGTTCGCGGCGCTGCTCGATCCGCACAACCTCGTCTTCGTGCTGACCTATCTCGCCGTCGGCGCCGTGTTCGCCGGACTCATCTTCGCGATCAGCGTCGTCGCGATGCCGATGATCCTGGACCGCCAGACCGATGCGATCAGCGCCGCGTTGACCAGCCTGCGCCTGTGCCTCACGCAGCCCGGTGTCATGCTGTGGTGGGGCGCGCTGATCACGACGCTGGTCGTCGCCGCGATGCTGCCGTGGTTCGCCGGCCTGCTCGTCGTCGCGCCGGTGCTCGGGCATGCCTCGTGGCACGCCTACCGCGCGGCGGTGGGCGACTGAGCCGTCAAGGCATCGGCCGTGCGCCGCCGCGCTCGAATGCGCGGCGGCCGAGTGGAGCGCAGTGCAGGTCAGCGTGCCGGCGCCGAGCCGGTGTTCGGGCTCGAGTGGTTGTTGCCGTCGAGCGCGCGCGGCATCTGCTCGCCTTCCTTCTGGCGGTCCATCTCGCCCAGCGGCGGATTGGCGCGCGTGTCGGTGCCCGCTTGCGGCGGCGGCGACGGCGGCACTGCGACGGCGCTGTCGGCCGGCGGCAGCGACGGATCGGCGCGGCCCGCGGTGGCCGGCGCCGACGCCGGCGCGCCGCCCGTCGGCGCCGGCTGTGTGGCCGCGGCGGGGCGGTCCGCCGGCATGCCGGTGGTCGGATCGGGCGGCGAGCGGTCGCAGGCGCTGATCACGGCGGCGGCGCCGATCGTCAACAAGGTGGTGGCAAGTGTCTTCATCGTGGGCTCCTGGCGTGGGTCGCGCGAGCGGCGACCCGGTGCCCCGATGCTAGGCAGCGCGCCGCGGCGGCACTGTCGGCCGCGGCCGATTCGGTGCGCGCCGGCAGCCGCGGCGGCGTGTCGGCGGACGCTGACAAGCGCTGCGGCGGGCGCCGCGTGCTCAGGGGATCAGCACGGTGCAGCCTGTCGTGAGCCGCGATTCGAGCTCGCGGTGCGCCTGCGCGGCGTCGGCGAGCGCAAGGCGCTGGCCGATATCGATCTTCACGTGGCCGGCCGAGACCATCGCAAACAGGTCGTCGGCCATCGCCTGGGTCGATTCGCGCGTCGCCATGTGGGTAAAGATCGTCGGCCGCGTCACGTACAGCGACCCCTTGCTCGCCAGCATCGACAGGTTGAACGGCGGCACCGGCCCCGACGCGGCGCCGAACAGCACGGCCAGGCCGAACGGCCGCAGGCAGTCGAGCGACTTGTCGAAGGTGTCCTTGCCGACGCTGTCGTAGAAGACCTTGACGCCCTGGCCGCCGGTGATCTCCTTGACGCGCGCGACGAAGTCTTCCTTCGCATAGTTGATGGCGTGCGCCGCGCCGTGGTCGAGCGCGAGGCGGCACTTCTCGTCGGTGCCGGCGGTGCCGATCAGGCGCAGGCCGAGCGCCTTGGCCCACTGGCAGGCGATCAGGCCGACGCCGCCCGCCGCCGCATGGAACAGCACGTAGTCGCCGCCTTGCAGGCCGCCGGCAGGTACGGTGCGACGCAGCAGGTACTGCACCGTCATGCCCTTGAGCATCATCGCGGCGCCGGTCTCGTAGTCGATCGCGTCGGGCAGCTCGACGACGCATCTGGCGGGCATCACGCGCGCCTCGCTGTACGCGCCGGGCGGCTGGCTCGCATAGGCGACGCGGTCGCCGGGCTGCAGGTGCATGGGCTGGCCGGGCAACGCCTCTCCGACTGCCTCGACGACGCCGGCGCCTTCCATGCCCAGGGTGAGCGGCATCGCGAGCGGATAGGTGCCGTTGCGCTGGTAGACGTCGATGAAGTTGACGCCGCAGGCGTGGTGGCGCACGCGGATCTCGCCCGGGCCGGGCTCGCCGACCGCCACGTCGACGAGGCGCATCTCGTCGGGGCCGCCGGGTCGCTGGATCTGGATCGCCTTGGGCATCGCGCTGTCTCCTGCTGCTTCGAAAGTCCAAGCCCGAAGCGTACGCGATGCCCGCGGCGCGGGCCGCCCGTCAGGCCGGCGCCGAGGCGCGGATCAGGTGGTCGAAGGCGCCGAGCGCGGCCTTGGCGCCGTCGCCCGCGGCAATCACGATCTGCTTGTACGGCGAGGTCGTCGCGTCGCCGGCGGCGAACACGCCGGGCAGCGAGGTCTGACCGCGCGCGTCGACGGCGATCTCACCGCGCGGCGACAGCTCCACGCCGCTGCCCTTCAACCACGCCGTGTTGGGCACCAGGCCGATCTGCACGAACACGCCCGCGAGCTCGAGGCGATGCTCGGCGCCGCCGACGCGGTCCTTCAGAACCAGGCCGGTCACCTTCTCGCCGTCGCCGACGATCTCCGTCGTCTGCGCGCTGGTGAGCACCTCGACGTTGGCCAGGCTGCGCAGCTTGCGCTGCAGCACCGCGTCGGCACGCAGCTGCGCGTCGTACTCGATCAGCGTCACGTGCTCGACGATGCCGGCGAGGTCGATCGCCGCCTCCACGCCCGAGTTGCCGCCGCCGATCACGGCGACCTTCCTGCCCTTGAACAGCGGGCCGTCGCAGTGCGGGCAATAGGTCACGCCCCTGGTGCGGTACTGCTGCTCGCCGGGCACGTTCATGTCGCGCCAGCGCGCACCGGTGGCGAGGACGACGCTGCGGCCCTTCAACGTCGCGCCGCTCGCGAGCGACACCTCGATCAGGCCGTCGGCGCCCGCGCGCAGCGACTCGGCGCGCTGCAGGTTCATGATGTCGACGTCGTAGGCGCGCACGTGCTCCTCGAGCGCCTTCGCGAAGTGCGGGCCGTCGGTCTCCTTGACGGAGATGTAGTTCTCGATCGCCATCGTGTCGAGCACCTGGCCGCCGAAGCGCTCGGCGACGACACCGGTGCGGATGCCCTTGCGCGCCGCATAGACGGCCGCCGCCGCGCCGGCCGGGCCGCCGCCGACGATCAGCACGTCGAACGGCGCCTTCGCGGCGATCTGCGCAGCGGCGCGCTCGGCGGCGCCGCTGTCGAGCCTGGCGACGATCTGCTCGAGGTCCATGCGGCCCTGCGCGAACGGCTCGCCGTTGAGGAAGACGCTGGGCACCGCCAGCACCTTGCGCGCCTCGACCTCGCCCTGGAACAGCGCGCCGTCGATCGCGACGTGATGCACGCGCGGATTGAGCACCGCCATCAGGTTCAGCGCCTGCACGACGTCGGGGCAGTTCTGGCACGACAGCGAGTAGTAGGTCTCGAAGCGGTAGTCGCCGGGCAGCGCCGTGACCTGCTCGATCAGCTCGGCCGACACCTTGGGCGGATGGCCGCCGGCCTGCAGCAGCGCCAGCACCAGCGACGTGAACTCGTGGCCGAGCGGGATGCCGGCGAAGCGCAGATCGATCGCACCGCCCGCACGGCGGATCGCGAACGACGGCGTGCGCCCGTCGTGCTCCTCGACGAGCGTGATGTGCGGCGAGAGGCGCGCGATGTCGTCGAGCAGCGCGCGCATCTCGCGCGACGCCTCGCCGTCGTCGAGCGACGCGACGAGCTCGATCGGCTGCGTCACGCGCTCGAGATAGGTGGCGAGCTGGGTCTTCAGGCTGTCGTCCAACATGGTGCTCACTGCTTTCGGTGGTGCTGCAAAGAAAAACGCCCGGGACGCGATCACGCCCGGGCGTCGGGCTCGGGAACCGTCGTCAGATCTTGCCGACGAGGTCGAGCGAGGGCTTCAGAGTCTTGGCGCCTTCGTGCCACTTGGCGGGGCAGACTTCGCCCGGGTGCGACGCGACGTACTGTGCGGCCTTGACCTTGCGCAGCAGTTCCTTGGCGTCACGGCCGATGCCGTTGTCGTGGATCTCGCACAGCTTGATCCGGCCTTCGGGGTCGACGACGAAGGTGCCGCGCAGCGCGAGGCCCTCTTCCTCGATCATCACTTCGAAGTTGCGCGTCAGCGTACCCGTCGGGTCGCCGACCAGCGGGTATTGGACCTTCTTGATCGCCTCCGACGTGTCGTGCCAGGCCTTGTGCGCGAAGTGCGTGTCGGTCGACACGCCGTAGATCTCGACGCCCAGCTTCTTGAACTCGGCGTAGCTGTCGGCCAGGTCCTCGAGCTCGGTCGGGCAGACGAAGGTGAAGTCGGCCGGATAGAAGACGAACACCGACCACTTGCCGGCGATCGTCTCGTTGTCGACGGGGACGAACTTGCCGTTGTGGAACGCGGTGGCCTTGAACGGCTTGACTTGGGTGTTGATCAGGGACATGGACTGTCTACTCCGGTTGAACAAGGGTTGAAGCGATGCATCGATTATGCCGTCGCTAACGATTCGTAGAAGTTGATAGTTCAAATGCATCGAATAGCCAGCGGCTATCCAAAGGATGTGGTCTTTCGGGTTACGCAATCGGCGGGCCGGCGCCCGGCACAGCCGGTTCAGTGCTTGCGGCCGAACAGTCGCGCAACGAAGTTGCGGATCAGCTTCCAGGCGATCGCCAGCGCATCGAGTTCCTTCGGCGCGGCGACCGGCTCGGGCATGGCTGGCGCCGCGGTTGCCGGCGCCCCGGCAGCAGCCGGCGCAAACGAGGCAGCGGATGCCGCCTGGGCCGCCGCCTTCTGCGCGAAGGTGTCGGCGAACTGCGCCAGGATCATGTCGGACACCGACGTCATCATGCGCCCGCCGAACTGCGCGAACTTGCCGCTGACGACGACCTCGGCCTGGCCGACGAGGGCGCTGGCCGCGGCTCCGTCGGCCTCGACGATGCGTGCCGTCAGGTCCATCGACGCCGACGAGCCGGCCCGGTCGGCGCCCTTGCCCACCATGCGCAGCGTACGCGTCGCGGCATCCACGCCCAGCACCTCGATCGTGCCTGCGAAGGCCGCCACCGCCGGCCCGACCTTGACCTTGACGCTACCCTTGTAATGCGCGTCGTCGACCCGCTCCGTGATCTGCGCGCCGGGCATGCACGTGGCGAGCTCGACGACGTTCGACAGGACCTGCCATGCGGCGTCGGCCGGCGCGGCGACGGGGTACTGCTTGTCCAGCGTGACTTGCATGCGGCGAGGATACCGGGTGCGGCGCATCGGCGCGACCCGGGCATGCGAGGCCATGGGCAGTGCCTTGCTGCGTACTCGCTAGCATCGCGGCATGAAGCGCCTGACCGTGGCTCCCAACCTCGCCATCGCCACGCTGTGGAGCGACCTGCTCGTGCAGGCCGGCTTCGACGCCAGCGTGCAGCGCGCGTGGGCCGCCGGCATCGCCGGCGAGATCCCGCCCGACCAGGCGCTGCCCGAAGTGTGGATCGACGACGACGCTGAACTCGAGCGCGCACGCCGCACGCTCGACGCACTGCGCGACCTGCCGAGCGTGCACTGGCGCTGCGCCGCCTGCGGCGAGAGCGTCGACGGCCCGTTCGAGCAGTGCTGGCAATGCGGCGCCGCGCGCCCCGCGACGTGAGGCCGGCGGCATGCACCTGACGCCGCGCCTGGCGCTGCTGCTGACCGCGCCGCCGCTGCTGTGGGCGGGCAACGCCGTCGTCGGGCGCGCACTCGTCGGCAGCGTGCCGCCGCTGACACTGAACTTCCTGCGCTGGGCGATCGCCGCGGCGATCCTGCTGCCGCTGGGCTGGCGCGCGCTGAGCGAGCCGCGCGCCGTCGCCGAACGCTGGCCCTACCTGCTCGCGCTCGGGCTGCTCGGCGTGGGCACCTACAACGCGATGCAATACCTCGCGCTCGTCACGTCGACGCCGATCAACGTGACGCTGATCGCGTCGAGCATGCCGGTGTGGATGCTCGTCGTCGGCGCGCTCGGCTTCGGCGTGCGTCCGGGCCGCCGCCAGGCCGCGGGCGCCGTGCTGTCCCTGGCCGGCGCCGCGCTCGTCATCGCGCGCGGCGACTTCGGCGCGCTGGCGCGCGTGCAGTTCGTCGCCGGTGACCTCTACATGATCGTCGCCGCCATCGCCTGGGCCGTCTACAGCTGGCTGCTCGCCAAGCCGCCGGTCTCGATGCGCCCGCCCGAGCGGCCGGCGTGGGACTGGGCCGGCTTCCTGCTGCTGCAGTCGCTGTTCGGCCTCGTCGGCGCCGGCGCGATGGCGGCCGGCGAGGCGGCATTCACAGCGCCCGCGCCGATTGCCTGGCACGACGGCCGCGTGCTGGCGGCGCTCGCCTACGTGGCGATCGGCCCGGCGATCGTCGCCTACCGCTGCTGGGGCCTGGGCGTCGCCGCCGGCGGGCCGACGCTCGCCGCCTTCTTCAGCAACCTGACGCCGCTGTTGACCGCGCTGCTGTCGGCAGCGCTGCTCGGCGAGCCGCCGCGCGCCTACCACGCCGTGGCGTTCGCCTTGATCGTCGGCGGGATCGTCGTGTCGTCGACGCGGCGCTAGAACGTACCGGGATAGGCGCCGCCGTCGCTCAGGACGTTCTGGCCCGTGATGTAGCCGGCCTGCGCGCTGCAGAGGAACGCGCACGCCGCGCCGAACTCGTCGGGCATGCCGAAGCGGCGCGCCGGAATCGTCTGGCGGCGCTTGTCCATGACGGCCTCGAGCTCGACGCCCTGGCGCTGCGCCGCGCCGCGCATCGTGGTGCGCAGGCGGTCGGTGTCGTAGGCGCCGGGCAGCAGGTTGTTGATCGTCACGTTGGCGGCCGCGAGCCGGCTGTTGCGCGCCAGCCCGGCGACGAAGCCGGTGAGCCCGGCGCGCGCGCCGTTGGACAGGCCCAGCGCGTCGATCGGCGCCTTGACGGCGCCCGACGTGATGTTGACGACACGTCCGAAGCCGCGCGCCGCCATCGCGTCGACCGTCGCGCGGATCAGCTCGATCGGCGCGATCATGTTGGCGTCGAGCGCGGCGATCCAGGCCGCACGGTCCCAGTCGCGAAAGTCGCCGGGCGGCGGGCCGCCGGCGTTGTTGACGAGGATGTCGATCTGCGGGCAGGCTGCCAGCGCCGCCGCGCGGCCCTCGGGCGTCGTGATGTCGCCCGCGACGGCGCGCACCTCGACGGCCGCGTTCAGCGCGCGCAGCTCGGCGGCCGTCGCCTCGAGCTGCCCGGCACCGCGCGCCGTCACCACGACGTTGACGCCCTCGCGCACCAGCGCCTGCGCGCAGCCGCGGCCCAAGCCCCGGCTCGCGGCACACACCAGCGCCCACTTGCCCGCGATCCCCAGATCCATGATGCGATTCGCTCCGTGTAAAGACAGCCCGCACCTTCGTGCGCCCTCGGGCGGCCGATGATACGGGCGCCGTCGCGCATCGGGTGATCCCTCGGAAATTCGGAAAAATTGACTCCGGTCAAGAGCGTTCGAGCGGCTCCGGTTCCACGATGCGCTTGCTCGTTTTTCCCGTGGAAGGTCCTCACGAGCCGGCCCCAGAATCCGGCATTCCTCATCCGACAGGAGACAAGATGATCAAGGCCACATTCCGCCGCAGCGCACGCGTCGCTGCCGTCATGCTCACCGGCTCGATCGCGCTGGCCGCCGCGCCGGCACACGCCTGGGAGCCGACCAAACCGGTCGAGTTCGTCATCCCCGCCGGTACCGGCGGCGGCGCCGACCAGATGGCACGCCTGATCCAGGGCGTCGTCGTCAAGCACAAGCTGATGAAGGAGCCGCTGGTCGTCGTCAACAAGTCGGGCGGTGCCGGCGCCGAGGGTTTCCTCTCGGTCAAGGACGCCAAGGGCGACCCGCACAAGATCATCATCACGCTGTCGAACCTGTTCACCACGCCGATGGCGACCGGCGTGCCCTTCAACTGGAAAGACCTGACGCCCGTCGCGATGCTGGCGCTCGACCAGTTCGTGCTGTGGGTCAATGCCGAGACGCCGTACAAGACGGCACAGGAGTACATCGCCGCCGTCAAGGCCGCCGGCCCCAACAAGTTCAAGATGGCGGGCACGGGCTCCAAGCAGGAAGATCAGATCATCACCGTCGCCCTCGAGAAAGCGACCGGCACCAAGTTCATCTACGTGCCGTTCAAGGGCGGCGGCGAGGTCGCCGTGCAGCTCGTGGGCAATCACGTCAACTCGACCGTCAACAATCCCGTCGAGGCGGTCGCACAGTGGCGCGCCGGCAAGCTGCGCGCGCTGTGCGTGTTCGACGACCAGCGCCTGCAGTACAAGGCCAAGGTGACCGACGCGCAGTCGTGGAACGACATCCCGACCTGCAAGGAGGCGGGCGTGCCGATGGACTACACGATGCTGCGCGGCATCTTCATGCCCGGCGGCGTGACCCCCGAGCAGGTCGCCTTCTACGTCGACCTGTTCAAGAAGGTGCGCGAGACCCCGGAGTGGAAGGAGTACATGGAGAAGGGTGCCTTCAACCAGACCTTCATGACCGGCGCCGACTACGCCAAGTGGGTGGCCGCGGCCGAAGCGACGCACAAGCAGCTGATGACGGAAGCCGGCTTCCTCGCGAAGTGACGGCCCGGCGGGCGCCCGCCACCCGGGTGCCCGCCGACATCGCCGCCACCGATCCGGGCGGCCTCCGCGATCCGCGGACTCCTACGCGACCTTGAATGCCGGCACGGAAGGACCCCGCGAGGCCGACCGTGGGGCGCGCCACGCACCAACGAGGACCGAGATGGACAAGCCCGAACAGGATCGATCGCACGGCGTGATCGCGACGAACCACGTCGAAGCCATCGTGGCGGCGCTGCTGCTCGCGGTGGGCATCGTCGTCATCGTCGAAAGCCGTCGCCTCGGGTCGGAGTGGACATCCGACGGGCCGGGTTCGGGCTACTTTCCCTTCTACATCGGGTTGATCATCACCGTCTCGAGTGTCGCGACGCTGGTGCAGGCGCTGTTCGGCAAGCGCCGCAATCGCGACGCCTTCGTCGATCGCGAGCAGCTCGGACGCGTGGTGTCGGTACTGCTCCCGGCGGCCGTCTACATCGGCCTCATCATGGTGCTGGGCATCTATGTCGCCTCGGCGATCTACATCGCGCTGTTCATGATCGTGCTCGGCAAGTACTCCTGGCTCAGGAGCGTGCTGATCGGCGTCGTGGTCAACACCATCTTCTTTCTGATGTTCGAGGTCTGGTTCAAGGTGCCGCTGTACAAAGGCGCGCTGCATCCGCTCGAGTTTCTCGGTTACTGACCGCCCCGCCGCGCGTTCGCGTCTCCGGAGATTCCTGCGATGCAAGAGATCACCTCCCTGCTGCAAGGCTTCGCGGTCGTCCTCACGCCGATGAACATCGGCCTGATGTTCGTCGGCATCATCCTCGGCGTGCTGATCGGTGTGCTGCCGGGGCTCGGCGGCGCCAACGGCGTCGCGATCCTCCTGCCGCTCACGTTCACGATGTCGCCGACGTCGGCGATCATCATGCTGTCGTGCATCTACTGGGGCGCCCTGTTCGGCGGTGCCATCACGTCGGTGCTGTTCAACATCCCGGGCGAACCGTGGTCCGTCGCGACGACGTTCGACGGCTACCCCATGGCGCAGAAGGGCCGCGCCGGCGAGGCGCTGACCGCCGCCTTCACGTCGTCGTTCATCGGCGCCTTCGTCGCCGTCGTGATGATCACCTTCCTCGCCCCGCTGGTGGCGAAGTTCGCGCTCAAGTTCGGCTCACCCGAGTTCTTCTCGGTCTACTTGCTCACCTTCTGCAGCTTCGTCGGCATGGGCAAGGGCTCTCCGTTCAAGATCCTCACGGCGATGGCGCTGGGCTTCGCGCTGGCCGCCGTCGGCATGGACACCGTGACCGGCCAGCTGCGCCTGACCTTCGGCTCGACGGAGCTGATGCGCGGCTTCGACTTCCTGATCGCCGTCATCGGCCTGTTCGGCATCGGCGAGATCCTGTTGTCGATGGAAGAAGGCCTGAGCTTCTCGGGCAAGAGCGCGAAGATCAACCCGCGCGTCGTGCTGCAGACCTGGAAGGAGCTGCCCAAGTACTGGATGACGTCGGTGCGCAGCTCGCTGGTCGGCATGTGGATGGGCATCACGCCGGGCGGCGCGACGCCGGCGTCCTTTATGAGCTACGGCCTGGCCAAGAAGATGTCCCGCACCGGCGACAAGTTCGGCACCGGAGAAGTCGAAGGCGTCGTCGCGCCGGAGACGGCGGCGCACGCCGCCGGCACGAGCGCGCTGCTGCCGATGCTGGCGCTGGGCATCCCCGGCTCGCCGACGGCGGCCGTGCTGCTCGGCGGCCTGCTGATCTGGGGCCTGCAGCCCGGCCCGCTGCTGTTCGTCGAGCAGAAGGACTTCGTCTGGGGGCTGATCGCCAGCATGTACCTCGGCAACCTGGCCGGCCTGATCGTCGTGCTGACGACGGTGCCGCTGTTCGCGTCGATCCTGCGCATCCCGTTCTCGATCATCGCGCCGGTGATCATCGTGATCTGCGCGATCGGCGCCTACACGGTGCACAACGCGATGCTCGACATCTGGTTCATGCTCGGCTTCGGCGTCGTCGGCTACGTGTTCAAGAAGCTCGACTACCCGCTCGCGCCGCTGGTGCTCGCGCTGGTGCTCGGCGACAAGGCCGAGGACTCGTTCCGCCAGGCGATGCTGGTGTCGCAGGGCGACGTGACGATCATGTTCTCGAACCCGCTGGTCGGCAGCATCACGTCGCTGGCGCTCGTCATGCTGTTGTGGCCGCTGCTGTCGAAGGCCATCGCGAAGATCCGCCCGCCGCGACGCGGCTCCTTCGCCGCCGAGCAGCCGGTCGATTGAGCGCGCCTCGCCCCAGCCGTCCTACGGAGAGCCGCCATGCCCGTGATCGCCATGACCCAGGAGATGGGTTCCCTCGGCAAGGACGTCGCGCTGCAGCTCGCGGCGGCGATGAACCTGGCCGTGATGCGCGACGAGGTCGTCGAGCACATCGCCGATCGCATGCACGTCTCCAAGAGCCTGATCAGCCGACTGCGCGAAGGCAAGGCCGGCTTCATGGAGCGCCACACCACAGACGAACGCAGCGTCGCCGTCTACACCGCCGAGGAGGTCTACACGCTGGCCGAGCGCGGCAACGTCGTGCTGCGCGGTTGGGGCTCGACGCTGCTGCTGCGCGCCGTGCCGCACGTCGTGTGCGTGCGCGTGACCCGCTCGTTCGACAAGCGCGTGGCCTGGCTCGCCGACAAGCTCGGCACGACGGACACCGAGTTTGCCGCCGACGAGGTGCGGCGCAGCGACGAGGCGCACGCCGCGCGCATGAAGCAGGTGTTCGGGGTGCACTGGGGCGACGCCGTGCTCTACGACATGGTGCTCAACACCGACCGCATCTCGGTCGACTCGTGCGTCGAGCAGATCCGCCGGCTCTGCGGGCGCCCCGAGTTCGCCGAGACGCCGGCCTCGAAGGCCAGGCTCGCGAACCTGACGCTCGAGGCGCAAGTGCGCGCCGCGCTCAAGGCGCACCCGGCCACCGCCGAGACCAACGTCACGATCGATGCCGACGCCGGCCGCGTGCGCCTGAGCGGCATCGTGCTGCACGCCGCCGAGAAGGACGAGGCGCCCACGATCGCCGCCGGCGTGGCGGGCGTCGCGTCGGTCGACGACGCGCTGCGCGTGATGGCGGGGACGAAGCTGTTCCCGCAGGTACGCTGAGCCGCGCTCAGACCTGGATCTTGCCGCGCTGCTTGAGCCGGCTGAGCGTTTCGGCCGACAGGTTGAGGTACGACGCCAGCTCCTTCTTGGGGATGCGGTCGAACAGCTCGACGTGCTTGCGCAGGAAGCGGTGCACGCGCCCCGGCGCGTCGAGCAGGTGCAGCGTGATCGTGTGCGCCATGATCTCGCTCATCAGGCGCATCACGTCGTACTCGAACAGCGCCTTGATATCGGGGTGGCGGTCGAGGAAGGCGACCCACTCGGGCATCGGCAGCTTGGCCACGCGCGCCTTGGTCACGCTGACGATGCTGTACGGAGTCGGCGTGTTGAGCCGCCACGCGGCGTAGCTCGTCTCGATGTCGCGCTCGTCGGCGAAGCGCAGGATCATCTCCTTGCCCTGCGCGTTGGCGACGACGCGCTTCAAGATGCCGTCGAGGATGAAGTACTGCTCCATCTCGTGCACGCCCTGGTGCAGCAGGAAGTCGCCCTTGTGGCAGTCGACGATCGTCAGCAGCCGCTCGAGCTCCGCGCTCTGCATCTCGCTCATCCCCTTGAGCACGACGTTCTGCCGAAGCTGAACGCGGATGATGTTTCGCTCGGGATGGTTGCCTACTGACGTCATGGAAAAGCCCGCCGTCGCGCAGGCCGTGCGCCCGCTGCGGCGGGTTCTGGGGAAAGTTGACCGCGGTCAATGATAGAAGACAAAGCGCCTTCCTATCATGCCCTCCCATTCGAGGCACCGCGGCGCGCCACCGAGCGAAACGACGGACCCGCGACGCGACGCGCCCGACGCGACAGACCATCAGGAGAGCCCATGTCCGAAGCCGCGACCACGACGGATCCCGCCGTCCAGACCACCGACGGTTTCCACCTCGTCATCGATGCCCTCATGCTCAACGGCATCGACACCGTGTTCGGCCTGCCCGGCATTCCGATCACGGACCTCACGCGCATGATTCAGGCCGAAGGCATGCGCTTCATCGCCTTCCGCCACGAGCAGCACGCGGGCAATGCGGCGGCCGCCGCCGGCTTCCTGACGCAAAAGCCCGGCATCTGCATCACGGTGTCGGCGCCCGGCTTCCTCAACGGCCTGACTGCGCTCGCCAACGCGACGACGAACTGCTTCCCGATGATCCTGATCAGCGGCTCGTCCGAGCGCGAGATCGTCGACCTGCAGCAAGGCGACTACGAAGAGATGGACCAGCTCGCGATCGCCAGGCCGTTGTGCAAGGCGGCGTTTCGCGTGCTGCATGCCGAGGACATCGGCGTGGGCATCGCGCGTGCCATCCGCGCCGCGCTGTCGGGTCGCCCGGGCGGCGTCTACCTCGACCTGCCGGCCAAGCTGTTCTCGCAGACGATGGATGCCGCCTCCGGCAAGCGCTCGCTGATCCGGGTCGTCGACGCCGCGCCGCGCCAGATCCCGGCGCCCGACGCGGTGCAGCGCGCCGCGGCGCTGCTCAAGGGCGCGAAGAAGCCGCTCATCATCCTCGGCAAGGGTGCCGCCTACGCCCGTGCCGACGCCGAGATCCGCACCTTCGTCGAAACGTCGGGCATCCCCTACCTGCCGATGTCGATGGCCAAGGGCCTGCTGCCCGACAACCATGCGCAGTCGGCGTCGGCGGCGCGCTCGTACGTGCTCGCCGAGGCCGATGTCGTGATGCTCGTCGGCGCGCGCCTGAACTGGCTGCTGTCGCATGGCAAGGGCAAGACCTGGGGCGCGGCGGGCGCCAAGGCGGCCGGCGGCCAGCAGTTCATCCAGGTCGACATCTCGCCGACCGAGGCCGACAGCAACGTGCCCATCGCCGCGCCCGTGGTGGGCGACATCGGTTCGTGCATCTCGGCGCTCGGTGCCGCGCTCGGCGCCGGCGGGGCCAAGCCGCCCGCCGAGTGGCTCGGTGCCATCGCCGAGCGCAAGGACAAGAACCTGACCAAGATGGCCGAGACGCTGGCGAAGAACCCCTCGCCGATGAACTTCCACAGCGCGCTCGCCGTGGTGCGCGACGTCGTCAAGGCGCGGCCCGACGCCTTCTTCGTCAACGAAGGCGCCAACACGCTCGACTTCGCGCGCTCCATCGTCGACATGTACGAGCCGCGCCGCCGCCTCGACGTGGGGACCTGGGGCGTCATGGGCATCGGCATGGGCTTCGCCGTGGCGGCGGCCGTGACGGAGAAGGGCAAGCCCGTCATCGCCGTCGTCGGCGACAGCGCCTTCGGCTTCTCGGGCATGGAGGTCGAGACGATCTGCCGCTACGACCTGCCGGTGTGCGTCGTCGTCTTCAACAACAATGGCGTCTACAAGGGCACCGACGTCAACCCCGCGGGCAACGATCCGGCGCCGACGCAGTTCGTCAAGGACGCGCGCTACGAGATGATGATGCAGGCCTTCGGCGGCGTCGGCGTGCGCGCGACGACGCCCGACGAGTTGCGCCGTGCGCTCGACGAGGCGGTGGCCTCGGGCCGCCCGACCCTGATCAATGCGATCATCGACGAGAACGCCGGCACCGAAAGCGGCCGCATCACGTCGCTCAACCCGGCGCTGGCGAAGAAGAAGGCGGCCTGACCCGGCGCGGCCTTCGCGGGCACGATTCGAAACTGGAGAGGAAGGAAGTTATGGGCAAAGCTCTGGACGGCGTGAAGATCCTCGACTTCACGCACGTGCAATCGGGCCCTACCTGCACGCAGCTGCTGGCCTGGTTCGGCGCCGACGTGATCAAGGTCGAGAAGGCGGGCGAAGGCGACGCCACCCGCGGGCAGCTGCGCGACATCGACGGCGTGGACAGCCTCTACTTCACGATGCTCAACCACAACAAGCGCTCGATCACGCTCGACACCAAGAACGCCAAGGGCAAGGAAGTCCTCGTCACGCTGATCAAGCAGTGCGACGTGCTGGTCGAGAACTTCGCGCCCGGCGCGCTCGACCGCATGGGCTTCACCTGGGAGCGCATCCAGGAGATCAACCCGCGCATGATCGTCGCGTCGGTCAAGGGCTTCGGCCCCGGCCCCTACGAGGACTGCAAGGTCTACGAGAACGTCGCGCAGTGCGCCGGCGGCGCGGCGTCGACGACGGGCTTCGACGACGGCCCGCCGCTCGTGACCGGCGCGCAGATCGGCGACAGCGGCACCGGCCTGCACCTGGCGCTGGGCATCGTCGCGGCGCTCTACCAGCGCAACACGACGGGCCGGGGCCAGCGCGTGCTCGCCGCGATGCAGGACGCCGTGCTCAACCTGTGCCGCGTCAAGCTGCGTGACCAGCAGCGGCTCGACCGCACCGGCGTGATGAAGGAGTACCCGCAGTACCCCGACGGCGAGTTCGGCGAGGCCGTGCCGCGCGCCGGCAATGCCTCGGGCGGCGGCCAGCCGGGCTGGATCCTCAAGTGCAAGGGCTGGCAGCACGACCCCAACGCCTACATCTACTTCATCACGCAGGCGCCGGTGTGGTCCGCGATCTGCAAGGTGATCGGCGAGGAGAACTGGATCACCGACCCGCACTACGCCACGCCGGCGGCACGCCTGCCGCACCTGAAGTCGATCTTCGCGCGCATCGAGGAATGGACGATGACGAAGACGAAATTCGAGGCGATGGACATCCTCAACAAGTACGACATCCCCTGCGGGCCGATCCTGTCGATGAAGGAGATCGCCGAGGAGCCGTCGCTGCGCAAGACGGGCACCGTCGTCGAAGTCGACCATCCGACGCGCGGCAAGTACCTGACGGTGGGCAATCCGATCAAGTTGTCGGACAGCCAGACCGAGGTGACGCGCTCGCCGCTGCTCGGCGAGCACACCGAGGAAGTGCTGCAGCAGCTCGGCTACACCGCCCAGCAGATCGCACAACTGCGCGAAGAACGCGTGATCTGATCCGGCCCCCCGCCGGGGGCCGCCATCGAATTCAGGAGACAACGATGAGCAAAGACACCGCCAAGGTTCGGCAGATCCTCGACGCCGTCAGGAAGGAGGGCCGCGATTCGCTGACCGCCCCCGAAGGCAAGCTGATCTGCGACGCCTACGGCATCGCCGTGCCGCAGGAAGGCGTCGCGGGCAGCGCCGCCGAGGCGTCGAAGATGGCGTCGTCGATGGGATTCCCGGTCGTGATGAAGATCGTCTCGCCCGACATCCTGCACAAGACCGAAGCCGGCGGCGTCGTCGTCGGCGTCAAGAGCGCCGACGAGGCGGCCGCGGCCTACGAGCAGATCGTCGCCAACGCCAAGAAGTACAAGGCCGACGCCAAGATCGTCGGCGTGCAGGTCCAGCAGATGATCAAGGGCGGCCAGGAGGTCATCGTCGGCGCCGTCACCGACAACAGCTTCGGCAAGCTGGTCGCCTTCGGCATGGGCGGAGTGCTCGTCGAGGTGCTCAAGGACATCACGTTCCGCCTCGCACCGGCGACGCGCGACGACGCCGCCTCGATGCTCGACGGCATCCAGGCCGCCGAGATGCTCAAGGGCGTGCGCGGCGGCAAGCCCGTCAAGCGCGAGGCGCTGCAGGAGCTGATCGTCAACGTGTCGCAGCTGGTGTCGGACTTCCCGGAGATCTCCGAGATGGACCTGAACCCGGTGTTCGCGAGCGAGAGCGGTGCCATCGCCGCCGACGTGCGCATCGTCGTCGACTTCGCGCAGAAGGCGCCGCGCCACCGGCCCGACGAGAAGAGCATCGTCACGGCGATGAACCGCATCATGAAGCCGAAGGCCGTGGCGGTCGTCGGCGCGTCGTCCGAGGCCGGCAAGATCGGCAACTCGGTGATGAAGAACCTGATCAACGGCGGCTACCAGGGCAAGATCTATCCGATCCACCCGAAGGACGCCGAGATCCTCGGCTACAAGGCCTACAAGAGCGTCAAGGACGTCCCCGAGGAGATCGACACCGCCGTCTTCGCGATCCCCGCCAAGCTGGTCGCCGGCGCGCTGAAGGAATGCGGCGAGAAGAAGATCGCCGGCGCCATCCTGATCCCGTCGGGCTTCGGCGAGACGGGCAACATCGAAGGCCAGGAGGAACTGCAGCGCATCGGCCGCGAGTACGACATCCGCCTGATGGGGCCGAACATCTACGGCTTCTACTACACGCCGTCCAACCTCTGCGCCACCTTCTGCACAGCCTACGACGTCAAGGGCTCGACCGCCCTGTCGTCGCAGTCGGGCGGCATCGGCATGGCGATCATCGGCTTCTCGCGCTCGGCCAAGATGGGTGTGTCGGCGATCGTCGGCCTCGGCAACAAGTCCGACATCGACGAGGACGATCTGCTGCTGTTCTTCGAGCAGGACGACAACACCAGGGTGATCGCCCAGCATTGCGAAGACCTGAAGGACGGCCGCGCCTTCGCCGAGGTCGCCAAGCGCGTCTCGAAGAAGAAGCCCGTCATCATGCTCAAGGCGGGTCGCACCGCCGCCGGTGCCGCCGCCGCCAGCTCGCACACCGGCGCGCTGGCCGGCAACGACAAGATCTACGACGACGTGCTGCGCCAGTCGGGCGTGATCCGCGCCCAGAGCCTGCGCCAGATGCTCGAGCTGTCGCGCGGCGTGCCGATCCTGCCGACGCCCAAGGGCGAGAACGTCGTCATCATCACGGGCGCCGGCGGCTCGGGCGTGCTGCTGTCCGACGCCTGCGTCGACAACGGCCTGCAGCTGTTCAAGCCGCTGCCGGCCGACCTCGACGCGGCGTTCCGCAAGTTCATCCCGCCGTTCGGCGCGGCCGGCAACCCGGTCGACATCACGGGCGGCGAGCCGCCGATCACCTACGTGAACACGGTGCGCCTGGGCCTGGAAGACGACCGCATCCACGCGCTGATCCTCGGCTACTGGCACACGATCGTGACGCCGCCGATGGTCTTCGCGCGCAACATGGTGACGGTGATCAACGAGATGAAGGACAAGGGCAAGGTCAAGCCCGTCGTGGCTTCGCTGGCCGGCGACGTCGAGGTCGAGGAAGCCGCGCAGTACCTGTACGAGAACGGCATCCCGGCCTACGCCTACTCGACCGAGCTGCCGGTCGAGGTGCTCGGCGCGAAGTACAAATGGGCACGCGCCGCCGGACTGCTCTGAGACCGGCCGCACCGGCCGCCGGCGCATGAACGCCGGCGGCCCGCCCTTTCCTGCCCCGCGCACCCGATGAACGACAAAGTCATACCGATCGCCGTGCGCGAAGCGACCCGGCAGCGCAAGCGCGAGGCCCCGAAGGGCCGCCGCGTCGACCCGGCGGCGCTCGCCGATGTGCAGCGCCTGCTCGGCGACGCGCCGCGCGCCCACGACTTGCTGATCGAGCACCTGCACCGGATCCAGGACGCGCACGGCCATCTGTCGGCGCCGCACCTGGCGGCGCTGGCGCACGAGATGGGGCTGCCGCAGGCGGCCGTCTACGAGGTCGCGACCTTCTATCACCACTTCGACGTCGTCAAGGAAGGCGAGGCGCCGCCCGCCGCGCTGACGGTGCGCGTGTGCGACAGCCTGGCCTGCGAGATGGCGGGCGCGAAGGCGCTGCTGGACGAGCTGCCCGCGCTGCTCGGCCGCGAAGTGCGCGTCGTCGCGGCACCCTGCATCGGCCGCTGCGCCGAGGCGCCGGCCGTCGTCGTCGGCCAGCGCATCGTGCCGCGCGCCACGGCCGATGCCGTCGCCGACACGGTGCAGTCCGGCGCCGTCGAGCCGGCGGCCGAAACACCGGTCGACTACGCCGCCTACCGCCGCCACGACGGCTATGCGCTGTACCGCGAGTGCGTCGCCGGCACGCGCGACGTCGAGTCGATCCTCGGGGCGATGGAGGACTCGGGCCTGCGCGGCCTCGGCGGCGCGGGCTTTCCGGCCGGGCGCAAGTGGCGCATCGTGCGCAACGAGCCGGCGCCGCGCCCGATGGCCGTCAACATCGACGAGGGCGAGCCCGGCACCTTCAAGGACCGCGTCTACCTCGAGCGCGATCCGCACCGCTTCCTCGAAGGCATGCTGATCGCCGCCTGGGCCGTCGGCATCGACAGGATCTACATCTACCTGCGCGACGAATACCACGGCTGCCGTCGCATGCTCGAGGCCGAGCTGGCGAAACTGCGCGCCGACCCGCCGGTGCCGGCGCTGCCCGAGATCGTGCTGCGCCGAGGCGCCGGTGCCTACATCTGCGGCGAAGAGTCGGCGATGATCGAGTCGATCGAAGGCAAGCGCGGCATGCCGCGCCTGCGTCCGCCCTACGTCGCGCAGGTCGGCCTGTTCGGTCGGCCGACGCTCGAGCACAACTTCGAGACGCTGTACTGGGTGCGCGAGATCGTCGAGCGCGGCGCCGCCTGGTTCGCCGGCCACGGCCGCAACGGCCGCAAGGGCCTGCGCTCGTTCTCGGTGTCGGGCCGTGTCAAGAAGCCGGGCGTCAAGCTGGCGCCGGCGGGCATCACGATCCAGCAGCTGATCGACGAATACTGCGGCGGCATGCAGGACGGCCACACGTTCTACGCCTACCTGCCGGGCGGCGCGTCGGGCGGCATCCTGCCGGCCTCGATGAACGCCATCCCGCTCGACTTCGACACGCTACAGCCCTACGGCTGCTTCATCGGCTCTGCCGCCGTGATGGTGCTGTCGGACCACGACACGGCCATCGACGCGGCGCGCAACCTGATGCGCTTCTTCCGCCATGAGTCGTGCGGCCAGTGCACGCCCTGCCGCAACGGCACGGCCAAGGCGTCGGCGATCATCGAGCAGCGCGCGTGGGATCTCGACGCGCTTGCCGACCTGTCGGCCGTGATGCGCGATGCTTCGATCTGCGGCCTGGGCCAGGCCGCGCCGAACCCCGTCGACTGCGTCGTCAAGTATTTCCCGCACGAACTCGCCGCCGCCAAGGACAGCCGATGAATGCGATCACCCGCAACGAATCGGCCGGCCTCGACGACGCCGCGCCGACGGTGGGCTTCACGCTCGACGGCCACGAAGTGCAGGCGCGCGCCGGCGAGACGCTGATCGAAGTGGCCGACCGGCTCGGCGTCGAGATTCCGCGCCTTTGCTACAAGCCGGGCTTCGAGGCGGTGGGCAACTGCCGCGCCTGCGTCGTCGAGATCGCCGGCGAGCGCACGCTGGCGCCGTCGTGCTGCCGCGCGCCGACGCCCGGCATGAAAGTGACGACGGACAGCGAGCGCGCGCGCCGCTCGCAGAAGCTGGTGCTCGAGCTGCTGCAGTCCGACATGCCCGAGGCCGCCACCACGCGCCACAACGAAGTCGACGAGTGGGCCGCGAAGCTGGGCGTCGGCAAGCCGCGCTTCGCGCCGCGCGAGGAGATCGCGCCCGATCTCTCGCATCCGGCGATGGCCGTGCGGCTCGACGCCTGCATCCAGTGCACGCGCTGCCTGCGAGCCTGCCGCGACGAGCAGGTCAACGACGTGATCGGCCTCGCCTTTCGCGGCGAGCACGCCAAGATCGTGTTCGACATGGACGACCCGATGGGCGCGTCCACCTGCGTGGCCTGCGGCGAATGCGTGCAGGCCTGCCCCACCGGCGCGTTGATGCCGGCGCGCGACGTGGCGCTCGCCGTACCCGACAAGCAGGTCGCCTCCGTCTGCCCCTATTGCGGCGTCGGCTGTCAGCTCACGTACAACGTCAAGGACAACAAGATCCTCTGGGTCGAGGGCCGCGACGGCCCCGCCAACCGCGGGCGGCTGTGCGTCAAGGGGCGCTACGGCTTCGACTATGCGCACCACCCGCAGCGGCTGACCAAGCCGCTGATCCGCCGCAAGGACGCGCCGAAGAAGACGGGCGACTTCACGATGGACCCGACGCAGCTCGCGCAGGTGTTCCGCGAGGCGACGTGGGAGGAGGCGCTCGACGTCGCCGGCGGCGGCCTGCGCGCCATCCGCGACGAACACGGCCGCAAGGCGCTCGCCGGCTTCGGCTCGGCCAAGGGCAGCAACGAAGAGGCCTACCTGTTCCAGAAGCTGGTGCGCACCGGCTTTCGCAGCAACAACGTCGACCACTGCACGCGGCTGTGCCATGCGTCGTCGGTCGCCGCACTGCTCGAGGGCATCGGCTCGGGTGCCGTGTCCAACCCCGTGATGGACGTGACCCAGGCCGAGGTCGTCGTCGTGATCGGCGCCAACCCGACGGTGAACCATCCCGTCGCGGCGACGTGGATCAAGAACGCCGCCAAGGCCGGCATGAAGCTCGTCGTGTGCGACCCGCGCCGCTCCGACCTCGCGCGCTCCGCGCACCGCTACCTGCAGTTCAAGGCCGACACCGACGTCGCGCTGCTCAACGCGATGATGCACGTCATCGTCGCCGAGGGCCTGGTCGACGAGCAGTTCATCGCCGGGCGCACGATCGGCTACGACGAGCTGCGCAAGAACGTCGAGGGCTATTCGCCCGAAGCGATGGCGCCGATCTGCGGCATCGACGCCGAGACGATCCGCTACGTGGCGCGGCTGTATGCCACGTCGAAGGCGTCGATGATCCTGTGGGGCATGGGCGTGTCGCAGCACGTGCACGGCACCGACAACGCGCGCTGCCTGATCGCGCTGGCGCTGATGACGGGCCAGATCGGCCGCCCCGGCACCGGCCTGCATCCGCTGCGCGGCCAGAACAACGTGCAGGGTGCCTCCGACGCCGGGCTGATCCCGATGATGCTGCCCGACTACCAGCACGTGACCAAGGCGGAATCGCGCGTCCACTTCGAGCAGGCCTGGGGGCTGCCCGCCGGCACGCTCGACGACCAGCCGGGGCTCACCGTCGTCGAGACGATGCACGCCATCCTGCACGGCGACGTGCGGGGGATGTACATCATGGGCGAGAACCCGGCGATGTCGGACCCCGACGCCAACCACGCGCGCGAGGCGCTCGCCGCGCTCGACCACCTCGTGGTGCAGGACATCTTCCTCACCGAGACGGCCTATCTGGCCGACGTGATCCTGCCGGCGAGCGCCTTCCCCGAGAAGACGGGCAGCTTCACGAACACGGACCGGCTGGTGCAGATCGGCCGCCAGGCGATCGACCCACCGGGCGATGCGCGCCAGGATCTGTGGATCCTGCAGGAGATCGCGCGCCGCGTCGGCCTGCCGTGGAACTACGGCCACGTGTCGGAGGTGTTCGACGAGATGCGCCGCGCGATGCCGAGCATCGGCGGCATCACGTGGGAGCGGCTCGAGCGCGAGCATGCCGTCACCTATCCGTGCCGCCACGAGGGCGACCCGGGCGAGCCCGTCGTGTTCGTCGACGACTTCCCGCGCGACACGGGCCGTGCGCGCTTCGTGCCGGCCGACATCATCCCGGCCGACGAGCGGCCCGACGCCGACTACCCGATGGTGCTGATCACGGGTCGCCAGCTCGAGCACTGGCACACCGGCAGCATGACGCGCCGCGCTTCGATGCTCGACGCCATCGAGCCCGATCCGACGGCGCTGGTGCACCCGCTCGACCTCGAGTCGCTCGGCGTGCGCCCGGGCGGCGTGATCACGATCGAGTCGCGCCGCGGCACCGTCTCGCTCTATGCGCGCGCCGACGACGGCACGCCGCGCGGCGCCGTGTTCGTGCCCTTCTGCTACTACGAGGCGGCGATCAACCGCCTGACCAACGCGGCGCTCGACCCCTACGGCAAGATCCCCGAGTTCAAGTACTGCGCCGTGCGCGTCACGCCCGGCGGGCCGACGCCGGTGCAGGGCAGCTACGGCGGCGGGCAGGCGCTCGAGCGGGCGCCGGCGCTTCCGGGCTGAAGGCACGAGAGTCACGCGGCGTGCCCCGGCGGGCTCGGCCGCGCGGAAGGGCCGATGCAGGGCGACGCGCTCTACGCCAGCGCCGTCATCCTCACCTGCCCCCGCTCCTCCTCCATCGTGCGCGACAGCAGCTTCACCAGCGCGTAGACCGCGTCGATGTGCGGCGTCGGCGTGCCGGTCAGGCGGCCGAGCTCGACCACCGAGCCGACGAGCGCGTCGATCTCGGGCGCGCGGCCGGCCTCGATGTCCTGCAGCATCGACGTCTTGTGCTTGCCGACCTTCTCGGCGCCGGCGATGCGCTTCTCGAGCGAGACGCGGAACTCGATGCCGAGCTTGTTCGCGACGGCCTGCGCCTCGCGCATCATGTTCGCCGCCAGCTCGCGCGTCAGCGGATGCTGACAGATGTCGACCAGCGTGGCGTGGGCCAGGCTGCTGATCGGGTTGAACGTCAGGTTGCCCCACAGCTTGAGCCAGATCTCGGCGCGGATGTTGTCGAGCACCGGCGACTTGAAGCCCGCATGCGTGAAGCACGCCGACACGCGCTGCACGCGCTCCGTCGTGCGGCCGTCGAGCTCGCCGAGCGGGAAGCGGTCGCCCTCGATGTGGCGCACGACGCCCGGCGCCACCAGCTCCGACGCCGGATAGACGACGCAGCCGAGGATGCGGTCGGCCGGGATGCGCGCGGCCAGCGTGCCTTCGGGGTCGACGGACTCGACGGTGCGGCCCTCGTATTCGCCGCCGTGGCGGCGGAAGTACCAGAACGGGATGCCGTTCTGCATCGTCACGATCACCGTCTCGGGGCCGATCAGCGCGGGCAGCTTGTCGGCCACGGCCTCGACCTGATGCGCCTTCACCGCGAGGATGACGACGTCCTGCACGCCGGCCTTGGCGTAGTCGTCGGTGGCGCGCACGTCGCGCGCCTCGAGCTCGGCGCCGTCGGCCATGATGAGCTTGACGCCGTTGCTGCGAATGGCCTCCAGGTTGGCGCCGCGCACGAGGAACGTGACGTCCTCGCCCGCGAGGGCCAGCTTGGCGCCGACGTAGCCGCCGATGGCGCCGGCACCGATGATTGCGATCTTCATACAACGAACTCCCTTCGAGGACTATGCGAACCGGTTGCTGAGCCTGCCGATGCCGTCGATCTCGACGTCGATCGTGCTGTCGGGCTTCATCGAGCCGACGCCGACCGAGGTGCCGACGAGCACGATGTCGCCGGGCAGCAGCGTCATGTCGCGCGAGAGCATGCTCACGATCTGGCGCGTCGTGTAGCGCATGTCGGCGATCGGATAGTCCTGGCGCACGTCGCCGTTGAGCGTCGTGCGCACGCGCAGCGTCGCCGGATCGAGCCCGGTGGCGATCGCCGGCCCGAAGGGACAGAAGGTGTCGTAGCCCTTGGCGCGCGTCCACTGCGCGAACGAGGCGTCGCGGTTGAGCACGTCGGCGGCCGTCACGTCGTTGGCGCAGGTGTAGCCGAAGATGCAGCGCTCGGCCTCGGCCTCGTCGGCATCCTTGCAGCGCCGGCCGATCACGATGCCGAGCTCGCCCTCGAACACGACCTTGGCCGCGCCGGCGGGCTTGCGGATCACTTCGCCCGGATCGAGATAGGAGTTGGGCGACTTGATGAAGTACAGCAGCTCGGGCGGCTCGGCGAGGCCGAGCTTGTCGCCCAGCGCCTTGAAGTTGTTCCACAGCGCGACGATCTTGCTCGGCTGCGCCGGCGCGAGCAGCTTGACGGCCGCCAGCGGCAGCGTCTCGCCGGTCGGCTCGGCGCCCGCGAACAGGTCGCCGCGGTGCGCGTGCACCGTCTCGCCCTCGAGCGTGCCGAAGCCGACGACCCCGGCATGCGTGTAGCGGATCCAGTGCGCCATGATGAATACGACTCCTTCGTTGACGGTGTGTCTAGAAACCGGTGTCGCCGCGCTGGATCTCGGCCCAGTCGGCAGGTTGATGGCACTGGCAGGCGGCGTCCCAGCAGCGCGCCTTCGCCGTCTCGATCGCGTCGACGAGGAAGTCGGCGTCGTAGGCCCTGAGCAGGTGCGGCTGCATCGTCGCCAGGTAGCGACCCACCGGGCCGGCTTTGTCGCCGGCCGGCAGCTGCAGGACGCGCCACGTCGGCAGATCCCAGTACCAGTTCAGGCCCAGCTCGTGGAAGGCCGCGTTGTAGGCCGCGAGTTGCACTTCGGCAGTCCGGTCGGGGCTCGATGAGGTCTCGTTGGAGGGGTTGCGCATGGCCGTGACTCCTTTGGATCGGTCTCGTCCTCTTGCGCCGGATTCGCCCAACCCGGCGTGAAGCCAGCATAAGTGGGGGCGCAATTAAATGACAGTGAAAGTATTTGATCCAGACCATCCACGATCATTTATATTTCCGCAACACGGAATGCAGTCCGCGCGATGAGAAACGCCACGTTGCGTCAGCTGAAAGTATTCGAGACCGTCGCCCGGCTGGCGAGCTATTCGCGCGCCGCCGAAGAGCTGCACCTGACGCAGCCCGCGGTCTCGACGCAGGTCAAGACGCTGGAGCAGCACGTCGGGCTGGCGCTGTTCGAGCAGCTCGGCAAGAAGATCTACCTCACGCCCGCTGGCACCGAGCTGCTGCACCACAGCCGGCTGATCATCCAGCAGTTCCGCGACGCCGACGAGGCGATGACGCAGTTCCGGGGCATCCCCGGCGGCAAGCTCAACGTCGCCGTGATCAGTGCGGGCGACTACTTCTTCCCGCGCCTGCTCGTCGAGTTCGCGCGCCGCCACCGCGGCGTGACGCTCAATCTCTCGGTGCACAACCGCAAGGAGCTGCTCGGCCAGCTGTACGACAACCTGACCGACCTCGCCGTCATGGTGCGCCCGCCGGCCGACGCCGACACGGTGGCCGAGGTGTTCGCGCCGCACCCCTACGTCATCGTCGCCGGGCCCGACCATCCGCTGGTCGGCCGGCGCTCGATCCCGCTCGAGGTGCTGCTGCGCGAGCCTTTCGTCGTGCGCGAAAAGGGCTCCGACACGCTGGCGTCGATGGAAGACGGCTTCGGCGCACACTTCCGCCACATCAAGGTGGCGATGGAGATCAAGAGCACCGAGACGATCAAGCAGGCCGTGATGGCCGGCATGGGCATCAGCTTCCTCTCGGCGCACACCGTCAGCGCCGAGCTGCGCGCCGGCACGCTGGCCGTGCTCGACGTGCAGGGCTTCCCGGCGATGCTGCACTGGTACGTCGTGCACCGGCGCAACAAGCGCCTGCCGCCGGTGGCGCAGGCGTTCAAGGATTTCCTGCTCGCCGAGGGCGCCGAGCTGATCCAGCAGCTCGTGCCCTATCCGGTCACCGAGCGGCGCCGCAAACCACGCCGTTCGATCTGAGGCGCGCACCGGCCGCCGCGCCGGGCCGCTCCCAAGCAAGGCCCGACCCGCTCGGCGGGTCGCTCGCCGTACCCGGCGAGCGGGGTGCCGTCCATCACCACGCGGCCACGAGGCCGTCGCGGCGCGGGTCGCTCGCGGCGGCGTAACCCTCGACGGCCGGATCGCCGAGCCGCCAGATGAACTGGCCGGCGCCGAAGTCCTGGTAGCTGTCCTGGATGACGTCGATGCGGTGGCCGAGCGCGGCCAACCCCTCGACCGTGGCCGGGTCCATCGCCGCCTCGACGTTGAGCGACAGCCCGGCATTGACGCGCCAGCGCGGCGCGTCGCACGCCGCCTGCGGCGACTGGCGGTGATCGAGCATGCGCACCAGCGTCTGCACGTGGCCTTGCGGCTGCATGTTGGCGCCCATCACGCCGAAGCTCATCTGCGCGGCGCCGCCCTTCGTCAGGAACGCAGGAATGATGGTGTGGAACGGCCGCTTGCCCGGGGCGACGACGTTGGGGCTGTCCGCGTCGAGCGAGAAGCCGTGGCCGCGGTTGTGCAGCGAGACGCCCCAGCCCGGCACGACGACGCCCGAGCCGAAGCCCATGTAGTTGCTCTGGATGAAGCTGACCATCATGCCGCGCTCATCGGCGGCGGTGAGGTAGATCGTGCCGCCCTTGGCCGGGTTGCCGGCGCCACAGTCCTGCGCGCGCTGCGGGTCGATGAGCTTCGCGCGCTCGGCGAGGTAGGCGTCGTCGAGCATCTGCGCCGGCGTGACCTCCATGCTCGCCGGCTCGGCGACCCAGCGGTAGACGTCGGCGAAGGCGAGCTTCATCGCCTCGATCTGCAGGTGCTGCGACGCGACGGAGTCGACCGGCAGCGAAGCCAAGTCGAAGCGGCGCAGCAGGCCCAGCGCGATCAGCGCCGCGATGCCCTGGCCATTGGGCGGGATCTCGTGCAGCGTGTGGCCGCGGTAGTCGGTGGCGATGGGCTCGACCCACTCGGGCGCATAGGCAGCGAGGTCGGCCGCCGTCAGCGCCGCGCCGTGCCCGTGCGCATGGCGCGCGATCGCGTCGGCGATCTCGCCGCGGTAGTACGCCTCGCCGCGCGTCTCGGCGATGCGCCGCAGCGCGCGCGCCGCATCGGGAAAGCGGAACTGCTCGCCGACGCGCGGGGCACGCCCGTGCGGCAGGAAGGCCTGCGCGTAGCCCGGCTGCGCGGTCAGCTCGGCCAGCGCCGCCGCCGCGGCCCATTTCTGCGCCACGACGAAGGGAACGGCGTAGCCGCGCTCGGCGATCTCGATCGCCGGCTGCAGCAGGTCGCCGAAGGGCAGCTTGCCGAAGTGCTCGCTCAACGCGGCCCAGCCGGCCACCGCACCGGGCACGGTGATGCTGTCCCAGCCGCGCTGCGGCGGCGTGTTGGCGTCGGCACCGTGACGCCGGCGGAACCATTCGGGCGTCCACGCCGCCGGCGCGCGCCCCGACGCGTTGAGTCCGTGCAGCCGCTGACCGTCCCACAGGATGCAGAAGGCGTCGGAGCCGAGCCCGTTGCTGACCGGCTCGACGATCGTCATGGCGGCGGCGGCCGCGATCGCAGCGTCGACGGCATTGCCGCCGGCAGCGAGCATCTTCAGCCCCGCCTGCGCGGCCAGCGGATGCGACGTCGCGACGACGTTGCGGCCGAACACCGGCAGGCGCGGCGTCGGGTGGCGGGGCGTCCAGTCGAAGAAGTCGAATCCGTTGTTGCTCATCATCGATCCATTGTGCGCCCCGCCAACGAAAGAGCCGCCCGCGGGCGGCTCCGTCGAACGGGCATTGGCCCGGTCACTCTTCCTGGAACGCCTCCTCGCGCTTCTTCTTCACCGACGGCAGCATCACGACGACGATCATCAGCGCCGCCGCGATCAGCAGGCCGGACGACAGCGGCCGCGTCACGAACGTCGTCCAGTCGCCGCGCGACAGCAGCAGCGCGCGGCGCAGGTTCTCCTCCATCATCGGCCCGAGGATGAAGCCCAGCAGCAGCGGCGCCGGCTCGCAGCTCAGCTTGTAGAACACGAAGCCGACGAGCGAGAAGATCGCCGCCATGTAGACGTCGAAGTTGTTGTTGTTGAGCGTGTACAGGCCGATGCAGCAGAACGTCATGATGGCCGGATACAGCAGCCGGTAAGGCACCGTCAGCAGCTTGATCCAGATGCCGATCAGCGGCAGGTTCAGGATGATCAGCATCAGGTTGCCGATCCACATCGACGCGATCAGGCCCCAGAACAGCGACGGGTTGCTCGTCATCACCTGAGGCCCGGGCTGGATGCCCTTGATCGTCATCGCGCCGACCATCAGCGCCATCACCGGGTTGGGCGGGATGCCCAGCGTGAGCATCGGGATGAACGAGGTCTGCGCACCGGCGTTGTTGGCCGACTCCGGGCCGGCGACGCCACGGATGTCGCCCTTGCCGAACTGGCCGCTCGCGCCGGCCAGCTTCTTCTCCATCGTGTAGGTCGCGAACGACGACAGCAGCGCCCCGCCGCCGGGCAGCACGCCGAGGATCGAGCCGAGCGCCGTGCCGCGCAGCACCGACGGCGCGGCTTGCCGGAAGTCCTCCTTCGTCGGCCACAGGCCCTTGACGTCCTTGGTGAAGACCTCGCGGTGCTCGGCCGGCTTGCCGAGGTTGCCGATGATCTCGCCGAAGCCGAACACGCCCATCGCGATGACGACGAAGCCGATGCCGTCGGTCAGCTCGGGGATGTCGAACGAATAGCGCGGCGTGCCCGAGATGACGTCGGTGTTGATCTGGCCGATCAGCAGGCCCAGGATGATCATCGCGATCGCCTTGAGCAGCGAGCCCGACGCCAGCACCACCGCGCCGATCAGGCCGAGCACCATCAGCGAGAAGTACTCGGCCGGGCCGAACTTGAACGCCAGCTCGGTGAGCGGCGGCGCGAACGCCGCGATGACCATCGTCGCCACCGTGCCGGCGAAGAAGGAGCCGAGGCCGGCCGCGGCGAGCGCCGCGCCGGCGCGGCCGCGCCGCGCCATCTGGTAGCCGTCGATCGCCGTCACGACGGACGCCGATTCGCCCGGCACGTTGATCAGGATGGCCGTCGTCGAGCCGCCGTATTGCGAGCCGTAGTAGATGCCGGCCAGCATGATCAGCGCGGGCGTCGGCTCGAGGGCATAGATCGACGGCAGCAGCATTGCGATCGTGGCGACGGGGCCGAGCCCGGGCAGCACGCCGATCAGCGTGCCGAGCACGGCGCCGCCGAAGGCGTAGGCCAGGTTCTCGAAGCTCAGCGCGACCGTGAAGCCGAGCAGCAGGTTGTTGAGCAGGTCCATGTGCGCTCGCGATTCAGGTCTTGAGGAAGGTCGGCCACAGCGGAATGATCAGCCCCAGCCCCCAGATGAAGATGACCCAGCTCGCCACGGTCAGCACGATGCTGTTGATGATGGCCTCTGTCCACTTGAACTCGTCGCCGGCCAGCGCCGCGATGATGACGAGCAGCGGCAGCGTGATCACCATGCCCAGCCGCGGCAATGCGACGCCGAACACGACGATCGACGCGATGATGATGAGCAGCGGCCGCCAGGCGATGCCGCCGATCGGATCGCCGCCTTCGCTCTCGATGGCCAGCGCCTTGAACAGTTCGATCGCACCGAGGATCGCGAGGATGATGCCCAGTCCGAACGGGAAGTAGCCGGGCCCGGGCCGCGCCGACGAGCCGAAGCTGTACGAAGTCGACCCCCACGCGAAGCCGACTCCCACGACGAGGAACATGACCCCCGCCCAGAAGTCGCGTTGACTCTTGATTCTCATCCGCCCGCTCCGGAAAACTGGTTTGCCCGCGATTCTATAGAGCGCGGCAGCCCCGCTTGGCGCCCGCGACCTAGGGCAAACCTTGATCTCGGGCGCAAACTGCGATGCAACGAACCCCGTCATTGACGGCGCGTGCGCCGCGCGCTAGCGATGCGACGGACCGCGCGCTACTGCCACGCCGGCGTGCTGCGCAGCACCTCTTCCAGCGTCGTCGTGCCTTCGGCGACCTTCATCGCGCCGGCCAGGCGCAGCGGACGCATGCCGCTCTTGGCGGCGATCTGGCGCAGCTTCGCCGCGTCGGCCACCGGGTGCACCGCCGCCTGCGCCGCCTCGTCGACGAGCAGCAGCTCGTACAGGCCCGAGCGCCCGCGATAGCCCGTCATGCGGCACTCGAGGCAGCCGACTGCCTTGTAGGGCGTGAAGCCGCCCGACAGCCGCCACGGCTTGACGACCTCGGCCAGCGTCTCGCGCGTCGTCGTCGCGTCCGGCTGCTTGCACGCCGGGCACAGCGTGCGCACCAGCCGCTGCGCGAGCACGCCGGCGACGGTGGCGCCGATCAGGTACGGCGGCACGCCGAGATCGGCCAGCCGCGTGATCGCCGACGCGGCGTCGTTGGTGTGCAGCGTGCTGAACACGAGGTGGCCGGTGAGCGCCGACTGGATCGCCATCTCGGCCGTCTCGAGGTCGCGGACCTCGCCGACCATGATGATGTCGGGATCCTGGCGCATCAGGGCACGCACGCCCTCGGCGAAGCCGAGGTCGAGCGCCGGCTGCACCTGCGTCTGGTTGAACGCCGGCTCGATCATCTCGATCGGGTCCTCGATCGTGCAGACGTTGACTTCGTCGGTCGCCAGGCGCTTCAACGTCGAGTAGAGCGTCGTCGTCTTGCCCGAGCCGGTGGGCCCGGTGACGAGCACGATGCCGTGGGGCCGCGCGACGAGCGCCTCCCAGCGCTCGGCATCGTGCGCCGAGAAGCCGAGCGCGTCGAGGTTCTTGACCGTCGTGTCGGGGTCGAAGATGCGCATCACCAGCTTCTCGCCGAAGGCGGTGGGCAGCGTCGACAGCCGCATCTCGACCTCGTCGCCCTGCGCGGCGCCGCCGCCGGGCGCGCGCGTCTTGATGCGCCCGTCCTGCGGCCGGCGGCGCTCGACGACGTCCATGCGGCCGAGCAGCTTGATGCGCGCGGTCATCGCGTTGACGACGCCCATCGGAAGCTGGTAGACGGTGTGCAGCACGCCGTCGATGCGAAAGCGGATCGCGCCCATGTCGCGCCGCGGCTCGAGGTGGATGTCGCTGGCGCGCTGGTCGAAGGCGTACTGCCACAGCCAGTCGACGACCTGCACCACGCCCTGGTCGTTGGCGTCGAGCTGGCGGTTGCTCTTGCCCAGCTCGACGAGCTGCTCGAAGCTCGGCCCGGCCGCCGCCTCGCCGCTCTTCTGAGCGGCGCGCACCGACTTGGCCAGCGTGTAGAACTCCGTCGTGTAGCGCTGCAGCTCGAGCGGGCTGGCGACGACGAGCTTGACGCTGCGCTTGGCGTGCGACGCGATCTCGGCCAGCCACGCCGTGTCGTAAGGCTCGCAGGTGGCGATCGTGATCGCGCTCGCGCCGACCTGCACCGGCAGCGCACGCCGCGCCTCGGCATAGTTGATCGACATCACGTCGGCGACGCGGCCGACGTCGACCTTCAGCGGATCGATGCGCAGGTAGGGCAGGCCGGCGCGGCCGGCGAGCCACTCCGTCAGGGCCTCGGTGTCGAGCACGCGGCCCGTCTTCGCATTGACGAGGCCGGCGCCGCCCAGGCGCACCAGCGGGTGCTGCGCACTGCTGCCCGCGCCGAAGCGCTGGCGCGTGCGCTCGGCGTCCGCCGGCGCGACGACGCCGTCCTCGCGCAGCCACTGCAGCAGGTGCTGCCATTCGAGGCGGCCCTGGTAGGCCCCGACTGCCGGCTTGGGCGGCGCGATCGGCGTGGAGGCGATCTTCATGCGGCGGAGGTCCTGGGTGGAGGCAGCGGTCGGATCATGCGCAGCCACTTGCGTGCCGGCAAGCCGTAGCGTTCCTCGATGCATTGTGCGCGCAACGCCAGCTCGTCGTGGTCGGGCAGCACGGCATCGCGCGCCGCCAGCACGATCGTGTTGCCCTCGGCTGTCGGCTGCATCGTCCAGACGCGCGGCGCGTCGTCGCGATCGCCGAACGCTGCCGCGATGCGGCGTGCGCTGCGCTCGAAGCTGGCGTCGCGGCCGAACAGGTTGACGGCCAGCACGCCGCCCGGCGCCAGCACGCGGCGGCAACCGGCGTAGAAGGCGTCGTCGTCGAGCACGGGCGCCGCCGCCTCGTGGTCGTAGAGGTCGACGCAGAGCGCGTCGGCGCTCGCCGCGTGCGCCGCGTCGGCGACCCAGGCGGCGGCATCGCCCTGCACCACCTGCAGCCGCGCGTCGTCGGTCGGCAGGCGAAACCACAGCCGGCAGGCGTCGATGACGGTGGGATTGAGCTCGACGGCCGTCGTGCGCATCTGCAGCACGCGGCGCGTGAACCGCGTGATCGCACCGGCGCCCAGCCCGAGCTGCACGGCGTGGCCGCGCGCCACCTCGTCGCTCGTGCGCAGCAACATCCACGCCATCATGCGGCGCACGTATTCGAGCTCGATCACGCGCGGATCGCGCAGCCGCATCGCGCCCTGCACCCACGGCGTGCCGAGATGCAGGTAGCGCACACCGTCGGCCTCGGAAATGGTGGCGGGCGCGAACATGACGGCCCCTCGCCCGCCGAGTACGGCGGCCGATCCCCCGCGGCTTGCCGCGTCTCGCGGCAAGCCGCGGGCCGGCTTCGGGCGGCCCGGCGCTCGGCCCGCGACGCTGCGTCGGTCGCCCGGCTTCATGCGAGCGCCACTCCGGCGCGCTCGAACACGTCGCGCCAGGCGGCGAGCTTGCGCTCGAACGACCAGCTCGCGTTGGCGGGACTCGTCGAAGGCAACCGGTACACCGGCACGCCGAGCGCCGCCGCCACGGCGCGCATCGAGCGCGCCGACTCGCCGCCGTTGTGCGCGACGGCGGCGAGCGCCGGCGCGCGCCGTCGCAGGCTCGCCAGGTCGTTGGGGCAGGCGTCCTCGATGGCGCTGTCCAGGCTGCCCTCGCGCCGGCAGCTCGCGTAGACGTCCCACAGCCCGAGTCCGTGGCCGAGCAGCGCGCGCAGCCGCTCGCGGTAGGGCAGCGCGACGAGGTCGACGCCGATCAGCGCGCCGACCAGCGGCCAGAAGTGGTTGCGCGGATGGGCGTAGTACTGCGCGGCGCGCAGCGACGCCTCGCCCGGAAAGCTGCCGAGCACGACGAGGTGCGTCGCGCGATCGACGACGGGGCCGAGGCCGACGAGCACGCCGTCGGCCGCCGGCGCCGCGCCTCGGCGACGCGCCGTCACGCGGCGGCCTCGCCGAGCGCCGCCAGCCGCGGCAGCGCGGCGCGCGCATTGGCGGCCGCGACGCCCGCCGTGTGCTCGAGGCTCCAGCCGCGCAGCGCGGCCAGCACGCCCGCGATGCGCGGCAGCTCGGCCGGCTCGTTGCGCGCGCGCTCGCCGGCGCGCCGCTGCGCGGCCGTGCGATAGAGCCACTGCGGCGGGATGTCGGGCGCGTCGGTCTCGAGCACGAAGGCATCGTCGGGCAGGCCTGCGGCCAGCCGCCGGATCTGCAGCGCGCGCTCGAACGTCATCGCGCCGCCGAAGCCGAGCTTGAAGCCGAGCGCGCCGAACATGCGCGCCTGCTGCTCGCTGCCGTTCCAGGCGTGGACGATGCCGCCCGGCACCTCGATGCGGCGCAGCGCGGCGAGCAGCGCATCGGCCGAGCGCCGCACGTGCACGATCACGGGCAGCGCGAAGTCGCGCGCGAGCTTGAGCTGCTCGACCCACCAGTACTGCTGGCGCGCGCGGTCGGTACCGGCGACGAAGTGGTCGAGTCCGATCTCGCCGACGGCGACCAGGCGCCGATCGCCGCGGCACGCCGCCAGCGCGTCGCGCAGCCGCGCCAGGTCGGCGTCGGCGGCGCGATCGACATACAGCGGATGGATGCCCAGCGCATAGGCGCCGTCGTGGCGCTCGGCGAGCGTGCGCACCGTCTCGAAGGCCGCCGCCTCGACGGCCGGCAGCACGAGGCGCGTCACGCCGGCCGCGCGGGCACGCGCGACGACGGCGTCACGGTCGGCGTCGAACTCGGGCGCGTCGAGGTGGCAGTGGGTATCGATCCACATCGGCGCGTCGGCGCCCCGTCAGCCCCGGGCGATCACGGCGCAGGCGATGCGCGCGCCGGCGT
Source organism: Burkholderiaceae bacterium (assembly GCA_048500255.1). Taxonomy (GTDB): domain Bacteria; phylum Pseudomonadota; class Gammaproteobacteria; order Burkholderiales; family Burkholderiaceae_C; genus JAMHWF01. Next base: position 31,897 of record JASNYH010000005.1, on the reverse strand, counting down.
TGCCCGTGGGCTGCGTCTTGTAGTCGTCGGGCTGGGCGTGCACGATCAGGCCGCGGCCGACGATGTCGGTCGCGCCCGAGCCGACCGTCGCGCCGAGCAGGTGGAAGCGGAAGACGGCATTGCCGGCGGCGTCGGCCTTGAGCGACGGCATGTCGCCGACGTGGCGCTCGCCGTCCTGCGGACCGTGCTGCTTGCCCGTCGGGTTGAAGTGGCCGCCGGCGCTCATGCCGTCGCCGCTCGAGCAGTCGCCCTTTTCGTGCACATGGAAGCCGTGCTCCTGGTTCGGCTTGAGGCCGCTGATGCGCCCCGTCACCATCACGACGTCGCCGTGCTGCGCGAAGCGCACCGTGCCCGCCGCCGTGTTGCCCGTCGTCGGCTTGAGCTCGGCGACGGCGCCTGCGCCGTGGTGGCCACCCATCGGGCCGCCCATCATTCCCGGCCCGCCGCCGCCCATCATTCCCGGCCCGCCGCCGCCCATGCCGGGTCCGCCACCCATGCCCGGCCCACCGCCGTAGGGGCCGCCGCCGTAGGGGCCGGCGCCCGCGCCAGGCCCGCCGCGCGGATGGTCATGCGAGTGAGGTGCCGCGCAACCGGCAAGGACCGCGGCCACCGCCGCCGTCGTCGCGAGCAGGGATGTCAGGGTACGCATGGCGTGCTCCGCAGTGTGGGGGAGCCCGGATGATAGTGGCCGACCCGCGCCGCGCCGGCATCGCCCCCACGGCGGACTGGCATGCCAGTCGGCACGGCGTCAGGCGGCGAGCACGCCGCCCTGCAGCCGCAGCACGCGGTCGCAGCGCGCCGCCAGGCCGGCGTCGTGCGTCACCAGCACGAAGGCCATGCCGAGCCGCCGGGACAGGTCGAGCATCAGCGCGTACACGGCGTCGGCCGTCTCGCGGTCGAGGTTGCCGGTCGGCTCGTCGGCGAGCACGCAGGCCGGCTGCGCGACGAGGGCGCGCGCCAGCGCGACGCGCTGGCGTTCGCCGCCCGACAACTGCGCCGGCCGATGCAGCACGCGCGCCGCCAGGCCGACCTGCTCCAGCACCTCACGTGCGCTCTCGCGCGCCGCCGGCACCGGCGCGCGCCGGATGCGCAGAGGCATCGCCACGTTGTCGAGCGCCGTGAACTCGGGCAGCAGGTGGTGGAACTGGTAGACGAAGCCCAGATGCCGGTTGCGCCACTCGCCCTGCACACGCGGGCCGAGCGACGATCCGGCACCGCTGAAGGCGCGGCCCATCAGCTCGACGCGGCCGGCACTCGGCGCGTCGAGCGCGCCCAGCAGGTGCAGCAGCGTGCTCTTGCCCGAGCCCGACGCACCGACGATGGCCAGCGTCTCGCCGGCGCGCACGGAAAGGTCGACGCCCCTGAGCACGTGCACGTCGAGCCCGCCTTCGCGAAAGCGCTTGTCGAGCGCCTCGCAGCGCAACACGACCTCATTCATAGCGCAACGCCTCGGCCGGCTGCACGCGGCTGGCGCGCCAGCTCGGATAGAGCGTCGCCAGAAAGGCGAGCAGGAGCGAAATGAGCGCGATCGGCACGATGTCGGTGGCCTGCGGATCGCTCGGCATGCGGCTGATCAGGTACACGCTGCCGGGCAGGAAGCTGATCGACAGCGCGCGCTCGATCGCCGGCACGATGACGTCGATGTTGAGCGCCACCAGCAGCCCGAGCACCACACCCGCCGCCGTCCCGATCACGCCGGCCGCGGCGCCCTGCACGATGAAGATGCCCATCACGGAGCGCGGGCTCGCGCCCAGCGTGCGCAGGATGGCGATGTCGGCCTGCTTGTCGGTCACCGTCATCACCAGCGTCGACACCAGGTTGAACGCCGCCACAGCGACGATCAGCGTGAGGATGATGAACATCAGCCGCTTCTCGATCTGCACGGCATCGAACCAGTTGCGATTGGTGCGTGTCCAGTCGCGCACCGCGACGCCCGGCCCGAGCGCGATCGACAGCTCGTCGCCGACGCGGCGCGCCTGCTGCACGTCGGCCAAGCGCAGCTGCACGCCCGTCGGGCCCTCGACGCGGAACAAGCGCTGCGCGTCGTCGAGGTGGATCAGCGCGAGGCCGCTGTCGTACTCGTAGTGCCCGGCGTCGAAGCGGCCGACGACGGTGAACTGCTTCAACCGCGGCACGACGCCCGCCGGCGTGACCTGCCCGCCCGGCGCGACGATCGTCACCTTGTCGCCCTCGCGCACGCCGAGCGAGCGCGCCAGCTCGCCGCCGAGCACGATGCCGAACTCGCCGGGCACGAGGCGCGCCAGCGTCGTGTCGCGCAGCCGCGCCGCGAGGTCGGTGACGGTCGCCTCGTCGGCCGGCACGATGCCGCGGATCACGGCGCCGCGCATGTCGTCGCCGCGCGCCACCAGCGCCTGCGCCGCGACGAAGGGCGCCGCGCCGACCACCTGCGCATGGCGCCTCGCCTCGCTCGCCGTCGCCCGCCAGTCGGCCAGCGCATTGCCGCGCGGATCGACGACCTCGACGTGCGCGATCACGCTCAGCATGCGATCGCGCACCTCCTTCTGGAAGCCGTTCATCACCGACAGCACGATGATCAGCGCCGCCACGCCGAGCGCGATGCCGAGCATCGACACGCCCGAGATGAACGAGATGAACCCGTTGCGCCGCCCGGCACGGCCTGCGCGCGTGTAGCGCCAGCCGACTTGCAGTTCGTAGGGCCAGTTCATCGTGGGCGCGATGCTACCCGAGCCCGATAATCGCGCCGATGCACCTGCTGATCCCGTTCGCGTCGGTGCTGTCCGACGGCGGACGGCAGGCGCTGCGCAGACTCGCGCTGCCGCAGCTCGATGCGCTGCTCGCACGCCTGGCCGTCGTCGACGCCGACCGGGCCGAGGCCCACACGCTGACGCCGCCGCACGAGCGCGCGCTCGCGCGCGCCATCGGCCTGGCCGGCGCCGACGGCGAGCTGCCGTGGGCCGCGCTCGCCGCCGCCGGCGACGGCCTCGACCCCGGCGACCTCGCCTGGGGTCTCCTCACGCCGACGCACTGGGCGGCCGGCGCCGACGGCGTGCGCGTCGTCGATCCGCAGGCGCTCGCACTCGACGAGGCCGAGTCGCGCGCGCTGTGCGACGCGCTGCACGAGACGTTCGAACACGCCGGCTGGCTGCTCGCCTGGGGCGCGCCGCTGCGCTGGTACGCGGCGCACGAGTCGCTCGCCGAGCTGCCGACGGCGTCGCTCGACCGCGTGATCGGCCGCGACGTCGAGGCCTGGGTCGCGAGCCGCGACGACGCGCGCATGCGCGCGCCGCGCCGGCTGCAGATGGAGGCACAGATGCTGCTGCACGCGCACCCCGTCAATGCGGCGCGCGAGGCGCGCGGCGCGCTCGCCGTCAATTCGTTGTGGCTCAGCGGCTGCGGCGCACGCCAGGCCGTCGCGCAGCCGGCCGCGCTGCGGGTCGACGAGCGCCTGCGCGCGCCGGCGCTGGCCGAGGACTGGGCAGCGTGGCGCGACGCCTGGGCCGCGCTCGACGCAGGCCCGATCGCCGAGGCGCGCGCGCGCGTCGACGCCGGCGACGGCGACGGCGCCTTCGAGCTCACGCTGTGCGGCGAGCGCGCGGCGCTGCGCCTCGCGCCGACGCGCGCGTCGTGGTGGATGCGGCTCGCGCGCCGCCCGCGCGCCGGCGCGGCGCTCGCCTTGCTGGAGGACTTGTGACGTGAAGATCACGACGCGCGACGCGCCGCCGCGCAGCGCCTGGGCGCTCGAGCAGGCCGGCGTGCACCCGCTGCTGGCGCGGCTGGTGGCCGCGCGCGGCGTGCGCGAGGCCGCCGAGCTCGACGACGCGCTCGCCCAGCTGCTGCCGCCGGCCACGCTGGCCGGCACCGACGCCGCCGCGCGACGGCTGGCCGACGCCATCGGGCGAGGCGAGCGCATCGTCGTCGTCGCCGACTACGACTGCGACGGCGCCACCGCCTGCGCCGTCGCGCTGCGCGGCCTGCGCCTGCTCGGCGCCGCGCCGGCCGACCTGCGCTACGTCGTGCCCGACCGCACGGTGCACGGCTACGGCCTGAGCCCCGCCGTCGTCGAGCTGGCGCTGCGCCACGAGCCGCAGCTGCTGGTGACGGTCGACAACGGCATCGCCAGCCTCGACGGCGTCGCCGCGGCGCGCGCGCGCGGCGTCGACGTGCTCGTCACCGACCACCACCTGCCTGCGCTCGTCGACGGCCGCGTCGCGCTGCCCGACGCGACGGTGATCGTCGACCCCAACCAGCCGGGCGACGACTTCGCGAGCAAGAGTCTGGCCGGCGTCGGCGTCATGTTCTACGTGCTGCTCGCGCTGCGCAGCGAGCTGCGCGCGCGCGGCGCATACGTCGCCGACACGCAGCCGCGGCTCGACGCGCTGCTCGACCTCGTCGCGCTCGGCACGGTGGCCGACGTCGTGCGCCTCGACGCCAACAACCGCCGCCTCGTCGCGCAGGGCCTGAGGCGCATTCGCGCCGGCCGCATGCAGCCGGGCGTCGCCGCGCTGTTCGCGGCGGCAGGCCGCGACGCGTCGCGCGCCAGCGCCTTCGACCTCGGCTTCGCGATCGGCCCGCGCCTGAACGCCGCCGGGCGCCTGGCCGACATGACGCTGGGCATCGAATGCCTGCTCGCCGACGACCCGACGCGCGCCGCCGAGCTGGCGCAGCGCCTCGACGCGATCAACCGCGAGCGGCGCGACGTCGAGGCCACCATGAAGGAGCAGGCCGAAGCGATGGTCGACGCGCTGCTCGCGCGCGAGGCGGCTGGGCGAGGCGTGGCCGAGCCGCCGGCCGCGCTCGCGATCTACGACCGCGACTTCCATGAGGGCGTCGTCGGCATCGTCGCATCGCGCCTGAAGGACCGGCTGCACCGGCCGACCTTCGTCTTCGCGCGCGGCCAGGACGGCCTGCTCAAGGGCTCTGGGCGCAGCATCGAGGGCTTTCATCTGCGCGACGCGCTCGACCTCGTCGCCAAGCGCGAGCCGGGCGTGCTCGTGCGCTTCGGCGGCCACGCGATGGCGGCGGGCTGCACGCTCGACGAAGGCGGGCTCGAGCGCTTCGCCGCCGCGCTGCGGCAGGTGGCATCGGAATGGCTCGACGCCGCCACGCTGGCGCACACGCTGCGCACCGACGGGCCGCTCGGCGCCGAGTGGTTCAATGTCGAGACGGTGACGACGCTCGACGCCCAGGTTTGGGGTCAGGGCTTCGAGGCGCCCGTCTTCTGCGACGAGGTCGAGGTCGTGTCGCAGCGCCTCGTCGGCGAGCGCCACCTCAAGCTCGCGCTGCGCCACGCCGGCGTGCTGCGCGACGCCATCTGGTTCGGCCGCAGCGAGCCGCTGCCGGCGCGCGCCCGCCTCGCCTACCGGCTGTGCGTCGACAGCTTCAACGGCCGCGAGCGGCTGCAGATGGTGGTCGAGGCGATGGCGGGCTGACGGCGCCCACACTCGGCGGCAACGGTGCTTCGACCGTCATGCGATGCACCATGTCGGATGCCGCTGACGCGACAATCAGGCGCCGCCTCTCGTGCCGGCGTCGCCGTTTGCCTACCGTGGCGGCTTCCCACCTCTGAGGCTCCCATGCCGCCACCTTCCCCCTCCCGCGCCGGGCCGGCGCCGCGCGACCCCTCCGTGACGCCGCCGCGCCGCACCTTGCTGCGTCGCCTGGGCGGCCTCGCCGTCGTCGGCGTCGCGGCGCCCTACGCCTGGCTCAGCGGCTGTGGCGGCGGCAGCAACGGCACGGCGACGACGGCGACGCCCGGCGTCGGCTCGGGCGCACCGGCACCCGGCAGCGGCTCGACGTCGCCCGCTCCCGGCGGCCCGGCCAAGGCGACGACGCTCAACGCCGGCCTTTCGTCGCCCTGGGGCCTGGAGTTCCTGCCCGACGGGCGCATGCTGGTCACACAGCGCCACGGCTCCATGGTGCTGCTGTCGGCCGACGGCGCCGCGCAGGTGGCCGCGCTGTCGGGCGTGCCGGCCGTCGACGACGCCGATCAGGGCGGCCTGCTCGACGTGGCGCTCGACCCCGACTTCGCGAGCGATCCCTGGGTCTACTTCAGCTATTCGGAGGCCGGCACCGGCGGCGCAGGCACGGCGGTGGCTCGCGGGCGGCTCGTCGGCAACGCGCTGCAGGACGTGAGCGTCATCTTCCGCCAGGCGCCCAAGGTGCCGGGCGGCGGCCACTACGGCTCCCGCCTCGCCTTCCGCAGCGACAAGACGCTGTTCGTCACGCTCGGCGAGCGCCAGCTCGGCAGCCCGGCGCAGGACGCGGGCAACCATCTCGGCAAGGTGGTGCGCATCCAGCGTGACGGCACCGCGCCGCCGGACAACCCGAGCTTCGGCGCCGGCGCCGCAGCCGGGCTGTGGAGCATCGGCCACCGCAATCCGCAGGGCGCGGCGATCCATCCCGACACCGGCGAGCTGTGGATCACCGAGCATGGGCCGCAGGGCGGCGACGAACTGAGCCGCGTCGTCGCGGGCGACAACCACGGCTGGCCGCTGCGCAGCTACGGCTGCAACTACGGAGACGCGCTCGGCGAGGTGTGCCGCATCGGCGGCGGCGTCCACGCGCCTGCCTATGCCGAACCCGCCAGCTACTGGGTACCGATATCGATCGCACCGGCCGGGCTGATGTTCTACACGGGCGACAAGTTCCCCGAGTGGCGGGGCAACGCGATGTTCGGCGCGCTCGCCGGCAAGGCCTTGTGGCGCGTCGCGCTGACGGGCCACGCCGAGTCGGTGCGCGAGCGGCTGTTCGCGTCGCTCGGCGAGCGCATCCGCTGCGTCCGGCAGGGGCCCGACGGCTGGGTCTACCTGTTGACCGACAGCGGCAAGCTGATCCGCATCGATCGCTGAAGCGCGCGGCCGTGGGCCGCCGCGGCTCCCTCCTGCGCCGCCGAGCGGGGCTTCGCGCGCGGGTGCGTCACAGCCCCTACACTCGCCGCGTGGCAGCCGCCCCCTCGTCTCACGCCGCCGCCGCGCGCCGCAACCGCTGGCAGCGCGCGCTGCGCGACGGTGCCGCGGTGTTGCTGTGCGCCGGCAGCGCCGTCGTCGGTGCCGCCGACATGCGCTGGACCACCGTCGCCAGCGGCCTCGACCATCCGTGGAGCCTCGCCTTCCTGCCCGACGGCCGCATGCTGGTCACCGAGCGGCGCGGCGCGATGCGCATCGTCACGCCGCAGGGCGAGATCGGCGCGCCGCTCGAGGGGCTGCCGCCGGTGCTGGCGCGCGCCCAGGGCGGGCTGCTCGACGTGGCCCTCGACCCCGGCTTCGCCGACAACCATCGGGTCTACTGGAGCTATGCCGAGCCGGGCCCCGAGCGCAGCAGCGGCACGGCCGTGGCGCGCGGCCGGCTCGAAGGCACGCGGCTCGTCGACGTGCAGGTCGTGTTCCGCCAGCGGCCCAAGGTCGTCGGCGTCGCGCACTACGGCGGGCGGCTCGCCTTCGGGCGCGACGGGCGGCTCTTCGTCACGCTCGGCGACCGCCTGTTCCACCGCGAGCAGGCGCAAAAGCTCGACAGCCACCTCGGCAAGGTGGTGCGCATCGAGGCCGACGGCCGCGTGCCGACCGACAACCCCTTCGTGCGCACGCCCGGCGCGCTGCCCGAGATCTGGAGCCTCGGCCACCGCAACGTGCAGGGCGCGGCGCTGCACCCGGCAACCGGCGTGCTGTGGACGCACGAGCACGGCCCCGAGGGCGGCGACGAGGTCAACGTCACCGAGGCCGGCCGCAACTACGGCTGGCCCGTCATCAGCTACGGCGTCGACTACGGCACCGGCAAGAAGATCGGCGAAGGCACGGCCAAGGCCGGCATGGAGCAGCCGCTGGCGCGCTGGGTGCCGTCGATCGCGCCGAGCGGCATGGCCTTCGTCGCCGGCGAGCGCTATCCGGGCTGGAACGGCAGCCTGCTCGTCGGCGCGCTGCGCGGCCAGGCGCTGGTGCGCCTGACGCTGGACGGCACGCGCGTCGTCGCCGAGGACCGCATGCCCGCCGGCGCCTACGGCCGCATCCGCGACGTGCGCGTCGCGCCCGACGGCGCGGTCTACCTGCTGACCGACATGTCCGACGGCCGCATCGTGCGGCTCGATCCGTAGCCGCTGCCAAGGCCGGCGCGCGCCGAGTAGCCCTGCGCCGCGCGGGCGCGCGGGCGCTGCCTACAATTCGGCCGGTGACTCCCCTCAACGCCGATCTGCACTGCCACTCGGCAGTCTCCGACGGCACGCTCTCCCCTGAAGAACTCGCCGCGCGGGCGCGCGCCTGCGGCGTCGAACTGTGGTCGCTGACCGATCACGACGAGGTCGCCGGCCAACGCCGCGCGCGCGATGCCGCGCTCGCCGCCGGCCTGCCGTGGCTCGCCGGCACCGAGATCTCGGTCAGCTGGGCCGGCACGACGGTGCACATCGTCGGCCTCGGCTTCGACATCGACGATGCGCCGCTCGCCGACGGCCTCGCCGCCACGCGCAGCGGGCGCGACGCCCGCGGGCGCGAGATCTCTGCCGCCTTCGAGCGCATCGGCATCGCCGGCGCCTACGAGGGCGCGCTCGCGCACGCCGGCCATCCGGTGCGGCTGTCGCGCACGCATTTCGCGCGCTTCCTCGTCGAGCGCGGCGTGTGCCGCGACACCTCCGAGGTGTTCCGCAAGTACCTCACCGAGGGCAAGCCCGGCTACGTGCCGCACCGCTGGGCGACGCTCGCCGACGCGGTGCGCTGGATCACGGCCGCCGGCGGGCTGGCGATCGTGGCGCACCCGGGCCGCTACAAGTTCAGCGCCACCGAGGAGCGCGCGATGTTCGACGAGTTCGTCGCGCTCGGCGGGCGCGGCGTCGAAGTCGTCACCGGCAGCCATGCCCCCGGCGACGCCGAACGCTACGCGCGGCTGGCGCGCGAGCGCGACCTGCTTGCGTCGCGCGGCTCCGACTTCCACGCTCCCGGCGAAAGCCGCATCGATCTCGGCGCGCTGCCGGCGCTGCCGGCCGACCTGACGCCGGTGTGGGAGGCGCTCGACCACCGAGTGCTGCGTCCTTGAGCGCGCCGCGGGCCGAGCGCCGGGCCGCCCCAAGCCGGCCGGCGGGCTGCCGCGAGACGCGGCAGGCGCTCGTGGCGTCCAAGCCGGCGCAGGCCGGCCTGAAGCCGCGCCACTCTCTCTCCCCTCGGGGGCGGTCATGATTCCGGCGCGCCAGCACCGGCCGCTGCGCGGCATCGCGCTGATCCTCACGGCGTGCGCCTGCTTCGCCGTGCTCGACACCGGCGCCAAGCAACTCGGCTCGCTGATCCCCGTCGCCGTCGTGCTGTGGGGGCGCTATGCCTTCCAGGCCGTCGCGATGGGGCTGTGGCTCGCGCCGGCGCGCCGCCGCGTGCTGCTGCGCACGGCGCATCCGCGCTTCCAGGTCGTGCGCGGCCTGCTGCTGCTGGCCGTCAGCGGGCTCGGCTTCTGGGGGCTGCAGCTGATGCCGGTGGCCGAGTTCACCGCCGTCGTGATGCTCACCCCGGTGATCGTCAGCGCGCTGGCCGTCGCCGTGCTGCACGAGCCGATGACGCCGCTGCGCGCCGCACTCGTCGCCGGCGGCCTGACCGGCGCACTGATCGTCGTGCGCCCGGGCAGCGGCCTGTTCGGCTGGGCCGCGCTGCTGCCCGTCGCCGCGGCGCTGTGCTATGCCGCGTTCCAGCTGCTGACGCGGCGCCTCGCCGGCGTCGAGCATCCGCTGACGACGCACTTCTACACCGGCCTGGTCGGCACGCTGGCGGCGACGGCCGTGCTGCCCGTGCTCGGCGCCGAACCCTGGGCGACGCTCGCCGCTCAGGGCCCGCCGGCGTGGGGCCTGCTGCTGCTCGTCGGGCTGCTGGGCACCGTCGGCCACCTGCTGCTGATCTTCTCGATGGGCAATGCGCCGGTGGCGCTGCTGATGCCCTTTACCTATGCCCAGATCGTGTTCGCCACGATGACGGGCTGGATCGCCTTCGATCACGTGCCCGACGGCTGGGCGATGGTCGGCATGGCCGTCATCACGGTGTGCGGCGCGGCGGCGGTGTGGGCCAATGCGCGCGACGCGCGCGCCCGGGTGCCCGAGTCGGCCGACGCGATCGGGGACTGACGTTCCAAGACTGACGACAATCGCGTCACCATGTCGCAGTACTTCGAGGTCCACCCCGACAACCCGCAGCTGCGCCTGCTCCGGCAGGCGGCGCAGATCCTGCACGGCGGCGGCATCGCGGCGATCCCCACCGACTCGAGCTACGCGCTGGTCTGCCACCTCGACGACAAGCAGGCCGTCGAGCGGCTGCGCCGCGCGCGCGGCGTCGACGACAAGCACCACCTGACGCTGCTGTGCCGCGACCTGTCGGAGCTCGCCGCGCACGCGCGCGTCGACAACCGCCAATACCGCCTGATGAAGCTGGGCACGCCCGGCCCCTACACCTTCATCCTCGAGGCGACGAAGGAAGTGCCGCGCCGCGTCTCGCATCCATCGCGGCGCACGATCGGGCTGCGCGTGCCCGACCATCGCGTCACGCAGGAACTGCTCACCGTGCTCGGCCAGCCACTGCTCGGCACGACGCTGATCCTGCCCGGCGACGCCGCGCCGCTGAACGACCCGCACGAGATCCGCGAGCGCCTGCAGCACCAGGTGCAGGCCATCGTCGACGCCGGCGCCTGCCCGATGGCGCCGACGACGGTGATCGACTTGAGCGGCGACGAGCCGGTGCTCGTGCGCGCCGGCCGCGGCGACCCGCGCGTGCTCGGCCTCGAGGGCTGACCGGCGCGGCGCGCCCGGGCTATCCCCGCTTCGCCGGGGGGTGACCGGCGCCGCCGCGCGGCTTGGCGCCGCCGAGCTTGCTCTCGGTGCCGGCGAGCAGGCGCGCGACGTTCGCGCTGTGGCGCCAGACGAGCAGCAGGCTGATCGCGACGATGGCCGCGGCGATCGGGCCTCCGCCCCACACCATCAGCCAGCACAGCGGCGCGAACACGGCGGCGACGAGCGCGGCCAGCGATGAATAGCGCGACGCGCCGGCGACGACGATCCACACCGCCAGCGTGCCCAGCCCGAGCCACGGCTCGATGCCGAGCAGCGCGCCGGCCGCCGTGGCGACGCCCTTGCCTCCGGCGAAGCGGAAGAACACGGGCCACAGGTGGCCGGCGAACGCCGCCACCGCGACCAGCGCCACCGTGCCGTCGCCCAGGCCGTGCGCCGGACCGACGGCGCGCACCAGCACGACGGGCAGGTAACCCTTGAGCGCGTCGAGCAGCAGCGTGGCCGCCGCGGCGCCCTTGCGGCCCGAGCGCAGCACGTTGGTCGCGCCGGGGTTGCCCGAGCCGTAGCTGCGCGGGTCGGCCAGCCCCATCGTGCGGCTGACGATGACGGCGAATGACAGCGAGCCGATCAGGTAGGCGGCCAGCGTGGCGAGCAGGGACAGCAGCATCGGGTTCATGGCTGCCGCGGATTGTGCCTCGGCGCGGTGTACGCTAGCCGCACCACCCAGCGCAGGAGGCCCGCATGGCCCATCACGTCTACAAGATGGTCGAGCTCGTCGGCTCGTCGCCCAACGGCATCGACGACGCGATCCGCACCGCCGTCGAGACCGCCGCCAAGACGATCCGCCACCTCGACTGGTTCGAGGTCGTCGAGACGCGCGGCCAGATCGCCAACGGCAAGGTCGCGCACTGGCAGGTCACGCTGAAGGCGGGTTTTCGCATCGAGTCGGACTGACGACGACACCCCGCTCGCCGAGTACGGCGAACGACCCTCCGAGAGGGTCGCGGGCCTTGCTTGGGAGCGGCCCGGCGCGGCGGCCCGCGGCGACGACACCCCGCTCGCCGAGTACGGCGAACGCGCCGGCGCCGCGCCGCCTACCGCTCGAGCGCGCATTCGACCGGCTGCGCGCCGAGCAGCCGCACCAGCACTTCGGGCGCGAGGCCGACGAGATAGCCGCGCCGGCCGCCGTTGATGCGGATGCGAGACAGCTCGAGGATGCTCGCCTCGACGTAGACGGGCATCGCCTTTCGCGTCGCGAACGGGGACGTGCCGCCGACGAGGTAGCCGCTGTGGCGCTGCGCGGTGTCGGGCGCGCACGGCTCGACCTTGCGGCAGCCGATCCGGCGCGCCAGGTTCTTCGTGCTCACCTCGCGGTCGCCGTGCATCAGCACGACGAGCGGGCGCGCCTGCTCGTCCTGCATCACCAGCGTCTTGACGACCTCGTGCTCGGGCACGCCGAGCTGGCGCGACGACTCCGCCGTGCCGCCGTGCTCGACGTAGTCGTACACGTGCTCGGTGAAGTCGACGCCGTGGCGGCGCAGGAACTGGGTCGCCGGCGTCTCGCTGACGCGGCTGCTCTTCTTCGCCATCACAGCACCTCGTTGACGAGATAGGCCGCGCCTTCCTTCAGGCGCAGGCCGAGCCCGCGGCGGCGCCACTGCTCGAGCCGCAGCTCGGTGGCCCGCGCCGCGTACTTCTCGAACACGGCGTCCAGCCGCCGTGTCGTCGCCGCGTCGAGCACGCCGAGCGTGATCTCGTCGTTGGTCTCGAACGAGCGGTCGTCGAAGTTCGACGAGCCGATGGCGCACCACGCGCCGTCGATCGTCATCACCTTCTGGTGCAGCAGCGTGTGCGGGTACTCGAAGATGCGCACGCCGCCGCGCAGCAGCCGCTCGAACAGCCAGTGGCCGGCGTGCTGCACCATCGGGTTGTCGGAGCCGCCGACCGCCGGCACCAGCACGCGCACGTCGACGCCGCGCGCCACCGCCTCGGCCAGCGCGTCGACGGCCTCGGTCTCGGGAATGAAGTACGGGTTCTGGATCCACAGCCGCTCGCGCGCGAAGCAGATCGCCGCGTGGTGCAGCAGCTTGACGGCCGGCGCCGAGCCCTCGGGCTTGACGTAGGCCACGTGCACGCTCGCCGTGCCGGTCGGCGCGAGCGGCGGGAACACGTCGTCGCCGGCGAACATCTCGCCGGTGCGGCCGATCCAGTTCTCGGCGAAGGCCGCCTGCACGCCGGCCACTGCCGGCCCCGTCAGGCGGATGCTCAGATCGGCGAAGTGGCGGTGGTCCTCGGCGTCGCCGAGCCAGTCGTCGGTGATGCAGTGGCCGCCGACGAAGGCGGTGCGGCCGTCGACGATCGCCATCTTGCGGTGCGTGCGCTCGTTGAGCACGCCGAGGTGGCGCCAGTCGAACGGGTGGAACCACTGCAGCCGGCAGCCGGCCTCGCCGAGCCGGCGCTCGACCTCGCGCCCCATGCGGCGCCCGCCGCTGGCATCGAGCAGCACGCGCACCGCCACGCCGGCGCGCGCCCGCTCGGCCAGCACGTCGGCGACGCGGCGCGCCAGCACGCCGTCCTTCCACAGGTAGGTCTCGAAGTGCAGCGAGCAGCGCGCGGCGCCCATCTCCGCCAGCAGCGCGTCGAAGTAGGCGCCGTTCTCGTGGACCTCGATCGCATTGCCGGCGACGGCGTGGCCGAGCGTCAACCCGGCCAGCGTGGGCATCAGCTCGGCGATGCCGGCGTCGCACTCGACGCGCAGCCGCGGATCGCGGTGGCGCTTGATCGACCAGATGACGACGAGCAGCACGACGATCGTGCCGGCCATCGCCCAGGCGACGAGCGCCGACGTGCTCACGACCTCACTGCCCCGGGTCGCGGATCTCCCAGCGGATGCGGTCGATCGCGGCCAGCAATTCGGGCGCGAGCGTCGTGCCCCAGGCGTCGAGGTTCTCGTCGAGCTGCGCGACGCGGGTTGCGCCGACGATCGTGCTCGCCACGCGCCAGTTCGCGTAGCACCAGGCGAGCGCCATGCGGGTGGGCGCGAGGCCGTGCTCGCGCGCCAGCGCGTTGTAGCGGCGCGCCGCGGCCAGCGTCTCGGCACGGCCCCAGCGCTGCTTGCGCATCGACTCGAACAGCGCCAGGCGGCCGCACGCCGCGTCGGCCGGCAGCGGGCGCGCCGGGTCGATGCCGCACTCGTCGTACTTTCCCGTCAGCGTGCCGAAGCCGAGCGGCGAATAGGCCAGCAGCGACACGCCGCTGCGCCACAGCACTTCGTCGAGGCCGTTGTCGACGACGCGATTGACCAGCCCGTAGGGGTTCTGCGTGGACACGATGCGCGGCAGGCCGCGCTGCTCGGCGATGCGCACGAATTCGGCGACGCCCCAGGGCGTCTCGTTGCTCACGCCGACATGGCGCACCTTGCCCGCCTTGACCAGCCCGGCCAGCGCGTCGAGCTGCGCCTCGATCGGCGTGACGGCGCGCTCCTTGGCCGGATCGAAGTAGACGCCGCCGAACGACGGCGCGTTGCGCACCGGCCAGTGGATCTGATAGAGGTCGATCGTGTCGGTCTGCAGCCGCTTCAGGCTGGCATCGCAGGCGGCGACGAAGTCGGCCGGCGTCACGTCGGCGGCGCCGTTGCGGATCCAGTCCATGCCGCGCGCCGGGCCGGCGATCTTGCTCGCGAGCACGACGCGCTGCCGCATGCCGGGCCGCCGCGCGAACCAGTTGCCGATGATCGTCTCGGTGGCGCCGAAGGTCTCGCGGCGCGCCGGCACGCTGTACATCTCGGCCGTGTCGATGAAGTTGACACCGCGCTCGACGGCGCGATCGAGGATGGCGTGCGCGGTCGCCTCGTCGACCTGCTGGCCGAACACCATCGTGCCCAGGCAGATCGGCGTGACGCGCAACTCGCTGCGCCCGAGGGCGACGGTCGGCAAGGCAAGGGATCGCGGGGAGGCGTTCATCCGCCCGAGTGTGCCCCAGCACCCGCAGCCCTGGCGGCCTCGCGCTCGCGCAGCACGCGGCGCTGCACCTTGCCCGTCGTCGTCATCGGCAGCGCGTCGATGAACTCGATCTCCTTGGGGTACTCGTAGGGCGCGAGCCGGCCGCGCACGTGCTGCTGCAACTGCTCGACGAGCGCCGCGTCGCCGCGGTGGCCGGGCGCGAGCACGACATAGGCCTTGACGAGCGCCCCGCGCTCGGCGTCGGGCTTGGGCACGACGGCGGCGTTGGCCACCGCCGGATGGCGCACCAGGCAGTTCTCGATCTCGCCCGGGCCGATGCGGTAGCCGGCGGCCTTGAACATGTCGTCGCTGCGCCCGCGATACCAGAGGTAGCCGTCGTCGTCCATCACGGCCGTGTCGCCGGTGCGGCACCACGAGTCGTCGGGGTCGCCGGTGTACTTGGCGCGCGTCGCCGCGTCGTTGCGCCAGTAGCCGAGGAAGAACACCGGATCGCGGTCGCCGTGGGCGTCGCGGCGGTGCACCGCCACGTCGCCCGGCGTGCCGCGCGGGCACTCGCGGCCGTCGTCGTCGATGACGGCAACGCGGTGGCCGGGATAGGCCCGCCCCATGCTGCCGGCGCGTGCCGGCCAGTGCAGCGCGCAGTTGCCGACGACGTAGTTGATCTCGGTCTGGCCGAACATTTCGTTGACGGTGAGACCCAGCTCGGCGCGGCACCAGTCGAAGACGGCGTCGCCGACCGCCTCGCCGGCGCTCATCACGGCGCGCAGCGCGAGCCGCGGGTAGCGCCGGCGCGGCTCGGGGACGGCCTTCATCATCGCCTTGAGCGCGGTGGGGAAGAGGAACGCGTGCGTCACGCGGTGGCGCTCCATCAGCTCGAGCGCGCGTTCGGGCGCGAAGCGGCCTTGGTAGGCGACGATGGGGCGGCCGAAATAGAGCGTGGGCAGCAGCGCATCCATCAGCCCCCCGGTCCACGCCCAATCCGCGGGCGACCAGAAGACCTGGTCGCCCGCGGACTGGGCGGATGCCCGACCCTTCACGCCCCCCTTCCCCCGCTCCCCCTTCCCTGCGGGAAGGGGGCCTGAAGCGAAGCCGAACCAGTTCTGGCTCGCGACGAAGCCCGGCAGATTGCCGATCAGCGCGCGTTGCGGGATCAGCGCGCCCTTGGGCGGGCCCGTCGTGCCGCTGGTGTAGACGAGCAGCGCCGCGTCGTCGGCGCGCGCCGCCACCGGCTCGAACTCGGGCCGCTCGGCGACGAGCGCCGCGCTCCAGTCCACGTCGCCCTGCCCCTCGGCGGCGCCGACGGCCAGCACGGTGGCGAGTTCGGGGCAGGCGGCGCGCGCCGCGCGCAGGTTGGCGACGGCGCTCTCGTCGACGATCGCCAGCGTCGTGCCGCTGTCGCGGAGCCGGTATTCGAGCGCATCGGGGCCGAACAGCATCGACAGCGGCATCGCGACCGCGCCGAGCTGGTGCAGCGCGATCTGCGCCACCGCCGTCTCGAAGCGCTGCGGCATCACCAGGGCGACCCGGTCCCCGCGCGCCACGCCGCGCCGCCGCAGCGCGTTGGCCAGGCGGTTCGCCGCCGCCTGCAGGTCGGCATACGAGAAGTCGGCGCGCGAGCCGTCCTCGTGCTCCCAGCGCACCGCCACGGCGTCGGGCGTGGCGCGCGCCCAGCGCCCGCAGCAGGCCTCGGCGATGTTGAAGCGCTCGGGCACGGCCCAGCGGAACTCGCGGTGCAAGCGCTCGTAGGCGTCGGGGGTCGCTGCAGCGTCGGCCACGGGGGCTCCTTCTCGGGCGTCTTTCTTCTCTCGACTCTTCTCGCGGCGCAGCATAGGCCGCACGGCATGCGCTGCCATGTCGGATTTGCCCGCACCGCAGGGGTTCACCGCCTCAACCCGGCGCGGTGCCGGCCGATATGCTGGAGAAAAGCCCCCCCGGCGGTTTCTCGCAGTCCGGACCGCACGGCCCTGCCTCGTTCGCAGAAGGTCTTCGTCATGGATCTGCGTCCGCTCGCCGAGCTGAGGAACCGCGTGCGCTACGGCGCGGCGCTGGCGTTCCACATCCGTCACCCCGACGGCACGTTGCTGCTCGCGCGCGGGCAGACGATGCGCGACGAGGCGCAGTTCGACGCGCTCGTCGCGCGCGGCGCCGTCGTCGACCTGGACGACCATGCGACGGCCGCCGCGTCGCGCAGCTGCGCCGTGCGCGACGCGCGCGCCGAGCAGCTGCCGGCGATGTGGGTGCGCTGCATGAGCCGCGTCGGCCACCTGCTGCGCGAGTCGCCCCAGACGAGCTTCACCGATGCGCTCGACGAGGCGTCGAAGCCGGTGCTCGCGCTGATCGCGCGCGATCCCGACCTGGCGATCTTCCAGATGGTGCAGCAGGTCGAGGGCGGCAAGCAGAACTACGGCGTCGCGCACTCGATCCACGCCGCCATCACCTGCCACCTGGTGGCCGCGCGCCTGGGCTGGGACGAGGCCGCCGCGCTGCGCGCGTTCAAGGCAGCACTGACGATGAACATGGGCATGATCGAGCTGCAGGGGCGGCTCGCCAACCAGGTGACGCCGGTCACGGCGACGCAGCGCGCGGCGATCCATGCCCATCCGCAGCGCAGCGTCGAGATCCTCGAGGCCGCCGGCATCGCCGACCGCGACTGGCTCAAAGCCATCGCCCGCCATCACGAGTTGCCCGACGGCAGCGGCTACCCGCACGGCCTGCGCGAGACCGGCGAGCTGGCGGCGCTGCTGCGCCACGCCGATGTCTACACGGCGATGCTGAGCACGCGCATCAACCGCCCGGCGCTGCCCGCCAACCATGCGGCGCGGCGCATGTTCCTGCGCGACCAGGGCGATCCGATGATCCTCGCCCTCGTCAAGGAGTTCGGCATCTATCCGCCGGGCTGCTACGTGCGGCTGGCGTCGGGCGAGATCGGCGTCGTCGTCAAGCGCGGGCCGCAGGCCAACGCGCCGATCGTCGCCGCGCTCATGGACCGCCGCGGCGATGCGCTGATGGAGCCGGTGCGCCGCCAGACGGCGGCGGCCGAGCACGCCATCGTCGACGTCGTCGACGAGAAGAAGGTGCGCGTGCGCGTCGCTGCCGAGCGGCTGTCGGCGCTGGCGCGCGGCTGAGGCGGCGGCTCCGGTCGATCCCGCCCGCGGCGCCGATCGGCCGGCCGATTGCGGCCCCGCCGGCACGTCGGCGCGCCCGGCCCTACAGTGCGGTGCATGACGACGCCCGCCTACGTCCCCCGACGCGCCGCGCGCAGCGAGTTCGTGCGCCTGCGCGGCCTGAACCACCACGTCACCGTCTGGGGAGACCCGTCGCAGGCGACGCCCCGGCGCCCCGTGCTCGTCATGCTGCACGGCTGGATGGACGTCGGCGCGTCGTTCCAGTTCGTCGTCGACGCCCTCGATGCCGAGCGCTGCGTCATCGCGCCCGACTGGCGCGGCTTCGGCCTCAGCGACGCGCCGGCCGCCGACAGCTACTGGTTCCCCGACTACCTCGGCGACCTCGACGCGCTGCTCGACGCGCGGCTGCCGCCCGGCCAGGCTGTCGATCTGCTCGGCCACAGCATGGGCGGCAACCTGGCGATGATCTATGCCGGCGTGCGCCCCGAGCGCGTGCGCCGCCTCGTCAACCTCGAGGGCTTCGGCATGCCCGACGCGCCCCCCGCCATCGCCCCGAAGCGCTACGTGCAGTGGCTCGACGAGCTCAAGCAGCCGGCACGCCTGCGCAGCTACACCAGCCTGGAGGCCGTCGCCGAGCGGCTGCGCCAGACCAACCCGCTGCTGCCGCCCGAGCGCGCCGCCTGGCTGGCGCAGCACTGGTCGCGCCGCGACAAGGCCGACGGCCGCTGGCACGTGCTCGGCGACGCGGCGCACAAGCGCATCAACCCCGTGCTCTACCGCAAGGACGAGACGCTCGCCTGCTGGCAGCGCATCGCGGCGCCGATGCTGTGGGTCGAAGGCGACCGCACCGATCCCGAGAAGTGGTGGAACGGGCGCTACTCGCGCGCCGAGTTCTACCAGCGGCTCGAAGTCGTCGCGCGAGTCGAGAAACACGTCGTCGCGCCGGCCGGCCACATGCTGCACCACGACCAGCCCGCGGCAGTCGCTGCGCTGCTCGAACGGTTTCTCGATGCCGGCTGACAGCGGGCACGCGAAGTGCCAAGATGCCGGTCACGCAGGTGACCGCGATGAGCATTGGGCAGACGATCCGCCGCTTCGGTTTTCGCAAGTGGTACGAGCGCGAGCTGATCCAGAGCCACCTGCACCTGATACTGCTCGTGCTCTCCACGCTCGGGCTGCTCGGCAGCGCCGAGACCTTCAGCATCAGGGAGCCGCTGGCCGATCAGTTCACGACGCTGGTGTGCGCCGCCGCCAGTGCGGCCATCGGCTACTACGCGCTGCGGCGCTACCTCTATCTGCTCAACCATGCCGAATACGTCGCCGACCAGGCTACGTGTCGGCAGTGCAGCGCCTACGGCCGGCTCGACCTGCTCGACGAGGCGCGCGACGGCGCGCGGCTGCGCGTGCGCTGCCGCGCCTGCAGCAACGACTGGACCATCGAGCTGTAGCGAGGTCCTGTCGTCAGCGCGCGGCACCGAGCCAGCGACCCGATGCCGCGAGCCGCGCCACGGAGGCATAGCGCGGGCGCGCCACTTCCTTCAGCAACGCCGGCCATAGCTTGAGCAGCAGCTCGGCCGTGGCCAGCGTGTCGGCCGCGGCCTGGTGGCGCACGGCGCAGGTGATGCCGAAGTGCGCCATCCAGTCGTCGAGCGAACGCGCGCCGACCTTCGGGTGCAGCACTTCCGACAGCGGCGCCAGGTCGAGCCAGGGGTTGGGCAGGCGCCGGCCGAGCACGGTGTCGAAGGCGCGGCCGATCAGCGTCTGGTCGAAGGCGGCGTGAAAGGCCAGGAGCGGCGACGCGCCGACCCAGCGCTCGAAGGCCTGCAGCGCCTCGGCCGGCTCGACGCCGGCGCGTTGCGCGCCCACGCCGATGCCGTGCACCAGGATGTTCGCCTTGTCGGGCGTCGCCACTTCGCTGCGCAGCACGACTTCGAAGCTGTCGCCGATCGCGAGCGCGGCGCGCGCACGATCGGCATCGATGCGCACGGCGAGCGCCGCGATGGCGAGCAGCCGGTCGCGGCTCGCGTCGAGGCCGCTGGACTCGACATCGAGCACGATCCAGCGCGCGTCGTCGACCACCGGGCCGCGATGCAGCCACTTCAGCCAGCTCATCGCCGGTAGTCGAGCTCGAGCCGCTGCTGCAGCCGGCGCGCGACGCGCAGCGACTCCTTCAGCACGCGGCGGTCGATGTCATTGAGCGCGGCGACGGCCAGTTCGTTGGGCCGCTCGGGCGACGCGCCGTCGATCTGCGCGCGCAAGCGCAGCATCTGCAGGTATTCGAAGCCGCCGACCCAGGCCTCGGCCTCGTGGGCCGGCAGGCCGATCGCCGCGGTGGCGGCCTCGAAGCGCAGCCGCGTGTTCGTCTCGTCGATGCCGCGCGCCAGCGCATACAGGCGGGCCGCGTCGACGAAGATCGCCGTGCCCTGCAGCTTGAGGTCGATGCGCTCGCCGTCGAAGCCGCCGTGCCAGTTCAGCGGCGGCGCGTGAACAAGCGCGTTGTCGGCCATCTGCTTGACGAAGCGTGGCGTCTGCGCGGCGCGCTCCGTGATGAACTCGCGCAGCGGCGCGGCCAGCTCGTGGCGCCCGACGAGCGGACGCAGGTCGAAATAGATGCTCGCGGCGAGCAGGTCGTCGGGCGCACCGTGCTCGATCCAGTCTGCGAAGCGCGCGCGCCACTCGTCGGCCGTCAGGCAGCACTCGGGGTTGCTCGCCATCACGTTGCCGCGGCACAGCGGGAAGCCGCAGGCGTCGAGTGCCTCGTTGACGCGCCGCGCGAAGGCCAGCAGCGCGGGCCGGTCGCGATCGGGATCGTCGCTCGCGAAGACGAGGCCGTTGTCCTGGTCGGTGGCGACGGTCTGCTCGGAGCGGCCTTCCGAGCCGAAGGCGAGCCAGCACAGGCGATTCAGGTCGATGCCGTCGTCGGCGGCGATCAACGTGACCAGGCGCTCGGTGAGCAAGTCGTTCAGGCGGCTGATCAGCTCGGTGAGCTGGCGTGCGCCGACGCCTTGGCCGAGAAGGTTGCGCGCCAGGCGGCGCGTGTCTGCGGCCAGCGTCTTCAGCGCGTCGACGTCGTCGGCATGGCGGATCGCCGTGCCGACGTGGTTGAGCGACAGCCGCTGCATCGCGAACAGGTCGCGCTCCGACACGATGCCGACGACGCGCCCGCCGTCCGTCACCGGCACGTGGCGGATGCCGTGGTGCGCCATCACGAGCACGGCGTCCTGCGCCGTGGCGTCGACGGGCAGCGTCTGCACCGGCGCGCTCATCACCTGGGCGATCGGCGTGGCCAGCGGCAGCTGCGGCAGCGTGACGCGCCCGAGGATGTCGTGGCGCGTCAGGATGCCCGCCGCCGCGCCGGCCGCATCGACGACGAGGATCGAGCCGATGCGCTTGTCGTGCATCGCAGTCAGCGCCGCGCCGAGCGTGGCGTCCGAAGTCACCGTCACCGGTGCATGGCGCGTGAATTCGGCCAGCGGCCGCTCGAGCGAGTGCTCGGCCAGCGTCTGCGCCGAATAGGCGACCTGCAGCGCCTGGCGAGAGTAGTCGAGCGAGCGCAGCACGCGCGCGTTCAGGAAGTCGGCGAACACGGCGCTTTGCTGCGCGAGCTGCTGCACCACGGCCGCCGGCACGACGAGGCAGAAGGTGTCTTCCGTCGCCTGATAGCGCGCCGTCACGGCTCGCTGGCCGAGCAGCGCGCCGACGGGGAACAGGTCGCCCGCCTCGAATTCGAAGCCGCCCGCCGCGGCCTGCGCCACGCCGCCCTGGCCGCTGACGGCGCCGCTGCGGATGCACCACAGCTGCTGCACGACGCCGTCGTCGGGGCCGAGCACGGTTTCGCCCGGCGCGTAGTAGTGCTGCTCGGCGGCGGTGACGAGCGAGTCGACCTGCGCCGGCTCCATGCGCGAAAACGGCAGATAGCGCGCCAGTTCGGCGCGCAGCTGCGTGACGAGGCTGGGCGAGACCATGCGCATAGTTTGGCGCAGCGCCAACGAAAACGGCCCCGCTCTCGCGAGCGGGGCCGCCGGCAACCCCTTGCGGAATTGCGTCAGATCAAGCTCAGGGCTTCATCGGAGCCAGCTTGAGGTTGGGGTAGCGCACGTGCTCGACGAGCTCCTGCGTCTCTCTGCCCGGTGCCGGCGTCAGCAGGCTCACGATGACGATCACCGCGAAGCCCAGCGGCACGCCGAACAGACCGGCCGAGATCGGCTGGATGCCCCACCAGATGTTGTCGGCGATCGGGCTGGTCACGCCGAACACGCTGCGCAGCCAGGGCTGCGTCGTCGCCATGTAGTAGAACGTGATGCCGAGGCCGGCGATCATGCCCAGCGACGCGCCCCACTTGTTGGCGCGCTTCCAGAAGATGCCGAGCACCAGCGCCGGGAAGAACGCCGCAGCAGCGAACGAGAACGCCGCCGAGACCAGGAACAGGATGTCGGCCGGCTTCTGCGCCGCCACCAGCGCTGCGAGCAGCGCGACGACGAGCAGCAGGGCCTTCGAGATCGCGACACGGCGGGCCGTGGGCGCGTTCGGGTCGATCATCTTGTAGTACAGGTCGTGCGACAGCGCGTTGGCGATCGTCAGCAGCAGGCCGTCGGCGGTCGACAGCGCAGCCGCGAGGCCGCCCGCCGCCACCATGCCCGAGATGACGAACGGCAGTCCGCCGATCGCAGGCGTGGCCAGCACGATGATGTCGCCGCCGATCCTCATCTCACCCAGCTGGAAGATGCCGTCCTTGTTGACGTCGCTGACCGACAGCAGCGCGGGGTCGACCGCGTTCCAGGCGGCGATCCACTCGGGCAGCTTGTCGAACGGCGTGCCGACCAGGCCGGTGAACACCTCGTACTTGACCAGCACGGCGAGCGCCGGCGCGGTGAAGTACAGCAGGAAGATGAAGAACAGCGACCATCCCACCGACTGTCGCGCTTCCTTCACCGACGGCGTCGTGTAGTAGCGCATCAGGATGTGCGGAAGCGCAGCCGTGCCCACCATCAGGCAGAAGATCAGCGCGAGGAAGTTGCGGCGCGACTCGTTGTAGGTCTTCTGCGCCGCGGCGTCGCCGTTCGGATCACCGGCGAACACCTGCGCGTGCGCCGGCAGTCCGGCCAGCGGCTTGGCGCGCGCGTCGGCGCCGGCCTTCTGCGCCGTCCACGCCTTCTTCGCAGCCTCGGCGTCGGCCGGCACGGCAGCCAGCGCCTTCTCGGCGGCAGCCACTTCGGCGCCCGGTGCGTTGGCGGCCTTCAGGTCGGCGACCTTCTTCTGCGCGGCTTCCTTGTCGGCGGCCAGCGCGGCGGGCACGTCCTTCAACTTGGCGGCCAGCGCGTCGGACTGCGACTTGAAGACGGCGATGACTTCCTTTTCCTTCGGGTCGTCGCGCAGCTTCTTCTCGGCCTCCGTCACCTTCTGCAGCTGGTAGCCGTAGACGGCCTGCGGGATCGGCACGCCTGTCTGCTTGACCGACAGCCAGACCACGGGCGTCAGGTAGGCGATGATCAGAATGATGTACTGCGCCACCTGCGTCCACGTGACGGCGCGCATGCCGCCGAGGAACGAGCACACCAGGATGCCGGCCAGGCCGACGAAGATCCCGATCTCGAACGCCAGGCCCGACAGGCGGGCGGTGATGATGCCCACGCCGTAGATCTGCGCCACCACGTAGGTGAACGAGCACAGGATCGCCGCGACGATGCCCAGGAAGCGCGGCAGGTTGCCCTCGTAGCGCGCCCCGAGGAAGTCGGGGATCGTGAACTGCCCGAACTTGCGCAGGTACGGCGCGAGGAACAGCGCCACCAGGCAGTAGCCGCCGGTCCACCCGAGGATGAACGCGAGGCCGCCGAAGCCGGTGAGATACAGCGTGCCGGCCATGCCGATGAACGATGCCGCGCTCATCCAGTCGGCGCCGGTCGCCATGCCGTTGTAGATGGCAGGCACGCGCCGCCCGGCGACGTAGTACTCGGCCGCGTCCGTCGTGCGGCTCATGATGCCGATGCCGGCATACAGCGCCACCGTGGCGAACAGGAAGATCAGGCCGATCCAGTTGCGCGGCAGGCCCATCTGCTCGAGGACCGCCAGGACGATGATGAAGACGAGGAAGCCGCCGGTGTACCAGCCGTACACCTTGTTGAGCTGCTGCTTGAATGCCCGGTTTGCAGCGGCTCCGCTGCCCGTGGCTCCGAATACGCCTGCCATGTCACTCCTCCTCGGCAACGCCGTATTGCTGGTCCAGCGCGTTCATGTAGCGCGCATAGAACCAGATGATCAGCACGTACACGATCAGCGCGCCCTGGGCCGCGACCCAGAAGCTGAACGGCCAGCCGAAGAAAGTGAAGTTGAGGTCACGGGCGAAATAGCCGATGACGAACGTCACGAAGAACCAGATCGCCAGCAAGATGCCGGTGATCCGGAGCGTCTTGCTCCAGTACTCCTTGTGTCGCTCACTCAATTGCATGACAGCTGCCTCCTGGTTGTTCCGGGTCTGACCCGGCTCGTTGATGCTCCGTGGATGCTCATGGCGCCAGCCCCGTTTCGCGCTGCAGCTGCGCAGCGACCTTGGGCTCGAAGCCCTGCAGATGGCGGATGATCTTGCGTGCCGCCTCGGGGTCGTGGCGGTCGACGTGCGCGCGCGCGAGCTGGTACCAGCCGTAGGGGCTCATCGGCTGCAGCTTCGTGTTGCGCTCGAGCGCGGCGACGGCCTCGTCGTAGCGTTGCTGACGGATGAGCGTGAGGCCTAGGCCGTACCAGGCGCGGTCGAGCTTGTCGTCGAGCGCGAGGGCGCGGCGGAACGCGGCCTCGGCCTCGTCGAGCCGGCCGGCCTCGTCGAGCAGGAAGGCGAGGTTGAACCAGTCGCCGGCGCTGCGCTGCGGGTACAGCGCCGTCAGGCGCTGGGCGTCGGCGATGGCGTCATCGCGGCGGCCGAGCTGTGCCAGCACGTGGGCGCGGCTGGCCAGCGCATAGGCGTCGTCGGGCCAGCGCGCGAGCATCGCGTCGAAGGCGTCGAGCGCCGCCTCGCGGCGGTTGAAGATCAGCATCACGATGGCGCGCCACTTCAGGCGCCACCAGTCGAAGCCGCTGCCGGCGCGCGCCGTCACTTGCAGGCCTCCACTCCGATGCGCACGCACAGGTCGATCTTCTCGAACGTGACGACGGCGTAGGCGATGATCAGCAGGAAGAAGGTGACCACGGGAACCTGCTCGTCGGCGACCTTGGCCGGCGTCAGCTTGCGCACGACGAAGGTGAACGGCTTGGACAGCAGTTGCAGCAGCTGATAGAAGAAGTTGGTGTTGCGGCGCGTCCCGGCCAGCACGTAGAGCAGCCCCTGCCCGAGCAGCGCGAGCAGCGGGATGTACAGCAACAGCTGCAGCAGGTTGAGAAAGGTCAGCATCGGCCGAGCGATTTCGTTTCTTGGGGCTTACGCCTTCCTGACAAAACGGGGTCGCCCTCGGGGTAGCCCGGTCGGGAGAAACCCTCGCTTTCGGGCGCATGACAAAATCGCCGCCTTTCCCACGCACCTCAGCATGGACATCGAACACATCAACGCCATCGGCACGCTGCTCGCCGATCTGCGCGCCCGCACCGAGCAGCTCCGGGGGTATCTTTGACTACGACCGCAATGCCCTGCGGCTGAACGAAGTCAACGCCGCGCTCGAGAACCCCAACGTCTGGAACGAGCCCAAGCGCGCGCAGGAGCTCGGGCGCGAGAAGCGCACGCTCGAGACGGTGGTCCAGACGATCGACCACCTGACGACCAATCTGTCCGACAGCGCCGAGCTGTACGAGATGGCCAAGGACGAGGGCGACGAGGCCGGCCTCATGGCGATCGAGGCCGACGCCGCCAAGCTGCGCGAGACCGTCGAGCAGCTCGAGTTCCGGCGCATGTTCGCCAACCCCGCCGACCCGAGCAACTGCTTCATCGACATCCAGGCCGGCGCCGGCGGCACCGAGGCCTGCGACTGGGCGCAGATGCTGCTGCGCCAGTACCTCAAGTACGCCGAGCGCAAGGGCTTCAAGTCCGAGGTGCTCGAAGAGACACCGGGCGACGTCGCAGGCATCCGCAGCGCCACCGTCAAGATCGAGGGCGACTACGCCTTCGGTCTGCTGCGCACCGAGACGGGCGTGCACCGGCTGGTGCGCAAGAGCCCGTTCGACTCGTCGGGCGGGCGGCACACCAGCTTCGCCAGCCTCTTCGTCTATCCCGAGGTCGACGATTCGGTCGAGATCGAGATCAATCCGGCCGACGTGCGCACCGACACCTTCCGCGCCTCGGGCGCGGGCGGCCAGCACATCAACAAGACGGACTCGGCGGTGCGGCTGACGCACATCCCGACGGGCATCGTCGTGCAGTGCCAGAACGACCGCAGCCAGCACCGCAACCGCGACGAGGCCTGGCAGATGCTGCGCTCGCGCCTGTACGAGCACGAGATGCGCAAGCGCATGGCCGAGCAGCAGAAGCTCGAGGACAGCAAGACGGACGTCGGCTGGGGCCACCAGATCCGCAGCTACGTCCTCGACCAGAGCCGCATCAAGGACCTGCGCACCAACGTCGAGATCAGCAACACGCAGAAGGTGCTCGACGGCGACCTCGATGCCTTCATCGAGGCGAGCCTCAAGCAAGGCGTCTGACGAAGAGAGACAGCGAGAAGCCCACCCATGCGCGAAGGCACCTCCCCCACCGCCGTGCGACGCGAGGACTATGCGCCGCCGGCCTACTGGATCCGCAGCGTCGAGCTGACATTCGATCTCGACGCGGCGCGCACCATCGTCGCGAGCCGGCTGCGCATCGAGCGCAATGCCGCGCTGCCGGCGCAGCCGCTGCGCCTGCACGGCGAGGAGCTGACGCCGCTGCGCGTGCTGGCCGACGGCGAGAGCGTGGCCTTTCGCACCGAGGACGGCGCGCTTGTCATCGACAACCCGCCGGCCGACGCCTTCACGCTCGAGATCCGCAACACCTGCGCGCCCGACAAGAACACGCAGCTCTCGGGGCTCTACACCTCGGGCGGCGGGCTGTTCACGCAGTGCGAGGCCGAGGGCTTCCGCCGCATCACCTACTTCCTCGACCGGCCCGACGTGATGGCGGTCTACACCGTCACGCTGCGCGCCGACAAGGCAAAGTACCCGGTGCTGCTGGCCAACGGCAATCTCGTCGAGCAGGGCGAGCTCGACGGCGGGCGCCACT
The DNA here is from genome assembly GCA_048500255.1 of Burkholderiaceae bacterium. GTDB lineage: Bacteria > Pseudomonadota > Gammaproteobacteria > Burkholderiales > Burkholderiaceae_C > JAMHWF01. The sequence goes on along the minus strand of JASNYH010000005.1, from coordinate 4,918 downwards.
GGGCGAAGTGGCACGACCCCTACCCCAAGCCGAGCTACCTGTTCGCGCTCGTCGCCGCCGACCTCGTCGCGCGCGAGCAGCGCATCCGCACGCGCGCCGGCCGCGAGCACCTGCTGCAGGTGTGGGTGCGCCGCGGTGACCTCGACAAGACGGAGCACGCGATGGACTCGCTCGTCGCCTCCGTCATCTGGGACGAGTGGCGCTTCGGCCTCACGCTCGATCTCGAGCGCTTCATGATCGTCGCCGTGGGCGACTTCAACATGGGGGCGATGGAGAACAAGGGGTTGAACATCTTCAACACCCGCTACGTGCTCGCGCACCCCGCCACCGCGACCGACGCCGACTACGCCGGCATCGAGAGCGTGATCGGCCACGAGTACTTCCACAACTGGACCGGCAACCGCATCACCTGCCGCGACTGGTTCCAGCTCTCGCTCAAGGAAGGCCTGACCGTCTTTCGCGACCAGGAGTTCAGCCAGGACATGGCGGGCGACGCGTCGGCGCGCGCCGTCAAGCGCATCGAGGACGTGCGCCAGCTGCGCCAGATGCAGTTCCCCGAGGACGCCGGCCCGATGGCGCACCCGGTGCGCCCCGACCAGTACGTCGAGATCAACAACTTCTACACCGCCACCGTCTACGAAAAAGGCGCCGAAGTCGTGCGCATGATGCAGACGCTGGTCGGCCGCGACGGCTTCGCCAAGGGCATCGCGCTCTACTTCGAGCGCCACGACGGCCAGGCCGTGACCTGCGACGACTTCGCGCAGGCCATCGCCGACGCCAACCCCGGCAGCGCGCTCGCCGAGCGGCTGTCCGACTTCAAGCGCTGGTATGCGCAGGCCGGCACGCCGCGCGTGACGGCGCGCGGGCGCTGGGATGCACCGTCGCGCACCTACACGCTGGGCCTCGAACAGCAGTGCGCGCCGAGCCCGGGGCAGGCCGTCAAGGAGCCCTTCGTCGTGCCCGTCGCGATGGGGCTGGTCGCGCCCGACGGTCGCGCGCTGCCGCTGCGCCTCGAGGGCGAGGTGGCGTCGGCGGGGACCGAGCGCGTGCTCGTGCTCGACGAGGCGAAGGCGTTCTACACCTTCGTCGACGTCCCCGTCGAGCCGGTTCCGTCGCTGCTGCGCGGCTTCTCGGCGCCGGTGACGCTGCACGACGGCCTGGGCGACGCGCAGCTGCTGACGCTGCTCGCTCACGACGCCGACCCGTTCAACCGTTGGGAGGCCGGCCAGCGCCTCGCGCTCGAGCGATTGCTCGTGGCGGCACGCCGCGTCGGAGAGTGGCCGCTCGACGCCGCATTCGTCGGCGCGCTGCGCGGCGTGCTGCGCCACCCCGAGCTCGACGCCGCCTTCAAGGAGCTGGTGCTGACGCTGCCCAGCGAGGGCTACATCGCCGAGCAGCTCGACGCCGTCGACCCGCAGCGCGTGCACGAGGCGCGCGAGTCGATGCGCGTCGTGCTCGCGCGCGAGCTGCACGCCGACTGGGCCGCCGCCTTCGAGGCGAACCAGGTACCCGGCCCCTACACGCCCGACCCGCTGTCGATGGGGCGTCGCGCGCTCGCCAACCTGGCGCTCGCGATGCTGTGCCTCGACGGCGTGCGCGCGGGCGACGCCCGCTGGCCCGGCCGCGCGCTCGAGCGGTTCCGCTCCGCGGGCAACATGACGGAGCGCTTCGGCGCGCTCGCCGCGCTGGTCGACTCGCACAGCGATCTGGCCGAGACGGCGCTGGCCGAGTTCCATGCGCGCTTTCGCGACGACGCGCTCGTCGTCGACAAGTGGTTCGCGCTGCAGGCGCGCGCGCCCGAGAAGGACGGCCGCGTCTTCGCGCGCGTCAAGCAGCTGCTGCAGCACCCCGACTTCTCGCTCGCCAACCCGAACCGCGCGCGCAGCCTGCTCACGAGCTATTGCATGTTCAACCCCGCGGCCTTCCACCGCGCCGACGCCGCAGGCTACGTGTTCTGGGCCGATCGCGTGCTCGAGATCGACGCCATCAATCCGCAGCTCGCCGCGCGGCTGGCGCGCGCGATGGACCGCTGGAGCCAGCTCGCCGAACCGTATCGCAGCGCGGCGCGCGAGGCGCTGGGCCGCGTCGCCGGCAAGGCCGAGCTGTCGGCCGACGTGCGCGAGATCGTCGGGCGGGCGCTCGCCGTCGGCCCCTGAAGCAACAACGAGCCCACCATCGACCCAAGGAGTGATCGAACGATGGCCACCAGCAGCACGAAGAAGATGAACGCCTTCTATGCCCAGTCGGGCGGCGTCACGGCGGTGATCAACGCGTCGGCCTGCGGCGTGATCCAGACGGCGCGCGCGCACAAGGGCAAGATCGGCAAGGTCTACGCCGGGCGCAACGGCATCATCGGCGCGCTGACCGAGGACCTGATCGACACCAGCAAGGAGTCGGCCGCCGCGATCGAGGCGCTGCGCTCGACGCCGTCGGGCGCCTTCGGCTCGTGCCGCTACAAGCTCAAGTCGCTCGAGGCCAACCGCCGGGAATACGAGCGGCTGATCGAGGTCTTCAAGGCCCACGACATCGGCTACTTCTTCTACAACGGCGGCGGCGACTCGGCCGACACCTGCTTCAAGGTGAGCCAGCTCTCGCAGGCGATGGGCTACCCGATCCAGGCGATCCACGTGCCCAAGACGGTCGACAACGACCTGCCGATCACCGACTGCTGCCCCGGCTTCGGCTCCGTCGCCAAGTACGTCGCCGTGTCGACGCTCGAGGCGAGCTTCGACGTGCGCTCGATGAAGGAGACGTCGACGAAAGTGTTCGTCGTCGAGGTGATGGGCCGCCACGCCGGCTGGATCGCCGCTGCCGGCGGGCTGGTCGAGGAGCACGGCATCCCCGTCGTGATCCTGTTCCCCGAGATCGAGTTCGATCAAGAGAAGTTTCTCGCGCGCGTCGACGCGCTCGTCAAGCAGCACGGCTACTGCACGGTGGTCGTCAGCGAAGGCTGCCACCACCCCGACGGCACCTTCCTCGCCGAGCAGGGCACGCGCGACGCCTTCGGCCACGCCCAGCTCGGCGGCGCTGCGCCCGTCGTCGCCGGCATGGTGAAGGAGGCGCTCGGCTACAAGTTCCACTGGGCCGTGGCCGACTACCTGCAGCGCGCGGCGCGCCACATCGCCTCGAAGACGGACGTGAAGCAGGCCTACGAGCTGGGCAAGAAGGCCGTCGAGCTGGCGATCAAGGGCGAGAACGCCGTCATGCCGACGATCGAGCGCCTGTCCGACGCGCCGTACCGCTACCGCGTGGGCGTCGCGCCGCTGTCGAAAGTGGCCAACGTCGAGAAGTTCATGCCGCGCGACTTCATCACCCGGGACGGCTTCGGCATCACCGACAAGTGCCGCCGCTACCTCGCGCCGCTGATCCAGGGCGAGGACTATCCGAAGTACCGCAACGGCCTGCCCGTCTACGTGACGCTGAAGAACGTGGCCGTGCCGAAGAAGCTGCCGGCGTTTTCGCTCAAGTAGCCTGCGTCGCAGCGGGGCCGACGGCAGCGACGGCGAGCCCTGCGCGCAGCCGGGCCACGGCCCGCGGCGCGCCGTCGGGCTTGGGCTAGAATGCGCGCTTCGCGAATGGCGGCGACGCCTGTGCGCGATCGCCGGTGTAGCTCAGTTGGTAGAGCAGCGCATTCGTAATGCGAAGGTCGGGAGTTCGACTCTCTTCACCGGCACCATCTTCCGGGCCCCGATCGCCTTCGCAACGAGTCGAAGCGCGCATCGGGGCCTTCTTGCATCGCGCGGAAACTTCGCGGCACCCGCCGGATCAACGACGCAGGGGCGTCCCGCCCCGGGCGTCGATGCGCGGCCCGCGCCGCGGCCGGCGCATTCCACCGCCACAGCCGACGGAGGTGACCATGACCGACGCATACCGCAACTGCATGGTCTGCCATGCGCAGACGACCGCGAGCGTGCTCGGCGCGCTCGAAGGCGAGGAGAAGGCGCTGAAGCTGACCGTGCACGCCCTGACCGTGCTGACCTGCCCCAACGGACACCGGCAGTTCCTGCGCGCCGAGGCGCCGCTCGAGTTGCTCGACCACCTGGTGGAGCAGGACGAAGCATCGCTGCCGCACGGCGAAGAGACCGGCCTGCCGATGTTCAAGCATTTCCGCTGCGAGGCTTGCGGCACCGAACTGCAGCCCAAGCCCGACCATCGCCACACCTTCACCCTCGAGCCTGGCCTGCCGAATCAGCCTGGGCTCAAGATCGACCTGACGATGCCGGTCTACAAGTGCAGCGGCTGCGGCAAGGAGCAACTGCACTCGCTGAAGGAGGTGCGCAAGCTGACGCCCGCGGCGCTGGCGCACGCCTTCCAGAGCGCGGAGATTCACAGCGGCTGAGGGCCGGCACGGGTCGCCGCTCGATCCGATGACGCTCATGCCGACGATGGCGGATCTGCTGGCCGCGCTGCGCCTGCAGCACGGCCGATCCGGTATCCCATCAAGACGAACGGGCCGGCTCCGCGAAGAAAGCTGGCCCGTCGAATGGGTGGCGCGGCTGGCAGGATTCGAACCCACGACCCCTTGGTTCGTAGCCTGCCCAGTCACGAAAGGGGTCTTGTAAATCAACGACTTAGCGGCGCCCTCCACCCGCAAAGTGCATAGATATGCTGCCTGGCGCGCACAAGAGTCGCGCAAAAGTCGCGCAACCCGTGACTGCGGCGGGTGCTGACCAAAGGAGGCGCCTAGCCCGGGTCGCATCAAGCGAATAATACCCACACTTGTGAAAGGGGACACAAACGCCTAGATTTCCAGTCAACGCGCGGAAGCCACAAGCCTTCGCCGTGCGCCGAAGCCGCCACTAGTGGTCCACGGCCTCCTATCAGGGTACCCGCCCAGTTGCCTCCATCTTGAGCCGATCTCACCGTGGTCTGCTCGGAGCAACGAACTGGCCTCCCGACTTACCTAGGTAATGGAAGT
>JASNYH010000004.1:0-332074 GCA_048500255.1 Burkholderiaceae bacterium | reverse complement strand
GTCAACGGGAGTTATAGACTCGGCATAATTTATTCATCAACTTTTGTTGATGACCTGACTCCAAAGTTCATGGAAAAAGAAGATGCACGCAAGCAGTCGCGGGAAGTGCTGCAAGAACGGCGCAAGCAAGTTATCCGTTTGCATCGAAAAGGTGTTGGCGTGATGCAGATCGTGGAGCAAACCGGGCTGAGTTGGTCTGGTGTCAACGCTGCACTGCGCCTGTTCGAGCAAGGCGGAGCGGCTGCACTCAAGCCCCACGCCAGGGGCAAGAAGCCCGGTAGTGGACGCAGCCTGACTCCTGAGCAAGAGCGCGCCATTCGAATGACCATCATCGACAAACGCCCCGAGCAGATCAAGATGGAGTTTGCGCTTTGGAGCCGGCCCGCCGTGCGCGAACTCATCGAACGCGACCTGGGGCTGAAACTATCTGTGCGTTCAGTGGGCGACTATCTGGCACGTTGGGGTTTTACGCCGCAAAAGCCGATCAAGAAAGCTTACGAACAGCGACCTGAGGCCGTCAAGGCGTGGCTCGAAGATGAATACCCTGCCATTGAAGCCAGGGCCAAGCGTGAAGGCGCAGAGATCCATTGGGGCGATGAAACAGCCCTGGTCAACACGGATGTGCGTGGCAGAAGTTACGCGCCCACCGGTCAAACACCGGTGACGCGGGCAGTGGGTGGAACACGGCAAAAGCTTTCGATGATTGCCACCGTCACGAACCAGGGTAAGACGCGCTGGATGATCATTGATGAGGCGTTCAATGCCGACAAGCTGATCGAGTTTATGCAGGCCTTGATCAAGGACGCGCAGGGCAAGAAGATCTTCCTGATTCTTGACAACCTGAGGGTGCACCACAGCAAGCCGGTCAAAGAGTGGGCGGCATTGCACAAAGAGGACATTGAGTTGTTTTACCTGCCCAGCTACAGCCCCACGGATAGGCGTTTTAACCGCATGAGGCCAAGTATCGCACCGCGGAAGCGCCATCAAGCCGGCTGAGACACTCGATTTTCCCGCCCAGGTGTCAGGTTCACCACCAGGGTTTGGCGTTCAGGAGAGTGATTTGCGGCGCTCGGCGTGTACCGGGCGCAGAGCCAGTTCGCGGCAAGTCAGCGCCGGATCGCCGATCTGTGGCGTCAGGCTGCCGCCGATGTCCCCGCTACCGTCAATTGGGCCGCAATGTACAAAACGCTGCTCGGCGAACTTGTTGCCTTGAGCGCGCAAGGTGCGGTGCCAGATGCTGAGTTGCGTGCCCGTCTTGAAGCCTTGATCACCGAAACCCAGAAACGCAAACCACCGAGCAGGGCCTCCCTGGTCCGCGAGGGATTGATTGATGGAATTCGCCCCGTGCGGTCGTTGCTCGTCGCCATTGCAAAGCTGCCCTGGCAGGCCACCGGCGAGCATCCTGCCATCGAGTACCTTGCCAAGCTGCAAGCTTTATATCTCAAAGGATCCAGAAAGCTGCCAGTTGAAGTGGTGGCACCAAGTCTGGGAATGATCTGGCAGGTTTCGATCTCCAGCCCAGACCGGGAACGGGCGTTTCAGGCGTTGGAGGTGGCCACCCTGTTTGCCCTGCGCCGCGCGGTGCGCAATGGCTCGGTCTGGATTGAGCACAGCCTGAGCTTTCGGGGTCGTGCGCGCTTGTTCTTCACGGACGAGCGTTGGCAGGCAGAGTCCAAGAAACACTATGCCCGTCTATCGTTACCCAGCAAGGCTGCCACTTTCTTGAAGCCTTTGCTGGCCAGAGTAACTGCCGGTGTCGATGCGGTGGCCGCTGCAGCCCGCAGTGGCGTACTGCGCGTGGATGATGAACTCCATTTGTCGCCATTGCCCGCAGAGGACGAAGACCCAGAAGTGACCAAGCTGCGCGCGGCTTTGGATCACCGCATCGGTGAGGTTCAATTGCCGGAAGTGATTCTGGCCGTTGACGCCCAGGTGCGCTTTAGCTGGATCATGCTCGGACGTGAGCCGCGCTCTACCGACGAGCTGCTGATGGTCTATGCCGGCATCATGGCCCACGGCACCAGTCTGACTGCGGTCGAATGCGCGCGCATGATTCCGCAATTGTCTGCCACCAGCATTCGCCAGGCCATGCGCTGGGCGCGGGACGAACGGCGTCTGAGCCAGGCCTGCCAGGCTGTGCTGGAATTCATGCAGCGACACCCGATTGCCGCCACCTGGGGGCGGTCCGATTTGGCATCTTCTGACATGATGAGCATGGAGACCACCAAACGGGTGTGGCAAGCCCGGCTTGATCCTCGGCGCAACACACCTTCCATTGGAATCTACTCCCATGTAAAAGACCGGTGGGGCATCTTCCATGCGCAGCCCTTTGTGCTCAATGAGCGCCAGGCGGGCGTGGCCATTGAAGGTGTCATCCGCCAAGAAAAGCTGGAGACCAGCCAGCTTGCTGTGGATACCCATGGCTACACCGACTTTGCCATGTCACATGCCCGTTTGCTTGGTTTTGATCTTTGCCCGCGGTTGAAGGAACTCAAACAGCGCCACCTCTTTGTGCCACGCGGCACCAAAGTGCCCGCAGAAATCGCTGCGGTGTGCGAAGCCAATGTCGACGTCGCTTTGATCGAAAAGCATTGGGATAGTCTGGTGCACCTGGCAGCCTCGGTCATGAGCGGACATGCCAGTGCGGTGGCAGCTCTTGCGCGGTTCGGTTCTGCCGCCCAGGGCGATCCAATCTATGAGGCTGGCGTGCAATTGGGGCGGTTGCTGCGTACGGCGTTTTTGGCTGACTACTTTGTCAAGGACGCTTTCAGGAACGAGTTGCGCCGGGTGCTCAATCGGGGCGAGGCTGTTAACGCCCTCAAGCGCGCCATTTATACCGGCCGGATCAGCCCGGCGCAGGCCAAACGTGTCGATGAAATGCAGGCTGTGGCCGATGCGTTGAGCCTGATGGCCAACATCGTGATGGCGTGGAATACCTCACAGATGCAGGCGGTCCTGGATCGCTGGTCGAACCGCCGCCAGGTCATTCCACCGGAACTGATCGGGAAGATTGCGCCCACCAGGCTGGAGAGCATCAACTTGCGGGGTGTGTTTCGCTTCCCGGTTGACCGCTATGCTGACCAAATCCTGCCTTCGCGGCCAAATGCATCGATAACTGGCACCAATGGATGAAACCGACCACGGTTTGACGCCACGAATCGCAGATTTGAAAGTGAACAGGAAAGTCAATGAAATCAACGATCTACCAACACCACCTCCGCGCCAGTGCTAGCTTTTCGTACCGTCACTTATTGCACTGAAAACGAGGAGACCCCGACCAGCGGGAGGCCCGCTACCACGACATCGTGAAGAAGTACCCGCGCGAGGACTTTGAGCGCTTTCCGCGCATGCTGGGGTACCTCTCCCTCGCGATGGAACAGTGCTGCGCGCAAGGCGAGTTCGAGGACCTGCTCGGCAGCCTGTACATGACGCTGGACCTGGGCAACGACAGGGCGGGCCAGGTGTTCACGCCGTTCCACGTCTCGCAGCTCATGGCGCGGGTCCTCGTGGGGGACGCGGCCGCCGCCAGGGGCGAGGTCGAAGCCAATGGCTTCGTCGACGTCATGGAGCCCGCCTGCGGGGCAGGGGGGATGGTGATCGCGATGGCCGACGCGCTGCATGCGGCGGGGCTGAACTACCAGCAGGTCCTGCACGCCACGTGCGTCGACATCGACGTGCGGTGCGTCCACATGAGTTTCCTGCAGCTCGCGCTGCTGCACATCCCGGCCGTCGTGGTGCATGGCAACTCGCTGAGCGGAGAGGTCTGGAGCCGGTGGCATACCCCGGCCCATGTGCTCGGCGGCTGGCGATACCGCCTGCAGCGCCGGTTCGCCAGCGAGGAGGCATCCGCGCCCGAGGGGCAACCGGCCGCCGGAGCCGGCACCGGCGAGGTGCCGCGGCATGGGGGCGATGGAGGCCACGGGGCTTCGGCGTCGGCGACGCGCACGCATGCCGCCGCCCGCGAGCCGGGCTCCGCGCCGCACCTGCCACGCGCGCACGTGCAGAGGCTGCTGTTCGGGCCTGACGGCACCCAGGATACGGCGCGGCCGCCGCCCGGCGGGGTTGAACCCGCGCGCAAGCGCGGGAAGCTTGGGCAACGCGGCGACAGCGGCCGCCCCGACGACGAAACACCCCCTTCATCATGAACACGACCCGATTCTGCGAAGAAGTGCGGCGCCTGCTGCAGGCCGATGGCTACGAGGTCCACCGTGGCCGGCCGGAGGACGGCGCCGATCTGGCCGGCGCGTGCTGGTTCACCTGGATGCGGCCGGGCATGGCTAGCGCCGAGGTCGGCCCCACGGTCGCAGGCGAGCGGGAGGCGTGGGCAGCGGCGCTCGCACCGCCTGGACAACAGCGCCATCGCGCTGCAGCGGCTCGAGACGCCCCTGCCGCCGATGGGCCCCTTCGAAGCCGCGCGCCTGCCCGATGGCGCGTTCAATCCGCGTGTGCTGGCCGCGCGCTTCGGGATCGACGTGGAAGCGGCGCGCGCGCAGGCTGCGGCGCTTAGGCGCCAGCGCGTCTACGTGAACGAGCGCTACCAGGTCAACGTCCAGCGGATCGCGGCGCCCTTCGGGCCGGACACCAGCGACATGCTCTGGCTGTCGATCAAGCGCCGCGACCGCGCGCCCATCCACGACTGGCGCGATCTGCAGCGGATCAAGAACGCCATCGTCGGCGAGGAGCACGAGGGCTTCGAGGTCTATCCGGCCGAGTCGCGGCTCGTGGACACGGCGAACCAGTTCCATCTGTGGGTCTTCGCCGACCCCCAGGTGCGGCTGCCGGTCGGGTTTCGCACCCGCGAGGTGATGGATGCGCGCGCCGCAGCGGCGCAGGGGGCCCGGCAGCGGCCGCTCGATGGCGCGGCCCCTCCCGCGCACGCTGCCAAGGATGAGGACTGAGCGGCCGCGAGGCCGCACCACCACACATAGGAGCATTTGCCATGGAAATCAGAATCACGGATGCCGACGGATTCGGTCGCCTGTCGCCGAAGGCGGACCTGGCCATCGTCGTCATCACCCGCGCCGACATCGAGGCCTTCCGCGTCGGCAGCACGGTCGAGCGGCTCCTGCTGTTCAGCGATGACGCGAACCAGGTGATGCGCTTCGCCGGCCGCATGGTGATCCAGGTCGAAGGCTACGACGACGATCCCCGGCCGCTGCCGCTGATCCCCGAATGCGTGCGCTTCTTCCGCGCGGTCGATGCGCAGTGGGGCTATTGGCTGCACTTCCTGCTGCCCCTGCCCGACCAGTTGAAGCTGATCGTGCTGATGCTGGTGGACGCGGAGCCGCAGCCCGGGCAGGGCGCCGCGGTCAGCTACCGGATGCGCGCGCCCGAACAGCTGGGCCGCGTGATGCACCGCCTGTTCCATGCGATGAACACGTTGCACGAGACCTTCGACGTGCCGCGCGCGCTCAATGAAGCGATGACCGAGGCGCTGGTGGCGGCGTTGGAGTTGCCGGGCTGACCCCGACCCCGGTCCTCAGCCTGTGCGTGCACTCGCCGCAGCAGCTTTCGCGGCGGGTGATGCTGATGCTGCTGCAGGTCGTGGAGGGTCGCACCGACGGCCTGTAGCCGCCGCCAGCATTCCGGTGCAGCGCACCAAGCCGGGCACTGCCGCATGTCGGCTGCTGCGTTCTGGTGCAGCAAGCGCAGGCTTGTCGGTGTACCGGCGCTATATCCGTGGAGGTATATCGCTGGCACAAGTCTTGCGACACCGGATCCATGATCTAGGCAGATCCATGGACCTCGCCCGATGTTGGGCGTGATTCAGGCAGGACAACGGCGTCCGCACGTTCCTTCATCGCTTCAGCGCGGTGGTCAGGAAGGTGCGGACGCGTTTTTTTTGCGCATTCGACAGGCTGCTGTTGCCGACCGCCGCAGGACCCCCTGCGCCGCGCGCAGCGGCTCTCCGGGAGGACGGGATGAACTCGGCGACCACGACCTCGGTGAAGACCGTGTGCCCCTATTGCGGGGTGGGCTGCGGCATGGCCCTGGACGTGCAGGGTGGCAAGGTGGTCAAAGTCTCCGGCATCAAGACCCACCCCACGAACTTCGGACGGTTGCGGGAGCAGGGCGCGCTGCTGTGGGCCTGGTTGCAGGAGGGCGCGCACTTCTATGTTTGCGGCGATGCCGGCCGCATGGCCAGGGACGTGGATGCAGCGCTCCGGCAGATCGTGCAGGAGCATGGCGCCATGACGGCGGATGCCGCCACGGACTACCTGGCCTGTATGTCGAGAGACCGGCGCTATGCCCGCGACGTCTATTGAGGAGAACGTGCGCTGCTGTTCAGAGCGCGCGGGACGACAGCCTCCCTGCAGCCCCGGCGGCAAGCTGGAGGCGAATGAGGAGGGCGCGCGTGCGGGGCCGCCCTTGAATGCGCGCTGTTCGCAGGGATGCTGGGAGCATGACAACCCGCCCTGGCTCCGTTCCCGCACCGCGCTTCGACATCGCCCGCGATCCCATGATCGACGCGGCACTGGCGGAGCACGCGCCGGCCTATGTGGGGGTGAGCGGTGGCAAGGACAGCCAGGCGCTCGCGTACCGCGTGTGCAGCCATCTCGACGCCATCGGGCATATGGGGCAGCGGGTCCTGATCCACAGCGACCTGGGCCGGATTGAGTGGAAGGATTCGGCGCCGGTGTGCGAGCGCCTCGCGCAAAGGCTGGGCTGGGAACTGGTGACCGTCCGCAGGCCGGCCGGCGACATGGTGGACCGCTGGGGGGTGCGCTGGGAGACCAACGTGCGGCGTTACCGAGCGCTGTCGTGCGTCAAGCTCATCATGCCGTGGAGTTCGGCGTCCTCCAGGTTCTGTACCAGTTATGGGGAACGAGACATTGTAAATAGCGCATGCCCCATGTCGAACTGCCATCCTCGAGCAGCAGCAAACGCAATTGGATTGCGACCTTACGGTCGGAGGCGAAGAGGAAGTGTGAATTGACACGAGAGTGTGTGTTGGAACCTCGTGAATCTGTTGGATTCAGCAGTGGGAGCAGGTGTTCACGGCTTTGCAAACTTTCAGCCCGGTCATCGCACTAGAGCGTCATCTTCACCCACAGGTGGCGCAAGTGGATTGAAGGCAGACTGTTCCGGCTATGCACTGACTCATGTACCGCAATGCCGGCCGTGGGGTCTTGACCATGAGTTACCAGCGCATCGGCGACCGACCAGCCGGGAGTACCACTGGTGTGTAAGTCATGAATCCAGCCACTGATCAAAGCAAGCCAATGATCGAAGCTTTGTTCCTGCACGTACGCGATCAAGGCTGCACGAACATGCGCAGCACCATGCTTGCCCTCCTTGTAGCGTTGGATACCTCCACCCACTCCAACGCGTGTCACGACGTATTCGCGCTCGTCTCGTCCCGAGCCGACGGGAATGGGCAGTCGCTTGCATTCAATTGGCAAAATCGTCTCGAAATCACTGTAGCTCCGACCTTGCACGATCAGCGCATCGCCTGCAGCCGCAGCCACGAGATCGATCTTGCGCGAGACATGTGTCTCATCAGCTTCCTCCACACGAAATTGCAGGCAATCCCAGCCTGGAGTCTTGCGTGCTGCACTGTTGAGGTGGGCGCACAGTTGCGACGTAAGCATCGTCTCGCTGGTGCGTAGAGGTCGATCAGGCCGGTCTCGCCAGCGGGGGAGCTGTCCGAGAATAAAGTCCAGGATGGCGGCACGAGATTGGCCTTCGGCAAGAAACCCCGAGGCCAATTGGCCCAATGCGTGAGAGGTAGATCCGTCCGCCAGCATCGCGCCTCGCTAGTAGCCCTGGGCCCGCAGATCTGCCAAGATGTCATCGGCATCGCGCAGTCCGACGGAGCGCATCCAGTAGCGCAAACGGTCAGGTTTCAGTATGAACAGGAAACGGTGGTCATACAGTCGGCAGATGCGCGTGAGAGCCAGGTGCTGGTGCGATGGTGCGTGCAGCAAAGCCGAGATGCGGTCTCGCAGTTCTTCCGCCCCTGACCAATCGATCTGAGCGTCGCCAAACGCGTAGGCTTGGCACACCGCACCCGACCAACTGAACTGGCCACGCAGCCCGAAGCTGGGTGACCCGTATAGTGCGTTGACCTGATTCGCCAGAACCTCCGCGTACACCTGGAGGTCTTCATCGGCGACCTGGCGCATCGCTATCGACGATTCCCCCAGCCGTATCAGATCCGACTGGTAGTCCACGATGTCGTCGACCACGATGCGCTCGTTGTCGCTCAGATCGAACGATCCGTCAGCAGGGTATGGAATCGAGTAGATATCGTCGGCCTGCAGCGCAGTCGCCTTTTGAGCGAACAGCCCGGGGCTGGTCAGAGCCAAATAGGCCCGCAGAGTGCGCTTTTCGGCGCTCATCCAACGATCAATGGCGTTGAGCTTTGGCAAGTCCTTCTGCGGCGCGCAGAAGCCAACCATCCGCTGGCTATACGTTAGGTAGTGCCCTTGCCATACTGCGTGGGCGAGGTGCATCTGTTCACGCACCAGCAACATTGGCGGGGTGAAGCGTCGCTCGGTATACGCCGAGCGGAAAAACTCGTCTTTCAGGGGCTGAATCTGGGACTCGTCGATGCCGCTTGTCGTCAACGCCTTGGAGGGCAGATAGGGATGTCCTGTTAGATGGGGCGCGCGCTTACGCTGGACTTTTTTGCCAACAATGAAGCCTTCGCCAACGTCCCAATCCCGCTGTTCCGCATATTGGCGCAGCGTGCGCATCTGTGCTAACCGGTTCACAAGCGACAAGGTTCGACCGCCTCCCAGGAGGTTTGCACGCCAGAGGCGGTCGTTCGTCTGTGCAACGCGATATGGCACGACGTGCAGGTCGTAGTAGTCCAGATCCAGTCCCTGCTCGGCGTCAATGCGGCCGGTTCGGCGGAACGTTGCATGGAGCAAAGTGGCGGTGTCGGGACGGACTCGCTTTTGCGCCACGACAACAATGACTTTGGTATCGGCATCGCCCTTCTGGAAAAGGCCACGCACCGAAACGAAGTCCAGGATCTCGCGCACCCAGTAGCGCTCCAGGTACTGCTGCCGAAACGCGAGCGCATTCTGGTTGTACAAAAAGTTGTACTGCTGCAGCATGGAGATCGTTGCACCGTCCTCCATGATCTCGCTGGCCTCGTGCAGAAAGAGGTAGCCCGCCTGCTTGTCGGGGAGTTTCTTGTGATGCTCGGTTTGATACCGTGCATAGGCCCGTTGGGTGGCCGGTGTCTGCAGTGTGGACGCGAACGGTGGATTGCCCAGGACGGCCCCAATTCGGGCCGGCAACTGCCCGGCCTCTTTGGCTGCAAAGAAACAGCCATGATGCAATGTCTGTTGACGCAGGTTCGGGAACAGCTTGATGCTGCGCCGGATCTGTGCCGGCTGCAAGGCGTCGCACATGGCCAAGCACAGGCTGAAACCGGCGAGTTCGACGGCGTCCTCCTCAAGATCGACCCCATGGACGAAAGCCAGCAAGCTCTGCAGCACATGCTTGTCCGGGCGCCGCCACTGATGACGCAGGCGCCAGTGCAACACTAGGCGCTTGTAGGCCTCCACCAGGAACACGCCGGAGCCGCAAGACGGATCCAGCACCACTTGGTTGTGCGAAGTGATGTGGTCAAGTGCATCCCAGTTCAGGGCTTCCTCCACCAGGAACCGCACTAGGAATGGAGGGGTGTAGACCGAGCTGTCCTCGTTCTCCACAAACAACTGGTAGATCTGGCTGATCAACTCGACCGGCAAGTCCCGGAACGAATACAGATCCCACAGCGACAGCTGGCCCGTCTGATTCTCACGTGCTTCGATCATTCGAGCGAAGCGCTCCAACTGCTGGGTGCTCAGAAGCTTGTCCACTTCCGACGGTTCCAGTGTGAACACGTTGCCGTTGAACCGGTCTTCCAAGGCTGCAAGCAACTTGACCAGAGCCGGTCCGTTACCCAAAACCTCGAAAAAGCGTTGTGCATCGGGCTGAAAAGCTGCAAAAAAACCTTCGCCGAAAACGCCTCGTTGTTCTAGGTAGGCAATCAGCAACGACAGGATCAACAACCGGCGACGCAAACGCTTCGGAAGAATGTTCTTCTCGTCGAGATAGCTGCTCAGCCGCTTGAACGCATCGAACAGGCTTTTGTGTGCTGCCTTGCTGTTCGACAGAAGCAGGTCACAGGTTGCAGGATCCGTCCACAGTGTTCCGCTACGGATACTGTCCTCATCCCACCAGGGATCGAGCTCTATTGCCGTAGCCAGATCCAGATACTTGATTGGGTTGCACTGGATGCGCCCGTCATCAGTGAGAAAGTCGGGACGATGCGCACAACGGAACAACTGCAGCAATCCTGGCGTACGCCGATACACCAAGGGCACGCCACCCCAACTCCAGAGCATGCGGTGACGCTCGGCAAACTCCCGATCATCAGCCAACGTGTTGACGCCATAGATGAAGGCTTGCGCCGAGGCACGTCTACCGTGCTGTTCAATCTCGAAGAACACGGCGTCAGCCCCGTACTCGGCTGCCTTCTCCATGGTGGCGACTTCTTCGGGTGGACGGCCATCGGGCAGGTAGCCGAGTACCCGCACAAGCCCCTTTACTTGTGCGCCGGTGTCTGGTCGCAGCCAAGCATCCCACCAAGGCGGACGATTACCCATGGTTCGACCGCTCTCGATGTCGAGGCACCATCTCACGCGCGACACGTCCTTGACGTCCGACAGCCTTTGCGGTGGCGGGGTTGTGTTGCGTGCCAGTGGCGGAGAGTCCCACGTCTCGCTGTACCAGCGGCGTCGGTAGTAGATAGGAGTCGATGGCCAGGAAAATAGGTCCCAGCGCGACAACCAAGCCATCGTCGATCAGAGGTGCTGTATCGACGTATTCGCATGTTGCATCGTGGGCCCGCAAGATCAAGCAGGCCTGCTTGCTGACTTTGCGCGGTGCCGTCAAGCTCGCAGCGATCGATTCGCAGAGAGCAGAGACGATGCTTCTCCTAAGACCATACACCGTCTCCAGCCGACAGAGCACCACCACCAACATCACATCATGGTTTGAGTACACGCGAGCCACCCGCGCCTCAGCATGCCTACGCGCGAAACGTGGCAATTCAGCCAGCAGCCCGCGCATCTGGTCGCGCGAGTAGCCCGTGAGTTCGCACAGGTCGCTGATGGTTATGGATCGCATCTGCGTATTTTACACGCAGACATGCGTATGATCAACGCAGCTCTATGCATTTGCAGCGCAGAACGGTCCGGTTCTGCGAGGAGTGATATCTCCGTTCAGAGCACGAGGCGTGCCAATCATTCTTGAGCTACGTCGAGCCAGTGTGATGTGGTTGGTGGGGAGGTGTGCGATTGCCCCTGCGGTTCAGTGGTGGCAGCGGCTGATCCAGGAAGTGCTGGGTCAGCCCGCGCGAGCTGGCGTGGTAGGCCCACCGATGGAACTGCTCGAGCAGCAGCATCTCGCGCCTGCGGAGTTCCGCGTTCTCCTGTTGCAGGCGATGAACCCGATCCATCGCGGCCTGCAAGGCAGCGGATACAGGCCGGCCCGGCTTGACTCTCACCGACGCTGGAGTCGCGTTGCGGCAGACGTCGTACGCGATGCGGATCGGAGCGTGCTTGAACAGGGCCTGCCGTGTGTAGGCGCAGCCAAACCGTTTTTCGGCGGCCTGGATGAGCGCCGGCCACGTCAGCCGGCCCTCCCAGGCGCGGACCATCGTCAGGATGGCCTCTACCCGCTCTGGCGTGAGGTTAGGGGAACGTCGTGTCATGAATGGGATTTCCTGGATGAGGGGGTGGAAGTTGCGCCGGTCGGCGCTGCGAGCCGCAGAGCGTCGACGCCGGCCAGCCGATCACGGGCGGCGCTCTCGGAGAGGGAATCGGCTCCGCCGGTGCTGAGCTGGATCACAGCGCCGTCCTCGATCGCCGGGTCCCGCAAGATGGTCAGCAACTGGTCCAGCCGCTCCACGGTGGCTAGGTGGGTGGCAACCCAGTCCGCCGCGCCGTACACCCCCTCGGCAGCGGCGGCCTGCGCGGTCCTGAGTTGCGCCGACGCCTGCTCCAACGCGGCGGCCACGCGTTCGGTCTTGCCATCGATCCCCTTGATGCAGACGTGCTCCCGGCAGTCCAGGCAGTTGCGGAACATCTCGCACGGAGCCGAGGCGAAGTCATGGATGCAGAAGCCGTACAACGTTGTATGCGCTGTCGGCACGGCCATCGCCGCGTATTCGTCGCGCGACACCGGTAGATGCTTCGGAATCTCCGCCAGCGGGCCGATGACTTTCGCGTGATCGCCCACCACAGAACGGATGTGTGCCACGATCTCCTGGCTGGAGACGTGGTCGTAGGCCGCGTTCTGACGGATGTCCCTGCGGCCGCTCCACTTGGCGATGTCCACCTGGGACAGATTCGCGCCCTGGGCCAGGGTATTGAGCCAGTGCCGGAACTGGTGGCTCTTGATGGACAGCGTGCGATTCGGGTCGAGCCCGACGCGCTGGAACACGGTGACACTGCCGGCCTTGGCGTTCTGGCCGAGCCCATTGCCCACATGGTGGTACTTCAGCGGCTCCAGCATGCACGAGCTGCCGACACCGGTTCGGAACAACCTCGCGGGGATGACCAGCAGCGCCTCACCGTACTTCAGTCCGGTCCTGGCGTCTGCATAGGGAAAGTGCGGCGGCAACTGGTGGACGACGTGGCGCTCGAAGTCAGCGAATCGAACCACCATCGCTGGGATGTGGCCCGCCACGCGCACCACCATCGTGACGGGAAGCCCCGCGCTCTGCACCCAGGTGCGCGCGTGGTTCCGCTTGCTCACACCCCCGAGTCCCAGGAGATCGGCGATGTCCTCGAAGTCGATGAACTCCTGCGTGCGCAGGTGCTCCCATTCCGGCGGCAGGTAGATCCGCGTCGGGTTCGCCTCGTACCATCGGGCGAGGTGGCGGGCGTGTTCCGTGAGGCCGCGAATCCTGCGCAACGCCTCGCGCACCACGTCCGCCATCCCGGGCAGGATCAGCTTGACGTGGCCGTCGTAGCCTTTGGAGCCCGCCCAGCGCAGGCCAAGATGTCGTACCTCGCCATCGCCCGGAACGTCCACCTCGCAGTCCGCAGGCAAGGCCAGCACCTCGTTGAAGCGCTCCGGCGCGGCGCACAGGATGGCCGCCACGGACGTGATGAGCACGTCCCTCGGGTCGGATGCCAGATGGAATGCGCGCGCCAGGGCGTCCAGGGCTGCGGGGGCAGGCATCAGCCTGCGCTTGCGGGCCTCGAAGGCTTCGCCGATGCGACCGTAGGTACTGCCCCGGCGCATCGCGTAGCGCCAGGTGCCGGTCGTGTGGGCGCACAGCATCCGGTCTTCCAGAAACCGGGCGATCTGCCCGAGGCGGAAGCCGATCCCGTCGAGGGATGCATCGCCGCGGCCGTCGTCCATGGCAGTCACGGCGGCGTCGAAGGTGGTCCGGTCGATCTCTGCTGCGGAGGCGAGCCGCTGCTTCCTCATGGCAATGCCGAGTACGTGGAACGCCTGCACCGCCCGCAGCGCCGCGCTTGCCGAGCGCTGGGCCAGCTCGCTTCGCACGTAGGCCTTGGCCAGCGCGCGAACCTTGGGCGACAGTGTTTGCCCGCCGGCGCCGGGCACCTTGATGAAGAAGAAGCGCACGCGGGCCTGCTTGGCCCGCCGGTCCCCCTGGGCCAGGTAGTGCTCGGTCACGTCCCAGCAATCCGAATCGAACTCCAGGTCCTTCCCGAAGGCCGTGAGTTCGTTCCGAGCGTTGGCGATGAAGGCGTCCAGCTTGGCCTGCGCATCGCGCAATGCCCTGGGTTTCAGTCGGGTCACGGTGGTCATGCGGCCTCCCGTTCATGCTGAGAGTCCCGGCAACGCTGGACCACCTCGGCCACCGCAAGGATCGTCAGGTCGTTCACGGAGGCGACGCGAAGGTCGGTCGATGTCGCCAGCGCCGACCGCTCGCTGAGCAGGCCATCGAGCAGCGCCTCATGAGGGGCGTCGATCCAGGGGTGGAAGTACGAGCAGGTGTAGCAGGCCAGTGGCGCAGCGAGACGGCAGAAGTCGTGCTTGCCGCACCGGCCGATCGCGTCGAACGCTTCGGCCGACACGTGGTGAACGAGCCGTCCCTCGCTACTGTCGTCGCGCACTGCCAGGGTGCCGGCGAAGGCCTGGGCAAGCGGAGCGATCTGCAACGCAAGTGCCTTGTCGATGCGCTCGATCATGGCCGACCGCGTTTCGACATAGACCAGGCTGGAATCGAACCAACTGTGATCCAGCAGGTCCGCGATGACGGGCGCCGAGCATCCTTCGGCCGCCGCCCGGGTGCCGAGCGTGCGTCTCAGGCGGATGGGCGACATCACCAGAGGTTTCCCCGTGCGATGGGAGACCACTTCCAGTTTCTGGAACAGCCGACAGAGCTTGTCGCTGACGCCCCGGCCGGTGAAGTGGCCGAGCAGCCCGATCTCGGCCATATGCGGGGTTCTGGTGAACTGCGCCGAGGGGAAGATGGGCGCCTCGCCCACAGGCAGCCCGTGTCGCTGTGCCCAGTCCGCCGCTGCCTTGCATTGCGCCTGCACCAGGGCGCCGAGGCCGCTGGACAGCTCGCGCGGCCTGAACAGCGTTCGGGGACGGATGCCCTTGCCTTGCTTGAGGCGGGTGACCTGCAGGATGAAGATGCTGCTGCCGTCCTGCCGCTGTGTCGCGCTGAAATCCTTGCACTTCATCGCTGCGAGTTGCAACGGCCGGGTGCCCAGGGTCACGGCCAAGGTCAGGAGGGTGTAGTCGGCCAGGCCAAGGTGGCCGGCAGCGAACTCGCGCCGCATGGCCGTGGTGACACCCTCGTACTCGATGTCGGTCAGCGGGCCGGCGTCCACGTCCATCATGCGCACGGCATTGCCGACCTCATGCGTCTGCGTGACCAGCCGGGGCAAGGCACGATGGAGGTCGACGTCCAGCCCCGGGGTTCCCAGTTCCACCCACAGCAGCAGGTGTTCCTTGAGCCGGCGCAGCCGGTAGCGCTGTCGTACTTCGAGGGATTCACCGTACCGAACCACGTCGTTCAAGGCGATGGCGTCGAGGGGGTGTGGCGGCGCTGCGTGGCGAAGCAGCCTCCGGTATGCCGACAGCGCCTGGGCGGCACGCGATGGTGAGATCGAGACCAGCAAGGCGGCGCACACGTCCTTGATGCACTGCCGCAGCCGGGTTGACGCCCCGGGCAGGTTGTCGAAGTTGAAGGAAGCGATTCCTCCGGCCGTCGGAATCTTCCAGATGTCGTCGGCGGGATCGAACAGGTAGCCGTCGAGCGTCCGCGACATCGTGCGGTTGCAGGACCTGGTCGAGGTGCGGATGGGTTGTTCAGGCATCGCGAGACACCTCCTCGCCCAATACCTTGCGCTGGATCTCCACCGAGGCCTGCACTGCCAGGCGGCGGGTGCGGCGGTGCAGGTAGGTTTCTGCGCTGCGCGAGGATTCGGACCATCCCATGGCGTGGTTGCGTGCCCGGCGCTCGTCGCCCGGCGTCATCCCGGCGCGGTCGGCGATCTCAGAGAAATCCTCGTTCCAGGTGTGCCGCAGTACATGGGAGGAGAACGCATCACCAAGCTGGGGATGGTGCCGTCGCAACCCCTGGAAGATCTTTGTCACGGCAGACAGCGACAACGGATCGCCTGTGGCGGTGACGAACAGGAAGTCGTGCCGGAGCGCGCCAGCGATCCTGGCGCGGTGCTGCACGATGTGCTGGTGCGTCAGGTAAGCCAGTTCCTCGCTGATGCCGATGCTGCGCTCGCGCGTCTTGGTGTTCGGCTGGGCCATCCGGGGATCGGTCTTGTCATCGGGCCGACGCACGACGTCGGCCAGGTTGCGGCGAAAGTCGATGCTGCGTATCCGCAGGCCCAGCAGTTCCCCACGCCGCAGGCCGGTGCCAAGACCCCAGAGAGCCAGCAGCCGGTTGCGGTCGCGCAGGAACGCGGTCGACCAAGGGTTCTCCGCCGATGCGGGGTCGATGGCATGGAGCAGAAGTGCTCTGGCCTGCGCGTCCAGGCCGACCCGATGCCTGCTGGAGCGCGCCGAAGGTGCGCGGGCGGTCAGCCGCGCAAGGAACTCGCGCAGCATCACCATGTAGTTCGCCCGCTGTTCGAGGGTGGCGCACGTTTGTGAGGCAGCGGCCTGACCCAGCCACGACAGATAGGCGCGGCAGTATTGCAGCCGGATGGCGGCCGTGCTGACGGCGACCGTGGCTGGCGTTGCTCGCGCCAGAGGGGCCTCTTCTTTGCGATCGGTTCCGCCACTGCGAAGTGGCAGATACGCCAGCGCGGCGAGGTCATCCAACTCGTGCAAGTCGAGGAACCGAGCGTTGGCGAAACGATTCTGCAGGTCAATGCCGCGGAGGTCTTCAAACGCGAGGAGGAACTGGACCCCTCGCAGGGCCTGTTCGATGGTCGCGGGAGAGCCACTGCGCGGGCGAACCTCCGTCATGGCATAGACGCAGGCGGCGAACACCGGCATGCCGGTGTTCGCCGACACCAGCGCGGGCATGCGCTCGCCGGTGCTGAACAGGATGGTGCGGATGCGATGGTGGGATTGGAGTTGTCTTGAAGGGGATGCTCGGAATCTGGGAATCAAGGTGATCGCTTTCGGAGTTAACAGATGGGTCAAAGTACCCCATAACGCCAGGCAACCATGTCCTGCTCTGTGAGTGTCAACAGCCCCGCGCCCCTCTTGGATCAAGGGGGTTCAGGGAGGTTGTTCACACAAAGCAGATTCGGTCGCCCTAATACCTCGGAGATGAAGACGCAGATCATCGCCAGGGCAATCCGCGCACGGCACCCTGTCGGCCCCGTAGTCTCCGCGCTCGGGCTGCGCTGGGAGGAGAGCGCCGCGCGGTCGCGCCAGCCGGTCGCCAAGCGCGATGCGGCGCTGACCCGCGCGCGCGGCCTGGGCCTGACCTGGAACGCCATCATCCATTGGCCGCGCCGCGACGTGCTCGACTACATCAGCCTGCACGGCGGCGTGCTGCACGAGGCCTACCGCATCTACGGCAGCAGCCGCGTGTCCTGCGCCTTCTGCGTGCTGGCCTCGCGCAGCGACCTGGGCGCCGCATCGCGCTGCGGGGACAACGCCGCCGTCTACCGGGAACTGGTGGCGCTGGAGGCGCGCAGCACGTTCTCGTTCCAGCCGGGCGGCTGGCTGGGCGACGTGGCCCCCGACCTGCTCGACGCGCCGCTGTGGGCCGGGGTCGCCGAGGCCAAGGAGCGGGCCGCGGCGCGGCAGGCCGCGGAAGCCGAGATTCCCCCGCACCTGCTCTATGAAGCGGGCTGGCCGGTGTGCATGCCGACGCCCGCCGAGGCCCGCCACCTCGCCTCGGTGCGCCGACGTGTGGCGCGGGCGGTCGGTATCGCGGTGGATTGTCTCGACGGCGCGGCCGTCAGCGCTCGCTATGCCGAACTGATGCGCCAGCGCGCGCAGCGGGGCGCGCGGGCTTCTCAGTTCACGTGCTGATGCACGAGCCGCAGGAACTCGGGACGCAGCATGCGCCCGGGGTCGACCTTGAGCGCGTCGCACAGGCCGCTCGGCCAGATTAGTTCGGCCCGCTCGCCGTCCAGGGCCAGGACCGCACGGTCGAATGCCTTCCTTGACGGCGTTCCCGTGCCGATGGCCTGCAGCTCCGTGACGGTTCTCTCCTCGATCCAGAGCCAGTGGCTGCGCGTGCCGACCGGCAGGTCCGCGCGCGTCAGCTCGATCTCGGCCAGGCTGCCATGGGGGGCATCTAGCAGCAACAGAACGGAGAAGGAGACGGGAGCAGACACGGAAAGCAAGACGGACAAAGCGCGTATTGTCCCCGACCCGGGTTCGTGGCGGCAGCATGTGGACGGGCCGGCAGGTGCGCCGGGCACGCAAGTGCCAGTGGTGTGCGGGGCCGGGCGAGGCTCCCACCCATGGACTACGTCACGGGCCTCGTTGCGGTGCGATCCGCCTGCAGCGGCATCGCCTCCGACGCGGCAGCGCTCGGATGAGACCTCGAATTTCCGCGTGGTTGCGGAAGGACTGCCGGGTGCCCCGGCAATGGATGGAGCGGGAGACAGGCTGCTGGCGATGCGAACAGGCGCCGGCTCCCTGCCCGATGTCGCCGCGAGGGTTCGCGCGATTGCGCAACCGCGGCGACCCGGTTGCGCAGCCGCGCGGACCCGCAACCGGTTCCGGATCCGGACGCGCGCCCGGACCCGGACGGGGTCAGAGGGCGGCGTCCTTGAGCTTCTTGAGCGCGCGGGCCTTGATCTTCACCGATGCCGGCTTGGGCGGGAACCAGCGCTCCTCGCCGGTGAACGGATCCTTGCCGAAGCGCTTCTTCTTGGCCGGCACCTTCACCACGTCCAGCTTGAGCAGGCCGGGCAGCGTGAAGGTGCCCACGCCCTTCTTGTCGACCGAGCCGAGGACGGCCGTTTCGAGCGCGGCCAGGACCGCCTTGACCGACTTGGCGTCCACGTCGGCCTGCGCGGCGATGTGATTGACCAGCGCGGTCTTGTTGAGCGCGTCCTTGATGGGCTTGATGGGCGCGGCGGCCTTCGCCGCAGGCGCATCGGCCCGGGCGGTCTTCTTTGCGGGAGCAAAGGCCCTCGCGGTCTTCTTCGCAGGCGCAGCGGCCTTGGCGGTTGTCTTCGCAGTTGCCATGGAATGTTTCCCTTCTTTTGCGTTTGCGGCTGGGGGCGCATGCCCCCGCGTGCATCGAAGCTGCACAGCGGGAATTCTAGAGGGGGCTCGTCGGGCGCTCCCGTTGCCGCGCCAGCCGGTCCCGCGCGCCGCTGCGGGGGGGCAGCCGCGCGTGCCCTTGATGAAGCGCCGGCGGGTGAGAACCTGGACTCACGGACGAGGCATCCCGCCGCGTCCGGCGTCCATCCATCAGGAGCACCCATGAAGATTTCCAAAGCGGAAGTCGAGGCCATCATCGAGGCCTCGCCGCGCACCTACATCCCCTTCAACCAGCTGGTCCTTTCCGTCGACTACCAGGCACGCACGCCCAGCCCTGCGCCGGGCGGCAAGCCGCAGATGAGCCTCACCGAGCTGGCCGCCTCCATCAAGGAATGCGGCGTGCTGCAGAACCTCATCGCGGTCAAGGGCCCGCGCAACCTGCACGAGGTCTGCGCGGGCGGCCGCCGCCTGCAGGCCATCGGGCTGCTGGTGGCCGCAGGCGACCTGCCGGAGAACTACCCCGTGCCCGTGCTGGTCGTGCCCGCCGACCGGGGGCTGCTGTCCAGCCTCACGGAGAACACGTACCACGTGCCGATGCACCCGGCCGACGAGTTCCTCGCCTTCGCCAAGCTCATCGGCATGGGCAGGTCCGTCGAGGACGTGGCGGCGGCGTTCGGCGTCACGCCGCTGGTGGTCAAGCGCCGCATGAAGCTCGCCTCGGTGTCCCCCAAGCTCATGGCGCAGTACCGCGAGAAGAAGATCGACCTCGAATGCCTCATGGTGCTGGCCTCGGTGGACGACCACGAACGCCAGGAACAGGCCTGGGCCGGGCTCGATGCGTGGAACCGCCACCCCGACCACCTGCGCCGCATCCTCACGCAGGGAGAAATCGAGTCCGACCGCAACCCCGTGGCACGCTACGTCACGGTCAAGGCCTACGAGAAGGCGGGCGGTCCCACGCGGCGCGACCTGTTCAGCGAAGACGAGAAGAAGGTCTACCTGCTCGACCCGGTGCTGCTCGACCAGTTGGCCGTGGCCAAGCTGCAGCGCAAGGCCAAGCAGGTCGGCGCCGAGGGCTGGAAGTGGGTGGACGTCCGCGCCCGCTACGTCAGCGACGAATACGCCAAGCATGGCGAGTTGCGCAAGGCCGCGCGCGAGCCCAGCGCCGAGCAAGCCGCCGAACTGGACAACCTGGAGGCGCAGGTCGCCGAGCGCACCCAGCGCATGGACGACATCTGCGACCAGGAGGAAGACGACAGCGCCGCCGAGGAAGAGTACCGCCGCCTGGAAGCCGAGTGCGACGACCTGAACGCCAAGATGGAGGCGATCACCGAGGCGCTGTCGGTCTGGCCGCCCGAACTCATGTCGCAGGCGGGCTGCGTGGTCTACGTGGGCACCGATGCCGCGCCCGCCGTGCGCTACGGCCTGATCCGCCCGGACGACCGCGCCGACATGGCGCAACTGGCCCAGGCCACGCGCAACGGCAGCGCGCTGGCCGGCGAGGGCGATCCCGCGCTGGTGTCCCTGCCCGCCGCGAAGACCCGGCCCGTCCATTCCGACCGCCTGACGCGCAACCTCACCGCGCACCGTGTCGCGGCGATCCAGGCGGAACTGCTGGGCCGTCCCGACGTGGCGGTCGCGGTGGCCACTGCGCAGATGGCGACCAAGCTGCTGATCGACGGCTACCAGCACCTGTACAGCAGCGGCGATCCCCTCACGCTGGGCGTCTCCGACACCCACGCGATCCTGCACCAGGACGCCGACGACATCAAGGCATGCGCGGCGTGGCAGGCGCTGGAGGCCGAGCGCAAGCACTGGCAGGCGCTGCTGCCGCAGAAGGTGGATGCCGTGCTGCCCTGGATGCTCACCCTGGATGCGGCGGCCATCTCGCGCCTGTTCACCTTCCTGGTCGCGCTCACCGTCAGCGGCGTCTATCCCTCCGAGCCGAAAAAGCAGCGCACCGATGGCCTTGCCCTGGCGCTGGGCCTGGACATGAGCAAGTGGTGGAAGGCCACGGCGGGGTCCTACTTCAACCACGTGTCCAAGGCCCGCATCGCCGAAGTCGTGACCGAGGCGGTCAGCGCCCAGGCCGCCGCCCCGCTGCAGGCGCTCAAGAAGGACGCAGCGGCCAGCGGTGCCGAGCAGGCGGTCGCCGCGACCGGATGGCTTCCCGCCATGCTGCGCCTGCCGTCCCCGGACGATGCGGCGCAGCCGGATGCGGCACCCGCCGACGAGGACGAAGGCGAGAGCGACGACGTGCCGGGGCCGCAGGCCGGCGCAGCAGACGACGCCCCGGGCGCGGCCGGGACCGGCGAGGGCGATGCAGACGCCGACGCCGCTGATCCGCAGCCCAAAGAGGCCGTGGCCGAGGGTGCCTGATCCCCGGGCCAGCCCCCCCAGCCCGCGCAGGGCCGAGAGGGCGGCCTACTCAAGCACAACCGCCCCGTCCGGGGCACATCGACGACAGGAGTACAAGGCATGAACATGAAGGACTGGCGGGTTCTCGTGGTCCGCGACGGCGTTGCCGTGGACATCGGTAAGGTCAGCGAGACGGACGAACCCCTTGCCCGCTGCGCTGCCCTCTGGCGGTACGGGGTCAGCGAAGAGGAAATCACCGTGGGCGAGGCGCGGCGGCGCGGCGCCCGGATCTATCCCGACGAGGACTTCGAGGTGTTGCCGATGCCATGAGCCTCGCGAAGCCCATGTAGCTTGCGCCCCCGGTTGGTCCATTGCGGACGCCGGGGGCGTTTTTGTTGCCGGGGCAGTCTGGCCGTTGCTGCGGCGAAGCACAGGCGCTGCAGCAGCATGGACCGCCGAATACCCCTCGGGCTTCCCCTTCATGGCTGCCTGACGGCAGAGGGATTCGCAGCGCCTTCGTCGCCGGCCGTGCCCTGGCCGCGGGACGGGCCGTCCACCGTGGCCCGTGCCGTAGGACGCAGCGCGCGGACCGATCCGATGTACGCCCCGGCCGCGCGATTGCGGGCATGGCCCGCCATCTCGGCGATATCCTGCTGCGCGGCCTCCCGCACATCCTTCGGCGGGAGCGTGCCTCCCCGCACCGGGGGCTGGGTGCCGGTGCCATTCACCCAGACCTCCACGAAGACCTCGTGCCGAAGCCCGTGGCCGGTCGCGCCGCGTTCCTTGAGGGACAGGCCAAAGCGCCGCATCACGTAGCTGAAGTGGTTGAGGTTCTGTTTGAGGTCGCGCGACGGGTTGCTCAAGTGGGCGTCGGCAGCACCGGCCACGGACTTCGCATACGCGAGGGCCTGCCGCTGCTGCGCCGTGGCGATGGCCACGAAACGGGGTCGGCCCCCCTTGCTGCCCTGGCACACCCAGAGGTAGCTCTCGGCCTTCTGGCGCTCCGGCGGCAGCCTGGTGGCCGAGAAGGGCACCACGCAGGCATGGGGCCGCATCATGACGGCTTCCTTGCGGCGCAGCCCGAAGGCACGAATCAGCCGCAGGGCCGCTCCCACGTGGCGGTCGTAGGCGCACACCTGCGCGATCAGGGCTTCGATGTCGATCCCGGCACCGCTCCAAGTCCTGTCGCGCTGCGGGACTTCGTGCCGCTGGTATTCCGTGACGTCCAGGCCATAGGCGTCCGGCTTGCGCACGAGCCCTGGCTTCCCGATCCATTGCGCCAGCCCCCGCAGGAAGCTGAGGTAGGTCTGGATGGTCGCGGCCGCGAGCCTATCCTGGCGCCACAGGCTCACCATCGCCTGGATGTGGCGCCCCCCGATGTTGCGCGGGTCGGGCATCGTGGGGAACCCCGCCTTGGCCTGGAGGTCGCGCAGGAAGCGCCGCAGGAACACCGCCCGGTCGTGGCGCGTCTTGTGCGACACGCTCTTGAGCATGGCCGTGTGCTGTTCGTTGAACAGCTTCAGCAGGATCTCCAGTACTTCCTCGGGCGGCGTCGATCCCGGCGGATGGCGGGCCAGCACGTCGGCGGCGCTCAGGCCCGACCAGTCCCGGTGGCGCCGCCCGGGGTGGCGGCGGGATGTGTTCTTCGGCCGCGCGGGCCGCCTGCGGTTCCGGGTGGGCGAAGGGGCATGGGCATTCATCGGTCTCTCTCCTGTCGTGCGGCCCGCGTCCCGAGCGCGTGCCATCGGGTGTGAAAGGAAATCCGGGGGGTGTTGCGTGCCGTCGCTGGGGAATTCCGGTGCCAGCGGCGGACGGTGGCCGATGCGTCGAGCGCCGTGCGCGGCCACGCCGCACGGCACCTACCCAGGGTTTCGCTGCACGGCTGCCAGGGGCAGCGCGGCGGCGCGGTCGTTCTTAAAAATGAACACGGGTTGATCCGGTCCTGCGCGCGCGTTTCCGCGGCAAACACAGGGTGGGGTGCGCCAATGACCTTGGAGGTTCACGGCCTTGGAGGTCCGTGAGCGCCGCGCACCGGTCTGGCCGGTGCACGTCTGCGGGATCAGTGCTGGATTCGTAGCGCCACCCATCTGCTGGGTCGCTCTCCTGACCGTGGCCGGAGAGCGTCAGATGTCCGAGCGGGGACACACGTGGAGCCCATCAGGGCAAGCACGACCGTGTGCCGCGCGATGCGCGTGCTCGGAAGGTGGCGGGAACAGTGCCTGGGCATCGGGTGCCCGGCGAACGGTTTGACCTGCACCGCGACGCGTCCTTGGAGGACGCCCAGCCGCAAGGGCTGGCAGGTCGCGGGCTTTCACTACGAATGGATTCCTCGGAGTGCTGCTCTGTGGCAGGACTCGGTCCGGGCTCGGGGCCGGGACATGAGGGGCGGGTAACGACCGCTACGCCTTTTTGCGCTCCACCGATGGGAGCGAGGGCAAGGAGCCTTCGGGAGCCCTCAGTGGACACCGGCGCTGCGGCGTCGTCAAGGCCATGCGCGGGGCTTCGGGGTGGCGATCACAGCTTCCTGCGAGGCCGCTCTATGTCTGGATTCCCCCTGGGGGGCGCTCGCGCGAGAGGGGGTTGACAAAGAGGGGGTATGACTCTGGTTGTGAATCCGACCTGGAAGGCGGCGCCGGCGATACGGCGTGAGACGCGATGAGGCGAAGGCCGCAGTTGAAGGATGCTCGAACAACGGCGCGGAGCGAGCGCTTCGAAGTGCGGGCGCCTGAACTGTCCTTGAAGCAGCGGCGAAGGGCGGTCTGACCGCATGGCGAGCGGAAGTTTTGTCCAGACGGCTCTCGGCACGCCCCTTTGCAGCTCCTCGCCCAGCCACAGCCCCACCCTGGACGGCTACGGAAGACGCTTGACCCTCTCACAGTGTCAAGGTCGATAGTCTCCCCATCAACCTCGACGTGAACTCCTGATGGGTCGTCTCAAAGTCCTCGACATGAGCCACAGGCACTGCGGCAGTACGATCGCAAGGTCCTTAGCCGGCAGGGAAAGACCTGCCGCGATCGAA
This sequence comes from Burkholderiaceae bacterium, assembly GCA_048500255.1. Lineage (GTDB taxonomy): Bacteria > Pseudomonadota > Gammaproteobacteria > Burkholderiales > Burkholderiaceae_C > JAMHWF01. The sequence goes on along the minus strand of JASNYH010000004.1, from coordinate 308,064 downwards.
GGCCGACATCCCTGGGAAACAGGTGTCGATCCCGGTAGCCGTGGCTGGGATGGTGGCGATCGCACAGAGGGTCTGCATCCAGGGTTGTCCGCAGGTGCGGTCCGCGGTCGGAACGGCAGGGCCAAGAGCGCCGCTGCCGCTGCGGCTTATCTCCGAGAGTTTTGTGCCGGGCGCATGGGTGAATTTTGGCCTGCACCTGGTGGGAGCGACATACAAGCCATGGACAAGAACGCGACCTCCTCCTCCGCCAAACATGTTCACAGCCATCACGAGCACGAGGGGCCATCTCGCGCCGCCGAGCCAATGGCTCCGGCGCCGCGCGCGGGCTACGCCTGCCCGATGCATCCGGAGGTGAGACAGGCGGAGCCCGGGAAGTGTCCGAAGTGCGGAATGTTCCTGGAGCCGGTCGGCCTCCCGCCCGGCCACGGCGGACCCGGACCTGCGCAGCACGGGCATGACCATCATCGGCATCACGCGGCGGCACCGCTGGCTGCACCTGCAGCGGCGGGCAAAGGTGACAAGGATGCGGAATACACGTGCCCGATGCACCCGCAGATCCGCCAGAGGGGACCAGGGAACTGCCCGATCTGCGGAATGGCGCTGGAGCCGGTGATCGCGACGGGCACCACGGGCGAAAGCGCCGAACTGCGCGACATGACGCGCCGGTTCTGGATCGGGCTGGCGCTGGCGCTGCCCGTGTTCGTCCTGGAAATGGGCGGTCACCTCGTGGGCTGGCATCTCCTTCCGGCGCAAACCTCGAACTGGTTGCAGTTGCTCCTTGCCACGCCGGTGGTCCTCTGGGCAGGCTGGCCGTTTTTTGCGCGCGGCTGGGCGTCGATCCGGAACCGCAGCCTCAACATGTTCACGCTCGTCGCGCTGGGAACGGGTGCCGCCTGGCTCTACAGCATCGTCGGCACGCTTGCGCCCGACCTGTTTCCCGCCGAACTGCGGGGCCATGAAGGCGCGGTGCCAATCTACTTCGAGGCAGCGGCTGTCATCACGGTGCTGGTGCTGCTCGGTCAGGTCCTGGAACTGCGCGCGCGCGAGAAGACGTCGGGCGCCATCAAGGCCTTGCTCGACCTGGCGCCGAAGACGGCCCTGCGCGTGCGGGCGGATGGCAGCGACGAGACGGTCCAGATCGACACCATCCAGGTCGGCGAGCGCCTGCGGGTGCGGCCGGGCGAGAAGGTGCCCGTGGACGGGGAACTGATCGAGGGCAAGGGAACGGTCGATGAGTCCATGGTCACGGGTGAACCCATGCCGGTGCCCAAGGCTGCCGGTTCCAAGGTCACCGCCGGCACCCTTAACCAGACGGGCGGCTTCGTGATGCGGGCGGACAAGGTCGGTGCCGACACACTGCTCTCCCAGATCGTCCACATGGTGGCGGCCGCACAGCGCAGCCGCGCGCCGATCCAGCGCATGGCCGACGAAGTGGCGGCCTGGTTCGTGCCGATCGTCATCGCCGTGGCCTTGCTGACCTTCGTCGTCTGGCTGGTGTGGGGGCCCGACCCCTCGCTCTCCTACGCGCTCATCACTTCGGTTGCCGTACTCATCATCGCCTGCCCCTGCGCCCTGGGGCTGGCCACGCCCATGTCCATCATGGTGGGCGTCGGCCGAGGGGCCCAACAGGGCGTGCTGATCCGTGATGCCCAGGTCCTCGAACGAATGGAGAAGGTCGACACCCTGGTCGTGGACAAGACCGGGACCTTGACCGAGGGGCGGCCGAAGGTCGTGCACATCGAGGCGGCCGAAGGCTTTGGACGCGACGACCTGCTCCAGAAGCTGGCCAGCGTGGAGCGGGCGAGCGAGCATCCGCTGGCGATGGCAGTCGTCCAGGCTGCCCAGGCACGAAAGCTCCCGTTTTCCGAAGTGAGCAACTTCGACTCGCCCGTGGGCAAGGGCGTCGTCGGACGGGTCGACGGTGTGGACCTGATCAGCGGGGCAGCCAAGTTCCTGAAGGAGCGCGGCATCGACGTTTCGCCCTTGGAGGCGGCGGCGGAGAAGCAGCGTGCCAGGTCGGCGACGGTCATCTTTGTTGCGCTGGGCGGCAGCCTGGCGGGCTTCGTGGCGATCGCGGACCCCATCAAGGAGACCACGCCGGAGGCCCTGCGAGGACTGCGCGAAGCCGGCGTGCGCATCGTCATGCTCACGGGCGACGGCAGGACCACGGCGGACGCCGTTGCCAGAGAGCTTGACATTGACGAAGTGGTCGCGGAGGTGTTCCCCGAGGACAAGGCAAAGATCGTACAGCGCCTTCGGGGCGAGGGCCGCGTGGTGGCCATGGCCGGTGACGGTGTCAACGACGCGCCGGCGCTTGCCGCGGCCGAGGTCGGCATCGCGATGGGCACCGGGACGGATGTGGCGATGGAAAGCGCCGGGGTAACCCTCCTCAAGGGCGACCTGACGGGAATCGTCCGTGCGCGGAAGCTGTCGCACGCCACCATGCGGAACATCCGGCAGAACCTTTTCTTCACCTTCGTCTACAACGTGGCGGGCATTCCGCTCGCCGCGGGCGCGCTCTATCCCTTCCTTGGGATGCTCCTCTCGCCCGTGGTGGCCGCCGCCGCCATGGCGCTGTCGTCCGTCAGTGTCATTGTCAATGCGCTACGGCTGCGGACTGCAAAGGTGGATTGAGATCAGCCAGCGACGAATGCAAGCTGCAGGCATTGAGCCCGGCACCCGTAGCCGCAACTTCAGCCGAAGCGGCGCCAGGCGCTGGAACCGATCGCGCAGGACCACACCCGCCACGCCAGCCGCGAGAGCATCGAGCTCAAGCGGAAGGGCCCAGCCCGGGGTGGCGTACCGCCTGCAGGGTTCCATCCGATCGGTGGGATGGCTGATGTCGGATTGCCGGGGTAGTTCAGGCCACGCACCGGCGCGCGCCACTTCGAAGGCAGGCTGGCGACGATGCCCAGAGCCCACGCTCTTCGGCCGTTGACAGGAACTCGCTTGGGTAGGCCGGTCGCATCGGCTGCGCTGGCGCAGCGGCGACGTCCTTCCGGCTCGCGCGGGAATTCGACGCGGTGCAGACCCATCATGCACCGGTCGACGAGAGCGGCCTGACGGCACCTGCCCTGAAGCACCTGGTGCCACTGCGCCGGGCCAGCGGGCGAAGCCGCGGGCGGTCGGCGGCGGAGCCCGCTACCGGGGCAGACGCCTTTCGGCCAGACCTCGGCTTGCGCCGCCGCAGGCTTGCGCACAGGCGCCGCCGTGGCGCGCACCGGCACCAAGGCATGCCTCGCGGGCCGTCCGGTGGAGCTGTCGGCGAAATCCGCTCACAAACGCTCGACTTTCTCGTTGCGCATCCGGAGCGCGGTAGACGACCCTTTCGGATGTTTGTGTCCACGGCAAGGAGCCTGCAATGAGCAAGATCGTCAGGGCCATCGACGTCGGCTTCGGCAACACGAAGTTCGTCGTCGGGCACACGGAGCAGGAGATCAAGTGCGCGTCCTTCCCGTCGCTGGCCTATACCAGCGCCAAGGACCCGGCGACGAGGCCGGCAGCCGAGCGCCGCAGGACGGTGGCCATCCCGATCGACGGAACCTTCTACGAGGTCGGGCCGGAAGTCCACCTGGCGGCGGACACCTTCCGGGCGACGCAGTTGCACGACCAGTACGTCGAGACGCCCGAGTACATGGCGCTGGCGCGCGGTGCGATGGCCTACATGAAGCTCAGCGCGATCGACCTGCTCGTGGTGGGGCTGCCGGTGTCGTCCTTCCAGGCACGCAAGGCCTATCTGGAGAAGGCGATGGTGGGCGTGCACGATCTCGGCGGCGGCAAGACGGTGGAGGTGAGGAAGGCCGTCGCCGTGGCCCAGCCGCAGGGCGCACTCGTCTACTACACGGCAGCGTACCACAAGCAAAAGAGCATCGAGCACGAGCAGAGCCTCATCATCGATCCGGGCTCGCGCACCTTCGACTGGCTGCTGTCGCGGGGCATGCGGCTGGTCCTGAAGGTCAGCAACTCCGTCAACCGCGGCATGTCCGATGTCCTCAAGACGATCGCCCAGGAGATCAGCAGCGACATCGGCCGGCCCTACAGCGACCTGCCTGCCATCGATGCGGCCTTGCGCACCGGCAAGCCGCTGATGATCTACCAGAAGCCCTACGACCTCGCTCCGATCCTGCCGACCGCGCGCGCGGTCGCGCGCCGCGCCGTCTCGTCGATGATGGAGTGGATCACGGAGGACTACAGCATCCAGAACGTGATCCTCGTCGGTGGCGGCGCGTTCATGTTCAAGGACGCGGTCAAGGCGGCGTTTCCGAACCACAAGATCTACGTGGTGAAGGAGCCGATGTTCGCCAACGTGAAGGGCTTCCAGATCGCGGGGGACAACCTCCTCAAGGCCCAGGGCACTGCCGGCGAGGACCGAGATGGACAGCGATGAGACACGCCGGTCGCAGGCCTTGCGCATCCGCGTCACCCTGGAGCTGAGCCGCAGCGACGATCCTCTCCTGTTCGACGCACTCGTGCAGTTGAAGAAGGGGCGCAGGCGCGTCGCGCGGCTGCGCACCCTGGCCCATGACGGTCTGCTGGCGAGCCAGCTGAAGCTGTCGGGTCCCGCCGCGCCAGCGCCGGCGCAAGCCGGTCCCGCCCTCGGCAGCGAGGACGGGGGCGAGCATGCAGACCTCGCGGCCTTGGACCCCAGCGTGACCTCCGGGCTCTTTGAAGCGCCCCTGAGGGAATGAGCCTCGGGCCGAGCCCTCCGATCCCAGACGCCCCCTTGACGCGTGGGACTCCCGTGAGACCGTGGTGAGACGGAATGCGCAGCGCCCGGCCTGTATGGGACGGCGCGGGACGAACTGAGACCGTGGTCGGGGTGGAGTCGCGCCCGAACGGAATCATGGGATGCCCAGGCGCGGTCCGCGTGGGCGCCGTCGATGGCCGCCCGTTTCGCAACACAGTTCAGGAGAACCATATGAATCCAGTGGTCAGGGCCGTAGACGTCGGGTTCGGCCATACCAAGTTCGTCACGGGGGTGGCCGGCACCGAGATCCGGTGCACGAGCTTTCCTTCGCTGTGCTATCCGGCGGCGAGGGATTCCTCCAAGGCCGCCGCGATCGAGAGCCGCGCGACGATGTGCATCCCCATTGGCGGCCTGTTCTACGAGGTGGGGCCGGATGTCGTGCTCGCCGGCGATGCCTTCCGGCCTTCCCAGATGCACGACCGCTACACGGAGACGCCGGAGTACCTGGCGCTGCTCAGGGGTGCCCTTCGCATGATGAAGGTGTCGGAGATACACCTGCTCGTCGTCGGTCTGCCCGTGGCACTGCTGGCGGCGCGCAAGGCAAAGCTCGAGCGGGCCATGACGGGGACGCACGATGTCGGCGGAGGCCGTCGGGTGGTCGTGCACAAGACCATGGCGGTCGCGCAGCCGCAGGGTGCCCTGGTCTACTTCGCGTCCGTCGCCGGCAAGATGGACCGGATCGCGGGGGAGAACAGTCTCGTGCTCGACCCCGGATACCGGACCTTCGATTGGGTGGTCGCGCGGGGCGTGCGCTTCGTGCAGAAGCGCAGCCATTCCGTGCCCCGAGGCGTTGCGGACGTGCTTCAGGCACTGGCCTCGGAGATCACCTTGGACATCGGCGTTCAGTACAGAGACCTCGATGCGGTCGATGCGGCGCTGCGAGCGGGCAGGGCGCCCACGATCTACCAGCGGCCGTACGACCTGCAACGGATGCGGCCGATGGTCGAGAAGATCACCGGCCAGGCGATCTCGTCGATGCTGCACTGGATCGGAGATGCGACGGGCTTCCACAACATCGTGATGGCCGGTGGCGGCGTCCATCTGTTCAAGGGCGCCGTCCGGGCGGCGTTTCCGCGCCAGCGGGTGCTGGTGCTCCGGGACGGCATGTTCGCCAACGTGCGCGGGTTTCAGATCGCGGGGATGAACTACCTTGCCGGCCGCAGCGGCGCCGATGCCGGAGGTGTGCGATGAGCGAGGAAAGCCGCAACGATGGCACGATCCGGCTCCTGTTCGAGATGTCGCGGGACGACAACCCGCCGCTCTACGACGACCTGATCCGGTTCGGCAAGGGCGTGAAGCGGGTGAACCGGCTGCGTCTGCTGGCACATGAGGGCTTGCGCGCCGTCACCTTGCCGGCGCCGGCGCCCGCAGGGGAGGCGATCGCGGGCCGTCCCGCCACAGAGGCGCCGCAAGCAGTTGCCCCCGCGGGCTTCGGGTCCGGTGCCGTGACCGACCTGGTGTTCGCCGAGCCGCTGGGCGAATAGGGGGCGGTATGGGACATGGAACGATGGATCGCGGCGAGAGCAGCGGTGTCAGTGCATCCGAGTTGGCCGCCATGGGCATGTGCGAGCGCAGGGTGGCTCTGGATCACCGCCACGGACGGAAGGTCTCCGCCGCGCAGCACGAAGCGCTCCAGCGGGGCCTGCGCCTGCACGCCGCATTCGACGCGCAGGCCGCGGCGGAGCGGCCCGGCCGGCGGGGCCGGTGCTTCATCGCGACCCACATCTTCGGAAGTGCCGCCCCGCAAACCGAGGTCCTGCGACGCTATCGGGACGGCGTGCTGCGCACCAGCGGCCCGGGATGCCGCCTGATCGTGTGGTACTACCGCGCAGCGCCGCTCGTCTGTGCCTGGCTTTGCCGCCATCCGTGGGCCTGCATCCCGCTTCGCCACGCCCTGTCGCTGATGGTCTGGTACGCAGGGTGGCGCTGCCGGCGCATGGAGGTGCATCATGTCCGCTGAAGTGGTCGTCGCATGCGGGCTTGCTGTCGGCCTGCTGCTGTGGAGCGCACGGCGTTGGCTCATGGGCCGCCCCAACGGCTGGGCCCGCCTTCCCGGAGAGCTGCGGCGCGCCGAGCTCATCTACAGCGAGCGGCCTTTCCGCGTCGGGGAGCCAGAGGCGATTTCAGCGAAGGTCGACCGTGCGTACCGGCGCCGGGATGGGGTGTTCGTGCTGCTGGAGCTCAAGACGCGCGCGCATGCGCGGGCCTATCCCTCGGACGTGATCGAGCTGTCTGCGCAGCGGATGGCGCTGGGCAGCGAGTCGGGGCAACCCGTCGCGTCGCATGCGTACGTGCTCATTCAGGCCCCGGACGGGCGGTTTCTAGGCTGCCGACGCGTGCGCCTCTTGCCCGCGCGAGAGGTGGTGGCGCTGGCCAGGCGTCGCAGGCAACTGCTGAGGGGAGCCCTTCAGCCACGTGCGAACGGGGCTCCGCATCTGTGCGGGGACTGCGCTCACAGCCAGCGCTGTGGCCGATAGCCGGGCCATCGAACGCAGCGCTTGCCGCTCCGAGGTATCTGCGAGGACGTCGACGGTTGGGCCAGGGCCGGACGGACCGCATGGCTCTACGCCATTGAGGAATCGGCGAGCGCTTTGCGGTCTCCTTTGGGCGGCCGTCAAGCGGCCAGCACGCATTGGGGACGGTTCGCAGCAGCTTCGCATCTGGCGATGAACTCGGCCCAGCGTTCGAGCGCCACGCGGCGTTCGGGTATTTCCTCGCGAACGTCGTAGATGCCTTCCACACCCTTGAGCACGTGGTTGAGCGCGATCTCTGAGATCTCCCGGCTGATGCCCATGTTGCGCATGTGGCCCTTGGCCGTGCTGCGCGTGTCGTGCGGCGTGAAGCGCCGGATCTCGATGTCGCCCCGCTCGAAAGCGCGCGTGATGGCGGCCCACAAGGTCGTGCCGCCCACATGGATGTCGCCGCCGAAGCGCCGCCTGCGGCGCTCCACGCGGCAGGGCAGCACCCAATCGGAGTCGCCCGCCAGTTCCTTGAGCTCCTTGAACCAACCGACCACCGTGGGCGTGAGGGGCACGAGAAAGCCTGCCCGTGTCTTGACCACGGTATCCGGCACCCACCAGTCTCCCTTGTCGAGATCCACGTGCTCCCAGCGGGCCTTCGACAGTTCGACGGAGCGGACGCAGGTCGCCAGCAAGATCCGGAAGGCCAGGGCGTTCTCGAAGCCGATGTCCTCGATGTCCTTCAGCAGGATGCAGAGTTCGTCTTCCGAGAGCATGACCCGCTTGCGCACGGGTGGACGCGGTCCCATCAAGGAGGTGATGTCGATCCCCAGGGCCGGATTCGAATAGATCAGCTTCTTGCCACAAGCGTGTGCGAACAACTGCTTGCAGGAGGTCAGGATCCGCTTCGATACGGTCCAACTGCGTTCCGCGGATTCGATGACATGCACGACGTGGGCTGGCGAAACCTTGTCCACGCGCATCGAGCCGAGCTTGGGTAGGATCACGTTTTCCAGATCCCACTTGCGGTAGTAGATGGTGCCCACGGCGAGATCGTCCGGACCGAGCTTCTTCTCCTTGAAGTCTGCAATCAGCGCGCGGACCGTCCAAGACATCTTGGACTCCATCTTCACGACCTTCTTACGGTTCGCGGGGTCTTCGCCTCGGTCGATGGCTGCGCGTTCCTCGCGCGCTATCTGCCTGGCCTTAGCAAGGGAAACGTCCGGGTAGTTGCCTATCGTCAGCTCTCGCCGACGACTACCTGGCAGGCTGTACCGGAGCACCCAGGCCGCGGTTCCCGAGGCGGACAGCGTGAACGTCAGTCCGTCGCCATCGGACTTGGCGACCGGCGCTCCCTGCTTCATCCAGTGCTTGATCTGGATGTCGTCGAGTAAATGAACTTGCTTGCCCATGTTTGCGTCTCCCACCCCAGGCAAGGCCTCACCTGCGGCTATATTGGAGACACTCTACGCCGTTCCAGGACTGGTAGCTAGACCTAGAGAATCCGCCTAGCTACCAGCGTAGCTACCGGCAGATCACGCGCTTGGATGCGCTCTCGTGAGACGCTATGATCCAATAACTCATTGTCAGCAAAGGAGATTTAATACTTTGCTGACACGTCGTTGGAGGATGTGGGGCCACTGTTGATATTCCAGGTGGCGAGCTTCACGGCGCGGCGTCCCAGTCGTTGTCGTGGCCCGCGCATGATCGCTCAAAGCTCGCGGCGGCCGCACGCGTGTCGCGCTGCGCAGCGGGGCTTGACCCGCCGCAAGTCGCGGCCTTGGGGGGCGGCTATCATGGCCCTCATGTCCGCCGTCGTGCGCCGCGTGTTTGCCGTGCTGCTGATGCTGGGTCTTGCGCTGCAGGCCTCGCAGGCCGCCTCGCCGCGCGCTGCCTGCGACGACGTGGCCGGTACCGCGATGTCGATGTCGATGCAGTCGGACGGGGCTCGCGCCCACCACGCCCATCACGACGGTCTGCACGCGATGCCACACGCCGATGCGGCCGCGGGCCCCGCGGATGTCGCACTGCACGACGACGCCGACCCCCTTTGCGAGGCGGCGCAGCACGTCGCCATGCACCACGCCGCCAGCCCCGGCGGCTGCGACCATTGCCAGCACTGCGGCGCTGCCGGCGCCGCGCTGATGCCGGCGATCGACTCGCGCGCCGCCGGCGCTGCGCGCACCGAACGGCTGCCGCTGCCGCAGCCGCGCAGCTGGGCGTCGATCACGCCCGAGCCGCTGCACCGCCCCCCGATCGAACGCGCCGCCTGACGCGGCGCACGTCGTCGCGCCGGCGCCCCTGAGCGCCGGCGTCGGCATGCGCGCCGCCCTCTGGCCGCGCCGCCGCGCGCCCGCCGAAGCATTCGGCCGTCGCGTGCGCCGCGCGATCCCTGCAGCGCCATTGCCCCGAGAGGGCCGCATGAAACGAACACTGGTGTCGACGATCGCGTGCATCGCGAGCGCCGCCGCGCTCGCGACGCACGCCGCGACGGCCGCCGACGGCGCGCCCGCGAGCGCCGCGACGTCGACTGCGCCGCCCGCCACGCTGGCGCAGGCGCTCGAACGGGCCTGGCAGCGCGCGCCGGCGGCGCGCGCGCTGCGCGCCGCGCGCAGGCGGCGGCCGACGCGCAGGCCGCCGCGTGGACGCCGGCGCCGCCGAGCGTCGCCGTCGCGCATCTCAACGACCGCCTGAACGACGGCCGCGGGCGCCGCGAATGGGAGGCCGAAGTCAGCGTGCCGCTGTGGCTGCCACGCCAGCGCGACGCCGAGCGTGCGCGCGCCGAGGCCGATGCGCAGCGCGTCGACGCCGCCGCGGCGCTCGCGCGGCTGCAGCTCGCCGCCACGCTGCGCGACGCCTGGTGGCAGCTCGCCGCGGCGCGCGACCGCACGGCGCTCGCAGCGCTGCGCGTCGGCGCGGCACGCGCGCTGCACGCCGACGTCGAGCGCCGCGTGCGCGCCGGCGAGCTGGCGCGCGTCGACGCCAACGTGACGCTGTCGGACGTGCGCCAGCAGGAGGGTGAGCTCGCCGAGGCCGAGCGCGCCGAGCGCGCCGCCGCCGATGCGCTGCAGGCGCTGACCGGTGCGCCCGCGCCCGACGCGCTCGCGCCCGAGGCGCCGCACGCCGACGCCACGGGCGCCGCGCCGCACGCCGAACTCGCCGCCGCCGACGCCGCGCGGCGCAGCGCGCAGGCGCGCCTCGAGGTCGCCGCGCGCGCGTCGCGCGACGCGCCCGAAGTCGCGCTGCGCTGGCAGCGCGAACGCGACGCGAGCGGCGAGCGCCCCGCCGACGCGATCGGCGTGCGTCTCGCCGTGCCGCTGGCGTCGCCGCCGCGCCTGCTGCGCGAGACGGCGGCGCAGCGCGCCGAGCTGGCCGAGGCCGAGGCGCAGGCCGTGCTGCTGCGCGAGCGCCTGGCGCTCGACGTCTAGGCGGCGCGGCGCGAGCTCGCGACCGTCGAGCGGCAGGCCGCCGGCGCGGCCGACCGCGCTGCGCTCGCTGCCGACACGCTGGCGCTGCTGCGCAAGTCGTTCGCGCTCGGCGAGAGCGACCTCGCGACGCTGCTGCGCGCGCGCAGCGCCGACTTCGACGCACAGGCCGAGCTGCGCCGGCTCGCCACCGCGCGTGCCGCCGCCGTCTCGCGATTCAACCAGGCTCTCGGAGTGCTGCCATGACCGATCTCTTTGCACTGCCGCGCCGCGCTGGCGGCGCACTCGCGCTCGCCGCTGCGCTGGTCCTCGCCGGGGCGCCCGCCACGCTGCAGGCCCACGCCGGCGAGGACCACGGCGCGCCGCCGCCCACCGCCGGCGCGCCGCTGCTGCCGCGCGCCGCCTCCGCGACCGACGAGTTCGAGCTCGTCGCCGTGCTCGAGCCGCAGCGCCTCGTGGTCTGGCTCGACCGCCAGGCGACGAACGAACCCGTCGCCGGTGCCACCGTCGCCATCGAAGGCGCGTTCGCCGGCATGGCCGCCGAAACGGCGCCCGGCGTCTATGCATTGGCGCTCGCCGCCGCGCCGGCGCCCGGCCACCATGCGCTGACGCTGACCATCGAAGCCGGCGCGACGGCCGACCTGCTGGCGGCGACGCTCGACGTGCCGACGCCGCCGGCCGATGCGGTGGCGGGCGACGGCGTCGGCGCGGCCCCCGCCGTCACGCTGGCGGCCACGCTGGCCGGGCTCGCCGCCGTGTGGGCGGGCCTGGCGCGGCGTCGCAGCCGCCGCGCAGGCGCACGAGGATGAATCCGATGAACCGAACTCCGATCCGCGGCGCTGCGCGCGCCGTGACCGCGCTGGTGCTGGCGCTCGCCGGCGGCCTCGCCGCTGCGCACGGCGACGAGCCGCACGGCCCGTCTGCCACGCCGGCCGCGCCGGCCGCCGCCGCGCCGCCCGCCGTCGCCGCTTCCGGCGCCGCCACGCGCGAGGCGGCGCAGCGGCTGCCCGACGGCACGCTGTTCGTGCCCAAGCACGTGCAGCGCGTGCTTGCGATCCGCACGCAGGTCGTCGCCGTCGGCGAACTCGCCGCGAGCCGCGAACTCAACGGCCGCGTCATTGCCGACCCCGGGGCCGGCGGGCGCGTGCAGGCGATGCAGGCGGGCAGCGTGCTGCCGGCGCAGCGCGGCTTTCCGCAGCTCGGCCAGCGCGTGCGGCGCGGCGAGACGATCGCCTGGCTGCGTCCGGCGATCGACGCGCTCGAGCGCGGCGACCGCGCCGCGCAGCGCTTCGAGCTCGACGCGCAGGCGGCAATCGCCGAGCGGCGCGTCGCGCGCCTCGAGCAGCTCGAGGGCTCGGTGCCGGCCAAGGAGATCGATGCCGCGCGCGTCGAGCTGCAGGCCCTGAAGCAGCGCCGCGCTGCGCTCGCCGCCAGTGTCGACGCGCTGCAGCCGCTCACCGCGCCGATCGCCGGCGCGATCGCCAGCGTGGCCGTCGTCGCCGGCGAGGTGGTCGACGCGCGCGCGCTGCTGTTCGAGATCGTCGATCCGTCGCGGCTGGCCGTCGAGGCGATCGCCTACGACCCGGCGCTCGCCGCCGACATCGTCGGTGCCGACGGCATCGTCGCCGGCGGCGACGGCGCGGCGCTGCGGCTGGCGCCGGCCGGCGCGGCGGCACAACTGCGCGGCCAGGCGCTGCCGCTGCGATTCCGCATCGTCGAGTCGGCGCGGCCGCTGGCCGTCGGCGAACCGGTGCGCGTCGTCGTGCGCACGCGCGGCGGCGGGCGCGGCGTCGCGCTGCCGGCGTCGGCGCTGGCGCGCGACGCCGCCGGCCGCACCATCGTGTGGATCCACCACGACGCCGAGCGCTTCGAGCCGCGCGCCGTGCGCCACGAGCCGCTCGACGCGACACGCGTGGCGGTGCGCGAAGGCCTGGCCGCCGGCGAGCGCGTCGTCGTCGACGGCGCTGGGCTGCTGTCGCAGGTGCGTTGAGCGGGGCCGAGCATCATGTTCGACCTTCTCATCCAGACCAGCCTGCGCCAGCGCCTCGTCGTGATGGGCGTCGCGCTGCTGCTCGTCGTCTACGGCGGGTTGAGTGCGCGGCAGATGCCGGTCGACGTGTTCCCCGACCTCAACAAGCCCACCGTCACGCTGATGACGGAGGCCGGCGGCATGGCGCCCGAAGAGGTCGAGCAGCTCGTCACCTTTCCGATCGAGTCGGCGATGAGCGGCATGCCGGGCGTGACGCGCGTGCGCTCCGTCTCGGGCATCGGCCTGTCGGTCGTCTACGTCGAGTTCGACTGGGGCAGCGACATCTGGCGCAACCGCCAGCAGATCGCCGAGCGGCTGAACCTGCTGCGCGACCAGCTGCCCGAGGGCATCGTGCCGCAGCTCGGGCCGATCGCGTCGATCATGGGCGAGGTGCTGCTGATCGCGCTGCCGGCCGACCCGGCGCGCGTCAGCCCGATGGCGGTGCGCGACTATGCCGACGCCGTCGTGCGGCCGCGCCTGCTCACGCTGCCGGGCGTCGCGCAGATCGTGACGATCGGCGGCGAGGTGCGCCAGTACCGCGTCGAGATCGATCCGGCGCAGCTGCGCGCGCTCGGCGTCGAGCGCGAAGGCGTCGACGCCGCGCTGCGCGACTTCGGCGCCAACACGAGCGGCGGTTTTCTCGAGGCGCAGGGCCGCGAGCTGCTGATCCGCCAGCTCGGCCGCACGAAGGACATCGACGACCTGCGCAACCTCGTCGTCGCGGTGCAGGACGGCCAGCCCGTGCTGCTGCGTCAGGTGGCGACGGTGCGCATCGCGCCGGCCGTCAAGCGCGGCGACGGCAGCTACCGCGCGCGGCCCGCCGTCATCCTGTCGGTGCAGAAGCAGCCGAGCGCCGACAGCGTCAGGCTCACGCGCGACGTCGAGCGCGCGATCGACGAGCTGGCGCGCGGCCGGCCGCCCGGCGTCGAGGCGCCCGAGTTCCTGTTCCGCCAGGCCGACTTCATCGAGCGCTCGATCGGCAACGTCGCCGAGGCGCTGCGCGACGGCGCCGTGATGGTCGCCGTCGTGCTGTTCCTGTTCCTGCTCAACCTGCGCACGACGGCGATCTCGCTCGTCGCGATACCGCTGTCGCTGCTCGCCACGGCCATCGTGTTCCGCTGGTTCGGCCTGTCGATCAACACGATGACCCTCGGCGGCCTGGCGATCGCGATCGGCGAGCTGGTCGACGACGCCGTCGTCGACGTCGAGAACGTGCTGCGCCGGCTGCGCGAGAACCGCGCGCGACCCGATCCGCGGCCCGTGATCGAGGTCGTCGCCGCGGCGTCGAAGGAGGTGCGCAGCGGCGTCGTCTACGCCACGCTGATCGTCGTGCTCGTCTTCCTGCCGCTGTTCGCGCTGCCCGGCATCGAGGGGCGGCTGTTCACGCCGCTGGGTCTGGCCTACATCGTGTCGATCCTCGCCAGCATGGTGGTCGCGACGACGGTCACGCCGGTGCTGTGCTACTGGCTGCTGCCCGGCATGAAGCGCATGGACCACGGCGACAGCCCGCTGGTGCGCCGGCTCAAGGCCTGGGACGCGCGGCTGCTCGGCTGGTCGTTCCGCCACGGTCGCGCGCTGCTGGTCGCGGCGCTCGTCGCCGTGATCGGCGCGGCGATCGCGGTGTCGCAGTTCCCGCGCTCCTTCCTGCCTCCGTTCAACGAAGGCACGCTGACGGTGACGGTGCTGCTCGAGCCGGGCACCTCGCTGGCCGAGTCGAACCGCATCGGCACGCTGGCAGAGCAGCTCGCGCTGCAGGTGCCCGAGGTCGCGAGCGTCGGCCGGCGCACCGGCCGCGCCGAGCTCGACGAGCATGCCGAGGGCGTGCACACCACCGAGCTCGAGATCGACCTCGAGCGATCGGCGCGATCGCGCGACGCCGTGATCGACGACCTGCGCAGCCGCCTCGCCGTGCTGCCGGCGTCGCTGTCGATCGGCCAGCCGATCTCGCACCGCCTCGACCACCTGCTGTCGGGCGTGCGCGCGCAGATCGCGTTGAAGGTCTACGGCGACGACCTCGACACGCTGCGCGGCCTGGCCGAGCAGCTGCGCGGCAAGCTTGCGACAGTGCGCGGCGTCGCCGACCTGCAGGTCGAGAAGCAGGTGCTGATCCCGCAGCTCAAGATTCGCATCGACTATGCGGCGGCGGCGCGCTACGGCGTCGCGCCCGGCGCGCTGCTGCGCAGCCTGGAGCAGATGGTCGAGGGCGAGCGCGTCGCGCAGATCGTCGACGGCAACCGCCGCCACGACGTCGTCGTGCGGCTGCCCGAGGGCGCGCGCGGGCCCGAGGCGCTGCGCAACCTGCTGATCGAGACGCCGCTCGGCCACGTGCCGCTGGTCAAGGTGGCGGCGGTCGAGGAGGGCGACGGCCCGAATCAGATCAGCCGTGAGAACGCGCGCCGGCGCATCGTCGTGTCGGCCAATGCGAGCGGCCGCGACTTGTCGGCCGTGATCGCCGACACCCGCGCCGCCATCGCTGCGACGCCACTGCCCGAGGGCTACTTCACGGCGCTCGAAGGCCAGTTCCAGGCGCAGGAGGACGCGGCGCGGTTGATCGCGCTGCTGGCCGCCGTGTCGCTCGCGCTCGTCTTCCTCGTGCTTTACGGCCGCTACCGCTCGACGGTGCTGGCGCTGATCGTGATGGGCAACATCCCGCTCGCGCTGGTCGGCAGCGTCGTCGCGCTGGCGATCGCCGGGCAGCCGCTGTCGATCGCGGCGCTGGTCGGCTTCGTCACGCTGGCCGGCATCGCGACGCGCAACGGCATCCTCAAGATCAGCCACTACGTCAACCTGTGCGCCTTCGAGGGCGAGCGCTTCGGCGACGCGATGATCGTGCGCGGCTCGCTCGAGCGGCTGACGCCGGTGCTGATGACGGCGCTCGTCGCCGCCTTCGCGCTGGTGCCGCTGCTGCTGGCCGCCGATGCCCCTGGCAAGGAGGTGCTGCACCCGGTGGCGGTCGTCATCTTCGGCGGCCTGATCAGCTCGACGCTGCTCGACACGCTGCTCACGCCCCTGATGTACCGCCTGTGGGGCGAGGGCCCGACGGCGCGTCTGCTGGCGTCGCGCCAGGCGCACAGCTACTGAATCCCCGACCCGTTGTTGTCCGCAATCCGAAGGAGTGAACCGATGAAGTACCGCCCTCTCGCCATCGCCGCCGTGGCTGCCGCCTCGCTGCTGTCGTCGTTCGCGGCGCCCGCGCACGACGACGCGACGCTCGACGCGACGCCGTCGGCCAACGGCGGCCAGGTGCGCATGGCCGGCGCCTGGCACTACGAGCTCGTCGTCGCGCCGGCCGGCGCGAAGGCCTCGCCCGCAGCGCCCGTCGTCGTCTACGTCACCGACCATGCGTCGGCCAAGGTCTCGACGGCCGGTGCGACGGGCAGCGTGACGATCCTCGCCGGCGGCAAGAAGGCGACGATCGCGCTGCAGCCCGACGGCGACAACCGCATGAAGGGCAGCGGCGCCTATGCGTCGACGCGCGACATGAAGGCCGTCGTGTCGATCGCGCTGCCCGGGCAGGCGGCGCAGCAGGCGCGCTTCACGCCGCTGGCCGCGGCGCCCAAGGCGCACTGAGGCACGAACGCTGCGTGGATGCGGGGACGGTGCGGGCCGCCGCCCCGGCTGCGTCCGTACGGGCCGACGGCGGCTGCTCTATACGGACCGACAGCCGCGCTCGTCGCATTCGCCGGCGTGCGGTGCGGGCGGCGCGCCGGCCTCGCTCGGGATGCCGCGGGCGACCGGCGGAGCCTCGGCGAGCAGGCGGCCGATCAGCGCGCCGAGTTGCAGGTCGTCGATGCGACCGAAGTGGTTCAGCCGCACGCGCCCCGCGCGGTCGATCAGCACGAGGCTCGGCGTGCCCTGCAGCGCATAAGCCTGCATCGTCAGCGGGACGGGCCCGTCTGGCGCGGGCTCGTCGACGGCGATCGGGAACGTCAGCCGGTACTCGTGCACGAAGGCGCGCAGCGCGGCTTCGCCCATCACGTCGTGGTGCTCGAACACGCTGTGCAACCCGATGACGCAGACCTCGTCCGGCGCGAAGCTGCGCCGGATCGCGACGGCCTGCGGGATGCCGTGCGAGACGCAGCCTGGGCACAGCATCTGGAAGGCATGCAGCACCACGACGCGCCCGCGCAGCGCGGCAAGCGTCGGCGGCTGCGGCGCGTTGAGCCAGGCGCGGGCGCGGATCTCGGGCGCGACGTCGAGGCGGGCGATCGTCATCGTCGGGCCTCCACGGCGCCGCGGCCAGGCGGCCCGCCGGCGGCGTGCGCTGCCGCCTCGACATCGAGGTCGACGGTGAAGCGCGGATCGAACCGCGCGTTCTCGTTCGCGCCGCCCATGACGTAGCCGCGCGGATTGCAGACGACGCGCGTGCCACGCAGTCGGTAGTCGAAGCTGTCGTGCGTGTGCCCGTGGATCCACAACTGCACGCGCCCGCCGTCGAGCAAGTGCTCGGCGTCGGAGACGAAGCAGGGGTTGAGCAGCGAGTCGGCGAAACGCGGATGGATGCTGCGCGGCGACGGCGCGTGGTGCGTGATCACGACCGTCGGCCCGTCGTGCGGCTCGGCCAGGCGCGCGGCGAGCCAGGCGGCATGGCGCCGGAACAGCGCCGCCGCGTCGACGGGCGTGAGCACCGCGTCGTCGCCCTCGCGCCGGCGGATGCGGCTGAAGTCGCGCATCGACTGCTGCGCCTGCGCCAGCGCGGCGGCCTTCGTGGCTGCGTCGGCGTAGAGCTCGAAATCGGTCCACAGCGTACTGCCGAGGAAGCGCACGCCTTCGATCACGACCTCGGCGTCGTCGAGCAGTCGCACCTGCGTGCCGGCGCACAGGCGTGTGAGCTCGGCGGCGGTGGCGTCGAGGCCGGCGCCGTAGAACTCGTGGTTGCCCGGCACGTAGAGCACCGGCTTGTCGAAGCGCGTCGCCCAGGCCACGGCTTCGCGCGGGCGAGCGATGTCGCCTGCGAGAACGACGACCTCGGCGTCGTCGCATCGCGGCGGCTCCAGCGCGCCGAGGCTCAGGTGCAGGTCGGACAGGATGTGGAGCTTCATCGGCGCGTCGTCTCTTCGATCGTCCCTGGACGCATCGAGGTGTAACACGCCGTGCTATACCTCATCGCAGTCGAGGATTGCATGGGGGCATCGCGTGACGCTGCAGCACGATCTCGCGCCGTACGAGGCGATCGTCGAGCAGATGCCCGAGGCCGTCGTCTTCGCCGGGCGCGACGGCACGATCCGCGTGTGGAACGCGGGCGCGCAGGCGCTGTACGGCTTCGACGCCGGGGAGGTGATCGGCCGCAGCCTCGACGTCATCATCCCGGAGCACCTGCGCCGCGCGCACTGGGCGGCCTACGATCGCGCGCTGGCGGCCGGCCGCACGCGCGGCGGCAGCGCGGTGCGCACGACGCGTGCGCTGCACAAGGACGGGCGGCGGCTGTACGTGGAGCTGAGCTTCGCCGTCGTCACCGATTCGGACGGCACAGCGATCGGCGCGCTGGCCGTCGGGCGCGATGGCACCGAGCGCCATCTCGCCAGCCGTGCTGCGGCCTCCCCGTCGGCGTCGGTGCCGGCGCCGCCGGGGGGCGCGCGAGGAGAGGGCGCGGCGGAGATCAGCCGCGACGGCGGTATCTGACGAAGGCGTAACGCACGCCGTCGGCCGTCGTGTGCGTGTCGCGCGACGTCTCGACGAAGGCGTCGCGGTACCGCGGGAAGTGCGTGTCGGCGTCGGGGAAGTCGGCGTCGATCTCGGTGAGCACCAGTTCGTCGGCACGTGGCAGCGCCAGCGCGTAGAGCTCGCCGCCGCCGATCACGCTGACGCGCTCGGCATCGGCGGCCAGCGCCAGTGCGGCGTCGAGCGAGGCCGCGGCCTCGGCGCCGTCGGCGCGCCACCCGGCGTTGCGCGTCACGACGATGTTGCGCCGCCCGGGCAGCGGGCGAAAGCGCGCCGGCAGCGAGTCCCAGGTCCTGCGGCCCATCACGACGGGCGCGCCCATCGTGACGGCGCGAAAGTGCTTCTGGTCGGCGGGCTCCTGCCACAGCAGCGCATTGCCGCGGCCGATCGCGCCATCGCGCGCCACGGCGGCGACGAGGACGAGTTTCACGCCGCTGCGACCTCGCTCAGACGGCCACCGGCGCCTTGATCGCCGGGTGGCACTGGTACTCGAGCATCTCGAAATCCTCGTACTCGTAGTCGAAGATCGATGGCGGGCGACGTCGGATGTTCAGCACCGGATAGGGGTAGGGCGTGCGCGCGAGCTGCGTTTCGACCTGCTCGACGTGGTTGTCGTAGATGTGGCAGTCGCCGCCGGTCCAGATGAAGTCGCCGACGCCGAGGTCGCACTGCTGCGCCAGCATGTGCGTCAAGAGCGCATAGCTCGCGATGTTGAACGGCACGCCGAGGAAGATATCGGCGCTGCGCTGGTAGAGCTGGCAGGACAGCCGCCCCTCGGCCACGTAGAACTGGAAGAAGGCGTGGCACGGCAGCAGCGCCATCTTCGGCAGCTCCGCGACGTTCCATGCGCTGACGATGATGCGCCGCGAGTCGGGGTTGGTCCTGAGCTGCTTCACCACCTCGGCGATCTGATCGATGTGCCCGCCGTCGGGCGTCGGCCACGAACGCCACTGCACGCCGTAGACGGGCCCGAGGTCGCCGTCGTCGCGCGCCCATTCGTCCCAGATCGTGCAGCCGCGCTCCTGCAGCCACTTGACGTTCGAGTCGCCGCGCAGGAACCAGAGCAGCTCGAGGATGATCGACTTGAGGTGGACCTTCTTCGTCGTGACGAGCGGGAAGCCCTCGTTCAGGTCGAAGCGCATCTGGTGGCCGAACACGCTGCGCGTGCCAGTGCCGGTGCGGTCGGCCTTGGCCACGCCCTGCGTGTAGACATGGCGTACGAAGTCTTCGTACTGGCTGCGGACGGGGCGGCTCATCCGCGCATTCTACGGACGGCCGACCGGCGTCGAGGTCAGCCCTTGGCCTCGGGCTCGCGCAGGAAGATCTCGACGCGGCGGTTGCGCGCGCGGCCGGCGTCGCTCGCGTTGTCGGCCACCGGCTCGGCCGAGCCGCGGCCGGCGGTCTCGATGCGCGGCGCGGCGACGCCGCGGCCGACCAGATAGTCGCGCACGCTGTGCGCGCGGTCGAGCGACAGCGGATTGTTGATCGCGTCGCTGCCGGTCGAATCGGTGTGGCCGACCACGCGCACGCGCATGTTGGGGTCCAGGCCCTGCGCGAACTGGTCGAGCACGGGCCGCATGCTGGGCTTGATCGCCGAGCGGCCGACGTCGAAGGAGAAGTCGGCCGGCACGTCGACCTTCAGCTCATTGTTCGGCGTGCGCGCGACGTCGATGCCGGTGCCCTGCGTCGCCTGCTCCATCGCGCGCTTCTTGTCCTCCATGCGCTTGCTCCACAGGTTGCCGGCGATGGCGCCGAGCGCGCCGCCGACCACCGCACCCGTGCCGGCGCGTCCGCCCGTTGCGCCGCCGATGACGGCGCCGGCCGCCGCGCCGACGGCGGCGCCGGTGGCCGTGCCCTTCTGGCGCTCGCTCATGCTCTCGCAGCCGGCAAGTGCCAGCGCGGCACACAACAGGGCGATCGTGGCGGGTCGGGTGACGTTCATCGGCGGACTCCTTCGGCCAGCGAGTATCGCGACGCGCAGCGCGCCGCGTCTGTCGGATAAACGCACGGCGGCGCGTCGGCGATGACCGACGCGCGTGGCGCGGGATCGGCGGCGCCGCGCACCGGCGCGGGAAGCGAAGTCGGCATTCCGTGGCAATGCCGACGGCAGTACTTCACGCCGGCCCCGATCGACGCTGGCGCAAGGCCCTGCGCGGCCTCTCGGTTCGGCGATCATCGCTTCGAGTCGTACGGCCCCACGGCGGCGCGTCGCCGCGCGTGGTCCCCGCTTCAGCGAATGAGGGAGAGTCGCAATGCTGCTCGACGCAACCCGGCGCCGGCTGTTGGCCGGCATGGCACTGGCCGCAACGGCGCTCGCCGCGCCGGCGGTCGCCGCCGACGACATCGTGGTCGGCCAGATCGGACCGTGGACGGTGCTCCCGGTGCCCGATGTGCCGCAGCTCAATCAAGGCCTGAAGGCGCATTTCGCGCAGGTCAATGCGCGCGGCGGCGTCAACGGCCGCAAGATCTCGCTGTTCGAGCTCGACGACGCCTACACCGGCGCCGGCTTCGTCAAGCGCTTCAACGAGGCAATGCAGCGCAAGCCGGTCGCGCTGCTCACGCCGCTCGGATCCGAGGCGCTCAAGCGCATGTTCGATGACAAGCTGCTCGACCAGCACGATGTCGTCATCCTCAATGCCGTGCCGGGTGCCGAGAGCTTCCGCAATCCGGGCCATCCGCGCCTGTTCCATCTGCGCGCGGGCGACCGCCAGCAGGTCGACAAGATGGTGCAGCACGCGCGCATGCTGGGCATCACGAAGCTGTTCGTGATGTACGAGACGATTCCGATGGGAGAGTCGGCGGTGGCGATGGCCAAGGAGGCGGTCAAGCGGGTCGGCCAGATCGAGATGAGCGCACTGGGCTCCGCGCGCGCGCCCGAGCCGATCGCCAAGACGGCACAACAGATCGCACAGTCGGACACGCAGAGCGTGCTCGTCCTGGGCTCGCCGCGCTTCTCCGTCGACGCGATCGCGCAGCTGCGCAAGGCCGGCGTGTCGCAGCAGATGTTCACGTTCTCCTACGTGCCTTCGCCGCTGGTATCGAAGGTGGCGGGCGAAGAGGCTGCGCGGGGCGTCGGCATCACGCAGACCTTCCCGAACCCGGTGGGCGTCAACACGCAGCTGCAGCGCGACTTCCAGGCGGCGATGAAGGAGGCGTTCCCGCAGGTGGCAACGAAGAGCTACACGTCGTTCCACCTCGAGGGCTACGTCACGGCACGCGTTCTCGTCGAGGCGCTCAAGCGCAGCCCGCAGGCCACGCCCGAGCAACTCGCGAAGACGCTGAAGACGATGGGAGAGATCGATCTCGGCGGGTTCCGCGTCAACTTCGCCAAGAGCAACGCCGGCAGCAGCTTCGTCGACATCGGTGTCGTCACGACGGCGGGACGCCTGATGTACTGAGCCCGAACTGCATCGCCGCGAGGCGGGCGTACAGCCCGCCGCGTGCCGACAGCGCCGCATGCGTGCCGCTGTCGACGATGCGCCCCGCTTCCATCACGACGATCCGGTCGGCGCGTTGCACCGTCGCGAGGCGGTGCGCGATGACGATCGTGGTGCGGTCCTTCATCGCCGACTCGAGCGCGGCCTGCACCATCCGCTCGCTTTCGGCGTCGAGCGCGCTTGTCGCCTCGTCGAGCAGCAGCAGCGGCGGGTTGCGCAGCATCGCGCGCGCGATGGCGATGCGCTGGCGCTGGCCGCCCGACAGCCGCACGCCGCGCTCGCCGAGGTAGGTGCCATAGCCCTGCGGCAGCGCGACGATGAAGTCGTGCGCATGCGCCGCCTTCGCTGCGGCGATGACTTCGGCCTCGCTCGCGTCGGGCCGGCCGTAGCGGATGTTGTCGGCCGCGCTGGACGAGAAGATCACGCTGTCCTGCGGCACCAGGCCGACGCGCGAGCGCAGGTCGGCGAGGGCCGCGTCGCGCACGTCGACGCCGTCGATCGCGACGCGGCCGGCCTGCGCGTCGTAGAAGCGCAGCAGCAGCTGGAACACCGTCGTCTTGCCCGCGCCGCTCGGGCCGACGAGCGCCACCGTCTCGCCCGGCGCGACGTCGAGCGTCACGTCGCTCAGCGCCGCCGTCTGCGGCCGCGACGGATAGTGGAACGTGACGCCGCCGAGCGACACCGCCGAGCCGCCGCGCACCGCGGGCAGCGCCTTCGGCTGCGCCGGCTCGCGCACCGGCGAGCGCGTCGCCAGCAACTCCATCAGGCGCTCCGTCGCGCCGGCAGCGCGCAGCAGCTCGCCATAGACCTCCGACAGCACGGCGACGCTGCCCACCAGCAGAATGACGAAGACGACGGTCTGGCCGAGGTGGCCGGCGCTGATCGCGCCGGCGAGCACCGCCTGCGTGCCCTGGTACAGGCCCCACAGCAGCGCGCCGAAGGTGGCCGTGATGATGAAGGCGACGAGCGCCGCACGCACGCGCGTGCGCTTGCGGGCCGTCGCGAAGGCCTGCTCGGTGGCGTCGGCGAAGCGCGTCGCCTCGCGCCGCTCCTGCACGTGGCCCTGCACGACGGGGATGGCGTTGAGCACCTCGGCTGCGATCGCGCTCGAGTCGGCGACGCGGTCCTGGCTGGCGCGGCTCAGCTTGCGCACGCGCCGCCCGAAGTAGAGCGACGGCAGCACGACGAGCACCAGGATGCCGAGCACCTGCGTCATGACGCGCGGGTTGGTGACGACGAGCATCGCCAGCGCGCCCAGGCCCATCACGCTGTTGCGCAGGCCCAGCGACAGGCTCGAGCCGACGACGGTCTGCACCAGCGTCGTGTCCGTCGTCAGGCGGCTCAGCACCTCGCCGGTCTGCGTGTGCTCGAAGAACTCGGGGCTTTGCTCGACGACGTGGGCATAGACGGCGTTGCGCAGGTCGGCCGTCACGCGCTCGCCGATCCACGTCACCATGTAGAAGCGCGCCGCCGAGAAGAGGCCGAGCGCCGCGCCGACGCCGAACAGCGCGACGAAGTGCTCGCGCAGCGCCATCACGCGCGCGCCCGGGTCCGCGGCGACGAAGCCGGCGTCGATCAGCGACTTGAGCGCGAGCGGGAAGACGAGCGTCGTCAGCGCAGCCGCCACGAGGAAGACGACGGCCAGCGCAATGCGGCCGCGATAGGGGCGCAGGAAGGGCAACAGGCCGCGCAAAGCACGCACGCGGCGTGCCGGATCTGCCGCGTCGGCGGCCCGGTTGTTCGAAGTCATGGCGCGTGAGTGTAGGCATGCGCGCGGCCCCCGCGGGGCGCGGGTATGCTGTCGCCCCCGCGAACGAGCCTGCCGATGGATGCGACGCTGATCCTGTTGCCCGGCCTGCTGTCGGACCGCGCCGTCTGGCACGAGCAGTGCGAGGCGCTGGCGCCGCAGGGGGTGCGCTGCCATGTCCCCGAGTGGCGACTGCTCGACTCACTGCCGGCGATGGCGGCGCACGTGCTCGCCACGGCGCCGGCCGAGCGCTTCGCACTCGCCGGCCACTCGATGGGCGGGCGCGTCGCCTTCGAAGTGTGGCGCCGCGCGCCCGAGCGCGTCGAGCGCCTCGCGCTGCTCGACACCTCGTATCACCCTCGCGCCACCGGCGCGGCGGGCGACGCCGAGCGCGCCGAACGCCTGCGCCTGCTCGACATCGCCCGTCGAGACGGCGTGCGCGCGCTCGGGCTCGCATGGCTGCCGGGCATGGTGCATCCGCGCCGTGTCGGCACGCCGCTCTTCGACGAACTGCTCGCGATGGTCGAGCGCAGCACGCCCGAGCAGTACGCGGCGCAGGTCGAGGCGCTGCTCGCGCGACCCGATGCCGAACCGCTGCTGCCGACGATCACCTGTTCGACGCTCGTGCTGTGCGGCCGCGACGACGCCTGGAGCCCGCCGGCACGCCATGAGTTCATGACTGCGCGCATCGCGGGGGCGCGCCTCGTCGTCGTCGACGACTGCGGCCATTTCGCGCCCGCCGAGCAGCCCGATGTCGTCACGCAGGCGCTTGAAGAGTGGCTGCGGCACGAGCGTTAGAAGCATCGGTCCGGACTCGATCCGCGAACTGGACTTGATCTGCGACAAGGCGGAATTTGGATCCCACCGCCATCATTCGCGCCATCCTTTCGACCTCCAAAGAGGAGACGCCACGATGGGCTCCATCGACCGCCAGCCGGTGATCCCGGGAACCACGCTGTTCGACAGCACCCAGGCGCGCAAGGGCTATGCGCTGAACAAGATGTGCTACTCGTTCAACGACGCCGCCAACCGCGAGGCCTTCGTCAAGGATGAGGACAGCTACTGCCGCCGCTACGGCCTCAACGAGCAGCAGCGCGCCGCGATCGCCGCGCGCAACGTGCTCGACCTGATCGCCGCCGGCGGCAACGTGTACTACCTGGCCAAGTTCGCCGGGATCCTCGGTCTGGACGTGCAGGACATCGGCGCACAGCAGACCGGCATGACGAAACAGGAATTCATGGCCAAGCTCGAGGCCGCGGGGAGACAGTGACATGGCCAAGATCGTCGGAGCGATCACCACCTCGCACGTGCCGGCCATCGGCCGCGCCATCGCCAAGAACCTGCAGAACGAGCCGTACTGGAAGCCCTTCTTCGACGGCTATCCGCCGGCGCGCGACTGGCTCGCCCAGGCCAGGCCCGACGTCGTCGTCATGTTCTACAACGACCACGGGCTGAACTTCTTCCTCGACAAGATGCCGACCTTCGCCGTCGGCGCTGCGGCGCAGTACAACAACGCCGACGAGGGCTGGGGCATCCCGACGCTGCCGCCGTTCAAGGGCAATCTCGACTTGTCGTGGCACTTGATCAACGAACTCGTCGCCAAGGACTTCGACATCGTCACCTGCCAGGAGGTGCTCGTAGACCACGCCGTCACGCTGCCGCTGAAGCTGCTGTGGCCGCAGGAGAACTGCCCCGTCGCGCTGGTGCCGGTGTGCATCAACACGGTGCAGTACCCGCTGCCGTCGGCGCGCCGCTGCCAGGCGCTCGGCCAAGCCGTCGGCAAGGCGATCGAGTCGTGGGACTCCGATGCGCGCGTGCTCGTGATGGGCACGGGCGGGCTGTCGCACCAGCTCGACGGCGAGCGCGCCGGCTTCATCAACAAGGAGTTCGACCAGCAGTTCATGCGCAGCCTGATCGACGATCCGGGCTGGGCGACGAAGTACTCGGTGACCGAGCTGGTCGAGAAGACGGGCACGCAGGGCATCGAGCTGCTGATGTGGCTGGCCGCGCGCGCGGCCGTGTCTGGCGGCGTGCGCCTCGTGCACTCGAACTACCACATCCCGATCTCCAACACGGCGGCCGGCTTGATGGTGATGGAGCCGACGGGCGGCGCCGCGGCAGGCGCCTCGTCGCAACGCGCCGCCCAGCCGGCCTAGGGTAGACGGCACCCCGCTCGCCGGGTACGGCGAGCGACCCTCCGCGAGGGTCGCGGGCCTTGCTTGTAGCGGCCCGGCGCGGCGGCCCCGCGCACGGGCTACAGCCGCATCGGCGCGGCATAGCCCGTCATCTCGAGGTAGCCGCGCCCGAGCGCGCGGCCGCTCGCCGCATCGGCGAGCACCGACAAGCCTTCCCAGTAGAACGCGCCCGTGCTGGCGCGGCTGTCGAGCTCCTGCGCGTCGAAGAGGGCGCGCAGCACATGGCGGCCGGCCGGCGTCTCGATCGTCCATTCGACGGGATAGGCCGCCTGCGACGCCGGGCTGCGCCAGTGCCGCCCGGGCACGAAGCGCACCTCGTCGGCGCCGAAGCCGCGCAGCGTGCCATCGGCGGCGCGCCAGCTGCCGCCGGCCCACAGCGTGCTGCCGTCGCGCCGACGCAGGCGGAACGCCGTCAGCGCGCCGCCATCGGCGAGGTTGATGCCGATCCAGTCCCAACCCGCCGCGTCGGGCGCGAGCAGTGCGTCGCTCCATTCGTGGTCGAGCCAGGCCGTGCCGTGCACGGCGTGCTCGCTGCCGTCGACGGCCAGCGTGCCGCTCGCGCGCAGTTGCGGCCGGCTGTAGTAGCGACTGGCCTGTTCCTCGGCGGGGCCCTTGCGCGACCAGCCGGCATCGCCCTGCAGCAGCGGCGGCGTATCGCCAACAAGCGCGAGGTCGAGGGCGAAGTCGGCGCCGTCGCTGCGCAGCCGCGCGCGATAGGTGCCGCTCGCGGCGTCGCGGCGCAGCGACCATTCGCGCAGCGCGAGCCGCGTGTCGCCGACGGCGGCCTCGGCGATGCCGAAGCCGGCGCGCGCCACGCGCTGGTCGTGGCGCAGCCGGCGCGCCGCCACGTCCGACAGCGCCGCGTGCGCGAACACGAGCTGCGTCGCCGCGAAGCGGCTCGGGTGCGACGCCGCCACCTCGGTGCGCGAGCGAAAGAAGGTGAGCTGGAAGCCCCACAGCAGCCCCGCCTCGGCGGTCTCGAGCGCACCCGTCACGTACCACCATTCGATGCGCGCGTCGGGATGCGCGCCGAAGTCGAGCGGGAAGGCGAGCGGCCGGCGCTCGAGCGCATACAGCGGCGGCAGCGCGGCGAGCAGCGTCGACGCGGCCGCCGTGCCGAGCAGCCGGCGCCGGTGCCAGGCCGCGTCGCGCGGGAAGGTGCGGACGGGCATCACGTCAATCGTCCTCGCGCGCCGCCAGCGCGAGCTCGCGCGGCGCGGCGTGCTGCGTCGCCAGCGCCGCCGTCGCCGTGCCGGCGACGACGACGGCGGCGGCCAGTGCAGCCAGCCGACCCCACGGCAGCAGCAGCTCCATCGTCCAGTGGAAGCTCTGCGGATTGACGACGTGCACCAGCACCACCGCGACGGCGATGCCGAGCGCGACGCCGAGCAGCGCGCCGGCTGCCGACCAGACGCCGCCCTCGGCGGCGACGACGGCGAGCAGCTCGCGCCGCGTCAACCCCAGGTGCGCGAGCAGCGCGAACTCGCGCCGCCGCGCCAGCACCTGCGTCGAGAAGCTCGCCGCCACGCCGACCAGGCCGATCGCGATCGCCACCGCCTGCAGCGCATAGGTGACGGCAAAGCTGCGGTCGAAGATGCGCAGCGACACGGCGCGCAGCTCGCCCGGCGTCGCGAAGTCGATCAGCGCGGCGGCGTCGCCCGCGGCGCGGCGGATCGCCGCCTGCACCGCGCCGGCGTCGGCGCCCGGCGCGAGCCACAGCGCGACGTCATTGACGCGGCGGTCGTCCGTGAGGCGGCGGAAGTCGGTCAGCGCGATGGCGAGCGAGCCGTGCTGGCGCGCATAGTCGCGCCACACGCCGCGCACGCGCGCGTCGACGCGCCGCCCGTCGGGCAGCGGCAGCGCGAGGTCGCTGCCGGGCACGGCGCCGTAGAGCCGCGCTGTCGCCTCGCTCGCCCACACCGACACGCGGCCGGGCGCGGCGGGGGCCACGTCGCCCGTCAGCGGCAGGCGCGGCGCGGCGTCGTCGGCGCCGAGCTCGCGCGCGAGCAGCACGACGTCGGGGCGCGCCGGGTCGAGCTGCAGCGGCACGGCGCGCTGCGCATCGGCGCGCGCCACGCCGGGCACGGCGGCGATCGCGTCGACCAGCGCCGGCGGCAGGAAGGCGGCGTCGCCGGCCGCGCTCGACGCCGTCGTGCGCAGGTAAAGCTCGGCCGGCAGCACGGCGTCGAGCCAGCGCGCGACGGCGTCGCGAAAGCTCGCCACCATCACGGTCAGCGCGACGGCCAGCGCCAGCGCGGCGACGACGCCGGCCATCGCGACGGTCGCCGTGTCGCGGCGGTCGCGCGCGCGCTCCACCGCCAGCAGCGCCAGCGCATGGCGCGGCGGCGCGATCGCGCCGAGCAGCGCCTGCACCGCCCAGGGCACGCAGGCGATGCCGCCGACGAGCAGGCAGGCCACCGACGCATAGGCCGCCAGCGGCACGCCGCCGACCGGCGGCGCCAGCGCGAGCAGCGCGCCGGCGACGAGCAGTGCCGGGCCGAGCGTGCGCGGCAGCGCGGCGTGCGTCGCACCCAGCCCCTTGAGCGCCTGCGCCGGCGCGATGCGCTCGGCAGCGCGCGCCGGGACCCAGCCGGCGACGAGCGCCGCGGCGACGCCGACCGCGGCATAGGCGAGCGCCGCGCCGGCGTCGAAGGCGAGCGCCGGCGCCAGGCCGCGGAAATAGCCGCCGCCGAGGTCGCCGCCCAGGTGCTGCAGCGCCTCGCGTGCGATCAGCGTGCCGGCTGCGAGGCCCGTCGCGCTGCCGGCGGCGCCGACGAGCCCGGCCTCGGCGAGCACCAGCGCGCGGCGCTCGCGCGCGGCGAGACCGAGCACGCCGAGCAGCGCGAACTGCGGCTGGCGCTGCGTCACCGACAGCGCGAGCACCGAATAGACGAGGAAGGCGCCGGTGAAGAGGGCCACCAGCGCCAGCACGCCGAGGTTGACGCGATAGGCGCGCGACAGGTTCGACACGCGCAGCGTCGCCTCGTCGGGCGACGCGGCGCGCACGCCCGGCGGCAGCGCGAGCGCGGCGAGCACGCCGTCGCGGTCGGCGCCGGGCGCGAGGCGCACATCGATGCGCGACAGCCGCCCGAGCCAGCCGAAGTGCTGCTGCGCGCCCGCGATGTCGACGACGGCCAGCGGCGGGCCGTCGACGGCGACGCTGCCGCGCAGCGCCAGTGTCACCAGCGCTGCGCCGCTCTGTACGCGCAGGCTGCCGCTTTCGGCGCCGAGCGCGCGCCGTGCCGCCTCGTTGACGAAAGCGGCGTCGGGGTCGACGGCCGCGCCGCGCGGCTCGCCCGATGCCGGCCGCGGCACGAGCGCCGGCGTCAGCGCCGCGGCGGCGAAGGCGTCGATGCCGACGACGCGCAGCGCGACGCGGCGCGCGTCGGCGCCGATCGCGTAGGTCTCGATCTCGACCACCGGGCTCGCCTGCGCGATGCCCGGATGCGCCGCGACGCGCCCATACAGCGCCTCGTCGAAGCCGCCGCGCTGCGCGCGCAGCTCGAGGTCGGGCTGGCCGTCGACGGCGCGCACGGCCGCGTCGAACTCGGCGAGTGCCGACGCATGGATCAAGTGCACAGCCCACGCCAGCGCGACGCCGAGCGCCACGGCGAGCAGCGCCGTCGCCTGGCGCAGCGGATGGCGGCGCGTCTCGGGAACGGTGAGGGTGCGCAGCAGCGCGATCAGCATCGTGCGCCGATTGTGGCGCGCGCCTGCGGGCAGGTTTCGATCGGCCCGGTGCGGACCCGGTTCGGGTCGCCGTCAGGCCTCGTCGTCGTCGCCGCGGCGGCGCCAGAACAGCACGCCGATGGCGAGCAGCGCGGCCGCCATCAGGGCGTAGGCCTCGCGCTCGGCCGACGCCTGCGCGGCCGCGGCCTGGGCCGCCGCATTGCGTGCGGCCGCCGCGGCGGCGCCGTGCGACCCGGCGGGCGTGGCCTGCTGCGTCGCGTCGGCGAGCGGAGTGCCGGCGACGGCAGGGCCCTGCGGCGGGGCCGCCTCGGCCGGCTTGGCGCCGGCGGGGCCGGCGAGCACGAACGCGAGGACGGCGGCGAGGACTGCGGGGTGTTTCATCGTGAGCGAGCGGGCGGGCGTTTCGCGTGGGGCGTCGTGTCGTCACTCTACGCAGCGCGCGCGCGCTGAATCACCCACGAATTCGGGATGGCACCCCGGCTTGCGGGGACGGTGCTTGACGCGCGGCGCGCGGGCTGCTCCGAGGCTGCGAAGACGCGGTGCCGACCGTCGGGCGCATCGTCGCGGCGCCGTCAGGCGGGTGCGGCGGCGTCGCCTTCGACGATGCCCCCGGCCGTCAGCACGAGCACGCGGTCGGCGCGGCGCGCCGCGGCGCTCGAATGCGTCACGAGCAGGCAGGCCGCGCCCTCGGCGCGCGTCTGCGCGACCAGCAGGTCGAGCACGCGCGCCGCCGTCGAAGCGTCGAGGTTGCCCGTCGGCTCGTCGGCGAGCACGAGGCGCGGCCGGTGCACCAGCGCGCGCGCGATCGCCACGCGCTGCAACTGGCCGCCCGACAGCGTGCGCGGCAGGCGCGCGCCGAGCCCGCCGAGGCCGACGGCGTCGAGCATCTGCGCGACGCGCGCGTCGTCCTGCCGGCCCTGCAGCAGCAGCGGCAGCGCCACGTTGTGCGCCACGCTCAGGTGCGGGAGGACGTGGAAGGCCTGGAACACGAAGCCGAGCCGCTCGCGCCGCAGCAGCGCCTGCGCGCGCTCGCCCTGCGCGCCGACGTCGGCACCGGCGAGCACGACGCGGCCCGCATCGATGCGGTCGAGCCCCGCGATGCAGTTGAGCAGCGTCGACTTGCCGACGCCCGACTCGCCGAGCACGGCGACGACTTCGCCGGCACCCACGTCGAGATCGACGCCTTCGAAGACGGCCGTGGCGCCGTAGCGCTTGGCGAGTCCGCGCACTGCGAGCAGCGGTGCGGCCATCGCGTCAGGACTCCGCACCGGCGGCCAGCGCGCGTGCCGCGTCGACGACGCGCGACACGGCAGCGGCGTCGTCGCAGGCGACGACGTGGCGCTGCGGCATGCCGCGCAGCCAGGTGAGCTGGCGCTTGGCGAGCTGGCGCGTCGCCGCGATGCCGCGTTCCGCGAGCGTGTCGAGACGGCCCTCGTCGAGCGCGGCCCAAGCCTGGCGGTAGCCGACCGAGCGCATCGACGGCAGGCCGGCGTGCAGGTCGCCGCGCGCGCGCAGCCGCCGCACTTCGTCGACGAAGCCGGCGTCGAGCATCGCGCGAAAGCGCTCTGCGATGCGCGTGTGCAGCCAGGCCCGCTCGCGCGGCTCGAGCGAGATCAGCGGCAGCGGCAGGCGCGCGCGCGCGTCGGCCGCGGCGCCGCGCTGCCACTGCGACAACGGGCGGCCGGTGGCGCGCCAGACCTCGAGCGCGCGCTGGATGCGCTGCGTGTCGCCGGGCGGAAGGCGCGCCGCCGTCACCGGGTCGACGCGCGCCAGCTCGGCGTGCAGCGCCGCCCAGCCGTCGCGCGCCGCCTCGGCCTCGATTGCGGCGCGCAGCGCCGGGTCGGCGGCCGGCAAGGCGTCGAGGCCTTCCGTCAGCGCCTTGAAGTACAGCATCGTGCCGCCGACGAGCAGCGCGATGCGCCCGCGGGCGGCGATCTCGGCGACGAGCCGGCGCGCATCGGCGACGAACAGCGCCGCCGAGTACGCCTCGGCCGGATCGAGGAGGTCGATCAGGTGGTGCGGCACGCGCGCGCGCTCGGCCGCGCCCGGCTTGGCCGTGCCGATGTCCATTCCGCGATAGACGAGCGCCGAGTCGACGCTGACGATCTCGACCGGCAGCGCGTCGGCAATGGCGAGCGCCGCCACCGTCTTGCCGGTCGCCGTCGGCCCCGCCAGACCGATCGCCTGCACTTTCACACGCCGCCCGCCGCCCCGAGTGCCGGCGCGCGCCGTACCTCGCCGTGGCGCTGCACCAGCGTCCAGGCGATCGCCGCGGTGACGACGCCGCAGGCACCGATCGACAGCGCGAGCGGATAGACCGTGCCGTCGAAGCTGCGCCCGAGCCCCAGGCCGACGGCGAACGCCGCAGCCATCATCACGAAGCCCGACAGCGATGCCGCCGTGCCCGCCTTCTCGGGGAACGGGCCGACGGCACCCGCCTGGCTGCACGGCTGGTGGATGCCGTGGCCGATCATGAACAGCCACTGCGGCACGATGATGGCCCACACCTCGTGCACGCCGGCCAGCGCGAACGCCGCCATCGCGACGCCGCCGGCGAGCGAGAACACCGCGCCGACGCGCACCGCGCCGCGCAGCCCGCGGCGGCCGAGCAGGCGCCGGCACAGCAGGGTGCCCAGCAGGTAGGCGAACGACTGCGACGACGACAGCGCGCCGTAGCCGGTGCGGCTGACGCCGAGCGTCTCGATGAAGACGAACGACGACGTGGCGAGAAAGACGAACAGCCCGACGTAACTCGCCGCGCCGAGCAGCGCGAAGGCGCCGAAGGTCGGGTCGCGCGCCACCTCGACCCAGTTGCGCAGCAGCGTCGACGGCCGCGTGGCGAGCGGATCACGCTGCGGCACCGTCTCGTCGCAGCGCAGCGCGACCCAGGCCAGAGCGCCGCTGCCGAACAGCGCCAGCACCAGCATCACGGCCCACCAGTCGAACAGCGTCACGGCCAGGCCACCGACCAGCGGGCCGACGACGGCGATCGCGCCCAGCCCCGTCAGCGCGCGCGACATCACGCGCGCGCCGTCCAGCGGGTCGTAGAGATCCCGGATGATCGAGCGCGCCGTCGTCACGGTGGCGGCCAGCGCCAGCCCCTGCAGCGCGCGGCAGCCGATCAGCCAGCCGATGGCCGGCGCCAGCGCGGCCAGCACGCTGGCGACGGCGAACGTCGCCAGCCCGGCGAGCGCGACGGGGCGCCGCCCGAAACGATCGGCCAGCGGCCCGGCGGCGAGCTGGCCGATGCCGAAGCACACGATCAGCGTCGACAGCGTGAACTGCGCGGCGTGGGGCGTCGCGCCGAGCGCGCGCGCGATCGTCGGCAGCGCCGGCAGGTACAGGTCGGTCGCCACCGGCTGGATCGCCAGCAGCAGCGTCAGCGTGATCGCCACGGTGCGCGGCGCGGGGGCGGCGCGGGCGGTCGGCGGCGGAGTCGTCATGCGCCGAGCCTAGCAGGCCCGAATCGCGCCGCCGGCGACGCCCGGGCGGGCGCGGCGCTTGCTCGCGCGGTTGCATCCGCTGACATCGCCCGAGCTGCCGGCGGTACGATGCCGCTGTTCCAGTTCGCACGATCCCTTCGGAGGCCCACCATGAAGAAAACGTCCCGCCTCGTCGCCGCGCTCGTCGCCGCGAGCGTCAGCTATGCCGGTTTCCTGCAGAGTGCGCAGGCCGCACTGATCGGCACCGAACAGGTCGCCATCGCCGAGCGCGTGCCCGGCGTCGGCGACGCGCGCGCTCAGGTGCACGCCACGCTGGCGCGCGCCGACGTGGCGCGCGCGCTGGCCGAGCGCGGCGTCGATCCGGCGCAGGTGCGCGCGCGCGTCGACGCGCTGAGCGATGCCGAGGTTGCGCAACTGCAGCACACGATCGACAGCGCGCCGGCCGGCGCGAGCGACGTGCTCGGCATCATCGTGTTCATCTTCGTGCTCCTGCTCGTCACCGACATCCTCGGCCTGACGAAGGTCTTCCCGTTCACGCGCTCGGTGCGCTGACGCGCGTGACGACGGCGGCGCTCGCGCGGCGCCGTTTCGCGCTGGCGGCGCTGTCGGCGCCGCTGCTCGCCGGCTGCGCGGCGCTGTTCGAGCCGCCGCAGACGGCGGCGCTGGCGGCGCGCGCGCCCGCCGGGCTGCCGCGCCGCGCCGAGCTCGACGCCACGCCTTTCTTCGCGCAGACCGAGTACCACTGCGGCCCGGCGGCGCTCGCCACTGTGCTGCGGGCCGCCGGTCGCGACGCGTTGCCCGAGACGCTGGCCGCGCAAATCTTCCTGCCGGCGCGCGCCGGCACGCTGCAGGCCGAGATGCTCGCCGGCGCGCGCCGCCACGGCGCCGTCGCCGTGCGGCTGCCGGGCGAACTGGAGGCGCTGCTGCGCGAAGTGGCGGCCGGCCGCCCCGTCGTCGTGCTGCAGAACCTGGCGCTCGCGTTCGCGCCGCGCTGGCACTACGCCGTGCTCGTCGGATACGACCTCGATGCCGGCGAGGCCGTGCTGCGCTCGGGCACGACGCGGCGCGCCGTGCTGGCGCTGCGCACGCTCGAGCACACCTGGGCGCGCGGCGGGCACTGGGCGTTCGTCGCCGTGGCGCCCGGCGAACTGCCGGCAACGGCGGACGAGGCGGCGGCGACGCAGGCGCTCGTCGCCTACGAGCGCGTGGCGCCGGCCGACGCGGCGCTGCGCGGCTACCGGGCGGCACTGGCGCGCTGGCCGGCCAGCCTGACGCTGGCGGTCGGCGTCGGCAACACGCTGCACGCCGCCGGCCGGCGGCGCGCTGCGCTCGAGCAGTTCGAGCGCACGGCACGCCGCCACGCGAGCGCGGCGGCGTGGATCAACGCCGGCAGCGTCGCGCTCGAGCTCGGCGAGCGCAAGCGCGCGCGCGACGCCGCGGCGCAGGCACTGGCGATCGGCGGCGAGTGGAGCGATGCGGCGCGCGAGCTGCAGTCGCGCATCGACGCGTCGTCTCACTCTCCTCTCGAGGAAGCGCCGGGCCGCCCCAAGTCTCCTTGACCCTCGCGGGGGCGGGCGGGGCGCAGCCCGGCCCTGGGGGCGCTCAGAAGCGTTCGAAGGGCGCGAGGTAGCGCCACTGTCCCGGCGGCAACGCGCCCAGCGCGATGCGCCCGATGCGCACGCGGTGCAGCGCCGTGACGTGCAGGCCGACCAGCTCGCACATGCGGCGGATCTGGCGCTTGCGCCCCTCGCGCAGCACGACGCGCAGCTGCTGCTCGTTCTGCCACGACACCTTGGCCGGCTGCAGCGCGACGCCGTCGAGCACCAGGCCGTGGCGCAGCCGCTCGATCGCCGATGCCGGCACGACGTCCTTCGGCGCGCCCTGCGTCGCGAGCGCGCGGTCGATGCAGCGCACGCGCACGAGGTATTCCTTCTCGATCGTCGAGTCGTCGCCGATCAGCGCCTTGGCGACGCGGCCGTCCTGCGTCAGCACGAGCAGGCCGGTCGAATCGATGTCGAGCCGGCCGGCCGGCGCGAGGTGCCGGCGGTGCGCGGGCGAGAACTTGCGCGGCGCGCGGTCGCCGGGCCAGCGGTTGTCGGCCGTCACCAGCACGACGGCGGGCTCGTGGTCGTCCTCGGCCTGGCCGCTGACGTAGCCCAGCGGCTTGTGCAGCAGCACGGTGACGCGCTCGGCCTGCTCGCGGCCGGCCGCCGCGTCGACGTCGACCTGCTGGTGCGGCAGCACGCGTGCGCCGAGCGTGTCGACGACGCGGCCGTCGACGCGTACCCAGCCGCGCTCGATCCACTCGTCGGCCTCGCGGCGCGATGCCAGGCCGAGCTCGCTCAGCCGCTTGGACAGGCGCACGCCTTCCTTGGGCGGCGCTTCGCGTTCGCCGCTGCGGGCCGGGCCTCGCGACGGGGCGTGCGCAGCTCGCTCCGGCGGTCGCTGCGATCGGCCGCGACCGCGCGGCGGCTCGTGCGGCATGCGCTCCGGCGGGCGCGGCTCTCGCGGCGGATGCGGCTCGTGGCGCGGCTCGCGCGGATGGCGCGGCGTGCGCGGCTCGTGGGGCTCGCGCGGCTCCGGCTGGTGCGGATCGGGCGGCTCGCGGCGCGCGCGACCGCCACCGCGTTCGGCGGCGCGCTGCGCCTGCGCCTCGGCGAGCGTCGGGCGCTTGCGCGGCGCCGCCGTGCCGCGCACGGGCCGCGCGCGGGCGCCACCACCGTGCGCCGCCTTCGTCGCCGGCTGGCCGGCCGTGCGCGGCTTGAGCTTGAGCGTCGCCATCGTCGTGCGGTCCGTCAGGTCATTCGGCGCGCGTGGCCGCACCGGGCGCCGGCGTGCCGAACAACTCGGCCCGCAGGCTGCGGTAGGCGTCCTGCGCCAGCGCATTCGTGCTGTGGTGCGAGCCGCCGTCGACGAGCACGAAGCGCTTGGGTTCGGCCGCACGTTCGTACAGCGCGCGGCCGAGCTCGGGGCGGATCAGCGCGTCACGGCTGCCGTGCACGACGAGCAGCGGCACCTTGACGTGCGCGATGCGCGACGCGGCGTCGAAGGGCTGCGTGATCAGCGGCTCGAACGGCAGCCAGCCCCAGCGCATCGTGCGCGCCACGTCGGCGATCGACGTGAAGCCGCCTTCGACGATCAGCCCGGCGTCGTCGTCGACCTCGGCCGCGAGGTGCACGGCGATCGCGCCGCCGAGCGAGTGGCCGAAGAGCACGCGCGGCGCACCCGGCCGCTCGGCGGCGAGCCAGCGCCAGGCGGCGCGCGCGTCCTCGAGCGCCGACGCCTGCGACGGCAGCGCCGGGCTGCTCAGGCCGAAGCCGCGGTAGTCGATGCCCAGCACGTGGAAGCCGAGCTCCCGCATGCGCTGCATGCGTGCGGCGCTGCCCGTCACGTCCCAGCGCGCGCCGTGCAGGTAGAGCATCGCCGGCGCGCGCGCATCGGCCGCCGGCAGCCACAGGCCGTGCAGGCGCACGCGCTCGCCGTCGGCGCTGTCGTAGTCGATCCACACGTCGTCGGCGCCGACGCGTTCGGCGGCGCCCGGCGCCCAGGTGCGCGTGGGCGGCTGGAAGATCCACTCGCGCTGCTGCGCGTCGAGCGACGCGCAGCCGGCGAGGGTCGTCAGTGCAAGCAGAGCGGCGAGCGCCGCGTCGCGCAGCCGGCGCGGCCGGGGGCAGCAGCGGCGGATCGCATCGGACAGCGGCAACGCAGACCCCCGCATCGCGACGGCGTCATCACGAGCCCGTCGTCGTCGTGTCGTCGGCGGGCGGGGCGGCGGGCGCGGCGCCGGCTTCTTCGGCCGGGGCGTCGACCGGCGTGTCGCGCGTCGACGCCTTGCGCTGCGCCTTCTCCTCTTTCTTCTTCTTCTTGGCCAATTCGCGCTGGCGCTTTTCGTAGGCGTAGTTCGGCTTGGCCATGGGCGGGAGTCCGGGGCTTGTGGTGACAGCCCCAAGGGTACCCGGTTTCGCGCGGCGAGGATTCAGCGCCCGCGCAGGAACAGGGTGTCGAGCTCGCGCATCGAGACCTGCCGCCACGTCGGGCGGCCGTGGTTGCACTGGTCGGCGCGCTCGGTGCGCTCCATGTCGCGCAGCAGCGCATTCATCTCGTCCGTCGTCAGGCGGCGATTCGCGCGCACCGCGCCGTGGCAGGCCATCGTCGCGAGCAGCTCGTGCTGCGCGCGCTGCAGCACGTCGCTGGCGTCGTACTGCGCGAGCTCGGCGAGCACGCTGCGCGCCAGCGCGACGACGTCGGCGCCGGCCAGCGCCGCCGGGCAGCTGCGCACCGCCAGCGTCTGCTTCGCCAGCGGCGTGATCTCGAGGCCGAGCGCGACGAGCGTGTCGGCGCAGGCCTCGGCGGTGGCGATCTCGCCCGGCGTGGCGGCGAACGTCGCCGGGATGAGCAGCGGCTGCGCGGCGGTTGCGGCGCCGGCGAGCGCGGCCTTCAGCCGCTCGTAGACGATGCGCTCGTGCGCCGCGTGCATATCGACGACGACGAGCCCCTGCGCGTTCTCGGCCAGGATGTAGACGCCGCCGAGCTGCGCCAGCGCGCGGCCGAGCGGCCAGCCGGCGGTATCGGCGCCCGGCTGCCCGACCGTTGCATCGTGCGCGGCGGGAGCCGGCCACGTCGCGACGGCTTCGGCGGCGTAGAGCGCACTCGCGTGCTGCAGCGCCAGGCCGGGCTGCGACGGCGCCGGCGCGCCGCTGCGCCACGCTGAAGGCGACGCCGCAGCCGGCCGGTCGCCAGCCGGCGGCGCGGCCGGCGAGACGGTGGATGCCGACGCGCGCGGCACGGCCAGCGCGTCCTGCACCGCGCGGCGCACTGCCTGGTGCACGTCGCGGCCGTCGCGGAAGCGCACCTCCGTCTTCGTCGGGTGCACGTTGACGTCGACGCGCGCCGGGTCGAGCTCGACGAACAGCACGTAGACGGGCTGGCGCTGGCCGTGCAGCACGTCGTCGTAGGCGGCGCGCACGCCGTGCGCGATCAGGCGGTCGCGCACGTGGCGGCCGTTGACGTAGAGGTACTGCTGATCGGCGCGCGCGCGCGCCGCGTCGGGCACGCCGGCGCGGCCGTGCACGCGCAGGCCGCCGGCGTCGCGCAGCTCGACGGCGCGGCTCGCCGCGACGAACTCGGCGCCGAGCACGTCGGCGAGGCGCCGTGCGGCGTCGCCGCAGCGCCGCCATTGCGCGACGAGGCGACCGTCGTGCCACAGCTCGAAGCCGACGTCAGGGCGCACCAGCGCGTGGCGGCGCAGCGCATCGACGCAGTGCGCGAGCTCGGTGGCGTCGCTTTTGAGGAACTTGCGGCGCGCCGGCGTGGCGAAGAAGAGCTCGCGCACCTCGACCGTCGTGCCGACGCCGCGCGCCGCGGGCGCCAGCTCGCCGCTGCGCGCGTCGATGCGCCAGGCGTGCGCGGCGCCGGGGCTGCGGCTGGTGATCGACAGCTCGGCCACCGATGCGACCGCCGCCAGCGCCTCGCCGCGAAATCCCATCGTCGCCACCGACTGCAGCTCGTCGAGCGAGCCGATCTTGCTCGTCGCGTGGCGCCGCAGCGCGAGCGCGAGCTCGTCGCGCGGGATGCCGGCGCCGTCGTCCTCGACGACGACGGCGCGCACGCCGCCGGCCGACAAGCGCACGACGATGTCGCTCGCGCCGGCATCGAGCGCGTTGTCGACGAGCTCGCGCACGACGGACGCCGGGCGCTCGACGACTTCGCCAGCGGCGATCTGGCTGATCAGCTCGTCGGGCAGCTCGCGGATCGGGCGGCGCGCGGCGTCGCGCTGCAGCACAGCGGCATTCATGCGGGCCATTGTAGGAGCGCGCCTCGTCGGCACGCTGCCTGCGTCGGTGCACTGATAATGGCCGCGACCTCGCACCGCCACCCGTCCGCGCGCGCGCCTGCATGCACAACATCGACCTGCTGATCACGCTCGCCGGCGGCCTCGCGTTCGCGCTGCTGCTGGGCTGGCTGACGCAGCGCATCGGGCTGTCGACGCTCGTCGGCTACATGATGGCGGGCATCGTCGTCGGCCCGTACACGCCGGGCTTCGTCGCCGACCTCGGGATGGCGCAGCAGATGTCGGAGATCGGCGTCGTGCTGCTGATGTTCGGCGTCGGCATGCACTTCCATCCGCAGGAGCTGCTGCGCGTGTGGCGGCTCGCCGTGCCGGGGGCGGTTGGGCAGAGCGCGCTCGCCGCCGTCGCCGGCTGGGCCCTGGCGCGCGCCTTCGGCTGGTCGCACGGCGCGGGCATCGTGTTCGGCATGGCGCTGGCGGTGGCGAGCACGGTGGTGCTGATGCGCATGCTCGTCGAGCGCAACCGGCTGAGCGCGCACGACGGCCACGTCGCCGTCGGCTGGCTGATCGTGGAGGACCTGTTCACCGTCGCCGCGCTCGTCGTGCTGCCCGTGATCGCGGGCGAGGGCCGCGGCGACGCTGCCGGCGCGCTCGGCAGCGAACTGCTGTGGGCGCTGGCCAAGGTGGGCCTGTTCGCCGTGCTGGTCGGCGTGGTCGGCGTGCGGCTGGTGTCGCGCCTGCTCGAGCGCATGGTGCGCACGCGCTCGGCGGAACTCTTCACGCTCACCGTGTTCGTCGTCGCGCTGGGCATCGCCGTGCTGGCGGCCGAGGTGTTCCACGTGTCGGTGGCCCTGGGCGCCTTCTTCGCCGGGCTCGTCGTCGGGCAGTCGCGCTTCGGCCCGCAGGCCGCGGCCGACATGGCGCCGTTTCGCGACGTGTTCTCGTCGCTGTTCTTCGTGTCGATCGGCATGCTGTTCAATCCGCGCGTCGTCGTCGACGAGCCGCTGCTGATCGTCGGCGCGCTGGGCATCGTGCTGCTGCTCAAGCCGCTGGTCGCGCTGGCGATCGTGCTCGCGCTGCGCGACTCGCTGCGCACCGCGGCGACGGTGGCGGTCGGGCTGGCGCAGATCGGCGAGTTCTCGTTCATCCTGGCGAGCGTCGGCACGGCGATCGGCGTGCTGCGCCCCGAGGCGATGGACGCGCTCGTCGTCGCGGCGCTCGTGTCGATCGCACTCAACCCGGTGCTGTTCCGGCTGGCCGAATCGTGGTTCGAGCACCGGCGCGCCGGGGAGCCCGCCGAGCCGGCGGCCGCCGAGCTCGACCACGAGCGCCGGCCGAGCGTGGCGACGCGCGAGGGCGCCTTGCCCGTCGTCGTCATCGCCGGCTACCGCGGCCTCGGGCGCCGGCTCGCCGCGCGCGCGGCAGGCGTGCCGCTGGCCGTCGTCGACGCCGATGCCGACGAGCCGCAGCAGGATGCCGCGCCCGACGCCTCGTTCGTCTATGGCGACCCGGCACGCGCCGAAGTGCTCGCCGCGGCCGGCGTGCGCGACGCGCGCATTCTCGTGCTGGCCGACCTCAGCCTGCCGCAGAAGATGCAGGTGTGCGCCAATGCACGCCGCCTGAACCCGCGCATCGCCATCATCGGCGCGGCGGCGAACGACGCCGAGCGAGCCTGGCTCGAAGAGAGCGGCGCGCGCTTCGTCTGCGACGCGCTCGACGAACAGACCGAGCACCTCGCGCGCGCGATCCGCGCCAACCTCTGAAGAAGAAAGAAGGACTCCGCCCTTGGACATCGTCGCCTTCCTGATCGACTTCATCCTGCACGTCGACGTGCACCTGACGAGCTTCGTGCAGGCCTACGGCGCCTGGGTCTATGCGCTGCTGTTCCTCATCATCTTCGTCGAGACGGGCGTCGTCGTGATGCCGTTCCTGCCCGGCGACTCGCTGCTGTTCGTCGTCGGCGCGCTGTGCGGGCTCGGGCTGATGAGCCTGCCGCTGTCGATCGCCCTGCTGCTCGCTGCAGCCGTGCTCGGCAACCAGACCAACTACACGATCGGCCGCTGGTTCGGACCCAAGGTGTTCCAGTGGGAGCAGTCGCGCTTCTTCAACAAGCGCGCCTTCGAGCAGGCGCACCAGTTCTACGAACGCTACGGCGGCATCACGATCGTGATCGCGCGCTTCATGCCCTTCGTGCGCACCTTCGCGCCTTTCGTCGCCGGCGTCGCCGCGATGACGCGCACCAAGTTCACCTTCTACGACGTGACCGGCGGCGCGCTGTGGGTCGGCGGCCTGATCGGCGCGGGCTACCTGTTCGGCAACATCCCGTTCGTCAAGGAGCACCTCGACAAGATCATCTGGGCGATGATCATCGTGCCCGGGCTGCTGGCGATGTT
The DNA here is from genome assembly GCA_048500255.1 of Burkholderiaceae bacterium. Lineage (GTDB taxonomy): Bacteria > Pseudomonadota > Gammaproteobacteria > Burkholderiales > Burkholderiaceae_C > JAMHWF01. The sequence goes on along the minus strand of JASNYH010000004.1, from coordinate 267,050 downwards.
CGGCGCGTGGCGCGCGCGGCGCAAGGCGGCGGCTGCCGCCGGCGCCGCCTGACCGAGGGTCACAACACCCGCTGCCGCGCGATCGGCGGGTTCTTCGCGAAATAGCGCTGGATGCCGGCGGCCAGCGCGTCGACGAGCTGGGCCTGGTAGGCGGCGTCGCGCAGCTTGGCTTCTTCCTCCGGGTTCGAGATGAACGCCGTCTCGACGAGGATCGACGGGATGTCGGGCGCTTTCAGCACGGCGAAGCCAGCCTGCTCGACGCGCGGCTTGTGCAGCCGCGCGATGCGCTCGATGCGGCGCAGCACCTCATGGCCGATCTTCAGGCTGTCCTTGATCTGCGCCGTCGTGCTCATGTCGAGCAGCGTGCGCAGCACGCCGGCGTCGCGCGACTTGAGGTTGGCGCCGCCGATCAGGTCCGACGTGTTCTCGCGCTCGGCCATCCAGCGCGCCGACGCGCTCGTCGCGCCTTTCTGCGACAGCGCGAACACCGACGCGCCGCGCGCCTGCGGCGTGACGAAGGCGTCGGCGTGGATCGACACGAACAGATCGGCCTGCACACGCCGCGCCTTGGCGACACGCTGCTGCAGCGGCACGAAGTAGTCGCCGTCGCGCGTGAGCATGGCGCGAAATCCGGGCAGGGCGTCGATGCGGTCGCGCAGGCGCAGCGCGATCGCGAGCACGACGTCCTTCTCGCGCAGGCCGCGGCGGCCGATCGCGCCCGGGTCCTCGCCGCCGTGGCCGGGGTCGAGCGCAACGACGATCAGGCGGTCGAGCTTGCCTTGCGGCGTGTCGGGCGGGCGCGCCGGCCGGGGCGGCGGCGCGCCGGGTGCGGGCGCCGCCGGCGCGCGGGCGGCGGGCTTGTCGACGCGGCCGATGAATTCGCCGAGCGCGTCGAGGTCGCCGGGGCGCGGCGGCGGCGCGGCGGGCTCGGCCTCCTTCTCGCGCAGCAGCGCGAGCAGCGGATCGCGCTCCTGCAGCGGCTTCAGGTCGAACACCATGCGGTGCTGGTAGGCCGCGATCGGCGGCAGCGCGAAGAGCTGCGGCGCCACCGGCTGCTTGAGGTCGAAGACGAGGCGCACGACGCGCGGCTGGTTCTGGCCGACGCGCACGCCGGCGATGTAGGGGTCGTCGGGCCGCACCTTGCCGATGAGCTCGCGCAGCTCGGGGCTGAGTTCGAGGCCGTCGACGTCGACGACGAGGCGGTCGGGGTTGTCGAGCACGAAGTGCTTCGCGGCCAGCGCGGCGTCGGACTCGATCGTCACGCGTGTGTATTCGGCGGCCGGCCAGACGCGCACGGCGACGATCGTCGCGCCGTGCGCGAGGTCGGCGCCGGCGAGCAGCAGCGCGACGCCGCCGAGGCCGCGCAGGGCCGAGCGCCGCCTCATCCGAGCAGCTCCAGGCCGCGCGGCGTCGCCGCCTCGAGCGTCACGCGGCGTCGGCGCTCGTCGACGATCTCGAGCGCGATGCGCAGGTCGGGCTCCGGCAGCAGTCCGGCGGCGCGCTCGGGCCACTCGACGAGCTTGAGGCCGGGCTGCGCGAAGAGCTCGCGAAAGCCCGCGTCCTCCCACTCGTGCGGATCGTCGAAGCGGTAGAAGTCGAAGTGCCAGGCGTCGAGCGCCGATGCCTCGACGCGGTACGGCTCCATCAGCGCATAGCTCGGGCTCTTGATGCGCCCCGTCACGCCGAGCGCGCGCAGCAGATGGCGCGCGAAGGTCGTCTTGCCGGCGCCGAGGTCGCCGTGCAGCTCGATGCAGGCATTGCGGATTGCAGCGCGTGCGGCCAGCGCGCGGGCCGTCGCTTCGCAGGCCGACTCGTCGGCCCAGTGCAGCGTGCGTGTTCCTAGAATGGGCAATGCGTGATCGGTCTCGGGTGGACATCGACGGCGTGCTCGCACGCTTGCGCGAGCGCGCCTCGGCGCTCGGATTCTCCCAGATCGGCATCGCCGACGTGGATCTGTCCGACGCCGAGCCGGGTCTTGCCGAGTGGCTCGCGGCGGGCTTCCACGGCGACATGGCCTACATGCAGCGCCACGGTGCGAAACGCGCGCGGCCCGCCGAGCTGGTGCCGGGAACGGTGCGCGTGATCACGGCGCGCGCCGACTACCTGCCGCGCACGACGCCCGACGACTGGCAGGCCGTCGAGTGGCAGCGCCTTCGCGAGCCCGCGCGTGCCGCGGTCTCGATCTATGCGCGCGGGCGCGACTATCACAAGGTGCTGCGCGCGCGGCTGCAGCAGCTCGCCGACGCGCTCGCCGAGTGGGTCGGCCCGCACGGCCATCGCGTGTTCACCGACTCGGCGCCTGTGCTCGAGGTCGAGCTCGCGTCGCGCTCGGGCCTGGGCTGGCGCGGCAAGCACACGCTGACGCTGGCGCGCGACGCCGGATCGATGTTCTTCCTCGGCGAGATCTACGTCGACCTGCCGCTGCCCGTCACGCTGCCCGAACGGTCGCACTGCGGCCGCTGCACGGCGTGCATCGACGTCTGCCCGACGCGCGCCATCGTCGCGCCGTACCGGCTCGACGCGCGGCGCTGCATCTCGTACCTGACGATCGAGCACGCCGGGCCGATCCCGCACGAGCTGCGCGCCGCCCTCGGCAGCCGCATCTACGGCTGCGACGACTGCCAGCTCGCCTGCCCGTGGAACAAGTACGCGCGCCGCTCGGCATTGCCCGACTTCGACGTGCGCGACGCCTTCGCCGACGCCACGCTGCTCGAGCTGTGGCGCTGGGACGAGGCCGAGTTCCTGCGCCGCACCGAGGGCAACGCGATCCGCCGCATCGGCCACGAGCGCTGGCGCCGCAACCTCGCCGTCGCGCTCGGCAACGCGCTGCGCACCACCGGCGACAGGCGCGTCGCGCAGGCGCTGAGCGACGCGCGCGACGGTGCCAGCGCGCTGGTGCGCGAGCACATCGACTGGGCGCTGGCCCAGGGCGTGGCCTAGGGCGCCGCCTTACCCGCGTCGGGCGTGCGGTGTCGGCGGGCCGGCCGCGTCGTGCGTTGCAGGCACACTCGGGCCGGTGTGCCCGGCAACGAGGGACGACGGACACGATGACTTCGAAAGGTTCAGGCCGCGCGCGGCGCTCGGCGGCGTGGCTGTGCGGCGTGTTGCTGCTGCTAGCGGCGCTGCCCGCTACGGCGCGCGAGGTCGAGGGATTCCGCTTCGACGACGAGATCCGCCTCGCCGGCGCGCCGCTGCAGCTCAACGGCATCGGCCTGCGCGCCATCACGGTGCTCAAGGCCTACGCCGCCGCGCTCTACCTCGAGCGGAAGGCGACGACGCCGGCGCAGGTGCTTGCCATGCCGGGCCCGAAGCGGCTGCGCCTGCGCATGATGGTCGAGGTATCGTCGGCCGAGTTCTCGAAGGCGCTGCACAAGGGCGTCGCGCGCAACGTGCCGGCGGCCGACCAGCCGCGCCTGGCCGAGCGCGTGCAGCGCTTCGCCGCGGCGATCGACGCCATCGGGTTGCTACGCAAGGGCGATACGGTCGACCTCGACTACATTCCCGACAGCGGGCTCGTGATGACGGTCAACGGCACGCGTCGCGGCGCGCCGCTGCCCGGCGGCGACCTCTACGACGCGCTGCTGCTGACCTTCATCGGCGAGCGCCCGACCGACAGGGAACTGAAGGCCGGCCTGCTCGGCGGCCCGGCCATCTGAGCGTCAACCATCGCGTTACGAAGGAGATCCCACGATGACGATCCGCCACCGTTTGCTGCTGAGCCTGGCCACCGCCGGTCTCGCGTTCGCGCAGGCCGCGTCGGCCCAGGGCTATCCGAGCAAGCCCGTGCGGCTGATCGTGCCGTTCGCGCCGGGCGGCACGACGGACATCATCGCGCGCATCGTGTCCGAAGATGGCGCCTGCCTGGCCAGCAGGTGCTGGTCGAGAACAAGTGGCGGCGGCGGCGGGCTCGATCGGCGCGCTCGAGCGATCAAGCAGCCGGCCAACGGCCACTCGTTGGCATGGCGACGGTGTCGACGACGGCGGCCAACCCGGCGATTAACACCAAGATCGGCTACAACCTCGATCACCGACTTCACGCCGATCATCAACATCGCTGCGACGCCCAACGTGATCGCCGTGCATCCGTCGTTCCCGGCCAAGAACTGTATGGGCGACTTCGTCGCCGAACTCAAAGAGGGAACCCCGGCAGTACAGTTACGCCAGCTCGGGCACCGGCGGCATCGGCCACCTGCAGACCGAGCTGTACAAGAGCCTGGCGGGCGTGTTCATGACGCACATCCCGTACCGCGGCGCGGGCCCTGCGCTCAACGACACCGTGGCCGGCCAGGTGCCGATCATCTTCGACAACCTGTCGTCGGCGCTGCCCTTCATCAAGGGACGGCCGGCTCATCGCTGACAAAGTCGTTGCCAGTGCCGCAGCGCCTGTCGGTGCTGCCCGACGTGCCGACCTTCAAGGAGGTCGGCCTCGAGGGCGTCAACCGCATGGCCTACTACGGCGTGCGTTTCCGGTCTCAAGAATCTGCCCCAAGCGACATCACCGACAAGGTGTATCTGGCGGTCAAGAAGACGATCGGACGAATCTGGCGGTCAAGAAGCGTATCGAGGACATCGGGCTCGCTGGATCGTCGGCAACACGCCCGAGCAAAGTTCGCGGCGCAGATCAGCGCCGAGCACGCAGGTCTACAAGAAGGTCGTCGAGACGCAGAAGCTCGATTGATGCGCTGACCCTCCGCGCGGCAGCGCGCGCGCGTTCCTGCCGCGGCGCGATGACGCCGCGCGAGCGCAGCCATGCGTCGATCGACCGCTTTATCGACGCGCTGTGGGTCGAGGACGGCCTTGTGGCGAACACGCTCGCCGCCTACCGCCGCGATCTGCAGCTTCCCATGCCGATCGCTGGCGTCACCGCGCGCGCCGGCCGCGCCTCGACGACAGCAGCGAGGCCGACCTCCTCTGCCTGAGCGCCACGGCGCGCCACGCCGCGACGCGCACCACCACGGCGAACCGGCGGCTCACCGTCTTCAAGCGATACTCTCCGCTGGAAGGTGGGCGAGCAGCTCGCCGCTGCCGACCCGATCGCCTGCCGGTGGCGGCGCGCGCTGCGCGTGCCGGGCACGCTGACCGAAGCGCAGGTCGAGGCGTTGCTCGGCGCGCCCGATGTCGCCACACGCCGCTCGGCCTGCGCGACCGCACGATGCTCGAGCTGATGCGAGCGGGCCTGCGCGTGAGCCGAGCCTGTGATGGCCAGCGTGCGCGCTTGGCCTCGCTCGAGGGTGTGCTGCGCGTGACGGGCAAAGGCTCGAAGGAGCGCCTCGTGCCGTTCGGGGAAGAGGCGCACGGCTGGCTGCGCCGCTACCTCGCCGAGGCGCGCGGCGCCATCCTCGGCGGCCGCGCGAGCGCCGCGCTGTTCGTGACGGCGCGCGGCGGCCCGATGACGCGCCAGATGTTCTGGCGGCTGGTCAAGCGCTATGCGCTGCGCGCCGGCATCGCGACGCCGCTGTCGCCGCACACGCTGCGCCATGCCTTCGCGACGCATCTGCTCAACCATGGCGCCGACCTGCGCGCCGTGCAGATGCTGCTCGGCCACAGCGACATCTCGACGACGCAGATCTACACCCACGTCGCGCGCGAGCGGCTGCGCATGCTGCACGCGCAGCACCATCCGCGCGGCTGAGGGCCGCGGCGCCGGGGCGCGGCGCTACATCATCATGTTGTTGCGGATCAGCCCGACGGCGACGCCCTCGAGCTCGAAGTCGACGTCGCCGAACGGCACGACGATCGTCGCGAAGTCGGGGTTCTCGGGGATCAGCTCGATGCTCGTGCGCGTGCGGCGGAAGCGCTTGACGGTGACGTCGTCGCCGAGGCGCGCGACGACGATCTGGCCGTTCTTGGCGTCGTGCGTCTTCTGCACGGCGAGCAGGTCGCCGTCCATGATGCCGGCGTCGCGCATGCTCATGCCGCGCACCTTGAGCAGGTAGTCGGGGCGGCGCGGGAACATGCTCGCTTCCATCAGGTAGGTCTGGTCGATGTGCTCCTGGGCGAGGATCGGCGAGCCGGCGGCGACGCGGCCCACGAGCGGCAGCGACAGCTGCGCGAGGCTCGGCAACGGCAGCGCGAACTGCTTGCCGCGCGCCTGGTTCAGCGCGCGCAGTGTGTCAGACTTCAGGCGGATGCCGCGCGACGTGCCGCCGACGAGTTCGATCACGCCCTTGCGCGCCAAGGCCTGCAAATGCTCCTCGGCGGCGTTGGGCGAGCGGAAGCCGAGCTCGGCGGCGATTTCGGCGCGCGTGGGCGGCGCGCCGGTGCGCTCGATCGCGCTTTGCACGAGGTCGAGAACTTGTTGTTGGCGCTCGGTCAGCTTGGGGGTTTCTTGCACGGTGACCTCGGTGGTGGCTGCGCCGGCGGCGCGGGCTGAACGTCCATCCAGTAGCTACTGTATTTTCATCCAGTCGTGGCCAAAATGCAAAGCCAGACCCGAACCGTCGTCGTGCTCGGCACCGGCGGCACGATCGCCGGCACGGCGGCGCGGCCCGACGACAACGTCGGCTACCGTGCGGCGCAGCTCGGCGTGGCCGAACTCTTCGCCGCGCTGCGCGGCGCGCTGCCCGACGGCGTGGCGCTCGAGAGCGAGCAGGTCGCGCAGCTCAACAGCAAAGACATGACACACGCCGTATGGGCGGCGCTGGCGGCGCGCGTCGCGGCGCACGTCGCGCGGCTCGAGGTCGCCGGCGTCGTCGCTCACGCACGGGCACCGACACGCTGGAGGAGACGGCGTACCTCCTGCAGCGCCTGCTGGCGCCGGCCAAGCCCGTCAGGCTGACTCGCGCGATGCGCCCGGCGACCTCGCTGCTCGCCGACGGGCCGCAGAACCTGCACGACGCCATCGTCGTCGCGGCGCACGCCGGCGCGGGGCAGGGGGCGTCGTCGCTGCCGCCGCCGGCGCGATTCATGCCGGTGCGCTGAGGTGCGCAAGGCGCGCACGTCGCGGCTCGACGCCTCTGCGTCGGCCGGACGGCACGCCGCTGGCCGGTGAATCGACGCTGCGCTCGCAGCATCACTGGCCCGCCTTCGGCACACTGCCGGGCTGGCCGTGCTCGGCGCCGATCTTCGGCGCGCTGGCCGCGCGTCGAGATCATGACCACACGCCGGTGCCGACGGCCGAGTTGTCGACGCGCTCGTCGCGCAGTGGGCGTCGTGACGGCCTCGTCGTCGCCGCCACCGGCAGCGACGGTGGCACGAGGTGCCTGGAGGCGGCGCTCGTACGCGCAGGCGCCGGCGTCGCCGTGCTGCGCGCCACGCGCGTCGGCGCCGGGCCGCTGCCGGCGCGCGAGGGCGAGGCGCTGCCGGCCGCCGGCAGCATCACGCCGGCACAGGCGCGCGTCGAGTTGATGCTGCGGCTGATGGCCGAGCAGGCGGCGTCGGCGGGCGCGGGCTGAGGCGCGACGGCCGGCGTTCAGCTGCCGGCGTCGAGCGCCTCGATCTCGGCGTGCAGTTCGAGCCAGCGCTCCTCGAGCGCGGCCGTCTCGTCGTCGACGCGCTTGAGGCGGCGGCCGTGGTCGGCGAGCGCGGGCGGCGCCAGCGTGCCGGCGGCCAGCGCCGCTTCGAGCGACGCCTTCTCGGCGGCCAGCGCGGCGAGTTGCGCGTCGACGCGCTCGACTTCGCGCCTGAGCGGCCGCGTGCGCTCGGCGCGTGCGGCGCGCGCCTGTGCGGCGGCCTTGCGGTCGTCGCCGCGCGACGCGGCCGCGGCGGGCGCCGTGGGTGGCGCGGCGGCAGCCACCGGTGGCGCCGCGGCGGCAGTCGCCGCGCGCTCGCCGCGCGCCGCGCGCTGGGCCTCGCGCGACTGCTCGAGCAGCCAGCGCTGGTAGTCGTCGAGGTCGCCGTCGAAAGGCTGCACGCCGCCGCCGGCGACGAGCCAGAACTCGTCGCACACCTCGCGCAGCAGCGCGCGGTCGTGGCTGACGAGCATCACCGTGCCCTCGTATTCGTTGAGCGCGATCGACAGCGCCTCGCGCGTGGGCAGATCGAGATGGTTGGTCGGCTCGTCGAGCAGCAGCAGGTTGGGGCGCTGCCACACGAGCATCGCGAGCACGAGGCGCGCCTTCTCGCCGCCCGACAGCGAACCCACGGCCTGGTCGATCATCTCGCCGCCGAAGCGGAAGCTGCCGAGGTAGTCGCGCAGCTCCTGCTCGCGCGCCGGCGGGCCGACGTCCCTGGCCAGCCGCACCAGGTGCGCGAGCGGCCCCTCGTCGGGGCGCAGCACGTCGAGCTCCTGCTGTGCGAAGTAGCCGATCGCCAGCCCCTTGCCTTGCACGATGCGTCCAGCGATCGGCGCCAGCACGCCGGCGATCGTCTTGACCAGCGTCGACTTGCCCTGGCCGTTGGCGCCGAGGATGCCGATGCGCTGGCCGGCGAGCACGGAGCGGTCGTCGCAGCGCACGATCACCGTCGAGCCGTAGCCGCAACTGAGCGCATCGAACGCCAGCATCGGATTGGGCAGGCTCGCCGGCTCGCGGAACTCGAACGCGAAGTCGCTCGCCGTCAGCACCGGCGCGAGCTTCTCCATGCGCGCCAATGCCTTGACGCGGCTTTGCGCCTGGCGCGCCTTGGTCGCCTTGGCCTTGAAGCGGTCGATGAAGCGCTGCAGGTGCGCGATGCGCTCCTGCTGCTTCTCGTACGCCGCCTGCTGCAGCACCAGGCGCTCGGCGCGCATCGACTCGAAGGCGCTGTAGTTGCCGCCGTAGCGCGCGAGTTGCGCGTCGTCGAGGTGCACCGTCACCTTGGTGATCGCGTCGAGGAATTCGCGATCGTGGCTGATGACGACGAGCGTGCCGTCGTAGCGCTGCAGCCAGGCCTCGAGCCAGACCAGCGCGTCGAGGTCCAAGTGGTTGGTCGGCTCGTCGAGCAGCATCAGTTCGGCCGGGCACATCAGCGCGCGCGCGAGCTGCAGCCGCATGCGCCAGCCGCCCGAGAAGCCGTTGACCGGCGCGTCGAGCTGGTCGGCGCGAAAGCCCAGCCCCATCAGCAGCGCCTGTGCGCGCGGCCGCGCGTCGAAGGCGCCGGCCTCGGCGAGCTGTTGGTGCGCCTCGGCCATCGCGTGGCCGTCGTCGGCGGCCTCGGCGGCGGCGAGCGCGTCCTGCGCCGCCATCAGTCGCGTGTCGCCTTCGAGCACGAAGGCGGTCGCCGGCTGGTCGGTCTCGGGCATGGCCTGCGCCACCTCGGCGATCGTCCAGCGCGGCGGCATGTCGACGTCGCCCGCATCGGCGTGCAGCCGGCCGGCGAGCAGCGCGAACAGCGACGACTTGCCGGCGCCGTTGCGGCCGACGAGGCCGACCTTCTCGCCCGGGTTGAGCGTGAGGTTGGCCTGCTGCAGCACGACCTTGCTGCCGCGGCGCAGCGTCAGGTTGCGGATCGTGATCACGGCGGCGGGCCGACGTCGTAGAGCGCCTCGCGCGTCGTCAGCAGCACCTGGTCGTCGCCGGCGCTGGTGGGCAGCCACACGACGTCGAGCTTGGGGAAGGCGCGCTCGAAGTGCGCGCGCTCGTTGCCGATCTCGAGCACGAGCACGCCGCGCGGATTGAGGTGCGACGGCGCGCGCCACAGCAGTTCGCGGACCAGGTCCATGCCGTCGTCGCCGCCGGCCAGCGCCAGCTCGGGCTCGGCGCGGTACTCGGGCGGCAGCTCGGCCATCGATGCCGCGTTGACGTAAGGCGGATTGCACAGGATCAGGTCGTAGGGGCCGCGCGCCTTGTCGAACAAGTGGCCCTCGATCAGGCGGATGCGCTTGCCGAGCTTGTGCTTCTTCACGTTGATGCGCGCGACGGCGAGCGCGTCGGCCGAGACGTCGGCGGCGTCGACGTGCACCTCGGGCCAGGCCAGCGCGGCCAGCACGGCGAGGCTGCCGTTGCCGGTGCACAGGTCGAGCACGTGGCGCAGCCGCGTCGGCAGCCAGGCATCGAGCGCGGGCGCGTAGTCGTCGCTGGCGATCAGCTCGGCGATGAAGGAGCGCGGCACGATGGCGCGCCGGTCGACGTAGAACGGCACGCCCTGCAGCCAGGCCTGGTGCGTGAGGTAGGCGGCGGGCTGGCGCGTCTCGATGCGCCGCGTGACGAGCTCGTCGACGACGGCGGGCGCACGCGGGTCGAGCTCGCGGTGCGCGTTGTCGTCAAGCACGTCCAGCGGCAGGCCGAGCGCCCACAGCGTCAGCCACGCCGCCTCGTCGAAGGCGTTCGTCGTGCCATGGCCAAACGAAACGCCCGCCTGTTCGAGGCGGGCGCTCTGGGCCTGCACCAGTTCCAGCAGCGTCATGCCGACAGCAATCTTTCCAGCACGCCCCGGTAGATGTTCTTCAGCGGCTCGATGTCCGCGACGACGACGTGCTCGTCGATCTTGTGGATGCTCGCATTGATCGGGCCGAACTCGAGCACCTGCGGGCAGATCTTCGTGATGAAGCGCCCGTCCGACGTGCCGCCCGTCGTCGACAGCGCCGGCCGGCGGCCCGTCTCGGCCTCGATCGCCGCCGACAGCGCGTCGCTCAGCGAGCCCGCGGTCGTGAGGAACGGCTCGCCGCCGAGCGTCCAGTCGATGTGCCAGTCGAGGCGGTGGCGCTCGAGCACCGCCTCCAGGCGCTGGCGCAGCGACGCGGGCGTCGACTCGGTGCAGTAGCGGAAATTGAAGTCGACGACGAGCTCGCCCGGGATCACGTTGCTCGCGCCGGTGCCGGCGTGCACGTTCGACACCTGCCACGCCGTCGGCTGGAACCAGTCGTTGCCGCCGTCCCACTGCATCGCGGCGAGTTCGGCGAGCGCCGGCGCGAACTCGTGCACCGGGTTGCGCGCGAGCTGCGGATAGGCGATGTGACCCTGCATGCCGCGCACGACGAGGCGCCCCGACAGCGAGCCGCGGCGGCCGTTCTTGACCATGTCGCCGAGCGCCTCCACCGAGGTCGGCTCGCCGACGATGCAGGCGTCGAGGCGTTCGCCGCGTGCCGCCAGCGCCTCGCACACCTTGACCGTGCCGTCGACGGCCGGGCCTTCCTCGTCGCTCGTGAGCAGCAGGCCGATCGAGCCGGCGCAGTGCGGGTGCGCGGCGACGAACTCCTCGGCGGCGACGACCATCGCGGCCAGCGAGGTCTTCATGTCGGCCGCGCCGCGGCCGTAGAGGCGGCCACCGCGGTAGGTGGGCACGAAGGGGTCGCTCGACCATTGCTCGAGCGGGCCGGTCGGCACGACGTCGGTGTGGCCGGCGAACACGACGGTCGGCCCGTCACCGGTGCCGCGGCGCAGCGCCCACAGATTGGCGACGCGCGCGCCGGCGGGGCCGCCCTCGATCGACTCGCAGGCGAAGCCCAGCGGCGCGAGGCGCGCCGCGATCAGCGCCTGGCAGCCGGCGTCGTCGGGGGTCGTCGAGCGGCGCGCGATCAGCGACTCGAGCAGCGCGAGGGTCGGCGTCGTCACAGCGCTCCGAGCCCGGTGTTGCGCGGTTCCTCGCGCACGTCGAGCGTGATCTCGGTGAACGACGCGCCCTCGTCGGGCTCTTCCTGCTTGGGCGCGATGCGCGACTGCGCGGTCATGTCGTTCTGCAGCCGCCACATCAGGTTCGTCGGCGAGTCGGAGAAGGCCAGGCCATCGTCGCGCGTGATGACGCCCTCGGTGATCAGGCGCGCCAGGTCCTGCTCGAAGGTCTGCGAGCCTTCGGCCATCGACTTCTCCATCGCCTCCTTGATGGCGGTGAAGTCGCCCTGTTCGATCAGCTCCGACACCAGCTTGGTGTTGAGCAGCACCTCGACAGCCGGAATGCGGCCGCCCGCCTTGGCGCGGATCAGGCGCTGCGAGACGATCGACTTCAGGCCCGCGGCGAGGTCCGACAGCAGCGCCGGCCGTGCCTCCGGCGTATAGAAGGACAGGATGCGCCCGAGCGCGTGATAGCTGTTGTTGGCGTGCAGCGTCGACAGCACGAGATGGCCGGACAGCGCGTAGCTGATCGCCGACGTCATCGTCTCGCGGTCGCGGATCTCGCCGACGAAGATGCAGTCGGGCGCCTGGCGCAGCGCATTGCGCAGCGCGACCTGCAGCGACTCGGTGTCGCGGCCGACCTCGCGCTGATTGACCACCGACTTCTTGTTCGTGAAGTTGAACTCGATCGGATCCTCGATCGTCAGGATGTGGCCGGTCAGGTTCTTGTTGCGCTGCTCGAGCATCGCGGCGAGCGTCGTGCTCTTGCCGGTCCCGGTGGCGCCGACCATCAGGATCAGACCGCGCTTCTCGAGCACGAGCGTGTTCAGGATCTCGGGCAGGCCGAGCGTGTCGAGCGCCGGAATGACGTGCGGGATGCAGCGGAACACGGCGGCGATGCTGCCGCGCTGGCGGAATGCGCTCAGCCGGAAGCTGCCGACCTTGGACAGGCCGATGCCCAGGTTGAGCTCGCCGGTGTCGTCGAGCTCCTCGAGCTGCCCGGGCGTGAGCAGTTCGGCGAGCAGCTGGCGCGGCTGCGCCGCCGTCAGCGCCTGGTCGCTCAACTGCAGGATCTGGCCGTTGATCTTGATGAGGATCGGCGTGTTGGCCGACAGGTAGACGTCCGAGGCGTTCTTCTCGGCCATCAGGCGCAGCACGCGTTCCATGTGGCCGGTGGCGGGCGCATTCATCTCGGCGGTCCTCCCTGTGGATGCGCCGCGGCGCTCAGGCGCGCAGCAGCTCGTTGATGCTCGTCTTGGCGCGCGTCTGGGCATCGACCTTCTTGACGATGACGGCGCAGTACAGACTGTACTTGCCGTCGCTGCTCGGCAGGCTGCCGCTGACGACGACGGAGCCCGCCGGGATGCGCCCATACGACACTTCGCCCGTCGCGCGGTCGTAGATCTTGGTGCTCTGGCCGATGTAGACGCCCATCGAGACGACGGAGTTCTCCTCGACGATGACGCCCTCGACGATCTCGGAGCGCGCGCCGATGAAGCAGTTGTCCTCGATGATCGTCGGGTTGGCCTGCAGCGGCTCGAGCACGCCGCCGATGCCGACGCCGCCCGACAGGTGCACGCCCTTGCCGATCTGCGCGCACGAGCCGACGGTGGCCCAGGTGTCGACCATCGTGCCCTCGTCGACGTAGGCGCCGATGTTGACGTAGCTGGGCATCAGCACGGCGCCGCGCGCGATGTAGCTGCCGCGCCGCGCCACCGCGGGCGGCACGACGCGCACGCCGGTCTCGCGCAGCGCCGCGTCGTCCATGTGCGCGAACTTGGTCGGCACCTTGTCGTAGAAGCCGAGGTCGCCGGCGCGCATGATCTTGTTGTCGGTCAGGCGAAAGCTCAGCAGCACGGCCTTCTTGACCCACTGGTTGACCTGCCACCGGCCCACGCCCTGGCGCTCGGCGACGCGCAGCCGGCCGGCGTTGAGGTCACCGATGACGCGGTCGACGGCCTCGACGACCTCCGGCGCCGAGGCGGCCGTGATCTTCGTGCGGTCTTCCCAGGCCTGGTCGATGGTGGCTTGCAGTTCAGTCATGTCAGCCCCTCGTCCGACGATTACGTCGGCCGATCCCCCGAGGGGATGCGGGCCGGCTCGGGGCGGCCCGGCGCTCGGCCCGCGGCGCAGCGATTGCTACTGGATGGTTCATCGTGGTTGGTTCGAGAAGTCAGAGGGACTTGGAGTAGGCGACGATGCGCTCGGCCGCCTCGACGCATTCGTCGACGCCGGCGACGAGCGCCAGGCGCACGCGGTGCGCGCCCGGGTTGGCGCCGTGCGCCTCGCGCGCGAGCAGGCTGCCCGGCAGCACGGCGACATTGTATTGAGCCAGCAGTCCGCGCGCCCAGGCCACGTCGTCGATCGGCGTGCCGGCCCAGAGGTAGAAGCCCGCGTCGGGCAGCTTCACGTCGAGCACCGACGCGAGCAGCGGCGTGACCTTCGCGAACTTGGCGCGGTAGAGCTCGCGGTTGGCGACGACGTGCGCCTCGTCGTTCCACGCCGCGATGCTCGCCTGCTGCACCGCCCCGCTCATCGCGCTGCCGTGGTAGGTGCGGTAGAGCAGGAACGACTTCAGGATCGCGGCGTCGCCCGCGACGAAGCCCGAGCGCATGCCCGGCACGTTGGAGCGCTTCGAGAGGCTGGTCAGCACGACGAGGTTGCGCCAGTCGCTGCGGCCGAGCCGTTGCGCGGCTTCGAGCGCGCCCAGCGGGGGCGTGTCGCCAAGGTAGATCTCGGAGTAGCACTCGTCCGACGCGATGACGAAGCCGTGGCGGTCCGACAGCTCGAAGAGCCGCCGCCACTCGTCGAGCGGCGCGACGGCACCCGTCGGATTGCCCGGCGAGCAGACGTAGACGAGCTGCGTGCGCGCCCAGGTCGCGTCGTCGATCGCCGACCACTCGGGCGCGAAGTTGCGCGCCGGGTCGCTGTTGGCGTACGCGACCTGGGCGCCGCCGAGCAGCGCCGCGCCTTCGTAGATCTGATAGAAGGGATTGGGGCAGACGACGACGGGCGGCGCCGCCGAGTTCACGCGCGTCGGGTCGACGACGGCTTGCGCCAGCGCGAACAGCGCCTCGCGCGTGCCGTTGACGGGCAGCACCTGCGTCGCCGCGTCGAGCGCGACGCCGTAGCGGCGCTGCACCCAGGCGGCGCAGGCTTCGCGCAGCGCCGCGCTGCCGGCGGTCGGCGGATAGACGGCCAGGCCGCCGAGCGATGCGGCCAGCGTGTCCTTGATGAAAGGCGGCGTCTCGTGCTTGGGTTCGCCGATGCCCAGACCGATCGGCCGGTGCGCGGGCGACGGCACGATGTCGGACGTGAGGGCGCGCAGCTTCTCGAACGGGTAGGGCTGCAGTCGCGCGAGGAGCGGATTCATGCGCCGATTATCGGTGCCCGTGGCGCGGCGCTCGGATCGTATGCCGCCCGCCGACGATTCGGCGCGCGGCTTGTCAGGGGCAGGTCTCGCCGAGCGCCGGCTGGTAGCAGCGCAGGCCGCAGGCGAGGTGGCCGGCCGGACAGACGACGCCGTTGGGAAAGCAGCGCGCGCCTTCGGCCGGCACGTAGCAGAGCTGGCCGCACAGCGCATAGCCGGGCGGGCACGGCGATGGCGCCGGCGCCGGGCCGCCCGGCGAGCAGGTCTCGCCGCGCGACGGCTGGTAGCACGTCGATCCGCACGGTCGCCAGCCGGTGGGGCAGACCAGGCCGCCGGCCGAGCAGGTCTCGCCGCGCGACGGCGCATAGCAGCCGCGGCCGCAGGCCTGCAGCCCGGGCGGGCAGACCGTGCCGCTGGCCGGGCGGCACGACTCGCCTTTCGACGGGCTGTAGCAGCCGTTGCCGCAGGGCCGCATGCCTGCCGGGCAGACGACGGCGGCCGACGCCGCGCCGGCGGCCAGCGCGGCGAGCAGCGCCAGCATCGTCGCCGGCATCGCGCGCGCCCGGCGCGGCCGCGGCGGCGCGCGCATCGGTGCGGCAACAAGCATGCGAAGGGCCATTCCGATGTCAACGCACGATGCCGAGTCAGCGCCGACGCGTCGCCTCCGGCGGGCGCACGAGCAGCAGCCCCAGCGCGGCGACTGCGGCGAAACCCGCGCCGGCGGCGAAGGTGGCGCGCGCGCCCCAGGCGTCCCACAGCGCGCCGGCGATCACGCTGGCCAGCAGCAGCGCGCCGCCGCCGACGAGGTTGAACACGCCGAACGCCGTGCCGCGCAGCGCCGGCGGCGCCGTGTCGGCGACGAGCTTGGACAGCAGGCCCTGCGTGAATGCCATGTGGAGGCCCCACAGCGCCGCGCCGGCGAACACGGCGCCGATCGACGCCGCCTGCGCGAGCACGACATCGGCGGCGATCAGCAGCGCCAGCCCGGCGAGCAGCAGCGGCCGCGCGCTCGCGCGGTCGGCCGCCGCGCCGGCCGGATAGGCAGCGAGCGCATAGAACGCGCTCATCACGATCATGACGGCCGGCACCCAGGCGGTTTCGAAGCCGACGTCGTGCGCGCGCAGCACGAGAAAGGCCTCGCTGAAGCGCGCCAGCGTGAACACGGCGCCCAGCGCGACGACGCGCCAGTAGCGCGCCGACAGCTGCCGCGCATCGGCCAGCGTTGGCCGCGGCGCAGGCGCGGCGTCGGCGCCGGGCGCGCGCGCCGGCTCGCGCACCCAGACCACGAGCAGCGCCACGGCGACGAAGGCCGGCACGACGGCGGCCCACATCACGGCGCGCGTGTCGCCGGCGAACGCGACCATCATCGCCACGGCGAGCAGCGGCCCGAGGCAGGCGCCGACGGAATCCAGCGCCTGGCGCAGGCCGTAGGCCGCGCCGCGCAACGCCGTCGGCGTCAGGTCGGCGATCAGCGCGTCGCGCGGCGCGCCGCGGATGCCCTTGCCGACACGGTCGACGAAGCGCGCGGCGAACACCCAGCCGACCGTCGCGGCGAGAGGAAAGACGGGCTTGGTCAGCGCCGCCAGTCCGTAGCCCAGCACCATCAGCACCTTGCGGCGGCGCAGCCAGTCACTGAAGGCGCCCGAGAACACCTTGGTCGCCGATGCCGTCGCCTCGGCGATGCCCTCGAGCACGCCGATCGTCGTCATCGACGCGCCGAGCACCGCCGCCAGGTACAGCGGCAGCACGCTGTGGATCGCCTCCGACGACAGGTCCATGAACATCGACGCCAGGCCCATTGCCCAGATGCCGCCGGGCAGCGCGCGCCAGCCGGCACGCGCCGGGGCGGTGACGGGTGGCGGCTGCGGCGGCGGTGCCGGCATGGCAGGAGCGGGCGTGGGCTGCAGCCGTCGAGCGTCGGAACCTGCTCCGCGCGACCGTGCCTACTTCGCAGCGGCAGCGCGCTTGAGCCTGGCCTCGCGCTTGGCGACTTCGCGCTCGATGCGCGACAGCATCGCGGCGTCCGGATCCTTCCAGCGGCCGCCGGACTCGCGCGCCATGTGCGCGACGGCGCCGGAGAACTCGGCCAGCGTCAGCTCGGGCCGGCCGCCGCGCGGCGGCATCTTGCGCACGCCGACCCAGGCGTGCGCCGTCAGCACGTGCTGGCCTTCCTCGATCAACGGCGCCCAAGCCTTGCGGTCGCCCAGCTTGGGCGCCTTGTCGACGCCGGTGGCGTGGCAGGCAGCGCAGGTCTCGCGATAGACCTGCTCGGCGGGCAGGCCGGCGGGTTGCGCCGCGGCGGTGACGGCGGCGAACAGCGTCGCCAGCGCGGCGGCAGGTCGGGACAGCGGCATGGACGGCATCTCCTCGTCGATCGGTCGTCGCGGTCCGACGGTTGAGGGACGTCATTGTTCCTCGATCGCGGCGGCGCCGCGATCGAGCCAGCTTTGCAGGTGCCGGTAGACCTCGCGGCTCGCCAGCAGATCGAAATGGTCGAGTCCGTAGATCACGCAGCGTCGCTGCGGCGCGATCGCCAGCATGCGCCGCGCATCGTCGTGCTGCCCGAGGGCGCTGCACACCGAGACGAGCCCGTCGCCCGGCAGTCGGCCGCCCGGGCCGCCGGGCGCTGCGCGCCGCGTCGCGGCGACCGCGTAGCAGGCGACGCCCGCCGGCAGCGGCAGGGGTTGCCGCGCGTCGTGCGGATGCGACGCGGGCCGCGCCTGCCAGTCGGCGTCGAGCAGGTTGCCGTGGCGCAGGTCCTGGATGCCGGCGCTGCGCAGCCGGCCGAGGCGCGCGAACGGCCTGGTGTAGGGGCTGACGGCGGCGAGCAGGTCGACACGGTTGCCGGCGCGCTCGAGCGCCGCGCCGTGGTGCGGCGTACCGAGGAAGACGAGCTTCTTGAGCCGCCGCGGCCAGCGCAGGCGTGCGCGCCGCGCCGCCTCGCAGGCGCTGCGCGCCACCAGACCGCCCATGCTGTGGCCCGCGATCACGAGTTCGTCGACCGGCACGGGCCACGCGTCCATCAGACGCTCGAGCAGCGCGGCGAATTCGCCGCCGTTGATCGAGATGTGCAGGCCGCTGTTGTAGTGCAGGTAGAGCGGCGTGAAATGCAGATCGCGCGCCAGCGCCGCGCCGTGGTCGTGGCCGTCGCGCCGCCACTGCAGGTCGTTCATGCACAGGCCGTGCACCAGCACCAGCACGCGGCCGGTGGCGGCGGGAAGGGCGGTCGCGAGCGCCTCGCGCTCCAGCGCCAGCGGCCGACCGCCGACGCGCAGTTGCATGGGGATCGCGAGCGGATTGCGCGAAGCCGCCAGGTGGTCGCCGAGGACGCCGTTGAGCGCGGCCAGCACCGCTTCGCGCCGTGGCGTCGACGCGCGCGCGCCGAACAGGGGCGTCAACGGCGCCAGCACGCCGTCCAGCCCCATGCCGACGGCGCGCGTGATGCCGCCGACGCTGCGGTAGACGAAGCCCGTGATGCCGCGCGTGCGCCCGGCCGGCGCCGCGCCGACGATCGGCGCACGGCTCGCGATGCCGTGGTGCAGTTCCTCGACCAGCGCCGCGACGCCGGCGACGGCGTCGACGGCGAGCCTGCCGGCGCCGCGCAGGTCGGCGCTCGCAGGCACCTTCGGCGTCACGCCGCCGCTGGCCGCGCCTGAGAGACCCTCGGGGTCGTCGAGCAGCGGCGCTGTCGTGATACGGCGAACCAGGGGCATCTCGCGGATCACTTCAGGCGGACGCGTCGATTCTGACGCGCTTGAGCCGCGCGCCCGCGCCGCTGGTGATCGTGACGGCGCTGCGCCGGCACGCGAAGCGCTCGGCGACGAGCGCGACGAGCTCGTCGTTGGCGCGGCCATCGACGGGCGGCGACTTCAGTTGCGCGAGCCAGCTTCCGTCGGGCTGCTGCTCGAGCGAGCGCACGCGCGCATTGGGTTTGACCTTGACCTGAAGCGTCGTGGCCATCGTCAGCCGGCCGCGGTGTTGTCGACGATCCACGCGGCATACGGCGCCGACACGCGGTCGAGCGCGACGGCGTGGATCGCGGGCAACTCGTAGGAGTGCAGCTCGCGGATCGCGCGCTCGAGCGCATCCCAGGCGGCGTCCGTCGTCTTGAACACGATGCGGTACTCGGGTTCGCTGCGCACCTCGCCGGCCCAGCGGTAGCAGCTCTCGATCTGCGACACCTGCGCGCACGCTGCGAGGCGCCGCTCGACGACGGCCTGCGCCATGCGGCGCGCCTCGTCGATCGTCGCGACGGTCGTCACGACGGCGATCGGCGTCGGGCCGGGCGGGCGGGCGGGGGCGTCGGTCATGGTCGGCAGCGGCGGCGGCCCCGCTACGATACCCCCACTGCCACCGCTGCCGCGAGGCGATCGCCATGACCTCGACTCCCGCTCCGATGTCGCCGCCGCTGCCGGGCCGCCGCGTCGCACTCGCCGCCGCCGGCGCGTCCTGCCTGCTGGCGCTGGCCGGCTGCGCCGCCTTCGGCCGCGACCCGCTGCGCGTCACGGTGGCCGGCATTGATCCGCTGCAGGGCGAGGGCATGGAAGTGCGCTTCGCCGTGCGGCTGCGCCTGCAGAACCCGAACGATGCGCCCGTCGTCTACGACGGCGTGTCGCTCGAACTCGACGTCAATGGCCAGCCGCTGGCCAGCGGCGTCAGCGATGCCAGCGGCAGCGTGCCGCGCTACGGCGAGGCGCTGTTGTCGGTGCCGGTGACGATCTCGGCCTTCTCGGTCGTGCGGCAGGCGCTGGGCCTGGCCGCCGGCGAGCTGCTCGACGAAGTGCCGTACCAGCTCAACGGCAAGCTCGCCGGCACCGTGCCCGGAGGCCTGCGCTTCAGCGAGCGCGGCTCGCTGAACCTGGCCAAGCTGGGTCTGAATCGCCGCTGAGCGGCCGCTACGGCCCGCGCAGCGCGATCGTCACCAGCACCGACGCATCTTCGTGCGCCGCCAGGCCGTGCGACACGCCGCCGGCCAGATAGAGCAGGTCGCCCGCGCCGAGCGTGCGGTGGCGGCCGTCGACGACGACGTCGACCCGCCCCTCGAGGCACTGGATCGTCACTTCGCCCGGCACCTCGTGCACCGGCACCGGCTTGCCGGGCAGCACCATCAGGCGCATCACCTCGAGATCGCGCCCCTTGAACAGCGCGACGTTGCGCGCCGTCGCGAGCGCTGCCGCGCCGAGCGGTCGCACGTCGACCGGCTCGCCCGAAGTCGCGTGGGATAGGGCCATCGTCGTCGTGCCTCCTTGGGCGTCGCCCGCCTGGGCGCGTCGAGCAGGGCGCGTGCCTGCGCGTCAGCCGCCGGCCGCTGCCGCGACGCAGGCCGGGCAGAGGCAGGCGCGTCCGGTGTCGGCGGGCGGCACGCGCGCCAGCAGGCCGGGCGGGAATGTGGCGTCGCGGCACCAGCACGGCGTCGCGAAATCGCCGCTTTGCGCCGTGGCGCAGTCGTTGGGCCCGCCGCACAGCGGGCAGCTCAGATGCGCCAGCGCGCGCTGCGGTGCGGATGCCTCCGTGGCCGTGGCATCGCGCCGCTCGCGTTCGTCGTCGGTCCGATCCATCGAGCCGACGATGCCACGAAAGCGTCGCCGCGGCCATCGGCACGAACGCGGCGTCCGGTCCGGCGCGCATCGGCGCCGCGCTCAGTAACCCGGCTTGCGCCGCTCCATCCCGGTCTGTCGCGTCTGCGCCTGGCGCTTGCACGCCTCCTGCGAATTCGCCGGCCGGTCCTCGCAGCGCTCGCGCTCGATCTCGAACTCGGCCTCGGCCTTCACATCGACGACATTGGCGCGGTCGGCGTCGCTGCCGGAGTGGCGGAACTCGAGCTCGGCGCGCGCGATGCGCTCCCGCCATTTGGCTTGCAGCTCGCACACGTCCTGCTTGTTGCCGTGCAGCGGCTCACAGGCCTCGCGGTCGGACTTCGCCGTGGCTTCGATGCGCTGCTGCATCGCATCGCGTTCGGCGTCGCTCAGGCGGCCGCTTTCGGCGTGCGCGGCCGTCGCGGCGGCGAGCAGGCCGGCGAGCAGCAGACGGGATGAGATCGTCTTCATGGGCTGCCTCCGTGGCAGGGATTCGATGCCGACACTGTCGGTCGCCTCCGGCCCGGTCGCCATCGGCGGGCGGCACGTCGTGGCGTCGGTGCGCTCCTACACGTCCATCGTCGGCAGGCTCCGTCACTGCCGGCGCGGCAATCGGCGCACCTGCGCGCTCACGACGGCTTGAGCACCATCAGCCAGAACACGCCGACGAAGGCGAAGAAGGCCGGCACGCCGAGCGCGATCCATGCCACGAGCAGGCGGAAGTAGCGCGGCGGCAGCGGCTCGCGGCGCGCCACGGCGTCGGCGGCGAGCTTCTTCATGCGGATCTGCAGCGCGACGACCGGAAGCCAGGCGACGAGGCCGACGATGTACAGCGCGATCGACCACACGATCCAGCGCGCCGTGACCGGCACGCCGGCGGCGTGCATCAGGTAGGCGCCGCTCAGCGGCTGGAACACGATCGTCGTCGTCGTGAACAGCCAGTCGGCGATGACGACGTTGCGCACGACGACAGCGACGGCGCGCGCGTCGCGCGACAGGCTCGCCGTCAGCATGTACCACGCCGAGCCGATGCCGGTGCCGAACAGCAGCGTCGACGACAGGATGTGCAGCCACTTGGCGATCAGGTAGTCCATCGCGCGTCGTCGTCGTCGCGGTCGAAGACATGGAGCATCGTCAGCGCAGCGAGCATCGGCAGGTTCTTCACGAGAGGCCCGTAGGGATGGAGCCAGAACTCGGGCAGCTTCCACGCGATCAGCGCCATGTACAGCAGCATCAGGGCGGCCTGCGCGATCCACAGCGCGCGGCGCCGCGCGCGCGGCAGCGCCAGCGTCAGCACGCCCAGCAGCAGGTCGAGGGCGGCCGCGCCGTACAGCGCCAGCGGCTGCAGCGCCGCCGGCACGCCGGTGCGTTCGAGCAGCGCGTAGCTGTCGCCCACCGGCCAGACGAAGGCCGACACGAACGCCGTGACGATCCACACCGCGGCGATCGACGCGCGCAGCAGCGGCAGCAGCCAGGCGAGCTGCGCCTGCGTGCGCGCCGCGCTCGCCGTGTCGGCATCGATGAATTCGGCCGCGGCGCGCGGCGCGCGGCCGAGCAGGCGCTCGATGGCGGCCGGCGGCGCGACGTTGCCGCGCTCGAGCATGCGCCAGCTCGCCGTGTCGAGCAGCGCGCTGCGCCGATGGTCGCCGACGCGCGCCGCGAGCGCCACGGCCCACGGCGGCACGGCGATCCCGCGCGCCGGCGGCAGCCGCAGCGCGCGCCGCAGCGCCTGCAGGTAGGCGGCGAGCGTGAGCGGCGCGGGCCCGACGAGCGGCACGCGCTGCCCGGCCCAGGCACGCGGCGGCGCCTCGACGAGGGTGCACAGCGCACGCGCGGCATCGTCGACGTGCAGCGGCTGCACGCGCTGCCGGCCGCCGGCGGGCAGCGGAACGAGCGGCAGCGCGGCCAGCGCGAGAAAGGCGCGCGCGCTCGCGCCGCCCGGCCCGAACACGAGCGAGGGCTGCGCGACGACGGCATCGAGCGGTAGCGCGAGCAGATGCTCGTCGGCGGCGCGCTTGCTGCGGTGATAGGCGCTCGTCGCCTCGGCGTCGGCGCCGAGCGCCGAGATCTGCACGACGCGCGCCACGCCGGCGTCGACGCAGGCGTCGAACAGCGCGATCGGCGCCTGCACGTGCAGCGCGCCGAAGCGCTGCGCGCCGCGCTCTCGAAAGATGCCGACGGCGTTGACGACGGCGTCGACGCCGACGAGATGCGGCTGCCAGTGCGCCGCCGCGTGCGTCCGCGCGAAGTCGACCGCGATCCAGCGCTCGTGGGCGTGCACGGAGGGCGGCGGGCGCCGCGCGACGGCGACGACGCTGTGGCCGCGCGCGAGCAGCACGGCGCGCAGCCGCGCGCCGATGAAACCCGTTGCGCCCGTCAGCAGGATCTTCATGTCGTCGTGCCGCGTGCGGGGCACGCGGATTGCCGAGGCCTCCGCAGCCGCGTCGGCAATCGCCGTGCCCTTCGGGCACGAAGGAAGCGGCGCGCCCACCAACAACCGGAGCGCCGATGAAGCCCGACCTGGACCGATCGTTCGTGCAGCGCGTGTCTCTCGGCGGTGGCTTGGCGAGCCTGCTCTCGCTGGCCGCGCTCGCGCACGGCGGGCGGCGCGACGTCGGCAGCGCCCTGGCGCCGATCAATGCGCCGAGCCACTGGTTCTGGGGCGACGAGGCGCTGCGCCGCAACGGCGCGAGCGCGAAGTACACGCTGCTCGGCGCGACGACGCACCATGCCTCGTCGCTGTTCTGGGCCGGGTTCTACGAACTGCTGCGTCTGCGTCGGCGCCGCCGCACGGCGGCCGGCGCCGTGGCCGACGCCGCCGTCGTGACGGCACTGGCCGCGGTGGTCGACCTCAGGATCGTGCCCGAGCGCCTGACGCCCGGCTTCGAGCGCCGGCTGTCGAAGCGCAGCCTGGCCTGGGTCTACGTCGCCTTCGGCGCGGGACTCGCGATCGGCGGCGTGCTCGGCGCCGATCGCGACGATCGCTGATCGCGCGTCGTCAGCGCGACGTTCCGGTGCCCGTCCCGCCGCTGCCGGTGCCGGTGCCGGTGCCGCTGCGCGAACCGCTGCCCATGCTGCCGGTGCTGCCGCCGCGGTCGGTGCCGCTGCCCGTCGTGCCCGAGCGGTTGGGGCTGCTGCTCATCGAGCCGCGGTCGCGATCGCCGCGGTCGACGCCGCTGGCCGAGCGCCCGCTTTGCGTCGCGTGGTCCTTCGACGCCGACGACCCGCGCGACATTTCTTCGCCGCTCGACGAGCCGGCGCTGCCGCCGGCGGCGCCGCTGCCGGCTCCCGCGCCTTGCGCGACGGCGAGGGCGGTGGCGCAGGAGACCGCGGCGGCCACGCCGAGGCGGATGATGGTCTTGGATTGCATGGAATGCTCCTTCGAAAGTGGAGGTGGAAGAACGTGGTGACCAGCTTGTGCAAGCCGCGGTCCCGCAGGCGCCGTGCGTGCCGTGACCACTCGATGTGGTGCGCCGCTTGCTATGCGAGCGGCCCGAGCTCGGCGTCGCTCGCCGAATGGCCGGAATGGACGGGGATGTGGTGGACGTTCGGCATGGTGGCGCACGGTAGCGGCGCTCAAGCCATCGGCCGATCGACCGATATCGCACGGGCTGTCGCTCGCAATAGAACATGACATGACGCCGATGCCGCACCGTCTCGTCCTCCGATCCGCTCGCGCCTCGGCGCGCGTGGCCCTCGTCGCTTCGGCTGCTCTGCTGGCGGGCTGCGCGCTGACGCCCGTCAACTACCAGGGCACCGATTCCGGCCGCTACAGCGACGGCCGCGTCTGGAGCTACAGCGGTGGCAAGTTCGCCGACCAGAAGGACGGCAAGGGCGTCATGGCGTGGTCCGACGGCGACCGCTTCGAAGGCGAGTGGATCGCCTACAAGGGCCCGCAGCGCGGCACGATGACCTACCGCGACGGCAATGTCTACAGCGGCCCGGTGGCGCCGGACTATGCGCCGCACGGCAAGGGTCGCAAGGTCTGGAAGGACGGTGGCTGCAGCTACGAGGGCGACTGGGTCGACGGCCGCCAGCACGGCGAAGGCGTCTACCGCTGTCCGAACGGCTACACGCGGACCGGCAGCTACCGCAACGGCAAGCCTCACGGCCGCTCCGTCGTCGTGTTCCCCGACGGCCAGCGTTACGAGGGTCTGTGGTCCGAAGGCGAGCGCATCGATCCCGCGGCCTACATTCGCTTCTCCGGCGGCAACGAATACAAGGGGCCGTTCGTCGCCGACAAGCGCGACGGGGCGGGCTGGTTCCGCAACGCAGCCGAAGGCCGCGAGTACCGCCACTTCTATCGCGCAGACACGCTGATGGCCAGCGTGCCGATCGGCAGCGCGCTGCCCGCATGCGCCGCCGCCCCGGCGGGCTGGCTGCTCGTCAGTGGCGAGTGCGGCAGCGCCGGCCTCGACGGCGAGGTCGTGCTGGCGACCCCCGACGGCTGGCGCCGCTACAAGGCGACTTATCGCGGCGGCGCGCCGACCGGCGTGGCCGACCAGGTCGAGCTGACGCCGACGCAGGCGCTATGGATCAAGGGCACGGCGCGCGCGCCGGGGGACTTCACCAACGGCCAGCGATTCGTCGCCGTCACCGGCGGCGATGGCAAGGGCGTGTGGCAACACCAGTTCGACGGCGCGCTGGCCGGCACGTCGCCCGGGCGCGGGCGCTGCCTGTTCCGCGGCCAGTGGGAGACCTGCGAGCATGAGCCGGGCGGGCGTCGCGTCGACGCGCTCTACGTCGCGCGTGCCGCGGCGGAGAAGCGCGCCGACGAGGAGCGCCGCGCCGCGGAGCGCCGCGCCGAAGCCGAGGAGCGCGAGCGCGAGGCGCGCGAAAGGCGTGCCGCGGCCGAGCGCCGCGCCGAGCAGGAGGCCGAGGATCGGGCCGAGGCGCGCGCCGCCATGCACCAGGCGATCACCGGCAGCCTCGCCGGCCTGCAGCAGAACCTGGCGCAGCTGCAGCAGCAGGACCGCCGCACGGCGCAACTGATCGCGCAGGTCAACCGCGAACGAGCGGACCGCGAGGCGCAGCGCCAGGCCGACGCGACGCAACGCAGTCAGCAGGTCGCGCAGGCGCAGGCGCAGCAGGCGTTGCAGGCCCAGCAGGTCGCGGCGCAGCAGCGCCAGGAGGCGGAACGCCGAGAGCAGGCGCGCCGCGAACAGGAGACGGCCGCGGCGCGCCGTGCGCAAGAGCAGCGCGAGGCCGAGGCCGAGCGCAAGCGCACGGAGGAAGAGCGCGCCGCGCAGGCGCGTGCCGAAGCCGAGCGCCGCAAGGCCGAGGCCGAGCGCAAGCGCGCCGAAGAGGCGGCGCGCAAGCAGGCCGAGGAGGCCGCGCGCAAGACGGCGCTGGCCTTCTGCTGGAAAAGCGACAAGGGCTACTGGAACTGCGACGGCCGCGTGCAGGAGACGCTGATCGCCGAGAAGGGCGACGAGGGCCTCGACGAGCAGCTCGGCCTCGTCGGCTGCAAGCAGCCGCGTCGCCTGACGACGAACGGCGAGATCACGCTGACCAGCACGCGCGGCAAGCAGCGCACCGGCCACGTATACGACTGCGGCTACAAGCTCGACGCCGGCGACACCGGGCCGATGACCTGGAACCGCGACATCCGGCGCTGGTGGCGCGACATGCCCTGGTAGGCCTGCGGCGCGGCGCCGGGTGCCGGCGGGATCAGAGCGGGCGGATGCGCGAGGCCTGCGGCCCCTTCTGGCCCTGCGTGATCTCGAACTCGACGCGCTGGTTCTCGGCCAGCGACTTGAAGCCGCTGCCCTGGATCTCGCTGAAGTGGGCGAACAGGTCCTTGCCGCCGTTGTCGGGGGCGATGAAGCCGAAGCCCTTGCCCTCGTTGAACCATTTGACGATGCCGGTCTGGGTGGTGGACATGATGTTGTCTTTCCTCGATGAAGCGATGGAATCGCGAAGAAGGCCCCAGCTTTCGCGGGTGGCCAGGAGCAGCTTCTCGATCGAGAAGCCGAAGTCGGTGTCGGGGGCCGTCGTCGCAGCCGTGCTCATCGGCGCCTCATCGCCGGTTGCGCGGGCAAAGGCCCGCGCCGGTCGAGGTGGCGGAACGTGATGCGCCCCTTGCTCAGGTCGTAGGGCGAGAGTTCGAGCGAGACGCTGTCGCCGGCGAGGATGCGGATGTGGTGCTTGCGCATCTTGCCGCCGGTGTAGGCGACGAGTGCGTGGCCGTTGTCCAGCGTCACGCGAAAGCGCGAATCCGGCAGCACCTCGTCGACGACGCCGTGCATCTCGATCAGCTCTTCTTTGGCCAAGGGTCACTCCTGTGGGGTTGTGGTCGTGGGCGCTCCGGCACCGGGATGTGCGTCGACCCAGGCGAGGCCGTGCGCCGTGGCGTGCCGCGCGGCGTCGTCGTGCGTCGGGAAGACCGCCGCGAAGCGCATGACGCGGTCGTGCGTGGTGCTGCCACGCCCGCAGCGGATGGAGACGGATGCCGCGTAACGGCCGGGGCCGATCGGGCGGATCAATGGCGAGACGAGGTACTTGCCGACTTGGAGGGGCGTACTGATGACTGTTCTTTCGTGGCCGGCTCCGCGAGGAACCGGCCGAGAGGGGAAAACGGATGCGTGCGGATGCACGCGGGGCGCGGATGAGCTCTGTCCGGCGGCGGGCTGGCAGGGGTATTCGCTGCGCGCCCGGGGCGAGTCCAGAACGTCAGGTCCGTCGAAGCGGATCGCAGCCCTGGAGGAGGAACGAGATCAACACTGATCTCAGCGTCGCCGGACCGAGGGCTCGTGGAGCCGAAACGACAGGTGCGGCGACGACGTGATGGCCGGCACTGTAGCACTTCGGCCGAAATCGCGCCGGGGCGGGGTCATGCGGGCGCGTCGAGTTCTTGCGGCGCAGCGCCGCGTCGAACCCGCGGGCATCTTCGCGCGCTCCGTCGACAAGGCGCCGCTACGGTAGCAATCCGCTCTCGTGCGCGTGCCTCGGCAGCTCCACCTTCTGCTGCGGCCTCCAGCCCTTCTTGCGGTAGTCGGCGACGACGTTGGTGTAGATGCCGCCGCGCACGTTCCAGCGCGCCGTGATGCGCGCGAATCGCGGGCGGATCGTGCGCACGATGTCGTCGAGGATCGTGTTGGTGACCTTCTCGTGGAACGCGCCTTCGTTGCGGTAGCTCCACATGTACATCTTCAGGCTCTTCAACTCGACGCACAGGCGGTCGGGGATGCAGTCGATCGCGAGGTGCGCGAAGTCGGGCTGCCCCGTCAGCGGGCAGTGGCAGGTGAACTCGGGGATCTCGAAGTGGATGACGTAGTCGCGGTCGGGGCTCGGGTTGTCGAAGACGTGCAGTTCCCTGGACGGCGCCGACGGCGGATTGGGCGGCATCGGGCGCTGCTTCGACGGCGGCGCGGGCGGAGTCTTGCGGGAGGTCGGGGCCATGTCGAAACGGTGCGTAAAGCGGGCGTCGGGCGAGGGCGCGATGGTATCATCGCGCCTCGACGAAGGGCCGCCGCAAGGCGGTTTTCTTCTTGAGAATCAACGACTTAGAGCGTAGGCGCCGACTCGTCGCCGACGCTCCGGGCCCACGCTCCGCCTGCTGCCGATGCGCCTCACCTCGATCAAGCTCTCGGGCTTCAAGTCGTTCGCCGAACCCACGCACTTCCACCTGCCCGGGCAGCTCGTCGGCGTCGTCGGGCCCAACGGCTGCGGCAAGTCGAACATCATCGACGCCGTACGCTGGGTGCTCGGCGAGAGCAAGGCGAGCGAGCTGCGCGGCGAGTCGATGCAGGACGTCATCTTCAACGGCTCGGCCAACCGCAAGCCGGCCTCGCGTGCCAGCGTCGAGCTGGTGTTCGACAACGCCGACGCGCGCGCCGGCGGGCAGTGGAACCAGTACGCCGAGATCGCCGTCAAGCGCGTGCTCACGCGCGACGGCAACTCGAGCTACTACATCAACAACCAGCCGGTGCGCCGCCGCGACGTGCAGGACGTCTTCCTCGGCACGGGCCTGGGCCCGCGCGCCTACGCCATCATCGGCCAGGGCACGATCAGCCGCATCATCGAGAGCAAGCCCGAAGAGCTGCGCATGTTCCTCGAGGAGGCCGCGGGCGTGTCCAAGTACAAGGAACGCCGCCGCGAGACGGAGAACCGCCTCAAGGACACGAGCGAGAACCTCACGCGCGTCGAGGACATCCTGCGCGAGCTGAATGCCAACCTCGACAAGCTCGAGAAGCAGGCCGAGGTGGCCGCGCAGTACCGCGGCCTGCAGGAGCGCGCGACGCTCAGGCAGCACCAGCTCTGGTTCCTCAAGCACCGCGATGCGGCGGCCGAGGAAGAGCGCGTGCGCAAGGACGTCGCCGATGCCGGCACGGCGCTCGAGTCGCGGCTGGCCGAACTGCGCCACGTCGAGGCCGAGCTCGAGACGATTCGCCAGGCGCACTACGCTGCCAGCGATGGGTTGCACACGGCGCAGGGCTCGCTGGCCGAGGCTGCGCTCGAAGTCAGCCGCCTCGAGGAGCGCATCCGCTACGTCGTCGAGGGCCGCCAGCGCGTCGAGGCGCGTCAGGCCGAGCTGAAGGCCGCCGACGCGCAGTGGGCGGCGCGGCGCGACGATGCCGCCGCCGAGATCGAGCAGATCGACGCGCGGCTCGAGGAGGCGCAGGCCCATGCCGAGACGCTGGCGGCGCAGACCGAGGAACAGGCTGCGCGCCTGCCCGAGCACGAAGGCGCGCTGCGCGCCGCGCAGGCCGCGAGCAACGAGCAGCGCAGCGTGGTGGCCGGCGTGCAGCAGCAGATCCAGGTGCTCGCCGCCGAGCAGCGCAGCGTCGGCGAGCAGCAGCGCCAGCTGCAGACGCGGCGCGAGCGCCTCGCGCAGGAGCACAAGGGCCTGGCCGCGCCCGACGACGCGCTGCTCGTCGACCTGCGGCGCCAGCACGAGGCCGCTGCCGAGGCGCAGGCCGAGGCCGACGCGCGGCTGCACGAGCTGACCGAGGCGCTCCCTGCGCTCGACGACGCGCGCCGCGCGCAGCAGGAGACGCTCAACCGCGACACGGCGCAGCAGTCGGCGCTGCGCGCGCGTCT
The DNA here is from genome assembly GCA_048500255.1 of Burkholderiaceae bacterium. GTDB lineage: Bacteria > Pseudomonadota > Gammaproteobacteria > Burkholderiales > Burkholderiaceae_C > JAMHWF01. Next base: position 237,654 of record JASNYH010000004.1, on the reverse strand, counting down.
CGACGCGCTGCGCGCGCTGCAGGAAAAGGTGCAGGCGCAGGACAAGGTCAAGCCCTGGCTGGCGCGCCACGGTCTCGACAACCTGCAGGGTCTGTGGACGCGGCTGCACATCGAGCCGGGCTGGGAGACGGCGCTCGAGGCCGCGCTGCGCGAGCGCCTGGCCGCGCTCGAGGTCGGCCGCCTCGACACGGTGCGCGCCTTCGCCGCCGACGCGCCGCCCGCGCGGCTGGCGTTCTACACGCCCCCGGCCGCCGCGATCTCGAGCACGCACCAGACGCTGCCCCGCCTGGCCGACCTGCTGCGCCTGGGCGACGCGGGGCTCAAGGCGCTGCTCGGCGACTGGCTCGAAGGCGTCTACACCGCGGCGTCGCTCGACGACGCGCTCGCCGCGCGCGACAAGCTCACGCACGGCGAAGTGATCATGACGCGCGACGGCCATGCGGTGAGCCAGTTCGCCGTCGCCTTCTACGCGCCCGACTCGGAACAGGCCGGCATGCTGGCGCGCGCGCAGGAGATCGAGAACCTCGACCGCCAGTGGCGTGCGCAGTCGCTGATCGCCGGCGAGGCCCGCAGCGCGCTGGTGCGCGCCGAGGCGCAGTACAACGATGCGTCGCAGCGGCTCGCCGCCGCGCGCCGCGAGGCGGCCGACGCGCAGTCGCGCGCCCACGTGCTGCAGGTCGACGTGCTGCGCCTCGCGCAGCAGGCCGAGGCGGCGAGCGCGCGGCGCGGCCAGCTCGACAGCGAGCTCGCCGAGCTCGACGAGCAGCTCGAGGCGCTGCAGGAGCGCCGCGCCACCGACGAAGGCCGCTTCGACGAGCTCGACGGCCAGTTGGCGACGACGCAGGAGCGCCACGCCGACCTCGACGAGGCCGTCATCGTCGCCGAGCGGCGGCCGACGCGGCGAGCAGCTGCGCGCGCGCTCAGGCGCGACGCGCAGGAGGCGCAGTTCGCCGAGCGCACGCAGCGCGCGCCGCGCCGAGCTCGAGCGAGCCATCGAGACGGCGGCGCAGCGCTCGCCGCCAACGCGCAGAGCGCGGCACAGCTCGACGAGGAACTGGCGCAGCTCACCGACGCGTCGGCGCAGGCCGGGCTGCAGGAGGCGCTGGCGCTCAAGCTCGAGCGCGAGCAGGCGCTGGGCGCTCAACGAAGCGCCTACGACGACCTGTCGGCCAAGCTCAAGGCGGCCGACGAGCAGCGGCTGCAGCACGAGCACAGCCTCGAGCCGCTGCGCGAGCGCATCACGAAGCTGCAGCTCGAGCAGCAGGCGGCGCAGCTCGGCGGCGCGCAGTACTTGGAGCAATTGCAGCAGGCGCACGCCGACCTCGAGGCCGTCGCGCTGTCGATCGAGAACGACGGCGTGCGGCTGCACGGCCTGCAAAGCGAGATCGACCGCCTGAACCGCGACATCGCGGCGCTCGGCGCAGTCAATCTCGCGGCGCTCGACGAGCTGACAACGTCGCGCGAGCGCAAGACCTTCCTCGATGCGCAGACCGCCGACCTGAAGGACGCGATGCACACGCTGCAGGACGCGATCCACAAGATCGACCTCGAGACGCGCGAGCTGCTGGCGCAGACCTTCAACCAGGTCAACGAGCACTTCGGCCGCATGTTCCCGACGCTGTTCGGCGGTGGCAATGCGCGCCTCGTGATGACGGGCGACGAGATCCTCGACGCCGGCGTGCAGGTGATGGCGCAGCCGCCGGGCAAGAAGAACAGCACGATCCATCTGCTGTCGGGCGGCGAGAAGGCGCTGACGGCGATCGCCCTCGTGTTCGCCATCTTCCAGCTGAATCCGGCGCCGTTCTGCCTGCTCGACGAGGTCGACGCGCCGCTCGACGACGCCAACACCGACCGCTACGCCAAGCTCGTCAAGGAGATGGCCGAGGGCACGCAGTTCCTCTTCATCAGCCACAACAAGATCGCGATGGAGATGGCCGAGCAGCTGATCGGCGTGACGATGCAGGAGCAGGGCGTCTCGCGCATCGTCGCCGTCGACATGGACGAGGCCGTGACATTGGCCGAGGCGGCTTGAGGGAGGACCGGCGATGAGCCTCATGACGGCGCTGGCGATCGTCGGCGTTCTGGCGCTGGCCGCGATGATCGCGCACACCGTGTGGCAGCAGCGCAAGCTCGGCATCCGGCGCGCGCCGCCGAAGCCGGCGCCGCTGGCGCCCGAGCAGCGGCGCGAGCCCGACCTGCTCGTCGAGCCGACGCTCGGCGACGCGGCCGCAGGCGTTGCCTCCGACGCGGCAGCGGCGGCGTCCCTCGCCGAGCCGACGCTCGGCACCGCGCCGGCCGACGCCGCCGTAGCGGCGGCACCGACCGCGTCGCCGTTGCCGCGCCTGCGCAAGCCGAGCGTGCGGCTCGACGCGCTGGTCGACGCCATCGCACCGCTGCGCGTCGAGGCGCCTGTCGCCGCCGAACTGGCGCTGGCGCACCTGCCTGCGTCGCGTCGCGCCGGCAGCAAGCCGTTCATGATCGAGGGCCTGAACGCCGAGACGGGCGAATGGGAGGCGCCGACGATCGGCCAGCGCTACGGCGAGTTCCAGGCCGGCGTGCAGCTCGCCAACCGAGCCGGCGCGTTGAACGAGATCGAGTACTCCGAGTTCGCGCAGAAGGTCGAGGCCTTCGCCGAGAGCATCGGCGCGATGGCCGACCTGCCCGACATGCTCGACGTCGTGGCGCGCGCGCGCGAGCTCGACCACTTCGCCGGGCAGCACGACGCGCAGCTCGCCGTGCGGCTGCGCGCGCGCGGCGCCGCGTGGTCGGTCGGCTACCTCGTGCAGCAAGCCGGGCTGCACGGCTTCGTGCCGGGCGCCGTGCCGGGCCGCCTGGTGAGGCCGTCGGCCACCGAAGGCGCGCCGCCGCTGCTGACGCTGGCCTTCGACCCGCAGGCCGCGCTCGCCGATGAGCCCGAGCAATCGATCGTGCGCGACGCGACGCTCGCCTTCGACGTGCCGCAGACCGAGCGCGACGCCGACCCGTTCGCGCTGTGGCAGTCGAGCGCGCAGGCGCTCGCCCGCGACCTCGACGCCGCCATCGTCGACGACAACGGCCAGCCGATCACCGAGACCGGCTTCGCGCAGATCGGCGGCGAGTTGGGGCGGCTGTACGACGCGCTGCAGGCGCGCGAACTCGCCGCGGGTTCGGCGGCGGCGCGGCGGTTGTTCAGCTAGACGCTGCCGCGCGCGCGACGGGCAACTTGCCAAGAATCGTGCGCGTCTTCCTGGACGACGAACGACCGGCGCCGGACGGATGGGTCCGGGCGTACTGGCCCGACGAAGTCATCGCTCTGCTGGAAACGGGGACGGTCGAAGAACTGAGCCTCGATCACGACCTCGGCGACGACGAGCGAGGGACGGGCTACGACGTGATTCTCTGGATCGAGGAGGCGGTTATCACGCGAGGCTTTCAACCGCCGAAGATCGCCGTTCATTCGGCCAACTCTCCCGCGCGAGAGAGGATGCTCGCCGGGATTCACTCGCTCGAGGAGCGATGCGGTCGCGCGAAGGGATAGGCTAAGACGAACTCGCACTCCGGAAGGCGAAGCCGGAACTCTGCATAGCAGGCAGTTGAGGCTCTCGCGATACCGGCAATCCAGAAGGGTTCACGCGAAGGGCACTTCGCCAGCCGATGGCGCTCGAGAGGTCAACCATTTTCCCCACGGGCTGTGCGCGGTGCAGTGTGAACTCAACTTAAGCGTCCGCGAGTAACACTTTGGGCAATAGATAGAACGACATGAGTCACAAGCCTTCCAACCGGAACATCCGCCAATCTTGAAAGGAGTAGTCCCGCACTCCGAGCAGCGCAGAGCCTGCTGCTTAATCGTGAAGGGCATATGCGCTCCTCGTCACGAAGAGAGGTTCATCGACATTTCGCGTTAGCTGATGCTGGAGACACCTCTATTTGAAGTACTTCCATTGATCCTTGAATCCGTCAAGGTCGGTTCCGGAGTAGTAGAGGCCCGACCCGGAGAACCACTTCTTCTTGCGCTTCTCAACTTCCTTGGCAGGCATGACCCAAACCTCGGGTGCAGTTGTGACCTCGTCGAACTCCTTGTAGAGAAGAAAGACAAAGACGAGATTCTTGTCGGCAGACAAGTCATCATGGTCTACGCCCCACTTGCCGCCACCGCGGCATGCCTTGACACTGACGGACATGTGGCGGCCGCGCTTGGTGTGAACGAGGATGTCGATCCTCTTGGCATTGCCGAGGGTGAGCGCCGGTTGATGCCCTAGGGAAGGTCTGAACAACGTGAGAACGCGAGCGCGGTCGACCCGTCGAGGTGCTGCGACCGAGCGATCGGGTTCGCGCTCTGGCGTTGGGAGCGGTTTTGGCCGCGTTGTGCGCGCCTCATGCCGTTTTCGGACGGACTGCTGCCATCGCCATCAACTGTCGTCGCGCCATCCACAGGTTCGACAGCGCGAACAGCGTGACCACATGCGCCGTGTTCTTGGCCAGTCCGCGGAACCTCACCTTCATCAAGCCGAACTGGCGCTTGATGACGCGAAACGGATGCTCCACCTTCGCGCGCACGCTGGCCTTGCGATGCTCGTGCTTCTTCATCGCCGCCTTGCGGCGCCCCTCGGGCAGCTTGGCGATGTCGCTGGGCCGGGCGGCGATGTGCCACTGCAGGCCCTCGCGCTCCACGCGCGCGGGCGCACCGCGGTAGCCCGAGTCGGCCCAGACAGCTTGTTCCTTGCCGTGCAGCAGATCGGCGATCTGCTCGACGTCCGACTCATTGGCCGCCGTGGTGGTGACCGTGTGTACCAGGCCGCTCGCGGCGTCCACCGCGATGTGCGCCTTCATGCCGAAGTGCCACTGGTTGCCCTTCTTGGTCTGGTGCATCTCCGGGTCACGTTCGCCCTCGGCGTTCTTGGTCGAGCTGGGCGCGGCGATGATGGTGGCGTCCACGATGCTGCCCTTCTTGAGCAGCAGCCCCTTGCGCGCCAGGTGCGCATTGACCGCCTCGAGGATGTCCTCGGCCAGGTCGTTGGCTTCGAGCAGGTGGCGGAAGTTGAGGATCGTCGTCTCGTCGGGAATCGGCTCGCTCAGGCTCAACCGGGCGAAGGCGCGCAGCGAGGCGATCTCGTACAGCGCCTCTTCCATCGCCGGGTCGCTCAACGCGAACCAGTTCTGCATCAGATGCACGCGCAGCATCGACGCCAGCGGGTACGGCCTGCGCCCGCGGCCGGCCACCGGGTAGTGCGGCTCGATCAGGCCGAGCAGTGCCTTCCACGGCACCACCAGTTCCATCTCGTCGAGGAACACCTCGCGCCGGGTCTTCTTGCGTTTGCCGGCGTACTCGGCGTCCGAGAAACTGATCTGGCCCATCGTGCTGCTCGCTCCTTGCGCTGCTCAACGATCTCGCGGTGCGCTCGGTGGACTTGTTCAGACGTTCCCTAGTCGGAAGAGCTGTTCCATGACGAAGAACTCGCCGGCCATAGCTGTTGCTTGACCGTTCCGCCTTTCTTTCTTCTCGAGTTTGGTTGCCATCGTTCCTCCTTCTCGGTGATCGTTCGCAGTAGATCAACTGTATTCGGAGGCATGGGCGGAGGCAAGTCTGTAGACCAGAGGCGCTCTGCGCGCGCGCCGACGTCGCAGTGCCGCCGCTGCGCTGGGCATCAATTCGCGGTAGTCGAACGGGCCTCGGAGAAGCGCGGGGCTTCACTCAACAGGGCGTCGATCAACTCGCACAGTTCGTCGACCAAGCACGTCCAGCCGGCCGGGATGCTGCTGCGGGCGGGACACTGATCATGGAACAGGCGCGGCCACTTCCGGACGAGCCAGTCGAGTGGCGTCTTTGCGTGGTCGCTCATGGTTGCCGTTGTCTGAACCACCGGGATCTACTCCGCACACAAGGTTGCGGCCAGCTTCGGCAGCCCGCTTGCAGCCGTGGTCTGCCAACTGAACCCGATCCGTGCAACCGGTTCCGCCGGCTGCGGATTGATCTCGACGATGACAGCGTCGGCCGGCGCGTGTCGCACCATGCCCGCAGCGGGATAGATGACGCCCGAAGTGCCGACGACCAGCAGCAAGTCGCACTGCTCGATGTGGCGCAGGGCCTCGCTCACGACGGTCTCGTCGAGGTTCTCGCCGAACCACACCACGCCGGGCCGCACGGCGCCGCCACAGTGCGTGCACCGCGGCGGCGTCAGCTTGCGCTGGATGGCGGGCGGCGGATCGGTCAGTTCATGGGGCCTGCCGCACGCCGAGCAGCGCGTCGCGAACAGGCTGCCGTGCAGATGCAGCGCGCCCGTCACGCCGGCGCGCTCGTGGAGATCGTCCACGTTCTGAGTGACGATCTTCGCTCCAAGACGCTGCTGCAACTGCGCGACAGCCAGGTGGCCGGCATTCGGCTGCGCCGCCAGGACCAGGCCGCGGCGCCACTCGTACCAGCCCCAGACCAGGTCGCGATCCCGACGCCATGCCGCTGGCGTCGCGAGTTTTCGCGGATCGAACTCAGTCCAGAGGCCGTTGCTGCCCGAGCGGAAGGTCGGGATGCCGCTGTCGGCGGACATGCCCGAGCCGCTGAAGATGACGATGCGCTCGAAGCGCCTGGACAGCAGTTGCCGCAGCGGTTCGGGCAAGACTTCTGTGTCTGTATCAGCACTCATTCTCGGATCCTCATCGCGTTGCGACAGATCATGACGACGGGGCATCCAGCACGAGGCATCGTCTGACCCAAGAAGAAATCCTCGGTCAATGCGAAGAACAGGCTGGCGTCGTGGCCGACCGCGGTCCTCGCCTGATTCATGAAACAGCGAGCCTCGGAGAGGCTTGCGCGCTGCCACAACGGCGCGAGAAGGACGACGTCGGACTCCGTTGCTGCGTGCACGGCCTGCTTCGCGGCCGGCAACACGAGTCCCTGTCGTTCGTTTCCCGGCCAGATCGCATGGACCACGACCGCGGGGGCGGCATCGGTGCCGAATGCCAGCTTCAGATCCTCCACATCGAAGCATGCGAGCAAGTGGGGAGCGTTGCATGCCGCCTGCACGCTGAAGACGGCCGCGGCATCTGCGTAGGCATTCCCGGGTTCGCAGGCCACGTGCCCGGTGATGCCGCGAAGGCCGCTCCAACGGCTCGGCTCGCCGGACACGGCGACGACGGCGCCGATCGCGTGCACGGTCGACGCGACGATCGCCTCGAGCGCGGCGCGGCAATGGCGGCTCTCCGACGGATCGTTCGGCAGGACGATCACGGAGGACAACTCCGCAGCCGGCCGGGAATGCAGCGCATCGAGGAAGGCACCGATCGCGCTGGCGCCGGCGAACGATTGCCACCGACCGTGGGTGTGGAGCATCGACGCGGCCAGCATCTGCGCCACGCGCGCGCCCTCGGCCCGGCCCGAGAAGTCGAGCAGCAGCGTCAAGCTGCGGCACGGCTCGCCGTCGCTGCCGACGAAGCCGCCGTCGAGAATGAGCGCACCGAACGCGTCGCGGCCTGCCGACGCGGAGTCGGTGCGGCAGAGCGGCAGCGCGTGCCTCATGCGTCGTCGACCGCCTCGCGCCGCACTTCTGAGACGGCCGCCCCGAAGCTGCGAAGCCATCGCTCCAGCATCGCGCTTTCGATCACGGTCGCCGTGATGTCGAGATGGTCGGTGCCCACCTCGACCGTGCGCTGGTCTCGCGACAGCGGCGATTCGAGCAGATGCAGCCCCGCGCTGCGGGTGATTCGAAAGCTGAGGCGCACGCGCCTGCCGTCGCCGAATCCGAAGCGCCCGTCGTCGTCGTACTTCTGCAGGTCGAAGTCGGACGGTCGATCGAACGGCGCACCGACCTGGGCCGCGAGGATTCGATGCAGCGCCAGGCTGCGTTCGTTGTCGTAGCCCCGGTAGCGGCCGACGAGGTAGAGGCGCGGGCCTTGCTGCGCCAGGCCGAGCGGCATGACGTCGGCCGTCGTGCGCTTGCCGGCCGCATTGCGATAGTCCAGGATCAACCAGCGGTTGGCGTACAGCGCATTGCTGACGGTCTCGAAGACGCCCTGCGCCACCTGCGGCGGCAGCAGCGGCTGGCTGGTCGCGACGACACGCACCTTGTCGGGCCATTGGCGTTCGAGCCGCGCGTGGGCATCGTGGCCGAGGTTGCGCCGCGCCTGCGCGAAGAAGGCCTCCATCGACTTCATCAGCTTCGCGGGCAGCAGGTTGCGAAGATGTTCCTCGGCCAGGCGAAGCAGCAGCGACTCGGCGGGCGTCAGCGACGGCAGCGTCAGCCCCTTGGCGTTCTCCAGCCAGCGGTAGCCATAGGGCTTGCTGCGATCGTCGCGCTCGATGTCGAAGTGTTCGCTCAGTTGCTCGAGCTGGCGCTGCACGGTGCGCAACTCGCGATCGATGCCGACATTGATCAACTGGTCGCGCAACTCGGCAGCAGTCACCTTGCGTCCGCGAGGGATGCGCCGCAACAGCTCGATGGCCAGCAGCGTGGTTTCCAGGGTGTCGGGGCGCTTCGCCATGTTCAGGTTTTCTCCAGCGCTCGGCCCGTGAAGGCGGACCACAGGCGAACCATGGCGAGCGTGTCGAGCTTGCAGTACTCGAGCAGTTGCTTCTCGAGCTCCGCCCTGCGCGAGGGCGAGGTCTGTGGATCGATGGCCTCGCGAAACGCGTCCATCGCCATGCCGCCATCGCTCACGCCGTCCAGGCTCGCGTAGTCAAGGTCGGGACAGAGTGCCGGCAGCACCTTCTTGATGCTCCAGCTGCCTTGCTGGCTCGGGTGGTAGTAGTGCGCTTTCGCCACCGGCAGCAGGTCGACGATGCGCAGCTCGAGAGCCCGCAGCGCGCGCGCATGGCGCGGCAGGCGCTCGGCCAATTCCTCCAGGCGTGCGCCTTCGAAGCGGGCGTTGTAGACGAAGACGGGACCACTTTCGCCGCAGGCTGCAATGAGGGCCGCTGCAAAGCCTTTCGACGGGTCGCCGCCCGAGGCGTCGATGAACGCCTCGTGTTCGAGGCGGCCGCTGCGCGCCAACCGGTGCACGCTGAACTGGAACGGGATCTGCTGATAGGGCTGCGTGCCTTTCCAGATCGGTAGTGCCAGGTTGACCGTCTCGAAGTCGACGAAGTAGGCCGGCAGCTTGTGGGCGCGCAGCGCGTGTGCCGCGCCGGCGGCGTCGAAGTAGGTGCGCCCGGACAGCGTCGCGGCCTTGACTCGCCGCTGCGGTTCGTCGAGCAACTCGTCCGGCACGTCGCGCATGTCGCAGTCGGGCCTGGCTTCGATCAGCGACTTGGCATCTCGCTTGCGCACGTTCGGCAGCCAGGCTGCGGGGAATTCCGCTTGCGGCTCCCGTGAGCTGCAGTAGGCGTAGAAGCCGCATTCGTACGGCTTGCGGCATTGGCGGCCGGTCGACTGGTCGGGCTCCGTCTGTCGTTTCACGACTTGCTGGGCGGCACGTATCCAGTGCCGGACCTCGTCGCCCCGGGCGCGCACTTCCTCGGTGACGTCGCGTTCGACCAGCAGGCCCTGGTAGTCGCCGTCTCCCGGATAGGACCATGTCGCGTCGATGTGCGCCAGCGCGATGCCGCGTAACGGCAGGCCGGCGGCCCGGCCGACGAAGTACTGGACGGCCGCGTCGTCGCGCTGGTAGTCCTTGATGTCGGTCGACGACTTCACTTCGACGATGCGCCACTCGCGACGCCCGCGGCTGCGGACGGGCAGCAGCACGTCGGCGAAGGCGAGCGCACCTTCGGCCTTGACGCCGCCTTCGAAGATGGGTTGCGCGGATTCGAGCAACGACGTCGTGCGCGCGACCGCCGCGTCGTACCCCTCCATCTGCGGATCGATCAGCACGCCCTTGCCGGCCGGGTCGTAAAGGCGGCGCGCCACGGCGCCGACGAGGTGCCCGTCGTCGAACCGCGCCTGCGCGCCCGGCGAGGTCTCCTGCAGCTCCTTGCGATGGACCTCCAGCCACAGCCGCTTCGGGCACTGGCGGAACGCGAGCAACCTCGATTTGGACAGCGTCACCATGCCTGCTCCTCCCCCTGAAAGCGATTGTGCGGCGTCAGTGCAGGAAGCCGATCGCGGCCTTGGCGCCTTCCTTCAGCTCGCACTCCGCCTCCAGCGCCGCGACGAGGTCGCCGGGCGACTCGATCGCACGAAAGCGGTGCTGCCGCAACGCGGCGGCGAAGTCGCCGGGCGTCAGGCGATCGAGGCGCATAAGGCGTATCTCGTGTTGCGGCGCCGGAGCGGGCAGCGCCAGCGCCTCGCAATGGCGGCGCAGCAGCCCGACGGCTTGCTCGGGGCGCAGGAAGTCGAAGCGCACCTTGAGGTCGAAGCGGCGCAGCGCTGCCTGGTCCAGTCCCTCCATCAGGTTCGTCGAGGCGATGAAGACGCCCGGGTACGACTCCATTTGCGTCAGCACCTCGTTGACCAGGCTGATCTCCCAGCTCCTGCGGGCGCCCCGCCGGTCCTGCAGGAAGCTGTCCACCTCGTCGATCAGCAGCAGTGCTCCCTCCTGCTCCGCCTCGCGGAACGCACGCGCGACGTTCTTCTCGGCCTCGCCGACCCACTTCGACAGCAGATCGGAGGCACGCCGGACCAGCAGCGGCACGCCCAGTTGCTCGGCCAGCCACCGCCCATACGCAGTCTTGCCGGTGCCCGGCGGGCCATACAGGCACAAGCGGCCCGACCGGGCATCGACGAGGCCTGCCGCGACTCGCGCGAGATCGGCGTCGGCGTGGATGAAGGCCGGGTCGTAGACCTCGGGCAGCCGGCCTTCCTCGTGCCGCGGGATCGACTGGTGCCCCTGCGCGACCAGCGTGCCGTTGATCAGTGCCTCGACGGCCGGTGCGACGGCGACTTCGTCCAGTTCCGAGTGGATGGCGCGGACGACCGATGCGGCCCGGCTCACGATGGCTGGCGCGAGCGACTCGTGTTCTGCCATGCGGCGCAACGACCTTGCGTCGATCAGATCACTGCACGCCTGCTGAAGGATGCGCTCGCGCTGCCTCTTCGGCGGGACAGGCAACTCGATCACCATATCGAAGCGGCGGATGAAGGCCGGGTCCAGGTCTTCTGCGCAATTCGACAGCCACAACGTCGGCAGCGGGTTCTCCTCCAGCATGCGATTCATCCAGCCCTTGTGGGTCTGCGCCGCACTGCTGCGAGCATTCGGGCCGTCCCAGTCCCTGAACACGTCTTCGGCCTCGTCGAACACGATGAGGGCGCGGCGGCGTGCGAAGAAGCCCTGCGCCGTGCGGTAGAAGCGCAGCCGCGACTCGCCGTCGATCGGATCGCCATCGACGTCGCTGCAAGACATCTCGAGCAGTTCGCAGCCGATGTCGCCCGCCAGCACTTTCGACAACTGGCTCTTGCCGGTGCCGGGTGCACCGTGGATCAGGACGTTCACTCCCTTGCGTGCCTCGCCGACAGCGCTCTTCAAGTAGGGCCTGAGGATGGCGAGCGGTCTGGTGACGTGTCCGAAGTCGTCGAGGGCGAGATGCGCCGGCTCGCCGGGGATCACGATGCCGCGCAGCAGAGCGACCGGGTCGGCGTCGAACGCCAGCGTGTCGGCGAACTCGTCCGACGGCAGCTTGAGCTTGGCGCTCAATCCGCAGGTGCTGTGCCGCCTCGGCGAGAGCAGTCCCGAGCGGACGAGCGCGCCCTGGGTGCCGAGCGAGCGCCGCACTTCAGGTTCGGCGGTCCCGAGGACGGCGGACAGCGCCCGGACCGCCTGCTCGGTGGAGAACTCGCCGACGTAGTCGGCGGCGACTTCCAGCAGCCGTTCCAGCTTGATCAGCGCGGCAAACTCGAGGATCCGGGCGTCGGCGTCGGTCAGGCCGACGAGTTCCGACAACCGGGCGATGTTGCACACCAGGCGTTCCGGCGTCGCCGCCGTCATGCCGGAGTTGCGCTCCGCCGCCCGATGGAGCCGCAGCAGTGCCACGCGCGCCGCCTTCGAGTCGAAGCGGTCTTCGAGCTCGACGTCGATCCATTCACCGAGACCGAGCACCTCGGCGAGCGTGTCGTCACCGAAGCCGTGCGACATGATGAACTGCTTGTGCCCGCCCATCGGCACCAGCAGGCGCAGGATCCAGAGACGAACGATGGCAGGCAGATCCTGCGCGCCGAATGTCGAAGAGCGACGACGTCGTGCCATGGCGAGCTCCAGTGATGGGCTCATTCTTCGCATTCATGCGACGAGTTGTGTCGCATCGGCGAGCGCCATGGCTGGCGTCGCGCCGCCGGGCGCAAATGAGATCAGCGCCGGTCGGCGGCCGGATATCGCTTGGCTCGCAGGCGCTCGACCACGGCGCCAAGCCGCTGCACCTGGCCGCGTTCGACTTCTTGCTGTCCCGACGCCAGGATCCGGAGCATCGCGAGCGTGCTCAGGCGGATGGCGGCGTTTGCCTTGCGGCGATCGATCGGCTTCACGCGGTCGAGATGTCGTTGGTTCCGGGAATCGTGCCGGTCGAATGTTGACGCCAATCGATCCCGCTTTCACCCCACCGGCGCCGCCACCACCGCCGCCTTCGGCTCCACCACCCGCGCCGGCTCGCGCAGCAGCACGAACTCCTCGGCCGCCGTCGGGTGCACGGCGATGGTGGCGTCGAAATGCGCCTTCGTCGCGCCGGCCGTCAGCGCGACGGCCAGGCTCTGCACGATCTCGGGTGCGTCGGTGCCGAGCATGTGCACGCCGAGCACGCGGTCGGTGTCGGCATCCACCAGCAGCTTCATGTAGGTGCGCTCCGCGCTGCCGATGAAGGCGGTGCGCATCGGCCGGAAGTCGGCCTCGTAGACCTTCAGCCGATGCCCCGCGGCGACGGCCTCGGCCTCGCTCGGGCCGATCGTGCCGATCGGCGGCAGCGTGAAGACGGCGCTGGCGACGCGGCTCAGGTCGACTTCGCGCGGTGCGGGGCCGAACAGCGAGTCGGCGAGCGCGCGGCCCTCGGCGATGGCGACGGGCGTCAGGTTCTTGCGGTGCGTCACGTCGCCGATCGCGTGCACGTTCGGCGCGCTGCTGCGCAGCTGCGCGTCCACCGCGATCGCGCCGCTCGGCTCGGGCACGATGCCCAGCGTCTCGAGGCCCAGGCCTGCGGTGTTGGGCCGCCGCCCCGTCGCATTGAGAACGAAGCCGAAGTCGCGCATGCGTCCGTCGGCGGCGACGAGCAGCGTCTTGTCGCCCGCCTGCTGGATCCTGCGCGGCGCCGCGCCCGGGTGCAGCTCGACGCCGGCGGCCTGCAGCGCGGCGGCGGCGCGCACGCGCAGGTCATCGTCGAAGCCGCGCAGCGGCAGCCGGTCGCGGTAGTACATGCAGACCTGCACGCCGAGCCGCGCCAGCGCGCCGGCGAACTCGACGGCGATGTAGCCGGCGCCGATCACGGCGGCCTCGCGCGGCAGCTCGCGCAGATCGAGCAGGTCGTCCGACGTCGCGCAGCCTTCGATGCCCGGGATGCTGTCGCGCACCGGCGACGAGCCGGTGGCGATCAGCACGTGGCGCGCCGTCAGCACGCGTTCGCCGTTGTCGACGCGCACCGTGTGCGACCCGTCGAGCCGCGCCGTGCCCGCGACGAGTTCGACGCCCGAGCCTTCGAGCAACTGGCGGTACACCGTCTCGAGGCGCGCTGTCTCGGCCGCCTTGGCGTCGGCCCAGCGCAGCATCTCGAAGCCCGTCTCGCCCTCGACGCGCCAGCCGTAGGCGGCGGCCTCGCGCAGCGCGTCGCCGTAGGCGGCGGCGTAGACGAGCAGCTTCTTGGGCACGCAGCCGCGCAGTACGCAGGTGCCGCCGACGCGCCCGCGCTCGACGATGGCCACCCGGGCGCCGAGCGCCGCGGCGCGCCGCGACGCCGCGATGCCGCCCGAGCCGGCGCCGATCGTGACGAGGTCGTAGTCGTATTGCATGGCCGGCCTTTCGCGCTGCGGTTCGACAACAATGTGGCACATGACCCGCGACGACGACGCCTCCGCCGGAATGCCCGCACGCCGCGCAGCGGCGCTGCGCGAGCAGTTGCACTACCACGCCGAGCGCTACTACGTGCTCGACGATCCCGAGATCACCGACGCCGAGTACGACCGCCTGTTCCAGGAGCTGCAGGCGATCGAGGCCGCGCACCCCGAGCTGGTGACGCCCGACTCGCCGACGCAGCGCGTGCTGGGCGCCGTGCTCGAGGGGCTGACGCCGGTGCGCCACGCCGTGCCGATGTTGTCGATCCACACCGAGACCGACACCACGCCGGCCGGCGCCGAGGCCTTCGACGCGCGCGTGCGCAAGGGCCTCGGCCTGACCGACGCCGACCCGGCCGTCGCCTACGCCGCCGAGCTCAAGTTCGACGGCCTGGCGATCAACCTGCGCTACGAGCACGGCCGGCTGGTGCAGGCGGCGACGCGCGGCGACGGCGAGGTCGGCGAGGACGTGACGCACACGGTGCGCACGATCGGTGCCGTGCCGCGCCGGCTGCGCGGGGTCGCTGCGCCGGTGCTCGAGGTGCGCGGCGAGGTCTTCATGCGCCGCGCCGACTTCGACGCGCTCAACGCACGCCAGCGCGAGAAGGGCGAGAAGACCTTCGTCAACCCGCGCAACGCCGCCGCCGGCGTGGTGCGCCAGCTCGATGCGCGCATCGCCGCCGAGCGGCCGCTGAGCTTCTATGCCTACGGCCTGGGCGACGTGCAGGGCTGGGAGGTGCCGGCGCGCCACGGCGCGCTGCTCGACGCGCTGGGCGCGCTCGGCGTGCCGGTCAGCGACGAGCGCGCCGTCGTCGAGGGCGCGGCGGGGCTCGTCGCGTTCCACCGGCGCGTCGCCGACAAGCGCGACGCGCTGCCGTTCGACATCGACGGCGTCGTCTACAAGGTCGACGATCGCGCGCTGCAGCAGGCGCTGGGCATGAAGACGCGCGAGCCGCGCTGGGCCGTCGCGCACAAGTATCCGGCGCAGGAGCAGACGACGACGCTGGTCGGCATCGACGTGCAGGTCGGGCGCACCGGGCGCCTCACGCCGGTGGCCAAGCTCGCGCCCGTGTTCGTCGGCGGCACGACCGTGACGAACGCGACGCTGCACAACCAGTCGGAGATCGACCGCAAGGACGTGCGCATCGGCGACACCGTCATCGTGCGGCGCGCCGGCGACGTGATCCCCGAGGTGGTCGGCGTCGTCGCGGCGCGCCGCCCACCCGACGCCGAGCGCTGGGACCTCTGCCAGCGCCTGCAGGGCCGCTGCCCGGTGTGCGGCAGCGCGATCGCGCGCGAGGAGGGCGGCGTCGACTGGCGCTGCACGGGCGAGCTGTACTGCCCGGCGCAGCGCAAGCGCGCGATGCTGCACTACGCGTCGCGCCGCGCGATGGACGTCGAAGGCCTGGGCGACCGGCTGGTCGACCAGCTCGTCGACGGCGGCCTGATCCGCACGCTGCCCGAGCTCTACACGCTCGGCGTCGCCAAGCTGGCGGCGCTCGAGCGCATGGGCGACAGGAGCGCGGCCAATCTCGTCGCTGCACTCGAGAAGAGCAAGCGCACGACGCTGGCGCGCTTCCTGTTCGCGCTGGGCATCCGCAACGTCGGCGAGACGACGGCGCGCGACCTGGCGCGCCACTTCGGCGCGCTCGACCGCATCATGGAGGCGAGCGTCGACGAGCTGCTCGAGGTGCCCGACGTCGGCCCCGTCGTCGCGCAGAGCATCCGCACCTTCTTCGACCAGCCGCACAACCGCGAGGTCGTCGAGCAGCTGCGCGCCGCCGGCATCGCGTGGGACGAGCACGAAGGCGAGCGCGTCGCGCCGGCCGCGCCGCTGCCGCTGGCCGGCAAGACCTTCGTGCTGACCGGCACGCTGCCCACGTGGACGCGCGACGAGGCCAAGGCGGCGATCGAGGCCGCCGGCGGCAAGGTCGCCGGCTCGGTGTCGAAGAAGACGAGCGTCGTCGTCGCCGGCGACGAGGCCGGCAGCAAGCTCGACAAGGCGCGCGAGCTCGGCGTCGACGTCGTCGACGAGGCCGGCTTGCGACGGCTGCTCGGCGAGGCATCATGACGGGCGGAGCCGAGAACGCCATGCAGTCCAAGGAACACTGGGAACGCGTCTACGCCACCAAGGCGACCGACCGCGTCAGCTGGTACCAGCCGCACGCCGAGCATTCGTTGCAGCTGATCCGCGGCACCGGCGTGCCGCTCGCGGCGCCGATCCTCGACGTCGGCGGCGGCGCGTCGACGCTCGTCGACGACCTGCTCGAAGCCGGCTACACCGGGCTCACCGTGCTCGACCTGTCGGCTGCGGCGCTCGCCGCGGCGCGGCGCCGCCTCGGCGACGCGCGCGCCCGGCGCGTGCAGTGGATCGAGGCCGACGTGACGCGCGCCGCGCTGCCGCGCCATGGCATCGAGGTCTGGCACGACCGTGCCGTGTTCCATTTCCTCACGTCGGCCGACGAGCGGCACGCCTATGTCGAGGCCGTGCTGCGCGCCGTGCGGCCGGGCGGGCACGTCATCGTCGCGACGTTCGCCGAAGACGGCCCCGAGCAGTGCAGCGGCCTGCCCGTCGTGCGCTACAGCGCCGGCGCGCTGCATGCCGAGTTCGGCGCGCCGTTCACGCTGCTGCGCCACGAGAAGGAGGCGCACCGCACGCCGGCCGGCCTGGTGCAGCAGTTCGTCTATTGCTATTGCAGGAAGAGCGACGCGTGACCGTTCGAGAGATCCTGAAGATGGGCGACGCGCGCCTGCTGCGCGTGGCGCGGCCGGTGCGCGAGTTCGACACGCCCGAACTGCACGCCCTGGTCGCCGACCTGTTCGACACCATGGCGGCGGCCAACGGCGCCGGGCTGGCGGCGCCGCAGATCGGCGTGGACCTGCAGGTCGTCATCTTCGGCTTCGCGCACAACGACCGCTATCCCGACGCGCCGGCCGTGCCGCAGACCGTGCTCGTCAATCCGGTGATCGAGCCGCTCGGTGACGCGCTCGAAGAGGGCTGGGAGGGTTGCCTGTCGGTGCCGGGCCTGCGCGGCGTCGTGCCGCGCCATGCGCGCATCCGCTACCGCGGCTTCGATGCGCGCGGCACGCCGATCGAGCGCGAGGCCGAGGGTTTCCACGCGCGCGTCGTGCAGCACGAGTGCGACCACCTGATCGGCGTGCTCTACCCGATGCGCATCCGCGACTTCAGCCGCTTCGGCTTCACCAGCGTGCTGTTTCCCGGGCTCGACGCCGGGCCCGACGACTGACGCACGCCCCTTTACATATCTTGACTCCCGGCCGCGCCCGCGCCGGGTCGGCGACGGCCGGCGCTCGCGCGTTGATCGGGCTGAAAGGGCTGCTTTCGATGATGATCTCGTCCCGAACCTGGATGCCGGCCCACGCGGCCCGGGCCGCACTGGCGGCGCTGCTGCTCGGCCTGGTCGGTTGCGCCGCGTCGTCGGCGCAGCCCGTCGCGCCGCCGCCCCCGCCGCCGGGTGTCGCCGCCGAGGCCGACCCGCCCGGGCGCGTCGGCCGCATCGGCGACACGCAGGGCCAGGTGTGGATCTATGCCGACGACGTCGGCGAGTGGATCACGGCGGCGCGCAACCGGCCGATGACGACGGGCGACCGCATCGCCACCGAGGGCAACGCCCGCGCCGAGGTCGAGGTCGGGTCGACGACGCTGCTGCTCGACGGCGGCAGCGAGCTCGAAGTCGTGCGCCTGGACGACGACACGATGCGCTTCCAGCTGCACGACGGCAGCGTCGCGGCGCGGCTTCGCAGCGGCGACGCGGCGCGCGAGTTCGAGCTGCTGACGGACGAGGCGCGGCTGCGACCCGACCGCGCAGGCCTGTACCGTGTCGACCGCGTCGACGAGCGCACGCAGGCCACGACGATGCGCGGCCAGGCGCTGCTGCAGGGCGACGGTGCCGCCGTCACCGTGACGGCCGGGCAGCGCGCGGAGATGTGGCGCGAGCCGCCGGGCAGCGGCGCTGCGCAGTACGCCGTCGCCGATCCGCGCCGCGACGCCTTCGCCGCCTGGGTGCAGGACCGCGACCGCGCCGACACGCGCAGCGCGTCGACGCGCTACGTGTCGCCCGAGATGACGGGCGTCGACGAGCTCGATCGCCACGGCCGCTGGGAGCACAGCGACGAATACGGCGCGCTGTGGGTGCCGCGCGTCGTGATCGCCGGCTGGGCGCCGTACCGCTACGGCCACTGGGTGTTCCTGCACCCCTGGGGCTGGACCTGGGTCGACGACGCGCCCTGGGGCTTCGCGCCGTTCCACTATGGCCGCTGGGTCCACCACCGCGGCCACTGGTGCTGGGCGCCGGGGCGCTACGTGGCGCGGCCGGTGTACGCGCCGGCGCTCGTCGGCTGGGTCGGCGGGCCGCGCTTCAGCGTCTCGATCTCGGTCGGCGCGCCCGCGGTCGGCTGGTTCCCGCTCGCGCCGCACGAGGTCTACGTCCCGGGCTACCGCGTCAGCGTGGGCTACGTGCGCAAGGTCAACCACACGCACGTCACGCACATCACGAACGTGACGACGATCGTCAACGCACCCGAGCGCTACGTGCAGGGCGCGCGCTACGCCAATCGCGGCATCGACCATGCCGTGACCTTCGTGCCGTCGCACGTGATGACGGGGCGCCAGCCGGTCGGTGCTCATGCATGGAACGCACGCGACCCGCGCAGCCGCGACTGGGACCGCGCGCCGGTGACGCCGGCCGCGCCGGTGCTGGCGCCGGTGCCGCGCGTCGCGCCGGGCGCCGGCGTGCGCGCCGTGCCGGGCCGCGGCGACGTGCGCGTGGCGCCGCCGCCGCGCGCCGTGCCGCGCGAACGCCTGCCGCTGCCGGCCGATGCGGGCGGGCGGCCCGGCGTCGCCGTGCCTCGCGGCGGCCCCGGCGACGGCGTGCCCGACTTCGCGCGCTCGCCGCACCAACCGATGCCCGCGCCGCACGACGGCCGGCCCGAGCTCGGCCGGGTGCCCCGACCCGATGCGCCGTCCGTCGTGCCGCAGCCGGTGCCGCGCGCCGCGCCGGCGCCGGTTCCGCCCGTCGCCGTGCCGCCGCGTGTCGAGCGCGGGGATCACGACCGCAGCGACCGCGTCGAGCGCGACGTGCCGCGCGAGCAGCGCCCGACGCCGATTCCCAAGATCGAGCGGCGCGAGTTTTCCGGTCCGGCCGGCGCCGGCGCAGCACCGCCGCCGCAACAGCAACCACGGCCGATGCCGCCGCCGGCCGCGATGCCGGCCCCGGCGCCGCGCGTGCAGCACGTGCCGCGGCAGCCCTCACCGCAGTCCCAGCCCCGCGCGCCACGCGACAACGGCGGCGGTGGGGGCCGCGAAGGCCGCGGCGGCGGCAGCAACGGCCAAGAGCGCGAGAGCCGCGGCGGTCGCGGCGAGCGCGGCTGAGCGTCGCGGCGCCGCTCAGCGCCGCGGCGGCGCCAGCAGCGGCCGCAGCGTCGGCCACACGTTGTCGAGCATGCGCGGCTGCGCGCGTTCGTTGGGGTGGATGCGGTCGGGCTGGAACCACTGCTCGGCATCGGGCCGGTCGGCCACGCCGGCGAGCAGGAAGGGCACGAGCGCCGCCTTCTCGCTGCGCGCCACCGTGGCGAAAAGCGCCGCGAAGTCGTTGCCGTACTGGCGGCCATAGTTCGGCGGGACCTGCATGCCGACGATCACCACCTGCGCGCCGGCGCCGCGCGCGGCGCGTGCCATCTCAGCGAGGTTGGCCTGCGTCTGCGCCAGCGGCAGGCCGCGCAGCGCGTCGTTGCCGCCGAGCTCGAGCACGACGTGCGTCGGCTCGTGCTGCGCGAGCAGCGCCGGCAGCCGCGAGCGCCCGCCCGACGTGGTGTCGCCGCTGATGCTCGCATTCACGACGCTGGCAGCGATCTTCTCCTGCGCCAGCCGCCGCTCGAGCAGCGCCACCCATCCCGCGCCGCGGCGCAGCCCGTACTCGGCCGACATGCTGTCGCCGACGACGAGCAGCTTCGGCGGTGCCGCCGCCGGCGCCGCGAATGACCCACCGGCGGCGGCCGCCAGCGCGAGCGCGCTACAGTGGCCGAGCCAGCGGCGGCGGCCGCGATCCCCCATTGCCTTGTTGCAAGATTCCATCGACATGTCCGAACCCATCATCGAGGTCGAGCGCGTCACCAAGCAGGTGCGCGACTCGACCGGCGTGCTGACGATACTGCACGACATCGACTTCACGCTCAATGCGCGCGAATCGGCGGCCATCGTCGGCGCATCGGGCTCGGGCAAGAGCACGCTGCTGTCGATCATCGCAGGCCTCGACACACCGACCTCGGGCCGCGTGCGGCTCGCCGGCACCGACCTCTTCGCGCTCGACGAGGATGCACGCGCCGCGGTGCGCGCCGCCAAGGTCGGCTTCGTGTTCCAGAGCTTCCAGCTGCTGGGCAACCTGACGGCTCTCGAGAACGTGATGCTGCCGCTCGAGCTGCAGGGCCGCGCCGACGCGCGCGCGCAGGCCGTCGAGATGCTGAGCCGCGTGGGCCTGGGCGAGCGGCTCGGCCACTATCCGCGCGTGCTGTCGGGCGGCGAGCAGCAGCGCGTCGCGCTGGCACGCGCCTTCGTCGTGCGCCCCGCGGTGCTGCTCGCCGACGAGCCGACGGGCAGCCTCGACTTCGCCACCGGCGAAACCGTGATGGAGCTGATGTTCGACCTCAACCGCGAGGCCGGCACGACGCTCGTGCTCGTGACGCACGACCGCGCCATCGCGTCGCGCTGCGACCGCCAGCTGCGCATCGAGGCGGGGCGCGTCGACAGCGGGGCGCTGGCGCTGTGAACCGGCCGATCTCAATCGATCTTCACGCTGCGCAGCCTCAGTGAGTTCGCGATGACGCTGACCGATGACAGCGCCATCGCCGCTGCCGCCACCATCGGCGAGAGCAGCAGTCCGAACATCGGGTAGAGCACGCCCGCCGCGAGCGGAACACCGCCGGCGTTGTAGACGAAGCTGAGGAACAGGTTCTGGCGGATGTTCTTCATCGTGGCGTGCGACAGCGTCCGGGCCCGGACGATGCCCATCAGGTCGCCCTTGAGCAGCGTGATGCCCGCGCTCTCCATCGCGACGTCGGTGCCGGTTCCCATCGCGACCCCGACATCGGCGCTCGACAGCCCCGGGGCATCGTTGACGCCATCGCCGCCCATGGCGACCACGCGGCCTTCGCTTCGCAGCCTCGTGACCACGGCGGCCTTGTCTTCGGGGAAGACCTCGGCGACGACTTCGTCGATGCCGAGCTGGCGGGCGACGGCCTGCGCCGTCGTCTTCCCGTCACCCGTCAGCATGACGATGCGGATGCCGGCTGCCTTCAGCGCCGCGAGCGCCGCAGGCGTCGTCGCCTTGATGGGGTCGGCGATGGCGACATAGCCGGCCAGCCGGCCGTCGACCCCCACGAAGATGACCGTCGCCGCCTGCTCGCGCTGCAGCTCCGCGGATGCCGCCAGGCTCGCGGCGTCGATGTGGTGCTCGGCCAGAAACTTGGCGCTGCCGGAGACGATGCGCTGCCCGTCGACCGTGCCGACGACGCCCTTGCCGACGGGCGAGTCGAAGTCGCTCACCGCCGACAGCTCGAGCCGGCGTTCCTGCGCGTCCATCACGATTGCCATGGCCAGCGGATGCTCGCTGGCTCGCTCCACGCTGGCCAGCTTGCGCAGCACCTCGTCCGCAGCGAAGCCGCCGCCGGGCTCGACGTGGACGACCTTCGGGCGCCCCTCCGTCAACGTCCCGGTCTTGTCCAGCACCAGCGTGTCGACCTTCTCCATGCGCTCGAGGGCCTCGGCGTCGCGGATGAGCACGCCGTGCTGCGCTCCCTTGCCGACGCCTACCATGATGGACATCGGCGTCGCCAGGCCGAGGGCGCACGGGCACGCGATGATGAGCACGGCGACCGAGGTCACCAGTGCATAGCTGAGCTGCGGCGACGGCCCCCACACCGACCAGGCGATGAACGTCAGCACGGCGATCAGGATCACCACCGGCACGAACCAGCCCGAAACCTGATCCGCCATCCGCTGGATCGGGGCACGGCTGCGCTGCGCCGCGGCGACCATGTGGACGATCTGCGAGAGCAGGGTGTCGGCACCGACCTTCTCCGCGCGCATCACGAAGCCGCCCGTCTGATTCAGCGTGCCTGCCGTGACCTTCGACCCTACCGCCTTGGCGACGGGGATGGGCTCGCCGGTCACCATCGATTCGTCGACATTGCCCTTGCCCTCGGTGAGCTCGCCGTCCACCGGCACCTTCTCGCCGGGACGCACGCGCAGCAGGTCGCCGACCTGGATGGCGTCGACCGGCACCGTCCGGTCGGTGCCGTCGGCGTGCACCCGGACTGCGGTCTTCGGCGCCAGGCCGAGCAGTGCCTTGATGGCGCCGGAGGTCTTCTCGCGTGCGCGCAGCTCCAGCACCTGGCCGAGCAGCACCAGCACCGTGATGACGGCCGCCGCCTCGAAATAGACAGCCACCGCCCCGTCTTCGCTGCGCAGAGCCGCCGGGAACGACCGGGGCGCCGCCGTGGCGACGATGCTGTAGAGCCAGGCGGCACCGGTCCCGAGAGCGATGAGCGAGAACATGTTCAGGCTGCGGTTCCTCACCGAGGCCGCTGCGCGCACGAAGAAGGGCCAGCCGGCCCACAGCACCACCGGCGTCGCCAGCAGCAGCTGCACCCAGTTCAAGGTCTGCTGCGCGACGAGGTGATGGATGTCGAAGAGGTGCCCGCCCATCTCCAGCGCGAAGACGGGCACGGTCAGGGCGGTGCCGATCCGGAACCGGCGTGTCATGTCGCGCAGTTCAGGGCTCGGCCCCGTGTCGGCCGTGGCCAGCAGGGGCTCGAGCGCCATGCCGCAGATCGGGCAGTTGCCCGGGCCCATCTGCCGCACCTGCGGGTGCATCGGACAGGTGTACTCGACCCGACTCGATTCGCCCGCCGGTGCCGCAGGCGCTGCGGCCGGGGTGTGATGACGGTGAGGGTGGCGGTGCCGGGCATCGTCCATCACGGTGCCATCGGGCATCACGTGCGTTGCAGGAGGATGACGGCGGGGCTCGTGGTGGGCGTGATCGCGGTGCTGGGGGTCGGAAGTCGGCATGGGGCTCTCCTGTGTCGACCGCCATGAAGCGGCAACGACAGCACTTTGATCCTTTCCGCGGTGGGAAGGTCAAGACTCGGGCGTCGTCGCGCCTCGATCCGGCGCGGCGGCATCGGAGCCCACTTCGCCTTGCGGCGCGTACCGGCGAGCCGCATCCGGCGCCGTGAACGAAAACGGCGCCCGCAGGCGCCGTCGTCGTCAGGCCGCGTGGCGCGTCACTGGCTGAACTTGTAGTCCGTCTTCGCCTTCGCGCGCAGGTCGTCGCGGAACTTCACTTCGCGCAGCTGCGAGAGGCGCTGCTCGATCTGCGGCTTGACCTGCTCGAGCGGCGGGAACTGCGCCTCGCGCGTGTCCTCGAGCTTGATGACGTGCCAGCCGAACTGCGACTTGACGGGCGCCTCCGTCATCTCGCCCTTCTTGAGCTTGGCCATCGCCTGGGAGAACTCGGGCACGTAGTTGCCGGCCTGCGCCCAGTCGAGGTCGCCGCCGTTGGCCGACGAGCCCGGATCCTTGGAGCTCTTCTTGGCCACGTCCTCGAACTTGGCGCCGCCCTTGATCTGCGCGATCGCCGACTTGGCCTCGTCTTCCTTCTCGGTCAGGATGTGGCGGGCGCGGTACTCGGTGCCGCTGTTGGCGAGCTTGATCTTGTCGTACTCGGCGCTGACTTCGGCGTCCGTGATGGGGTTCTTCTTCTGCTCGTCGGCGAACAGGGCCTGGATCAGCAGCGCCTGGCGCGCCATCTCCATCTGCTGCTTGTACTCGGCGCTGGCGGCGAGCCCGCGCTTCTGCGCCTCCTGCGCGAAGATCTCGTCGAGCACGACTTTGTCGCGCGCGAGCTGCTCGAGGTTGGGCGGCGGCTGCTGGCCCTGCGCCTCGGCGCGCTTGTGCACCTGCTGGATCAGCGTGTCGACGCGCGACTTGGGCACGGCCTTGCCGTTGACGATGGCCACGTTCTGCGCCTGCGCAGCACCGGCTGCGAACAGGGCGAGCGACAGGCACGCTGCGAGGGAAGACTTCTTCAACATGGGGCTGGCCTTTCAGCGGGGAGAGGGGTGCGGCGCGCGTCGCGGGCGGGACGCCGGCGGGCCGGAGTTCAGGGTTCTCGGGGGGCGCGCGCGTCGATCGCGAGGGCGTGGATGCCGCGGGACATCAGGCGGTCGAGGGCATGATACACGAGGCGATGCCGCACCACGCGGCTCGCGCCGGCGAAGCGCTCGCTGACGATGCGCACCGTGTAGTGGCGGCCTTCGCGCGCGCCGGCATGGCCCGCGTGATGGTGGCTGTCGTCGATCACTTCGAGCGCCGTCGGCTGCAGCGCAGTGCGCAGCGCGGCCTCGAGCTCGGCGGGCGTCGGGAAGTCGGCGGGGTTCTTTTCGGGGCTCGTCATCGTTGCGCCTCGCCGGCCGGCGTCTCGGAGGGTTCGACGTCGTGCAGGTGGCGGCTGAGGTACAGGCCCTGCGCGAGCGTGAACAGCAGCATCAGGCCGAAGCCGCCGAACAGCTTGAAGTTGACCCAGGTGTCGGTCGAGTAGGTGTAGGCCACGTAGATGTTGAGCAGCCCCATCAGGCTGAAGAAGGCGATCCACGCGAAGTTGAGCCGCTGCCACACCGGGTCGGGCAGCGAGAGCTGGCTGCCGATCAGCAGCTTGAGCAGGTTCTTGCGCCACACCAGCTGGCTGAGCCAGAACGCCAGGCCCATCGCCCAGTAGAGGACGCTCGGCTTCCACTTGATGAAGGTCTCGCTGCGGAACCAGATCGTCATGCCGCCGAGCACGACGACGAGCGCCAGGCTCACCCACAGCATCATGTCGACTTTGCGGTGGCGCGCGTAGAGCCAGGCCACCTGCACCAGCGTCGCCACGATGACGACGGCGGTGGCCAGCAGCACCGGCGCCTCCGACGGGCCGACGACGCCGCCCGACACGACGGCGCCGAAGTGCTCCGTCGCGAACGCGGCCGCCGCCTCGCGCTGCATCTCGGCGTACTTGAAGGTGCCGAAGAACAGCAGGATGGGCAGGAAGTCGAACAGCAGCTTCATCGGGGCGGGTCGAGCGGGCGAAGGCCGGATTCTGGCATTGCGGCGCGCTCCTGCGCCTGCGGCGGCTCGGGCGCGAAATCGATCGATGCCGAGTTGATGCAATAGCGCTCGCCGGTCGGCGCCGGGCCGTCGTCGAACACGTGGCCGAGGTGCGAGCCGCAGTGGTTGCAGCGCACCTCGACCCTCACCATGCCGTGGCTGGTGTCGCGCACTCGCTCGATCACCTCCGCATTCACCGGCTGCCAGTAGCTCGGCCAGCCGCAGCCGGCGTCGAACTTGGTTGCCGACTCGAACAGCGGCGTGCCGCAGCCGATGCAGCGGTAGGTGCCGGGCTCGAAGTGGTCCCAGTACCTGCCGCTGAACGGCGGCTCCGTCGCGGCGTTGCGCGCCACCTGGTACTGCACGGGGTCGAGCTGGCGGCGCCATTCGGCGTCCGTCTTGCTGACCTTGCGCGGTTTGCCGTCGTCCATGGCGCTCATGTTCGCCCCTCGTCCGACGGGTACGTCGGCCGGCCTTGCAGGCCGCGCCGGGCCTTGCAGCCCGGCCCCTCGTCAGGCGAGGACAGTCCACCGGACTGTCCTCGTCCGGGCTCGGCCCCCAAGGGGATTGCGGGCCGGCTTGGGGCGGCCCGGCGCTCGGCCCGCGGCGCGCAAGTGGATACGCAGTGGTTCATCACGCCTCCGTCACGACGAGCACGAAACTTCGAGCGACGCCGCCCAGTCGGGCGGGAAGTCGGCATATGCCGCGTGCTCGGGCTGCTCGTCGTAGGGCCGCTCGAGCACGCGCAGCAGCCGGCGCGTCTCGTCGAAGTCGCCGGCGCGCGCCTGGCGGATCGCCGTTTCGGCGAGGTGGTTGCGCAGCACGAACTTCGGGTTGACGCGGTTCATGCGTGTCGCGCGCTCGGCGTCGACGCTGCCTTCGCGGCGCAAGCGATCGCCGTAGCGCGCCGCCCAGGCGTCGAAGGCCGCGCGGTCGATGAACAGGTCGCGCAGCGCGTCGTTGGCGGCGCCCGGCACGAAGCCCGCCAGCCGGCGGTGCGCGATCGTGAAGTCGACGCGGTCGGCGGCCAGCCGCTCGAGCCAGGCGCCGACCAGCGCGGCGTCGTCGTCCTCGCTCGTCGCCAGCCCCAGCTTGGCGGCGAAGCGCCGCTGCCAGGCGGCAGGAAAGACGCTGCGGTAGGGCTCCAGCGCGGCGAGCGCGCGGTCGGTGTCGCCGATCAGCGGCAGCAGCGCCTGCGCCAGCGCGTGCAGGTTCCAGAACGCCACGTTCGGCTGGCGGCCGTAGGCGTAGCGGCCCTGCTCGTCGGAGTGGTTGCAGACGTGGCCGGGGTCGTAGGCGCCGAGGACGCCGAACGGCCCGTAGTCGATCGTCAGCCCAAGGATCGACATGTTGTCGGTGTTCATCACGCCGTGGCAGAAGCCCACCGCCTGCCACTGCGCGACCAGCTCGGCGGTCGAGCGCGTCGCCGCCTCGAGCAGCGCGGCATACGGCTCGGCGGCGTCGCGGCAGGCCGGCAGGTGGTGGTCGATGACGAAGTCGGCGAGCCGCCGCAGCGCGGCCGGCTGGTCGTGGTGCGCGAAGTGCTCGAAGTGGCCGAAGCGCACGAAGCTTGGCGCCACGCGCGTCACGACGGCGGCCGACTCGATCTCCTCGCGGCGCACCGGCAGCGGCGAGCCGACGACACACAGCGCGCGCGTCGTCGGCACGCCCAGCGCGTGCATCGTCTCGGAGCACAGGAACTCGCGGATCGACGAGCGCAGCACGGCGCGGCCGTCGCCCATGCGCGAGTAGGGCGTGCGCCCGGAGCCCTTGAGCTGCAGCTCGAGCGGGCCCCCGGGTGCGTCGACCTCGCCCAGCCACAGCGCGCGGCCGTCGCCGAGCTGGCCGGCCCAGACGCCGAACTGGTGGCCGCTGTAGACGCTGGCCTGCGGCCGCATGCCCTGCCACAGTGCATTGCCGCTGAACACGTCGAGCGCGCGCCAGTCGTCGCGGTGCCACCAGTCGTCGGGCAGGCCGAGCAGGCGTGCGCAGTCGTCGCTGCGCGCCACCCAGTGCGGCGCCGGCAGCGGCTCGGCGGGCAGCTCGGTGCCGAACTCGCGGCCGAGCGCGGCCCAGCGGTTGCGCCAGTCGAGCGCGACGTCGGGCGCCGGTGCGTCCTGAACGGGGACGGCGATCGTCATATCCGGGCCAGTGTAGTGACGCGCCGCCGCCCGCCGGCGACTAGGGGTAAACCGGAGCAGCGGCGGCCGGGGGCGGCTTCCTATCATCGGCGCCCACCGTCGATGGAACGAAGGAGTTCGCGATGAACGCGCTGCCCGGCCGGATGATGCAGATGCCGCTGATGATTTCGTCGCTGCTGGTGCATGCGGCGCGCCACGCCGGCGACACCGAGATCGTCTCCAAGCGCGTCGAGGGCGACGTGCACCGCACCACCTATCGCGACGCCGAACTGCGCGCGCGCAAGCTGGCGCAGGCGCTGGAGCGGCTGGGCTGCCGACCGGGCGACCGCGTCGCCACGCTGGCCTGGAACGGCTACCGCCACCTCGAGATCTACTACGGCGCGTCGGGCTCGCAGCTCGTGTGCCACACGATCAATCCGCGCCTGTTCCCCGAGCAGATCGCGTGGATCGCCAACGACGCCGAGGACCGCGTGCTGTGCTTCGACCTGACCTTCCTGCCGCTGGTCGAGAAGCTGGCGCCGGCGCTGGGCAGCGTGAAGCACTACGTCGCGATGACGGACCGCGCCCACATGCCGGCGTCGACGACGATCCCCGGCCTGTCGTGCTACGACGAGCTGGTCGACGCCGAGGACGGCGAGTACGCCTGGCCCGAGTTCGACGAGAACACGGCGTCGAGCATCTGCTACACCTCGGGCACGACCGGGCATCCGAAGGGCGCCGTCTACAGCCACCGCTCGACGGTGCTGCACGCCTACGGCTCGGCGCTGCCCGACTCCATGGGCTGCTCGTCGCGCGACACCATCCTGCCGGTGGTGCCGATGTTCCACGTCAACGCCTGGGGCCTGCCGTACTCGTGCCCGCTGGTCGGCGCCAAGCTCGTGATGCCCGGACCGCACCTCGACGGCAAGTCGCTCTACGAACTGTTCGAGAGCGAACAGGTGACGTTCAGCGCCGGCGTGCCGACGGTATGGCTCGGGCTGCTCAACCACGTCAAGCAGAACAACCTGAAGTTCAGCAGCTTCAAGCGCACCGTGATCGGCGGCTCGGCCTGCCCGCCGGCGATGATGCGCACCCTCGTCGAGGACTTCGGCGTCGAGGTGCTGCATGGCTGGGGCATGACGGAGATGTCGCCGCTGGGCACCGTCGGCACGCTCAAGGGCAAGCATGCGGCGCTCGACAAGGAGGCCCGTCTGCACGTGCTCGAGAAGCAGGGCCGCGCGATCTACGGCGTCGACATGGCGATCGTCGACGACGAGCACCGCGCGCTGCCATGGGACGGCAAGGCGACTGGCAACCTCGTCGTGCGCGGTCCCTGGGTGATCGACGGCTATTTCCGCAACGACGAGTCGCCGCTCGTCGAGGTCGACGGCCGGCGCTGGTTCCCGACCGGCGACGTGGCGTCGATCGACCCCGACGGCTACATGCAGATCACCGACCGCAGCAAGGACGTCATCAAGTCGGGCGGCGAGTGGATCTCGTCGATCGACCTCGAGAACGTCGCAATGGGCCATCCGGCGGTGCACGAGGCCGCCGTCATCGCCTGCAAGCATCCGAAGTGGGACGAGCGGCCGCTGCTCGTCGTCGTGAGGAAGCCGGGCGCCGAGCTCACGCGCGAGCAGATCCTGGGCTTCTTCGAGGGCAAGATCGCCAAGTGGCAGGTGCCCGACGACGTCGTCTTCGTCGACGAGATCCCGCACACGGCCACCGGCAAGATGCAGAAGCTCAAGCTGCGCGAGCAGTTCCGCGCCCACGTGCTGCCCGGTTGAGGTGCGCGGCGGGGAATCCCCTCTGTCGCAACGGTGACAGCTTGCGGGGAATCCCTCTGCACCGCAGCACCGCGCTGGGCTAGCGTGCGCGCTGTCGTTCACCACCACATAGAAGGAGTCGACGATGCAGATCCGCTTCCATCCCGTGGCCCTCGCAACCTTCGTGCTGGCGGGCGCGATGGCCGGCCCGGTCCTGGCGCAGAAGGGCGAGACCGTCAAGGTCGCATGGATCGACCCGCTGACCGGCCTCATGGCGCCGGTGGGCCAGAACCAGATCAAGAGCTTCCAGTTCATCGCCGAACACTTCAACAAGGCCAACCCGGCCGGCGTGAAGTTCGAGATGGTGCCCTTCGACAACAAGCTCAGCCCGCAGGAGAGCACCAACCTGGTGAAGGCGGCGACCGACCAGGGCATCCGCTACATCGTGCAGGGCAACGGCTCGGGGGCGGCGCTGGCGGTCATGGACGCCGTGGCCAAGCACAACGAGCGCAACCCCGGCAAGGAGGTCGTGTACCTCAACTACGCCGCGGTGGATCCCGACCTCACGAACAGCAAGTGCAACTACTGGCACTTCCGGCTCGACGCCGACACCTCCATGAAGATGGAGGCGCTGACGACCTACATGAAGGATCAGCCCGACGTCAAGAAGGTCTACCTGATCAACCAGAACTACGCGCACGGCCACCAGGTCTCGCGCTACGCGAAGGAAACGCTGGCGCGCAAGCGCCCGGACATCCAGATCGTCGGCGACGACCTGCATCCGCTCGCGCAGACACGCGACTTCGCCCCCTACGTCGCCAAGATCAAGGCCAGCGGCGCCGACACCGTGATCACCGGCAACTGGGGCTCCGACCTCACGCTGCTCGTCAAGGCTGCCAACGATGCCGGCCTGAATGCCAAGTTCTACACCTACTACGCGGTGGTGACCGGCACGCCCACCGCGCTCGGGGCCGGCGCCGAGGGCCGCGTCTACTCGATCGGCGTGTTCAACCACTGGGATACCGGGGTCGCGCGCAAGCTGATGGACGACTTCAAGGCCAAGTTCAACGACGACTGGTACACCGGCCAGACCTACCACGCGTTCGGACTGCTCTCCAATGCGATGGCCAAGGCGAAGAGCACCGACCCGGTGAAGGTCGCGAAGGCGATGGAGGGTCTGTCGTTCAAGAGCTTCAACGGCGAGGTGACCATGCGCGCCGCCGACCACCAGATGCAGCAGCCGCTGTTCATGGGAGTCTGGAAGAAGGCACAGGCCAAGCCGGGCGACTACAGCATCGAGAATACCGGCTACAACTTCGCACCGGTGAAGACGTTCGAACCCTACGTCTCGAGCACGCCGACGTCGTGCCAGATGAAGCGTCCTTCCTGAACGCCCTTCACGGTCGGGGGCCCGCGTGGCGCGCGGGCCCTTGCCGCGCCTGATGGACCAGCTTCTGATCAACCTGCTGAACGGCGTCAGCTCCGGGCTGCTGCTGTTCATGCTCAGCTCGGGCCTCACGCTGATCTTCGGCATGATGGGCGTGCTGAACTTCGCTCACGCGAGCTTCTACATGGTCGGCGCGTACTTCGCGTACACGCTGACCGGCATCGTCGGCTTCTGGCCGTCGCTCGTGCTCTCGCCGCTGTTCGTCGCGCTGCTCGGCGCCGGCTTCGAGCGCACCGCGCTGCGCCGCGCGCACAAGTTCGGCCACGTGCCCGAGCTGCTGATCACCTTCGGCCTGAGCTACGTCATCCTGGAGGTGGTGCAGCTGGTCTGGGGGCGCGCGGCGGTGCCTTTCACGCCGCCCGCCGCGCTCGACGGCCCGGCGTTCACGCTGGTGCAGCAGGGCGGAGGGTTGTCGCTGCGGCTGGGCGCCGCGCCGGCCGAGGTGTGCAGCGCCGCCGGCGCGCTGTGTTCGCGCTTTCCGCTGACGCGCGCCTTCATCATGTTCATCGCGCTGCTGATGCTGGCGTCGCTGTGGCTGATGCTCACGCGCACGCGCGTCGGCCTGGTGATCCAGGCCTCGCTGACGCACCCCGAGATGGTCGAGAGCCTCGGCCACAACGTGCCGCGCGTGTTCATGCTCGTCTTCGGCAGTGGCTGCGCGCTGGCGGCGCTGGCCGGCGTGGTCGGCGGCATCACGTTCGTCACCGAGCCCAACATGTCGGCCGTCGGCCCGATCGTCTTCGCCGTCATCGTGATCGGCGGCATGGGGTCGCTGGCCGGCGCATTCATCGGCTCGATCCTCGTCGGCCTGCTGCAGACGATGCCGCTGACGGTCGACAAGTCGCTGGTCGACGCGGCCAGGAGCTTCGGCTGGGCGGTCGGGCCCGACAGCGCGCTCTATCCCTTCTTCAAGATCACGCTGGCACAGGCGGCGCCGATCCTGCCCTACCTGCTGCTCGTGCTGATGCTCATCATCCGCCCGAAGGGGTTGATGGGCACGAGAGAAGGTTGATGGGACAGCCCCCACGCTCTCTTTGCTCGCTGCCCCGAGGGCCCGGTACGGGCCCCTTCGTGGCCCTTGGGGCGCGTCAGCGCATGCTGGCGGCCGGGCGGCGCTGACATGTCGGCGCGCGCCGAACCCTTCGTCGGCCTGCGGTTCAAGCCGCACAACGTCGGCCGCTGGGTCGTGTGGGGCGGCTTCGCGCTGCTGCTGCTCGTCGCGCCGCTCGTGTTTCGCAGCGGGCTGTCGCACACGATGCTGTCGCAGATGGGCATCGCCATCATCGCCTGTCTGGCCTACAACATCCTGCTCGGCCAGGGCGGCATGCTCAGCTTCGGTCACGCCGTCTACAGCGGGCTGGGCTCCTACCTGACGATCCACACGCTCAACCTCGTGACGGCGGGCAAGCTGGCGCTGCCGGTGAGCCTGCTGCCGCTGGTCGGCGGTGTGGCGGGCTTGTTCTTCGCGGCGCTGTTCGGCTACGTGACGACGCGCAAGGCCGGCACGCCGTTCGCGATGATCACGCTCGGCCTGGGCGAGCTGGTGTGGTCGATGTCGCTGATGCTGCCCGAGTTCTTCGGCGGCGAAGGCGGCATCTCGGGCAACCGCGTCACGGGCAGCCGCTTCGCCGGCATCACGTTCGGCCCGCAGATCCAGCTCTACTACCTGATCGCCTTCTACTGCTTCGTGTCGACGGCGGCGATGTTCGCGCTGACGCGCACGCCGCTCGGGCGCATGCTCAATGCCGTGCGCGACAACCCCGAGCGCGTCGAGTTCGTCGGCTACGACACGCAGCACGTGCGCTTCACGGCGTTCGCGATCTCGGGCTTCTTCATGGGCATCGCGGGCGGCCTGGGTGCGCTCAACTTCGAGATCGTGACGGCCGAGGTGGTCGGCGCCGCACGCTCGGGCGGCTACCTGCTGTTCACCTTCCTCGGCGGCGCGACGACGTTCTTCGGCCCGATCATCGGCGGCGTGCTGCTCGTGCTGGCCGTCGTGCTGCTGTCGGAGCTGACCAAGGCCTGGCTGCTCTACCTCGGCCTGATCTTCATGTTCATGGTGATGTATGCGCCGGGCGGCCTGGCCAGCCTGATCCTGATGAACCTGCGCGTCGCCGCCTACGGCCGGTTGCGCGAGCTGGGCTGGCACTACGCGGCGCTCGCCGGCGCGAGCCTCGTGCTGCTGGTCGGCGCCGGCGCGGCCATCGAAATGGTCTACTTCCTGCAGGCCGACGTGACGGGCGCCGAGACGATGCGCTACCTCGGGGTGACGCTGGCGCCGCGCGGCGTTGCGAGCTGGCTCGGCGCCGCCGCCGTGCTGGGTATCGGCCTCGTGCTGTTCGAGATGGCGCGGCGGCGCTTCGTGCGCCACTGGAACGGCGTGCAGGAAGACATCGAGCGCGAGCTGCGCCGGCGGGAGGGCTTGTGAGCGAAGCGCCGCGGGCCGAGCGCCGGGCCGTCCCGAGCCGGCCCGCGATTTCCTCGGGGGATCGTCCGAGGTACTCGTCGGACGAGGGGCCGACAGTTGCCGTCGAACTGCGCGACGTGCACAAGAGCTTCGGCCGCACCGAGATCATCCGCGGCGCGAGCCTGGCGGTGAAGGCGGGCGAGCGCGTCGCCATCATCGGCCCGAACGGCGCCGGCAAGTCGACGCTGTTCAACCTGATCAGCGGCCGCTTCGCGCCGACGCGCGGCGAGATCCTGCTCAACGGGCGCGCGATCGCCGGGCTGGCGCCGTACCGGATCAACCGCCTCGGGCTGGCGCGCAGCTTCCAGGTGAGCAACCTGTTCACGCGGCTGTCGGTGTTCGAGAACCTGCGCTGCGCCGTGCTGTGGGCCAAGGGATACCGCTATGCGTTCTGGCGCTTCCTCGCCGACGCGCACGACGCCAACGAGCGCACCGAGCAGCTGCTGCGCATGCTCAAGCTCGAGCGCCGCCGCGACGTGCTGGCGACCAATCTCACCTATGCCGAGCAGCGCGCGCTCGAGATCGGCATCACGATCGCCGGCGGCGCCGACGTGATCCTGCTCGACGAGCCGACCGCCGGCATGAGCCTCAGCGAGACGGCGCGCTTCGTGCAACTGATCCGCGACGTGACGGTGGGCAAGACGCTGCTCACCGTCGAGCACGACATGGGCGTCGTGTTCGGCCTGGCCGACCGCATTGCCGTGCTCGTCTACGGCGAAGTGATCGCCTTCGACACGCCCGAGGCGGTGCGCGCCGACGTCAAGGTGCAGGAGGCGTACCTCGGCTCGGTGCTCGCCGAGCATCGGGCCGCGGGAGCCGGAGCGTGACGACGATGCTGGAAGTCGCCAACCTGCACGCCTACTACGGCAAGAGCCACGTGCTGCACGGCGTGACGATGAACGTGCAGCCGGGCGAGATCGTCGCGCTGCTCGGGCGCAACGGCGCCGGCCGCTCGACGACGGTCAAGGCCGTCATGGGCCTCGTCGACGGCAGCGGCTCGGTCAGGTTCCGCGGTCGCGAGCTGCTCGGCCGCAAGCCGTTCGAGATCGCGCACGAGGGCCTCGGCTACGTGCCCGAGAACCGCGACATCTTCCCCAAGCTCACGGTGCACCAGAACCTGATGCTCGGCGAGAAGCGGCGGCGCGGCGGGGGCGATGCGAAGCCGCGCTGGTCCTACGACGACATGTACCGCATGTTCCCGCGCCTCGAGGCGCGCCGGCACACCGCCGCCGGCGTGCTGTCGGGCGGCGAGCAGCAGATGCTGACGCTGTGTCGCACGCTGATGGGCGACCCCGAGCTGATCATGATCGACGAGCCGACGGAGGGGCTGGCGCCGATGCTCGTCGAGCTCGTCGCACGCTACCTCGAGGAGCTCAAGCGCCGCGGCGTGTCGGTGCTGCTCGTCGAGCAGAAGCTCACCATCGCGCTGCAGATCTCGCAGCGCTGCTACGTGATGGGCCACGGCAGCATCGTCTTCGAAGGCACGCCCGCGGAGCTGCGTGCCGACGCCTACGTGCGCAAGGAGTGGCTCGAGGTCTGACGCCCGCGTGACGGCACGCCGTGCAGCCTGCAACCCGCACCGCGACTCGCCCTCGGAGCAGCAGGCGTATTGTCACGGCCGGGACAACGAGCGCGCCCATCCACCGCCTAGAATCGAACGAGCGTTCTATTTCGCAAGAGGTCATTGCATGTCCGCCAACTACCAAACCCGCGACGGCGTCGCCGTCATCACGCTCGACAACCCGCCGGTCAACGGCCTCGGCCACGACACGCGCCGCGGCATCACCGACGGGCTCGAGCGCGCGCAGGCCGACGCCGCCGTCGAGGCGATCGTGCTGATCGGCGCCGGCAAGCTGTTCTCGGGCGGCGCCGACATCCGCGAGTTCGACACGCCGAAGTCGTTCGCCGAGCCGAACCTGCTGTCGGTGATCCTCGCGCTCGAGGCCTGCACCAAGCCCGTCGTCGCGGCGTTGCACGGCACGGCGATGGGCGGCGGGCTCGAGCTCTCGCTCGGCTGCCACTACCGCGTGGCGGCACCTGGCACGCAGGTCGCGCTGCCCGAAGTCAAGCTCGGCCTGATCCCGGGTGCCGGCGGCACGCAGCGCCTGCCGCGCGTGATCGGGGTCGAGAACGCGCTGAACATGATCGTCAGCGGCGAGTCGGTCAAGAGCGAGCAGCTCGCGCAGATCCCCGGCCAGCTGCTGTTCGACCGCATCGTCGAGGGCGACCTGCTCGCCGGCGCGATCTCGTTCGCCGAGGAGATCGCCCAGCGCCGGCCGCTGCCGCGGGTGCGCGACCTGAAGGTGACGCATCCCGATGCCGACGCCTACTTCCAGTTCGCGCGCAACACGGTCGGCGCGATGTCGAAGAACTATCCGGCACCGCTCAAGTGCGTCGATGCCGTGCAGAGCGCGCTGACGAAGAAGTTCGACGACGGCATGCGTTTCGAGCGCGAGACCTTCCTCGCGCTGATGCTCACGCCCGAGTGCCGCGCGATGCGCCACGCCTTCGCTGCCGAGCGTGCGACGAGCAAGATCCCCGACGTGCCGGCCGACACGCCGGTGCGCGCGGTGAACAAGGTCGGCGTGATCGGCGCCGGCACGATGGGCGGCGGCATCACGATGAACTTCCTCACCGCCGGCATTCCGGTCGTCGTTCTCGAGATGAAGCAGGAGGCGCTCGACAAGGGCGTCGCGACGATCCGCAGAAACTACGAGGCGCAGGTCAAGAAGGGCAAGCTCCAGCAGGACAAGCTCGAGCAGCGCATGCGCCTGCTGTCGACGACGCTCAGCTACGACGACCTCAAGGACTGCGATCTCGTCATCGAGGCCGTGTTCGAGGACATGGCGGTGAAAGAGGGGGTGTTCCGCAAGCTCGACGAGGTGATGAAGCCCGGCGCAATCCTCGCGACCAACACCTCGACGCTCGACGTGAACCGGATCGCCTCGTTCACGAAGCGACCGCAGGACGTGATCGGCACGCACTTCTTCTCGCCGGCCAACGTGATGAAGCTGCTCGAGATCGTGCGCGGCGAGAAGACCGGGAAGGACGTGCTGGCGACGACGATGCAGTTGTCGAAGAAGCTGCGCAAGACCGGGGTGGTGTCGGGCGTGTGCGACGGTTTCATCGGCAACCGGATGCTCGAACAGTATCTGCGGCAGGGCCTGTACATGCTGGAGGAGGGCGCGAGCCCGCAGCAGATCGACCGCGCGATCGAGAAGTTCGGCTTCGCGATGGGCCCGTTCCGCATGAGCGACCTGGCCGGCAACGACGTCGGCTGGTTCATCCGCAAGCGCCGCTACCTCGAGCAGCCGCAGCTCCAATACCCGAAAGTGGCCGACAAGCTGTGCGAACTCGGCCGCTTCGGCCAGAAGACCGGCGCCGGCTGGTACCACTATGTGCCTGGCAAGCGCGATGCGCTGCCCGATCCGGCGGTCGACGAACTGATCGCCGCGCACCGCAAGGAGATCGGCGTGGCGCCACGCGCGATCTCCGACGACGAGATCGTCCACCGCCTGGTGTTCGCGCTGGTCAACGAAGGCGCGAAGATCCTCGAGGAAGGCATCGCGGCGCGCGCCTCGGACATCGACATGATCTACCTCACCGGCTACGGCTTCCCGGCGTGGCGCGGCGGGCCGATGCACTACGCGAGCG
Source organism: Burkholderiaceae bacterium (assembly GCA_048500255.1). GTDB lineage: Bacteria > Pseudomonadota > Gammaproteobacteria > Burkholderiales > Burkholderiaceae_C > JAMHWF01. The sequence goes on along the minus strand of JASNYH010000004.1, from coordinate 201,168 downwards.
AGATGGGGCTGTTCAACGTCGTGCAGGCGATGAAGCGCTTCGCGCTCAATCCGAACGACGACGGCCGGTTCTGGCAGCCGGCGCCGCTGCTCGCGCGACTGGTCGCCGAGGGCAAGAACTTCAAGGGCTGACGACAGCCTCCGCAGGAACGAAGAGAAGGAACGCACCATGACCGACGCCGTCATCGTCTCCACCGCCCGCACGCCGCTCGCCAAGAGCTGGAAGGGCGCCTTCAACATGACCCACGGCGCGACGATGGGCGGGCACGTGGTGCGCGCCGCGATCGAGCGCGCCGGCCTCGAGCCCGGCGAGGTCGAGGACGTGCTGATGGGCTGCGCAACGCCCGAGGGCGCCACCGGCTCGAACATCGCACGGCAGATCGCACTGGCCGCGGGTTGCCCGGTCACCGTGCCGGGCGTCACGGTCAACCGCTTCTGCTCGTCGGGGCTGCAGACGATCGCGATGGCGGCGCAGCGGATCATCGCCGGCGAAGGCGAGATCTTCGTCGCCGGCGGGGTGGAGTCGATCTCCTGCGTGCAGAACGAGATGAACACGCACATGATCCGCGACACGCGGCTGGCGAAGAGCAAGCCGGAGATCTACTGGTCGATGCTGCAGACCGCGGAGATGGTTGCGAAACGCTACAACATCTCGCGCGAGCGCCAGGACGAATACGGCGTGCAGAGCCAGCAGCGAGCCTGCGCGGCCGCTGCGGCCGGCAAGTTCGCCGACGAGATCGTGCCGATCACGGTGACGGCCGGTGTCGCCGATGCCGTGATGGGGCTGCGCTCCAAGGAGGTGACGGTCTCCGCCGACGAGGGCCTGCGCCCGGGCACGACCTACGAGTCGGTGGCCGGCATCAAGCCGGCGCTGCCGGGCGGCACGGTGGCCGCCGGCAACGCCAGCCAGTTCAGCGACGGGGCCGGCGCCTGCGTTGTCGTCAGCGAGCGCTATGCCCAGCAGCACAACCTCAAGCCGCTCGGCTGGTTCCGCGGCTTCGCGGTGGCCGGCTGCGAGCCCGACGAGATGGGCATCGGGCCGGTGTTCGCGGTGCCCAGGCTGCTTGCACGCGCGGGCCTGAAGGTCGAGGACATCGACCTGTGGGAGCTCAACGAGGCGTTCGCGGTGCAGGTGCTCTATTGCCGCGACCGGCTCGGCATTCCGAACGATCGGCTCAACGTGAACGGTGGCGCGATCGCGGTCGGACACCCGTACGGCGTGAGCGGCCAGCGGCTCACCGGGCACGCACTGCTCGAAGGCCGGCGCCGCGGCGCGAAGCGCGCGGTGGTCACGATGTGCGTCGGCGGCGGCATGGGCGCGGCCGGCGTGTTCGAAGTGCTCTGACGGCCGCGCGGCGCCGGCGCGGCGATTCGAGCGGCCACCCCCGGCTGCACCAGGAGGAGGACGGCGCGATGGCGATTCCCGATCTGGACACGGTGCGCGCCTTCTTCGCGCGCGCGCCCTTCGTCGTCGACATCGGCATTCAGGCCGAGTCGGTGGGCAACGGCGAGATCACGACAGGGATCGCGCTCGAGCGACGACACCTGCAGCACAGCGGCCAGGTGCACGCCGGCGTGATCGCGACGCTGGCCGACCACACGTCGGGCGCGGCGGCGCAGATGATGGCGGCCGACGGCGACCTGATCCTCACCGCCGAGATGAAGCTCAGCCTGTTGCGCGCCGCCAGGGGCGAGCGGCTGCGCTGCCGCGCGACGGTGCTCAAGCCGGGGCGCCGCGTGTCGTTCGTCGAGGCCGACGTGTGGTGCGTCGAGGCCGGGCGGGAGACGCACGTCGCGCGCTTCAGCGCCACGATGGCCGTCGTGCCGATGCCGCCGCCGGCGGCCTGACGCGGGCGACGCGATGCGCGCGACGATCGACTTCCTGCTCGACGACTGGCTCGACGTGCAGTCGCTGGCGGCGCGCCCGCGCTTTGCCGACCACAGCCGCGAGACCTTCGCCGCCGTGCTCGACAGCTGCGAGCGCATGGCGCGCGAGCTCGTCGCGCCGTACAACCGCGTCGCCGACACCGAGGAGCCTTGGTTCGACGGCGAGCGCGTGCACCTGCCCGAGGCGACGCACGCCGCGGCGCGCGCCTATGCCGAGTCGGGCATGCTCGCCGCGTCGCAGGACGCCGAGGTCGGGGGCATGCAGCTGCCCTGCGTTGTCGAGATGGCGGCCAACGCCTTCTTCGCCAAGGCGGGCATCGGCGTCGGCGGCGGCCACATGCTGACGAGCGCCAATGCCGGCCTGCTCATGGCGCACGGCACGCCGGCGCAGCAGCGCGCCTTCGCGCTGCCCGAGTACGGCGGCCAGGCCTCGGGCACGATGTGCCTGTCGGAGCCGCAGGCGGGTTCGAGCCTGTCGGACATCGCGACGCGCGCCGTGCCCGACGGAGCCGACTTCGAGAGCGATCCGCTCGGCCCGCGCTACCGGCTGCTGGGCCACAAGATGTGGATCTCGAACGGCGAGCACGAGCTGACGCCCAACATCGTGCACCTCGTGCTGGCGAAGATCCCCGGGCCCGACGGTCGCGTCGTGCCGGGCACGCGCGGCATCTCGCTGTTCATCGTGCCGAAGTGGCTGGTCGATGCCGACGGCCGGCCGACCGGCGAGCGCAACGACGTCGCGCTCGCCGGGCTGAACCACAAGCTCGGCTATCGCGGCATCCCGAACACGCTGCTCAACTTCGGCGAGGGGCGCCACGCGGTGCGCGGCGCGCCGGGTGCGATCGGCTGGCGCGTCGGCGGCGTCGGCGACGGGCTGCGCTGCATGTTCCACATGATGAACGAGGCGCGCATCGCCGTCGGCCTGGGCGCCGCGATGCTCGGCATGGCGGGCTACGAAGCCTCGCTCGACTACGCGCGCCAGCGCCCGCAGGGTCGCCCGGTCGGGCCGGCCGGCAAGGACACGTCGCAGCCGCAGGTGCCTATCATCCGCCACGCCGACGTGCGCCGCATGCTGCTGGCGCAGAAGAGCTGGTGCGAAGGCGCGCTGGCGCTCGAGCTGTATTGCGCGCGCCTCGTGGACGAGCAGCGCAGCGGCGACGCGCACGCCGCCGCCGAAGCGACGCGCCTGCTGGAGGTGCTGACGCCGATTGCCAAGAGCTGGCCCAGCGAGTGGTGCCTCGAGGCCAACAGCCTGGCGATCCAGGTGCTCGGCGGCTACGGCTACACGCGCGACTTTCCGGTCGAGCAGTACTGGCGCGACAACCGCCTGAACATGATCCACGAGGGCACGCACGGCATCCAGGCGCTCGACCTGCTCGGGCGCAAGGTGGTGGCCGACGGCGGTGCGGGCTTGCAGTTGTTCGCTGCGCGCGTCGAGGCCACGATGGCGCGCGCCGCGCCCGTCGCCGAGCTGGCCGAGCATGCGAGCGCGCTCGGCAGCGCGCTGCAGCAACTCGTCGGCGCGACACGTGCGGCGTGGGACGGTGCCGGGCCGGCCGAGGCGCTGGCCAACGCGACGCCCTACCTGCAGGCCTTCGGCCACGTCGTGCTGGCATGGATCTGGCTCGACGTGGCGCTCGCCGCCGTGCGCCGGCGCGACGCCGACGGCGGCGATGCCGACTTCCTCGCCGGCAAGCTCGCCGCTGCGCGCTATTTCGCGCGTTGGGAGCTGCCGAAGATCGGCGCGTGGCTGGCCGTCGTCGCGTCGCGCGACGACACCTGCCGCGCGATGGACGAGGCCTGGTTCTGAGAGCCGCGCGATGTCGAAGATCGCACGCCGCGTCGAGACGCTGGTCTGGGTGCTGCTGTATGGGGGCCTGCTCGCCGCCGTGCTCGGCGTCTTCGTCGTGCGCGAGGACGGTGGCGCCGCGATCGGCCACGCCTTATGGATCGTCGGCGGGCTCGCCGCGGCCGGCGGCGTCGTCCTGATCGTGCTGCGCTCGCGCATGGACGACCGACGATGAAGGAGACGACGCGATGAGCACACCGGTGCAACGACTGTTCGACCTGCAGGGGCGCACGGCGCTCGTCACCGGCGGCTCGCGCGGCCTCGGGCTGCAGATCGCCGAGGCGCTCGGCGAGGCCGGCGCGCGGCTGGTGCTGACGGCGCGCAAGTCGACCGAGCTCGAGCAGGCGCAGGCGCAGCTCGCGGCGCGCGGCATCGACGCGCAGTGGGTCGCCGCCGACATCAGCCAGCCCGCCGAGGTGCAGCGCGTCGCCGACGAGGCGCTGCGCCAGCTCGGCGGCGCCGTCGACATCCTCGTCAACAACGCCGGCGCGACCTGGGGCGCGCCGGCCGAGGAGCATCCGCTCGACGCCTGGGACAAGGTGATGAACCTCAACGTGCGCACCATGTTCCTGATGAGCCAGGCCATCGGGCGCGCCAGCATGATCCCGCGCCGCAAGGGGCGCATCATCAACGTGGCGTCGATCGCCGGCCTGTCGGGCGCGCGTGCGACGATGAAGTACATCGCCTACGGCACGAGCAAGGGCGCCGCCGTCAACTTCACGCGCACGCTGGCGGGCGAGTGGGGGCCGTACGGCATCACGGTCAATGCGCTGGCGCCCGGCTTCTTCCCGAGCAGGATGACGCGCGGCACGCTGGCGGCGGTGGGCGCCGACGAGCTGGCGAAGAACGCGCCGCTCGGGCGCCTGGGCGACGACGACGACCTGAAGGGCGCGACGCTGCTGTTCGCGTCGGACGCCGGCAAGCACATCACGGGGCAGATCCTCGCCGTCGACGGCGGCGTCAGCGCGGTGCACGGCGGCTGAGGGCGACGAGACGAAGACGATGAAGTTCCCGCTGAAGATCCCGTTCGTCGATCTGCTCGGCCTCGAGCTGCTGCGCTTCGAGAACGGCGAGTCGGAGATCGCACTCGACGTGCGCGACGAGCTGTGCAACGCCTGGAGCGTGATCCACGGCGGCGTGACGATGACGCTGCTCGACGTGGCGATGGCGCACGCCGCGCGCAGCCCCGGCCGCGGCGGCGCCGGCGAGGACCTGCGCGGCGTCGCCACGATCGAGATGAAGACGACGTTCATGCGCCCCGGGCTCGGCCGCCTCGTCGCCCACGGCCGCCTGCTGCAGCGCACGACGTCGCTGTGCTTCTGCGAGGCCTGGGTCGCCGACGCCGCCGGCCAGCGCATCGCCCATGCCACCGGCACCTTCAAGCTGCTGAAGGCGCTGCCCGTCGACGGGCGCAAGATCCATCGGCTCGACGCCTCGGACTGACAACGGAGTAACCGACCATGACGACGATGAACAAGCGCATCCTGCTCGCGTCGCGCCCCGAGGGCGAGGCGCGCGGCGACAACTTCCGGCTCGTCGAGACGCCGCTGCCCGAGCTGCAGGACGGCCAGGTGCTGGTGCGCCATCGCTGGCTGTCGCTCGATCCGTACATGCGGGGCCGCATGAGCGAGGGCAAGAGCTATGCGCAGCCGCAGCCGCTGGGCGAGGTGATGATCGGCGGCACGGCGGGCGAAGTCGCCGCATCGCGGCACCCGTCGTATGCCGTCGGCGACGCCGTCGTCGGCACGGGCGGCTGGCAGCAGTACAGCATCGTCGACGCCAACCAGCGCGGCGTGCTGCGCAAGGTCGACACGTCGCGCATTCCGCTCGCGGCCTACCTCGGCGCCGTCGGCATGCCGGGCGTGACGGCGTGGTACGGGCTCAACCGCATCATCGTGCCGAAGGCGGGCGAGACGATCGTCGTCAGCGCGGCCAGCGGTGCCGTCGGCAGCGTCGTCGGCCAGCTCGCCAAGGTGAAGGGCTGCCGCGCCGTCGGCATTGCCGGCGGTGCGCAGAAGTGCGGCTACGTCGTCGACGAGCTCGGCTTCGACGCCTGCATCGACTACCGGCAGCACCCCGACGCCCGGGCGCTCGCCACGGCGCTGAAGACGGCGTGCCCCGACGGCATCGATGGCGTGTTCGAGAACGTCGGCGGGACGATCCTCGACGCCGAACTGCTGCGCATGAACGCCTTCGGCCGCATCGCGCTGTGCGGCATGATCGCCGGCTACGACGGCCAGCCGATCCCCATGGCGTGGCCGCAGCTGCTGCTGCAGTCGCGCCTCAAGCTCGAGGGCTTCATCGTCAGCGAGCACATGGAGGTGTGGCCCGAGGCGCTCAAGGAGCTCGGCACGCTGGTCGCGACCGGCCGGCTGAAGTACCGCGAGTCGATCGCCAAGGGCATCGAGAGCGCGCCCGAGGCCTTTCTCGGGCTGCTCGCCGGCCGCAACTTCGGCAAGCAGCTGGTGGAACTCTGATGAAGACGCTGCGCGGGCGCACCCTCGTGGTCACCGGGGCAGCGTCGGGTTTCGGCCTCGAGGCGGCGCGCATCGCGGCGCGCGAGGGCATGAACGTCGTGATGGCCGACGTGCAGGCCGCCGCGCTCGACGCCGCGGCGCACGAGATCGCATCGGCGGGCGCCGCCGTGCTCGCGCAGCGCGTCGACGTGGCGAAGGCGGCCGACGTCGAGTCGCTCGGCGCCGCGACGCTGGCTCGCTTCGGCGCGCCGCACGTCGTCTTCAACAATGCCGGCGTCGGCGCCGGCGGCCTGATCTGGGAGCACAGCGCGAAGGACTGGGAGTGGGTCGTCGGCGTCAACCTGATGGGCGTTGCGCACGGCGTGCGCGTGTTCACGCCGATGATGCTCGACGCCGCGCGCAAGGACGCGGGCTACGAGGGGCACATCGTCAACACGGCGTCGATGGCCGGGTTGCTGTGCGCGCCCAACATGGGCGTCTACAACGTCACCAAGCACGCCGTCGTCGCGCTCAGCGAGACGCTGTACCAGGACCTCGCGCTCGTCAGCGACCAGGTGTCGTGCTCCGTGCTGTGCCCGTACTTCGTGCCCACGGCCATCCACGAGAGCCAGCGCAACCGGCCCGACGCGCTGCGCGACGCCGGCGCGCAGCCGACACAAAGCCAGCGGATCGCGCAGGCGATGAGCAGCAAGGCCGTCACCTCCGGCAAGGTGACGGCGGCGCAGGTGGCGCAGTTCGTCTTCGACGCCATTGCCGCGCGGCGCTTCTACGTCTACAGCCATCCGCAGGCGCTGGCCGGCGTGCAGGTACGGCTCGACGACATCGTGCAGGGTCGCAATCCGAGCGACCCGTTCGCGGCGCGGCCCGAGATCGGCGAGCGGCTGCGCGCAGCGCTGCGCGAAGGCGGCGCCTGACTCGGCTTCAGCAACGCAGCGCCAGCGCCTGCAGCGGCCGGGCGGTGTCGGCGTCCTCGACGACGAGCACGACGTGCCGCGGGCGCCCCTCGGGCCCGACCGTCGGGCTGTCGAAGCGCAGCGTGCGTGTCGTGTCGGCCGTCCACGGCTCGAGGGCCCGGTACGCGCGGACGACGCGATCGTGGTGCAGCGTCGTCCCGGCGTTCTCGCCGGCGCGCACGTCGCTTGCATGGCCGTCTTCCACGCTGGCCCAGTAGCCGGCGAGATGAGCACCCGGCGGCGCAGCGACCGTCGCCGTCACGGCTGCACCGTCGCGCTGCAGCGAGATGGCCACGCGGGCCGGCGCGCCGCGGTCGATACGGCCGGTCCGCCAGCCTCGCCAGTCGCGGCCGTCGAGCACCACTTGCGGCGTGTAGACGAAGGCGGACGCACCGCTGCGTCGCAGCCCCGCTTGCCGCTGCGTATGCGCGGGATCGGCGAAGCGGTCCTTCCAGCCGAGGCGGTCCCAGTAGTCGACATGGAACGCCAGGGCGACGACGTCGGGGCGCCCCTTCAGCGAACTGAGCCAGGCGTCTGCCGGAGGGCAGGAGTTGCAGCCTTCGGAGGTGTAGAGCTCGACGACGCGCGCCGCGACGTCGGCGCTTCGCGCCGCACACTGCGACGCGGTGGCCGGCGCCGCCGCGGCTGCGGCTGCGGCTGCGGCGAGGGCGGCCGTCACGAGTTTGATCAGTGGCATGGAGCAGTCCTCCGGCGAGCGACCCTGGCGAGGGCACGACAATGGCGGCATGGCAAACCGTCCCTGCGTGCGCGTCGTCGGCGCCGGACCGGCCGGCCTGATGGCCGCAGAGGTGCTGGCCCGCGGCGGCGTCGACGTCCACGTGCACGATTCGATGGCGTCGGCCGGGCGCAAGTTCCTGCTGGCCGGCAAGGGCGGGCTCAACCTGACGCACGCCGAGCCGATCGAAGCCTTCGTCGCGCGCTACGGCGCGCGCGCCGCCGAGGTCGCTCCGTGGCTCGCCGCCTTCGGCCCGCAGGCGGTGCGCGACTGGGCCGCCGGCCTGGGCGTCGAGACCTTCGTCGGCACGTCGGGGCGCGTCTTTCCGCGCGACCTGAAGGCGGCGCCGTTGCTGCGCGCCTGGCTGCAGCGGCTGCGCGCGGCCGGCGTGCGCTTCCACATGCGCTGGCGCTGGCTCGGCTGGGCGCCGGGCGACGACGGCGCCGAGGCCTTGCGCTTCGCCACGCCCGACGGCGAGCGCACCTTGCACGCCGACGCGACGGTGCTCGCGCTCGGCGGCGCGAGCTGGCCGCGGCTCGGCTCCGACGCCGCCTGGCTGCCGTGGCTCGCGGCGCGTGGCGTCGCCGTCGCGCCGCTCAAGCCTGCGAACTGCGGCTTCGACGTCGGGCCGTCGTGGAGCGCGCACTTTCGCGAGCGCCATGCCGGCAGCCCGCTGAAGACGATCGCCGTCGAATGTCTCGGGCCGGGCGGCGAGCGGCTGCGCCGCCAGGGCGAGTGCGTCGTCACGGCGACAGGCGTCGAGGGTAGCGTCGTCTATGCCATCGGGGCGGCGCTGCGCGACGCGATCGAGGTGCACGGCAGCGCGACGCTCGTGCTCGACCTGTTGCCCGGCCGCCCGCTCGAGCAGGTGCAGGCCGAAATCGCGCGGCCGCGCGGCTCGCGCTCGCTGGCGACGCACCTGAAGAGCCGACTCGGCCTGCACGGCGTCAAGACGGGGCTGCTGCACGAACTGCTGCCGCGCGAGGCTTTCGCCGATCCGGCGCGCCTTGCCGCCGCGATCAAGGCGCTGCCGCTGCGCCTCGTCGCCGCACGGCCGCTCGCCGAGGCGATCAGCACGGCCGGCGGCGTGGCCTTCGACGCCCTCGACGAGCGCCTGATGCTGCGCGCCGCGCCGGGCGTGTTCTGTGCCGGCGAGATGCTCGACTGGGAGGCGCCGACCGGGGGCTACCTGCTGACGGCCAGCTTCTCGAGCGGGCGCATCGCCGGGCAGGGCGCACTGCAGTGGCTGCGCGAGCGGCGCCGCGCGGCGGCCTGAGCCGGGCGGGCGGCTACAATCGGCGCTCCGATCCACGCAGCAAGGGCGAGAAAGGCAGCACGGTTATGACACCGCGAACGCGCAGCACCCGTTGCCCCGAGGTCTAGCCGGCCGCGTCGCGTCACGTTTGCCCTGCACGAGTCGAAAGCGCGGTTGCCCACCGCGCTTTTTCGTTCCCGGAGAGTCCCCCGATGATTTCGATCCAGCTGCCCGACGGCTCGCGCCGCGAGTACCCCGGCCCGGTGACGGTGGCCGAAGTCGCCGCGTCGATCGGCGCCGGTCTGGCCAAGGCCACGCTCGCCGGCAAGGTCGACGGCCGGCTCGTCGACGCCAGCGATCGCATCGACCACGATGCGACGCTGCAGATCATCACGCCCAAGGACGCCGAAGGGCTCGAGATCATCCGCCACTCGTGCGCCCACCTCGTCGGCCACGCCGTCAAGCAGCTCTACCCGGGCGCCAGGATGGTGATCGGCCCGGTGATCGAGGAGGGTTTCTACTACGACATCGCCTACGAGCGGCCGTTCACGCCCGAGGACCTGGCGGCGATCGAGCAGCGCATGCGCGAGCTGATCGACCAGGACTACGACGTCGTCAAGAAGATGACGCCGCGCGAGCAGGTGATCGAGGTCTTCAAGTCGCGCGGCGAGGACTACAAGCTGCGCCTCGTCGACGACATGCCGGGCGAGACGGCGATGGGCCTCTATTACCACCAGGAGTACGTCGACATGTGCCGCGGGCCGCACGTGCCGAACACGCGTTTCCTCAAGGCCTTCAAGCTGACGCGGCTGTCGGGCGCCTACTGGCGCGGCGACGCCAGGAACGAGCAGCTGCAGCGCATCTACGGCACGGCGTGGGCCGATCGCAAGCAGCTCGACGACTACATCAAGCGCGTGGAGGAGGCCGAGAAGCGCGACCACCGGCGCCTCGGCCGTGAGCTCGACCTGTTTCACCTCGACGAGCACTCGCCGGGCACCGTGTTCTGGCACCCCAAGGGCTGGACCGTGTGGCAGCAAGTCGAGCAATACATGCGCGCCGTCTACCGCGACAACGGCTACCAGGAGGTCAAGGGCCCGCAGATCCTCGACAAGTCGCTCTGGGAGAAGACGGGCCACTGGGACAAGTACCGCGAGAACATGTTCGTCACGGAGTCGGAGAAGCGCGACTATGCGCTCAAGCCGATGAACTGCCCCGGCCACCTGCTGATCTACAAGCAGGGCATCAAGAGCTACCGCGACCTGCCGCTGCGCTACGGCGAGTTCGGCCAGTGCCACCGCAACGAGCCGACGGGCGGGTTGCACGGGATCATGCGCGTGCGCGGCTTCACGCAGGACGATGGCCACATCTTCTGCACGGAGGAGCAGATCCTTGACGAGTGCGTCGCCTTCACGGCGCTGCTGCAGAAGGTCTACCGCGACTTCGGCTTCGAGCACGTCATCTACAAGGTGGCGACGCGCCCCGACGCGCGCATCGGCTCCGACGAGAGCTGGGACAAGGCCGAGCAGGCGCTGATCGAGAGCCTGAAGCGCTCGGGCGTCGACTACGCTGTCTCGCCGGGCGAGGGCGCCTTCTACGGCCCGAAGATCGAATACACGCTCAAGGACGCGATCGGGCGCCAATGGCAGTGCGGCACGATCCAGGTCGACTTCTCGATGCCCGGGCGCCTGGGCGCCGAATACGTCGCCGAGAGCGGCGAGCGGCTCGTGCCCGTGATGCTGCACCGGGCCATCGTCGGCTCGATGGAGCGCTTCATCGGCATCCTGATCGAGCAGCACGCGGGCGCGCTGCCGGCCTGGCTGGCGCCGGCGCAGACGGTGGTCGCCTGTATCACCGACGCGCAAGGGGACTATGCCGCCGAGGTCGCGAAATCGCTGCAAAAACAAGGAGTTAGAGTCGCACTCGATTTGCGGAACGAGAAAATCACGTATAAAATCCGCGAGCATTCCATGCAAAAGGTTCCGTACATCCTCGTCGTCGGCGACAAGGAGAAGGCGAGCGGGGCCGTTGCGGTGCGCGCCCGAGGGAATCGTGATCTCGGCGTGATGCCGCTGGCACAGTTCCAAGAGCAACTGGCCGGCGACATCGCCCACCGGGGTTGACGTCCGGGGCGCGCAATTGTTTTTGTGGGGGCGCCACCTCGCCGGGCGCTCCGTTGAAAGGCACGCACCATCGCTACTTTTTTTGACCGCCGCACTCCCAACGCGGAGCGCAAGCATCGACTCAACCGCGAAATCATGGCGCCGGAGGTCCGGCTCAACGGGGTGAACAACGAGCCGCTCGGCATCGTCCCCACGCAGGAGGCGTTGCGAATGGCGGGCGATCTCGATGTCGATCTGGTCGAGATTGCGGCGACGGCCGACCCCCCGGTTTGTCGGCTGACGGACTACGGCAAGTTCAAGTACCAGGAGCAGAAGCGCGCGGCCGAGGCGAAGGCCAAGCAGAAGGTCATCGAGGTCAAGGAGGTCAAGTTCCGTCCCGGTACCGACGAGGGCGACTACGCGATCAAGATGCGCAATCTGCGCCGCTTCATCGCGGAGGACGGCGACAAGGGCAAGGTCACGCTGCGCTACCGCGGTCGCGAGATCACGCACCAGGAGATCGGCATGCGCCTGCTCGAGCGCATTCGCGACGAACTGGCCGACGTCGCCGTCGTCGAGCACATGCCCAAGCTGGAAGGGCGCCAGATGATCATGGTGCTGGCGCCGAAGAAGAAGTCGTAGAGCGAGAGAGATTTCGGCGTCGGGGTGGGTCGCCCCGGCGCCGCAAGAAGCCCCTGCAGGCTCGACAAGACTGCGAAGTCGTCGCAGGCGCCTGCAGGAGCAACCTAGAAGGAGCAGTCATGCCCAAGATGAAGACCAAGAAGAGCGCGGCCAAGCGATTCCGCGTGCGTCCGGGAGGCACCGTCAAGCGGGGCCAGGCGTTCAAGCGCCACATCCTCACCAAGAAGACGACCAAGAACAAGCGCCACCTGCGCGGCGCCGTGAACGTGCACGACACGAACATGGGTCACATGGCGCAGATGCTGCCGTTCGCCGGTCTGTGATCCGGCACACCGTCTGAACGAGAAGGAGTCCCGACATGCCTCGCGTCAAACGCGGCGTCACCGCCCGCGCCCGTCACAAGAAGGTCCTCGCCCTTGCCAAGGGCTTCCGCGGCCGCCGCAAGAACGTCTTCCGCATCGCCAAGGAGGCGGTGATGAAGGCGGGGCAATACGCCTATCGCGATCGCCGCACCCGCAAGCGCGTCTTCCGCCAGCTCTGGATCGCCCGCATCAACGCGGCGTCGCGCGAGCTCGGTATCACCTACAGCAAGTTCATGGCCGGCATGAAGAAGGCGTCGATCGACATCGATCGCAAGGTGCTCGCCGACCTGGCCGTCAACGATCCTGCCGCGTTCGGCAAGATCGTCGAGAAGGTGAAGGCGCAGCTGGCCTGAGGCCCCCGTCGCGCTGCCGGCCTCGGGCTCGGCGGCGCCTCCGCTTCGAAGGCCGTCACCGCGTACGGCCTTTTTTCATCCCTGTGGGTCCGTCTAGTCGATGAACGAGCTCGATCAACTGGTGCAGTCGGCGCACGACGACTTCGCGCGCGCCGCCGCGCCGGCCGACCTCGAGAATGCCAAGGCGCGCTACCTCGGCAAGGCCGGCGCGCTCACCGAGCTGCTCAAGGGGCTGGCCCGGCTCGCGCCCGACGACAAGAAGACGCGCGGCGCCGCCATCAACGACGCCAAGCAGCGCATCGAGGCCGCGCTCGCCGCGCGCCGTCAGGCGCTGGCCGACGCCGAGCTCGAGCGCCAGCTGCAGGCCGAGGCGCTCGACGTCACGCTGCCCGGGCGGCGCCGCGGCACGGGCGGCCTGCACCCGATCACGCGCACGATGGAGCGCATCGAGGCCATCTTCGCGTCGATGGGCTTCGAGGTCGCCGACGGCCCCGAGATCGAGACCGACTGGTACAGCTTCACAGCGCTCAACAACCCCGAGAACCATCCGGCGCGCTCGATGCAGGACACGTTCTACGTCGACGTGAACGACGACGAGGGCCGCCCGCTCAACCTGCGCCCGCACACCTCGCCGATCCAGGTGCGGCACGCGCGCGAGCACGCGCGCCGCTACGCGGGCCAGGCGACGATGCCCGAAATCCGCGTCATCGCGCCGGGGCGCACCTATCGCGTCGACAGCGACGCGACGCACTCGCCGATGTTCCACCAGGTCGAGGGCCTGTGGATCGGCGAGAACGTCAGCTTCAAGGACCTGAAGTCGGTCTACCTCGCCTTCGTGCAGGCCTTCTTCGAGACGACGGACCTGAAGCTGCGCTTCCGGCCGAGCTATTTCCCGTTCACCGAGCCGAGCGCCGAGATCGACATCCAGTTCGAGCGCGGCCCGCTGGCCGGCCGCTGGCTCGAGGTCTCGGGCGCCGGCCAGGTGCACCCGCAGGTGGTGCGCAACATGGGGCTCGACCCCGAGCGCTGCATCGGCTTCGCCTTCGGCTCGGGCATCGACCGGCTCGCGATGCTGCGCTACGGCGTCAACGACCTGCGGCTGTTCTTCGACGGCGACCTGCGCTTCCTGCGCCAGTTCCGGTGACATCGGACGACGAACGAGAGTGACGGTTCATGCAATTTCCTGAGTCCTGGCTGCGCGAGTTCTGCGATCCGCCGTTGTCCACGCAGGCGCTGGCCGAGCTGCTGACGATGTCGGGCATGGAGGTCGAGGAGCTGCGCCCCGTCGCGCCGCCGTTCGCCGGCGTCGTCGTCGCGCGCGTCGCCAGCGTCGAGCGCCATCCCAACGCCGACCGTCTGACCGTCTGCAGGGTCGAGACGGGTCGCGGCGAGCCGCTGACGGTCGTATGCGGCGCGCCCAACGTGGCGGCCGGCATCAAGGTGCCGTGCGCGCTCGTCGGTGCCGAGCTGCCGCCGGCCGAAGAGGGCGGCGAGCCGTTTCGCATCAAGCTCGGCAAGCTGCGCGGCGTCGAGAGCCAGGGCATGCTGTGCTCGGCGCGCGAGCTGGGCCTGTCGAGCGACCACAGCGGTCTGCTCGTGCTGGCCGACGACGCGCCGGTCGGCGAAGACATCCGCCGCCACCTGAAGCTCGACGACACGCTGTTCACGCTCAAGCTCACGCCCAACCTGGCGCATGCGCTGAGCGTCTACGGCATCGCGCGCGAAGTCGCCGCGCTGACCGGCGCGCCGTTGAAGACGCCAGGGTTTCCTCCGGTGCCGGTCGGCAGCGACGCCAGGCTGCCGGTGCGCGTCGAGGCGAGCGACCTCTGCGGCCGCTTCTCGGGCCGCGTCGTGCGCAACGTGAATACGAAGGTGCGCACGCCGGCGTGGATGGTCGAGCGCCTCGCGCGCTGCGGCCAGCGCTCGGTGAGCGCGCTCGTCGACATCTCGAACTACGTGATGTTCGAGTTCGGCCGGCCGACGCACATCTTCGATCTCGACAAGATCCACGGCGGCCTGACGGTGCGCTGGGCGCGCGACGGCGAGACGCTCGAGCTGCTCAACGGCAGCACCGTCACGCTCGACGCCCGGGTCGGCGTGATCGCCGACGAGCGCGGCGTCGAGTCGCTCGCCGGCATCATGGGCGGCGAGGCGACGGCGGTGTCGGACGACACGCGCCACGTCTACGTCGAGGCCGCGTTCTGGTGGCCCGAGGCGGTGGCGGGGCGCTCCCGCCGCTACAACTTCGCCACCGACGCCGGCCACCGCTTCGAGCGCGGCGTCGATCCGGCGCTGACCGTCGAGCACATCGAGCGCATCACGGCGCTGATCGTCGAGATCTGCGGCACGCCCGACACGGTATGCGGGCCGATCGACGACCAGGTGACCTCGCTGCCCGAACGCCGGCCGGTCGAGATGCGCGTCGAGCGCGCGGCGCGCGTCATCGGCATGCCGCTCGCGCAGCAGCAGGTCGCCGACGTCTTCACGCGGCTGGGCCTCGAGTTCGTGCAGGAGACGGGCCGCTTCGTCGTGACGCCGCCGAGCTGGCGCTTCGACCTCGCGATCGAGGAAGACCTGATCGAGGAAGTGATCCGCGTCATCGGCTACGCATCGTTGCCCGACGCGCCGCCCGTCGCGCCCGTCGTGCCGCTCGCTCTGCCCGAGGCGCGCCGCTCGTGGCACGGCGCGCGCCGCGCGATGGCCGGGCTCGACTACCAGGAGACGATCAACTTCAGCTTCGTCGAGGAGCGCTGGGAGCGCGAGCTCGCCGGCAACGCCGATCCGATCCGCGTGTTGAACCCGATCGCGAGCCCGCTGGCCGTGATGCGCTCGAGTCTCGTCGGCAGCCTGGTGCAGGTGCTGCGCTACAACCTGGCGCGCAAGGCGGCGCGCGTGCGCGTGTTCGAAGTCGGCCGTGTCTTCGCGCGCGATGTCACCGTGCTCGCCGGGCCGGCGAGCGTCGACGGCGTGCGCCAGCCGGTGCGCCTCGGCGGCCTGGCCTGGGGTCCGGCGCAGCCGCTGCAGTGGGGCCGGAAGGAGCGCGCCGTCGACTTCCACGACGTGAAGGGCGACATCGAGGTGCTGTTCGCGCCGCGCGTCGCGCGCTTCGTCGCCGACACGCATCCGGCGCTGCACCCGGGGCGTTGCGCGCGCATCGAGCTCGACGGGTGCAGCGTCGGCGTGATCGGCGAGCTGCATCCGCGCTGGCGCCAGGCCTACGAGCTGCCGAGCGCGCCGGTGCTGTTCGAGCTCGACGCCGACGCCGCGCTCGGCGTGCCGCTGCCGGCGTTCGCCGGCGTGCCGCGCCAGCAGGGCGTGACACGCGACATCGCCATCGTCGTGCGCGACGACGCGACGCACGACGCGATCCAGGCCGCCGTGCGCGAGGCCGCGACCGACGGCCTGCTGCGCCACGCGACGCTGTTCGACATCTACAAGCCTGCGCAGCCGGGCGGCGACATCGGCGCCAACGAGCGCAGCGTCGCGCTGCGCCTCGAACTGCTCGACGAGCAGACGACACCGACCGACGAGCGCATCGACGCCGCCGTCGCCGCCGTGATCGACGCGCTGGCGCGCCGCCTCGGCGCGCGCCTGCGCGGCTGATGAACGAGGGAGGATCGAAGCCGTGATCGCCAACGACGACGACCAGGACCGGCTGCCCGACTTCGAGCGCGTCAGCCTGCCGACGCTCGAGACGCCCACGCTCACCAAGGCCGATCTCGCCGAGCTCCTGTTCGAGCGCCTGGGCCTGAACAAGCGCGAGTCGAAGGACATGGTCGAGGCCTTCTTCGACATCGTCAACGCGACGCTGATGTCGGGCGAGGACGTCAAGCTCTCGGGCTTCGGCAACTTCACGATCCGGCGCAAGGCGCCGCGCCCCGGGCGCAATCCGCGCACCGGCGAGGCGATCCCGATCAAGGCGCGCAACGTCGTCACGTTCCACGCCAGCCACAAGCTCAAGGGCATCGTCCAGGGCGACATTCCGCCCGCGCAAGAGTTCGAGTAGAGTCTGAGCTCCGAGCCCAGATGTAGTTGATTTCAATGGAGAAATCACTCCCGGCAATCCCCGCCAAGCGCTACTTCACGATCGGTGAGGTGAGCGAGCTGTGCGGCGTGAAGCCGTACGTGCTGCGCTACTGGGAGCAGGAGTTCACACAACTCAAGCCGATGAAGCGGCGCGGCAATCGTCGCTACTACCAGCATCACGAGGTGCTGCTGATCCGCCGCATCCGCGACCTGCTCTACGAACAGGGCTTCACGATCAGCGGCGCGCGCAACCGGCTCAGCGAGCTGAACCATGCGTCGCGCAGCGACGGCGCGAACAACAATGGCGGCGCCGCGTTCGGCGATGCAGGGTCTGCGCGTTTCGAAGGCGACGACGACGATGCGGGCGACGCAGGCGACGACAGCGCTGCGCCGCGCGTCGGCGCCGCCCCCGCGCTGTCGGCCGCATCGACGCAGCGCCTCACCGCCGAGCAACTGCGCGACGAGCTGCTTGCGATCCGCGAGCTGCTCGCCGACGCCTGATCGCGACGACGCGGCCCGTATAATCCGAACCTTCGTCGGGGTGTAGCGCAGCCTGGTAGCGCACTTGCATGGGGTGCAAGGGGTCGCGAGTTCGAATCCCGCCACCCCGACCAATGAAATCAACGGGTCAGTTCTCACGAGGAGCTGACCCGTTTCGTCTTTCCGGCGGCGGCGGCGTCGCGACGAGATGCCGGGTTCCCGCGGCGCTGTTCCACGGCTTGGCGCTCGGCGCGTCGTGGCTCAATGGCGCAACGACCGGCGCCGCTCCGGCACGGTCTCGCACCACGAAGCCGCAGCGCAACGAGACGTCGCCCCGCCGAGACCGTCGCTTCGGGCGACCTGAGCCAGGGACACGCTGACCGACCTGGTCACGCGCATCAAGGCCTCGACCGACTCGATCGCCGTGGCTTCGCGTCAGATCGACAGCGGCAATGCCGACTTGTCCCAGCGCACAGAGCAGCAGGCTGCGTCGCTGCAGGAAACGGCGGCCAGCATGGGCACGCCTCGTCGGCGAGTTCAGGCTGGATCCCGAGGGTGCGGGCCGAGGCGCTGCAGCTGCTCGTCGACTTCCTCGCTCAGCGGCTGGGCGGCGCCGCGCCGCCCTGGGAGGCGGCGCTGGGCATCGCCGCATAGGGTTCTCCGAGGCGTCGAAGGCGCCTCCGGCGATCCGACGCAGACCTGATCCAGGTCAAGGAATCCGCAGCTCCATCCGGAGAGACCCGGTTGTCTGTGCCGGGCAATGTATGCAGTATGCATACGCACAACGACGACAGGAATTTCCGGTGACAGCTCGCTCGCTCAAGCCCGTCGAACGCGCGGTAGGCCTCGGCGAACAGGTCTACCTCGCGCTGCGTGCTCAGCTGCGAAACGGCACGGTGCAGGCCGGCCAGCCGCTGCAGGAAGTGCAGCTCGCCGAGCAGCTCGGCGTGTCGCGCACGCCGGTGCGCGAGGCGATGGCGCGGCTCGCCAGCGAGGGGCTGCTGGCCGCCGACCGGCGCAGCTTCACGGTACCGGCGCTGACGTTGGCCGACATCCACGACATCTACGAGCTGCGCTGCCTGATCGAGCCCGCGGCGCTGCGCCGCGTCGCGCCGCTGACGCTCGACGCCGACGTGCGCGCGCCGATCGATGCGGCGCTCGCCGACGCCGAGGCCGCGCATCGCGCCGGCGACGCCGAGGCCTTCGGCGATGCCAACCTGCGCTACCGCGCGGCCTGGCTCGCGCTGGTGCCCAACAAGCGGCTGGTGCGCATGGTCGAGCTGTACGCCGACCACATGCAGCACATCCGCGCGCTCACGCTCGACCGCGCCAGCGTGCGCAGCATCGTGCTGCGCGGCATCCGGCGCATCTCGGCGGCGCTCGCCGCGGGCGACGCCGATGGCGCCGCCGCCGCGCTGCACGACCACCTGATGCAGGCGCGACGCGCCTTCGTCGAGGCCACCGGACTGGACGGCAAGCAACCCGCAACCCGCACGCGGAGTAAGAGCACATGAAACGAGCCCACATCCCCTACGGCGCCTACTGGAGCACGCCGTTCACGCGCTGGCAGGGCAGCTTCGCGCACCTCAACAGCGTCGAGTTCGCGGCCCACGTCGTGCGCCTGGAGCTGGCGCGCCGCCGCATCGACGCGGCGCAGTTCGACCACGGCGTGCTCGGCATGTCGGTGCCGCAGCGCCATTCGTTCTTCGGCATGCCGTGGCTGATGGGCATGGCCGGCGCGCCGCAGGTCGGCGGGCCCACGCTGATGCAGGCCTGCGCCACCGGCGTGCGCACGCTGCTCGCCGCGGCGCAGGAAGTCGAGCTCGGCGTCGCCGAGCAGGCCCTCGTCGTCACCTGCGACCGCACCTCCAACGGGCCGCACCTCTACTACCCGAACCCGCGCGGTCCCGGCGGCACCGGCGTCGCCGAGGACTGGGTGATGGACAACTTCAACTGCGATCCGTTGGGTCCGCACGCGATGCTCGCCACCGCCGAGAAGGTGAACGCGCGCCACGGCTTCACCACCGCCGAGCAGCACGAGGTGGTGCTGCACCGCGAGGCGCAGTACGCCGAGGCGCTGGCCGACAACTCGGCTTTCCTGCGCCGCTTCATGACGCTGCCGTTCGACGTGCCCGCCGCCGGCTACAAGAAGACGCTGACGCGCCTCGAAGGCGACGAAGGCGTGTCGCGCTCGACGCCCGAGGGCCTGGCGGCGCTCAAGCCCGTCACGCCCGGCGGCACGGTGACCTACGGCGCGCAGACGCACCCGGCCGACGGCAACGCCGCCATCGTCGTGACGACGCGCGAGCGCGCGCGCGAGCTGTCGAGCGACCCGAAGATCGTGGTGCGGCTGCACGGTTTCGGCCAGGCGCGCGCCGAACTCGCGTGCATGCCCGAGGCGCCGGTGCCGGCGGCGCAGCGCGCGCTGGCGCAGGCCGGCATGCGTGTCGAGCAGATGGCGGCGATCAAGACGCACAACCCGTTCGCGATCAACGACCTGGTGTTCGCGCGCGCCACCGGTGTCGACTGGCGCACGATGAATCAGTACGGCTGTTCGCTGGTGTGGGGTCATCCGCAGGCGCCGATGGGCACGCGCGCCATCATCGAGCTGATCGAGCAGCTCGCGCAGCGCGGCGGCGGATATGGCCTGTTCACCGGCTGCGCGGCGGGCGACACCGCGATGGCCGTGGTGCTCGAAGTCGGCGACGCTTGAAGCCGCAACGCTGGTCACCCGCGATGGACATCGCCGACTGGATCGCCGAGCAGGCCGGCCGCGCGCCCGACAAGGCAGCGCTGCACTGCGCGCCGCAGGCCTGGAGCTACGCCGAACTGGCGGCGCGCATCGATTCGATCGCCGCCGCGCTGGCCGGCGCCGGCGCGGCGCCGGGCGATCGCGTCGCCTGGCTCGGTGTGAACAGCGCGGCGATGGTTGCCACGCTGTTCGCCTGCGCGCGGCTCGGCGCGATCTTCACGCCGCTGAACTGGCGCCTCGCGCCGCCCGAGCACCACGCGATGCTGCGCGAGTGCGAGCCTTCGGTGCTGTGCGCCGAGCACGCCTTCGTCGACGCGGGCCTCGCCGCCGCGGTACAGCCGCTGGGCACGCGCTGCGTCGTGCTCGACGAGCCTGTCGCCGATGCGTCGCGCGCCGCCGCGCCGGCGGGCTGGACGGCCTGGCGCGACTTCCTCGCCTCGGCGCGCGGCACGCCGCCGAAGGCGCGCGTCGATGCGTCGGCGCCGGTGCTGCTGTGCTTCACGTCGGGCTCGACGGGGCGGCCCAAGGGCGTGCTGCTCAGCCGCGGCGCGCTGGCGGCCAATGCCGACGCCAGCGTCGACATGCACGCGCTGACCTCGCACGACCGCATCCTGACCACCTTGCCGCTGTTCCACGTCGGCGGGCTCAACATCCTGACCACGCCCGCGCTGCGCGCCGGCTGCTCGGTGACGCTGCACGCGCGCTTCGACGCCGACGCCACGTTCGACGCCATCGAGCGCGAACGCATCACGCTGACCGTGCTGGTGCCGGCGCAGCTCGAGGCCATGATCGCGAATCCGCGCTGGGCCGGCGCCGACCTGTCGAGCCTGCGCATGCTCAGCACCGGCTCGACGCTGGTGCCCGAGCGGCTGATTCACGCCGTGCACGCGCGCGGCATCCCGCTCGTGCAGGTGTGGGGCGCCACCGAGACGGCGCCGATCGCCGCCTGCCTGCATGCCGGCGAGGCCGTGCGCCACGCCGGCGCCGCCGGCCGCGCCGCGCTCGGCTGCGAGCTGCGCGTCGTCGAGGCCGACGGCCGCGACGTGGCTGCCGGACGCAGCGGCGAGATCCTGGTGCGCGGCCCGAGCGTGATGAGCGGCTACTGGCGCGATCCGGCTGCGACCGCCACGGCGCTGGCCGACGGCTGGTACCACTCGGGCGACAGCGGCCACCTCGACGCCGAGGGCTACCTCACGATCGACGGCCGGCTCAAGGACATGATCATTTCGGGCGGCGAGAACGTCAGCCCGGCCGAGGTCGAAGGCGTGCTGCTCGCCTGCCCCGACATCGCCGAGGCCGCCGTCGTCGGCCGGCCCGACGCGCGCTGGGGCGAGGCCGTCGTCGCCGTGGTGGCGCCGACGCCCGGCGCGGTGCCGACGCGTGAGCGCGTGCTGGCGTTGTTCCAGGGCCGGCTCGCCCGATTCAAGCATCCGAAACACGTGCTGTTCGTCGACGCGCTGCCGCGCACGGCGCTCGGCAAGGTGCGCAAGGAAGACGTGCGGCGCCTCGTCGCCGAGCGCCTGGCCGCAGCGCAAGGCAGCGACGAGCTGCCCAGGGAGCAAACCGCATGACGATGAAAACCCAGCCGGGCGGCGCTGCCGCCGCGATCAAGATCGGCATCGACGTCGGCGGCACCTTCACCGACTTCGTGATCGCGCGCGACGGCGAGGCGCCGCGTATCCACAAGACGCTGTCGACGCCGACCGATCCGTCGATCGCCGTGGTGCAGGGGCTGACCGAGATCGCCGCTTCGTTCGACCCGCCGCTGCCGCTCGCCGAATTCGTGCGCAGCATCGCGACGATCGTGCACGGCACCACCGTGACGACGAACGCCACGCTCACCGGCACCGGCGCGCGCTGCGGCCTGCTGACCACCGAAGGCGTGCGCGACGCACTCGAGATGCGCCGCGGCGTGCGCGAGGCACAGTACGACAACCGCTACCGCAACGTGCAGCCGCTGGTGCCGCGCGCGCGCCGCATCGGCGTCGCCGGCCGGCTCGACCGCGACGGCCGCGAAGTCGCGCCGCTCGATCTCGACGCCATTCGCTCGGCGCTCGCCGCCTGGCGCGCCGAGGGCGTGCAGGCGGTGGCCGTGTGCTTCATGAACTCGTTCGCCAACCCGGCGCACGAGGCCGCCGCCGCAGACATCGTGCGCAGCGAGATGTCCGACGCCTACGTCTCGGTGTCGAGCGAAGTGCTGCCGTCGATCCGCTTCTACGAGCGCGTCAGCACCACGGCGCTCAACGCCTACGTCGGCCCCAAGCTCGAGCACTACCTCGACCAGCTCGTCGAGCGCCTGGCCGGCATCGGCTTTGCCGGCGTGCTGCTGATCATGCAGTCCAACGGCGGCGTGATCTCGCCGCAGGCGGCGCGCGACAAGGCCGCGCTCACGCTGCTGTCGGGCCCGGCGGGCGGCCCCGGCGCGGGGCTGTTCTACGTCGGCGCGCACGGCCGCGACCGCTGCATCACCACCGACATGGGCGGCACCAGCTTCGAAGCCTCGGTCGCCGTCGGCGCGCCGCTGGTCAAGAACGACGGCGAGATCGCGCGCCACCGCATCGCGCTGCCGATGCTCGACATCCACACCATCGGCGCCGGCGGCGGCTCGATCGGCTGGCTCGACGAGGGCGGGCTGCTGCGCATGGGCCCGCAGAGCGCCGGCGCCGACCCCGGCCCCGCCTGCTACGGCCGCGGCGGCCGCCTGCCCACCACGACGGACGCCAACCTGGTGCTGGGCTACCTCGACCCGGCGTTCTTCGCCGGCGGCCGCATGACGCTCGACGTCGAGGCTGCGCGGCGCGCGATCGACGAACACATCGCGCGGCCGATGGGCCTGACGATCGAGCAGGCGGCAGCGGGCATGTACCGCGTCGCCTGCAACAACATGGCGCAGGGCGTGCGCGAAGTGACGATCAAGCGCGGCTTCGATCCGCGCGAGTTCCCGCTCATTCCGGGCGGCGGCGCCGGCCCGATCCACGGCTGCCTGATCTGCAGCGAGCTCGAGATCCCGCTGCAGGTGGTGCCGCGCGAGGCCTCGGTGCTGTGCGCCTTCGGCATGCTGATGTGCGAGCTGCGCCACGACTTCGTGCGCACCTTCGTCGCGCGGCTGCCCGACATCGACTGGACGCGCCTCAAAGCGCTGGTCGCGGCGATGGCGGGCGAGGGCGACCGCCTGCTGCACGAGGAGCGCGTTCCCGCGGCCGGGCGGCGCATGGCGCTGCGGTTCGACTGCCGCTACCTCAAGCAGTACCACGAGGTCACGGTGGAGGTTCCTGTCGCGGTGATCGAGGCGCGCGACGCCGACGCCATCGCGCGCGCCTTCCACGCCGAGCACCTGCGCCTCTACGGCTACTCGCTGCAGGCCGAGGGCTCGCCGGTCGAAGTGGTCAACGTTCGGCTGCAGGCGATCGGCAGCACCGAGCGGCCCGACGTGCGGCGCCAGGCCGCGGGCTCGGCCGACGCGCGCGCGGCGCTCAAGGGGCGGCGCAGCGTCTACATCCCCGAGCACGATGCCTACGCCGAGGTGCCGGTCTACGACGGCCACCGCATGCAGTGCGGCCACCGCGTCGCCGGCCCGGCGCTGGTCGAGCAGACCACCACGGCGATCTTCGTCAGCGCGTCGTTCGACTGCGTCGTCGATGCGCTCGGCTCGTTCGTGCTGCACGCCAAGGGCCGCGCCGACCTGCTGGGCGAAGGCGCCGCGGCGCAAGCGAAAGAGGAGGCACTGGCATGAGACACCCTGCATCAACCCTCGCGCCGCGGGCCGAGCGCCGGGCCGCCCCAAGCCGGCCCGCGATCCCCTCGGGGGATCGGCCGACGTACTCGTCGGACGAGGGGCTGTCATGACCACGATCGATCCCATCCTGCTGTCGGTGTACGCGCGCACCTTCAAGTCGATCACCGACGAGATGTCCATCTCGATGGAGCGCACGACGCGCTCGCCGATCCTGTGCGAGGCCAAGGACTACGTCACGGGCCTCTACGACGAAGACGGCCGCATGCTCGAGCAGACCGAGAACCTGCCGATCCTCGCGTTCTCGCTGGCGCCGGTGTGCAAGCACATCCGCAAGCTGTTCGACGGCGACATCCATCCCGGCGACGTGTTCTTCCACAACGACGTCTTCAGCCTGGGCAACCAGAACAACGACGTCGCCGTGTTCAAGCCCGTGTTCTTCGAGGGCGAACTGGTCGGCTGGACGGCGGTCAAGGGTCACCAGGCCGACATCGGCGGCGCGGTGGCCGGCGGCTACAACCCGAATGCGGTCGAGGTCTGGCAGGAGGCGCTGCGCATCCCGCCGGTGAAGGTGGTCGAGCGCGGCAAGCTGCGCCGCGACGTCTGGAACCTCATCTTCGCCAACGTGCGCCTGGACATCGTGCAGCACGACATGAAGGCCGAGATGGGCGCGTGCACGATCGGCGAGCGGCGCATGCTCGCATTGCTGGCCAAGTACGGGGTCGACAGCTACGAAGCGCACAAGCAGGCGCTCTTCGACGCCACGCGCCGCATGATGGAGGCCGAGATCGCCAAGATCCCGAACGGCCGCTATTCGGGCGAAGGCTACGTCTACTACGACGGCCGCCACGAGGGCTCGAAGTTCACGATCCGCGTCGACATCGAGGTCGAGGATCGCAGGATCCGCTTCGACTACTCGCGCACCGACCCGCAGACCAACGGCTTCGTCAACGGCACCTTCACCTCGAGCGCCTCGGCCACGATCCTCACGCTGCTGCAGATGGTGAACCCCGACATTCCGCACAACGAGGGAATGGTGCAGCCGATCGAGATCGTGATTCCAGAAGGCACGATCCTGAACGCCGCCTACCCGAAGGCCACCACCTTCGGCAACCACCTGTGCCCGCCCAACGCCGACGCGATCCAGCGCGCGCTCGCGCCGGTGCTGCCCGACCGCGTCACCGCCGGCTGGAACAACCTGCTCGCGTCGCTCACCACCGGCATCGATCCGCGCACCGGCGAGAAATACGTCGACATCGGCTTCATGGGCCTGAAGGGCGGCTCGGGCGCGATGCTCGGCGCCGACGGCTACGACCACATCGGCATGATCGACGCCTCGGGCGGCGTGCTCGACCAGGACTACGAGATGTTCGAGCAGCAGACACCGCACACGCTGCTGCGCCACGAGCTGCTGACCGACTCGGCCGGCGCGGGCCGGTGGCGCGGCGGGCTGGGCGTGGAGACGATTTTCGAGATCGGCTCGGACGACACGCAACTGGTCACTTTCGGCGACGGCGACTTCGAGCCGGCCTTCGGCCTGTTCGGCGGCCAGGACGCCGGGCTGAACTTCATCCGCCTGCAGTACCCCGACGGCCGCACCGTCGTGCCGAGGAACAAGGACCTGATCACCGGGGTGCCCAGGGGAACGATCTACCACCAGGTGGCCAGCGGGGGCGGCGGTTATGGCGATCCGAAGAAGCGCGATCGCAAGGTGCTCGCGGAGGAGGTGCGCAACGGCGTGATCTCGACCGAGGCGGCGCGCGAGGTCTACGGAATGGACGAGGAGTCCTGAAGATGGACTTCGAGCTGAGCGACGAGCAGAAGGCGGTGCGCGACGCGTTCGCGCGCTTCGCCGACCAGCGCATCGTGCCGCAGGCCGCGGCGCTCGACGAGGCGCGCGCGTTCCCGCGCGAACTGTTCGGCGAGCTGGCGGGGCTCGGCCTGTTCGGAATGCGCTACCCGGAAGAGGTCGGCGGCAGCGGCATGGCGCTCGCCGAGTTCTGCCTGGCGCTCGAGGAGATCGCGCGCGGTTCGATGTCGCTGGCCGGCGCCGCGGCGATGCAGTCGCTGATGGGCACCAAGTTCCTGCACATGCTGGGCAACACCGACATCGTCGAGCGGCTGTTCAAGCCGGCACTGGCCGGCGAGAAAATCGGCGCGATCTGCATGACCGAGCCAAACGCGGGCTCCGACCTCGGCTCCATCGCCACGGCCGCGAAGAAGGTCGACGGCGGCTACGTGCTGAACGGCCGCAAGACCTGGGTCACCTCGGCCCCGGTGGCCGACTTCTTCACCGTGTTCGCGCGAGCCGGCAGCGAACGCAAGCTGACGATTTTTCTCGTCGAGCGCCATTTCGAAGGCCTCGTCATCGGCCGCGAGATCCACAAGATGGGCGTGTGGGCGCTGCCCACGTCGGAGCTCGCCTTCGACGGCTGCTTCGTGCCCGACAGCCACCGTCTGTCGCGCGAGGAGGGCGACGGCGAGGCCCATCTGCGCAAGACGCTGGCCGAGGTGCGCATCATCACCGGCGCATTGGCGCTGGGCGTCGCGCGCGCGGCGCTCGACGCCGCCGTGCGCTACGCCGCCGAGCGCAAGCAGTTCGGCAAGCCGATCAACCGCTACCAGGCGATCCAGTTGAAGCTCGCCGAGATGGCCACCGAGCTCGAGGCGGCGGTGCACCTCGTGCACTACGCGGCCTGGCTGCACGGCGCCGGCCTGCCGCATCACACGGCGGCGGCGATGGCCAAGCTCAACGCCACCGAGGCCGCGGCGCGCATCTGCGACCAGGCCGCACGCGTGCTGGCCAGCTACGGCTACGCGATGGAGTACCCGGTGCAGCGCTACCTGCGCGACGTGCGCTTCACGCTGATCGGCGGCGGCACGAGCGAGATTCTCAAGCTGATCATCGCCAAGGACGTCTGCGCATGAACTCCGAACGAAAGATCAAGGTCGTGCTCGCCAAGCCGGGCCTCGACGGCCACGACCAGGGGGCCAAGGTGGTGGTGCGCGCGATGCTCGACGCCGGCTTCGACGTGCACTACACCGGGCTTCGCCAGTCGCCGCAGCAGGTGGGCGACGCCGCGCTACGCCACGACGCCGACGTGATCGCGCTGTCGAGCATGGCGGGCTCGCACCTGCCGTTCTGCACCCGGCTCAAGCCGATGCTCGAGCAGGCCGGCCTCGGCGACCGCCTGTGGATCATCGGCGGCAACCTGCCGGCGCAGGACCACGACGCGCTGCGCGAGCTCGGCTTCGCCGGCGTGTTCCAGACCGGCTCGCGGCTCGACGCGATCTGCGACTTCATCAGGGCGAACACACCATGAAGAGAGACAACCCTTCACCGCTGGTGCGACCCGTGCGCAACGAATCGGGCATCGAGATCCAGCCGCTCTACACGGCCGCCGACGTGGCGGCGAGCGGCGGCCTCGAGATGCTCGGCGAGCCCGGCGCCTACCCCTTCACGCGCGGCATCCATCCGCTGATGTACCGCAAGCAGCCGTTCACGATGCGCCAGTACACGGGGTTCGGCAACGCCGCCGACACCAACCGGCGCTTCAAGTTCCTGATCGACAACGGCCAGACGGGACTGAACGTCGCGTTCGACCTGCCGACGCAGTGCGGCCTCGACTCCGACGACGCGCAGGCCGAGGGCGAGATCGGGCGCGTCGGCATGGCGGTCGACACGCTGCGCGACTTCGAGATCGCCTTCGACGGCGTCGACCTCGACAAGATCACCGTCTCGCTGACGATCAACGGCTCGGCGGCGATCCTGATCGCCATGTACCTGGCGATGGCCGAGAAGCGCGGCTTCGACGTCAAGCGCCTGCGCGGCACGGCGCAGAACGACATCCTCAAGGAGTTCATCGGCCGCGGCACCTGGGTCTACCCGGTCGGACCGTCGATCCGGCTCGTCGGCGACACCATCGAGTACTGCGCCGAGCATGCGCCCAAGTACAGCCCGGTGTCGGTGTGCGGCTACCACATCCGCGAGTCTGGCGCCACGCCGGTGCAGGAGATCGCCTGGGGCTTCTGCATCGCGCGCGCCTACGCCGACGAAGTGATCAAGCGCGGCGTCGCCGTCGACGAGTTCGCCGGGCGCCTGTCGTACAACTTCAACATCTTCGGCAACCTGTTCGAACAGATCGCCAAGTTCCGCGCCGGCCGCGGCCTGTGGGCGAAGATCATGAAAGAGGAGTACGGCGCCAGGGAGCCCGGCTCGATGTGGATGCGCATGATCGCCGGCGGCGGCGGCGGCGGGCTGACGCTCGAGCAGCCCGAGAACAACATCGTGCGCGGCGCCTACTACGCGCTGATCGCCGGGCTGTCGGGCGCGCAGACGATGGCGCTGTGCTGCTACGACGAGGCCTACACGATCCCGAGCGAATATGCGCAGCGGCTGTCGCTGCGCACGATGCAGATGCTGATCGAGGAGATGGGCCTGGCCGAGACGGTCGATCCGCTCGGCGGCTCGTACTACGTCGAGACGCTGACCAACCAGATGCGCAGCGAGATGGAACGCATCATCGCCGAGACCGACGCGGCCGGCGGCATCGTCAAGCTGGTGGCCGACGGCACGATCCAGTCGCGCGTGTCGGCGCAGGCCTATCGCATGCAGCGCGCCATCGAGTCGGGCGCGTTCCCGAAGATCGGCGTCAACCGCTACCGCAGCGAGAGCGAGGAGAAGCACGCTGTCGAGATGCACCCGTACCGCGCCGACGATGCGCGTGCCCAGGTCGCGGCGCTGCAGCGCGTGCGCGCCGATCGCGATGCCGCTGCCGTGGCGCGCGCGCTCGACCGCGTCGAGGCCGACGCGCGCGCGGGCGCCAACCTGATGCCGGCGATCGTCGAGGCCGTCAAGGCTTATGCCAGCGTCGGCGAGATCACGCAGCGCATGGTCGGCGTGTTCGGCCGCTACGTCGAGCCGATCCGTTTCGATCATCGACAAGAGGAGGCGGTTTCGTGAGCGCAGTCCCCGAGAGTTTTCAGCGCTATCTGGCGCCCACGCGGCTCGAGCAGGCGCTGGCCGCGCTGGCGCAGCGTACCGAAGGCGGCGCGACGACCGTGCTCGCCGGCGGCACCGACCTGATGCCGCAGCTGCACGCCGGGCGCGTGCCGTCGTCGCACACGCTGCTCAACATCCGCCGCATCCCGGGTCTCGACGGCGTCGCCGTCGAGGGCGATGCGCTGCGCATCGGCGCGCTGACGACGATCGCCACGCTGCTTGCGCATCCACTGGTGCGCGAGCATGCGCCGCTGCTCGCCGAAGCCGCCGATCATTTCGCGAGCGACCAGATCCGCAACGCCGCGACGCTGGGCGGCAACATCTGCAACGCCTCGCCCGCCGGCGACATGCTGCCGCCGCTGCTCGCGCTCGACGCCGAAGTCGAGCTCGCGTCGCTCGCGCCCGCGGGCGGCGTGGCGACGCGCCGCCTGCCGCTCGACGGATTCTTCGCCGGCCCCGGCCGCACGCAGCGCGGCGCGCACGAGCTGCTCACCGCGGTGCACATCGGCCTGCCGCCGGGCGCAAGACGCGCGCGCTTCTACAAGGCCGGCACGCGGCCGGCGCTCGACATCTCGACCATCGCGATCGCGTTCGCTGCCGGCGTCGACGCGGGCGGCAGGCTGCACGACGTGCGGCTGGCGCTCGGCGCGGTGGCGCCGACGCCGCTGCGCGCACGCCGCACCGAGGCGCTGCTCGAAGGCAAGCGGCTCGACGCCGCGCTGGCGGCCCAGGCCGCGGCGTGCGCGGCCGACGAGGCGAAGCCGATCGACGACGTGCGCGCCAGCGCCTGGTATCGCAAGCAACTGGTTCTCAACATGACACGAAGGGTGCTGGACGATGTCGCCCACCAATGAGATCAGCTTCACGCTGAATGGCGTGCAGCGGCGCGCCGCCGTCGGCCTCGAGATGAGCGCGCTGCAGATGCTGCGCGACGTGATCGGCCTGACCGGCACCAAGTACGGCTGCGGCGAAGGTGAATGCGGCGCCTGCACGATCAGCGTCGACGGCAAGCCCGTCAACGCCTGCCTGCTGTTCGCGATCGACTGCGACGGCCGCGACATCACGACGGTCGAGGGCCTGGCGGCCGACGCGCGGGCACAGGCGCTGGCGCAGGCCTTCGTCGAACACGGCGCGGTGCAGTGCGGCTTCTGCACGCCCGGCATGATGGTGCAGGCCGCGCACCTGCTGGCGACGACGCCGCACCCCGACGCGGCGGCGGCGCAGCGCGCCATCGAGGGCAACCTGTGCCGCTGCACCGGCTACCGCAAGATCGTGGACGCGATCGTCGCGGTGGGAGAAACGCGATGAACGAAGCGACGACGACGACGCGGCCCGCGGCCGGCGCCAGCCTGATCGGGCAGCGCATCACCAAGCTCGACGCGCCCGAGAAGGCCGGCGGCAAGACGCGCTACATCCACGACATGCAGCTGCCGGGCCAGCTGCATGCGGCGATCCTGCGTTCGGCGCGCGTGCATGCGCGCATCGTGCGCATCGACACCGCCGCGGCGCGCGCGCTGCCCGGCGTGCACGCCGTGATCACCGCTGCCGACCTGCCGAACCAGCGGCCGATCGGCGTGGCCAAGGACCACCTGCCGTTGAAAGGCGACCGCGTGCGCAGCCTGCGCGACGAGATCGCCGCGGTGGCCGCCGACAGCGAGGCGGTGGCGCAGGCCGCACTGCGGCTGATCGAAGTGGAGTACGAAGACCTGCCGGTGGTCGCCGATGCCGAGGCCGCCCTGGCCGCCGGCGCGCCGCTGATCCATCCGCCGATCGCGGGCTCCGCCGCCGGTGCGCCGGTCGCGCTCGCCGGCCGCGCCGACAACATCGCGATGCGCTTCGACTACAGCCACGGCGACGTGGTGCAGGGCGAGGCCGAATCCGACGTCGTCGTCGAGGACACTTTCGAGCTGCACTACGTGACGCACTGCTGCATGGGCGTCTCGGGCGTGATCGCCGAGTTCGACGCCCGGGGCAGCCTGGTGCTGTACTCGAACACGCAGGTGCCGTTCCTGCACAAGCGCGAGTTCGCCGAGGTGCTGGGCATGGACCCGGGGCGCATCCGCATCGTGCAGCCGCCGATCGGCGGCGGCTTCGGCTCCAAGCTCGACATCTATCCGTTCGAGGTGATCTGCGTGCAGCTCGCGCGCATCACCGGGCGGCCGGTGCGGCTGATGTTCAGCCGCGAGGAGGAGTTCCTCGCTTCGCCGACGCGCCAGCCGGTGCGCCTCACGCTGCGCTCGGGCTGCAAGCGCGACGGCACGCTGACCTTCCGGTCGGTGCACACGCTGCACGACAACGGCGCCTACACCTCGTGGGGTGCGACGACGCCGTTCGTGATGATGCAGACCTTCTCGTCGCTGTACCGCGTGCCGCACTGCGACTACCACACGGTGGCGGTGTACACGAACAACCCGTACGCGGGCTCGTTCCGCGGCTACGGCAATCTGCAGGCCACATTCGCCGTCGAGGCGCACATGGACCGCATGGCCGAGGCCGTCGGCATGGGCGCGCTGCAGTTCCGCCTGCTCAACGCGCAGCAGGCCGGCGAGGTGACGGGGCAGGGCATGGTGTTTCGCAGCTGCGGCTTCGCCGACTGCCTGCGCACGGCGGCCGAGCGCAGCGACTTCGTGCGCAAGCACGCACAGTACGCGGCCGAGCGCGACCGGCCCGGCCCGATCAAGCGCGGCATCGGCATCGCCGCGATGCTGCACGTCGGCGGCGGCGCCAAGATCTATCCGTCCGACGGCTGCGGCACCATCCTCAAGCTCGACGACTTCGGTCACGTCACGCTGATCACCGGCGCCTCCGAGATCGGCCAGGGCTCGGAGACCGTGCTCGCGCAACTGGTGTGCGAAGAGCTGGGCCTGCCGATCAGCGCCGTCTCGGTCGTCAACAACGACACCGACATCACGCCGTGGGACGTCGGCGTGCACGCCAGCCGTACCACCTTCATCGCCGGCAACTCGGCGATCGGCGCGGCGCGCAAGGCCGGTGCCAAGATCCTCGCGGCGGCGGCAGCGGCCTACGATTGCCCGGCCGAGACGCTGGCTCTGCGCGGCGGGCGCA
The DNA here is from genome assembly GCA_048500255.1 of Burkholderiaceae bacterium. Classification (GTDB taxonomy): domain Bacteria; phylum Pseudomonadota; class Gammaproteobacteria; order Burkholderiales; family Burkholderiaceae_C; genus JAMHWF01. Next base: position 169,497 of record JASNYH010000004.1, on the reverse strand, counting down.
TCGTGCGCGCCGCCAACGGCGAAGCGCTCGTCGACCTGGCGCGCTTCCTGCGCGGGCTGCACTTCAACGAGCGCGCCGAACTGGTGGTGACGAGCTACTACTACGAGCCGCCGAGCGTGCACCAGGACAAGGGCTACAAGGGCGACGTGTCGGCCGCCTACGCCTGGGCCGCGCAGGTCGTCGAGATCGAGGTCGACACCGACACGGGCATCGTGCGCATGCTCAACGTCACCGCGGCGCACGACGTCGGCCGCGTGCTCAACCGCCTCGGCATCGAGGGCCAGATCGAAGGCGGCATCGTGATGGGCCAGGGCTACGCGCTGACCGAGAACCTCGTCGTCGAGGGCGGGCGCATCCGCAACCCCAACTTCCGCGACTACAAGCTGGTCACGGCGCCCGAGATTCCGGGCATGGACATCAGCTTCATCGAGTCGATGGACGGCGAGGGGCCGCAGGGCGCCAAGGGCGTCGGCGAGGCGCCGGCGATCTGCATCGCCGCCGCCACCGCCAACGCCATCCACAACGCCACCGGCAAGCGCATCACGGGGCTGCCGTTCACGCCCGAGCGCGTCTACCGCGCGCTGCACGACGCGCTGCCGGCGCCGCGGCCGACGCCGCGGGTGCCGTCATGACGGGCGCGGCGTCGACGCGCAGGTATCGGGCCGAGGCGCAGTCATGAAATCGCGAACCGTGCTGTCGATGGAGCAGGCGCTGTCGCTGCCCTATGCGACGCTGCGCTTCGCGCAGCTCGGCTGGCGCGTCATCCGCATCGAGGCGGTGGGCGGCGAGGGCCTGCCCGGCGACCCCAACCGCTACATCGGCGGGCGCGTGGCCGACGACGACCGGCGCAGCTACTTCGTGGCGCCCAACGTCGGCAAGCAGGCGATCGCGTTGAACCTGAAGGACGTGCGCGGCCGCGCGCTGCTGCAGCGCCTGATCGGCGAGCTGGGCATCGACGTGTTCTGCTGCAACACCGTGCCGTCGCGCTATGCGTCGCTCGGCATCGACCCCGCCACGCTGCGCGCCGCGCATCCGGGCCTGATCTGGGCCGGCATCTCGGCGCAGGGGCCGGCCTGGCCCGAGGCGCCGGGCTACGACCCGGTGCTGCAGGCGATGGCCGGCTACATGGAAGTGACCGGCGAGCGCGACGGCCCGCCGATGCTGACCGGCATCCCGGTGATCGACCTGAAGGCCGGCGACGAGCTCTACGCCAACGTGATGCTGGCGCTGCTCGAGCGCGCCGAGAGCGGGCAGGGCGCCGAGATCCACGTCTCGATGCTGCAGGCCGCGGCGTCGTGGCTCATCACGGTGCTGCCGCTGCTCGACTTCGACTGCCAGCCGTCGGAGATCACGCGCGCCGGCAACGAGCACCGCAAGTTCATCCCGACCAACGTCTACCCGACGAACGACGGCTACGTCTTCCTCGCGATCGGCAGCGACGTGCAGTGGCGGCGCCTCACCGCCATCCCCAAGTTCGCGTGCATCGCCAACGAGGTGCGCGCCACCAACGAGGGCCGGCACGCCGAGCGCGACGCGATCCATCGCGACATCGGCGCGGTGACCTCCCGGCACGGCGCCGACGAGATCCTCGCCGACCTGCGCGCGGCCGTGATCCCCGCGACGCGCATCAACGACCTGCACCAGGTGCGCGAGCTGCCGCAGTTGCGCGACAAGCTCACGCGCACCGTGCGGCCGGACGGCCGCGCCGTGCGCATGCAGCCGATGGCCGTCGACCGGCCCGACGCCGGCGGCGAGCTCGCATTCGCGCCGAAGTACGGCGAACACACGCAGCGCGTGCTGGCCGAGGCCGGCCTCGCCGCCGAAGAGATCCGCGCGCTGTACGGCGCCGGTGTGGTGGCGTGAAGCCGCCAAGTCCCACCGAGAAAACGAGGAGACATCGATGAAGACAGCACGTGTAGCCGCAGTCCTGCTCGCAGGCGCATTCGCCGCCGCCGCGGCCCATGCCGAGATCACGATCGGCGTGTCGCTCGGCACCACCGGGCCGGGCTCGTCGCTCGGCATACCCTACAAGAACGCGTTCCAGCTCGTGCCCAAGACGCTGGGCGGCGAGCCGGTGCGCTACATCATCCTCGACGACGAGTCCAAGCCCGACAACGCCGCGAAGAACGCGCGCAAGTTCGTCGCCGAGGACAAGGTCGACGCGATGATGGGCTCCAACGGCGTGCCCTCGACCGTGGCGATGGCCGCGGTCGCCGCCGAGGCCAAGACCGCGCTGGTGTCGCTGACGCCGCTGCCGCCGCTGGCCGCCGACCGCCAGCACTGGACCTTCGTCGTACCGCAGCCGACCGAGCTGATGATGAGCGCGGTGGCCGAGCACATGAAGGGCAAGGGCATCAAGACGGTGGGCTTCATCGGCTACTCCGACACCTGGGGCGACCTCGTCTACGGCGCCGTCACCGGGTTGGCGGCGAACAACGGCTACAAGGTCGTGACCAACGAGCGCTTCGGCCGCGCCGACACCAGCGTCGCCGGCCAGGTGCTCAAGATCATGGCGGCGGCGCCCGACGCCGTGGTCGTCGGCGGCTCGGGCTCGCCCGCGGCGACGCCGCACGTCGCGCTGGCCGAGCGCAGCTTCAAGGGCCCCATCTATCACAACCACGGCACCGTCAACCTGCCCTTCATCCAGACCGGCAAGAAGGGCGTCGAGGGGGCCATCGCGCCCACCGGCGCACTGATCGTCGCCGAGGAGCTGCCGGCCGGGTTCCCGACCAAGGCGGTGTCGCTCGACTTCGTCAAGCGCTACGAGGCGATGTTCGGGCCGGGCAGCCGCAACGCGTTCGCCGGCTACAGCTGGGACGGCGTGGCGCTGCTCGACGCGGCCGCCGCCGCCGCGCGCAAGAAGGCCAAGCCCGGCACGCCCGAGTTCCGCGAGGCGCTGCGCGAAGCGCTCGAAGGCGCCAAGAACGTGGTCGGCACGCACGGCGTCTACAACATGAGCGCCGCCAACCACAACGGCCTCGACGAGCGTGCGCGCGTGCTGGTGCAGGTCGTCAACGGCGAGTGGAGGCTGATGAAGTAGGGCGGCAGAGGCAGCGGCGCGGGGCACTCGCGATGAACGGCGACATCGCTGCCTGGCTGGTCCAGGACGGCATCACCACGGGCGCGATCTACGCGCTGCTGGCCCTGGCGCTGCTGCTGGTGTTCGCGGTCACGCGCATCATCTTCGTGCCGCAGGGCGACTTCCTGGCCTACGCCGGGCTGTCTCTCGGCCTGCTGCAGGCGGGTCAGGTTCCGGGCACGGTATGGCTGCTGCTCGGTGCCGCCGCGTTCGCCGGCGTGCTCGACGCCGCGGCGGCGCTGCGCCGGCGGCGCCCGCGCGAGCTGTGGCGCATCGCCGCCATCTACTTCGCCGCGCCGGCGGCCCTGGCCGCCTTCACGGCCTGGGCCGCGCCGCGCCAGCTCGCGCCGTGGCTGCAGATCGCGCTCGTGTTCGCGCTCGTCGTGCCGCTCGGCCCGCTGCTCTACCGCATCGCCTACCGGCCGCTCGCCCACGCCTCGGTGCTGGTGCTGTTCATCGTGTCGATGGCCGCGCACTACGCGCTCACCGGCCTCGGCCTGGTGCTGTTCGGCAGCGAGGGCCTGCGCACGAATCCGATCGCCGACGCGCACCTGCAACTCGGCGTGATGCGCATCGGCGCGCAGAGCCTGTGGGTGGTCGGCGCCAGCGTGGCCTGCATGGTCGCGCTGTGGCTGTTCTTCGAGCACACGCTGCGCGGCAAGGCGCTGCGCGCCACGGCGATCAACCGCATCGGTGCGCTGCTGGTCGGCGTGCCGAGCGAGTTCTCCGGGCGGCTGGCGTTCCTGCTCGCGGCGGCGATCGGCACGCTGTCGGGCATCCTGATCTCGCCGATCGCGACGATCTACTACGACACCGGGCTGATGATCGGGCTCAAGGGCTTCGTCGGCGCGATTCTCGGCGGCATGGGCAGCTATCCGCTGGCCGCGGTGGGCGCGCTCGGCGTCGGGCTGCTCGAATCGTTCTCGTCGTTCTGGGCCAGCGCGTACAAGGAGACGATCGTCTTCACTGTGATCATTCCGGTGCTGCTGTGGCGCTCGCTGACCTCGCGCCATCCGGCGCACGAGGACGAGGATGAATGAGCGCCACCCGGGTGCCGGCGTCGCCGCCGGCGGCATCGCCTCGCGTCGGCCGATGAAGCCCAACGTCCGTGTGCTGGCGCTCGCCGCCTTCGGCGTCGCGATCGCGCTGGCACCGCTGCCGCTGCCCGAGTTCTACGTCACGCTGCTCAACTACATCGGCCTGGCGACGCTGGTTGCGCTCGGCCTCGTCGTGATGACGGGCGTGGCCGGCATCGTGTCGTTCGGGCAACAGGCCTTCGTCGGCGTGGCCGCCTATGCGACGGCCGGACTCACCACGCTGCTCGGCGCGTCGCCGTGGGCGGGGCTCGCCGCCAGCCTCGCGCTCACCGCCGCCACGGCGCTGCTGCTCGGCGCGGTGACGCTCAGGCTGTCGGGCCACTACCTGTCGATCGCGACGATCGCCTGGGGCATCGCGATCTACTACCTGTTCGGCAACCTGCCGGCACTCGGCCAGTACAGCGGCATCGACAACGTGCCGCCGGTCGCGCTGGGGGCGTGGGTCTTCGACAGCAACCGCAAGTCGTACTACCTGATCTGGGTCGTGGTCGTGGCCTCGCTCGTGGCGGCACACAACCTGCTCGACTCGCGCAGCGGGCGCGCGATCCGCGCACTGCGCTTTCGCGGCGCGATGGCCGAGAGCTGCGGTGTCGACACGTCGGCGCTGCGCCTCGTCGTCTTCGTCTATGCGGCGCTGCTCGCCGGGCTTGCGGGCTGGCTGCACGCGCACTTCCTGCGCTTCGTCAGCCCGCATGCGTTCGGCGTCAACGCCGGCATCGACTACCTGTTCATGGCCGTGATCGGCGGCGCCAGCCATGTGTGGGGTGCGCTGGTCGGCGCGTCGATCATGACGCTGCTCAAGGAGTGGCTGAAGGACGCGCTGCCGGCGCTGCTGCAGCACACCGGCAACTTCGAGGCCATCGTCTTCGGCGCGCTGATGATCGTGCTGCTGCAGCGCACGCGCGAGGGGCTGACGCCGGCGCTCGCACGGCGCCTGCCGCGCGTGCCGCGCGCGCGGCCGGCCGACGCACCCGCACTGCCGCGGCGCGAGCGGCCGGCGCCGGGCGCGCCGCTGCTCGAGGTGGCCGGCATCGGCAAGCGCTTCGGCGGCCTCGTCGCCGTCGACGGCGTGTCGTTCACGCTCGCCGGCGGCGAGATCCTCGGCCTGATCGGCCCCAACGGCGCCGGCAAGAGCACGATGTTCAACCTGATCAGCGGCGCCATCGCCGCCGACGGCGGCAGCGTGCACCTGCGCGGCGAGCGCATCGACCGCCTGCCGGCGCGCGAGATCGCGCGCCGCGGGCTCGGGCGCACCTTCCAGCACGTGCACCTGGTGTCGCGCATGTCGGTGCTCGACAACGTGGCGCTCGGCGCGCACCTGCGCGGCAGCAAGGGCACGCTGGCGGCGATGCTGCGCAGCGACCGCGCCGAGGAGCGCGGGCTGCTCGCCGAAGCGGTGCGGCAGATCCAGCGCGTCGGCCTCGCCGAACATCTGCACGACCCCGCCGGCAGCCTGCCGCTGGGCCGCCAGCGCCTCGTCGAGATCGCGCGTGCGCTCGCCGCCGACCCGCTGCTGCTGCTGCTCGACGAGCCGGCCGCCGGCCTGCGCCACGGCGAGAAGCGCGTGCTCGCCGAACTGCTGCGGCGCCTGCGCGCCGAGGGCGTGAGCATCCTGCTCGTCGAGCACGACATGGAGTTCGTGATGGGGCTGGTGGACCGGCTCGTCGTGATGGACTTCGGCCAGAAGCTGGCGCAAGGGCTGCCGCACGAGATCCGCAGCCATCCGGCGGTGATCGAGGCCTACCTGGGGGGCGTGGAATGAGCAGTGAGCTTGGCGGGCCGAGCGCCGGGCCGCCCCAAGCCGGCCCGCATCCCCCTGTCATGACACCGCTGCTGGAGTTGCGCGAGCTGCGTGTCGGCTACGGCAAGGTCGAGGCGGTGCACGGCGTGAGCCTGCGCGTCGAGCGGGGCACGATCGTGACCGTGATCGGCCCGAACGGCGCCGGCAAGACGACGCTGCTCGGCGCCGTGATGGGCCTGCTGCCGTGCCGCGGCAGCGTGCGCTACCGCGGCGACGACGTCGCCGACTGGCCGGTCGATGCGCGCGTCGCCGCGGGCTTGTGCCTGGTGCCCGAGCGGCGCGAGCTGTTCGGCGAACTGTCGGTCGAGGACAACCTGCGACTCGGCGCGTTCCAGCGCGTGCGACGCGGCGAACGCGGCGCCGACCGCGACCTGGCCGACGTGTACGCGCGTTTCCCGCGCCTGCAGGAGCGCCGCACGCAGTACGCAGCCACGCTGTCGGGCGGCGAGCGCCAGATGCTCGCGCTCGGGCGCGCGCTGATGGCCAAGCCCGCGCTGCTGCTGCTCGACGAGCCGAGCCTCGGCCTCGCGCCGCGCATCGTGCGCGACATCCTGCGCATCGTCGCCGAGCTGCGCGACAGCGGCGTTTCGATCCTGCTGGTGGAGCAGAACGCGCGCGCCGCGCTGCAGATCGCCGACGAGGGCTACGTGCTCGAGACCGGCGAGTTCTCGCTGTCGGGCCGCGCGTCGGAGCTGGCGGGCAACCCGCGCGTCATCGAGTCCTACCTCGGGTTGGCCGGCGCATGAGGGACTCTGTGTCAACCCGCGCGCCGCGGGCCGAGCGCCGGGCCGCCCCAAGCCGGCCCGCGATCCCCCCGGGGGCTGAGCCCGGACGAGGACAGTCCGGTGGACTGTCTTCGCCTGGCGAAGAGCCGGGCCGCAAGGACCGGCGCGGCCTGCAAGGCCGTTCGACGTACCCGTCGAACGAGGGGCTGTCATGACCAGTCGACCGCTGCCCGATACCGTGCGCGTGCACGACAGTGTCGTCGGGATGCTCGCCGCGGCGGCCGCGGAAGCGCCGACCGGCGAGGCGCTGGTGGATGGCGAGCGCCGCCTCGACTATGCGAGCTATCTCGCCTGCGTGGCCGACTTCGCGCGTGAACTCGAGGCGCTGGGCGCGCGCGGATCGCGCGTCGCCACGCTGCTCGGCAACTCAATCGAGGCCTGCGTCGTCGCCTTCGCGGCGCTCGCCGCCGGCGCGCAGCACGTGCCGTTGAATCCGCTCTACACCGAGCACGAGCTGGGCCCCATCCTCACCGATGCGGCGCCGGTCGTGCTGGTGGTCGACGAGGCTGCCGCCGCGATGGCGGCGGCGCTGGCGCGGCAGGCCGGCATCGAGCACGTCGTCGTGGTCGGCGAGCGCACGCGCCGGCTCGACGACCGGGCCCCTGGCTCGGTCGTGCTGCCCGAGGCGCCCGCCGGCGCCGCGCTCGCGCTGCTGCAATACACCGGCGGCACGACGGGGCGCGCCAAGGGCGTCGATCTGACGCACCGCGCGATCGCGATCAACGTGTCGCAGCGCGAGGCGCTGCTGCCCGGCCGGCGCGGCGACCGCATCGTCTGCATGATGCCGCTGTCGCACGCCTACGGCATGGCGATGGGCCTGTTCCTCGCCGCCTACTGCGCCGGCACGCTCGTGGTCCTGCCGCGCTACCAGCCCGACGCCGTGCTCGCCGTCGTCGAACGCGAGCGCATCGGCGTGTTCCCGGGCAGCCCGACGGTGTTCGTCGGCCTGATGTCGCATCCGGCGTTCGAAAGCACCGACTGGAGCAGCGTGCACACCTGCTATTCGGGCGCGTCGGCGCTGGCTGCCGCAACGCTCGAACGCTGGCGCGATGCGGTCGGCGCGCCGGTCTACGAGGGCTACGGCCTCACCGAGGCCGGCCCGGTGCTGGCGTTCAATCCGAAGGGCGGGCGCGTCAAGGCCGGTTCGGTGGGCGTGGCCGCGCCGCTGACCGAGATCGAGATCGTCGACGTCGAGACCGGCCGCGACGTGCTGCCCGCCGGCGCGCGCGGCGAGATCCGTGCGCGCGGCCCGCAGCTGATGCGCGGCTACCGCAACCGCCCCGACGAAACGGCGCAGGCGCTGCGCGACGGCTGGCTCTACACCGGCGACATCGGCGAGCTCGACGCCGACGGCTACCTCTACATCCGCGATCGCAAGAAGGACATGGTGATCGTCGGCGGATACAACGTCTATCCGCGCGAGGTCGAGGAAGTGCTGTTCGGCCACCCCGACGTCGCCGATGCCGCGGTGGTCGGCGTGCCCGACGACTATCGCGGCGAGGTGCTGGTCGCGCACGTCGTGCTGCGCGCCGGTGCGCGCTGCAATGCCGACGACCTGCTCGCGCTGTGCCGCGGCCAGCTCGCGCGCTACAAGGTGCCGGCGCGCATGCGGCTCACCGACGCCCTGCCCAAGACGCTGGCCAACAAGATCGACAAGAGCGCACTGCGCCGCCTCGACGCGCAGCCGCGCGCCACTTCATGAACCCGCTGGAGCCTCCCGTGACCCCGCACCGTTATGCCAATCCGCTGTTGCGCACCGCCGACCGACCGATGCCGCGCCACGTCGCCGTGATCGGCGCCGGTTCGATCGGCCCCGACATCGCCTACTACCTGCTCGGCGCGCTGCCGGGACTCGAAGTCACGCTGCTGGACATCCGCCAGTCGGCGATCGACGCCGCGCTCGCGCGGCTGCGCGACTACGCCGACAAGGCCGTCGCACGCGGCAAGATGGCCGCGCCGGCGGCGGCGCAGCTGCTCGAAGGCCTGGCCGGCAGCACCGACTACGACGCGCTCGCCGGCTGCGACTGGGTCATCGAGGCCGCCACCGAAGACCTCGCGCTCAAGCGCCGCATCTTCGCCGACGTCGAAGCGCGCGTCGGCGACGACGCCGTCATCACGTCGAACACCAGCTCGCTGCCGGCGGCGCGCATCTTCGCCGAACTGCGGCGCCCCGGGCGCGCGACGGTGACGCACTTCTTCGCGCCGGCGTGGCGCAATCCGGCCGTCGAAGTGATCGACTGGCCGCGCGCCGACCCCGCGCTGATCGACTGGCTGCGCCAGCTCTTCTGCGCCACCGGCAAGCTGCCGCTGGTGACGACCGACGCGCCGTGCTTCATGCTCGACCGCGTGTTCGACAACTGGTGCAACGAGGCGGCGCTGCTGCTGGACGACGCGAACGCCGCCGAGATCGACGCCGTGGCCGGCGAGTTCGTGCACGCTGGTCCGTTCTTCGTGCTCAACCTGGCGCACGGCAACCCGATCATCATCGAGACCAACACGCTGCAGGCCGAAGAGGAGGGCGAGCACTACCGGCCGGCGCCGATCTTCGCGTCCGTCGAGCGCTGGGTCACGGGGTCGCCGAACCGGCCGGTGACCGTCTCGCCCGAGCGGCGCGAGCGCATCCGCGACCGCCTGCTCGGCGTGCTGATGTCGCAGACGGTCGACATCCTCGACCGCGGCATCGGCGACGCGGCAGACCTCGACCTCGGCTGCCGCGTCGCGCTCGGCTTCAAGGCCGGGCCGCTCGAACTGATGCGCCGCCTCGGCGACGACGAGGCGGCGCGTCTGCTGCAGCGCTTCGCCGCCGAGCGCCGCGGCATGCCGCTGCCGCGACGCGCACTCGCCGACTACCAGCCGCCGGCGCGCCACGTGCTCGTCGACGACATCGGCGACGTCAAGCTGATCACGCTGCGGCGCCCCGAGGCGCTGAATGCGCTGCACGACGAGATGACGGACGAGATCCTCGCCGTGATCCGCCGCCACGAGAACGACCCTGCAGTCGCCGGCTACGTGATCACGGGCTACGGCACCAAGGCGTTCTGCGCCGGCGGCGACATCGGCCGCTTTCCGTCGATGCTGGGCGACGCCGACGCGGCGGCGCAGTACGCGCGCGACTGCGCGCGGCTGCTGGTGCACCTCGACCGCATGACGAAGCCGGTGATCGCGGCGCTCAACGGCCTGACGCTCGGCGGCGGCTTCGAGCTCGCGATGCGCTGCCACGGCCTGGTGGCGCAGCGCGGCGCGTCGATGCAGCTGCCCGAGATCACGCTGGGCATCCTGCCCGGCCTCGGCGCGATGGTCGTGCCGTACCGCCGCTGGCCCGCCGCGGCCACGGTGTTCCACGGCATGCTCGCGCGCGCCGAACGGCTCGGCGCCGAGCGCGCGCGCGAGCTGGGCATCGTCGATGCACTGGCCGACGACTTCGCGTCGCTCGTCGAACAGGCCGTGGCGCGCGTGCATGCGCTCGCCGGCCGCGTACGGCCGATCCCCGATGCGGCGCTCGCCGGCCTGCCGCCGCTGGACGCCGGCAGCGCGCGCTCGGCCGCGGGCCAGGTGCTCAGCGCTTCGATGATCGGCCTGATCGCCGACGCGGTGCGCGACGCGGCGGCCGCGCCGACGCTGTCGCAGGCGCTCGAGGTCGGCTACCGCGCGTTCGGCGCGTCGGCCTGCACAGCGGCGGCGCGCGAGGGCATCGGCGCCTTCGTCGAGCGGCGCCAGCCCGATTTCGGAGCCACGGGATGAGCCTGGAGGCGAGCAGCGCCTGAAGGGGGCACGATGACCACGTCGCTGGCCGAAGCCGCGCTCGACGACAAGTACCGTCTCGAGCGCGGCCGCATCTTCGTCACCGGCGTGCAAGCGCTGGTGCGGCTGCCGATGCTGCAGCACGAACGCGACCGCGCGGCCGGGCTGAACACGGCGGGCTTCGTGTCGGGCTACCGCGGCTCGCCGATCGGCGGGCTCGACAACGCGCTGCACGACGCCGAGCGCCACCTCGCTGCGCACGACGTGCGCTTCCGCCCCGGCGTCAACGAGGACCTGGCGGCCACCGCCGTGTGGGGCACGCAGCAGCTGCACCTGCTGCCGGGCGCGAAGCGCGACGGCATCTTCTCGATGTGGTACGGCAAGGGCCCCGGCGCCGACCGCAGCGGCGACGTGTTCCGCCACGCCAACTACGCCGGCACGAGCGCGCACGGCGGCGTGCTCGTGGTGGCGGCCGACGACCACGCGGCGCGCTCGTCGGCGGTGGCGCACCAGAGCGAACACATCTTCTCGGCCTGCGCGATCCCCGTGCTCGCGCCGGCCGGCGTGCAGGACATCCTCGACTTCGGCCTGCACGGCTGGGCGATGTCGCGCTACGCCGGCTGCTGGGTCGCGCTCAAGCTCAGCGCCGACGTCGTCGAGAGCTCGGCCACCGTCGAGGTCGACGCCGCGCGCGTGCAGGTGCGCCTGCCCGACGACTTCGCGCTGCCGCCCGACGGCGTGCACATCCGCTGGCCCGACCCGCAGTCGGCGCAGGAACTGCGCATGCAGGCCTACAAGATCTACGCCGCCGCGGCCTATGTGCGCGCCAACGGCCTCGACCGGCTGGTGTGGGACAGCCCGCGCGCGCGCCTGGGCGTCGTGGCCTGCGGCAAGGCCTGGCTCGATCTGCGCCAGGCGCTGCACGAACTCGGCATCGACGAAGCCGCCGCGCGCGCGCTCGGCCTGCGCATCTACAAGGTCGGCATGGCGTGGCCGCTCGAGGCCGCCGGCGCGCGGCGCTTCGCGTCCGGGCTCGAGGAAATCCTGGTCGTCGAGGAGAAGCGCCAGATCATCGAATACCAGTTGAAGGAGATGCTCTACAACTGGCGCGACGACGTGCGGCCGCGCGTGATCGGCAAGTTCGACGAAGTCGGCGAGTGGCCGGCGCCGCACGGCCAGTGGCTGCTGCCGCCCACCGGCGAGCTGACGCCGGGGCTCGTGGCGCGCGCGCTCGCGTCGCGGCTGGCTCGGCTCGATCCGGCCGGGCCGTGGAGTGCGCGTGCCGCGGCGCTGGACGGCGGCCCCGCGATTGCGCGGCTGGCGCCGTTGCAGCGCATGCCGTATTTCTGCCCGGGCTGCCCGCACAACCGCTCGACCGTCGTGCCCGAGGGCTCGTGCGCGCTCGGCGGCGTCGGCTGCCATCTGATGGCGGTGGCGATGGAGCGCAGCACGCTCACGATCAGCCACATGGGCGGCGAGGGCGCCGGCTGGATCGGCATGGCCGAGCATGCCGGCACGCAGCACGTGTTCGCCAACATGGGCGACGGCACCTACTTCCACTCGGGGCTGCTCGCGATCCGCGCCGCGGTGGCGGCGCGCGTCAACATCACCTACAAGCTGCTCTACAACGACGCGGTCGCGATGACCGGCGGCCAGCCGGTCGACGGGCCGCTGACGGTGCCGCAGCTCACGCGCCAGCTCGAGGCAGAGGGCGTGGCGCGCATCGTGGTGCTGGCCGACGACCCGGCCAAGTACCCGCGCGACGCCGCATTCGCGCCGGGCGTGCGGGTGCTGCCGCGCGAGCGGCTCGACGAAGTGCAGCGCGAGTTGCGCAGCGTGCCGGGCACCACGGTGCTGGTGTACGACCAGACCTGCGCCACCGAGGCGCGGCGCCGGCGCCGACGCGGTGCGATGCCGGCGCTGCATCGCCACGTGTTCATCAACGAAGCGGTGTGCGAAGGCTGCGGCGACTGCAGCGTCAAGTCGAACTGCCTCGCCGTGGTGCCGGTCGAGACCGAGTTCGGCACCAAGCGCGCGATCGATCCCTACAGCTGCAACGCCGACCTGAGCTGCCTCGAAGGCGAATGCCCGGCGCTGGTCAGCGTCGAGGGCGCGGTGCCGCGGCGCGCGGCGGGCGTGCCGCTCGATGCGACGGACTTGCCCGAGCCCGCGCTGCCGGCATTGAACGCGGCCGAGCCGTACTCGCTGCTCGTCGCGGGCACCGGCGGCACCGGCGTCGTGACGCTGGGCGCGCTGGTCGGCATGGCCGCGCACCTGGAGGGCAAGGCCGTCACGGTGCTCGACCAGACCGGCCTGGCGCAGAAAGGCGGTGCGGTGCTGTCGCACGTGCGCATCGCCGCTGACGCCGGCGCGCTGTCGGCGCCGCGCATCGTGCACGCCGACCTGCTGCTGGGCTGCGACCTGCTCGTGGCGGCCGCGCCGGCGACGCTCGAGCGGCTGCGCCGCGGCCGCACGCGGGCCGTGATCAACACGGCCGCGGCGATCACCGGCGAGCAGGTGCGACACCCCGAGACCGGCTTTCCGCGCGACGCGACGCTGGCGCTGCTGCGCGAGGCGATGGGGCCGGCCGACGAGCTCGACGCGACGCGGCTGGCATCGCGCCTTGTCGGCGATGCGATCGCGACCAACATGTTCATGCTCGGCTACGCCTGGCAGCGCGGCTGGCTGCCGGTGGGCCGCCCGGCGCTGCAGCGTGCGCTCGAACTGAACGGCGTGGCGGTGGACGACAACCGCCGCGCCTTCGACTGGGGCCGCAGTGCGGCAGTCGATCGCGCGCGCGCCGAGCAGCGTGCCGCCGAGGCCGAGGCCGTGCCGCCCTCGCGCCGCCTGTCGCGCGACCTCGACGAGGCGATCGCGCGCCGGCGCGCCGACCTCGTCGCCTATCAGGGCGAACGGCTGGCCTCGCGCTACGCGGCGCTGGTCGAGCGCGTGCGCCACGCCGAGCAGCAGGCGGTGCCGGGCAGCGAACGCCTGGCGCAGGCGGTGGCGCGCCAGGCGCACCGATTGTTCGCCTGCAAGGACGAGTACGAGGTGGCGCGCCTGTACGGGACGCGCGCCTTCGAAGACGCGCTCGACGCTGCGTTCGTCGGGCCGCGGCGCGTGCACCTGCACCTCGTGCTGCCGTGGCGGCGGTCGGCGTCCGGCGCCGCGCTGCGCAAGCGCGAGTTCGGGCCCTGGATGCTGCGCGCGTTGCGCCTGCTCGCGCTCGGCAAGGTGCTGCGCGGCACGCCGTTCGATCCGCTCGGCTGGAGCGCCGAGCGGCGCATGGAGCGCGCGCTCACCGCCGACTACGTGGCGACCGTCGAGCGGCTGCTGCGCCCGCTCGACGCGCGCCGGCTCGACGCGGCGGTCGAGATCGCCGAGCTGCCCGCGCGCATCCGCGGCTACGGCCGCGTCAAGCGGCGCAACGCCGAGGCGGTGCGCGAACACGCGCGCGAACTGCTCGCCCGCTACGAGGGCGACGCGGCGGACACGCAGCCGCTGGCGCACGCGATTTGACCGGACGCGGCACACTGACGCCGTGCCCCACCTGCCCCGCTGGCTGCAACGCCTCGCGGCTGCGCCCCTGCTGGCCAGCCCGTTCCGCCCGTTCTACCTGCTCGGCGCGCTGTATGCGCCGCTGCTGGCGGCCGGCGGCGCCGGCGCCTTCTTCGGCTTCGTCGACCTGCAGGCCTCGGGCGGCCCGGTGTCGTGGCACGGCCACGAGATGGTGTTCGGATTCGCCACGGCAATCGTCGTCGGCACCTTGCTGACAGCGCTGCCGAGCTGGGCCGGCATGCCCGAGGCCGGCGCGCTGCCGACGGCGCTGCTCGTCGCGACCTGGCTGCTCGGTCGTGCGGGCTTCTGGGCCGCGCCGTGGCTGCCGGCGCCGCTGGTCGCCGCAGCCGACCTGCTGCTCTGGCCTGTGCTCGTGGGCTGGATCGCGCCGCCGCTGTGGCGCGTGCCGAACCGGCTCTATCGCCTGTTGCTGCCGATCCTGCTCGCGCTCGCGGCGGCCGGCTTCGCCTACCACGCCGCGGTGCAGGCCGGCGACGCGGCCGGCGTGCGGCGCGCGCTGCATGCGGCGGTGTGGGCGCTGGTCGTGCTGTTCACGCTCAAGGGCGGCCTGCTGACGCCCGTCTTCACCGGCACCGCGCTGCAGGCGCTCGGCCGCGGCACGTCCGTGCGCGCCTCGATGCCGCTCGAAGCCGCGTCGCTCGCGTCGCTCGTCGCGCTCGCGGTGGCCGATGTCCGGGCAGCGCCGTCGCCGGTCGTCGGCGCGCTGGCGCTCGCCGCCGTGGCGACGCAGGGCGTGCGCGTGGCGCGCTGGCGCGGCTGGCGCGTCGCCGACCAGCCGCTGCTGCTGGGCATGCACCTCGGCTTCGCGTGGCTGCTGCTCGCGCTGGCGCTCGCGGCGGCCGCCGGCCTCGGTGCGCCGCTGCCGGCGGCGGCGTGGCTGCATGCCTTCACCGTCGGCGCGCTGGGCCTGATGATGCTCAGCCTGATGACGCGCGTGGCGCTGCGCCACACCGGGCGCGCACTCGACGTGCCGCCGCTGATGCGCGTCGCCGGCGCGCTCGCGTTCGCCGCCGCGGCGCTGCGTCTGGCCGCCGGCATCCAGGGCCTGCCGCCGCAGGCCGTTGCGCTCGCCGCGCTGCTGTGGGCCGCCGCCTTCGCGGCCTATCTGGTGCAGTTCGCGGTGGTGCTGGTGGCGCCGAGCCTGCCGCGCGCACCGCGCTGAGCGGGCCGGCGGCGGCCCCGGCCGTAGGCAGGCGCTGACCCGAGGCCGCGCCATGCGCTGATAGGCCGCGGCCGGCCGCAGCGCCAGACTCCCGGTACCGCAACACTCCCAGGAGTCACGCATGAAGACATTGAAGACATCCCTGCTGCTGGCCGGCCTGCTGACCGTTTCGACCGCGTTCGCCCAGGGCGCGCCGATGTCGCGCGATCAGAAGAACGCTGCCGAGGAAAGCATCGAGGCGCAGGCCAAGGCCGACAAGAAGGCCTGCGATTCGATGAGCGGCAACGCCAAGGACGTCTGCCAGGCCGAAGCCAAGGCCAAGGAGAAGACGGCCAAGGCCGAGCTCGATGCCCGCGCCTCGGGCAAGGACCGTGACCGCACGAAGGCGGCGCAGGTCAAGGCCGAAGGCGAGTACGAGGTCGCCAAGGAACGCTGCGAAGACCAGCAGGGCGACGCGCAGAAGGCCTGCAAGGATCAGGCGAAGCAGACCTACCAGGCGACGCGCGACCAGGGCCGCGGGGACACTGGCCGCATGGACACCGGCCGCATGCAGAGCGCGCCGCAGCAAGGCAGTCGCTACTGACGCCGACGCGCCGCACGCTGCGCAGGCCTTCTGCCGCACGGCGCGGCGCGCGCGACGCATGCGACGGGTCGACCCCGAGGAATGGGGCCGGCCCGTCGTCGTTTGCGTGTTGCGAAAGGGCGGGCTTCGCTGCCGCTCAGGCCGGCACCGGCGTGTAGCCGGCGTCGCGGATCGCCGCCTCGATGTCGGCGGCGTCGGCCTCGCCCGGCTCGACCTCGACGCGGTGGCGCGCGAGGTCGATCGTGAGGCGGGCATCGCGGTCGGCGTCCTTGACGGCCTTCGTGATCGTGCTGACGCAGTGGCCGCAGGTCATGTCCTTGACTTCGTAGGTGAGCATGGGGAGGAATCCTTCGGGGCAGACGACGCCGCCACGATAGGCCTTGCCACCGTGGGAAGGTCAAGCGCCCCGGGCGTGCGCGCGATCAAAGCCCGCGTCGGCGGCGTGCTTGACAATGGCGTCGACTTGACCCTCCCATGATGGGAAGGTCGACGATGCGTCCATCGCAAGCCCTCGACGAAAGCCCCGCCGTGTCGACCGCCACACTGACCGCCCATCCCAAGGACATTCAACTGCAAGTCGGCGGCATGACGTGCGCGTCGTGCGTGCGGCGCGTCGAGAAGGCGCTCGCCGCCGTGCCCGGCGTGCGCGATGCCAGCGTCAATCTCGCCACCGAGCGCGCGTCGGTGACGGCCGACGCCGCCGTCGACGCCGGCGCGCTCGCCGCCGCCGTGCGCAAGGCCGGCTACGACGTCGCGACGAGCGAGCACGACCTCGCCGTCGACGGCATGACGTGCGCGTCGTGCGTGGCGCGCGTCGAGAAGGCGCTGCTCAAGGTGCCGGGCGTGACGCAGGCCTCGGTCAACCTCGCGACCGAGCGCGCCAGCGTGCGCGCGCTGTCGACCGTGCCGCGCGCCGTGCTCGTGGCGGCGGTCGGCAAGGCCGGCTATGCGGTGCGCGAGCCGGCGGCCGAGGCCTCGGCGCCGCGTCGCGGCCCGGCGCTGCCCGGCTGGTGGCCCGTCGCGGTGAGTGCGGCGCTGACGATCCCGCTCGTGCTGCCGATGGTCCTCGCACCGTTCGGCGTGCACGCCATGCTGCCGGCCTGGCTGCAGCTCGCGCTGGCGACACCGGTGCAGTTCTGGCTCGGCGCGCGCTTCTACGTCGCCGGCGCCAAGGCGGTGCGCGCCGGCGCCGGCAACATGGACCTGCTGGTCGCGCTCGGCACGTCGGCGGCGTACGGCCTGTCGCTGTGGCTGATGTGGCGCCACGCCGGCCACGGCGGCGAGCCGCACCTCTACTTCGAGGCGTCGGCCGCCGTCATCACGCTGGTGCTGCTCGGCAAGTGGCTCGAGGCGCGCGCCAAGCGCCAGACGGCCGACGCGATCCGCGCGCTCAATGCGCTGCGCCCGGCAACGGCGCGCGTGCGCCGCGCCGACGGCAGCGAGGCCGAGGTGCCCGTCGACCGCGTCGCCGTCGGCGACTTCGTCGTCGTGCGCCCGGGCGAGCGCGTGCCGGTCGACGGCGACGTGACGGAAGGCCGCAGCCACGTCGACGAATCGCTGATCACGGGCGAGAGCCTGCCGGTGGCCAAGGGCGTGGGCGACCGCGTCACCGGCGGCTCGATCAACGCCGACGGCGCGCTCGTCGTCGCGACGCGCGCCGTCGGCGCCGAGACGACACTGGCGCGCATCATCCGTCTCGTCGAGTCGGCACAGGCTGCCAAGGCGCCGATCCAGCGCATCGTCGACCGCGTCAGCGCCGTCTTCGTGCCGGCCGTGCTCGTCGTCGCGCTCGTCACCTTCGTCGGCTGGGCGCTCGCCGGCGCCGGCTGGGAGGCGGCGCTGATCAATGCCGTGGCCGTGCTCGTCATCGCCTGCCCGTGCGCGCTCGGCCTGGCAACGCCGACGGCGATCATGGCGGGCACCGGCGTCGCCGCGACGCACGGCATCCTCATCAAGGACGCGCAGGCGCTCGAACTGGCGCACGCCGCGAGCATCGTCGCCTTCGACAAGACGGGCACGCTGACCGTCGGCCGGCCGTCGCTCGTCGCCTGCGACGCCGCGCCGGGCGTCGCCGCGGCCGACGTGCTGCGCGACGCCGCCGCGCTGCAGCGCCACAGCGAGCATCCGCTGGCCGCCGCCGTGCTCGAGCGGGCGCGCGCCGACGGCGTCGCCGTGCCCGAGGCGCGCGACGCGCGCGCGCTGCCCGGCCGCGGCGTCGAGGCCGCGCTCGGAGGCGCCCGGCTCGCGCTCGGCAGCACGCGGCTGCTGCGCGAATCGGGCGCCGACGCCGGCGCGCTCGCCGACGCGGCGGCGCGCTACGAGGGCGAGGGCCGCACCGTGTCGTGGCTGCTGCGCAAGGGCGACGACGGCGCGCCGACGCAGGTGCTGGGACTGCTCGCCTTCGGCGACACCGTCAAACCGTCGGCGCGGCGCGCCGTCGAGCGGCTGCACGCGCTGGGCGTGCGCACCGTGCTGCTGACCGGCGACAACGCCGGCAGCGCACGCGCCGTCGCCGCGCAGCTCGGCATCGACGACGTGCGCGCCGAGGTGCTGCCCGCCGACAAGGCCGCCGTCGTGCAGCAGCTGCGCGACGCCGGCGGCGTGGTCGCGATGGTCGGCGACGGCATCAACGACGCGCCGGCGCTCGCCGCGGCCGACGTCGGCATCGCCATGGCCACGGGCACCGACGTCGCGATGGAGACCGCCGGCATCACGCTGATGCGCGGCGAGCCGACGCTGGTCGGCGATGCCTTCGATGTCTCGCGCCGCACCTACGCAAAGATCCGGCAGAACCTGTTCTGGGCCTTCGCCTACAACGTCGTCGGCATCCCGCTGGCGGCGCTCGGGCTGCTGAGCCCGGTGATCGCCGGCGCCGCGATGGCAGCCAGCAGCGTGAGCGTGGTGAGCAACGCGCTGCTGCTGCGCCGCTGGCGGCCGGCTTCCGAAGGAGCGAACGCACGATGAGTCACGCCGCCAGCGACACCATGCCCGCGATGAACATCGGCGAGGCGGCGCGCGCGTCGGGCATCTCGCCCAAGATGCTGCGCCACTACGAGGAGGTCGGCCTGCTGCCGGCGCCGGCGCGCAGCGAGGCCGGCTACCGCCGCTACAGCCCGCGCGACGTGCACGTGCTGCGATTCATCCGCCATGCGCGCGACCTCGGCTTCCCGATCGCGCAGATCGGTGAGCTGGTCGGGCTCTGGCAGAACCGCCGCCGGCCGAGCCGGCAGGTCAAGGCGCTGGCGCTGGCGCACATCGACGAGCTCGATCGCAAGGTGCGCGAGCTGCAGGCGATGAAGGCCACGCTCGAGCACCTCGCGCACTGCTGCCACGGCGACGAGCGTCCCGACTGTCCGATCCTCGACGAGCTGTCGCGCGACGACGCGGCGTGACGCGCCGGCGCCGCGCGCGTCACGACTCGTCGTCCGTCTCGTCGCCGGTGCCCAGCACGGCGATGATCTGGTCGAGCGTGCGGAACACGTTGTTCGAGAATGCCGCGCCCAGCTCGGCCTCGATCTGGGCGTACACGGCCTCGACCTGCGGCGTCAGCCGCTTGACGAGGCCGCGGCTCTTCGGCGTGAGCGCGACCTGCACCCGCCGCTGGTCGTTGTCGAAGCGCTTGCGCTTCACGAAGCCCAGGTCGTCCATGCGCGTCAGCACGCCGGCCAGGCTGGGGCTGAGGATCTTGCACGCCTCGCACAGGTCCTTGGGCTCCATCGGCCCGAACTCGGCCAGCGCGCGCATCACGCGCCACTGCTGCTCCGTGATGCCGTGGCGGTGCAGCAAAGGGCGAAAGCGCGCGAAGATGCTCTCGCGCGCCTGCAGCATCAGCAGCGGCAGGTTGCGGTACTTGAAGCGGACGGTCTTGGCGGCCATCGATGTCTCGGCAGAGGGGGATTCCTGGCCGCGACTGTATCGCCCCTGCCCGGACCGGCCGGCCGCAGTCGCCGGCGGCAGCATCCGCTTGACTGCTAGCATGTTAGTGAACTAGAGTTCCGACCGCTGGGGGCGAGGGAGATCGAGCCGCGGCAGTGAAGGAGTCGCCACGTACAAGAGCGACCTTGCAAGAAGAAGGACAGCAGGGCGGCGAATGCATCGCCGCGCCGTGATCGCCGGCCTCGGCACGCAAGTGCCGGGGCCGCGTCGCAGCGGGGCAAGGCCCGCCGCACCGTCCCGCATCCACCGTACCGTGCGGCGCCCGGGCCGCGACACGCGCAGGGTCGCTCGCGCGCATCGCCGTGTCGCGCAGTAGACTTTTCGCGGACCGGTGGGCAAGGGTCGGCGGGGAGCGTTCGATGCGATCGTTCGCGAGCCAGGGGCGACGGGCGTGGCGCGGCATGTCGTGGCTGCTGCTGGCCGTCGTGATTGCGCTGGGCGTTGCGCCGGCGGCCGGCGCCGCGCCCGAGAAGCGCCTCGCGCTCGTCATCGGCAACGCCCGCTATCCGGCGCTGCCGCTGAACAACCCCGAGAACGACGCGCGCGTCATGGCGTCGACGCTGCGCCGCCTCGGCTTCGAGGTGCGCGAGCACGTCAACCTGCCGGTCAAGGAGTTTCGCCGCGTGCTGCGCGACTATGCGCGCGCGCTGCAGAACGAGGAGGGCGTCGCCGTCTTCTACTACGCCGGCCACGGCGTGCAGATCGACGGGCGCAACTACCTGCTGCCCGTCGACGTCAACCTGCGCGACGAGGAGGAGGTCAAGGACGAGTCGGTCGACGTCGACGAGCTGTTCGTCAGCCGCCTCGAGCGCGCGCGCACGCAGGTGCGCATCGTGATCCTCGACGCCTGCCGCGACAACCCGTTCGGCGCGAAGACGCGCAACATCCGCTCCGTCAGCGGCCTGGCCGAGATGGCGGCGCGCGGTGCGCTGATCGCCTATGCGTCGGCACCCGGCGCCGCCGCCGAGGACGGCCCACCCGGAACGAACAGCGTCTACACGCGCCACCTCGTCAAGGAGATGCTCGTCGAAGGCATCGAGGTCGAGCAGATGTTCAAGAACGTGCGCGTCAAGGTGCTGCGCGACACGCAGCAGCGCCAGGTGCCGTGGGTCAACACCTCGCTGACGGCCGACTTCAGCTTCAACCCGGCCAAGTCGGCCGCCGGTCCCGCCGATGCGACACGCCGCGACGACATCGTGCGCCTGCAGGCGCTGCTCGACAGCCGCGAGCGTGAGCAGAAGAAGCTCGAGGACGAGCTCAAGCGCATGACGCGCCGCCTGCAGGAGGCCGAGGCCGATTCGGGCCGCATCCCGCTCGTGCCGCGCGAGTCGATCCGCGAGCCGGCGCGGCCGGCCGCCGCGGCGCCGACGGCCGAGCGCCCGAAGGGCGTGCTGCCGATCACGACGGAGCCGGCCGCGGCTGCCGCCGTGCCCGGGGCGCGGCCGGCCGCGCCGGCGCCGCCGCCCATCGCTCGCCCCACCGTTCCCGCCGCCGCCCGGCCGTCCGCTGCCGCGGCGACCCGGCCGGCCGAGCCGCGCATCGCCCAGTCACCCGGCGCGCGAGCGGCCGAGGCGGCCGGCCAGCGCCAGCCGTCGGAGCGCTGCGTCGCGCTGCTCATCCGCGCCCAGCTCGGCGAGCCGGTCGGCTCGGCCGACGCAGCCTATCTGCAGAGGGAGTGCCGATGAAAACGCCGCCGCCGTCGTTGCCCGTTTCACCGCTGGCCGCGCTGCTCGTCGCGGCAGGTCTCGTGCTCGGCTGTGCCGCCGCGCCGCCGAAGGCCCAGTCGCCCGCGGCCACCGCATCGGCGTCGACCGCCGCCGCCCCGCCGACGCGCGGCATCGTGCTCGCGCAGGCCGGCGCGCCGCCGACCCCGGCCGCGCCCGACGCGGCCGCGCCCGCACCGCCGATGTCGGCCGCCGCCGCTCCCGCGGGGCCGCCGATCCTGCCCTTCGACGACGCCGTGCTGGCCGCCGCCCATGCGCTGTTCGGCAGCGTCGACTTCAAGACGGCGGCGGCGCTGCGCGGTGCCGGCGGCGGCAAGGTCCCGCTCGTCATCGACCCGCTGGTCGACGGCAACAGCGGCTTCCAGTCGGTCGCGACGGAGACGATGGAGTCGCGCATCGTCGAGCTGCTCGAGCAGAAGTACCCCGCGTTTCAGGTCCAGCCGTTCACCACGGCGTCGCTGGCGCGCGCGCCGCTGCTGTTCATCGGCACCTTCACGCCGGTCGACAAGGAGGGCCGCAACGCCGGCCCGCGCGAATGGCATCGCGTGTGCCTCGCGCTCGTCGACTTGCGCTCGGGGCTGATCGTCTCGAAGGGGTTCGCGCGCGCTCGCATGGAGGGCGTCGACCTCACGCCGACGGCGTTCTTCCTCGACAGCCCGGCATGGGCACCCGATCCGGCGGTGCAGGGCTACGTCACGACGTGCCAGGGCACGAAGGCCGGCGACCCGATCAAGCCCGCCTACTGGGACCGCATCATGGCCGCGGCGATGATCAACGACGCCACGCTGGCCTACAACAAGGGCTACTACGAGGAGGCGCTCGACGTCTATCGCGGCGTGCTGCGCCAGCCGGGCGGCGATCAGCTGCGCGTCTACCAGGGGCTGTACCTGGCGGCGAACAAGCTCGGCCGCAAGGACGAGGCCGCACAGGCGTTCGCACGCATCGTCGACCACGGGCTCGTGCACAGGCAGCTCGGCGTCAAGTTCCTGTTCCGGCCGGGGTCGACGCAGTTCCTGCCCGATCCGCAGATCAGCGGCGCCTATGCGAGCTGGCTCGCGCAGCTGTCGCAGCGCGCCGCCCAGCGCAGCGCCTGCCTCGAGATCAGCGGCCATACCAGCCGCACCGGCCCCGAGCCGCTCAACGAGCGGCTGTCGCTGATGCGCGCGCAGTTCATCAAGCAGCGCCTCGACAGCGCGGCGCCCGCGCTGGCCAGGCGCACCGAGGCGTTCGGCCGCGGCTCGCGCGAGAACATCTCGGGGCTGGGTACCGACGACGCGCGCGATGCGTTGGACCGGCGCGTCGAATTCAAGGTGAAGGATTGCCCCGCCTGAGGCGGCACGCGTGCCGCAGCGCCGGGCCGTCCCAAGCCGGGCCCGCACCCTCCCGGAGGGCATTCGCCGCACCCGGCGAGCGGGTGTCGTCGATTCACGCGCCGCGGAACTGCACGCGCCGGTTCTGCGCCGCGTGCGGGTCGCTGCCCGCGATCGGGCGCTGCTCGCCGCAGCCGGTGTCTCGCAGTCGCGCCGGGTCGATGCCGTGCTGTTGCACGAGGTAGCGCTTGACGATCAGCGCGCGCCGCTGCGACAGCGCCTGGTTGTAGGCGTCGGGGCCGCTGGCGTCGGTGTGGCCCTCGATCACGATCGCCTGGCCGGGCGGCAGCAGCTTGATGCCCTCGGCCAGCGCGTCGAGCTGCGGCCGGGCGGCGGCGCTGATCTCGGTGGAGTCGAACGCGAAGCGCACCGGCAGCGACAGCGACGACGCGGCGTCGGCGCGCGCTTGCGGCGGCGCGGCTGCGGCGGCCGGCGCCGGCTCGTCGAGCAGG
The DNA here is from genome assembly GCA_048500255.1 of Burkholderiaceae bacterium. GTDB lineage: Bacteria > Pseudomonadota > Gammaproteobacteria > Burkholderiales > Burkholderiaceae_C > JAMHWF01. Next base: position 146,188 of record JASNYH010000004.1, on the reverse strand, counting down.
CGGATCGAGCGCGTCTTGATCATCGGTGCCGCGGCCACGGCGGCGGCTGGCGCGCCGAGGATGCGCGCGACGTGCCGCGGATCGACGCGCTCGCCCTCGCGGTAGTGGACGGCGCCGTCGGCCAGCGCGGCACACGGCGCGCAGGCGGCGGCGATCAGGGCGAGCGTGGTGCGGATGCGGGTCATGCGGGCCTCCAGGTGCAACGGGGATCGGGATGCCCCTGTGTTGCGCGGCCCGCTGCGCCGGTTCAATCGATCTTCTTCGGGCCCGGCCGCTCCATCGGCCACGGCGGCGACTCCACCGCGCTGCGGATCAGGCAGGTGGCGTTGCGCGTGTCGGCGACGTAGATCGGCTTGTTGCGCCGGTCGGTGCCGGCCATCTTGATGCCGTAGCGCGCGGCGTCGGCCGGCAGCGTGACGCGGTTCTCCTCGAACAGCAGGCGGCCGTACTGCCAGCAGCGGATCTGGTAGCCGCCGCCGGCCGGCGCCGGCCGCGGCGCCGCGGCAGCGGCCGCTGCGTCGGCGTCGGCGATCGTGCCGGGCGCGGCGCTCGCGGCGATGCCCGCCAGCGCCGCCGGCACGGCCAGCGCGACGAGCGCGGCACCGATCCAGCGCCAGCCGCTGCGCGGGATTTCGTCACTTGGCGTGTACATCGAGAATCTCCTGGGCGAAGGCGCCTGCGCTGGCCTGCGCGAACGCGGCGCGCAACTGCGCGATCGACGCCACCGGCAGCGGCTCGAAGTCGGTGCCGACGACGACGACCGGCAGCTTGTCGAGCACGTCGTCGGGGGTCGCGAAGCAGGCGATCGTTTCCTTGACCCCCTTCGCGTTCATCACGAGCTGGAAGCGCATCGCACCGGGCACGAGCAGCGGGCGCGTCGCCGCCACGCGCGAGTCCTTGGCGAAGCGGTTCGGATAGAAGCGCGCGATCTTCGCGTTCTCGTCCTGCAGGTAGCAGTAGACGTGGGCGTCGCGCGACGGCTGCACCGCCAGGCTGATCGCCTCGCCGCGCGCGAACTGCGTCTGTTGGTTCGGCGTCGCCAGCCTCAGCGTCAGCGGTGCCGCCGCGGGCGCCGGCGCAGGCGGTGCCGGCGCAGGCGGCGCAAGGGCGACGGCCGGCGCGGCGCTCGCCAGCGTCGGCGGCGGCTGGTAGCGCGCCGGCTGCGCGGGCCGCCTGACCTTGGAGTGGTCGGCGCCGAGGAAGGCGGTGAAGAACTGTTCGCTCAGCACCGCCTCGCGCGACAGGCCGATCTGCTCGCGGTAGGCGGCGATCGCTTCGTCGAACGCGGCATTGAACTCGCCGTCGATCGGCCCGTCGTAGAAGCCGCGCCGCCGCATCTGGGCCTGGAACCAGCCGATCAGCTCGACGCGCGTCGCCGCCATCGAGTGATACCAGTCGCCGATCTCGAGGCGGATCTCCTCGTTGTCGGCCGGGCTCGCGCCGAGGCAGCTCCAGTAAGGCGTCTTCGTCAGCCGCCCGATCAGCTCGACGACGGCCAGCTCCACCAGCCCGCGCAGCGCCTGCGTCTGGCCCTCGGAGCGGCTGAGGTTCATGCTGAAGTTGATGCCGAACTTGTGGTACGCCGCGTCGCCGTCGAAGCCGCGGCCCTGCTTGAGGATGACGACGGAGTTGCGCGACGTGACGCCCGAAAGCACGGCCATGTCGCTCGTCGTGAGCACGCTCAGGTCGAGGCCGAGCACGCTCGACGCCGCGTCGCGCGCGATGCCGAGGTTGACGAAGGGCGAGAAGCCGACGCCCAGGTCCTTCTGGTTCTTGATCAGGTTCTCGTCGAGCTGCGTCACCGAGCCCTTGATGTCGTACAGCGGGATCGCCTCGTAGGCGCTCTGGCGCTGCGCCGACGCGAGGAACGAGATCACGTTGGCCGTGTCCTTGCCGAACGCCACCAGCCGCACGGCGCGGCTGCGCCGCGTCATGTCGGAGACGGCCGAGATCAGCATGTCGCGCGTGCCGGCGTTGACCTTCTTCGTCTCGTCGACGATCTCCTCGACGAGCATCGTCACGTCGCGCACGCCGTAGTCGAGCAGCAGCCCGTCCATGCAGCGCAGCGCCTGCGAAAAGCCGGTGATCGTGCGCTGCGGCGTCGCCTCGGGGCCGCGGCGCACCTCGGCCGTCTCGTCGATCGTCTTCTGCTTGACCTCGAGCGACTGGCAGCCGGCCAGCGCGGCGAGCGCGGCGAACAGCGCGACGGGACGCAGGGCCTGGGGCAGTTTCATGCGAGCGCTCCCTTGGCGGCGTTGCGGCTCGGGGATCTCGGCGCGCGTCAGCGGCAGCCGCGTCCGCTGACGATGTTGACCGCGTTGGGCGCGAACACGAACACCTCGCGCGGTGTCGTGCCGATGCGCCCGCCGGTGTCGACGTTGCCGATGTTCTGGCTGCCGCACCGCTCGTTGTCAAGCGATGCCCCCTGTTGCTGCGCACGACGCTCGGCGGCGCCCATGCGCACCTTCTCCTTGGCGATCTTGGAGCGAAAGCGCGTCTCGATGTCGAGCTCTTCCTGGCCCGCCGCGGCGGGGCCGGCGGCGGCCAGCGCAGCGAGCGCCAGCAAGGCAGTGCGCAGCAAGAAGGCGTGGCGGCGGGAGTTCATGGTCGTGTCCTCGGCAGGGGGTGGGGGAGCGAGAAGAATGAGAAAGCGGGCCCTTGCGGGCCCGCGGCGTCTCAGCGCGCCACGCCGATGCGCTGCGTTGCGTCGGACATGAAGCCGCCGGCGCTGTTGACCGCGCCGTTGGCCGAGACGAGCGCGTTGCGCAGCACGCCCTTGCCCGAGGCGCCGCCGATTTCCTGGCGCGCCGAGCTCATGAAGCCGGCGGCCGTGTTGGCGGCGTAGGTCGCGCCGATCGAGGAGTTCTCGACGCGGCCGTCGCCCTTGGCGAAGCCGACTTCCTGCGTGGCCGAGCTCATGAAGCCGGCGGCGACGTTCGACAGGCCGGTGCCGAGCACGAGGGTGTCCTTGATCCGGCCGTTGCCCGTGGCGCGGCCGACGCTCTGCGTCGCGCTGGACATGAAGCCGGCGGCCGTGTTGTTCGCGCCGGTGACGACGACGGTGCTGCGCTCGATCTTGGCCTCGTTCTCGGCCACGCCGATGTTCTGGCGTGCCGAGCTCATGAAGCCGGCGGACGTATTGACGGCGCCGGTGGCCAGCACCGACGAATCGGCGATCTCGCCGGCGTGGGCGGCGGCGCAGCCCAGGCCGAGGGCGATGAGGGCGGCGAACTTGCGGGTCGATTCCATGAAAGTCTCCTTGGGGCTCGAGGGCGGTGGGTGGGAACGGCTTCGGTGGCGTTGCGGGCTTGCTTGCCATCCGCTCATGGGTTGCAGGGCTGTTCGCGCCGGTTCAAGTTTTCTGGCGCTGCCGCGGCGTACCATCGCGCCAGCCTGCCCGACCCGCCATGGACTCAGCCGGCCGCCCCGAGCCGCCGCCGCCGCCGCGGCGCCTGACGGGGCTCGCCGGGTTGATCGGCGCGCTGCGCACGCTCGGGCTGATCGGCAAGCCCCGGAGCGGCGACGACCGGCGCTTCGTGCACGTCGCCGCCGACGACGGCCAGCGCATCCCGGTGCGCGTGACCGGCCAGGCCGCGGGCGCTGTCGGCATGCCGCTCGTGCTGGTGCACGGCCTGGGCTGCTCGCACCGCCACTGGATGCCGATCGCGCAGCGCCTCGCGTCGCGCCACCGCTGCTACGCGTGGGACGCGCGCGGGCATGGCCGCTGTCGGCCGCCGGCGCCGGCATCGGCCGCGATCACGCTGCCGCGCCTGGCGCGCGACCTGCAGCAACTGCTCGACCATTTCGGCCTCGAGCGCGCGGCACTGGTCGGCCACTCGATGGGCGCACTGGCGGTGCTGCAGTACGTGGCCGACCACGGCACGGAGCGCGTCGCCGCCGTCGCGCTCGTCGATCAGTCGCCGCGCATCGTGACGGACGCGCAATGGCGCTGCGGGCTGTTCGGCGGTTGCAGCGCCGAGATGCTGGGCGGCCTGATCGCCGGCGCGCGCCGGGACCTCGCGGCGACGGTGGTGCGCGAAGTCGAGGTGGCGGCCGGCGCGTGGGCGGCGCGCCGCCTGGCCGAGAACTCGCCGCTCGGCCGGCTGCTGCGCCACTGGCTGCAGCAGATCGACACCGCCACGCTGCTCGATCTGGCCGAGTCCCTCGCGGCGGCCGACTTCCGCGCGCTGCTGGCGACGCGCTTCGACGTGCCGCTGCTCGTCGTGCTCGGCGGGCGCAGCGCGCACTATGCGCGCGTGCCGCTCGACGCCTGGTACCGCAGCGCGGTGCCGCACGCCAGCGTGGCCGTGTATCCGCTGTCGGGCCACTCGCCGCACGTCGCCGAGCCGCTGCGCTTCGCCAACGAGCTCGAGCGCTTTCTCGCCGATCACGCCTGAGTCCGGCGAGCGGACGGCGTTGCCGCGGCGCGCCGCTTGGCCGATGATGCGTCGGCGCGAACGGCGCGTGCAGTGCGAGGGAGCGAGATGAGCAGGAAGGGAATCGCGGCGGCTTCGGCGATGGTGGCCGCAGCGGCGCTGGTGGCGGGCTGCGGCGGCCTGCCCCCCGAGGTGCAGAACCGTCAGGCGCGGCAGGAGGTCGCGCGCCAGGCGCAACTGCCCGGCTCGGCCTACGTCGGCTGGCGCGTCTACCAGGACAAGTGCGTCGGCTGCCACGGCAGCGACGCCACCGGCACGACGGTCGGCCCCGACCTCACGCAGCGGCTGCGCCGCCTCGGCCCGCGCGACTTCGCTGGCGTCGTGCTGCGCCGCTACGACCTCGGCCAGCCGCCGAACGTGCGGCGCGACGACGCGGCGCGCGCCGCCGCCGTCGACGACGTGATGCGCCGCCGCGAGCCGCCGCTCGAGATGCCGGCCTTCGGCGCAGAGCCGCGCGTGCAGGCGCAGGTCGCCGACCTCTACGCCTACCTGTCGGCGCGCGCCGAGGGCACGCTGGGGCCGGGACGTCCGGCGCCGTAGCGTCGCTGCCGGCGGCGCAGGCCGTCAGCCGCGCGCGCCCCACGGAATGCTGTGCTCGATTTCGGCAGCGTCGAGCGCATACAGTTCGGCGAGCGAGCGCACTGTCATGACGCTGCGCGTCACGCCGGTCTCGATCAGCCGGCCGGCTTTCATCAGCGCGACGCGGTCGGCGACGCGCAGCGCATGCTGCGGCTGGTGCGTCGACATCAGCACGGCGATGCCCTGCGCCGTGAGCGACTCGATCTCGCGCAGCACGGCGAGCTGGTTGCCGAAGTCGAGGCTGGCCGTGGGCTCGTCCATCACGATCAGCGGCGCCTCCTGCGCCAGCGCGCGCGCGATCAGCACGAGCTGGCGCTCGCCGCCGCTGATCTCGGTATAGGGCCGGTCGCGCAGGTGCGCGACGCCCAGCCGCTGCAGGCACTCGAGCGCGACGGCGCGGTCGTGGCGCGACGGCGCCGCGAAGGTGCCGACGCGCGCGGCGCGGCCCATCAGCACGACGTCCTCGGCGAGGTAGGGGAACACGCCCGCATGGGCCTGCGGCACGTAGGCCACGCAGCGCGCCAGCGCCTCGCGGCCCGTCGTCGCGACGTCGTGCCCGGCTATCTCGACGTGGCCGCCGAGCGACGGGATCAGCCCGAGCACGGTGCGGAACAGCGTCGTCTTGCCGCAGCCGTTGGGCCCGAGCAGGCACAGCATCTCGCCGCGTGCGACCTGCAGGTCGACCGGCGCGCCGAGCGCACGGCCGTGGTGGCCGAACGACAGCGCGCGTACGTCAAGCACGACGCTCATCGGACGCTCCTGCGCACTGCGCGCCCCGGCACGTGCGCTTGGGAGCGGCCCGGCGCGCTCATCGACAAGCCCTCCGCGCTGCGCGCTCCGGGATGAGCGCTTGGGAGCGGCCCGGCGCGCTCATGCCGCGCGCCGCCGCCCGAGCAGCCACAGGAAGAAGGGCGCACCGACGCCGGCGGTGAGCACCGACAGCGGCAGCTCGATCGACACCGCCGTGCGCGCCAGCGTGTCGGCCGCGACGAGGAACGCGGCGCCGAGCAGCATGCTCATCGGCAGCAGCCGGCTGAACTCGGGGCCGACGAGCAGGCGCGCGACGTGCGGCACGACCAGGCCGACCCAGCCGACGATGCCCGACATCGACACCGCCGCCGCCGTCATCAGCGTGGCCGCCGCGACGACGCCGCCGCGCAGGCGCGCGACACGCACGCCGAGCGCCGCCGCCTCGTCGTCGGGCAGGCTCAGCAGGTTGATCCGCCAGCGCCACAGGAACAGCACGGCGGCGCCGGCCGCCAGCGTCGGCGCGGCGAGCTGCAGGTCGGCCGTGGTGACGGCGTTCAGCCCGCCAAGCAGCCAGAACGTGATCGACGGCAGCTGCACGCTCGGATCGGCGAGCAGCTTGACCAGCGAGATGCCCGCGCCGAGCAGCGCGCCCACCGCGACGCCGGCGAGCACCAGCACGAGCACCGGGTCATGCGCGCCGACGCGCCGTGCGATGAGCATGACGACGCCGACGGCGAGCAGGCCGCCGGCGAAGGCCGACGCCGACACCGCCGCCAGCGGCAGGCCGAGCAGGATCGCCAGCGACGCGCCGAGCCCGCAGCCGGCCGAGACGCCGAGGATGTCGGGCGACACCAGCGGGTTGCGGAACATGCCCTGGAAGGCCGCGCCGGCCGCGCCGAGCGCGGCACCGACGAGGGCGCCGGCGAGCACGCGCGGCGCGCGCACGTTCCAGATCACGGCCTCGGCGGCGGCGGGCAGCGGCGAGTCGCTGCGCGCCAGTCGGGCCAGCAGCGACGCCAGCAGCTCGGCCGGCGACACCGGGAAGCGGCCGACGGCGAACGCCGTCAGCGCGGCGCCCGCGAGTGCCGCCGCCGCGAACGCCAGTCCCCAGGCGGCGCGCCGGCGCTGCGAGCGCGGCGGGGCAGCCGGCGCGACGGCGTCAAGCGCGGCCATCCAGCCAGGCCTGCACCGTGTCGCGCGACGGCGCCACGCCGTAGAAGAGGGCGTGGAAGCGCAGCGCCTCGTCGATCGTCTCGCGCGGGCGCACGCGCCCGGCGCGCAGCGTCTGCGCCAGCCAGCGCACGCCGACCAGCCGGTTGATGCCGGGCGGCCCGTCGATCCAGCCGAACGGCAGGTTGGGCGCGAGCAGCAGCCGGCCCTCGCGCACCGCGGGCACGGCGCGCCAGGCGGGGTCGCTGCGCGCGCGCCGGTGGAAGTTGGCGTCGAGCGTCAGCACCCAGTCGGGCGCCCAGCCGAGCACGTGCTCCATCGATACGCGCGCGACGCCGGCGCCGCCCGTCGTGGCGACGTTGCGGCCGCCCGCCGCCTCGATCAGCTCGGCGTTGATCGAGCCGGCGAGTGCCGTCTCCAGGCCGTCGGCGCCGCGCGCGAGATAGACGCCGGGCCGCGGTCGGTCGCCCGCGCCCGAGCGCGAGCTCGCGGCGTGCGCCAGCGCCTCGTCGGCGTAGGCGGCGAGCTGCTGCGCGCGCGCCTCGACGCCGAGCAGGCGGCCGACTTCGCGAAGCTGCGTCGGCGTGTCGGCGAGGCGGCCGTCGACGAGTACGTAGGGCAGGCCGGTCTGCTCGGCCACGCGCTGCGCTGTCGACGCGAAGGTCGCGTTGACACTGCCGGCGTCGAGCACGAGGTCGGGCCGCAGCGACATCAGCGTCTCGAGGCCGACCGTGCTGCCGCGGCCGGCGAGCCGGCCGAGGTGCGGCTTGTCGCGCACGGCGGCGGGCAGCAGCGGGCGTGCCGCGTCGAGCACCGTCATCGGCCAGCCGAGCAGGCGCTCGGGCGTCAGGCAGGCCACCAGCACGGCGGCCGGCGGGCCACTGGCGAAGATGCGCGCCGTCGCCGCCGGCGCGGGGCCGTAGCGCTGCAGCAGCGACGCGGCGGCTGCAGCCTGCGGGCTGCGCGGCGCGAGCGCACCCAGCAGCAGCGCGCCGGCGCCGCCCAGCCAGCGGCGTCGGGTGCAGGGCGGCGTGCCGCACATGGGGTCGTCAGGTCGCCGCGGCGACTCCGGGGCCGACGCGCGGACGGAGCGTGCGATCGAGCCAGGCAGACACCGCATCGTGCTGCGCCGGCAGCACGGGCGCGCCGCCGCTGTAGTGCGCCCAGGCGTCGAGGTGGCGCGCCGCGACGATCGTGAGCAGCGGGATGCCCTCGGCCATCAGCGCGAGCATCTCCTGCGCGAAGCCGCCGCCCTCGACCTCGAGCGCGCCGTAGCGGTTGCAGACGACGAGTTCGGGCGCCTCGCCGAGCGCGTCGCGCAGCACGCGGCTGGCGAGCGCGAAGCCCTGCGGGTCGGCGCGGCAGCCCGCCGAGCCGCTGCCCAGCGGCTGCGAGACCAGATAGCTGTGCCGGGTGTCGATGTCGACGAGCACCATCGGGCTGGCGCAGGTGGCGCGGCCGTCGGGATACGTCATCACGAGGCCGCGCACGCGCCGGCCGGCGCGCCGCTGCTCCGCCGCCACGCCGGCGAGCAGGGCGTCGACGTCCGTCAGGCCGTCGTCGACGATGGCAGCGGCGGCCACGCGGTCGTCGTCGGATTCGTGCGCAGGGGTCATGGGGTGGGGCTCCTCGGGTAACAACCACAGCATAGGCGAAGGGGCTCAGGCGACGCGGGCTGCGGGCCTCTTGGCGGCGCCGGACCGGCCCACTATGCTCGGCCGGCGACGTGCGTCGCACCGGAGGTCGACCATGTTCCTGTCCGCCCGAGAGCACGCTTCGCTGCGCCGCTGCTTCACCCTGCTGGCCGAGGACGACGCCGGCGAGCTCGAGCTGCGGCTGCGCCTGGGTCGCGAGCTGCTCGAGCTGCTGCGCGCCGACCAGTTCGCGTCCTATGTGTGGGACGCCGGCGCGGGCCGCTTCGAGCACCGCGCGATGCTGCACATGAGCGAGTCCAACCTCGACCGCTACGAGACCTGGTACATGTTCCGCGACCCCATCACGTTCGAGCTGCAGTCGCGCCGCCATGCCACCGCCGTCAGCGAGGTGCTGCCGCACCGCGCGCTGGCGCGCACCGAGTTCTTCGTCGACTTCCTCGCGCGCGACGGGCTGCACTGGGGCATCAACCTGCACGCCTACGACGAGCGCGACGTGGCGCTCGGCGACCTGCGCGTCTGGCGCGCGAAGCACCGGCGCGATTTCGAGCCGCGCGACAAGGCATTGCTCGACCTGATCGAGCCGGCCTTCGTCGCCGCGCTGCGGCGCGCGCGGTCGCGGCGCGCGGCCGGTGCAGCGGGCGACGCTGCAGTCGCGCCGGGCCTGCTCAGCCCGCGCGAGCTCGAGGTGGCGCGCTGCGTCGGCCGCGGCCTCACCGACAAGGAGATCGCGCGCGAGCTGGCGATCGCGCTGCCGAGCGTGCGCACCTACCTGCAGCGCGTGTTCGACAAGCTCGGCGTGCACCGCCGCGCGGCGATCGCGCAGCGGCTGCGCGACACCGGGCTCGATCGCGCGCCGCGCTGAAGCCCGCGGCGCTCAGCGCGCACCGGCCGGCACGGCGGCCGGCGGTACGCGGCCGAGCACCGACTCGGCCGCCATGCCGATCGCGATCAGGCGGCGGTCGCTGCCCTCGGGACCGTCGAGCTCGAGGCCGAGCGGCACGCGCACGGCGCGGCCCAGGCCCATCGGCAGCTGCACGCCGGGGATGCCGGCGTTGCTGCCCGGGTCCGTGTTCTGGATGTAGAGCAGGAAGTTGGCGAGGCTGCTCGCGTCGGCGTCGGCCTTCATCGCGGCGGCCGGCGTCGTCGGGAAGACGAGCGCGTCGAGCCGGTTCGCCGCGAAGGTCTGCGCGTACAGCCGGCGCAGCGCCGGCCGGTGCTGCGCCATCGCGGCGTCGTAGATCGGCTTGGCGGGCACGGCCTTGCCGTCGGGCGTGGGCAGCATGCGCGGGATCACGAGCCCGGTGTAGGTGCCCTTGACGTCGGGGCTGGCGGCGCCGGCGGCGAGCTGCTCGATCGTGACGCCGGTGCGCCAGCGCGCGAGGTAGGCCACCATGTCGTCGTAGGCCTCGTAGAGCGCGATCGGGAAGCTCTGCGCGCCGTTGAGCTCGGCGAGCTGCGGCATCGCGACGTTGTCGATCACCGTCGCGCCCGCGGCGCGCAGCCGGGCGAGTGCCGCGTCGAAGGCGGCGCGCGTGTCGGCGTCGAGGTGGGCGAGGAAGTAGGGCACGACGCCGAGCCGCACGCCCTTGAGATCGGCCGGCGCGACGGGCGCCGCGCCGCTGATCACGCGGTCCAGCAGTTCGACATCGGCCATTGCCACGGCCATCGGGCCGGCGGTGTCGCGCGTGCGCGAGATCGGCGCGATGCCCTCCGCCGGATAGCGGCCGACGGTGGGGCGCAGCGATGCGCAGCCGTTGAACGCGCACGGGATGCGCACCGAGCCGCCGGTGTCGGTGCCCAGGCCGGCGGGCGCGATGCGCGCGCCGAGCGCCGCGCCGGTGCCCGCCGACGAGCCGCCGGCCGCGCGCGACGGGTCGTGTGCGTTGCGGATGCCGGGTGCCGTCGACGTGGCGTTGTAGGCCGGGTTGTAGCCCGAGATGCCGAACGCCAGCTCGTGCAGGTTGGTCTTGCCGAGCACGACGGCGCCGGCCTCGCGCAGCCGCTGCACGACGGGCGCGTCGGCGGTGGGCACGAAGTTCTTCAGCGCCGGCGTGCCGGCGGTCGACGGCAGGCCGGCGACGTGGATGTTGTCCTTGACGACGATCGGCACGCCGGCCAGCGGCGGGCAGGCGCTGCCGCCGGCGGCCGCGACGCGCGCATCGGCGGCGCGCGCCGCGCGCAGCGCGCCGTCGGCATCGAGCGTGACGAAGGCATTGAGCTCGGGGCGCTGGCGCGCGCGCGCGAGGTAGGCCTGCGTGATGGCCTCGCTCGAGAGGCGTCTTGCGCAGACGGCACCCGCGATCTGTGCCGCCGTCAGCGTGTCGACGTCGGGCGCCTGGCGCGAGCCGGGCAGGGCGCAACCGCCGAGCACGGCACCGGTGAGCAGCATCAGCAGCGGCGCCTGCACGGCGGCGCGTCGGGACCGGGTCGTCATCGTCGATCTCCCATGGCGGACGGGGTGGTGTCCGCAGCGATGGTCACCGAAGGCCGGGCGCGCGTCTGTCGTCAGGATCGACGACAGCCGTGCATCGCATGAAACACGGTCGCAACACGTGGCGCCCGGGTCGAAGCGGGGCCGATACACGCGCGGCCTAGATTCGCTGCACCCGCTCACCCAAGGCCGAAGGGCCGAGGAGACCACCATGTCGCAGCAAAGCCCCAAGGTCGTCGCGTTCGTGCTGACGCCCTTCATCGTCGCCGTCGTCGCCGCCTGCTCGGGCCTGCAGCCGGAGTCGACCGCCGCCGGCGTGCCCGCCAACCTCGAGCCCGGCGCGAGCGAATCGCTGACGATGGTCGCGCCCGCGCGCGGCGTGCAGATCTACGAGTGCCGCGCCCGCAAGGGGGGCGGCGGCTACGAGTGGACCTTCGTCGCGCCCGAGGCCGTCCTGTACGACGCGCTCGGCAACCGGATCGGGCGCCACTACGCGGGGCCAACCTGGGAGGCCGCCGACGGCAGCAAGGTCGTCGCCGCGGTGAAGGAGCGCGCCGGCGCGACGACGCGCGGCGCCATCCCCTGGCTGCTGCTCACGGCGCGGCCCGCCGACGCCAGCGGCAGCGGCGGCGCGTTCGCCGGCGTGACGAGCATCCAGCGCATCCACACCGTGGGTGGCGTCGCGCCCGAGGCGGGCTGCACGCAGGCCGACGCGGGCCGCGTGGCGCGCGTCGCCTACACGGCGGACTACCGCTTCTACGTCGGCAAGCGCTCCTGATCTGCCGCCGCCGCCGGCGTGCGGCGGCGATAGTGCTGCCGGCCCGTCATCGAGCACACGACCTCGTCGCGCTGATTCAGCACGTCCCAGCGAAAGCTCACCGTGCCGCGCGTCGGGTCCTTCTGCGAGGGCGTCTGCTCGAGCGCGGTGGCGCGCAGCCGCAGCGTGTCGCCCGGGCGCACCGGCTTGAGCCAGCGCAGGCCGTCGAGCCCGGGCGAGCCGATGCACGAAGTGCGCAGCAGGTAGCCGTCGCACATCAGCCGCATCGCGATGCTGCAGGTGTGCCAGCCGCTGGCGATCAGGCCGCCGAAGGGCGAGGCCTTCGCCGCCTCTTCGTCGGTGTGGTAGGTCTGCGGGTCGAACTCGCGCGCGAACGCGACGATCTCGCTCGCTGTGAGCGTGCGCGGCGGCGACTCGTGCTGCCAGCCGGGGGCGAAGTCTTCCCAATGGAGCGTGGTCGGTGTCATCGGAGGGGCGGCGCGGGCGGCCGGTTCTTGCGGTAGGAGTTCTTCAGCGCGATCTTGCCGTCGCGGAAGGTGAACAGATCGCAGCCTTGCACCTCGACGCGCGCGCCGTCGGCGGCGCGCGTGCCGCTGAAGGTCCACTCCGAGACGCCGCGGTCGCCGTGCACGAAGTGGCGCGCGCCGCGCCAGTGCGCATCGGGAAACGTCGTCCACACGTCGACGAAGGCCGCGCGCACGGCGTCGCGGCCGGCGTGGCGCGCGCCGCACGCCTCGGGGCCGGCCGAGGCCTCGAACACGCAGTCGGGCGTCATCATCGACATCAGCGCATCGGCGTCGTGGCGGTTGAAGGCCTCGGCCAAGGCGCCGAGCAGCGACAAGAGCGATCGAGGGTCGGGATTCGAGGACATGGTTCGAGCCTCCGCAGGGTCGGCGTGCGTGTCGGAGCGTGCACGCAACCGGCGCTCAGGGCAAGCGCGCGATCGGCCGAGATCAACTGCCCGGCGATGAAGGCTGCCGTTCATAACTGACGGTGAGGAGCTCCCAGACGTGACCATCGGGCTGACTCCAGTACACGAGGTTGCCAAGTGGCATTTCTAGCGCGCTGAGTAGCAGTGTGAGCCTGAGGCCTAACGTTTGAGCTCAGCCGCCTGCGGAAGCTGGCGAAGCCAGCTGTAGCAGGTCGGCTGCAGCGAAGGGTTAGGCGCCACTCTTGCCCTCCGCAGACTCTTGGAGGGCTTTGGTCTCCAGCTCAGAAAGGCCTGGGAGCTGGATTGCCGCGAACAAGATATCTGGAAATGCCTTCACCTTGTCCCAGGCCTCGGTGATCAGCTTAGAGTCGGCGTGCGCACGCACGAACTCGGCGCGAAGGTGTGCATTGGAGTACGCGACCACAAATGCCTGGCGGACGCCAGGCTCCAGGTACAAGCAGTTCTTCTCCCACCAGGTTTGGCACTCAATGACCGCCTTGCCACTCTGTTCTGGACCAGTGATCAGGCTGCGCCAAAGAGTGAACGCCTCTTGATAAGCCTGCAAGCGCCGATCGATTGCTGCGAGGCGCAGCTGATGTCGAGCCTTTACCTCTTCAAGCAGCGCGCCATACTCGTTGCGGACGCGCTCTACCTCCCGGGTGATGGCTGCGATGTCTTCACGAGTTGCCAGGTTCTTGCCTTTCTCGTTGAGATACGCAGGCAGGTAGTGCTTTAGTAGCAGGGCCGTCACGACCGCTGCAACGATGGCGCCGAGCCCGAAGCCGGCGAACAGCGTGACGAGGCCGCGAAGTTCTTCTAGAGACATAGCGGGTGGCGCCTAACGAATGAAAGGGACTTCCCCGTCCCGAGCGGCCCGCGATGCGGGTGACGGCAACGAGTGCCACGATGGGGTTGCGAATCTCATCCACTCACTCCGAAGGGGAAGTCCATGGCCATTCTGTACGTTGGCATCGATCTCGCCAAGAAGGTGTTTGCCGTGCACGGCGTCGATGAAGCCGGCCACGCTGCGCTCGTGCGGCCCAACGTCGCACGCGACAAGCTGCATGCGCTGGTCGCTTCGCTCGCGCCTTGCACCCTCGGCATGGAGGCCTGCTCGGGCGCGCACCACTGGGCGCGGCTGTTCGCGCAGCACGGCCACACCGTGCGGCTGATCGCGCCCAAGTTCGTCGCCCCGTACCGCATGAGCGGGCCGCGCGGCAAGAACGACGCGGCCGATGCGGCGGCCATCTGCGAAGCGCTGCAGCGCCCGGCCATGCGCTTCGTGCCGGTCAAGAGCGTGGACCAGCAGTGCCGGCTGATGGTGCACCGCGCACGGCAAGGCTACGTCGAGGCCCGCACCGGCTGCATCAACCGGTTGCGCGGCCTGCTCAGCGAACTGGGCATCGTGCTGCCGCTCAAGGCCTCGACGGTGCGCCGCGAGGCTGGTGCCAGCCTGGAGGATCTGCCGGGCTGGGCCAACACGGTGGTGGGCGACCTGTTGAGTGAACTGCACCGGCTCGACGAGCGCATCGCGCAGTACGACGCGCATGTCCAGTCGATCGCTGGCGAGGACGAGCGCGCAAAGCAGCTGATGCGCCTGTCGGGCGTCGGACCGACGACAGCCACCGCCATGCTGGCGATGGTCGGCAACGGCCACGAGTTCCGCTGCGGCCGCCAGTTCGCGGCCTGGCTCGGGTTGACGCCGGGGCAGTACAGCTCGGGCGGCAAGACGCGCCTGGGGCGCATCACCAAGGCCGGCGACGCGTACCTGCGCACGATGCTGATCCTCGGGGCCCGCGCGGTGCTGGCCGCGGCCAAGAACAGGACCGACAGCGTCAGCCGATGGGCGCTGGCGCTCGAGGCCCGACGCGGCTACTGGAAGGCGGTGGTAGCCATCGCGGCGAAGAACGCGCGCATGTGCTGGGCGATGCTCGCGCGCGGCGAGAGCTTCAAGCTGCCGGCGTGAGGCCGCCAACACCGCTGAGCAGAAAGAAGACCGATTCGAAGACTTCCACCGCGTGAGCGCCACTCGTCGATGAGCAAGGTTGGACCTGCGCGGGGTGTGCCTGATCAATTCAAGGCGGCAGTGCTTCTGTCCGCGGCTAACGAATGAGGCCCCCGCGCGCGTCTTTCATCAGGGTCCGCAGCGCTGAACTCGCTGCACCAATGACCGGTTGTAGTTTGTCCGTCCGCACCCTTGCTCGACGACTCGACGCGATGCGCCCCAGCGCGCGGTGATGCCATAGCTCGAAGAAGTCGAAGTCCGGATGTGAATCGAGCCGCTCGCGCGGCTCGTGGACTTCATTTGCTTGACAAAGGGGGAAGCCCTTGTAGTTTGAGTTCACCCGCTCGCGGAAGCGGGCGAAGCCCGCTGTAGCGAGTCGGGTGCAACGATGGGTTAGCCCGCACGCAGCACCCTTGACAGCCAAAAGTGAAGCAGTGGGGGCAACAGAAGCTCCGAAACGAGGAGTACTAGCACAAGAGGTGGTGGCACACCGTGAGTTGCCATGGATACCACACGAGCAAGGCCACCAGCGAAGAAGACCCAGAGCACGCACCGAAGGATGGTGGCGTACTTCTGCAAGTTGGTGGCGCATAGGTAGAGCAGCACGCCATACAGGGTGAACGTCACACCGTAGAAGCGATTCTGGCTGTTGAGCACAGGATCGGCCAGCGCTTCAGGCGGCAGCTTTGCGCCAAGCAGGACATCAGCCCCGACACCGAGCACCAGGTGCAGTGCGCCGACGATACCGAAGACGGGCGCGATGCATTTGAGGAGCAACGCAAGGCTGGGCACGGGACTTTCCTTCGTGCGGGCTAACGTCAAATGGACGACGGCCTGCGTCGCACTGCGACACCGTCTAATTCGCTGCGGCGCAAGATCTTACTCATCGCCTTCTCCCTCTGTGGCGCACCCGTCGCGAGGTCTTCTCGAGAGGCCCGGCAGGCGCGTTAGGCGGCCTATAAATTTGCGGATGGGCGGGCGGCGGGGCCCGCGCCCGTCCGCGCCGCGCCAGCCCGCATAGCACGACGCCGATCATGGCACCGGCGCGCCGTGGCGTGAAGTCGGGAGGCTGCGCCGCGATGCCCCGGGAATCGACACCGCGGCGGCCGACCGCCGCGCCGCGGCGTGCACCACAGCCCGTGTGCGGGCGAGCGACCTGCCGCCGAAGCCGCCGCGGCCGTGGCGAAACCGCTGCCCGGGCGCTGTCGGTAGGCCTGCAACCCGTTGTGATTGGCACGAGTCCCGCGGCCTGCCGCACGCCGCCTGCGCTCCCGACGCGGCACAATGGCGCCCATGCCGAACATCGCCGCCGTCTTCAAGAGCGAGATCGCCCGCGTGGCCCGCAAGGCCCAGCGGTCGGAGACCGAAACCTTGCGCAGGCTGGTGCAGGCGCATCGCAGCGACATCGCCGCGCTCAAGCGCCGCGTGCAGGCGCTCGAGCAGCAGCTGCGCCGTGTCGGCCGGCAGGCCGCGCGCGCCGTGCCGGCGGCCGGTGGCGACCGCGAAGACGGCGCGAACGGCTCGGCAACGGCCGGCGTGCGCTACAGCGCCAAGAGCCTGGCGTCGCAGCGCCGGCGCCTGGGCCTGTCGGCCGAGGACTGCGGCCTGCTCGTCGGCGCGTCGGGCCAGTCGATCTACAACTGGGAGGCCGGCAAGGCGCGCCCGCGCGACAAGCACGTGCTGGCGATCGCGGCGCTGCGCCACCTCGGCAAGCGCGAGGCCGCGGCGCGCCTCGAGGCGCTGCGCGCGCAACGCTGACGTTCGCCAGCGGACGGCATCGCCGGCCGCCCGCGCAAGGCGGCTCGATGCCGCGCGCGTCACGCGCCGCAAACGCCTCCGGCACCCGCCTTGAAGCAGAATTCGGCCGTCAGGCTCGACGACTCCCACGGCACCTGAACGCGCTGCGTCTCCTGCGCCACGCCGATGCGCACGCGCTTGAACAGCTGCTCGATCGGCAGGCCCGGCGTCTCGAGGTGCGCCAGCAGGTGCTTGGCATAGATGCTGTTCCTGCCACTCGGCCCGTCGAGCGCCACGCCGTTGGGCGCGGTCGAAAAGGCCACCAGCGTGCCGACCGGCGCGTCGAGCGCGGCCAGACCGCCGGGCGTGGCGCCGCGGAACTTGAGGCGCCGGCCGTCGGGGCCGACGATCACGCCGCCGGCGAACGGGTTCACGCGGCACGCGTCGAGCACGACGATGTTGGCGCCGTGCCTGATCTCGCCGAGTCGGTCGATGAACTGGCCGACGTCGGCGCATTTGCCGGCGATCTCGTCCTCGGCCTGCGGTTCCTGGTCGACGGGCAGCAGGTAGTTGCGGCCGCGCGACTGGATGCCGTGGCCGGCGTAGAACAGCATGCGCACCGAGCTCGACGATGCGCGCACCGAGAACTCGCGCAGCGCCTCGATCAGCTCGCGCAGGTTGGCGTCGAGCTTCAACGTCACGGTGTAGCCGAGCTTCGTCAGGGTGGCGGCGACGGCCTGCGCGTCGCCGACCGGGTTCTTCAGCGGCGCGGCCTTGTAGGCGCCGTTGCCGATCACGAGCGCGATGCGGCCCTTGGGCTGCGCCGCGCGCAGCGCAGGCCAGGCGACGGCGGCGCCGGCCGCGGCGAGGCAGCGCAGCGCCGTCCGACGCGTCGTGAGCCGGGCGGGCAGGGCGGCGGGCATCGTCGCTCCTCGCGCGGCTTGCGCTACTCGCGCGGCGGCAGCCCGGGCGCGACGGCGACGGCCTGCACGATCGGGTCGGCCTTCAGCCTGGCGGCGGCGGCGTCGAGCTGGTCACCCGGCACACGGATGTAGTAGTCGCCGAGCTGGCCGGGCCCGCCCGCCACGCTGCCCTGCACCGACATCAGCAGGTGGCGGATGTCGGCCTCTTTCGCGTCGGGCGCGAAGTTCACCTTGAGCATCGGCGCCTCCGTCACCTGCGACGCGCGCAGCGAGCGGATCTCGCTGGCGTCGTCTGCGGCCTCGCCGAGCAGGTTGAGGATCACGCCACCCTGGATCGCGAGCGCGGCGACGCCGGCGATCGCATAGGCCGGCCGCAGCGCGAAGCCGCCGAAGAAGGCGCCGACGCGCTCGGCGAAGGTCGGCCGGTCGCCGCGGATCAGGTGCATCGTGCGCGCCAGGCCGATCGTGGCGGGCACCATCGGCGCGTTCTCGTGGATGCGCCGCTGCAGCGAGCCGAACCATTCGAGTTCGGCGCGCGCTTCGGGGTGATCCTTCAGGTACTGATCGACCCAGGCGCGGTCTTCGGCCTTCAGCGTGCCGTTCACGTACCAGGGCAGCAGCTCTTCGAAGCGCTCGGTGCTCATGATGCCAGCGCTCCCTTGTAGTCGCCCTCGCCGCCGCCTTCGCGCTGCAGCAGCAGCTCGAGGCACTTCTTGACCTTCTGCCGCGCGTGGAACAGGCGCGTCTTCACCGTGCCCTCGGGGCAGCGCTGCACGTCGGCCACCTCGGCCAGCGACCAGCCCTCGTAGAACACGAGGTGCAGGCATTCGCGGTGCTCGTCCGACAGCCGGCCCATGCAGTGCTGCACGCCGTCGGCGCGCTGCTTGCGCGCCAGCTCGGCGTAGGCGTCGGGCGTGTCGGCGGCCTCGGTCTCGGCGATGTCGTCGAGGTCGTCGTGCGTCTCGTCGGGGCGCTGCGACCGGTAGGCCATCAGCGCCTTGTTGCGCGCGATGCCGATCAGCCAGGTGCTGAACTGCGCGTCGCCGCGCCAGCCGCCCGGCCGGCGCCAGACTTCGTACATCGTGTCCACCAGGATCTCCTCGGCGCGACCATGGTCGCCGACCTTGTTCATCAAGTAGGCGAACACCTTGCGGCTGAACGCCTTGTACAGCTCGCGGAAGGCGGCTTCGTCTTCGCGGGCGATGCGGGCGAGCAGATCCCTGACGCGGTCGTTGTCCATGGCCGTGCGGCGAGGGCGGCGCAGTCAATATAGCGTTGCGCCGCAGCCCCGTGTCGCGGCCCGGATCGCGCAGAAACCGGCTCGTGCACCCGGTGGGTTGCAGCGGCGGCGCAGGAGGTTCAACACGTTTGGCGCCGCTGCGCGTCAGGCGACGCGCGAGAGTTCGCGGTGCAGCCGCTCGCGCTCGGCGCCTTCGGCGGCCAGCTCGGCGAGCACGGCGATGAACTCGTCGCGGCCGGCGGCGGCCGCGGCGGCCTTCTTGACGAGCACGCGCGCGATCGGGCCGACATGCGCCGCGAGCACGCGCTCGGCGGCGGCCACGGTTTCGGCGCGCAGCGACGGCGCCGAGGTTGCCGCGGGTGCCGACGCCGCGGTCGACGATGCGGCGCCGCTCGCGGCCGACGCCGCGGCCGGCGCACGCGCCTCGGCAGCGAGCAGCGGCGCCGTGGCGGCGACGAAGGCGGCGTGCTCGGCGCCGGCCAGCGCATCGTCGGCCAGCCGCGTGACGAGCTCCTGGACGCCGGCGCACCGGCGGGCCGTGCGTCGCACCATCACGGCGGCGATCGGGCCGACGTGGCGCGCCAGCGCCGCCTCGATGCGGCTGAGCAGCGTCGGGTCCCAGCCGGTCGGCGCCGACGGCAGCGACGGAACGCTGGCGGGCGCCGAGGGCGGCGGCGGTGCGCTCGCCGTCGCTCCGGCATCGCTGCGCGGCGCGTCGGGCGGCGCGGGAATGCCCGGCATCGAGCGCGGCACCTTGACCGTCGCCGCGCGGTCGATGCGCTGCTGCACGCTGGTCAGCACCTCGATCGACAGCGTGGGCGGCACCGGCAGCGCGCCGGCGTGCTGCAGCGCCTCGCGGAAGTCGAGCGCCGTGCGGTAGCGGTCGTCCGGCTTCTTGGCGAGCGCGCGCGCCACGATGACGTCGAAGCAGCGCGGCGCCGCGGCAGCGGTCTGCGACGGCGGCGTCGGGTGCTCGTGGAGCACCTGGTACATCACCTCGGCGTCGCTGCCGCTGAACGGGGGGCGGCCGGTCAGCAGGTGGTACAGCAGCGCGCCGGCCGAGAAGATGTCGACGCGCCAGTCGGGCGATTCGGCGGTGTAGCGCTCGGGCGCGATGTAGCCCGGCGAGCCGAGCAGCACGGGCAGCTGCGTCGCCTCGCTGGAATCGATGCGCGCGATGCCGAAGTCGGTGACCTTGAGCTGCCCGCCCGGCGTGACGACGAGGTTGGCCGGCTTGACGTCGCGGTGCCAGACGCCGCGCGTGTGCGCGTAGTGCAGCGCGTCGAGCAACTGCACCATCAGGCTCAGCACGTCGGGCTCGTCCATGCGGCCGGTGGTCTGCATCAGCTTGGCCAGGCTGATGCCCTCGACGTACTCCATCGCGATGTAGGCGTCGCCGGCGTCCTCGCCGTACTCGTAGACGGCGACGATGCCCGGGTGCGACAGCCGCCCGGCCGCCTTGGCCTCGTTGCGAAAGCGCTGCGCCACCGACAGGCTGGCCGTCGACGCGTCGAACAGCTGCTTGCGGATCGCCTTGACGGCGACGGTGCGCTGGATCACCGGGTCGAGCGCCTTGTAGACGACGCCCATCGCACCCTCGCCGAGCACGCCAGTCAGCTCGTACTTGCCCAGCCGCGCCGGCATCGCGGCCGGCGTCGTGAGCGAGGAGAGCGGGCGAATGCTCATGTCGCTGCGGTCACGCCGGCTCGAGCATCCTCATCGCCTGCACCAGGCTCTTGCGCATGCGCGCGAACGACTGCGACAGCACGCCGATCTCGTCGCGGCGGCGCGTCGCGAACTCGGGCGCCTTCAGGTCGCCCAGGCTCACGCTGTCGGCGATCGTCGAGAGCTGGCGCACCGGCCGGATCACGAGCCAGTACAGCATCAGGTTGAGCACGACGCCGATGGCGACGAAGACGGCCGTCAGCAGCGTCATGAACACGCTCCAGGCGCGCTCGGCGCGTTGCAGCGGCAGCGCCATCGGCACCGACACGACCTGCGCGCCGATCGTCTCGTTGAGGTTCCAGCCGAAGCCGTTGGCCGGGCCGTAGGTGTCGATCAGCGTCTTGGGCGCCGCCTCGACGGTGCTGTGGCAACGCAGGCAGGCGCCGTCGGTGATCTTGATCGGCCGTGCGATGTACAGCGCACGCCCGGCCGGCGTGTCGCGCTCGCCGATGAACTCCCTCGCGTCGGCCGCCTTGCGGAACTGCGAGATGACGTCGACCTCCCAGTCGATCGCGCGGTCGCGCGGGTTGGTCGGGTTGAGCGTGGCCTCCTTGTAGCTGAAGTCGGGGTAGGCCTTGGCCAGCTTGGCGAGCACCTCGGTGGCCGAGTAGGCCGGTACCGACTGCGGCAGGAAGCTGTACTTCATCTGCGTCTCGAGCAGCGGCGCGACCTGCGTGGAGGTGTACGAGCGCACGGCGAGCGCCTTCTCCATCATGAAGCGCGCGTGCTGCAGCACCTCGTCCTGCGCATTGCGCGCGAGCAGCTCGCGCGTCACGTAGCCGGTGATCGCGAGTCCGACGAGGAAGACGGCGACGAACACGAGGTTGAACTTGAGCAGCAGCTTCATGGCGGGTCTCCTCTCGTCAGCGACGCGTGTCCCACGGTCGCAGCGGCTTGAGCGCGGGATCGTCGGCAGGCGCTGCGGCCGGGGAAGGCGCCGGCGCCGCGGCGGCGGCCGGTGCCTCGACGGGCGCCGCCGCAGGCAGCGGCTCGACGCGGGTGACGATCGGCGTGTCCGGCGTCGCCGGCGCGGGGGGCGCACGCTTGACGACGTACTTCTCGGGGAACAGCACGCGGTCCCACTCGGGATGCTGGCGCAGCTCGGCGACCAGGCCGCGGCGGAATCGTTCGTCGCGTGCCTTGGCCGCCCAGCGCTGCACGAAGGCCGGGCGCAGCGAGCGTTCGGCATTGATCCACGACGCCACCTCGTCGTAGGAGATCGGCGCGGGCGACTGCGGCACCACCTGCGCATCGCGGAACTGCGCGGCGCGCCGCGGCAGCGTGTCGGTGAACGGGCGCGGCAGGCTCTTGATGCGATCGGGCGGCGGGCGCCCGCCGGCGCTGCCGGCGTCGCCGCCGCGCCGGTCGTAGGCCTGGCCGATGGCCAGCGCGTGGCGGCGCGGCGTCTGGCCGTCGATGCGCTCGACGAGCCTGGCGCTGCCCGACTCGACGAAGACGAAGGCGCCGTCGGGTGCGATCAGGGCGACGGTGCTGCCGATCACCTCGGTGAAGTCGAGCTGCGGTGACGCGAGGCCGATGCGGTCGGCCGGCGTCGTCGTCAGCTTGACCCAGCCGCGCGAGAGATAGACGCGCGACGGCCGCTCGCTGCGCGGTTCGGCCCAGCGCGGGCGCAGCAGCAGGCGCGTCGACGGGCCCAGGTCGAGCGCGCCGCCTTCGGCGAGCTCGATGCGCGCCACGTTGGCATGCTCGCCGGTGTGCACGATGTCGTCCGGCTGCACGCGCAGCCCCGGGGCGGCGGCGAATCGCTGCGACTCGCGGATGACGACGACGTCGCCCTCGACGATGGTGAACGTGCCGATCGGCGGCGCAGCGACGCTCAGGGCCGGCAGCCAGCCGAGCCACAACGCGAACCACGTGACGTGTCGCATCGTCGTCGCCTCCTCGGAGCGCGCGAAGGGTCGCGGCGATGTTACTGCCGGCAGAGGGCGTCGGAATATCCCTGCGGCAGTGTCGGCGTCGTCGCGCACACTGGCGCAGCCCGCCGCATCACTTGCCGGCGCTGTCGGCGAAGACGAGCACCAGTGTGAGAAACGCGATGAACACGGGCAGCAGGCGCCACAGCGCGTCGTAGTCGTCGGGGCGCGGGCGGCGGCGATCGCGGGCGGAATCTTTCATCATGGCCTCCGTGGGATTGCGCCGGCGGCGCCGTTGTGGCGTGCCCGGGCGTCGGCCATGGGTTGCGCACCGGCGGCGCGCGGTTCAAGCGATCTCGCGGCGGCGGCGCCGCTGCGCCTCGGCGCAGCGGCTCGCCGAGCCGGCGCTTCAGACGTGCATGCCGCCGTCGGCCATGAAGACGCTGCCGGTCGAGAAGCTGCTCGCGCCGGAGGCGAGGAACAGCACCATCTGCGCGATCTCCTCGGGCCGGCCGTGGCGGCCGAGCGGGATCATGCCGTCGAGCATCTGCGTCGCGTCGCGGCCGACGACGCCCGACAGCCGGCGCTCGATGTCGGCCTGGAACTCGTTGGCGATCGGCCCGGGCGCGATCACGTTGACGCGCACGTTGCGCCGCGCCGCCTCCTTGGCCGCGACGCGCATCAGGCCGACCAGCGCATGCTTGGACGTCGCATAGGCGCAGATGCCGGGGTCGGCCGTGACGGCGACGACGCTCGCGTTGATCAGCACGCTGCCGCCTTCGCGCATCGCCGGCAGGCCATGCTTGAGCGCGAGGAAGCTGCCGCGCACGTTGACGGCCATCACGGCGTCGAACACGTCGTCGGGATAGTCGGCGATCGGCGCGATCGCGCCGTTGATGCCGGCGTTGCAGAACAGGAAGTCGATGCCGCCCCAGCGCGCGCGCGCCTGCTCGATGTAGGCGCGCGTCTGCGCCGCATCGGCGACGTCGGCCTCGGCCGTGTCGATGCGCGCCGCGTCTGCGGCGCCGAGCGCGGCGCGCGCCGCGTCGAGCTGCCCGGCGTTGCGGTCGACGAGCAGCACGCCGGCCGCGCCGGCGCCGAGCAGCGCGCGCGCCGATGCGACGCCGACGCTGCCGGCGCCGCCGGTGACGACGCAGACCTTGCCTTGCATGGACTCGCTCATGGGCGATGCTCTCCTGGGTTGTCGCGCGAAGAGGCGCCATTGTGGTGGCAATTCGCGCGGCGCGGCGTCGGGCGTTGGCCGATCACGCACTGCGGCTTGATCGAGCGTGCACGACGCTGCGGCGCCGCTTGCGATGCGGCGTCCGCGTTCGCACGATGGCGTGCATGGAGTCGATGGACCGCGGCGCCTGCGAACTGCGCGACGCGCTGGCGCGAGGCGAGATCCGCTGCGCCGACGTGGTCGAGCAGTGCATCGCGCGCACCGCTGCGGCTGCGGCGATCGACGCCTACGTCGCGTTCGACGCCGATGCGCTGCGCCGCCAGGCGCGCGACGCCGATGCGCGGCTCGCGGCCGGGCAGCGGCTGCCGCTGCTCGGCGTCCCGCTGGCGCTGAAGGACAACATCGACGCCGCCGGCCTGCCCTGCGGCAACGGCACCGCGGCGCTGCACGGCCTGCGGCCGAAGCGCGACGCCGACCTGGTGCGGCGGCTGCGCGTGGCCGGCGCGCTGATCACCGGCAAGCTCGGCCTGCACGAGCTCGCGCTGGGCATCACCAGCCGCAACGCCGTCACCGGCGCCGTGCGCAACCCTTGGGACCTGCGCTGCATCCCCGGCGGCTCGAGCGGCGGCGCGGGCGCGGCGGTGGCGGCGCGCCTCGTGCCGGCGGCCATCGGCACCGACACCGGCGGTTCGGTGCGCGTGCCGGCGGCGCTGTGCGGCGTGGCCGGCCTGCGGCCGACGGTGGGGCGCATCGACACCGAGGGCATCGCGCCGATCTCGGCCACGCGCGACACGCCGGGCCCGCTGGCGCGCAGCGTGGCCGACCTGATGCTCCTCGATGGCGTGCTGTCGGGCGATACCGCGTCGCCCGCGGCGGCGTCGCTCGGGGGGCTGCGGCTCGGGCTGCCGCACGACGGCTTCTGGGACGACCTGGACGCCGGCGTGCGCGCCGCCGCAGACGATGCGCTGGCCGTGCTGCGCGACGCCGGCGCCGTCTGCGTGCCGGTGCCGCTGCCGGGCGTCGTGCGGCTCGCCGGCGAGGCCGGATTCGCGATTGCGCTGTACGAGTTCGTGCGCGACATGACGCGCTACCTGCGCGAGAGCGAGCGCGGCATCTCGTTCGAGCAGTTGATCGACGGCGTGCGCAGCCCCGACGTGAAGGCCATCGTCGGCGCGCTGACCGGCGACGGCGCGGTGCCCGAGCCGCTCTACCGGCAGGCGTTGAATACGCGCCGCCGGTTGCAGCAGTCGTATGCCGACGCCTTCGCCGATGGCGACGTGGCGGCGCTCGTGTTCCCCACCACGCCGCGCACCGCGGCGCTGATCGGCGAGGACGACACGGTGATGCTCGACGGCCGCGCCGTCGCGACCTTCTCCGCCTTCATCCGCAACACCGAACCGGGCAGCCTGGCTGCGCTGCCCGGGCTGTCGCTGCCGATCGGCCTCGACAGCGACGGCTTGCCGGTCGGTCTGGCGCTCGACGGCCCGGCGGGCAGCGACCGGCGGCTGCTCGCCGTCGGCGCCGCCGTCGAAGCCGCGCTGCCGCGCATGCCGGCGCCGCCGCCGCGCTGAAGACGCACGCCGCGCCGCGGCGCCGGCAAGGGCAAGCCGCAGTGCGTCATCAGTCAAGCCGCGCTGGCGGCGCGCTTCCTACACTGCCTCGAGTCCGATTCCCGACGAGGCATGTCATGAGCCGATTCACGAACCAGGTCGCGTTCATCACGGGAGGTGGCACCGGCATCGGCGCCGCCGTGGCGCAGCAGTTCGCCGCCGAGGGCGGCCGCGTGGTGCTGATGGGGCGGCGACTCGCGCCGCTGCAGGCCGTGGCCGAGCCGCTCGGCGGGCTCGCCGTCGCTGGCGATGCCGCCGACACGGCCGACGTGCAGCGCGCGCTGACGCTCGCGCACGAGCGCTACGGCCGCATCGACGTGCTGGTGGCCAACGCCGGCGGGCATGGGCTCGGCGAGGCCGCGCAGACCGACGACGCCGCATGGCGGCTGGCCACGCGCGTGAACCTCGACAGCGCGTTCGTGTGCATCCGCGAAGCGCTGCCCGAGCTGATCGCGCGGCGCGGCAACATCGTCGTGCTGTCGTCGCTGGCGGGGCACTTCGCCGGGCCCGCCGTGGCGGGCTACGTGACGATGAAGCATGCGCTGATCGGCCTCACGCGTTCGGTGGCGCGCGACTACGGGCGCCATGGCGTGCGCGTGAACGCCGTCTGCCCCGGCTGGGTCCGCACGCCGATGGCCGACGAGCAGATGCAGGCGCTCGTCGAGCAGCACCGGCTCGCCGACGTCGAGGCCGCCTACGCGCTGGTCACGCGCGACGTGCCGCTGGGCCGGCCGGCGACGGCGCGCGAAGTGGCCGACGCCGTGCTGTTCGTCGCGTCGCCGCAGGCGGCGATGATCACCGGCACCTCGCTGATGGTCGACGGCGGCGCCTCGGCGGTCGACCTGCCGACGGTGGCGTTCGCGCACTGACCGCGAGGGCCGCCCGCGGCGTCGCACCGGCGCACCCGCGTGAGCGTCTCCTTGGCCGATCATGCACTTCGAGTTGATCGAGAGCGCACGGTGTCGCGATGCGCTTGTTCACGCTGGCGCCGCCTCGCATGATCGCCGCCTTGCGAAGTGCGGCAGCACATGCGGGGCGACGATGGCGGACAGGCAGAGTTTCGACTACGTGGTGGTGGGCGGCGGATCGGCGGGCTGCGTCGTCGCGCACCGCCTCGTGCGCGCGGGCCGCTCGGTGCTGCTGCTCGAGGCCGGGCCGGCCGACGATTCGCTCTACATCCGCATGCCCGCGACCTTCGTGCGCGTGATCGGCACCGAGCGGACCTGGCCCTACCAGAGCGAGCCGCAACCGCAGGCGGCCGGGCGCACGCTGCACGTGCCGCAGGGGCGCACGCTCGGCGGCGGCAGTTCGGTCAATGCGATGGTCTACATCCGCGGCACGCGCGACGACTACGACGACTGGGCCGCACAGGGCTGCGCCGGCTGGGCCTGGGACGACGTGCTGCCCGTCTTCAAGCGTGCCGAGTGCAACGAGCGGCTGTCGCAGCCGCTGCACGGCACCGACGGCCCGCTGCGCGTGACCGACGGCCACCGCCACCCGCTCAGCCGCGCCTTCGTCAAGGCCGCGCAGGAGACGGGCCTGCGCTACAACGACGACTTCAACGGCGAGCGGCAGGACGGCGTCGGCTTCTATCAGACGACGACCTTCGACGGCGAGCGCGGCAGCACGTCGGCGACCTATCTCGCCGCGGTGCGCGGCGATCCGCGGCTCGCCGTCGTGACGGGCGCGCACGTGCTGCGCGTCGTCGTGCAAGGCGGCGAGGCCACCGGCGTCGAGTACCGGCGCAAGGACGGCGCGACGGTCGCTGCCGACGCGCGCTGCGAAGTGGTGCTCGCCGCCGGCGGGCTGGCGTCGCCCAAGATCCTGCAGCTCTCGGGCATCGGGCCGGGCGGCGAGCTGCAGGCGCTGGGCATCGACGTCGTGCGCGACCTGCCGGGCGTCGGTCGCAACTTCCACGACCATCTCGAGGTCCCGGTGTACGGCCGCACGCACGACCCGATCAGCCTGTTCGGCAGCGACCGCGGCCTCACGGCGCTGCGCCATGGCCTGCAGTGGCTGGCGTTTCGCACCGGCCTGCTCACGTCGAACGTCGTCGAGTGCGGCGGCTTCGCCGACACGCTGGGCTGCGGCCGGCCCGACATCCAGTTCCACGTGCTGCCGGTCTTGGTGGGCGACGCCGACCGCGAGCCGCTGCCGGGCCACGGCGTCACGATCAATCCGTGTTTCCTGCGGCCGAAGTCGCGCGGCACGGTGCGGCTGCGCAGCGCCGACCCGATGGCGCCGATCCTGTTCGACGGCGGCTATCTCACGCAGCAGGCCGATGTCGACACGCTGGTGCGCGGCGTCAAGCTGGCGCGTCGCATCCTGCGCGCGCCGTCGATGCGCAAGCTCGTCGCCGAAGAGCTGCTGCCGCAGCGCGACGAGGCGTGCGCCGACGCCGCGCTCGAAAGTCACGTGCGGCGCCACGCCAAGACGGTCTACCACCCGGTGGGCACCTGCCGCATGGGCGCGGCCGACGATGCGGGCGCCGTCGTCGACCCGCAACTGCGCGTGCGCGGCGTCGGCCGGCTGCGCGTGTGCGACGCCTCGGTGATGCCGACCATCGTCAGCGGCAACACCAATGCGCCGACGATCATGATCGCCGAGCGCTGTGCCGAATTCGTTCTGGCCGGCGATGCGCCGTCGCGCGGCGCGACGGTGGCGCTGCCGGTCGCCGAGGAGACCATCGCATGACGGCGACGCCGCGCCCCACGGGCTGGAAGAACTACGACGACTTCGCGCGAGGCATCGCGACGAACCGCCTGCCGTCGAGCGACGCGCTGGTCGGATCGGCGCTGCGCGTGACGCTGCCGCAGTCCACGCTGACGCTCGAGCCGCAGGCCGACCACGCGTTGCAGTGGCGCGAGGAAGGCGAGCACCCCGGCCGCGGCAGCGGCTGGGTCGACGCCGTGCAGACCACGCCGACGACCTGGTTCATCGATCTCACGCGCGACGGTCGGCCCGACGAGGCGCTGACCGTGATCGCCGACACCGCCAGCCTGCGCGTGCTGGCGGTGCGCAGCACGATCATCGACGCGGCGGCCGCCGGCGGCGACCCGCGCGTGACGCAGCAGTTCATGGTCGGCACGCTCGGCGAGGACGCCGGCCGCGCGAGCGGCGAGGTGCCCGCGCCGACGCGCGACCTGATCGGCCTGCGCACGGTGCAGACGTACAGCCCGAACCACACCTACGAGCACACCTACCTGAACTCGCAGCGCTACGCCTGGCAGTGCCTGGTCGGCGTGCAGCGCGGCCACGGCGCGGTCGACCTGGCGAGCTACTGGCGATTCGCGCAGGACCAGTACGTCTTCACGTTCCGCGAATTCCTGATCCCCGTCGCGTCGGTGTTCTTCTTCGACTTCGCGCGCGGCCGCTCGACCGGCAAGTTCCTCGGCCTGACGGGCGACGGCCGCATCTCCAACAGCCCAGCCGGCGCCTACATGCGCAAGGCCTCGGTGACGCCTTACCAGGGCGGCGAGGAGCCCGTATGACGGCTCGCAGCGCATTGCAGATCGTCACCGACCACTACGCCGCCTCGGCGCGCGGCGACCTCGCCGGAATGCTCGCCGAGGCCGCCGCAGACGTCGAGTGGACGGAGATGGCGGGCTTTCCGACCGCCGGCACCTGGGTCGGCGTGTCGCAGGTCGTCGACCATGTGTTCAAAGCGCTCGGCGCCGAGTGGGACGGCTTCGCGTTCACGCCCGAGCGGCTGGTCGACGGCGGCGACACCGTCGTCGCGATCGGCGAGTACAGCGGCGTGCACCGCGCCACCGGCAAGCGCCTGCGCGTGCGCACCGTGCACGTGTGGGATGTCGCCGCCGGTCGCATCCGCCGCTTCGAGCAGTTCACCGACACGCTGCTCGTGGATCGCGCCGTGCGCTGAGCACGCGATGCGCGCAGAGGCAAGGCCCGCTGCGCTGACAGACAAGCCGCGGCGGCGGTCGCTGCCTACAGTGCAGTCGTTCGATGCCCAACGAGGAGTTCTGACGATGGATCCGCGTGACCTCTCGCTCGCACAGCAGGCCCAGGTCGGCTTCCTGTCGCGGCGCCGCCGCGGCAACTTCGTCGGCGGCCGCGAAGCGCCGCCCTCGAACGACGCCTGGATCGCCGTCGTCGATCCGGCGACCGAGATGACGATCGCCGAAGCGCCCGACAGCGCCGCCGCCGATGTCGACGCCGCCGTCGTCGCGGCGCGCCGCGCGTTCGACGATTCCGAGTGGTCGCGGCTGCGCCCGGCCGATCGCGAACGGCTGCTCTATCGCCTGTCGCTGCTGATCGAGGAGCACGCCGACGAGCTGAGCGCGCTCGAGACGCTGCAAGGCGGCAAGCTGCAGGGCCTGGCGCGCATGATCGACGTCGGCGCCGGCGCCGAGTTCGTGCGCTACATGGCCGGCTGGGCGACCAAGCTCGAAGGGCAGACGCTCGACGCCTCGATCCCCGTGCCGCCGGGTGCGCAGTACTTCACCTACACGCGGCGCGAGCCGGTGGGCGTCGTGGGCGCCATCGTGCCGTGGAACTTTCCGCTCGCCATCGCGCTATGGAAGATCGCGCCGGCGCTCGCCGCCGGCTGCACCGTCGTGTTGAAGCCCTCGGAGGAGACGCCGCTCACCGCGCTGCGGCTGGCCGAGCTGGTGATCGAGGCGGGCTTTCCGGCCGGCGTCGTCAACGTCGTGTGCGGGCGCGGCGCGACGGTCGGCGCCGCGCTCGCGCAGCACCCGGGGCTGGGCAAGCTGAGCTTCACCGGATCGACGGCCGTCGGCCGCTCGATCGGCCACGCCGCGGTCGACCACATGACGCGCTTCACGCTCGAGCTGGGCGGCAAGTCGCCGCTGATCGTGCTCGACGACGCCGACGTCGACGCCGCCGCAGCCGGCGCCGCGATGGGCATCTTCTTCCACCAGGGGCAGGTCTGCACCGCGGGCTCGCGCGTGCTGGTGCAGCGGCGCATCTTCGAGCGCGTCGCGCACGGCCTGGCGCACGCCGCCGAGGGCATGAAGATCGGCTCGGGCTTCGATCCGCACGCGCAGATCGGCCCCGTCGTCTCGAAGCGGCACTTCGAGCGCGTCATGGGCTACATCGACGGCGCGCGCAGCGAAGGCGCCACGCTGCTGACGGGCGGCGACCGCGCGCTCGACGGCGGCTGGTTCATCAAGCCGACGGTATTCGTCGATGCGCGCGAAGACATGCGCGTCGTGCGCGAGGAAGTGTTCGGCCCCGTCGTCGTCGCGATGCCGTTCGACGACATCGACGACGCGATCCGCATCGCCAACGACACACCCTACGGCCTGGCGGCCAGCG
The DNA here is from genome assembly GCA_048500255.1 of Burkholderiaceae bacterium. Taxonomy (GTDB): domain Bacteria; phylum Pseudomonadota; class Gammaproteobacteria; order Burkholderiales; family Burkholderiaceae_C; genus JAMHWF01. Next base: position 115,863 of record JASNYH010000004.1, on the reverse strand, counting down.
TCTGGTCGAACGACCTCAAGGCGGTGCACCGCATCGTGCCGCGCCTGAAGGCCGGCACGGTGTGGGTCAACACGCACAACATGCTCGACAACAACCTGCCGTTCGGCGGCGTCAAGCAATCGGGCGTCGGGCGGGACCTGGGCCGCACGGCCGTCGAGGCCTGCACCGAGCTCAAGAGCGTGTGCATGGCGATCTGAAGCATGACGAGGGACATCGCGTGACGACGGGCAGGGCAGCGGCGGACGACGGCGAGGCCGTGCTGCGCCTCGACGGCGTGGGCATCGCCTTCGGCGGCCTGCGCGTGCTTTCGGGCCTGAGCTTCACCGTGCGGCGCGGCGAAGTGGTCGGGCTGATCGGGCCCAACGGCGCCGGCAAGTCGACCTGCTTCAACGTCATCACGGCGGTCTACCGGCCCGACGCCGGAACGATTTCGCTCGACGGCGCCGACCTCGCCGGGCTGCGCCCCGACCAGGTGTGCCGGCGCGGCGTCGCGCGCACCTTCCAGCTCGTGCGCACCTTCCAGCGCATGACGGCGCTGCAGAACGTGCTGGTCGGCGCGATCTACGGCCACGCCGGCCACCGCCGTGACGTCGACGCGCTGGCGCTCGACGCGCTCGCGCTCGTCGGGCTGGCCGACCAGCGCGACCGCGACGCGTCGCACATGACGCTGTCGGACCGGCGCATGCTCGAGATCGCGCGCGCGCTGGCCGGCGAGCCGAAGCTGCTGCTGCTCGACGAGCCGATGGCCGGCCTGAACCCCGGCGAGATCGAGACCATGGTCGGCGTGATCCGCCGCATCCGCGACGAGCGCGGCATCAGCGTGCTGTGGGTCGAGCACAAGGTCGACGCCATCATGGCCGTGTGCGACCGCGTCGTCGTGCTGCACCACGGCGAGAAGATCGGCGACGGCACGCCGCAGCAGATCGTTGCCGACCGCCACGTCATCGAGGCCTATCTTGGCGAAACCGCCCTTGCTTGAAGTGCGCGGCCTCGACGCCGGCTACGGCGACGCGCAGGCGCTGTGGGACGTCTCCATGTCCGTCGAGGAGGGCAGCGTGGTCTCGCTCGTCGGCGCCAACGGCGCCGGCAAGTCGACGCTGCTCAAGACCATCTCGGGGCTGCTGCGTCCGCGGCGCGGCGAGGTGCGCTTTCGCGGCCGGTCGATCGGCGGAACGGCGCCGCAGGCCATCGTCGCGGCCGGGCTGTCGCACGTGCCCGAGGGGCGCGGGCTGTTCACGCGCATGACGGTGCTCGAGAACCTGCAGCTCGGCGCCTACCCGGGGCAGGTGCGAGCGCGCAGCGACGAATCGCTCGCCCGCGTGTTCGAGCTGTTCCCGCGCCTGCGCGAGCGCACGCGGCAGGTCGCCGGGCTGATGAGCGGCGGCGAGCAGCAGATGCTGGCGATCGGCCGCGCCGTGATGGCGTGCCCGTCGCTGCTGATCCTCGACGAGCCGTCGATGGGGCTGGGGCCGCTGGTCGTGGAGGAGGTCTTCGGGCTCATCCAGCGGCTCAACGCGAGCGGCGTCACGATCCTGCTCGTCGAGCAGAACATCCAGCGCGCGCTGCAGATCGCCGATCGGGCATTCGTGCTGCAGACCGGCCGCGTCGTCATGCAGGGCACCGGGCGCGAGCTGCTCGCCGACCCGCAGATCCGCAAGGCCTACATCGGGAGTCTCGGTTGAGCGCGTTCGATTCCGCCACGGTGGGCATCCTCGCCGAGTTGCTCGTCAACGGCGTGTTGTTCGGCTCGATGTACGGCGTCGCCGCGATCGGGCTGAGCCTGATCTTCGGCACGATGGGCATCATCTTCCTGGCGCAGGGCGCGATGATCGTGCTCGGCGGCTACGCCGCCTACTGGGCGTTCAGGCTGCTCGGCGTCGACCCCTACGTGACGCTGGTCGCGCTGGTGCCGCTGTCGCTCGCCGTCGGCGCGGGGCTGTACCAGCTGCTGTTCCGGCGGGCCGCGGCGCTCGCCGACCGCAACACGACGCTGCTGATCGCGGTGGGCCTGAGCTTCATGCTCGAGAGCGCGATGTCGCTCGCCTGGACGCCCGATCCGCGCTCGATCACGACGGCCTATACCGCCAGCGGCTTCGAGATCGCCGGCATGCGCATGTCGTTCACGCGCACGGCGGGCTTCGCCGTCGCGGTGGCGGCCGCGCTCGCCGTCACGCTGTTCCTGCGGCGCACGATGATCGGCAAGGCGGTGCGCGCGGTGTCGGAGGACATGGTCGCGTCGACGCTGGTGGGCATCGCGCCGCACCGCGTCAACATGGTCGCTTTCGCGGTGGGCATCGCGCTGGCGGGCATCGCCGGCTGCACGCTGGCGGCCACCTACACGATCGACCCGTACTTCGGCTTCCTGCTCAGCCTGAAGGCGCTGATCGCGCTCGCCCTCGGCGGCCTGGGCAACGTGGGCGGCGCGCTGGCCGGCGGCATCTTGCTCGGCGTGATCGAGAGCAGCTCGTCGTACTTCCTGCCGGGCTGGGGCGACGCGATGGGCTATGCCGTTTTCCTGCTGGTGCTGCTGTTCCGGCCGCAGGGTCTGTTCGTGCGCGCGATGAAGAAGGTCTGAGCGATGGCCGGCAATCGTCTCTACAAGTCCGCGGCCGCATTGGCGGTGGCGCTCGCCTTCGTGCCGCTGCTCCCTGGCGCGGCCGACCACTACGTCTTCTTCTACCTGTTCCTCGTGTTCGTGCACATCGTGCTGGCGCAGAGCTGGAACCTGGTCGCCGGCTACACGGGGCAGATCAGCCTCGCGCAGCACGCCTTCTTCGGCGTGGGCGGCTACACGACGGTGCTCATCGCGACGGCGCTGATGGACGACAGCGGCTTCTACTTCAACCCGCTGCTGATGCTCGCCAGCGGCATGACGGCGGCGCTGTTCGCGCTGGCGATCGGCTTTCCGCTGCTGTCCAAGCTGGCGGGCGACTATTTCGCGCTGGGCACCCTGGGCTTCGGCGAGATCGTGCGCATCGGGCTGGTCAAGGGCGGCGCCGCCACCGGCGGCTCGGCCGGCGTCTCGATGTCGTCCGAGCCGTTCGAGACGCTGGTGCCGCACTATCTGGTCGGGCTGCTGCTGGCGGTCGCGGCGACGCTGCTGGTGGCGGCGCTGATGCGTTCGCGCAGCGGGCTGGCGCTGATGGCGATCCGCGAGGATCCGGTCGCCGCCGCCGCGAGCGGCGTGAACGTGCTGGGCTTCAAGCTGCTGGCGTTCGCCGTCGGCGGCTTCCTCGCCGGACTGGCGGGCAGCGTGTATGCGTTCTACGTCTTCTCGGTCAGCCCGGGCGGCTTTCTCAACCTGAGCTGGACGCTGTATCCGATCCTGATGTGCGTGATGGGCGGCAACGGCACGGTGCTCGGCCCGGTGATCGGCGCATTCCTCATGACGGCAGTGTTCACGGCGGCCAACATCTGGCTGCCCGGGGCGCATCCCATCATCTCGGGCGGCTTGATCATCGCCGTCATGCTGTTCATGCCCGAGGGGATCCTGAGGTTGAGGGCGAAGCGGGCCGGGCGACCGGCAGGGTCGGCGGCGGCGACGCCGCCGGGTGAATCGAGCAACATGAACAGGAGACAGGCATGAACAAGCGAGCGTTGTTGAACGCGATGGCGGCCGCGGCCGTGGCCGCGATGCTGCCCGCTGCGGCATCCGCTGCGGCGCCCACCGAGATTCGCATCGGCGCACCGATCTCGTTGACGGGGCAACTCGCCGCCGACGGGCTCGACCAGAAGTGGTCGTACGAGCAGGCGGTGGCCGACGTCAACGCCAAGGGCGGCATCTTCGTCAAGGCGGCCGGCAAGAAGCTGCCCGTCAAGCTCGTCATCGCCGACGACCAGAGCGACCCGGCCAAGGTGACCGACGCGATGGAGCGGCTGATCAAGATCGAGAAGGTCGACCTGCTGCTGTCGACGCACGGCGGCGACCTCAACATGGCCGGCGCACTGGCCGCCGAGAAGTACAAGAAGTTCTACATGATCACCACCATGTGGCCGCACATGTGGACGCCCAAGAAGTTCAAGCACTCGGCGCTGTTCTTCTTCGACGCCGGCGGCGGCGCCGAGGTGCCGTTCAAGATCTGGCAGACGATGCCCGAGAAGGATCGTCCGAAGAAGCCCGCGCTGGTGGTGGAGGACTCGCCCGACGGCCAGGGCTTCGGCGGCGTCTTCAAGGACCTGGCCAAGAAGTACAAGGTCGAGTTCGTGATGGCCGAGCCCTGGGCGATGGGCGCCAAGGACTACTCGGCCTACATCCTCAAGATGAAGGCGCGCGGCGCCGATGCCGTGCTGCTGTTCGGCAACCCGGTCGACGCGATCACGCTGGTGCGCCAGATGAAGGAGCAGAACTTCAGCGTGCCGTACCTGCACGGCTGGAAGGGCACCTGGCCCTACGAGTTCCGCGAGGCGCTGGGCGATTCGTCGGACTACGTGCTGGCCGACGGCTTCTGGTCGATGGACTACCCGTATCCCGGCGCCAAGGCGCTCGGCGAGCAGTACATGAAGACGCACAACAACAAGTCCAACACCAGCGTGGGCATGTTCTACGCGAACGCGCAGGTGCTGCTGCGCGCGGTCGAGAACGCCGGGTCGCTCGACTCGAAGGCGGTGCGCGCCGCCATCGCCGGCAAGGAGTTCAAGGGCACGGTGCAGGGCGACGTGAAGTTCGACGCCGCCGGCCTGGCCTTGGTCACGAGCACGGCCAACCAGTGGTGGAAGGGCCGGCACATGCTGGTCTATCCGGCGCAGCCCGGCGGCTGGCAGCTCAAGCTGGCGCCGACCTGGGACCAGCGCAGCAAGTAGCACGCGCCGCCGGCGCGCGGTGCGCGCGCCGGCGCAGGCCCGCTCGACGCGGTCTCGCGGCGCTTCAGTGGCTGAGCGCGGCCGCGCTGCCTTGCGCGGCCGTCGCGCGGCGCCGGAACTCGCTCGGCGACACGCCGTAGTGGCTCTTGAACAACCGGCAGAAGTGCGCGCTGCTGTTGAAGCCCCAGGCGAAGGCGATCTCCGAGACCGATCGGCGCGCCGCGTCGGGCGACTCGAGCGCGGCGCGGCAGCGCTCGAGCCGCGCCAGCCAGATGTAGCGCTCGAGCGAGACCGGCTCGTCCTCGAACACGCGGTGCAGGTAGCGCTTGGAGCAGCGCAGGTCGAGCGCGATGCGCTCGATCGTCAGGTCGGCCTCGCCGAGGTGCGTCTGTACGTGCTGCTTGACGCGCAGCTTGAGCACGGCGGGCAGCGGCGCCGGGTCGGGGCTCGCGTCCCGGCAGGCCGCGAGCGTCGATGCGAGCAGGCCGAACGCCGTTTCGCTGACGGCCGGGCCGACGGCGTTGGGCAGCATCGGCAATTGCTCCGACAGCGAGCGCAGGAACGAGCCGAACACGGCCGACAGGCCGAGCAGCCCGCTCGACTGCGCGGCGCTGGTGTGCAGGTTGGGCACCTGGAATCCCTTGAGCTGCTGGCGCGGCACCTGCGCGACGAGCAGCTCGGCGCGCTCGAAGTTGGTGATCGAGTAGGGCGCGCGCGGATCGTAGAGGCTCCAGTCGCCGGGGTGCAGGTCGAACACGCAGTCGCGGTGGCGGATCTGCGCGCGCCCCGACAGCTGCAGCACGAGCTTGTAGTAGCCGTCGGTCGGCAGCTCGCGCACGACGGCGTCGCGCCACACGCGGTGCGCCGGCGCGTCGATGCGAAACAGGCGCAGCGGGCCCACGTCGTAGGCCGACAGCTCGGCGTCGAACGGGCCGGCGTCGAGGCATTCGACGCCGAGGTCGCCGAAGTAGCTGCGGTTGATGCGGCCCCAGCAGTCCGAGCGATCGACGGCCGATTCGGCGAGCGTGCTGAAGTGGAGGTGGTTCATGCAGGCCTTTCGGGGCGCGCGGCCCCATCGAGCAGTCTAGGCGGGCTGCGCGCGCCCTTCATCGGGGCTAACGATAGACGCGCCGCCGCGGCCCTCGGCTTGCTCAGTGCGCGCCGAGATAGGCGCGCCGCACGCTGTCGTCGGCCAGCGCCTCCGACGCCGGCCCGCCGCCCGACACGCGGCCGGTCGCCATGACGTAGGCGCGGTCGCCGATCGCCAGGCTCTGGCGCGCGTTCTGCTCGACGAGCAGGATGCCCACGCCGGTCTCGCGCACGCGCTCGAGCGACGTGAACAGCTCGCGGCACAGCAGCGGCGACAGGCCGAGCGACGGTTCGTCGAGCAGCAGGATGGTCGGCGCCGACATCAGCGCGCGGCCGATCGCCACCATCTGCTGCTCGCCGCCGCTCATCGTGCGCACCTGCTGCGTCAGGCGTTCGGCCAGCCGCGGAAAGAGCGACAGCACGGTGTCGAGCGCCTTCTTCTCGCCGGCGCGCGCGCGCGCCGGAAACGCGCCGAGCGACAGGTTCTCCTGCACGCTCAGCTCGCCGAACACGCCGCGCCCTTCGGGCACGAGGGCCAGGCCCTCGTCGACGATGCGGTGCGCCGGCAGCTCGAGCAGCGAGCGGCCGGCCAGCGTGACGCGCGCGCCGGGATGCGCCGGCACCATGCCGGCGCTGGCCTTGAGCAGCGTCGACTTGCCGGCGCCGTTGGCGCCCAGCAGCACGACGATCTCGCCGGGCGCGACGCGCATCGCGGCGTCGCTCACGGCGCGGTGGCGGCCGTAGCTGACGGAAAGGGCGGCGATCTCAAGCATGCTCGTCGCTCCCCAGGTAGGCCTCGAGCACGAGCGGGTCGGCGAGCGCCTCGGCCGTCGGGCCCTCGGCGATCTTGCGGCCCGCGCTCATCACGACGCAGCGGTCGCACAGCGCGCGGATCGCGTCCATCACGTGCTCGACGAGCAGGATCGTCATGCCCATGCCGCGGATCTCGCTCACCAGCGCGATGCCGTCGTGCAGCTCGGTCGGGTTGAGGCCGGCGAGCCATTCGTCGAGCAGCAGCAGCTTGGGCTCGAGGGCCAGCGCGCGCGCCAGCTCGAGGCGCTTCTGGTCGATGTAGGTCAGCGCGCCGGCCGGCGTGTCGGCCTTGTCGGCCAGGCTCACGCGCGCGAGCAGCTCGCGCGCGCGCGCGCGCGCCGCATCGCCCCACAGGCCGTGCGGGCGGAATGCCAGCCCGGTGATCACGTTCTCGAGGCAGGTCAGCGAGGCCGGCACGCGCACCAGCTGGAACGAGCGCGCGACGCCGCGGCGTGCCATCTTGAACGCCGGCAGGCCCTGCACCTCGTGGCCGTCGAAGACGATGGTGCCCGCATCGGGCACGAGCGCGCCCGAGATCAGGTTCATCGCCGTCGTCTTGCCCGAGCCGTTGGGGCCGAGCAGGCCGACGATCTCGCCGGCGGCGACGGAGAGGTCGAGCGCGTCGACGGCGCGCAGGCCGCCGAAGCTGCGGCTCAGCGCGCGCACGTCGAGCAGAGGAGCAGCCGCGTTCATGCGCGCACCTCCGAGGCCGCGGCGCCCGGTTGCGCGTCGGCCTTGCGGCGCTGCAGGCGGCGTGCGACGGCGGCGGCGACGCCGTCGGGAACGAAATAGACGATGACCATGAATGCGAGGCCGAGCAGGATCGAGAAGTAGTTCGGGAAATTGGCCGACAGGAACTCGAACAGCAGCGCCATCGGGATCGCGCCCGCCGCGGGGCCGAACAGACTGCCCGCGCCGCCGAGCAGCGCCATGATGACGACCTGGAACGAGATGACGGCGTTGAACGAGATCGCCGGGTCGATGTAGGTCCAGCGCGGGGCCATGATCGCGCCCGTGAGCGTGATGAACGCCGAGCTGGCGACGAACAGCACGAGCTTGGCGCGCGTGACGTCGATGGCGACGTGACGTGCGACGGTCTCGTCCTCGCCGATCACTTGCAGCGCGAGGCCCAGGCGCGAGCGCTTGACCCACCAGCTGAAGGCGAACAGCAGCGCCAGCAGCACGAGCAGCTCCCAGTAGATCTGGCGCGGCGTCACGTCGAGGAAGACGTAGCGGCCGACCGTCTTCGTGACGTTGACCTCGTACCAGGTGACGAGCTGGCGCACCAGCTCGGCCAGGCCGAAGGTGAAGATCACGAAATAGATGCCCGACAGGCGCAGCGTCGCCAGCCCGACGAGCAGCGCGAGCAGCGAGCCGACGGCGACGGCGACGGCGAACACGAGCGGCATCGGCAGCACGTCGGCGAGCACGGCCACGGCATAGGCGCCGACGCCGTAGAAGGCAACGGAGGCGAGCGACACGTAGCGCGTCGGCCCCGAGAACAGCGCCCAGGCCGTCGCCATCAGCGTGTACTGCGCGAGGTTGATCGCCAGGCCGAGCGCATAGTCGCTGCTGCCGGCGAGGGGCAGCGTGGCGGCGGCGGCGAGGGCGACGAGCGTCGCGACGAGGGAGCGGGGGCGTGGCAGCTTCATCGCGTCGGCCTCCCGAACAGGCCGGCGGGCTTCCACAGCAGCACGGCGAGGAACAGCAGGTAGTTCACGGCCAGCGTCAGCCCCGGGTCGAGCAGGCGCGCGACGACCGTCTCCGACAGCCCGAGCAGCAGCCCGGCGATGACGCAGCCGACCACGTTGCCGACGCCCCCCATGATGACGACGATCAGCGCCTTCATCGTGAAGATGACGCCCATCGACGCGCTGAACGTCAGGAACATGCTGACCAGCACGCCCGACGCGGCGACGAGCGCGCCTCCGGCGGCGAAGGTGGCGGCCGAGACGGCGCGCACGTCGATGCCCACGAGCTGCGCGTTGTTGGGCGCGGTGGCGACGGCGCGCACCGCGGCGCCGGCGCGCGTGCGCGTGAGAAACAGGTACAGCGCCGCGCCGATGCCGAGCGCGCAGGTCAGCACGATGAGCCGGTTCTCGGCAATGCGCGAGCCGAACATCTCGATCGCCTCGGCGGCGTACGAGTAGCTGTGGTAGCCGCCGCCGAACAGCACGAGCATCACGCCCTGGATGACGAACAGGAAGCCGAAGGTCGCGAGCAGGCTGTCGACCTCGAGTGCCGGGCCGGCGTTGGTGCGCCGTACCAGCGGCGACAGCAGCAGCTGGTAGACCACCCAGTTGACGGCGAAGCCCGCCGGCAGCGACAGCACCAGCGACAGCAGCGGGTTGAGCGCGAGGTGCGTGAACAGCGCATAGGCGCCGAACGCGGTGGCGATCAGCAGCTCGCCGTAGGCGAGATTCATGATGCGCGCGACGCCGTACTGCAGCGTCAGGCCCATCGACATCATGGCGTAGAGGCTGCCGAGCGTGAGCCCGAACAGCAGCAGTTCGAAGACGAGTTGCATTGGGGTGATGCGAAGACGGCGCCGCCGGGAGCGCAGCGCCGTCCGTGGATACAGGCGGGCCCCGTCGCCGGGGCCCGGACTCTCGGCTACCGGGAGCGGTCCCCGGGCCTCAAGCGGCCTTCCACGCCGGCTTGGGCAGCAGCACCTTCTTGGCGCCCGCCTTGTTGGCCGGCGCGACGCCGTGGAACTCGCCGTTCTGCCACTGGCCGACGAGCCACAGGTCCTTCCACTGCTGGTTGGTGAACTTCATCGTTCCGTTGACCGTCTCGAAGCTGCCCTTCTTGATCTGGTCGATGACGGCGGCGCGATCGAGCGTGCCGGCGCGCTCGATCGACTGCTGCAGGATCTGCAGCGTCGCGTACATCACGGGGTTGGCCCAGCGGTCGGGCTCCTGGCCCGTCATCTCGACGTGCTTCTTGAAGTAGGCCTTGAACAGCTCGCCGTCTGCATGCACGCCGCCCGTGCCCATGACGCCGTCGATGTTGGCGCCGAAGCGCTTCTTGAACAGCGGGAACGCGGTGCCGACACCGACGAAGAAGATCTTCGGGTTGAACGCCGAAACGCGCGACTGCTCCGTGATCGCGATCGTGTCGGGCGGGTACGAGAAGGCGACGAAGGCGTCGGGGTTGAGCGCCTTGGCCTCGTTGATCAGCGGCGACATGTCCTGCGTGCCGACGGGGTAGCTCTTGTCGTAGACGAGCTTGAAGCCGTGCTTCTGGATCGCCTTGCGCGCGCCGCCCGAGAGATCGACGCCGAAGCCGTCGGCGATGTTGACCATCGCGATGTTGCTGCCGATCAGGCCGGCCTTGCGCTGGGCATCGAGGATGTCGATCAGCGCCTCGCCGTACATCGAGCCACCGCCCAGGCAGAAGAACGCGTTGCCCCAGCGTTTGACGAGCTGCGGCGCCATGTCGCTGATCGACGCCACCGCCAGGTGCGGATAGTTGTACTTGTTGAGCGTCGGCGCGACGGCGAGGTTGATGCCGGTGGACCACGGCGCGAGCACGAAGTCGACCTTGTCCTGCGTCGCCAGGCGCTCGTAGGCGCGCACCGCCTCCTCCGACGACGAGCGGTCGTCGTACTCGACGACTTCGATCGGCAGCTTCTTGCCCTTGACGACGATGCCGCCGGCGGCGTTGACGTCCTTGACCCACATCGTGTAGTTCGGCGTGATCTGCGTGGCCACGCCGCCGGCGTTGGGGCCCGTCTTCGAGCTCGCGTAGCCGATCTTGATCTTGTCGGGCAGTCCCTGGGCGCGCAGGATCGCGGGCGCGCCGAGCAAGGCAGTGCCGCCGGCCACGGCTGCCGTCTGTCCGATGAAACGTCGTCTGCTGGTCATGTTGGAGTCTCCACTGGTTGTCTCGACTGAGCACTGCTGCGAGATACCCCCGCGCTTCGTTGTATTCGTGAGTGGCGGGGCCGGGTCATGACTGCGCACCGGCGGCCCGCAGTGTACGACGGCCGTTGCGCATCGCCGATCGGCGGCAACCCCTAGGCTGCGGCACGGATATCAATCCTCGCGATAGGCGGATTCTTGCGGCCTGCGTTCATCGCGGCTTGCGGGCGCGCCGCGCCGGCGGCGGTGCCGGCGGCAGCGGGACCAGCGGCGCGGGCGTCGCCAGCCGCTCGGTGACGGCGTCGAGCACGCGCAGCAGGTCATCGTAGAGCTCGCGGCCGAGCGCGCGCTCGACCGAGCGGTACTGCGCCTCGACGTAGGGTGCCAGTTCGTGCAGCAGCGCGCAGCTGCGCGGCGTCAGCGCGACGAGCACGCGCCGCTGGTCGGTGGCGACGCGCTCGCGCGTGACCAGGCCCGTCTCCTCCATGCGCGCCAGCACGCCCGTCAGACTCGGCGCGAGGATGGCGCAGGCTTCGCAGATCCGGCGCGGCTCGAGCGGCCCGCCGTCGGCGAGAGCGCGCAGCACGCGCCACTGCTGCTCCGTCACGCCGGCGCGGTTGAGCAGCGGGCGAAAGTGGCCGATGACGGCCTCGCGCGCGCGCAGCATCGCCAGCGGCACGTTGCGATGGCGCGGACGGGTCAGCGGCGACGGCGGGCGAGCGGGCGGGCGTTGTGGCATCGGTGTACAGGGCGACCGAAAAACGTTAGCATGTTAACGTTCGTTGCGTGCCGGTCGAACCGGCGAAATCCCGATGCTTCACCAGATCGACCAATCCCTGCTGCGCCTGCACGGGCGCCCGCCGATCGACGCGGCGCCGCCCGGCGACGCCGTGGCGGCCGACGCCGCCTTCGAGCCGGCGGCGACGCGCACCGTCTACGGCGCGCTGCTCAACCACCGCGATGCGCTGGCGGCGCTGGGCGGCGCCGTGCACCGCTCGCCGTACAAGGCGCCGCCTCAGGCGCCGGTGCTCTACATCAAGCCGGCCAACACCTGGATCGGCCACGGCGCGCCCATCCCCGTGCCGGCCGACGCGCCCGAGCTCGAAATGGGCGCGGCGCTGGCCGTCGTGGTCGGCCGCACGGCGTGCCGCGTGTCCGAGGCCGAGGCGCTCGACCATGTCGCCGGCTACACCATCGCCAACGACGTGAGCGTGCCGCATGCCGAGTTCTACCGGCCGTCGGTGCGCCTCAAGTGCCGCGACGGCTTCTTGCCGATCGGGCCGTGGGTCACGGCACGCCGCCGCGTCGCCGACCCGGACGCGCTCACGCTGCGCGTGTGGGTTGACGGGGAACTGCGCCTCGTCGCCACGACGGCCGAGCTGATCCGCCCCGTGGCGCGCCTGCTCGCCGACGTCACCGAGTTCATGACGCTGGTGCCCGGCGATGTGCTGCTCACCGGCGTGCCCGCCGGCGCGCCGCGCGCGCGCGCCGGCCAGCGCGTCGCGATCGAGATCGACGGCCTCGGCCGGCTCGAGAACCCGCTCGTCGCCGAGGGGGCCTGCGCATGAAGCACGCCCGCGTTGCCTGTGCCGGCGCCGTGCACGACGCCGTCGCCACCGACGACGGCCGGCTGCGGCTGGCCGACGGGCGCGTCGTCGGCGAGCACGACGTCGTCTGGCTGCCGCCCGTCGAGCCGCGCACCATCGTCGCCCTCGGCCTGAACTATGCCGACCACGCCAAGGAGCTGGCGTTCCAGCCGCAGCAGGCCGAGCCGCTCGTCTTCCTCAAGGGGCCCAACGCGCTCGTCGGCCACCGCGGCGTGTCGCGCCGCCCGGCCGACGCGAGCTTCATGCACTACGAGTGCGAGCTCGCCGTCGTCATCGGTGTGCCGGGGCGGGGCATCCGGCGCGCCGACGCGCTGCGCCACGTCGCCGGCTACGCCGTCGCCAACGACTATGCGATCCGCGACTACCTCGAGAACTGGTACCGCCCGAACCTGCGCGTCAAGAACCGCGACGGCTGCACCGCGCTCGGCCCCTGGCTCGTCGACGCCGCCGACGTGCCCGACCCCGGCTGCCTGGCGCTGCGCACGCTCGTCAATGGCCGCGTCGTGCAGCAGGGCAATACGCGCGACCTCATCCACGACGTGCCGGCGCTGATCGAATACCTGAGCTCGTTCATGACGCTCGGCACGGGCGACGTCATCCTGACTGGGACGCCCGAGGGCGTCGTCGACGTGCGTCCGGGCGACGAAGTCGTCTGCGAGATCGAGGGCATCGGCCGCCTCGTCAACACGCTGGCCGACGACGCGGCGTTCGGCCGCGCCGCCTGAATCATCTTCCCCGGAGCCTCCGACATGCATGTGCAGCACCTGATCGACGGCAAGCCCGTCGCCAGCCGCGAAACCTTCCAGACGATCGACCCGGCGACGCAGGAGGTGCTCGCCGACGTGGCGCGCGGCGGAACCGCCGAAGTCGACGCCGCCGTCGCCAGCGCCAAGGCGGCGTTCCCGGCATGGGCAGCGAGGCCCGCGGCCGAGCGCGCGCGCACGATGCGGCGCCTGGGCGACCTGATCGCGCAGCACGTGCCCGAGCTGGCGCAGACCGAGACGCGCGACACCGGCCAGCCGATCGCGCAGACCGGCAAGCAGCTCATCCCGCGCGCGGCCGACAACTTCCACTACTTCGCCGAGATGTGCACGCGCGTCGACGGCCACACCTATCCGACGCCGACGCACCTGAACTACACGCTCTTCCACCCGGTGGGCGTGTGCGCGCTGATCTCGCCGTGGAACGTGCCGTTCATGACGGCGACGTGGAAGGTCGCGCCCTGCCTTGCGTTCGGCAACACGGCGGTGCTCAAGATGAGCGAGCTGTCACCTCTGACCGCGGCGCGCCTGGGCGAGCTGGTGCTCGAGGCCGGCGTGCCGCCGGGCGTGCTCAACGTCGTGCACGGCTATGGCGCCGAGACCGGCGAGCCGCTGGTCGCGCACCCCGACGTGCGCGCCATCTCGTTTACCGGCTCGACGGCCACCGGCAACCGCATCGTGCGCTCCGCCGGGCTCAAGAAGTTCTCGATGGAGCTCGGCGGCAAGAGCCCGTTCGTCGTGTTCGACGACGCCGACCTCGATCGTGCGCTCGACGCCGCCGTGTTCATGATCTTCTCCAACAACGGCGAGCGCTGCACCGCCGGATCGCGCATCCTGGTGCAGCGTTCGATCTATGCCGACTTCGCCGAGCGATTCGCGGCGCGTGCGCGCCGCATCCCGGTCGGCGACCCGCTCGACGAGCAGACGATCGTCGGCCCGATGGTCAGCGCGCAGCACCTGGCCAAGGTGCGCAGCTACATCGAGCTGGGCCCGAAGGAGGGCGCGCGGCTGCTCGCCGGCGGCCTCGACGCGCCGGCCTCGCTGCCCGAGCGGCTGCGTCGCGGCAACTACGTGCAGCCGACAGTGTTCGCCGACGTCGACAACCGCATGCGGATCGCACAGGAAGAGATCTTCGGCCCGGTGGCCTGCCTGATCCCGTTCGACGACGAGGCCGACGCGATCGCGAAGGCCAACGACATCCCCTACGGCCTGTCGAGCTACGTCTGGAGCGAGAACCTCGGCCGCGCGCATCGCGTCGCCGCGGCGATCGAGGCCGGCATGTGCTTCGTCAACAGCCAGAACGTGCGCGACCTGCGCCAGCCCTTCGGCGGCACCAAGGCATCGGGCACGGGCCGCGAGGGCGGGACGTGGAGCTTCGAGGTCTTCCTCGAGCCGAAGAACGTCTGCGTCTCGCTGGGTTCGCATCACATTCCTCACTGGGGAGCTTGAAGTCATGGGAAAGCTCGCACTTGCCGCCAAGGTCACTCACGTACCGTCGATCTATCTCAGCGAGCTCGAAGGCCCGCGCAAGGGCACGCGCGCCGACGCGATCGAGGGCCACCAGGAAATCGGGCGGCGTTGCCGCGAGGCGGGCGTCGACACCATCGTCGTGTTCGACACGCACTGGCTCGTCAACGCCAACTACCACATCAACTGCGCGCCGCACTTCAAGGGGCTGTACACCAGCAACGAGCTGCCGCACTTCATTCACAACATGCCGTTCGAGTGTCCGGGCAACCCGGAGCTCGGCAAGCTGCTGGCGCGGGTGTGCAACGAGTGGGGCGTCGAGACGCTCGCGCACGACGCGACGACGCTCGACCCCGAGTACGGCACGCTGGTGCCGATGCGCTACATGAATGCCGACCAGCACTTCAAGGCGATCTCGGTCTCGGCGCTGTGCACGGTGCACTACCTCAACGACAGCGCGCGCCTGGGCTGGGCGATGCGCCGCGCCGTCGAGGACCATTACGACGGAACGGTGGCCTTTCTCGCCAGCGGGTCGCTGAGCCACCGCTTCGCGCAGAATGGCCTGGCGCCCGAGTACGCCTACAAGATCTGGTCGCCGCTGCTCGAGCGGCTCGACCGCGAAGTGATCGAGATGTGGAAGCGCGGCGACTGGAAGGACTTCTGCGAGATGCTGCCCGAGTACGCCACCAAGGGCCACGGCGAGGGCTTCATGCACGACACGGCGATGCTGCTCGGCGCGCTCGGCTGGTCCGACTACGACGGCCAGGTCGAGATCGTGACGCCGTACTTCGGCTCGTCGGGCACCGGGCAGCTCAATGCCATCTTCCCGGTCACGCCGCAGGCGGGGCGTGCCATCCCTGCGGCGCAGGCCAGCGCGGCCGAGGCGTATCGCGCCTTCCAGCGGCTGTGAACCGATGCCGCACCTGGTCATCCTCTACACCGCCAATCTCGACCGGCCGGTCGGGCAGGGCGGTGCCGACATGGCCGCGCTGTGCCGCAAGCTCGCCGACACGATGCTCGCCGAGCGCGACGAGCAGGGGCGCGCCGTCTTCCCGCCCGGCGGCGTGCGCGTGCTGGCCTATCCGGCGGCGCACAGCGCCGTGTCGGACGGCGGCGCGGCCGGCCGCGCCGCCGGCGGCAGCGGCGACTACGCCTTCGCCTACCTCAACCTGCGCATCGGCGCCGGGCGCAGTGCCGCGGTGCATGCATCGATCGGTCGCGCGCTCGAGGCCTGCGCCGAGGCGCATTTCGCGCCGCTGTTCGCGGCCCAGCACCTCGGCGTGACGGTGCAGGTCGACGAGGGCCGCGAAGTGTTCGACGCCAAGCTCAGCTCGCTGCATCCGCTGTTTCGCGGCAACGACAAGAAGGACTGACCGAGATGCTCGACGACGACACCATCGCCGCGCTCGCGCGCCGCCTCTACGACGCGCGCAAGACGCGCACGCAGCTGCGCCACTTCTCGCGTCAGCATCCCGGCATGACGATCGACGACGGCTACGCGATCCAGCGCGCCTGGGTCGCCCTCGAGCGCGCCGACGGGCGCACGATCAAGGGCCGCAAGATCGGCCTCACGTCGCGCGCGATGCAGCAGGCCTCGCAGATCACGGAGCCCGACTACGCGCCGCTGATGGACGACATGTTCTTCGACAACGGCAGCGACATCCCGGTCGAGCGCTTCATCGCGCCGCGCGTCGAGGTCGAGCTCGCCTTCGTGCTCGGCCGTGCGATCGAGGGGCCGGGCGCGACGCTGTTCGACGTGCTCGGCGCCACCGACTACGTCGTGCCGGCGCTCGAGATCATCGACGCGCGCATCGAGCAGTTCGATCGCGAGACGAAGGCGCCGCGCAAGGTCTACGACACGATCTCCGACTTCGCCGCCAACGCGGGCATCGTGCTCGGCGGCCGGCCGGTGCGGCCGATGGACGTCGACCTGCGCTGGGTCGGCGCGCTGCTGCACAAGAACGGCGTGATCGAGGAGACGGGGCTGGCCGCCGGCGTGCTCAACCACCCGGGCAACGGCGTGGCCTGGCTGGCCAACAAGATCGCGCCGCACGGCGAGCGCCTGAACGCCGGCGACGTCGTGCTCGCCGGCTCGTTCACGCGGCCGACGACGGCCGCGCGTGGCGACAACCTGCACGCCGACTACGGGCCACTGGGCAGCGTGTCGTTCCGGTTCGTCTGACGCGGCGCGAACGACCGTGCAACGAAAAAGGCCGGCGCAAGCCGGCCTTTTCGTTTCGGGAGAGTGCAGCGCCTACTGCACCGTCACCTCGACGCGGCGTGCCTCGGCGGCATCGCCGGCGTTGACCTGCTCGGGCTTCCTGAGCTCGATGCGCTCCTCGGCGACGCCGGCGGCCTTGAGGGCGTCGCGCACCGCGACCGCGCGCTGCTTGGCGAGCTCGGCGTTCATCGCCGGGTCGCCGCTCGCGTCGTGGAAGCCGCTGACGGCGAGCTTCGCGCTCGCGTTCGCCTTGGCCGTGGCGGCCAGCGTGGCGATCGTCGCGTCGCTGCCGGCCGGCAGTTCCGCCTTGGCCGTCTCGAAGTAGAACTTCGCGGGGCCGGCCGCGGCCGGCGCGGGCGCCGTCGCGGCGACGGGCGCCGCCGGCGCGTGCGTCATCGCCTTCGTCGTGGCGACGGCCGGGATCAGCGGCACGATGAGCAGCGCGACGATGTTGATGATCTTGATCAGCGGGTTGACCGCCGGGCCGGCCGTGTCCTTGTAGGGATCGCCCACCGTGTCGCCGGTCACCGCTGCCTTGTGCGCATCGCTGCCCTTGCCGCCGTGGTGGCCGTCCTCGATGTACTTCTTGGCGTTGTCCCAGGCGCCGCCGCCGGTGCACATCGAGATCGCGACGAAGAGGCCGGTGACGATCGTGCCCATCAGCAGGCCGCCGAGCGCGGCCGGGCCGAGCAGCAGGCCGACGAGGATCGGCACCACCACGGGCAGCAGGCTCGGGACGATCATTTCCTTGATCGCGGCCGTGGTCAGCATGTCGACGGCCTTGCCGTATTCGGGCTTGCCGCTGCCGTCCATGATGCCCTTGATATCGCGGAACTGGCGGCGCACTTCCTCGACCACCGAGCCGGCGGCACGGCCGACGGCTTCCATCGCCATCGCGCCGAACAGGTAGGGGATCAGGCCGCCGATGAAGAGACCCACGATCACCTTGTGGTCCGACAGGTCGAACGCGAGGTGCATGCCGCGCGCCTCGAGGGCGTGCGTGTAGTCGGCGAACAGCACCAGCGCGGCGAGGCCGGCCGAGCCGATGGCGTAGCCCTTGGTGACGGCCTTCGTCGTGTTGCCGACGGCGTCGAGCGGGTCGGTGATGTCGCGCACGCTGTCGGGCAGCTCGCTCATCTCGGCGATGCCGCCGGCGTTGTCGGTGATCGGGCCGTAGGCGTCGAGCGCGACGATGATGCCTGCCATGCTGAGCATCGAGGTTGCCGCGACGGCGATGCCGTAGAGGCCGCCGAGCAGATACGAGACCCAGATCGCGACGCAGACGAAGATCACCGGCCAGGCGGTCGACTTCATCGACACGCCCAGGCCCGCGATGATGTTCGTGCCATGGCCCGTGGTCGACGCCTTGGCCACGTGCTGCACCGGCTTGTAGTCGGTGCCCGTGTAGTACTCCGTGATCCACACCATCGCGGCCGTCAGCACCAGACCGACGACGCAGGCGCCGAACAGGCGCAGCTGCGTGCCCGCGCCGAGCGCGTCGTCGGGCATGACGGCCTTGGTGATGAAGAAGAAGCCGATCAGCGACAGGATGCCCGCGACGATCAGGCCCTTGTACAGCGCCGGCATCACGTTCTTCATGCCGGGCGAGGCCTTGACGACGCTGCAGCCGATGATCGACGCGATGATCGAGAAGCCGCCGAGCGCCAGCGGATACACCACCGCGGCCATCGGCGCCGCCGCGACGACCAGCGCGCCGAGCGCCATCGTCGCGATCAGCGTGACGGCGTAGGTCTCGAACAGGTCGGCAGCCATGCCGGCGCAGTCGCCGACGTTGTCGCCCACGTTGTCGGCGATCACCGCCGGGTTGCGCGGATCGTCCTCGGGGATGCCGGCCTCGACCTTGCCGACCAGGTCGGCACCGACGTCGGCGCCCTTGGTGAAGATGCCGCCGCCCAGTCGCGCGAAGATCGAGATCAGCGACGCGCCGAACGCGAAGCCGAGCAGGGGCTTCAACACCGCCGACAGCGACGTGACCGGCGTCACGTTGCCGTTGCCCGAGATGAAGAGGAAGAAGATCGTCACGCCCAGCAGCCCGAGGCCGACGACCAGCATGCCGGTGATCGCGCCGCCCTTGAAGGCGACGCCGAGCGCCGGCGCGATGCCCTTGGTGGCCGCCTGCGCGGTGCGCACGTTGGCGCGCACCGAGACGTTCATGCCGATGAAGCCGCAGGCTCCCGACAGCACGGCGCCGAGCACGAAGCCGACGGCCGTGGTGCCGTCGAGGAAGATGCCGATCAGGATCGCGAGCACCACACCGACGAAGCCGATCGTCTTGTACTGCCGCGCCAGATAGGCCGCTGCGCCCTGCTGGATCGCCGACGCGATCTCCTGCATGCGCGGGTTGCCGGCGTCCTGGCTCAGGATCCAGCTGCGCTGGACGAAGCCATAGACGACTGCGGCGAGACCGCAGGCCAGCGCAAAATAGAGCGCCATCTGTGTGGACATCAAGGATCTCCTTCCTCGTTGCGGTTCAATTCACTTCGTCGTTATCGCAGCGCGCGGCTTCCCGCCGAGCCGGCGCGCCGCCGATGCGCCGCGCATGCTACTACGGGAAACGTAGGATTCCGGCAACGCAAGCCGCGCCGATTGTCGGCGCCCATGGCTACGCGAGGCTTACAGCGGCACCGGGATCGGACACCTAGAATGCGGGTTTCCCCCGTAGCCCGAACCCGATTCCCATGAGCCTGAAGCACGTCACCCCGGGCGCCAACGCGCCCGACGAGTTCAACGTCATCATCGAGATCCCGATGGCGGCCGATCCGATCAAGTACGAGGTCGACAAGGAGTCGGGGGCGATCTTCGTCGATCGCTTCATGAGCACGGCGATGCACTACCCCTGCAACTACGGCTACGTGCCCGACACGCTGTCGGAGGACGGCGATCCGTGCGACGTGCTCGTCATCACGCCGTATCCGCTGATTCCCGGCGTCGTCGTGACCTGCCGGCCGATCGGCGTGCTCAACATGGAGGACGAGGCCGGCGGCGACGCCAAGCTGCTGGCCGTGCCGATCGACAAGATCCTGCCGATCTACCGCCACTGGCAGAAACCGGAGGACATGGCGGACCTGCGGCTGCAGCAGATCCAGCACTTCTTCGAGCACTACAAGGACCTCGAGCCGGGCAAATGGGTCAAGGTGCGCGGCTGGGAGGGCCCCGACGCCGCGCGCGAGGAGATCCGCTCGGGCATCGAGCGCTTCCGGGCGACCGCCGCGTGAAGCGCCTCGCGCTGCTGCTGTGGCTGGTCGCGTCGCTGCTCGGCGGTGCGCCGGCCTGGGCGCGCAGCGAAGCGCCGCCGCCGCTGCAGGCGGTGCAGACCGTCGAGGGCATCAGCGAGTACCGCCTCGCCAACGGCCTGCAGGTGCTGCTCGTGCCCGACAACGCCAAGCCGACGACGACGGTCAACCTGACCTACCGCGTCGGCTCGCGCCACGAGAGCTACGGCGAGACGGGCATGGCGCACCTGCTCGAACACCTGATCTTCAAGGGCTCGCCCAAGCACCCCGAGGTGTGGGCCGAGTTCACGCGCCGCGGCCTGCGCGCCAACGGCACGACGAGTTTCGATCGCACCAACTACTTCGCCAGCTTCGCCGCCGACGACGCCAACCTGCAGTGGTATCTCGAGTGGCAGGCCGACGCGATGGTCAACAGCCACATCGCGAAGAAGGACCTCGACAGCGAGATGACCGTCGTGCGCAACGAGATGGAGCGCGGCGAGAACGATCCCCAGCGCGTGATGTGGCAGCGCGCGATGGCCACGCTGTTCCAGTGGCACAACTACGGCAAGCCGACGATCGGCGCGCGCTCCGATGTCGAGAACGTCGACATCGGCCGGCTGCAGGCCTTCTACCGTACCTACTACCAGCCCGACAACGCGACGCTGATCGTCGCCGGGCGCTTCGACACGGCGCGCGTGCTCGGCTGGGTGCATCGCGCGTTCGGCGCCATCCCGAGGCCGGCGCGCGTGCTGCCGCGGCTGTACACGCTCGAACCTGCGCAGGACGGCGAGCGCAGCTACATGGTGCGGCGCACGGGCGGCGTGCCGTTGCTGCTGGCCGCCTATCACACGCCGGCCGCCGCGCATCCCGACTTCACGGCGATCGAGGCGGCGGCGCAGATCCTCGCCGACACGCCGTCGGGGCGGCTGCACCGCCAGCTCGTGCAGACGCAGCGCGCGGCGTCCGTGTGGGGCTTCGCCTGGGACCTCGCCGACCCGGGCGCCGCCATGTTCGGCGCCCAACTCGCGCCGGGGCAGGACGTCGCCGCGGCGCGCGACGCGCTCGTCGCGGCGATCGAGTCGCTGGCGCGCGAGCCGGTCACGGCCGAGGAGCTGGGGCGCGCCAAGGCGCAGTGGCTCAACGAGTGGAACCGGCGTTTCACGAACACGGATCAGGTCGGCGTCGCGCTGTCCGACAGCATCGCGCTGGGTGACTGGCGGCTGTTCTTCCTGCACCGCGACCGCATGCGCGCGCTGCAGCTCGCCGACGTGCAGCGCGTCGCGACGCGGTACTTCGTGCCGGCCAACCGCGTCGTCGGCACCTGGGTGCCGACCGAGCAGCCGCTGCGCGCGCCGCCGCCCGAGCGCGTCGACGTCGCCGCCATGTTGAAGGGCTACAAGGGCGACCCGGCGCACGCGCAGGCCGAAGCCTTCGAGCCGACGCCGGCCAACATCGAGGCGCGCGTGCAACGCTCGGCGCTGGCCAGCGGCATGAAGCTCGCGCTGCTGCCCAAGGGCTCGCGCGGCGGCGCCGTGCAGGCGCGCCTCGTGCTGCACTTCGGCGACGAGCAGAGTCTGAAGGGCCAGGGCCAGGTCGCCGAGTTCGTCGCCGCGCTGCTCGACCGCGGCACGGCGAAGCTGACGCGCCAGCAGATCCAGGACCGCATCGACCAACTGCAGTCGAGCGTGCGCTTCGGCGGAACCTCGTCGACCGCCACGGTGTCGATCACGTCGCTGCGCGATCGGCTGCCGGCGGTGATCGAGCTGGTCGGCGAGGTGCTGCGCGAGGCGGCGTTCCCCGACGACCAGCTCGAGGAGCTGCGCGCGCAGATGCTCGCGATGATCGAGGCGCAGCGCAAGGAGCCCGAGGCGCTCGTCGCCAACGCCATGGCGCGCCACGGCGACCCCTATCCGCGCGGCGACGTGCGCCATGCGCGCAGCTTCGACGAGATGGCGGCCGACGTGCGCGCCGTCACGGCGGCGCAGCTGCGCGACTTCCACGCCCGCTGGTACGGCACTAGCCGCGCCGAGTTCGCCGCCAGCGGCGACCTCGATGTCGCCGCGACGCGCGCCGCGCTGGAGCGCGCGTTCGGCTCCTGGCGCTCGCCCGCGCCGTTCACGCGCGTGCCGACGCCGCTCGTCGAGCGCGCGCCGACGCGCATCGTGATCGCCACGCCCGACAAGCAGAACGCCGTCATGCAGGTGCGCCAGCCGATCGCGGCCAACGACCTCGACGCCGACTATCCGCGCCTGCTGCTGGCCAGCCGCATCCTCGGCCAGGGCGGCAACTCGCGGCTGTGGCGGCGCGTGCGCGAGCAGGAGGGCTTGTCGTACGACGTCGGTGCCGGCATCGACTGGAGTGCGCACGAGCCGGCGTCGACGTGGGAGGCATCGGCCATCTTCGCGCCGCAGAACCGCGCGCGCGTCGAGCGCGCATTCGACGAGGAGATCGCACGTGCGCTGAAAGAGGGCTTCACGCAGCGCGAGCTCGACGAGGCCAAGCAGGGACTGCTGGCCGGGCGCCGCCTGGCGCGCTCGCAGGACGGCGTGCTCGCCGGGCTGCTCGCGCACAACCTCTACCTCGGGCGCGACCTGTTCCTCTCGCAGCGCGTCGACGAGGCGATCGCCGCGGCGACGCTGGCCGAGGTCGACGCGGCGCTGCGCCGCCACCTGAAGCCGGCGACCTTCGTCACCGGCGTGGCCGGCGACTTCAAGCCTTGAACGGCCGGCGCTCGTTGAGCTCGTCGACGTAGTCGTCGATCGCGCGGCCCTCGCGCTGCAGGAAGTCGGCGACCGCGCGCGCGAACTCGGGGTGCGCGAGCCAGTGCGCCGATGCCGTCGGTACCGGCAGCAGGCCGCGCGCCATCTTGTGCTCGCCCTGCGCGCCGCCCTCGAAGCGCCGATAGCGCTGCGCGATGCACCAGGCCAGCGGCTCGTAGTAGCAGGCGTCGAAGTGCAGGCAGGGCAGCGGCTGCGTCGCGCCCCAGTAGCGGCCGTAGGCCGCGCCGCGCTCTGCGTCGACGGCGACGAGAGACGCTGCAACAGGCCGCCCGTCGCGCTCGGCGACGAACATCACCCAGTGCGCCGCCATCGTCGCCGCCATGCGCGCGAAGAACTCGCGCGTGAGGTAGGGCGTCGAGCCGTGCGCGCGGTAGGTCAGCGTGTAGCAGCGATAGAAGTAGTCCCAGTCGGCTTGCGCGATCTCGCGGCCGGCGAGCGTCCGGTAGCTCACGCCGGCGTCGCGCACGCGGCGGCGCTCCTGCTGGATCTTCTTGCGCTTGTCGCGCTGCATGGACGCGAGGAAGTCGGCGAAGTCGGCCCAGGGCTCGGGCGCGCGGTTCGTCCAGTGGAACTGCACGCCGCCGCGCAGCAGCCAGCCGGCGGCCTGCGCGGCGCGCCGGTCGGCGTCGTCGACGAACAGCAGGTGCGCCGACGACAACCCCGACTCGCGCACCAGCGCCGCCAGCGCATCGAGCAGCACGCGGCGCAGCGCGTCGTCGTGCGCGAGCAGGCGCGGCCCGGGCACCGGCGTGAACGGCACGGCCGACAGCAGCTTGGGGTAGTAGGCCAGGCCGTGGCGGCGGTAGGCGTCGGCCCAGGCCCAGTCGAACACGTACTCGCCGTACGAATGCTCCTTCAGGTAGAGCGGGCAGGCGGCGACGAGCACGCCGGCGCGCTCGACGGCGACGTGGCGCGGCGTCCAGCCGGTGTCGGCGCCGGCACAGCCCGAGCGCTCGAGCGCGGCGAGGTATTCGTGGCGCACGAAGGGCGTCGCCGACGGCTGCGCGTCGACGAGCGCATTCCACCGCACGGCGTCGAGGGACTCGATGTCGTCGACGAGGCGGATGACATAATCGTTCGAGCCTTTTCCCTGCTCACGCATATGTCATCCGGCTCCGCGCTGAAAGTCGCCGTCGCACAGATCAACGCGACCGTGGGGGACCTGCCGGGCAACGCACAGCGCATCGTCGACGCGGCGCGCCGCGCGCACGCGCAGGGCGCGCGCCTCGTCGTCACGCCCGAGCTGTCGCTGTGCGGCTATCCGCCCGAGGACCTGCTGCTGCGCCCGGCCTTCATGCGCGCCTGCGCGCAGGCCCTGGAGGACGTGGCGGCGGCGCTGAAGGAGTGCGAGGGGCTGCATGTCGTCGTCGGTCACCCGCACCAGTTCGGCGAGCACGGCGATCTTAGGTCGCGCTCCGTCGTCGTGCAGCGTCGCTACAACGCGGCCTCGGTGCTGGCGGGGGGGCGCGTGCTCGGCACCTACTGCAAGCGCGAGCTGCCCAACTACCAGGTGTTCGACGAGCGGCGCTACTTCGCGTCGGGGCGCGACGCCGGCCTGCCGCCGCTGGTGTTCGACGTCGACGGGCTCGCCGTCGGCGTCGTGATCTGCGAGGACGCCTGGTTCGACGAGGCACCGCGCGCCGCGCGCGAAGCCGGCGCGCAGCTGCTGTGCGTGCTCAATGCGTCGCCGTTCCACCTCGGCAAGGTCGCCGACCGCGAGCAGACGATGGCGGCGCGCGTGCGCGAGATCGGCATCCCGCTGCTCTATGCGCACCTGACGGGCGGGCAGGACGAAGTCGTCTTCGACGGCAGCTCGTTCGTGCTCGACGCGCAGGGCGCCGTGGCGGCGCGCGCGCCGATGTTCGAGGAGGCGCTGCTCGTCGCCGACGTCGGCGACGACGGCGGCGTGCGCGGGCCGGTGGCCGGACTGCCCGGCGTCGAGGCGCAGGCCTGGTCGGCGCTGGTGACGGGCGTGCGCGACTACATCGGCAAGAACGGCTTTCCGGGCGCCATCATCGGCCTGAGCGGCGGCATCGACTCGGCGCTCGTGCTCGCCGTCGCGGTCGACGCACTCGGCGCCGACCGCGTGCGCTGCGTGATGATGCCCTCGAAGTACACCGCCGACATCTCGTGGATCGACGCGCGCGACATGGCGGCGCGGCTGGGCGTGCGCTACGACGAGATCGCGATCGGCCCGATGTTCGACGCCTTCCGCGTCAGCCTCGCGCACGAGTTCGCCGGCCTGCCCGAGGACGCGACGGAAGAGAACATCCAGGCGCGCATCCGCGGCACGCTGCTGATGGCGCTGTCGAACAAGTCGGGCCGGATCGTGCTGACCACCGGCAACAAGAGCGAGATGGCGACCGGCTACTGCACGCTCTACGGCGACATGGCGGGCGGCTTCGCCGTCATCAAGGACGTCGCCAAGACGCTCGTCTACCGGCTCGCCGAGTGGAAGAACGCGCAGGGCCGCGAGGTCATCCCGACGCGCATCATCACGCGTGCGCCGTCGGCCGAGCTGCGCCCCGACCAGAAGGACCAGGACAGCCTGCCGCCCTACGATGTGCTCGACGCCATCCTCGCGCGCTACATGGAGGACGACCAGAGCATCGAGCAGATCGTCGCTGCCGGCTTCGACGCCGCGACGGTGCAGCGCGTCACGCACCTGATCAAGGTCAACGAATACAAGCGCCGGCAGGCGCCGGTGGGCATCCGCATCACGCACCGCGCGTTCGGCCGCGACTGGCGCTACCCGATCACCTCCAGGTTCCGTGCCTGAACGGTGCCGACTACACTAGGTGCCAATCGACACACCGGTCCGGAGCCCGCCATGAAGCAGATCACCGCGATCATCAAACCGTTCAAGCTCGAAGAGGTGCGCGAGTCGCTGGCCGAGGTCGGCGTGACGGGGCTGACCGTCACCGAGGTCAAGGGCTTCGGCCGCCAGAAGGGCCACACCGAGCTGTATCGCGGCGCCGAGTACGTGGTCGACTTCCTGCCCAAGGTCAAGATCGAGGTCGTCGTCAAGGACGCCGACGTCGATCGCTGCATCGAGGCCGTCGTCAAGGCCGCCAAGACGGGCAAGATCGGCGACGGCAAGATCTTCGTCACCAGCGTCGAGCAGGTCGTGCGCATCCGCACCGGCGAGATCGACGAAGCGGCCGTCTGATCGCTCGCCGCGGCGGCGCGCGCCGCGTGGACCTCCGGCCTCAGGCCTCGACCTCGACGCGGTTGCGGCCGCGCTGCTTGGCGCGGTAGAGCGCGGCATCGGCGCGGCGCAGGCAATCCTCGACCGCGGCGTCGGCGTCGCGCAGCGCCGCCACCCCGATGCTGACGGTGCAGCGCACCTCGCCGCCGCCGTCCAGCCGCAGCGGCGTGTCGGCGGTCGCGCTGCACAGCCGCTGCGCGAAGCGTTGCGCGCCGTCGACCGGCGTGTCGGGCAGCAGCACGGCGAACTCCTCGCCCCCCAGGCGCGCGAACAGCTCGGACTCGCGGATCAGGCGCTGCGTGACGCCGCAGAACGACTTCAGCACCGCGTCGCCCGCGGCGTGCCCGTGGACGTCGTTGATCGTCTTGAAGTGATCGATGTCGATCTCCGTGATGCACAACGGCGTGCGATGGCGCCGTGCGCGCGCGAACTCCTGGTGCGCCTGTTCGAAGAAGTGGCGCCGGTTGGCGATGCCGGTCAGCGGATCGTTGCACGCCAGCGCCTGCAGGGCGGCTTCGGTGCGCTTTTGCTGCGTCACGTCGCGGAAGAACCAGACGCGCCCGAAGTACTGCCCGTCGCGCCCGCGCAGCACCGTCGAATGGCGCTCGACGGTGCGGCCGTCCTTCATCTCGATCTCGCAGCGGTCGTCGAGCTGGGGGTTGGCGTAGAGCTCGCGCACGCGCGCGAGGAAGGCCGGGCCGTCCTTCACGGCGTCGAGCACGGCGGCGAGGATCAGCTCGTCGTCCTGCCCGATCGCTGTGGCCGGCTGCATGCCGCGCAGGCGCTCGTGCGGAATGTTCCACAGATCGACGAAGCGCCGGTTGTGCGACACGATCACGCCGCGGTCGTCGACGACGAGGATGCCGTCGGGCGAGGCCTCATAGATGGCCTGCACCAGCGAGAACTGGAACTCGTGGTCGGACGAGGCGGCGGCTGAGGACGGGGCGAGCGGGTTCATCGCGAGTGCGATCGCGGGGCGTGGATGATTTCATTTCGGCAACGAGCGTGCCGTCTTGAGCGGCAGCGCGCTGCTGCACGCGCATGCCTCGTGCCGGGCCGGCGCGCGCGCCCGTGCGGGGCCCGCCCTAAAGCGTCAGCAGCAGCCCCTCCGCCAGCGCCCCCGGCGTCGTGATCGACGCCAGCCGTCGCCGCTCGTAGGTCTCGGCGGCGACGATGCGCTCGCGCGTCGCCGTCAGGCCGATGAGGCCGCTGCCGAGCAGGCGCAGCAGCGAGTCGTCGAAGCGCATCGGCGCGAACGGCGCGACGATCTCGCCGCCGCGCACGACGAAGCAGGCGTAACGCGTCATGCCCGTCATGCGGCAGGCGTGCAGGTCGGAGTAGTTGAGGTACCAGAGGTGCCCGATCCACAGGCCGTCGCCGAGCTCGGCGAGCAGGTCGCGGCCGGCCAGCGTGCCGGCGCCGAGCTCGAGCGACTCGGGCAGCTCGGTGGCGCTCGCGCCGTGGCTGGCGACGCCGAACTCGCGCGCCGAGCGCGGCGAGGTCAGCGCCTCGGCGGCGCGGCCGTCGCGCACCAGCTCGACGCGGCCGGGGCGCGTCCAGCCGTCGGCGCCGAAGGCCGGCGCGATGCCGTCGGCCGTGGCCTCGGCCATCTGCACGCGCGCATCGAAGGTGGTGTCGCCCGACGCCAGCCGTGCCAGCGACGAGGTGCCGCTGCGCCGCGCCTTCGAACCGAAGCCGTTCCACGACAGCAGCGCGAGCCACTCGGCGACGGCGGTCGGCGCGAAGTAGGCGCGGTACGCACCGGGCGCCAGCGTCTCCGCCGGCCGACCGAGCAGCGCGAGCTGAGCGCGCGCCTCGTCGACGCGCGCCGCGAAGGCGGCGTCGCTCCACTGCGTGCCGGCGTGCACCAGCTTGGCGGCCTGGCCGCCGCACAGCAGGCTGCCCTCGACGTGGAAGGTCTCGACGCGGTGCCAGTTGCGCTGGCCGCGGCTGTCGGCGTAGGCCCGCACGACGGGGCCGCTGGCGAGGAAGGCGACGAAGTCGTCGCCCGCCACGTGCGCCGCCACGGCGTCGATCGCCTGCGCCGGCGTGGGCAGCACGCCGCGCTCGTCGCGCGAGGTCGAGCGCACGGCGTCGGGCAGCAGCAGGAACGGATCCTCGGGCACGTCGGCCAGCAGCGCGCGCAGGCGGTCGCGTTCGGCGGCGAGCGCGGCGATGTCGGCGTCGACTCGGCCGACAAGCGTGAGCGTCGTCTCGGCGCGGCGGCCCCGAGCCGTGACGGCCAGCGTCGCGTGGCACTGCTCGACGTGCGTCGCCTGCCTCACCTTCGCGTGGTTGAAGCGCACGAAGTCCGACGCCTCGGCCTGCAGCCACAGCGACACGACGGGCTCGCCGTCGCGCGGAGCGCACAGCGCGTCGGCGAGGGCATCGAAGGCCGGCCGCTCGATCACGAGGCACCGCCGAACACGTCGACGCCGCTGAACAGGCAGGCCGGCGACGCATGGCCGACACGGATCACCTGCGAGGGCTCGCCCTTGCCGCAGAACGGCGTGCCCATCACCTCGAACGTGCTCGCATCGCCGACGGCGGCCAGCGAGCGCCAGAACGTCGCCGACACGCCGCGGTAATTGGGGTTGCGCACCACTTCGGCGAGCCGACCGTTTCGGATCATCGTGGCGTGCTCGCAGCCGAACTGGAACTTGTTGCGCGACTGGTCGATGCTCCACGAGCAGTTGGTGCGCATCGCCACGCCGAGCTCGGTGCGCTCGATCATCTGCGCGAGCGTCGAGTCGCCCGGCTCGACGTTGAGGTTGCTCATGCGGTCGATCGGCGCGCGGTTCCAGCTGCAGGCGCGCGTCGTCGCGACGCCGTCGAGCGGCGCACCGAGTGCACGGGCCCGCGCCGCCGACAGCGCGCCGCCGAGCGGGCGCAGCAGCACGCCGCGGCGGATGAGGTGCGCGCGCTCGGCCGGCATGCCTTCGTCGTCGTAGGCGAAGCTCGCGAACTCGCCGGCGATCGTCGGGTCGTGCGTCACGTTCAGCAGTTCGCTGCCCCAGCGGTAGCGGCCGAACATGTCGAGCGTGACGAACGAGTCGCCCGCGAAGTTGCGCTCGTCGCCGAGGATGCGGTCGAGCTCGAGCGGGTGGCCGATCGACTCATGGATCTGCAGCATCATCGGGTCGGGCATCAGCAGCAGGTCCATCGTGCCGGCCGGGCAGGGCGGCGCGTTGCACAGCTCGATCGCGTCGCGCGCGACGCGCACGCCGTCGTCGGAGAAGTTCGCCGCGTCCAGCACCTCCCAGCCGCCCTGGCGGCAGTAACCGTTGTACTGGCCGGCCGACGAGCGCGTCTGCGTCGTGCCGCCGTCGTGCGCCGTCGCCTGGATCGACGGCGTGACCAGGCTCCACTGCTGCTCGATGCGCGTGCCGTCGGCGCCGACGATGAGTTGCTCGCTGCGCGTCGCCGTCACGCCGGCCGACCAGTCGACGATGCGCGAGTCGACGCGCGTGCGCGCGCAGGCCTCGGCGACGCGCGCGTGCAGCTCGCGCAGGCCGAGCGTCGCGAGCGGCTGCTCGACGCGCGTCGCATAGCGCCCGCGCGCCGGCGGAGGGCGGTGGTACGAGGCGTCGAACACGGCGTGGCGCGCCGCGGCCAAGGCCAGCGCGCGCGCATGGCCGAAGGCGGCGGCCAGCCCCGGCTCGCTGGCGTCGGCCGTCGCCGCATGGCCCGTGCCGGCGCCGGCCGTCACCGTCACCATCACGCCGGCGTCGAGCGTGCGCGACGGCGCCTGCGCCACGTCCTGGCGCACCGTCAGTTGCAGCGTGTCGTCGACGACGCCGCGCACCGACCAGCGGTCGACGCCGGCGGGCGCGGCGCGGTGGGCGAGGGCTTCGAGGCGATCGAGCATGGCGCGGCGGCCAGTGTAGGCGCGCGGCGCGCCTCGTCAGCTGCGCGGCAGGTTGCGGTTCAGGCCGCCGGCGCGGAACCAGCGATAGCCGTGCGCCTCGAGCTCGATCTGGTGCCGCGCGCCTTCGCCGGCGTGGCTGTCCTCCATCGTCAGCAGGCTGACCAGCAGCGGGTCGCCGACCGCGCCGGCCGACAGGCGCACGGCGCGCGGCTGGGCGCTGAAGTTGTGCAGCGCGAGCAGCGTGTGGCCGTCGTGGTCGTAGCGCATGACGAGCACGTCGCGCGCGCCGGCGTCGAGGATGCGCCAGTCGCCCCAGCTGATCTCGGGGCACTCGCGGCGCATGCGGATGGCGCGCTCGAGCCAGTTGAGCAGCGAGTCCGGATCGCGGCGCTGCGCCTCGACGTTGACGCGCCGCCAGCCGTAGATCGGGTCGGAGACGACGGGCCGCACGGTGCGGCGCGCCGTCGAGAAGCCGCCGTTGACGTCGCCCGACCACTGCATCGGCGTGCGCGCGCACTCGCGCTCGGGCAGCGAGAGGTCGTCGCCCATGCCGATCTCGTCGCCGTACTGCAGCATCGGCGTGCCCGGCAGCGTGAGCAGCAGGCTGAATGCGAGCTCGAGGCGGTGCCGGTCGTTGTCGAGCATCGGAGCGAGGCGGCGGCGGATGCCGCGGCCGTAGAGCTGCAGGTCGGGCGTCGGCCCGAACGCGGCGAAGACGCGCTCGCGCTGCGCGTCGCTCAGCCGGCCGAGGTCGAGCTCGTCGTGGCTGCGCAGGAAGTTGACCCACTGCGCCGCGTGCGGCCGCCGGTAGGTGTCGTTCAGCGCCTTGACCAGCGGCTTGATGTCGCCCGTCGCGAGCGCATAGAACAGCCGCTGGTTGACCGGGAAGTTGAGCATCATCTGCAGGCGGTCACCCTGCTCGCCGAAGTACTTCAGGTTCTCGGCGGGCGGGACGTTGGCCTCGGCCAGCAGGATGGCGTCGCGGCGCCGCCATTGCAGGAAGTCGCGCATCTGGTGCAGCAGCTCGAAGTCCTGCTTCGGCGCGACGCCGGCGCCCTTGCGCTCGATGAGGAACGGCACCGCGTCCATGCGGAAGCCCGAGACGCCGAGCTCGAGCCAGAAGCCCATGATGCGCATGATCTCGCGCCGCACGGCGCCATTCATCGTGTCGAGATCGGGCTGGTGCTCGTAGAAGCGGTGGAAGTACCAGGCGCCGGCCGTCTTGTCGAACGTCCACGTCGACTTCTGCACGCCCGGGAACACCATGCCGCGCGCGTGGCCGGCGGGGCGCTTCCTGGCCCATACGTACCAGTCGCGGTACGGCGACTCGGGGTCCTTGCACGCGGCGCGGAACCACGGATGCGTGTTCGACGTGTGGTTGACGACGAGATCGACGATGACGCGCAGGCCTATCTGGTGCGCGTGGTTCATGAACTCGACGAACTCGCCGAGGCTGCCGTGCTGCGGATGGACGCCGTAGTAGTCGGCGACGTCGTAGCCGTTGTCGCGGTTGGGCGACGGATAGAACGGCTGCAGCCACACGCAGGTGACGCCGAGCCCGGCGAGGTAGTCGAGACGGCGCGTCAGGCCCGCGAAGTCGCCGACGCCGTCACCGTTGGCGTCGACGTACTTGCCGACGTCGAGGCAGTAGACGATCGCGTTCTTGTACCAGAGGTCGTCGATCATGGCGTGCTCCGTGGCGCTGCCGGGCCACACGCCCGGCAGCAATCGGAGCACCCGGCGCCGCGGGGCTCAGCCCTCGGCGTAGTCGGCGACCGGCGGGCAGGCGCACACCAGGTTGCGGTCGCCGTAAACGTTGTCGACGCGCGCCACCGGCGGCCAGTACTTGGCGCCGCCGCGGCGCAGCGCCGCCAGCGGATACGCCGCCTCGTCGCGCGTGTAGGCGTGGCGCCATTCGTCGGCCGTCAGCGCGGCCGCCGTGTGCGGCGCGTGGACGAGCGGGTTGTCGTCGCGCGGCCAGGTGCCGGATTCGACCTTGGCGATCTCGCGGCGGATCGCGATCATCGCGTCGCAGAAGCGGTCGAGCTCGGCCAGCGGCTCGCTCTCGGTGGGCTCGACCATCAGCGTGCCCGGCACCGGGAACGACAGCGTCGGCGCGTGGAAGCCGTAGTCGATCAGGCGCTTGGCGACGTCCTCGGCCGTGATGCCCGACGACTCCTTCAGCGGCCGCAGGTCGAGGATGCACTCGTGCGCGACGCCGCCGCCCCGGATGCCGTCGACGTTGCCGCTGTAGTGGATCTCGTAGTGGTCGGCCAGTCGCGCGGCGACGTAGTTGGCGGCGAGGATCGCCGTCTCGGTCGCGGCGCGCAGGCCGTCGGCGCCCATCATGCGCATGTACATCCAGCTGATCGGCAGCACGGCGGCGTTGCCGAGCGGCGCCGCCGCGATGGCGCCGACGGCCGGCAGCTTGTCGTCGCGCGTCGCCTGCTGCGCCGTCATCTGGTAGGAGCGGTGCGTCGGCAGGTAGGGCATCAGGTCGGCGACGACGCACACCGGCCCGACGCCGGGGCCGCCGCCGCCGTGCGGGATGCAGAACGTCTTGTGCAGGTTGAGGTGGCTCACGTCGCCGCCGAACTCGCCCGGCGCCGCCAGCCCGACCAGCGCGTTGAGGTTGGCGCCGTCGACGTAGACGCGCCCGCCGTGGCGGTGCACCAGCGCGCACAGCTCCTTGACGCGCGGCTCGTAGACGCCGTAGGTCGACGGGTAGGTGATCATGATGCAGGCCAGCCGCTCGGCGTGCGCCGCGCACTTGGCCGCGAGGTCGTCGAGGTCGACATTGCCGTCGGCGTCGCAGCGCACGACGACGACCTGCATGCCCGCCATCTGCGCCGTCGCCGGGTTGGTGCCGTGCGCCGACTCGGGGATCAGGCAGATCGTGCGCTGCGTGTCGCCGCGCGCTTCGTGCCAGGCGCGGATCGCCGAGAGGCCCGCGTATTCGCCCTGCGAGCCGGCGTTGGGCTGCAGGCTGATGCCGGCGTAGCCGGTGGCCTCACACAGCCAGGCGCGCAGCTGGCGGTCGAGCATCACGTAGCCCTGCATCTGCTCGGTGGGCGCGAACGGATGCACGTTGGCGAACTCGGGCCAGGTGATCGGGATCATCTCGCTCGTCGCGTTGAGCTTCATCGTGCACGAGCCGAGCGGGATCATGCCGCGGTCGAGCGCGAGGTCCTTGTCGGCGAGCGAGCGGATCCAGCGCAGCATCGCCGTCTCGCTGCGGTGCGTGTTGAACACGGGGTGCGCGAGAAAGGCGCTGCTGCGGCGCAGCGCCTCGGGCACGAGCGGCGCGACGCCGGCGTCGTGGCGCTCGACGTTGGGCAGCGCGGCGCTGCCGTCGGAGAACACGCCCCACAGCGCGGCGAGGTCGTCGCGCGTCGTCGTCTCGTCGAGCGTGATGCCGAGGCTCGAGGCACTGGCGATGCGCAGGTTCATGCCGCGCGCGCGCGCCGCGGCGAGCAGCGGCAGCGAGCGGGCGCCGGTCGCGACCTCGAGCGTGTCGAAGGCGGTCTCGTTGCAGATCACCCAGCCGAGCTGGCGCAGCCCGGTGGCGAGCACCGCGGTGTAGGCGGCGACGCGCTCGGCGATGCGCCGCAGGCCGTCGGGCCCGTGGTAGACGGCGTACAGCGCCGCGACGACGGCCGGCAGCACCTGCGCCGTGCAGATGTTGGAGGTGGCCTTCTCGCGCCGGATGTGCTGCTCGCGCGTCTGCAGCGCCAGGCGGTATGCCGGCGCGCCGGCCGCATCGACGCTCACGCCGACCAGCCGGCCGGGCAGCGAGCGCTTGAACACGTCCTTCGTCGCCATGTAGGCGGCGTGCGGGCCGCCGTTGCCCATCGGCATGCCGAAGCGCTGCGTCGTGCCGACGGCGATGTCGGCGCCGAACTCGCCCGGCGGCACGAGCATCGTCAGCGCGAGCAGGTCGGCCGCGACGATGGCGAGTGCGCCGCGCGCGTGCAGCGCGTCGACCATCGGCGCGAGGTCGCGCACCGCACCGTCGACGCCGGGGTACTGCAGCAGCGCGGCGAACACGTCGTGCGACCCCGCCTGTTCGGCAGGGCCGACGACGATCTCGAAGCCGAGCGGCCGGGCGCGCGTGCGCACGACCTCGATCGTCTGCGGCAGGCAGTCGTCGGCGATGTAGAACGTCGTGCTCTTGTGCGCGCCGACGCGCGCCGCCAGCGTCATCGCCTCGGCCGCGGCGGTCGCCTCGTCGAGCAGCGAGGCGTTGGCGACGGGCAGCGCCGTCAGATCGGCGATCATCGTCTGGAACACGACCAGTGCCTCCAGCCGACCCTGCGAGATCTCGGCCTGGTAGGGCGTGTAGGCGGTGTACCAGGCCGGGTTCTCGAGCACGTTGCGCAGGACGACGCCTGGCGTGATCGTGCCGTGGTAGCCCTGCCCGATGAAGCTCTTGAGCACGCGGTTGTGCGCCGCCATCGCGCGCAGCTCGGCCAGGGCCTGCGCCTCGCTCGCGGGCTCGGGCAGCACCATCGGGCGCTCGCGGCGGATCGACGGCGGCACGACGGCGTCGACGAGCGCGTCGCGCGACGCGACGCCGACGGCGCGCAGCATGCGTTGCTGGTCGGCGTCGTCGGGGCCGATGTGGCGGGCGTGGAACTCGCGGGCGTTCTCCAGCGCGGCGAGGGGGGCGGGTGTCGGCATGGGCGGCGGTGCAGGGCGTGCAGGCGGGCGGGGGATCGGGGCGGGGGCGCTCAGAGCGTCTTGAGCAGCGCGTCGTAGTCGGGCGCGTCCATCAGCTGGTCGAACTCGGCCATGTCGGTGACGTGGACCTTGAAGAACCAGCCGTTGCCCATCGGGTCGCTGTTGGCGAGCGCCGGGTCGGCGCGCAGCGCCTCGTTGACCTCGACGACCTCGCCGCTCACCGGCATGTAGATGTCGGCCGCCGCCTTGACGGACTCGACGACGCCGGCCACCTCGCCCTTTTTGAGCGTACGGCCGACGGCCGGCAGGTCGACGAAGACGACGTCGCCCAGCGCGTCCTGCGCGTGCAGCGTGATGCCGACGACAGCGGCCTCGTGGTCCTCGATGTTGATCCATTCGTGGTCGCTGGTGAACTTCGTCGTCATCGCGTGGGCTCCTGTGGCGGGTGTGTCGAGGTCGGGCCGCGGCGCGCCCTCGTCGTGCGCGCGCCGGGCTCGGGGCAGGGATCAGAGGCGGTGGTAGCGGTGCGGCACGAACGGCAGCGCCGCCACGCGCATCGGCCAGCGGCGGCCGCGCAGCTCGGCGTGCACCTCGTGGCTGGCGTGCGCGTGGTTGGCGGCGAGATAGGCCATCGCCACCGGCTTGTCGAGCGTCGGTCCCAGCGTGCCGCTGGTCACGTGGCCGAGCTTGTGGCCGTGCGCGTCGACGAGCGGCGTGCCTTCGCGCACCGGCGCGCGCTCGAGGCCGACGAGGCCGACGCGCTTGTTCGTCACGCCGCCCGCGAGCTGGCGCACGATCACGTCGGCGCCGGGGTAGCCGCCTTCGCGCGCGCCGCCCGGGCGGCGTACGGCGGGGATCGACCACGCGAGGCCCGCTTCGACCGGCGTCGTCGTCGCGCCGATGTCGTGGCCGTACAGCGGCAGCCCGGCTTCGAGGCGCAGCGTGTCGCGCGCGCCCAGGCCGGCGGGGCGCACCTCGGGTTGGCGCAGCAGCGCGCGCGCCAGGGCCTCGGCGGCGTGCGCCGGCACCGAGATCTCGAAGCCGTCCTCGCCGGTGTAGCCCGAGCGCGTGATCCAGCAGCGCTCGCGCTCGAGCTCGAACCAGCCGCCCGTCATGAAGGTCAGCGACAGCACGCCGGGGTGGAGCCGCACCAGCGCCGCGCCCGCCTTGGGCCCCTGCAGCGCGAGCAGCGCCAGCTCGGGCAGCGGCTGTACCGTGCAGCGGTGGCCGATCGAGCTCTGCAGCCGCGCCGTGTCGGCGGCCTTGCACGCGGCGTTGACGACGAGCAGCCAGTCGCCCTCGCGGCGCGCGATCATCAGGTCGTCGAGGATGCCGCCGCTGGCGTTGGTGAACAGGCCGTAGCGCTGCTTGCCGACGGCCAGGCCGGCGATGTCGGCCGGAATCTGCGACTCGAGCGCGCGCGCCGCGTCGTCGCCCGTCAGGCGCAGCTGGCCCATGTGCGAAACGTCGAACAGCGCCGCCGACGCGCGGCAGTGGCGGTGCTCGGCGAGGATGCCGGCCGGATACGACACCGGCATGCTGTAGCCGGCGAACTCGACCATGCGCGCGCCCAGCTCGACGTGCAGGTCGTGCAGCGGCGTCTTGGACAGCGAGGCAGAGGCGGTATTCATGGCAGCGGCTTTCGAGGACAGGACTTCCACACATCGACCCCGATGCGCAGTGAGCCCCGCTGTCCGCTTTACCTGAGAGATTCGGCTCGCCGCATCCGCGTCGCCGCGGACCGACGGGCCTTGCCCCTTCGGTGGGCCGCGCGCCGGTGCGGCGGCCTCTCTCCAGTGAGGTGATCGAGCCAGTCCTTTTGCCTGAGCGTTCCGGCTCGCGCCCTGCGCCTTCGGCGGCCTCGATGCAACGAGGCTCTCTCCTGACGGCGGTCAGTGTACCGCGCCCGCCCCGCGGCGGCGTTCACTCCGCGTAGGTGACGAGGGTGCGCGGCGGGCGCGGCGGCCACGCCGTCACGGGCACCGGATGTGCCACGTAGACCGCGGCCCGATTCGGCGCGGCGGGGCTGACCTGCACGACGCTGCCGGGTGCCGCGCGTGCTGCGGCGGGCGTCGTGCGCGGCTCGCGTACGACGTCGGCGGTGCGTGCCACGGCCATGCCGGCACGCTCCGGCGACGGCGACGGTTCGACCCGCGGCGGTGACGGCTGCGTGTCGGGCGCGCGCGATGAGGGCTGCGGCGGGTCGCCCGGCGCGATGCCGGCGGTACGCTGCACGCGGCCGCGCGGTGGCGCCGCGGCGAGCGCCGGCAGGGCGGCGGCCGGCGCCATCACGCCGTCGAGCGGCACGGCAGCCGGCGCGGGCGTGGCGGGCAGCGATGGCGGCGGCAACACGGCGTCTTCCAGCACCGCATCGATGTCGACGGCCGACAGCGGCGACGGCGTCGCGGCCTGCAACGGCGGCGCCGGCGCCGTCGTGTGCTGCGACGGCTTGGGCGGGGGCAGCGTCAGCCGGGGCGCCGGTGCCTGCATCACGACAAGCGCGATGCCCACCCCGGCCGCGGCGGCGGCGAACCACGCCGGCGCGGCGAACTCGCGGCGCGGCGGAGGAATCTGAAGCGTCGCGGTGTAGGCATCGGCCGGCGCCGCGCTGCCCGTCGCGGCGGCGACGGGTGCCGGCGCGGGCGCCGGTGCGGCGCGCGGCTCGATCGCCGCGGCCGTCGCCGCAGCCCTCATCGCCGCAGCCGTCGTCGCCGGCACGCGGCGCCGCCGCGACCCGCTGCAGCGGCCGAGCGCTTCGCGCCACTCGGCCACGCTTTGCGGACGCGCCTGCGGCTTGACCTGCAGCGCCCAGTCCAGCGCGGCGAGCCAGCGCACGTCGTAGGGCGCGTCGCCTCCGCCCGACGTGCGCAATTCGGGGCGCGCGGCCAGCGGCCGGTAGCGGTCGTGCACGGCGCGCGCGGCGGCCGTCGGCGGCGCCTCGCCGAGCAGGCACCAGTGCAGCGTGGCCGCGGCGGCGTAGATGTCGGTCCACGGACCGTGGCGGAACTCGTGCTCGCCGGCGTACTGCTCGATCGGCGCATAGGCCGGCTTGACGACGGCCGTGATCGTGCGCGTGTCGCCGACGAGCACGCGTCGCGCCGAGCCGAAGTCGAGCAGCACGGGCCGGCCGTCGGGCAGCAGCACGACGTTGTCGGGCGCCACGTCGCGGTGCACCACGCTCGCCGCGTGCACCACCTCGAGCGCGCCGAGCAGGTCGTCGAGGATGCGCCGCGCCCACTGCGGATCGGGCATGCCGCTCGTCGCCAGGCGCACCTGGCGCAGCGTCGCGCCCTGGTACCACGGCATCACCATGTAGGCCGTGCCGCCGGCCTCCCAGAAGTGGTGCACCTTGACGAGCGACGGATGGTCGAAGCGCGCGAGCAGCCGCGCCTCGTTGACGAAGGAGCGCAGCCCGGCGTCGAAGGTGGCCCCGCAGTGCGTGCTGCGCAGCGCGAGGCCGCCGTCGGCGGCGCGCGTGGCATGCGTCGCCGGCAGGTATTCCTTGATGGCCACGGCGCGCTCGAGCGAGCGGTCGATCGCGAGATAGACGATGCCGAAGCCGCCGCTGCCGATCACGCGCTGGATCTCGTAGGGACCGAGCCGGTGGCCGGCCGGCAGTGCCTCGCTGGGCGCGACGCGCGCCGTCCCGGCAGGGGCAGCCGAGCGCGACGCCGGCATCGACGCGTCCGCGCCGTCGCCACCGGTCGTCGCGGTGGCGGATGCGGTGACGCTGTCGGAGTCGAACGCGGACATGGCTGGTTCTCCTGCCTCCAAGGCGGAGCAGCAATGCATGTTCCCGCCATTGCGGTGCCCGACGCGGTAGAGTGGTTCCTCCCACGCCGCGCCCCACCCATGACCGACGACATCGCCGGACTGCGCCGCATCCTCAAGACGGCGCGCACCCTCGCCGTCGTCGGACTGTCGGCCGAGTGGCACCGGCCGAGCTACTTCGCCGCGAAGTACATGCAGCACCACGGATATCGTGTCGTCGGGGTCAACCCGCGCTACCGCGAGGTGCTGGGCGCGCCGTGCTATCCCTCGCTGCGCGACATCCCGCACGGCGTCGACATCGTCGACGTCTTCCGCCGCACCGACGACGTGCTGCCGTTCGCCGAGGACGCCGTCGCGATCGGCGCCACGTGCCTGTGGCAGCAGATCGGCGTCGTCAACGCGCAGGCCGAGCGGCTGGCGCGCGAGGCCGGGCTCGACACCGTGATGGACCGCTGCGTCAAGATCGAGCACGCGCGCCTTTTCGGCGGGCTGCACTGGGCCGGCGTCAACACGCGCATGGTGTCGGCCCGGCGGCCGGTGTGAGCGACGGGCGGGGGCGACGCGATGGCCGATCATCAGTACAAACCCGAGACGCTGGCGATCCACGCCGGCCAGATCCCCGACGCCGCGACCGGCGCGCGCGCGCTGCCGATCTACCAGACAACGAGCTTCGTCTTCGACAGCGCCGACCACGCGGCCAGCCTGTTCAACCTGCAGACCTTCGGCAATGTCTACTCGCGGCTGTCGAACCCGACCGTGGCGGCGCTCGAGGAACGCGTCGCGGCGCTCGAGGGCGGGCGCGCCGCGGTGGCCGCCGCCAGCGGCATGGCGGCCGAGGCGCTGGCGCTGCTGACGCTGCTGCAGCAGGGCGACCACGTCGTCGCCGGTGGCGCGCTCTACGGCGGTAGCGTCACGATGCTGGCGGTCAACTTCCGCCGCTACGGCATCGAGACGACGTTCGTCGACGCGACGCAACCCGACGCCTTCGCCGTCGCGATGCGGCCGAACACGCGCGCCGTGTTCGTCGAGTCGCTCGGCAACCCGAGCCTCGTCGTGCCCGACCTGCGCGCGCTGGCCGACGTGGCGCACGCGCACGGCGTGCCGCTCGTCGTCGACAACACGGTGCCGTCGCCCGCGCTGTGCAACCCGATCGCCTTCGGCGCCGACATCGTCGTGCACTCGGCGACCAAGTACCTCGCGGGCCACGGCACCACGCTGGGCGGCGTGGTGGTCGAGAGCGGCAAGTTCCCGTGGGACAACGGCAAGTTTCCCGGCATGACCGAGCCCTCGCCCGGCTACCACGGCGTCAAGTTCTACGAGACCTTCGGCGACTTCGGCTTCTCGATGCGCGCGCGCATGGAGACGCTGCGCGTGTGGGGCGCGACGCTGTCGCCGATGAGCGCGTGGCAGATCCTGCAGGGCGTCGAGACGCTGCCGCTGCGCATGGAGCGCCACTGCGCCAATGCGCTGGCGGTGGCGAAGTACCTGCAGCAGCACCCGCGCGTGAGCTGGGTCAGCTATCCGGGGCTACCCGAGCACCCGCAGCACGAACTGACGACGAAGCAGATGAAGGGCGCGTCCGGCCTGCTCGCCTTCGGCGTGAAGGGCGGGCTCGACGCCGGCGTGCGCTTCATCGAGTCGGCGCAGTTCATGAGTCACCTCGCCAACATCGGCGACACGCGCACGCTGATCATCCATCCGGCCTCGACGACGCACCGCCAGCTCGACGAGGCGCAGCAGGTGGCCGCCGGCGTGCTGCCCGACATGGTGCGCATCTCCGTCGGGCTCGAGCACATCGACGACATCCTGTGGGACATCGACCAGGCGCTCGCCAAGGCGGGCGCGTAGCGGAGCAGTACGACATGAGCATCTACGACCAGGGTCTGGACAGGAACGCGGCCAACTACGTCGCGCTCAGCCCGGTGAGCTTCGTCGAGCGCAGCGCCGAGGTGTTCGGCGACCTGCCGGCGGTGGTGCACGGCAAGCGCCGCTACACCTGGGCGCAGGTGCGCGAGCGCTCGGCGCGCCTGGCCGCGGCCTTGAAGTCGATGGGCGTCGGCCGCGGCACGACGGTCAGCACGATGCTGCCCAACACGCCCGAGATGGTCGAGGCGCACTACGCCGTGCCGGCCCTCAACGCCGTGCTCAACACGCTCAACACGCGGCTCGACGCGCCGCTGCTGGCCTGGCAGCTCAACCACTGCGAATGCCAGGTGCTGATCACCGACCGCGAGTTCTCGACCACGATGCAGCAGGTGCTGATGATCCTGAAGGCCGAGCACCACCGCGAGCCGATCGTGATCGACGTCGACGACACCGAGTACACCGGCGCGGGCCACCGCCTCGGCGAGCACGAGTACGAGGCGCTGCTGCTGCATCACGAGCCGCTGCCCGTGCTGGCCGGCCCGGCCGACGAGTGGGACGCCATTGCGGTGAGCTACACCAGCGGCACGACGGGCGACCCCAAGGGCGTCGTCACGCACCACCGCGGCGCCTACCTCAACGCCGTGTGCAATGCGGCGACCTGGACGATGCCGCACTTTCCGAAGTACCTGTGGACGCTGCCGATGTTCCACTGCAACGGCTGGTGCTTCCCGTGGACGGTGGCGATGCTCGGCGGCACGCACGTCTGCCTGCGCAGGGTGGAGGCCAAGGCGATCCTCGACGCGATGCGCGAGCACGGCGTCGACCACTACTGCGCCGCGCCGATCGTGCACAACCTGCTGGTCACGGCGCCGCCCGAGCTGCGCGCCGGCATCGGGCAGAAGGTGCGCGGCATGGTGGCCGGCGCCGCGCCGCCCGCCGCGATGATCGAGGGCATGGCAAAGATCGGCTTCGACATCACGCATGTGTACGGCCTGACGGAGGTCTACGGCCCGGCGGCGGTGGCCGTCAAGCGCGACGGCTGGGCGAGCGAGAGCCTCTCGGAGCAGACGCGCCTCAACGGCCGCCAGGGCGTGCGCTACGTGCTGCAGGAGGGCATGACGGTGCTCGACCCGAAGACGATGCACGAAGTGCCCGCCGACGGCCAGACGATGGGCGAGATCATGTTCCGCGGCAACATCACGATGCGCGGCTACCTGAAGAACCCCAAGTCGACCGCCGCCGCGTTCGAGGGCGGCTGGTTCCACACCGGCGACCTCGCCGTGATGGAGCCCGACCGCTACGTCAAGATCAAGGACCGCAGCAAGGACATCATCATCAGCGGCGGCGAGAACATCAGCTCGATCGAGGTGGAAGACGCGCTCTACCGCCACCCCGCCGTGATGGCCTGCGCCGTCGTCGCGCGGCCCGACCCCAAGTGGGGCGAGACGCCGGTGGCCTATGTCGAGCTCAAGCCCGACGCCGGGCCGGTGACGGCCGAAGAGCTGGTCGCGCACTGCAAGACGCTGCTCGCCGGCTACAAGGTGCCGCGCGAGATCCGCTTCGAGCCGATCCCGAAGACGTCGACCGGCAAGATCCAGAAGTTCGCGCTGCGCGAGCGGGCAAAGTCGAAGAACGCGATCGAATAGCAGTCAGGAGAGACGCGAGATGAATCCGAACGACACCCCCTACGTGCTCAAGCAGCAGGACGCGCGCGGCGTCGTCACGCTGACGTTGAATCGCCCGCAGCAGTACAACGCCCTCAGCGAAGGCATGCTCGACGCGCTGCAGGCCGAGCTGGACGCGCTGGCCCACGACGACAGCGCGCGCGTCGTCGTGCTCGCCGCCACCGGCAAGGCGTTCTGCGCCGGGCACGACTTGAAGGAGATGCGCGCCGACCCCTCGCACAGCTACTACCGCAAGCTGTTCACGCAGTGCGGCGACGTGATGCTGGCGGTGCAGAAGCTGCCGATCCCCGTGATCGCGAAAGTGCAGGGCATCGCCACCGCCGCTGGCTGCCAGCTCGTCGCGATGTGCGACCTGGCCGTCGCGGCCGACACGGCCACCTTTGCCGTGAGCGGCGTCAACCTGGGCCTCTTCTGCTCGACGCCCAGCGTCGCGCTCGGCCGCAACATGGGCCGCAAGCAGGCGATGGAGATGCTGCTGACGGGCGACTTCATCGACGCCAACGAGGCGAAGGCGAGGGGACTCGTCAACCGCGTCGCG
The DNA here is from genome assembly GCA_048500255.1 of Burkholderiaceae bacterium. GTDB lineage: Bacteria > Pseudomonadota > Gammaproteobacteria > Burkholderiales > Burkholderiaceae_C > JAMHWF01. Next base: position 73,610 of record JASNYH010000004.1, on the reverse strand, counting down.
CCGCCCGCCGAGCTCGACGCCGCGGTCGAGGCGCTCGTCACCCGCATCGTCGGCAAGCCGCGCGTCGCCATCGCGATCGGCAAGCAGCAGTTCTATCGCCAGATGGAAGCCGGCATCGAGCAGGCCTACGACATCGCCAGCGAGGCGATGGCGTGCAACATGATGGAGCCGGAGGCGCTGGAGGGGGTGTTGGCGTTTGTGGAGAAGAGGAAGCCGGGCGCGATGCGATGACCGCTTCGCTTTCCTCGGGCCGTCAAGCGGCAGTGGTAGCCGTGCAGTAGCCGTCGCGTCACTTGCCGCTTGGGCGGTCCGCTTCAGACTGATCTGCGACGTTCGACTGTGGTCGGGCGAACGGCAGCGACCCGCAGAATTCGGAAACTGAGTGGCTCGATGAGCGGTCGACCGGTCTACATCTGGAAGCGACCGATCGCCGGCGGCTGACGACATTCATCCTGGCGATGCAACTAGCCGAGGCATCCGGGATGGTTTCCCCGTTCAATCGTCTTTCTGCGCCTGCCAGGCGTGATAGCCACAAAGACCATTGTTGTCTTGGTCATCCGGGCCTAGGCCCTCGCCGCAGATCGCGCACTCGGTGAACTCCAGCTCGCCCTTGCAGGCGACACATTTGCCCTCGTCGATGAGGAACGTTTCCCTGCCGCATTCGTGGCATGTTGCGGTAGGCCGATCCCCGCCGTCGGTCATGGCGACGTATGTCTCCCATTCGTAGAAGTTGCCAACGGCTGCTTCGATCACGTCGTCGAACAACGACTCCTGACCGCAGGAGGAGCATCGAAGTTCGAGCTGGTAGTGGTGCTCGACCTGCGGGTCAGTGGGTCGAACCAAGTCCGACCCGCAGTGCTGGCAGCGAATGTGATGCGCAATCTGCTGCAGCGCCGCCGAATCCCAGTCAACCTCATCGAGGGCAGCGCGACACGCTGCAAGCTCGCGCTCATAGACATCGTTCTCTTCGAGCAGCGTGCCCCAGGTGGGCTCACCAAGCAAATCGGCTGGGTCTTCGTTCAGTTCCGCCGCGATGAAGTCGCGGATGACAACGAAGGACTTCGCTAAGGCCACTTTGATGGTCTCCGCCGTGGCGCCAGTCCGGTAGTGCTCGATGTCATTGCGCAGCCGAATGACCTCATCCACACGGCCAAAGTCGGCTTCCACACCCAGGGACTGGAAGCGTTCCTTGATCTCTTGAACGTCCACGGTCTTCTTGCCTTCGCCCTGAAACGTCACGCCGCCACCGGCGCTGGGAGTCGGGCGGATGTTCTTCTTGATGAGGACTTCGTCGGAGCCTGCGGGCGAGAGCTGGCGGAGCTTCTCCTTGAACAACAGCAGGATGCCTGCCGTCAGGTTCCTGACCGCAGACAGACTGCGCCGTTCGTCACCGGACTGGAAGTCCTCCACCCCAAGCTGGATCGATGCGATAGCGTTCTTTAGGATCGTATCCATCGTGCGAAGGCGGTCGTGCGGTTAGCGGTGCGAATTGAAGCCCGGGACGCCATGTGGTCACGTAGTTCGTTCATCTTGTTCAAGCCGCGACCCGCACCTGCTGTCGGATGCCTTCACGCAGGCGGGTGTAGAGCGGTATCGCCACACCTTCGCCCACTTCAAGGGTGATGGCAAGCGCGTAGGGGATCTGCTCGTCAAGGCGCGCGGTCGCATCCGCCTTGCACGTGACCCTGAGGGCCAGCGTGTCGCCGTCGACGATCGCCGCGATGAGGTCGTCCGCCTCAAGCACTTCATGCTGAACCGTGCCGCGCAGGACCTGGTTGTGATCGGCATTGACGCGGCCAAGTCTCAGCGGCACATCTTCCCACTTGCCGACCGGCTGAACCTCGAGACGCGCCTCACGAAGGTTGCGATGGGCGAAGTTCATAGGCGAGAACCAGGCCAATGTCACGACCAGGCGTCGCCAATGAGTACTTGCCGATAGCTCCACCGGCAATGGCAGCCGGTACTCGTGGATCTCGTTCTCGCTGATGTCGTCGCAGGCAACAAGGGTTCCGCGCTGCTCGGTGCATTCAAGCACCCGCTGAAGATCGAGCGCCCCATAGCCAAGATAACGGCCGGTGATCTCTCGGAACTTGCGTCCGTTCTCGGGAGTACGCAGAGCCGCCCGGAGGAGGCCAGCTGTTCCCTCGTCATGCCGTGCGCAATGGACGAGTAGCGCCTTGACGGCGACGCTCTCCTTGTCGGCCGGCAAAGGCCGGCCGTCGACCGTCCGCACTTCCCCGAGCGCCTCATGGACGAACGCCGCAGCGCGTGTCGCCAGCGCCGCCGCGTTGCTGGTCCCGCGCGTGTGCACGGTGTGGCTCAGTTCGCCGGGCGCGTCGCTATCAAAGGCAACCCGCTGACCTGGAGCCCGAAGCTGAAGTGATGGCGTATAGCTCTGTCCTGCCGCGACCGGCGTGTCATAGAGCTGCCGGCCACCAGGAAGGAAGATCTCTGGCTTCATCGATCGCCTGAAGCCGTGACCAAAACGGGTGGCCGGGCTGAATACATTGACCTGATCGATGAGGTCTGCGCGCAGGCCGGGCACATAGGCTCCCGACTCGTCGGCATGAAGGGCTCCGACGGTGACCACGTTGAGTGCTTCGGCCGGTGCCAGGAGCCGCCTCGCACTCAACTGGTTGCTGATCGCGCGGACGACCCTCGCGTGACGCTCGGCAGGCGCGAGAGCCGAGAACGCGGCGTGTGTCAGCCCAAGGTCAATGGGCCCTGTGTAGTTGCCGGCGCTCACGCAGAAGAGAACCTTGTATCTCCAGGCGAGATAGTCAAGGAGACGCGCCAATGGGCTTGGCGAGTGGATGAAGGGTCGGTCGGGATCGCCGATCGAGAGATTGATGAACCTCACGCCGGGCGCCTGAGGCTCCAAAACTCCGTCGCCCTCCAGCATTCGGCGAACCGCCCGCTCAATGCGGTCTTCGAGGAACGCTGTGTCCGGCACATGCTCCCGGCGATGCCCAAAGCCCCTCGCATGCTCGTCGGGCTGGAGCACGGGCACGTGATAGACCTGCCGCGCGAGGGCGCTACCGCCTCCAGGCTGCTCACCATGAATGACCAGCGAAGCCATCGACGACCCGTGTCGCCGCTCGCCCGGCTGATAAAGCCGTGCGAGGTCGAACGCATCATCGATCTGCACCCGGCCACGAAGCGCCGCATGCTGGGTGTTGGGGACGCCATCCAGAATGGCCACGACCGGAGGAGCCACGTCCTCCGCTTCCGCGAACGCCACTTCCTCGGGCGCCGCCTCCCCGTCAGACGGGATCGCCTGCCCGGTGGGGCGGACGTACATCACGCCCTGAAAGTTGAAGAGCTGGGCGTCGACATCGACCCGGCCGTCGTCAAGCGCGTCAATGAGATCCCGCACACGGCCGGCGGGCAGCCCCACCTTCACGGCATGGAAGTTGATCGGCGGCATATCGATGAAGCCGCCGAGGGGTGCGCCATCAAGCTCGGCCGTCAAACTTCGGATGGCATCTTCGTTGGCGCGCCGCCGCTCGGGGCGCTGCCGGTAAAAGAGTTCGATCTGGCAGGGCACGATCGTGCCGTCATCGAGCGGCTCGACGAGTTCGCGCCAGCGCGCGAGCATGCCGGTCTCGTTGAGCGTCTCCTGGATACCCCAACGGCGAATGACACGGGTCTGGGCGAAGACATCACGCCACTTGGTGCGTCCGTGCGGCAGGGCCTGGCCCCGCTGCCACGTGTCCCACAGGCCAAGCAGCTCACGCATGCCGGCCTCGTTGACCATGGATATGAATAGCCTGCCCGCGACAGGGACCTGTCGGCGCTCGCCTCGGTCATTGACCTCGTAGAAGTCATCGTCAGCCTCTTCCTCGGCATCCCATTCGCCGAGCCACTCAAGACCCTCGGTGCTGTCGACCGCCTGCTTGAAGTCCTTCACGCTTCCGGCAATCTCGATCACGAGGACGGTCTCAGGCTCAAGCCCATCGACGGTCTGCCGGATGCTGGCGCTGTAGCGCTGGAACTCCTCGCGAAACCGGGCCACCTGCGGAGCCAGCCGCTCGGCCTGACGACCCCGCTCCGGGACATGTGGTTTGCCGCTCGGGCGCGGACGGCCTGCTTCGGGTTCGATCCGCCGCGCGACCGGGAATACGAGGAGTGGCCGTTCAGGCATCGCGGGCGCCCTTGCCGTTGGCTGCTATCTCGTTCTTCACGACCTTGGGCTTCAGGCGGGTGCGCCACTCTTCCAGCTTTCGCTTTGTGATCGCGAGCGCGTTCTGGGTCTGATGGTCGAGTATGGCGCGACGAACGATGCCGAGACAGAACTCTTCCACCTCCGCGAAGTTCTGGCCAAGCATGTGCTTGGCGAGCGTATCCGGCGTGCAGCCGAAATTGACCTCGCAGCGCTTGCCGATCGCGTCGATCTGCCGAGCAAGCTGCACGCGCGTCGGCAGAGGCAGCTCCAGCCGTAGCTGGAAGCGGCGCCAGACGGCCCGATCGAGAAGCTCGGGATGGTTGCTCGCCGCGATCACCACCACGTAGTCGGGCAGCTCATCAATTTGCATGAGGAGCGAACTCACCACGCGCTTGATCTCGCCGGTCTCGTGGGTGTCACCACGCTCCTTGCCGAGGGTCTCGAACTCATCGAAGAACAGCACGCAGCGCTGCGTCTTGGCGACTTCGATTAACTGCCTAAGGCGGCTAGATGTTTCGCCGAGGAAGCTGCCGACGAGCGTGTCGTAGCGCACGGCGAGAAGTGGATACATCAGCTCTGAGGCGAGCGCCTCCGCGAGCGTCGTCTTGCCGTTGCCGGGCGGCCCCGCGAGCATGACGCGGCTCCGCGCGCGCAGATTATGCGAATGCAGGAGCTCGGCCCGATGCTGTTCCTCAACGAACTCGGTCAGTTGGTCCCGGACGCGGTCAGCGAGAACCAGGCTTTCCAAGTTCCGCTCCGGCGTCACATCGAAGAAGAGGTCGCGCGGAGTGGCGTGGCCGTTCTGTTTGGGGATGGCCGTGGGATTCATGGGCACTACCGTGGGTTCGAGGGACTTCACAAGACGCGTGGCGAGGACGCGGTGACCCTTCGAGCGCTCCTCTTCGATAAGCGCCTGGGCCGTCCGGCGAAATCCGAGCTGGTCGCCATTGCTGGCGCTGCGGAAGAGACTGACGAGAAGATCGGCTTGGGCCATAGCTCGGTCCGCCTTACTGTGATTGCGCCGTTACGTGCAACGTGAGCCTGGCCTCGCGCTGCAGATGACTGATGACGGCGAACAAGTTGCGAGCCTGCGGGTTGCCGCGCGGCCCGAACATGCGGATGAGACTCTTGGCGGACGCGCCGGTCGAGGCCCCCAGCTGCTCAAAGCCGACGGTGGCTTTGATGTAGTCGCGTAGCACCGCCTTGCCGGACTCGACATCTCCGCTCAGCATGCGCTCGACTCCCTCGCGCAGGAGCGCGTCGCGGAACGGGCGGTCTGCGCGCACCCGTGCCTGGATTGTTTCCTTGAACTCGCGCGTGAGCGCCATGTTGGTCTCCTGGGGCATACGACGCGACGACGCGTCATGGCCGGTTCATAGGTAACGCAGATGTTACCTTGTGGCGAGGGTCGACTTGCCCCGCGTTGCAACACTTCAGCGCACCGCGCCGACGCTGCCGCCGTTGGCCGACAGGGACCGGTCAGGGTCCGGAAGGTGAGATCGAGCCGCTGGCAAGCGGTCACTGGCACACCGCGATCCACCTTGGGCACGGCCAACGTCGGCACAACTGCCTTCTGCGGCGACCTGAATACGTGGGCAGAAGCCCGGGCGAATGGCTGCAACGCGCCCGGGATCGCGGATTCGACCGCGGGCGGCCGCTGACAGCAACCGCTGCTGCATTGTTGTCGTCCGCGGTTGACGGCCGAAGGACGGCTACGGGTCGAGTCGAGTCTGCCGGCCTGACAGGGACCGGTCGTTCGCCCGGGGCCGACAAGGTCGCACCGCAGGTGGCCGCTGCACATCGCTTCGCCGACATTGACCGCATCGCCGGCCGTCTGGCTGACCGGCGGCTAGGTGGCGGTCAGCGTGAGCTCGCCCCGCGAAATCGATCGGCCGCAATCGCTGCCAAGCGACCCCGTCCACCTCCGCTTCAGACGGGGGTTCGGGCGCCGCCTGCGCGAACACCTCGGGGCCGGCGCGGGAGTGCACCGAGCCGTGCCTCCATGCTCCAAACCACTGGTACCGAGAGCGGGGGCAGATCAGGTGTCCATCGAACCGGCAGCAGCCCGGTACTTCATAGAATGCGGCGGACCAGGATCCAGCCGGAACCACGCCGCACGACATGGAGAGATCGAGGGACCTCTTTCTGTTCCGCCTGAACAGGTTGGCCGTGACTGCCGGAAGGCCGTTGATCCGACTGTGCGAGGGTCAGTACGGCATCACGCGGCGCGAGTGGCGGCTGATCGTCATCCTTGCGCAAGACGGTCCGCAGCTCTCCACTGCGCTCGCGCAACGCGCGGGCATCGATCCCGCGCGCACATCGCGCGCCGTCACGCTGATGGTGGAGAAGGGACTTCTGCGCCGTCAACCGCGCCCCAACGACCGTCGCTTCGTCGAGATACACCTCACGGAACAGGGGCAGCGCATCTACGAGTCGCTCTACCCGACAGTCGAAAGGATCAATGCGCACCTGCTGGAAGCCATGGCTCCGTCGGATCGGTCGGAGTTGGAGCGCCTCTTCAGGGCCCTCGAGATGGCCGCGTCGAGACTGCCGGAGGCCATCCCCAACCTGCCCAAGGCGAACCGGCGGCGCATTAGCTGACCTCTCGGCAGGCCGCTTCACGGGATGTGCGGTCGCAGAGCTCCGCCGGCGCAGCGCTCCTCAACCAGTCGCCACTGCGATGAAGACGATGCTGGGCTTCAATCGCCGGCCTTGAAGCCCGTGGCCTTCACCAGCGCCGCCCAACGCACCTGCTCCGCGGCAATCGTCGCTTCGAAGGCCGAGGCCGATTCGTCGGGCACGTCGAGCTGGAGCGCTTCCAGCCGGGCCCGGTAGGCCGGATCGGCGTGCGCCTTCCGGGCCGCTGCTCCGATCGCCTCCAGCAAGGCCGGCGGCGTGGCCGAGGGCGCGAAGAGACCGAACCAGATCGTCGTGCTGAGATCCTTGTGTCCCAGCTCCGTGAGGGTGGGCACGTCGGGCAGATGGCGGGAACGCTGGGGACTCGTCACCGCGATGGCCCGGAGTTTGCCTTCCTTGATGTGCGGGACCGCCGAAGCCAGCTGCGTGAAACCCAGCGGAACCTGCCCGCCGAGAATGTCGGTCACCTGGGGCGACGAGCCCTTGTAGGGGACATGCACCATGGAGCCCTTCAGACGCTCGTTGAGCTGATAGCCGAGAAAGTGCGATGGGGTGCCGGGGCTGAACGACGCGTAGGCGGCCTTGTTGGCCGGGTTCTGGATCCACCGCGCCAGCTCGTCGAAGTTCCTGGCGGCAACCGAGGGGTTGGTCACCAGGACCAGCGGAGCCTCGACACCCTTGAGGATCGGCTTGAAGTCGCTCGGCTTCCATCGCAGTTGCGCGAACGCGGAGGGGTTGATCGCCACCATCGACTGCGTGCCGATCCACAGCGTGTGGCCATCCGCCGGCGCTCTGAGCACGGCCTCGGCGCTGAGGTTGCCGTTGGCGCCGGGGCGGTTCTCCACGACGAAGGTTCCGCCGGTCACCTTGGCGAGCTGATCGGCCAGGGTGCGGGCGAACGGATCCAGAGCTCCGCCTGCCGGAACACCGACGAGGAGCGTCACGGGTTTGCCGGGCCAGCCTTGCGCCTGCGCGCCCGGGAAGGCCAGCGCCAGTGCGAAAGCGGCCAGCGAAAGCGTTCGGCGCAAGGTGGCCCGGACGTTGGCTGCGACGAGGTCCTTCATTGCGTCTCCTGGATCGAAACGGGGATCGCGCACCCCAGCGCGACGACGGACGACTCTAGGCCCTCGACCTGTACTTCATGAAGTCAAGTGTCGCTAGGGTTTGCCCATGGGCGTTTGCCCATGGGCGGCTGACCGCGGTGCGTCGTGCTGCGGGGCCGACCCAGCACGCCCGGAACGTCAGAACCGATGCGCCAACTCGCCGAGGTTGTCGACCGTGGCCACGTGCGGGGGGAATTCGGACCGGCCGCCGTTCCTGAGCCCCACGAAGGCGGCGCCGGCCGCACGTGCGCAGGCGAGGTCCCAGGTGGAGTCACCGACCATCAGCACCGAGCCCAGCGCGTCGCCGAAGCCCAGTGCGGCAGCGGCGGTGAGGCATGGATCCGGCGCCGGCTTGGGCGCGAGGTCCGGCCGGCGCGGGACGAGCGCGCCGACGCTGATGTCGTGGCGGTCGAGCACGGCGCGGGCTGCGCGGGCGGGAAGCAGCGTGGCGACGGCTCGGGGCAGATGTGCGGTGGCGTCGAGGATTGCGCGCAGGCCCGGCATGGCAACCGAGCGAGAGATGGCAGCCTCCTCGTGGCGCTCGATGGCGTCGGAGACGAGTTGCCAGCTCGGTCTTCCGGCCAGCGCAACGAGAACGTCCATGCAAGCCCGCGTGGCGCCGTCCCACCCGGTCGCCGGTGTCGCGACGTCCGGCCAGGCGGCGACGAGCCTCCTGACGTCGGCCAGGGCGGCCCCGTAGTCGGTGAAGCTCTGGACGTCGACGAGCGTCCGGTCCAGGTCGAAGACCACGGCGCGAATCGTGTTCATGCAGGGTCGATCCTATTGCAGTCGACCTCCCGCCGTCGTCGAGCGCACGCGCGGACCCGACAGCTTCGGAGAAAACGAATCGAGCCTGACGCCGATCAGACCCGCCTCGCCGGGCCCGCGCTATCGTCGACGCTTTTTCGAGGAGCGCTTTCATGGCCCGGATCGAAGGGGTGTGCCGCGAGGTCTGCGATGCCACCGAGTACGTGACCATCGTGACCAGTGGACCCGAGGGGCCGCATCTGGCCGGGCACTGGGGCAGCTACATGCGCATCGTCGATCCCGGCGAGGTGGTGGTGTTCCCGGTCGGCCGCTTCCAGCGCACCGAACAGAACCTGCGAGCCCACAGCCGCATGCAACTCATGGTCGCCTCGCGCAAGGTCCAGGGCAGCCGCAGCCCGGGCCAGGGTTGCGTGATCGACGGCACCGGCGAGATCGTCACCGCAGGCGAGTACCTCGACCTGGTGCGCGAGAAGTTCCCCTGGGCCCGTGGCGCGCTGGTGATGCGCGTCGGGTCGACCGCGACCCAGCTCTGAGCAACCGCCCCGGGGCCGGGCTGCACCTCCCGGCGGCCTTCGGGGCGCAAGCTGCTCTCGCGCTTCAGGAAGCCGAGGCTCAGGCAATCTGCGTTCGCGGACAGCGAGATCGAAGGTGGCCGTCGTGCGACCATGGCGGCCTCCGGCTCACGCAGCAGTCCGCCGCATTGAAACCGCCCAAGCCGCCGCCCGCCGCCATCCCGCAGACCCGCCTCGGCCGGCTCGCGAGCATGGGCATGGCCGCCGGCGGCCTCGCCGCCGGCGCCGCGGCGCAGGGCCTCGCGCGCATGGCGCGCGGTGAGGCCCCCGACTTCCGCGGCGCGCTGCTATCGGCGCCCAACGCCAGGCGCCTTGCCGAGCGCTTGGCCCGCCTGCGCGGCGCGGCGATGAAGATCGGCCAGCTCGTCTCGATGCAGGGCGAGGACCTGCTGCCGCCCGAGTTCGCGCAGGCGCTCGCCGTGCTGCGCTCGCAGGCCGCGCCGATGCCGCCGCAGCAGCTGCACGGCGTGCTCGGGCGCGAATACGGCGCGGGTTGGCGGCACCGCTTCGCCGCGTTCGACGAGGAGCCGGTGGCCGCCGCGTCGATCGGCCAGGTGCACCGCGCCACCACGGCCGACGGTCGCGTCGTCGCGCTCAAGATCCAGTACCCCGGCGTGGCGCGCTCGATCGCGAGCGACGTCGACAACGTCGCGGCGCTGCTGCGCCTGTTCAACCTGCTGCCGATCGAGCTCGACGTCGCCGGCATCGCCGACGAGGCCAAGCGCCAGCTGCTGCAGGAAGCCGACTACCTGGCCGAGGCGCGCTTCCTCGAGCACTTCGCGTCGCTCGTCGCCGGCGAGCCGATGCTGCTCGTGCCGCGCGTGCACCACGACTTCACGACGACGCGCATCATGGCGATGGACTTCGTCGACGCCGCGCCGCTCGCCGACGCGCTGGCGACGGCGCCGCAGGCGCGGCGCAATGCCGTCGGCGCGCTGTTCGAGCGGCTGATGTTCCGCGAGCTGTTCGAGTTCCGCGTCATGCAGACCGACCCGAACTTCGCAAACTACCTCTACCAGCGCAAGAGCGGGCGCCTCGTGCTGCTCGACTTCGGCGCGACGCGGCACTTCGATGCGAAGTTCGTCGGCCGCTACGCGCGCATCAGCCGCGCCGTGATCGACGGCGACCGCGACGCCGTCGCGCGCGAGGCGGTGCGCATCGGCTATGCGGGCGCCGACGATGCGCCCGAGCGCCTCGACGCCGTCGTCGACCTGTGCCTGCTCGCTTGCGAGCCGCTGCGCCACGCCGGGCGCTACGACTTCGGCGCGTCCGACCTGCCGGCGCGCGTGCGTGACCTCGCGTTCGAGCTCGGCCTCAAGCGCCGGCTGCTGCGGCCACCGCCGCCCGAGACGATCTTCCTGCACCGCAAGCTCGTCGGCTCGTTCCTCGTGCTCAAGCGGCTGCGCGCGCAGGTCGATGCGCGGGCGATGATCCTGCCGTTCCTGCCGCAGGGGTAGCGGCCGCGCGCGCGGCCGGTGCCGCGGCTACGACTTCAGCGTCGCCCTGAACGTCACCTCGGGGATCGCCGCCAGCGCCTTCGAGATCGGGCAGTTCTTCTTCGAGAAGTCGACCTTCTGGTCGAAGACCTCCTTGCTGACGCCCGGCACGACGGCGACGGTGTCGAGCTCGATCTTCGTGATGGCCGGGCCGGCGCCGAGCTGCACCGTCGCCGTGGTGTCGATGCTGGTCGGCGGATGGCCCGCCTCGGTGAGCTGCGCGGCGAGGAACATCGAGAAGCAGCCGGCCTGCGCGGCGCCGATCAGTTCCTCGGGGTTGGTGCCGCCGGCCGCGCCTTCAAAGCGCGTCGCGAAGGTGAAGGGCGCCTTCAGGTGGCCGGAGGCGCCCGACATCGTGCCGGCGCCTTCCTTGAGCGTTCCATTCCACGTTGCCTGGGCTTTTGCGGTGGCCATGTCCGGATCTCCTGTTCGTCGGTGGTCGGGGGGCGAGCGTCGACTGTACAAGCGCGCCGCGGCGCGCGCTCGCGAGGGGCGGGCGAGCAGGGTCTTCGTCGCGGAACGCGGGTTGCCGCAAACTCGGACGTCCCGTCCGAACGAAGGTGCAACGTGATCCGGTTTCGCCCGCTCGCCATCGTCGCCGCCGCCGCGCTCGCCGCCGCGGCGCAGCCGGCCGCCGTCGCCGGTCCGTCGGCCGACGAGCTCGGCCACTGCATGGTCCGCTCGACGAGCAAGGAGGACCGCGCGCTGATGGTGCGCTGGATCTTCACGACGGCGGCGCTGCATCCCAACGTGGAGCCGCTGGCGCGCGTCTCTGCCGAGCAGCGCCAGTCGGCCAGCAAGGGCATGGCGGGCCTCGTCGACCAGCTGGTCACGCAGACCTGCCGCGCCGAGTTCGTGCAGGCGGTGCGCGCCGAGGGGCCGCGCGCGATCGAGGGCAGCCTTCAGCTCGTCGGCCGCGTCGCCGCGCAGGAGGTGCTCGCCGAGCCGCGCGTCATGTCGGGCGCGATGGAGGTCACGCGCTACCTCGACCAGCGCAAGTTCGCCGATCTGGTGCTGCAGGAACTGCTGCCGCGCTAGCTCGCCCGCGCGGCGACGCGCGCCGGCGCGGCCTTGCGCCTGGGCGCGCCCGGCTTCGCACGCTGCACCGGCGCAGCCGGCTTGCGGCGCGCTTTCTTCGCCACCGCGGCGGCGCGCGCCGCCAGCGCCAGCTCGCGCACGCGCTCGATGTCGGCATCGGTGATCACGCCGTTGACGCCCGAGATCGCGGCCAGCTTCATGCCGTGCTTGAGGCCGAGCTTGTAGATCTCGCGCACCTTCTCCCACTCGATCGCGCGGCCGACGGTGTAGCTCTCGAAGCGGCCCTCGAGCGCGAGCACGATCGTCTCGGCCAGGCAGGCGTAGGTCACGCCGGGCGGCAGGCCGATGTTCTTCATCTGCACGTCGCCGGGCAGCTGGATCTCGCCCGATTCGATGACGAGCACGTCGGGCCGCTTGGCCACCTCCTCGGGCGGCAGGTCGAGCGGGCGCGCCACGTCGGTGATCACGCAGCCCGGCTTGACCTTCATGATGTCGAGCACCTTCTTGCCGGCGCCCGACGTCGCCGTGACGATCATGTCGGCCTCGGCGATGCGCGTGTCGGCGCGCGCCGCCAGCACCATCTTCGCGTCGGGCGTCTCGCGCAGGATCGATTCCTTCAGCGCCAGCAGCTTGGCCGACTCGGGCGACACCAGCACCACCTCCTCGGCGGCGCGCACCAGCAGCCGCGCGCAGGCGGCGCCGATCGCGCCGGTGGCGCCGACGACCATCGCCTTGAACGCCACGCGCTCCTTGTTCTTCGGAGGCTGCAGCAGGCCCAGCCGCAGCAGCGCGTCGTGCGCCGCCCACAGCGCGGCCGACGCGCTGTAGCTGTTGCCCGTCGTGATCGGCAGCGGCGCGCGCCGCGCCACCGTGACGCCGGCGTCGCCGACGACCTTGGTGAAGGCGCCCAGCCCCATCACCTGCGCGCCGAGCTTGCGCGCCAGCTCGGCTGCGGCCAGCAGGCGCTGGTAGGTGAACTCGGGGCTGTGGTTCATGATCTCCCGCGGCGTGCCGCCCACCGCGATCAGCCAGCCCTCGGCCTCGGCGCCGGTCGGCGAGCGGATGCCCTCGACGCGCGACCACACGAAGGGCGGCGCCCAGGCCATCACCTTCTCGACCGAGTCCATGAACAGCTGCGGCGCGACGCGCGAGATCGCGTCGACCGGCTTGACGACCTTGAACCACTCCTGCGACAGCGGATGGATCACGAAGGCGAAGCGGTTCTTGCGCCGCGGCCCGTTGGGATGGATCAGCCGCGGACGCGCCTGCAACCCGGCGACGATCTCGAGGTAGTCGTCGTCGTAGATCGCGTCGGGGCTCTTGCCGGTGGCCGCGAGGATCATCGCGTCGAGCAGGTCGGGGCCGAGCACGTGGCCGTGCAGCTCGGGCGAGCCGTCGACGACGAGGTTGACGCCCTTGTCGCGGAAGGCGGCGACGCGCGCCTCGTTGACGGTGGCCGTGATGATCGTCTTGCCGGCCAGCTCCTCGAGGCCGAAGTCGTCGAGCTCGTGCACCGGCGCGACGACGACGTCGGCGTCGCGCACCGCGCGGCGCAGCACCGACTGCGCCCAGGGGTCGAGCAGCGAGGTCGGCAGCCAGCGCGTGGGAACCCAGTCGGCGACCTTGCGCGCGCCCCCGGCGACCATCGGCAGCGCCTCGAGCGAGCCGATCAGCGTCGGCACGCCCAGCTGCAGCAGCAGGTCGGCGAACTGCAGGTTCGGCGTGTACTCGGCCATCGTCGCGGCCAGCTTGTGGTTCGCCGTGCCCGAGAAGAACAGCACCTTGGCGTTGTCGAAGTAGTGGCCCAGCTCGGTCTGCGCGTGGCGCACCGCCCACTCGAGGAAGATGTCGCCCAGCCGGGCGCCGGTGGTCAGCGGCACGTCGCCGGCGGCCTCGCGCAGCCGCTTCAGGTCGCGATCTGCGAAACCGTTGCCGGCGCCGTCGCCCTGGCTGTCCTTGACGGCGCCGAGCCCGATCGCGGCCGCCTCGGGGCGCCACTGCCTGACCAGCTTCGCCGCCTTGGCGACGCTGCCGTCGGTGCCCAGGCGCCGCACGCGCAGCCGGGCGCCGAGAAAGCTCGTCGTGAACTCGAAATCGCGGCTGCTTGCGCCCAGGCTGATGCCGATCACGTTCTTCATGGCTCGTTGGCGTCAAAGTGGGGGTCCGTCTCGATGATGAAGGAGGTCCGACGTGGCGAACTTGATCGGCGACATGGCGCGCTCATACGGATGGCCCGTGCTCAAGCGCGCGGCGGGCCTGGTCACGCCGTTCGTGCCGATCCCGCAGCCGGCGCTGCTGGTCGGCCCGGGGGCCGGTCTGCGGCTGGCGCAGACGGTGGCCGGCTTCGCGCACCGCAAGCTGATGCTGGTGACCGACGAGACGATCGCCCGGCTCGGCCTCGCGCAGCCGATGATCGATGCGCTGCAGGCCGCCGGCACCGGCTGCGTCGTCTTCGACCGGGTGACGCCCGACGCGCCGCTGCCCGTCGTCGAGCAGGGCATCGCGCTGTTTCGCCAGCACGCCTGCGACGCCATCCTCGCCGTCGGCGGCGGCTCGGTGATCGACGCCGCCAAGGTGATCGGCCTGGCCGCCGCCAACCGCAAGCACCCGAGGGATCTGGTCGGCTACTTCAAGGGCCGCCACGGCCCGGTGCCGATCTACGCCGTGCCGACGACGGCCGGCACCGGCTCCGAGGTGACGGTGGCGGCCGTCGTCGCCGACCCCGAGCACCACAAGAAGCTCGTCATCGCCGACACGCGCATCGTGCCCGACATGGCGGCGCTCGATCCCTGCCTGATGACGGGCCTGCCGCCGCTCGTCACGGCGACGACCGGCATGGACGCGCTGACGCACGCCGTCGAGGCCTACGTCGGCGAGTGGACGACGGCCTTCACCGACCGCATGGCGCTGGCGGCGGTGAGCCTCATCTACCGCAACCTGCCGCGCGTGCATGCCGACGGCGCCGATCTGGCGGCGCGCGAGCAGATGGCGCTGGCGTCGACCTACGCCGGCTTCGCGTTCACGCGCGCCAACGTCGGCAACGTGCACGCCATCGCGCACCAGGTCGGCGGCCTCTATCACACGCCGCACGGCCTGGCCAACGCCGTGCTGCTCGCGCCGGTGCTGCGCTTCTACGGCGCGGCGGTGCAGCGCAAGCTGGCCGTGCTGGCGATCGCCGCCGGCATCGGCCGCCACGGCGAGCCGGCGGTCGCGCTGGCGAAGCGCTTCGTCGACTCGATCGATGCGCTCAACCGCTCGCTCGGCATCCCGCAGCAGCTCGCCGAGCTGCGCGAGGCCGACATCGCCAAGCTCGCCGAGGCGGCCTGCTGGGAGGCCGACACCAACTATCCGGTGCCGCGCGTGATGTCGCAGCGCGACTGCGAGGCGCTGCTACGCCAGGTGATGCCGGCGAAGAAGCAGGCGCGCCGCGCGGGCGCAGCCGTCGAGGCAAGGGCTGCGCCGAAGAAGGCGCCGGCGAAGAAGGCGCCGCCCAACAGGAAGCCGGCGCGCAAGTCGACGCCGGCGCCCGCGACGGCGCAGGCGCGCGCTAGCGCGTCGCGGCGTCGCTCAGCGTCCTGAGAAAGGCGACCAGCGCGCGTGCCTCGTCGCCGTTCAGCCGGATCGGCTGGCGCTCGGCGTGGCCCTTGCCGGCATGGGCCAGCTCGGAATGCCCGACGGCGGCCTGCGGCGAACGCGCGTAGTGCGCCACGACCTCGTCGAGCGAAGCGATCTGGCCCGCGTGCATGTAGGGCGCGCGCTCGGCGACGTTGCGCAGGCCGGGCGTCTTGAAGGCGCCCTCCATGCCGGGGTCGTCCGACGCGATGAAGCGCAGCTCCTGGCAGGCCTCGGGCGGTGCATCGCTGTACTTGCCCAGGCAGTTGAACTCGTCGCGCATCGCCCGAGCCACGGCGGCGCCGCGGCCGCGGTCGGGCCGGCGGGCGTCGCGCGGCGGCACGCCGGTGTTGTGGAAGTGCTGGTCGCTCAGCAGCGGGCCGTTGTGGCAGGTGGCGCACTGCGCCTTGCCGATGAACAGGCGCAGCCCGGCGACTTCCTGCGCGTTCAGGGCCTGCCGGCCCGCCTCGTCGCCGGAGACGACGGCCGCGACGTAGCGGTCGAAGCGCGACTCGCCGTGCACGACGGTGCGCTCGAAGGCGGCGATCGACTTGCCGAGGTTGGCGAACGCGCGGTTGATGGCGTCGCGCTGCTCGCCCGACAGGCGCGCCCACGCGGCGCGTTCGTCCGGCGTGCCCAGCGGCCCGGCGTGCGCCGGCACGTCGTGCAGGGCAGGCACGGCGCCGAACAGTCGCTCGTAGTCGGTGCGGTAGTGCGTCGCCAGCAGGCGAACGAGATGAGTTCGGTCGGTGCCGTGCTCGGCGGCATCCTCCAGCGGGCCCAGCGCCTGCGACCACAGGCTGTCCTTGCGCCCGTCCCAGAACAGCCAGGGGCCATGCGCGGCGCCGGCGATCGGCATCGTGCGCCGGCTGCCAGCCGCCACGCCCCGGCCGACGGGCAGGCCGTCCTGGAAGCCGCGCTCGGGCAGGTGGCACGACGCGCACGCCACGCGCCCGTTCTTCGACAGGCGCGGGTCGGCGAACAGGCGCCGGCCGAGCTCGATCGCTTCCGGGCGCGACTCGACGGCGTTGGACGGGTCGGCCGGCGGCGCCGGCAGCCGCGACAGCAGCATCGAGCGCAGCGTCGCCTTCTCGGCGTCGCTCCAGCGATCGATGCGCGGCTCGGCGCGCGCGGCATCGGGCGCCAGCGCGACGACGCACGCCGCCAGGGCCGCCAGCGCGGCCGTCGCCAGCGTGCCGGCGCCGTGGCGCGCCGCGCCGCTCATCGGGCACCCCGGCGCTCGAGGCCGCTGTCGGTCACGATGACGTTGAACACGGCGGAGTCGGCCACGTCGCCGGAGCGGATCGCCAGTCGCATGTCCCACCAGCCCGTCATGCTGAACTTCATGCCCTCGAGCGCGTAGACGCCGGGGGCGACTTCGCGCGTCACGCGCGGCCGGGTCGGAAAGCCGTGCCCGTGCTGCGGCATGCCGCCGTCGAACGCCAGCGAGGCGCGCGAGACGGGCGAGCCGTCGGGCGCGCTGACGCGGACCTGCCAGGCGTGCATCTGGTTGATGGCCGGGCCGCTGGCCGGCGGCTCCATCTGCACGACGAACTTGCCGTCGCGGCTCGGGTGCTGCAGAGTCAGGTCGAGGTCGGCCGGCGTGGCGCAGGCCGCGAGCAGCGCGGCGCAGGCGAGGGCGGTGGCGGCGGCTGTCGACGAGCAAAGGGGGCGCATGGTGGTCGTTCCTGATGTCGAGTTGCGATGACGGCGATTCTTCCGAGCCGCCGGCACGCCGACTTGAACGAAACGGCTGACATGCAGGAGTCGCGGCCGTGAGCGGCCTGCGTGTCGCCGCGACGCCGCCCGCGGCGCGCGCTGTCGAGCCGATGTCGCGCAGCAACGCGTCGACCGGCCGCATCTACTTCTGGCTCGGCGGCAGCCTGTGGATCGGGCAGGGCCGCGGCCGCACGCAATGGCATGCCCACCATGCGCACCAGCTGACGCTCGCACCCGAAGGGCTGTTCCGGTTCCGCACGCAGCCGCAGGGCCGCTGGGACAGCTTCGAGGGCGCGCTCGTGCCGAGCCACTGCAAGCACCAGTTCGAGCTCGACGGCGTGCTGGTGGCGCATCTGTTCGTCGAGCCCGAGAGTCGCGCCGGGCGCGCGCTGGCCGCGCGTTTCGGCACGACGGCCGTCGCGCGCCTGGACGACGACGACAGTCGCTCTGCGGCGCGGATGCTGTTCCGCGCGTTCGAGTCGTCGCCGTCGCGCGAGCGGATGGTCGACGCGGCGGCGCAGGCCGTGGCCCGGCTGTGCGGCGCCTCGACGGAGGCCGACAAGGCGCTCGACGCGCGGCTGGCGCGCGCGCTCGACTACATCCGCGAGCACGTGCGCCACCCGATCGCGCTGGCCGACGTGGCTGCGGCCGCGGCGCTCTCGGAGAGCCGCTTTCGCCACCTCTTCGTGGCCGAGACGGGCAACTCGTTTCGCGCCTACGTGCTGTGGCTGCGCATCAACCTCGCCATTGAGGCCGCGATGGCGGGTGCCTCGTGGACCGAGGCCGCCCATGCGGCCGGCTTCGCCGATTCGGCGCACCTGACGCGCACGCACCGTCGCGTGTTCGGCATCGAGCCGACCGCCGTGCGGCCGCAGCAACTGCGCGACGACGCCTTCAGCGCCCCACGGCCTTCAGCAGCTCGGCCTTCGTCATCTTCGAGCGGCCCTTGATGCCGCGGTCGGCGGCTTCGCGATAGAGCTGGTCGCGCGTGCGACCGCCGGGGCCCGAGTGCGAGCGCTTTCCGCCGCGCTGCTGCGGCGACGGCCCGCGCAGCGAACTCGGGCTGGCCGTCTTCGACTCGCCCGAGCGTGCGCGGTTCTTGTTGACCGTCGCCGCGGCGATGCGCTCGGCGCGCTTCTCGCCCTCGCCGCGCGCAAGGGCGCTGTCCTTGATGTGCTCGTACTGGCGTTCGCGCTTGCTGCTCCACTTCGATCCGGGCATGGCTCACCTCCTGGGAGTCGACGTGCCCGGGTGCGGCAATGCGCGTGCCGGCGGTGGCCGTGCAGATCTCGGGGTCCTGGATGCGAGCGACGCGGCTTCAGCGGGCGGGCGATGCGCTGCCGCCGCCGCTCGCGAAGACGGTGGTGTCGCCGCCGAGCCGGCCCGTCAGCGCCGCCGCCTGCTCGAGCACGAGACGTCTCAGCGCGGTGATGGCGGAATCCGTGAATCGCGACTCGGGGCCGGACACGAGGAGCGTGCCGACGAGCTTCTGATCGACGCCGAACACCGGGCAGATGACCGCCGCGGCGCCGGGCACGCGCGTGCTGCGCCGCGTCACCACGACGAGGTCGCGGCCCTGGGCAGGCTGTCGTCGCCCTTTCGAGTGCGCCGACAACGTGCGCGACCCCGCGCTGCCGTCGATCGGGAAGCTGTCGCCCTCGGCCACGCCGACGTCGCGGATGGGGCGCGTCGACTCGACGCGGAACAGGCAGATGTCGCGATCGCCGTCGCGCACGTAGAAGGACGCCGTCTCGCCGCTGCGCTCGGACAGACGGCGCAACACGGGCACGACCTGGTCGCCGAGGCGGAACGACTGCTGGTAGCGGCGACCGAGCCGGAACACGGCGGGGCCGAGCTGGTAGCGGCCGTCGTCCAGGCGCTGCAGGAAGCCCATGCGCAGCAGCGATGCGGCCAGCCGCAGGATCGTGCTCTTGTAGTAGCCCGTCGCATCCGCGAGTTCGGCCAGCGACAGGGTGCCGTCGGCGTTCTCGAAGGCGGACATCAGGGTCAACCCGCGCTCGAGTGCGGCGACACCGGGCTCGGTGCGATCGGGGGCAGTCGAATTCATCGGAGTCTTGAGCTGGAGCAAAGGCGTCGCCTTGACCGGCCGGGGCACGGTGGCTAACGTTGAGCATAAATTTAGAACGACGTTCTGTCAAACAGAACGCTGCTGCCGTATCTCGTATCCGTTCGAAAGGCCCGTGATGACAAGTTCCTGGGGACCCGGCTCGAAGCACAAGGACATGCGCACCTGGATCGACGAGCTCGATTCGGCCGGCGAGCTGATCCGCATCGACAAGCGCGTCGACCCGCTGACGCAGATGGGCTCGCTGCTGTACCAGTCGCGCGAGAAGGCGCTGCTGTTCGAGAACCTGGCGCACGGCTGGCGCTCGCTCGGCCAGGCGCCGGCGAACTTCCGCCATGCCGCGCTGGCGTTCGGCGCGCCGCAGGAAAAGGTCGTGCCGATGATCGCCGAGCGCATGGGCAAGCTCGTCGCACCCGTGATGGTCGACGACGGTCCGGTCAAGGAGGTCAAGCTGCGGCAGGGCGAGTTCGACCTCACGCAACTGCCGGTGCACATCGCCGGCGAGCTCGACGGCGGGCCCGTCATCGGCTCGGGCCTGGTGGTCAGCAAGGATCCCGACACCGGTCAGCGCAACGTCAGCTTCCACCGGCTGCAGATCAAGGGGCCGAACAAGTCGGGCATCCTGCTGGTGCCGCGCCACACCTGGAAGAACTACCAGAAGTACCAGGCGCGTAACGAGCCGATGCCGGTGGCGATCTTCATCGGCCACCATCCGCTGTACTACATGGCCGCCGCGACGACGGCGGCCTACGGGCTCGACGAGTTCGAGATCGCCGGCGGCTACCTGAACCAGGCGGTGCCGCTCGTCAAGTGCGAGACGGTGGATCTCGAGGTGCCGGCCAACGCCGAACTCGTGCTCGAGGGCTTCATCCCGCCGCACGTGCGCGAGGACGAGGGGCCGTTCTCCGAGTTCCAGGACTACTACGCCACCGGCACCGGCAAGAACCCGATCATCGAGTACACCTGCCTCACGCGGCGCCGCGACGCCATCTTCAAGAACCTGCAGAACGGCTCCGAGATGGAAGGCTGCGTCTTCCACAAGCTGCCGATGAGCGCGACCATCTTCCGGCGCCTGAAGGACGTCGGCGGCGGGCCGAACCTGCACAACGTGATGATCCTGCCGGGCGTGTTCGGCGTCGTCGTGCAGATGACGCCGCGCGCCTGGGGCGAGGGCAAGAACCTGCTGCTGGCGGCGCTGTCGTCGGAGTACCAGCACCCCAAGGTGGCGATCGCGGTCGACGCCGACGTCGACATCTTCAACCCGAACGAGATCCTGTGGGCGCTGGCCACGCGCGTCGACCCCGACAAGGATGTCGTCGTCATCCCCGGCACGCACAACCATTCGATGGACGCGAGCCTCGTCGAGCTGGGCGCGCCCGGGACCGGGCTGTGGCAGCGCTTCGGCTCGAAGATGCTGATCGACGCCACCGCGCCGCCCCCGGCCGACGCGGCGGCGCGCGCCAACTTCGAGCGCATCCGGCCGATCCACCCGGAGCTGCGCCTGGCGGACTTCGCCGCCGAGGCGTCGCAGGCGATCGTGCGCAACCTGCCGGCGCAGTTCTTCGGCTCGCAGCTGCTGCGCGGCGACGGCCCGAAGTAGTCCCACCCGCGTCCCCGGCGGGACGCAGACCGCGTCCGGTCGGACGCATGCAAGCGCGTCCCGCGGGACGCAGGAGGCGGATGACATGGCATCGACGATCAGGCGGCTGTTGTGTGCATGGCTCCTGGGCCTGCTGGGCAGTGCCGCAGGGGCCTACCCCGACAAGCCGATCACGCTGGTGATCCCGGTGGCGGCGGGCGACGCCACCGACATCGCCGCGCGCATCATGGCCGAGGAGCTGGCCAAGCGGCTCAAGGTGCCGGTGCTGGTGTCCAACCTGCCCGGCGCCGGCGGCATGATGGGCGCGAAGACGGTGGCCAAGGGGCCGAAGGACGGCTACACGCTGCTGTTCACGATCAATGCGTCGCTCACGTCCAACCGCATCCTCAACCCGCAGTCGGCAGGCTACGACCCGCTCGTCGACTTCACGCCGCTCGGCCTGACGACGCGCACGCCGATGGTGATCGCGGTGCGCGGCGACGCGCCGTACAAGACGCTGGCCGAGATGGCGGCGCACGCGAAGGCCAACCCCGGCAAGGTCAACGTGGGCACCGCCGGCACCGGCTCGATCGGCGACTTCACCGTGCAGATCGTCGGCGCGCAGACCGGCGCACCGATGGAGATGGTGCCGTTCAAAGGCGCCGCGCCGTCGGTCTCGGCCCTGCAGGGCGGCCACATCGACGGCGCGGCCGTCGCGCTCGGCGTGATCGCCGGCCAGTTGAAGAGCGGCGCGCTGCGCGCCGTCGTGACGTCGACCAAGTCGCCCGAGTTCCCGACGATCCCGACGATGATCGAGCTCGGCTACGGGCGCGACCTGCTGGGCGTCTGGCTGGCCTTCTTCGCGCCGGCCGGCGTCGACGCGGAGGTGTCGCGCGCGCTCGTGCCGGCGATCGAGAGCGTGGCACGCGACCCGGCCGTCGCCGCCCGGCTGGCCCCGCTCGGCGTGGTGCAGGACTACCGGTCGCCCGAGGCCCTGCAGGCCGAGATCCGCGCCGAGCAGCGCACGGTCGAGGAGATGATCGGCCGGGCCGGGCGCGCCAGGCCGTAGCGCCGCCGCTGCTGCGAGGTCACCGACGAGCCTGCCGCTGATCCTGGCGATCCCGGCGCCCAACGGCGTCGTCGAAGGCGTCGAGCTGCTGACCCTACACGCCATGGGCCGTGTGGCGCCGCGGCGCCGTCCGCGGCACACTGGGGGCGCGCTGGCGCGGCGCGCGGCGCCGTTGCGGGCCGTGCCGGTCGCTGCTGCATCGCCCCAAGGAGGCCGTCATGACGATCCCTGCACGCCTTCGAAGCTACCTCGACGAGCGCGGCGCGCGCTACGAGGTCTGCCTCCATCCGCACAGCCGCACCAGCGCGCAGACCGCGCGCACCGCGCACGTGCCGCCGCACCAGCTCGCCAAGGCCGTCGTCGTCGAGGACGACGACGGCTGCCTCATGGCCGTGCTGCCGGCCGACCGCATGGTCCAGCTCGGCGAGCTGTCGCGCCTGCTCGGGCGCGAGCGCCTGCGCCTGGCCGACCGGCGTCGCGTCGACGAGCTGTTCGACGACTGCGACCCCGGCACGGTGCCCACGCTCGGCATGGTCTGGGGCCTGGAGACCGTCGTCGACGACGAGCTCGAGGCCAGCCCGGCGGTCTACATCGAGTGCGGCGACCACGAGCGCCTGCTGCAGCTGTCGCACGAGCAGTTCCATGCGCTGATGTCGCAGGCGCGGCACGCGCAGTTCGCCGTCGCCGCGCCGCTGCACTGAGCCGAACGACATCCGCAACGAGAGCCCCACGCCGAGGAGGAGCCGCCCGATGACCACCGTGGCCCAGATCCTGAAGACCAAGCCCGAGCGCTCGGTGCACACCATCGGCCCCGACGCCTCGGTGCTCGAGGCCCTGCGCGCGATGGCCGAGAAGAACGTCGGCGCGCTCGTCGTCGTCGACGGTGCCGGCCGCGTCGTCGGCATCGTCAGCGAGCGCGACTACGCGCGCAAGATGATCCTGCTCGACCGCGCGTCGCGCGACACGCCGGTGCGCTCCATCATGTCGAGCCCCGTCATGTACGTGCGCCCGCAGCGCACCGCCGACGAGTGCATGGCCCTGATGACGGAGAACCGGCTGCGCCACCTGCCGGTGCTCGACGACGGCGAGCAGCTCGTCGGCCTGGTGTCGATCGGCGACCTGGTCAAGGACATCATCTCGGAGCAGCAGTTCATCATCGAGCAGCTCGAGATGTACGTCACCGGCGCGCGCGGCTGAGCGTCGGCGGGCCCGTCGCGCCGGGTGCTGCCCGTGCCGCGCGCGGCGCGGGTCAGCGAGGCGCGCTGTGGTTGAAGGTGTAGCGGCCGACGACGTGCTCGCCGCCGGCCGCGTCGACGGCCAGCAGCTGCACCTGTTCGACGCAGTCGGGCAACGCGCGCAGCCGCGCCGCCGGTGCCACGAGGACGATCTCGCCGCGCGTGGCGTCGAACGGGATGTCGACGGCGCGCGTGTCGGGCGCGCCGTCCCTGCCGCGGCGCACCAGGTCGAGTCGCGCGATGCCCTCCAGCGGCGCGCCGGCGAGGCGCGAGACGACGACGTCGTCGTCGGGGGCCACGCTGCAGTTGACGCTGCCGCCGCGCTCGACGCGGTACTCGCGCAGGCGCAGCCCGCGCTCGGCGAGCCGCTGCGCGAACGCGTCACCGACGACGGCGGCGACGAACCCGGCGTCGAAGGCGCGACGAACGCCGTCGCCCAGGGCGGCGATCTCGTCGAGGCGCGCGCCGCAGTCGTCGCAGCCGAGCAGGTGGCGGTCGACCTGCTCGGTGCTGGCGTCGTCGAGCTCGCCGAGCCAGTAGCGCACCAGCACGTCCCAGCCGAGCGGCTGGCGGCAGGGAGCCGGCGCGGCGTTCATGCGGCTGCCGCCGTCGGCGAATGCGGACCGCCGACGCAGTCGCGCAGCCGTGCCAGCCCGCGATGGCGGATCACGCGCACGTTGCCGGCCGAGGTGCCGAGCATCGTCGCCACGTCGTCGGCGCTGCGCTCCTCGTAGAAGCTGAGCACGATGACGCTGCGCTCGCGCTCGGCGAGGCGGCCCAGGCAGTCGGCGACGCGCAGGTGGTCGAGGCGCGGGGCGATGGCGATGTCGGCCACCGTCAGCGCGTCGCCCCACTGCTCGAGCAGGCGCCCGCGGCGCGACTCGCCGCGTTGCAGCTCGAGCAGCACCATGCGGCACATGCCGAACACGAACGACACGATGCGTCCCGGCTCGCGCACCTTGCCGGCGCGCAGCTGCTCGATGACGCGCACCATCACGCTCTGCATCAGGTCGTTGGCGGCGTGGCCGTCGCGCAGGTGGCGCAGGCCGTAGCGGCGCACGCGCGGCGCGAGGCGACGGTAGAGCTCGCCCTCGGCCGCGGCGTCGGTCACCGCCGCCGCGCCGGCGTTGGCGACACGCAGCGCGACGGCGCCGGCCTCGGCGTCGTTCGGGTCGATGTCGTGCGGGGTGTCGCCGTCGCCGGACTGCTCGACCGACACGGCATCGCCTGTCGGGATGCTGCGCGGGTTCATGGGCCGCGAGCATACGGCGGCCGGCGCGCCGGCGCCATCGGGGCTGTAACGCCCCTGCGGGTCGCGACACAACCTGCGTCGCTCGACGACGCAGTGCGTTCCATCCCACCCCCTCCCGAAAGGACAGCGTCCCATGATCACCGACACCGACACCGGCACCAACGTCCACGAGATCGCCGCCGGCATCTACCGCATCAACACGCCCGTGCCGCTGCCCGACGGCAGCGCGTTCAACTTCAACCAGTACCTGGTGGCCGACGACAAGCCGCTGCTGTTCCATGCCGGGCCGCGGCAGCTGTTCGCGCTGGTGCGCCGGGCGGTCGACGCCGTGCTGCCGGTGTCGCGGCTGCGCTATGTCGGCTTCTCGCACTTCGAGGCCGACGAATGCGGCGCGCTCAACGACTGGCTGGCCGTCGCGCCCGAGGCCGAGGCGGTGTGCGGACAGGTCGGCGCGATGGTCTCGGTCAACGACTTCGCGTCCCGCGCGCCGCGCGCGCTGGCCGACGGCGAGGTGCTGCAGCTGGGCCGCCACGCGCTGCGCTGGCTCGACACGCCGCACCTGCCACACGGCTGGGACTGCGGCCTGATGTTCGACGACGCGACGCGCACCTTCTTCTGCGGCGACCTGTTCACGCAGGGCGGGCGCGCAGAGGTGGCGCTGACGGAGGGCGACATCCTCGGCCCGAGCGAAGCGTTCCGCACGCTGATGGACTACTACGCGCACGCGCCGCAGACCGGCGCACAGCTCGAGCGGCTGGCCGCGCTGAGGCCGGCGACGCTGGCGTGCATGCACGGCAGCGCCTGGCGCGGCGACGGGGCGGCGCTGCTGCGCGAGCTGGCCGGCGCGCTCGGCGCGCGCTGAAGGCGGGCGGCTCGCACGGAGGGGCGGCTGGCCGCCGGGCCTGCCGCTTGCCACGGGCGATGACCGACAACCCTCGCGGCGGTCCGCGCGCCCGCCGGGCACTGCTCATGGCTGCTCGCGTCGCAGCGTACGGACTGCACAGCGTGGCGAAGCACCGGCGCGCCGCCGGCCCGGGGAGTCGCGCGTGATCGGCGCGCTGCAGTCCGCGCTCGATCCGCACGGCCCGGACGCGCGCATCATCGCCGAGATCGGATGGGTGCTGCTCGCGCTGTCGGCGATCGTCTTCGTTTTCGTGATGGCGCTCGCCGGCTGGGCCGCGTTCGGCGGCGGGCGGCGCCGCTGGCTGGCCGGGCAGGGCGCCGTCGTCGGCGGCGGCATCGTGCTGCCGGCGCTCGTGCTGGGCGCGCTGCTCGTCTACACCTTGCTCGCGGCGGCGCGCATCGACGCCGCGCACGGCGAGCCCGCGCTGCGCGTCGAGGTGATCGGGCACCAGTGGTGGTGGCGCGTGCACTATCTCGACGACCACGGCCGCCTCGATTTCGCCACCGCCAACGAGATCCGCATCCCGGCCGGCCGCAGCGTCGAGCTGAAACTGGTGTCGGCCGACGTGCTGCACAGCCTGTGGGTGCCGTCGCTGGCCGGCAAGCTCGATCTCGTGCCCGGCAAGGACAACCGCCTCGTGCTGCGCGCCGACCGCGCCGGCGTCTACCGCGGCCAGTGCGCCGAATACTGCGGCGGCCCGCACGCGCAAATGGCGCTGCTCGTCGTTGCCGAGGACGAGGAAGGCTTCGAGCGCTGGCGTCGGCAGCAGCGCGCGCCGTCGGCCGCACCGCCGAATCGCCTGTTCGAGCAGCGCTGCGCGGCCTGCCACACGGTGCGCGGCACGGCGGCCGAGGGCACGCTCGGCCCCGACCTCACGCACGTCGGCAGCCGGCTCACGCTCGGCGCCGGCCTGCTGCCCAACGACGCCGGCACGGCGGCCGCCTGGATCGCGTCGAACCAGCACCTGAAGCCGGGCAACCTGATGCCCGAGTTCCGGCAGTTCGCGGGCGACGAGCTCGTGGCGCTGGCGCGCTGGCTGCAAACCCTGCAGTGAGGACCGCGCATGCCCGACCCCTCGATGCCGCCCGCCGTCGCGTTGCCCGACCGGCAGCCGCGCCCTCCCGGCGAGGTCGAGCAGCTCCGGAGGCTGTGGGATCCGCCGCCCGGCCTGCGCTTCATCACCGTCATCAACAACAACTACGTCGGCGTGTTCTACGTCGGCACGGCGTTCATGTTCTTCGTGTTCGCAGGCGTGCTGGCGCTCGTCATGCGCACGCAGCTGGCGGTGCCGGCGAACGACCTCGTCGGCCCCACGCTCTACAACCAGCTGTTCACGATGCACGGCACGGTGATGATGTTCCTGTTCGCCGTGCCGGCCGTCGAGGCGATGGGCGTCCTGCTGCTGCCCAACATGCTGGGCGCGCGCGACCTGCCGTTCCCGCGGCTGTCGGCGTATGCGTTCTGGGCCTACTTCGTCGGCGGCGTGGTGTTCTTCGCGAGCATCTTCGCCGGCTGGGCGCCGAGCGGCGGCTGGTTCATGAACCCGCCGCTCACCACCGAAACCTATTCGCCCGGCGTCAACGAGGACTTCTGGCTGCTGGGCATCGGCTTCATCGAGATCTCGGCGATCGCCGGCGCGATCGAGATCATCGTCGGCGTCCTGCGCACGCGCGCGCCCGGCATGACGCTGGACCGCATCCCGGTGTTCGCATGGGCGATGCTCGTCTTCGCGATCATGATCGTGTTCGCCTTCCCGGCGGTCATCGTCGCGACCACGCTGCTGGAGCTGGAGCGCGCGTTCCATTGGCCGTTCTTCGACGCCGGCAAGGGCGGCGACCCGCTGCTGTGGCAGCACCTGTTCTGGTTTTTCGGCCACCCCGAGGTCTACATCATCTTCCTGCCGGCGGCCGGCATGGTGTCGATGATCGTGCCGACGATGGTGCAGGCGCCGCTGGTCGCGTACCGGTTCGTCGTCGTCGCGCTGGTGGCCACGGGATTCCTCAGCTTCGGGCTGTGGGTTCACCACATGTTCGCCACCGGCATCCCGCGGCTGTCGCTGTCGTTCTTCCAGGCCGCGAGCATGGCCGTCGCGATTCCGGCCGGCATCCAGGTGTTCGCGTGGATCGCGACGCTGGCGCGCGGGCGGCTGCGCGTCACGACGCCGTCGCTGTTCATCCTGGGCTTCCTGTTCGTCTTCGTGCTGGGCGGGCTCAGCGGCGTGATGGTCGCCGTGGTGCCGTTCGACTGGCAGGCGCACGACAGCTACTTCGTCGTCGCGCACCTGCACTACGTGCTGATCGGCGGCATGGTGTTCCCGCTGTTCGCGGCGTTCTACTACTGGGTGCCGTACTGCAGCCGGCACGCGCTGTCGGAGCGGCTCGGGCGCTGGGTGTTCGGCCTGATGTTCGCCGGCTTCAACGTCGCCTTCTTTCCGATGCACGTGAGCGGGCTGCTCGGCATGCCGCGGCGCGTGTACACCTATCCGGCCGGCATGGGCTGGGACGGGCTCAACCTCCTGTCGACCGTCGGCGCCTTCATGATCGCCGCCGGCGTGGCGCTGTTCGTCGTCGACCTCGCGCGCAAGTTCCGCATGGCGGCCGAGGGCAACGCCGGCAACGTGTGGAACGCCGGCACGCTCGAATGGCTGCCCAGTGGCAACTACTCGCAGCGCAGCATCCCCGTCGTCGACAGCCGCGATCCGCTGTGGCGCGACCCGAACCTGGCCGACGACGTGGAGCAGGGCCGCTGGTACCTGCCCAACGCGCCCACCGGCGGGCGCGAGACGATCGTGTCGCACCCGATCACCGCCGAGCCGCAGTGGCTGATGCGCATGCCGATGCCCGGCTGGGCACCGCTCGTCGCGGCCGGATTCACGGCCGCGTTCTTCCTGCTGCTGACGTTCAAGCTCGTGATCCCGGCGTTCGCCTGCGGCGCGGTCGCGGCAGGCGCGATGCTGCATTGGGCGTGGGGGCTCGATCCCAAGCCGCTCGCCGAGCCGGTGCCGGTGGGCGGCGGACTGCGGCTGCCGGCCTACGCGAGCGGGCCGTTGTCGCAGGCGTGGTGGGCGATGGTCGTGCTGATGGCCGTGGCCGGCTCGATCTACGGCTGCGTCGTGTTCTCGTACCTCTACCTGTGGACGGTGTCGCCGGACGTGTGGCCGCCGGTCGCGCAAGTGCCGAAGCTGGCGTGGGCGTTCGGCGCCGGCGCGTCGATGGCCGCCGGCAGCGCCGCCTTCGCGCTGGCGCGCAGGCGGCTCGAGCGCGGCGGCCGCATCCACGGTGCCGCCGTGACGGCGATCGGCTGCATGGTCGCCGCGTTCGTGCTCGACCTCTTCGCCCATCGCGCGCTGTCGCCCAGCGCTTCGGCCTACGGCGCTGCGGTCCACCTGGTGCTGGCGATCGAAGGCTGCTTCGTCGTCGTCGCCATCGTGATGGCGCTGTTCGCGATGGCCCGCCAGGCTGCCGGACGCATGGACCGGGTGTGGCGCGTCACCTTCGACAACGCGCGCCTGTTGTGGCACTACACGGTCGCGCAGAGCCTGGTGGGCATCGTGCTCGTGCACGGCTTTCCGCGGCTGGTGGCGTCGGCATGAAACACGCGCAACGGGAACGGGGCTTGCAGCGACGAGGCCATCATGCGCTCGCGGACCGACACGGAACACGGCGCGACGACGCGCCCGCTGCCGTCGCCGCGCCCGGGCGGCCCGCGCAGCTCGATCGCGACGGCGCTGCGCATGTCGGCCGGCATCGCGATCTGGGCGCTGCACTTCCTGGCGATCTACGGCGGCACGGCGCTGGCCTGCGCGCGCGGCCTGCCCCATTGGCCGGCACCTTCGGTGGCCGTGGCCACGGCGGTGGCCGTCGCGCTTCTCGTCGTCGTGCTGGTCAGCGGCTGGCGGCGGCGCGCCGAGTTCGCGTCGTGGTTCTCCGCCGCCGCGGCAGCGTTCGCGCTCGTGGCTGTGCTGTGGGAGGCGTCGGTGGTTCTGTTCGTCGCCGCGCCATGCAGGTGATGTTCATGCGCGCGCTGCCCGTCGTGGCGTTCGCCGTGTGGCCTGTCGTCGCGCAGGCACACGGCGCTGTGGCGCCCGACGGCATCGACGCCGCCACCGGCGTTGCCGTGGCCGCGCTGACGCTGGCGACCTGGCTCTACGGCCGCGGCTATGCGCGCAGCCCGGCGCTGCGCGCCCGGCACGCGATCGCCTTCCTCGGCGGCTGGTTCGCGATCGCGCTCGCGCTCGTGTCGCCGCTCGATCGCGCCGCCGAGCGCTCGTTCGCGCTGCACATGGTGCAGCACGAACTGCTGATGCTCGTCGCTCCGCCGCTGCTGATCCTCGGGCGGCCGTTCGCCGCGCTGGCGGTCACGCTGCCGCCGCGGGCGCTGCGCGTCGCGGCCTGGCCGCTGGCCGTGCCGCCGCTGGCGGCGTGGAGCCTGCACGCCGCGGCGCTGTGGATCTGGCACCTGCCGCGGTGGTTCGACGCCGGCGGCACGTCCGACGCCATCCACGCGCTGCAGCACGCCTGCTTCTTCTGGAGCGCGCTGCTGTTCTGGTGGACCGTGTTCCGCCGCGTCTCGAACGGCACGGCGGCCTTGTACCTGCTCACGACGCTGATCCACAGCGGCGCGCTGGCGGCGCTGCTCACGTTCGCGCCCGCGGCGCTGTACGCCGGCGCGACGCTCGAGCAGCAGCAGCTCGGCGGCCTGATCATGTGGGTGCCGGCCGGCTACGCGTTGCTGGCGGCCGGGTTGCTCGCCTTCCACCGGGTGCTGCGTCCGCATGAAGCCTGAAGCCCTGTGCAGACGTCTGGTCGGCCTCGCGGCCATGGCGCTGCTGGCCGGCTGCGGCGCCGGGGCGCAGGCGCCGCCGGCGTTCGGCGATGCCGACAACGGCCGGCTGCTGCTGCGGCAGTTCGGCTGCGGCCACTGCCACCGCATTCCCGGCGTCGCCACCGCCGACGGCAAGGCGGGGCCGCCGCTGGAAGGGCTGTCGCGGCGCTCGTACCTCGGGGGCCGCCTGCCGAACTCGCCCGAGCACGCCGTGCGCTGGATCGTCGCGCCGCAGGGCGTGAAGCCGGGCAGCGCGATGCCCGATCTCGGCGTCACCGAGACGCATGCGCGCGACATGGTCGCCTACCTGTACACGCTGCGATGAAGAAGATCGTGGCGGTCGCCGGCGCGCTGGCCGCCCTCGCGGCGGGAGCGGCGGCGGTGCTGTGGGCGGGCGTCTACGACATTTCGGCGACGGACCAGCATCTGGCGCCCACCTACAAGCTGCTCGACGTCGGCATGCGCCGGTCGATCGTGCGCAGGGCCGCCGCGATCGCCGTGCCGCCGCTCGCCGACGAGCGCCTCGTCGCGCGCGGGCTGGTGCAGTTTCGCGCGCACTGCGTCGCCTGCCACGGCGCGCCGGGCGTGGCGCCCGAGCCGTTCGCGCTCGGCATGACGCCGGTGCCCGCGAACCTGGTGCACACGGCGCGCACCTGGCAGCCGGCCGAGCTGTACTGGGTCGTCAAGTACGGCCTCAAGATGACGGGCATGCCGGCCTGGCAGTTCCGGATGCCGGAAGACGATCTGTGGGCCGTCGTCGCCTTCCTGCAGCGGCTGCCGCGGTTGTCGCCGTCGGACTATCGCGTGCTCGCGGCGGCGCCATCGCATCGCGACGACGAGTCGCCGCCGGCCGATGCGCCGCCCGACGCCGACCGCGGTCGCGTCGCGATCGAGCAGCACGCCTGCGTGACCTGTCATCGCATTCCCGGCATCGTCGGCCCCGACAGCCCCGTCGGGCCGCCGCTCGAAGGCATGGCCGAGCGCGCCGCCATCGCGGGCCTGCTGCCCAACACGCCCGAGAACCTGGTGCGCTGGCTGCGCGAGCCGCAGCAGGTGCACCCGGCCAGCGCGATGCCCGACCTCGGCGTCGACGAGCGCGACGCACGGGACATGGCGGCCTACCTGGCGACGCTGCGCTAACGGAGCTGATAGAGCACGGCCACGCCGGCGACGTAGCAGGCGAGCGCGACGACCCAGACGGCGGCGAAATAGCCTGTCCCCTTGTGCCGCGCTTGTCGGCACGTGCGTTGCCGGCCCTTCGGCAGTTGCCCTCGACCCTGCGAAGGAAACGCGATGAATGCCAAGCTCATCAACGAAGCCCCGGAACGCACGTTCGCGCTCGTCTTCGACCGCGGCGACGACGTGATGGCCGAGCTGCTGCGCTTCGCGCGCGAACAAGGCCTGAGCGCCAGCCGCATCACCGCGCTCGGCGCCTTCGAGCGCGCCACGCTCGGCTACTTCGACTGGGAGACGCGGGACTACGTGCGCATCCCGGTGGACGAGCAGGTCGAGGTCGTGTCGCTGCTGGGCGACGTCGCGCTCGACCGCGACGAGCCCAAGCTGCACCTGCACGCGGTGCTCGGCCGCCGCGACGGCAGCACGCTCGGCGGACACCTGCTGGAGGCGCGCGTGCGCCCCACGCTGGAGGTGCTGCTGGTCGATTCGCCGAGCTACCTGCGGCGCGAATGCGACGCGGCGAGCGGCCTGGCGCTGATCAAGATCGGCGCGTGACCGGGCACGCGTCGCGCGACTCGCGCCGGCCCGTCGTCGTCGTCACGGGCGCGTCGGCAGGCATCGGCCG
This sequence comes from Burkholderiaceae bacterium, assembly GCA_048500255.1. GTDB lineage: Bacteria > Pseudomonadota > Gammaproteobacteria > Burkholderiales > Burkholderiaceae_C > JAMHWF01. The sequence goes on along the minus strand of JASNYH010000004.1, from coordinate 41,750 downwards.
TGCCGTCGCCTGCGAGTTCGCGCGGTACGGCTGGCGCGTCGCGCTGCTCGCGCGAGGCCTCGACGGCCTGGCGGGGGCCGGCGACGACGTGCATCGCGCCGGTGGCGAGGCGCTCGCGTTGCCGACCGACGTGGCCGACGAACGCCAGGTGGAGGCCGCAGCCGATCGCGTGGAGGCCCACTGGGGGCCGATCGACGTGTGGATCAACAACGCCATGGCGACGATCGTGGCGCCGATGCTGGACGTCGAGCCTGCGGACTTCCGCCGGGCGACCGACGTCACCTACCTCGGCGCCGTATGGGGCACGCGGGCAGCGCTGCGGCGCATGAAGCCGCGCGACCGCGGCTGCATCGTGCAGGTCGGCTCCGCGCTGGCATACCGCTCGATCCCGCTGCAGGCGCCGTACTGCGCCGCCAAGGCCGCGCTGCGCGGCTACACCGACTCGCTGCGCTGCGAGCTTGCGCACGACGGCAGCCGCGTGCATCTCACGATGGTGCAACTGTCGGCCTTCAACACGCCGCAGTTCGAGTGGGCCCGCACGACGCTGCGCAAACGCCTGCGCCCGATGGGCCGCATCTTCCAGCCGGAAGTGGCGGCTCGGGCCGTGTACTGGGCGGCGACGCACCGCCGGCGCGAGCTGTGGGTCGGCGCACCGGCCGTGCAGTCGATCGTCGGCACGCGTGTGCTGCCCGGCTTGCTCGACCGGCTGCTCGGGAGACGCGCCGTCGACGGTCAGCACACCGATGAAGACCCGCCCGCCGACCGGCGCGACAACCTCTGGGCGCCGGTCCCCGGCGACCACGGCGCGCACGGGCGCTTCGACGCGCTGGCCGCCGCCGGCAGCGCACAGCTCTGGGCGACCACGCACCGCGGCGCGCTGGCGGCTGCGGCCAGCGCGCTGCTGATGATCGCCGTCGCGCTCGTCGCGCTGTCCTGACACGGGCACCGCAGTTGCTCGCCGAGGGACATGCACGCCGTCCTCGCCTTCTCGGCGCTGCCGCTGTTCCTTGGCGCGCTGCTCAGCGACTGGGCCTATGCGCGCAGCTTCGAGGTGCAGTGGACCAATTTCGCCTCGTGGCTGATCGCCGGCGGCCTCGTCTTCGCGGGTCTGGCGTCGATCTGGGCCCTCGTCGACGTGCTGCGCTCGGCTGCCGCGCGCCACCGTCGCGGCCTGCTGTACCTGCTGTTGCTGCTGACGAGCGTCGTGCTCGGCATCGTCAATGCGCTGGTCCATGCCAAGGATGGGTGGGCGGCGATGCCCGCCGGCCTGGTGCTGTCGGCGGTGGTGGTGCTGCTGGCGGCGGCGGCCACCGTGATCGGCCTGGCTGTCGTGTTCCGGAGGACGGCATGACGAACCGCGCGGCAGCCTCCGTCGGCATCGCCTTCGTCGTTGCAGCCATGCTGACGCTCGTGGCAGCGGCGGGCCCGGCGGGCGAGCAGTACGGCGCCAACCCGGATCTGCCGGCGCCGCAGCGTGGCCTGCTGCCGCAGATGGCCATCGCCCAGCCGGCGGCGTGGGGCGAGCGGAGACCGACCGTGCCGCAGGGCTGGACGATCACGGCCATCGCGAGCGAGCTGCGCATCCCGCGCCAGACGCTCGTGCTGCCCAATGGCGACATCCTCGTCGCCGAAGGCAAAGGCAAGAGCGCGCCGGTGCTCACGCCCAAGGACTACATCGCCGGCATCTTCAAGTCCGAGGGCACGACGTCGGTCGATGGCGGCGATCGGCTCACGCTGCTGCGCGACGCCGACGGCGACGGCAACTACGAAGGCCGCTGGATCTATGCGGAGAACCTCGACGCACCCTACGGCCTGGCCCTCGTCGGCAACCGGCTCTACGTGGCCAACCAGGACGCGCTCGTCCGCTTCGACCACGAGGCCGGGCAGACCCGCGCCGCCGCGGCGCCGGTGACGGTGGCGCCGCTGCCGTCGGCGATCAACCACCACTGGACGAAGGCGCTCGCCGCGGATGCCGAGGGGCGTTTCCTCTACGTCGGCATCGGTTCGAACAGCAACGTCGGCGAGCGCGGCATGGCGGTCGAGGAAGACCGCGCGATGGTCTGGCAGGTGGACGCGGAGAGCGGCGCGGCGCGTCCGTTCGCGACGGGCTTGCGCAATCCCACCGCGCTCGCCTTCGAGCCGCGCACCGGCCAGCTCTGGGCGGTCGTGAACGAACGCGACGAACTCGGCCCGGACCTCGTGCCGGACTACCTGACTTCGGTGCGCGAAGGCGCGTTCTACGGCTGGCCGTACGCGTACTGGGGCCAGAACGTCGACCCGCGCGTGCGGCCGCACGATGAACAGAAGGTGAAGGCCAGCGTGCGGCCGGACTACGCGCTGCCGTCGCATTCGGCGCCGCTCGGGCTCGCGTTCGCACGGACCGGCGGCGACGGCCCGTTCGCCGAGGGCGCGTTCGTCGGCATGCACGGCAGCTGGAACCGCAAGCAGCCGGTGGGCTACAAGGTCGTTTTCGTGCCGTTTCGCGACGGCCGCCCGAGCGGTGCGCCGGTGGACTTCGTCAGCGGATTCCAGGTCGACGGCAAGACGATGGGCCGCCCGGTCGGCGTGACGGTGGACGCGCAGGGCGCGGTCATCGTCGCCGACGACCTGTCGAACACGGTCTGGCGGGTGACGCGCGCTCGCTGACGACCACCGCCCCAGGCGCGGCTACGGCCGCCGTGCCTGTCCCGTCATGCGCAGGATGTCGTCGAGCGCGTTGCCGTCGCCGTTCAGGTCGAGCATCGCGCCCAGCCCGCCGGCCATGCCGCCGGCGCTCGACGCCCCGGCGCCGCCGCCGAGCAGCCCGCCGAGCAGGTCGCCGAGGCCGCCGCCGCCCATCGACGGTGCCTGTGCCTGTGCTGCCTCATCGCCGCCGCGCTGCCTGGCCATGTAGCCGGCGACGAGCATCGCGAGCATCGGCAGCATCTTCTTCAGCAGGCCGGCGTCGAGCCCGGTGCGCGACGCAGCGTCCTGCGCGACGCTGCGGCTCACGTCGCGCGAGCCGAAGATCTGGCCGAGCACTTCGTTGCCCGGCGCCACGTCGGTCGGCTGCGGCGACAGCACCTGGTCGAGCAGGCCGCCGCCGCCGAGCTGACCGAGCAGGCCGCCCAGCCCCTCGAGACCGGCCGGCTGCTGCGCCTGCTTCTTGAAGCCGCCGAGGATCGCAGGCGCGAGCGCCTCGACGCCTGTCGCGGCGTCGGTCTCGCTGACACCGAGCTCGCGCGCCATCGACTGCAGGCCGCCCATCTGGGCGAGGATGTCCGTGATCTGCATGCGTGGTCCTCCTCGACGGCACCGTGCCGCCTGCGCGGAGTGTGCTGCAGGTCGGCGCGGCGCGGACCGTAGCCAAGGGCCGCGAGGGGTCGTCGTGGGGCCGGCGCGCTGCGCTCGCGGCACGTCGCTTGCCGACGCGGCATGCTCCACGAGGGATCCTCGATGAAACCCTATGTCCGCTTCGCTTCGATGATCGCCGCATCCACCGTCGTGATGTTCGTCCTGATGTACCTGAACACGTACGCCCTCGGCCACGTGTTCTTCAGCGAGACGCGCGTCTACATGGCTGTCGTGATGGGGGCCGCGATGGCGCTCTTGATGCTGGCCTTCATGCGTGGCATGTACACCGACCGGCGGCGCAATGCGGCGATCGTCGCCGGCGGCGTGGTCGCCTTCGCCGGCGCGCTGTGGCTGGTGCGCAGCCAGGCGACCGTGGGGGACGTGGCATACATGCGCGCCATGATCCCGCACCACTCGATCGCCATCATGACGAGCGAGCGCGCCAGGATCGCCGATCCGCGCGTGCGCGAGCTCGCGGACCAGATCATCGAGAGCCAGCGCCGCGAGATCGACGAGATGAAAGGGCTCATCCGCGACCTGCAGGCGCGCGGCGGCTGAGCCCTTGCAGGCGGCGCGGCGCGTCAGCGCACGGTGTAGCCGCGCCCCTCCATGCACGCGATCGTCGCGCGGTGGAACACACTTGCCTCGGCCATCGCGCCGGGGTGCGTCGTCGCCCAGCGGTTGCAGTCCTGGCGGTCGGCCTCGGTCTGCGCCGGGCTCTGGCCGTTGCGCGGATAGATCACCGGGTCGGGTGCGCGCGGCAGCACCGGCGCCGGATCGGCGTACGAGTAGACGACGGGCGGCGGCGTGACGTAGACCGGCGCCGGCCCCCAGACCGCTGCGGGGTGGGCGTGGTGGTGATGCCAGATCGCCGCCGCGCCGAGGCCCAGCCCGATGCCGAGGACGACGCCGGGGTGAGGGTGGTGATGGTGGCGGTGATGGCCGTTCCAGCGATGGCCGTGGCCGCCGCCGTGGCGGCCTCCGGCCTCGGCGGGCAGCGAGAGCGCGGCGAGCGATGCGGCCAACAGCGCGGTCAGCAGGTGCGAGGGGCGCAGGACGGTGTTCACGATGGGCTCCCGACGACGAGCGGACTCGTCTTCATCACGACTCGAGCATAGGCGATGCTGCGCCGTGCGGCGACGCCGGCGGCGCGGAGCGTGCCGTGCGCAACCCGATGCGCGCCAGCCGTGCGACGACGCCCGCGAGCGCCTGCTCGGCCTGCGCGAACAGTTCGCCGTCGAGCGTGCGCATCACGTCTTCGAGCGTCTCGCTCAGCGCCTCGAGCGGCTCCTGCGCGGCCATCAGCAGGTGCACCGGGTCGTCGGCGACGCTGGCTGCTTCGGCGTCGGATTCCGCGGGTGGGGCGGACGCCGCGACCGCCGCCGTCGGCGGCAGCAGGGACTCGAGCAGCGCGGCGCCGTCGTCGTCGCCCAGCGCGCGCAGCCGCGCGGCGATGGCGCGGTGGCGCGCCGCGATGGCGGCCTCGTGCCGCTGCAGCAGCGCCTGCAGCGCGCCGACCGACTCGACGGCGGGCGCCGGCTCGCGCAGCGGGCGCAGCCGCTCGCGGTGGTAGGCCTGGCGCCGCCAGCGGCGCATCAGCGCGGCGTGGCGCAGCTCCTCGTGCGCCAGCCGCTCGGCCTCGGCGGCGACGCGCGGCTCGTCGGCCGCCGCGGCAGCCAGGTAGCTGTAGAGCGCGAATGCGCGCTGCTCGTTGTCGACGGCGATGGCGAAGGCGCGATACGGCGTGAGCAGCGCGCTGCCGGCGATCTCGTCCCACGAGGTCGAGAGGTCGGCCGGCAGCAGCCACTCGAAGTGCGTCACCGCGCCGGCCGGCGGCGCCTCGCCGATCGCCGCGGCCCAGTGCGCGACGGCGTCGACGTGGCGGCGCTCCTCGTCGAGCATGGCGCGAAACGCCGCCGCCGTGGCGGCGTTGCCGCGGCGTGCCATCTCGGCGGCCAGCGCCTCGTAGCGGCGCACGGATTCGCGCTCGACGGCGGTGGCTACGCCGACCAGCAGCGGCAGCGTGACGCGTTCGACGCCAGGGTCGCGAGCGAGTGGAGGAAGGCGCTCGGGGTACATTGTTTGCCCGGGAGTGCGACTGATGATCCCACAACACCGATCGAGGCGGCATTGACCATTGCCAGCAAGGTGTCGCCGGCGCCGGCGTTCCCCGGGACGTCCGTCTGCGCGATCGTGTGGATGCTCGCGCTCTGGCTCGTCGTCGCGTGCGCCGCGCCGGCGCACGCCGCCGAGCCGGCGGGCGGCGAGACGCTGGCGGCCTTTCTTGCCAAGGTGAAGCCGGGCGACGTCGTGCCGGGGGCCGACCGCTTCGGGCCGCTGCGGCGCTCGCCGGAGGTGGCGCCCGCCTATGCGGGCGAGCGGCTGCTCGGCCACGTCTACCTGACGACGCAGTTCGTCGACACCGACGGCTATTCGGGCAAGCCGATCCACATCCTCGTCGGGCTCGATCCGCAGGGCACGATCGTCGGCGTGCGGCTCGTCGCGCACAGCGAGCCGATCGTGCTGATCGGCATCCCCGAGCGCAAGGTCGTCGCCTACCTGCAGGCCTTCGTCGGCTACAACCCGACGCAGGCGACGGCCGCCGGCCAGGGCCCGCCGCGGCCCGACATCGTGAGCGGCGCCACCGTCACCGTGCTCGTCGCGGGCGAGAGCGTCGTTCGCTCGGCGCTGCGCGTGACGCGCGCGCTGCGCGCTGCCGATGCGGCCGCCGCGGCCGGCGGCGCCGGCGCGGCCGGGGGAGGCAGCGCCGCCGCCGCTTCCGCACCGGTGGCCGCGCCGGCGACGGCCCCCGCCGGCCAGGCGCGCGGCCTCGATGCGCAGGCCGTCGCGCCCGCCGACTGGAACGCGCTGCTGAAGGAAGGCGCGGTGCGCCACCTGCATCTGAGCATCGGCCAGGTCAACCAGGCCTTCGTCGACAGCGGCAACGCCGCCGCCGCGCAGCGCCCCGAGCCGGGGCCCGCCGACGGCGCCTTCATCGACCTCTACGCCGCGCTGGTGTCGCAGCCGGCCATCGGCCGCCGACTGCTGGGCGACGAGGAATTCGCCGCCGTTGCGCAGATGCTCGCGCCGGACCAGCACGCCATCCTGCTGGCGGGCGACGGCGTCTATTCGTTCAAGGGCTCGGGCTACGTGCGCGGCGGCATCTTCGACCGCGTCGAGTTGGTGCAGGGCGCCGAGACGATCCGCTTTCGCGACCGGCTGCACCGCCGCGTCGGAGCGCTGCGCGCGCCGGGCAGCCCGCCGCTGCGCGAGATCGGCGTGTTCGTCGTGCCGCCCAACGCCGACTTCGACCCCACGGCGCCGTGGCGGCTGCAGCTGCTGGTGCAGCGCTCGATCGGCGCGCTCGACAAGGCCTTCGTGTCGTTCGAGTTGCCGTACGAGTTGCCGGCGCGCTACGTGAAGGCGGCCGCGGCGGCGCCCGCCCCTGCCGCGACAGCGGGTCCCGCTGCGGGCGGCACCGACGCCGCAGGCGCGCCGATTGCCGACACGGCGGCGGGGGAGTCCGCGCCGCCGCTGTGGCAGCGCATCTGGCGCAGCAAGGCGGCGGCGGTCGGCGTGCTGGCCGTGATGCTGGGAGTGCTGACGCTGATCTTCTTCTTCCAGGACGTGCTGGTGCAGCGCGAGGCGCTGTTCGACCGCATTCGCCTCGCCTTCCTGGCCGTGACGCTGGTCTGGCTGGGATGGGTTGCGCAGGCGCAGCTGTCGGTCGTCAACGTGCTGACGTTCACCAGCGCGCTGCGCAGCGGCTTCGAGTGGTCGGCCTTCCTCGTCGATCCGCTGATCTTCATCCTGTGGTGCTCGGTCGCGGCCGGGCTGCTGTTCTGGGGGCGCGGTCCGTTCTGCGGCTGGCTGTGCCCGTTCGGCGCGCTGCAGGAGCTGACCAACCGTGCGGCGCGGCGGCTGAAGGTGCCGCAGTTCAAGATCCCGTGGCGCGTGCACGAGCGGCTGTGGCCCGTCAAGTACATCGTGTTCCTCGCGCTGTTCGGCGTGTCGCTGGGCTCGCTGGCCTGGGCCGAGGTGCTCGCCGAGATCGAGCCGTTCAAGACGGCGATCGTGCTGCGCTTCATGCGCGACTGGGGCTTCGTCGTCTTCGCGGTCGCCTTGCTCGTCGCGGGTCTGTTCGTCGAGCGCTTCTTCTGCCGCTACCTGTGCCCGCTCGGCGCAGCGCTCGCGCTGCCCGGGCGCATGCGCATGTTCGACTGGCTCAAGCGCTACCGCGAGTGCGGCAACCCCTGCATGCGCTGCTTCAAGGAATGCCCGGTCGAGGCGATCCACCCCGAGGGCCACATCAATCCCAACGAGTGCATCTCGTGCCTGCATTGCCAGGTGCTCTACCACCACGACCACAAGTGCCCGGTGCGCATCCAGCGCCGCCTCAAGCGCGAGAAGCGCGCGGCGATGGCGCCGCCGGCGCCGCCCGAGGCGGCCGCCAGTCCGGTGATCCCGATTCGGCCCGTCACGCCCTGACCCGCGCCCGCCGCGGCGCTCCGAAGCAGAAGGAGGAATCCCATGAACGATGACGATCGCAGCAAGCAGCCGCCCGCGGATCCGGCACGCCGCGCAGTGCTCGGCGGCAGCCTGGCGCTGGCTGCCGGCGCCACCGGCGGCCTGCTCGCCGGGTGCGGGCGCAACGGCGACGAGCAGGCCGCCGGCGCGGCATCGCCCGGCGCCGGCTCGGCGCCGGAGTCGGCCTCGGCGGCGCGCGCCAGCCAGGTTTCGACCTCGGCCGCGCAGGCGTCGATCGCCAAGACGCACGTCGGCCCGGGCGAGCTCGACGAGTACTACGTCTTCTTCTCGAGCGGCCAGACCGGCGAGCTGCGCATCGTCGGCCTGCCGTCGATGCGCGAACTGATGCGCGTGCCGGTGTTCAACCGCTGCAGCGCCACCGGCTGGGGCCAGACCAACGAGAGCCTGAAGGTGCTCACCGAGGGGCTGACGCCCGAGACGAGGAAGTTCCTCGCCGCCCAGGGCCTGCGCACGCACCTCAACGGCGACCTGCACCACCCGCACATGTCGTTCACCGACGGCACCTACGACGGGCGCTACCTCTACATGAACGACAAGGCCAACACGCGCATCGCGCGCGTGCGCTGCGACGTGATGAAGTGCGACAAGATCCTCGAGCTGCCCAACCAGCACACGGTGCACGGCCTGCGGCTGCAGAAGTATCCGAAGACGGGCTACGTGTTCTGCAACGGCGAGGACGCCGTGCCGATCCCCAACGCCGGCGGCAATCTGAAGGACCCGAAGAAGTACGAATGCGTCTTCACCGCCGTCGACGGCGAGGCGATGAAGGTCGCCTGGCAGGTCATCGTCGACGGCAATCTCGACAACGTCGACGCCGACTACCAGGGCAAGTACGCCTTCTCGACCTGCTACAACTCGGAGGGCGGCGTCACGCTCGGCGAGATGATGGCGGCGCAGCAGGACTGGATCGTCGTCTTCAACCTCAAGCGCATCGAGGAGGCCGTCGCCGCGAAGAAGTTCAGGACGATCGGCGGCGTGCCCGTGCTCGACGGCAAGAAGGGTTCGCCGTTCACGCGCTACATCCCGGTGCCCAACAGCCCGCACGGCATCAACATGGCGCCCGACGGCATCCACCTCGTCGCCAACGGCAAGCTCTCGCCCACCGTCACGGTGTTCGACGTGCGCAAGTTCGACGACCTGTTCGACGACAAGATTCAGCCGCGCGACACCGTCGTCGCCGAGCCCGAGCTCGGCCTCGGCCCGCTGCACACCGCCTACGACGGCAAGGGCAACGCCTTCACGACGCTGTTCATCGACAGCCAGATCTGCAAGTGGTCGATCGCCAAGGCGATCGCCAAGTTCAAGGGCGAGAACGTCGACCCCATCATCCAGAAGCTCGACGTGCACTACCAGCCGGGCCACAACCACACGTCGATGGGCCAGACCAAGGAGGCCGACGGCAAATGGCTGCTGTCGCTCAACAAGTTCTCGAAGGACCGCTTCCTCAACGTCGGCCCGCTCAAGCCCGAGTGCGACCAGCTGATCGACATCTCGGGCGAGCGCATGCTCCTGGTGCACGACTCGCCGAGCTTCGCCGAGCCGCACGACGCGACGATCGTCCACCGCTCCAAGGTCAACCCGGTGGGCGTGTGGAAGCGCGACGATCCGATGTTCGAGGACGCGCGCCGCCAGGCCCAGGCCGACGGCGTCGACCTCGACAGCGCGGCCAAGGTGGTGCGCGACGGCAACAAGGTGCGCGTCTACATGATCTCGATCGCACCGACGTTCAGCCTCACCGACTTCACGGTGCGGCAGGGTGACGAGGTCACGGTCTACGTGACCAACAAGGACACGGTCGAGGACCTGACGCACGGTTTCACGATCGTCAACTACGGCATCGCGATGGAGGTCGCCCCGCAGGCCACGGCGTCGGTCACGTTCAAGGCCGACCGCGCCGGGCTGTACTGGTACTACTGCCAGTGGTTCTGCCACGCCATGCACATGGAGATGAAGGGCCGCATGATGGTCGAGCCGCGGAGATGACCCACCCCCGGAGCGCCTGCGCGGCAGCTGCCTGGATCGCGGTGATGCTGAGCGCAGCGGCGGTCGCCGACGAACGCCGCGTCGCGGCCGGCGAGCCGCTGCAGCCGCTGCTCGACGCGGCGCCGCCGGGGCGCGTGCTGCGGCTCGCCGCGGGCCGCCATGCCGGGCCGCTGCGCGTCGAGCGGCCGGGCGTCGCGCTCGTCGGTGACGCCGGCGCGTCGCTCGCCGGCACGGGCAAGGGCAGCGTGATCGTCGTCACCGCGCCCGACGTGCGCATCGAGGGCCTCGAGATCGCCGGCTCGGGCATCGACGTGCCGGCGATGGACTCGGGCGTGCTGCTGATGCCGACGGCGCCACGTGCCGTGGTGCGCGCCAACCGGCTGCGCGGCAACCTGTTCGGCGTCTACGTGCAGGGCGCGGCCGGCACGCTCGTCGAGGGCAACACGATCGTCGGCCGCGACGACCTGCGCCTCGCCGAGGCGGGCGACGGCGTGTCGATCTGGAACGCGCCGGGCACGCGCATCGTCGACAACGCGATCTCGCGCGGGCGCGACGGCGTTGCCGTGCGCGTGAGCCGCGACAACGCCTTCGAGCGCAACCGCTTCTCCGACCTGCGCTTCGCGATCCACTACATGTACACGCACGACAGCCGCGTCGTCGGGAACCGCTCGCGCAACAACCACGTCGGCTGGGCCATCATGTATTCGGAGCGGCTCGACATCCGCGACAACGTCTCCGACGACGACCGCGACCACGGCCTGCTGCTCAACACGACCAATGCGTCGCGCGTCGTCGGCAACGTGGTGCGGCACGGCCGCGAGAAGTGCGTCTTCGTCTACAACGCGCACCGCAACGAGCTGCGCGACAACTGGTTCGAGGGCTGCCCGATCGGCATCCACTTCACCGCCGGGTCGGAGGGCAACACGCTCGCCGGCAACGCCTTCGTCGCCAACCGTGCGCAGGTCAAGTACGCCGGCACGCGCTTCGTCGACTGGGCACAGGGCGGACGCGGCAACTACTGGAGCGACAACGCCGCGTTCGACCTCGATGGCGACGGCATCGCCGACCGGCCGTACCGGCCCAACGACGTGATGGACGTCATCCTGTGGACGCTGCCCGCGGCCAAGGCGCTCACGGCGAGCCCGGCGGTGCAGGTGGTGCGCTGGGCGCAGGCGCGATTTCCGGCGCTGTATCCGGGCGGCGTGATCGACAGCGCGCCGCTGATGCGGCCGGTGCGCGTGCCTCCGCCGGCGTCGCCGTGAACGAATCCGGAGTTGCGCCTTGAACGCGGGCCGAGCGCCGGGCCGCCCCAAGCCGGCCCGCATCCCCTCGGGGCATCGCCCGGCGTACTCGCCGGGCGAGGGGTGGTCATGACCAGCGTCGCGCACTGGCGCTCCGTGACCAAGCGCTACCGCGGCGTGACGGCCGTCGAGCAGGTCTCGCTCGCGCTCGAGGCCGGCGAGGCGACGGCGCTCGTCGGCCACAACGGCGCCGGCAAGACGACGCTGTTCAAGCTGCTGCTCGGCCTGATCCGCCCGACCGAGGGCAGCGTCGCCATCGGCGGCGTCGACCCGGCCGGTCGCGGCGGCGCGGCGGCGCGGCGCACGATCGGCTTCCTGCCCGAGAACGTGGCCTTCCACGACGCGATGACGGGACGCGAGCTGATGGCGTTCTATGCGCGGCTCAAGGGCGAGCCGGCGCGGCGCAACGCCGAGCTGCTCGAGCGCGTCGGCCTCGCGCAGGCGGCGAACCGCCGCGTCGCGACCTATTCGAAGGGCATGCGCCAGCGGCTCGGCCTCGCGCAGGCGCTGATCGGCGCGCCGCGGCTGCTGCTGTTCGACGAGCCGACGAGCGGGCTCGATCCGGCGTCGCGCCACGATGTCTACGAGCTGATCGACGCGCTGCGCGGCAGCGGCGCCACGGTGCTGATCTCGACGCATGCGCTGTCCGAGGTGGAGCGGCGCGTCGACCGCGCGGCGATCATGCACCGCGGCCGCCTCATCGCCGCCGGCACGTTGGCCGAGCTGCGCCGCGGCGTCGACGCCGACCTGCGACTGCGGCTGCGCGTGCGCGCGTGCTCGACCGGCCGCGTGCTCGACGCGCTGCCGCCCGAGGTGCGCTGCACCGAGCGCAGCGACACGGCGCTGGCGCTGCGCGTGCCGCCGGCGGCGCGCATGGCGACGCTGCGCGCCATCGTCGACGCCGGCGACGCGGTCGAGGACATCGACTTCTCGACGCCCGGGCTGCAGGAGCTGTACGGCGCGCTCGTCGGGGCGGCGGACGAGGAGGGCGGCGCATGAACGCCATCGGACTGTCATGAACGCCGCCGTGATCGCGATGCAGGAGGTGCGCGCCGGCCTGCGCAACCGCTGGGTGCTGGCGACGACGCTGCTGATGGCGTCGCTCGCGCTGTCGCTGGCGCTGCTGGGTAGCGCGCCGACCGGCGCCGTGAAGGCCGACCCGCTGGCCGTCGTCGTCGTCTCGCTGGCCAGCCTGACGATCTTTCTCGTGCCGCTGATCGCGCTGCTGCTGTCGTTCGACGCCATCGTCGGCGAGCACGAGCGCGGCACGCTGATGCTGCTGCTCGCGTATCCGGTGGCGCGCTGGCAGGTCGTCGTCGGCAAGGCCGCGGGGCAGGTGGCGATCCTCGCGGTGGCGACGGTGCTCGGCTACGGCGCGGCGGCTGGCGCGCTGTGGATGAAGGGCGGCATCGGCGTCGCGGCGTGGCAGGCGTTCGGCGCGATGGTCGGCACCTCGGTGATGCTCGGCGCGTCGTTCGTCGCGATGGGCTGCCTGGCGAGCGCGCTGGTGCGCGAGCGCGCCACGGCCGCCGGGCTGGCGGTCGGCGCGTGGCTGTTCTTCGTCATCGTCTACGACACCGCGCTGCTCGGCGTGCTGGTCGCCGACCAGGGGCGCACCGTCGGCAAGGCGCTGCTCGATGCGCTGCTGCTGCTCAATCCGGCCGACGCCTATCGGTTGTTCAACATGACGGCCAGCGAGAGCGTGTCGGTCTACAGCGGCATGGCGGGCCCGGGCGATCCGGCGGCGCTGCCGGCGACGGTGTTCCTCGCCGTGCTGGCGGCATGGATCGTCGTGCCGCTCGCGCTGGCCGTCGCCGCGTTCCACAGGAGGGCGCTGTGAGTCACTTCAGCATGATGGCGGCGCGCCGCGACGAGGCAGCGTGCAGCGCGCCACGGCGTCGGCGCGGCTGCGTCGCCCTGCGGGTCGCCGCACTGGCGCTCGCGGCCGTCGTCGCGCTGCCCGGCTGCGAGCGCGGCAAGCCGACGGCCGCCGCGGTGCCGCCGCCCGTCGAGGTGCACGCCGAGGCGACGGGCCACTACTGCGGCATGCTGCTCGTCGACCACGAGGGGCCGAAAGGCCAGGTGCATCTCGCGAGTCGTGCGCAGCCCGTGTGGTTCTCGTCCGCGCGCGACACGATCGCCTTCCTGCGCCTGCCCGACGAGCCGAAGGACGTCGTCGCCGTCTGGGTGAGCGACATGGCGCGCGCGCAGCGCTGGGAGCAGCCCGAGCCCGGTCTGTGGGTCGATGCGCGCGAGGCCTGGTTCGTCGTCGACAGCGACCGCCGCGGCGGCATGGGTGCGCCCGAGGCCGTGCCGTTCTCGGACCGGGCAGCGGCCGAGGCGTTCCGCGCGCAGCACCGCGGCCGCATCGTCCGGCTGGCCGACATCGCCGACGCCTACGTGCTCGGGCCGGCCGATGGGGCCGCCGTGGCGCCCGGCGCGACGCAGGCGCAACCGGCGGGGGCGGGCGCTGGCGGCGCGCACGGACATGCCGCAACGCCGCCCGCAGCGGCCTCTTCGAACAGGAGGTGAACCATGACGACGCGCCGACGTTTCGTCTCCATCGTCGCCGCCTGCGGCGCAGCGGGTCCGCTGCTCGCGGGCGCTGCCGGGCGTGCCGCAACGGACGCCGGCGCGCCCACCGTGTGGCGCGGCACGGCCCTCGGCGCACCGGCCTCGATGACGCTGGTGCATGCCGACCGCGCGCGCGCGCGCGCCGCGATCGCCGCCTGCGTCGACGAGATCGCGCGACTCGAGACCGTGTTCAGCCTCTACCGCCGTGACTCGGCGCTGTCGCGGCTCAACGCGGCGGGCGAGTTGCGCGATCCGCCGCACGAGCTCGTCGAACTGCTGGCGTTCGCGCTCGAGTTGTCGCGACGCAGCGGCGGCGCGTTCGACCCGACGGTGCAGCCGCTGTACCGCCTGTATGCCGAGCACTACGCCGCGCCGCGCGCCGCTGCGTCCGGACCGCCGGCGCCTGCGATCGCGCGCGCGCTGCGCTCGGTCGACGCGTCGGCGGTCGAGCTGGACACGCGGCGCATCCGCTATGCGCGCCCGCACATGGCGATCACGCTCAACGGCGTCGCACAAGGCTTTCTCGGCGACCGCGTCGCGGCGCGCCTGCGCGCCGCCGGCTTCGACCACGTGCTGGTCGATCTCGGCGAGGCGCGTGCGCTCGGCCGCCGCGCCGACGGCGAGGCATGGCGCGCCGCCGTCGCCGATCCGAGCGGCGACGGGCGTACGCTCGTCGAGCTGCCGCTCGGCGACGCGCCCGGCGCGCACGGCGCGCTGTCGACCTCGGCCGGCAGCGGTACGCGCTTCGGCACCGATCCGCGCATCCACCACCTGCTCGATCCGCACACCGGGCGCAGCGCCAACCACTGGCGCTCGGTGTCGGTCGCGGGGCCGAGCGCGACGCTGGCCGACGGGCTGTCGACGGCGCTCGCGCTGCTCGCGCCGGCGCGCGCGATGGCGCTCGCCGACGGCGAGCCCGGTGTGCGCGTATGGTTCGTCGATACGGCGGGGCGCGTCGTCGTTCGCGGCATGGCCGGCTGACGCAAGGCCGCCACCGCGCCCGGCACGCGCGCTCGCTCCGCACCGCGGTGCGCCGGTCTTCCGGCGGCGCGCCTGCGAGCGCCGACGATTCGTCCCACAATCGCAGCCCGCGCGCCGCGCCCTTGCGACCTGCGCAACCCCACGACGACGAATCCCGATGACCTACCCCGACACCCAGCTCCACATCGACGGCCAATGGCGCGACGCCGCCGACGGCCGCACGCTCGCCGTCTTCAATCCGGCCACCGGCGGCGAGATCGGCCGCGTCGCGCACGCCGGCCGCGCCGACCTCGACCGCGCGCTCGCCGCGGCGCAGCAGGGCTATGCCGCCTGGCGCGACGTGGCGCCCGTCGAGCGCGGGCGCACGATGCGCCGCGCCGGCGCGCTGCTGCGCGAGCGCGCCGCCGATATCGCGCGCGTGCTGACGATGGAGCAGGGCAAGCCGCTCGCCGAAGCCAAGGGCGAAGTGACGGCCGCCGCCGACATCGTCGAATGGTTCGCCGACGAGGGCATGCGCGTCTACGGCCGCATCGTGCCGTCGCGCGGCCGGCCCGAGCTGCGCCAGATGGTGCTGAAGGACCCGGTCGGCGTGGTCGCCGCCTTCACGCCGTGGAACTTTCCGATCAACCAGGTGGTGCGCAAGGTCGGTGCGGCGCTCGCTGCCGGCTGCTCGATGGTCGTCAAGGCCGCCGAGGAGACGCCCGCCGCGCCGGCGGCGCTGGTGCGCGCCTTCGCCGACGCCGGCCTGCCGCCGGGCGTGCTCAACCTCGTCTACGGCACACCGGCCGAGATCTCGTCGTACCTGATCCCGCAGCCGCTGGTGCGCAAGGTCACGTTCACCGGCTCGACCGTCGTCGGCAAGCAGCTCGCCGCGCTCGCCGGCCAGCACATGAAGCGCGTCACGATGGAGCTGGGCGGCCACGCGCCCGTCATCGTGTGCGACGACGCCGACCTCGCGCTGGCCGTCAAGGCGGCCGGCGGCGCCAAGTTCCGCAACGCCGGCCAGGTGTGCATCTCGCCGACGCGCTTTCTCGTGCACGAGAGCGTGGCGCGCGACTTCGCCGCCGCGCTGGCCGCGCATGCGCAGGGTTTGAAGGTCGCCGACGGCCTGGCCGAGGGCACGCAGATGGGGCCCCTGGCCAACCCGCGGCGCATCACGGCGATGGCCGAGCTGACGCAGGACGCCGTCGCCAAGGGCGCGACGCTGCTGGCCGGCGGCGCGCGCATCGGCGAGGCGGGCAACTTCTGGCAGCCGACGGTGCTGGCCGACGTGCCGCTCACGGCGCGTGTGCTCGTCGACGAGCCGTTCGGGCCGCTCGCCGTGGTGCGCAGCTTCACGACGCTCGACGAGGCGATCGCCGAATCGAACCGCCTGCCCTACGGCCTGGCCGGTTATGCCTTCACGCGCTCGCTGAAGAACGCCGACCTGCTGACGCGCCGCGTCGAGGTCGGCATGCTGTGGATCAACGGCCCGGCGCTGCCTTCGGCCGAGATGCCGTTCGGCGGGTTGAAGGACTCGGGCTACGGCTCGGAGGGCGGCCCGGAGGCGCTCGAGGCTTACCTCAACGTGCGCGCCGTCGCCGTGATGAACGTGTGACGCGGCGCCGGGCGCGACCCGACGCGCGCGCAAAGGATCAGTCGACGACGACCTTCCAGCGGCCTTCGGGCGTCGCGACGACCTTGCGGATCGTCTTGCCCGCGAGGTCGGCGACGGCCTCGAGGTCGTCGCGCGCCCAGCGGTTGCGGAACGGCTGGCCGAGGTTGGTTTCGTCGGCGCCGTAGCTGCCGAGCGAGAAGAAGCAGGTTTGCCGCACGCCCTGCAGCAGCGCCGCGACGGCATAGTTGTACATCGTGCCCTCGCGCACGGCGCCGGCGCCGAAACCCTTCTCGGAATCGACGATCGGCTTGTCGAGGCCGAGCACCTTCAGTCCTTCGCGGAACTCGAGCAGCCCGGTGTAGGCCGTCTCCTTGCCCATGCGCTTGCCGACGTGCTCGGGCGTCAGGTAGTACAGGTGGATCGTGTAGGCGTCGAACTCGCGCGAGCGCGGATAGCGCTTGAGCCAGTCGAGCATCGCCGGGATGTTGTCGCCGAAGCCGGGGATCGACGGCGCCCAGACCTTGCCCTTCCAGCCGCTGCGCCGGCGCCAGTCGAGCGTCCAGTCGGCCAGCTCGGCGAGGTCGCCGGCCGAGCCGATGAAGAAGCTCTTGCCGTCGCCGATCTTGGGCGTGAAGACTTCGTTGGCGACTTCGATCGCGTCGATCTCGGCATAGCGCGACGTGACGGCCGTGAGCCAGCGCTCGAGCATCGCGCGCTCGCGCGGCAGCTGCATGCGCCAGCCGCCGTAGTCGTGCTTGTAGCGCGTCGCGAACTGAGGCGGGTTGTACAGGTTCAGCGTCGCGTGGCGCACGCCGGTGGCGCGCAGCTTGCCGAAGGCCTCGTCCCAGCGCGACCAGTCGAAGCTGCCGGGCGACTTCTCCGTGTTGTTCCACTCGAGGCCGCCCATGCCATACAGGCGCACGCGGTTGGCGCGCACGCGAAACGCCGGGTCGGGGCCGTGGTAGAGATCCTGGCCGCCCATCTTCGGCCAGTTGACGACGTAGCCCACGTCGTGCCAGCAGCCGAAGTCGGCCGGCACGTCGATGCCCGGCCCCTCGTAGACGACGCGTTGCGCCGCGGCGCCGCCGGCGGCGGCGAGCAGCGTGCAGGCGGCGAGGGCGCGGCGCAGTCGCCGCCGGCCGCCGTGCTGCGCGGTCGATGCCGTGTTCGTCGTCGCCTGTCCTGCCATGGCCGCCTTTCGTCGCCTGCGTCGTGCGGCGATTATGTTGGCGGCGGCGCGCCCGCCGAGGCGCGTCGCGTCCCGCAGCCGCGGGGGCGGCAGCGCCGCGCCGGGCCGCCCCAAGCCAGGCCCGCATCCTCTCGGAGGGTCGCTCGCCGTACTCGGCGAGCGGGGTGTCGTCACTGCGGGCCGCCGCGCCGGGCCGCCCCAAGCCAGGCCCGCACCCTCTCGGAGGGTCGCTCGCCGTACTCGGCGAGCGGGGTGTCGTCGTCTCAGCCAGGCCGAAACGCGGCGTGGAAGCCGAACGGCACGATCTGCGGCGGGCGCAGCTCGGCGAGGCCTTCCATCGTGCGCGCGTCGACGACGCCGATCACGGTCGTCGCGTCGTCGCCGGCCAGCGTCGGCACGAGCAGCACGCCGTCGTCGTCGTCGGTGCCGCCGGGGCGCGGCACGAACAGCGGCTCGAGCTGCGTGGCGTCGGCGCGCTGCCAGCTCGCGACGGCGCCGCTGTCGAGGTCGATCCGGTGCGTGCAGGCGGCGAAGCGGCCGTCGTCGCCGTTGCCCATGCCCCAGCACACGCGCGCGCGGCCGCTGCCGATCCGTGCGGGGTGCACCTGCTGCAGCTCGATCGGCGGGCCGGGCAGCGGCTCGGGCTCGGCATGGACTTCGCCGTCGCGCAGCCGGTAGCGCACGTGGCGCATCGCGGCGCGCAGCGGCGCGTCGGCGCGGCGCCGCGCGAGCGTGAGGTCGTCGAAGACGCTGCCGTCGTCGTAGACCGTCACGTCGAGCACGAGGTCGGTGCCGTCACGCCAGGCCTGCGTGGCGTGGAACGCCATCATCGGCGGGACGTGCCAGCTGCGCACGGTGCCACCGTCGAGCGCGATGGCGTGCAGGCGCGATCCGCCGGCGGGCTCCCAGCGGAAGTTCTGGGCATACGAGCGTGCGCCGAAGCGAAACGCCAGCGGCTGCGCGCGCAGCGCCGACTCCCACACCACGGCGTGGCCGGGCGCCAGGCCGAAGCCGTGCGTGTAGCCGGCCTTGGGCATGCGCAGCCGCGCGATCACCTCGGCGCGCGATGCTCCGGGGCGCAGGCGCAGCAGCTTGAGCGTGCATGTCGGGCCGAGCGCCGTCGCCACGTTGACGTAGCTGCCGTCGGCGAGCGTGCATCCGTGCGCCGCCATCAGGTGCATCGTCTCGCCGTGACGGCCGAGGTCGAGGCGCTCGAGCGTGTCGAGCGTCTCGGGATCGAAGTAGGTGAGGAACGGCGTCTCGGTGACGGCGATCCAGCGCGAGCCGTGGCGCGACATCACGACGGCCGGGTTGTCGGTGGCCTGCGGCGCGCGCAGCCGCGCCAGCAGCCCGGCCGGGTTGGCGGTGCCGAATTCGCCGTAGACCGGCGCCCCGGACGCCAGGCTGCGCTGGTACGACTCGCTGCGCGCATAGCGGCTGCGGTAGCGCACGCCGCCGTCGGCGCCGCCGATGTGCAGCGCATGCCACATCGCGTAGCCGTCGAACCAGTGCTCGAGGCGTCCGCCGGGCAGCTCCCACAGCGCCGGCCCGTTGAGCAGCAGCGTGCCGCGCAGCCACGCCGGCAGACGGCCCGCGACGCCGACCGGCGCGTCGTCGATCTCGCGCGCGCCCGACAGAAAGCCGCGGGCACGGCCCGCGATCGGGGCGTCGGCCTGCACCGAGCCCGGGGTGACGACTGCGTCCATGTCGAACCCTCCTCCCATGGGGCGGCAGGGCAAGGATAGTGCCCGCATGCCGGTTTGACCAGCCGATGTCCTCGCACTCGTCGAATGCTGGGGCGACGACATCCCCGAGGGCAAGGTCAGGTCGTTCCCGATGGCGGTGCAGTGCAAGCCCGACGAGACCGTCGTGTTCTCGTGGATCGGCTGGCCGTCGCGGCAGGTGCGCGACGAGGGCATGAAGAAGGTGATGGACCCGATCCGCGCCTGTCCAAGGAGATGCCGTTCGACGGCCAGCGCCTGATCTACGGTGGTTTCGAGGTGATCGTCGACGCCTGAACGTCTGCGCCGCGCAGCGCCCCCGGGCTCAGCCCGGTCCAGCGCTTGAACGCGTGGCGGAAGTTCGCCGCGTCGCTGAAGCCGAGCGACGCGGCGATGTCGTCGGTGCTCATGCGCGTGCGGCGCAGCCAGTCGAGCGCGAGCTGGCGCCGCACGTCGTCGCGCAGGCGCTGCCAGCTCGTGCCCTCGGCCTGCAGGCGGCGGCGCAGTGTGCGCGGATGCAGGGCCAGCCGATCGGCGATCGGCTCGAGGCCCGCGGCGCACTGCGCGGGCGCCTCGCGCAGCAGCGCGACGACGCGGCCGGCGATGCCGGCGGCGCTCTCGAGCTCGCCGAGCAGGCGGTCGCAGTCTTGCTGCGTCGCCGCCGCCGTGATCGGGTTGGCGTAGGCGAGCGGGTGGTCGAGCCAGGCGGCGTCGAAGCGCAGCTCGTCGGCGCGGCAGTCGAATTCGATGTGCTCGCAGCCGAGCAGGCTCGCGTAGAGCGCGGCGTGCGGCGGCGCCGCGCGCGCGAGGCGCACGCGCGTCGGCGCGACGGCGGCGCCGAGCAGGTCGCGGTGCAGCGCGAGCTGCGTGGCGAGCTGCAGCTCGACGATGAAGCGCAGCAGCGCGCTCTCCGGACCCAGGCCGAGCACGTCGTCGAACGACCAGACGGCTTCGTCGCCGTCGACGCCGAACGCCAGACCGATCAGCGGCGACGCGAGCGCGCGGTAGCGCAGCGCGACGTCGATCGCGTCGCGCGGCGTCGCGCTTGCCAGCAGCGCATAGCCGTAGAGGCCGAAGTGCGTGAAGCGGATGCGCGCGCCGGCGCGCAGCGCGAGCGCCGGGTCGGGCGTGAGGCGCAGCGCAGCGGCATGCACCGCCAGCAGCTGGCGCACCGAGACGCGCGCCGCCGCGTCGCCCAGCGCCGATTCGGCGACGCCGCTGCCCGCCAGCGCGTCGGCCGCCGGCACGCCGAGCACGGCGAGCGAGCGCACCAGCACGGCGATCTTGTCGGGCCGGTGGATCGCGTCGTCGAGGCCGGGGCGGGCGGGCGCGGGCATGGCTGCGGGGCAGTGTAGCGGCGGCGCTGTCACGCCCGCACATGGCGGCGGCCGGCGCGCACCTCGCCGCGCGCCGCCGCGTCGCCGAGAATCGCGCCGAAAAGAACGAGGAGACAACGATGCCCCCACGCTCAGTTGGTTCGCTGCCCCCGGGGCTCCGCAGGAGCCCCTGCGTGGCTCCCGGGGCTCCAGGCTCCTCGAGGCGGCTCCGCGGAGGCTGACGCATGGGCGAGACCATCGACCAGGTGCGGCTGAACTTCAACCCGCAGGCGCAGCTCGGGTTGAACCTGGTGCTGGCGCTGATCATGTTCGGCATCGCGCTGGACCTGAAGGTGCAGGACTTCAAGGCCGCGCTGCGCACGCCGAAGGCGCTGGCGATCGGCCTGGTCTGCCACCACCTGCTGTTCCCGGCGTTCACCTTCGGGCTGATCCTGCTGCTGCGCCCGCTGCCGTCGATCGCGCTGGGCATGCTGCTGGTGTCGAGCTGCCCGGCGGGCCACATCTCCAACTTCTTCACCCATCGCGCGCGTGGCAACGCGGCGCTGTCGCTGTCGATCAGCACGCTGTCGACGCTGGGCGCCGTCGTGATGACGCCGCTCAACGTCGCGTTCTGGGCCTCGCTCGACCCGGCGATGAATGCGCTGCTGCGCTCGTTCTCGATCGATCTCGTGCACATGCTGCGCGACGTCGCCATCCTGCTCGGCGTGCCGCTGGCCGCCGGGCTCGCGATCTCGCACCGCTGGCCGGCGATGGCCAGGAAGATCCACAAGCCGATGCGCACCGTGTCGATGCTCGTCTTCATCGTCTTCGTGATCGGCGCGCTGGCGATGAACTGGGGCACCTTCGTCGCGTGGGGCCGCTACGTCGTCGTCGTCGTGCTGGTGCACAACGCGCTCGCGCTCGCCGGCGGCTACGCCTTCGCGCGCGTCACCGGCCTGGCCGAGCGCGACCGCCGCGCCGTCGCCTTCGAGACCGGCATCCAGAACTCGGGGCTCGGCTTGGTGCTGGTGTTCAACTTCTTCGGCGGGCTCGGCGGCATGGCGATCGTCACGGCATGGTGGGGCATCTGGCACATCGTCGCCGGCATGGCGCTGTCGACGTGGTGGATGAAGCGCGAGCCGGCGCCGGCCACGCAGGCGGCGTGATGACAGCCGTCCTCGTCACCGGCGGTGCCGGCTACCTCGGCCGGCAGGTCGTCGCGGCGCTGGCGCGCGACGGCGCGCCCGTCGTCGCGCTCGACGTGCGCGAGATGCCCGAGGCGCAGCGCGTGGCGGGCGCGGTGCACGCCACGGGCGACATCCGCGATGCGGTGCGGCTCGAGTCGCTGCTGCGCGAGCACGCCGTCGACACCGTCGTGCACCTGGCGGCGATCGTCAACCCGGGAAAGAAGTCGGACCGCGAGTTCGAGTACCAGGTCGATGTCGAGGGCACGCGCAACGTCGTCGAGGCCTGCATCGCCGCCGGCGTGTCTCAGCTGGTCGTCTCGTCGTCGGGCGCGGCCTACGGCTACCACGCCGACAACCCGGCGTGGCTGGCGGAGGACGACGCGATCCGCGGCAACGAGGCCTTCGCCTACTCGTGGCACAAGCGGCTGGTCGAGGAGATGCTCGCCGGCTACCGCGCGAGCGCGCCGCAGTTGCGCCAGACCGTGCTGCGCATCGGCACCATCCTCGGCGCGACGGTGGCCAACCAGATCACGGCGCTGTTCGAGAAGCGCCGGCCGCTGGCGATCGCCGGCGCCGACAGCCCCTTCGTATTCGTCTGGGACGAAGACGTCGTCGGCGCGATCCTGCACGCCGTGCGCAGCGGCCGCGCCGGCATCTACAACGTGGCTGGCGACGGCGCGCTCACGATCCACGAGATCGCCGCGCGCATGGGCAAGCGCTGCCGCGTCGTGCCGGCGCCCGTGCTGCAGGCGGCGCTTTGGATCGGCCGTGCGCTCGGCCTCACGGCCTACGGGCCCGAGCAGCTGCGCTTCCTGCGCTACCGGCCGGTGCTCGACAACCGGCGCTTGAAGGAGGAGTTCGGCTACCGGCCCCGCAAGACCTCGGCCGAGGCGTTCGATTTCTGGTGGGAGGCGCGGCGTGCAGCAGCGCCGGCCCGCGAGGCTGCGCGATGACGCAGCGCCGCGCGTACCGCGACCGCGTCGTCGCGATCACCGGTGCGGCAGGCGGCCTGGGCAGCGCGATGGCACGCGCCTGGGGTGCCGCCGGCGCGACGATCGTCGCGCTCGACGTCGACGGCGACCGCGCGCAGGCGCTGGCGGCGACGCTGCGCGCGCAGCGCATCGAGGCCGTCGGCCTGGCCTGCGACGTGGCCGACGCGGCTTCCTGCCGCGCCGCGATCGACGAAGCGATCCGGCTGCACGGCGGTATCGACGTGCTCGTCGCCAACGCCGGTATCTCGGCGCGCTGCCTGTTGCGCGACACGGCGCCGGGCGTCGTCGAGCGCGTGATGGCGGTCAACTTCCTCGGCGCGGTGCATGCGACGCAGGCGGCGCTGGCGTCGCTGCGCGCCCGGCGCGGCCAGATCGTCGCGATCTCGAGCGTGGCCGGCTTCGCGCCGCTGGTCGGGCGCACCGCGTATGCGGCGAGCAAGCATGCGCTGCACGGCTTCTACGACAGCCTGCGTGGCGAGCTGGCAGGCGAAGGCGTCGACGTGATGCTCGTGTGCCCCTCGTTCATCGCCACCGGCATCGAGCGCGCCGCGCTCGGCGCCGACGGCCGGCCCGCGGCCGCGCCGCGCCGCACGACGGGCGGCGAGCAGAGCGCCGACGAGGCGGCGGCGCGCGTCGTCGCCGCCGCCGCACGCGGCGCGCGGTTGTGCCTGCCGTCGCGCACCGCGCGGCTGGCGTGGTGGCTGAGCCGCGTCGCGCCGGCGCGCTACGAGCGCGCGATGCTGGCGCGCGTCGGCGGCGAGTTCGAACTCGAAGGGAGCAGCGATCGATGAAGTTCCTCCGCATCCTGGCCGCGCTGGCGGCGTCGGCGCTGGCGGCCGCTGCCGCGCCGGCCGGCGCTGCGACCCTTGTCGTCGCCGATGAAACCGGCCAGCCGCTGGCCACCGTGATGGTGCGCGAGATCGCCGCGACCCGGCGCGCGATCGACACCTCCGACGGCGGCTATCCGAAGCCGGGCGTTGCCTACGACGTCGACCCCGACATCACGCGCTTCACCGACGCCGCCGGCCGCGCGCGCTGGGCCGACCGCGCCGTCGCGGTGCGCTACCTGCTGCGCAAGCCGGGCTTTCGCGACGCGGCGGTCGATGCCGTGCCGGGGCAGGCCGAGCTGCGCGTGACGCTGCAGCGCGAGACCGACGCCGTGAAGCTCGCTGAAGCGAAGCCCGCCAACGTGTGGCTCGGCGCGCTCGACCTCGGCGATGCGGCGCGCAAGCGCCACTTCATGCTGCAGTGCGGCTTCTGCCACCAGCAGGGCAACGCCTTCCTGCGCCGCGAGCGCCCCATCGACGAGTGGCACGCCGCCGTGCAGCGCATGGTGCGCTACGGCGCGCGCCTCGCCACCGAGGACCAGAAGGTGCTGCCGCAACTGCTCGCCGACGGCTGGCGCGTGCTGCGCGACAGCCCGTCGCGGCTGGCCGAGCCGGCACCGTGGAGCGCGGCGCTCGCCGCGACCACGATCACGGAGTGGCCGGTCGGCGACGCGATGTCGCAGGCCCATGACCAGCTGCTTGCCGCCGACGGTACGCTCTGGGTCGCCGACAACATCCAGGACCGGCTGTGGCGCGTCGATCCGCGCACGCACCGCGTCACGGTCTACAAGATCCCGCACCGCGCGGGCGACGTGCCGGGCGGCCTGCTCGCGGCGCGGCTGCGCGACTTTCCGCGCCACGACAGCACGTCGAACGCGCATTCGCTGGTGCAGTCGGCGCGCGACGGCCACATCTTCGTCACGCCGTCGGCGCAGCAGCGCCTCGTCGAGCTCGACCCTGCGACGGGCGAGTTCACGCTGCACGACCTGCCGGGCGGCTTCTATCCGCACACGATCCGCATGGACGCGCAGGACCGGGTCTGGTTCACGCTCGCGCTGTCGAACCAGATCGCGATGTTCGACCGCGCGACGCGCCGCTTCACGCTGCACGACCTGCCGGTGCGGAGCTGGCGCGAGCGGCTGACGGTGGCGCTGATCCGGCCGATCTTCAAGCTCATGGAGTGGGGCGTGCCGCTGGCCAACTGGCTGCCGGTGGACCGCATCGCCACCGGCACGCCGCTGCCCTACGGCATCGAGGTCACACCCGACGGCAGGGTGTGGTTCGCGCGGCTGCACACCGACGAGATCGGCTCCATCGACCCGGCCACCGGCAAGGTGACGATGATCGCGACGCCGTTCCAGGGCCCGCGCCGCCTGCGCGCCGACGCCGACGGCAACCTGTGGATCGGCGCCTTCCCCGAGTCGGCGATCGCGCGCTACGAGCCGAAGACGCAGCGCTTCACGCGCTACGAGCTGCCCGTCGTGCCGCAGGGCAGCGACACGCCGTACGCGCTCAACGTCGACCGGCGTCGTGGCCTGGTGTGGGTGACGGGCAACCAGTCGGACTCGCTGCACGTGCTCGACATCGTCGCCGGCACGTGGACGAGCGTGCCGCTGCCGCGGCGCGTCGCCTTCACGCGCGACGTCGAGATCGGCGAGGACGGCACGGCCTGGACTTCGACCTCCTCGTTCCCGAGCTGGCACGTCGAGGACGGTCAGCCGACGGCGATCCGCGTGCAGCGCGGCGTCTTCCCGTGATCCTGCGGCGCCACGGCGCGTTCTACGCCTCGTGCCTGGCGGCGTTCACCGCCGGGCATGTCGTCAACTACGCCGTGATCCTGTACGCGCAGGAGGCGATCGGCTCCGACCTGCTCGCGGGCATCGGCTTCGGCCTGTGCTTCGGGCCACCGTTCGTGCTCGGCTGGATCGCCGGCGCGTGGTGCGACCGTTATTCGCCGACGCGGCTGATCCACGGCGCGCAGGCATCGTTCGTCGCGGCGGCGCTGCTGCTGTGGGCGGCCGATGCCTTCATCGCCGATCCGGCAGCGCGTGTCGCGCCGCTCGCGCTGGCCGCTTTGCTGGCCGGCGCCGGCTGGTCGTTCGTCGCGCCGGCGCGCATGGCCACGCTCGGCCAGATCGCGCGCGCCGACGAGCTGAAGCCGGCGACGGTGGCATTCAACCTGTTCGTGATGCTCGGCTTCGGCCTCGGCCCGCTGGTGCTCGCGCTGGCGCGGCGTGCCGCCGGCTGGCCCGGCGTGTTCGCGACGGCGGCGCTGCTGTTCGGCTTGGCGTCGCTCGCCCTGCTGGCCGTGCGCACGCGTGCCGGCGGGCGCGCGCATGCGCCGCTGCGTGCCGAGATCGCCGAGGGCGTCGCCGCCGTCGCGGCGCGCCCGCTGCTCGCGCAACTGATGCTCGCCGCGATGGCGGGCTACCTCGCGATGGGGCCGATGACGGTGCTGCTGCCGCGCCTGGCCGCGACGCAGCTCGGCCTGGGCGAGCTGCAGCGCGGCACCTTCCTCGGCTCGCTCGCGCTGGCGCTGATCGCGGGCGGCCTCGCCGCGCTCGCGTTGCAGCGGCGCCTGCATCACGGCCGCACCATCCTCGCCGCGACGGCTGGGGCCGGCGTCGGTCTCGCGGCGCTCGGCGCCGCACACGACGCGCGCGCCGCCGTCGCGCTGCTCGGCGCGGTGGGCGTGGCGGGCGGACTCGCGCTGTCTCTGATCGTGGCCGGCATCCAGGCCGCCGCGCCCGACGCGCTGCGCGGGCGCGTCGTCGCGATGTACACCATCGTGTCGCAAGTCGTGCCGGCGGCCTCGGGCGTCGCCGCCGGCGCGCTGCTGCAGCGCTGGGGCGTCGGCGTCGCGCTGCAGGCCTGCGGCACGGCGCTGGTTGTGGCGGCGGCGGCCGGGGCGCTGCGCATGGCGACGTTGCGCCGGCACGCGGGCTGAGCCGCTTCCTGGCTGCCGAACCGATCGGCGCGCATCGGCCAGACGGATGATGCCGGCGCGGGCCTCGACCTCGGGTTGACCCGGATTCGGCCGAAGGCGGAATCGGTGACCGTTCGGCGTGACGGCGCGGCGCACCGACGCCGCCGCCATCGGATGGACACTGCAGGCCCGCTCGGGCGGGGGAGGGACTCGTGTCGGCAAGCTTCGACCGGCGCCGGCTGACGCTCGTCGCGTTGTGGACGGCGACGCTGCTGCACGTCGTCGCGCTGGTGCAGCCGCTGGTCATCATCGCGGGTCTCGCGGCCCTGCCGGGCTTCGAGACGGCGCTGGTCCAGCGGCGCACCGCGGCGCTGGCCTACATGGCGTTCGTCTTCGCGGTGTCCGCGCTGCTGTACTGGCGCCGCCTCGACCGCGCCGCCGGCGTGATGCCGCTGGCGATGACGCTCGCGCTGCCGTTCCTCTTCGACCCGCTGTCGTTCACGCGCGGCACCGTGCCGCAGGGGTTCTGGGTCCCCTTCGCCTTCGCGCTCGCGCTGAGCAACTGGCGCATCGCGTTGCTGACGCTGGTCGCCTCCGTCGCCGCCGTCGTCGCCGCCTATCCGGGCGCGTTCCGTTTCCCGGTGGTCACGGCGGCGGCGCTCGTGCTGTTGACGCTGCTCGTCGCCGGGCGCCTGATTCAGGAGGCGGCGCTGCGCGACGCCGAGGCGGCGCGCGGCGCAGCGCGCACCGCCGAGCACCGCTCGCGCGCGCAGCTGGCGACTTTCGTGCGCGAGGCGCCGAACATGATGGCGATGCTCGATCGCGAACTGGTCTATCTCGCGGCCAGCGTGGGCTGGACCCAGGCCTACGGACGGGGCCGTACCGACCTGACCGGCGTGAAGCATCTGGAGCTGCTGCCCGAGCAGCCCGCCGAGTGGCTCGACACGTACCGCCGCGCGTTCGCCGGCGAGGCGGTGCGCGACGACGAATATCGCTGGATCGCGCCCGGCGGCGGCGAGCACTGGCTGAGCTGGGCCGTCGTGCCCTGGCGCGACGTCGACGGCGCGATCGGCGGCATCGTCATGGTGGCCGACGACATCACGCCGGTGGTGCGCGCGCGGCGCGCGCTGGAGACGCACCGCGCCGACCTGGAGCTCGAGGTCGCGCAGCGCACCGCCGACCTGGAGGCGATGCGCCTCGAGCTGGCGCGCCGCGCCGACGAGGCCGAGAGCGCCAACCGCGCGAAGAGCGCGTTCCTCGCCAACATGAGCCACGAGATCCGCACCCCGATGAACGCCATCATCGGCTTCACGCACCTGATGGCGCGCGACACGCGCGACACGCTGCAGCGCGAGCGGCTGGCGAAGGTCGACGATGCGGCGCGGCACCTGCTGCAGGTGATCAACGACATCCTCGACCTGTCGAAGATCGAGGCCGGCAAGATGGAGCTCGAGAGCGTCGAGTTCTCGATCGACGAGGTGCTGTCGCGCAGCTTCGACCTCGTCGGCGCGCGGGCGCGCGACAAGGGGCTCGAGCTGATCGTCGACACCGACCACCTGCCCGAGCGCCTGCGCGGCGATCCGACGCGGCTTTCGCAGGCGCTGATCAATCTGTTGAGCAACGCCGTCAAGTTCACGCCGCGCGGCTGGGTGCGCCTGCGTGGCGACCTGCTGCGCGAGGCCGGCTCGCGCCTGCAGGTGCGCTTCGAGGTGCGCGACACCGGCGAGGGCATCGCGCCCGAGCGCCAGGGCGCGCTGTTCAGCGCCTTCGAGCAGGCCGACGCGTCGACGGGCCGGCGCCACGGCGGCACCGGCCTGGGCCTCGCGCTGACGCGCCACATCGCCGCCATGATGGGCGGCGAAGTCGGCGTTGAGAGCACGCCGGGCGAGGGCAGCACGTTCTGGTTCACCGCCTGGTTCGATCGCGCGGCCGAGGCCGGCGAGCGCGCTGCGCCGATCACGCTGGCCGGCCTGCGCGCGCTAGTGGTGGACGACCTGCCCGAGGCGTTGACGGCGATCGGCGATCGCCTGCGCACGCTGGGCCTCGAGGTCGACGCCCAGCCCGGCGGTGCCGAGGCGCTGCGTGCTACCCACGCGACGATGGCCGCCGGCCGCCCCTGGGACGTGCTGCTCGTCGACTGGCGCATGGCGCCGATGGACGGCATCGAGACGCTGCGCGCGCTGCGCGCCGCGCTCGGCGACGCGCAGCCGCCGAGCATCCTGGTGACGGCGCACGACGAGCCGGCGATGTGGCAGCAGGCGCGCGCGGCCGGCTGCGAGGCCGTGCTCGTCAAGCCGATCACCGCCTCGGCGTTGCACGATGCCCTGGTGCGCGTGCTGCGCGGGCGCTCGCCGGTCGCGCTGGCGCGCGAGTCGGCCGCCGGCGAGGCCGAGGCGCTGCTGCGGCGCCGCCACGCCGGCCAGCGCGTGCTGCTCGTCGAGGACAACCCGGTCAACCAGGAGATGGCCGTCGAGCTGCTGCGCGGCACGGGCCTCGTCATCGAGACGAGCGACGACGGCGCGCGCGCCGTCGAGCTGGCGACGACGCGCCCGTACGACCTCGTGCTGATGGACGTGCAGATGCCGGGCACCGACGGTCTCGCGGCGACGCGTCTGCTGCGCCGGCGCAGCGGCCGCGCGCTGCCCGTGATCGCGATGACGGCCAACGCCTTCGACGAGGATCGCGCCGCCTGCCTGGCCGCGGGCATGAACGATCACGTCGCCAAGCCCGTCGATCCCGAGCAGCTGTTCGCCACGCTGCTGCGCTGGCTGCCGTTGCCGTCCGGCGCGGGCGGTGCGTCCGCCGCGAATGCTGCGCCGGCGGACGCGGCGCGCGCGGCCGCGCCGACGCTCGGCGAGCGGCTGCGCGGCGTCGACGGGCTGGACGTCGAGCGCGCGCTGAAGAACGTCGGCGGGCAGTGGACGTCGCTCGAGCGCGTGCTGCGCGCCTTCGTCGACGCCTACCGCGACGGCATCGCGCCGCTGCCCGAGGCCGTCGGCGCCGGCGACGCGGTGCGCGTGCGCGCCTTGTGCCATTCGCTGCGCGGCGCCTGCCTGGCCGTCGGCGCGGTGCGCGTGCAGCAGGCGCTCGATGCCGTCGACGCGGCGCTTGCGCCGCCCGGCGACACGTCACGGCTGGCGGCGGCGGCGCGCGACGTGCACGAGGCCTTGCGCGCGCAGGCGGCGGCGCTGGCGCGCGCGCTCGGCGCCTGAGCGCTCAGCGCCGGCGCAGCCGGTCGGCGACGAGCCCGAGCGCGGCGACGACGAAGGGCAGCGCGAGCAGGAAGGCGAACTCGGGGCTCACGCTGGCCCACCAGGCGGCCCAGTCGATGGCGAACATGGAGGTGGAGTTCATGGCGGGCCCTCCGTCAGAGCAGCCTGAATGCGAGCACGGCCGTCAGCGTCGGCGGCAGCGCCGCGACGAGCAGGCCCAGGGGATGGATCGTCTCGTCCTCGAAGTGATGGCGCAGGATCGCGAAGCCGGCCGGGTTGGGCGCGTTGGCGATCACCGTCAGGCCGCCGCCCGTGACGGCGCCGGCGACGAGCGCGACCTTGAACTCGTCGCTCAGTCCGTCGACCATCGAGCCGAGGTAGGTCAGCGCGGCGTTGTCGGTGACGGCGGTCAGCGCCGCCGCGCCGAAGTACACCGTGTCGGAATCCATGCCGCGCAGCAGCGGCTCGAGCCACCACTGCTGCTGGCCGCCGAGCACGACCAGGCCGGCGAGGAAGAAGGCGACGAGCAGCCCCTCGCGCAGGATCAGACGGTCCTGGTACTGCGGATAGGCCGTCGCGAAGCCGAGGAAGAACAGCAGCAGTCCGAGGAAGACGGGCGGGTGGTGCGCGAAGGCGACGACGCCGCCCAGCAGCAGCACGTGCAGCACGCTGACCCAGCCCGGCAGACGGTTCACGCTGCTGTCGTCGTTGCCCGAGCGCGGCAGCGCGCGCAGCTCGCGCTTGAAGACGAGCGTCGTCACGAGGGCGTTGACGCCGACCGCGACCGCCGCCTTCCAGCCGAAGTGGGTCAGCATGAACCACGAGTCCCAGTTCCACTTGGCGGCGACCATCAGCACCGGCGGCGCGGCGAACGGCGTCAGCGTGCCGCCGATCGACACGTTGACGAACAGCACGCCGAGCGTCGCGTACTTGAGCTTCTGCGACACGCCGGGCAGCGCGAAGATGCGGTCGCGCAGGATCATGGCTGCCAGCGTCATCGCCGCCGGCTCCGTGATCAGCGAGCCGAGCAGCGGCACGAAGGCCAGCGTGACGAAGTGGAACGCCATCGCGCCCGACAGCGGCACGAAGCCGGCGATCGTCGTCACCAGCGAGCGCGCGAGCTGCAGCACGGCTCGGCTGCCGGCGACGACCATGATGGCGAACACGAACATCGGCTCGGTGAAGTCGCGCGAGTCGAGGTAGGCCGTGGCGTCGCGGCTGCCGTGCATCGCCGCCATCGCGACGACGAGCACCATCGCCCAGAAGCCGAACACGACCTCGACCTCGGCCATCAGGTGCCAGACGCCGGCGTGGTCGGGCCGGCGGTGCGCCATGCGCTCGAAGAACTTGGTCGAGAAGGTGTGCAGCAGCGCGATCGCGAACAGCGCTGCGCCGGCGAGCTGGATCGTCGTCATGGCCGGCCCCGCTGGCGCCGCATCAGCTGCTCGCGCAGGCCGCGGCGCAGGCGCCGCAGGTGGAAGGGGCCGAGCGCCAGCGCCAGCAGCGGCACGGCGGCGGCGAAGTTCATCAGCATCGCGGCGTAGCGCATCGACGGCTCGCCTGCGGGCAGCCCGTAGCGCGTGAGCATCGTCACTGCGACGAGGCCGGCGGCCATGCCGACGAGCTCGACGACGTCGAGCGCAGTGTCGCGCGCCGCGTGCAGCGCAGCGGCGCGTTCATCGTCGGCGAACTCGCGCAGTTCAGGCAGCAGCAGCGGCCACAGCCGGTTCATCGAACCGCCCCGCGCGCTGACCGCGATCGGGGCGTGTCGGTGTGGGATGACTTGTTGTCGGGCACGGCCGGTACTCTCCTCGGACCGAGGAGGTTAGGGGTTCGGTCGCGCCGCGGAAATTCGCGCGCCGACGTACGGGCCAGCCCGTACGGAGGTCGCTCAGGCCTTGCCCTGGTCGACCAGCCGCACCAGCTCGACGAGGTTGGCGACGCCGAGCTTGTCCATCACGCGTGCCTTGTGGACCTCGACGGTGCGCGGGCTGATGCCCAGCGCCTCGGCGATGCGGCGGTTGTGCAGGCCCTGCACCATCAGCGCCATCACTTCGCGCTCGCGCGCCGACAGCGCGCCCGGCGCGGCAGGGCGCGGCGGCGCGTCGACGCGCGCGCCGTCGACGGCCCGCAGGCCGGCGAGCGCCGTCTCGATCGACGCGAGCAGCTGCTCGCCGTCGAACGGCTTCTCGAGGAAGTCGACGGCGTCGGCGAGGAAGGCCTGGCGCGCCGCGGCGACGTCGCCGTGCGCCGTGATGACGATCACCGGCAGCGACGGCCCGCGCTCGGCGAGCGCGCGCTGCAGTTCGAGCCCCGACATGCCGGGCATGCGGATGTCGGCGACGACGCAGCCGCGCCAGTCGGGGCGCAGCGCGGCGAGGAAGTCCTCGGCGCTGGCGAAGCTCGCCGTCAGGTAGCCGCGCAGGCTCAGCAGCAGCGACAGCGAGTCGCGCACCGAGGCGTCGTCGTCGACGATGTAGACGGTGTCACGGTGCATCGCGGTGTTCCTCCTCCTCGTGCGGCGCGTCGGGCCGCGCCGTGCGTTCGAGCGGCAGCTCGAGGCCGAAGTGCCCCGCGCGGCCCGGCTCGGCCCACAGCCGGCCGCCGTGCGCCTCGACGATGGCGCGGCAGATGCTCAGGCCCACGCCCATGCCGCCCGGCTTGTCGGACGTGCCCGGCTCGAACAGTGTGGCCAGCCGCACCGCGTCGACGCCCGGGCCGCTGTCGAGCACGTCGATGCGCAGCGCGTCGGCGCCGCGTGAGGGGGCCGCGCGCAAGACGACGCGCCCCGGCGCCGCGCCTTGCGACGCGGCGTCGAGCGCATTGGCGATCAGGTTGCGCAGCACGACGGCGATCTGCACGCGGTCGAGCAGCGCTGCGGGCAGTGCGGCGTCGGCTTCGCAAACGAGCTCGATGCCGCTGGCGGCGGCGCGGCGGCGGTGCGCGTCGACGGCCTCGGCGAGCAGCTCGCGCACATCGGTGGGCTGCAGCTGCGTGCTGCCGGCGCGGAAGAACTCGCGCAGCCGCTTGATCACTTCGGCGGCGCGGTGCGCGTCGCCGCCCATGCGCTGCGCCACGTCGGCCAGGCGTGTCGCGCGCTCGGCATCGGCGAGCGCCGGCGCGGCGGCAAGCAGGCGCGACGCCTCGGCGTAGCTGCCGAGCGCCGTCAGCGGCTGGCTCAGCTCGTGCGCCAGGGCCGCCGCCATCTGGCCGGCCGCCGCCAGCCGCAGGCTGCTGCGCAGTTCGTGCTCGGCGCGCTCGCGCTCGTCGACGGCGACGCCGAGCAGCAGGCCGGTCATCGCGAGCGCGGCCATCAGCACCTGCAGCTCGAACACCGTGGCGTCGCCGAGCGGCGACGCCTGCACGGCGACGATCAGGCCGACCTGCGTCAGCCCGGCGGCCGTCACGGCGCCGGGCAGGCCGAAGCGCGACGACGCGCCGACGACGGGCAGCAGCAGCAACCAGGCGAAGCGCGAGCCGGCGCCACCGCCGACGCCGAACACGCCGACGAGCAGCGCCGCAATCAGCGCGGCGATCGCCCAGGCCTCGCGCCGGCGCAGCAGCGCGGCAAGGGCCGGGCGGCGCTGCGCGTCGAGCAGCGCGAGCAGCAGCGGCAGCACGACGACGAAGCCGACGGCGTCGCCGATCCAGTAGCGCAGCATCGCCTCGGAGACCGAGCCGTCGGGGCCGAGCCCGGCGAGCGCGAAGCTGCCGACGTAGATCGCGGCGCACAGCAGCGATCCGGCGGCGGCGATGGCCGTGAACCACAGCAGGTCGCGCCGCGACGACAGCACCGGCGTGCGCTGCACCCGCCGCGACACGCTGCGTGCGACTGCGGCGTAGGCCAGCGCGAGCGCGGCCGAGGCGCCCAGCGTCACGCGCCAGTCGTCGGGGACGCCGCGCACGACGACTTCGGCGGCCAGCAGCCCGGCCGCCACCAACGGCAGCCAGCGGTGGTTCCACAGCAGCAGCGCGATCGCCAGCGCGAACTGCGGGCTCCACGGCGTGATGTTCAGGCCGTGCAGCGGCCGGATGAAGCTGACCCAGTCGAGCAGCAGGAAGGCTGCGAGGTAGCCGATGCCGACCGCCCACGGCACGGCCGCGGCGCGGCGCTCGGGCGGGGCGGGCAGGACGCTCGACATGGCGCCGATTGTCCGCTGCCGGCTCAAGGCCGGATCGGCGTCGCCTCGACGCACACGAAGCCGCGCGCCGCATCGCAGTCCCAGCGCTCGACGCTGGCGCTGCGCCCGGCGCTGCGGATCAGGTTGACGGAATTCGAACGACCGTGGCGCACGCGGCTCGACACCGCGGTGCCGGCGTTGACCGACCACAAGCCGCCGACGCGCTGCACGTGCGCCAGGTGGATGTGGCCGCCGAGCACGACGTCGGCGCCGGCGGCCGACCAGGCGGCGAGCGCCGCGGCGTGGCCGCGCAGCCGGTTGGCCTCGTCCCACGGGCGGATCACATGCAGCGGCTGGTGCGTCACGACGACGCGCAGTTGCTGCCGCCGCGCCGCGCGCAGCCGCGCCGCGACGCGCTCGACCTGCGCGGCGCTCACCGCGCCGTGCCGGTGGCGCCACCAGCGCGTCGTGTTGACGCCGACGACGAGCGCATCGTCGCGCTCGAGCACCGGCTCGAGATCGCGGCCGAAGCAGCGCGTCCAGGCGCCGTAGGGGTCGGTCAGCCGCGCCCAAAGATTGAAGAGAGGGATGTCGTGGTTGCCCGGCACGGCGAGCACGGCGGGCACACGCAGGCGCTCGACGAAGCGCCGCGCCGCGTCGAACTGCGCGCGCCGCGCGCGCTGCGTCACGTCGCCGCTGAGCACGAGCACGTCGGGGCGCTCGGCGTGCGCCAGCGCGAGCAGCGCCTCGACGACCTCCGGCCGCTCGGTGCCGAAGTGCGGATCGGAGACCTGCAGCAGCTTCATGACGGCACGGCCTCGTTCGGCGGCACGACGAGCCGCAGCGGCCGCTCGGCGACCTCGAAGCGCAGCGGCCAGCGCATCCACGCCGTCTCGCCGTCGGTCGCCACCTGCACGACGGGCAGGCGCACGCGGCCGGCCGGCGCGACCGTCATCGCGCGGAACGCGAAGTCGTCGACGTGCGCGGCGTCGCCGAGCAGGCCGAGCGCGCCGTGCAGCGCGACACCGAGCATCTCGAGCCGCCCCGCCGGGCGCACGCTGACGGCGGCGAGCCGGCCGTGCGGCACGGCGCGCGCCGCCGGCACGCCGACCTGCTCGAGCTGCAGCGCGTTGTTGCCGACGAACAGCGTCGAGGTCTGCAGGACGCGCGGCGGATCGGCGTCGTCGAGGCGGTCGACGGCGAGCGCGAGCCGCCGCTGCTCGCGCAGCAGCGTGACGAGGCCGGCCGCGAACGCGACGGCTCGCGAGCGGCCCCAGCGGCGCTTGAGCTGCTCGCGCTCCTCGAGCAGGCGCGGATAGAGGCCGAGGCTGGCGTTGACGAGAAACAGCCGCTGGTTGACGCGCCCGACCTGCACCGGCGTGACGCGGCCGGCGCGCAGCACGCGCCACGCGTCGTCGAGCTCGAGCGGCAGCCGATGCAGCCGCGCGAAGTAGTTGAACGTGCCGCGCGGCAGCACGCCGAAGGCGAGGTCGGCGTCGTGCGCCGCCTGCGCGACGGCGTTGATCGTGCCGTCGCCGCCGGCGGCGACGAGCACGCCGCCGCGGCGCTCGGCCGCGGCGCGCGCCTGGTCGACGCGCGTGCGCAGCTCGCCGCGCCGCCGCACGACGTGCAGCTCGCAGGCCGCGCCGGCATTGCGCGCCAGCGCCTGCAGCGCCTGCAGGCTGCGCTCGGCGCCCGAGCGCGGGTTGGCGACGATGACGAGCGGCCGGGACGGTGCCTCCACGCGTCGCAGCGTAGCGGCGGGCGCACGGCCCTGCGGGCGGCGCGGTCGGAAGGCGTGCCGCTAAGGCGCGCCGATCATCAGGTAGAGCGTGCGGTTGCCGTCGTTGCCGGCGGCCAGGCCGACGAAGGCCGGCCCGAGGAAGGTCTCGGCGCCGAAGAACAACGAGCCCGACCACAGGTTGCCGCTCGACGCGCTGCCGTCGTAGAGACGGTCGACGCGGCCGGCCTCGAGCGACGCGCCGGCATAGACGCCCGAGCCGAGCAGCGACGGCAGGCGCAGCATCTGGTGGTAGTAGCGCAGCGACGCGAACGCGGCGCGCTCGCCGGCCCAGCGGCCGAGCGGGAATCCCGACAGCCGGAAGGGGCCGCCGAGCACGAAGGCGTCGTAGATCGGCAGCCGCGTGTCGAGCGCCGTGCCGCCCCAGCCGTGCAGCGCGATCGTGTGCGCGCCGAAGCTCAGCGCCGTCGACGCCTGCGCCTCGAGGCGCCGGTAGTCCTGTCGCGCGCCGGCAGCCTCGGCGCGGCCTGTGAAGGCCGAAGCGACGACGCGATGGCCGCGGCGCGGGAACCACGGCGTGTCGTAGCGGTCGGCGAACAGCCGCAGGCGCAGGCCGCCGACGCGCGCCTCGTCGATCGGCACGAAGGCCACGCCCGTGCGCACGCGCGAGTCGATGTCGCGCAGCGTCGGCCCGAGTCGCAGCTCGCCCCAGGTGCCGAGCGCAGCGCCGACGTCGACGCCCAGGCGCAGGTCGTCGACGCGGAAGTCGGCGGCGCGCCGGTCGCCGAGCCACACGGACCGCAGGCCCGTGCCGGCGAAGCCGTAGGGCGCGACGAACAGCCGGCCGGTGCGCACCAGCGGCTGGTAGAACTCGCTGAAGACGTGGTTGTCGCGGCCGACCTGCAGTTCCGCGAGCCACTCGCCGCCGGCGCGGTTGAGCCAGGTGCGGCGCCAGCTGACGAGGGCGTTGAACGCCGACTCGCCGTGCGAGTCGCTCGCCAGGCCGAGGCCGAAGCGCAGGTAGTCAGGGCCGATCGAGTTCTCGCGCAGCGGGATCACGAGCGCGCGGCCGCCCGGGCCCTGCTCGATGCGGTAGTCGACGGCCTCGAAGTCGCCGCGGCCGTAGATGCGCCGCAGGTCGGCGGCCAGCTCGAGCGAGTCGAGCGGCTCGCCGGGCTTGGACTCGATCAGCGTCGCCAGCACTTCGGGATTGGTGCGCTGCAGGCCCTCGAAGCGGATCTCGTCGACCGTGCCGAGCGCCTTGCCGGTGGCGACCTGCGTCTTGCGCAGCGCGTCGTACTCGCGCTCGGGCAGCGCGAGGCGGTCGAGCGCGTCCTTCATCGCATAGGCTGCCGCCTCGCCGAGCGCGATCGCCTCGCCCTGGCGGTCGAAGCTGCCGGCCGAGATGTCGCCGAGGTCGGGCACGACGAGCACGTCGTTCTCGCGCAGGCCCGAGAGCTGGCGGTCGACGGTCTCCTTGCCGAGCAGATTGATCAGCTGCGCGACGACGCTGACGGCCGACGTGATCTCGTCGCGCTTCAACGCCGGCGTCGAGATGTTGACGGCGATGACGACGTCGGCGCACAGCGAGCGCACGACGTCGATCGGCAGGTTGTCGGCGATGCCGCCGTCGACGAGCATGCGCCCGTCGATCTCGACCGGCGTCACGGCGCCGGGCACGGCCATGCTGGCGCGCATCGCCTGCATCAGGCTGCCGCGGTCGAGCACGACGGCCTGGCCGGTCACGATGTCGGCGGCGACGGCGCGAAACGGCACCGGCAGCGCACCGAACGTCGCGACGCCGGCGGCCGGCGCGGCGAGCTGGCGCAGGAAGCTCTCGATCGTGACGCCGGCGACGACGCCGCGCGGCAGCAGCAGTGCTCCGTCGCGCAGGCCGTACTCGGGCGCGAACAGGCTCTTGTAGTCCTCCTGCTTGCGGCGCACGGCGATCTCGCCGCGCGGCGGCCGGTCGGTGAAGACGTCGCTCCAGTCGGTCTCGGCGACCAACTGCTCCATCTCGAGCGGCGTCGTGCCGGCAGCGAAGGCGCCGCCGACGACGGCGCCCATGCTCGTGCCGGCGACGCAGTCGACCGGCACGCGCAGCTCATCGAGCACCTTGAGCACGCCGATGTGCGCCGCGCCGCGCGCGCCGCCGCCCGAGAGAGCGAGGCCGATGCGCGGGCGCTGCGGCGGCGCCAGCGGTGCCACGGGCAGCGGCTGCAGTTGCGCCTGCGATGAGGGTGGTGGCGCGGACGACGCTGCCGGCTGTGCCGCCGCGGGCAGCGCGGGGGCGGCGAGCAGGGCGGCGGTGACGACGAGCCGCGCGGGCCTCCTCATCGCGCGCGCGCCGCTACATGCCGCTGTAGTTGGGACCGCCGCCGCCCTCGGGCGTGACCCACACGATGTTCTGCGTCGGGTCCTTGATGTCGCAGGTCTTGCAGTGCACGCAGTTCTGCGCATTGATGACGAGCCGGCCTTCGACGAACTCGTAGACGCCGGCCGGGCAGTAGCGGCTCTCGGGGCCGGCGTACTTCGCGAGGTTGACGGTGGTCGGCACCGACGCGTCCTTCAGCGTCAGGTGCGCCGGCTGGTTCTCTTCGTGGTTGGTGTTGCTGACGAACACCGAGCTGAGCCGGTCGAACGTGATCTTGCCGTCGGGCTTGGGGTAGGCGATCTGCGGGCACGCGTCGGCCGGGCGCAGGTATTCATGGTCGGGCTTCGTGCGGTGCAGCGTCCACGGCGGCGCCTGGAAGCCGAGCTTGGGCAGCAGCCACTGCTCGATGCCCGTCATCAACGTCGCCGTCGTGCGGCCCTTCTTGAACCACTGCTTGAAGTTGCGCGAGCGCTCGAGCTCGGCGCGCAGCCAGCTGGCGTCGAACGCGGCGGGGTAGGCCGCGAGCTCGTCGCCGCTGCGGCCGGCGGCGAG
Organism: Burkholderiaceae bacterium; assembly: GCA_048500255.1. Taxonomy (GTDB): domain Bacteria; phylum Pseudomonadota; class Gammaproteobacteria; order Burkholderiales; family Burkholderiaceae_C; genus JAMHWF01. Next base: position 3,275 of record JASNYH010000004.1, on the reverse strand, counting down.
GGCGTCGAACGCCGCCTCGGCGGCCAGCATGCCCGTCTTGATCGCCGCATGGCTGCCCTTGATGCGGCTCGAGTTGAGGTAGCCGGCGTCGCAGCCGACGAGCGCTCCGCCGGGGAACACCGTCTTGGGCAGGCTGAGGATGCCGCCGGCCGTGATGGCGCGCGCGCCGTAGCCCAGGCGCTTGCCGCCTTCGAGCGTGGCGCGGATCGCGGGATGCGTCTTCCAGCGCTGGAACTCCTCGAAGGGGCTCAGCCACGGATTGGCGTAGTCGAGGCCGACGACGAAGCCGAGTGCGACCTTGCGGTCCTCCAGGTGATAGAGGAACGAGCCGCCGTAGGTGTCGGGGTCGAGCGGCCAGCCGGCGGTGTGGATCACGAGGCCGGGCTGGTGCTGCTCGGGAGCGACTTCCCACAGCTCCTTCAGGCCGATGCCGTAGCTCTGCGGATCGCGCCCGGCGTCGAGCTTGTACTTCGCGATGAGCTGCTTGCCGAGGTGGCCGCGCGAGCCTTCGGCGAACACGGTGTACTTGGCATGCAGCTCCATGCCGAGCTGGAAGCTGCCGGTCGGCTGCCCGTCCTTGCCGATGCCCTGGTCGCCGGTGGCGACGCCCTTGACGGCGCCTTGCTCGTCGTAGAGCACTTCGGCCGCCGCGAAGCCGGCGAAGATCTCGACGCCCAGCGCCTCGGCCTGCTGCGCCAGCCAGCGCACGACGTTGCCCAGGCTGACGATGTAGTTGCCGTGGTTCTTGAAGCAGTCGGGCAGCAGGAAGTCGGGCGTCGATTTCGCGCCCTGCGCGTCGAGGAAGAGGAACTTGTCGGCGGTGACGGGCTGGTTCAGCGGCGCGCCGTTCGCCTTCCAGTCGGGCAGCAGTTCGTCGAGGCCGCGCGGATCCATGATGGCGCCGCTCAGGATGTGCGCGCCCGGCTCCGAGCCCTTCTCGAGCACGCACACCGAGACTTCGCGGCCGCGCTCGGCGGCGAGCTGCTTGAGGCGGATCGCCGTCGCCAGGCCTGCCGGTCCGGCGCCGACGACGACGACGTCGTACTCCATCGCTTCGCGCGGCCCGTGTTCGGCCAGGATGTCGGGGGCGGTCATGGCGTTCCTTCGTTCTTCGATCGCGGCGTCGAGAGCTGGTGCGACGGCGCAGGCAGGGTCGCAGGATTCTACGAGCGCCGCACGGCGTGTCGGCGCGGCGCCATCTGCTATCGTGCCGCCGACCCCAGCGAAGGAGACGTTCATGAGTTTCAGCATCGACCTGTCGGGCCGCGTCGCGCTCGTGACGGGCGCATCGAGCGGCCTTGGCACGCAGTTCGCGAAGACGCTCGCCAGGGCCGGCGCCGCCGTCGTGCTGGCCGGGCGCCGCATCGAGCGGCTGAAGACGCTGCGCGCCGAGATCGAGGCCAACGGCGGGGATGCGCATTGCGTGGCGATCGACGTGACGGACCACACCGGCATCAAGGCGGCGATCGCCCACGCCGAGACGGAGATGGGCGCGATCGACATCCTGGTCAACAACTCGGGCGTCAGCACGACGCAGAAGCTCGTCGACGTGACGCCCGAGGACTACGACTTCGTGATGAACACGAATACGCGCGGCGCCTTCTTCGTCGCGCAGGAGGTGGGCAAGCGCATGCTCGCGCGCGCCAGGGGCGCGGCGCCGGGCACCTTCACGGGCGGGCGCATCGTCAACATCGCGTCGATGGCGGGGCTGCGCGTGCTGAGCCAGATCGGCGTCTACTCGATGAGCAAGGCCGCCGTGATCCACATGACGCGCGCGATGGCGCTCGAGTGGGGCCGCTTCGGCATCAACGTCAACGCCATCTGCCCCGGCTACATCGACACCGAGATCAACCACCACTACTGGCAGACGGAGCAGGGGCAAAAGCTCATGAGCATGCTGCCGCGCAAGCGCGTCGGCCAGCCGCAGGACCTCGACACCGTGCTGATGATGCTGTGCGCCAACGAGAGCCACTTCGTCAACGGCGCCGTCATCCAGGCCGACGACGGTTTCGCCGTCTGACGAGATCTCGCGGGCGACGATGACGCTGCGGGCCCTGTCGCTGCTCGAGACGCGCGTGCTCGGCGTGCTGGTCGAGAAGCAGCACACCGTGGCCGACAGCTACCCGCTGTCGCTCAATGCGCTGGTCGCCGGCTGCAACCAGAAGACGGCTCGCGACCCGGTGATCGCGGCGAGCGATTCCGACGTGCTCGGCGCGGTCGACGAACTGAAGGCGCTGTCGCTCGTCGTCGAGGTCAGCGGCAGCCGCGTCGCGCGCTACGAGCACAACGCGCAGCGCGTGCTCGGCGTGCCGAGCCAGTCGGTGGCGATCCTCGCCACGCTGATGCTGCGCGGCCCGCAGACGGCGGCCGAGCTGCGCGCCAACGCCGAGCGGCTGCACCGCTTCGCCGACATCTCGTCGGTCGAGGCCTTTCTCGACGAGCTGGCGGCGCGCGAGCCGCCGCTCGTCGTGCGGCTGCCGCGCGCGCCGGGTTCGCGCGAGGCGCGCTGGATGCACCTGCTCGGTGGGCCGGTCGCGGCAGGCGACGCCGCGTCGACCGACGCGCCTGCCGGCTCCGACGCCGTCGCGGCGGGCGAGTGGGCGGCGTTGAAGGCCAACCAGGCGCGGCTCGAGCAGGAGGTGGCGACGCTGCGCGCGCAGGTCGCGCGGCTCGCCGCCGAGCTCGGCGTCAGCCTCGACTGACGCGCGGCGGCGTCGCCACACGACGAAGACGACGAAGACACGACATGCGCATCGACATTCCCGAGCAGAAGAAGCTCGTGCACGAGATGGTGTTCCCGATCCGCTGGGGCGACATGGACGCGATGGGCCATGTCAACAACACCGTCTATTTCCGCTACTTCGAGATCGTGCGCATCGACTGGCTGCACGGCCACGGCGGCGCGCCGGTGCGCGGCGGGCAGGGGCCCGTCGTCGTCAACGCGTTCTGCAACTTCATCCGCCAGCTCGAGTACCCGGGCGACGTCCTTGCGAAGCACTACGTCGCCAACCCGGGCCGCTCGAGCTTCGACACCTTCATCACGCTGGAGCGCGCCGACCAGCCCGGCACGCTCTACGCGACGGGTGGCGCGACGACGGTGTGGATCGACTACGAGCAGCAGAAGTCGGTGCCGCTGCCGGAGTGGCTGCGCGCGCTGGTGTCGTGAGCGGCATCGCGTCGCATCGAGGCTGACGCTTTAGCGCGCTGCGGCGCCGTTCAACTCGGTCGCCAACCGCACGAAGGGCTCGAGGCTTGCCGGATTGCCCATCGCGTCG
>JASNYH010000003.1:0-493731 GCA_048500255.1 Burkholderiaceae bacterium | reverse complement strand
TCGGCTGCTCGGGATAGGCGGCGAGCGCGGCGCCGCTCGCACCGAGCAGCGCGGCGAATGCGAAGAGGCCGCGGCGGATGCGGGCTTGAAAGATCATGGCTTGTCTCCTTGGAGAGTGGACGAGAGAAATCGGCGCCCGAGCGTGGCGCGGTGCAGCTCGGAGGCACCGTCGTAGATGCGAAAGGGCCGCAGCTCGCGCAGGATCAGCGCGACGGGCGCGTCTTCCTCCGACATGCCGAGCGCGCCCATCAGCTGCGCGGCGCGGTCGGCGACGCGGTACAGCGCCTCCGACACGAACACCTTGGTCATCGCCGACTCCGTCTTGACGGAAACGCCGGCGTCCATGCGCGCGGCGCAGTCGAGCGTCATCAGGCGGCTGGCGTGCAGGTCGACGTGGCAGTCGGCCACCATCGCCTGCACCTGCTGCAGCTCGGCCAGGCGGTGGCCGAACGAGCGGCGCTCGTTCACGTAGGCCTCGGCCAGCTCGAGCGCGCGGCGCGCGCGGCCGGCCAGGCGCATGCAGTGCGACAGCCGCGCGGGCTCGAGCCGCTGCTGCGCATACACGAGGCCCTGCCCCACCTCGCCGAGCACGGCGTCGTCGGCGACGCGGCAGTCCTCGAACTCGATCTCGCCGTGGCCGCCGATCGCATAGGGGTCGATGGCCGGAATGGCGCGCAGCAGCCGATAGCCCGGGTTCGACGTCTCGACGATGAACTGCGTCGGTCCCTCGTCCGTCTGCGCCAGCACGATGGCGAAGTGCGCGCCGACGGCGCCTGTGATGAACCACTTGCTGCCGTCGATCGCCCAGCCGCCGCCCGCGCCGCGCTCGGCGCGAGCGGTCAGCATCGAGGGGTCGGACCCCGCGCCGGGCGCCGGCTCCGTCATCGCGAAGCACGAGCGGATGCGGCCGGCGGCCAGCGGCTCGAGATACGCGCGCTGCTGCGCTGGCGTGCCCTGGCGCAGCAGGCTGATCATGTTGGGCTGGTCGGGCGCCGCGCAGTTGAGCGCGCCGGGGCCGAGATAGCTGCGGCCCGCCTCCTCGAGCACGACGGCGCGCTGCACCCAGCTCAGCGCCAGCCCGCCGTGCTCGCGCGGCAGCTGCGGCAGGTACAGGCCCTGCTCGCGCGCGACCGGACGCAGCTCGGCCAGCGCCTCGTCGAGCGCCTGCGGGTCGTGCACGTGCAGATAACTCTCGCGCGGGATGGCGTGCTCGTCGACGAATGCGCGCACGCGCTGGCGCAGCGCGGCGATCGCCGGGTCGCGCTCGACGTCGAGCAGGTTCATCGCGCGGCTCCTTCGTGTTCGCGCAACGTCAGCCTGGCGATGTTGAGCTGGTGGATCTGGCTCGTGCCCTCGTACAGGCGGAACAGCCGCACGTCGCGGTAGTAGCGCTCGATCGGGGCGAAGTCGGCGACGTAGCCCGAGCCGCCGAACATCTGCACGCAGCGGTCGGCGACGCGGCCGCACATCTCGGAGGCGAAGTACTTGCACATCGACGCCATGAGCGCGACGTCCTCGCCGCGGTCGCGCGCGCGCGCGGCCTCGAGGATCATCGAACGCGCTGCGAAGATCTCGGTGCGGCAGTCGGCGATCATGGCCTGCACGAGCTGGAAGCTGGCGACGGGCTGGCCGAACTGCCGGCGCTGCGCCGCGTGCGCGACGGCCAGCTCGAGCATGCGCATTGCCGGGCCGGTGCACAGCGCGGCCAGGTGCAGGCGCTGCTTGTTGAGCACCTTCATCACGGTGCGGAATCCCGCGCCCTCATGCCCGCCGATCACGTTGGCGGCCGGCACGCGGCAGTCCTCGAAGTGCACGTCGGAGACGGGCGAGCCGGCCTGGCCCATCTTGCGATAGGGCTCGCCGATGCGCACGCCCGGCCCGCGTTCGACGACGAAGGCCGTCAGCCCAGCGTGGCCCGTCGTGCCCGGCTCGGTGCGCGCGATCACGGTGAACAGGTCGGCCAGCGGCGCGTTGGTGATGAAGCGCTTGGTCCCGTTCAGCACGTAGTGGTCGCCGTCGCGCCGCGCCGTGGCCTGGATGTTGGTCGCCTCGGAGCCGGCATCGGGCTCGGTCAGCGCAAGGCAGCCGGTCAGCTCGCCGCTCGCCATGCGCGGCAGCCAGCGCGCCTTCTGCTCGGCGGTGCCGTCGGCGACGATCGCCTCGGAGCCGATGCCCGTGTTGGTGCCGACGCGCGCGCGCAGCGCCACCGACGCCTGCGACAGCTCCATCGCGCACAGCACCAGCTCCTCGGCCGTGAGGCCGAGGCCGCCGTAGGCCTCGGGGATGCTCCAGCCGAAGTACCCCTTGCGGCGCAGCTCGTCGACGAGCGGCTCGGGGATCGCGTCGCTGCGGTCGACCTCGTCTTCGAGCGGATGCCATCGCTCGCGCACGAAGGTGCGGATGTCGGCGAGCAGGGTGTCGAGGCGGGCGGGGTCGCGAATCATGCGGCGCAATGTAGAAGCACCCGTACACTGCGCTGAACTGTCGTTCCGCATATTGGAACGACGATGCGCACTCCCTGCGACACCGCCGAGAATCCCCACATGCGACAAGCCCGCGCGATGCACCAGATCAAGGACCAGCGCGACCTGCGCCGCGTGCGCGACGACGACCCCGACTTCTCGGGCACGCTGGCCAAGGGGCTGATGATCCTGCAGACCTTCGTCACCGATCCGCGCGCGCACGCCAACAGCGAGTTCGCCGAGCGCCTGGGCCTGCCGCGGCCGACGGTGAGCCGGCTGTGCCGCAGCCTGCAGGCGCTCGGCTTCCTCGACCACGACGATCGGCTCGACCGCTACTTCATCGGCCCGGCGGCCGTCGCGCTCGGCTACCCCTACGTGATCAACACGCCGCTGCTCGCGCAGCTGCGCCCCGCGATGCAGTCGACGGCCGACCGCTTCGAGGGCGCCGTGTCGGTGGGCGTGACGATGGACCTCGACGTCGTCTACGTCGAGACCTGCGCGCACGAGCACGGCACGCTCAAGCGCCCCGGCGTCGGCGCGGTGCGCGGCATCGTCGAGACGGCGATGGGCCGCGCGTGGCTCGCGCAGCTCGCGCCCGCCGAACGCAATCGCTTCCTGGCGCGCGCCCGCAAGGCGCGCGCCGACGAGTACACGCGCAGCACCGAGGGCCTGAAGGACAGCCTGGCGAACTACAGCAAGCGCGGCTTCGCCATCAACATGGGCGATGCGGGCCTCGGCGTGCTGGCCGTCGGCGTGGCGTCGAACATCCGCTACGGGCCGCGCAAGTTGCTGTTCAACTGCGCCGTGCCGGGCTACCGCGCGCGGCCCGCCGACCTGCTGAAGACGATCGGGCCGACGATGGTGCAGCTGGTCAACATGGCGGACCGGCAGGTGGGGCTGCGGTAGCGCCGGTGCGCAGGCCGACGGCGAACCGACGCGCCCGCTCAGCCGCGGACCGCCTTCTCGATCGCCGCGACGTCGATCTTCGACATCGTCATCATCGCGTCGAAGGCGCGCCTGGCCGCCGCGCGGTCGGGGCTGGTGTAGGCCTCGATGAGCACGCGCGGCGTGATCTGCCACGACACGCCCCATTTGTCCTTGCACCAGCCGCACTCGCTGGCCTGGCCGCCGTTGTCGACGATGGCGTTCCACAGGCGGTCGGTCTCGGCCTGGTCGTCGGTGGCGACCTGGAACGAGAACGCCTCGCTGTGCTTGAACGCCGGCCCGCCGTTGAGCCCAAGGCACGGGATGCCCATCACGGTGAACTCGACCGTCAGCACGTCACCCTCCTTGCCCGAGGGGTAGTCGCCGGGCGCGCGATGGACGGCGCGCACGACGCTGTCGGGAAACGTCGCGGCGTAGAAGCGCGCGGCCTCTTCGGCGGCGCCGTCGTACCAGAGACAGATCGCGTTCCTGGGAATCATCTCGCTCTCCTGGTGAGGATGTGCAGCGGCGGCCGCCCCCCATCGCGGGGGTGCCGTTCGTACCTCCACGTCGAACGAGGCGGCACGATTTCGACCGCCGCTGACCGACACCCGATCAGCCGGGAGTTGCGCCGCGCCTGGAACGGGGGGCGACACCGCTGCCGCGCGAGTGATAACTTCGCGCCCATGCTGCCGACCGTCACGGCCCCTGCCAGCCCGAACGCCTCGCCCGCCACGATGGCCGCGCTGCTGCGCATGCAGGCCGAGCAGCGCCCGGACCAGATCGCACTCATCGCGCCCGGACGCGCCGGCTTGCCCTACCGCGACCTGTGGGCGCAGGCGCAGGCGCTGGCCGAGGCGTGGCCCATGCTCGCCACGGGCGGGCCGCCGCGCATCGCCGCCGCGCTCGAAGGCCGATCGGAGATGGCCGCTGCCTGGCTGGCCGTGGCCAGCAGCGCCACCTGCGTGCCGCTCGATCCCGCAGCGCAGCCGGCCGAGCTGCGCAAGCTGCTCGTCTCGACCGGCGCGCACGCGGTGCTGCTGGAGGCCCGGGCGTCCACGCCGGCCCGCGATGTCGCCCTCGAACTCGGCCTGCCGCTGATCGAGGTGGTGCTCGATCCGGCTCGGCCCGCCGGCACGCTGGCGCTGGCTTCGGCGCCGCCGACAGCGCGCCGGGAGCTGCCGCAGCGCCGGCCCGACGACATCGCGCTCATCGTGCGGACCTCGGGCACCACCGGCGAGCCGAAGTTGGTGGAGCTCTCGCAGGAGATGGTGCTGTCCGGCGCGCGCGCCCTCGCGGGGCACTTCGGGCTGTCGCCGGCCGATTGCAGCGTGAACACGCGCCCGATGTTCCATGTGGCCGGGTTGATCGTGAACACGCTGTCCACCGTGGTGAGCGGCGGGCGCATGCTCAGCGTGCCGATGCAGGATCCCGACGCCTTCTTCGACGCGATCGCGCGCTACGAGCCCACGTGGTTCAGCGGCGTGCCCACGATGCACCAGTGGCTGCTGGCGCATGCCGAGCTGTATCGACGCAAGGCCCCGCATCACCGCTTCCGCTTCGTGCGTTCGGCCTCGGCGTCGTTGCCGCCGGCCACGCTGCACAAGCTCGAGGCGCTGACCGGCGCGCCGGTGGTCGAGACCTACGGCATGAGCGAGCGCACGCCGATCGCAGGCAATCCGATGCCGCCGGGCGCCCGCAAGCCCGGCACGGTGGGCTTCGCGCTCGGCGTCGAGCTCGATCTGCTCGACGCCGACGGGCGCAGCGTGCCCCGCGGCGAGGAAGGCGAGGTCACGATCCGCGGCCCCGTGGCCGGCGTGGAGCCGGGCCGGTGGTTCCGCACCGGCGATCTCGGCCGGTTCGATGAAGACGGCTATCTGTGCCTGACCGGCCGCGTCAAGGACCTGATCAACCGCGGCGGCCAGAAGCTGCTGCCGCGCGAGATCGAGGACACCCTGCTCGAGCATCCGGGCGTGGCGCAGGCGGCGGCCTTTCGCGTGCCGCATCCCACGCTGGGCGAAGACGTGGCCGCCGCCATCGTGCCGGCCGCTGGCGCTGCGCCGCAACCGGCCCAGCTGCGCGAGTTCCTGTTGTCGCGTCTCGCACCGTACAAGGTGCCCTCCTCGTTCACCTTCGTCGACGCGCTGCCACTCAACGCGTCCGGCAAGGTGCGGCGCGACGCCCTGGCCGCGCTGGTCGCCGAGCAGGCGGCAGCCGCCTGCAACGGAGCCGTCGGCGATACGGAGCGCCGCGTCGCGGCGATCATCGGCGAGCTGCTCGGGCTCGACAGCGTCCCGCGCGATGCGAGCTTCTTCGCGCTCGGCGGCGACTCGCTCGCCGGCGCCCGCGTGATGGCCCGCGTGGGCCGCGCGTTCGACATCGAAGCGGGAGTGGCCCTGCTGTTTCGCCACCCCACCGTGGCCGAGCTGGCGAGCGCCGTCGATGCGCTGGTGGCGGCGGCGCAGCACCGCATCGCCGACGAGATCGACAACCTGAGCGACGAAGAGGTCATGCGGCTGCTCGCCGAGGAAGAAGCAGCCTCGGGGCCGCCATCGGAAGTCGACCGCTGACACCAACGAGAGGGCCGATTCGACAGCACCGCGGTTCGGCCGACGCGCCAATCAGGCAAGCCCTACGACGACACGAGAGTTCGGCCGACATCGCCGGCACTGGCCTCGGGGCACACTGAAATCGCCGACAAGACCGGCAACGGTCAAGCAGGCGACCCGCGCAAGCGGGCCGGAAGGGGTCCCATGTGGACCCCTTTCCATTTCCAGTCTTTTCAGTGCCTCACCATCACGTGCCGCGCCACCGTGTAGTCCTCGAGCGCGTACAGGCTCATGTCCTTGCCGTAGCCGCTGCTCTTGAGTCCGCCGTGCGGCATCTCGTTGACGAGCATGAAGTGCGTGTTGATCCAGGTGCAGCCGTACTGCAGACGGCTGGCCATGCGCATCGCGCGACCGACGTCGCGGGTCCACACCGATGACGCGAGCCCGTACTCGCTGTCATTGGCCCAGGCCAGCGCCTGCTCGATGTCGGTGAAGCGCGTGACGCTGACGACGGGGCCGAACACTTCGCGCTTGACGATCTCGTCTTCCTGGCGCGCGCCGGCGATCACGGTGGGCTCGTAGAAGAAGCCGGCGCCGCCGCGCAGCTTGCCGCCGGTGGTGATCTCCATGTGCCCCGTCATCTGCGCGCGCTCGACGAAGGCGGCGACGCGGTTGCGCTGGCGCTCCGAGATCAGCGGCCCGAGCTCGACGTCGGGCTCGTCCTGCGTGCCCATCCTGAGCGACTTGACGGCCGACGACAGGTCGGCGACGAGGCGCTCGTAGACCTTGGCGCCGGCATAGAGGCGGCACGCCGCCGTGCAGTCCTGGCCCGCGTTGTAGTAGCCGAAGGTGCGGATGCCGTCGACGACGGCGCCGAGGTCGGCATCGTCGAACACGATGACGGGCGCCTTGCCGCCGAGCTCGAGGTGCGTGCGCTTGAGCGTGCCGGTCGCGGCCTGCAGGATCTTGCGGCCGGTGGCGACGTCGCCCGTCAGGCTGACCATCGCCACCTTGGGGTGCTCGACCAGCGGCTGGCCGACGCTGGCCCCGCGCCCGCACACGACGTTGAGCACGCCCTTGGGCAGGATCTCGGCGGCCACGCGCGCCAGCAGCAGCGAGGTCAGCGGCGTCTGCTCGCTCGGCTTGAGCACGACGGTGTTGCCGGCGGCGAGCGCCGGCGCCGTCTTCCACGCCGCCATCATCAGCGGGTAGTTCCACGGCGCGATCGAGCCGACGACGCCCACCGGGTCGCGGCGGATCATGCTGGTGTGGCCGGCCAGGTACTCGCTGCTCGCCGAGCCGCCCATGCAGCGCGCCGCGCCGGCAAAGTAGCGGTAGCAGTCGGCGATGGCCGGGATCTCGTCGGCGAGCGCGCGCGCATAGGGCTTGCCGCAGTTCAGGCTCTCGACGCGCGCGAACTCTTCGGCGCGCGCCTCGATCGCGTCGGCGATGCGCAGCAGCAGGCGCGAGCGCTCCATCGGCGTCGTCTCGCGCCAGCCGTCGTAGGCGCGGTGCGCGGCCGACACCGCCTTGTGCACCTGCTCGACGGAGGCTTCGCGCACCGTCGCCAGCGTCGCGCCGCTGGCCGGATCGAGGATCGTCTCGGCGTCGCCCTCGCCGGCCGCGAACTGGCCGTCGATCAGCAGGTCGGTGTGCAGGGTCGTCATGGCAGCTCCCGGTTCGAGATTCAACGGGCGCCGGGCTCGTCGGCCCGGGTCAGGGTGTAGGCGAACACGATCGGCAGGAAGGTCAGCGCGATGATCACGACGGCGACGACGTTGGTCACCGGCCGCTGGCGCGGGCGGATCAGCTCCTGCAGCATCCAGATCGGCAGCGTCGTCTGCTGGCCAGCGGTGAACGTGGTGACGATCACTTCGTCGAAGCTCAGCGCGAAGGCGAGCAGCGCGCCGGCGAGCAGCGCCGAGCCGAGCTGCGGCAGCACGACCCAGCGCAGCGTCTGGAACGCGTCGGCGCCGAGGTCCGTCGACGCCTCGATCAGGTTGGGGTTGAGCCGTCGCAGCCGCGCCACCGCGTTGTTGAACACGACGACGACGCAGAACGTCGCGTGGCCGATCACGATCGTCCAGAACGAGAACGGGATCGAGAGCGTGTGATACGCCGAGCGCAGCGCGATGCCGCTGACGACGCCCGGCAGCGCGATCGGCAGGATCAGCAGCAGCGAGATGGCGTCGCGGCCGAAGAACGACGTGCGCGCCAGCGCCGCCGCGGCCAGCGTGCCGAGCACGAGCGCGATCGCCGTCGACCACGCCGCCACCTCGAGGCTGAGCCGGATCGCCGCCCACACGTCGTCGCGCTGCCAGGCGACGGCGAACCACTCCGTGGTGAGCGCGGGCGGCGGGAACTGGTAGCTCTTGTCCTCGGCGCTGAAGGCATAGAGCACGATCAGCGCCAGCGGGACGTGCAGGAAGGCGATGACGCCCCACGCCGCCGCGCGCGCCCACGCCGAGACGCCGACGGTCGCGTCAGAGCGCATCGAAGGCTCCGAGCTTGCGTGCCAACCCGAGGTACAGCCCGACGACGACGATCGGCACCAGCGAGAACGCCGCGGCGAACGGGATGTTGCCGGCCACGCCCTGCTGCTTGTAGACGACCTGGCCGATGTAGAGCGTGCTGTCGCCGATCACCTGCGGCACGATGTAGTCGCCCAGCGTCAGCGAGAAGGTGAAGATCGATCCGGCCGCGATGCCGGGCAGCGCCAGCGGCAGGATGACGCGCCACAGCGTCTGGCCTGGCGCCGCGCCCAGGTCGGCCGACGCCTCGATCGTCGAGGCCGGGATGCGCTCGATCGCCGCCTGCATCGGCAGCACCATGAACGGCAGCCACAGGTAGACGAAGACGACGAAGGTGCCCAGCGTCGAGAAGCTGAGCGACGGCCCGCCCAGGCGCGGGATCGCCAGCAGCGCGTCGAGCACCCAGCCCAGGTGCAGCTGCTGCGCCGCCCACGAGACGGCGCCCTCCCGGGCGAGCAGCAGCTTCCACGCATAGAGGCGCACCAGGTAGCTCGACCACAGCGGCAGCATCACGGCGACGTAGAGCAGCGCCTTCTGCGCGCCGCGCGCGTGGCGCGCCATCGTGTACGCGAGCGGCCAGCCGAGCACGATGCAGGCGAGCGTGACGGCGCCGGCCATCGCGACGCTGCGCACCACGATGTCGACGTTGGCCGGCTCGGCGAGCTCGACGAAGTTCTTCAGCGTGAACTCGCGCACCACGAGGCCGCTGAAGTCGTCGAGGCCGAAGAAGGCGTTGGCGAGCAGCGCGAAGAGTGAGCCGAGATAGATCACGCCGAACCACAGCAGCGGCGGCGCGAGCAGCGCGACGATCAGCACGCCGCGGCGCGTGTAGAGCAGGTCGGAGATGCGGTGCCGCGTGTTCGGCGGCGGGGACGGCAGCGCGAGCGCCGTGTTCATGCCGCCGCCTCCACGCCGTGCGCAGCCGCTGCTTCGCGGCCGGCAGACCGGACACCGCCCGTCGCCAGCGCATGCACTGCGCGCGCGTCCCAGTGCAGGTGCACCGTGTCGCCGCGTTGCGGCAGCGGCCCGCCGGCGGTGGCCGGCACGTCGACCTGCAGCGCGCTGCCGGCCGCGGCGTCGACGCGCACCCGCGTGTAGGCGCCGAAGTACTGCACGTCGGCGACGGTGCCGCCGGCGCGCGCGCCGGCCGGCGGGCCGAGCGCGATGCGTTCGGGGCGCAGCATCGCGCATTCGTGGCCCGTCAGCGCGCGCGCCGCGTCGCCTTCGAGCACGTTGGCCGCGCCGACGAAGTGCGCGACGAAGCGCGTCGCCGGCGACTCGTAGACGGCCGCCGGCGTGCCCACCTGCTCGAGCCGGCCGTCGGCGAACACGCCGATGCGGTCGCTCATCGACAGCGCCTCGTGCTGGTCGTGCGTGATGAAGAGGAACGTGATGCCCAGCCGCCGCTGCAGCGCCTTCAGCTCGCTTTGCATCTGCTCGCGCAGCTTCAGGTCGAGCGCGCCGAGCGGCTCGTCGAGCAGCAGCAGCTGCGGCTGGCCGATCAGCGCGCGCGCCAGCGCCACGCGCTGGCGCTGGCCGCCCGAGAGCTGCGCCGGGCGGCGCGCGCCGGCCCCGGCCAGCTGCACCAGCGCGAGCAGCTCGTCGGCGCGGCGCTCGCGCTCGGCGCGCGCCACGCCGCGCACGCGCAGCGCATAGGCGACGTTGTCGCGCACGTTCATGTGGGGGAACAGCGCGTAGTCCTGGAACACGGTGTTGACCGGCCGCGCATAGGGCGGGCGACGCGTCACGTCTTCGCCGCCGATCAGGATGCGCCCGGCGGTCGGCAGCACGAAGCCGCCGATCATGCGCAGGCACGTCGTCTTGCCCGAGCCCGAGGGCCCGAGCAGCGTGAAGAACTCGCCCGCGCCGATCTCGAGGCTCACGTCGTCGACGGCGCGCACCGCCGCCGCGCCGCTGCCGTAGACGCAGCCGACGCGCTCGAGCGTGACGGCGGCCGTCATCGCCGCGGCGGCACTGGTGCCCGCTCGCGCCCTGCGGCGCGCCTCAACGCCCGCCGAGCACGGCGATGTAGTCCGACACCCACTTGTGATAGGGCACGCACTGGTCCTTCTGCGACGCGCACTTGGCCGTCGGCGTCTTCCAGAACGCGATCTTGTCGAACGAGCCCAGGCCCTGGTTCTCGCAGCCCTGGTCGCCGAGCAGCTTGTTGCCCTTGCAGGCGTCGAGCACGACGGGCACCGAGCCGAACCATGCAGCGAGGTCGCCCTGCAGCTTCTTGTTGAGCGAGTGCTCGAGCCACTGATAGGCGCAGTTCGGGTGCTTGGCCTCGGTGTGCATCATCGTCGTGTCGGCCCAGCCGGTGGCACCCTCGACCGGCACGACAGTGGCGATCGGGCGCTTCTTGGACTTCAGGATGTTGGCCTGGAACTGCCAGGCCGACGACGCGACGACGCCCTCGTTGGTGAAGTCGTCGATCTGCACGAAGGCGTCGTGCCAGTACTTGCCGACGATCTTGCGCTGGCCGCGCAGCAGCTCGAGCGCGGCCTTGTACTGCGCCTCGTTGAGCTCGTACGGATCCTTGATGCCGAGCTCGGGCTTGGTCTTCATCAGGTACAGCGCCGCGTCGGCGATGTAGATCGGGCCGTCGAAGGCCTGCACGCGGCCCTTGTTGCTCTTGCCGTCGGGCAGCGTCTGCTCCTCGAAGACGACCTTCCACGAGTTGGGCGGCTGGCCCTTGAAGACGTTGGTGTTGTACATCAACACGTTCCAGCCCCACTGGTACGGCACGCCGTAGTGCTTGTTGCCCACGTAGTGCCACGGCGCCTTCTGCAGCCGCGCGTCGATCGTCTTGAAGCTCGGCACCAGCGCCGTGTTGATCGGCTGCACGCGCTTGCCGGCGATCAGGCGCAGGCTGGCGTCGCCCGACGCCGTGACGAGGTCGAAGCCGCCCTCGTTCATCAGCGCGACCATCTCGTCGGACGTGCCGGCCGTCTTGACGTTGACCTTGCAGCCCGACTTCTTCTCGAAGTCGGTCACCCAGTCGAAGTTCTTGTCGGTCGCGCCGCGCTCGATGTAGCCGGGCCACGCGACGATGTCGACGCTGCCCTCCGACTTGCCGAGCTTGGACACTTGCGCCGCAGCCGGCAGCGCGACGGCCAGCGGAACGACGGCACACAGCAGGCGCAGGGAGCGGTTCTTCATCGCTAGTCTCCTCGGGGGTAATGGCGACACGCGCGCAGCGGACGCCGCGCCGGCCGGCGAGCGCGACGATAGCGAGGCGCCCTGCCCCCTGAGAAATTCAATATTGCGCCGCCGGGGTATCTCGAATCGAGATAGCGGCGCGCGGCTCAGCCGTCCGCGTGAAACGGCTTGCCGAGCGACGCCGGCATGTTGGCGCGCACCCAGGCGGCGTTGCGCGAGATGGCGACGAGCACGATGATCGTCGCGAGGTAGGGCAGCATGCTCAGCCACTGGCTCGGCACGTCGACGCCCTGGCCCTGCAGGTGGAACTGCAGCATCGTGACGCCGCCGAACAGATAGGCGCCGAGCAGCACGCGCAGCGGCCGCCACGTCGCGAACGTCGTCAGCGCCAGCGCGATCCAGCCGCGGCCGGCGACCATGCCCTCGACCCAGAGCGGCGTGTAGACGACGGACAGATAGGCGCCGGCGACGCCGCAGAGCGCGCCGCCCGTCATCACGGCGGCGAGCCGGATGCGCCGCACCGGGTAGCCGAGCGCATGCGCCGACTCGGGCGACTCGCCGACGGCGCGCAGCACCAGTCCCGCGCGCGAGCGCCACAGCCACCAGGCCAGCGCGAGCGCCAGCGCGATCGCGGCATAGACCAGCGCGTGCTGGCGAAACAGGGCCGGCCCGACGAACGGCAGCTCGGCCAGCCCCGGCAGCTCGGGATGGGCGCGCTCGGGCAGCCGCTGCTGCGTGTAGGCGATGCCGGCGAACGCCGAGAAGCCGACGCCGAACAGGCTCAGGGCGAGGCCAGTCGCGTACTGGTTGGCGTTGAGCCAGATCACGAGCACGCCGAACGCCGCGGCGAGCAGCGCGCCGGCACCGGCGCCGGCCGCGAAGGCGAGCGCGTCGCTGCCCGTGTGCACGGCGACGGCGAAGCCGGCCAGCGCGGCGACGAGCATCATGCCTTCGGCACCCAGGTTGACGATGCCCGCGCGCTCGCTGACCAGCAGGCCCAGCGCCGCGATCGCGATCACGGTGCCCGCGTTGAGCGTGGCGGCGACAAGGAGCGCGAAGGCATCCAAGTCAAGCGCTCCGGTGCCGTGCGGCGACGCGCCGCACTCGATGGTGGATCAGCGTGTCGCAGGCCAGCAGCGCGAACAGCAGCAGACCCTGGAACACGCCGGTCAGCGACTTGGGCAGGCCGAGGCGCGACTGCGCCAGCTCGCCGCCGATGTAGAACATGCTCATCAGCACGCCGGCGAACACGATGCCCGCCGGGTGCAGCCGGCCGACGAAGGCGACGATGATGGCCGCGAAGCCGTAGCCGGCCGGCACGTAGGGCGTGAGCTGGCCGAGCGGCCCGGCCGTCTCGAGCGCGCCAGCCAGCCCCGCCATGCCGCCCGACAGCAGCAGCGCCGTCCACAGCGCACCGCGCGACGAGTAGCCGGCATAGCGCGCCGCCAGCGGCGCCAGCCCGCCGACCTGCAGCCGAAAGCCGCGCAGCGAGCGGAACAGGAAGGCCCAGCAGGCGACGACGGCGACGAGCGCGACGACCACGCCGACGTGGGCGCGCAAGCCGTCGGCCAGCCGCGGCAGCCGCGTCGCCGGCAGGAACGTGATCGTCTGCGGGAAGTTGTAGCCCTGCGGATCCTTCCACGGCCCGTAGACGAGCCAGGCGAGCAGCAGTTCGGCGACATAGACGAGCATCAGGCTGACCAGGATCTCGCTCGCGTTTGCACGGTCGCGCAACACGGCGACGATCGCCGCCCAGGCCATGCCGCCGGCCGCGCCGGCCAGCGCGACGACGACGACGATGGCGCGCGACGTGCCGGGCCCGGCCTGCATCGCGACCCAGCCGGCGGCCAGCGCGCCGACGATGTACTGCCCCTCGGCGCCGATGTTCCACACATTGGCGCGAAAGCACACCGCCAGGCCGAGCGCGATCAGCACCAGCGGCGTCGCCTTGATGCTCAGCTCCGACAGCGCGCGCAAATCCTTGACGGGCTCGACGAAGAACATCTGCAGCCCGCGCAGCGGGTCCTTGCCGAGCAGCGCGAAGAGGGCGACGCCGATCGCCACCGTGACGGCCAGCGCGATCGCCGGGCTGGCCAGCGACATCGCGCGCGACGGCGCCGGCCTGGCCTCAAGCATGATCATGACGACCCCTCGCCCGACGGATACGTCGGCCGATCCCCCGCGGGGATCGCGGGCCGGCTTGGGGCGGCCCGGCGCTCGGCCCGCGTCGAGCCGCTTACCGGCGTCTCCGTCGCGCCCCACAGCCCCGACATCCACGCGCCGATCGTCTCGACCGTCGCGTCGGCCGGCGCCAGACTCGGGCTGAGCCGGCCCTGCGCCATCACGACGATGCGGTCGGCGATCTCGAACAGCTCGTCGAGCTCCTCGCTGACGACGACGAGCGCGCAGCCCGCGTCGCGCAGCGCGAGCAGCTCGCTGCGGATGCGCGCCGCCGCGCCGACGTCGACGCCCCACGTCGGCTGCGACACGACGAGGGCGCGCGGCTGCGCGTCGATCTCGCGCCCGACGATGAACTTCTGCAGGTTGCCGCCCGAGAGCGACCGCGCCGGTGCGTCGGGCCCGTCGGCGCGCACGTCGAAGCGTTCGATCAGCCGGCGCGCCAGCGCGCGAGCCGCGCCGCGGCGGCGCCAGCCGCCGCGCGTCACCGATTGGGCGTCGCGCGTGAGCAGCGTGTTGTCGGCCAGCGAGAGCGACGGCACGGCGCCGCGGCCGAGCCGCTCCTCGGGGATGCAGTGCAGGCCGAGCGCGCGCCGCGCGCGCGGGCCGAGCGCCGCGACGTCGCGGCCGGCGAGCACGATCGAGCCGGCCGGCGCGCGCGCGTCCTCGCCCGACAGCGCGGCGATCAGTTCCTGCTGGCCGTTGCCCGACACGCCGGCCACGCCGACGATCTCGCCGGCGCGCACGTCGAGCGCGACGTCGCGCAGCGGCGTCCCGAACGGCGTGGCCGGCGCGAGCTCGAGGCCGCGCAGCGCGAGCACGACGTCGCCGGGGGGCGCGCTCCCGTGGCGCAGCGGCGGCGGCTCGCTGCCGATCATCAGCCGCGCCAGGCTGGCGTGCGTCTCGCGCGTCGGGTCGACCTCGCCCGTCACGCGACCGGCGCGCAGCACGGTGCAGTGGTGGCACAGCGTGCGGATCTCGTCGAGCTTGTGGCTGATGTAGAGGATGGAGCAGCCGTCGTCGGCAAGGCGGCGCAGCGTCGCGAACAGCTTGTCGACGGCCTGCGGCGTCAGCACCGAGGTCGGCTCGTCGAGGATCAGCAGCCGGGGCTCGGCGAGCAGCGCGCGCACGATCTCGACGCGCTGGCGCTCGCCGACCGACAGCGTGTGCACCGGCCGCAGCGGATCGACGTCGACGCCGTAGGCCGCTGCCACCTCGCGGATGCGCGCCGTCACCTCGGCCAGCGTGCGCTCGCGTCCGAGCCCGAGCCACACGTTCTCGGCCGCCGTCAGCGTGTCGAACAGCGAGAAGTGCTGGTAGACCATGCTGATGCCGAGCGCGCGCGCCTGCGCCGGGCTCGCGACCGCGACCGTCTCGCCGTTCCAGCGCATCGTGCCGGCATCGGGCCGCACGGCGCCGTAGACGATCTTCATCAGCGTCGACTTGCCGGCGCCGTTCTCGCCGAGCACGGCGTGGATCTGCCCCGGCGCGACGCGCAGGGAGATGCCGTCGTTGGCGCGCACGCCGGGATAGGCCTTGACGATGCCTTCGAGTTCGAGTCGGGGGGCCATGGCCGGCATCGTAGCGGCCGCGCAAACGACGGCCGCGACCAGCCGCGATCCGGAGCAACCATCGTTCCCGCGCACGGCGTTCCGCCCTACACTGCGCGCTCATGAATCGACACGTGCGCCGCACCGCCCTCGCCTGGCTCGAGGAGGAGCGTCCCGCCGTCGTCGTCGTGGTGCTCGAGGTGCGCGGCTCGGCGCCGCGGTCGCGCGGCGCTCGCATGCTGGTGTCGCGCGCCCAGAGCGCGGGCTCGATCGGCGGCGGCCCGCTCGAGCGAGAGGCGATCCGCGAGGCGCAGGCCATGCTGTCGGGCGGCGTCGCGCCGCACCAGATCCACTATCCGCTCGGCACCGCCTTCGGTCAGGCCGCCGACGGCGCGGTGACGCTGGGCTACATGCGGCTCGATGCCACGCAAATCGCCGCCTGGCCCGAACCGGCGCCGCTGCTGCGGCTGCAGATGTACGGCGCCGGCCACGTCGGCACGGCGATCGCGCGTCTGCTCATGACGCTCGACGGCGTCGTCGTCGACTGGATCGACCAGCGCGAAGAGATGTTCCCGTTCTCGCTCGTCGACGGCGCGGCCTGGCCCGAGCACATCCGCGTCGTGCCGGCCGACGACGTGGTGCGCGAAGTGGGCGCCGCGCAGCCGGGCGCGTGCCACCTCGTGATGACGCACAGCCACGAGCTCGACCTGCGCATCTGCGAGGCCGTGCTGCGCCGCAACGACTTCGCCTGGCTCGGCACGATCGGCTCGGCGACCAAGCGCGCGCGCTTCATGCAGCGCTTCGACGACTGGGGCATCCCGCGCGAGCGCAGCTCGCGCCTGGCGTGCCCGATCGGCGTGCCGGGTCTCGTCGGCAAGGAGCCCGAACTGATCGCCGTGGCGACGGTCGCGCAGTTGCTGCAGCTGCCTCGCCCGGCGGCAGCGCCGGTGCCGTCCGCAGCGAGCACACCGGCGATGTCTGCGGCGACGGCGTGAGCGGTCAACTCGATCCTTACGAGCAGCGCATCGCCGCGTTCTACAACGCATTCCGCGAGCTCGACGCGCGTGCGATGACGGCCGCCTACGCGCCCGACGCGCGCTTTCGCGACCCGCTGTTCGACCTGCACGGCCGCGACGAGATCGGCGCGATGTGGGCCATGCTGTGCGAGGCGGTGCAGGCGCGCGGGCGCGACGTCTGGCAGCTCGACGTCGATGCCATCCAGGCCGACCAGAGCCGCGGTCGCGCGCGCTGGCAGGCGCGCTACCGCTACGGCGCGTCCGGCCGCGCGGTGCACAACGTGATCGACGCCGAGTTCGCCTTCGACGCGCATGGTTCGATCAAGGCGCACCGCGACGTCTTCGACTTCTGGCGCTGGTCGCGCCAGGCGCTCGGCCCGCTCGGCTGGGCGCTCGGCTGGACGCCGTGGCTGCGCGCGCGCGTCGCCGCGCGCGCGCGTGCGGCGCTGGATCGGCGGCTGCGTTAGCGGCGGACGACGGGCCGGCTCGCCGACGACGCGCGCCTGCAGGTCCAAGCCGCATCGGCCGCGCCTGCGCCGGCGATCCGATATTCCGGCACGCCGGCCGCCTGGCGGCGGCGCGCTCAGCGCCGCACCGGCACGACGAGGCGATCACCCTCGACGAGCACGCGGTCGAGCACGGCCAGCCCCTGGTCCTGCGCGTAGCCGAAGTTGCGCATGCCGCCGGCGTCGAGCTCGACGGCATAGGTGTAGCGCCAGCCGCCGGCGGCCGGCGCGCGGCTCGGCGCTGCGGCGGTCGGCGCTTGCTTCGTCGTCGTCGAGCGCGCGCGCGACGCGGTGGTCGCGACCGGCTTGGCGCCGCGCTTCGACGCTGCCGTCGTCGTCTTCTTCGACGAGCCCGCCGATGCGCGCGTCGTCGTGGCGGGCTTGCCCGTCGCGGCTGTCGTCGCCGCACCGGCAGCCGCGCTCGTCCTCGCCGTCGGCGCCGATTCGAGCGCGACGCCGGCGGGCACGGGCGCGACGTTGGGCGCTGCTTCGCGATAGGTGACGGAGCGCACCGTCGCATTGGGCGCGCGGTCGACCGGCGACGACGATGTCGACGCCGTCGTCGTTGCCGCGGCCGCCGCCGTCACCGCCCCGCTCTGCTGCGCTGCCGCTGCCGCCGCCGGCGGCGCATCGGGGGCGCGGCTCGCGCAGCCGCCGAACAGCATCGCCAGCGCCGCGGCCATGGCGAGGTAGTAGAGGACGTTGCGCCAGCCGACGAATTCCATGCTGCACCTCCCGGACGACGGCGACCCGCCAACGGGAGCGCCACGACGACTATGGTGTGCGGTCGGGCGCGCCGGGCCACCCCCCGGCTGCGTGCTTTTCACTCTGACACGACTGCGTGCGCAGCGGGCGGCGAACGCAAGCCAACTGACCGCTCACGCGACGCCCTCGCCGAGCAAACGGCGCTCCCGGCCCCCGAGCGGGGAGAGTCGGCGATTCCGTCAGCGCGCGCGCGCGCGGTCCAGCCAGCCCAGCCCCGCCTCGGTGCCGGCGGCCGGCTTGTACTCACAGCCGATCCAGCCGCCATAGCCGATGCGGTCGAGGTGCGCGAACAGGAAGCCGTAGTCGATCTCGCCGGTGCCGGGCTCGTGGCGACCGGGGTTGTCGGCGATCTGGATGTGCGCGATGCGCGGCAGCAGGCGCTCGATCGTCGCGGCGAGCTCGCCCTCCATGCGCTGCATGTGATAGACGTCGTACTGCAGGAACAGGTTGTCGGAGCCCACCTCGTCGATCAGCGCCATCGCCTGCGCACTGCGGTTGAGCCAGAAGCCCGGGATGTCCCAGGTGTTGATCGGCTCGACGAGCAGGCGGATGCCGGCGTCGCCGCAGGCCTGCGCCGCATGGCGCAGGTTGGCGACGAAGGTGGCGCGCAGCGTCGCGTCGGCAACGCCGGGCGTCGCCTTGCCGGCCAGGCAGTTGAGCTGCTTGACGCCCAGCGCGCTGGCGACCTCGATCGCGCGGCCGACGCCGCTGCGGAATTCGGCGACGCGCTCGGGCAGGCAGGCGATGCCGCGCTCGCCGGCGTCCCAATCGCCGGCGGGCAGGTTGTGCAGCACGAGCGCCAAGCCGTTCGCCTCGAGCCGGGAGCGGATCTCGGCCGCGGGCCAGGCGTAGGGGAAGAGGAACTCGACGGCCTCGAAGCCGGCCTTCGCGGCGCGCTCGAAGCGCTCGAGGAACGGCACCTCGTTGAACAGCATCGTGAGGTTGGCGGCGAAGCGCGGCACGGCGGAACTCCTGCGGTCGACGGGTCGGTGCCGTCAGTCTAAGAGGCCGACGGCCGTCGGCGCGTCTTCGGCCGTGATCGCCAGCGGCTCGAACTCCGTCACATTGTCGATCTCGGTGCCCATCGCGATGTTGGTCACGCGCTCGAGCATCACCTCGATGACGACGGGCACGCGGTGCTCGGCCATCCAGCGCTCGGCCTGGCGCACCGCGGGCAGGAACTCGGCCGCGCGGTGCACGCGGATCGCCTTGCAGCCCAGCCCCTCGACGACGGCGACGTGGTCGACGCCGTAGCCCTTGACCTCGGGCGCGTTGATGTTGTCGAAGCCGAGCTGCACGCAGTAGTCCATCGAGAAGCCGCGCTGCGCCTGGCGGATCAGCCCGAGGTAGGAGTTGTTGACGACGATGTGCAGCCACGGCAGCTTGAACTGCGCGCCCGCGGCCAGCTCCTCGATCAGGAACTGGAAGTCGTAGTCGCCCGACAGCGCCACGATGCGGCGCGCCGGGTCGGCGGCGCGCACGCCGAGTGCGGCCGGGATGGTCCAGCCCAGCGGGCCGGCCTGGCCGCAGTTGATCCAGCGCCGCGGGTGGTAGACGTGCAGGAACTGGGCGCCGGCGATCTGCGAGAGGCCGATCGTGCTGACGTAGGTCGTGTCGCGGTCGAACACCTCGTTCATGCACTGGTAGACGCGCTGCGGCTTCATCGGCACGTCGTCGAAGTGCGTCTTGCGCAGCAGCGTGCGCTTGCGCTCGCGGCAGGCGGCGACCCAGGCGGCGCGGTCCTTCAGCCGGCCGGCGACCTTCATCTCGCGCGCCACGGCGACGAACAGCGCGAGCGCCGCCTTGGCGTCGGAGACGATGCCGTAGTCGGGCATGAAGACGCGGCCGATCTGCGTCGGCTCGATGTCGACGTGCACGAAGGTGCGGCCGCGGGTGTAGACGTCGACGGAGCCGGTGTGGCGGTTGGCCCAGCGGTTGCCGATGCCCAGCACGAAGTCGGCGGCCAGCATCGTGGCGTTGCCGTAGCGGTGGCTGGTCTGCAGGCCGCACATGCCCGCCATCAGCGGGTGGTCGTCGGCGATCGCGCCCCAGCCCATCAGCGTGGGGATGACGGGCGTGTTCGTCAGCTCGGCGAACTCGACGAGCAACTCGCTCGCGTCGGCATTGATGACACCGCCGCCGGCAACGACGACGGGGCGCTCGCTGGCCTGAAGCATCTCGATCGCGCGCTCGACCTGGGCGCGCGTCGCCGCGGGCTTGTAGACGGGCAGCGGCTCGTAGGTCTCGATGTCGAACTCGATCTCGGCCATCTGCACGTCGATCGGCAGGTCGATCAGCACAGGGCCCGGTCGGCCCGAGCGCATCAGGTGGAAGGCCTGCTGGAAGGCGCGCGGCACCTGCGCCGGCTCGAGCACCGTCGTCGCCCACTTGGTGACGGGCCGCGCGATCGACGTGATGTCGACGGCCTGGAAGTCCTCCTTGTGCAGCCGCGCGCGCGGCGCCTGGCCCGTGATGCAGAGGATCGGGATCGAATCGGCGATCGCCGAATAAAGGCCCGTGATCATGTCGGTGCCCGCCGGCCCCGAGGTGCCGATGCACACGCCGATGTTGCCGGCCCGGGCGCGCGTGTAGCCCTCGGCCATGTGCGAGGCGCCCTCGACGTGGCGCGCCAGCACGTGAGCGATCGATGCGCGCTCGCGCAGCGCGGCATAGAGCGGGTTGATCGCGGCGCCGGGCACGCCGAAGGCCTGCGTCACGCCTTCCTTCTCCAGCACCAGCACTGCCGCCATCGCGGCCTTCATGCGCGCCATCGTTCGCCTCCGCGTCGTGGGTGTCGATGGGGCGCATCGTCGCGGGCGGGTGCCGACGCGTGAATCCCAGTCAGGACATAACTGCCATTCCGTGCAGGAATGGCCGCCGCGCCGGCCCTACCATCGCGGGGCCATGGACCGCATCACCGGCATCCTCCTGTTCGCGCGCGTCGTCGAGACCGGCAGCTTCAGCAAGGCCGCGGCCGACCTCGGCATCACGCAGCCGACCGCCACCAAGCACGTCGCCTCGCTCGAGGAGCGGCTGGGCGCGCGGCTGCTGCACCGCTCGACGCGCGGCGTCACGCCGACCGAAGTCGGCGCGCTCTACTACGAGAAATGCAGGACGATCGCGCGCGAGCTCGAGGAGGCCGACAGCCTGGCGACGCTGCGCCAGCGCGACATCGGCGGCGCGCTGCGCATCGGCAGCTCCGTCGCCTTCGGCCGCCGCGTGCTGACGCCGCTGGTGCTCGAGTTCATGCGCGCGCACTCGGCGATCACGGTCGACCTCAGCTTCGACGACCGCTACGTCAACCTCGTCGAGCAGGGCATCGACGTCGCGGTGCGCATGGGGCGGCTCGCCGATTCGACGCTCGGCGCGCGCCACCTCGGCCTCAACCCCTGGGTGCTCGTCGCCGCGCCCGGCTACCTGCAGGCGCACGGCACGCCGGCCGCGCCGCACGAGCTGGCCGAACACGCCTGCCTCGTCTACAGCAGCGTGCAAGGCGACGACCGCTGGAGCTTCGGCAACCCCGATGGCACGACGACGACCGTCGCCGTCAAGGGGCCGCTGCGCTCCAACAACCTGTCGGCCGTGCTCGCCGCCTGCCGCGCCGGCATGGGGCTGGCCGTGCTGCCGGGCTACGTGGCGCGCGCCTCGCTCGCCGAAGGCAGCGTCGTGCCGGTGCTGGAGCGCCACGCGCTGCCGGCGCAGGAGATGCACGCCGTCTATCCGTCGCCCAAGCTGGTGCCGGCCAAGGTGCAGGTCTTCATCGGCTGGCTGCAGCAGCAGCTCGGCGACGCCGACTGGTGGCGGCGCGCGCGCTGAGCGAGCGCCGAGCCGCCCGACGCCCGGCTACCGCTTCGGCACCCGGCCGCCCGGGCGGCCCTTGCTGCCGACGTGGGCGTCGCGCTCGGCGGTGCGCGCGCTGAGCGTCGGGTCGCGGGCGGCCTCGCCGTCGGCTTCGGCGGCGCCCCCGAGTTCGACTTCGTCGAGCTGCTCGCGCGTGTCGGCGGCGGCGCGCTGTTCCTTCTCGGGCTTGCCGGGGCCCGAGGGCCGGTTGGCGTTGGGCATGATGCGGCTCTCCGGTGTCGTTGCGCAGGTCGCAAGCTGCGGCAACCGGCATACCCGCGGGCAGCAGGCGCCGCGCCGCTCGCGGTGGTGTCATGATGCGCGGGCAGTTTCGTCACCGCCGCACGCTGCCATGGCCGCCATCCGCCTCTCCGCCCTGACCGCGACCCGCTGGCGTCGGGCCGCGCTCGTCGTGCTCGCGCTCGTCGTCGTGTATGCGCTGGTCGGGTTCTTCGTCGTGCCGCGCATCGTCAAGAGCCGGCTGCCCGACATCGCCGCCGGGCAGAAGATGCAGGCCAGCGTCGGCGAGCTGAAATTCGATCCGTTCCTGTTCAAGGTGGACGCGCGCGAGCTGCGGCTGGCCACCACCGCGGGCCAGCCGCTGGCGCACGCCGGATCGCTGTTCGTCGACTTCGAGCCCTGGGCGAGCCTGTTTCGCCGCGCGTGGACCTTCGACGCGATTCGCGTCGATGCGCTCACGATCGACGTCGACATCGCCAAGGACGGCACCGTCAACTGGGCGACGATCGGCAGCGACGCCCCGCCCGACCCCGGGCCCGCCCATGCGCTGCCGCGCGTCGTCGTGCGCAACGCGGCGGTGCGCGGCCAATTCCGCCTGGCCGACGCCAGCGGGCCGGCGCCGGCGCAAGCCTCTCTGACCGACCTCGAGATCGACCTCGCCGACGTGGCGACGCTGCCCGATCGCGAAGGTCGCTACGAAGTCGAGGCCCGCCTGCCGGCCGGCGGCACGCTCGGCTGGCAGGGCACGCTGTCGGTGCAGCCGCTGCATTCGGTCGGCACGCTGCGCATCGACGGCCTGAAGGCGGCGACACTGTGGCCCTTCGTGCACGAGCACTTCAGCCTGCGCGAGCCGCAGGGCACGCTGGCGGCATCGACGCGCTACGAGGTGTCGCGCGCCGGCGGTGCGACGCAGCTCGCGCTGGCCGATGCGCGCCTGCGCATCGACCAGCTGGCGCTGGCGCGCGACGGCGCCGATGCGCCGCTCGCCGAGCTGGCGACGATCGAGGCCGGCGGCGGCCGCGTCGATCTCGCCAAACGCGAAGTGGCGTTCGCCGCACTCGTGCTGCGCGACGGCCGCGTCGCGGCGCACGTCGACGCCGACGGCGGCGTCGACTGGCAGGCGGCGCTCACGCCGCGCAGCGCGGCGGCGCGCGCCAGTGCGGCGCCGTCGGCCGAACGGCGCCGCGCTGCGCCAGCCGCGCCTGCGGCCTCGGCCGCAGCCTCCGCGCCCGCGGCTTCCGCCGCCTCGGCCCCCACCGCCGCCCCGTGGCGCATCGCGCTCGACGCGCTGCGCATCGAGCAGGTCGCGCTGCACGCCACCGACCGCAGCCGCCAGGCGCCGCTGGCGGTCGACGTGGCGGCGCTCGGCGCGAGTGCGCGCATCGCCGTCGAGACCGGTGGCGCGCAGACGGCGGTGCGCGCCAGCGACATCGCCGTCACGCTCGACGGCATCGGCCTCGGCGCGGCCGGCACGGCGCAGCGGCCGGTGGCGCTGAAGTCGCTCGCCGTGCACGGCGGCAGCGTCGACGTGGCCGCGCGCCGCATCACGGTGCAGCGCGTCGAGGCGCACGGCGAGCGGCTCGATGTCGAGCGCGGCGCCGACGGCTCGCTCGCGCTGCAGAAGCTGTTCGCGCCGGCGCGCGCTGCCGCGGCCGTCGATTCGCGAGCGCAGGCCGACAGCGGTGCACCCTGGCGCGCCGCCATCGATCGCGTACAGCTCGCCGGCTGGCCGTTCTCGTTCGCCGACCGCGGCCTGCAGCCGGCGCTGGCCGTGCGCGGCGAGATCGTCGAGGCGACAGCGCAGCAGGTCGACTCCAGCGGCAAGCAGCCGCTGCAGCTCGTGGCCAAGCTGCGCGTCGGCGACAAGGGCACGCTCGACGCCAAGGCCACGGTCAAGAATCTCGGCGCCGACACGCAGGCCGAGCTGCGCGTCGACGCACTCGCGCTCGCGCCGCTGCAGCCGCTGCTGGCCAAGCACACGCTGCTCGCGCTCGAGTCGGGCGAGCTGTCGGCCAACGCCAAGCTCAGCGTCGCGATGCCCGCCGACAAGCCGCCCGTCGTGCGCGCCAGCGGCGATGCCGGCGTCGCCAACCTGCTCGTCAACGAGGCCGAGACGCGCGAGCGCTTCGTGTCGTGGAAGTCGCTCAAGGCCGCCGGCATCAACTACGACGGTGGGCGCTCGCGGCTCGCGATCCGCCAGATCGATGTCGACGAGCCGGGCGCCAAGATCGTCATCTTCGAGAACCGCGAGGTCAATCTCGCGCGCGTGATCCGGCCCGCCGCCGGCGACGCGCGGCCGGCGACACCCGCCGCGCCGGCCGCCGACGCGAAGGGCGGCGCCGACGGCGCACCTTCGCTGCGCACGCGCGTCGGCCGCGTCGTCATGCAACGCGGCGTCGTCGACTTCGCCGACCTGAGCCTCGCACTGCCGTTCTCGACGCGCGTCGTCAACTTCCGCGGCAGCGTCGTCGACATTGCGAGCGACCCCGACCGGCGCTCGCAGGTGCAGGCCGCCGGCGAGATCGAGCCGTTCGGCTCGGCGCGCGTCGAGGGCAGCCTGCAGCCCTTCGACCCCAAGCGCTTCCTCGACCTGAAAGTCGTCTTCACCAACGTCGAGATGCCGCCGTTCTCTCCCTATGCCGTCACGTTCGCCGGGCGGCGCATCGCCGACGGCAAGCTGTGGCTCGACCTCGAATACAAGATCGCCGACGGCCAGCTCGCCGGCGACAACAAGATCCGGCTCGCCGACTTCAAGCTCGGCGAGCGCGTCGAGTCGAAGAGCGCGTTCGACCTGCCGCTCGACCTGGCCATCGCGCTGCTGACCGACGAAGAGGGCCGCATCGACCTCGCCGTGCCGGTGCGCGGCGACGTCGGCGATCCAAAGTTCGACATCGGTTCGCTCGTCGTGCAGGCCGTCTTCAACGTCATCAAGCGCATCGTGACGGCGCCGTTCCGCGCCATCGGCCGGCTGCTCGGCGGCGGCAACGACGCCGCCGTCGCGCAGATCGACTTCGAGCCGGGCAGCGCGGCGATCCGCCCCGAGGTGCGCGAGCGGCTGCAGGCCGTGGCCAGCGCGATCAACAGGCGGCCGCAGCTCAAGATCGTCGTGCCCGCGCCCTACGACGAGCGGGCCGACGGCCGCGCGCTGCGCGAGCGGCGCGTGCGCGTCGAGCTTGCGAAGGCGCTCGGCGAGCAGCCCCCGCCCGAGGGCGACGAGTTGCCACCGCTGGCCTACGGCAGCCGCAGCACGCAGCGCGAGCTGGCGCGTTTGTACGGCCAGTACGCCGGCGAGGAGGCGGCGCGCAAGATGCTCGAGCGCGCCGACGCCGCCGCGGCTGCACCGGCCGCGCCGCCGGCATCCGGCCCGGCGGCCACCGGCGGCGGACGCAGTGCGGCGCGCGAGGCGCGCGCGCAGGTCTACGAAGAGATGTACGAACGCACCATCGCCGCCGCGCCGCTCGACGCCGGCGCGCTGGCAGCGCTGGGCGAGCAGCGCGCACGCGCCGTGCGCGAGCTGCTCGTCGGCCCTGGCGCCGTGCCGGGCGAGCGCGTCGAGGCCGGCGCGCCGCAGCGCGTCGAGCCGGGCTCCGCCCAGGCCGCCGCCGCAGCGCCCGCCGACGCCGAAGGCGCGACGACGACGGCGCGCGCGCCCGCGCCGGGCGGCGATGCGCAGCGTCGCGCGCCCGGCGCCGACGAGCGCGTCGGCACGACGCTGCAACTGCAGCCCCTCGGCAAGGCGTCGTGACGACGCCGGAGTCGGCCCCGGCTCCCCGGCGCCGCCGCGACCTGGCGCAGATGCGCCGGCTCGCGCTGGCGCTGCTGCTGCTGTGCGCCGCGCTTTATGCGCTGGCGACCTGGCTGCAGTCGCGCCATCCGGCGTGGGCCTGGGTCGCGGCCTTCGGCGAGGCGGCGATGGTCGGCGCGATCGCCGACTGGTTCGCCGTCGTCGCGCTGTTCCGCCGGCCGCTCGGCCTGCCGATCCCGCACACGGCGGTGATCCCGGCCAACAAGTCGCGCATCGGCGCCAACCTCGCCGACTTCCTGTGCAGCCACTTCCTGTCGACCGAGCAGGTGCTCGCCAAGCTGCGCGAGGCGCAGCCGGCGGCGCGCCTGGCCGACTGGCTGGCCGAGCCGGCGCACGCCCAGCGCGTCGCGCACCACCTGGCGGCGGCGGCACGCTACGGCCTCTCGACGCTCGACGACGAACGCGTGCGCCGCTTCGTCGGCAGCGCATCGCTGGCCGCGCTGCAGCGCATCGACCTCGCCCCGCTGGCCGGCGGCCTGCTCGACGTGCTGACGGCCGGGCGCCGCCATCAGGCGCTGCTCGACGCCGTGCTGCAGCAGGTCGGGCGGCACCTCGACGACGACGCACTGCGCGAGCAGATCGCCCAGCTGATCGCCGCCGAGGTCAACGTGCTGCGCTACGTGGGCCTCGACGCCGTGGCGGGCGCCTACGCGGCGCGCAAGATCGTCGCCGCCGTCGGACGCATCGTCGCCGAGATGGGCGCCGATGCCGAGCACCCGCTGCGCCAGCGCTTCGACGCCAGGGTCGCCGAGTTCGTCGAGCGCCTGAAGAGCGACGCGGCGCTGCAGGCGCGCACCGAGGCGCTCAAGCGCGACGTGCTGGCGCAGCCGCAGCTGGCCGACTACCTGCACGGCGTGTGGACCGACGTGCTGGCCTGGCTGCGCGACGACCTCGAGCGCGGCGACGACTCGTCGCTGCGCGCGCGCGTCGGCGAGGCGGCGGCGACGCTCGGCGCGCGGCTGCGCGACGACACGGCGATGCAGCAGTGGATCGACGCCCAGCTCGTCGAGGCCGCGCCGCGCTGGATCGAGCGCTACCGCGACGACATCCGCCGCTACATCGTCGAGCGCGTCGACGCCTGGAACACCGAGGAGCTGACGTGCGAGATCGAGCGCAACATCGGCCCCGACCTGCAGTACGTGCGTATCAACGGCACGCTCGTCGGCGGCCTGATCGGCCTGGCGATCCACGCCGTGACGCTGTGGCTGCACGGCTGAACCGGACCCACAATCGGCCGGCACGCCCGCTGCCACGAGGCTCGATGTCATGACCGAGCGACCGCGCCACTTCTCGATGATCCGCGACTTTCGCGTCGCCGACTTCTTCACTCTTGCCAACGCCGCTTGCGGCATGGCCGCCGTGCTGCTCGCGCTGCGCTACGCAGCCGACGGCTCGCTCATGTACCTGTGGCTCGCGGTCGCGATGGCGCCGGCCGCGCTCGTCTTCGACGTGCTCGACGGGCGCATCGCGCGGATGCGCCATGAGCACTCGCCGCTCGGCCGCGAGCTCGACTCGCTGGCCGACATCGTCTCGTTCGGCGTCGCGCCGGCCGCGCTCGCCTGGGCCGCCGGCCTCGACGGCGGCTGGGACGCCGTCGTGCTCGTCTACTTCGTCTGCTGCGGCGTCAGCCGGCTGGCGCGCTACAACGTGACGGCCGAGTCACTGTCGGCCGGCCAGGACAAGGTGCACTACTTCGAAGGCACGCCGATCCCGACCAGCGTCGCACTCACCGCCGTGATCGCCTGGGCCGCGGGGGCCGGCCGTCTCGGCGACGCCATCCCCGGCGGCGCCTGGCAGCTCGGGCCCTGGCTGCTGCATCCGCTGGTGCTGCTCTATGCGCTGTCGGGCTCGCTGATGATCAGCAAGACGCTGCGCATACCCAAGCTCTGAGCCGCTTCAGCGCGCCGCCTTCTTCTCTTGCCGCGGCAGCCCCGCCGCGGCATGCGGCTTGCCGTGGCGGGGAGTTGGCTACAGTCGCGGGTGCCATGCACGACGACGAACGACCGAAGCTGCGGGCCGGCCGGCCGATCACGCCCGAACAGTTCGACGCGCTCGACGACGAGCAGCTCGCGCGCCTCGTGCCGAAGGCGTATCGCGACTGCTTTCCCGGCAAGGAAGGCTGCGCCGACGGCCGCTTCTATCTCTACGACGGCACGGCGTGGAGCTTCTGGAAGGGGGGCTTCGTCGACGAGTGATCGTCGCCGCAGCACCCCTCCCGCCCGACGACGACACGAGGACACACGCCGATGGCCGGAGCCAGCCTGCTCGCCCTGCTCGACGACATCGCGTCGATCCTCGACGACGTGTCGGTGCTCACCAAGGTCGCCGCCAAGAAGACGGCCGGCGTGCTCGGCGACGACCTCGCGCTCAATGCGCAGCAGGTCGCCGGCGTGCGCGCCGATCGCGAACTGCCCGTGGTGTGGGCGGTGGCGCGCGGCTCGTTCGTCAACAAGGCGATCCTCGTGCCCGCGGCGCTGGCGATCAGCGCGATCGCGCCGTGGGCGGTGACGCCGCTGCTGATGGCCGGCGGCCTGTTCCTCTGCTACGAGGGCGCCGAGAAGCTCGCGCACCGCTTCCTGCACAGCCGCGACGAGGACGCCGCGCACCGCGCCGCGCTGAGCCAGGCCGTCGCCGACCCCGGCGTCGACCTCGTCGCTCGCGAGCGGCAGAAGATCAAGGGCGCGGTGCGCACCGATTTCATCCTGTCGGCCGAGATCATCGCGATCACGCTGGGCACCGTGGCCGACGCCGCGTTCGGCACGCGCGTCGCCGTGCTCGTGGGCATTGCCGTCGCGATGACGATCGGCGTCTACGGCCTGGTCGCCGGCATCGTCAAGCTCGACGACGCAGGCCTGCACCTGAGCCGGCGCGCCAGCGCCGCGGCTCGCGCCGTCGGCCGGGCGCTGCTGCGCAGCGCGCCGTGGCTGATGAAGGGCCTGTCGGTGGCCGGCACGGCGGCGATGTTCCTCGTCGGCGGCGGCATCCTCACGCACGGCATCGCTCGGCTGCACCACGGCATCGAGGGCCTGGCCGAGAGCGCCGGCGCGCTGCCGGGCGTCGGCGCCGTACTGGCGGCGCTGACGCCGATGCTCGCCAACGCCGCCGCCGGCATCGCCGCCGGCGCGCTGGTGCTCGCCGTCGTCACGCTGGCGCAGCGCCTGCGCGGCGCGCCGCAGGGCGCGGCTTGATCGCGGAGCCGCCGTCGCGACGCGCGCTCGCCGCGCACGCCCTGGTACGGCGATTGCCGGACAGAGGCGTCACCTCACGCACAGCGAACGGACCGTGCCCACCCCCGCCCTCGATCTGCTGGCGCTCGCCGCGTTGCGCGCCGAGGACATCGCTGCCTTCATGGACGCCTCGCGGCTGCTCACGCGCCGCCAGCATGCGCTGCGGCGCCTCGTCACCACGCCCGAGGAGCGCCGCGTGCACGCCGGGCGCGCCGGCGGCCTGTGCGTGCTGGCCGACGCACTCGAGCAGGAAGCGCTGGTCGCCGCCAACGAGACGATCTCTCTGGCCGTCGCCGCCTTCGAGGCGGCGCGGCAGGCGCCGGGCCACGACCTGCCCGACGACTTCGGCGAGATCTGCAGCGGCCTGAACCGCTCGGTGTCGGATGCCGTGCGCAGCATCCGCGACTTGAAGCAGGCCCGCGACGCCGAGGCCGCCGCCGCGCTCTACGAAGCCGACAGCCGCATCGAGACGGCGCGGCTGCTCGAGCGGCTGCGCTGCGGCGCGCGCTCGCCGCGCGGCGGCGACGGCGCGCCTTAGCTGCGGCGCTACACGACGACGGGCACCGTGCCGTCGTCGTGCAGGCGGCGCCCCGAGCGCAGCGCCTGTGTGCATTCGGCCGCCGGCAGCGGCCGCGCGAAGTAGTAGCCCTGCATCTCGTCGCAGCCACGTGCGCGCAGGAAGGCGAGCTGCGCCAGCGACTCGACGCCCTCGGCGACGACGGTCAGCTTCATGCTGTGCGCCAGGCCGATGATGGCCTGCGTGATCGCCGCGTCGTCGGGATCCGTCGTGATGTCGCGGATGAAGGCGCGGTCGATCTTCAGCGCATCGAGCGGAAAGCGCTTCAGGTAGGCCAGGCTCGAGTAGCCGGTGCCGAAGTCGTCGACCGCCAGCCGCACGCCCCAGGTGCGCATGCGCTGCAGCGTGCGCACCGCCGCCTCGGGATCGTTCATCAGCATCGACTCGGTGAGCTCGAACTCGAGCAGCCCGGGTTCGATGCCGGCGTCGGCGATGATGGCGGCGACGACCGAGCCGAGGTCGGCCTGCTGGAACTGGCGCGCCGACAGGTTGACCGCCACCGGCCGCAGCGGCACGCCGTCGCGCTGCCACTGCAGCAGCTGCGCGCACACGCTGCGCACGACCCACTCGCCCACCGGCACGATGAGGCCGGTGTCCTCGAGGATCGAGATGAACTCCAGCGGCGGCACCAGGCCGCGCACCGGATGCTGCCAGCGCAGCAGCGCCTCGAAGCCGCTGATCTCGCCGCTGTCGAGCCCGACCTTGGGCTGATAGTGCAGCACGAACTCGCCGCGCTCGAGCGCGCCGCGCAGCTGGCTCTCGAGCTTGAGGCGCTCGGCGGCGCGCTCGTTCATCTGCGGCCGGTAGAACTGGTAGCTCGCGCGGCCCGCCTCCTTGGTGCGGTACATCGCCGTGTCGGCGTTGCGCAGCAGCACGTCGGGGTCGTCGCCGTCGCCCGGATAGATCGCGATGCCGATGCTGGCCGACACGTAGACCTCCTGGCCGTCCAGCTCGAACGGGCGCGCGAGCTGCGCGACGACCTTCTCGGCGACGAGGCCGGCGTCGTCGGCGCGCGCCAGGTCCGGCAGCACGAAGGCGAACTCGTCGCCGCCCAGGCGCCCGACGGTGTCGGCCGTGCGCACGCAGTGCGACAGGCGCTGCGCGACCTGCACCAGCAGCTGGTCGCCGACGCCGTGGCCGAGCGTGTCGTTGACGATCTTGAAGCGGTCGAGGTCGACGAACAGCACGCCGACCAGCCAGTCGCTGCGCGCGGCCTGCGTCAGCGTCTGGCCGAAGCGGTCGAGGAACAGACTGCGGTTGGGCAGGCCGGTCAGCGTGTCGAACTGCGCCAGGTAGGTCAGGCGCTGCTCGGCATTGCGCCGGTCGATCGCGGTGGCCAGGATGTTGGCGACGCTGCGCACGAAGTCGACGTTCTCCGGCGTGAAGCCGCGCCGGCTGCGCGAGTAGGCGCCGAGCAGGCCGTAGATGCCGGCGCTGCCGCACATCGGCACGATGACGGCGCTCTCGAGCACTTGCTCGCGAAACAGCGCCGGCTGCGCGCGGCGCTCGTCGGGCCGCACGGTGTCGACGACGACGGCCTCGCGCGTCGCCCACACGCGGCCGTGCTTCGTCGCGCGGTCAAGCTCGAGGCCCTCGACGGCGCGGCCGATGCAGCCGGCGCGCCAGCCGACGCCGGCGCGCAGCACCAGCGTCGGCACGCCGCCGTCGGGCACCGCGCCGGCCTGCAGCAGCGCGCTGAACTCGACCTCCAGGCCGGCGGCCGTCGCCGCCGCGGCCTGCTCGAACAGCGTGTCGACGTCGGTGTCCGCCAGCGCGAGCTGACCGAGCGACGAGGTGAGGCTTTGCTGCAGCGCGTGCAGCCGGATGCGCCGTTCGGCGCGCTTGGCTTCGGTGATGTCCTTGCCGACGCCGCGATAGCCGGTGAAGCGCCCCGCCTCGTCGAACTTGGGCACGCCGCTGATGCTAACGTAGCGCAGATCGCCCTCGATGTTGGCGCGCGCGTACTGGAAGTCGCGGAACGGCAGCCGCGCGTCGAGCATCTCGCGATGCGCCTGCCATTGCGAGTCCGTGACGCCGCTGCCGTCGACTTCCCAGCGCGTGCGGCCCTCGAAGCGGAACGCCGAGCGAAACGGCGTCGGACGCAGGTCCGACGTGGGCAGGAAGCGGTACTGCGTGTCCTGCTCCCAGTACCAGTCCGACGACAGCTGCGCCAGGCTGCGAAAGCGCGCCTCGCTCTCGCGCAGCCGCGCCTCGGCCTCGAGGCGGTCGGTGATGTCGTCGGCGATGACGAGCAGGTGGCTGACCTCGCCGTCGGCGTCGAACAGCGGCACCTTGCGCATGTGCACGCGGATGCGGCCACGCCCGCGCGTCATCAGCAGCCGGTCGGGGAACTCCTGCGGCCTGCGCAGCGCGACCATCTCGCGATCGGCGGCGAAGATGCGCTCGGCTTCCTCCGCCGGCCACAGGTCGCGGGCGTTGCAGCCGACCGCCTCGTGGCGCGACAGGCCGTACAGCGCCTCGGCCGCCTTGTTGTAGCGCACGATGCGGTAGTCGTCGCGCACCGACTTCAGCAGCACCGAGGTCGGCAGGTTCTCGACGATGTCGTCGAGCAGCTGGCGCGCCTGCGCCTGCGCGTTCTCGGCGCGCTGCTGCACCGTGATGTCGCGTGCCCGGCCGCGCCAGCCGACGAGGCGGCCGTGCGCGTCGTGGTGCGGCTCGCCGCTGACGGAGAACCAGCGCACGCCCTGCTGCGGGCAGTCGTGCCGGTACTCGAAGTCGCGGAACGGGCGCAGCGCCTGCAACTGCGCGCGGTGCTCGTCCCAGGTGCCGACGAGCGGCTGCGCGCCCGGCATGTCCCAGCGGCAGCGCCCGAGCGAGTGTGCGGAATCGGGCTGCGTGGCGCTCGCCCCTTCGCCCTTGGAGAACAGGGTGAAGCGCCACTGCGTGTCCTGCTCCCAGTACCACTCCGACGACAGGCGCGCGAGCGTTTCGAAGCGCGCCTCGGCGGCGCGCAGCGCTGCGCGCAGTTCGTCGGCGCTGCGGGCATCGGCCGACGGTTCGGCGTAGGCGTCGGGGACTGCAGGGTCGCGGATCAGCTTCATCGTCCTCGGCGGCTATCGCTGGGGGTTGCGCGCCGACCTGCAGTGCGCGTGCGGCATTCTCGATGCTTTCGGCGCCGCCGGGCCCGGCATGAAGGCCTATCGCGCGGCGAAACGATGCCCCGAAGCCGCCGCACGGGAATGTTTGGCACCTTGCCGGCCGGCTCGACCGGCGTCGTCGCCGGGCGAGCGGGCTGTCAGTCCCCGTCGACGAGCACGGCTGCGGGCAGCACGGCCAGCAGGTCCGACAGCGCGACGCGCGGCACGCCGCCGGCGTCGGCCGTCGCGACGACGCGCCGCCCGCTCAGCGCGTCGCGCCAGCGCCCGGCGCGCGGCAGCTCGAGCGCCGCGTCGCCCCAGGCGGCGCGCCATGCCGGGCCGAACAGCGCCTCGGCGTCGCCGCCGACGAGCGTCCATGCCAGCCGCGCCGCCACCGTGACGACGCAGCCGCCCGCATGCTCGCGCGCGAAGGCGACGACGTGCTCGGCCGCCAAGCCGTCGGCGGCCAGCGGCCGGTAGTGGCCGCGCTCGAACAGCGCGGCACGCGCCGCGCGCAGCTGCAGCAGCCGCCAGGTGACGAACAGCTTGATGCGGCCGTCGGCGCGCGCCTGCCACAGCGACTCGACGGCGCCGTCGACCGGCGCGCCGTCGGCGTCGACGAGCGGCTGCAAGGCATCGAGGTGGGCGCGCAGGCGGTCGAAGTCGACCGAGCGCCGGTTGTCGGGGTCGACCAGCGCGAAGTTCCAGCACTCGTCGCCCTGGTAAGTGTCGGGCACGCCGGGCGCGGTGTGCTCGAGCGCGAGCATCGCCAGCGCGTTGCAGCAGCCGAACGGCGCGATCGCGTCGACAAAGGCCGTGAAGTCGGTGAGGAAGGGGTTCGGCTCGAGCTGGCCCAGCAGGCCGTCGACGGTGCGCGCGGCCAGCGCCTCGTAGGCCTCGTCGGGGCGCACCCAGCTCGTGCGCTGCTTGGCCTCGCGCAGCGCCTTGCGCAGATAGGCCTGCACGCGCTCGCGCAGCGCGGCCAGGCCGGCGGCGTCGACGCGCGCCGGCGGCCACACGCCGACCAGCGTCTGCAGCAGCAGCAGCAGGTCGTTGCGGTCGAGCGCCGTGCCGCCGTCGTCGCGGCGCTGACGCTCGGCGAGCGCACGCCAGCGCTCGAGCGCCAGCGCCCAGGCCTGCGGCGCCTCCGACAGCACGGCCAGGCGCGCGCGCACGTCGGCCGAGCGCTTGCTGTCGTGCGTGGTGCCGGCCAGCAGCGTGTGCGGCAGGAAGCGCTCGCGTGCCTGGTTCGCGTTGTGGAAGGCGGCGACGCTGGTGCCGAAGACGCGCGGGTCGCCGCCCACGTCGTTGAGCGCGAGCAGGCGGTGGTGGCGATAGAACGCCGTGTCCTCCATCGCCTTGGCCATCACGGGCGCGGTGAACTGCTGCAAGCGCAGCGCGAAGGCGAGCATCGCCGCGCGTCGTGCCGCGTCGGCCTCGTCGGCCACGCCGAGCAGCGTGGCGTGCACGAAGTCGATCGTCGTCGGCTCGGCGACGCCCAGCCGCTGGGCGGCCGCGGCGGCCCAGTCGAGGTGCGCGCGATCGACGGCGTGCACCGGTCCGCCGTCGATGTAGCTGCGGTAGACCGGCATCGCGACGGCGAACTCGGCGAGCGCCGTGCGCAGCCCGTTGCGCGTGAAGTCGCAGGTGCGCCGGTCGGACTGCGCGAGGCGGTAGATCGCCTCGGTCAGCAGGTGCAGGTCGGCGGCCAGCGCCGTCGCGATGACGGCGCGCTTGGCATCGACGAGCTCGGCGTCGAAGTCGACCGTGCGGCCGACGAAGTCGGCGACGAGCCGGTCGAACGCTGCCTCGCTGCGCGCGTCGACGAACAGGCCGACCGCCTGATTGGCCCAGCGATAGCCGGTATCGCCGTGCACCGGCCAGGACGGCGGCCAGTGCTCGTGCTCGGCGAGGATCTTCTCGATCACGACGTAGAGCGCGCGCGGGGCCTCCCCGGCGGGCTGCACGTCGCGCCAGCGCCGCTGCAGGCGCTCGAAGTAGCGCCGCGGATAGGCCAGCCCGTCCGGGTGATCGATGCGCAGCCCGGCGACGCGGCCCTCGGCCAACCAGCCGAGCAGCGTGCGGTGCGTGGCCTCGAACACGGCATCGTGCTCGATGCGCAGCGCCGCCAGCGAGGCGACGTCGAAGAAGCGCCGGTAGTTGACCTCGTCGCCGGCGACGCGCCAGTGCGCGAGCCGCCATGGCTGGCGCGCGATCAGCGCGTCGAGCGCGTCGAAGCTGCGCGCATCGCCCGGCGTGCCGGCGAACGCGGCGATGCAGCGCTCGATCCACGCCGCCGCCGTCGCGCTGCCGGCGTGCAGCGCGGCGAGGCGGCGCGCCAGCGGTGCCGTCGCACGGCGCCGCCGCGCGCGCGCCGCCGCGTCGGTGTTCTGGCGCGCCGGCAGCCGCGCGCAGGCCTCGACGAGCGCGCGCGCCTCGGCGGCGCCCGGCGCGCCTGCATCGTCGCCGGGCCACGGCGCGGCGCGCAGGATGCGCGCATAGTCGCGCGGGTCGATCGGGAAGCGGTGCTCGAAGTAGCGCAGCGCGAAGCGGCCCTCGGCGGCGTCGAAGGCGAGCTCGAGTTCGCCCGCCTCGAGCACGACGCCGTACTGGTCGCCGAGCACGGGCAGCAGCACGCGCCCGGGCATGCCGGCGGCGCTGGCCGTCCAGTCGATGTCGAAGGTGTCGGCGTGCGGAGATGCCTCGCCGTGCTCGAGCACGTCGTTCCACCAGGCGTTGCCGGCCTGCAGGACGCCCATGTGGTTGGGCACCACGTCGACGATCTGCGCCATGCCGTGCGCGCGCAGCGCGGCGCACAGCGCGTCGAAGTCGGCGGCGCTGCCGATTTCGGCATTGAGCGCGCTGTGGTCGACGACGTCGTAGCCGTGCGTGCTGCCCACGCTGGCTTGCAGGTAGGGCGAGGTGTAGAGGTGGCTGATGCCCAGCGCGTGCAGGTAGGGCACGAGCGCGCGCACGTCGGCGAAACGCAGCCCGGCGTGCAGCTGCACGCGGTAGGTGGCGCGCGGCACGGCGGCGCTCGCCAGCGGCGGCAGCGGCGACGCCGGCTCGGGCGCGAGGGGCGTGCCCGACGATGCAGACGACACCGGCCTCGCGCGTCGCGGCGCCGTCGCGGAGCGGGTGCGGCGTACGTCCATCGCCCCCGCCGTCAGCCCGGCTCTCGGCCGAGCTGCCACAGCCCCGACCACGCGCCCAGGCGGTCGATCTGCACGGCGCCGACGCGATGCAGCAGCCGGCTCTCGGCGAGCGGCGGCAGCACCTGCGCCGGCGGCATCGCGCGCTCGCCGGGGCCGAGGTGGACGACGGCCTCGAGCGCCTGGCCATCGTCGAAGCGCCAGCGCACGACGAGGCCACGCTCGCCCAGCCGCAGCACGCTGTGCGCGCTGTCGTCGGTGCGCAGACGCGGCAGCAGCGGCACCAGCCAGCGCTTGCGCAGCGCGAGCAGTTCGGCGTGCACGACGCGCCACTCGCGCTGCGCGGCCGTCTGCTCGCTGCGCGGCTCGAGCTTGCAGCGCTCGAAGGTCTCGGCCGCGCAGGGGTCGGGCAGTTCGCCGCGTGCCGCCGCGTCGGCGAAGCGCGGAAAGTGCGCGAACTCGCGCCGGCGACCGGCGCGCACGGCGTCGCGCAGCGCGCCGTCCCAGTCGGCGAAGTGCAGGAACGGCCGCGCGCTCGCGAACTCCTCGCCCATGAACAGCAGCGGCACGGCCGGCGCCAGCAGCAGCAGCGCCGTCGCCAGGCGCAGCGCGCCGGCCGGCGCGAGCGCGACGAGCCGCTCGCCGAACGCGCGGTTGCCGACCTGGTCGTGGTTCTGCAGCGCGATCACGGTGCGCGCGAGCGGCACGGCGTCGCCGGCCGCGCGGAAGCCCGCGTCGGCGGCCGGGCGCTCGCGCCAGAAGCCCGCAGCCAGCACGCGCGTCAGCACCTCGACGGGGTGGTCGAAGGCAGCGTAGTAGCCGTCGCGCTCGCCGGTCAGCAGCACGTGCAGCGCGTGGTGGAAGTCGTCGTTCCACTGCGCTTCGTAGCGCCCCGGCGTGGCCGGCGCGGCGAGCCAGCGCGCGTCGTTGCGTTCGTTCTCGAGCACGAGGTGGACGTGGCGCGCGCCGGCGGCGGCGCGCACGCGGCGCGACAGCTCGTCGAGCAGGTGCGGCCGGCCGCCGTCGGCGATCTGGTGCACGGCGTCCAGGCGCAGCCCGTCGACGCGGTATTCGTCGATCCAGTACAGCGCGTTCTCGATGAAGAACTCGCGCACCCAGCGCGAGCCGGCGCCGCCGAAGTCGATCGCCGCGCCCCATGGCGTGTGGCGCGCGGCGTCGAAGAACTGCGGCGCATAGCGCGCCAGCCAGTTGCCGTCGGGGCCGAAGTGGTTGTAGACGACGTCGACGAACACCATCAGGCCGTGGCGATGCGCCGCCTGCACGAAGTGCTTGAGTTGCGCCGGCGTGCCGTAGGCGGCGTGCGGCGCATAGGGCAGCACGCCGTCGTAGCCCCAGCCCCAGCGGCCGGGGAACGACGCCAACGGCATCAGCTCGACGGCCGTGACGCCGAGCGCGACCAGCGCACCGAGCTCGGCCTCGGCGGCCTCGTAGCTGCCTTCGCGCGTGAAGGTGCCGACGTGCAGCTCGTAGAGCACGGTCTCGTGCCACGGTCGGCCGTGCCAGCCGTCGTCGTCCCACGCGAACGCCGCCGCGTCGACGACCTGGCTCGCGCCGTGCGGCCCCTCGGGGTTGCAGCGCGACGCCGGATCGGGCACGGCCACGTCGCCGTCGATGCGCCAGCGATAGCGCGTGCCCGCGCCGGCGTCGTCGACGCCCACGACGTGCCAGCCGTCGGCGTCGACGCGCGGCGCTTCGATCGCGCGCTCGCCGTCGCCGTCACCGAGCAGCAGCTCGACGCGCCGCGCCGCCGGCGCCCAGAGTCGAAAGTCGACGCCGCGACCGGCGTCGCGCACGGCGGCGCCGAACGGCATGCGGTGCACGTGCGTGGCCATGGGGGTGTCACTCCGTCTGCGGCTCCGGCGGCGGCTGCGTCAGCACGACGCAGGAGCGCCCTGCCACCGTGTAGACGCCGCTGCGCGGCTCGCCCTCGCGCGCCGGCACGCCGCCGGCGGTGCGCGTGTCGATGCGTGGCGCCCAGGCGTCGCCGGCGAGTGCGGGCAGCGTGAAATCGAGCGGATCGAGCTGGCGGTTGATGAGCACGAGTACGGAGTCGCCCACCGGCGCCGGTTCGCCGTCGCGCTGCACGCCGATGCGCCAGCCGCACAGCAGCACGGCCACCGACGGCAGCTCGGGCTGCTGCCAGGCCTCGATCGTCATCTCGGCGCCCGACGGGTCGAGCCAGGCGACGTCCTTGTGGCCGGCCGCGTCGGGCTCGGCGCTGAACCAGCGCCGCCGCCGCAGCGCCGGCTGGTCGCGGCGCAGCGCCGCGAGCCGCTGCACGAAGGCGAGCAGCGCACGCTGGCGCGCGTCGAGCTCCCAGTGCTGCCAGGTCAGCTCGCCGTCCTGGCAGTAGCCGTTGTTGTTGCCCTGCTGCGTGCGGCCCGTCTCGTCGCCGTGCAGCAGCAGCGGCACGCCCTGCGAGACGAACAGCGTGGTCAGCAGGTTGCGCTTCTGGCGCTCGCGCAGCGCGAGCACGACTTCGTCGTCGGTGGCGCCCTCGGCGCCGCAGTTCCAGCTGCGGTTGTGGCTCTCGCCGTCGCGGTTGTC
The DNA here is from genome assembly GCA_048500255.1 of Burkholderiaceae bacterium. Taxonomy (GTDB): domain Bacteria; phylum Pseudomonadota; class Gammaproteobacteria; order Burkholderiales; family Burkholderiaceae_C; genus JAMHWF01. Next base: position 455,581 of record JASNYH010000003.1, on the reverse strand, counting down.
CTCGCCGTTGGCCTCGTTGTGCTTGCCGTTGTAGCTGACGAGGTCGTGCAGCGTGAAGCCGTCGTGTACCGTCAGGATGTTGACACTCGCCGTCGGCCCGCGCCCCGACGGCGCGAAGGTCTCGCTCGATCCGGCCAGCGGGCGCGCCAGCGAGCCGACGTGCGCGCCCAGGCCGCACCAGAATTCGCGCACCGTGTCGCGGTAGCCGCCGTTCCACTCGCTCCAGCCCGTCGGGAAGCCGCCGACGCGGTAGCCGCCCTCGCCCACGTCCCACGGTTCGGCGATCAGCTTGACCCTGGCGAGCACCGGGTCGTGCGCGACGGCGGAGAGGAACTTGCCGTGCGGGTCGAAATCCCGCTCGCCGCGCGCCAGCGTCGTCGCGAGGTCGAAGCGGAAGCCGTCGACGTGCATCTGCTGCACCCAGTAGCGCAGGCTGTCGACGATCAGCCGCACGACGACGGGGTTGCTGGTGTCGAGTGTGTTGCCGGTGCCGGTGTAGTCGACGTTGTAGCGGCGGTCCTCGGGGCTCAGCCGGTAGTAGGTGGCGTGGTCGATGCCCTTGAACGAAAGCGTCGGCCCGAGGTGGTTGCCCTCGGCCGTGTGGTTGTAGACGACGTCGAGGATCACCTCGATGCCCGCCGCATGCAGCAGCTTGACCATGCCCTTGAACTCGGCGAGCGTGCCGGTCGCGCTGTAGCGCATGTCGGGCGCGAAGTAGCCGATCGTGTTGTAGCCCCAGTAGTTGCGCAGGCCGCGCTCGACGAGGTGGTGGTCGTCGACGAAGGCGTGCACCGGCAGCAGCTCGACGGCGGTGACACCCAGGCTCTTCAGGTGGTCGATGGCCGCCGCCGACGCCAGCCCCGCATAGGTGCCGCGCAGCTCGGGCGCGACGTCGGGGTGGCGCTGCGTGAAGCCCTTGACGTGCGTCTCGTAGATCAGGCTGTCGGCCAGCGGCACGGCCGGCGGCCGGTCGTCGCCCCAGTCGAAGGCGTCGTCGACGACGAGGCACTTGGGCATGTCGGCCGCGTCGTCGAGCGTGCTGTACGACAGGTCTTCGTCGGCCGCGCCGTGCTCGTAGCCGTAGTGCGCCGCCGACCAGCGCAGCTCGCCGACGATGCCTTTGGCATACGGGTCGAGCAGCAGCTTGTGCGGATTGCAGCGCAGGCCCTGCGCCGGGTCATAGGGGCCGTGCACCCGCCAGCCGTAGAGGTCGCCCGGCGCGACGCCCGCGACGTAGCCGTACCAGACGTTGTGCATGCGGTGCGTCAGCTCGACGCGCCGCGTCTCGTGGCCGCCGGCGCGGTCGTAGAGGCACAGCTCCACCTTGTCGGCCGCCTTCGAATAGAGCGCGAAGTTGACGCCGCGGCCGTCCCAGGTGGCGCCGAGCGGGAACGGCCGACCGGTGCGGACGCGCGAGCGCGACATCCGCGACGCGCGTCAGGCGGCGGCGCGCGGCAGCGCGATCGTCGTCGCTGCGGCCTCCGCCGGTGCGAAGTAGCGGCGCGGCACGACGACGACGCCGCCGTCGCTGACGTGGAAGCGCCTGCAGTCGCGCTCGAGGTCCCAGCCGATGCTCTCGCCGGGCGGGATGACGTTGTCCTGATCGATGATGGCGCGGCGCACGCGCGCGCCGCGCCCGATCACGGAACGCTCCATCACGATGCAGTGCTCGAGCAGCGCGTCCTCCTCGACGCGCACCGAGCGGCGCAGCATCGCGTGGTCGAGGCGCGCGCCGACGACGATGCTGCCCGAGCCGATCATCGAGCGGTCGATGCAGCCGTTCTCGATCTGCGCCGACTCGGCCTGATCGGCGCTGGCGTAGATCGGCCACTGGCGGTTGGTCATGCGAAAACGCGGCGTCGCGCCGAGCGTGTCGAAGTGGGCGTCGAAGTAGGCATCGATCGTGCCGACGTCGCGCCAGAAGCCGTGCTCCTCGTACGGCTGGATGCCGGGGATCTCGTTGTCGTGGAAATCGTAGGCCATCACGCGGTGCGTCTTCACCATGCGCGGCAGGATGTCGCGGCCGAAATCGCTCTCGCCCGTCTCGTGCGCGCGGCGCAGCTCGGCGGCCAGCACGTCGGCGCTGAACAGGTAGTTGCCCATCGATGCGAGCGCATGGCCGGGCCGGCGCGACAGCGCAACGGCGCGCGCCGGCTTCTCGTCGAAGCGCAGCACGCGGGCATGCGCGTCGGTGTCGACGATGCCGAACGCGCCGCAGCGCTCGAGCGGCACCGGCAGCGTGGCCACGCTCACGTCGGCGCGCCGCTCGAGGTGGAAGTCGATCATCTGCCGCACGTCCATGCGGTAGACGTGATCGGCGCCGAACACGGCCACCAGGTCGGGCTGGAAGCTCTCCATCAGGTGCAGGTTCTGGTAGACGGCGTCGGCCGTGCCCTGGAACCACTGCGGACCGTGGCGCATCTGCGGCGGCACGACGGTGACGAAGTGGTTCGCGATGAAGCGCGTCATCGTCCACGACTGGCGCACATGCTCGATCAGCGCCTGCGACTTGTACTGCACCAGCAGGTAGATCGCGTAGATCTCGGAGTTGACGAGATTGCTCAGCGCGAAGTCGACGATGCGGTGCTTGCCGTTGAAGGGCACCGAGGGCTTGCAGCGGTCGGCCGTCAGCGGATGCAGGCGGGCGCCTTCGCCTCCGGCCATCACGAACGCCAGCACGTTGGGACGACGAATCATCAACTCCCCCTCGAATCGAAGACCGATCCTGGGGAGCACGCAGCGTGCCCGTAGGGCGCGCGCGGCCCCGACCACCGTGAGCGGGGCATCTTGAACCGCTGCCGGAGCGGCTGATTTGCGCGATGTCAAGGTCGCGGCATCCCTAGAACGATCCTATCGCTAGCCCCGATTCCGACTCGCAAGGGGCCATGCACAGAATTTGCCGACGTGCCGCGAAGCCGCCGTCGCGCATGCGAAGAAACAAAACGAAAACGACCGACTTGGGAACCGCTTTCATGTACCGATTTCCGATCGCGCTCGCCGCGTCGGCGCGGCGCCTCGCCGGCGCTGCCGTCGTCGGCCTCGCCGCCGCGACGGCGGGCGCTGCGGCACGCGCCGAAGACACGCCGGTGCGCGTGCTGCTCGACGCCCGCCTCGAGGGGCCGGCGGCGCTGTTCGTCGTGCCGGCGGCGCGCGGCCACTACCGGCGCGAGAAGCTCGCCGTCGCCATCGAGCCCGGCAACGGCTCGGCGGCGACCGTCGCGCGCGTCGCCGCGGGCACTTACGACATCGGCTTCGCCGACCTGGCCGCGCTGATGGAGTACCACGCCAACCATCCAGGCGGCGCGGCGGGCAAGCCGGTGGCCGTGATGGTCGTCTACAACAGCACGCCGTCGGCCGTGCTGGCGCTCAAGCGATCGGGCATCCGCGCGCCGGCCGATCTCAACGGCAAGAAGCTCGGCGCTCCGCTGCTCGACAGCAGCCGGCGCGCGTGGCCGATCTTCGCCAGGACCAACCAGATCGAGCAGGTGTCGTGGGCCGCGATGGACGCGGCGCAGCGCGAAGCCATGCTGCTGCGCGGCGAGGTCGACGCGATCACCGGCCTGTGGTTCGACTCGCTGCTCGCACTCGAGGCGCGCGGCGTCAACGCCGACGACATCGTCGTGCTGCCCTATCCGAGCCACGGCGTGCGCCTGTACGGGCACGCCATCGTCGTCGGCGACGCCTTCCTCAAGGCGCATCCCGACGCCGTCAAGGCCTTCCTGCGCGCCTTCACGCGCGGCGTGCACGACGTCGTCGCCGACCCCAAGGCGGCGATCGCCGCGCTGAAGCAGCGCAACCCCGCCATCGACGATGCCGTCGAGCTGCGCCGCCTGCAACTCGCGCTGACGGCGACGGTGCTGACCGCCGACGCCCGCGCCGAGGGCTTCGGCAGCATCGTCGCGCCGCGACTGAGCCTGATGGCCAGCCAGGTGTCGGACGCGCTGGCGACGAAGGAGCGCGTCAACCCCAACGCCGTGTGGAACGGCTCCTACCTGCCCGGGCTGGCCGAGCGCAACGTGTTCCTCGCGCGCAAGTAGCGCGGCGCCGCCCGCCCTCGCTCTCCCACGGGCCGGGCGAGCGAGTCACCGCTGCAGCGATGGACCGCAGCGGTCGAGGAGATCACCCGGCCGCGGCGCCGACGCGCTCGAGGCATTGCCGGTGGCGCTCTTCGACGCGGCGCGCGAACCACTCCGTCGTCAGCTTGCGCTGGATCTTCGGGCCGGCGAGCGCGATGCGCGGCAGCACGGCGCGCGGCAGCGCGCTGCCCTGCACGCGATCGGCCAGCGCGAACACGCGGCCATAGAGCGGCGTGCGCTCGAAGCCGGCGCCGGTACCGCGCTCGAGGTCGCGGCGGATCTCGGCGGCGCTCAACTCGAGGCGGCGCGCCAGCGCGCGCGTCGCCAGCTCCGTCGCTCCGGGCCGGTCGGCCGGCGCGTTCGGGCGCACCAGGTCGCCGTCGAGCTCGAGCGGCACGCCCGAGGCCGCCGACACGGCGTTCTGGAATGCCGCGTTGCGGCTCGCCCAGCGCCCGGCGTTGAAGTCGGCGTAGCGGTACAGCGGCCGGTCGTAGGGCGCGGCGTAGTCGAGCAGGTGCGCGATGCCGAAGTACAGGCCGCCGCGGCGTGTGAACACCTCGTCGCGGATCGTGCCGGCGACCGGGTAGGGATAGCCGCGCGCCGCCGCATGCGACTGCGCGAAGGCGACGGCGACCTGCATCGGCCCGGCCGTGCGCACCGGATTGCGGTCGGCGAGCAGCCGGCGGCCGAGCGGCACCAGGCCGATGAAGTCGTCGAAGGTGTCGCTGAGCTGCTTCTCGGTGCGCGCCGCGTCGATGCGCTCGGCATAGCTGCGCCCGTCCGATGAAGTCAGGCGCAGCGCCGCACGGACGACGGCGCGCGGCACGCCGGCTCGCTCGGCCTGCGCGTCGATCTCCTTCCACGCCATCGCGGCCAGTCCCGGCACCGGCGGGTCGACGCGAAAGCCCGACTCCTGCTGCGTCACGGCGATGACGGCGCAGATCGTCTCGGCCGTCTCGGGCAGCTCCATCGCGGCGAACGCGGCGTGGATGTCGGTCGCCCAGCCGGCGCGGTCGGCCACCGACGCCGGCAGCGCGCGCACGATCAGCGCACGCGCTTCGGCCGGCGAGAGCGTCGGTGCGGCGGGCGGCGCGGGCGGCAGGGCGCAGCCGGCGATGAGCAGGCTCGCGGCGTACAGCGCGGCGGCGAGCAAGGCATGCGACGATGGGCAGGATTTCATCGGCGGCGGCCATCTTGCCACCGGGCGGCCCTCTCCCGCCCGCGGGAGAGGGGGCGGGTCGCGTCAGGCGGCGACGCGGAACCGCTGCATCGTGCCGGCCAGCCGATCGGCCTGCTGGCGCAGGCTCTCGGCGGCGGCGCTCGACTGCTCGACGAGCGCAGCGTTCTGCTGCGTCGTGTTGTCGAGCGACGTCAGCGCCTGGTTGATCTGCGCGATCTCGCCGCTTTGCTGCACCGTCGCGCTGCGGATGCCCGACACCAGCTCGGCGACGTGCGCCACCTGCGACACCAGCCCGTCGATCGAGGTGCCGGCCTGCTCGACGAGCCGGCTGCCCGTCTCGACGCGCTCGGCCGAGGTGTGGATCAGCGACGTGATCTCCTTGGCGGCCTCGGCGCTGCGCTGTGCGAGGCTGCGCACCTCGCCGGCGACGACCGCGAAGCCGCGGCCCTGCTCGCCCGCGCGGGCCGCTTCCACCGCGGCGTTGAGCGCGAGGATGTTGGTCTGGAACGCGATGCCGTCGATCACGCCGGTGATCTCGGCGATGCGCCGGCTCGCCGTCGTGATCTCGCCCATCGTCTTCACGACCTGCGAGACGACTTCGCCGCCGGCGCGCGCCGCCGCGGCGGCTTCGCTGGCCGTCGCGCTGGCGCGGTCGGCCGAGCCGGCGTTGTCGTTGACGGCCGTCGTCAATTGCTGCATCGACGACGATGTCTGCTGCAGCGCCGACGACGTGGCCTCGGTGCGCTGGCCGAGGTCGGCGTTGCCGCTGGCGATCTCGGTCGCCGCGGCGTGCACCGATTCGCTGGCGCGCTGCACCGCCTGCATCGACTCGGCGAGGCGGCTGCGCACCGTCTCGGCGTCGTCGACGAGGGTGCCGATCTCGTCGCGGCCCTCGCGCTCGATGCGTTGCGTCAGGTCGCCCTCGGCGAGGCAGCGCATCGCCGCCGACAGCCGTCCGACGCGGCGCAGCATGCCGCGCGCGAGCAGCGCGCTGAACGCCGCCGCGACCGCGATGGCGACGAGCGCCGCGACGCCGAGCGCGACCTGGATCTGCACGCTGGTGGCGCGCGCGCCGGCCACATCGTTGCCGGCCTGCTCGAGCTCGCGGCTGCTGATCGCCGATACCGCCTTGAGGAGCGTCGCGTATTCGGTCTGCGCCGTCGTCAGGAAGGTCGACGCCGTCGCCAGGCCCGTGCTCTTGAGGTCGACGGTGTCCTTGAGCGCCTTCTGGTACGCGGCGAGCGACTTGGCGATCGCCTCGAACTGAGCGCGCTCGTCCGCGCCGACGGCTTCGATGCGCTTGCGCAGGTCGGCGTCCATGCGCGCGCCGACGTCGACGATCGCCTTGTCGACGGCGGCGATGTTCTGCGCGCTGAAGCCGACGGCCTCGAAGGCGATCGACTGGTTGATCAGGCCGTTGAGGTCGCGCAGGTCGGACTCGAAGCGCGCGGCGAAGCCGTAGCTCGGCAGCCGCTCGGCATACAGCGACTGCAGCGCGTCGCCGAGCCGCGACGTGCCCCACAGCGTGATGCCGCACAGCCCCAGCAGCAGGGCCAGGCATAGCGCCGGCACCAGGGCCAGCTTGATCTTGAGCGAAACGTCGTCGAGCGAGCGCATGTCGGTCCTCGGGTTCGGAATATCAGGGGCTGCAGCGGTGCGGCGCGCGGCAGGCTCGCCGCCGGCGCCGCGCACGCGCTGCGCGCGTCACTCGAAGAACGTCACGCCGACGTAGGCGTCCTGGCCCGGCACGCGCTTGGCGACCATCTTGCCGTCGTCGATCTTCTTGGTCTGCGGGTTGGCCCAGCGGAACTCGATGTTCGTCTCGCCCTTGGCCTGCACGCCCTGGATCACCTCCTGGACGAAGTGCTTGCCCGAGGCGTCCTTGGCCTCGTAGAAGTTCTTGCCGACGATCTTCTGGTTGTCGGCGTGCGCCAGCATGTGACCCTTGAAGTCGGCGACGACGACGTAGGCCTTGCTGCCCTTCCACTTGCCGCCGGCGTTGAACTCCTTGACGGCCGCTTCGACGCCCTTGCTCTTGATCTCGGCATGCGCGGCGTCGAGCAGCGCGCGGGCCTCGGCGACGCTTTCGGCGTGGGCGGGCACGGAGAAGCCGCAGACGGCGACGGCCGCGGCGGCAGCATGAATCCAGGTCTTCATCGGATCGATTCCTCGAACAACGGGCAACGGGTCGGGCTCGGCCGGGTCGCGTCATGCGACGGCTGACCGGTTGAATCGGCAGCACAACGCCGATTCTTGAGAACTACCGACGCGCCGATGCGCGAAACAGCGGGGCGATCCCCGCCCAATCCCGCGGCGGCGGCTCTCAGGCCGAGGCGTAGTCGTAGGGCCCGCCGCGCTCGACGGCGCGGCGGTAGGCCGGGCGGGCGTGGATGCGCCGCAGGAAGTCGTGCGCGCGCGGATGGCGGCTCGCATCGAGCCCGGCGCGCGCCGCCGCCGCCTCGAGCGGGAAGCTCATCTGGATGTCGGCCGCCGTGAACTCGGCGCCGGCGAACCAGTCGCTCGCGGCCAGCTCGCCCTCGACGTAGTCGAGGTGCATCGCGATCTGCGGCCCGATGTACGACGTCTTCACCTTGTGCACCAGGCCGCGCACGACGGGCTTGACGATGAAGGGCATCGGCGCCTTCGCGATGCGGTCGAACACCAGCTTGAGCAGCAGCGGCGGCATCGCCGAGCCTTCGGCGTAGTGCATCCAGTGCGTGTAGCGCAGCCGCTCGGGCGTGCCGTCCTTCGGCACCAGGCGGCCGCGGCCGTAGCGGGCGAGCAGGGTTTCGAGGATCGCGCCCGATTCGGCCAGCGTGTCGCCGCCGTCGACGACGACGGGCGACTTGCCCAGTGGGTGGACGCGGCGCAGCTCGGGCGGCGCGAGCAGCGTCTTCGGGTCGCGCTTGTAGTGCTTCACCTCGTACGGCAGGCCCAGCTCCTCGAGCAGCCAGAGCACGCGCTGCGAGCGGGAGTTATCGAGGTGGTGGACGGTGAGCACGCGGCGATTGTGAGGCTTCGCGGCGATCGCTGCCGAACGCCGGGCGGGGCGGCCAGCCCCTGCCCGCTTTGCGCACGCGCCCGGCGCAGCAAGGCAGGCGCGCACCCTCCATCGGCTGCGTCACGCGGCGCGCGCGCGCTCGCCGGCTCCGCCGAGCATCAGCTCCTGGATCCACAGCGCCGACTGCGACAACGCAGCATGGCGCTCGGGTTCGTGGCGCAGGCCGATCGCGACGCGCCCCGTCCACCAGATCTGGCGCCCGGTGCCGGGCAGCATCACCGGTCCGATGTGGCCCGGCGGAATGGCGACGGGCGGCGACACGTCGTTCTGGCGGATCACGCGGTGGGCGGCCTGATGCTGCTGTTCGAATCGGTCCTGCATGTCGTCCTCCAAATGCGAATGCGTTGAGGTGCCGCGGATCATTGCGAATCGCCTCGCGCCCGGCACTGCCCCGACTCGGGGGCGCCGCGACACGACGCTGTCACAGTGATGCACGCCCATGCCGGCGCCGCCCGGCAATCGCTGCGGCAAGCGGCACCGGGTTCTTGTATCGATTGCCGCCCGCACGAGCACCGGCACGCCCGGCGAGCGGCCTGCGCAGCGCCGAAGCGAGCATCTGCAAGCGCGATGCCAGCCCGGCCGGAACGCCGCGATCACCCCGCTCGGAGCATCGACGCCGGGGCGGCTGCTACAGTCGGCCCGACCCCGAACCGTCGCAGACGCACCGGCCGCATGTCCACCGTCTTCCCGCCCGGCTTCCTGTGGGGTGCCGCCACGTCGGCCTACCAGATCGAGGGCTCGCCGCTGGCCGACGGCGCGGGCCCGAGCATCTGGCATCGCTTCGCGCACACGCCGGGGCGCATCGCGGGCGGCGACACCGGCGACGTCGCCTGCGACCACTACCGGCGCATGGAGGGCGACGTCGCGCTGATGCGCGAGCTCGGCCTCACGGCCTACCGCTTCTCGATCGCCTGGGCGCGCGTGCTGCCCGAGGGGCGCGGCCGCGTCAATGCGGCGGGCCTCGCCTTCTACGAGCGGCTCGTCGATGCGCTGCTGGACGCCGGCATCCAGCCGATGGCGACGCTCTACCACTGGGACCTGCCGGCGGCACTCGACGATCGCGGCGGCTGGCTCAACCCCGACATCGCCGACTGGTTCGCCGACTATGCGAGCGTCGTCGTGAAGGCGCTCGACGACCGCGTCGCGCTGTGGGCCACGCTCAACGAGCCCTGGGTCGTCGCCGACGGCGGCTATCTCACCGGCGTGCTGGCGCCCGGCCACCGCAGCACGTGGGAGCCGCCGATCGCCTCGCACCATTTGCTGCGCGCGCACGGCAAGGCGGTGCAGGCCTATCGCGCGCTCGGCCGCCACCGGATCGGCCTGGTCGTCAACCTCGAGCCCAAGCATGCGGCGAGCGACGGCGCGGCCGACATCGTCGCCGCGAAGCGCGCGCACGCCTACATGAACCGCCAGTACCTCGACCCGGCGCTGCTCGGCCGCTATCCCGACGAGCTGCACGAGATCTGGGGCGACGCCTGGTCCGGCTGGCCCGACGCCGACCTGGCGACGATCCGCCAGCCGATCGACTTCCTCGGCATCAATTACTACACGCGCAGCGTCGTGCGCGACGACCCGGCGAACCTGCCGGTGCGCGCGTCGGCCGTGCCGCAGCGGCACGCCACGCACACCGAGACGGGCTGGGAGGTGCACGCGCCGTCGCTGACGGAAACGCTCACATGGGTGAAGCAGCGCTACGGCGACATCCCGCTCTACGTCACCGAGAACGGCGCCGCCTTCTACGATCCGCCGACGGCCGACGACGCCGGCCGCGTCGACGATCCGCTGCGCACGGCCTACCTGCGCAGCCACGTCGGCGCCGTGGCCGACGCGATCCGCCACGGCGTCGACGTGCGCGGCTATTTCGCCTGGTCGCTGCTCGACAATCTGGAGTGGGCGCACGGCTACTCGAAGCGCTTCGGCCTCGTGCACGTCGACTTCGCGACGCAGCGGCGCACGCCCAAGGCGAGTGCGCGCTGGTATGCCGGCGCGATCGCGCGCCACGGCGACGGACTGTGACTCCGCGCGGATGAATCGGCGGCGCTTTCTCGAATCGGCCGGCTTGCTGTCGGCGCTCGGCGCCGGCTGCGCTGCCGTCGCCCCGCCCGCCCCGCCCCCGCCCCCCGCACCGCAGCCGATCGACATGGGCATCCGCTATCTCTCGGCGCCCGAGGCGCGCCGCCCCGGCATCGTCGAGGACCTGGCGCGGCGCACGTTCCGCTACTTCTGGGAGACGACGGACGCCGTCAGCGGCCTCGCGCCCGACCGCTATCCGACGCCGTCGGCGTGCAGCATCGCGGCGGTGGGCTTCGCGCTGACCGCTTACGCGATCGGCGTCGAGCGCGGCTACGTGCAGCGGCCCGAGGCGGCGCAGCGCACGCTGACGACGCTGCGCTTCCTGCTCGCGCTGCCGCAGGGGCCGCAGGCCAGCGGCACGGCCGGTCACCGCGGTTTCTTCTATCACTTCATCGAGATGTCGAACGGCCTGCGCGCGGGCACCTGCGAGCTGTCGACGGTCGACACGGCGCTCTTGATCTGCGGCGTGCTGCACATGCGCGAGTACTTCGACGGCGACAACGCCGCCGAGGCCGAGATCCGGCGCCTGGCCGACGAGCTGAGCGCGCGCGTCGACTGGCGCTGGGCGCAGCCGCGCCCGCCGACGATCGTGCTCGGCTGGACGCCCGAAGACGGCTTCCTGCCCTACGACTGGCGCGGCTACAACGAGGCCGCCGTGATGTACCTGCTCGCGCTCGGCAGCCCGACGCGCGCCGTCGAGCCTGCCGCCTGGCAGGCCTGGAGCAGCGCGTTCCAGCGCAGCTGGTCGACGCTGTACGGCCAGCAGGGCCTGCACTTCGGGCCGCTGTTCGGCCACCAGTATTCGAACGTCTGGGTCGACTTCCGCGGCATCCGCGACGCCTTCATGCGGCGCCAGAACAGCGACTACTTCGAGAACAGCCGCCGCGCCACCTATGCGCAGCGCGCCTACGCCATCCTCAACCCGGGGCGCTGGAAGGGTTACGACGCCGACGTCTGGGGCCTCACCGCCTGCGACGGCCCCGCCGACATGATGGCGCGCTACGAGGGCGAGCTGCGGCGCTTTCGCAGCTATGCGGCGCGCGGCGCCGGCGGCAAGGACAGCTTCGACGACGGCACGATCGCGCCGACCGCCGCCGCGTCGTCGATCGCCTTCGCGCCCGACATCGCGATCGCCGCGATCGAGACGATGGTGGCGCGCTACGGCCAGCACATCTATTCGACCTACGGTTTTCTCGACGCCTTCAACCCGAGCTTCCGCTACGACGCGACGTTGAAGCACGGCCGCGTGATCGCCGACTTCGGCTGGGTCGCCGGCGACTATCTGGGCATCGACCAGGGGCCGATCCTGGCGATGATCGCCAACTTCACCGACGGCACGGTGTGGCAGGCGATGAGCCGCTCGGCGCAGCTGCGCCGAGGTCTGCAACGCGCGGGCTTCACCGGCGGTTGGCTCGAGGGATGACCCACCCGCGGAGCGCCTTCGGCGCCCCCCCTCGAGGGGGCGCTGCCAACGGACCGGCAAGGCCGGATCGGCGGCAGCCGCTCGGCGTCTCGCGACGTGCCTGCCTCGTCTCGATCGGCGGCGGCGCGGCTGCGGCGTCGCTCGGCGTGCTGTCGGGCTGCGCGCGCCGCGACGCCGGCGCGCCGCTGCGCTTGTGGGCGATGGGCCGCGAGGGCGAAGTCGCCGGCGAACTGCTCGCGCCGCTCGAGCGCGACGGCCTGCGCGTGCAGATCGAGAAGCTGCCGTGGAGCGCGGCGCACGAGAAGCTGCTGACGGCGTTCGCCGGCGACGTGACGCCCGACGTGGCGCAGCTGGGCAACACCTGGATCGCCGAGCTCGCCGCGCTCGGCGCGCTCGAGCCGCTGGCGCCGCACCTGGGCACGCTCGGCCTCGCGCCCGCCGACCACTTCGCCGGCATCTGGGCCACCAACGTCGTCGACGGCGCGCTCTACGGCGTGCCGTGGTACGTCGACACGCGGTTGCTGTTCTACCGCCGCGACCTGTTCGAGCGCGCCGGCATCGGCGCGATGCCGCAGGACTGGGCCGGCTTCGCCGGCGCGCTCGACGCGCTGCAGCGCTCGGGCGTGGCGCATCCGCTGCTGCTGCCGCTCAACGAATACGAGCCGCTGCTCGCCTTCGCGCTGCAGCAGGGCGAGCCACTGCTGCGCGACGGCGGGCGATTCGGCAACTTCCGCGGCGCCGGCTTCCGGCGCGCGCTCGCCTTCTATCTCGAGCGCTTTGCGCGCGGCCACGCGCCCTACCTGACGAACAACGTGATCGCCAACCTGTGGCAGGAGTTCGGCCGCGGCACGTTTGCCGCCTTCGTCTCGGGGCCATGGAACATCGGCGAGCTCGACCGCCGCCTGCCGCGCGAGCAACGCGCGAGCTGGGGCACGGCGCCGCTGCCGGGGCCGCGGGGGCCCGGCGCGTCGACGGCCGGCGGCTCGAGCCTCGTCGTGTTCCGTCGCTCGCGCCGCAAGGCCGACGCGCTGCGCCTGATCGGCTACCTGTCGCGCCCCGAGGTGCAGCTGCGCTTTCACGCGCTGACGGGCAACCTGCCGCCGCGCCGCGCGACGTGGCAGCAGGCGCCGCTGCACGGCGAGCCGCGCGCAGCGGCCTTTCTCGCGCAGCTCGAGCGCGTCGTCGCCTCGCCCGCCGTGCCCGAATGGGAGCGCATCGCGCAGGAAATGCAACTGCACGCGGCGCGCGCGCACCGCCACGGCACGCCGATCGACGCCACGGCGGCGGCGCTCGACGCGCGCGTCGACGGCTTTCTCGAGAAGCGGCGCTGGATGCTGGCGCGCACCGCAGCGGCGGCGCGCAGGGAGCCCGCCTCGTGAAGACGCTGCAGCGCCAGCTCGCCGCCTGGGTGTTCGCCGCGCCGGCGCTCGCGGTGCTGGCCGTGTTCTTCGCCGTGCCGGTGGCCGCCGGGCTCGCGCTGTCGTTCAGCGACTTCGACCTCTATGCGCTGGCCGACATCGGCAACCTGCGCTTTGCGGGACTGGACAACTACGTCCACGTGCTGACGCTGCCGCTCTTTTGGAAGTCGCTCGGCAACACGCTGTACTTCGTCGGCGTCGGCGTGCCGCTGTCGATCGCGCTGTCGCTGGGCTGCGCCGTGCTGCTGCAGTCGCCGCTGGCGCGCTTCAAGCCGCTGTTTCGCACCGCCCTCTTCGCGCCCGTCGTGACGACGGTGGTGGCGGTCGCCGTGATCTGGCGCTATCTCTTCCACGTGCGCTACGGCCTGCTCAACGAGTGGCTGGGCGCCTTCGGCATCGACCCGATCGACTGGCTCGGCGACCCGCACTGGGCGATGCCGTCGATCATCCTGTTCTCGGTGTGGAAGGGCTTCGGCGCCAACATGATCATCTTCGTCGCCGCGCTGCAGGCGATCCCCGACGAGATGTACGAGGCGGCACGCATCGACGGCGCGTCGCGCTGGCAGCAGTTGCGCCACATCACGCTGCCGATGCTCGGGCCGACGCTGATGCTCGTGAGCATCCTCACCATGGCCGGCTACTTCCAGCTCTTCGCCGAGCCCTACGTGATGACCCAGGGCGGCCCGCTCGAGAGCACGGTGTCGGTGCTCTACCTGATGTACGAGGAGGGCTTCCGCTGGTGGAACCTCGGCCGCGCGTCGGCGGTCGCCTTCCTGCTGTTCGTGTTGATGCTCGTCACGACGCGCGTGCTGCTCAGGCTGGGGCGCCTGGGCTCGCCGACGGAGGCGTCGTCGTGAAGCACGCGCCGCTCGCGCTCGCCATCAACGGCCTGCTCGTGCTGATGGCGGCGTTCGCCCTCTTCCCGCTGCTGTGGATGGTGTCGGCGTCGTTCATGCCGCCGGGCGCGGCGAGCAGCTATCCGCCGCCGGTCCTGCCGGCCGCGCCGACGCTGGCCAACTACCGCGAGCTGTTCGCCACCGCCGGCATGGGCCGCTACGTCGTCAACAGCCTGGCCATCGCCGCCGGGCTGACGCTGAGCTCGGTGCTCTTCAACGTGATGGCGGGCTATGCCTTCGCCAAGCTGCGCTTCGCCGGCCGCGAGGCGCTGTTCCGCACGCTGCTGGGCGCGCTCGTCATCCCGGGGCAGGTGGCGATGCTGCCGCTCTTTCTGATGCTCAAGCAGATGGGGCTGGTCAACACCTGGGCCGGCGTGATCGTGCCGGGCATGGCGGGCGTGTTCGGCATCTTCCTCGTGCGCCAGTACGCGCTGACGCTGCCCGACGAGCTGCTCGAAGCCGCGCGCATCGACGGCGCCGGCGAATGGCGCATCTTCGCGACGATCGTGCTGCCGCTGCTGCAGCCGATCGTCGTCACGCTGGCGATGTTCGCCTTTCTCGGCAGCTGGAACGACTTCATGTGGCCGCTGATCGTGCTGACCGACGGCAACCTGCACACGCTGCCCGTCGCGCTCGCGTCGCTTTCGCGCGAGCACGTGCAGGACAGCGAGCTGATGATGGCCGGCTCCGTGATCACGGTGCTGCCGGCGCTCGCGCTGTTCCTCGCGCTGCAGCGCCACTATCTCGCCGGCCTGACCATGGGAAGCATCAAGTGACCCCCCCGAAGCGCCTTCGGCGCTCCCCCCGAGGGGGCGCCACCAGCGGCCCGGCGGAGCCGGCGCCGCGGCGGCAGCTCGATCGCCGGCGGCACCGGCCCGGCCTCGCCGCCGCGCTGGCCCTCTCGGCCGCAGTCGCGCCATGGGCGGCGGCGCAGTCGCCGCCACAGCGCGTGCTCGACGACTTCTCCGACGCCGCGGCATGGCGCGCGACGGCCTCCGACGAAGTCAAGGCCGAGGCCGTGCGCGCCCCCGACGGCGCGCTGTGCCTGCGCTACGACTTCGGACGCGTCTCGGGCTACGCCGTGCTGCGCCGCGCGCTGCCGATCGAGCTGCCGGCGCACTATGCGCTGGCGCTCACGCTGCGCGGCAGCGGCCCGCCCAACGCGCTGCAGCTCAAGCTGCTCGACGCGACGGGCGACAACGTGTGGTGGCACCACCGCCCCGTCTACGTGCCGCCCGAGCGCAGCAGCGAGCTCGTGATCCGCCAGCGCCAGATCGAGTTCGCCTGGGGGCCCACGGCCGACCGCACGCTGCGCCGCGCCGCCGCCGTCGAGCTCGTCGTCGCCAGCGGCACCGGCGGGCGTGGCGAGCTGTGCTTCGAGCGCCTGGCGCTGCGCGAGCTGCCGCCGCCGGCGCCGCCCGTGCCGCCGGTGGCCAGCGCCTCGAGCGCGCGCGCGCAGGCCGCCCTGGCGATCGACGGCGACGCCAAGACGGCGTGGCGCGCGCCGGCCGGCGCGCAGCACTGGCAGCTCGACCTCGGCGCGCCGCGCGAGGTCGCCGGCGTGCTCGTGCGCTGGGCCGACGGCGCGCGCGCCGCCGACTTCGACCTGCAGTTCTCCGACGACGGCCGCACCTGGCGCACCGTGCGCGAGGTGCGCGGCAGCGCGCGCGACACACTGCCGATGTGGCTGCCCGACAGCGAGACGCGCCACTTGCGCCTGGCGCTGCGGCGCGGGCCGCAGGCCGGCGGCTACGCGCTGGCCGAGGTGAAGGCGATGTCGCCCGCCGACTGGCCGACGCTCGACGCCGCGCTGCGCTCGCTGGCGCAGACGCTGCCGCGCGGCCGCATGCCGCGTGCCTACCTCGGCCAGCAGAACTACTGGACGCTCGTCGGCGTCGATCGCGGCGCCCCCGCCTCGGCACTCGTGTCGGAAGACGGCGCGATCGAGCCGCGCCGCGCCGGGCCGTCGCTCGAGCCTTTCGTCGTCGACGAGTCGGGCCGCCTCCACGGCTGGGCCGATGCCGTCGCCGAGCATGCGCTGCGCAACAACCACCTGCCGCTGCCGCAAGCGCGCTTCGTCGCGCCGCGCCACACGCTGGCCGTCGAGGTCGGCGCCGAGGGCACGCCCGAGCGCGCGCAGCTGATCGCGCGCTACACGCTGACCAACACGGCGCCGCAGCGCCGCACGCTCGCGCTGGCACTGGCGCTCAGGCCATGGCAGGTCAATCCGCCGCAGCAGTTTCTCAACACGGCCGGCGGTGTCGCGCCGGTGCGGCGCGTCGAATGGCAGCGTGCCGCGCCGGCCGCCGGTGGGCGCAGCGGCGGCGGCGCGCTGCGCGTCGACGGGCGCGACTGGCTGCATGCGCTCGCGCCGCCCGACAGCGTGACGGCCGCCGCCTTCGAGCAGGGCGATCCGCTCGAACTGGCCGACAAGCTGCCGCCGCTGGTGCGCCTGGACAACGCCCAGTCGCTTGCCAGCGCGGTGCTGCGCTGGAAAGCGGACCTCGCGCCGGGCGAATCGCGCAGCGTGTACGTCGTGCTGCCGCTGGCCGGCGCGGTGTCGCTGCCGGCCGATCCGCGCGTCGCGCTCGATGCCGTGGCGCACGGCTGGCAACAGCGGCTGGGCCGCGTCACGCTCGGACTGCCGCCGGCGGCACGGCCGCTGGCCGACACGCTGCGCAGCGCGCTGGCGCACATGCTGATGTCGCGCGACGGCCCGGCGCTGCAGCCCGGCACGCGCAGCTACGCGCGCAGCTGGGTGCGCGACGGCGCGATGATGGTCGCCGGCCTGCTGCGCCTGGGCGAGGTGGACGCGGCACGCGAGTTCGTGCAGTGGTATGCGCTGCAGCTGTTCGCCAACGGCAAGGTGCCGTGCTGCGTCGACGCACGCGGCGCCGATCCGGTGGCCGAGAACGACAGCCACGGCCAGTTCATCGTCATGGTGCACGAGCTGTGGCGCCACACGCGCGACCGCGCGCTGATCGAGCCGCTGTGGCCCAAGGTCGACGCCGCCGCGCGCTACATGGAGACGCTGCGCCAGTCGCAGCGCACGCCCGCGCAGCAGGGCACCCCGTTCTGGGGCCTGATGCCGGCGTCGATCAGCCACGAAGGCTATTCGGCCAAGCCGATGCACTCGTACTGGGACGACTTCTGGGCGCTCGCCGGCTACCGCGACGCGGTGCGGCTGGCGCGCGCCTTCGCGCCGCTGGCCGCCGCGCCCGCGCTGCCGGCGCGCGCCGACGAGCTGGCGCGCCAGCACGACGAGTTCGCCGCCGACCTCGCGGCCTCGCTCGCCGCCGCCGTCGCGCAGCACCGCATCGCGCACCTGCCGGGCGCCGCCGAGCTGGGCGACTTCGATCCGAGCTCCAGCACGATGATCTTCAGCCCGGCGGGCTTCGAGACGCGCGTGCCGCGCGCGCTGCTCGAATCCACCTGGGAGCGCTACTGGCGCGAGGCCGTGGCGCGCCGCGACGGGCGGCGCGAGTGGAAGGATTACACGCCCTACGAGCTGCGCTCGGTGTCGGCCTTTGTGCGGCTCGGCCAGCCCGAACGCGCGATCGCGCTGCTCGACCACTTCATGCGCGACCGCCGGCCGGCGGGCTGGAACCAGTGGGCCGAAGTCGTCGGCCGCGAGCCGCGCGAGCCGAGGTTCGTCGGCGACATGCCGCACGCCTGGATCTCGTCGGACTACATCCGCTCCGTGCTCGACCTGCTGGCCTACGAGCGCGAATCCGACGGTGCCCTCGTCATCGGCGCCGGCGTGCCGGCGAGCTGGTGGCGCAGCGGCCCCGTCGAAGTGAGCGGCCTGCGCACGCCGTGGGGGCCGCTGGGCTGGCGGCTGCAGCGCGAGGCCGGCCGCGTGCTGCACCTGAGCATCGCGCCCGGCCTCGAGCCGCCGCCCGGCGGCACGTGGTTCGCGTGGGCCGGCCGCGACGCGCCACCGGCGACGACGGTCGACGGGCGGCCGCTGCCGTGGCAGGGCAAGCTGCTGCGGCTGCCGCAGGGGGCGGTGGAGCTGCGAATGCAGTTGCCGCCGGACTCTCGCTGACGACGCGTCGAAAGTTGCCGGCCACCGATGCCGAGCCGGCAACGGCACGGCCGTCGCAGCCGCGCTGATCTGCATCAATGCGAACGATCCGCGAGCGCGTAGATTGACCGCCAGCCATCGTGCCGCGCGCTTCGTCACCGCGACGCATGGGGCGCGGAGTGCGACGGCCGTACCGGGCACCGCGCTTCACGGTGCCGACCGAGGCGCCGCGTCCGCCGCCGCCACGCGGGTGACCTGTCGCTGATCCGCAGGTCGCGCGGTGCGATGGCCCTTCTGCGCTCTGCCGTCGCGCCCGCGAGCCGGTCTCGCCTCCGCGCCCCGACGTGGTCTGTCGATGCGCCGCGCAGAGCCGCTTGCGCGACATCAACAACTGCCCGCGTCGCGCAGCGCACAGTCGATCGGCGGCCGACCAACCCGTGCCGCGCGACCAACGTTGACGACGAAGGAGACGATCATGCGGAATGCATCGAAGATGGCGGGCGCCGCCCTCGCCGTGCTCGTGGCGGGCGCAGTGTCGGCGCAGACGCGCCCCGATTTCGGCAAGCGCGAGTTCGAGGCCAACTGCGCGAGTTGCCACGGCGTCGGCGGCAAAGGCAACGGGCCGATCACCGACCTGCTGCGCAAGAGCCCGCCCGATCTGACGCTGCTGGCCAAGAACAACGGCGGCGTGTTTCCGATGGCGCGCATGTACGACGTGATCGAGGGCGGCAGCGTCGCCGCGCACGGCACCCGCGACATGCCGGTGTGGGGTCTCGACTACCGCATCAAGGCGGCCGAGCACTATCAGGAGGCGGCCTACGATCCCGAGGCCTACGTGCGTGCGCGCATCCTCGCGCTGGTCGAGTACCTGAGCCGGCTGCAGGCCAAGTAGCGCAGACTCCTAGTCGACGAGCGCCGTCCCCGAGAGGACGGCGCGCAGGAAACCTGCGCCGTCGGCGTGGCGCAGGTAGTGCCGGTACGCCTCGGCACCGAAGCGCATCGGGTCGAACAGGTAGAAGACGGGCGTGATCTTCGACGCGTCGGCGAAGCCGCTGCCGGGCAGGTTGGCGAGCGCGCGGCGGCGGCGCGCATCGTCCATCGTCGCGAACATCGTCACGTAGGCGACGTACTCCGTCGCATGGATCGACGGCGGCGGCGGGCCGACGCGGCTGCACGACATCAGCGCGTGCGCCACTTCGTGCGCCGCCAGGCTGCGGTAGAGGTGGCGGTCGATCGGCAGGCCGAACCAGTCCTTGTGCTTCGCGCGGAACGCCGCGTACGACAGCAGATAGACGCGCCGCTCGCTCGCGACGTAGCAGCCTGCCGCGGTCGCGCCGACGACGTTCGGCAGCGTGTCGACAATGGCGATCTCGATCGGCTCGCTCGTCACTGCGCCGTGCCGCACCAGGAAGTCGATCGCCGCGCGCGCGCCGTTGCAGGCGTCAGCGGCGTCGGCGGCCGGCGCCGCACCGACACCGACGCGCACTGGCATCGCGCTGCAGTCGCTCACCGGCGGCGCCGCGGCCATGACGGCGGCGCCTCCGGCAGGCCCCGCGAGCACGCCCCACGACGCAACCGCGCCGAGTGCGGCGACGATCGTCGCACGGCGCGCCGACATGATGCTGCTACTTGGCCGCAGGCACCGGCTGCGTGCGCGGCTTGCCCTTGTCGACGACGAGCGTCGTCGCCATGCGCACCGGCTTGTCGCCCGAGTTGCGGAACTGATGCACCGTGCCGCGCGTGTTGGAGAAGGCCTCGCCCGCCGCGACGCGGCGCACGTCCTTGCCCTCGGCGACGAGGTCGACCGTGCCTTCGATGACGACGCCCGCGCATTCGCCGGGGTGGGTGTGCGGCGGCGAGTAGCCGCCGGGCTCGATCGACACCGAGATGACGACGATCTCCTTCGCGTCGTCGCCCGTGATCGGGCTGGTATGGATCGGCTTGGAAGCGAAGCCGGGCGTCGGCGGCAGGCCCGGCGCCTGGCTCCAGGCGACGCCGGCCATCAGGGCACCGGCCGCGACGGCGAACGCCGAGGCCACGCGTGTGGATGAGATGCGTTTCATGGACTGCTCCTCACGACGACATGCCGTGCAATTCGATCATGGTCGTTTCAATTCGATCGATGTTGCGCGGCGTCAAGCGCCGCGTCATCGCGGTCCGCGCAGCAGGCGCATGTACTCGGGGCTTTGCGAGATGTCGTTGTGCCCGACGCCGTCGACCACGCGCAGCGTCGCCAAGCCGGCGCGAAAACGCGCCGCCAGCGCCTCGGCGTGCTCTCGCGGAATCACCTCGTCGTGCTCGGCGGCGATCAGCAGCGTCGGCGCATCGATCTGCGGCGCGTGCCGCGCCGAGTCGTAGCGGTCGCGCAGCAGCCAGCGCACCGGGAAGACGGGATAGAAGCGCGCCGCCAGCGCTACCAGGCTGTCGTAGGGCGTCACCAGCACGACGCGTCCGATGTCGCGCGGCCGGCCGGCGGCAAGCTGCACCGCGACGCCGCTGCCCAGGCTGCGGCCGACGACGACGATGTCGCCGCCGCGTTGCGCCACTCGCACCCGATCGAGCAGCGCATGGGCATCGGCGACGAGCGCCGCCTCCGACGGCCGCCCGCCGCTGCCGCCGTAGCCACGGTAGTGCATCAGGTACAGCGCATGGGTCGGGAAGGCGGCGTCGAGCTCGGGCAGGCTGTAGGTCACCGCCTCGGCATTGCCGCCGAAGTAGAGCACCGCCGGTGCGGCGTCGCCCGTGCGAGCGGGGCGCACCGTCACCTCGACGCGCACGCCGTCGTCGCGCTCGAGCACCAGCGCCGTCGTGCCCGGCACGGCCGGACCGCGCGGCTGCGGGTAGTAGATCAACGAGCGCTGCGCGACGAACAGCAGCACGCACAGCGCCACGTAGGCGAACGTCGCCAGCGAGGCGACGGCGAGCAGCGTGCGCGGCATCGCGGCGGGTCAGCCTCGCGACAGCGGTGCCGAGGACGATGCGCCGTGCCGCTCGACGAAGGCCGCGATCGCGTCGTTGACGACGTCGGCGTGCGTCACCGGCGCCATGTGGCCGAGGCCGGCGAACTCGATCACCTCGACGCGCGGCAGCGTGCGCGCGAGCACGCGCGCGACGGCGCGCGACGACAGCGGCGATGCGTCGCCCACCATGAGCAGCACCGGCACGTCGATCGCGGCGAAGGCTGCGCGCGGCGTCGGCTCGCGCATCAGCGCGTGGCTCCAGTGGCGGATCTGCGCGACGGACTCACGGATCGGCGCGCGGCGCGGCTCGGGCATCGCGGCCCAGGCGCCCTCGCCCATCCAGTAGTCGATGAAGACGCGCGCCGCCGCGTCGGGGTCGCCGGCGCCGAGAGCCGCGACGGCACGCTCGACCGTCTCGCGGATGCCGCGCGCGGCGTCTTCGGGCAAAGCGTCCTCGGGGTCGGCGCCGGCCAGCAGCGCGAACAGCGTCGGCTCGTAGAGCACGAGCGCGCCGACGCGCCGCCCCCCCTGCCGCAGCGCCGCCATCAGGCACACGGCCGCGCCGTACGAATGGCCGACCAGCGTCAGCGAGCCGTGCGCCGCATCGCCGGCGCGCTCGAGCACCGGCGCGATCAGCGCCACTTCGTCGGCCAGCGTCATCGGCCGGCTGGCGCTCCACGGCGAGGTCTTGCCGCTGCCGTACGAATCGGGCGCCAGCATGTGGAAGCGCGGCGCCAACCGCTCGAGCAGCGTGCGCCACTGCGACGAGCTGGCGGCGTTGGAGTGCACGCAGACGACGCCGTCGGGTGCGCCGGCGCCGGCTTCGCGGACGAACGGAGCGGCGGCGAGCGGCGTCATGCAGCAGCCGCGCCCGTCGAATGCGCCGTGCCGTCGGCGCACACCAGCGTCGGCGCCTTCACGACGGGATTGATCGCGCGAAACTGCTCGTAGGTGCGGAACACCGACAGCGATTCGTGGCGAAACGGCAGCCCGAGCAGTTGCAGCGAGACCGCGACGCGCCGCACGTAGGGCGAGTCGAGCATGCCGATCAATCTCATCATTGCAGACCCCTCAAGCCGTGAACAGCAGCCGCCACGCCCACCACAGCGCGATGCCGAGCTGCACCGCGAACGCGGCAAAGCGCAGATTGACGGCAGCGACCGACAGCGACGCGCAATGCACCGTCGACTGCACGATGCGTGCGCCGAGCAGCACCCAGGCCAGCGGGTCGGTGACGGCCGAGCGCCCGGCGATCACGGCGACGAGCATCAGCCCGCCGAACACCGGCAGGCTCTCGACGCAGTTGGCGTGCGCCCGCGCCAGCCGCTGCATGAACGGCGACAGATTGGCGTTGTCGGGCACGAAGGCGTTCGATGCGACGGCACGCGTCACGACGAGCCGGGAGCGCAGCACTTCCATCAGCAGCAACAGCAGCAGCGCCCAGGCGATGAAGGCAGTCAACGCGAGCAGAGTCGGCGTCATCATCGTGAGGTTCCGTCAGAGGAGGCGCCGAGGTGGCGCCCGAACCAGGTGGCCGCGAACTCGCGGGACTGCCGCGCAATATCGGTATCGGCGACGACGTTGACAATCCCGCCTTTCCCCTGCCGCGCCGAGGCTTCGTAGGGCGCGCTGCCGTGGCGGCTGTCCCACGCGAAGGTGGCGCGCGGATAGACCGTCAAGCCGACGTGCCGGCGCGCCTCGCGCGGCAGCGCGGCGACGAAGCGCCGGCAGCCGTCGGCGCCGTCGTAGTCGTCGCGCTCGCCGGCGAGGACGTGCACCGGCCGGCCCGTCAGCCGCCGATAGGTCGACGGGCCGACGTCGCGCCAGGCGCCGGAGCGGCCGCTCGCCGCCGCATGGTGGCGCCAGCAGATCGGATACAGCGCCAGGTGCGCGGCGAAGCGCGGCGGCCCGCCGGCCTGGCGGCGCGCCAGTTCGTCCGACGCCGCGAGCAGCGCGACGATGCCACCCCACGACCAGCCCATGATGCCCACACGCGCGCCGTCGATGCGCGGATGCGCGGCCAGCCACGCCAGCGAGGCCCAGGCGTGCGCCAGGTTGTGCACCGGCGTGACGGGGAGCCCGCGGCCGTGGAACCAGTCGACCTCGAACGTCGCTATGCCGGCGGCATTGAGCGCCTGCGCATAGAAGTCGCCGCGGCCGTCGAAGCCGGGCGAGCTGTTGACGATCAACACGGCAGGCCGGCGACCGGCGCCGGGCGGGATGCGCAGCTCGCCGACGACCGAGGCGTCGCGCTCGGCCGCCCGCGGCACGGTGAACGCGGCCTTCTCGATCTGCGGCGCCGCAGCCCATGCCTCGACCGGTGCAGCAGCCACCGTGACGGCGGCCGACACTGCGCACGCGAGGCGCAGCCGCGGCGACGGCGAAGCACCGACGCCGCGCGGAGGCTTCATCGCGGCGTGCCGGCGGCGTGGATCCGCTCGGCGCGGATCGCGCGTTCGGCGACGCCGAGGTAGAGCCGCCCCGACCAGCGGTGCAGCGCCGGCCGCGCCGCACGCAGCCGCGCCGAGAACTGCAGCGGCCCGAGCGCCAGCGCGAATGCCGCCGCGAACACGTGGACGTGGACCGCCGTGCGCTGCGCCTCGAAGCCGGCTCGCATGTCGGGATGGACGGCGGCGCCGAGCGGCCACAACGCATAGGCGACGACGGCATAGGCGGCAACGCCGATCGACAGGGCGGCGACGGCGACGCGCGAGGCGGGGGTCGACACGGCGGCTCGCCTCCGTCGTCAGGCGGCCGGCGGGGGCCGCTGCGCCTGCGCCTGCTGCTGCTGCAGCATCGCCGCCATGCGCCGATGGATCGACTCGATCGCCTTGAGCGGGCGCACCATCACCTTGAACTCGACGAGGCGACCGTCGTCGTTCCAGCGCAACATGTCGACGCCGTTGACCGCGATGCCGTCGAGCTCGACCTGGAACTCGAGCACGGCATCGCGCTCGCCGACGACCTCGCGGACGTAGCGGAACGACGGGTCGAGAAAGACGTGCATCGCCGCGCCGAGGTAGGCCAGCGTGATCGCCTTGCCCACCTGCGGCGTGTGCACCACGGGTGAATGGAAGACGACGTCGTCGGCGAGCAGCGCGGCCAGCGCGCGCGGGTCGCGCGTGCGCACGACCTCGTGCCAGGCAGCGACGGGCGATGCTGCGGTCATGGTGCGGATCCTTCTCTCGCGCCGGGCGCGGCATGCAGTTTGCCGCCCCGGCGTGTGACTTCGCAGAGGTGAATCCCGATGACGACGAGCGAGCGGCAACCGCAGCAGCCCCGGCAGGCCCCTCGGGCTCCGGCCGACGAGCGCCCCGACGCCACCGACGAGCCGGCCGACGAGAGCGCGATCGAATCGCTCGGCCGTGCCGTCGCCGAGCCGGTGATCGGCGCCGAACGGCCGCCGCCGGACCGGCCCGAACCGCGTCGCGACGACGGCGAGCGCGGCGCAAGCTGAACGGCACTCGTCGGACTGACTGGAGCCTCCCTCGCGGAGGGAGGCTGGAGGGTGCGGTCGAACGAGCTGGAGCTCCCTCACGGAGGGGGCTCGGGGGAGCCGTGCACTAAAGCCGCAGGCTAGGAGGCTGGGCGGCTTCTGCCGCGCAGACTCCCAGCCGGGCATCGGCGCGTCGGGCCGTGCGCGCGGCGCTCAGTGCCGCGACACGGGCGCGGCGCGGGCGACGGTGATCGCCTTCTCGCGCAGCAGCGGCAGCACGACGGCGGCGACCAGCGGATCGGTGCCGGCGTCGACCGGCAGCATCGGCACGTGCCGGCTCGGCTCGTGGTTCAGCATGCGCGAGAAGCTGGCGACGACCGGGTCGGCGTCGGCGGCCGGCTCGGCCGGCCACACGCCGTCGCGCAACGGCACGACGAGGGCCGCGACCAGCGGATCCGCCGGCCCCGCGAAGGCGGCTGCGGGCGCCGCCTGCGTCGCCGGCGTCGCGTCGTGCGCCAGCATGCGATCGAAGCTGCCACGCACCTCGCTGTCGGCCTGGCCGCTCAGGCTGGTCAGCGCCAGCGCGAGCACGGCGAACCCCATTCTTCCCCACGATTGCAGCGTTGCAGACATCTCGGCCTCCTGTGCGGTTGCAGTCCATCGATCGTCGGGTGACGGCAGCGTCCAGGACGGGCGCCGCCTCTCGACGGACGAGCATCGTGAGCCGCGGGTGTTTCACCCGGGTTTCGCGCAGCGGGCCGGTGCGTTTCGTCTGTTGTCTGTCGATCGGGCGCCGCTCACACCGGCAGCCAGCCCCGGAAGCCTCTGGCCGCGTAGTACGACGCCGCGCCGTTGTGATAGACGAACACCCGGCCGTAGCGCCGGTCGCCGAACAGCGCGCCGCCGAGCGCGCGCACCTCGGGCGGCGTGGCGATCCAGCTCGACGTCTTGAGGTCGAACTCGCCGAGCGCCTGCAGCGCGCGGTACTGCGCCTGCGTCAGCAGCTCGACGCCCATCGCGGCGGCCGCCTCGACGGCGCTGCCGGCGGGCCGGTGCTCCTTGCGCGCGTCGAGCGCCTCGCGGTCGTAGCACAGGCTGCGGCGCCCGGCCGGGCTCTCTGCCGAGCAGTCGCAGAACGCGACGCGGCCCGTGGCGCCGTCGTGCCCGATCACGTCGGGCTCGCCGCCCGTCGCCTCCATCGCGGACAGCGAGCGCAGCGCGCCGGGGCTGCGCGCGAGCCGTGCCTGCACGTCGGCCCAGGCGATGCCTTCGTGTCGGTGCCGGTGCCGCTCGAAGCGGGATTTCAGCGTCTGCAGCAGCGTGTCGCGATCGGGTGTCGTCATCGGTCCGGGTCGCATTCGGCCCGCGCACGCCAGCAGCGCGAAGGCCAGCGCCTGCGACTCTAGCGCGAAGGCGGATTCCGCGAGCGATCAGCGGGCCGCTTCGGCTGCCGGCGCCGCCGCCCTGACGTGCAGCACGATCGTCCCGGGATACGCCCACGACGGCCCGGTCGACGTCGACGCGCCGGCCATGCTGCCGATCTCGGCGCCGCGCAATGCGCCGCCGACGGCCAGTGCGAAGGCCAGAGGCGCTGCGGCGCGCGCCACGCTACTGCCGCGCCGCCTCGATCTGAACGACGAGCCGCACGCTGTCGGGGATGCCGGGCAGCCCGAACGTCATGCCCCACTGGCTGCGCTGGAGGGTCGCCTCGAAGTCACCGCCGCAGACCTCGCGCTTGAGGCGCGGATGGTCGTAGCAGTTGAAGTTCGTCGCGCGCAGCGAGACGGGCAGCGTCTTGCCGAGCAGCGTGAGCGCTCCGGGCACGGCCGAGACCTTGCCGTCGCCGTCGAACTCGAAGCGGTCGGCGACGAAGCGGGCCGTCGGATGCACCGCCACGTCGAGGAAATCCTTGTTCTTCAGGTGAGCGTCGAAGGCGGCGATGCCGCTGCTGACCGACGCCGCGTCGATCGTGATGTCGGCGCGCCCGCTGCGCACCGCCTTGTCGAGCACGACGCTGCCCTGCGTGCGATCGAAGCGGCCGCGCACGGTCGACGTGCCGAAATGGCGGACCTCGAACGTCACGAAGGTGTGCGTCGGGTCGATCGCATAGATGACACCATCGGCCTGCGCCGATCCGGCAGCCGCCAGCAGGCACGCCGAGGCCACGGCATACGTCTTCATCGGGAGCCCTCCTCGTCGTCCGCGTCGTCGTCGCGCGACGCACGCCATTCTGGGCTGGCGCGGCGACGCGTCGCGCGAGCCGAATGCACGCAGTTTGACGCGGCTCAAACCCCGGGCGCGACGCGGCCCGCTGCTGGGCGCAGCCCGGCCCTGGGGGGCGCTCTCAACGCACGAGGCTCGCGCCGGCCGCGTCGAGCAGCTCGCGCAGCACCGAGCGGTGGCAGCGCGACTCGTCCTCGCAATAGCAGCCGACGGAGAAGTTCGTCCGCAGCGACAGCGCGGCGAGCAGCGCGATGGCGTGGCTGCGCTCGGGCACGGCCATTTCGGCGCGGTAGGCCTTGACGAACGCCGCCCATTCGGCCGGCGTGCGCGCCTGTTGGGCGAGCTTCATCGTCTCGACGCCGGGCGCGAGGTTCGGAAACCAGACGTCGTACCAGTCCCGCCGCGCAAACTCGGCCTTGGGCACGCCGCGCGGCGGACGCCGCACGGTGCCGATGCGCAGGCCTTCGCCCGGGGCGCGAGGACTGCCCAGCCGAACGACACGAATCGCCATCGGCAGCACTGTGTACCAGCCCGCGGGCGGCGGCAAGCGCGAGGCATCGACGACGAGGCGGCCGCCGGCAGCGGCGGCCGCCTCGAGGGCGGAATCCGTCAGCTCGCCTGCGCCACCTGCGATGCGGGAGCCGCGAGGAAGTAGAGGCAGCCCAGCATGAGCACGCCGTAGAGCACGACGGAGCCCCAGGCCATCACGTTCTGCAGCCCGCTGACGGCGGCCCAGGCGCTCAGCGCGGCGCCGAGCGCGGTGCCGATGGCCAGGCCGACGAGCAGCGCGCGCGACGCGATCGAGTCCTGCGTCGCGCGCGCAAGCCACACGACGATGCCGACCTCGAGCAGCGTGGCCCCGAAGTAGCGCGACTGCATCAGGTTGTGCGGCTCCATCGGGACGCCGTAGTGACTCAGCGCTGCCGCCGGCAGCACGAGGAACCAGGCGCCGAACAGCGCGGCGAGAACTCCGGTGACGGCGAGGAACGTGGACAGTTTCATGTGACTCTCCTCTCTGTGGCTTCGCACGTGGCGAACGAAGGGGAACGACGACAACGAAACAGCGACTGCTACTGCCGGACGGACTGCGGGACCACTCGATCTTGCCGGGGAGGACGCAACATCGCCGTGCGGCCGAACCACGCCGCCCTCCCGGCGCGGACTGTGCACCGGCTTTCGGCTGGAGACAACCACGCTACTACTTGTTCTTCAACTTCCCCTTCGGCATCACCACTGTCGTGGGCGCGATGGGCCGGGTGGAGGTGCTGGACGATTCCTTCGGCGGACTGCTGTCCTTCCTCGGCTTCTTCGTCATCTTGTTGCTGCGCTGTACGCCTTTGGGCATGGTGTGCTCCTCCTCGAGATGACCGGGGTTGCGGGGCTCAGCCGCCCGTGATCCGCCGCACCAGCGCCTGCGTGTACTGCGCCGTGCTCGCGCTGCCGCCCAGGTCGCCGGTGCGCACCTTGTCGATGTTGAGCGTGTCGTCGATCGCCCGGCGCAGGCGCCGGGCCTTGTCGACCATCTGGCAATGGTCGAGCATCATCGCGGCGGCGAGCAGCAACGCCGTCGGATTGGCGATGCCCTTGCCGGCGATGTCGGGCGCCGAGCCGTGCACGGCCTCGAAGATGGCGGCGTCGGCGCCGATGTTGGCGCCGGGCGCCATGCCCAAGCCGCCGACGAGGCCGGCCACCAGGTCGCTCAGGATGTCGCCGAACAGGTTGGTCGTGACGATCACGTCGAACTGCCACGGGTTGAGCACCAGCTTCATCGCGCAGGCGTCGACGATCATCGTCTCGAGCGCGATGCTGTCCTTGTACTTCTGCTCGTGCAGCTGCACCGCCGTCTCGAGGAACAGGCCCGTCAGCGCCTTCATGATGTTGGCCTTGTGCACGACGGTCATCTTCTTGCGGCCGGTCGCGATGGCGTGCTCGAAGGCGTATTCGAGCAGGCGGCGCGCACCGGCGCGCGTGTTGACGCCGGTGGCCATCGCCACGGCGTGCGGATCGTCTCCGATCGGGATGTAGTGCTCGTGGCCGATGTACAGGCCCTCGAGGTTCTCGCGCACGACCACCAGGTCGATCTTGTCGAAGCGCGCGCCGGGGATGATGGTGCGCGCCGGGCGCAGGTTGGCGTAGAGCTGGAACTCCTCGCGCAGCCGCACGTTGCTCGAGCGGTAGCCGCTGCCCGTCGGCGTCTCCAGCGGCCCCTTGAGCGCGAGCCGCGTGCGGCGGATGCTCTCGAGGGTGGCCTGCGGCAGCGGGTCGCCCGCCGTGCGCACGCCCTCCAGGCCGGCGATCTGGCGGTCCCACTGGAAGGGCGCGCCGAGCGCGCCCAGCGCGGCCAGCGTGGCGTCGACGATCTCGGGGCCGATGCCGTCGCCGGGGATCAGGGTCGCGGGGATGGGCTGGAGCGGTTGCTGCGAAGACATGGCGTGTGCTGGGCAGGAAGGCAAGCGTTGGGACGGGGCGGCCGGCTCGGCGCGGGCGAAGGCCCCCGCGCCAGGAGCCACCCAGCATACTCAAGTTGCATTGCGCCAGCCTGACGGCCCGGGGGCAGCCCGCCGCTCGGTGCGTGCGCGCCCGACCGCGGTGCGCCGCGCGCCGGCCGGGCCGCCTCAGGTCGCAGACTGCGGCGCGTTCGGCGCCAGCTGCTCGTGCAGCGCGACGACGCCGCCGATGACGAGCAACGCCGGCGTGCGCACGGCATGCGTGCGCGCCAGCGTCGGCAGCGTGCGCAGCGTGCCGGCCACGGTGCGCTGCGTCGCCAGCGTGGCGTTCTCGACCAGCGCCGCCGGCGTGTCGTCGGGCAGGCCGTGGCGCGCCAGTTCGCTGCACACGATGCCCACCGTCGCCACGCCCATATAGACGACGACGGTCTGGTGCGGCCGCGCGAGGCAGGCCCAGTCGAGATCGAGCGTGCGCGCGCCGTCGCCGGCGCCGCCGTCCTCGCGCAGGTGGCCGGTGGCGAACACGACCTGCATGGCGTGGTCGCGGTGCGTGAGCGGGATGCCGGCGCACGCCGCCATGCCCTGCGCCGCGCTGATGCCGGGAATGACGTCGAACGCGATGCCCGCCGCGGCGAGCGCCTGCGCCTCCTCGCCGCCGCGCCCGAAGACATACGGGTCGCCGCCCTTGAGGCGCAGCACCGAACGGCCGCTCTTCGCGAGCCGGATCATCAGATCGATGATCTCGTGCTGCGGCATCGTGTGGTGGCCGCTCTGCTTGCCGACGTAGATCAGGTCGGCCTGCGGGTTGACCAGCCGCAGCACGTCCTTCGACACCAGCTTGTCGTAGAGCACCAGACGCGCGTCGGCGAGCGCCTTCGCGGCCTTGAGCGTCAGCAGCTCGGGATCGCCCGGCCCGGCGCCGACGAGCGTGACGCGCGCCGGCAGCGCGCCCGCGTCGGGCGCCGACGCCGAGAAGTAACGGGTTTCGTCGAGCGTGCTCATGGAGATATTGCGTTGCGCCGTGTCCTGCGCCCGCCGCCCCTGGGAGGCGGCAGCGCTCGCCGCGTGCGTCGTGATTGGAAGGGCGGCAACCCTGATCGTCCTTGTTCCAAATCAAGGACTTCACCCCGCCTCGCAACGAGGATGCCGGTGCTCGCGACGCGGAACTGCAGCCTCCGCGCGAGCCCGCCCGTGCAGTATGCGGTGTCGTGCGCTGTAGAGGCCGCCTGAGCGGCCACCCCCCGGAGCCCAGAGAATCATGAGGAGCCATCCGCTAGCCGCCCTGCTGATCGCGACGTTGTCGCTCGGCGTGGCCGCGCAGGACAAGAAGTCGGTCACCGAGCCCGAGATCGCGTATCAGGCCGGCCAGTCGCCGCTGGCCGGCGAGAAGATGTACCAGAGCACGAACCCGAAGGCTCCGCCGATGACGCAGGCCGAGTTCGACCGTGCGCGGCAGATCTACTTCGAGCGCTGCGCGGGCTGCCACGGCGTGCTGCGCAAGGGCGCGACGGGCAAGCCGCTGACGCCCGACATCACGATGACCAAGGGCACCGAGTACCTCAAGGTCTTCATCGCCTACGGCTCGCCGGCCGGCATGCCGAACTGGCAGACCTCGGGCGAGATGGACGAGAAGACGGTCGACCTGATGGCGCGCTACGTGCAGCAGGATCCTCCGCAACCGCCGGAGTGGGGCCTCGAGCAGATGAAGGCCACGTGGAAGGTCATCGTTCCTCCGGCCCAGCGGCCGAAGAAGAAGATGAACAACTACAACATCTCCAACATCTTCTCGACGACGCTGCGCGACGCCGGCGAGGTGGCGCTGATCGACGGCGACACCAAGAAGATCATCAACATCGTCAAGACGGGCTACGCGGTGCACATCTCGCGCGTGTCGGCGTCGGGGCGCTACCTGTTCGTGATCGGGCGTGACGCCAAGATCAACATGATCGACCTGTGGATGGAGAAGCCCGACAACGTGGCCGAAGTCCGCGTCGGTCTCGAGGCGCGCTCGGTCGACACGAGCAAGTTCAAGGGCTACGAGGACAAGCTCGCGATCGCCGGCGCCTACTGGCCGCCGCAGTTCACGATCATGAAGGGCGACACGCTCGAGCCGCTGAAGATCGTCGGCACGCGCGGCATGACGGTCGACAAGCAGGAATACCACCCCGAGCCGCGCGTCGCGTCGATCGTCGCGTCGCACTACAAGCCGGAGTTCCTCGTCAACGTCAAGGAGACGGGCAAGACGCTGCTCGTCGACTACTCCGACGTCGACGCGCTCAGGCTCACCGAGATCGGCTCGGCGCGCTTCCTGCACGACGGCGGCTGGGACTCGACCAAGCGCTACTTCATGGTCGCGGCCAACGAGAGCAACAAGATTGCCGCCATCGACGCCAAGACGGGCAAGCTCGCCGGCATCGCCGACGTCGGCCGCATCCCGCACCCGGGGCGCGGCGCCAACTTCGTGCATCCGAAGTACGGCCCGGTGTGGGCGACGGGCCACCTCGGCGACGAGACGATCGCGCTGGTGGGCACCGACCCGGTGAAGCACAAGCAGTACGCGTGGAAGCAGGTCGCCAAGCTGACCGGCCCCGGCGGCGGCGCGCTGTTCATCAAGAGCCACCCGAAGTCCAAGCACCTGTACTCCGACGCGCCGCTCAACCCGGACCCGAAGGTGTCGCAGGCCGTCGTCGTCTACGACATCAACAACCTCGACAAGGGCTATACCGTGCTGCCGATCGCCGAATGGGCGGGCCTCAAGGACGACGGCGCCAAGCGCGTCGTGCAGCCCGAGTACAACAAGGCGGGCGACGAGGTGTGGTTCGCGGTCTGGTCGGCCAAGGACAAGCAGAGCGCGCTCGTCGTCGTCGACGACAAGACGCTCAAGCTCAAGGCCGTGATCAAGGATCCGCGCCTGATCACGCCGACCGGCCACTTCAACATCTACAACACGCAGCACGACGTGTATTGATGCCGTGAAGAGAAAGCGCGTGTCGTTGCCGTCGATCGTCGCCGCCGCCCTCCTCGGCGGCGCGGCGGCGGCGCACGCGCAGCAGGCGGCCGATGCCGCCGGCGCCGCTGCGTCGCCGCCGCCCGACGGCGCGCGCCGCCAGGCGCTGGTGCGCATCGTGCGTCAGGACTGCGGCTCGTGCCACGGCATGCGCCTGACCGGCGGCCTCGGGCCGGCGCTCACGCGCGAAGCCATGGCCGAGCGCCCGCTCGATTCGATGGTGGCGACGATCTATCACGGCCGGCCCGGCACGCCGATGCCCGGCTGGAAGACGATGATCAGCGAGGCCGATGCGCTGTGGATCGCGCAGCAGCTCGCCGCCGGCTTCCCGGAGGAAGCGAAGGTCGCGCGATGAATCCGATCTCCCGGCGCGGCGCGCTGCGGCTCGCCGCGTCCGCCCTCGCCGTTCCCCTCGCTGCCGGCTGTGCCACGGGCGCCCCGCCGGCGGCAACCCCGAACACCCCCGCCGTCGTCGGCACCGGCGACCTCGGCCTCGTCATCGGTCGCGCCACCGGCACGCTGACCGTCGTCAACACGAGCAGCAAGTCGGCACTCGGCACCATCGAGGGGCTGGGCGACCTGTCGCACGCCTCGGTGGTCTATGCGCGCGACGGTGCGCGCGCCTTCGTGTTCGGCCGCGACGGCGCGCTCACGCGCGTGAACCTGCTGACGCGGCGCATCGAGCAGCGCGTCATGCAGGCCGGCAACAGCATCGGCGGCGCCATCTCGGCCGACGGCACGCTGGTCGCGGCGCAGAACTACCAGCCCGGCGGCGTCAAGGTGTTCGACGCGCGCACGCTCGAGCTCGTCGCCGACATCCCCGCCACCTACGAGGTGCCGGGCCAGCCCACGCAGCGCTCGCGCGTCGTCGGCCTGGCCGACCTGCCGGGGCGACGCTTCGTCTATTCGCTGTTCGACGCCGACCAGATCTGGATCGCCGACCTCTCCAAGCCCGGCGCGCCGCCGCGCATCACGCGCCACGAGAAGATCGGCCGCCAGCCCTACGACGCCCTCGTCACGCCCGACGGCCGCCACTACATCGCGGGCCTGTTCGGCGAGGACGGGCTGGCAATGATCGACCTGTGGGAGCGCGAGCCGCGCGTGCGCCGCATCCTCGCCGGCTACGGCCGCGGCGAGCAGCCGCTGCCCGTGTTCAAGATGCCGCACCTGCGCGGCTGGGCCGTCGCCGGCCGGCACGCCTACCTGCCGGCCATCGGGCGCCACGAGGTGCTCGTCGTCGACACCGAGAGCTGGCGCGAGGTGGCGCGCATTCCCGTCGCCGGCCAGCCGGTGTTCGTGATGGCGCAGCCCGACGGACGCCAGGTGTGGGTCAACTTCGCCGTGCCCGACTATCACCGCGTGCAGGTCATCGACACGCCGTCGCGGCGCGTCGTCAAGACGCTCGAGCCGGGCGCCGCCGTGCTGCACATGGAGTTCACGCCGCGCGGCGAGGCGGTGTGGATCTCGTCGCGCGACGCCAACCGCGTCAGCGTGATCGACACCGCGAGCTACGAGACGCTGGCCGTGCTGCCCATCGAGGCGCCCAGCGGCATCTTCTTCGCCAGCCGCGCCGGGCGCGTCGGACTGTGACGCCGATGAACGCGATCGCTACCGCCATCTCGCCGGCCCCGCCGCCGCTGGCGCTGTTCAACCGCTGGCAGCGCGAGCTGCCGCTCGTGCCGCGGCCCTGGGACGCGCTCGGTGCCGCGCACGGCCTGAGCGGCGCCGAAGTGCGCGCCGCGCTGCGCGAGGGGCTGGCCAGCGGCGCCGTCAGCCGCGTCGGCGCCGTCTTCGGCGTGGGCGCCGGTGGCGCGTCGACGCTGTGCGCGATGCAGGTCGCGCCCGAGCGACTCGACGCCGTGGCGGCGATCGTCAACGCTGAGCACGGCGTCAACCACAACTATGCGCGCGAGCACCGGCTCAACCTGTGGTTCGTCGCCACCGCGGCCGACGACGACGCGCTCGACGCCGCGCTGCTGCGCATCGAGGCCGCCGCCGCGGCGCCCGTGCTGCGCCTGCCGATGCGCCGCGCCTACCGCATCGACCTCGGCTTCGACGTCGACGACCCGTCGGCCGCCGCGCACGTCGGCAACGGCAACGCCGCGCTCGCCGACGTGGCGCCGCCCGTGCCGGCGTCGCAGCGAGCGCTCGCCGCGCAGCTCGAGCAGCGCGGCCTGCCGCTCGTCGAGCGGCCCTATGCCGCGCTCGGCTCGCCGCTCGGCATGGCCGAGGACGAAGTCATCGCCGCGCTCGCCGGCTGGTGCGAGCGCGGCACGCTGCGCCGGCTCGGCGTCGTGCTGCGCCACCACGAGTACGGCATCGCCGCCAATGCGATGACGGTGTTCGACGTGCCGGCCGCCGAGATCGACGCCGCCGGCGCCCGCCTCGCCGCGCAGCCCGGCGTCACGCTGTGCTATCGCCGCGACCCGGCGCCCGGCTGGCCCTATACGCTCTATTGCATGGTGCACGGCCGCGAGCGCGACGGCGTGCGCCGCCAGATCGACGCCGCCACGCGCGCCGCCGGCCTCGCCGGCGTGCCGCGCGAAGTGCTGTTCAGCACGCGGCGCTACAAGCAGACGGGCGGTCGCTACTTCGCGAGCGGCGAAGCCGCCGATCTGGCCGTGCCGCGTGCCGAGCGCCGCACCGCCGCGGGCCGCGAGGGGCCCCGATCATGAGCGGCGTCGCCCCGGGTCGATCGACCGCCGCGGCCCAGCTCGATCCGACGGACGCGCTGCTGATCCACCGGCTGCACGGCGACTTTCCGCTCGTCGAGCGGCCGTTCGCCGAGGTGGCGCAGGAGCTCGGCCTGACCGAGCGCGAAGTCATCGCGCGCTTGCGCCGCATGCTCGACGACAGCCTGCTGTCGCGCTTCGGACCGCTGTTCCAGATCGAGCGCGCCGGCGGCCAGTTCGTGCTGGCCGCGCTGCAGGTGCCCGAGGAGCGCTTCGACGAAGTCGCCGCGCTCGTCAACACGCTGCCCGAGGTGGCGCACAACTATCGCCGCGAGCACCGCTTCAACATGTGGTTCGTGCTCGCCTGCGCGTCGCCCGCCGAGGCGAGCGACGCCGCGCGGCGCATCGAGCAGGCGACCGGGCTGCGCGTCTATGCGTTCCCGAAGGAGCGCGAATTCTTCGTCGAGCTGAAGCTGCCGGTATGACCACGCTGTCGGACTTCGACCGCCGCCTGATCGAGGCCACGCAGGCCGGCCTGCCGCTCGTCGAGCGGCCCTACGACGCCGTCGGCGCGAAGCTCGGCGTCGGCGGCGACGCCGTGCGCGAGCGCCTCGCCGGCATGCTGCGCGAGGGGCTGGTGCGGCGCATCGGCGCCGTGCCCAACCACTACCGCCTCGGCTACGTCGCCAACGGCATGACGGTGTGGGACGTCGACGACGCGCGCGTCGACGTGCTCGGCGAGAAGATCGGTGCGCTCGAGTTCGTGTCGCACTGCTACCGCCGCCCGCGCGCGCTGCCCGACTGGCCCTACAACCTGTTCGCCATGGTGCACGGCCACAGCCGCGTCGAGGTCGAGCGCGCCGCGGTGCAGAT
Source organism: Burkholderiaceae bacterium (assembly GCA_048500255.1). Lineage (GTDB taxonomy): Bacteria > Pseudomonadota > Gammaproteobacteria > Burkholderiales > Burkholderiaceae_C > JAMHWF01. The sequence goes on along the minus strand of JASNYH010000003.1, from coordinate 419,809 downwards.
CCAGTGCCTGCTCGCCGAGGCCTGCCGCGGACACGATATCCTCTACAGCAGCCGCATCCTCAAGAAAACGGGGCTGCGCTTGCCGCCCTGAGCGGAGCCCCCAACCGGGACCGATCATGTTCCGCATCTCGCAGTACATGCGCGAACTCGCCGCCGCCCGGCGCGACGGCCGCTACCCCGCGATCGCGCACCGCAAGCCGCCCGGCCCCGTCGTCATCTGGAACCTGACGCGGCGCTGCAACCTCACGTGCAAGCACTGCTACGCGCTGTCGGCCGACCACGCCTATCCGGGCGAGCTCTCGACCGACGAGTGCCGCGCCGTCATCGACGACCTGCGCGCCTTCCGCGTGCCGGCGCTGATCCTCTCGGGCGGCGAGCCGCTGCTGCGCCCCGACCTGTTCGACATCGCGGCGCACGCCAAGGCGGCCGGCCTGCACGTCTCGCTGTCGACCAACGGCACGCTGATCGACGCGGCGCTCGCCGACCGCATCGCGGCGCAGCGCTTCGACTACGTGGGCATCAGCATCGACGGGCTGCGCGAGACGCACGACCGCTTCCGCCGCAAGCAGGGCGCGTACGAGGCGTCGATGGGCGCGCTGCGCCTGCTGCGCGATCGCGGCGTCAAGATCGGCCTGCGCTACACGATGACCGACATGAACGCGGCCGACCTGCCCGCGCTGCTGCAGACGATGCGCGACGAGGGCATCGACAAGTTCTACTTCTCGCACCTCAACTACGCCGGCCGCGGCAACATCCATCGCACGCGCGACGCCCACCACCAGGCCACGCGCGACGCGCTCGACCGGCTGTTCGCCGTGGCGTGGGACGCGGCACAGACCGGCCGGCCGCTCGAGTTCGTCACCGGCAACAACGACGCCGACGGCGTCTACCTGCTGCAGTGGGCGCGTCGCGAGCTGCCCGAGCATGCCGACGCGCTGCGCGCGCGCCTCGAGGCCTGGGGCGGCAATGCGTCGGGGCTGTACGTCGCCAACATCGACAACCTCGGCCACGTCCATCCCGACACGATGTGGTGGCACCACGACCTCGGCAGCGTGCGCGAACGGCCGTTCTCGCAGATCTGGAACGACACCTCCGACCCGCTGATGGCGAGACTGAAGCAGCAGCCGCGGCCGGTCGGCGGGCGCTGCGGCGCCTGCGTCCACCTGGCGATCTGCGGTGGCAACACGCGCGTGCGCGCCCAGCAGGTGACGGACGACCCGTGGGCCGAGGATCCCGGCTGCTACCTCGACGACGCCGAGATCGGCGTCGACGCCACGGCGCCGCGCGTCACCGTGACGCCGCTGCGCGGCGGTGCGAAGCGCAAGCACATCCCGGTGGCGCCATGCTGATACGCGCCCTGCTCGCCGCCGCCTTCGCCGCGGCGGCCGCGTCTGTCGCCGCCCAGGCGCCGGCCCCCGCTCCCGCCGCGTCGGCCGCGCCCGCCGCCCCGCGCGCCGTCGCCGACGTGCCGGCGCTCTACCGCCAGCACTGCGCCAGCTGCCACGGCGAGCAGCGCCTGGGCGGCATGGGCCCGGCGCTGCTGCCCGAGAGCCTGGAGCGCCTGCGCCCGGCCGAGGCGCTGAAGGTGATCACGCACGGCCGCACGGCGACGCAGATGAACGGCTTCGCCGCCGAGCTGTCGGCCGACGACATCGCGGCGCTGGCACGCTGGATCTACACGCCCGTCGAGCCGCGGCCGTCGTGGAGCGAGTCCGACATCCGCGCGTCGCGCGAAGAGACGCCGGGCGCGCGCAACCTGCCGGCCGTGCCCGTGTGGAAAGCCGACCCGATGAACCTGTTCGTCGTCGTCGAGGGCGGCGACCACCACATCTCGCTCGTCGACGGCGACCGGTTCGAAGTCATCCACCGCTTCGCCAGCCGCTATGCGCTGCACGGCGGCCCCAAGTTCACGCCCGACGGCCGGTTCGTCTACTTCGGCTCGCGCGACGGCTGGATCACGAAGTACGACCTGTGGAACCTCGCCGTCGTCGCCGAGGTGCGCGCGGGGCTGAACATGCGCAACGTCGCCGTCAGCGGCGACGGCAAGTGGGTGATGGCGGCGAACTACCTGCCGCACACGCTGGCGCTGTTCGACGCCGACCTGAACCTCGTCAGGACCTACGCCGTGACGACGGCCGACGGCAAGGCGAGTTCGCGCGTCTCGGCCGTCTACGACGCCGCGCCGCGCAAGAGCTTCGTCGTCGCGATGAAGGACATCCCCGAGATCTGGGAGATCTCCTACGACCCGAAGGCCGAGCCGATCTACGACGGCCTGGTGCACGACTACCGCATGGGCGAAGGCATTCCCAAGCCCGGCACCTTCGGCGTGCGCCGCTCGAAGCTGCAGCAGCCGCTCGACGACTTCTTCTTCTCGCCCGACTACAGCGAGGTGCTCGGCGCCACGCGCGGAGGCGGCGACGGCGCCGCGACGGCGCAGGTCGTCAACCTCGACGTGCGGCGCAAGGTCGCCGACCTGCCGATCGCCGGCATGCCGCACCTCGGCTCGGGCATCACGTTCCTGTGGAACGGCCGGCGCGTCGTCGCCGGGCCGAACCTCAAGGGCGGCCAGATCGACGTCATCGACATGAAGACGTGGAAGCCGGTGAAGACGATCCCCGTGCCCGGCCCCGGCTTCTTCATGCGCAGCCACGAGAACACGCCCTACGCCTGGACCGACTCGATGATGAGCCCGGCGGCCAAGGACACGCTGACCATCATCGACAAGCGCACGCTCGAGCCGGTGGCCAGTGTGCGCGCCGAGCCGGGCAGGACGCTGGCGCACATCGAGTTCACGCGCGACGGTCGCTACGCGCTGGCCAGCCTGTGGGAGTCGGACGGCGCGGTGATCATCTACGACGCGACGACCTTCAAGGAAGTCAAGCGCCTGCCGATGCGCAAGCCCGTCGGCAAGTACAACGTGTGGAACAAGGTGACGCGCAGCGAAGGCACGTCGCACTGAGCGGCTCGCGCACCGCCACTTGTCGGCCGCCCGACAGTCCCACCTGAACGGCAGCCGCGACCTGTCGGCGATCCGACAGTCACACGTCGAACGATCCCGTCGCATGATCTAGCGCAAGCCGCGCTCGACCCCCCTTCGCAGAATCTCCTCGACTCCACGCCCAGGCGGCAGTCCCGCGCCTCACGGGCCCGGCCGATTCGTCGTGGTGTAGCAGTACCCGTCCACGAGGAGAGAGCCGAATGATGAAGTTGAAGAAGGTCTCGCGCGCGCTGGTGCTCGCGGGTGCCGGCCTGGCATGCAGTACCGCCTGGTCGGCCGATACGCTGCAGGACGTCATGAAGAACCGCGGCCTCAGCCAGCAGGATCTGCTGGCGGCCGCCAAGACCTACGTGCCCACCGGCAAGCGCGACGAGTTCGTCGTGTTCAGCTCGGGCGGCCAGTCGGGCCAGGTGATCGTCTACGGCGTGCCGTCGATGCGCATCCTCAAGTACATCGGCGTCTTCACGCCCGAGCCATGGCAGGGCTACGGCTACGACGACAACTCGCGCGCCGTGCTGCGCCAGGGCCGCATCGACGGCAAGGACATCACCTGGGGCGACACGCACCACCCGGCGATCTCCGAAACCAACGGCGAGTACGACGGCCAGTTCCTGTTCATCAACGACAAGGCCAATCCCCGCCTGGCGGTGATCGACCTGCGCGACTTCGAGACCAAGCAGATCGTCGTCAACCCGGTCTTCAAGTCGGAGCACGGCGGCGCCTTCGTCAGCCCGAACACCGACTACATCATCGAGGCCGCGCAGTACGCTGCGCCGCTCGAGAACAGGAAGTTCTATCCGCTCGAGGAGTTCAACGAAAAGTACCGCGGCGGCGTCACCTACTGGAAGTTCGACCGCAAGGAAGGCCGCATCGACGAGAAGAAGAGCTTCACGCTCGAGCTGCCGCCCTACTCGCAGGACCTGTCGGACTTCGGCAAGGGCCCGTCCGACGGCTGGACCTTCACCAACAGCTTCTGCTCGGAACGCTACGTCGGCGGCATCGAGAAGGGCCGTCCGCCGTACGAAGCGGGCTGCTCGGCCAAGGACACCGACTACCTGCACGTCGTCAACTGGAAGAAGGCCGCCGAGCTGGTCGCCGCCGGCAAGGCCAGGAAGATCAACGGCCACGACGTGCTGACGATGGACACGGCCGTCAAGGAAGGCGTGCTGTTCCTGATCCCCGAGCCGAAGAGCCCGCACGGCGTCGACGTGACGCCCGACGGCAAGTACATCATCGTCGCCGGCAAGCTCGACACGCACGTGTCGGTCTACAGCTTCGAGAAGATCCAGGCCGCGATCAAGGCGGGCAAGTTCGAGTCGAAGGACCCGTACGGCATCCCGGTGATCGCGATGAAGGAGGCGCTGCACACGCAGGTGTCACTGGGCCTGGGCCCGCTGCACACGCAGTACGACAGCAAGCCCTGCCTGGCCTACACGTCGCTGTACGTCGACTCGCAGGTCGCCAAGTGGAACTTCTGCGAAGGCAAGGTCGTCGACAAGATCAGCGTGCACTACAACATCGGGCACCTGATGACGATGGAGGGCGACTCGACGAAGCCCGGCGGCAAGTACCTCGTGGCGCTCAACAAGCTGGCGATCGACCGCTTCGTGCCGGTCGGCCCGCTGCACCCGCAGAACCACCAGCTCATCGACATCAGCAACGACAAGATGCAGCTGCTCTACGACATGCCGCTGCCGCTGGGCGAGCCGCACTACGCCGTGGCGATCGCGGCCAGCAAGCTCAAGCCCGCCGTGCGCTACAAGGTCGGCACCGACAGCCGCACCGACAAGCCGCACCCGGGCGCGACGAAGGCGGGCGAGGAGCGCGTCGTCAAGAAGGGCAACAAGGTCGACGTCTATGCGACGCTGATCCGCTCGCACATCACGCCCGAGACCGTCGAGGTCGACGTGGGCGACGAGGTGACGATGCACCTGACGAACCTCGAGCGCGCGCAGGACGAGACGCACGGCTTCACCGTGTCGACCTACAACGTGCACGCGTCGGTCGAGCCGGGCAAGACGGTGTCGGTCAAGTTCAAGGCCGACAAGGAAGGCGTCTACCCGTACTACTGCACCGAGTTCTGCAGCGCGCTGCACCTCGAGATGCAGGGCTACCTGCTCGTCAAGCCCAAGGGCTGGAAGCCGACCAAGACGTCGCTCGCCGCGCAGAGCTACACCGAAGCCGACTACAAGGCGACGCTCAAGAAGGTCGTCGACACGCAGGCGGTGATCGATTCGGTGGTGGCCTACATCACGAGCGTCAACTACAAGGACTTCCCCGAGGTCGTCGCGATGGTCGAGGACGCCTTCGACCAGCTCGGCAAGACCAAGGAAGCCAAGGCCAAGCACGAGGCCGCCGCGGCCAAGAAGGACTGGGAGCAGGCCAACCTCTGGGCCGAGCAGGTCTGGCAGTACCAGGTCAAGACCGCCGACCTCGGGCTGCGCGCCAAGACCTTCCTCGAGCAGAACGGCGCGAAGAAGGTCAAGTGACGCCCGCCGCCTGACGCAACCAGCCGGGGGTCGTGGAACGGCCCCCGGTTCACTTGGAGACGAATCCATGAAGACGACGATGTTTCTCGCCGCGGCAGCCGCGCTGCTCTCCGCCACCACGGCGCAGGCGGCGCCCGCCGACGGCGCCAAGCTCTACGCCGAGAAGACCTGCGTGGCCTGCCACGGCAAGGACGGCAAGAAGGCGCTGATGGCCGACTACCCCAAGATCGCCGGCCAGAACGCCAAGTACGCCGAGCGCCAGATGCTCGACATCAAGAACGGCACGCGCGCCAACGGCAACGCCGCCGCGATGAAGGGCGTGATGCACCTCGTGAGCGACGCCGAGATCAAGGTGCTCGCCGAATACATCGCCTCGATGAAGTAACAGGAGATCCCGCATGAAGACTCTCGTCGCACTCGCCGCCGCCGCCGCGCTGCTCGGCGCCACCGCCGCCGGCGCCGCCGATCCGCGCCAGGCGCCCAAGGCCGCCGGCATCGAGTCCAAGGACTACCAGTGGGCCAAGATGGAGGGCGAGATGAAGGAGGCGCTCGCCGTCAAGGGCGACGCCAAGAAGGGCGAGGAGGGCTACGAAGTCTGCGGCGCCTGCCACCTGCCCTCGGGCGCGGGCCGCCCCGACGGCACCTTCCCGCAGCTCGCCGGCCAGCACACCACGGTGCTGATCAAGCAGATGGCCGACATCCGCATGGGCCTGCGCGACAACCCGACGATGTATCCCTTCGCCAAGGAGTTGACGGATCCGCAGGAGCTGGCGCACGTGTCGGCCTACATCCAGAGCCTGTGCATCCCGGCCGACCACGGCAAGTACGACGGCAAGGACGCCTCGGTGCAGATCGCCAACGGCAAGACGCTCTACGAGAAGCAGTGCGTCGAGTGCCACGGCAAGAACGGCGAGGGCGACAAGGCCAAGTTCTATCCCGTGATCGCCGGCCAGCACTACAAGTACCTGCTGCGCCAGATGACGGAGATCCGCGACGGCCACCGCCGCAACGCGAATCCCGACATGGTCAAGGTGATCAAGCCCTACACCAACGAGCAGCTCGTCGCGATCTCGGCCTACCAGGCGAGCCTCGTGATGCCGGGCTCGATGTGCAAGCCGGCCGGCAAGGCCGGCGCCAAGGCCGCCAAGAAGTAAGCAGCAAGGACAGAGGTACGCCGTGAGCACACCTGCGCGCAGCCGCACGCTCGTCGCCGCCCTGTCGCTGATCGCGCTGATCGCGATGGTGGCGGCGTACTTCGCGCCGATCTGGTGGGTGTCGCTCACCGCGCCGAACTATCCGAAGGACGCCTTCCCCGACGGCATCCGCATCCACTTCCACTTCGACGGCGTGCAAAACGGCTGCCGCATCACGGGCACCGGCTCGCGCATGGCCGCCGAGACGATGCAGGGCGACCTGGGCCACGAGTCGGAGCGCTACAACCCGATCACCGACGCGAAGAAGGACGTCAACAAGGGCGCCGCCGGCCTCGACTGCGTCCACGAGATGAACACGATCAACCACTACGTCGGCATGTTCCCGATCGCGACGGGGGCGCCGGTCGAGAAGCCGCTGGCCAAGTTCTTCTTCGGCTTCTTCGCCGTGATGATCGCCGCCTTCGCGATCACGCAGCGCCGCCTGCGGCTGACCGTGCTGGCGCTCGGCTTCGCCGCCGTGGCGGCATGGGCGCTCGTCGACCAGTACGCGATGGGCCGGCTGGCGACGCACGTGGCCGACTACGTGCGCGAGGCCGGCACCTTCTTCAAGGAGCCCGACAAGATCGCCGCCTGGGGCGCCAACGTCGCGCTGGCGACGCACCTCGCGATCGCCGGCCTCGTCGTCGCGATGGTCGTCGTCGTGTGGGGCGTCGCCAAGGTGCGCGGCTTCGAGCTCCTGCTGGCGCTCGTGCCGGCGCTGCTGCCGCTGTACTTCGTCGTCACCTATGCGGCCTGGCTCTGGTTCTTCGGCCACAACCTGCACCCCTGGGGCGCGTTCACCGTCAAGCCGTTCATGCCCACCGTGTTCGGCGAGGGCAAGGTGGCGCAGTTCTCGACCTATTCCTACCCCTCCTGGGGCTACGCGCTGCTGATCGTCGTCTTCGTCTGCCTGATGCTGGCGCTGCTGCTGCGCCGGCGCGAACTGCGCGAGGCGTCGCAGGAGAAGACGTGACCCCGCGCCGCTGGCGCGCGTGGTGGCCGATCGGGCTGCTGCTCGCGTCGTCGCTGCTGCCGGCGCGCCCGCTCGTGCCCGCCGACGACGAGACGCGCGCGCCGCTCGGCGCCACGAGCGACAGCCACGCCGCCGGCGCGCCGCGCGTCGGCGTCGACCGGCCCAAGCCGACCTTCCCGCTCTACCAGCGCGACAAGCGCGTGCACGGCCTCGCGCCGCTGCAGCCGCTGGTCGACGCCGCGCCCGCCGGCTCGGTGCTGCGCCTGCCGCCCGGCAGCTATGCCGGGCCGGTGGTGCTGACCAAGCCGCTCGTGATCGACGGCGGCGGCGCCGTCACGGTCGATGCCGGCGGCAAGGGCACCGTCTTCACGCTGCAGGCCGACGGCGCCGTGCTGCGCGGCCTGCGTCTCACCGGCTCGGGCGAATCGCACGACACCGACGATGCCTGCCTCGACGTGCGCGGCCACCGCAACCGCATCGAGCGCGTCGTCATCGACGACTGCCTGTTCGGCATCGACCTGAAGCAGTCGAACGACAACGTCATCGTCGACAGCTCCGTCGCCTCCAAGCCGTTCGACGTCGGCGTGCGCGGCGACGGCCTGCGCCTGTGGTACAGCCATCGCAACTTGATCGAGCGCAACTCGATCGTCGACTCGCGCGATATGGTCGCGTGGTACTCGCACAGGAACGTCTATCGCGGCAACGTCGGGCGCCGCAGCCGCTATTCGATCCACTTCATGTTCGCCAACGACAACCTCGTCGAAGACAACCGCTTCTACGACAACGCCGTCGGCGTCTACTTCATGTACACCGAAGGCGGCACGCTGCGCCGCAACCTGATCTCGCACGCCACCGGCGCCACCGGCATGGCGATCGGCTTCAAGGAGGCGAGCAACGCCGTCGTCGAGGACAACGAGATCGTCTACTGCGCGGTCGGCATCGGCTCCGACTTGTCGCCGTTCCAGCCCGACAGCCACATCCGGGTGCGCGGCAACCGCTTCGCCTACAACGGCATCGCGATCCAGCTCACGAGCGAGCTCGGCGGCAACGTCGTCACCGACAACGTGTTCGAGGGCAACCTGACGCACGTCGTGCAGGCCGGGCGCGGCAAGGCCGGGCTCAACGAGTGGCGCGGCAACTGGTGGGACGACTACGCCGGCTTCGACCGCGACGCCGACGGCCGCGGCGACACGCCCTACGAGCTCTACGCCTTCGCCGACCGCATCTGGATCGAGCAGCCGCACGCGCGCTTCTTCAAGACCTCGCCGGTGCTCGAGCTGATCGACTTCCTCGAGCGGCTGGCGCCCTTCTCGTCGCCCGAGCTGACGCTCGAAGACAAGCAGCCGCGCTTCACGCGGCCGGCCGTCGGAGTGCCGGGATGAGCCAGGACGATCTGCCGCCGAACGCGGCCGAGCCCGCGACGGGCGACGCGGCAGCGCCCGCGCCCGCCGACGCCAGGCCCGCCGCCGCGAAGCCGGCGCCCCAGCCGGCCGCCCGCAAGCCGCGCCGCAAGCCGCTGACGCGCCAGGACCGGCGCCGCCTGCTGCGCACCGTGCTGCTCGCCGGCGGCGTGGTCGGCGCCGCGCTGTCGGGCTGGCTGCCGGTGGCCTATGCGCGGCGCAAGCGGCTGCGCCCGCCCGGCGCGCTCGACGAGAAGGACTTCCTCGCGTCGTGCATCAAGTGCGGCCAGTGCGTGCAGGTCTGCCCGGTGCAGGCGATCAAGCTGGCCGACCTGGTCGACGGCTTCGGCGTCGGCGTGCCCTACATCGACCCGCGCGACCAGGCCTGCGACTTCTCGTGCGACGCCGTGCAGTGCATCCTCGCCTGCCCGACCGGCGCGCTCGCCTACAGCAAGCCCGCCTTCCTGCCGACGCGGCCGGGCGTGGCGCTCGCCGCCAAGCCCATCCTCAAGGCCAAGGCCAAGGACCCGGAGCCGACGCTCAACCTCAGCGAGCGCTTCGGCGTCGCGCGCCTGTCGCGCCCCGAGGCCTGCCTCGCCGTGCAGGGCAAGGGCTTCAAGGGCCAGGCGCGCGGCCCGGCCTTCGAGGGCCTGTTGCGCTACATGGACGTCGACCGCTGGAAGCCGATCGCCGTCCGCGACCATCCTTACGACCTGCCGGAGTGCGACCTCTGCGTGCGCGAGTGTCCGCTCGACGGCGCGATCTCGATCGAGACATTCACGCTGCCCGACGGCCGCACGCGCCGCCAGCCCGTGGTGCACGAGCCCTGCGTCGGCTGCGGCGTGTGCGAGATGGTCTGCCCGGTCGAGCCCACCTGCATCACGATCGAGGCGCGAGGCACATGGCAGACCTGAACCCGGCCCCCGGCGCACCGCGCGCGCCGCGCGAGCCCGCCGCCGCGGCAGCGGTGCACCGTCGCCGCGTCCTCGAGCAGATCGGCCTGCTGCTCGGCCGCGAGCCGAAGAAGCCGGCCGCGATGACGCAGCAGGCGATCCGCCTGCACGAGATCAAGCGCGCGCGGCCCAAGGAGGAAGTGCGCGCCGCCATCCAGGCCGCGAACGCCCAGCCGCGCAGCCACAAGTGGCGCAACCGGCGCTGGGCCGTGCTGATCGCGGCCAACCTGCTGTTCACGATCTCGTTCGCGCTCGACATCCAGGTGCTCGAGGGCGCGCTGACGGCGTCGCGCTTCATCGGCTTTCACCTGATCGACGTCAACTCGGCGCTGCAGGTGATGCTGGCGCACAAGCACATCATCACCAACCTGGTCATCGGCACGCTGACCGTCGCCACCTTCTGGATGCTGCTGGGCGGGCGCACGTTCTGCTCGTGGGTCTGCCCGTACCACTTCCTGTCGGAATGGGCCGAAAAGCTGCACCTGTGGCTGGCGAGCAAGAAGCTGGTGTCCGACCAGCACATGAACCGCGGCCTGCGCGCCGTGTTCTGGCTCGTCTTCGCGGCGGCGGCGCTGGGCACCGGCTATACGGTGTACGAGGCGATCTCGCCCACCGGCATCGTGTCGCGCGCGCTGATCTACGGGCCGGGGCTGGCGCTGCTGTGGGTTGCCGCGCTGCTGCTGTTCGAGGTCGTGATCTCGCGCCGCGCGTGGTGCCGCTACGCCTGCCCGATCGGGCTGACCTACGGCGTGATCGGCATCTTCTCGCCGGTGCGCGTCAAGTACAACCTCGTGAACTGCCTGCACGAGGGCGACTGCCGCAAGGTCTGCCTCGTGCCGCACGTGCTCGAGACCGTGATCAAGAGCCGCGCCGCCGACGTCGACGTGCCGCTCGGCCCCGACTGCACGCGCTGCGGCCTGTGCGTCGACGTCTGCCCGACGGGCTCGCTGACGTTCGATGTCAAGGGCCTGTCCAAGCTGCTGTAGGGCGCGCGCCGTGATCCGCTTCGAAGCCGTCGCCAAGACGTTCCGCCGCGCCCGCGTGCTCGACGGCGTGTCGCTCGACATCGGCCTGGGCGAGCGCGTCGCGCTGATCGGCTCCAACGGCGCCGGCAAGACGACGCTGATCCGCTGCCTGCTCGGCGAATACGTGCACGACGGCCGCGTCACGATCGAGGGCCGCGAGCCGCGCCGCGAGCGCACCGAGGTGCTGGCGCGCGTGGGCTTCGTGCCGCAGCTGCCGCCGCCGCTGAAGATGCCGGTCGGCCAGCTGATCGACTTCGCCGCCGCGCTGTGCGGCACGCCGCCGGCGCGCGTGCACGAGATCGCGGCGCGCCTGGGCCTCGACATGGCGGCCGTGGCGTCGCGGCCGTTCAACCGCCTGTCGGGCGGCATGAAGCAAAAGCTCTTGATCGCCGTCGCGCTCGGCCGCGACGCGAAGCTGCTCGTGATGGACGAGCCGGCGGCCAACCTCGACCCGGCGGCGCGCAAGATCTTCTTCGAACTGCTCGCCGAGCGCGCCGACGGCGCGACGATGCTGATCTCGAGCCATCGCATCAACGAGGTGTCGGCGCTCGTCAACCGCGTCGTCGAGCTCGACATGGGCCGCGTCGTGCTCGACGAGCGCGTCGACGACGCGGCCTCGCTCGCCGGCGTGTGCGCCGGTCGCGTCGTCTGCCACCGCGCCGAGCCGGCGCTGGCCAAGACGCTGGCGCAGTGGAACTTCCGCCCGCTCGACGATGCGCAGACGGAGTGGGTCGGCGTCGTCGCCGGCCCCGACCGGCTGCGCTTCCTCGGCACGGTGTCGCGCTACGTCGCCGTCGTGCGCCACGTCTCGCTCGACGAGGAGGCAGTGTCTTGATGCGGCGGCGCACCCTGATCGCCGGCGCCGCGCTGACGCCGCTGGCCGTCGCGCTGCTCGCTGCCTGCGGCCGCGACGACGACGGCACGCAGTGGCCCGACGGCATGCTGCCGATCGTGTGGGACCGCGACACCTGCGCGCGCTGCGGCATGGCGATCTCGGATCGCCGCTTCGCCAGCGAGGTGCGCGGCGGGCCGAAGAAGACGGCCGTCAAGTTCGACGACATCGGCTGCGCCGCCACCTGGTGCAGCGAGAAGCTGCGCGAGTTCCCGTGGCTCGGCGACGCGGCGACGCGCTGGTGGGTCGCCGACTTCGCGTCGGGCGGCACGCGCTGGCTCGACGCGCGCAGCGCCCACTACGTGCGCGGCAACGCGCGCTCGCCGATGGGCTACGACTATGCGGCGCACGCTGCGACGCAGCCCGGCAGCCTGGCCTTCGACGAGATGAGCCGCAGCGTGGCCGCGACCTGGCCCGCCGACTGCGAGCCGGGCGCCGACGTGCGCGCGGCCGTCGCCGCCGCCTCGGGAGCCGCGCGATGAAGGCGCTGTGGCTCACCGCGCGGCTCGACATCGCCGAGTCGCTGCGCTCGCGCTGGTTCGCGATCTACACGCTCGTCTTCGGCGGCATCGTCGGATTGCTGTTCCTGTTCGGTCTGACGGAGTCGCGCGTGCTCGGTTTCATCGGCCTGTCGCGCCTGCTCGTCACCTACATTCAGCTGACGATGGCGATCCTGCCGATCTTCGTGCTGATCACGACGGTGCGCTCGGTGGCCGGCGACCGCGAGGCCGGCGTCTACGAATACCTGCTGTCGCTGCCCGTGTCGCTGGGCGGCTGGTTCTGGGGCAAGATCGTCGGGCGCTACCTCGTCGTCTTCCTGCCGGTGTTCGGCGCGATGCTGCTGGCGGTGGGCATCGCGCTGGTGCGCGGCATCGAGGTGCCGTGGGGCATCTTCGGCTACTACACGGCGCTGCTGGCCGCGATGTGCGCCTGCTTCCTGGGCATCGGCATGCTGATCTCGGCGCTGGCGCGCAGCACCGACCTGGCGCAGGGCGCGGCCTTCCTCGTGTGGCTCGTCTTCCTGCTGTTCCTCGACCTGATCCTGCTGGGCGTGATGATCCAGGGCAAGCTCGCGCCCGAGATCGCCGTCACGCTGGCGCTGGCCAATCCGCTGCAGGTGTTCCGCACCGCGGCGCTGGCGCTTTTCGATCCGCAGCTCATCGTGCTCGGGCCCTCGGCCTACGTCATCCTCGACCTGTTCGGCGCGGCCGGCTACAAGGTGTTCGCGCTGGCCTATCCGGTGGCGCTCGGGCTGGGCGCGGCGGCGCTCGGCTGGGCACTGTTCCGCCGCGGAGACCTGCCGTGAGCCCCGCACGGCTGCCCGTAGGGGCGACGCTCCTCCCGGAGCGACAGGGCTGCAGGCCCCAGGGTGCCGGGATCAGGCGGCGCGAATTCACCGCCGCGCTGCCGCTGTTCGCCGCGGCGCCGCAGGCGTTCGCGCAATCGGCGAAGGGCTCCGTCACGTTCGTCGAGCCGGGCCGCATCGCGAGCGATCCGCTGCTGCGCGCCGCGCTGACGGACCTCGACGGCAAGCCGGCCAAGCTCCCGCTGCGCCGCGGCCGGCCGCTCGTCGTCAATTTCTGGGCGCGCTGGTGCGGGCCCTGTCGCGTCGAGATCCCCGAACTGGTCGCGCTCGCCGCGCGCGACGCCGGCGTCGACGTCGTCGGCATCAACATCGAGACCGACGCGGCGCCGGTGCGCGACTTCGCGCGCGCCTACGACATCAACTATCCGGTGCTGATGGCACGCGAAGGCGCGCTCGACCTGATGCGCGTGCTCGGCAACGCCAAGGCCGGCCTGCCGTTCACGCTGCTGCTCGACCGCGGCGGCGCCGTCGCCGCGCTGCGCCTCGGCGTGATGACGCGCGAGCAGCTCGACGCCGCCGTGCGGCACGTGACGGGCTGATCGCCATGCACGACGGCCCCGCGATCGATCGCACGTTCGGCGACCAGGTGGTCGACAGCGCCGAGCGCCGCGCGCGCATCCGCCGCGTGTTCGAGGCCGTGGCGCCGCGCTACGACCTGATGAACGACTTGATGAGCCTGGGCATCCACCGGCTGTGGAAGCGCACGCTCGCGCGCCGCCTCGCCGGCGCGGGCGGCTGGGTCGTCGACCTCGCGGGCGGCACCGGTGACGTGGCGCGGATGCTGGCGCGCACGCCGAACCGGCGCATCAGCGTCGTCGACCCGAGCGAGGCCATGATGGCGATCGGCCGCGCGCGGCCCGGCATGACGCGCGTCGAGTGGCACATCGGCGAGGCCGAGCATCTGCCCCTGCCCGATGCCGCCGTCGACCTGGTCGTGGTGTCGTTCGGGCTGCGCAACGCGACGCGCGTCGGCCAGGCGCTGCGCGAAATCCGCCGCGTGCTCAAGCCGGGCGGGCGCTTCGCCTGCCTCGAGTTCTCGCGCCCGACGCGCTGGTTCGCACCGCTCTACGACCTGTACTCGCGCTGGGTGATCCCGGCGCTCGGCGCTGCGGTGGCGGGCCATCCCGAGGCCTATCGCTACCTCGTCGAGTCGATCCGCCGCTTTCCCGACCAGGCCGGCTTCGCCGCGCTGCTGCGCGACGCCGGCTTCGCCGATGTGCGCTGGGAGAACCTGTCGTTCGGCATCGCCGCCATCCACCAGGCCACGAGGCCGCGCGATGAAGGCTGAGCAACCGACGACGACGCGCTCGCCGCTCGGCGCCGCCATGCCGGCATCGGGCTGGCGCGTCGGCTGGACGGCGATCCGCCCGCGCACGCTGAGCCTGGCCGTCGCGCCGGTGCTGCTCGGCTCGGCCATCGCCTGGGCCGACGGCGCGGCCGTGCAGGCGCTCGCGCTGCTGGCGGCGCTGGCCTGCGCGCTGCTGATCCAGATCGGCACCAACCTGCACAACGACGTCGCCGACTTCCGCCGCGGCGTCGACGGCGCGACGCGCATCGGCCCGATGCGCGTCACGGCCGCCGGCTGGGTGCAGCCGGCGACGATGGTGCGCGCGAGCCTCGCGTGCTTCGGCGCGGCGCTGGGGCTGGGCGTCTATCTCGTCGACGTCGGCGGCTGGCCCATCTTCTTCGCCGGGCTGGCGTCGCTCGGCGCCGGCTGGGCCTATTCGGGCGGTCCGAGGCCGATCTCGCACTCGGCCGCGGGCGAGGTCTTCGTGCTCGCCTTCTTCGGCCTCGTCGCCGTGGCGGGCAGCCACTGGCTGCAGGCCGGCGCCTGGGCCTTCGACGCCCTGCTCGGCGGCGCCGCACTCGGCCTGCCGGCCGCCGCCGTGCTGCTCGTCAACAACTATCGCGATCTCGAGGACGACGTGCGCGGCGGGCGCCGCACGCTCGTCGCGCGGCTCGGCCGCGCGCGCTCGCGCGCCGTCTATGCGGCGCTGATGCTCGGCGGCTACGTGCCGGTGCTCGCGCTCGCGCTGCGCGGCCGGCCGGGTGCGCTGCTCGCGCTGGCCGTGCTGCCGCTCGCCTGGCGGCTGGTGCGCCGCATCGGCGCGCAACCGCCGGGGCCATGGCTCAACGCGCAGCTCGCCGCCACCGCCAAGGCGAGCGCGCTGCTCGGGCTGCTGCTGGCGGCGGGAGTGCTGCTGTGAACGTGAGCGCGACGCGGGCCGAGCGCCGGGCCGCCCCAAGCCGGCCCGCGGCCAGCCGCGAGACGCGGCTGGCGCTCGTGGCGTCCAAGCCGGCGCAGGCCGGCTTGGAGCCGCGCCACTCTCTCCCCTCGGGGGATCGGCCGACGCACTCGTCGGACGAGGGGTCGTCATGATCAGCGTCGCGCTGCCGCTCGCGCTCGCCTTCATCATGTTCTACCTCGGCCTGACGCTGCGCGCGGCCGACTTCGCCGAGGTGCTGCGCCGGCCGCGCGCCTTCGCCGTCGGCCTCGCGGGCCAGCTGGTGATGCTGCCGGTGCTCGGCTTCACCGTCGCCGCGGCAAGCGGGCTCGACGCCACGATGGCCGTCGGCCTGATGGTGCTGGCGGCCTGCCCCGGCGGCGCCAGCTCGGGCCTACTGACGCATCTCGCGCGCGGCGAGGTCGCGCTGTCGATCGCGCTGACGGCCGTGACCAGCGTCGTCGCGATGCTGTCGCTGCCGCTGGTGCTCGACCTCGCGCTGCGCGCCTTCGCCGACGACGCGCTGCGCATCGAGCTGCCGCTGGCGGCGACGGTGGCACGCATCTTCGTGCTGACGACGCTGCCGGTGGCGGCCGGCATGGCGCTGCGCGCGTGGCGGCCCGCCTTCGCGCAGCGCGCGGAGCCCGCGGCCGGCCGCGTCGCGACGGCGCTGTTCGTCGCCATCGTACTGGCCACCTTCTGGTCGCAGCGCGCCGTGCTCGCCCTGCACCTGCCGACGATCGGCGCGGCCTGCGTCGCGCTCAATGCAGCGGTGCTCGCGCTGGCCTGGACGGGCGGCCGCGCCGCCGGGCTGGCGCGGCGCGAGCGCATCGCGGTGGCCACCGAATGCGGGCTGCAGAACTCGGCGCTCGGCATCTACGTCACCGTCGAGCTGCTGCGCATGCCGGCGATGAGCGTGCCCAGCGTCGTCTATGCGCTGCTGATGAACGTCGGCGCGCTGGTGTTCGTGGCGCTGATGCGGCGTCGGCGTGCCGGCGGCGACACCGACGCGCGGGCGCCTCTGCCGCGCGTCGCGGGATGAACGCGGCAACGCGATGCAGGTCGCACTGCCGCTGGCGCTCGCGATGGCACTGGTCTGCGACCTTGCTCAGGCCGCTGCGCCGCGCCCGCTGCAGCCGTTGATCGATGCGACGCCGGCCGGCGGCACGCTGCGCCTGGCCCCCGGCACCTACCAGGGCCCGGCGCGCGTCGCGCGTCCGATGGTGCTCGACGGCGGCGGGCGGACCGCGACGATCGTCGGCGACGGCAACGGCACGGTGCTCGCCGTCGCCGCCGACGGCGTCACGCTGCGCGGCTTGCGCGTGGCGCGCAGCGGCGATTCGCACGACCGCATCGACGCCGGCCTGCTGCTGCAGGGCCGCGGCCACGTCGTCGAGGACAACGCCTTCGACGACGTGCTGTTCGGCATCCACCTGCAAGGCGTCGACGCCAGCGTCGTGCGGCGCAACCGCGTGCGCGGCAAGACGGCGCTCGCGCCCGGCCTGCGCGGCGACGCGCTGCGGCTGTGGAACAGCCGCGGCAACGCCGTCGAGGACAACGACTTCGCGCGGGCGCGCGACCTCACGCTGATCAACTCGCCCGACAACCGCCTCGCGCGCAACCGCTTTGCCGACGGCCGCTACGGGCTGCACGCCGTCTTCTCGCCGCGCCTGCACGCCGAGGGCAACCGCCTCGAGCACACCGGCACCGGCATCGTCGTGCTCTACTCGCCGCAGCTCGTGCTGCGCGGCAACCACGTCGCGCACGCGCTGACCGACGGCGGCGCCGGCATCGTGCTCAAGGAGAGCGACGACAGCGTGATCGAAGGCAACGAGGTGCTGCACAACGCCGTCGGCCTGAAGCTCGACACGCCGGTCGAGGGGCGCAGCACGCTCGCCGTGCGCGGCAACCACTTCGCGCACAACGTCGTCGGCCTGTTCTTCTACGGCGAGGGCGGATCGGGGCGCTTCGACGGCAACCGCTTCACCAGCAACCTGACCACGGTGGCGATCAGCGCGGCGGGCGCCGGCAGCACGCACCGCTGGCTCGCCAACGCCTGGGACGAGTACCAGGGACTCGATTTCGACCGCGACGACCACGGCGACACACCGCACGAGGTGCTGCTGTTCGCCGACCGCCTCTGGATGGAGAAGCCGATGGCCACCTTCTTTCGCAACAGCCCGGCGCTCGAGCTGCTCGACTTTCTCGAGCGGCTGGCACCGTTCACGTCGCCGGTGCGCGTGCTGAGCGACCCGCGACCGCGCATGACGCCGGCGCGTGCGACGACGACGGCCGCGCCGAACGGAGCGACGCGATGACGACGACTGCCGGCCTCGTCCTTCGCGTCGGTGCGCGCACCGTCGCGACCGTCGCCTGGGCGGTGCTCGCCGGCGCCGTCGTGGCACAGACGGCGCCCGTGGCACCGCCCGAAGCGGCCGACGCCGCGGCATTGCGTGCCGTCGCCGACCTCGCGCAGATCAACGGCCAGGCGCTGGCCTGCCGCGACGTGGCGGCGGCGCAGCGCGCGAAGGCGGCGATGCTGGCGCACGCGCCGAAGACGCCGCGCTATGCGAGCGCCTACGAAGAAGGCACGCAGGCGGCCTTCGTCGCGCAGACGCGCGGCGACGGCGCCGCCTGCCCCGACGCGGCGACGCTCGGCGAGCGCATCGAAGACACGGTGCGCCGGTTGCAGGTCGCGCTGGCCGGCCCGGCGCATGCGCGCTCGGCGGCGGCGCCGGCCGCCGCCGCCGAGCCGCTGCCGCCGCGCAGCGTGCCGCGCTATCTGCTGCAGGGCCCAGGCGGGCGCGGCGTCACGTCGGAAGACTTCCGCGGGCGCTTCCAGCTCGTCACCTTCGGCTACACCGGCTGCCCCGACGTGTGCCCGACGACGATGCTCGAGCTCAAGGAGGTGCTGGCGCTGCTCGGCGAGGCGCGCGCGGCGAAGCTGCAGCCGATCTTCATGACGGTCGATCCTCAGCGCGACACGCCGGCGGTGCTCGACGCCTATGCGCGCGGCTTCGACGCGCGCATCCTCGCGCTGGGCGGCAGCGAGGCGCTGGTGCGGCGCGCCGCCGACGCGTTTCGCGTCAGCTACGAGCAGGTGCGCGAGCCGGGCGCCGCCGCCGACGCCTACACGATCGACCACACCGTCGGGCTGGTCCTGCTCGGCCCCGACGGCCAGCTGCTCGAGCGCATCGCCTACGGCACGCCGGCGCGCGAGATCGCGGCGCGCGTCGAGGCGTGGATGAGCGCCGCGGCGGCGCGCTGACGGCGCCGACCCCGATGCCGCTGCGCCGTCGCACGCTGCTGCGGCACGCCGCCGCCGCGACCGCCGCGTTCGTCGCCGCGCCGTTCGCACGCGGCGCGCGGGCCGCGCCGCAGAAAGTCGTCGTCGTCGGCGCCGGCTGGGGCGGCCTGGCGGCGGCGCACGCGCTGCGCCGCCTCGCGCCCGACGCGCTGGCCGTGACGGTGGTCGATCGCGAGCGCGTGTTCCGTTCGCTGCCGTTGTCGAATGCGTGGCTGGCCGGCGCGCGCGAGGGCGAGCCGCTGCCGCGCATCGCACTCGACGCGCTGGCCGCGCGCCAGGGCTGGCGCTACCTCGCCGCCGACGCGGGCGCTATCGACCGCGCGGCGCGCCGCGTGCACCTGACGCGATCGCCCGACGGCGCGGCGACCCCGCTCGACTACGACTGGCTGGTCATCGCGACGGGCGCCGCCTACGATGTCGAGCGCGGCTTCGGCGGGCGCGGCGACGACGGCGATGTCGAGGCCACACGCGCCGCGCTGGCCGCCTTTCCGCCCGGTTTCGTCGCCGGCGCCGAGCTCGACGCCTGCCGGCGCGGCCTCGACGCGTTTGCCGCAGCGCCCGGCCGCGGCGGCACGCTGGTGCTGACGGTGCCGCCGCCGCCCTACCGCTGCCCGCCAGCCCCCTACGAGCGCGCCGCGCTGCTGGCGCGCTGGCTCGAGCGCCGGCGGCCGGGCGCGAAGCTCGTGCTGATCGACGCCGGCGGCGGCATGGCGCGCTACAACCGGCTTTATGCCGAGCGGCACGCCGGGCGCATCGAGCACCTGCGCCATGCCGTCGTGCGGCGCGTCGACGCACGCTCGAAGACGATCGAGACCGACATCGGCGGCGTGCTGCGCTTCGATCACGCGCTGCTGCTGCCGGCGATGCACGCCGGCACGCTCGTCGCGCAGGCCGGGCTGCTCGAGCGCGATGGGCGCGATGGGCGCGCGGCGGCGGCTTCGTCCGCCGCGCCGCCCGCACGCTGGGCTGCCGTCGACGCCGACACGCTGCGCTCGCGCCATGACGATCGCGTCTGGGTCGTCGGCGACGCGCTGGGCGACGTGTCGCCGCTGTTCGGCGCCTATCCCAAGGCCGCGCAGATCGCCGCCGAACTCGGCGCCGCGGCGGCTGCACAGATCGTCGCCACGGCGCGGGGCGACGAGCCGCCGCGCGCCGCGCTGCCGGCCAGTCACTGCCACGTCTGGCTCGACGCCGAGCCGCGCGAACAGCTCGTCATCGAGACGAGCTACCGCCGCCGCGGCGACGGCGTCATCGCGCAGAGCGTGCGGCAGATCGACAACCCGCAGCCGAGGGACGAGGACGTGGCGTGGGGGCGGTCCGTGATGAGCGAGCGGCTCGGGATCGTCGAGTCGCGGTAGTTCGCGACAGCGCCGCGCGCTCGGGCCGCCTCACTTCCGGAACTTGCGAACCAGGTCGTCGACGCTCGGCCCGCCGGCCCGGGCCGAACTCGACACCTTGATGATGCTCAGCGTGCGCTCTGCGCCGGCTTCGAGCGTGGCCTGGTGGACGGCTTGCAGCAGCGGCCAGATCTTCTCGGGCGGACCTTCGACGACCGTGCCCAGCCCGTGCACTTCGTAGCGCAGGCCCGAGGCCTGGATGACGGCGATGGCGGCATCGACGTGCTTGTAGCGGTCGTTCGCCGTGCCGGCCGGCCGAGGGATCACCTGGATCTCGGCAATCGTGTGCCCGCTCGGTGCCGGAGTGGCAGCGGCGGCGGGCGCCTGCCGTGGCGCCTGTTGTTGTGCCCAGACCGCGCCGCAGGCCAGCAGCGACGCCGACAGAAGAAGCGAAAGCCGGAAACGACGCGTACGCGAGAACGATGGATGTGCCATGTGCAACTCATGCAGATGGCAGGTCGGCGAGGTTCGGGGCCGCCATGCCGGCGCGAGAAAGAAATGCCGGCAGGCCTCGGAACATGCTTCCCTGCGCGAGGATGACCTCAATCAGGTTCAAAGGGACTCTCTCAGTCGGCGCGTTCCTTGCGGTTGCGTCGACACCCCCAGCGGTTGACCGCGTCGGCTGCCAGTGGCTGCCGGCGTGGCGGCCACGATTGTAGGGTCGGGTCGCCGTTGCTGGACGGTGAGGACTGCGAAACCGCCCTATCTCCGCTCCCTCACCACGAATGGCTCGATCAACGCCTCCTGCACCGACGCCGGCCGATTGCGGGCGTTGTCGAAGTCGGCGTTCCAGACATCGGCGTTCGCGAGGTCGGCGTCTTTCATGTCGGCGTCGGCGAACACGGCGTGGCGCAGCGTGGCGCCGAGCAGGCGGGTGCCGACCAGGTTGGCGCGGCGGAAGTCGACGCGTTCCATCGCGGCGCCGGTGAGGTCGGCGCGCGACAGGTCGGCGCCCGTCATCTTGGCTTCGCTGAACACGCCGCGCAGCGCATAGCAGCCCTGGATCGACCCGCCGGTGAGGTCGATGCCTTCCATCAGCACGTCCTTGAGGTAGGCACCGCTGAAGTCGGCGCGCGGCGCGCGCGTGTTGATCAGGTTGGCGCCGAACAGGTTGGCGCCGGCGAGCCGGGCTTCCGTCAGGTCGGCGTCGTCGAAGGTGGCGTGGAACAGGTCGGCGCGGCGCAAGTCGGCGCGCGTCAGGCTGGCGCCGGTGAAGTCGGCCCACTTGGCGTTGCTGCCGGTGAAGTCCGCGCCGTCGAGACGTGCGCGGCGCAGCTCGGCGCTCTCGAGCTTGGCGCCGGCCAGCCGCGCGCCGCGCAGGTCCCGGCCGGCGAGTTTGGCGCGCGTGAAGTCGCAGTCGCCGAGGTCGGTGCGCGGCGCGGGGTTGCGGCAGTCGCCGCGCGGCAGCGCCGAGACGGCCGGCGGCGCCGCTGCCGCTGGCTCGGCGGACGCGGCGCGTGGCGGTGATGAGAGGATCGCGACGAAGACACCTCCGGCCACGACGACCGCGATGCGAGCGCGCGCAGCGGCCGCGGCCGGCGCGACGACGATACTCGACCTCGCCATCGGACGTCTCCTTGTCTCGCGCAGCCCGCGCGCCTTCGACGGCGGGGCCGCGTCGTTGTCGCGCTCGTCAGTGCCGCGCGTAGATGCTCGTCTTGCCGTCGGGCGCGACGAGCAGCGTCTCGAAGGCCTCGCGGCGGATCTCGTTGTTCGCCTTGGCGGCGTCGTTGTCGAGCACGGTGCACGCCGTGTCGCACGTCGGGCTCCAGCTCTCGCGCCCCGGCGCGCCGCGCGGCAGGCCCGGCACGGCCAGGCCGCGCGCACGCGGACGCTCCTTCAGCAGCAGCTTGATGTCGGGCGCCGGGACATGGCCCTCGACGAAGTAGCCGGCCACGCGCGCCGTGTGCACCGACTCGAGCCGCGACGGCACGTTGAGCCAGCGCTTGACCTTGGGCATCTCGGCCTGCGGCTTCTCCTCGATCGTCACCTGGAAGCCGTGCCGGCGCAGATGATCCGCCCAGTCGATGCAAGCCAGGCACGGCGACGGCGCATAGACGACGACGGGCGGCAGCGCCGCGTCGTCGGTCGACGCGCGCGCAGGCGACGCGGCGGCGAGCAGCAGCCACAGCGCGAGCGCCGATGCTGCCGTCGCCGTCGCGGCGAGGCGGTCGTTCAGCACGACGCCGCCTTCCCCGGCTTGCAGCCCTTGAGGATCCACAGCGACACCTCGCCGGCGAGTTCGTCGGCGCGCACCTTGCGTGCCATGCTCAGCACGTCGCGGCCGGCGTCCGTCTTGGCGTGCGGATCGGCGCCGGCGCGCAGCAGCAGCTTGGCGTTGGCGGTGCGCGTCGAGAACGCCGCCATGTGCAGCGGTGTGCGGCCTTCGGCATCGCGCGCGTTCGGATCGGCGCCGGCGGCGATCAGGGCCTTCAGCGGCCCGGGGTCGAGATTCATCGCCGCGTGATGCAGCGGCGTGGCACCCAGCGCCGTGCGCGCGTCGCGCTGCGACGCGTCGGCGGCGAGGATGCGCTCGATGTCGGCCTGCGCGCCGGCGCGCGCGGCGTCGTGGATCGGGCGCTCGTGCTGGCCGGCTGCGGCGACGGCATGCCGCGGCGCCGCCGAGTGCGCCGGCGCACCGGCCGGCGCGGCGGCGACGATGCCGGCCGCAGCAGCAGCGAGCACCGTGGCGACCACCCTGTGGGCCACGAAGCGGGCGTAGGGGTTGCGAGCGGACTGCGTCATGGCTTCGCAGTCTGCGCCTGCTGCGGCACGCCGTGCTGGATCAGCGTCAAGTATGCGAGCACGTCGTCGAGGTCCTGCTCGCGCAGCTGGTTCAGGATGCCCTTGACCTCGACCTCGTCGTGCGGCCGCTCGCCCTTGACGAAGGCGTCCATCTGCTTCTTCAGGTAGGCCGTGTACTGGCCGACGAGGCGCGGAAACTTGCCGCGGCCCATGCCGTCGCGCGCATGGCACGACGCGCATTCCTTCTGGTAGATGCGCCCGCCGTTGTCGAGGTCGCCCGGCGCGCGCGGAATGATCATCACGCGCTCCGTCATGGTCAGCCGCGTCAGCGCGTCGTCGCCGGGCTTGAACTCGGGCCAGGCCGTCGGCAGCTCGATCGAGGCGAGATAGGCCGACACGTCCTCGATGTCGGCGTCCGACAGCTCGCGCTCCTGCGTATACGGATACATCGGGATGTTGATGCGTGTGCGCTTGCGAAACGCGCGCAGCTGGTCCTCGAGGTGGGCGCGGCGCTGGCCGGCCAGGCGCGGATACTCGCCGCGCTTGCCGCCCTGGCCGAACTCGCCGTGGCAGCCGGCGCAGGTGGCGTTGATCTCCTTGCCGCGCTCGAGGTTCTGCGCCTGCGCCGGGCTGCCGACGAACGCGGCGGCGGCCAGCGCGAGCAGCGACTGCGCGAGCAGGCCGCGCACGGCACCGTCACACGCGAGCCGCAACCGCCGCGCGCGCCGTGCGATGGAACCCGCGATCGGCGACGGCGCCGACGTCGCTGTGACCGTCGCCGCCGTCAACGCTGCGGCACCGGCGTGCCGACGAATGTGTTGACCACCAGCGGCTTGGCGTCGACCTGCGGCACGTGGCAGGTGTTGCACTGGTAGCGGTCCATACGCAGCGCGCCGGCACGGCCCGCCATGTGCGAGTCGGCCACCTGCGGTGCTTTCTTCTCGGCCGCCTTCTCGCGGCTGTGGCACTCGAGGCACTGGTTCTCGGTGACGGTGATCTCGTCGAAGTTGTCGATGGCGTGGGGAATCAGCGGCGGCTGCTCCTTGAACGTGCGCGCGATCGGCGCGCCCGATCCGGGCCGCTTGCCGGCATAGGCCAGCACGGCTTCGGGCGCCTGGTCGGCCGTCGCGGCATCGCTGCCGCGCAGCGAGTTGACGCCGGCGAACTGGGCGCAGCCGAGGAAGCCGGCGGCGATCGCGGCCGTCAGCACCGCTTTGGTCATCAGCTTCATCGTCGCTTCCTTTCTCGTGGTTCGAGGGGTCGGTGTCGGGTCAGTCAATCACAGGACGAGCGCGGCGCGGCGGCGGAGGCAGAAGCCACGGCGGCGGCGCCGGCGTTGCGTGTGCGCAGGCCGAACTCGAAGACGTTCTTCGAGCAGACGTCGATGCAGCGGCCGCAGTTGGTGCAGTTGGGCGACACGATCACCGGGCCGGCGCCGCCCACGCCCTTGAGCGCCGGCTTGATGACGAGCGGCTCGGGGCACACGGCATAGCAGTCGGCGCAGTCGTTGCACTTCTCGCGGCGCGCCGCGACGATGCGCAGCGGGCTCCAGCGCGCCGGCAGGCTGTAGAACGCGCCCACCGGGCAGAGGTGGCTGCACCAGCCGCGCGGCACGACGAAGAGGTCGAACAGGAACACCGCGGCGACCAGGCCCCACGCCGTCACGCCGCCGAAGATGAGCGCGCGCTGCAGCATCGACACCGGATTGACCAGCTCCCACGCGATGCTGCCGGTGGCGAAGGCGACGACCAGCGTCATCACCAGCACGCCGTAGCGCGCACGCCGCGACAGCCGCGACAGACTGCGCAGCCCGAGCCGCATGCGCAGCCAGGCCGCGCCGTCGGTGACGGCATTGACGGGGCAGACCCACGAGCAGTAGACGCGCCCGCCGACGAGCCAGTAGAACGCCAGCACGATGGCGGCGCCGATCGCCGCCGTGCGCAGCGGCGCGTGGCCGGCGACGAGCGACTGCAGGAACACGTAGGGGTCGGTGAGCGGCAGCACGCCCAGCGTCAGGCTCGACGCGAGGTTGCCCTTGACGATCCACCAGCCGAACCACGGACCAACGAGAAAGAGCAGCAGCACCGCCGCCTGCGACACGCGGCGCAGCAGCAGCCAGCGGTGCGCAGCGAGCCAGCCCTTGGCCGCGACGGCCTCGGCCCCGGGGCGCACGCCGGCCTTCACAGCCGGTCTCCCCGCAGCGCGCGCGGCGCGGCCGGCGCCGGCGCCGCGCCGGGCGCCGAGGCCGCCGGCGCGGCCTCACGGATCAGCCCGCGGCCCGGCTCGTAGCGCAGGCCCTCGGGCAGGTTGTAGCGGTGCTCGGGATCGGGCGCGACGAGGCTCTCGCCGGCCTTGTCCTTCTCGACCCAGCCGAGCCGATAGTGCTGGCCCGGCTCGCCCTTGGCGAGGTCGCGCGCATAGACCTTGATGGCGGCCACCGGCAGCGGGCACGCCTTCTCGCAGCGCCCGCAGCCGGTGCAGGCGTCGGAGTGCACCGTCGGGATGAACTCGGCGTGCTTGCCGGTGCGCATGTTGATGCGCTGCTCGAGCGTGATCGCCTTGTCGATCAGCGGGCAGGCGCGATGGCAGATCTCGCAGCGCAGGCCGAGGAAGTTGAGACAGTTCTCCTGGTCGATGAGGACCGCCAACCCCATGCGCGACTCGTTCACGTCGGTCAGCGCGTGGTCGAGCGCGCCGGTCGGGCAGGCCTTGACGCAGGGCAGGTCCTCGCACATCTCGCAGGGCTTGTCGCGCGCGACGAAGAACGGCGTGCCCAGCGCGACCGGCTCGCCGAGCGATGCGAGGCTGAGGATGTCGTAGGGGCAGTCGCGCACGCACAGGCCGCAGCGCACGCAGGCCGCTTGGAACTCGGCCTCGGCGAGCGCGCCCGGCGGGCGCAGCGCCAGCGGCGGCAGCGCGCGCGCCTGGCGCGCGTGCAGCGCCAGCCCGAGGCCGGCGACGCCGACCCCGCAGGCGAGCCGCGCGCCGTCGATCAGGAACTGGCGCCTCTCGCGTGCGCGCACGGCGGCGGCCGCGTCGCCCGCTGCCGCCGTCGCTGCACTGCCCTTGCCCGCTGCCACACCGCCTCCCTGCTGCGCCGTTCGCTTCTGCAGTCGTCGTCAGGCCTTGGTCACGCGCACCGCGCACTTCTTGAAGTCCGTCTCTTTCGAGATCGGGCAGGTGGCGTCGAGCGTGAGCTTGTTGGCCAGCCGGTGCTCGTCGAAGAACGGCATGAAGACGAGGCCTTCGGGCACGCGGTTGCGGCCGCGCGTGTTGACGCGCAGCGCCACCTCGCCGCGGCGGCTGGCGACCTTGACCGGGTCGCCGTGCTTCAAGCCGCGCTTCTCGGCGTCCTTCGGATGCATCCACACCACGGCATCGGGGAAGCTGCGGTACAGCTCGGGCACGCGCCGCGTCATCGTGCCGGTGTGCCAGTGCTCGAGCACGCGGCCGGTGCACAGCCACAAGTCGTACTGCGCGTCGGGCTGCTCGGCCGCCGGCTGGTAGGGCAGCGCGAAGATCGTCGCCTTGCCGTCGGGCTTGCCGTAGAAGCGCAGTCCCTCGCCGGCCTTGATGTAGGGGTCGTAGCCCTCGCGATAGCGCCACAGCGTTTCCTTGCCGTTGACGACCGGCCAGCGCAGGCCGCGCACGCGGTGGTAGTGGTCGAACTCACCCAGGTCCTTGGCCTTGCCGAGGCCGAACTTGCGGTACTCCTCGAACAGGCCCTTCTGCAGATAGAAGCCGAACGCCTCGGTCTCGTCGTTGGTGTAGCCGGCCCAGGCGTGAGCGTTGACCCTGGCCGCCTCGGCCTTCGGGAACTTGTCGACCGTGCCGTTCGCGTACAGCACCTCGTAGAGCGTCTTGCCCTTGTACTGCGGGTTCTTGTCGAGCAGCTCGGCGGGCCAGACTTCTTCCGTCTTGAAGCGCTTGCTGAACTCGACGTACTGCCACAGGTCGCTCCTGGCCTCGCCCGGCGCCTTGACCTGCTGGCGCCAGAACTGGCCGCGCCGCTCGGCGTTGCCGTAGGCGCCTTCCTTCTCCATCCACATCGCCGACGGCAGGATCAGGTCGGCGGCCAGCGCCGTCACCGTCGGGTAGGCATCGGAGACGACGATGAAGTTTTCGGGGTTGCGGAAGCCCGGATAGCGTTCGCCGTTGATGTTCGGCCCCGCCTGCATGTTGTTGGTCGTCGTCGTCCAGTAGAAGTTGAGCTTGCCGTCCTTCAACATGCGGTCCTGCAGCACGGCGTGGTAGCCGGCCTCGCCCCGGATCGTGCCGGCGGGCACGTTCCAGATCTTCTCGGCCGCTTCGCGGTGCTGCGGGTTCATCACGACCATGTCGGCCGGCAGGCGGTGCGCGAAGGTGCCCGCCTCGCGCGCCGTGCCGCAGGCGCTGGGTTGGCCGGTGAGGCTGAAGGGGCTGTTGCCGGGCTCGCTGATCTTGCCCACCAGCAGGTGGACGTTGTAGATCATGTTGTTGACCCAGGTGCCTCGCGTGTGCTGGTTGAAGCCCATCGTCCAGTACGACGTGACCTTGGTCTTCGGGTCGGCATACAGCCTGGCCAGCGCCTCGAGCTTGTCCTTGGGCACGCCCGAGAGCTGCGACGTGTAGTCGAGCGAGTAGGTCGAGACGAACTGCTTGAACTCGTCGAACGTGATCGGCGAGCTGGCCATCGGATTGCCCTTGACCTTGCCGTCGGCCGTCGCATAGCCGTTGTTGCCTGCGGCGACCTCGAGCGGGTGGTTCGGGCGCAGGCCGTAGCCGATGTCGGTCACTCCCTTGTGGAAGGTGACGTGCTTCTTGACGAAGTCCTCGTTGACCTGCCCCGACTGGATGATGTGGTTGCAGATGTAGTTGAGGATCGCCAGGTCGGTCTGCGGCCTGAAGATCAGTTCCGCGTCGGCCACCTCGCACGAGCGGTGCGAGAACGTCGACAGCACATGCACCTTGACGTGCGGCGCGCTGAGGCGCCGGTTCGTGATGCGGCTCCACAGGATGGGGTGCATCTCGGCCATGTTGCTGCCCCACAGCACGAAGGCGTCGGCGTGCTCGGCGTCGTCGTAGCAGCCCATCGGCTCGTCGGCGCCGAAGGTGCGCATGAAGCCGAACACGGCACTGGCCATGCAGTGGCGCGCGTTGGGGTCGAGGTTGTTGCTGCGAAAGCCCGCCTTGAACAGCTTGTTGGCGGCGTAGCCCTCCCAGATCGTCCACTGGCCGGAGCCGAACATGCCGACCGCCGTCGGGCCCTTGGCCTTGAGCGTCGCCTTGCACTTCTCTTCCATGATGTCGAAGGCCTGCTTCCACGACACCGGCGCGAACTCGCCGTTCTTGTCGTACTTGCCGTCCTTCATGCGCAGCAGCGGCGTCGTGAGGCGGTCCTGCGTGTACTGGATCTTGGCGAGGAAGTAGCCCTTGACGCAGTTCAGGCCCTTGTTGACCGGCGCGTCGGGATCGCCCTGCGTGGCGACGATGCGCCCGTCCTTCACGCCGACGAGCACGCCGCAGCCGGTGCCGCAGTAGCGGCACACCCCCTTGTCCCAGCGCACGCCGTCGGCGCCGGGCGCAGCCTGCGCGTTGGCGTCGGCGACCAGTGTGATGCCGGCGCTCGCGGCGGCCGCAGCGGCGGCCTCGCGCTTGATGAACTCACGTCGCGTCAGTGCCATGTCAGGCCTCCTGTTCGGGCTCGGGTTCGAGGTAGTGGTAGACGAGGGCGACCGACATCACGCCGGCGAGTGCGGCGATGCGATCGAAGGTATCGGTGGGGGCGCTGTCGCCGTCGGCGTCGATCGTGACGACGAGGCGGCCGTCGTCGGCGGCGCTGTCGTGAACGTCGACGCCCGGCCAGCATCGCAATGTTTCCCTGACCTCGATGCGCCGCTCGGGGCGCACGTCGACGACGAGGCTGGAGATGTTCACGGTACTGCTGTGACTCCGGGGAAACGAGGGGATCGTAGGTTCGGCCCGCACCCCAAAACTTGACGTGGCGCAAGTCCATGTCGTTCGCGCTATGACCAGTCGCCCAGGCGACAACATCGGCGTCGCGCCTCGTCGCGCTTGATGCAGCGCAAGCCGCGTGGATGTGCGCGGTCGGACGATTGCGCCCGCTCGAGGCGAGGAACAGCAGCCCCCCGCCGAGCCCGTCGATCAAGAGCAGTCGCTCGACGGCGAACGTGCTGCGAGGCCGCATGCAGGAACGCGGCCAGAAGTGGAGCGCAACTCATGATCACTCCCCAACTGTCCCGGCTCGCTGCGGCGCTGGCTGCCACGCTGGCGGTCGGAGCACAGGCGCAGCAGCAAACCGCCGCGCCGCCCGCGATGACGGCGGCCGAGCTCGAGATCGGCAAGAAGATCTACTTCGAGCGTTGCGCCGGCTGTCACGGCGTGCTGCGCAAGGGAGCCACCGGCAAGAACCTCGAGCCGCACTGGGCCAAGAAGCTGCCCGACGGCACGATGCAGGAAGGCGGCACGCTCAAGCTGGGCACGGCGCGCCTGGACAAGATCATCGCGCTGGGCACCGAAGGCGGCATGGTGAACTACGACGACATCCTCACCAAGGAGGAGATCGACATCATGGCGCGCTACATCCAGCAGAAGCCGGATGTCCCGCCCGAGTTCAGCCTCAAGGACATGCAGGACTCGTGGAAGCTGATCGTTCCGGTCGACCAGCGTCCGAAGAAGCAGCTGTCCAAGATCAACCTGAAGAACGTCTTCGCGGTCACGCTGCGCGACACGGGCGAGCTGGCGCTGATCGACGGCGACACCAAGAAGATCTGGAAGATCCTGAAGACGGGCTACGCGGTGCACATCTCGCGTCTGTCGGCTTCGGGCCGCTACGTCTACACGGTGGGTCGTGACGGTCTCGTCACGCTGATCGACATGTGGTTCGAGGAGCCCACCACGGTGGCCACGATCCGCATGGGCTCCGATGCGCGCTCCGTCGACACCTCGAAGTTCAAGGGCTTCGAAGACAAGTACCTGGTCGGCGGTACCTACTGGCCGCCCCAGTACTCGATCATGGAGGGCGACACGCTCAAGCCGCTGAAGATCGTGGGCACGCGCGGCATGACGGTCGACGGCGAGTACCACCCCGAGCCGCGCGTCGCGTCGATCGTGTCGTCGCAGATCAAGCCCGAATGGGTCATCAACATCAAGGAGACGGGGCAGATCCTGCTCGTCGACTACAGCGACATCAAGAATTTGAAGACGACGACGATCGAGTCGGCCAAGTTCCTGCACGACGGCGGCTGGGACGCGTCCAAGCGTTACTTCATGGTTGCCGCCAACGCATCGAACAAGATTGCCGCGGTCGACACCAAGACCGGCAAGCTGGCCGCGCTGATCGACACCGCGAAGATCCCGCACCCGGGTCGCGGCGCCAACTTCATGCACCCGAAGTTCGGGCCGGTGTGGGCCACGGGCCATCTGGGCGGCGCGGCCGTGTCGCTGATCTCGACCGCGTCCGACAAGAAGGAGCACGCCAAGTACAAGCAGTACAACTGGAAGGTCGTCCAGGAGCTGAAGATGCCGGGTGCGGGCAACCTGTTCGTCAAGACGCACCCGAAGTCCAACCACCTGTGGGCCGACATGCCGATGAACCCCGAGCGCGAGAACGCCGAGGTCAACTACGTGTTCGACATCAGGGACCTGTCCAAGCCGCCGGTGAAGATCGACGTGGCCAAGGACTCCGGCCTGCCGCAGACCAAGGCGCTGCGCCGTGCGGTACACCAGGAGTTCAGCCAGGACGGCACCGAGGTGTGGATCTCGCTGTGGGGCGGCAAGACCGACCAGTCGGCCATCGTGATCTACGACGACAAGACGCTCAAGCTCAAGAAGGTGATCACCGATCCCAAGATGATCACGCCGACGGGCAAGTTCAACGTCTGGAACACGCAGCACGACATCTACTGATCTGACCGGTCCGGCCCGTGCCGCGGCGCATCGTCGCCGCGGCACGCGGCCCGGCTCCGAGGAGTCCGAACGTGAATCAGAAGAACTCCGGCAACGGCTGGTTCGCCCGGCTGCGCCGGCCGAGCTCGAGCGTCTCGGTGCTGTCGCTGCTGCTCGTGGGCATCGCCGCGGGCGTGATCCTGTGGGGCGGCTTCAACACGGTGGTCGAGGCCACCAACAAGGAGGCGTTCTGCATCGGTTGCCACGAGATGCGCAACAACGTCTACAAAGAGTACTCCGACAATACGATCCACTACACCAACCGCACCGGCGTGCGCGCCGTGTGCGCCGATTGCCACGTCCCCAAGGAATGGGGACCCAAGATGCTTCGCAAGGTCCAGGCCTCGCGCGAGTTGTGGGGCAAGCTGACGGGCACGATCGACACGCGCGAGAAGTTCGAGGCCAAGCGGCTGCAGCTCGCCGAGCGCGAGTGGGCACGCATGAAGGCCAATGACTCGCTCGAGTGCCGCAACTGCCACACGCTGGCCAGCATGGATACCGAGAAGCAGAAGCCGCGCGCCAAGAGGTCGCACGAGCTGGCCGTCAAGAACAGCGAGACCTGCATCGACTGCCACAAGGGGATCGCGCACCACAAGCCCAAGGGCATGAAGGAAGACGACGAATGAGCCACATCCTGCATCCGACCCGCATCGCCGTCGCGGCCGCCGCGCTCGCGTTCGGCGCGCTCCCGGCGTTCGCCGCCGCGCCCGACTGGGGCAAGGTGCCCGCCGCCAAGATCACGGTGTTCTACCCCGGCGTCTCGCCGATCGAGTGGATCACCAAGGGCAGCGAGCACGGCGGCGCACGCGCGCTGCGCAAGGGCGAGACCTGCGCCAGCTGCCACCATGACGAAACCGCCGACATGGGCAAGAAGATGGTCACCGGCCAGAAGATCGAGCCCAGCCCGATCAAGGGCAAGGCCGGCTCGATCCCCGTGCAGGTGCAGGCCGCGCACGACGGCGCCAACCTCTACATGCGCTTCACCTGGAAGCAGCCGGCCGGCGGCGCCGACAAGATGGACAAGGACAATGCCGTCAAGCTGGCCTTCATGCTCGAGGACAACAAGGTCCCGGGCGCGAACCTCAGCGGCTGCTGGGAGACCTGTCACAGCGACGCGCGCACCATGCCCGAAGGCAAGGACGACAAGAAGACCAAGTACGTCAAGGACGGCAGCGTCGCAGGCGGCAAGTACTACGACCTCGTGCAGTGGACGAGCAAGGGCGCCAAGCACGACGGCTACATCGCCGACAAGCGCGTGATGGACGGCGGCAAGGCCCTCGTCGACGCCAAGGGCGAGAAGAAGGGCGACGAATGGTCGGTCGTCTTCACGCGCAAGCTCGCCGGCGGCGAGGGCGACGTCGCGCTCGCCAGCGGCAAGACCTACAACTTCGGCTTCGCGATCCACGACGACCACTCGGCCGGCCGCTACCACCACGTGTCGCTCGGCTACACGCTGGGCATCGACGCGAAGGCCGACGTCACGGCGAACAAGCAATAGTGGGCATGCGTGTCCGGCCCCGGCGGCGAGGGGGGTTCGCCGCCCTTCCCGTCGCGACCGCGGTGGTAGCGCTGCTGCTGGCGACGGCACCGGCCGGCGCCGCCGATGCGCAGGTGCAGATGCGCGAGCACCAGTTCGTGCCCGCCAGCATCACGGTGAAGGCCGGCGCGACGGTGCGCTGGCTCAACGCCGAGCGGCGCACGACGCATTCCGTGCTGTTCACCGGTGACGGCGGCTTCGAAACGGAGCGGTTGTTTCCGGGTGATTCGTGGGAGCGCCGCTTCGACAAGCCCGGCCGCTATCCGTACACGTGCGGACCCCACCCCGAGATGAAAGGCATCGTCGTCGTCGAGTGACGACGATGGCGCGTCAGAGCGCCTGCGCCTGGTACTGCGACAGTCGGCGCGTGTCGAAGATGCGGATGTCGCGGCGGTCGATCTCGATCAGGCCCTGGGCCTCGAGCTCGCGCAGCACGCGCGAGAAGTACTCCGGCGTCAGCGACAGGCGCGACGCGATCGTCGCCTTGCTGACGGGCAACGACACGGTGCACTCGGCGCCGCGCTCGCAGTCCTCGAGCGCCTGGTCGCGCAGCAGGTAGCCGATCACGCGCTGCAGCCCCGAGTGCAGCGCATAGGCCTCGACGTCGTGCACCAGGCTGTGCATGCGCCGCGACAGGCCGCCCAGCATGCGCAGCGCGAAGCGGTGGTCGCGCGCGATCTCGTCGAGCACGGCCTGCTTGGACACCGTAAGCAGCAGCGCGTCGGTCAGCGTCTGCGCGCTCAGGAAGTAGGGCCGGTCGGTGAACATGATGGCTTCGGCGAAGCTCTGGCCGGCGCTGATCAGCTCGACCACCTTCTCCTGGCCGCTCGGCGACAGCACGAACAGCTTGACCTGTCCCGTCACGACGACGTGGAACTCGTTGCACGGATCCCCGACGCGAAACACCATGTGACCGCGCGGACGGCGGTGCAGCATCGTGCCGGCGGCGACGCGATGCAGTTCATCGGGGCTGAGGTCGCTGAACAGCGGCAGCACCGACAGATATCTGGGCACGTCGAAGGTCGTGCGCGCCTCCATAAGTGATCTCCTGGGTCGGTGGGCGGCATTGTGCTGCAGCGCAGCAGCCGCTCCTTTTGACAAACCTCAAGTCCAACTCAAATCCAGCGTACCACGGCGCCCAGCAGTAGCGCCGCTGCGACGTTGTGCGCCACGGCCGCGGCCAGCGGCAAACCGGCCGTCGCCAGCAACGCGCCCAGCGCCCACTGCAGCGCCAGCAGCCCGAGCAGCATCGCCGCCGCGCGGCGATGCCCGCGCGACCACAGCGCCAGCGCCAGCGGCAGCAGCGCCACCGCGACGGCCAGCGCCCCGGCGCGATGCACGAGCTGAGCCATCACACCTGTCGCATTGACGACACCTGCCGCGCCCGACGCATCGAAGTGCGGTTCGCGCCAGGCGTCGAGCGCCTCCCACGGCCAGCCGGTGACGGCCGCGCCGCGCAGGCAGTCGACGGCCGACGTGCAGGCCAGCCCCGCATACGACGCGCTGACCAGCGTGCCGAGCGCGATCTGCGCGACCAGCAGCGCCGCGGCGCCGCGCGCCCAGCAGCGCTGCCCCGGCGCCGGCGGCCCGGCCGGCGCCGGCCACGCCAGCCGCCACGCCAGCGCGAACATCGCCAGGCCGCCGACGACGTTGCCGACGGCGACTGCGGGCACGCGCGCGCCGGCGCTCCAGCGCCCGAGCACGGCCAGACCGATCGACAGCGCGAGCAGCGCCAGCGCCAGCGCGGTCTCGAGCGTCAGGCGGGGGCGGCGCGCCGCCGTCGCGAGCAGCGCGAGCACGACGAGCAGCGCGGCGACGGCCGCCACGCGATGCGCGGCGCGCGCCACGGCGATGCCGCCCGGCTCGGCCTCGGCGCCGCGGCCGGCCTGCGCGTCGCGCAGGCGCTGGCCGTAGCAGGCCGGCCAGTCGGCGCAGCCCAGCCCGGCTTGCTTCAGGCGGATGTAAGCGCTCAGGCTCGTGATCGCCAGCACCAGCGCGGCGCACAGCAGCGCCAAACGCCGCAACCGGGCTCGGCGCTGTGCGGCGTCGTTCATGGGGCTGCCCTCCGGTCGCTCGCGCGAGCCCAGCCCCGGGGGAGAGTGCTCCCTCCGGGCGACCGCGCGCGAGCGCTCATTGGTATTGCGGTACGGAATTGCGCCGATCGTAGCCGGGGGGTCCGTGGCGCGGGGCGCAACTTGGCGGTTTCTTGTTCTATTTCAAGTCGCGGCCGGGGGGCGGGCCAGAGAATCGTCGCGTCCTTTTCATCTCAAGGAGGAGATGCCATGAGTCCCACCGACGATCCGAACGAACCCGTACCGCTGATGCAGCAGCTGCTCGACAACCCGTTCCTGCTCCTGTTCATCGGCGTGATGGTGCCGATGGTCGTCTACACGCTGTGGGGCGTCATCGACATCCTGACCATCCCGATGGCCAAGTAGTCCACCACGAGGAGAAGAATCAAATGAGCGCAATCCTTCCGCCCGAAGAGCGCCTGTGGTGGAAACACCCGCTCGACCGAGTCGAGGGTACCTGGATCGCCATCGCGTTGATCTGGTGCCTGATCATGTTTTTCATGATGATCGGCTGGCACATCTGGGGCAAGCAGAACCTTTCGACCGAGACGTACAAGACGACGCCCGAGAAGTTCACCGCCAAGGCCCAGGCCGTGGTCGACAAGTACACCGTGCGCACCGAGGGCGAGGACAAGACGCCCGTCGTCGCGCCGCCGGCCGGCGCCGACGTCTACATGGTCGCGCGCCTGTGGAACTTCTGGCCGATCCTCGAGCTGGAGAAGGACAAGACGTATCGCCTGCACCTGACGGCCCTGGACTACAACCACGGCTTCTCGCTGCAGCCCGCGAACATCAACATCCAGGTCGTGCCCGGCTATGAGCACGTGGTGACGGTGACGCCCAATCAGTCGGGCACCTACTCCGTCGTCTGCAACGAATACTGCGGCATCAACCATCACACGATGGTCGGCCGCATCTACGTCAAATAAAGAGCGGAGAACACAACCATGTCCGCCATCACGACAACCTACCGTACCTGCCCGCGCTCGGGCCTGCAGTTCGAGGCCAACGCCGAGAAACTGATGATCGTCAACGCCTTCGTGGCCGTCGTGGCGCTGCTGATCGGTGGCCTGCTGGCCATCGGCGTGGTGCTGACGCGCTGGCCGGCGATCCACTGGCTCGAGGCCGACACCTTCTACATGGTGCTGACGGCCCACGGCATCGACATGCTGATCTTCTGGATCATCTTCTTCGAAGTCGCCGTCCTGTACTTCTGCTCTTCGACGCTGCTGCGGTGCCGCCTTGCGACGCCGAAGGTGGCCTGGCTGGCGTTCGCGCTGATGCTGATCGGCGCGATCACCAACAACGTGGCCGTGTTCCAGGGCAGCTCGAGCGTGATGATGACGTCGTACGTGCCGATGATGGCCGCGCCGTCGTTCTACCTCGGCCTGATCCTGTTCGCCGTCGGAGCGCTGATCGCCTGCTTCGTCTTCTTCGGCACGCTGGTCGTCGCCAAGCGCGACAAGACCTACCAGGGCTCGGTGCCGCTGGTCACGTTCGGCGCGATCACCGCGGCGATCATCGCCGTGTTCACGATCGCCTCGGGCGCGATCATCCTGATCCCGACCTGGCTGCAGTCGATCGGCGTGATCAAGGAAGTCGACGCGCTGATCTACCGCACCGTCTGGTGGGCGTTCGGCCACTCGTCGCAGCAGATCAACGTCGCGGCGCACATCTCGATCTGGTATGCCGCCGCCGCCATCGCCTTCGGCGCCAAGCCGATGAGCGAGCGCGTCAGCCGCGGTGCGTTCCTGCTCTACATCCTGTTCCTGCAACTGGCGAGCGCGCACCACCTGCTCGCCGACCCGGGCCTGTCGACCGGCTGGAAGGTCGTCAACACCAGCTACTTCATGTACTTCGCGGTGCTGGCGTCGATGATCCACGGCCTGACGATCCCCGGCGCGATCGAGGTCGCGCAGCGCCAGAAGGGCTACAACAAGGGCCTGTTCGAGTGGCTGCGCAAGGCGCCGTGGGGCAACCCGACGTTCTCGGGCGTGTTCATCGCGCTGGTCGGCTTCGGCTTCCTGGGCGGCATCTCGGGCGTGATGATGGGCACCGAGCAGCTGAACATGATCATCCACAACACGATCTATGTTCCGGGCCACTTCCACGCCACCGTGGTGATCGGCACGACGCTGTCGTTCATGGCGCTGACCTACTTCCTGATCCCGGTGCTGTTCCGTCGCGAGATGATCAACCCGGGCCTGGCGAAGTGGCAGCCGTACCTGTTCGGCCTGTCGATGTACTTCTTCACGCTCGTGATGATGGGTGCGGGCACGCTGGGCGTCTCGCGTCGCCACTGGGATATGGCCTTCAGCGGCAACCCGCTGGCCTACGAGTGGCCCGGCGCGGCGTACCTGATGATGGGTCTGGTCGGCATCTCCGGCATCGCCGCGATCGTCGGCGGCGCGATCTACGTCTACATCACGGTCGGCTCGCTGCTGTGGGGCAAGCGCCTCGACACCGGCAAGCAGAGCAGCACCTTCACGCCGATCCCGCCGACGGCGCGCACCGTCGCCGTGCAGAGCTACGGCTCGGCCGGCTTCGCGGCGCCCGGCACGTTCGTGCTCGCGATGGTGTTCCTGGTGGCCTTCGTGCTGTACTACTTCATCAACTGGAAGTACCTGTCCCAGCTCTGGGGCCTGAGCTGACAAGGAGCCGGCGATGGGCACGACCACCGCTGCACACCCGGCACCGCGCGCGGCCACCCGCGTCGCGCGCGACGTGCTGGGCCTGTTCAAGCTGCGCATCGGCGTGATGATCATGATCACGGCGCTGGTCGGGCTGGCGGTCGCGCCGGGCCCGGCGCCCGGCGCGCTCGAAGTGGTCGTGCTCGCGCTGTCGGTGCTGGCCTCGTCGGCCGCCGCCGGCGCTTTCAATCAGTACGTCGAGGTCGACAGCGACCGGCTGATGGCGCGCACCCGCGGGCGTGCGTTCGTCACCGGCGCGCTGCCGCACTCGCCGGCCTGGCTGCTGCTGATCGCGGGGCTGCTCGCCGCCGCGGTGGGCGCGGCGTGGTTCGTGCTCAACGGCACGGCTGCGCTGCACACCTTCCTCGGCGCCTTCACCTACGGCGTCGTCTACACGCTGTGGCTCAAGCGCCGCAGCTGGCTCAATATCGTGATCGGCGGTTTGGCCGGCAGCTTTGCCGTGCTGGCCGGCGCTGCGGCTGTCGATCCGTCGATCGGCGTGCTGCCCTGGCTGCTCGCGCTGGTGCTGTTCCTCTGGACGCCGCCGCACTTCTGGGCGCTGGCGATCGCCAACCGCGCCGACTATGCCGCCGCCGGCGTGCCGATGCTGCCGGTGGTGGTGGGCGAGGCGCGCGCCGCGCGCGTCGTCTGGTGGAGCACGCTGGCGCTGGCCGCGGCCTCCGTGCTGCCGGCCGGCTTCGGCGCCGGCCCGGTCTACGTGGCGGCAGCCGCCGCCGGCTCGGGCTGGTTCCTGCACAAGGCGTGGCGCCTGGCGCGCATGCCCAACCGTGCGACGGCGCTCGGCGCCTTTTTCGCGTCGCTGGTGCACCTGAGCCTGGTGCTCGCCGGCGCGACGATCGACGGAATGTTGCGATGAAGCGCTGGCTGCCTGCGTTGCTGTGGGCCGTGCTCGCCGCACCGCTCGCGGCGGCGCAGGACGGCGCTGAGTCCTCCACCGTCCCCACGCTCGACGCGCAGATCGCGCTGCGCGACAGCCAGGCGGCGATCGGCCGCAACGTCGGCGCGCACCGCCTGCTCGACGCGCAGGGCAAGCCGGTCACGCTGGCCGACTTCGGCGGCAAGCCGCTGCTCGTGAGCTTCATCTACACCGGCTGCTTCCAGGTCTGCCC
Source organism: Burkholderiaceae bacterium (assembly GCA_048500255.1). Classification (GTDB taxonomy): domain Bacteria; phylum Pseudomonadota; class Gammaproteobacteria; order Burkholderiales; family Burkholderiaceae_C; genus JAMHWF01. The sequence continues at coordinate 381,470 of JASNYH010000003.1, read as the reverse complement.
GACGACGACGCGCTCGCTGGCCGAGGCCGTCGAAGAGCTCGGCGAGACCTTCGGCGCCGACAAGTTCAACGTCGTGAGCGTCGGCTTCAACCAGCCGTTCGACTCGCCGGCGGCGATGCGCGCGTTCGCCAAGCAGATGCGCATCGACGAGCCGAACTGGCAGTTCCTGAGCCCGCCGCCCGCGACGGTCGAGGCGCTGACCAACGACTTCGGTTTCCGCTACGTCGCCACGCCTGCCGGCTTCGACCACATGCTGACGGTGTCGGTCGTCGACGCCAAGGGCCGCATCGCGGCGCAGGTCTACGGCGAGCGCCTGACGCGCGACCAGCTCGGCGAGCCGCTGCGCCTGCTGCTGCGCGATGCGCCGGTGCCCAGCGGCGATGTCGTCGCCGACCTGGTCGAGCGCGTGCGCATCCTGTGCACCGTCTACGACGAAAAGACGGGCCAGTACCGCACCGACTACAAGATCATCTACGAGGCCATCGGCGGACTGATGTTCGCGCTGGTCATGACGTGGTTCTTCATCAACGAATGGCGGGCGCGTCGTCGCCTGCGCCGCGCCGGGCAGTCTACGGCGCTGCCGCAGCCCTGAGGCGACGCCCATGACTCCCCTGCGATCGACGCGCCTGCGCGCGCTGGCCGTGTGGGAGCGCATCGAGCGCGCGCTCGACGCCGTGGCCGGGCCGTCGCTCAACCCGCTGCGCCAGCTCGGCGCGCTCGGCTTCTGGCTGTTCTGGCTGCTCGCCGTCAGCGGCATTTATCTTTATGCCGTGCTCGACACCTCGGTCGCCGAGACCTGGCGTTCGATCGACCGCCTGAGCCGCGAGCAGTGGTGGCTGGGCGGCGTGCTGCGCAGCATGCACCGCTACGCGGCCGACGCCTTCGTCGTCGTGATGGGGCTGCACCTCGTGCGCGAGGCGCTGCACGGGCGCTACAGCGGATTCCGCCGCTATTCGTGGCTGACCGGGGTGCCGCTCGTGCTGCTGGCCTTCATCAGCGCGATCGGCGGTTTCTGGCTGACCTGGGATGCGCTCGGCCAGTTCTCTGCCGTCGCGACGGCCGAGTGGCTCGACCGGCTGCCGCTGTTCGCATCGCCGCTGACGCGCAACTTCATCACCGCCAGCGCCGTCACCGACCGCCTGTTCTCGCTGTTCGTCTTCATCCACCTCGGCGTGCCGCTGCTGCTGGTGTTCGGCCTGTGGTTCCACATCCAGCGCATCGCGCGTGCCGCCGTGTTCCCGCCGCGGCCGATGGCGCTGGCCAGCGGCGCCGCGCTCGTCGTGCTGTCGCTGGCCGCGCCGGTGATGAGCCAGGCGCCCGCCGACGTGAGCGTCGTGCCGGCGACGCTGGCCTACGACTGGCTACTGCTGTTCGTCCACCCGCTGGTCTATGCGACCTCGGCCGAGGCGGTGTGGATGCTGTTCGCCGCCGCGCTGCTGGCGCTGTTCGCGCTGCCCTTCCTGCCGCAGCCGGCGAGCGCGCCGGTGGCCGTCGTCGATGCGGCCAACTGCAACGGCTGCAGCCGCTGCTTCGACGACTGCCCGTACGCCGCGGTCACGATGGTGCAGCACCCGCTGCGCGCGACGCGACGCATGGCGCAGGTCGACGCCGACCTGTGCGCGAGCTGCGGCATCTGCGTCGGCGCCTGCCCGTCGTCGACGCCGTTTCGCAGCGCGGCCGAGCTGGTGACGGGCATCGACATGCCGTCGGCGCCGATCGGTGCGCTGCGCCGCGACCTGCAGCGCGCGCTCGGCACGCTCGGCGACGTGCCGGGGCGCATCGTCGTCTTCGGCTGCGCGCACGGCGCCGACGCGACGCGCCTGGCCGGCCCCGGCGTCGCCGCCTTCGGCCTGATGTGCACGGCGCAGCTGCCGCCGTCGTTCGTCGAGTATGCGCTGCGCGATGGCGCCGCCGGCGTGCTCGTCGCGACCTGCGTCGACGGTGGCTGCGAGTACCGCCTCGGCACGCGCTGGACCGGCGAGCGCCTCGCCGGCGCGCGCGAGCCGCATCTGCGCGCGTCGGTGTCGCGCGAGCGTCTCGCCCTCGTCGCCGCCGGCCGCGGCGACGAACCCGCGCTCGCAGCCGCGCTGGCCGCGTTGCGCGAGCGCGTGGCCGCGCTCGATGCGGCCGACCCTGTCGCCGGCCCCGCGACTCCGACTCCCGTACCATCGCCCGCCCATGGCTGAAACGCATATCTCGCCGACGAAGACGTCACCCGCCGCCTGGCTCGGCCAGGCCCTGCTCTACGGCCTGTTCGCGCTGATCGTCGGCGTGTTCTCGGCCTGGCCTCCGTATCGCCACCTCGAGCCCGACCGCTCGCTGATCAAGCTGAGCCTGTCGCACCAGGCCAAGCCGGTCGGCGAGTGCCGCAAGCTCACGCCCGAAGAGCTCGCCAAGCTGCCGCCCAACATGCGCAAGCCCGTCGTGTGCCCGCGCGAGCGCTCACCGATCAGCGTCGAGCTCGACATCGACGGTCAGCCGGCGCTGCGCCGCGTCGCGCTGCCCGCGGGCCTGTCGAAGGACGGCGCGGCGTCGATCTACCACCGCATCGAAGTGCCGGCCGGCGAGCACCGCGTCGCCGTGCGCCTGAAGGACGACGCGCGCAGCGCCGGCTTCGACTACCAGCGCGAGGCCGTCGTCAAGCTCGCGCCCGCCCAGATCCTCGTCATCGACTTCGACCCCGCCGCAGGCGGGATCACGCTGCAATGAACACGCTCACCCGCACCTTGCCCGGCGGCGCGGCCGCGCGCCGCGCCGCGCCGGCGCGCTCCGACGGCACGCTCTACACGATAGCCATGCCGCAAGCGGCAGCGCAACGCCGGCTGGCGCGCGCCTGGCTGCTGCTCGGCCTGGCGGCGCTGATCGGCTCGGGCCTCTTCTCGCTGCTGCTCGTGCTGTCGCGCACGCCGGGCGTCAACGCCTGGCTGCCGGGCGTCGACTTCTTCCGCGTCGCGCTCGTCGTGCACGTCGACCTGTCGGTGCTGGTGTGGTTCGTCGCGCTCGGCGGGCTGCTGTGGAGCCTGGCCGGCTCGGCGCGCGGCGTCGGCTGGGGCTGGGTCGCGCTGGCCGGCGCCACGGCCGGCGCCTTCGCGATGTCGGCCGCGGCCTTCGTCGGCAGCGGCGAGCCGATCATGGCCAACTACATCCCGGTGCTCGATCGGCCGCTGTTCCTCGGCGGGCTCGTGCTGTTCGGCGCGGCGGCCGGCGTGCTCGTGCTGCGCAGCCTCGCCGCAGCAACGAAGCCCGGCGCCCGCTTCGAGGGCGACGGCGTGCTGCGCTTCGGCCTCAACGCGGCGGCCGTGTCGGCGGGCGTCGCGCTGCTCGCCTTCGGCTGGTCGTGGCTCGTCGTGCCGCAGTCGCTGGCCGGGCGCGCCTACTACGAGATCCTGTTCTGGGGCGGCGGCCACGCGCTGCAGTTCACCTGGACGCTGCTGATGCTCGTCGCGTGGATGTGGCTGGCCGGCGCCTGCGGCGCGCGGCTGCGCCTGTCGCCGCGCATCGCGCTGCTGATGTTCGCGCTGGCGCTGGTCGCCGTGTTCGTCACGCCGTGGGCCTACCTCGCGCACGACGTGGCGTCGGTCGAGCACCGCGACCTGCTGACCTGGGCGATGCGCCTGGGCGGCGGCGTCGCCATCGCGCCTGTCGCGCTGGCGATCGCGCTGGCGCTGCCGGCGCTGGCGCGCGTGCCCGAGACGGCGCGCCCGCTGCGCGCGGCGCTCGTCTGGTCGATCGCGCTGTTCGCCGCGGGCGGGCTGATCGGCATGTTCATCAACGGCGCCAACGTGCGCATCCCGGCGCACTACCACGGCTGCATCGTCGGCGTGACGCTCGCGCTGATGGGCCTGACCTGGCACCTGCTGCCGCAGCTCGGCTACGCCGCGCCGAAGGGCCGCATGGCGACGCTGCAGCCGGCGCTGTACGGCGCGGGCCAGCTGATGCACATCGCCGGGCTCGTGTGGTCCGGCGGCTACGGCGTACAGCGCAAGGTCGCCGGCGCCGACCAGGTGCTGCGCAGCACCGGCGAGATCGCCGGCATGGGCCTGATGGGGCTGGGCGGCCTCGTCGCCATCGTCGGCGGGCTGCTGTGGGTCGTCGTCACGATCCGAGCGATGCGCGGCGTGCCGGCGCATGCGGCGATGACGGGAGGCGCAGCGTGATGCGACGTCTGCAAGCCGCCCTGCAGTGGCTGTTCATGCGCGTCGAGGCGCTGTTCAACAGCGCCTTCGGCGACCGGCTCAATCCGCTGTACCACCTCGGCACGATCACGTTCTGGCTGTTCTGGCTGGTGCTCGGCACGGGCCTGTACCTCTACGCCTTCTTCGAGACCGGCGTCGCCGACGCCTACGGCTCCGTCGAGGCGCTGACGCACAAGCAGTGGTTCGCCGGCGGCATCCTGCGCAGCGTGCACCGATATGCGTCGGACGCGATGGTGATGACGATGCTGCTGCACATGGTGCGTCACTTCGCCTTCGACCGGCTGCGCGGGTTCCGCGCCTTCTCGTGGCTGACCGGCGTGGCGCTGGTGTGGGGCGTCTACATCTCGGGCATCAACGGCTACATGCTGCCGTGGGACCGGCTGTCGCAGTTCGTCATCGTCGCGAGCTTCGAGTGGCTCGACTGGCTGCCCGGCTTCGGCGGCACGCTGGTGCGCAACTTCATCTACCCGCACAGCGTCAACGACCGCTTCTTCTCGCTGCTGGCATTCATGCACATCGGCATCCCGCTCGTCGTGCTGCTGCTGACGTGGATCCACGTGCAGCGCGTGCCCAAGGCGAAGACGGCGCCGCCCAAGCCGATCGCGATCGCCGTCACGGTGACGCTGCTCGTGCTTTCGCTCGCGTATCCGGCGCTCAGCCAGGGCGGCGCGGCGCAGCTCGACACCTCGCCGACGGAGTTGGCGCTCGACTGGTTCTACCTCCTCGTGTTCCCGCTGCTCTACAAGTGGCCGCTGGGCGAGGTATGGGCACTGCTCGGCGCCGCCACCCTCGTGCTGCTCGCGCTGCCGTGGCTGCCGCCGCGGCGCCGCCGCGCCGGCGCGGGCGAGTTCCACATGACGGTCGGCGACGCGACGCACCCGGTCACGGTGCGCGCCGGCGAGACGCTGCTCGACGCGGGCCTGCGCGAGGGCCTCGAGCTGCCCTACGTGTGCCGCAACGGCGGCTGCGGCGTGTGCCTGTGCACGGTGGTGCACGGCCGCGTCGACCAGGGCCCTTACCAGCCGAGCGCCCTGCCCGATGCACTGCGCGCGCGCGGCCAGGCGCTGATGTGCTGCGCCACGCCGCTCGAGGACATCGCGATCGAGGTCGCCGGCATGACGTCGGCGGCGCGCAGCCACGTCGGCCGCATCGCCACGCTCGAGCGGCTCAACGCCGACGTGATGCGCCTGACGATCGAGCTGCCGGCGGGCGAGCGCATCGACTACGCCGCCGGCCAGTACATCAATATCGTGCTGCCCGACGGCCAGCGCCGCGCCTATTCGTTCGCCAGCGCGCCGGGCGCGGGCGGCCCGATCGAGCTGCACGTGCGCCTCGTGCCGGGCGGGCTGTTCACGACACACGTCTTCGAGAAGATGAAGGTCGGCGACGAGATCCGCTTCGAAGGGCCGCTGGGGGACTTCCGCCTGCGAGAAGGCGAGCGGCCGATCCTGTTTGTCGCCGGCGCGACGGGCTTCGCGCCCGTCAAGAGCATCGTCGAGGACGCCTTCGCACGCGGCCTGCACCGGCCGATGTGGCTGTACTGGGGCGTGCGACGGCCCACCGACCTCTACATGGCCGGGCTGGCCGAGCAGTGGCAGCGCGAGCACGCCAACTTCCACTTCGTGCCGGTGCTGTCGCACGCCGAGCCGGCCGACGCATGGACCGGCCGCCACGGACTGGTCCACCAGGCGATGCTTGCCGACTTCCCCGAGATGGCGGGCTACGAGGTCTACGTGTGCGGCTCGGTCAAGATGGTCGAGGCGGCCGTGCCGGCGTTCATCGAGCACGGGCTCGGCGCAGACCAGTGCTTCTCCGACGCGTTCACGCCGTCGGCGTCGCGTTGATCACAGCCATCCGGCCTTGCGGAAACGCCGGTAGAGAAAGGCGCAGCTGCCGACGATGACGCCGAGCGCCGCGGGGTAGCCCCACGGCCACTCGAGCTCGGGCATGTGCTCGAAGTTCATGCCCCAGATGCCGGCGAACGCCGTCGCGACGGCGAAGATGCCGGCCCAGGCGGCGAGGCGCTTGGTCGTCTCGGACTCCTCGATCGTCACCATCGACAGGTTGACGGCGGTCGCCGTGCCGATCGTCTCGCGCATCGTGTCGATCGACGCATTGATGCGCCCGAGATGGTCGCTGACGTCACGGAAGTAGGCGTCCATGCCGGCGCTGATCGCCGGGGTGCGCCCGCCGTGCAGGTGCGCCGCCGCCTCGTGCAGCGGCGCGACGGCGTGGCGCAGCACCGTCACCTTTCGCTTGAGCGCGTACAGCCGCTCGATCGTGCGGCGCGCTGCGCCGCGCTCGCTCGAGAAGATGCTCTCCTCGATCGCGTCGAGCTCCGACGCGAGCAGATCGATGACGGGGAAGTAGCGGTCGACGACGGCGTCCATCAGCGCGTACAGCACGAAGCCCGCGCCCAGCCGCAGCAGCGCCGGCTCGCGCTCGCTGCGCTCCCGCACGCCGAGAAAGGTCTGGCGGCTGCGGTTGCGCACCGACAGCACGTAGTTGGGGCCGGCGAAGACGGCGATCTCGCCGACGCCGAGTTCGCCGTCGTCGACCGGCTCGACGATGTGCATCACGACGAACAGCGAGTTGCCGTACTCCTCGATCTTGGGCCGCTGGTGGCCGTGGTGCGCGTCCTCGACGGCCAGCGGATGCAGGTCGAACTCCTGCTGCATCGTCGCCAGCATGTCGGACGTGGCGTCGCGCAGCGCGACCCACACGAAGCAGCCGGGGCGCTCGAGGTAGTCGCTGATCGCGTCGATCGGGATGTCGGCGAGCTTGGCGCCGTCCTGGTAGACGACGCAGTTCAGCACCGCTGGCCGCGGCGCCCCGTCGAGCCCTGCCGGCACGTCGGCCGTGACCGGCTGCGGCTCGGGCGCGTTCACGGAGAAGGAGGAAGGAGCGGCCGTCTCAGCTCGACGCGCCGCCGCCCATCTGCGACTGCAGGTAGTTCTGCTCGCCGACCTGCGCCAGCAGGTCGATCTGCGTCTCGAGGTGGTCGATGTGCTCCTCGGTCTCCTTCAGGTTCTTCTCGAGCAGTTCGCGCGTCACGTAGTCGCGCACCGTCTCGCAGTGGGCGATCGCCTCCTTCAGGTCGGCGTGCGACGCGCGCTCGATCTTGAGGTCGCAGTCGAGGATCTCGGGCACGCTCTCGCCAATCAGCAGCTTGCCGAGGTCCTGCAGGTTGGGCAGACCCTCGAGCACGAGCACGCGCTCGACGATGTCGTCGGCGTGCTTCATCTCCTCGATCGACTCCTCGTACTCGTGCTTGGCCATGCGCTCGTAGCCCCAGTTTTTGAGCATGCGCGCGTGCAGGAAGTACTGGTTGATCGCCGTCAGCTCGTTCTTCAGCTGGCGGTTCAGGTATTCGATGACCTTGGCGTCGCCCTTCATGGAAAGCTCCTTGTTCTGCGTCGGCGGCACAGCCTAACGCTGCGTGGACGGGCGGCGCAACGCAATGCCCATGCCCCTGCGTTCGGCCCGAGAATCATTCACACTCGTCCGCCGGGCGGGCTCACTGCACCGTCGCCGCGCCGCGCAGCGCGCGCACCGCGCCGGCCCCGATCGACGCGCCCAGGCGCTTGGCCAGCCGCTCGGCGACGTTCTCCTTGGCCGTGTAGTCGACGACCTCCTCGGCCTTGACGACTTCGCGCGCCACGTAGTCGAGGTTGCCGAGCTTGTCGGCCAGCCCGAGCTCGACGGCCTTCTGGCCGGTCCAGAACAGGCCGGAGAAGGTTTCGGGCGTCTCCTTCAGGCGCTCGCCGCGCCCCTGGCGCACGACGCCGATGAACTGCTGGTGGATCTGGTCGAGCATCGCCTGCATGTAGGCGCGGTGCTTGTCCGACAGTGGCGAGAACGGGTCGAGAATGGCCTTGTTCTCGCCGGCCGTCATCAGCCGACGCTCGATGCCGAGCTTATCCAGCGCGCCGGTGAAACCGAAGCCGTCCATCAGCACGCCCACCGAGCCGACGATCGACGCCTTGTCGACATAGATCTCGTCGGCGGCGACGGCGACGTAGTACGCCGCCGAGGCGCAGGCCTCGTCGACGACGGCATAGACGCGCTTGTCGTGCTTGGCCTTCAGGCGCCGGATCTCGTCGTTGATGATGCCGGCCTGCACCGGGCTGCCGCCGGGCGAGTTGATGCGCAGCACGACGGCGCGCGAGTAGGCGTCCTCGAACGCCGACTTCAGCGACGCGATCATGTTCTCGGCGCTGGCCTCGGAATCCGACGAGATCTCGCCGCGCAGCTCGATCAGCGCCGTGTGCGGGCCCTGCGGCGCGGCGCCGCCGACGCGCTGCGAGACGAGCGCCCAGGCGACGAGCGCGAACAGCAGCAGCCAGGCGAGGCGGAAGAACACGCGCCAGCGCCGCTCGCTGCGCCGGTCGCGGAGGTAGTCGCGCGCGAACTGCTCGAGCGCGCCGTTCCAGCCCGGTGCCGCGCGCGACGGCGCGGCACCGGCCGCGGAAGCCCCCGCCGGCGGCGGCAACGTGGCCGAGAAGCGGGGTTCGGTGGGCGGCGAGTCGTCAGGCGTCATGGCAGCGGTCCGGTGGAGCAGCGCTCGCCGGAGCGGGCGGCTGGGTGTCCGGGGAAGGATACCAACAGACGCTGCCGCCCGCGCTCAGGCATGCCGTTCGAGCCAGGCGTGCAGCTCGGGCGTCGAATGCACGACGGCCAGCGGCGCGTGGTCGGCGAAGGCCAGCGGCTCGTGCGCGCCGTAGGCGACGGCGACGCTGGCCGTGCCGGCGTTCTCGGCCATCGCCAGGTCGTGCGTCGTGTCGCCGATCATCAGCGTGCGCTCGGGCGCCACGCCGAGCTCGACCATCAGCTCGTCGAGCATGCGCGGGTCGGGCTTGGAGGCCGTCTCGTCGGCGGTGCGCGTGGCGTCGAACAGGCCCTTGAGCTGCACCATCCCGAGCACGTCGTCGAGGCCGCGACGGCTCTTGCCGGTGGCCACCGCCAGCCAGTGGTTGCGCGCCTTCAGCGCATGCAGCATGGGCAGCGCGCCGTCGAACAGGCTCAGCTCGTGCTGACTGCCCAGATAGTGGTGGCGATAGCGGCGGGCGAGCTCGGGATAGCGCTCGCGCGCGAGCCCCGGCACGGCGCTGCGCAGCGCGTCCTCGAGACCGAGGCCGATGACGTAGGCAGCCTGACGGTCGTCGGGCACCTGCTCGACGCCGACATCGCGGCAGGCATTCTGGATCGAGCGCACGATCAGCGCGGTGGAATCGAACAGCGTGCCGTCCCAGTCGAACACGACGAGATCGAAACGGCGGGAGCGGACGGCAGTCATGGACGAAGGGCGCGCAGCAAAGCGGCGCATTCTGCCGGCAATGGTGCCGCAAGCTCGACGGCCGTGCCGCTCGCGGGGTGGGCGAAGGCGAGCGCGCGCGCGTGCAGGAACATGCGCTCGAAGCGCGTGCCCGGCGCCACTCCCGCCACCGGCGCGCCGCGCGCCAGCGCCTTGTTGAGCGCGAAATCGCCGTACTTGGCGTCGCCGACGATCGGATAGCCCTCGCCCTGCAAGTGCACGCGAATCTGGTGCGTGCGGCCCGTCTTGATCGTCACGTCGAGCAGCGTGAAGGTGGCATAGGGCTGCTCGACCTTCACCAGCGTGATCGCGCGCCGGCCCGCGCCGGCGTCGGCCGCATCGGCATCGACGGCGCGCACGCGGCGCTCGCCTTCGGCGGTGAGGTACCTGTGCAGCGCCACGTCGATCACCTTGCGCGAGCGCGGCCAGGCGCCGACGACGAGCGCGGCATAGGTCTTGCGCACCGCCTTGTCGGCGCCGCGCGCGCGGAACTGATCCTGCAGCGACGTCAGCGCCGAGCGCTTCTTGGCGATCAGCAGCAGGCCCGACGTCTCCTTGTCGAGGCGGTGCACCAGCTCCAGAAAGCGCGCCTGCGGGCGCGCGCGACGCAGCTGCTCGATCACGCCCGAGGCGACCCCGCTGCCGCCGTGCACGGCGACGCCTGCCGGCTTGTCGATCGCGATCAGGTGCTCGTCCTCGAAGACGACGGGGAACTCGCGCGGCGGCGCAGCGGGCAGTTCGGCGCGCTGCGCGACGCGCACCGGCGGCACGCGGACTTCGTCACCGGCGGCCAGCCGCGTGTCGGCTTGCGCGCGCCCGCCATTGACGCGCACCTCGCCCGAGCGGATCACGCGATAGACGTGCGTCTTGGGCACGCCCTTGAGGATGCGCACGAGAAAGTTGTCGAGGCGCTGGCCGGCCGATCCGTCGTCGATCGTCAGCCGCTGCACCGGGGCCGGCGCGCCGGGATTCAAGCCGGCTCCCGCCGGCAACGACGATTGCCCCGTATAATCCGCCGCACCACGCCCGTGCTGTAAGTGTTTGATTCTGCGGAGTTTACCCGCGCACCTCGGCCGGCTTCGTGGCGATCGCGCGTATTGCGCGATCCAGGTGATGCAACGCACGCGCCTGCGGCAGGCTCCATCCCCACGTGATGGTGCGGCCGGCAGTCTCGGGCGGCAGAAGAAACGTAGAACGAACCCCTGAGATTCAGGAAGACAAGGTTTCAGGCCCCAGGCCATGAACCGAAGGCGCGCCCCGTCGCCATCACGACGGCCCCGCCGGCGCTTCGAGCCTGGAGCCCGCGTCGAGCACCCGCACACCGGATGTCATCCCCGGCCCACGCCCTCCTCCCGATGCACTCGTTGCACGCGCCCCGCCCTCGTGGCGAGCCGGCGCGCGGGCCGGCGTGGACCGGCGGCGCCGCCGCCCTGCCGATCCGGCAGGCCCGGCGCCATCCGTCCGGCGTGACCGCACCGACGCACGCGCCAACGCCGCAAAGCTGATCGCCGCACGGCGATCGATCCGCGGTCCAGGGCGATTCCTTCACCGGTTCCTCGTCGTTTCTCTTGCATCGATCGGTCGCCCGCCGGCTCGCCGGCGGCGACAGTGAGCGAGCGCCGTCCCCAGTGCGGCGCGAGGAGTGCAGATGAAACGCATGCTGATCAACGCGACGCAGCAAGAAGAGCGCCGCCTGGCGATCGTCGACGGCCAGAAGCTGCTCGACTTCGAGACCGAGATCGAGGGGCGCGAACAGCGCAAGGGCAACATCTACAAGGCCGTGGTGACGCGCGTCGAGCCGTCGCTCGAGGCCTGCTTCGTCGACTACGGCGAGGACCGCCACGGCTTCCTGCCGTTCAAGGAAATCTCGAAGAACTACTTTCGCGAAGGCGTCGACGCGCGCAGCGCGCGCATCCAGGACGCCATCAAGGACGGCGACCAGCTGCTCGTGCAGGTCGAGAAGGAGGAGCGCGGCAACAAGGGAGCGGCGCTGACGACCTTCGTCTCGCTGGCCGGCCGCTACCTCGTGCTGATGCCCAACAACCCGCGCGGCGGCGGCGTCAGCCGGCGCATCGAGGGCGAGGACCGCGAGGAACTCAAGGAGAACCTCGACCAGCTCGAATACCCCAAAGGCATGAGCCTGATCGCGCGCACCGCGGGGATCGGCCGTTCAGCCGCCGAGCTGCAGTGGGACCTCAACTACATGCTCAAGTTGTGGGAGGCGATCGACGCCGCGTCCAAGGCAGGAAAGGGCGCCTTCCTGATCTACCAGGAGTCGTCGCTCGTGATCCGCGCGATCCGCGACTACTTCACCTCCGACGTCGGCGAGATCCTGATCGACACCGACGACATCTACGAGCAGGCGCAGCAGTTCATGAACCACGTGATGCCCGAGTCGGCATCCAAGGTCAAGCGCTACCGCGACGATGCGCCGCTGTTTTCCCGCTTCCAGATCGAGCACCAGATCGAGACGGCGTTCTCCCGCACGGTGACGCTGCCCGCCGGCGGCGCGATCGTGATCGACCACACCGAGGCGCTGGTGTCGGTCGACGTCAACTCGGCGCGCTCCACGCGCGGCGGCGACATCGAGGAGACGGCGACGCGCACCAACCTCGAAGCCGCCGACGAGATTGCGCGCCAGATGCGGCTGCGCGACCTCGGCGGCCTGATCGTCGTCGACTTCATCGACATGGAGGAGAGCAAGAACCGCCGCGAGGTCGAGCAGCGGCTGCGCGACGCGCTGCGCCAGGACCGCGCGCGCGTGCAGTTCAGCTCGATCTCCAAGTTCGGCCTGCTCGAGATGAGCCGCCAGCGCCTGCGCCCGGCGTTGAGCGAAGGCAGCCACATCACCTGCCCGCGCTGCAACGGCACCGGCCACATCCGCGACACCGAGTCGAGCGCGCTGCAGATCCTGCGCATGGTGCAGGAAGAGGCGATGAAGGAGAACACCGCCGCCGTGCATGTGCAGGTGCCGGTCGAGGTCACCTCGTTCCTGCTCAACGAGAAACGCACCGAGATCACGAAGATCGAGCTCAAGCAGCGCGTCACCGTGCTGCTCGTGCCCAACAAGCACCTCGAGACGCCGAACTACAAGCTCGAGCGCCTGCGCCACGACGATCCGCGCCTCGAGAACCTGCAGGCCAGCTACTCGATGATCGAGGAGCCCGACGACGAGGTCGGCATCACGCGCCGCGACAAGGGCGGCAAGGCCAAGCAGGAGCCGGTGATCAAGGGCATCCTGCCCGACCAGCCGCCCGCGCCACTGCCCGAGCCGAAGCCGGTCCCGGCGGCGCCGGCGCCCGTGGCAGCGCCGGTGCGCGCGGCCGCGCCGGCCGGTCAGGGCTTCTTCGGCTGGGTGCGCAAGCTGTTCGGCGGCGAACCCGAGCCGGCACCGCGAACCGCCGCGGCGACGCCGGCGACGGTCGCAGCCGCGACGACGCCGGCGGGCGCCGGCGAGCGGCGCGATGGGCGCCGTGGCGAACGTGGCGAACGTGGCGAACGTGGCGAGCGCGGTGAACGCGGCGGCCGTGGAGGCCGCGGCGGCGAGCGCGGCGGGCGCACGGAACGCGGCGATCGAGCCGAGCGCGGCAGCGCCGGCGAGCGCGGCGAGCGCGGCGAGCGCGGCGAGCGCGGTGAACGAGGCGAACGCGGCGAGCGGGCGGAGCGCGGCGAGCGGCGTGACGGCCGCGGCGGACGGCGCGACGAAGCGCAGCAACGCGCCGAAGGCGGCGCAGCAGCCGCGGCTGCCGGCGGCGAGCGCGCCGAAAGCCGTCGCGGCCCGCGGCCCGAGCGGACTCCGCGCGCCGAGGCGGCGCCGGCTGCCGCTGCCGAGGCGATCAGCGCCGAAGCCTTCGTCGACACGGTGCCGGGCGAAGCCGGCGCCGGCGTGACGGAGGATGGCACGCCGCGCGGCGAACAGCGTGAAGGAGGCCGCCGTCGCCGCCGCCGCGGCGGTCGCGGACGCGACGACGCGGCGCGCGATGCCGCCGCCGCCGAGACGGCGAGCGAACTGGCGCTCGGCGACATCGAGCAGCCGTTCGAGCCCCCCGCCGAAGGCGACACGGCGACGGCGGCTGCGGCCACCGACGACGCCGCCGCCACCGAAGGCGAATCGACGCGCGAAGGTCGCGGGCGCCGTGGCGGCCGGGGCCGCGACCGCGGGCGCCGCGACGAACGCGTGAGCGAAGGCGAGGCTGCCGACGTCGCCGCGCCGGCAGCCGGCGCCGACACGACGGCGACCCCGTGGTGGGCCGAGGGCACGCCCACGGCGGCGACGCCGCCGGCGACCGTCGCGCCGGTGGCGGCCGCGCTTGAGCCGGTCGCGCCGCCGGCTCGGATCGCTCCGGCTGCGCCGAGCGCCGAGACGGCCGAGCCGGCGACGGCGGCGCCGAGCGTGCCGCCGGCCTCGTTCGAGACGCCGCCCGCGCAGCAGCCAGCCGCTGTCGAGCCGATCACGCCGGCCGCCGCGCCGGCGGCTGCGTCCGCTGCCGAGCCCTACGTGCTGCCGACCGACGAACTCGCCAACGTGGCGCAGTCGGCCGGGCTCGAGTGGGTGCGTTCCGACGCCGACAAGGTTCGCGCCGCGCAGGCGGCGATCGCCGCCGAGCCGGTGGCGCCGCGCGTGCCGCGCGAGCGCAAGCCCGTGGTGGATGTCGATGAGGGGCCGCTCGTGCTGGTCGAGACGCGCAAGGACTTGTCGCAGGTCCGCCTGCCGTTCGAGAGCGGTGGCGCAGCAGCGGCGTCGACGCCGCCGCAGGGCTGACGCTGCACCGCCGGCCGCCCGCCCGCGGGCGGCGGCGGTTACGGCAGGCGTTCGAGCGCGTGCTGGTAGGCCGGGTCGTGCATCAGCTCGTCCCAGGCCAGCGGCGGGCTGCGCGGCAGCAGCGCGAGGCGCCGCGCCTCGCTGTCGGCGTCGGGTTGCCACAGGCCGCGCCGCTGCGCGTCGAGCAGTCCGTCCAGCAATGCGTCGAGCGGCGCGCCGCCGCCCGGCGACTGGTTGCACAGCAGCACCAGGTCGCAGCCCGCGTTGAGCGCGGCGACGGCGCCGTCGAGATGGCTGCCGGCGACCTTGGCGCCTTCCATGCTCAAGTCATCGCTGAAGATGGCGCCCTCGAAGCCGAGCTCGTTGCGCAGGATGCCGCGCAGCCAGCGCGCGGAGAAGCCGGCCGGCTGCGCATCGACCTTCGGATAGATCACGTGCGCCGGCATCACGCTGGCGAGCACGGTCGACAGCCACGCATAGGGCCGCGCGTCGTCGTTCAGGATCGCGTCGAGCGAGCGCCGGTCGACCGGCACCTCGAGGTGCGAGTCGCCGCGCACGTGGCCGTGGCCGGGGAAGTGCTTGCCGCAGTTGGCCATGCCGGCCTGCAGCAGGCCGAGCATCAGGCTGCGCGCCAGCGCTGCGACGACGCGGGGGTCGCGGTGGAACGCGCGGTCGCCGATCACGCCGCTCGGGCCGTGGTCAAGGTCGAGCACGGGCGTGAAGCTCAGGTCGACGCCGCAGGCGCGCAGCTCGGCGCCGAGCACGTGGCCGGCGGCCGTCGCCGCATCGAGCGCGGCCATCGCGCCGGCACCGGCGCCGCGCCGGCCGTCGTTCATCCACAGCTCTCCGAGCGCTCGCATCGGCGGCAGGTGCGTGAAGCCGTCGGTGCGCAGGCGCTGCACGCGCCCGCCCTCGTGGTCGATGCAGATCAGCACGTCGGGGCGGATCGAGTTGATCTCGGCCGTCAGCTCGGTGAGCTGGCGACGGTCGCGCCAGTTGCGCGTGAACAGGATCAGGCCGCCGGTGAGCGGATGGCGCAGGCGACGGCGATCGGCGTCGTCGAGCGCGAGGCCGGCGACGTCGAGAACGACAGGGGCATGGGGTTGCATCATGAGGTAGCGACGTGGCGTTCGACGACGACGAAGGCGACGGCCTGCTCGGCCTCGTCGCTGACGCTGACCTGCGCGGCGAGTCCGCGCGCCGCGCACCAGTCGGCGAGCGCGCCGTGCAGACGGATCTCGGGCTTGCCGCTGGCGGCGTTGACGATCTCGCAGGCGCGCCACGTCATCGGCATGCGCATGCCCAGGCCGATCGCCTTGGCGAACGCCTCCTTGGCGGCGAAGCGCGTGGCGAGGAAGGCCAGGCCGCGCGTGGCCGCGCGTGCGCGCCGTGCCCGGAAGACCGTCAGTTCCGTGGGGCCGAGCACGCGCTCGGCGAAGCGCTCTCCGTGGCGCTCGAAGGCACGCGCGATGCGCCGGATGTCGCAGATGTCGGTGCCGACGCCGTGGATCATGACAACCCTTCGCCCAACGGGTACGTTGGGCGATCCCCCGAAGGGATGCGGGCCGACTTGGGCCGGCGCTCGGCCCGCGGAAGCCACCCGTCTCTCATGACGCCGGCGCGTGCGCGCGCGCGATGCAGCGCAGGTAGTCGCGCACCGTCTCGGCATAGCCGAGCTCGAGCGCGTCGGCGATCAGCGCGTGACCGATCGAGACCTCGGCGACGCCCGGGACGGAGCGCAGGAAATCGGCAAGGTTGGCGCGGTTCAGGTCGTGGCCGGCGTTGACGCCCAGGCCTGCGGCGAGCGCGGCCTCGGCGGCGCCCGCGTAGTGCGCCAGCGTCTCGGCCTGGAGCGGAGTGCCGTGCGCCGCGGCATAGGGCTCGGTGTAGAGCTCGACGCGGTCGGCCCCGACTTCGGCGGCCCGGCGCATCGCGGCGGCATCGGCGTCCATGAACAGGCTGACGCGCACGCCGAGCGCGCGCGCCTCGGCGACGAGCGGCGCCAGGCGCTCGGCGTCGACGGCGAGGTTCCAGCCGTGGTCCGACGTGAACTGGCCGACGCTGTCGGGCACGAAGGTGCACTGCGTAGGCCGCACCTCGCGCACGAAGTCCATCAGGTTGTGGAAGGGGTTGCCCTCGATGTTGTATTCGGCCGCCGGCCAGTCGTGGCGCAGCAGCGCGGCGAGCTCGCGCACGTCGGCGGCGCGGATATGGCGCTCGTCGGGCCGCGGATGCACCGTGACGCCGTGGGCGCCGGCTTCGAGCACCAGCGCGGCGGCGCGCGTCACGCTCGGTATGCCGAGGTGGCGCGTGTTGCGCAGCAGCGCGACCTTGTTGACGTTGACGGACAACGCCGTGCGCTGCGCCTGCGCGCGGGCATCGGGGGCGATCAGCGGATTCATCGGGCGGCGGGGGGGTCGTTCAGGCGCTGCAGGTCGAGCATCACGCTGCGCGTGCGCAGCGGCGCAGCGCCCAGATGATAGTGAAGCAGCCCGCGCAGTTGCGCCTTGAGCGCCGGCAGCGCGGTGGCGCAGGCCTGCTGCAGCGCGAGCGTGCTGCCGTGCTCGAGCGCCGCCTGCAGTTGCAGCAGCACCCCGCCGGCGACGGCCGGCGCGTCGTCGCCGGGCGCATCGACGACACCGACCTCGGGCACGAGTCGATAGGCGCGCCCGGCATGCAGCGGCTGCTGCGTCTGTGTCGCCACGCTCAGCTCGGGCAGCACGCCGGTCTCGCGCAGCAGCGTCAGCTCGAAGGCGCGCAGCGCCGCCTCGTGGACGAAGTCGTCGCGCCCGGACAGCGCGGCGATGCTGGCGGCGTAGGCGTCGAACAGCAGCGGATGCGGATCGTGGCGCGCCAGCAGCTTGAGCAGCAGCTCGTTGAGGTAGAAACCGGCGAAGAGCGTCGCGCCGCCCGGCATCGGCGGGCCGCCGGCCCATTCCGCGCCGCGCAGCGTCTGCACCTCGGACGCCGCGGCGTCGCCGCCGCCGACGCTGCGCGCCAGCGCGACGTGCAGGCGCTGCAGCGGCAGCAGCACCGGCCGCAGCTGCGAATGCGGCCGCTTGGCCCCTTTGGCGGCGACGACGATGCGCCCGAGCTCGCGCGTGAACAGCTCGACGATGAGGCTGGTCTCGCTCCAGTCGTAGCGGTGCAGCACGTAGGCCTCGAGCTGCGCCGGCGCACGCGGCGTGCGGGTCGCCACGCCGCTATTCGTAGCCGTAGGAGCGCAGGTGCTCGGCGTCGTCGGCCCAGCCCGAGCGCACCTTGACCCACAGCTCGAGGAACACCTTGCCGTCGAACAGCCGCTCGAGCTCGATGCGCGCCTCGGTGCCGATGCGCTTGATCCGCTCGCCCTTTTCGCCGATCACGATGCCCTTGTGCGCCTCGCGCTCGACGACGATGGCCGCCGAGATGCGGCGCAGCGAGGCTTCCTCTTCGAACTTCTCGACGACGACGGTCGACGTGTACGGCAGCTCGTCGCCGGTCAGGCGGAACAGCTTCTCGCGGATGATCTCGGCGGCGAGGAAGCGCTCGTCGCGGTCGGTCAGCGCGTCCTCGTCGTACAGCCACGGCTGCTCGGGCAGGTAGGGCCGCACGATGCCGAGCAGGCGCTGCACGTCGGCCGCCTTGCGCGCCGACAGAGGTACGAACTCCGCGAAGGCGTGACGCTCGGCCATGGCCTCGAGCCACGGCGCGAGACTGGCGCGGCGCCGCACTGCGTCGAGCTTGTTGGCCACCAGCAGAACCGGCTTGGCCGAAGGCAGCAGCGTCAGCACCTTGGCGTCGTCGAGCCCGAAGCGCCCGGCCTCGACGACGAACAGGACGACGTCGACGTCGTCGAGCGCGGCGCGCACCGTGCGGTTGAGCGTGCGGTTGAGCGCTGCCGTGTGCTGGGTCTGGAAACCGGGCGTGTCGACGAAGACGAACTGCGCGTCGTCGACGGTGCGCACGCCCGTAATGCGGTGGCGCGTCGTCTGCGCCTTGCGCGACGTGATGCTGATCTTCTGGCCGACCAACGCGTTCATCAACGTCGACTTGCCGACGTTGGGGCGCCCGACGATGGCGACGAGGCCGCAGCGCTGCGCGGCCGCGGCGGCAGACGTCTCCGCCGGAATCGGCGCAGTCATGTCTACGATTGCAGCGGCCCGTCGGGCCGGTCGCTCGCCTTGAGCATGTCGAGCATGCGGCGCGCCGCCTCCTGCTCGGCGGCGCGGCGCGAGCGGCCCTGGCCGGTGTGCGTGAGGCCCAGCGTCGGCACGGCGCACTCGACTTCGAAGGTCTGCGCATGCGCCTGGCCGCGCGTGGCGGCGATGCGGTACGCGGGCACCGGCAGCCGGCGCGCCTGCAGCCACTCCTGCAGCTCCGTCTTGGCGTCCTTGGTCCAAGTCTCGATGTCGGTCGTCGCGATGATGTCGCCGAACAGGCGCCGCACGATGGCCTGCGCCGTCTCGTAGCCGCCGTCGACGAACGCGGCGCCGATCAGAGCCTCGAGCGCGTCGGCGAGGATCGACGGGCGCTGCGCGCCGCCGCCACGCGCCTCGCCCTCCGACAGACGGATCACGTCGGGCAGGCCGAGCGCGACCGCGACGCGGTGCAGGCTGTCCTCGCGCACGAGGTGGGCGCGCACCCGCGTCAGCTCGCCCTCGTCGCCGGCGGCGAAGCGCTCGAACAGCTGACTCGACACCGCCAGGCTCAGCACGGCGTCGCCGAGAAACTCGAGTCGCTCGTTGTGCTCGACGCCCCAGCTTCGGTGCGTGAGCGCGCGCAGCAACAGCGCCCCGTCGGCGAACCGATACCCCAGGCGCGACTGCAGGGTGTCAAGCGAGACGTTCACGCGGGATGGGACGGCAGCGGGGCCCGGCGCACGGGCAGGACCTCATCGTAATCAGTTCGAGCGGCCCTCGTACTTGATCAGCAGAAAGACCGGGCCGGCAAGCTCGATTTCCTTGTCGTAGGCGAAGCGGACCACGACGCGGTCGTTCTCCTTCGTGATGTTCAAGTCCTTGCCGGAGATGCTCGAGATCGAGTATTCGATGTCCTTCTGGCGGTCGAACGCGTTGCGCAGCTCGGGCACCGTGGTAGCACCGCTGGAGGCGATCTTGTTGACGGCGCGCTGAATCGTCAGGTATTCGTTGACGGTGGGCAGGACACGCAGCGCGACGACGGCGACGATGCCGATCAGCACCGCCCAGAACAGCAGTCCGATCAGCGAAATGCCGCGCTGGCGCGCGAGCGGTCCGACCTTGGCTCCCGTCATGAAGTCGCTCCTCGTTGCTGCCCCGGCTTTGCCGACCGCCCCGCCTAGCGGAACGAGCCGATGCGGCCGATGTTGCCGAAATTCATCCAGACCAGGAAAGCGCGCCCGACGATGTTCTCGTCCGGCACGAAGCCCCAGTATCGCGAATCCTGCGAGTTGTCGCGGTTGTCGCCCATCACGAAATAGTGACCCGGCGGCACTTTGCACACCACGCCCTCGGCACTGTAGCGGCAGTTCTCCTTGTGCGGGAAGGGTTCTCCGGCGCCGAGGTACGTGGGACGCTGCGGGTCGACAAGGATGCGGTGCTCGACGCCGTCGAGCCGCTCGCTGAACTGCGGCGAGTAGACGATGCGGTCCTCGTCGAAGTATTCGGGCAGCGGCTGCAGCGGCACCGGCTGGCCGTTGACGCGCAAGCGCTGGTTCAGGTAGGCCACCTCGTCGCCCGGCACGCCGACGACGCGCTTGATGTAGTCGATGCTCGTGTCCTTGGGGTAGCGGAACACTACGACGTCGCCGGGCCGAGGCTCGTGGTTGTCGACGATCTTCTTGTTGATCACCGGCAGCCGCACACCGTAGTGGTACTTGTTGACCAGGATCAGGTCGCCGACGAGCAGCGTCGGCACCATCGATCCCGAAGGGATCTTGAACGGCTCGAACAGAAACGAGCGCAGCAGGAAGACGACGAGGATCACCGGGAACAGCCCCGCCGTCCAGTCGAGCCACCACGGCTGGGCAAGCACGGCTTGGCGCGCGCGGGCGAGGTCGCCGTCGACGCGCTCGATGCCCTGGCGCGCCAGCGACGCTCGGCGTGCCGCATCCTGCGACTCGAGCGCCGCCGCCGCTGCCTCGCGTTGCGGCCGGAACCGCAGCCGCTCGGCCAGCCAGTAGCCGAACGTGACGAGCGTCAGCATGAACAGCAGCAGCGAGAAGTTGCCGCTCCATTTGCCTAGATACCAGCCCAGGCTGTAGACGATCAGGCAGCCATAGAGCAACGCGGTCAGGGAACCCATCGATATCAGTCGTCCACCTGGAGGATGGCGAGGAACGCCTCTTGCGGCACCTCGACGGTGCCGATCTGCTTCATGCGCTTCTTGCCCGCCTTCTGCTTTTCGAGCAGCTTGCGCTTGCGGGTGATGTCACCGCCGTAGCATTTTGCCAGCACGTTCTTGCGCAGCGCCTTGATGTTCTCGCGCGCGATGATGTTGGCGCCGATCGCCGCCTGGATCGCCACGTCGTACATCTGGCGCGGGATCTGCTCGCGCATCTTGGCGGCCACCGCCCGGCCGCGGAACTGGCTCTGCGCGCGGTGCACGATCATCGCCAGCGGGTCGACCTTGTCGCCGTTGATCAGGATGTCGACCTTGACGACGTCGGCGGCGCGGTACTCCTTGAACTCGTAGTCCATCGAGGCGTAGCCGCGCGACACCGACTTCAGCTTGTCGAAGAAGTCCAGCACGATCTCGGCCAGCGGCAGCTCGTAGGTCAGCATGACCTGCTTGCCGTGGTAGGCCATGTTCATCTGCACGCCGCGTTTCTGGTTGGCCAGCGTCATCACCGGCCCGACGTATTCCTGCGGCATGTACAGGTGCACCGTGACGATCGGCTCGCGGATCTCGCGGATGCGCCCGAGGTCGGGCATCTTGCTCGGGTTCTCGACCTGCAGCACGGTGCCGTCGTTGAGCTCGACCTCGTAGACGACGCTCGGCGCCGTGGTCACCAGGTCCTGGTCGAACTCGCGCTCCAGGCGCTCCTGCACGATCTCCATGTGCAGCAGGCCGAGGAAGCCGCAGCGAAAGCCGAAGCCCAGCGCCTGGCTCACCTCTGGCTCGTAGCGCAGGCTCGAATCGTTGAGCTTGAGCTTCTCCAGCGCGTCGCGCAGCGAGTCGTATTCGCTTGCCTCGGTCGGGTAGAGGCCGGCGAAGACCTGCGGCTGGATCTCCTTGAAGCCGGGCAGCGGCTCGCTCGCCGGGCCGGCGTTGTTGGGCAGCTTCTTCTCGAGCGTGACGGTGTCGCCGACCTTGGCTGCCTGCAGCTCCTTGATGCCCGCGATCAGGAAGCCGACCTCTCCGGCGGCCAACTCGTTGCGCGGCACCGACTTGGGCGTGAACACGCCGAGCTGCTCCAGCGGATAGACGGCGTTCGTCGCCATCATCCGGATCCGGTCGCCCTTTCGGAGCACGCCGTCGACGACGCGCACCAGCATCACGACGCCGACGTAGTTGTCGAACCAGCTGTCGATGATCATGGCGCGCGGCGACCCGTCGGGGTTGCCGCGCGGCGCCGGCATGCGCGCGATCACGGCCTCGAGGATGTCGTCGATCCCCTCGCCCGTCTTGGCCGAGCACGGGATGGCGTCCGAGGCATCGATGCCGATCACGTCCTCGATCTCCTCCTTGGCGCGCTCGGGGTCGGCCTGCGGCAGGTCCATCTTGTTGAGTACCGGCACGACCTCGACTCCCAGATCGAGCGCGGTGTAGCAGTTGGCCACCGTCTGCGCCTCGACGCCCTGGCTGGCGTCGACGACGAGCAGCGCGCCCTCGCAGGCCGACAGCGAGCGGCTGACTTCGTAGGAGAAGTCGACATGCCCCGGCGTGTCGATCAGATTCAGGTTGTAGGTGCGGCCGTCGCGGGCGGTGTAGGCGAGCGCCGCCGTCTGCGCCTTGATCGTGATGCCGCGCTCGCGCTCGATATCCATCGAGTCGAGCACCTGCGCCTCCATCTCACGGTCACTCAAGCCGCCGCAGCGCTGGATGATCCGATCGGCGAGCGTGCTCTTGCCGTGGTCGATGTGGGCAATGATGGAGAAATTGCGGATGTGGTCCATGGACACTACCGAGACGCTCGCGCCGGGTGCGCAACGGCCGGGCCGCTGCAGCGCAAGTTCGCGTCGCGCGTCGACGTTGCGGCGCAAAGCGCCGTGCCGAGGCTAAAAAAAAGGCACGTCGAATCGTTGACGCGCCTTCCAACAAAACGTATGGCAACTGCTTGTTGGGCTTTCATTGTAGCCAAAAGGACCGGGCTGGAAACCGCGCCGTTGCTTGATTTCCGCCCGTTGCACCTCGCCAACATCGATTTTCATCAACAGCTTATCCACATGATGGATGTGGACCGTTTGGGGATATTTTCGGCTCTGCCCTGTACCGGCCAGCGGCGCCGCAAGTGAGCAATAGCCAACTGCTGTGGATAGCCTCAAGAGGACCGACTCGGCCGATCGTTGAGCCGCTCGATCAGTGGAAACCCCAATGCCCCAACGTCAGCGCGTCGGCCGGATGACGAGGTAGTTGACCCACTCGTTGCGCCGCACGAGGACGCTGACGGCGCGCGCCTTGTCGAGCTTGGCCGCGATACCTTCGAACTGCCGCGCGCTCGTCACCTCCATGTTGTCGATGGCGAGGATCACGTCGCCCTCGCGCACGCCGGCGCGCGCAGCGGGCCCCTCGGCGGCATCGACGCGCACGCCGCCCTTGAGCTTGAGCTCGCGCTTCTGCGCCTCCGACAGGTCGGATACCGTCAGCCCGAAGCTGCCGGCGACGACGGGCGGCGCCTTCGGGTCGCGCTCGCTGATGCGCCGCGGCGGCCTGTCGGGCTCGAATTCGGCCACCGTGACGTTGAGCTCGCGCGTGCTGCCGCGCCGGAATACCTGCGCAGTCGCCTTGGTGCCGGGCTTGGTGGCGCCGACGATGCGCGGCAGGTCGCCGGCCTTGTCGATCGTCTTGCCGTCGAAGCGCGTGATGATGTCGCCGGCCTCGAAGCCCGCCTTCTCGGCCGGACCGCCGGGCTCGACGCTGCGCACGAGCGCGCCCGCCGGCTTGCCCAGGCCGATCGACTCGGCGACCTCCTTGGTCACTTGGTCGATCTGCACGCCGATGCGCCCGCGGATCACACGGCCGCTGGCGCGCAGTTGGTCGGCGACGCGCGTTGCCTCGTCGATCGGGATCGCGAACGAAATGCCCATGAAGCCGCCCGAGCGGCTGTAGATCTGCGAGTTGATGCCGACGACCTCGCCGCGCATGTTGATCAGCGGTCCGCCCGAGTTGCCGGGGTTGATCGCGACGTCGGTCTGGATGAACGGCAGGTAGTCGCCCGTGTCACGGCCCTTGGCGCTGACGATGCCCGCCGTGACCGTGTTGTCGAGGCCGAACGGCGAGCCGATCGCCATGACCCACTCGCCGACGCGCAACTTGTTGACGTCTCCGATCTTGACCGCTGGCAGGCCGGTCGAATCGATCTTCACGACGGCCACGTCGGTGCGCTTGTCGGCGCCGACGATGCGCGCCTTGAACTCGCGCTTGTCGGTCAGCGTCACGAACACCTCGTCGGAACCCTCGACGACGTGGGCATTGGTCAGCACGAAGCCGTCGCTGCTGAGGATGAAGCCGGAGCCCACGCCGCGCTGACGCGGCTCCTCGTCGCCGGGGCGAGGCCCGCGCCGGCCGTCGGGGCGCTGGCCCGGCATCGGGATGCCGAAGCGGCGGAAGAACTCCTGCAGCTCCTCGTCCATCTCGGGGCCGACGGCCCGCACGCGCTCCGTCGTGCGGATGTTGACGACGGCGGGGCCGACCCGCTCGACCAGATCGGGGAAGTCGGGCAGCTCGCGCACCTGGGCGAGCGCCGGCGGCGCGACGGCGTGGAGGGTGGCGCCGACGACCACGGCCGCGCACGCGAGCAGCAACCTGCGGCGCCACGGCGCCGCCGACAAGGCGATCACTTTCTGCATCGTTGGACCTCGTTGACGATCAAGCAAGAAAACTGCACGGCGGCCGGCCGCACGATGCCGCAGCGCCGCGCGCACGCCGCATCACGGCTTGCGGCGCTCCAGCGCGCCGACGAACAGCTTCAGCGTGGCCGCGGGAACGTCGCCGACGGCGGTGACCCACCAGTCGCCCTGCCGGCGCATCACGGTGTGCGTCGCGCCGATCGCCGTCTGCATCGCCTTGCCGTGCCGCGCGGCATCGTAAGGCTCGATGAACAGCGAGACGTGGGTCAGGCCATCGGAATAGATCGCCTGCACGACCTCGGGCGCCGCTTCGGCAACGGCCGGGCCGACGGCGTCGAGCGGCCGGCGCACGCAGCTGACCGGCAGGAATCCGGCGACCGGCGGGCGCAGCGCCCAGCCCTCGTCCTCCAGGCGCGTCGCGACCAGCAGCGGCCGCACGACGCGGTAGCCGTCGAGCCGCGCCATGCCCTGGCGCACGCTGCCCGACTGCGCCTTGACACCGACCGACACGTCGGAGAACGCCGCCGCTTCGAGCACCTCGCTACGCTCGCCGAGCACTTCGGCGCGCAGCAGCAGACCGGTCTCGCGCTCGGCCCACAGGCGGTGGCCGAAGCGGTAGGGGTCGCGCGGCGTCAGTAGCAGCACCTGCGCCTCGTGGCCGGCGACGCGGTCGAGGCCGATCGAGCGCACGTCGTAGTGGTCGACGATCGCATGGTCGCCCTCGTGCAACAACGCCGGAAAGGCGCCGAGCGAGTCACGCCGCTCGACGACGGCGACTCGCCATTGCGGCCACAGCGTGTGCACCGTGCTGTTGAGGCGGTACACGCGCCGCATCTCGCCGTCGAGCGCCTCGACGCGCTCGTACTGGTTGCTGCCGTCGCAGTAGTGGGCGATGCGCGAGCTCGCGACCGTGCCGCCCGCGCTGACGACGAACGTGCCCTGGAAGTTGCGGCGACTCGCCGCCTCGTGGATGCGCAGCAGCCAGGCGCGCACCTCGCCGGCACCGAGCGTGGCAGCCGGCGCGGCGGCGGCGGCCGGCGCCTGCGCCTGCAGCGCGGGCGATGCGAGCGCGGCACACGCGCACGCCACGGCCAGTCTGGACAGCGAGCGCGCCACCATGGTCAGCGCTGCGGCACTTCGGCGCTGGTCGCGCTGCGCAGGAAGCCCGACGGCACGCCGAGCGCCGAGCTGCCGCTGAACTGCTTGTGCGCCGCCAGATAGCGGTCCAGACGCGCATCGCGAATCAGGCGATCGCCGGCCGACACGACCTGCGGCTCGGCCGCGGCATCGGCGGCCAGCGCCGGCAGCGCGGCCACGTTGCGTACGTCGGCCGCTGTCGAGCCGCTGGCCAGCGCCGGGCCCGACTGCGTCTGTGGCGACTGCGTGACGAGCAGCGCACCCGCCACGGCGACGAAGCCGGCGGCAACGGCGATCGGCGCGCTCCAGCGGCGCGTGCGGCGCGGCGCCGCGCCCGCCACGGCAGCCACTGGCGCAGGCATGGCGTCCGGCTCGCGACGCTGCGGCGCGAAGACGACGGGCTCGTGCGCCAGCCGCTCGCGCACCGCCCGCAAGAAGGCGGCGTCGTGCAACGCCGACGACGCCAGGTCGTCGGAGCGCAGCGCGTCGCCGATCAGGTGCCAAGCATGCCAAGCCTCGCGCAGCGAGGCGTCGTCGGACCAGGCAGCGCACACGCGCGCGACGGCGGCGGCATCGGCCTCCCCATCGACCAATTCCGACAGGCGCTCGAGCGCGCCGCCCTGGTGTTCCGATCGCTGCGTCATCGCCTGCTCCGCCTGCCGTTGCACGCCCGCCCTACCAGCGCTTGCCCTCGCGCGTGTCCAGCAGGGGCCGCAAACGCGCCGCGATCGCTTCGCGGGCACGAAAGATCCTCGAACGCACGGTGCCGATCGGACAGTTCATCACTTGCGCAATCTCTTCATAGCTCAGCCCTTCGATTTCGCGCAGCGTCACCGCCTGACGCAAGTCTTCCGACAGGGCTTCGATCGACGCGTTGACGGCGGCCGCAATCTCCTTGCTGGCCAGCACCGCGTCGGGGGTCTCACCGTCGCTTAGTTCGTTCTCGATGCGGGAAGTTTCGTCCTCCTCGTCGCGCGACGCGAGCGCCGTCTCCGACACGAGCGGGTCGCGCTTGAGCTCGACCAAGGTCTTCTTGGCCGTGTTGACGGCGATGCGATACAACCACGTGTAGAACGCGCTCTCGCCGCGAAACTGCGGCAGCGCGCGATAAGCGCGGATGAATGTCTCCTGCGCGATGTCGGGTACGAGGTCGGTGTCGCGCACCATGCGCCCGATCAGCCGCTCGATGCGCCGCTGGTACTTGACGACCAGCATCTCGAAGGCGCGAGCGTCGCCGCGCTTGACGCGCTCGACGAGTGCGGCGTCGACATCGGCAGCCGTCATGCGGCTTGGCCGCCGCCCGCAGCCTGCGGCGCGCCGGCGCAGGCAGCGCAGCGCAGCGCATGCCAGCGCGCACCGAGTCGCGCTCGCGACACCGGCAGCCAGTGCACGCGCCCGCGCGCGTCCTGCGACACGTGGCGCAGCAACATCCACGAACCGAGATCGATCACGACGTCGACGCGGCCGACGGCGCCGCAGCCCTCCAGCGACCACTGCAGACCGTCGAAGCCGAGTTCCAGCGGCCCGAGTCGCGTGGCGCGCACCGCCGCCACAGCAGCCGCCAGCGCGGCTGCCGCGGTCGACACCGCCGAGGCCCCGGCCGCCGTGCCGAAAAGGGCTGCAAGCCAGAGCGCCATCGAAGCCCCAGCCGCGCCCGTCAGCGCGACGACGCCCCACCGCCACGCGCCGCGACGCTCGATCAGGCAGGGCGGGAAACTCGGGGCGCGCATCGGGCGCGGCGGCGGCTCAGACGCGCCTGAACACCAGCGTGCCGTTGGTGCCGCCGAAGCCGAAGTTGTTCTTCAACGCGATGTCGATCTTCATCTCGCGCGCCGTGTTGGCGCAGTAGTCGAGATCGCACTCGGGATCCTGGCTGAAGATGTTGATCGTCGGCGGCGACACCTGATGGTGCACCGCCAGCACGGTGAACACCGATTCGATGCCGCCGGCGCCGCCCAGCAAATGGCCCGTCATCGACTTCGTCGAGTTGACGACCAGTTTCTTCGCATGGTCGCCGAAGGCGAGTTTGATCGCGTTCGTCTCGTTCAGGTCGCCCAGCGGCGTCGATGTGCCGTGGGCGTTGAGGTACTGCACCTGGCCCGGCTCGATGCCGGCATTGCGCAGCGCCGCCTTCATCGAGCGCTTGGGCCCGTCGACGTTGGGCGCCGTCATGTGGAAGGCGTCGGCGCCCATGCCGAAGCCGGCCAGTTCGGCATAGATCTTCGCGCCGCGCTGGCGGGCGTGCTCGTATTCCTCGAGCACGACGACGCCCGCGCCCTCGCCGA
Source organism: Burkholderiaceae bacterium (assembly GCA_048500255.1). Lineage (GTDB taxonomy): Bacteria > Pseudomonadota > Gammaproteobacteria > Burkholderiales > Burkholderiaceae_C > JAMHWF01. The sequence continues at coordinate 353,805 of JASNYH010000003.1, read as the reverse complement.
GCACGAAGCCGTCGCGGTCCTTGTCCCACGGGCGCGACGCCGTCTTGGGATCGTCGTTTCGCACCGATAGCGCGCGCGCTGCGGCGAAGCCGCCGACGCCCAGCGGCGACACCGTCGCCTCGGCACCGCCGGCGACCATCACGTCTGCGTCGCCGTACTCGATCAGGCGACCCGCCTCGCCGATGCAGTGCAGGCCCGTGGTGCACGCCGTGACGATCGCCAGGTTCGGCCCGGTGAAGCCGAAGCGGATCGACACGTGGCCCGAGATCATGTTGATGATCGACGCCGGCACGAAGAACGGCGAGACGCGCCGCGGGCCGCGCGCCGACAGGTCGATCTGCGTCTGCTCGATCAGCGGCAGCCCGCCGATGCCCGAGCCGACGATGCAGCCGATGCGCTCGGCCTGCGCCTCCGACAGCGCCTCGTTGGTCGGCAGCCCGGCGTCGCGCACGGCCTGGATCGACGCCGCCATCCCGTAGTGGATGAAGGTGTCCATGTGGCGCGCTTCCTTGCCGGGGATGTAGTCCTCGACGTTGAAGCCCTTCACCTCGCCGGCGATGTTGCAGCTGAAGCCCGTGGTGTCGAACTTCGTGATGGTGTCGATGCCGGAACGGCCTGCGAGCAAGTTGGCCCAACCCTCGGCGACCGTATTGCCCACGGGGCTGACGAGTCCGAGTCCGGTGACGACGACGCGGCGACGGGACATGTGCGACTGCTGACGTTGCGGGACGGCTGCCTGCGCGCTCAGGCCTTCTGGTGGCTGACGGCGTAGTCGATCGCCAGCTGCACCGTCGTGATCTTCTCGGCCTCCTCGTCGGGAATCTCGATACCGAACTCGTCCTCGAGCGCCATCACGAGCTCGACGGTGTCGAGCGAATCCGCGCCCAGGTCGGCGACGAAAGCCTTCTCGTTGGTCACATCGGACTCGGGCACGCCGAGCTGCTCGGCGATGATTTTCTTGACGCGGGCTTCGATATCGCTCATGACTCCTCCAGGAGGGTTTGCTGGACAGCCCGGGATTCTACGGCCAGTGCCTGCGAGCCCCCGCTCGCTTCGCACCCCAGCCGGACGGGCCCATCCGGCGGCCTCCGACGGCTCGATCAGCTCATGACCATGCCGCCGTTGACGTGCAGTTCGGTGCCGGTGATGTAGCCGGCCTGCGGCGACGCGAGGAAGCACACGGCCTCCGCCACGTCATCCGGCGTGCCGAGGCGCCCGAGCGGGATCTGCGCGAGCAGCGCCGTCTTCTGCGCCTCGGGCAGCGCGTCCGTCATGTCGGTGGCGATGAAGCCCGGCGCGACGCAGTTGACCGTCACGCCGCGGCTGGCCAGCTCGCGAGCGAGCGCCCGCGTCATGCCGGCGACGCCGGCCTTGGCGGCGGCGTAGTTGGCCTGCCCCGCATTGCCCATCGCGCCGACCACCGACGTGATGTTGACGATGCGCCCGTAGCGCTGCTTCATCATCGAGCGCATCACGGCGCGGCTGGCGCGGAACACGGCCTTCAGGTTGGTGTCGAGCACGGCGTCCCAGTCGGCGTCCTTCATGCGCATCGCCAGGCCGTCGCGCGTGATGCCGGCGTTGTTGACGAGCACGTGCAGCGCGCCGTGCTCCTTGACGATGGCGTCGACCGCCGCCTCGACGCCGGCCGCGTCGTTGACATCGAGCGCGATGCCGCGGCAGCCGGCGAAGCCCGCCAGCGCGGTACCGATCGCCTGCGCGCCTGCCTCCGTGGTGGCCGTGCCGACGACCTTGCAGCCTCGACCGGCCAGCGCCAGCGCGATCGCCCGGCCGATGCCGCGCGATGCGCCGGTGACGAGGGCGACCTGGCCGGCGATCAACGTTACGTCGCTCATGCCAGCGCTGCCCTCGCCTCGGCCAGCGTCGCCGGGTCGTACACCGGCAGCGCGACGGCGTCGGCCTCGATGCGCTTGACCATGCCGGTCAGCACCTTGCCGGGGCCGCATTCGAAAATGCGCGCGATGCGGCGCGCGCGAATCGCCTGCACGACCTCGACCCAGCGCACGGCGCCGTAGGCCTGGCGGTAGAGCGCATCGCGGATCGCATCGGGCGCCGTCACGACGGCCACGTCGACGTTGTTGACGACGGGGATGCCGGGCGCGGCGATCTCGATGCCGGCCAGCGCCTGCCGCAGCCGCTCGGCGGCGGGCTTCATCAGGCTGCAGTGGAACGGTGCCGACACGGGCAGCGGCAGCGCGCGCTTGGCGCCCGCCGCCTTGAGGATCTCGCAGGCCTTGTCGACGCCGGCCTTGCTGCCCGAGATGACGGTCTGGCGGGCGTCGTTGAAGTTGGCCGCCGCCACCACCTCGCCGCTGGCGCGCTCGGCCTCGGCGCAGCCGGCGCGCACCGCCTCGGCGTCGAGGCCGAGGATTGCCGCCATCGCGCCAGCGCCCACCGGCACCGCGTCCTGCATTGCCTGCGCGCGCAGCCGCACCAGCGGCAGCGCGGCGGCCAGCGTCAGCGCGCCGGCGGCGACGAGCGCCGTGTATTCGCCCAGCGAATGTCCGGCGACGGCGTGCGGAAGCAGGCCGGTGTCGGCCACCCAGGCGCGGTAGCAGGCGATGCCGGCAGTCAGCATCACGGGCTGCGTGTTCGTCGTCAGGTCGAGCTGCTCCTTGGGGCCGGCGTGGATCAGCGCGCCGATGTCCTCGTGCAGCGCATCGGCCGCCTCGGCCAGCGTCTGCCGCACGACGGGATGATCGCCCCAAGCGTCGAGCATGCCGACGGCCTGCGAGCCCTGGCCCGGGAACACGAATGCAAAGGGAGTCGTCATCGCGCTGACTGCTGTGGTTGTCGTTGCCGCGGGTCGGTGCGTCAGTAATCGAGCAGCACCGCGCCCCAGGTGAAGCCGCCGCCGACGCCCTCGAGCATCACGGTGTCGCCCGGCCGGACCTTGCCGCCGCGCACGGCGGCATCGAGCGCCAGCGGGATCGAGGCGGCGGAGGTGTTGCCGTGCTCGTCGACGGTAACGACGAGCTTGTCGGCCGGCAACCGCAGCTTCCTGGCCGTGCTCTGCATGATGCGGATGTTGGCCTGGTGCGGAATCAGCCAGTCGATGTCGGCGGCGTCGCGGCCGGCCTTGTCGAGCACTTCGCGCGCCACGCTGTCGAGCACGCCGACGGCCAGCTTGAACACCGCCTGGCCGTCCATCCTGAGGCGCGGATCGCCGAGCACGGCGCCGCCCGACACGGTGCCCGGCGTGCACAGGATGTCGACGTGGCGCCCGTCGGCGTGCAGCGCGCTGGCCAGGATGCCGGGCGTGTCGCTCGCCTCGAGCACGACGGCGCCGGCGCCGTCGCCGAACAACACGCACGTCGTGCGGTCGTCGAAGTCGAGGATGCGCGAGAAGACCTCGGCGCCGATGAGGAGGGCGCAGCGCGCCGCGCCGGTACGGATCATCGAGTCGGCGACGCTCAGCGCATAGACGAATCCAGAGCAGACCGCCTGCAGGTCGAACGCCGGACAGCCCGCGACGCCCAGCTTGTGCTGCACGATGCACGCGGTCGACGGGAACACCATGTCGGGCGTCGACGTGGCAACGACGATCAGGTCGACCTGGCTCGCGTCGCGGCCGGCTGCGGCGAGCGCACGGCGCGCCGCCTCGACGGCGAGGTCGCTCGAAGTGACATCGGGCGCCGCGAAGTAGCGCGCGCGGATGCCGGTGCGCTCGACGATCCAGTCGTCGCTGGTCTCGATGCCGCGCGCGCCGAGCTCGGCGGCGAGGTCGGCGTTGGTGACGCGGCGCTCGGGCAGGAAGCTGCCGGTGCCAGTGATGCGCGCGTGGCGCGCCGGGGTCGTGTTCATGCGGCTTGGGCGACGCCGGCGACCGGCTCGTCGGCGGTCGGCAGGGCTTGCAGGGTCTCGAGGATGCGGTCGTGCACGCGGTCGAGCAGGCGGTTGCGCGCGGCGTCGCAGGCGCGGTTGAGCGCCTGCTCGAAGGCGTAGGCGTCGGCCGAGCCGTGGCTCTTGAACACCAGACCACGCAGGCCGAGCAGCGCCGCGCCGTTGTAGCGGCGCGGGTCGACACGCTGCTTGAAGTGCTTGAGCACGGGCAGCGCGACGACGGCGGCCAGCCGGGTCCAGAGGTTGCGCGTGAACTCCTGGCGGATAAAGTCGGTGAGCATCGACGCCAGACCCTCCGACGTCTTGAGCAGCACGTTGCCGACGAAGCCGTCGCACACGACGATGTCCGTCGTGCCCCTGAAGATGTCGTTGCCCTCGACGTTGCCGTGAAAGTTCAGGTGGCCATGATCGGCCGCCTCGCGCAGCAACTCGGCGGCGCGCTTGATGGTCTCGCTGCCCTTGATCGCCTCTTCGCCGATGTTCAGCAGGCCCACGCTCGGGTTCTCGCGCCCCTCGACGGCGGCGACGAGCGCGCTGCCCATCACGGCGAACTGCAGCAGGTGCGCGGGCGTGCAGTCGACGTTGGCGCCGAGGTCGAGCACCGTCGTGTAGCGGTCGTGGCGATTGGGCATCACGGTGGCGATCGCCGGCCGGTCGATGCCGTCGAGCGTCTTGAGCAGATAGCGCGCCACGGCCATCAGCGCGCCGGTGTTGCCCGCCGACACGCAGGCGTCGGCCGCTGGCCGCGCGTCGCCGGAGGCCTTGAGCTGGCCGATCGCGACGCGCATCGACGAATCCTTCTTGCGGCGCAGCGCGACCTCGATCGGGTCGTCCATCGTGACGACCTCGCTGGCCGCCACGACGCGGCAGCGCGGCCAAGCCGCGGCCTCGGCGAGCGCCTCGGCGCGGCCGACGAGCAGCAGTTCGGCGTGCGGATGGCCCTCGAGAAAGGCGCGACAGGCCGGCAGCGTGACCGCCGGCCCGTGATCGCCGCCCATGCAGTCGACGGCGATGCGTACGGTGGTCAGCGCCTCCGGGACCGACATGTCGGTCAGCGAACGCCTGCGATCAGGCGTCGGCCTTCGTCTTGAGGACTTTGCGCCCGCGGTAGAAACCGGTCGGGCTGATGTGGTGGCGCAGATGCGTCTCGCCCGTCGTGGGCTCGATCGCCGTGCCCGGATTCACCAGGGCATTGTGCGAACGGTGCATGCCGCGCTTGGACGGCGACTTCTTGTTCTGCTGAACGGCCATGGCTGGTAACTCCTGGGGCTCCTGGGACGCGAGCGGGGCGTTGGGGATGCAGGCCCCCGATACTGCGGTCCGGGCACCCGAAAGCCGGGCATTCTAACATGGCACCCCCGCGTGACCGGGCAGAGCCCTACCCGTGCTCAATGCGGCGCGCGCGGGCCGCGCTTCAGCGCCGCCAAGGCCGCGAAGGGCTGCGGTTTCTCGTCGGCCGCGCCCTGCCCGTCACGCGGTTCGTAGCGTGCCGGCGCGTCGGGCGGGCAGGCGTCGTGGCGCGGCACCAGCGGCAGCGCGAGCAGCAGTTCGTCCTCGGCCAGCGCCTGCAGGTCGAGCGCGCGCGTCAACTCGAGCACGTCGTCCTCGCTCTCGGCATCGAGCCGCGCCGCCTCGTTCTCGCCAGCGACGAAGTGCAGCGCGCGCTCGACGTGCAGCGGACTCGCCGCCGGCCCGAGGCAGCGCTGGCATACCAGCACGAGCGGCGCGTCGATCGTCAGGTGCAGCCAGATCTCGGCGCCACCGCTGCGCAGCGCGCGCGCCTCGCCGCGCGCGTGCCAGCGCACTTCAGCACCGGGTGCGGCGGCTTCGGGATGGCAGGCGTCGAGCACGCGCGACATCTCGGTAAGCGCCCAGCGGCCGTCGAGCTGCGCGGCCTCCCGGGCGAAGGCTTCGACGTCGAGGCGCCGGGCGTCAGGAGGGCGGGAGCGCGTCGTCATCGAGGCCAGTGTACGGCCCGCTTTGCGCTGCCGAGGGACAATGCGCGCCATGTCCCTGATCCTCGCCTCGACCTCGCGCTACCGCCGCGAGTTGCTGTCGCGCCTGCGCCTGCCGTTCATCGTCGAATCGCCGCAGGTCGACGAGGCGGCGCTCGCCGGCGAGGCGCCGGCGGCGACGGCGCAGCGCCTCGCACTGGCCAAGGCGCGCGCCGTCGCGGCGCGCCACCCCGCGGCCGTCGTCATCGGGTCGGACCAGGTGGCCGAACTGGCCGGCCGCGCGATCGGCAAGCCGGGCACGCACGAGCGCGCGCGCGAGCAGCTGCGCGCGATGAGCGGGCGCGGCGTCGTCTTCCACACCGGCGTGGCCGTCGTGCGCACGGCGCCGGCGTTCGAGTGCGCGGCCGTCGTGCCCGTGACGGTGGAGTTCCGCGCCCTCGGCGACGCCGAGATCGAGCGCTACCTGCGCGCCGAACAGCCCTACGACTGCGCCGGTGCTGCCAAGGCCGAGGCGTTGGGCATCGCGCTGCTGCGCGCCGTGCGTTGCGACGACCCCACGGCGCTGATCGGGCTGCCGCTGATCCGCACTTGCGAACTGCTGCGCGAGGCCGGCGTCGATCCGCTGGCGGGCAGCAGCGTCGCATGAGCGGCCGGCTCCTGCTGGTGCCCAACACGCTCGACTTCGGTCGCACGGCGGGTGACGAGGCGCAGCCCGACGTGCGCGACGTGTTGCCGCTCGGCGTGCTGCGCGCCGCGGCGCACCTGGAGCACTGGGTGTGCGAGAACGCCAAGACGACACGCGCATTTCTCAAGCGCGTCGGCGCCGTCGAACCGCTGGCCCGGCCGCTGCAGGCGATCGACATCGTGGAGCTGCCGCGGCCGCCCAAGGGGGGCACCGCGAGCGTCACGCAGCCAGACCTGCGACCGCTGCTCGCGCCGGCGCTGGCGGGCCGCGACCTCGGCCTGATCTCGGAGGCCGGCCTGCCCGCCGTCGCCGACCCGGGCGCCGCACTGGTGCAGGCGGCGCACGACGCCGGCATCGCCGTCGTGCCGCTGGCGGGGCCGAACTCGCTGATGCTGGCGCTGGCGGCCAGCGGCCTCAACGGCCAGAGTTTCGCGTTCGTCGGCTACCTGCCGGTCGACGCCGCGGCCCGGGGCGCGCGCATCCGCGAGCTGCAGGCGCGCTCGCGGCGCGAAGGCCAGACGCAGCTGATCATCGAGACGCCCTATCGCAACGCGGCGCTGCTGGCCAGCCTGCTGGCCGAGCTCGACGCGACGACGCGCCTGGCCGTCGCCTGCGGCGTGACGCTCGACGGCGGCTGGACGCGAGCACAGGCCGTGGCGCAGTGGCGCGAACGCGCGCCGCAGATGCCGGCGGACGTGCCGGCCGTGTTTGCGCTCCTGGCTGCCTGACGGGCGGTTCAGCGCGGGCGATGCCGGCGCGCCGCGGTCACGCCGGCGTCTTGGTCGGGCTTCCGCTGCCGCCGAGGAGCGCAGCCACCTTGCGCCGCGACTTGATGTTGGGCGAGACGGAGCGCGGGCCGGCGGGCGGCGCCTTCGACTCCCAGGCGGGTGCCGCGGCTGGCGCGCTGGGTTCGTAGGGGCGGTCGAAGAAGGGATCGGCCGGGGGAGCCGCCGGAGCGCGGAACGCCGGCGCAGCGCGCGGGACAGGCCGGGCATCGCCGGCGTCGTCGTCCCAGCTGCGGCGCTGGCGGCGCGGCGGGCGCTCCGTCTCGAGCTCGAGCGGCTCGAGCTCGATCTTCTTCTTGATCAGCTTCTCGATGTCGGACACGAGGCGCGAGTCGTCGCGCGTGACCAGCGTGACGGCCAGCCCCGACTGCCCGGCGCGACCGGTGCGGCCGATGCGGTGGACGTAGTCCTCGGCGTTGAACGGCACGTCGAAGTTGAAGACGGCCGGCAGGTCGACGATATCGAGGCCGCGCGCCGCCACGTCGGTGGCGACCAGCAGCTCGACTTCGCCGGCCTTGAACGCGGCGAGCGACTTGAGACGCTCGTCCTGCGACTTGTCGCCGTGCAGTGCGGCAGTCTTGAGGCCGTCGCGCTCGAACGAGCGAGCCAGCCGCGCCGCGCCGAGCTTGGAGTTGACGAAGACGAGCGCCTGCGTGATGGCGCGCGACTTCAGCAGTTGGTGGACTGCGCGTCGCTTGTCGTCGTCGGCGACGCTGTAGAAGCGCTGTTCGACGGTCGACGCCGTGGCGTTGGGCCGCGCCACCTCGACGGTGACCGGATCCTGCAGGTAGCTCTGCGACAGTCGCCGGATCTCAGGCGAGAACGTGGCCGAGAACAGCAGCGTCTGGCGCTGCGCCGGCAGGTAGCTCAGGATGCGCTGCAGGTCGGGCAGGAAGCCGATGTCGAGCATGCGGTCGGCCTCGTCGAGCACGACGTACTCGACCTGGTTGAGTACCGCGTTCTTGGCCTCGATGTGGTCGAGCAGCCGGCCCGGCGTGGCGATCAGCACCTCGACGCCCTTGCGCAACTCTTCCGTCTGCGGCTTCATGTCGATGCCGCCGAAGACCACCGCGACGCGCAGGTTGGAGTGCTGCGCATAGGCCTTGATGTTGTTGGCCACCTGGTCGGCGAGCTCGCGCGTCGGCGCCAGCACCAGCGCGCGCACCGGGTGGCGCGCCGGCGAGACGCTCGCGTTCTCGTGCTTGAGCATGCGGTGCAGCAGCGGCAGCGAGAAGGCGGCCGTCTTGCCGGTGCCGGTCTGGGCGGCGCCCATCACGTCGCGGCCGGCGAGCACGACGGGGATCGCCTTGGCCTGGATCGGCGTCATCGTCGCGTAGCCCTGGTCGGCGACGGCGCGCAGCAGCTTCGGGTCAAGGGGAAGGGTATCGAAGCGGGCGGGGGGCGCGGCCTCGGCACCCGCGGTGTCGGCGCTGGGCGCGACGGCCGGGGTCGGATCAGTCATGCCTCGCATTATCGCCGCGCCGGACGCCGTGGGGTGCAGGCGGCGGGCGCCCACTAGAATGCCGGGTCATTCTCGATGCTCCGCGCTCCATGATCCTGGTGACCGGCGGCGCCGGCTTCATCGGCGCGAACTTCGTCCTCGACTGGATCGCCACCACCGGCGAGTCGGTCGTCAACCTGGACGCGCTCACTTACGCGGGCAACCTGGAGAACCTCGCTTCTCTCGACCGCGATCCTCGCCATCTCTTCATCAAGGGCCGGATCGAGGATCGTTCGCTGGTCGATCGCCTGCTCGCCGACCACCGGCCGCGCGCCGTCGTGCACTTCGCCGCGGAGAGCCACGTCGACCGCAGCATCCATGAGCCTGACACGTTCATCAGGACGAATGTGCTCGGCACCCAGCAGCTCCTCGAATCCACCCATGCCTACTGGCACGGTCTGGACTCCGCGGTCCGGGAGACATTTCGCTTTCTTCATGTTTCGACCGACGAGGTCTTCGGATCCCTGGCGCCGTCGGACCCGCCCTTCACCGAAGAACACGCCTACCGGCCCAACAGTCCGTACGCCGCGACCAAGGCCGCGAGCGACCACCTGGTTCGCGCCTGGCACCACACCTATGGCCTGCCTGTACTGACGACGCACTGCTCGAACAACTACGGCCCGTATCACTTTCCCGAAAAGCTGATCCCGCTGATGATCGTCAACGCGCTCGACGGCAAGGCGCTGCCGGTCTATGGCGATGGGCAGCAGGTTCGGGACTGGCTGTACGTCCGCGACCACGGCGCAGCAATCCGAGATGTGCTCTCACGAGGGCGCGTCGGCCAGACCTACAACATCGGTGGCTGCAACGAGAAGCGCAACATCGACATCGTCCGCGCGATATGCGCCCTGCTCGACGAGATGCGACCCGATCCCGCCGGCCCATACGACAGGCTGATCACCCATGTCGGCGACCGGCCCGGCCACGATCGCCGCTACGCCGTCGACGCCAGCAAGCTGCAGCGCCAGCTCGGATGGAAGCCAGCGGAAACCTTCGACACCGGAATCCGCAAGACCGTGCAGTGGTACCTGGACCACCCGCAATGGGTAGCCCGGGTCCGCGACGGCAGCTACCGCGAGTGGGTGTCGATGAACTACGGCGGGCGCGACGCCACATGAAGATCCTGCTCTTCGGCAAGGATGGCCAGCTCGGCTGGGAGTTGCAGCGCGCGCTCGCGCCCCTGGGTGAGATCGTGGCGCTCGACGTCGACAGTGCGCCACCGCTGTCTGCGGATTTCTCCCGTCCCGAGTCGCTGTGCGGGACGGTGCGCTTCGTGGCGCCCGACTTGATTGTCAATGCTGCGGCCCACACGGCCGTCGACCGCGCCGAGAGCGAGCCGGAGTTGGCGCGCGCGATCAACGCGACGAGTCCGTCCGTCCTTGCGCGCGAGGCTGCGGCACTGGGAGCGTGGATGGTGCACTACAGCACCGACTACGTGTTCGACGGCAGCGGCTCGACGCCTTGGCGCGAGGACTCGCCCACCGGCCCGCTGAACACATACGGCCGCACCAAGCTCGAGGGCGAAGCGGGCATCCGCGCGAGCGGCTGCCGCCACGTCATTCTTCGCACCAGCTGGCTGTACGCCGCACGCGGCGCCAACTTCGCGAAGACGATGCTGCGCCTCGCGCAGGAACGCGACACCCTTTCCGTGGTCGACGATCAGATCGGGGCGCCGACCGGCGCCGATCTGCTGGCCGACGTCACCGCCCATGTCGTGCGCACCGTGAGGCAGCGACCCGAGCTCGCCGGCACGTACCATGTGGCGGCGCGCGGCGAGACGAGCTGGCACGGCTACGCGCGCCAAGTGGTCGGGACAGCGCGTCGGATGTCTGCCGCCGTCAGGACGATCGACGACCGGATCGTGGCTGTCGGAAGCGACGCTTTTCCGACCGCGGCGCGCCGGCCCCGCAACTCACGCCTGGCCACGGAACGACTGCGGCACGCCTTTGCCCTGGAAATGCCCGACTGGCGCGACGGTGTTGACCGCATGCTGGCCGAAGTCATGGGTCGGTGACAGCGCAGCGATACCCGGGCACTCGACGGAGGACGACATGAAGCGCAAGGGCATCATCCTGGCGGGCGGATCCGGCTCGCGCCTGCATCCGGCCACTGTCGCGGTCAGCAAGCAACTTCTGCCTGTCTACGACAAGCCGATGGTCTATTACCCGCTGAGCACGCTGATGCTCGCGGGCATTCGGGACATCCTGGTCGTCAGCACGCCCCATGACACGCCGCGTTTCGAGGCGCTGCTGGGCGACGGCGCACGCTGGGGCCTGGACATCCGCTACGCGGTTCAACCGCAGCCCGAAGGGATTGCGCAGGCCTTCATCCTGGGCCGCGAGCACATCGCCGGACAACCCAGCGCGCTTGTGCTGGGCGACAACGTCTTCTACGGCCACGACCTGCAGACGCTGCTGTCGGAGGCCGCGCAGCGGACCGAAGGCGCCTCGGTCTTCGCCTACCACGTCCATGATCCCGAGCGCTACGGTGTCGTGGCCTTCGACGCGAATCGACGGGCGCTGAGCATCGAAGAGAAGCCCGCCGCCCCGCAAAGCCACTACGCCGTCACCGGCCTGTACTTCTACGACGCGCAGGTTTGCGACATCGCTGCCGAGCTGCGGCCGTCGGCGCGCGGCGAGCTCGAGATCACGGACGTCAACGCGCGCTACCTTGCCATGCAGCAACTCAGCGTGCAGATCATGGGTCGCGGCTACGCATGGCTCGATACCGGCACGCACGAAAGCCTGCTCGAGGCGGGCCAGTTCATCGCCACGCTCGAAAAGCGGCAGGGCTTGAAGGTTGCGTGTCCGGAGGAAATCGCATTCCGCGCCGGATGGATCGACGCGGCGCAACTCGAAGCGCTGGCCCAGCCGATGCTGAAGAACGGCTACGGCCAGTACCTCATGCGCATCGTCCATTCGCTGGTGTTCTGACGATGAAGGTGACGCAAACCGCGCTCGACGGCGCGCTGCTGCTCGAGCCGACGGTGTTCGGCGACGAGCGTGGCTTCTTCATGGAAAGCTTCAACCAGCGCATCTTCGATGAGGCGGTCGGACACGCGGTAGCCTTCGTCCAGGACAACCACTCGCATTCCGCGCGAGGAGTGCTGCGTGGGCTGCACTTCCAGCTTGCTCCGCACGAACAGGGCAAGCTCGTGCGCGTCGTGCGGGGTGCCGTCTTCGACGTCGCCGTCGACATTCGGCGCGCCAGCGCCACGTTCGGTCGCTGGATCGGCGTGCACATCGATGAGCGGAACCACCGGCAGCTGTGGCTACCCCCGGGCTTGGCGCACGGGTTTCTGGTGCTGAGCGACTCGGCAGACTTCCTCTACAAGACCACGCGCTATTACGAGCCGGCCGCCGAGCGGACCATCCGCTGGGACGATCCGCAGTTGGCCATCCACTGGCCCCTGGCAGGCATTGGTCAGCCGACCGTGTCGGCGAAGGACGCCAGCGCCGCGACCCTGGCCGAAGCGCTGGCGCAACCGTGATTCCCTCGTGCGGCGGATTGCGGCGCGAGCCCTGTGCTAGAGTACGTTCAGTCGTTGAACACGGCTACGGCTGTGGCCTAGGAGGCGCTGGCTGTTGCGGCTCTCCGATCGAACTGCCCGTCCAGCGCAATCTTGCAGGAAGAAAGCCAACTGAAGGTCTTGCGCCTGCTCCAGCAGAACCCGCGCATGAACCAACGCCAGCTCGCCAGCGCGCTCGGCGTGAGTCTGGGCATGACGAACTACTGCCTTCGCGCCCTGCTGGCAAAGGGCCTGCTCAAGATGCAGAACTTTCGCAATAGCGACAATCGCTTGGCCTATGCCTATCTGTTGACACCGGCAGGGATCACGGCAAAGGCAGAGTTGACGGCCCGGTTCCTGCGCTTCAAGAAGGCCGAGTACGAGCGCCTCAAGCGCGAGATCGACGCCTTGCAGCGCGAAGTCGGCGGGGAGTCCGGTTCCGAGCGAGGGCGGTCCGATGCGACGGACCACTAGCGCGCCGCCGCCACGTACCGGTCTGTCAGTCACCTTCGATGCGTTTTTCCACCAGCATCCTGTGGAACCTGTTCGGTGCCGGACTGCCGCTGCTCGTGGCTGTCGCGACCATCCCGACGCTGATCGACGCCCTGGGGACGTCGCGCTTCGGCGTCCTGTCGCTCGCGTGGGTCGTCGTCGGGTATTTCGGCTTGTTCGATCTGGGGCTGGGTCGCGCGCTGACGCAGCTCATTTCGCAGCGCCTGGGTCACGGTCATGGCCGAGACATCCCGCCGCTGGTCTGGACCGCCATGACCCTGATGGCAGTTCTCGGGATTGCCGGCGGCGCCTCGGTGGCGGCGCTTTCGCCCTGGCTGGTCGGCTCGCAATTGGCGATTCCGCCGGAACTGCGCGCAGAGACCCTGCCATCGTTCTTCCTGCTCGCCGCGTCGATACCCATCGTGATCGTCACGACGGGACTGCGCGGCATTCTGGAGGCCCGGCAGCGCTTCGATGTCGTGAACGCGGTGCGCGGGCCGCTGGGTGTTCTGAACTATCTCGGGCCGCTGGCGGTGCTGGCGCACACCAACGCGCTGCCCGCACTGGTGGCCGCCCTGGTCGGCATGCGAGCGTTGTCCTGCCTGGTCTATCTCGCGGCCTGCTTGCGGCTCTATCCGGAGCTGCGCCGTCCGTCGGCACCGAACCGCGTGCTGCTGCGTCAGCTCCTCGCCTTCGGCGGCTGGATGACGCTCAGCAACGTCGCTGCCCCGCTGCTGCTCTACCTCGGGCGACTTTCGCTGGCGGTACTCGTTTCCGCGGCCGCGGTCGCCTACTTTTCGACGCCGTACGACGTCGTCATCAACCTGTTGCTCATCCCCGGCGTGTTTGTCAGCGTGCTGTTCCCGATGTTCGCGCAGCAGTTTCCTCAAGACCGCACCATCGTGTCGCGTCTGTACGGACGCTCGATGCGGCAGCTGTTCGTCGTGATGCTGCCGCTTGCGCTTTCGGCATGGTGGCTGGCCGAGCCGGCTCTCGCATGGTGGATCGGCACCGACTTCGCTCGCCAGAGCCATCGCGTCGCCCAGTGGCTGGCGATCGGCATCTTCGTCAACAGCTTCGGACATGTTTCGCAGGCGCTCATCCAGGCGTATGGCCGGCCCGATCTGACCGCCAAGCTCCACGTCGCGGAGTTGATCGCCTATGTGCCCTACATGGCATGGCTGATCCAACGCCATGGAGTCGAGGGCGCGGCGGTCGCCTGGGTCGTGCGGGTGACTGTCAGCACGCTCGCGCTGTGGTGGCTCGCCAGCCGCTGCCTCTCGGGCGCCATTCACGCCAAGGTGCATCAGGAATGACGCGATGACCGTCCAGTCGATTGTCGAGAACCGTTTGATCGCGGACGCGGCAGGCGTATGGCAACTCGAGAATCATCGAGAGTTCGGCTATTCCGACGGGCTCGAGTCCGAGCGGTATCTGCAGCGCGTCTTCGACGCTGCGCAAGACCTCGGCACCCGCTCTGCGGAGCTCGAACAGCACATCAAGGACTGGCCGAGCGAGTACCACCTCACGACCAAGCGCGCCCAATTGCTCGCGGGCTTCAGCTTCGACCGCAGCCTGCGCGTGCTCGAAGTCGGCTGCGGCTGCGGCGCCATCACGCGCCACCTCGGCGAGAACTTCGATCAGATCGTCTCGATCGAGGGCAACCTGAACCGCGCGCGACTGGCGCGGCAACGCTGCCGCGATCTACCGTCGGTGTCGGTGGTCTGCGCGCCGTTCCAGGAACTTCGCTTCACGCAGAAGTTCGACATCATCTTCTGCATCGGCGTCTACGAATACTCGGCCTCCTTCATCACCGCCGACGACCCGTACGAGGCAGCGCTGCGGTACTTCGCCGACATGCTGAGCCCGGACGGCATCGTCGTCATCGCGATCGAAAACCAGTTCGGACTCAAGTACTTCTGCGGCGTCAGCGAGGATCATCTGGGCGTGCCTTTCGAAGGGCTCGAGGGATATCACCGTCGAAGCGCCACGGTGCGCACCTTCGGCAAGGTCGAGCTGGAAACCCAGCTTCGACGGCATTTCCCGATCGTCGACTTCTACTATCCCTATCCCGACTACAAGCTGCCCGATTGCGTCGTCTCGTCGGAGTTCCTCGCGTCGGGGCGCGCCGGCGAACTGGTGTCGCAACTTCGTTCCCGCGACTACACGCGCGAGTCGTCGCCGTCCTGGGACGAGGCGTCGACGGCACTCGAGTTATCGCGCAACCGGATGCTCGAATTCTTCGCCAACTCGTTCCTCGTCGTTGCGTGCCGCGGCACGTTGCGGGGCGTTTCGTTCGACCAGCACGCCGTGCTGTACTCGACGAGCCGTCGCCACCCATTCAGGACGAGCACGTGCGTGGTTTCCTCCGGCGACGGGCACCTGATCGTGCGCAAGCGGCTGCGCGACGGCAACGGCTCGGCATGTCGCGGTGAGCTCAGCCTGACACCAACCGAGTCGCCCTGGGTCGACGCGCCTTCGCTGCAGACCGTGCTGATGCTTCGCGCGAGGCGCGTCGACCAATCGCTGGCCGACATCTTCTCCACCTGCCGTTCATGGCTGGAGCGGCTGAAGGCGGACACGGTCGTCGAGCACGGCGTGGCATTCTTGGACGGCGAGCACGTCGACAGCATCTGGGCGAACGCGTATCCGGTCGCTGGCACGTGCAGGCTGGTCGATCGCGAGTGGATATGGTCCCGTCGACTGCGACTCAACGCAGTTGTGATCCGCGCCATCTATGACTTCCTGTCCAAGATGGAAGGCGTCAATGCCTGTGCGGCATCGCTGTCCGCGCGCGCGGGGCGACGCCTGATCACCGAGATCGCAGCCACGTTCGGCGTCACCCTGGATTCGGCGGACTTCGAGGAGTTCATCCGGCTCGAATCCGAGCTGCAGTGGCTCGTGTTCGGCGTCGACCGCGCACGCCAGACACTCTACTTGCGGTGGTACCTGTTCGATCGCCCCACGCTGGACCTGTCCCGTCGCGCCAAGCGCCGTCTGGCCGGTCTGGCGACGCGCATCCGCGGCCGGCTGTCGCGCCTTGCCGCCGCGTGATGGCCACCGCTCCATGGACAGCCATGACTCAGGGAGACCGACAATGAAGGCAGTCATCCTTGCCGGAGGGCTCGGCACTCGGATTTCGGAGGAAACCCATCTTCGCCCGAAGCCGATGATCGAGATCGGCGGGCGTCCGATCCTCTGGCACATCATGAAGCTGTACTCCGCGCATGGCGTGAACGACTTCGTGATCTGCTGCGGGTACAAGGGATACGTCATCAAGGAGTACTTCGCCAACTACTTCCTCCACATGTCGGACGTCACCTTCGACATGACGACCAATCGCATGGAGGTTCACCAGCACAAGGCAGAGCCATGGCGAGTCACGCTGGTGGACACCGGTGACGAGACGTTCACCGGCGGACGGCTCAAGCGGGTGCGCAGCTACGTCGAAGGCGAGCCTGCGTTCTGCTTTACCTATGGCGATGGCCTGAGCGACATAGACATCCGGGCAACGATCGACTTCCACTCGAGGCACGGCAAACTGGCGACCGTCACTGCCGTCAAGCCGCCGGGTCGCTACGGCGCGCTCGAATGCAACGGAGGACAGGTCGTCAAGTTCGCCGAGAAGCCGCGCGGCGACGGAGGACTGATCAACGGCGGCTTCTTCGTGCTGTCGCCCAAGTGCCTCGACTTCATCGAGGGAGACCGATCGAGCTGGGAGGATGCCCCGCTGACGAGATTGGCCGCGGCCGGCGAACTGATGGCATTCGAACATCTCGGGTTCTGGCAGCCGATGGACACCCTGCGCGAAAAGAGCCTGCTGGAGGAGCTGTGGTCATCCGGCTCGGCGCCGTGGAAGCAGTGGGCATGACGACGCCGGCGAACCCTGACGCCGGCTTCTGGCGCGGCAGGCGTGTGCTCCTGACGGGGCACACTGGCTTCAAGGGGGCATGGCTGGGACTTTGGCTCCGTCGCATGGGCGCCAAGGTCACCGGCGTGGCGCGTGCGCCCGCGACCTCGCCCAACCTGTTCGAGCTCGCCCGACTCGGCGAGGTGCTGGATCACCGGATCTGCGACATCCGCGATGCCGGCGCGATGCGCCGACTCACCGCCGAGGTTCGTCCCGAAGTAGTGCTGCATCTGGCAGCCCAGGCTCTCGTGCGAGCGAGCTACGACGATCCGCTGGAGACTTTCGAAACCAACGTGCAAGGCACGGCAAACGTGCTCGAGGCAGTCCGGGCCGCCGGCGGGGTGCTCGTCGTGCTTGCGGTGACGACCGACAAGGTCTATCGCAATCTCGAACAGCCGTATCCCTATCGCGAGTCCGACGCTCTCGGCGGACATGACCCATACAGCGCGAGCAAGGCAGCTTGCGAGCTGGTGATCGCAAGCTTTCGTGACGCCTACCTGGCCGCCCGCGGCACGGCCGTTGCCTCCGCGCGCGCCGGCAACGTGATAGGCGGCGGCGACTGGTCGGCGGATCGACTCATCCCTGACGCCGTGCGGGCCTGGATTCGTGGACAGCCACTTTCGGTGCGGCGGCCGAATGCGGTGAGACCGTGGCAGCACGTGCTCGAACCCCTGGCCGGCTACCTGCGCCTTGCAGAGCGACTGGCGACGGACCCTGGTCTGGCCGATGCCTACAACTTCGGCCCGCCCACCAGCGAAGCCGCAACGGTGCGCGACGTCGTGAAGCTCGCCCGTGCGTCGTTCGGTCGCGGCGACGTGGCCTGGGAAGGCAGCACCGCCGGGCCGCATGAAGCCGGCTGGCTGGCGCTGGAAGTCGCCAAGGCGCGTCATCTGCTCGGCGTCGCGCCGCGCTGGTCGCTCGGCAACGCCGTGCAGAGGACCATGGCCTGGTACCGTGAGCAGGCCGGCGGAGCGGACGCGCGCACGCTGTGCGAGGCGGACATCGACGCCTTCGAGTCGGCCGTCGAGTCCGGACCAGAGCCATGAGTCGGTTCCGTGTGATCGATACGCCGCTGCGCGATCTCAAAGTCGTCGAGCGCAGTCGCGTCGGGGACGCCCGGGGTTACCTGTCGCGCCTGTTCTGCGCCGACGAGCTCGCGTCGGCCGGCTGGTCGGGGCGTGTGGCACAGGTCAATCACACGCTGACGCGACGCGAGGGTACCGTTCGCGGCCTGCATTTCCAGCACCCACCGGACGCCGAGCTCAAGCTGGTGAGTTGTCTGCGCGGCGAAGTCTGGGACGTCGCCGTCGACCTGCGTCGAGGCTCGGCGACCTTCCTGCAGTGGTTCGGCCGACATCTGACGGGCGACAACGGGCAGGCGCTGCTGATCCCGCAAGGGTTCGCGCATGGGTTTCAGACGCTGTGCGATGACTGCGAGCTGATCTACCTCCACAGCGAGGCGTACGCGCCGCACAGCGAAGCTGCCGTGCATCCGCAGGATCCGCGCGTCGCCATCCGCTGGCCGCGGGCGATCTCGGACATGTCGATGCGCGATCGCTCGCATCCTTGGCTGGCCGCCGATTTCGAAGGGATCCCGATATGAAATGCCGCCACTGCGCAAGCGAGCTTCGCCTGCAGGCCCTCGACCTGGGCAGCGCCCCGCCATCGAATGCCTACTTGACGGTGGAGCAGCTCGACGCGCCGGAGACGACATATCCCCTGCGAGTAATGGTCTGCGAAACCTGCTGGCTCGTGCAGACGCGCGACTTCGCGCAGGCCCACGAGCTCTTCTCCAGCGACTACGCGTACTTCAGCAGCTACTCGACGAGCTGGCTCGAGCACGCCGAGCGCTACGTGGATGAGATGGCTGCGCGCTTCGGCCTCGGGCGCGAAGCCCGCGTGGTCGAAGTCGCCTCCAACGACGGCTACCTGCTGCAGTACGTCAAAGCGCGAGGAATCCCGTGCACCGGTGTGGAACCGACGGCAAGCACCGCCTGTGCAGCGCGGGCCAGGGGAATCGAGACCGTCGAGGCCTTCTTCGGCGCCGAGCTCGCGGCCCGCCTCGTCGGCGAGGGCAGGCAGGCCGACCTGATGGCGGCCAACAACGTGCTCGCGCACGTGCCCGACATCAACGACTTCCTGGCCGGTTTCGCCACGCTTCTCAAGCCGCGCGGCGTCGCGACCTTCGAGTTTCCGCACTTGCTGCGAATGATCGCCGAAAACCAGTTCGACACGATCTACCACGAGCACTACTCGTACCTTTCGCTCACGGCCGTGGACACGATCTTCGCGGCCAACGGCCTGGCGGTCTTCGACGTCCAGGAGCTGTCCACGCACGGAGGCAGCCTGCGCGTGTTCGCGCAACGCACGGACACCGGGCAGCAGGCGCGCAGCCGCCGCGTCGAGGAAGTGCTCGAAAGGGAGATGCGCGCCGGCCTTGCGACAGCCGCGGCATACCACGAACTTCAGGCTCGCGCGGAAACCGTGAAGGACGACTTCGTCTCTTTCCTGATCGACGCCAAGCGCGCCGGCAAGCGCGTTGCAGCCTACGGTGCCGCCGCCAAGGGCAACACGCTGATGAACTTTGCCGGATGCCGGCGCGACCTGATCGCCTATGTCGTGGACCGCAACCCCGCGAAACAGGGCAAGTTCATGCCCGGCAGCCGCATTCCGATCGTGGGCGAGGAGAGTATCGACCGGGGCCGCCCCGACTACGTCGTCATCC
Organism: Burkholderiaceae bacterium; assembly: GCA_048500255.1. Taxonomy (GTDB): domain Bacteria; phylum Pseudomonadota; class Gammaproteobacteria; order Burkholderiales; family Burkholderiaceae_C; genus JAMHWF01. The sequence continues at coordinate 334,383 of JASNYH010000003.1, read as the reverse complement.
TGCCGTGGAACCTGAAGTCCGAGGTGACCGCGCAGCTCGATCGTGTGCGGCAGTGGGGCGGCCGCTTCGTGACCGCCGTGCCGAAGCTGGAGGTCTCGTCGTGAGGGTCGCCGTCACCGGCGCCCGAGGATTCGTGGGTCGCCACGTCCTGGCCGAGCTCGATCGACGCGGCGTCGAAGTGGTCGCTTCTGCAAGACCGGGCTCCGAGCGGCGCGACGGTGCGTCGGGCACGAACGTGCGCTGGATCGAGGTCGACATCCACGACACCGATCGCGATTGCTTCGACGCGTTCGGTCGCCCAGACGTCATGATCCATCTTGCGTGGGGCGGTCTGCCGAACTACCGCTCGCTCCATCATTTCGAGTCGGAGCTGCCCGCGCACTATGCGTTCCTGGCGCGCATGGTGCGCGCCGGCTTGCCTGCGCTCGTCTGCACCGGCACCTGCTTCGAGTACGGTCTGCAGTCCGGTGCACTGTCCGCCGGAACCGAGACCCGTCCAGAGAACGCCTACGGGCTGGCCAAGGACACGCTTCGCAAGCAGCTGCAGCACCTGCAGGCGGCACATCCGTTCGCGCTGAGCTGGGCACGCCTGTTCTACTTGTATGGAGAAGGCCAGCCGGAGTCGTCCCTGCTGCCGATGCTCCGGCGCGCGGTCGCCGCGGGACATGCGAGGTTCAGCATGTCCGGCGGCGAGCAGTTGCGCGACTACCTGCCGGTCGAGGATGCGGCGCGATGCCTCGCCGAGTTGGCGTTGAATCCGCGCGACCGCGGACCGCTGAACGTGTGCTCCGGCACGCCCGTGTCCGTGCGTCGGCTCGTCGAGCGCTGGATCGCGGAGAACGGCTGGTCGATCGCCCTCGACCTGGGCAAGCTGCCCTATCCGGACTACGAGCCCCTGGCGTTCTGGGGAGTACCGTCGCCGGACGCGTTCGCGACGTCGGCGGACAGCTGAACCCTGCCAAGCCACGCACGAGTCATGTCGATTGACGCCGCGCATCGGCTGCCGCCGCCCCCGACGCAACGGCGTCGCGCGCGCGCGCGCCCGGGCGATGCGCCATGGTGGCTGTACGCGGGTCTAGCGTTGTTCCTGCTGTCGTGCGTCTTCGATCCGGCGGATCGCCTGCTCGGCGCCAAGGTCTGGCTGTTCATCGGGTGCTGGTTCGGCACATTGATGGCTCGAGATTGGCGGCAGGTTTCCATCAGCCCCGCCCTGCTCGCCTATTCGTTCGCCTTTGTGCTGATTCCGCTGGCGTCGGTCGCGCTGTACTGGCTTCGCAACGGAGGCGAGCCCTACGAGGGATTCGCGCTGCTCAAGGGCTACCTGCTGATCGGCCTCGCCCCGATGCTGGCCCTCAACCGCATCGATCTGATGCCGGCCCTGAGTGCCGTGCTCACCCTCCTTGCACTGGCGATCATCGGCACGTTCGTCGCACTGGCGATAGAGCCCGACCTGTACTCCGTGCTCTATTTGTTCGGCATGAGCACCGGCATCGTGTTGCTGGACAACCGCGACTACGGATCGGATCTGTCGCTGCTTCAGGTGTACTTCGTGACGTCGCCGATGCTCGCGATATCGCTCGCGTACTACTTCGCGCGCGCATGGACCGCGTCTCGCGGCTCCGAGCGACTGCGCTGCTGGGCGCTGACCGCGCTCAGCATCCTCGGCATGCTGCTGGCAGGGACGCGCAACAACATGCTGATGGCCCTGCTTCTGCCGCTCGGCCTGCTCCTGCTTTGCATGCGCCACCGCGCGATCGGAATCCTGTTCGGCGGTTTCGCCGTGCTCTTGGCGGCGACGCTCTATGCAAGCGAACTGGCCGCTCTGCTCGATCCGACGGAGTACTCCAACCAGATCAAGCTGGCCATGCTTCGCGACTACGCCCGCGCCTTCGAGAATCCGCTGGACCTGCTGCTCGGGCAGGGGCTGGGCGCCTATCACTACTGGGAAGCCAAGAGCGACTACTACTACATCAGCGAGCTGACATACCTCGAGCTGATCCGCAACTTCGGCGTGTTCGGCGCGGCCGCCATGGTCGTGCTGCTGCTGCTGCCGATCGCGGAGTCATTCAAGGTTCGCCGCGCGCTGGGCGAAAAGGCGCTCGCAGTCGGCTACCTCGCCTATCTCGTCATGTGCATCTCCAACCCGAACCTGTTCTCGTCGATGGGCATCACGCTGCTGTCCATCATCCTCGCGAACCTCTTCCGCAGGGGCCCGAGCGCCCATGCGGCACCCCGACGCACTCGCGCATGATCCAGTTCAGCATCTTCCTGCCGGTCCGCAACGGCTGGCCATACGTCCAGGATTGCGTGACGAGCATCCTGGCGCAGACTTATCCCCATTTCGAGCTGACCGTGCTCGACAACCAGAGTACCGACGAGACGCTGGCCTGGTTGCGCGGAATCGACGATCCGCGCGTGCACATCCGGACCTCGTCGACTTCGCTTTCGATTCAGGACAGCTGGGCCCGGGTCAAGGGCATGGAGAAGCTCGAGTTCATGACGCTGATCGGACACGACGACGTGCTCGATCCCGAGTACCTCTCGGCGATCTGCTCGCTCGTCGAGCGCTTCCCGGATGCAGGCCTCTACCAGACGGGTTCACGATTGATCAACTCGGACGGAAGCAAGATCCGCGATTGCCGCGCCGTGCCCGAGCGCGAGACAGCCTCCGAATATCTTCGTGCGAGGTTTGCATTCGAACGAGACGTGTTCGGCACGGGCTACGTCATGCGCTCGCGCGACTACGACCGGGTCGGCGGCATCCCACCCTTCGAGCGACTGTTCTTCGCGGATGACGCACTGTGGCTGTCGCTGCTGCGCGACTCGTACAAGGCATCCGATGCCCGCGAGCTGTTCGGCGTGCGCATTCATCCGAAGAGCGAATCCGCCTCGCTGCCGTCCGCCTGGTCGTCGATCCTCAAGGGGCTCGGGCAGTTCACCGGGTTCCTGCGCGACTACGTCGTCGCCGATCCGGCCTGCAGTGCTGTCGTGCAGGCGGCCGGACCGTCCTTCCTACTTGCGTACCACCGCAATGCCTATATCTACGCGTTGGTCGAAGCCTGCCAGGCCGGCAAGCGGATCCCCGCAGCCGTCGTTCAGACGATCGTCGCGTCGCTCGAGCGCGACTCGCCGGCCGTCGCTGCGCAGCTCCGGCATTCCCTGAAGATTTCGCTGATCGAAGGACTCAATGCGTCGCCGCTGCGAAGCCTCGTGCCGGCTCTGTGGCGCGGCTACTACCGCTTCAAGACAAGGCCCCAGTGAAATGACACGCATCACGGCATCCGAGTGCAACTCCCTCGCCCGGAACGCTCGTCCATGAACGCCTGCTCCGTCATCGTGTGCTACCGGCCCGACCTCGGGGCCCTGCGCCGATTGTGCGAGGCGCTGCAGGCGGACAGCCCGAACGTCGTGCTGGTCGACAACACGGAAAGGCCCTACCTCGACGAGCGGCAATTGCCGCAAGGGTGCAGGCTCATCACGCTGGGCTTCAACTCTGGCATCGCGCATGCCCAGAACGTCGGCATCGACGCAGCGCTCGCCGACGGCGCCGATGCAGTGGCCTTCTTCGACCAGGACTCGAGCGTATCCCCCGGCTTGCTCCTGACATTGCTGTCCGCGCTGGACAGGGACGCTTCGGCGATCGTGTCGCCACGGTACTTCGATGCCGACACCGGCGCGACACTACCGTCGCTGCGCGTGAATCGTTGCGGCCTCTCGCGTGCGGTTCATCGCGACGCGTCGGCGCCGACCTATCCCGTTGACGTCGTCATCTCCTCGGGCACGGTCGCCACCAAGCGGGTCTTCGAAGTCGCCGGCAAGCTCGACGAGAGCCTGTTCATCGACTTCGTCGACACCGAATGGTGTCTGCGATGCCGCAGCAAGAACGTCTCGATCCGGGTCGTCCCTTCGGCATCGATGCGTCACCGCATCGGCAGCCGCTCGATCGATCTCGGCGTGACGACGGTCATGGTGCACAGTCCGGTTCGCTGCTACTACCAGATCAGGAACTGCTTCCATCTGCTTCGCAAGCGGCACGTGCCACGCCTGTTCGCACTGCGCGAGACTCTGAGCACCTGCCTCAATCGCGCCCTGCTGCTCTTGCTCGTCTCCGATCGGCGCCGCTACGGCCGCGCCTACTGGTACGCGCTGCGCGACGGCATCAAGGGCGTGACGGGCAGCGCGCCCGAGGCGACCGCCGCGCTGATCCAGTGACCGCGCCCGGTCTCATCCGAAATTTCGAACCATCAGACACATGAACAAGCGTCCGTATCAGATCTGCGCCAACTGCATCATGGACACGAGCGACTCGACCATCCGCTTCGATGAACGCGGCTGGTGCGAGTACTGCTGCAACTTCCACCGAAGCATTCTCCCAAACTGGCATCCGGACGATCGCGGTGTGCAGGAGATCATGCCGACGATCGAGAAGATCAAGCGCGAGGGCCGGGGACGCGACCACGACTGCCTGATCGGCATCAGCGGCGGTCTGGACAGCTCCTACGTGGCCTACGTCGCGAAGGAGAAGTTCGGGCTGAGGCCACTGATGTTCCACTGCGACGCGGGCTGGAACTCGGATCTCGGAGTCAGCAACATCCAGAAGATCATCGAGGGCCTCGGCCTCGACCTGGTCACGGAGGTCGTCAACTGGGAGGAAATGAAGGACCTGCAGCGGGCTTTCTTCAAGTCGCAGGTGCCCTTCGTCGACACACCCCAGGATCTCGCACTGTTCTCCGCCATCTACAACTTCGCTGCCAAGAACGGATTCAAGTACGTCATCACCGGCGGGAACAACTCGACGGAGTGCGTTCGCGAATCGCTGGAGTGGACCTACTTCTCGACCGACATGCGGCAGGTCCGCGACATCCACGGCAGGTTCGGCACCATCCCTCTCAAGACGTTCCCGACCTGCGACATCCTCAAGTACAAGTTCTACTATCGCTGGATCAAGGGCGTGCGCGTCATCAAGCTGCTCGACTACGTGCCGTACATCAAGAAGGAAGCGATCCGGCTCCTCAGCGACAAGTTTGGCTGGCAGCCGTATCCGCAGAAGCACTACGAGTCCCGGTTCACGCGGTTCTACGAATCGTTCTGGACCCCCACCAAGTTCGGATACGACAAGCGGCGGGCCTACTTGTCGAGCGAGATCCTCACCGGCCAGCTGACGCGCGCGGAGGCGCTGGAGCGCATTTCCAGACCGGAGCTCGACGAGAAGACGATGCGCGAGGAGTTCGAGTACGTCGCGTCCAAGCTCGGGTGGACACCCGAGGAGTTCACGGAGGTCCTGCAAGGCGAGAACAAGGCCTTTCGCGACTACAAGAACAAGCTGTTCATCATCGCGCTGGGCGCACGCATCGCGAACCTGCTCGGCCTGGACAACCGGATCTTCAGATGATCACCATCGTCGACTACGGGCTCGGCAACGTCATGGCGTTCACCAACGTCTACAAGCGGCTGCACGTTCCGGCCGCGATCGCCCGCACGCCCGACGACCTGAAGGGCGCGTCCCGACTGATCCTCCCGGGAGTCGGTGCGTTCGATCACGCCATGGAGCTGCTCGAGCGCTCCGGGATGCGCACGGCGCTCGATACGCTCGTTCTCGAGCAGTCGGTGCCCGTGCTCGGGGTGTGCGTCGGGATGCAGATCCTCGCGTCCTCGAGCGAGGAAGGCCGCGCCGCCGGCCTGGGCTGGATACCGGGCGAGGTCCGCCGGTTCGATAGCGACGCCGAGCAGCAGCGCATCCGGTTGCCGCACATGGGATGGAACGACGTGACGCCGATCACCGCATCGCCGCTGTTCGCAGGGTTGGAGAGCGACGCTCGCTTCTACTTCCTGCACTCGTACTATTTCCGCTGCGCCGACGAAGCCGTGAGCCTGGCGGTGTCCGAGTATGGATTCCGCTTCACCTGCGCCGTCCACCAACGCAACATCTATGGCGTGCAGTTCCATCCGGAGAAGAGCCACCACTTCGGTACGCGCCTGCTGAAGAACTTCGCGGAGCTTTGAAGCATGCTGCGCCCCCGGATCATTCCTTGCCTGCTGGTGCGGGACAAGGGACTCGTCAAGACTGTCGGCTTCGCGGACGCCAAGTACGTTGGGGACCCGATCAATGCCGTGAAGATCTTCAACGAGAAGGAGGTCGACGAACTCATCGTGCTCGACATCGATGCAACGGTTCGCGGCCAGGGCCCCGACTACCAGATGCTCGAGAAGCTCGCCGTCGAATCGAGAATGCCGTTGTGCTACGGCGGCGGCGTCAAGACAGCCGAACAGGCAAAGGCGGTCATCGGCCTGGGCGTCGAAAAGGTCGCCATCGGATCCGCAGCCATAGAGAACCCGCCGCTGATCGCCGAGGTAGCCGAGGCGGTCGGCCGCCAGAGCGTCGTCGTCGTGCTCGACGTGAGGCGTCGGTCCCGCGATGGCCACTATGAGGTCTGGACGCACAACGGCCGGCGAAGCTCGGGGCGAACGCCCGCAGATGTGGCAGCCTATGCGCAGAGGCTCGGCGCAGGCGAGATCGTCGTGAACTCGATCGACAACGACGGCCGGATGAAGGGCTACGACATGGCGGTCGCGGCTCAGGTGCGAGAGGCCACCGACATACCTGTCACCGTGCTGGGGGGCGCCGGATCCCTCAAGGACATCGGCGACCTGATCGGCAAGTTCGGCGTCATCGGAGCGGCAGCAGGCAGCCTGTTCGTCTTCAAGGGGGTCTACCGCGCCGTACTCATCAACTATCCGTCCTTGCAGGAGCGCGACCGCGTGATTCGCGAGAATCTGTGACCTCGAGAGACGACATCTCCATCGGTGCATCGATCACCGACGCGCGGCCGATGAGCGTACTCGTGCTGGGCGCGAGCGGCATGCTCGGCCACGCGGTCTTGCGCAGCCTGTCGCGGGCGCCCGGGCTGCGGGTGCGCGGCACCGTGCGCCGCCACGGCATCGACCAGCTGCCGGCGCAGGCTCGCCCGAATCTGCTCGTGGTCGACGACCTCGATGACATTTCCAGCCTCCATGAGCTGTTCGCCACGGCACGGCCTGATGCGGTCATCAACTGCGTGTCGGTGCGCAAGCCGGTGCCCGCTGATCCGATGCGGTCGATCGCCCTGCTGTCGTTGCTGCCGCAGCGGCTGTCGTTCCTGTGCCGACGCAGCGGCGCGCGATTGGTTCAGATCAGCTCGGACGGCGTCTTCGCAGGGACCCGCGGTGGCTACACCGAGGACGACCTTCCGGACGCGACCGACGCCTACGGCATCGCCAAGGCGCTCGGCGAAGTCGGCGGGCCGCACGCCGTCACGCTGCGCACTTCGATCGTCGGTCACGAACTTCGGCCGCAAGGCGGTCTGCTCGAATGGTTCCTCGCGCAGTCGGGATCCTGCCGGTGCTACACGCGCGCCATCTTCTCCGGCTTTCCGACCGTCGTGCTGGCGCGCCTGATTCGCGACGTGATACTGCCCAGATCCGACTTGCATGGCGTCTATCACGTGGCCGCTGCCCCGATATCCAAGTTCGACCTGCTTCGCCTCGTTGCGCAGCGCTACGGCAAGGCGATCGAGCTCGTACCCGACGACTCCGTCGTGCTCGACCGATCACTGCGCGCGGACCGGTTCGCCGCGGTGACCGGGTACACGCCTGCCGCCTGGCCAGAACTGGTGGACGAGATGTTCAAGGATCATTGCGACTTCACGAGGGCATGATGTTCAACGACAAGATTGTGGCAATCACGGGCGGAACCGGTTCGTTCGGGAGACATGTGCTCAAGCGCTTCCTGGCAACCGCAGTGGCGGAGATCCGCATCTTCAGCAGAGACGAGAAGAAGCAGGAGGAGATGCGCTCGGAGTTCAAGAACGCCAAGTTGAAGTTCTATCTGGGGGACGTCCGCAACTACGACAGCATCAGCCAGGCGCTCAAGGGCGTGAACTACGTCTTTCACGCGGCAGCTCTCAAGCAGGTTCCGTCGTGCGAGTTCTATCCGCTGGAAGCACTGCGGACCAATGTCCTGGGCGCCGACAACGTCATGAGCGCGGCGATCGCCAACCGCGTCGAGAAGGTCGTCGTCCTGAGCACCGACAAGGCCGTCTACCCGATCAACGCCATGGGGCAGACCAAGGCGCTGATGGAGAAGGTGATGGTGGCCAAGGCGCGCACGCTGAGTGCCGACGAAACGCTGCTGTGCGCAACGCGCTACGGCAACGTGATGGCGTCGCGTGGCTCCGTCATACCGTTGTTCGTGTCCCAGCTCAAGGCCGGGACGCCCCTGACGGTGACCGATCCCCACATGACTCGGTTTCTCATGTCGCTCGACGATTCCGTGAACCTTGTCCTGCACGCATTCGCCAACGGCAATCAGGGTGACATCTTCGTGCAGAAGGCGCCCGCGTCGACGATCGCCGATCTCGTTCAGGCCTTGAAGGAGCTCTTCGCGCGAAACAACCCGGTGCGCATCGTCGGAACGCGCCACGGCGAGAAGCTGTACGAGTCGCTGGTCTCACGCGAGGAGATGGCACGCGCCGAGGACATGCAGCAGTACTACCGCATCCCGGCGGATAACCGGGACCTCAACTACGCGATGTACTTCACGGAGGGCCAGGAGCAGATCTCCATGCTCGACGATTACACATCGCACAACACGCAGCGACTCGACGTCGAGCAGATCAAGGAGCTCCTGCTCAAGCTGGACTTCATCCAACAGCATCTGCAGGGCCACGACGTTCCCGCCGCCGAGTGACAACACGGAGAAGCTTGTCCATGGTCGCCCCGAGCGAACACACGATCAATTGCGCGTTCTGCAACAGCACCCGCTTGGACGAAGTCATGGACTTCGGCTCGATGGCCTTGGCCGGAGGCTTCCTGAAGCCGGACCAGTTCGCGGCCGAACAAAGGTTCCCGCTTCGCCTTCACTTCTGCAACGACTGCTTTGCCGTGCAGGTGATCGACAAGGTCCCCGAGAACGTGCTGTTCCACAACTACTTCTACTTCTCGTCGTCGATAGGGACGCTGAGGGAGCACTTCCGCAACTACGCGGCCGAGGTCACGGCACGCTTCCTGACGCCTGCGACCGCCAAGGTGCTCGAGTTCGGCTGCAACGATGGCGTGCTCCTTCGCCCACTCGCCGACCAGGGCATCCGCACCGTGATCGGCGTCGACCCAGCCGTCAACGTCGTCGCGACGATCGACGACCCGCGCGTGGCGGTCGTGAACGACTTCTTCACCGAAGAGGTGGCTCGTCGAATCGTGTCGGAGTACGGACGACTGGACATGGTGATGGCCAACAACGTCTACGCCCACATCCCCGACATACAGGCAACGACGCGCGCGGTGGCCCAGGTGCTCGGTGACGAAGGGGTCTTCGTGTTCGAGGTGCACTACCTCGACAAGGTGGTCAGCGAACTCCAGTACGACATGGTGTACCACGAGCACCTGTATTACTACTCGCTCCTGTCGGCGATGGCCCACTTCGAGCGCTACGACATGATGGTGTTCGACGTCAAGCCGACGCCCATTCATGCCGGCTCGATGCGCTTCTACGTCTGCAAGAAGGGCAGCCGGCACGGCGGCAACGTGACGGATGCGGTGCGCGCCCTCGCGGCCGAGGAACGGCGCAAGGGCTTCGACCGGTTCGAGACGTTTCGCAGGTTCTCGCAAGCCGTAGCGCGGCATCGCGGCGAGCTGCTGACCTTGTTGAACCGCCTTCGTGGCCAAGGCAAGAGGATCGCCGGGTATGGAGCTTCAGGTCGCGCCAACACGATGATCCAGTACTGCGGCATCACGCAAGACCATCTCGACTACATGATCGACGATGCGCCCGCGAAGACGGGCTTCTACACCCCGGGTTCGCACTTCGAAATCCACCCGAGCTCCGTGCTCGAGCGTCCCGACCGCCCCGACTATCTCCTCGTCTTCGCGTGGAGCTTCTTCGACGAGATCCGGCGCCGGAATGCCGGCTACCTCGCCAGCGGCGGCCGCATGATCCTGCCCTTGCCCGGCGTGTCGATCTACCCGCGCACCGAAGACTGACCAACTCGCCTTCCCACGCCGCCACTGTCGGCACGAACTTCTGGAGTCCTGTCACATGAAAGTGATGTCCGTTTTCGGAACGCGCCCCGAGATGATCAAGATGTGGGCGACGCTCAAGAAGCTGGATGCGCTCAACTTCGAGCACATCATGGTGCATACGGGTCAGAACTTCACCCCGGAGCTGCGTGAGTTCTTCTTCGCCGACCTGCAGTTGCGCAAGCCCGATTTCGAGCTCGGCATCGACACGTCGAGCTACGGAAGAGAGGTTGCCGATGTGGTCCGCAAGTCCGACGAATTGCTCGAGCGCGTCAAGCCCGACGCCTTGCTGATCCTCGGGGACACGTTCAGCGGGCTGTCGGTGCTGCCGGCGGCCCATCGCGGCGTCAAGATCTTCCACATGGAGGCGGGACTTCGCGCGTGGGATCGACGCATGCCCGAACAGCGCAACCGGATCCTGATCGATCACATCAGCAACGTGCTGCTTCCCTACAACCAGTACCACCGCGAGAACCTGATCCGCGAAGGCATCCATCCGTCGAAGATCGTCGTGACGGGCAACACGACCTTCGAGGCGATGCGTGCATTCGCGGCGCAGATCGATGCCAGCGATGTCCTGCACCGCCTCGACCTCGAGCCGAAGAACTACATCCTCGTCACTGCGCACCGCAGCGAGAACGTCGACAATCCGCAGTACCTGCGGATCATCTTCGAGGCGATCGACAAGCTCGCCGAGCGCCATGGTCGGGAAGTCATCTTCCCGATGCATCCGCGTACGCGCAGCAAGCTGAGTGGAATCGCGGTTCCGACACGCGTTCGGATCATGGCGCCGCTCGGCTTCTATGACTTCAATCGCCTGCTGAAGGATTCCTACTGCGTGCTCTCGGATTCCGGAACGGCCGCGGAGGAGGGACTCTTCTACAAAGTGCCCAATGTCAGCCTGCGAATGGCGACGGAACGCATGGAAACCCTGGAGAGCGGTGCAACGATCGTCTCCGGCATGACGGTCGAGAACATCGTCGAGTCGGTCACCACGGCTGTCAGCCAGCCGTGGAGTGCGCGCTACCAGCTCGAGGAGGACTTCTCGCCTTCGTCGGTGGTGGTGAATGCGATCCGGACCCAGATCACCAACTTCTTCTGATTCGGCGACGCCGGCGCCTCCAAGCGAGAAAGAACGTTGCGCATTGCGCTGATTTGCACCGACTATCCGCCCGCGCGCACGTCGGCGGCGGTGCAGATGCGCGATCTCGCCATCGAATTGCAGCGGCAGGGCCACGCGCCCGTGGTGATCCTGCCGTGCGCGGATCTGCCGGGCAGCTACCGCGTGGATGTGGTCGACGGCGTCGAAGTCTTGCGGGTGGGGGGGCCGCATACCAAGGACATCGGCTATGTTCGGCGCGCCTTCGCCGAGATGCTGCTGCCCTTCGCGATGCTCAGGGGCCTCGGCGCGAGCCCGCGTCGCGATACGCGCTGGGACCTGGTGGTCTGGTATTCGCCGACCATCTTCCTGGGTCCGTTGGCGTGGCGTCTCAAGCGCCGCAGCGGCTGTCGCGCGTACTTGATACTGCGGGACATCTTTCCGGAGTGGGCCGTTGACCTGGGCCTCATGAAGAAGGGCCTGCCATACGCATTCTTCAAGCTCATTGCCGGCCTGCAATATGCCGCGGCCGACACGATCGGCGTACAGACGCCGTCGAACGTCGGCTATGTGCGGCGCTGGCACGACCCGCCACGCCGACGCGTCGAAGTGCTGCAGAACTGGCTCGCGCAGGCTCCGCAGGCGGGTTCGAGCATTCAAATTGCGCAAACGTCGCTGGCCGGACGCAGGATCTACGTCTACATCGGCAACATGGGCGTCGCTCAGGGCATGGACATCTTCATCGACCTCGCCACTCGCCTTCAGGCGCGCCGTGACCTCGGATTCCTGTTTGTCGGCCGCGGCTCCGAGGTGGCAAGGCTGGCGGAGCAGGTATCGCAACGATCGCTGTCCAACACCCTCTTCTTCGCCGAAGTCGACTCGCGCGAGATGCCAGGCCTGCTCGCCCAGTGCCATGTAGGGCTGCTGGCACTGGACCCACGGCACAAGACGCACAACATCCCTGGCAAGTTCCTGACCTATCTGCTCGCCGGCCTGCCAGTGCTGGCACGCGTCAATGCAGGCACCGACCTTGCCGAGCTGATCGAGCACGAGCAGGTCGGCCACGCCTATGTCGGCAGTGATGTCGAGGTGCTGGCGGATTTCGCGATCGAACTCGCGGACGATGCCGCCCGGTACGCCCGCTTGTCGGATCACGGTCGATCGCTGGGCCGAAGGATGTTCTCCCCCGAGGCCGCGGCGAAGCAGATCCTCGCGTTGGCCTGCGAAGCCCGAACGGTTGACCGCCGCAGCGGCACGGAGCCGGCCGACCGCGATCGCGGTGTTCGCAGGCGCGGGTGATTCGCCACGGCGTGCATCGGCTGGAGCCCGTATCGTCGCGCGCGGATAATCGCGGCCACGCCGGACACCGACCTCGCCGAGGATGCTCCACCTACTTGTCAGCTTCATCACCGCCTTGGTGGTAGCGATGCTCATCGTGCGGACTGCGTCGCAGCGCGATCGCTCGTGGGCCGACCACGACCTCTCAGGGCCGCAAAAGTTTCACACCCGTCCCGTACCGCGCATCGGCGGCGTCGCCGTCATCGCCGCGCTGCTTCTCGGCGGCGTGGCTGCGCAACTGGGCGGCGTGCCCGACTCGCGCCTGCTCTGGCTGCTCATCGCCACTGCCCTGCCCACCTTCGTCTTCGGCCTCGCCGAAGACCTCACCAAGGACGTCTCGCCGCGCCGCCGCCTGCTCTTCACCGCAGTCTCGGCCGCGCTGGCCGCGTGGTGGCTCGACGCCGTGCTGCTGCGCACGGCGATTCCCGGCGTCGACCAGTTGATCACGATGACGCCGTTCGCTGTCGCACTGACGATCTTCGTCGTCACCGGCGTCGCCAACTCGGTCAACATCATCGACGGCTTCAACGGGCTGGCGTCGATGTGCGTGCTGATGATGGTGCTGGCGCTGGCCTACGTCGCGTTCCAGGTCGGCGACATGTTCGTCTTCAACGCGGCGCTCGTCGTGGCCGGCGCCGTGCTCGGCTTCTTCGTCTGGAACTACCCCGCCGGCCTGATCTTCCTCGGCGACGGCGGCGCCTACCTGCTCGGCTTCGTGCTGGCCGAGCTGTGCGTGCTGCTGCTGCGGCGCAACCCCGACGTCTCGCCGATCTTCACGCTGCTGCTGTGCTCGTATCCGATCTTCGAGACGCTGTTCACCATCTATCGCCGCAAGGTCGTGCGCGGCACGGCAACGGCCGCGCCCGACGCGATCCACCTGCACACGCTGATCCATCGCCGCGTCGTGCGCTGGATGGCCGGCGAGTGCCTCGACCGGCGCCAGACGACGCGCAACTCCCTGACGTCGCCCTACCTGTGGGTGCTGTGCCTGTCGTCGGTGATCCCCGCCGTGCTGTGGTGGGACAACACGCCCGCGCTGACCGCCTGCCTGGGCGTCTTCGTCGTGCTCTACGTGCTGCTGTACCGCAGCATCGTGCGCTTCAAGACGCCCAAGTGGCTCGTCGTACGCCGCTGAGGCGAGCCGGCCGCCGGCGCACGGCCACCTAGAATGTCGGGGCTCCGCCTCGCCCCGCACATGACGTCGCCCTCCGCTCCCCCTTCCCCGCCGCCCGTCGACACCCACCAGCTGCTCGCCGAGCGCCGCGACAAGCTCGCCGCGCTGCGCCGCCGCGCGACGGTGCCGTTCCCCAACGACTTCAAGCCGCGCGACCACGCCGCGGAGCTGCAGCAGCGCTACGGCAACATCGAGAACGAGGCGCTCGAGCCGCAGTCCGTGACGGTGGCCGTCGCCGGCCGACTGATGCTCAAGCGCGTGATGGGCAAGGCCAGCTTCGGCACGCTGCAGGACGAATCGGGCCGCATCCAGCTCTTTGCGACGAAGGACGCCCTCGGCGACGCCGACTACGAGGCCTTCAAGCATCTCGACCTCGGCGACATCGTCGGCGCCGAGGGCACGCTGTTCCGCACGCGCACCGGCGAGCTGTCGGTGCGGCTGCGCACGCTGCGCCTGCTCACCAAGAACCTTCGTCCGCTGCCCGACAAGTTCCACGGCGTCGCCGACCAGGAGGTCAAGTACCGCCAGCGCTACGTCGACCTGATCACCGACGAGCACGCCCGCACGCGCTTCGTCGTGCGCAGCAAGGCGGTGGCGTCGATCCGCCAGTTCATGGTGGAGCACCGCTTTCTCGAGGTCGAGACGCCGATGCTGCACCCGATCCCGGGGGGGGCGAACGCCAAGCCCTTCGTGACGCACCACAACGCGCTCGACCAGCAGATGTTCCTGCGCATCGCGCCCGAGCTCTATCTCAAGCGCCTGCTCGTCGGCGGCTTCGAGCGCGTGTTCGAGATCAACCGCAACTTCCGCAACGAGGGCATCTCGGTGCGCCACAACCCCGAGTTCACGATGATGGAGTTCTATGCGGCGTACTGGAACTACCACGACGTGATGGCCTACACCGAGTCCGTCGTCCGCCACGCGGCGCGTGACGCGACGGGCTCGGCGCAGCTCAGCTACCAGGGGCGCGCCGTCGACCTCGAGGCGCCGTTCGCGCGCCTGTCGATCCGCGACGCGATCGCGCGCCACGTCGAAGGCGCCACCGCGCCGCAGATCGACGATCCGGCCTGGCTGCGCGACAAGCTCAAGCACCTGGGCAAGGAGCCGCCGGCGCACTGGGGCCTGGCGCAACTGCAGTTCGGCGTGTTCGAGGAGTTCGTCGAAGACAAGCTGTGGGAGCCGACCTTCATCGTCGACCACCCCATCGAGGTGTCGCCGCTGGCGCGCGCCTCGGACGGCAATCCGTCGACGACGGAGCGCTTCGAGCTCTACATCACCGGCCGCGAGTTCGCCAACGGCTTTTCCGAGCTCAACGACGCCGAGGACCAGGCGGCGCGCTTCCAGTCGCAGGTCGAGAACAAGGCCGCCGGCGACGAGGAGGCGATGTACTACGACGCCGACTTCATCCGTGCGCTCGAATACGGCATGCCGCCGGCGGGCGGTTGCGGCATCGGCATCGACCGCCTCGTCATGCTGCTGACCGACGCGCCGAGCATCCGCGACGTCATCCTCTTCCCGGCGCTGCGCCGCGTGGACTGACGACATGCCGCTCGCCGGCTCCGGCGAGCGGGTCTTCGCAAGAGTGCGGGCCTTGCGCGGAGCGGCCGACGCGGCGCCCGCCGCCGGCCGAGCGTCGCGGCGATCGTCAGCGGTGGTGGAACGCCGGCTTGCGCTTGGCGAGGAAGGCGTCCATGCCCTCCTTCTGGTCCTCGGTCGCGAACATCGTGTGGAAGGCCAGGCGCTCGTGGCGTACCCCTTCCGACAACGGCGACTCGAAGGCCATGTTCACGGCCTCCTTGGCCAGGCGCAGCGCGGGCAGGCTCATCGTGCAGATCACGGCAGCCGCCGCCAGCGCCTCGTCGAGCAGCTTGTCGGCCGGCACCACGCGCGACACCAGGCCGGCGCGCTCGGCCTCGGCGGCGTCCATCATGCGGCCCGTCAGCACCATGTCCATCGCCTTGGCCTTGCCGACGGCGCGCGGCAGGCGCTGCGTGCCGCCGGCGCCGGGGATGACGCCGATCTTGATCTCGGGCTGGCCGAACCGGGCCGTGTCGGCCGCAACGATGAAGTCACACATCATCGCGACCTCGCAGCCGCCGCCGAGCGCGAAGCCCGCCACCGCGGCGATCACGGGCTTGCGCACCTGACGCATCGTCTCCCAGTTGCGCGTGATCAGGTTGCGCTGGTGCACCTCGGCGAAGCTCAGCTTGGCGATCGCCGAGATGTCGGCGCCGGCGGCGAAGGCGCGCTCGTTGCCGGTGACGACGATGCAGCCGATGGCGTCGTCGGCGTCGAAGGCCAGCAAGGCTTCGCCGAGCTGATCCATCAGCGCGTCGTTGAGCGCATTGAGCTGCTGCGGGCGGTTCAGCGTGATCAGGCCGGTGCGCAGGGCGCCGTCGCCGACCACACGGGTGAGGACTGCTTGTTCGTTCATCGAAGGACTCCAGGACGCGATGCCGCAAGTGTGCAATAGGACGCGTCAGCCCTCTCCCACCCTGCGCCGCACCCGCTGTAAGCTGCGCCACCGGGATACGACGAGGTCGTTGAACCATGGCGACGATCTATCGCAAGACGCCGAAAGGCCAGGCCGAGATCGAGACGCGCGCGCACCACCTGCCGCCGCGGCTGCGCACGCCGCTGATCATGGTCGACGGCAAGCGCAGCGCCGAAGACCTGCGCAAGCTGATCGCCCAGCAGCCCGACGAGTGCCTCTACACCCTGCTCGAGCAGGGCTTCATCGAAGCCATCGAAGTCGCGACGACGCGCCCTGCACCCACGCCCGTCGCGCGCCCGGCCCCCGCCGCCGACGCCGCGTTGTCGGCCGAGGCCGACGTCCTGCGGCGCCAGGCGGTGCGCGAGCTCAACGACCTGCTCGGCCCGGTGGCCGAAGCGATCGCGATCAAGCTCGAGGGCGCCAAGACGCTCGAGCAGCTGCGCCACAGCCTGGGCATCGCGCGCGACGTACTGGCGAATTCGCGCGGCGCCGCTGCGGCGAGCGCCTTCGGCAGCAAGTTCATCGAGCCGCTCGGCTCCTGAGAGACCGGCCCGCCGCGTCAGCGGCCCGCCTCTGGCACCGCCTGCAGCGGCGGGCGCTCGATCATCAGGTCGATCCAGGTCTGGGCATCCTGATGGATGCGGATGCGCACCGGCAGGTACTGCAGCGACGGGGCGATCCACGTCTCGACTGCCAGCGTGCCGGGCCGCGCCGGGCGGCGCGGCTTCAGGTGCCAGGCTTCGACAGCGCCGAACGGCGCATGCACCGTCTCGGCACCCAGCACGTCGTAGATCCACAGCCCGACCTCGCGCGGCAGCGCGAGCGGCATCTCGACCTGCTGCCCTGCCTGCAGCCGCTGCGGCTCGGTGCTGAAGAGCCAGACCAGCTGCACGAACTGGCTCGCCGTGTCCTGCACGCCGGGCAGCGCGGGCACGCGACGCCCGGCGGCCAGCACGATGCCGTCGTCGGCGAAGCGCAGCGTCGCGCGGCGCGGCGCCGCGAAGGCGCGCCGCGTCTCCTCGTCGTAGCGGCGCGGCGCCAGGCCGCCGGGCACGATGCGCCCGTCGCTGCTCATGCGGCGCGTGAACAGCGGCGCGAACGGCAGGCCGACCGTCACGTCGAGGTGCACCTGGTAGCGCTCGCCTTCGCGCAGCCATTCGACCTGCGCCCACCCGTGCATCTCGCCGCGGTAGTAGCCGTGCAGCACATAGCTGAGGCGCGTCGACGCCGGCCAGTCGAAGGCCGGCGCGCCGGGCGTCGATGCCGCATCGGCCTCCGGCGCCACGGCGGTCAGTCCGCCGCGCATCGATGCAATGGCGGGCGGCGCGTCGGCGGGCTCGGTCGGCCGCTCGGCCGCCGAGGCGGCAGCCATCGACGGCTGCGCAGCCGGCACCGGCTCGGGGTCGGGCTCGCTGGCGGGCTCGGCGCCCTGCGCCGCCGCCGCAGCCGACTCGCCGTTCGGCCCGGCCGTGGCCGACGCCGCGTGCTCGACGGCCGAAGCCGCGTCCTCTGCGGCCGACGCCGCCGCCGGCGGGGGCATCGGCGGCGCGGCGCGCGGCGCGCGACCGCGGGCGGTTGCGCGACAGCCGCCGCCGCCACCGGCGGCGCCGCCGGTGCCAGCTCGCGCACGAAGGCCGCCTGCAGCCGCGCCGGCGCCGCAGCATCGGCGCGCCAGGCGGCAAAGCGCTCGCCGAGCCACGCCGTCAGCACGATGTGCAGTACGCCGACGCCGACAGCCAGCAGCAGCAGTGCCCCGCGCCGTCGCGGCGCGCCGCCCGGCGTCAGCCGCCCAGCCATGCGCGGCGCAGCGCCAGCGCGTCGCGCGCCGGCTTGTCGGCCGGCATCAGCGCGACGGCGCCCGGCTCGTCGGCGCTGCCGCGCACGTGCAGCGTCAACACGCGCTGGTCGCGCGAGACCAGCCAGTCGCGCGCCTTCGCGGCGTCGCCGAGCAGCGCCACGTCGTCGAGCCGGCGCACGCGCCAGCCGTCGACGGCGAGCAGCTCGTCGCCGGCGGCGACGCCGGCGCGTTCGGCGGTGCCGCCGCGCAGCACCTGCTTGACCTGCACGCCGGCGAGCGCGCTCTCGCTCACGCGCAGCCCGAAGCGTTGCGCCGGCGTGGCCGGCTCCGTCGTCCACTGCACCCCGGCGCGCGCGAGCAGCGCCTGCAGCGGCAGTTCGTCGGTGCCGTGCACCCAGGCGGCGAACTCGGCATCGAGCGGCCGGCCGGCCTCCTCGGCCAGCGCGCGCGCGATGTCGGCCTCGCCGACCGGTCCGCCGCCCGAGCGCTGCCACAGCGTGCGCATCGCGGCGTCGAGCGAGCCGCGGCCCGCCGCGCGCAGCGTCAGGTCGAACGCCAGCGCGACGAGCGCGCCCTTGGCGTAGTAGCTGATCGTCGCGTTGGGCGTGTTCTCGTCGGCGCGGTAGTACTTGATCCAGGCGTCGAAGCTCGCCTGCGCGACGCTGTGCAGCTTGCGCCCCGGCGCACCGAGCACGCCGTTGACCGACTTGGCCAGCAGCTTGAGGTAGCGCGGCGCGTCGATCAGCCCGGCGCGCAGCAGCAGCAGGTCGTCGTAGTACGACGTGAAACCCTCGAAGAACCACAGCAGCCGCGTGTGGTTCTCGCGCGTGTAGTCGTAGCGCGCGAACTCGGCCGGCCGCAGCCGCTTGACGTTCCAGGCGTGGAAATACTCGTGGCTGATCAGCCCGAGCAGCGTGACGTAGCCGTCGCTCGCCGCCGGCTGGCCCGCGCGCGGCAGGTCGCGGCGCGACGCGACGAGCGCCGTGCTGGCGCGGTGCTCGAGGCCGCCATAGCCGTCGTCGACGGCGTTGAGCATGAACAGGTAGCGCTCGAACGGCGGCGCCTTGCGGCCGTGCCAGAAGGCGATCTGCGTCTCGCACAGACGCTTCACGTCGGCGATCAGCCGCTCGCCGTCGAAGCCGGGCAGCGCGCCGTCGACGACGAACTCGTGCGGCACGCCGCCCGCCGTGAAGCGCGCGCGCCAGAACGTGCCGAGCGCCACCGGATGGTCGACCAGATCGTCGTAGTCGGCCGCCTGCCAGGTGCCGCGCGCGCCGCCGGGCAGCGACGTCGCGACCTGCCAGCCGCGCGGCAGCCCCGCCAGGCGCAGGCGGTGCGGCTCGGCCTCGCGGCCGTGCACGCGCAGGCACAGGCTCGTACCGTTGAAGAAGCCGCGCCGCGTGTCGAGGAAGGCGGCGCGCACCGAGGTGTCGAAGGCATAGACGTCGTAGGCCAGCGTCACGGCGGCGCTGCCGCGGCAGTCGACGCGCCAGCTCGCCTTGTCCAGCGGCTCGACGGCGACGGCGCGCCCGCCCTGGCGTGCCGTCAGCCCCGACAGGTGGCGCGCGAACTCGCGCACCAGGTAGCTTCCCGGAATCCACACCGGCAGGCTGACGACGAGGCCGGGCGCCGGCCGCGGCACCGTGAGCTCGACGCGAAACAAGTGCGCCGCCGGGTCGGCAGGCGCGATGCGGTAGTCGATCACGCTCAGGACTTCGGCCGCGGCGCCGCGGCGAGCCGCTTCTCGACCTGCGCCGCCGGCAGCGCGCCGGGCACGCGCGTGCCGTCCTCGAAGACGAGCGCCGGCGTGCCCGTCACGCGGTGCTTGCGCCCGAGCGCGGCGTTGCGCTCGAGTGCCGACGTGTCGCACTTGTCCATCACGCGCGGCGGCGTCTTGCCGTCGACCATCCAGTCGCGCCACGTCTTGGTCACGTCCTTGGCGCACCAGATGTTGCGCGACTTCTCGGGCGAATCGCCGCCGAGGATGGGGAACAGGAAGGTGTAGACCGTCACGTCCCTGACGTTGACGAGGTCGCGCTCGAGCTTCTTGCAGTAGCCGCAGTTCGGGTCGGCGAAGACGACGAGCTTGCGCGCCCCCGTGCCCTGCTTCCACACGATGGCGTCCTTCAGCGGCAGCGAGGCGAAGTCGATCGCCGTCAGGCGGTCGATGCGCGCCTGCGTCAGGTCGGTGCGGCTGCGCGTGTCGAGCACGCTGCCCTGGATCAGGTGGTCGCCGTTCTCGTCGGCGTAGAGGATGTCGGTGCCGATGCGCACCTCGTACACGCCGGGGATCGGCGTCCTGGCGACTTCGTCGATCTTCGGCAGGTCGGGCAGCCGCTCGGCCAGGTTCTTGCGGATCGCGGCCTCGTCGGCGTGCGCCGGCAAGGCGGCCAGCAGGCCGGCGGCGGCGAAGACCAGCGCGGCGGCGCGCGCGGACAGAGAGTTCATCGTGGGAGGTCCTTCAGGAATCGAGAGCGCGCGCCGTCAGCCAGCGCTTCAACGGCGGCACGGCATCGACTAGATCGAGGCCGCGGTTGCGAAGTTCCTTCGCGCCGGCGTTGCCGCTGGCGAACAACTGCAACAGGCCGTCGGTGATGCCGCTCATCGCGCGCGTCGGCCACGCGCGCTCGCGCACGTAGCGGCGCAGCAGCTTCTCGTCGCCCAGGCTGCGCCAGGGCTCGCGCGCGGCGATCGCGCGTGCCAGGGCGCGCACGTCGGCCAGCCCCAGGTTGAGCCCCTGGCCGGCGAGCGGGTGCACGACGTGCGCCGCGTCGCCGAGCAGCACCCAGCCGGGGCCGCACCAGCGATCGGCGCGCGCCAGCGCGAGCGGCCAGGCGGCGCGCTCGCTGTCCAGGCGCAAGGCGCCGGCGGCGCCTTGCGTCGCGTCGGCCAGCGCCTGCTCGAAGGCCGGCGCGTCGAGCGCCATCGCCTCGTGCGCGCGCGCCGCGGGCAGCGACCACACGAGCGCGTAGGAGCGCTCGGGCTGCGGGCGGTCGAACGGCAGCAGCGCCAGGATGTCGGGCGCGCGGAACCACTGCCGCGCGCGGCCGCGGTGCGGCGCGTCGGCGACCAGCCGCGCCGCGACGGCGGTCTGGCCGTAGTCGTGGCGCCGCCACGCCGTATGCAGCGCGTCGCGCGAGGCCGAGGCCTTGCCTTCGCACACGGCGACGAGCGTGGCCTCGACCGGCTCCGACGGCACCCGCTCGGCGATGTGCGGCGCGAACCGCACGGCGTCGGCGAGCGCGGCGTCGAGCGCCGCGGCGTCGACGATCCACGCCAGCTCGCGCACCTGCTGCTGCCAAGCCGAGAAGTCGACGTGCGCGCCGCGCGCGTCGCCCTCGACACGCATGTCGTAGACGGCGGTGGCGGCGTCGCGCGGCAGCGCGTCCCAGACGCGCAGCTCGGTCAGCAGCGCCACCGAGCCTGCATTGAGGGCATAGGCGCGCACATCGGGCCCGCCCGCGGGCGGCGCGGCGCTGCCCTGCAGCGCGACCTGCAGCCCCTGGCGCGCCAGCGCCAGCGCGAGGCTGCGGCCGACGGCGCCGCTGCCGCGCACGCAGACGTCGTAGCGTTTCATCGGAGGGAAAGCGGGCTCATCGCGGCAGCTACAGGCCGATGCATTGTAAGGACGCCCCCGCGCCTCCGCCCCAGACGACGCGGGCAGAATCGGTCCATGCTGGCGACGACGACGAGGCTGCGATGACGGCGCTGTGGCTGCGCCGTGCCGCCTACGGCCTGCTCGGCCTCTTCGCCGTGGCCGCCGGCGTCGTCGCCTGGCTGGTCGCCGGCTTCGACGCCGAACGCTACGAGGCCGCCGCCGTCGATTGGATGCAGCGCGAGCACCGCCGCACGCTGGCGATCGACGGCCCGGTTTCGCTGTCGCTGCTGCCGCGCATCGAGGTGCGCGCCGAGCGGCTGCGCCTGAGCGAGGTCGAACGCCCCGGCGACACCTTTGCCGCGATCGACGAAGCGGCGCTCGCCGTGCGCGTGTGGCCGCTGCTGGCCGGCCAGCTCGTCGTCGACCGCATCGCGGCGCGCGGCGTGCAGTTGCACTACACGCGCGACGCCAAGGGCGCGAGCAATGCCGACGACTTCGCGCGCGGCGGCGCGAGCGGCATCGGCGCCGGGCCGAGCCTCAAGTTCGACGTCGGCCGCATCGACGTGCGCGAGCTGCGGCTGCACCTGGACGACGCCACGCTGCCGCTGCAAGGCGAGATCGAGATCGCGTCGCTGCAGACCGGCCGCCTCGCGCCCGGCGTCGAGGGCTCCGTCGATCTGCAGGCCAAGCTGGCGCTGCGCCAGCCGGCGGTCCAGGGCCGGCTCGAGGGCGGCATGCGGCTGCTGTGGGCGCCCGACAGCGGCGCGCTGACGCTGTCGGCGATGCAGCTCGCCTACGCCGGCGACGCCGTCGGCGCGCGCGGCGTCGACGCCCGGCTGCGCGGCCGCGTCGCCTGGGACGATGCCGCGCAGACGCTGCAGGCCGACGGGCTGGCCGTCGACTTCGGCGCCACGGTCGGTGGTCTGCGCCTGGCCGGCTCGCAGCTGAGCATCGAGCGCCTGCGCCGCGACACCGCCTCGCGCAGCCTGGCGCTCGAGCGGCTGCAACTGCGCCTGGCGGGGCAGCACGGCAGCGACGCGCTGAACGCCACGCTCGACTGGCCGGTGCTCGACGTCGCCGGCGACAGCGTGCGCGGCAGCCCCTTCAAGGCGAGCCTGTCGCTTGCCGGCGCCAACGCCGTCGAGGCGCGCATCGAGTCGGGCGCGCCGAGCGGCAGCTTCGAACAGGTGCGCCTGCCCGGCGTCGCAGCGACGCTGCACGGTCGCAACGGCCCGCGCCCGTTCGACGGCACGCTGAAGACGCAGCTCGTCTGGCGCATCGCCAGAAAGGCCGTCGCTGCCGAATCGATCGACCTGCGAGCGCGCGTCGGCCCGGGCGAGCGCCCGCTCGCGCTGGCGCTGCGCGGCGCCGGCCACGCGTCGGCGCAAGCGGCCGGCTGGAGCGTCGCCGGCACGCTCGGCGGCAATGCCTGGTCGAGCGAGGGCACGGTGGGCTTCAACGGCC
Organism: Burkholderiaceae bacterium; assembly: GCA_048500255.1. Taxonomy (GTDB): domain Bacteria; phylum Pseudomonadota; class Gammaproteobacteria; order Burkholderiales; family Burkholderiaceae_C; genus JAMHWF01. The sequence goes on along the minus strand of JASNYH010000003.1, from coordinate 311,368 downwards.
GCGTGCCCAAGCTGCAGGCGCAGGCGCGCTTCGACAGCCTCGACGTCGACGCGCTGCTCGGCCGCGCCGGCGCCGCGGCGGTGTCGCCGGCCGCCTCGGCGCCGGCGAGCGCCGACGACACGCCGCTCGACTTCGAGCTGCTGCGCGCCGTCGACGGCCGCGTCGCGCTGCGCGCCGGCCGCTTCGCCTGGCAGCGGCTGCGCGCCGGCGACGTGCGCATCGACGCGACGATCGACGACGGCACGCTGCGCGTGCAGCGGCTGCAGGCTCAGGCCTGGGGCGGCAGCGTCGATGCGAGCGGCAGTGCTCAGGCCGGCGCAACGCCGCGCGTGAGCGCGCGCCTGGCCGCCCAGGGCGTCGACCTGCGCGCACTGCTCGGCGAGCTGGCGGGCAGCGACCGCCTCGAAGGGCGCGGCCGCCTGACGGCCGAACTCGAATCGAGAGGTGCCACGCTGCAGGCGCTGCGCTCGCAGCTCGCCGGCCGGGCCGCCGTGCAGCTGCGCGACGGCGCGATCCGCGGCATCGACCTCGCGCAGCGGCTGCGCGAGGCGCGCGCCCTGCTCGTGCGCCGCCAGGACACGGTGCAGCGCGCATCGCCCGACGAGAAGACGCCGTACTCGGAGCTCGGCGCGACGTTCCGCATCGCCGACGGCGTGGCGCACAGCAACGACGTCTTGGCGCGCAGTCCGCTGCTGCGCGCCGCCGGCACAGCGGCGATCGACGTCGGCCGCGGCCGCGTCGATGCCGCGCTGCGCGCGACGATCGTCGACACGGCGCCGGCCGAGCTGGCCGCGCTGCGCGGCCTCACGGTGCCGCTGCGGCTGGCCGGCCCGTACGATGCCGTCGACTGGCGCATCGAGTGGTCGGCCGTCGCCGCCGACGCGCTGCAGCGCCGCCTCGAACAACCCCTGAAGGGCGCCCTCGAGCGCCTGCTGACGAAATGAACGCCGCCGAAGAACAAGACTTGAGCATCGCCGCGCTGTACCTGCATCCGGTCAAGTCGTGCGCCGGCATCGCCGTCCACGAGGCGCTCGTCGTCGAGACCGGACTCGAGTTCGACCGCGCGTGGATGGTCGTCGACGCCGACGGCGTCTTCGTCACGCAGCGCGAGTTGCCGCGCATGGCGCTGGTGCAGCCGACGCTGCGCGCGAGCGACCTCGTGCTGCGCGCGCCCGGCATGCTGCCGCTGCACCTGCTGCTCGACACCGTCGAGGCGCCGACGAGGGCGCGCGTGTGGAACGACACCGTGCGCGCCTACGACATGGGCGCGCTGGCCGCGCAGTGGTTCAGCGACTTCCTCGGGCGGCAAGTGCGGCTGGTGCGCTTCGACCCCGAGCAGCGCCGCCTGTCGAACCCGGCGCGCAGCCGTGGCATCGACGCCGAGAACGCGTTCAGCGACGGCTTCCCGCTGCTCGTCGCGTCGACGGCATCGCTGGCCGCGCTCAACGAGCGGCTGGCCGCCGCTGGCGCGGCACCCGTCACGCTCGCGCGGCTGCGGCCCAACCTCGTGCTCGACGGCCTCGACGCGCACGGCGAGGACTTCCTCGACGAGATCGAGTTCGACACCGGCAACGGCCCGGTGCGCATCCGCCTCGCGGACGCCTGCACGCGCTGCAGCATTCCCGACGTCGACCCGGCCACCGGCGAGCGCGGCCATGCGGTGGGCGACGCACTCGCCGCCTACCGCGCCGATGCGCGGCGCGGCGGCGCGATCACGTTCGGCATGAACGCCGTCGTCGTCGAGGGCATCGATCGCATGCTGCACACCGGCCTGCGCGGGCGCGCGAGCCTGCGCTTCGACACGTAGCCCGCCGTAAAATCACGCCCTTTCCCTGCTCCGCCGGAACCCCCTCCATGAGCCTGCAATGCGGCATCGTGGGCCTGCCCAACGTCGGCAAGTCCACCCTCTTCAACGCGCTGACGAAAGCGGGCATCGCGGCCGAGAACTACCCCTTCTGCACGATCGAGCCCAACGTGGGCATCGTCGAGCTGCCCGACCCGCGGCTGCCGGTGCTGGCGGCGATCGTGCACCCCGAGCGCGTCGTTCCGGCGGTGGTCGAGTTCGTCGACATCGCGGGGCTGGTCGCCGGCGCGTCCAAGGGCGAGGGCCTGGGCAATCAGTTCCTCGCCCACATCCGCGAGACCAACGCCATCGTCAACGTCGTGCGCTGCTTCGACGATCCGAACGTGATCCACGTCGCCGGCAAGGTCGACCCGATCTCCGACATCGAGGTGATCCAGACCGAGCTGTGCCTGGCCGACATGGCGACCGTCGAGAAGAGTCTGCTGCGCTACTCGAAGGTCGCCAAGGCCGGCCAGGACAAGGACGCGCAGCGCCTGGTCGCCGTGCTCAAGCGCTGCGAAGCCGCGCTCAACGAGGGCCGGGCGGTGCGCACGATCGACTTCAGCAAGGAAGAGCTCACCGTGCTCAAGCCGCTCGGCCTGATCACGGCCAAGCCGGCGATGTTCGTCGCCAACGTCGACGAGCACGGCTTCGAGAGCAATCCCTACCTCGACCGGCTGCGCGACTACGCCGCCAAGCAGAACGCACCCGTCGTCGCCATCTGCGCCAAGACGGAGGCCGACATGGCCGACCTGTCCGACGAGGACAAGCAGCTCTTCCTCGCCGAGATGGGCCAGAGCGAGCCGGGACTGAACCGCCTGATCCGCGCCGCGTTCGCGCTGCTCGGGCTGCAGACCTACTTCACCGCCGGCGTGAAGGAGGTGCGCGCATGGACGATCCCGGTCGGCGCAACGGCACCACAGGCCGCGGCGGCGATCCACACCGACTTCGAGCGCGGCTTCATCCGCGCACAGACGATCGCCTACGACGACTTCGTCGCCTGCGGCGGCGAGCAGGGCGCGAAGGAGGCCGGCAAGATGCGCGCCGAAGGCAAGGAGTACGTCGTCAAGGACGGCGACGTGCTGCACTTCCTGTTCAACGTGTGACGCACGTCAGACGCCGGGCCGGCGCTGCGGGCGACCCCCTGCGCCGCAGCGCGGCGTGGTGATAGGCTCGCCGGCATCGCCCACCGTCGCCTGTGCGCCCGCGCGCCGCAGGCAGCCGCCACCGCGACGCGCCCCCGCCCGAGCCCCATGCAAGAGACCCCGACCGTGAGCCGGCCGCAGGCGTTCGTGATCACGGCGCTCGCCTACGCGGCGGCCGGCTGGGCGGCGCTGGCGCTGGCAATCCCGCCGGGCTATGCGGCGCCGCTGTATCCGTCGGCCGGCATCGCACTGGTCGCGGTGCTGGCCTGGGGCTGGACGATGCTGCCGGCCGTCGCGCTGTCGGCCTTCGCCGTCGCGCTGGGCGTGCTGCTCGTCGCGCAGCCGGGCGTCGCCGTCGCGCCGCTGGCCGGCATTGCCGTCGCGATCGCCGCCGGCGCCACGCTGCAGGCCGGCGTCGGCGCGTGGATGCTGCGGCGCTTCGTGGCGCAGCCGATGCAGCTCGTGGAGCTGCGTGAAGTAGCCCTGTTCTTCCTGCTCGGCGCCGTGCTGGCGAGCACGATCAGCGCCACCGTCGCCGTGACGACGCTGGCCACCGTCGGCATGCTGCGCCCCGAGGCGCTGTCGTTCACCTGGTGGACGTGGTGGGCCGGCGATGCGCTCGGCACGTCGGTCGGCGTGCCGGTGGCGCTGGCCTTCGTCGGCACGCCGCGTGCGCTGTGGGCCGCGCGCCGGCGAGGTGTCGCGCTGCCGCTGGCCGTCGCCACCGTGCTCGTGGGCGGCGCCATCGTGCAGGTCGGCCGCTGGGACCGCGAGCGCTCGCAGGCGCGCTTCGACCACGACGCGGCGACGGCGCGCATCGCCGTCTCGGCACAGCTCGAGACGCCGCTGCACGCGCTCGAGGCGATCCACGGCCTGTTCAGTGCGTCGGACGCGGTCACGGCCGACGAATTCCGTCGCGCCAGCCGCTACTGGACGGAGTCGCCGGTGAGCGCACAGGCGCTGGGCTGGACCGAACGCGTCGCTCGCGAGGCGTTGCCCGCGTTCGAGGCGGCGGTGCGCCGCGACGGGCCGGCGGGCTATGCCGTGTTCGACGTCGGACCCGGCGGCGCGCGCCTGCCGCCCGGAGGCGACGAAGTCGTCGCCATCCGCTACGCAGAGCCGCGCGCCGGCACGCCGGCCGTGCTGGGCGCCAACGCGCTGTCGGTGAAGTCGGCGCGCGAAGCGATCGAGGCCGCGCGGCGCATCGGCCAGCCGGTGGCGTCGGCCGGCATCCGGATGTCGGCGAACAGCGCCGATCCGACGCGCGTCGTCGTCTTTCGCGCCGTCTACGACGGCCAGCCGACCGACGAGGTCGAGCGCGAGGCGCGCGCGCGCGGCTTCGCCTTCGTGTCGGTGCGCATGGACGACCTGCTCGCGCTGGCCTCCAAGGGCCTGCCGGCTCACCTGCGCGTGTGCCTGCGCGACACGCTGCCCGAGGCGCCGCAGCCGCTGCTGGCCGGCGGTGCGACCTGCGAGCGTTACGGCGCATCGGCATGGCGGCGCTCCGACGCGGTGGTCTACGCCGGGCGCACCTGGCGCCTCGACGTGTTCGCCGACGAAGCGATGAGCGAGCGCGGCAATGCCGACGCGTGGCTCTTCTCCGTCGTCGCGCTGGCCGCCGTCGCGCTGCTGGGGGCGCTGCTGCTCACGATGACGGGCCGCGCGCAGCGCATCGAGGCCGCCGTCGGGCGCCGCACCGTCGAGCTGCAGCGAGAGATCGCCGAGCGCGCGCGCACCGAGGCCGCGCTGCGCGAGAGCGAGCAGCGCTTTCGCAACATCCTGAACAACGTGCCGATCGGCGTCTTCTACACCGACCTGCAAGGCACGATCCAGGAATCGAACCCGCAGTTCCGCGAGCTCGTCGGCTACGGCGCCGACGAGCTCGCCACGATGACGTCGATGGAGTTCATCCACCCCGACGAGCGCCTCGAACACCTCGAACTGGCCGGCCGGCTGGTGCGCGGCGAGATCTCCGTCTACCGCCGCCAGCAACGCTACCTCGCGCGCGACGGCCGCGCCGTGCCCACGCGCAGCATCGTCTCGCTGCTGCGCGACGACCAGGGCCAGCCGCACCGTATCGTCGGCGTCGTCGAGGACATCACGGAGCACCTCAAGCTGCAGGACGCCGAGGCCGCGCGCGAGGTGGCCGAGGCGGCCAACCGCGCCAAGAGCGACTTCCTCTCGCGCATGAGCCACGAGCTGCGCACGCCGCTGAACGCGATCCTCGGCTTCGCGCAGCTGATCGAGCTCGACCGCAGCGCGGCGCTGTCGGACAGCCAGCGCGACTGGATCGGCCAGATCCAGACCGCCGGCTGGCACCTGCTCGACATGATCAACGACACGCTCGACCTCTCGCGCATCGAAGCCGGCACGCTGCGCCTGGACATCGAGTCGATCGACCTGCCGCAGGTGATGGACGCCACGCTGGCGATGGTCGACCGCGCCGCCCAGGCACGCGGGCTGATCGTCACGCAGGCCCTGAACGCCGAGGCGGCGCAGGTCAGCGGCGACGCGACGCGCGTCAAGCAGATCCTGACCAACCTGCTGAGCAACGCCGTCAAGTACAACATCGACGGCGGCCGTATCCACATCGCGACGCGCGTCAGCGCGACCGGCGCGGTCGAGGTCGCCGTCAGCGACACCGGCCTGGGCATGAGTGCCGAGCAGCTGGCGGGACTGTTCCAGCCGTTCAACCGCCTCGGGCGCGAGCAGTCCGCGCTCGAAGGCACGGGCATCGGGCTGGTGATCAGCCAGCGCCTGGCCGAGCTGATGGGCGGCAGCCTGCGCGTGCGCAGCACGCAAGGCGAGGGCTCCTCGTTCATCCTCACGCTGCCGCGCGCCGCGCCGGCGGCGGCCGACGAGCAGCCCCACGATGCCGGCGACGCCGAGCCGCAGCGCGACTATCACCAGCGCGTCGTCCACTACATCGAGGACAACGAGACGAACGCCGTCGTGATGGAGGGCATCCTGGCGCAACGGCCGCAGGTGCGGCTGAAGGTGTCGACCAGCGGCATGGAAGGGCTGGCCGCGATCCGCGCCCATCCGCCGAGCCTGATCCTGCTCGACATGCACCTGCCCGACATCGAGGGGCTGCAGCTGCTGCGCATGCTCAAGGACGACCCGACCACGGCGCCGATCCCCGTGATCGTCGTGTCGGCCGACGCCGTGGCGGCACGCATCCGCGCCGCGCTGGACGCCGGCGCCGAGCGCTACCTCACCAAGCCGGTCAACGTCGGCGAGCTGTTGCGCCTGGTCGACGAGCTGCTCACGCAGCGCGACACGCTGTTCGGTTGATCGCACGGATTAGTTTGCGCCCACTGCGAATCAACCCCTTGTATCGACGGGGGAGCGCGCGCTGGCAGTCCTCGAGCCCGAGTGCTAAAATTGCGCGAACTTTTGGAAGGATCCGATGTCCGACGCTTCCATGAACACGACTGCTGCTGGTACCGCCCTCGCCCTGCGTGACCCGTGGGCGCTGGTTCCGTCGCTCGGCAACCTCGATGCCTACATCTCTGCCGTCAACCGGCTGCCGCTGCTCACGCCCGAAGAGGAAGCGACCCTCGGGCGCCGCTGGCGCGACGACGGCGATGTCGAGGCCGCCGGCCGGCTGGTGCTGTCGCACCTGCGCCTGGTCGTCTCGGTGTCGCGCCAGTACCTCGGCTATGGCCTGCCGCACGGCGACCTGATCCAGGAGGGCAACATCGGCCTGATGAAGGCCGTCAAGCGCTTCGACCCCTCGCAGGGCGTGCGTCTGGTGAGCTATGCGCTGCACTGGATCAAGGCCGAGATGCACGAGTACATCCTGCGCAACTGGCGCATGGTGAAGGTCGCGACGACGAAAGCGCAGCGCAAGCTGTTCTTCAACCTGCGCTCGATGAAGCAGCAGCTGAAGGACGACGCCGCCGACGCCGACACGCACCGCGCCACGCTCACATCGAGCGAGGTCGACCGCGTCGCGCGCTCGCTCAACGTCAAGCGCGAGGAAGTGCTCGAGATGGAGACGCGGCTGTCGGGCGGCGACGTGGCGCTCGAGCCGCAGTCCGACGACGGCGACGACGCCTGGGGCCCGATCGCCTACCTGGCCGACGACGCGAGCGAGCCGACGCACGTGCTCGAGGCGCAGCGCCGCGACCGCTTGGCCGGCGACGGCATCGCGCGCGCGCTCGACGCGCTGGACGCGCGCAGCCGGCGCATCGTCGAGGAGCGCTGGCTCAAGGTCAACGACGACAGTTCGGGCGGCATGACACTGCACGAACTGGCCGCGGAGTACGGCGTCAGCGCCGAGCGCATCCGCCAGATCGAAGTGGCGGCGATGAAGAAGATGCGCAAGGCGCTGGTCGACGCCGCCTGAGCGCCAACCGCGCGTCACGACGAAGAACGAAGGGCTGCCCGCGGGCAGCCCTTCGCGCTTGCGGCGGCGCGATTCAGGTCGTGTAGTCGCCGCTGGCCTCGGGCTGGAACAGGATGGCGACGACTTCGGCGCTCACGTCGCGAGCGTCGGGCGTGCGCCAGCGCGCGCATTCGCCCACGCGCAGCCCGAGCAGCGCGACGCCCATCGGCGACAGCACGGAGACGAAGCCGGCCGCCGGCTCGGCATCCTGTGGATAGCACAGCGTCAGGCGCCGCCGCGTGCCGCTGCCGGACTCGACCGCCTCGAGCTGCGTATACATCGTGACGATGTCGGGCGACACCTGCCGTGACGGCACCAGTTCGGCATCGTCGAGAAGATCGCCCAGCGGATGGAGGGTCGCACTATCGTGCAGGCCGGTCGGCGCGCGGCCGAGCAGGCGGGCGATGCGCACGTGGTCGAGCTCGGTCAGCGTGCGCCGGGTTGCGTGCAGAGTGTTCAACGTCGGACTCCTCTTCGACGCGGCCGGCAAAAGTGCACCTGGCCGCGCCGGATGGTGTGGCGCTCAGGAGGCCCGGCGATCGGTGCAGCGCGAGAAACGGGGTGGGGAGGTGATCGCCGGGCTCAAGCATGCCGCTCGGCCGATCGCCAGGCGCGAGGCCTGTCGAGCCGAGTCGGGCGCAACGTCGATGGCGTGAGCGGGATCATGGGTGGTTCGCGACGACGCGGGGGACGTGTCGGTGCCGCGATGCTAGCGCGAAGCGGCGCACGCGTCAGCCGCCCGCCAGCAAGACCTTGAGGTCCGACGTCAGGTCGGCAGCGCTGCCGCCATAGCGCACGAACAGGCGCACGCGACCCTGTGGGTCGTAGACGTAGGAGCCGGCCGAGTGGTCCATCAGGTAGCTGCCGCTCTTGGTCGGCACCCTGGCGTAGTAGATCTTGAACTCCTTGGCCACGGCCTGCGTCTGCTCGGGCGTACCGCGCAGCGCGACGAAGCTCTTGTCGAAGCCCGACATGTAATCCTTCAGGATGGACGCCGTGTCGCGCTCGGGGTCGACGCTGATGAAGAGGCCCTGCACGCGCTCGCCGTCGGCGCCCAGCGCCGCCTTCACGGCGGCGATCTCCGACATCGTCGTCGGGCAGACGTCGGGGCACTGCGTGTAGCCGAAGAACACGATGACGACCTTGCCCTTGTAGTCGGCGAGCGTGCGCGGCCGGCCCTGGTGGTCGGTCAGCGCGAAGTCGCGCGCATAGGCGGCGCCCGTGACGTCGACGTTCTTGAACTGCGCCGGCGGCGGTGCCGCGGGCTTGCCGTCGCAGCCGGCCAGCAGGAGCAGCGGCGCGGCGGCGCCGAGAGCGAGAAAGGCACGTCGCGACGTCGTCATGGCAGCAGCGGGTTCAGGTAGTGGTCGACGAGCAGCGCCGCGAACAGCAGCGCCAGGTAGAGGATCGAATAACGGAACGTGCGGCGCGCCAGCACGTCGCTGTAGCGCCGCCACAGTGCGACGCCGTAGCCGATGAAGACGGCGCCGAGCGCGACGGCCGCGACAAGGTAGATCCAGCCGCTCATGCCGAACAGGAACGGCAGCAGCGTCGCCGCGAACAGCACCAGCGTGTACAGCAGCACCTGCAGCCGCGTGTACTCGGCGCCGTGCGTCACCGGCAGCATCGGCAGCCCCGAGCGGCGGTAGTCCTCGACGCGGTACAGCGCCAGCGCCCAGAAGTGCGGCGGCGTCCACAGGAAGATGATCAGGCACAGCATCAGCGCCTCGGCGCCGACCTCGCCGCGCATCGCCGCCCAGCCGAGCACCGGCGGCATCGCGCCCGACGCACCGCCGATCACGATGTTCTGCGGCGTGCGCGGCTTGAGCACGACGGTGTAGACGACGGCATAGCCGACGAAGGTGGCGAAGGTCAGCCACATCGTCAACGGATTGACCCGCAGGTAGAGCAGCGCGCTGCCCGCCAGCCCGAGCAGCGCCGAGAACGCCAGCGTTTGCGCATTGCTCAGCTCTCCCTTCGCCGTGGGCCGCCACGCCGTGCGCGCCATGCGGCGGTCGATGTGCTGCTCGACGATGCAATTGAAGGCCGCCGCCGCGCCGGCGACGAGCCATATGCCCGCCGTCGCGGCGAGCACGCGCGGCCAGTCGGGCAGGCCCGGCACGGCGAGCAGCATGCCGATCAGCGCGCAGAACACGATCAACTGCACGACGCGCGGCTTGGTTAGCGCGTAGTACTGGCGCAGCCGCGACAGCGGCGCGGCCAGCGTCGGCGGCGCGCCGGCGTCGGGCAGGCGGTGCGGCGACGGCGTGGCGGTCACGACACGGCTCCCTCGATCGGCGGCGTCGCGCCGCGCGTCGCCGCTGCGGGGGCGCGGCGCCGGCCCGCCGCGACGCGGATCAGCAGTACCGTCAGCAGCGTCGCCAGCGCCGCGGCGCCGCCGGTGTGCGCCAGCGCCGCGACGATCGGCCAGTCGAGCACGACGTTCGACAGCCCGGTGACGAACTGCCATGCGGCGACGCCGGCGGCGGCGGCCGCCCAGCGGCGCAGCGCCGGCTCGCCGTCGCGCGACGCTGCGGCGACCAGCCGCCACGCCAGCAGCGCGAGCGCCGTCAGCACGAGCCAGGCGAACAGGCGGTGCGTGTAATGGATCGCCACCAAGGCGGCGAACGGCAGCCAGTCGCCGCCAGCGCCGCGGCCGAGCTCGCGGCGCAGTGCGAAGCCGTGCTCGAAGTCCATCGCCGGCCACCAGCTGCCGTGGCAGGTCGGGAAGTCGGTGCACGCCAGCACGGCATAGTTGGTGCTGACCCAGGCGCCGAGCGCCGACTGCACGAGCGTCAGCGCGAGCACGCCGCCGACGCCCGCGACGAGCGCGCGCGACGCGCGCAGCGGCGTCGACGCATAGCCCTCGGACTGCAGCGCCAGCAGCATCAGCAGCAACAGGCCGCCCAGCAGATGGAGCGTGACGATGGCCGGATAGAGCTTCATCGTCACCGTGAGCGCGCCGAACGCACCCTGCACGCACACCCAGACCAGCGTCGCCGTCGCCCACCACGGCGAGACGGCGCTGCGGCCGTCGCGCCGGCGCGCCAGCCAGCTCGCCAGCGCCAGCACCGTGATCAGCACGCCGACGCCGGTGGCGAGGTAGCGGTGGACCATCTCGATCCACGCCTTGCCGTGCGTCACCGGCCCGCTGGGCAGCGCTGTCTGCGCGGCGTCGATCTCGCCTTGCGCGCCGAACGGACTGGCGCTGCCGTAGCAGCCCGGCCAGTCGGGGCAGCCCAGGCCCGAGTCGGTGAGCCGCGTGAAGGCGCCGAAGACGACGAGATCGAAGGTGAGGAACAGCGTCAGCAGCGTCAGCGCGCGCAGCCGCGCGCCGGGCCGGCCGCCGCGATGGCGCAGCCAGATCCACGCCAGCGGCCCGGCCGCGACGACGATGCCGACGGCCGCGACGTGCGCGATCGGCGCGAGGTTCCAGAGTTCGGCGGCATCCATGTCAACGGCCCGGGAGATCCCATCCCGTCGACGCGCGCAGCAGGCGCTCGACATCGCGCTTGAGCCGCGCCGGCTCGGGATCGGGCGGCGCGCGCATCATCCAGTCTCCGCGCGGGTCGACGATGTAGAAGTGCTGCTCGAGCGCATGGCCGTCGGCCGGCGCGAGCCACTTTGCGAGCGCGTCGCGCGGCACGCGCAGCACCGTGACCGGCGGCGCCGCCGTCACGGCCGCGGCGAGCTCGGGCCGCAGCGGTGCGTCGTCGACGACGAACCACACCTTGTCGAGGCGGTCGCGCTCGCGACCGAGCGTCTCGCGCAACTGGCGCTGCAGCAGCAGCGCCTGCTCGCAGCGCGCGTCGCAGGCGCCGCCGGCGACGGCGACGAGCAGCCACTGGCCCTGGAGCGACGCGGCGGCGACGCGCCGGCCCTGCAAGTCGGCGAGCGGCAGGTCGGCGGGCAGCGAGCGCGGCGGCGCGATCAGCGTGCCGTAGTTGCTGCTGCGCCCCTCGGGGCGGACCACGAAGTAGGTGAAGTAAGACGCGATGACGGGTGCCGCGCAGGCCAGCAGCACGAGCAGCATCTTCCAGCGCCCGGTGCGCGTGCGCCGCGCCGCCGCCTCGTCGGCCAGCGTCGGCGACGGCAGCGCGTGGACCGTGAAGGCGAGCGCTTCAGCGGTAGCGGCGGAGCCGGGGGCGGACGAGTTGGAACCAGACATACAGACCCGTGATCAGCGCGCTCAGGGCGAACCACTGGAACGCATAGCCCTGGTGCTTGGCGACATCGACGCCCGGCGCCGGCCAGCGCCGCAGCAGGCCGTCGGCCGCCGTCGATGCGTCGTCCTCCTGCAGCACCGACAGCGGACGCAGCGCCACGCCGATCTCGCGGGCGTGACGTTCGAGATCGAGATTCTGCCGGATCGGGCCGGCCTCGTCGGCATCGAACTCGTACAGCCGACCGGGCGGCGGGGCGATGCGCCCGCGCAGCTCGACCTCGCCCTCGGGCGTCGGCACGGGCGGCAGCAGCCGCCGATCGCGCAGGTCGCGCGGCGCCCAACCGCGCTGCACCAGCACGGCGTCGCCCGGCGCGAGCACGAGCGGCGTGACGACGTAGAAGCCGACGCGGCCGTCCATCGGGCGGTTCTCGAGGAACACCGTGGCGTCGCCGAGCCAGCGCCCGCGGAGCCGGATCGCGCGGTGGTGCTGCGCCGCGGCGGCGCCGACGCTGCGCGCGAGCGCGTCGGCCGGCAGCGAGGGCGCGGCGGCGCGCGCGGCGTGGTCGCGCTGCAGCGCCGTCTTCTGCGCCGCGCGGTCGAGCTGCCACAGTCCGAGGCGCGCCGTCAGCACCGCGCCGGCCAGCGCCGCCAGCAGCACGACGGCCGCGCGCCGCCAGGAACTCCGATGCCCGTGCTGCGTCATCGGCGTGCGCCGGCGCGCGAGACGCCCCGTCGGATAATGGCTCGCATGAAGATCGTGGTCGCGCTCGCGTTCCTCGCCATCATCGCCGCGCTGGTGTCGGCCGGCGTGTACATGCTGCGCGGCGGCAGCGACCCGGCACGCGCCGGCCACATGGCGCGCGCGCTGGCGTGGCGCGTCGGCCTGTCGGTGCTGCTGTTCGTCTGCATCCTGGTCGCCTACAAGCTCGGCTGGATCCAGCCCACCGGACTGCCGGTCGGCCGCTGAGCCCCGAGAAACGACAAACGCCGCACTCGGCGGCGTTTGCGGGGGCCCCGTCGAGGATCGCCTACAGCCAGTAGACCACGACGTACAGACCCAGCCAGACGACGTCGACGAAGTGCCAGTACCACGCCGCGCCCTCGAAGCCGAAGTGGCGCTCGCTCGTGAAATGGCCCTTCATCAGCCGCAGCGTGATGAACAGCAGCATCAGCATGCCGACGAACACATGGAAACCGTGGAAGCCCGTCAGCATGAAGAAGGTCGAGCCGAAGATGCCCGAGCTGAGCTTGAGGTTCAGATCGCGATAGGCGTGGACGTACTCGTAGGCCTGCAGCCCGAGGAAGGTGGCGCCCAGCAGCACCGTGATCCACATCCAGAACACCGCCTTGGAGCGCTGGCTGGCGATCACGGCGTGATGCGCGATCGTCAGCGTGACGCCCGACGTGAGCAGCAGCGCCGTGTTGATCGTCGGGATCGGCCACGGCCCGATGGTGCGGAACGGCTCGATCGTGCCGGCGGGCGACGCCGTCGCGCCCGGCGCCGAACTCGGCCACAGTGCCTTGAAGTCGGGCCACAGCAACGAGTGCTCGAGGTCGCCGAGCATCGGCACCGAGAACACGCGCGCCCAGAACAGCGCACCGAAGAAGGCGCCGAAGAACATCACCTCCGAGAAGATGAACCAGCTCATGCTCCAGCGGAACGACGCGTCGATGCGCTTGCTGTAGAGCCCGCCTTCGCTCTCGCGGATCGCGTCGCCGAACCATTGCGCCAGCGTGACGGCCCACACGAGCAGGCCGGCGAGCAGCGACCACGCGCCCCAGCCGTGGCCGTTGACCCACTGCGCGGCGCCGAGGATGACGAGGAACAGCCCCAACGCCGCCATCGCCGGATGCCGCGATGGCGCGGGCACGAAGTAGTAGGGCGTCTGCCCGGGGGGTGTCGCTGCCGACATGGTGTTCTCCTGAGCGTGCGTGGGGCGGGTGGGCTTGTCGAGTTCGAAAAGGGGAAAGAGGCGCGCGGCGTCAGCTCGCGATGCCGCTGTCGACGACGAAGCGGATCAGCACGACGAGGCCGACGACGAACAAGGCCGCCACCGCGACGCCGGCGACGACGAGGTGCAGCGGATTGAGCCGCGTCGCGTCGTGCTCGAGCCCCGACGAGCGCCGCACGCCGAAGAACGACCACGCGACGGCGCGCAGCGTCCGCCCGAACGACGCCTTGCGGCCGACGGCCTCGCGCAGCCCGCTGTCGCCGCTCACGACGCGGCTCCCGGCGGCGCCGGCGGCACCTTGCCGCCGACCTCGAAGAAGGTGTAGCTCAGCGTGATCGTGCGCACGTCGCGCGGCAGCTTGGGATCGATGTAGAACACGACTGGCCACTCTTTCGCCTCGCCCGGCGCCAGCGTGTACTCGTTGAAGCAGAAGCACTCGAGCTTGGCGAAGTGCGCCATCGCCTGCATCGGCGCATAGCTCGGGATCGCCTGCGCCGCCATCGTGCGGTCCTGCGCATTGCGAAAGCGGTACATCACCGTCGCCAGTTCGCCCGGATGGACGTCGATCGACGCCACCGCCGGCTTGAACTCCCACGGCCCGCGCGCGTTGGCATCGAACTCGATCGTCACCGTGCGCGTGCGGTCGACCTGCGTGTTGGCCGGGCGCGCCGCCGCCGCCGAGCCCGTCGTCGCGACACGCTCCGACAGCGACAGCACGTTGATGCCGAGCGCCGTGCAGATCGTCTCGTACAACGGCACGAGCGCATAGCCGAAGCCGAACATCGCCGCGACGACGACGACGAGCTTGGCCGTCATGCGCGCGTTGTCGGCGTGCAGGCGGCGGCTGAAGCGGGCGTCGGCGCTCATCGCGGGCTCACAGGCCGAACAGCAACGCCTTGCCGACGAAGCCGACGAGGAACGCCGCCGCCACCGACGCCAGGATCAGCGCCAGCCGCAGGTTGCTCTTGCGTTGCTCGGGCGTCATCGCGCGAACGTCAGGCGACGATCTTCGTCGCCGTCGCGTCGAGCTTGGGCGGCGTCTCGAAGGTGTGGAACGGCGCCGGCGACGGCAACTCCCACTCGAGGCCCTCGGCGCCGTCCCAGGGCTTCTGGGGCGCGGGTTGGCCCTGGCCGCGCATGCACGGCAGCACGACGAAGAAGAAGAAGTACACCTGCGCCAGCCCGAAGCCGAGCGCGCCGATCGACGCGATCGAGTTGAAGTCGGTGAACTGCATCGGATAGTCGGCGTATCGGCGCGGCATGCCGGCCAGGCCGAGGAAGTGCATCGGAAAGAACGTCAGGTTGAAGAAGATCATCGACGCCCAGAAGTGGATCCTGCCGCGCGTCTCGTCGTACATCGTGCCCGTCCACTTCGGGCCCCAGTAGTAGAAGCCGGCGAAGAGGGCGAACAGCGAGCCGGCGACCAGCACGTAGTGGAAGTGCGCGACGATGTAGTAGGTGTCCTGGATCTGGATGTCGAACGGCGCCATCGCGCAGATGAGACCCGTGAAGCCTCCCATCGTGAACACGAAGATGAAGCCGATCGCCCACAGCATCGGCGTCTCGAAGGTCATCGAGCCGCGCCACATCGTGGCGACCCAGTTGAAGATCTTCACGCCGGTCGGCACCGCGATCAGCATCGTCGCGTACATGAAGAACAGCTGTCCCGTCACCGGCATGCCGGTGGTGAACATGTGGTGCGCCCACACGATGAACGACAGGATCGCGATCGACGCCGTGGCATACACCATCGACGTGTAGCCGAACAGCTTCTTGCGCGCGAACGCCGGGATCACGGCACTGATGATGCCGAACGCCGGCAGGATCATGATGTAGACCTCGGGGTGCCCGAAGAACCAGAAGATGTGCTGGTACATGATCGGGTCGCCGCCGCCGGCCGGGTTGAAGAACGTCGTGCCGAAGTGGCGGTCGGTCAGCGTCATCGTGATCGCGCCGGCGAGCACCGGCATCACGGCGATCAGCAGGTAGGCCGTGATCAGCCAGGTCCACGCGAACAGCGGCATCTTCATCAGCGTCATGCCGGGCGCGCGCATGTTGAGGATCGTCACGATGATGTTGATCGAGCCCATGATCGAGCTCGCGCCCATGATGTGGACCGCGAAGATCGCGGCGTCCATCGACGGGCCCATCTGCAGCGTCAGCGGCGCGTAGAGCGTCCAGCCCGCGGCCGGCGCGCCGCCGGGCATGAAGAACGACAGGACCAGCATCGCGGCCGCCGGGATCAGCAGCCAGAAGCTCAGGTTGTTCATGCGCGCGAACGCCATGTCGGACGCGCCGATCTGCATCGGCAGCATCCAGTTCGCAAAGCCGACGAAGGCCGGCATGATAGCGCCGAACACCATGATCAGCCCGTGCATCGTCGTCAGCTGGTTGAACAGCTCGGGGTTGACGAACTGCAGCCCGGGCTGGAACAGCTCGAGGCGGATCAGCATGGCCAGCACGCCGCCGACCATCAGCATCGTGAACGAGAACAGCAGGTACATCGTGCCGATGTCCTTGTGGTTCGTCGCGTAGACCCAGCGCTTCCAGCCGTGCGGATGGTCGTGCGCCTGGTCGTGGCCGTGGCCGTGGCCGAGCGGGTGGTCGAGGACTGCGCTCATGAGCGGGATTCCTTTCGGGCGACTTCGTGAATCACTTGCGGGCCGCGGCGACCTGTGCCGGCTGCACCACCTGGCCCGTCTTGTTGGACCAGGCGTTCTTCGTGTACGTGACGACGGCGGCGAGCTCCGTGTTCGACAGCTGCTTCCACGACGGCATCGCGCCGCCGGCGGCGCCGTTGAGCACGATGGCGAGTTGCTTGCCGTGGTCGGTGTCGAGCACGACCTGGGAGCCGGCCAGCGGCTTGAACGGGCCGCCGCCGCTGCCGTCGGGCTTGTGGCAGGCCGCGCAGTTGGCGGTGTAGATCTTCTCGCCGCGCGCCATCAGATCGGCGAGCGCCCAGGTCTTGCCCGGATCGTCGGCCTGGGCCGCCATCTCCTTGTGCCGCGCCGCGACCCAGGCGCTGTAGTCCTGCTGCGACAGCACCTTGACGTGGATCGGCATGTAGGCGTGTTCCTTGCCGCACAGCTCGTAGCACTGGCCGTAAAAGTCGCCGACCTTGTCGGCGCGGAACCAGGTGTCGCGCACGAAGCCGGGGATGGCGTCCTGCTTGACGCCGAACGCCGGCACGCCCCAGGCGTGGATCACGTCGGTGGCCGTCGTGATCACGCGGATCTTCTTGTCGACCGGCACGACCAGCGGGTTGTCGACCTTGAGCAGGTAGTCGTCGCCTTCGGGCTTGCCGGCGTCCGACATCTGACGATGTTTCAGATCGAGCGTCGACAGGAAGGCGATGCCTTCGCCCTCGCCCTTGAGGTAGTCGTAGCCCCACTTCCACTGGATGCCGGTGGCCTTGATCGTCAGGTCGGCGTTCGTCGTGTCCTTCATCGCGACGACGACCTTGGTCGCCGGCAGCGCCATGAAGATGACGATGACGAACGGCACCACGGTCCACGCCACCTCGACGGCCACGCTCTCGTGGAAGTTGGCCGGCTTGGCGCCGCGTGAGCGGCGGTGCTTGAAGAGCGAATAGAACATCACGCCGAACACGCCGACGAAGATCGCCAGGCAGATGATCAGCATGAAGTTGTGCAGCCACTGCTGCTCGGCCGCGATGCGCGTCACGGGTGGATGCAGGTCGATCTGGCGCACCGCCGGGCCGCCGGGCAGGTCGTTGACCGCCGCATGGGCGCGCGCCGCCAGCAGGGCGCAGGCCGTCAGCGTGACGGCAGCGAGTCGGCTCGGGAGCAGGCGGTGCGTTTCATTCATGGAGGGTTGCTCGCGGTTTCGATCCAGTTCCATCGTGGTCGCGCCGGTCAAGGCCCCGCCCCGCAGCGCCGATGCCGACGCGTCCGGGCCTTGCCTTGCCAGCCGAGATTCGAGGTGGTCGTCCGCATGCAGCAGCGAAAGCGGCTGGCCGAACAACCAGCCCATGCCGCGCGCGTTAGGCCTGCGACATGCTGCAACTGCTCCAGACAGCTCAGGCCGACCAGCATCTCCGCACCCGTCCGGCCCTTTGCAGACCGGGCGGCATGAGGACAAACGCACCCGAATGGGCGCGGATCTTAGCCTAGATCAAGGCGCCGCCAATGCAGTGCTAGTACCAACGGCCTTTCAGCGGCGCCGGCGCATCGCGGCGCGCATCGCGTCGAGCGGCACGGCAGTCTCGGCCTGCACCGGCATGCGCGGCGCGGCTTTGAATGCGTGGCCATAGACGATCTCGAACGTCAGGTGCGGGCGGCCGTTCTCGCGCGCCAGAGCCTGCAACTCGCGCAGCAGCCGGGCACGCCAGCGCGGCGTGCGCAGCCCCGCAAAGCGCTCGGGCGCGACGTTGCCGCCGAGGCCGCGCAGTTCGGCGACGAGCGCCGCGGCATCAGGCCAGCTCAGCACGATCTGCTCCTGGTCCATCACGGGGTCGGCGAAGCCGGCGTGCAGCATCATGTCGCCCAGGTCGTGCATGTCGACGAACGCGGCCGATGGCGGCGGCCAGCCGAGGCGGCGGTAGAGCTCGCGCAGCTCCTTCGTGGTGTCGGGCCCGAAGCACGAGAACATGACGAAGCCGCCGACGGCGAGCGCGCGCTGCCACTGCGCCATCACGTCGAGTGGATCGGTGGCGGCGTGCAGCGCCATGTTGGCCCACACCAGTTCCACGCTGCCGGGCGGCACGGCGGCGGCGGCGACGGCCTGCGCCGCGGGCCGGCGCCGCGGCCACCAGCGCGCGCGCCCGGTGCGCGTGTCGGTGCGCTCGCGCAGCGCGGGGGACGGTTCGACGACGAGGCGACGCGCCTGCGGATAGGCGGCGTCGAGCAGCGCGCCGCCCGCGCCGAGGAACGACGACCAGTCGAGCACCGCCCGCGGCTGCAGCTTGACGATCGCCAGCCGCTCGGCCATGCGCCGCGCCACTTCGGCGTGCAGCCACGGCGGCTCGGCGGCGGTGCCGAGCCGGCGCAGCGCGCGCGTCAGCGCGGGTGCGTCGAGCGCCCGGGCGGCAGAGGGTGGCGCAGCGGCGTCGGCCATGTGCGGCCCAGTATATTGAGCCGATGATCGATGCGCCCCGCGTGCGACGCGACCGCCGCCTGCGCCTGCCGACGCAGTGCGCCGTCTGCCGCGGCTGGGATCTGCAGCGCCTGTGCCGCGACTGCGCGGCGCGTTGGCTCGCCGTCGTGCCGCGCTGCCGGCGCTGCGCATCGCGCCTGCCCGGCGACGGCGCGACCGACTGCTGCGGAGCCTGCCTGCGCGAGCCGCCGCCGTGGGAGTGCGCCGTCGCGCTCGCCGACTATGCATGGCCGTGGGACGCGCTGGTGTCGAGGCTGAAGTACCACGCCGCGCTCGAGCTGGCGCCGCTGCTCGCCGACGCGCTCGCCGAGCGCATCGCCGCGAGCGGCGCCGCGCTGCCGCAGTGGGTGCTGCCGGTGCCGCTGTCCGACGCGCGACTGCGCGAGCGCGGCTACAACCAGGCCTGGGAGCTGGCGCGCCGCGTCGCGCGCCGCCTCGGCTGCCGCAGCGATGCCGCGGCGCTGCTGCGCATCAAGGACACGCCGCCGCAGCTCGCGCTGCCGCGCGAGGCGCGCGCCGCCAACGTGCGCGGCGCCTTCCTCGTGGCACCGCGCCGCGCCGCGCTGCTGCGCGACGCCGACATCGCGCTCGTCGACGACGTGCTGACGACGGGCGCGACGGCCGGCGAAGCGGCGCGCACGCTGCATCGGGCCGGCGCGGCGCGCGTGCAGTGCTGGGTCGTCGCGCGCACGCCGCTGGGTTGAGTGCGCGCACATGTTCCGCATCGTCCTGGTCCACCCCGAGATCCCGCCCAACACGGGCAACGTGATCCGACTCGCCGCCAACACGGGCTGCGAGCTGCACCTCGTCGAGCCGCTGGGCTTCTCGATGGAGGATCGCCTGCTGCAGCGTGCCGGGCTCGACTATCACGAATACGTGAACGTGCGCCGCCACGCGAGCTGGGCCACCTTCGTGCAGGCCGCGCGCCCCGAGCCGGAGCGCTGCTTCGTCTTCACGACGCAGGGCAGCCGCCGCCACGACGACGTGACCTGGACGCCCGGCGACTGGCTGGTGTTCGGCAGCGAGACGTCCGGGCTGCCGCGCGAGTTGCGCGACGCCTTCGCGCCGGCTCAGCGCGTGCGGCTGCCGATGCGGCCCGGCCAGCGCAGCCTCAACCTGAGCAACGCCGTCGCCGTCGCCGTGTTCGAGGCCTGGCGCCGCTGCGGCTGGGCCGGCGCCGCCGACGGCTGACCCTCGCGCGAACACGGCATACCCGCCCATGCGCCGCCGCGCTCACAATGGCGGCGCACAACCGCCGCCGCCCGAGCGGCGGAAGGAGCCGCGTCATGAGCATCAGCGTGCTGGTCGTCGACGACGAGCCTGAATTCCTGCGCCGCTTCTCGGACGCCGTGCTGTCCGATCCCGAGTTGCAGCTCGCCGGCGCCGTCGCCACGGGCGCGGCGGCGCGCGCCCTGCTCGCCGCGACGTCGCCCGATGTGACGCTCGTCGACCTCGGCCTGCCCGACGTGCCCGGCATCGAGCTGATCCGCGAGACGACGGCGCGCCGGCCCGACGCCGACATGCTCGTCATCACCGTGTTCGGCGACGACGCGCACGTGCTCGCCAGCATCGAGGCGGGCGCCACCGGCTACCTGCTCAAGGACACCTCCGTCGAGCGCATCGTCGCCGCGATCAAGGAGGTGTACGCCGGCGGCTCGCCGATCAGCCCGAGCATCGCGCGGCGCGTGCTCGCGCGCTGCCGCGTCGGCACCGCGGCACCGGCTGCCGGCGCCGTGGCGTCGGCGGCACCGATCGCGTCGCGCGGCGCCGATCCCGATGCGCCGACGTTGTCGCAGCGCGAGGGCGACATCCTGCGCTTCGTCGCCAAGGGCCTCGCCTTCGCCGAGATCGGCGCGCACCTCGAGATCTCGCCGCACACCGTCGTCAGCCACGTCAAGAAGATCTATCGCAAGCTCGCCGTGCACTCGCGCGGCGAGGCCGTCTATGAAGCCGGCCAGATGGGCCTGCTGTAGCGTCGCTGCCCTGGCGCTGTGGGCGGCCGGCGTCGCACCCGCCGGCGCCGCCGCGCCGCCGATCGAACCGGCGTCGGCCGACGTGCTCGTCGACGAGCGGGCCTCGCC
Organism: Burkholderiaceae bacterium; assembly: GCA_048500255.1. GTDB lineage: Bacteria > Pseudomonadota > Gammaproteobacteria > Burkholderiales > Burkholderiaceae_C > JAMHWF01. The sequence goes on along the minus strand of JASNYH010000003.1, from coordinate 290,677 downwards.
GCCGCCCGCCGACGCCGCCTGGCGCCGCGTGCCGCTGCCCGACGCATCGCACGACGGCACGGCGCGCGTCGTGTGGGTGCGAATGACGTTCGACCGCCCGGGCGAAGGCGCACCGTGGGCGCTCTACTGGCCCTACCTGTACGGCGGCGGCCGTTTCTGGCTCAACGGCCAGCCGCTGGCCGCCCTGCCGCAGACCGACGGCGTGATGCACGTGCGCTGGCAGCGTCCGCTGCTGGTCGCGCTGCCCGACGACCGGCTGCGCCCGGCCGGCAACGAGCTGCTGGTGCGCATCGTCGCGGCCGATGCGCCCAACGGCCTGCTCGTCGCGCGGCCGTCGATCGGGCCGCAGGCCGCGCTGCTGCCGCAGCACGAGCGCCGGCTGCTGTGGATGCGCACGATGCCGCAGGCGATCGGGCTGGCGTGCCTGTTCGCATCGACGTTCGTCGCCTTCATCTGGTGGCGCCGACCGAGCGAAGTGCTCTATGGCCTGTTCGCGCTCGCGCTCGCGCTGTGGGGCCTGCGCACGCTGATCTTCGCCGTCGAGCAACTGCCGCGCGTCGAGTGGGTTGCCTGGCGCACCGTCTACCACGCCGCGACGGGCGGCTTCATCGCCGTGCTGGCCGTGTTCGCGATGCGCTATGCCGACGCATGGCGCCCGTGGGTCGGCCGCGTGCTGCTCGGCTACTGGGCGCTCGGGCCGCTGGTGCGCATGCTGCCGACGGCATCGGCCGAGGCCTGGGTCGGCAGGCTGTGGATCGCCGGCATGATCCCGGTGGGCCTGAGCATCCCCGTCTTCATCGGCCTGGCGTGGTGGCGCCAGCGCGGCGCCGCCGCCGCGGCGCTGCTGGCCGCCGTCGCGCTCGCCGTCACCGCCGGCGTGCACGACTACCTGGTGGCGTGGCGCGCGCCCGTCGTCGAGTGGCTGCTGCCCGGCTGGGCCGGCCACCGCATCCTGCTGATGCACCACGGAGCGACGCTGTTGCTCGCCGTGATGGGCTTCCTGCTGACGGCGCGCTTCGTGCAGACGCTCGACGAAGTCGAGGACCTGAACCAGACGCTCGAGCGGCGCATCGCGGCGCGCGAGGCCGCGCTGGCAGCCAACTACGAGCGGCTGTCGCAGCTCGAGCGCGAACGCGCGACGACGCAGGAGCGTCAGCGCATCATGCAGGACATGCACGACGGCCTCGGCTCTCAGCTCGTGACGGCGCTGTACCGCACCGAACGCGGCGCGCTCGACGCGGCGCAGACTTCGGCGCTGCTGCGCGGGTGCATCGACGACATGCGGCTGGCGATCGATGCGCTCGCGCCGGCCGACAACGACTTCGGCACCGCGCTGGCCAACCTGCGCTGGCGCTGGCAGGCACAGCTCGACGCCGCCGGACTCGCGTCGCAGTGGCAGGTCGACGCGCCGGCCGGCGGCTGGGTGCTGCCGGCGCATGCCGCGCTTCAAGTGCTGCGCGTCGTGCAGGAGGCGCTGACCAACGTCGTCAAGCACGCCGGCGCGCGCAGCGTCGCGGTGTCGGTGGCGTGCACCGGCGCCGAGCTCGTCGTCGAGGTGCGCGACGACGGCCGCGGCATCGATGCGGCGCGCCGCTCGGCCGGCGCCGGGCGCGGCCTGGCCAACATGGCGGCGCGCGCCGAGCGCATCGGCGCGCGCCTGCAGACGCAGCCGGCATCACCCGGCACGCGCGTCGTGCTGACGCTGCCGCTGGCTGCCGCGCCCATCGCGTGAACGCGGCATGGCGATGCAGCTTCGCGGCATGTCGCCGCGACGCTTCGATTCCTAGAGTGGTCTGACCGTCGAGCGGATCGCCGATCCGCCGGTCCCTGGGAAGAAGAGGCCGCCATGTCGTACCCGCACATCCACCGTTCCGACGCCGACCTGGGCGCGCTGCTGCGCTGGATCGCCATCGCCGTCGCCCTCGTCTTCGCGGCCGTCGGCAGCGTGTTCGTGTTCGAGCCGCGCGCCGACGCACTCGACGCAGCGACGCAGGCGTCGGCATCGGAATCCGTCGTCACGCCCTATGCCGCGATGCCGTCGCCGGCCATCGTGCCGACGCCGCTCGATGCGCCGCGGCCCGAGATGGACAATCACCCGCCGACGTTCTGAGCGCGGATGGCGCCGCGTCACTCGGGCTGCACGCCGGCCGCGCGGATCACCTTGGCCCAGCGCTCGCGCTCGCTGCGCATCAGGCCGGCCAGGCCCTCGGGCGCGGTGCCGGCGGCGCTGAAGTATTGCGTCAGCATCTTCGTGCGCACCGCGTCGCTCTTGACGATGCGCACGATCTCGCGCGACACGCGCTCGACGATGGGCCGCGGCGTCTTCGCCGGCGCGAGCACGGCCTGCCACGAGATCGCCTCGAACCCCGGATAGCCCTGCTCGACCAGCGTCGGCAACTCGGGCAGCGACGCCGCGCGGCCCTGCGTCGTGACGCCGAGCGCACGCAGCTTGCCGGCGCGCACCTGGCCCATCGCGATGCCCGGCACCATGAAGGCCGCCTGCACCTGCCCGCCGAGGATGGCGTTGACAATCTGCGGGAAGCCCTGGTACGGCACGTGCACGAGGTCGACGCCGGCGCGCGCCTTGAACAGCTCCATCGCGAGGTGCGACGCGCTGCCGTTGCCGACGCTGCCGTAGTTGAGCTGGCCGCGGCGCTCCTTCGCGATGCGCACGAAGTCAGCCAGCGTCGCCGCGCCGAGCTTCGGGTCGACGACGAGCACGTTGGGCGACGTCGCGACGAGCGACACCGGCGCGAGCTCGCGCTGCGGGTCGTAGCCGAGGTTCTTCGACAGGGACGGCGCCGTGACCAGCGGCCCCTGGATCGTGAACAGCAGCGTGTAGCCGTCGGGCTCGGCCTTCGCGACGGCGCCGGTGCCGATGTTGCCGCCGGCGCCGGGCCGGTTGTCGATCACGATCGTCGTGCCCAGCGCCGGGCCGAGCGGCTCGGCGAGCACGCGCGCGATGATGTCGGGCGAACTGCCGGCCGGGAACGGCACGACGAGCTTGATCGGCCGCGCCGGCCACGCCGGCTGAGCCCATGCGGGCGCTGCCGCCGCAGCGGCGATCGACGACACGACGAACTGGCGACGCTGCATCGCGCGACCCTCCTTGCGGTGATGTTCAGTGTTCGGGTCGCGCGTCGCGCCCCATCAGTTGGCCGAGCGCCTGCGCCGGCGTGGCGCGGCCCTCGAGCACACGCACGACGGCGTCGGTGATCGGCATCTCGACGCCGGCGTCGCGCGCGCGGCGCTGCGCCGTCGCGGCGCTGTAGACGCCTTCGGCGACGTGCCCCAGTTCGGCCAGCACGCGCGCCAGCGGCAGCCCCTGCGCGAGTCGCAGGCCGACCTGGCGGTTGCGCGACAAGTCGCCCGTCGTCGTCAGCACCAGGTCGCCCAGGCCCGACAGGCCGGTGAAGGTCTCGGCGCGCGCGCCGAGCGCGACGCCCAGTCGCGTCATCTCGGCCAGGCCGCGCGTGACGAGGGCGGCGCGCGCATTCATGCCCAGCGCCATGCCGTCGGCGATGCCTGTGGCGATCGCCAGCACGTTCTTGACCGCGCCGCCGACCTCGACGCCGACCGGATCGCTCGACGTGTAGAGGCGCAGCGCATCGCCGTGCAGCGCGTCGACGGCCGCCTCGCACAGCGACGCGTCGACGCTGGCCGCGACGAGCGCCGTCGGCTGGCGGCGCGCCACCTCGAGCGCGAAGCTCGGTCCCGACAGCACGCCGACGCGCAGCACGTCGGGCCGCAGCGCGGCGGCGATCTCGTGGCCGAGCCGCCCGCTGCCCTGCTCGAAGCCCTTGCACAGCCACAGCACGCCGAGCCGCGACGCATCGCGCGGCAGGCGCTCGAGCATCTCGCGCAGCGCGGCCATCGGCGTGGCGATCAGCACCAGGCCGTCGGCGCCGTGGCGCACGGCGGCGTCGAATTCACTGGTGACCTGCAGCGCGGCGGGCAGCTCGATGCCGGGCAGATAGCGCTCGTTGCGCCGCGTGCACTGCAGCGCGTCGGCCTGCGCCGCATCGCGCGCCCACAGCAGCGTGGGCTGCCGCTCGGCGACGCTGCACGCCAGCGCCGTGCCCCACGCGCCGGCGCCGAGCACGCTGAGCTTCATCGCGCGGGCGGCGGTGCCGTCGTCAAGCCTGCGCGACGGCGCCCGAGCCGTTGCCGCCGGCGGTGGCAGCGTGCTGCGCCTCGTACATCGCCTGGAAGTTGACTTCCGACAGCAGCACCGGCGGGAAGCCGGCGCGCGTGCAGACGTCCGACACGATGGCGCGCAGGTAGGGATAGACGATCTGCGGGCAGGCGATGCCGATGACGGGCTGCAACTGGTCGTCGGGAATGTTGCGCAGCTCGAAGATGCCGGCCTGCTTGGCCTCGACGAGGAACAGCGTCTTGTCGCCGATCTTCGTCGTGACGGTCGCCGTGACGGCGACTTCGTAGATGCCGTCGGCCACCGGCTCGGCCGCCAGCGCCAGATTGACGTCGACCTGCGGCTGCGCCTGCTCGAGCAGGATCTGCGGAGAGTTCGGCTGCTCGAGCGACAAGTCCTTCAGGTAGATGCGCTGGATCTGGAACACGGGCGCGCCGGAGTCGGCGCCGGGGTCTTGGGTGGCCATGATGGGGAGTCTCGCAGTGGAAAACGAAACAGCCCGCGACCGGCAACGGTGCGGGCTGCGGCGCGCGGATTATCGCGCAGCGGACTCAGCCGCCTTCCGTCGGCGGCTGCTGCAGCAGCGCCATCAGGCCGCCGCGGTGGTCGAGCGCCATCAGGTCGTCGCAGCCGCCGACGTGCGTGTCGCCGATGAAGATCTGCGGCACGGTGCGTCGCCCCGTCCGCTCGATCATCGTCTGCCGTTCCTGCGGATGCAGGTCGACGCGGATCTCCTCGATCTCGTGGACGCCGCGCTGCTTGAGCAGCGCCTTGGCGCGAACGCAATACGGGCACACCTGCGTGGTGTACATCTTCACGGGGGTGTGGGACTTCATGCTTCGTTGGTTGCAAAGGCCGTGCCAAGCCGACGAGTGACACGACGCGTCGCCGCGCTGCGCCGCCGGCGGCGGCCGCTACACGACGCAGTCAGGCCGATTTCTCGATCGGCAGGTTGGCTTGACGCCAGCTGTTGAGGCCACCGCCGAGGGTGACCGTCTTCTCGTGGCCGAGCTTGCGCAGGATAGCGGCGGCGCGCGAGGCGCGCAGGCCCGACGGGCAGACCACCACGATCGGCAGGGCCTTGTTCGTCGGCAGATTCTTGGCCTGCGCGAGCGAGCCCATCGGCACGTTGCGCGACCCGGCGACATGCGCGCTCGCGAACTCGGCGGGCTCGCTCACGTCGATCAGTACCGCCTTCTCGCGGTTGACGAGCCGCACGGCCTCCGACGCCGTCACCGAATTCGCGCCGCCGCCGCGCGACAGCGCGGGCCACAGCAGCATGCCGCCCGACACCAGCGCGGCGGCGATCAGGACCCAGTTCTCGACGATGAAGCTCAACACGGCGATGCGATGCAGACGGTGGGGAGGGGCGGAATTATAGAATTCGCCCCTCATTCCCCGCGCTGGACCCATGTACAAGCTCGTCCTCATTCGCCACGGCGAATCGACCTGGAACCTCGAGAACCGCTTCACCGGCTGGACCGACGTCGGACTGACGTCCACCGGCGTCGAGCAGGCGCGCCAGTCCGGCCGCCTGCTCAAGGAAGCCGGCTACGACTTCGACGTTGCGTGGACGTCGGTGCTCAAGCGCGCCATCTGGACGCTGTGGCACTGCCTCGACGAGCTCGACCGCACCTGGCTGCCCGTCGTCAACGACTGGCGCCTCAACGAGCGCCACTATGGCGCGCTGCAGGGCCTGAACAAGGCCGAGACGGCGAAGAAGTTCGGCGACGAGCAGGTGCTCGTCTGGCGCCGCAGCTACGACGTGCCGCCGCCGCCGCTGGCGGCCGACGACCCGCGCCGCGAATCGACCGACCGGCGCTACGCGGCGCTGGCGTCCCACGAAGTGCCGCTGACCGAATGCCTCAAGGACACGGTGGCGCGCGTGCTGCCGTGCTGGAACGACGCGCTCGCGCCGGCGATCCGCTCGGGCCGGCGCGTCGTCGTCGCCGCGCACGGCAACAGCATCCGCGCGCTGGTGAAGTATCTCGACGGCATCGGCGACGACGAGATCGTCGGCCTGAACATCCCGAACGGCATCCCGCTCGTCTACGAACTCGACGCGCAGCTGCGCCCGATCCGCAGCTACTACCTGGGCGACCCGGAAGCGGCCGCGAAGGCCGCGGCGGCGGTCGCCGCCCAGGGCAAGGGCTGACCAGTCACCGCAGCGCCGCGGCGAGCAGCGGCGCGACCGAGACGACATTGGTCTCGTGCGGCACGCTGTCGGTGCTCCAGACGTGGCGCACGCCGGCCGCGCGCAGTTGCGCGAGTGCATCGCCGACGAAGAGCGCATGCGTCACGGCCACGTCGACCGATGCCGCGCCGCGCTCGAGCAGCTGAGTCGCGGCCACTGCCAGCGTGCGCCCGGTGCTGGCGACGTCGTCGAGCAGCACGACGGCGCGGCCGCCGTAGTCCGCATCGGGCAGCGCGATCGAGACGTCACGGTCGCCGTGGCGCTGCTTGCACGCGAGTGCCCAGTCCAGCACGGCGCCGCGTGCCGCCTGCTCGACCCACTGCGCCGATTCGTCGTCGGGGCCGACGAGCAGCGCCCGCGGCACATGCCGCGCGATCCACGCGCCGAGCAGTGGCGCCGCCGACACGGCGACGCCGCGCCGGCCGGGCAGCACCTCGCCCAGCGTGCGCACGCGGTGCAGGTGCGGATCGACGGTGACGACGGCGTCGAAGGCGTGCCCCAGCAGGGCGCCGAGGTGACGCTGGCTGACGACTTCGCCGGCATGGAACGCGATGTCCTGGCGCATGTAGGCGAGATAAGGCGCGACCAGCGTCAGCTCTCGCGCGCCCAGCTCGCGCGCCGCCGGCGCGGCGAGCAGCAGCTCGACGAGCTTTTCGTTGGGCCGCTGCAGGCCGCGCAGCACGACGACGCGCGCCGGCAGTGCGGCCGGCAGCGTGAGCTTCGATTCGCCGTCGGGGAAGCGGTGGCGCGCGATCATGTGCAGCGGCCAGCCGAGCTCGCGCGCCAGCGCGTCGGCGAGGCGGTGCTCGTCGTCGAAGGCGAGCAGCACGGGCAGCGTGCAGCTCACCACGGCGGCCCCGTGTCGGCGACGAACTCGCGCGGCGGCTCGCCGGCGGCGCCGATGCGATAGCCGCCGTCGGCATCGGCGAGCGTGCGCGCGAAGCCGAGGTCGGCGTCGAAGCGCGCATGCACGCGATAGAGCACGTCGCCTGCCGCGACGCCGTCGCCGAGCTTCTTGAGCAGGTCGAGCCCGCTGCCGCGCACCTGCGGCGCGCCGGCCAGCCGCGCGATGCGCGCGATGCGCAGGTTGTCGATCGCCGTCACGACGCCGGCCGACGCGGCGCGCACCTCGTGCACCAGCGGCGCCGCCTCGAGCGGCTCGCTGCGTCGGCCCTGGGCGTCGATGATGGCATTCATGCGAGCCAACGCACGGCCCGAGTCGAGGATGTCGCGCGCGATGGCATAGCCGTCGCCGCCGCGCACGTCGGGATCGAACTCGAGCATGCGACCGGCCAGCCGCAGCGCCTTCTGCCGCAGGTCGTTGGGCGCCTCGGGGTCGTTGGCCAGCACGCGCATCACGTCGCGCGCCTCGAGGACGGGGCCGACGCCGCGGCCGATCGGCTGGCGGCCGTCGGTGATCACGGCGTCGAGATGCAGGCCGATGCGCGACGCGACGTATTCGAACAGTTTCTTCAGGCGCTGCGCCTCGGGCATCGAGCGCACCTTGGCGCTCGGGCCGACGGGGATGTCGAGCACCAGGTGCGTCGAGCCGGCGGCGATCTTCTTGCTGAGAATCGACGCCACCATCTGGCCCGGCGAATCGACGGCCAGCGGGCGCTCGACCGAGATCAGGATGTCGTCGGCCGGCGACAGCTCGGCCGTGCCACCCCAGGCGAGGCAGCCGCGCGTCTCGCGCACGATCTCGACCAGGCGCTCGAACGGCAGCTCGACCTGCGCCAGCACGTCCATCGTGTCGGCGGTACCGGCCGGCGACGTGATCGCGCGCGACGACGTCTTCGGGCACAGCATGCCGTGCGCGGCGACGATCGGCACGACGAGCATCGACGTGCGGTTGCCCGGGATGCCACCGATGCAGTGCTTGTCGACCACCGGGCCGCCGCCGACCTCGCGATGCCAATCGAGCCTGCGGCCGGCCTCGGCCATCGCCTCGGTGAGGTGCAGCACTTCGTCGCGGTCGAGCTCGTACTGGTTGGTCGCGACGACGAAGGCGGCGAGCTCGATCTTCGAGTAGCGCGCCTGCGCGATGTCGCGGATGACGGCGCGCAAGTCGTCGCGCGACAGCCGCTCGCCGGCGATCTTGCGGTGCAGTGCCGCGATCGAGCGCGGCGGCTCGGCGTGCTGCAGCTGCGCGACGTGGCCGTCGGGCACGCCCAGGCGCGCATAGGCCTCCTCGCTCAGGCCCAGCTCGCGCACGCCGACGATGCGCTCGTCGTCGACGACGTTGAGCACGGCGAGGATGGTGCGCCCGTTGGCGCGCACCTCGACCTTGGCGAGCGCCTGGAAGCCGGCCGCGCGCACCACCGGGCAGGTCCGGTGCAGGTAGGCGACGTTCTCGCGATACGTGTCGATCCCCACACGGCGGATCTGCAACTGGGCGCTGGTCATGCGCGTTCCTCGAAAGGCGCCAAGGCCTCGATGATGCCCTCGCGCAGACGCTCGGCGAGCGCGCGCCGGTCGGCGTGGCTGCTGCCCTGCGCCGTGAGCACACGCAGGTGCACGGCGAGGCCGTCGGCGCGCGCGATCCACCACAGGCTGGTTGCGAGCGAGGTGTCGCCGACGAACAGCGTCGCCGCGCTGACGCGCGAATGTGCATCGGAGAAGCGCAGCGCGACCGGCTGCACCGGCGTCTCGGTCGCGATCGCGGCCTGCAGCAGGTTGGCGTGGAACGGCCGCAGCGTGTGGCCGTCGTTCGTCGTGCCCTCGGGGAAGACCGCCACCGTGTCGCCGGCGCGCAGCGCGTCGGCCATCTGGTGCACGACGCGCATCGCGTCGCGCCGGCGCTCGCGCTCGAGGTACAGCGTACCGGCGGCGCCGACCAGCCGGCCGACCAGCGGCCAGTGGCGCACCTCGGCCTTGGACACGAAGCGCGCCTCAGGGCAGACGGCATGCACCGCCATGATGTCGAGCCACGACACGTGATTGGCGACGATCAGCTTGGCGCCGGGGCGGAACGCGCCGTCGACGTGCAGTCGCAGGCCGAGCAGGCGCAGCATCTTGCCGGCCCACCAGCGGATGCGCGCATGGCGGGCCGCCGCGTCGAGCCGGCGAAAGCGCAGCAGCACGATCGTGAGGCCGTGCAGGCCGTGGACGACGGCGCGCGCCAAGCGCCACAGCGCGCGCACGTCGCGGCGCATGACGCGCTCAGCGGGCCTCGTAGGCGACGCTGCCGGCGACCAGCGTCGCGACGACGCGGCCGGGCAGTTCCATCGCACTCGTCTCGAAGGCGAACGGCGTGTGCTTGCCCTGGCTCGCCAGCGCTGCCGGCGTCACGCTCCAGCGCGCCGCCGGATCGAACAGGCACAGATCGGCGACGCCGCCCTCGACGACGCGCCCGGTGCTCGCGGCGAGCGAGCCGAGCGCCGGGCCGAGCACGCGCACCGGATCACTCGTCACACGCGCCAGCGTCGGCGCGAGACCGAGGCCCTGCTCGTCGCCCCACTTCAGCGCCAGGCCGAGCAGCAGCTCGAGCCCGGTGGCGCCCGGCTCGGCCTCGCCGAACGGCAACGTCTTGGCGTCGGCGTCGACCGGCGTGTGGTCGCTGACGAGCGCGTCGATCGTGCCGTCGGCGAGCGCGGCGCGCAGCGCGTCGCGGTCTCGCTGCTGGCGCAGCGGCGGGTTCAGGCGCATCGCCGCGTTGAAGAAGCCGATGTCGGCGTCGGTGAGGTGCAGGTTGTTGATGCTCGCGTCGCAGGTCACCGGCAGGTCCTCGGCCTTGGCGGCGCGCACCAGCGCGACGCCGGCTGCGCTCGACAGCCGGCACAGGTGCACGCGCGCGCCCGTCGTGCGCATCAGCTCGAAGAGGGTGTGCAGCGCGATCGTCTCGGCGACGACGGGCACGCCCGACAGGCCCAGCCGCGTCGCCAGGGCGCCGCTGGCGGCGACGCCGGTGCCCAGCCACGGATCCTGCGGGCGCAGCCAGACCGTGTAGCCGAAGGTGGCGGCGTACTGCAGCGCGCGCTGCAGCACCATCGTGTCGCGCACCGCCACCTCGGCCTGCGAGAAGCCGACACAGCCGGCCTCGGCGAGCTCGGCCATCTCGGTGAGCACCTCGCCGGCGAGGCCGCGCGTCAGCGCGCCCAGCGGATACAGGCGCGACTGGTTGAGGGTGCGCGCGCGGTACTTGAGCATCTCGACCAGGCCGGGCTCGTCGAGCGGCGGGTCGGTGTCGGGCAGGCACACGAGGCTGGTCACGCCGCCGGCGACGGCGGCGGCCATCTCGCTCTCGAGCATGCCTTCGTGCTCGTGGCCGGGCTCGCGCAGCCGCACGGCAAGGTCGACGAGGCCGGGCGCGACGACGAGGCCGCTCGCATCGAGCGTGCGGTTGGCGTGGAAGTCGGCGCCGACGCGGCCGATCGCGACGATGCGCCCGGCAGCGATGGCGACGTCGGCCGGCGCGTCGTGGCCGCTGGCCGGGTCGACGACGCGGCCGTTCTTGATGACGATCTTCATGCGAGTCGTGCGCCCCTCGTCCGACGAGTACGTCGGCCGATCCCCCACGGGGATGCGGGCCGGCTTGGGAGCGGCCCGGCGCCCGGCCCGCGACGCTGCGGCAAGGTGCCTTTCATGCCACGTTGCCCGCGATGATCGACATCACGGCCATCCGCACCGCGATGCCGAAACCGACCTGCGGCAGGATCACGCTCTGCGTGCCGTCTGCGACGGCCGAGTCGATCTCGACGCCGCGGTTGATCGGCCCCGGGTGCATCACGATCGCGTCCTGCTTGGCGAGCGCGAGCTTCTCGGGCGTGAGGCCGTAGTTCTTGAAGAATTCGCCGGCCGACGGCAGCATCGCGCCGCTCATGCGCTCGTTCTGCAAGCGCAGCATGATGATGACATCGGCGCCCTTGATGCCCTCGGCCATGTCGTGGCACACGCGCACGCCCATCTCGCGCAGGTCGACCGGCACCAGCGTCTTCGGGCCGACGGCGCGAATCTCGGGCACGCCCAGCGTCGTCAGCGCATGGATGTCGGAGCGCGCGACGCGCGAGTGCACGATGTCGCCGACGATCGCCACCGCAAGGTTGGTGAAGTCGCGCTTGTAGTGGCGGATCGTGTACATGTCGAGCAGGCCCTGCGTCGGGTGCGCATGGCGGCCGTCGCCGGCGTTGACGACGTGCACGTGCGGCGCGCAATGGCGCGCGATCAGGTACGGCGCGCCGCTCTCGCCGTGGCGCACGACGAACATGTCGGCGTGCATCGCCGACAGGTTGGCGATCGTGTCGAGCAGGCTCTCGCCCTTGGCCGACGACGAGCGCGCGATGTCGAGGTTGATCACGTCGGCCGACAGCCGCTTGGCGGCGATCTCGAAGGTGGTGCGCGTGCGCGTGCTGTTCTCGAAGAACAGGTTGAACACGCTTTTTCCCCGCAGCAGCGGCACCTTCTTGACCTCACGCTCGTTGACGGAGAGGAAGGTGCCCGCGGTGTCGAGAATGTGCGTCAGCACGCTGCGCGGCAAGCCCTCGATCGACAGCAGGTGGATCAGCTCGCCGTGGGCGTTGAGCTGGGGGTTTCTCGGGCGAAGCATCGGGTCAGACGGGTTCTTCGGCGCTCTGGATGTCGAAGCTGAAGCGGCCGTCGGCATCGCGCGCGAGCTGCAGGCGCTGCCCGCGCGGCAGCGTGACGCGCGCGGCCGAGAACGCCGGCTCGATCGGCAACTCGCGCCCGCCCCGGTCGACGAGCACGGCCAGCGTGACGCTGGCCGGCCGGCCGAAGTCGAACAGCTCGTTGATGACGGCGCGGATCGTGCGGCCCGTGTAGAGCACGTCGTCGATCAGCACGATCGGCCGGCCGTCGACATCGAACGGCAGTCGCGTGTGGTCGGCGCTCGCTGCCATGCCGCGCGAGCCGTAGTCGTCGCGGTGCAGCGCGCTCGAGATGGCGCCCGGCTCGAGCGCCAGGCCGAGGTCGCGATGCAGCCGCTCGGCCAGCCAGGCGCCGCCCGACCAGATGCCCACCAGCGCCGACTCGGGCTGCAACAGGCGCCGCACGCCGCCGAGCAGGTCGGCGTAGAGCGCTTCGGCGTCGAGGTGCAGGGCAGACATCAGCGGTGCTCGGCGAAGTATTGCGTCAGGATCGTGGCGGCGCTGGCGGCATCGACGTCGACGGCGCGGTCGGCGTGGGCCTCCGTCGTCGTGTAGCGCTCGTCGACCTCGTGCACCGGCAGGCCGAAGCGGCCGTGCAGCTGGCGCGCGAAGCGCTGCGCGCGGGCCGTATTGTCGTGCGGCGCGCCGTCGGGGTGGCGCGGCACGCCGACGACGAGCGCGTCGGGCTGCCATTCGTGCAGCAGAGCGGCGATGGCGGCGAAGCGCGCGTCGCCCTGCGCCGCCACGGTGGTCAGCGGCCGGCCGCTGCCGAGCAGGCTGGTGCCGACCGCCACGCCGACGCGCTTGGCGCCGTAGTCGAATGCGAGCAGACAGCGCGGCGCCGTGGCCAGAGGCACGGCCGCTGTGCTCATTGGACGACGCTCCGCGCTGCGCGCTCCGGGATGAGCGCTTGGGAGCGGCCCGGCGCGCTCATTGGACGACCCTCCGCGCTGCGCGCTCCGGGGTGAGCGCTTGGGAGCGGCCCGGCGCGCTCACGCGTGCCCCGCCCCCTGCATCAGGCTGCCCGGGTCGATGCCCAGCAGCGACAGCGCCTTGCTGTAGCGCTGCTCGACGGGCGTGTCGAAGATGATGTCGGGCTGGGCGTCGACGGTGATCCAGCCGTTTCGGCTGATCTCCTCCTCGAGCTGGCCGGCGCGCCAGCCGCTGTAGCCGAGCGTGACCAGCACCTTGCGCGGGCCGCCGCCGTGCGACAGCGCCTCGAGGACGTCCTTGCTCGTCGTCATCTCGAGCTCGCCGCCGGGGATCGCGAGCGTGGAGTTGTAGTGGCTGCCGTCGTCTTCGACGCGCTCGTGCAGCACGAAGCCGCGCTCCGTCTGCACCGGCCCGCCGAAGAAGACCGGTACGTCGGCCAGGTCGTCGCGGTCGAGCTTGAGCTCGACCTTCTCGAACAGCTTGCTCAGCTTGATGTCGATCGGCTTGTTGATGACCAGGCCGAGCGCGCCCTTGTCGGTGTGCTCGCACAGGTACACGACGGCGCCGGCGAACGTCTCGTCGACCATGCCGGGCATGGCGATCAAGAACTGGTTCGTCAGGTTGATGCCGCCCATGATGGCCGGATTCTACGGTGTGGTCCGCACGGCTGGGCGCGCCCGGCCCCACACTGCGGGGTATGGACAAGGCCCTGGACACGGCGCTGGTGTGGTTCCGGCGCGACCTGCGCGCCGACGACCATGCGGCGCTGTACCACGCGCTGAAGGCGGCGCGGCGCGTGCATGCCGTCCATGTCCACGATCGCGACGTGCTCGACGCCTGGCGCGCCGCAGGCGGCGCCGCCGATCGGCGCGTGCAGTTCGTCCACGACAGCCTGGTCGACCTCGACGCCCAGCTGCGCGCGCTCGGCCAAGCGCACGGCGTCGCGGACACCGGCTTGATCGTGCGTCACGGCACCGCCGTCGACGAGGTCGTCCGGCTGGCGGCCGAGCTGCACGCGCAGGCCGTCTATGCCAACCACGACGACGACCCGCAGTCGCTCGAGCGCGACGCGCGGGCGCGCGGGCGCCTGGCCGAAGCCGGCGTCGCGCTCCACACGAGCAAGGATCACGTCGTTTTCGAGCGCAGCGAGCTGCTGACGCAGGCCGAGACGCCGTACGCCGTCTACACGCCCTACCGCCGCGCCTGGCTCGAGCGCGCCGACGACTTCTACCTCGGCGCCTATCCGGTCGCCCGCCATGCCGCCAGCCTGGCGCCGCTGCCCGAGGGCGAGCGCGACGCCGGCCGGCCCGGCGTGGCGGCACTCGGCTTCGCCGCCACCGACCTGAGCGCGCTGCACATCCCGACCGGCAGCACCGGCGGCCGCGAACTGTGGGAGGACTTCTTGCAGCGCATCGACCGCTACGCCGAGACGCGCGACTACCCCGGCGTCAAGGGGCCGAGCTACCTGTCGGTGCACCTGCGCTTCGGCACGCTGTCGGTGCGGCGGCTGGCGCGCGAGGCTCAGCGCCTGGCCGCGGCCGGGTCCGCCGGCGCGCGGGCCTGGTTGGATGAGCTGATCTGGCGCGACTTCTTCCACCAGGTCCTGCACCACCATCCGCATGTCGCCGCGCGAAGCTTCCGGCCCGAGTACGATGCCGTTCATTGGGAGCACGGCCGGCAGACGCAGGCGCATTTCGCCGCTTGGTGCGAAGGCCGCACCGGCTATCCGCTGATCGACGCCGCGATGGCTCAGCTCAACCGCACCGGCTACATGCATAACCGGCTGCGCATGGTGACGGCGAGCTTCCTCGTCAAGGACCTCGGCATCGACTGGCGCTGGGGCGAGCGCTATTTCGCTGCGCGCCTCAACGACCACGACGTGGCAGCCAACAATGGCGGCTGGCAGTGGGCGGCGTCGACCGGCTGCGACGCGCAGCCCTGGTTTCGCGTCTTCAATCCCGTCACGCAGAGCCGGCGCTTCGATCCGCAGGGCCGTTTCATCCGCCGCTACCTGCCGCAGCTGGCTGCCCTGCCCGACGCGTTGATCCACGCGCCGTGGCAGGCGCGCGCCGTCGACCTGGCGGCCGCCGGCATCGAGCCGGGGCGCGACTATCCGCCGCCGATCGTGCAGCACGACGCCGCGCGGGCACGCACGCTGGAGCGCTACGCCGTCGTGCGCGACGGCAGGCCGCGGCGCTGACGCGAGCGCCCCGCGTCAGAACAGCTCGACGTCCCCGGTGCGCGCCTCGTCGGCACTGACGGCGCCCTCGGCGGCGAGCACGGCGTGGCTGCGCACCTGGTTGCGACCGTGCTCCTTGGCGTAGTACACGGCCTTGTCGGCGCGCTGGAAGGCGGCGCTCGGCGTGTCGCCGGACAGCACTTCGGTGAAGCCGATACTCACCGTGATATGGCCGACCTGCGGGAAGACATGGCGCTGCGTGTTGCTGCGCAGGCGCTCGAAGGCGCACATCGCGTCGCGCGCGTCGGCGCAACGCATCATCACGACGAACTCTTCGCCGCCGAAGCGGTAGAGCCGGTCGCCGAAGCGGAAGGTGTTGCGCATCAGGCGCGATAGCAGCAGCAGCACCTCGTCGCCGATCAGGTGGCCGTAGCGGTCGTTGACCGACTTGAAGTGGTCGATGTCGACGACGCCGAGGAACACGCCTGTGGGATGCGCCACGAAGCGGCGGCCGTCGGGCGGCGTCACCGCCTCGCCGGCCGCCGACGCGGCGACCGCCTGCTGCTGGCCGGCCGCCGCCTTCATGAAGCTCTCGTCGAAGGTCTTGCGGTTGAGCAGACCGGTCAGCGTGTCGCGCTCGCTGTAGTCGAGCAGCGCCTGAAAGTTGTGATAGATGCGCAGCAGGCTGGAGACCAGCGTGCGCGCCTCGGTGCCGAGCGGTCGCGCCGAAACGATCTCGAGGACGGCGCCGGCGTCGACGTCGCTGGGCAGCGGAAACAGGCTCTGCGCCGGCGGTCCGTCGGCACAGAAGGCGTGCTGCTGCAGCAGGCACTTGCGGCGCAGCGGATGGTCACCGAGCGCCGGCAGCATCTCGAAGTCGGTCCAGGCGGCGTCCGACGTGGCGACGAGTTCGTCGCCGGCGATTTCGGCGCGCCGGAACCAGCGCTCGGCGCCCGCCTCGCCGACGCAGCCCCAGATCGCCACCGACGCCGGATGCAGCAGGTCGCGCAGCGCGCCGACCAGCGTCGCGTCGAGGCGGTCGCGGTCGCGGAACGCCGTCAGTTCGACGAGGTGGTCGACGAGCTTGGACATGGCGAAACGCGATCCCGCAACAGCCGTCGTCGCGTCAGCGTGGTGCGGGTCGCGGCGCGATGGTCATGCCGCGGCCTCCGCGGCGACGTAGCGAGCGACGAGCGCGAGCAGGTCGTCCTCGGAGTAGGGCTTGCCGAGGTAGTGGTCGACGCCCAGCTCGGCGGCGTGATCGCGGTGCTTCTGCGCGATGCGCGACGTGATCATGATCACCGGCAGGTCGCGCCAGCGCGCGTCGCCGCGCAGGTTGCGCACGAGGTCGAAGCCGTCCATGCGCGGCATCTCGATGTCGCTGAGCACGACGCTCGGGCGCTCCTCGGCGAGCTTCTCGAGCGCCTCGAGGCCATCCTTGGCGAGCAGCACGCGATAGCCCTCGCGCACCAGCAGGCGCTGCGTGACGCGGCGCACCGTCAGCGAGTCGTCGACGACGAGTACCAGCGGAGCGGCCGAGGCCGACGCGGTGTCGCGCTGCGAGCGCGCCGGCAGCGGCGCTGCGAGCGCGGCGCGCATCGCGGCGCGGGCGGCGTCGCCGTACAGCGTGGCCAGCGCCACCGGGTTGTAGATCAGCGCCGGCACGCCGGCCGCCAGCAGCGTCATGCCGGCCAGGCCGGGCAGCCGCGACAGCTGCGGCCCGAGGTTCTTGACGACTACTTCCTGGTTGCCGAGCACTTCGTCGACGTGCAGCACGATGCGCTGCTGCGCGCTGCGCACGACGACGACGGGCAGCGTGCGCGCCGTCTCCAGCCCGCGCGGGCTGAGCTGCAGCAGCGCGCCGAACCAGAAGAACGGCAGGCTGCGCTCGCCCACTGCGAACGTGCCCGTCGCATAGGCGTCGGCGATCTCGGAGGGCGTCGCGCGGCGCACGATCTCGACCAGCGTCGACGGCACGGCGACCGTCGCATCGCCGCAGCGCAGCATGACGACCTGCGTGACAGCCGTCGTCAGCGGCAGCACGAGCTTGAAGCTGGTGCCCTGACCGCGCGCCGTCGCCGTCTCGATGCGCCCGCCCATCGCATTGACCTCGGCACGCACGACGTCCATGCCGATGCCGCGACCGGCAAGCTCGGTCACGGTCTCGGCGGTCGAGAAGCCGGGCGTGAAGATCAGGTTCGCCAGTTCGGCGTCATCCGGCTGCGCGTTCGCGTCGAGCAGGCCCATCGCGACGCCACGTCGGTGGATGCGCTCGAGGTCGAGGCCCTGGCCGTCGTCGCGGAATTCGACGCCGACTTCGTTGCCCTCGTGCGTCAGCGCCACGATGATCGTGCCGGTGGCGTCCTTGCCGGCCGCCGTGCGGGCCTCGGGCGCCTCGATGCCGTGCGTCACGCAGTTGCGCAGCAGGTGCTCGAAGGCAGCCGTCATGCGGTCGAGCACGCCGCGGTCGATTTCGATGCTGCCGCCGAGGATGTCGAGGCGCACCTGCTTGACCGTCTCCTTCGCGGCCTGGCGCACGACGCGGTAAAGGCGCTCCGACAGCCCCTCGAACTCGACCATGCGCGTGCGCAGCAGGTCGTCCTGCAGCTCGCGGGTCAGCCGCGCCTGGGCGACGAGTTCGTCTTCCGTCGCCTCCAGCGTGCGCTGCAGCGTGCGCTGCACCGTCGCGACGTCGTTGACCGACTCCGCCATCATGCGCGTCAGCTCCTGGAAGCGCGTGAAGCGGTCGAACTCGAGCGGATCGAAGGTTTCGGACGCCGCCTTGGCCGCCTCCATGCGCGACGCCATCTGCGTCTCGGCCTGGAACTCGATGTCGCGCAGCTGGCCGCGCAGGCGCTCGAGGTTGTCGGTCAGGTCGGTCAGCGAACTCTTGATGCGCCCGACTTCGGACTCGATGCGCGCGCGCGTGATGCTCACCTCGCCCGACGAGTTGACCAGCCGTTCGAGCAGCGAGGTGCGCACGCGCACCGCCGACTGGCCTGCCGGCGCCGTCGAGCGCGCGCTCTGCGCCGCCGGCAGCGATGCCGGCGTCGCGAAGCGCGACCAGTCGATGTCGGCGAGCGGCGCGACCGTGGGCAAGGTGGATTCGGCGGGGGCCGGCTCGGCCGGCTGCGGTGCCGCCTCGGCCGTGGCAACAGGCGCCTCGGTAGCGACGGGCGGCTCGTCGGAGGGCGCCGCCTCGACGGCCTCGAGCGACGGCGCGGCCGCCGCCGCGACCTCCGGCGCGACCGGTGCCGGCACTTCGGCGGCGGCCGGGGCGGCGACGGCAGCGAGTGCGTCGTCGTAGGCCTGGGCGTCGCGCGCGCGCAGGCTGTCGAGCGCGGCATTCAGAGCGTCGGCACGCGCCTGCAACTGCTCCACGTTCGCAGCCGTAACGTCGGAGCGGGCCAGCAGGTGCTCGATCGCCGTCTCGAGCCGGTGCGCCATCTCGCCCAGGCGCATCGCACCGGCCAAACGCGCACCACCCTTGAGCGTATGCAACGTGCGCATACACGCCGACGCGAGCGACGCCTCGCCCGGGCGGCGTGCCCAGTCGCGCAGGCGCGAGCCGAGTTGCGGCAGCAGTTCCTGCGCCTCTTCCTCGAAGATCGGGAACAGCTCGGCGTCGACGGCATCGACGGCGTCGATGTCGTCGTCGATGTCGTAGGCCTCGGCGCGCACGGCGGCCGGCGCGCCGCCGACCGGCAGATCTGCGAAGCGCCTCAGCTCGGCCTGACCCAGCGAGCCGAACGCCGTCGACGACACCGGCACGGCCGCCGGCAGCGGCATCGGCTGCGACGGCATGCCTGCCACCGGCTCGGCGGCGACCGATTCTTCGCCGACGGGGGCGAAAGCCTCGACCGCCGGCGTTTCGATTGCTGTCGACGCCGCGACGGACGCATCCTCCGGCGCAGCGGCGGCCGTCTCTTCTTCGTCGGCCGCCTCGTCGACAGCGGTCTCGGCCGCGGGGATGTCCGCCGCGCTGCCGGCCTGCAGCCGCTCGACCGATGCCAACTCGTTGTCGGCCAGGCGCTGCAGCAGTTCCGGCGACGGCGCCTTCAGGAAGCCGGCCGCGAACTGGTGCAGCAGTCGGCGGATCTCGTCGGCGACGTCGGCGAACAACTGCGCTTCGTCGGGCCGACCGTGACCGAGGGTGTTCGAGCGCATCAGCGCGTGCTCGAGCGCGCGCGCCAGTTGCGACAGATCGGCATAGCCGACGGTGGCTGAGCTGCCGGCCAGCGAATGCGCTAGCGCGATCGCCGGCTCGCCGACAGGCCGATCGAGCTCCATCGACCACTCCGCCAGCTCCATCACCAGGCGGCGCGACAGTTCGTCCGCCTCGTTCAGGTAGATGTTGAACAGCGGGATGCCGATGCGCAGCGGGCCGACGACCTTGACCTGGTCGAGGTCGCGCTCGGCGTCGGCAACCACCTCGGGCGCGTGCGCGGCGTCTTGCGCCGGCGTCGCCACCGGCTCGCCGAGGTCGCCGAAGGCGCTGGGGAGCTCGAGGTCGATGCGCTCGATCGACTCGGCCTCCGCTTCGGCCGGCGCGATGTCGTCGAGCAGCGGCAGCGGCACGGTCACCTGGTGGTCCTCGACCGGCAGCTCTTCTTCGATGAGCTCTTCGTCGGCTGCAGCCAGCGACTGCGCGGCAGCGACCACCGGCTCGAACGCGGGCACGCTCTCCTCGAGCGCGCGCAGGTCAAGCTCGAAGCTGACTTCGGGTGCCGCCTCGGGCAGCGCCGCCGCCGGCCCGGCGTCGGGCAACAGGTCGAAGCTGGGCGGCAGTTCGAGATCGGCGGCCGTCGGCAGGTCTGCGGGGATCGCCAGCCGCGGCGGTTCGGCCGCGGCGGCGCCGGGCAGCGGCAGCGCACGCAGCGCGCCGTCGATACGCAGCGCGTCGGCCGACGCGCGTACCGCGCCGGCGTCGTGGCCGGCGGACTCGCCGCGCGCGATGTGCTCGGTCCAGTCGGCGAGATAGTCCAGCGCCTGCGCGGCGAACGACAGCAAGGCGTCGTCGGCGTTCGGCGCCTCGGCCAGGCGCGCGTTGAACAGCTGCTCGCAGGCCCACGCCGCCTCGCCGAAGTCGGCCAGGCCGACCATGCGCGAGCTGCCCTTGAGGGTGTGGAAGGCGCGCCGCACCGTCGTCATCGCGGCGACGACGTCGTCCGGGCCCTGTGCGAGCTCTTCCAGTGCGTCGCGTGCGCCGGCCACCACTTCGCGCGCCTCCTCGAGGAAGACATCGCGCATTTCGTCGTCATCCTCGAGGCCCGTGCCGGCGGCAGCAGCCGTCGCCGGCAACGCGGGGCGCTCGACGGCCGGCAGCGGCGCGAGCGTCGCGGCGTCGGACGCCGTGATGACGAAGTCGTTCATCGCCAGCGCGAGCTGTTCTCTCGCCGCGCTCTCGTCGAATGCGTCTTCGGCGCGCTCCAGCGCTGCCTGCGCCGCCGCGACCGTCGCCGCCAGGGCCGGCTGGTCGGCGACGAGCGCCTCCTGCGACAGGCGCTCGAGGTCGCGCGACACCTCGTCGACGGGTACGTCGTCGCGGATCGCCGTCACGGCGAGCGACTGCGCCTGCTCGATCAGGCGCGGTTGCACCGGCGCGGGCACCGCATCGCCGCCCGCCGGCGCGGCCTCGGCCTGCCGCCCCATCACGGGGCTGAGCGTGCCGGCCTGGCCGTCGTAGACGAACAGCGACTTGGCCATCTGCGGCTGCACGCTGAGCATGTCGATGAGGAAGCCGAGCGCGCCGAGGTTGCCGGCCAGCCGCTCGAACGACACCGCGCCACCCGGGGCGGCGTCGCTGCCGGCGGCGATCAGGCGATCGATGTCGTCACGCATGCGCAGCACGGCGGCCGACGCCTGGTCCATGCCGAGCACCGACAGCACGCCGCGCATCGTCGACAGCTGCCCCGGCACCGGGATCAGCACGCTGGCGTCGGCCGGGTTGCGGAAGAACTGGTCGATCTGCTTCTCGGCCTCGGACAGCGCGAGCCGCAGCTCCTGCACGACGCTGCCCATCGTCTGTCGATCGGAGACGCGCCGGTACAGCTCCTCCATCCAGGGTTCGAGCGGCTCGGGCGTGGCGCCGCCGCGTACGGCGGCGACGCGCTCGGCCAGGCGCTCGATGCGCACGCCGAGCTGCGGGTCGTCGAGGTCCCCGTCCTCGAGCGAGGCTTCGAGGAACAGCACGCTGGTCGCGACTTCCATCGCCAGCGGTGCCGGCGGCGCATCGGCGTGCTGCACGGTGCGGTGCGCGGCCGCATTGAGCTCGTCGGCCAGCCGGGGGCCCGACGGGTAGAGCCGCCCGAGCGAGTCGGCGACGAGCGCGAACTGCTCGGCCAGACCGGGCAGGCGGTGCATCTCGCCGCCGGCCACCGACGACCAGACGTCCTTGGCGGCGGCGACGCGCTTGCGCGCCTGCACGATGAGGGCGGGATCGAAGCGGCCGAGCCGGCTGAGCGCGTAGTCGACCGGCGTGCGATGCGCGAGGCCGTAGATCTGGCGCACCGCGGCCAGGCGCGGCGCCGCGCGGCCGTCGCCGGGCGAGCGGCACTGGCTGCAGAAGAACAGCAGGTCCTGCGCGAGGCGCTCGGACACGGCACTTTCGCCGCTCTCCATCATGCGCAGCTGCGCGAGCAACCGCGAACCGACGCGCTTGGCGTAGTTGTCGGGCTGCAGCAGGCCGTGGCCTTGCGCCTCGAAGAAGCCGGCGGCGAGACGCCACAACGTGGCGGTGTGCGCGTCGTCGGTTGTCGCGCCGAGGCCGGCGAAGACGTCGCCGAGCCGCGCCGCGGCGACGGCAGGCTGGCCGCCGCGCATCGACTGCAGCAGCAGCGTCTCGATCTCGGCACGCGTCGTCGCGTCAGTGGCGCGCGGCTGGGCCGTGTCGTCGGCGGGCAGTTCGCGCCAGCGCCAGTCCTCGAGCCACAGGTCGGCCGGATGGATGCGATCCGCGCCCGCGAGCTCCTGCACCGCGCGGTACTGCGGGAACAACGCCACCGGCGAAACGGCACGCCCGGCGAGCCGCCGCGACAGGTAGTCGAGCAGCGCGAACGACGCCTGCTCGATCGTCTCGACCGCCTCGACGGTCACCTTCTGCGGTCGGCTCGCCAGTCGCTGCACCGCCGCTTCGCTGGCGCGCAGCGCCACGGCGGCCGCCGGCAGGCCGACGAGTTCGAGCGCGCCGACGCCCTGGTGCAGCTGCTGCCGCGCCGTGCGCAACACGGCCGGATCGACGACATCGACGTCGGAACCGCGCTGCGCTTCCGATTCCTTGAGGAAACGGCGCAGCGCCTTGTGCGCCGCCTCGAGCGAGCGGCGCAGTTCGTCCTGCACCCAGGCCAGGGCGCTCAGGTCGTCGGTGGTGTCCGTGTCGCGGTGACTGTCCATGCGCTGGCTGTCCGTCGGGTGCGTTGCGGGGCGGGCCCGGTCTGTCGCAGCGGCGCCGGACCGGTGGCGCCGCCGGCGATCACGCGATCTTGAACCGCGCGACCGACTGCTTGAGTTCCTCGGCGGTGCGCGACAGCTCGCGAACCATCTGCGCCGTCGATCGAGTGCCCTCGCCGGTCTGTTCCGTCACGGCGAAGATGTGCTGAATGTTGGCCGCGACGACGTTGGCCGATTCGGCTTCACGCAGCGCCTGATCCGAGATCTGCGCGATCAGGTCGGCCAGCTGGCGCGACACGCGGTCGATGTCGCCGAGCGCCGCGCCGGCGGCGTCCGACAGGCGCGTTCCCTCGACCACGCCCTGCGTGCTGCGCTCCATGGCTCCGACGGCGTCCTGCGTGTCGGTCTGAATCGTCTTCACCAGCGCGGCGATCTGACGCGTGGCGTCGCCGGAGCGCTCGGCCAGGCGCTGCACTTCCTCGGCCACCACCGAGAAGCCGCGGCCCGCCTCGCCGGCCGACGCCGCCTGAATGGCGGCGTTGAGCGCCAGCACGTTCGTCTGCTCCGTGATGTCCGAGATCAGTTCGGTGATTTCGCCGATCTCCTGCGACGACTCGCCCAGTCGCTTGATCCGCTTGGAGGTCTCCTGGATCTGGTCGCGAATCGAGTTCATGCCGCCGATCGTGTTCTGCACCGCCTGCAGGCCGGTCTCGGCGGCCTGCAGCGACTGGCGCGCCACCTGAGCGGTCTGCTGTGCGGCGGCCGACACCTGGTTGATTCGGCTGGCCATCTGCAGCACCGACTCGCCGGTGTCGCGGATCTCGCGCAGTTGCTCGGTCGACGCGGCCAGCAGCTCGGTCGACGTGGCTTCGACCTGCTGCGTCGTGTCGGTCACGCGACCCACCGTGCCCTGCACCTGCGACACCAGCGTGCGCAGCTCTTCCACCGTGTAGTTCACCGAGTCGGCGATGGCGCCCGTGATGTCTTCCGTCACGGTGGCCTGCTGCGTAAGGTCGCCTTCGGCCACCGTCTGCAGTTCGTTCATCAGCCGCAGAATCGCCGCCTGGTTGGCGTCGTTGACGCGCTTGGCTTCCTGCTGCTCGCGCTCGGCCTCGAGGCGCTGCGCCTCGGCCAGCGCGGCGCGCTGCGCCTGGTCGCGGAACTGCAGCCGTACTAGGCCGGCGCCGCCCAGCGCGATCAGCACGGCGGCGACGACCAGCGCAAGGACATTCAGCGTGCCGATGCCGGCCTGCTCGCCGAGCTGATCCTGGATCGTCTGCAGGTTCTTGCGCAGCGGCTCGCTCTCTCCGACGATGGCGGCCTGCGCCTCGCGTGCCGACACCAGGCCCTGCAGGTTGCCGAGAATGGCGCCGGCCTGCGTGCGGGTCTGGTCATACTGGGCAAGCAACGCCGTCACGCGTTCGCGCGTCTGGGCGTCGCGCGTGGCCGGGATGCGCAACTCCTGGCTGCCGTCGAGCAGGCCCTGCGCGATCTCGCGGAACGAGTTCAGGTCCTTGCCGAGCAGGAACACGGCTTCGGGGCTGACGCCCTCCGTCGTGAGGAACTCGTTCGCGCTCTTGCCGATGCGCTGCGTCAGCATGACGAGCTGGCCGATGGCCGACAGTTCGGACGCCGACGCGTTCTGCTGCAGCTTCAGCGACTGGATCGTTTCCGCCGTCTCGAGCAGGTCCGCCGACTGGCGGTTGATCGTGCGCAGCGCCTGGCCGACCTGCGTCAGCACCTTCTGCTGGCCGATCACGACGTTGGCGTTCTTCTCGGCGCTGTCGACCAGCGGCAGCGTAGCGTCGATCGCCGGCTGCACCGCAGCCGACGCGGCGACGAGCGTCTCGTTGCCGTTCTTGAGGCCGCGCACGGTCGCGGCCAGCACGTCGACGCTCTCTCGCACCTCGGGAAAGGCCGCCGGGTTGCCGACCCAGGCCTGCGTCACCGACTTGGCGAGGCGCTGCGACTGCATCAGCGCCTGACCGCTGGCGCCGATCTGAGCGGCGTCCCTGTTGCCGGCGTTGATCGTCACCGCGATCATCGCGCCCAGCAGCAACAGGCCGGCGCCGACGACCCAGGCAAGGATGCGTTGCTGCTCGGCGAGGGGGCGATGGCCGATCAGCGGCAGGCCGCTGCCCATCGGCGCAGCGCCGTCGACGACGCCCGGCTCGCCGTAGCCGCCGGGGATTTCGGTCGGCGCCGCCTCGGAAATGATCGAAGAGTCGGCCGACGCCACGCCCATCGCGCCGCCCGTGCCGGTGGGCAGGTCCAGCGGCAGGTCGGCGGCACCCGACGGCTGCATCTCATCGAAAGCCCGCTCGTTGCTGCGCGATTCGCTCGAGGTGCGCGTCTTGCCGCGACCCGCCATGATGTTCATTAAGCTCATATCGCCCTCTGCAGTCCTTGATGAAAGTGCCTGCCCGAAACGCCTCGGCTGCCCTCGCGGATCAGCCGACGATCCTCATGAACGACTCGTCCGTCGCCAGCGCCGCGAGATTCAGCTCCTGCCAGACGCGGCCGGCCGCATCGCGATAGAGGTTGCCCGCGAAAGCCGGCCGCGGCCGTGCGTCGCCCGGCTCGGCCGTCAACTGCTCCGTCCCGCGCAAGCCGGCCAGCCGCTCGACCAGCAGGGCGCAGTTGATGTCGAGGGTGGGATTGAACACGACCAGCCGCGCCTGCTCGCGAGCCGATTCGGGCGCCGCACCGACGCCGAGAAAGCGGGCGAGATCGACTACGCCGTAGAGTCCGCCGCGCAGGTTGGCGACGCCGAGAAACCAGTCGTGCGTGTGAGGTACGGCGACCAGCGGCACGACGGAAAAGATCTCGCCGGCCTGTGCCAGGGGCAACAGGAAGCCGCGGCCGGCACACTCGACGGCCAGCCACGACGTGGTTGTCTGCTGCGAACGCGCCGCCTGCAGCCGCTCGGCGAGGCGGCTTTGCAGGTTACGCAGCGCTTCCTTGTTGGCCATGCGTCGTCAGGGTTCGGTCCGACTCGAGGGTCGCTGCTGCGACTGCGCGTCAATCGAACGCGCGGATCTTCGCGACGAGCTCGTCGGCGTCGACCGGCTTGACGACATAGTCGCGCGCACCCTGGCGCATGCCCCACACCTTGTCCGTCTCCTGGTTCTTGCTCGTGCACATGATGACCGGCACGTCGGCGAAGCGCGGATCGCGCGTGATCGCGCGCGTCAGCTGGAAGCCGTTCTGCCCCGGCATCACGACGTCCATCAGGATCAGGTCGGGCTTGTCTTCGCCCAGGCGACGCATCGCGTCCTCGCCGTTCTCGGCCGTGCGCACGCTGTAGCCGCGCTTGCCGAGCAGCTCGGACAGGAAGTGGAGTTCCGTCTTCGAATCGTCCACCAGCAAGATCTTCTTGATCGCCATAGCTCACATCCTCGTTCGTGTGCTGCCCGCATCGCCGCAGGCGCGACGCCGCGCCGATGCCGGTCGCGCCGCGGGCGTCAGTCTGCCCTGCAATACCGCTCCACAGCGTCCAGCAACTGGTCCTTGGTGAAGGGTTTGGTGAGATAGTCCTCGGAGCCGACCATTCTTCCGCGCGCCTTGTCGAACAGCCCGTCCTTCGACGACAGCATGATCACCGGCACGCGCGCGAAGCGGGCGTTGCGCTTGATGATGGCGCAGGTCTGGTAGCCGTCGAGGCGCGGCATCAGGATGTCGCAGAAGATCAGGTGCGGGTCGTGGTCGCTGACCTTCGACAGCGCATCGAAGCCGTCTTCGGCGAGCAGCACTTCGTAGCCGCCCTGCTTGAGGAAGATCTCCGCGCTGCGGCGGATCGTGTTGCTGTCGTCGATAACCAGCACCTTGGTGCTGGCCGGACGATCGACCGGCGCTTCGTTGTTCACCAGGTTATCTCCTCGACGACGTCGCGCAGGTCGGGCAGCCGCTCAGATCTGGACCATCTCGAAGTCCTCTTTGCGCGCGCCGCACTCGGGACAGGTCCAGTTCATCGGGACATCCTCCCACGCCGTTCCGGGAGCGATCCCGTGCTCTACGTCCCCGGTCGCCTCGTCGTAGATCCAGCCGCAGATGAGGCACATCCAGGTCCGGGATTCGCTCACGCTCTTCTAGTAGGTTCACTACAATGGAGCCGAATTGTAGCGATCGGAACTGGCGAAAAGACAAGATTTCGTCGGTACATACGCAACATTCCTCACATTTCCCTAGAGGTCGGGCCCGATCTTGCACGGCCCCGCTGCAGCCCTCGGACGACCTTCGATGACCGCCGATTCCCGCCCCGCCGACACCGCCGACGACGCCTCGGACCAAGCCACTTCGCCGGCGTGCGTGATGAGCTTCAACGCCAGCGACCCGAGCGGCGCCGGCGGGCTGGCCGGCGACGTCGCCACGATCGCGGCGATGGGCGCGCATGCGCTGCCCGTCGTCTCGGCTGTCGTGCTGCGCGACACGGCCGAGGTCTTCAGCCACACGCCGCTCGAGCCCGATACCGTCATCGAGCAGGCGCGCAGCATCCTCGAGGACGTGACGATCACGGCGTGGAAGGTCGGCTTCCTCGGCTCGACGGAAACCGTCGGCGCCGTCGCCGAGGTGCTGTCCGACTATCCCGACGTGCCGCTCGTCGCCTACATGCCCAACCTGGCGTGGATCGAGGACGACGAACTGCAGGCCTACCTCGACGCCTTTCGCGAGCTGGTGCTGCCGCAGACCGAGGTGCTCGTCGGCAGCCACCAGACGCTGACCGATTTCCTGCTGCCCGACTGGGAGGCGGACCGTCCCGCGTCGCCGCGCGAGCTGGCCGTGGCAGCGGCCGAGCACGGCGCGCGCTACGTGCTCGTCACCGGCGTCGCGCTGCCCGACCAGTACGTCGACAACGTGCTCGCTTCGGCGCAGGGCGCGCTCACCGGCGAGAAATTCGAGCGCTTCGAGGCCGCCTTCGTCGGCGCCGGCGATACCTTGTCGGCGGCGCTGGCAGCGCTGCTCGCATCGGGCGCCGAGCTGCAGGCCGCGGTCGGCGAGGCGCTGACCTTCCTCGACCAGGCGCTCGACGCCGGCTTCCGGCCCGGCATGGGCAACGTGCTGCCCGACCGCTTCTTCTGGGCGTTGCCGCCGGCCGACGAGGAGGCCGACGAAGGCGACGACGACAGCGGCCCCGAGCCCGAGGCGCCGACGCGCGAGCCGCGCCGCGTCCACTGACCTTCTTCGCAGTCCTCACGCCGATGTCGACCAACGCCCAGCTGTTCGAGCGCGCCCAGCGCAGCATCCCGGGCGGCGTCAATTCGCCGGTGCGCGCCTTCCGCGCCGTCGGCGGCACGCCGCGCTTCATCGCCCGCGCCGAAGGGGCCTGGCTGTGGGACACCGAGGGGCGACGCTACGTCGATTACCTCGGCTCGTGGGGCCCGATGATCCTCGGCCATGGCCATCCTCGCGTGCTCGAGGCCGTGCAGCGCGCCGCCGCCGATGGCCTGTCGTTCGGCGCGCCGACCGAGCGCGAGATCGAGCTGGCCGAGGAGATCCTGCGCCTCGTGCCGTCGATGCAGCAGATCCGCCTCGTCAGCTCGGGCACCGAGGCCGCGATGAGTGCGATCCGCCTCGCGCGCGGCGTCACCGGGCGCTCGCTGATGATCAAGTTCGAGGGCTGCTACCACGGCCATGCCGACGCGCTGCTCGTCAAGGCGGGCTCGGGGCTGGCGACCTTCGGCCATCCGACGAGCGCCGGCGTGCCTGCCGAGGTCGCGCAGCACACCCTCGTGCTCGAGTACAACAACATCGAGCAGCTCGAGCGCGCCTTCGAGACGCACGGGTCGGCGCTGGCCTGCGTGATCATCGAGCCGATCGCCGGCAACATGAACTTCGTGCGCGCCGCCGTGCCCTTCATGCGGCGGCTGCGCGATCTGTGCAGCGAGCACGGCGCGCTGCTCGTGATGGACGAGGTGATGACGGGCTTTCGCGTCGCGCTCGGCGGTGCGCAGAGCCTCTATGCGCAGGCGATTGCCGGCTTCGCGCCCGACATCAGCGTGTTCGGCAAGGTGATCGGCGGCGGCATGCCGCTGGCGGCGTTCGGCGCGTCGCGCGACATCATGGGCCAGCTCGCGCCGCTCGGGCCCGTGTACCAGGCAGGCACGCTGTCGGGCAACCCGGTGGCGACGGCCTGCGGCCTGGCGACGCTGCGCGAGATCCAGCGCCCCGGCTTCCACGACGAACTCGCGCGCACGACACGGAGCCTGTGCGACGGCCTCGTCGCCGCAGGCCGCGACGCCGGCGTGCCGCTGGTCGCGGACAGCGAGGGCGGCATGTTCGGCTTCTTCTTCGCCGACCGGCTGCCGACGCACTACCAAGGTGTGATGGCGACCGACCGCGAGCGCTTCAACGCATTCTTCCACGCCATGCTCGAGCGTGGCGTGCACCTCGCGCCGGCCGTCTACGAGGCGGCCTTCGTCAGCGCCGCGCACACGACGGCCGACATCGACGCCACCGTCGCCGCGGCGCGCGAGGCGCTCGTGGCGCGCTGATCCGGCGCGGCGCGCGTCAGGCCGGCGACGAGCGCAGGCCGTAGGTCTTGTCGCCGACGAGCAGGTACTCGACGCGCAGCACGGCATCGCCCTTCTCGCCGGCAAAGGTGTAGCCGACCACGCCGATGCTGTCGCCGGCCTTGATCTCGTCGACCTTCCAGGCCTGCATGCGGGTCAGCGGCGCCAGCTCGATCGTCCACTGGCGGTCCTTGCGCGTGGGCACGGTGGCGCGCGCGAGCACGCCTGCGCCGTCGACCGAGGCCGATTGCGCCGGCACGGCACGCCGCGCCAGCGCGGGTGGCACCTGCAGGCCGGGCGCGACGTCGAGCACGAGCTCGGCGTGCGGATTGCGCCAAGCCGCCTTGGCGACGCGGCCCTCCAGGTAGATCGGCCGGTTCTGGTCGAAGCTGCTCCAGCCGTGGTGGGCCCGCGCCCAGGGCGCGACGACGATCGCCAGGCCGGCGATCGAAACGGTGCGGCGGTTCATCCTCATCGGGCGCTCCTCGGTCGGTTCAGGCGTAGGCGATCCAGCGCCCGCAGCCTACGACGGCGATCCATAGCCCCAACGACAGCGCGGTCTGCGCGCGCGCCACGCGATCGAGCCGCATCAGGCCGTGTCGTGCATGGAACAGCGCGGCGTTCGTTCCAGCGACGGCCAGCAGCGCCATCTTGACGAGGAAGATGCGATTGCCCGCCAGCTCGGCGCTCTGGCTGGCGAACATCAGCAGCCCCGAAATCGCCGCCAGCGCGAAGCCCGCGAGCGCGACGCGCAGCGTCATGCGTGCCAGCGCCGCCGGCGGCAGCGCGACGCCCAGCCCCCACACGCGCAGCTCGAACAGCGTCAGGTTGCCCAGCAGCAGGCCGATGCCCAGCAGGTGGACGACTTCGAGCGCCGGATACGCCCACGGGTGCGACGCCAGCGCCGGCAGCAGGGTCGGAATGCTCACGCTTTGTTGCCTCTACGGATCGATCGGCGTCGACGGCGCCGCAGTGGCGATATCTAGAATCCCGCGATGCACATCCACATTCTCGGCATTTGCGGAACGTTCATGGGGGGGCTCGCCGCGCTGGCGCGCGAAGCCGGCCACCGCGTGACGGGCTGCGACGCCAACGTCTATCCGCCGATGAGCGAGCAGCTGCGCGCGCTCGACATCGAGCTGATCGAGGGCTGGAGCGCCGACCAGCTCGCGCTCGCGCCCGACCTGTACGTCGTCGGCAACGTCGTCACGCGCGGCAACCCGCTGATCGAGGCCATCCTCGACGCCGGCGCACCCTACACCAGCGGCCCGCAGTGGCTCGCCGAGCACGTGCTGCGGGGCCGCCACGTGCTGGCCGTCGCCGGCACGCACGGCAAGACGACGACGACGTCGATGCTGGCGTGGATCCTCGAGCACGCCGGCCAGGCGCCGGGCTTCCTGGTCGGCGGCGTGCCGATGAACTTCGGCGTCTCGGCGCGGCTCGGTGGCGGCCGCGCCTTCGTCATCGAGGCCGACGAGTACGACACCGCCTTCTTCGACAAGCGCAGCAAGTTCGTGCACTACCGGCCGCGCACCGCGATCCTCAACAACCTCGAGTACGACCACGCCGACATCTTCGACGACCTGGCGGCGATCGAGCGCCAGTTCCACCACCTCGTGCGCACCGTGCCGGCGCACGGCCGGCTCGTCGTCAACGCGCGCGACGACAGCCTGCAGCGCGTGCTCGAGCGCGGATGCTGGAGCGAAGTCGTGCGCTTCGGCGCGCGCCGCGAGGAGCCCGGCGCGCTGCGCGCGCGCGGCGAGCCGCACGCCTTCGACGTGCTGCGCGGCAGCCTGAGAATCGCGCGCGTCGAATGGCCGCTGTTGGGCGAGCACAACCAGCTCAACGCGCTGGCGGCCGTCGCGGCGGCCGAGCACGTCGGCGTCGCACCCGAGGCGGCGGCCGCCGCGCTGGCGCGTTTCGAGAACGTGCGCCGCCGCCTCGAGCTGCGCGGCGAGGCCGGCGGCGTCACGGTCTACGACGACTTCGCCCACCATCCGAGCGCGATTCGCACCACCGTCAACGGGCTGCGGCGCAAGGTCGGCGCGGCGCGCATCCTGGCCGTGTTCGAGCCGCGCTCCAACACGATGAAGCTCGGCAGCATGAAGGCGCTGCTGCCGTGGTCGCTCGAAGAGGCAGACCTCGCGTTCTGCCACGCCGGCGGCCTCGGCTGGGACGCCGCCGAAGCGCTCGCGCCGCTGGGCACGCAAGCCGCCGTGGCCGACACGATCGACGAGCTGGTGCGGCGCGTGGTCGCCGCAGCGCGGCCCGGCGATCACGTGCTTTGCATGAGCAACGGCGGCTTCGGCGGCGTGCACGCCAAGCTGCTCGACGCACTCGCCGCTGCGCGCGGAGGTCGCGCTTGACGCGGCTGCTGTACCTGCACGGCTTTCGCTCGTCGCCGCAGTCGAACAAGGCCCGCCAGACGGCGCGCTGGCTCGCCGCGCACCGTCCCGACGTGCATTGGCGATGCCCGCAGCTGCCGGCGTCGCCGCGCGAGGCGATGGCGGCGATCGACGCCGCGATCGCCGAGGCGTCCGGCGACGCGCTGGCCGTCGTCGGCAGCTCGCTCGGCGGCTACTACGCGACAGCGGTTGCAGAGCGCCACGGCTGCCAGGCCGTGCTGCTCAATCCGGCGGTCGATCCGGCGCGCGACCTGGCGCAGCACCTGGGCGCCACGACGACGTGGCACGGCAACGAGCCGTTCGAATTCCGCACCGAGTACGTCGACGAGCTGCGCGCGCTGCGCGTGCCGGCGATCACGCGGCCCGAGCGCTACTTCGCAATCCTTGCCAAGGGCGACGAAGTGCTCGACTGGCGCGAGATGGCGGCGCGCTACGCCGGCTGCCGCATCAAGCTGCTCGAAGGCGGCGACCATGCGCTGTCGGACTACGAGACGGCGCACCTGCCCGACGTCGTGCGCTTCCTCGGCCTCGTCTGAGCTGCGGCGACAATGACGCCCATGTATGCATTGTTCGACGAAGCCGGCAAGTTCCACGCGGGCCGCGTGATGTCGGAGGCGCCGAGCTCGCTGCAGATCGAGCTCGACTCGGGCCGGCGCGTCAAGGTCAAGTCCGCCAACGTGCTGCTGCGCTTCGAGCAGCCGCAGCCGGCCGAGCTGATCGCGTCGGCGCGCACGCTGGCCGAGCAGATCGACCTCGATCTCGCCTGGCAGTTCGCGCCCGACAGCGAGTTCGGCTTCGCCGACCTGGCGCGCGACTACTTCAGCGCCGCGGCCGGCGCCGAGCAGCAGGCGGCGGCGCTGTTTCGCCTGTTCGAGGCGCCGCACTACTTTCGCCGCCTCGGCAAGGGCCTGTTTCGCAAAGCCTCGGAGGAGACGGTGAAGTCGGCGCTCGCCGGCATCGAGCGCAAGCGCCAGCAGGCGCTGCAGATCGACGCATGGGCCTCCGAGCTCGTCGCCGGCCGCTGCCCGCCGCCGGTGCGCGAGCAGATCTACCGCATCCTGTTCAAGCCCGACAAGAACGCGCCCGAATACAAGGCCGTCGTCGAGGCGGCCAGGCGCTCGCAGCGCGCACCGCTCGAGCTGCTGGCCGGCGCCGGCGCGATCGAAAGCCCGTACCAGTTCCACTGGCGGCGCTTCCTGTTCGAGCAGTTCCCCAGGGGCACTGCGTTCCCGCCCACGGCGGTGCCGGTGCTGCGCGACGACCTGCCGCGCGCCGAGGTCGAGGCGTTCTCGATCGACGACTCGGCCACCACCGAGATCGACGACGCGCTGTCGGTGCGCGGGCTGGGCACGGGCAACGTCGTGCTGGGCATCCACATCGCCGCGCCGGCGCTCGCAATCGCGCCCGACAGCGAACTCGACCGCATCGCGCGCGAGCGCCTGTCGACGGTCTACATGCCGGGCTGGAAGCTGACGATGCTGCCCGACGACGTGGTCCAGGCCTACACCCTCGAGGCCGGGCGCGACTGCCCCGCGGTGTCGCTCTACGTCACGTTCGACGAAGCCACGCTCGAGTTGCGCGGCCACGAGACGCGCCTCGAGCGCGTGCCCATCGTCGTCAACCTGCGCCACGACCGCCTCGACAGCGTGATCACCGAGGCCTCGCTGGCCGGCGAGGCGCCCGCCGCCTATCCGTTCCCGGCCGAGCTGGCGTTCGCGTGGCGGCTGGCCCGCCACCTGAAGGCGGCGCGCGAAGTGGTGCGCGGCAAGCCGGAGACCTTCACGCGGCCCGACTACAGCTTCCGCCTCGAAGGCACCGGCGACGCCGAGCCGCAGGGCGACGAGACGGTGTCGATCACGACGCGCCAGCGCGGCGCGCCGCTCGACCTGATCGTCTCGGAAGCAATGATCCTCGCCAACAGCACCTGGGGCGGCTGGCTGGCCGAGCTCGGCGTGCCGGCGATCTATCGCAGCCAGCCGGCGCTGGCGCCCGGCGTCAAGGTGCGCATGGGCACGAAGCCGGCGCCGCACGCCGGCATGGGCGTCGCGCAGTACAGCTGGGCGACCTCACCGCTGCGCCGCTACGTCGACCTCGTCAACCAGCGGCAGATCGTCGCCTGCGCGCGCCACGGCCGCACGGCGGCGCTCGCCGCGCCGTTCAAGCCCAGGGATGCGGCGCTGTTCGCCGTCATCTCGGCGTTCGACGCCGCCTACACGGCCTATGGCGCCTTCCAGTCGGCGATCGAGCGCTACTGGACGTTGCGCTGCGTCGCGCAGCAGGGCCTGCGCGAGCTGCCCGCCACCGTGATGGTCAACGGCCTGGTGCGCTGCGACGAGTTGCCGCTCGTCTTCCCGGCCGCCGGCGCGGAGGGCCTGGCGCGCGGCACGCGCGTCGTCGTGCGCGTCGCGTCGACCGACCTGCTGACGCTCGACGTGCACGCGAGCGTCGTCGCGCGCCGCGACGCGCCGGCCGAGCCGGCCGCCGCCGACGAGGAACCCGAAGACGCGAACGAGCCCGAGATCGCCGGCCCGTTGACCCTGGCCATCGATCTGACGGACGATGCGCCCGCGGCCAACGACGCCGTGCCGCCCGCCGACGCCCCGCCTCCGACCTGATCCCCGCCGCCCCCGATGCTGCGCAAGCTGTCCACCGTCCACATCGCCCTGCTGGTCTCGATCGGCGTGCACGCCGCGCTGCTGACAGTGCGCTTCGTCGATCCCGAGGGCTTCAACCGCCTGTTCCAGGACACGCCGCTCGAGGTGATCCTGGTCAACTCGCGTTCCGGCGAGCCGCCGGCCAAGGCGCAGGCGATCGCGCAGGCGGCGCTCGCAGGCGGCGGCGAGGCGGTACGCGGCCGCTCGACGTCGCCGCTGCCGGCATCGGCGCTGGTCGAGGTCGGCGACGCCAGCGAAGAGGCACGCAAGCAGATCGAGCAACTGCAGGAGCAGCAGCAGCAGTTGCTGTCGCAGATCCGACGCGAGATGGCGCTGCTGCCGCCGCCCGACCCGCGGCGCGAGGCCGGCTCGCCGCAGGAGCGCGAGCACGAGGAGCGGCGCCGCCAGCTGATCCAGCTGCTGGCCGAGATCGAGAAGCGCATCAACGAGGACAACGCCCGGCCCAAGCGCCGCTACATCAGCCCGGCGACGCGCGAGGAGGTCTACGCCATCTACTACGACTCGCTGCGCCGGCGCATCGAGGAGCGCGGCACGCGCAACTTCCCCGAATACCGCGGTCGCAAGCTCTACGGCGAGCTGGTGATGAACATGACGGTCGACGCGCTCGGCCGCGTGATCGACACCGAGATCGTGCGCGCCTCCGGCTCACGCGAGCTCGACCGCCGCGCCGTCGCCATCGTGCACGCCGCGTCGCCGTTCGGCGCCTTCTCGCCGGCGATGCGCGCCAAGGCCGACCAGCTCGTCATCACGTCGCGCTTTCGCTTCACGCGCGACGAGGCGCTCGAGACGACGCAGCTCGCCAACTGAGGAAGATGGACCGCTACGCCGTCGTCGGCAACCCCGTCGAGCACAGCCAGTCGCCGTTCATCCACGCGCAGTTCGCGGCGCAGACCGGCCAGGCGCTGCGCTACGACCGCGTGCTCGCGCCGCTCGACGGCTTCGAGCGCACGCTGCGCGACTTCGCGGCCGGCGGCGCGCGCGGCTGCAACGTCACCGTGCCGTTCAAGGCCGAGGCCTGGGCGCTGGCCGACGCGCGCACGCCGCGCGCCGAGCTGGCCGGCACGGCCAACACGCTGCGCTTTGACACCGACGGTTGGCACGCCGACAACACCGACGGCATCGGCCTGGTGCGCGACATCCAGCGCAACGCCGGCGTCGCCGTCGCCGGCGCGCGCGTGCTGCTCGTCGGCGCAGGCGGCGCCGCGGCCGGCGCGCTCGGGCCGCTGATCGGCGAGCGGCCGACCGAGCTCGTCGTCGTCAACCGCACGGCGGCGCGTGCCGCCGAGCTGGTCGAACGCCATGCCGCAGCGGCGCGCGCGCTGGGCGTCGCCCTCGCCGCGGCGCCGATCGGCGACTGCGGTCGCGCCTTCGACGTCGTCGTCAATGCCACGTCGGCCAGCCTGGGCGACGCTGGCGTGCCCGTCAGCGCATCCGTGCTGCATCCGGGCAGCCTGGCGCTCGACATGATGTACGGCGCGCCGGCGCGCAGCTTCCTCGCGTGGGCCGCGGCGCACGGCGCGCTGGGGCGCGACGGCTTGGGCATGCTCGTCGAGCAGGCCGCCGAGTCGTTCCACTTCTGGCGCGGCGTGCGTCCCGAGGCGGCGCCCGTGCTCGCCGCGCTGCGCGCACGACTGGCGCAGCCACCGGCATGAAGGGCGCGCTGCGCGCCGCCGGCCGGCTGCTCGCGCTGTGCGCCGTCTCGGCGCTCGCGCTGCAGCTGTGGTTCGCCGCGCGCATCGCGCTGATGGCCGTCGTCGATCCGCAATCGACGACGTTCCAGCGCAGCGAGGCCTGGCGGCTGCTCACGCAGACTGGGCGCATCACCTGGGGCCAGCAATGGGTGCCGTACGAGCGCATCTCGCCGCACCTCAAGCGCGCCGTCATCGCGGCCGAGGACGCCGCCTTCACCGACCACGCCGGCATCGACTGGGACGCGATCGAGCGCGCCTGGGAGCGCAACCAGCAGGCCGCCGAACGCGCCGAGCGCGACGCGCGGCAGGCGGCGCGCAGCGCGCGCGCCGCGGCGCTGGCGGCACGCCGCGGGCCGCGCATCGTCGGCGGCTCGACGATCACGCAGCAGCTGGCCAAGAACCTGTTCCTCAACGGCGAGCGCCAGCTCGCGCGCAAGGCGCAGGAGCTGGCGATCACGCTGATGCTCGAGTCGATGCTGTCGAAGCAGCGCATCCTCGAGATCTATCTCAACAACGTCGAATGGGGCGAAGGCCTGTTCGGCGCCGAGGCGGCGGCGCGCCACTACTTCCGCCAGAGCGCCGCGCAGCTCGCCCCGCACGCCGCGGCGCGGCTCGCGGTGATGCTGCCGGCACCCAAGCGCTTCGAGAAGCGGCCGGGCTCGGCCTACGTCGTGGGGCGCGCCGCCACCATCGTCGCGCGCATGGGCGACGTCGAAGCGCCCTGACCGCGCCGCCTAGAATCGCCGCATGAAGACGACGCTGAGCGCCGAGCTCGCCGCCGCTGCGGCGCGCCTCGTCGTCGAGGAGGGCATGGAATACGGTCCGGCCAAGCGCAAGGCGGCGCGCACGCTCGCCCGCGGCGCGGTGCGCGGTGCCGACCTGCCTGGCAACGACGACGTCGAGGACGAAGTCTTCGCCTACCTGCAGCTGTTCCAAGCCGACACGCAGCCGGCCGAGTTGGCGGCGCTGCGTCGGCTCGCGCTGCGCTGGATGGAACGGCTCGCCGAGTTCCGCCCGCATCTCACGGGCGCCGCGTGGCGCGGCACGGCGACGCGGCGCAACGACCTGCACCTGCAGCTCTTCTGCGACGACTGCAAGTCGGCCGAGATCGCGCTGATCAACCAGCGCGTCGACTATGCGGCGTCGACGGCGCCCGGCCCGCGCGGCGACGGCGTGCCTGTGCTCAGCGTCGCCGACTACAGCGACGAACTCGCCGCCCCCGTCACGCTCCACCTCGCCGTGCTCGACCACGACGACCTGCGCGGCGCGCTGCGACCGGGCGCGGGCGGGCGCACCCAGCGCGGCGACGCCGCCGCGCTGCGTCGCCTGCTGGAGGCGCCGCCGTGAGGGCGCCGGGCCTTTCCCAAGCGCTTACCCCGCAGCACGTAGTGCGGAGGGTCGTCCAATGAAGCGACGCTGGGTGCTCGGCGCGGGCGCGGCGGCCGTAGCGGCCGGCGCCGGCTGGTCGTGGTGGCGACGCGCCGGCGAGGCACCGGCGCCGCCCGCCGGCGGCGACGCCCTGTGGTCGATGCGATTCGAGACACCGCAGGGCGGCGCGCCGCTGTCGATGACCCGATTGCGCGGCAAGCCGTTGGTGATCAACTTCTGGGCCACCTGGTGTGCCCCTTGCGTGCGCGAATTGCCGCAGCTCGACCGGTTCCATCGCGAGTTCAGCACCCGCGGCTGGCAGGTGCTGGGCCTCGCGCTGGACAAGGCGACAGCCGTCCAGACATTCCTGAAGGACGTGCCTGTTGGCTTTCCGGTCGCGCTCGGGGGCGTCGAGGGCTTCGACCTGCTGCGCCGGCTCGGCAATCCGGCGGGCGGCCTGCCGTTCAGCGTCGCGTTCGACGCCCACGGCGAGCCGCAGCGCCGCAAGCTCGGCGAAACGCACTTCGACGAGCTTGCCGGCTGGGCACGCGAGATCGGCTGAGGTCCAACGGTCGCCATCTGCGGCCAAAAGCATCGGAAACGTCATCTCCCGGCCGGGGCAGATTTCGGTCGCCGGTGGGCCCGCCGCCTGCTACAGTTCGACGCCCGCCGGCGCAGGCGTCGCGACGGGCCGGCCACTTCGCAGCAAATGATTGCGCGATCGCGCCCGTTGCATCGCCAAACACACAACAAGGACCGGAGCAGCCATCATGGATCTGCGCAAGCTGAAAACGCTGGTCGACCTCGTCTCCGAGTCGAACATCTCCGAACTCGAAATCACCGAGGCTGATGGCAAGGTGCGCATCGTCAAGGCCGGCGCCACGCCGCCGGTCTACGTCGCGCCGGCGGTCGCTGCGCCGGCCGTCGCCGCGCCAGCCGCGGCAGCGGCGCCGGCCGCCGCACCGGTCGCGGCAGCCCCCGCCGCGCCCGCCGAGACGGGCCACGTCGTCAAGTCGCCGATGGTCGGCACCTTCTATCAGGCGTCGACACCCGGCGGCAAGCCGTTCGTCGAAGTCGGCTCGGCGATCAAGGAGGGGGACCCGATCTGCATCATCGAGGCGATGAAGATCATGAACGAGATCGAGGCCGACAAGTCGGGCACGGTCACGCGCATCCTGTGCCAGAACGGCCAGGCAGTGGAGTTCGGGCAGCCGCTGTTCGTGATCGAGTAAGGCGTCCGATGTTCAAGAAGATCCTGATCGCCAACCGCGGCGAGATCGCCCTGCGCATCCAGCGCGCCTGCCGCGAGATGGGCGTCAAGTCCGTCGTCGTCTATTCGCAGGCCGACCGCGACGCCAAGTACGTCAAGCTCGCCGACGAGGCGGTGTGCATCGGCCCCGCGCCGTCGGCGCAGAGCTACCTCAACATGCCGGCGATCATCTCGACCGCCGAGGTGACCGATGCCGAGGCCATCCACCCCGGCTACGGCTTCCTGTCGGAGAACGCCGACTTCGCCGAGCGCGTCGAGAAAAGCGGCTTCACCTTCATCGGGCCGACGCCCGATTCGATCCGCATGATGGGCGACAAGGTGTCGGCGAAGCTGGCGATGATCAAGTCGGGCGTGCCCTGCGTGCCGGGCTCCGAAGGCGCCCTGCCCGACGATCCGAAGGAGATCGTGCTGATTGCGCGCAACATCGGCTACCCCGTGATCATCAAGGCGGCCGGCGGCGGCGGCGGGCGCGGCATGCGCGTCGTGCACACCGAGGCGGCGCTGCTCAACGCCGTGCAGATGACGCGCACCGAGGCCGGCGCGGCATTCGGCAATCCGTCGGTCTACATGGAGAAGTTCCTCGAGAACCCGCGCCACGTCGAGATCCAGGTGCTCGCCGACGAGCACAAGAACGCCGTCTGGCTCGGCGAGCGCGACTGCTCGATGCAGCGGCGCCACCAGAAGATCATCGAGGAGGCGCCGGCGCCCGGCATCCCGCGCCGCGTGATCGAGAAGATCGGCGACCGCTGCGCCGCCGCCTGCCGCAAGATCGGCTACCGCGGCGCCGGAACGTTCGAGTTTCTCTACGAGGACGGCGAGTTCTACTTCATCGAGATGAACACGCGCGTGCAGGTCGAACACCCGGTGACCGAATTGGTGACGGGCGTCGACATCGTGCAGATGCAGATCCGCGTCGCCGCGGGCGAGAAGCTTCCGTTCACGCAGCGCCAGGTCCAGGTGCGCGGCCACGCCATCGAGTGCCGCATCAACGCCGAGGATCCGTACAAGTTCACGCCGTCGCCCGGGCGCATCACGATGTGGCACCCGCCGGGCGGCCCCGGCGTGCGCGTCGACTCGCATGCCTACACCAACTACACCGTGCCGCCGAACTACGACTCGATGATCGGCAAGATCATCGTCCACGGCGACACGCGCGAACAGGCGCTGGCACGCATGCGCACGGCGCTGTCGGAGACCGTGGTCGAGGGCATCCAGACCAACATCCCGCTGCACCGCGAGTTGATGGTCGACGCCAAGTTCGTCGCCGGCGGCACGAGCATCCACTATCTCGAAGGCTGGCTCGGCCACCACAAGCGCTGAGCGCCGCATGCACGAGCTGGTGCTGCTGCTGCCAGCCGACCGCGTCGACGCGGTCTCGGACTGGCTC
Source organism: Burkholderiaceae bacterium (assembly GCA_048500255.1). Lineage (GTDB taxonomy): Bacteria > Pseudomonadota > Gammaproteobacteria > Burkholderiales > Burkholderiaceae_C > JAMHWF01. Next base: position 250,921 of record JASNYH010000003.1, on the reverse strand, counting down.
GGTGACGAGGCCGGCGCGCTATCGGTGTCGGTCGAGGACGCCGACGCCGCCAGCGACGCCGAACGGCCGCTGTTCGGCGAGCCCGGCATGCCGCCACCCGAGACGGGTTGGTCGCGCTCCGTCGTCAGTGCGCTCTTCGCCGACGAGTCGCAGGCCACGGCGGCCGCGACGAGGCTGCTCGCCCGGCCCGACACCGCCGGCTTGCAGTTGCAGACGATCCGCGAAGTGCCCGATGCCGATTGGGTGCGGTTGACGCAGTCTCAGTTCGCGCCGGTCGAGATCACGCCCGAGTTCTGGATCGTGCCGAGCTGGCACGAGCCGCCCGCCGGCGCGCGGCGCGTGATCCGCCTCGACCCCGGGCTGGCGTTCGGCACCGGCACGCATCCGACGACGCGCATGTGTCTGCGCTGGATCGCGCGCGAGGCACCTGCGCGCGCCGCCGGCTGGTCGCGCGTGCTCGACTACGGCTGCGGCTCGGGCATCCTTGCCATCGGCGCGGCGCTGCACGGCGCGCGCGGCATCGACGCCGTCGATATCGACGCGGCGGCCGTCGAGTCGACGCGCGCGAATGCCGCCGCCAACAGTGTCGCGCTGCACGCCGCCGCGCCCGACGCCGCCCAGGGGCGCTATCCGCTGGTGCTCGCCAACATCCTCGCGACGCCGCTGAAGCTGCTCGCGCCGCTGCTCGCGTCGCACGTCGCTGCCGGCGGCGACCTCGTGCTTGCCGGCATCCTCGAGCGCCAGGCCGGCGAGCTGCAGGTCGCCTATGCGCCGTGGTGTGCGCTGGCCGTGGCCGACCGCGACGAGGGCTGGGTCCTGATGACGGCACGCATGGCATGATTACCCGATGAGCGCGCTGCCCGCGACCCGATGAGCCTGGCGACACGCTGCACCGCCTGCGGCACGGTGTTCCGTGTCGTGCAGGACCAGCTGAAGATCTCGGAAGGCTGGGTCCGCTGCGGCCGCTGCAAGGAAGTCTTCAACGCGCTCGAAGGCCTGTTCGACCTCGATCGCGAAGCGCCGCCGCCGTGGAACCCGCCGGTCCCGGCGTCGTCGACGACAGTCGACGTCGACCTGCCCGTCGGCGAACCGGCCGACGCCGCAATGCCGACGGCGGAGCCGCCGGCGGCACCGCCCGAAGAAGCGGCCGTCGACACAGGTGCGACACAGGCTGCACCGGCCGACGTGGCGGCAACCACCGATGCAGCGGCAACCGCCGATGAGGCGGCCGTCGAGCTGCCACCGCCTTCGCTCCCGGAGGCCGTCGCGCCCCCCGAGTCGGTCGCGCCGCCGGAGACCGAGCAGGTCGTCGACGATGCTGTCTCGCGCTTCGGCCCCCCGCACGAACCGCTGGCCGACGATGCGACCGCCACGGCGAACGCCGTCGCCGACGAAGCAGCGCTGCAGGAAGCCGTCGGCGCGGACCTCGCCGCCGACGAGGCGCCGGCTGCGCCGGCCTTCCTGCGCGAGGCCGAGCGGCGCGCGCGATGGCAGTCGCCGCGCGCGCGCGTCGCGCTGGGCCTCGCCGTGCTGGCCCTCGCAGGGTTGCTCGCGGCGCAAGCCGCCTTTCAGTTACGCGACACGATCGCGGCGCACTGGCCGCAGGCCGCGCCGCTGCTGCAGACCGCATGCGAGCGGCTCGGCTGCACGCTCGAGCCGCTGCGCCGCATCGACGCCATCGCCGTCGAGAGCAGCTCGCTGACGCGCGCTGCCGAGCCGGGCGTCGACGCGCTGCGCCTGACCGTCGTGCTGCGCAACCGCAGCGATCTGGCGCTGGCCACACCGATGGTCGACTTGAGCCTCACCGACGGCAATGGCGAGCTCGTCGCGCGGCGCTCGCTGGCCGCCGCCGATTTCGAGCGCGCGCCGGCGAGGCTGGCGCCAGCCAGCGAGACCAGCCTGCAGCTCGCCTTCTCGACCGACGGACGTCGCGTCGCCGGCTACACCGTCGAGATCTTCTACCCCTGACGGCCGCGACGCGCGGCACGCACCCCCTCACTCCTTTCTGGAACACGCATGTCGGCATTGATCTGCGGCTCGCTCGCCTTCGACACCATCACCACGTTCCACGGCCGCTTCGCGAGCCAGATCCTGCCCGAGCAGGTCCACATCCTGAACGTGTCGTTCCTCGTGCCGACACTGCGCCGCGAATACGGCGGCTGCGCCGGCAACATCGCCTACACGCTGCATCGCCTCGGCGGCCGGCCGCTCGTGATGGCGGCGGTGGGCAGCGACGGCGCCGGCTACGTCGAGCGTCTCGCCGGCTGGGGCATCGCGACCGAGCACGTGCGCGTGATCGAGGACAGCTACACGGCGCAGGCCATCATCATCACGGACACCGACAACAACCAGATCACCGCCTTCCACCCGGGCGCGATGCAGTCGGCGCACCTGACGCGCGTGCCCGCTGGCGCCGACATCGGCATCGCCATCGTCGCCCCCGACGGTCGCGACGCCATGCTGCAGCACGCCGAACAGCTCGCGGCGGCGCGCATCCCCTTCGTCTTCGATCCGGGCCAAGGCCTGCCGATGTTCGACGGCGCCGAGCTCCAGCGCTTCGTCGATCAGGCCACCTGGGTCGCCGTCAACGACTACGAGGCGCGCATGCTGTGCGACCGCATCGGCCGCAGCATCGAGGAATTGTCGCGCCTGCCGCAGCTGCGCGGCGTCGTCGTCACGCTCGGCGCCGAGGGCTGCGAGACCTGGGTGCAGGGCCGGCGCACCCACGTGCCCGGCGTCGCGGCCACCGAGATCGTCGACCCCACGGGCTGCGGCGACGCGTTCCGCGGCGCGTTGCTCTACGGTCTCGAGCAGGGTTGGCCGCTCGAGCGCTGCGTTGCGCTCGGCAACCGCGTCGGCGCGCTCAAGATCGCGTCGCGCGGCGGCCAGAACCACGCGATCGACCGCGTCGCGCTCGGGCTCTGAGCCCGCGCCCGATGTGACACGTGACGGAACCGGCTCGTTCGCCAGATCGGCAGATGTATGCCGAGTTTCCCGTGCTGTTGTGCACGACGGTCAGGGGCTTGCTGCGCTATCGTGGTGCACATCCGGCGGACGTTTCCGGCCGCCGCGGGAGGCGGTATGAATCTCGATGTTCAGTTCCTGGCGTGGCCGATGGTCGTCCTTGCAGCGATCGGCGCCGGCCATTGGTGGCACCGCCGCCGCGTCACCGAACTGCTGACCCAGCTGTCGCGACTCGACCGCGCGCGACAGAACTCGGAACAGATGGCGCAGCAGGCGCGCCGCCAGATCGAGCAGTTGCAGAAGGACCTCGCCACCCAGCGCCAGGCTGTCGCCGATGCCACCAAGGAGCGGCGCCGCGCGGCGACAGCGGCCACTGCAGCGGCCGGCGCAGCGTCGGCAGCCGCCACGACGGGCGCTGCGCGCGCCGCGCTCGAGCGCATGCTCGACGGCGCAGCAGCGCCGCTGCGGCCGGCGGACGGATTCGTCGACACACAGCCGATGAGCCGCTGACGACGGCTCCAACAAAAAACCCGGCCGAAGCCGGGTTTGTGGGACGCTCGCGATCCGTCAGGGCTTGGCGCCCGTCGGGAAGGGCCACGCCGCCGCGGGGCTGAGGGCAGTCTTCGCGGCAGGAGCGGCCGGCGCAGCGGCAGGCGCGCTCTTCGCAGCAGGTGCTTTCTCGGCCTTCTTGGCAGGAGCCTTCTTCGCAGCCTTCTTCTTGGCAGCCGGCTTCTTCTTCGCAGGCGCCTTCTTCGCAGCCTTCTTCGCAGCCTTCTTGGCAGCCGGCTTCTTCTTCGCAGCGGCCTTCTTCTTGGCCGCAGGCTTCTTCTTCGCGGCCGGCTTCTTGGCCGCAGCCTTCTTCGCGGGGGCCTTCTTCTTGGCCGCCGCCTTCTTGGCCGCCGGCTTCTTGGCCGCCGCCTTCTTGGCCGCCGGCTTCTTGGCCGCCGCCTTCTTGGCCGGAGCCTTCTTCGCCGCCGCTTTCTTGGCCGCCGGCTTCTTCGCCGCTTTCTTCGCAGTTGCCATTTCGTTTCTCCTTGATCAAGTTGAAGAGACACTGCGCCTCACCGACACGAGGCCGATGCCGCGCAGCGATCCACCACCCGAGGTCTGCCCAGGAGGGGCGCCCCGGTGCGGTGAATCCGGTTGCGAGCCGTGCGCGCCGCTTCGAGCGTCGGCGCTGCGCGTCCCGCGAATCTTGATCCGTGCCATGACCTGCCGCGTTTCGCTGCCGCGTCAGGGCGCCGTCACTCCCACGACAGCGCGCCGCCCGACTGGTAGTCGATGACGCGCGCCTCGAAGAAGTTGCGCTCCTTCTTCAGGTCGATCATTTCGCTCATCCACGGGAACGGGTTTTCCTCGTTCGGGAAGAGCTCCTCCAGGCCGATCTGCACCGCGCGCCGGTTGGCGATGTAGCGCAGGTAGCCCTTGAACATCGAGGCGTTGAGCCCCAGCACGCCGCGCGGCATCGTGTCTTCGGCGTAGCGGTACTCGAGGTCGACGGCGCGCTGGAACAGCGCCTTGATCTCGGCCTTGAACGCTGCAGTCCACAACTGCGGGTTCTCGAGCTTGATCGTGTTGATCAGGTCGATGCCGAAGTTGCAGTGCATCGACTCGTCGCGCAGGATGTACTGGTACTGCTCGGCGGCGCCCGTCATCTTGTTCTGCCGGCCGAGCGCCAGGATCTGGGTGAAGCCGACGTAGAAGAACAGGCCTTCCATCAGGCAGGCGAAGACGATCAGCGACTTGAGCAGCGTCTGGTCGGCCTCGGACGTGCCGGTCTTGAACGCCGGATCCATGATCGCGTCGATGAACGGGATCAGGAACTCGTCCTTGTCGCGGATCGACGCCACCTCGTGGTAGGCGTTGAAGATCTCGCCTTCGTCGAGACCCAGGCTCTCGACGATGTACTGGTAAGCGTGGGTGTGGATCGCTTCCTCGAACGCCTGACGCAGCAGGAACTGGCGGCATTCGGGCGCCGTGATGTGGCGGTAGGTGCCCAGCACGATGTTGTTGGCGGCCAGCGAGTCGGCGGTGACGAAGAAGCCGAGGTTGCGCTTGACGATGCGGCGCTCGTCTTCGGTCAGGCCGTTCGGATCCTTCCACGTCGCGATGTCGCGCGACATGTTCACTTCCTGCGGCATCCAGTGGTTGGCGCAGGTCGCGAGGTACTTCTCCCACGCCCACTTGTACTTGAACGGGACGAGCTGGTTGACGTCGGTCGCACCGTTGATGATGCACTTCTCGGCGACGTTGACGCGCCGCGTCGTGTCGGCTTTCGGTTCGGCCGCATCGGCGACGGCTTGCAGAGTCGGAAGCGAAGAGCCCACCTCCTTCGCATCGCGAAGGGCGCTCGGCGTGAAGCCGCTGGCGTGGATCGTCGTGGATCGGATTTCTTCTTCCCAGACCAACATGGCTGACTTCCTATGGCGTCGGATTATGAGAGTGTTGTGTCGAAACACCAAGCACTTGTTGACATTCGCGCGCAGTCGATGTTGCGGCATCGCATCGTCGCGATGCGCGTTGCAGTGCGCGACGCACGCATCGCAACGCGCATGACGCGACGCCGTGCATCGCTCACTGACACGCCTCGCACGTCGGGTCGTCGATCGCGCAGAACTTGATGTCGCTCGCCGCTTCGATCGGTGGCGCTGCCGCGTGCATCGCGCCGCTCGTCGCGCCCGGCACGGCATTCATCTGCCCCGCCTTCACCGTCGACTTCTCGGCGTGCGTCGCGCCGACGGTGCGCAGGTAGTACGTCGTCTTCAGGCCGCGCTGCCACGCGAGCTTGTAGGTCTCGTCGAGCTTCTTGCCAGAGACGCCGGCGATGTAGATGTTGAGCGACTGGGCCTGGTCGATCCACTTCTGGCGCCGCGCGGCCGCCTCGACGAGCCATTGCGCCTCGATCTCGAATGCCGTGGCGTAGAGCGCCTTCAGATCCTCGGGCACGCGGTCGATGCGGCGCAGCGAGCCGTCGAAGTGCTTGAGGTCCATCACCATCACGTCGTCCCAGAGCCCGAGCTTCTTCAGATCGCGCACCAGGTGCTCGTTGACGACGGTGAACTCGCCCGACAGGTTCGACTTGACCGACAGGTTGCCGAAGGTCGGCTCGATCGACGCGCTGACGCCGATGATGTTGGAGATCGTCGCCGTCGGCGCGATCGCCACGCAGTTCGAGTTGCGCATGCCGTGCCGGCCGATGCGCTGCCGCAGCGCGTCCCAGTCGAGCGTGGCACTGCGGTCGACGTCGACATATCCGCCGCGCTGCTCGGCCAGCAGGTCGAGCGTGTCCAGCGGCAGCACGCCGCGGTCCCACAGCGAGCCGCGGTAGCTCGAATAGCGGCCGCGCTCCTCGGCCAGTTCGGTCGACGCCCAGTAGGCGTGGTAGCAGACGGCCTCCATCGAGCGGTCGGCGAACTCGACCGCATCGTTCGACGCATACGGCACGCGCAGCTCGTACAGCGCGTCCTGGAATCCCATGATGCCCAGCCCCACCGGCCGGTGGCGCAGGTTCGACTGGCGCGCCTTCTTGACGGCGTAGTAGTTGATGTCGATCACGTTGTCGAGCATGCGCATCGCCGTCGCGACCGTCTTCTTCAGCTTGGCGTGGTCGATCGCGCCGTCCTTCAGGTGCTGCGCCAGGTTGACCGATCCGAGGTTGCAGACGGCGATCTCCGACTCGCTCGTGTTCAGCGTGATCTCGGTGCACAGGTTCGACGAGTGCACGACGCCGACGTGCTGCTGCGGCGAGCGCACGTTGCAGGCGTCCTTGAACGTGATCCAGGGATGCCCGGTCTCGAACAGCATCGACAGCATCTTGCGCCACAGGTCGGTGGCGCGCACGCGCTTGTAGAGCTTGATCTCGCCCGTCTGCGTCTTGCGCTCATAGGCGGTGTAGGCCTCCTCGAAGGCGCGGCCGACCTTGTCGTGCAGGTCGGGGCAGGTCGACGGCGAGAACAGCGTCCACTCGCCGTTCTCCATCACGCGGCGCATGAACAGGTCGGGGATCCAGTTCGCCGTGTTCATGTCGTGCGTGCGCCGGCGGTCGTCGCCGGTGTTCTTGCGCAGCTCGAGGAACTCCTCCAGGTCGAGGTGCCAGGTCTCGAGGTAGGCGCAGACGGCGCCCTTCCTCTTGCCGCCCTGATTGACGGCGACCGCCGTATCGTTGACGACCTTCAGGAACGGCACGACCCCCTGGCTCTTGCCGTTCGTGCCCTTGATGTGGCTGCCGAGCGCGCGCACGTTGGACCAGTCGTTGCCCAGGCCGCCGGCGAACTTGGACAGCAGCGCGTTCTCCTTCAGGGCCTCGTAGATGCCGTCGAGGTCGTCCGACACCGTGGTCAGGTAGCAGCTCGACAGCTGCGAGCGCTGCGTGCCCGAGTTGAAGAGCGTCGGCGTCGAGCTCATGAAGTCGAAGGTCGACAGCACTTCGTAGAACTCGATGGCGCGCGCCTCGCGGTCGAGCTCGTTGAGCGCCAGCCCCATCGCAACGCGCATGTAGAACGCCTGCGGCATCTCGATGCGCTGGTCGTCCACGTGCAGGAAGTAGCGGTCGTACAGCGTCTGCAGGCCGAGGTAGTCGAACTGCAGGTCGCGCTCGGCCTTCAGCGCGGCGCCCAGGCGCGGCAGGTCGAACTGCAGCAGCTTGTCGTCGAGCCGCTCGGCCTTCACGCCGCGCTGGATGAAGCCGGGGAAGTAGTCGGCATAGCGCTGCTGCATCTCGGCCTGCGTGACTTCCTCACCGAGAATCTCGCGGCGGATCGTGTGCAGCAGCAGGCGCGCCGTGGCGCGCGCATAGCCCGGGTCCTTCTCGATCAGCGTGCGCGCGGCGAGGATCGCCGCCTTGTAGACCTCGTCGATCGGCACGCCGTCGTAGAGGTTGCGGCGCGTCTCGGCGAGGATCGGGTCGGCCTGCACGTCGGCGCCGAGGCCGGCGCATGCCGACTCGACGAGCGCGCGCAGGCGCTCGAAGTCGAGCGGCAGGCGCTGGCCGTTGTCGGTCACGGTCAGCGCCGGCTCGCGCGGCGCCGCCGGCCTCGCCTGCTTCGCCCGCTCCTGCGCGCGACGCTCGCGATAGAGCACGTAGGCGCGCGCCACCTCGTGGTGGCCGCCGCGCATCAGGCCCAGCTCGACGTGATCCTGCACGTCCTCGATGTGGAAGGTGCCGCCGCCCGGGCGCGAGCGCAGCAGCGCGCGCACCACGGCCTCGGTCAAGCCGTCGACCGTCTCGCGCACGCTCGCCGACGCCGCGCCTTGCGTGCCATGCACCGCGAGGAAGGCCTTCATCAGCGCGACGGCGATCTTGTTCGGCTCGAAGGCGACGACGGCGCCGTTGCGCCGGATGATCTGGTAGCCCTGATAGGCGGACAGCACGGCGCTGCCGCTCGGCGCGGCGGCGCGCAGCGGCGCAGGATCGGCCGCAGTGATCGTGGGCACGGCTTGCATCGGGTTCCCCTCGTTTCGGAATGCGTGGTCGGATGGCGGTCGGTCGGACACACCACGGGTCGTCGGTCGGTACGGACTGGAAGAAGACGGCGGTCGATGCGCGCGCGGGTCAGTTCGACCGCGGCGCGCGTTCTCGATCTCGCATCGATCGGCACGCAGGCGTCGCCGCGCCGGCACATCCGGGAGCCGGATTCCGGACGTCGTGGTCAGCGGCGGTCGCAGTGACACGGGACATCGTGAAGGCGTCGGGCAACGGATTCGATCGATACGAGTGAACACTATATCTGGGGCCTCTGGGCGCTTCAAGCGCTACCCCTAGCGTGTCAACTCCGCATTGACAAATCGCCGCCGCGCTCTCTCGAGCCGCGGCCGGCGCCGCGCGCTCAGGCGATACCGGCAGGAAAGCGGTCGGCCGGCCACTGCAGACCGGATACAACTTGTTGCCAATCGAAGCCCGGCCCCGGGTCGAGCTTTCGCCCGGGCGCGACGTGCTCGTGCCCCGCCACGGCGCGGATCGGATAGCGCGCGGCGAGTTCGCGCAGCAGCGCGACGAGCGCCGCGTATTGCGCCGGCTCGAAGCGCTCGCCCTCGAGGCCCTCGAGTTCGATGCCGACGGAGTAGTCGTTGCAGTCGCCGCGCCCGCACCAGCTCGACACGCCGGCGTGCCAGGCGCGGTCGTCGCACGACACGAACTGCAGCAGCGCGCCGCCGCGGCGGATCACGAAGTGCGCCGACACCTCGAGGCCGCGGATCGCGTCGAAATAGGGATGCGCATCCCAGTCGAGCGTGTTGGTGAACAGGCGCTCGATCGCGTCGCCGCCGTAGACGCCCGGCGGCAGGCTGACCGAGTGGATCAGCGCCAGCTCGATGCGCTCGCCCGGCGGCCGCGGCCCGAAGTTGGGCGACGGCACGGCGCGCGCGCGCGACCACCAGCCGTCGCGCCAGGCCTCGGGCGCGGCGCGCAGCGTCATCGTGCGCCGGGGTCGTCGTCGTCGCCGGCGGTGGCGTCGCCGTCGCCGGCGAGCGCATGGTCGGCAACGTGCACGCCCAGGCGCGCCATGCGGTAGCGCATCTGGCGCAGCGACAAGCCGAGGCTGGCGCCGGCGGCCGTGCGGTTGAAGCGGTGTCGCGACAGCGCGCGCACGAGGATGTCGCGCTCGACGTCGTCGAGGTGGCGCGCGAGGTCGTTCGGCAACGGCGCCTCGGCGCGCTCGACCGGCAGCGCCGCCGGCGCCGGCCCGTCCTCCGCCGGCTGCTCGTCGAACGGCGGCGGTGCGCCGTCGCCGAACTCCGACTCGGGCATGCCGAGGTCGGCGACGTCGATCGTGTCGGAGCCGGTCAGCGCGACGGCGCGGTGCAGCAGGTTCTCGAGCTCGCGCACGTTGCCGGGGAAGGGATAGCGCGCCAGCTGCGCGAGCGCGACGCGCGTCAGGCGCGGCGCGGGCGACACGCCCGCGTCGGCGGCGATGCGGTCGAGCACGCGCTCGCAGATCGCCGGCAGGTCCTCGAGCCGCTCGCGCAGCGGCGGCACGCGGATCTGGATCACGTTGAGCCGGTAGTAGAGGTCCTGCCGGAAGGTGTTGGCGAGCACCTCGGCGCCGAGGTCCTTGTGCGTGGCGCTGAGGATGCGCACGTTGACCGGCTGCTCGGCGACCGCGCCGACCGGGCGGACCGAGCGCTCCTGGATGGCGCGCAGCAGCTTGCTCTGCATCGACAGCGGCAGGTCGCCGATCTCGTCAAGGAACAGCGTGCCCCCCTGCGCGGCCTGGAAGAAGCCGCCGCGGTCCTCGTTGGCGCCGGTGAACGCGCCCTTGCGGTAGCCGAAGAACTCGGCCTCGAGCAGTTGCTCGGGAATGGCGCTGCAGTTGACGGCGATGAAGGGCTGCGCGGCGCGCGCGCTCACCTCGTGGATGGCGCGCGCGACGAGCTCCTTGCCGGTGCCCGACTCGCCGCTGACGAGCACCGGCGCCATGCTGCGCGCCACCTTCTCGACCAGCGCGCGCACCTGCTGCATCGCCGTCGACGTGCCGGCCAGCCGCGCCAGCGCGGCGCTGCCTGGCGACGCCGGCGTGTCGGCCTGCGCGTCGTCGGTCGACGCGCGCGGCGCGGTGCGGCGCGCTGCGCGCGACGCGGCCTGCGACGACAGCGCGGCAGGATTGACGGAAGGCGGCGCCGGCGGCGCACGCCCGATCGCCGACGCGACGACGGCGCGGAACTGCTTCAGGTCGACGGGCTTGGTCAGGTAGTCGTAGGCGCCGGCCTTGAGCGCCTCGACGGCGTTCTCGGCCGAGCCGTAGGCCGTGATGACGATCGCCTTCTCGCGCCGGCCGTCGTCCTCGAGGCGGCGCAGCACGTCCAGGCCGCTGCCGTCGGGCAGCCGCATGTCGGTGATGACGGCGCTGAACGTGCGGTCCTTGAGGTGCAGCAGCGCCTCCTCGACCGAGCCGGCGGTCTCGATGTCGTAGCCCTCGCGCAGCAGCGTCAGCTCGTAGAGCGTGCGCAGGTCGGGCTCGTCGTCGACGACGAGCAGGCTGAAGTGGGACGGCGATGTCATGAGGCGAACAGGGAGCGCGACTCGGCGGCGCGGAACGTCGGGTCGCGATCGCGCAGCAGCACCGCGACGAACTCGTTGGGCAGCGGCTCGGTGACGGCCCGCGCGCGGTAGTCGATGCTCGCGCCATAGCGTTCGCACAGCTCGCGGCAAATATACAGGCCGAGGCCGGTGCCGCGACTGCGCGTCGAGAAGAACGGCTCGAACAGGAAACGCTCGACGTCGGGGGCGATCGGCGCGCCTGCGCTCGCCACCGTCAACACGGCGTGGAGCTCGTCGCGCGCCGCCAGCCGCACCGCGATCGAGCCGCCGCCGCCCCCGCCGTGGCGCAGCGCGTTGTCGAGCAGGTTGACGAGCACGCGGCGCAGGTGCTCCGCGTCGAACAGCACGCCCAGTGCATCGGCCGGCAGCTCGACGCGCAGCGGACCGGCGTCGCCGATCGGCAGCTTGGCGGTGCGCAGCCATTCGGCGCAGATCGCGCCCACCTGCGCCGTCGCATCGATGCTGACGAGCGGCGGCGCGGCGCCCGGCGCGACCTCCATCACGTCGTCGACGATCCGCTTGAGCCGCTCGACGTTGTCGCTGACGAGCTGCGTCAGCTGACGCTGGCCCGCCGTGTCGGCATCTTCGGCGAGCAGCGCGTTGGCCTGCGCGATCGCCGCCAGCGGATTGCGGATCTCGTGCGCGATGCCGGCCGACACGCGGCCCATCGCGGCCAGCTTCTCCTGGCGCGTGCGCGCCTCGACGGCGCGCACGTCCTCGATGAACAACACGCAAAGCTCCTCGGTGGCTTCGGGCCCGCGGCGGCGCGTGAAGCGCACGCGCAACAGCAGCGTGCGCACCAGCCCCGGCGAGAAACGCAGCGTGATCGGCCGGCCGGCCTCGGGCCAGGCGCCCTCGGCGAACGCCGTCTCCACGGCCTGCACCAGCGGCTCCCATGGCTCGACGCCGCGCAGCTGGAACGGCGCAGCGCGCGCCGAGCCGCTGGGCGCGAGCAGGCTGCGCGCCGCCGGGTTGGCGGCGCGCACGCGGCCCTTGCGGTCGACGACGAGCACGCCTTCCTGCATCTCCTCGATCACCAAGCGGCTGAGCTGCGCCTGCTGGCGTGCCAGCTCCATGCCGCCGCGCGCGGCGAACTCTTCGCGCGCCAGCCGCCCGGACAGCTCGCCGGCGAGCAGCGTAATGACGAAGAAGCCGGCTCCGGCGAGTCCTGCCTGCAACAGCTGCACGGCCGGATCGCCGCCGGCGAGCACGTCCCTCCATGCCGACGCCAGCAGCATCAGGGTGACGCCGGCGGCCGTCGCCAGCGCCGGCCGGCGCTGCGTCAGCACGCCGGCCATCAGCACCGGCAGCACGAGCAGCGCAGCGAAGTTCAACCCCACCGACGGCGACAGCAGGTGCAGCAGAGTGAAGGCGACGAGGTCGACACCGATCGTCGCCAGCGCTTCGCGGCGACGCAGGCGCGTCAGCGGCGCCGGCACCGCCCGGCGCAGCCGCGGCACGCTCCACCATGCGATGGCCAACGCCCCGTAGGCCACGCAGACGGCGACGACATCCAGCGGCGGGCGCAGGCCGAATGCGACGCCCGCGACGAGTGCGCCCAGCAGCATGGCGGCAAGCGCCGCGCGTGCGCCGAGATAGGCGCCGTAGATGCGCTGGAACGCCGTCGTACCGGAGCCGACGATGCGCCGCGCCTCGCGCGACAAGAAGCGCGAATCATCGGCCGGCGCGGCGGCCGGCCAGCCGCCCCCCGCGAAGCGCGAGTCGGCGTCGTCGGACCAGGCTTCGTCGTGCAGCTGCGTGTCGCCGCCGACGCCGAGTGCGCCGAACCACGATTCGACCGGCGGCACGGCGCTGTCCGACGCAGCGTCGCGCCGCCCGCCCCCGCGGCGCTGCTGCGGCGGGCGCGGCGGCGTGCTCAACGTGCGGCGTCCCTGGCGCGCGCGTGCGCGGCGCGGTGCGCCTCGTCGCAATACCAGTCGCCTTCGACGGCCAGCGCGTCGCCGCGCGGCAGGTGCAGGCCGCAGTGCGCGCAGCGCACCATCGGCTCGGTGCCGGCGTCCGCGCGGCCTCGCGACGACGTGTTGCGCTCGACGCGCCGCCGGCCGCTGCGCGCCAGCCACAGCAGCACGGCGACGACGAGCACGATGACCAGATACTTCATGCAGGCCCCGCGCGGTGCAGCAGCACCTCGAGCACGAAGTGCGAGCCGACGTAGGCCAGCAGCAGCAGCACCGCGCCGGCGTAGACCCAGCGTGTCGCGCGCCGGCCGCGCCAGCCGAAGAAACGGCGCCCGGCCATCAGGCCGGCGAAGACGAGCCAGCCGAGGATCGAGAACACCGTCTTGTGGTCCCAGCGCCAGGTGTCGGTCGCCGTCCAGCCGAGCACGATGGCGATCGACAGCACGGCGAAGCCGGCGCCGACGAAGCGGAACGTCAGCCGCTCGAGCCGCAGCAGCGGCATGCCCGAGGGCACCGGCGACGCCGGTGCGCCCGCGTGCTGGCGCAGGCGCCGGTCGGTGGCGCTGAGCAGCACCGCATGCAACACCGCGGCGCCGAACAGGCCGTACGACGCGATGCCGATGATCCAGTGCAGCGGCGCCCACGGCGTGGCCGTGTTGGGGCGGAACTCGCCCGGGAACGCGGCCGCCAGCGCGACGACGGCGCCGCCGAGCAGCGCCAGCGTGCGCCGCACGTGCGGCAGCGGCACGAAGCGGCTCTCGACGGCATAGACGCCGATCACCAGCCACACGGTCGCCGACAGCGCCGGCGCGAAGCCGAAGCGCGCGCCGTCGATGCCGCTGCCCCAGCCGGCGACGTCGACGACGATCGACACCGCGTGCGCGAGCCAGCCCGCGACGAGCGCGCTGCGCGGCCAGCGCTGCGTGTCGTCCAGGCGCAGCGCCGCCAGCGCGTAGGCGAGCACCGCCAGCGCGCCGGGCATCAGCTTCAGGTAACCATTCATTGCAGTCGACGCAGCGACGAGACGTTCGCACGAGAGGCGAACGATAGAATCGTCGCCACAGTGTAATTCGCGCCCGGCGCTCGCCGAGCGTCGCGTCCCGCCCCATGGCCTCCTCCCTGACCGAACGGCTGTCGCGCCTCGTCAAGACGATGCGCGGCCAGGCGCGCATCACCGAGTCGAACGTGCAGGACATGCTGCGCGAGGTGCGCATGGCGCTGCTCGAGGCCGACGTCGCGCTGCCCGTGGTGCGCGACTTCGTCGCGCGCGTCAAGGAAAAGGCGCTCGGCGCCGAGGTCGCGGGTTCGCTGACGCCGGGCCAGGCGCTGGTGGGCATCGTGCAGCGCGAGCTCGCCGCGACGATGGGCGAGGTCGACGCGAGCGGCGCGTTGAAGAGCGCCGTCTCCGACATCAACCTCGCGGTGCAGCCGCCCGCCGTCGTGCTGATGGCCGGCCTGCAGGGTGCCGGCAAGACGACGACGACGGCCAAGCTCGCCAAGCACCTGATCGAGAAGCGCAAGAAGAAGGTGCTGACCGTCTCGGCCGACGTCTACCGGCCGGCCGCCATCGAGCAGCTCAAGACGGTGACGAAGCAGGCCGGCGCCGAATGGTTCCCGTCGGAGCCGGGCCAGCAGCCGCTGGCGATCGCGCGCGCCGCGCTCGACCACGCGCGGCGTCACTACTTCGACGTGCTGCTCGTCGACACCGCCGGGCGCCTCGCGATCGACGAGGCGCTGATGGCCGAGATCCGCGAGCTGCATGCCGCGCTCAAGCCCGCCGAGACGCTGTTCGTCGTCGACGCGATGCAAGGCCAGGACGCCGTCAACACGGCCAGGGCGTTCAAGGACGCGCTGCCGCTCACCGGCATCGTGCTGACCAAGCTCGACGGCGACGCGCGCGGCGGCGCCGCGCTGTCGGTGCGGCAGGTGACCGGCGCGCCGATCAAGTTCGCCGGAGTCAGCGAGAAGATCGACGGACTCGAGGTTTTCGACGCGCAACGCCACGCCGGCCGCGTGCTCGGCATGGGCGATATCGTCGCGCTGGTCGAGGAGGTTCAGAAGGGCGTCGACCTGCAGGCGGCGCAGAAGCTGGCCGACAAGGTCAAGTCGGGCAACGCCTTCGACCTCGACGACTTCCGCGCCCAGATCTCGCAGATGAAGAAGATGGGCGGCCTGTCGGGCCTGATCGACAAGCTGCCGAGCCAGCTCACCGCCAAAGCCGGCAACCTCGGCGCCGCCGAGATGGACCGCGCCGAGCGCGAGGTGCGCCGCATGGAGGGCATCATTTGCTCGATGACGCCCAGCGAGCGCCGCAAGCCCGAGCTGATCAAGGCCAGCCGAAAGCGCCGCATCGCCGCCGGCGCCGGCGTGCAGGTGCAGGACGTGAACCGCCTGCTCAACCAGTTCGAGCAGATGCAGGGCATGATGAAGAAGATGAAGGGCGGCGCGCTGGCCAAGATGATGAAACGCATGGGCGGCATGGGCGGCCCGGGCGGCATGGGCCTGCCGCGCTAGGAGGCGAGGCAACGACGATGAATGCGCTGTGGATGGGCGCCGGCGGCGCCGTGCTGGCTGCGGTGCTGGCCGCTTGGGTGATGTTGCGCGGGCGCGGACGCGCCGTCGCGCGGCCCGCCGACGCGCCGCGCGGCGCGCGCGACGCGCTCGACACGCTGGCCGCCTGGCAGCCGCAGGCCACGCGCATCCTCACGTCGCAGGAGCTGCAGGCGATGGCCGTGCTGATGCGCGCGCTGCCCGGCCACATGATCCTCGCGCAGGTGCCGCTGGCGCGCTTTCTGAAGGTGCCGACGCGCCACTCGTACAGCGAGTGGCTGCATCGCGTCGGCCAGCTGTGCGCCGACCTCGTCGTGTGCGACGAGGCGTCGCAAGTCGTCGCCGTCGTCGACGTGCGCCCGCCCGACGACCAGAGCAGCCCGCGCGCGCTCAAGCGGCTGGCGCGCATCCGCCGCGTGCTGCAGGGCGCGGGCATCCCGCTGCACGTATGGACCGAGCACGCGCTGCCGACACCGGCGCAGGCGCGCGCCGCGATCCTGCCGCACGACGCGGCGCTGGCTGCCACCGCGGAACCGGGCGCCGCCGCCGAGCCCGAGGCGCTGCGCGAGCCGCCGCCGTCAACCTGGTTCGACAACCTCGAATCGGGGCGCGTGCCGCTCGCCGTGGCGCCCGTCGCCGCGCCGACGCCGCCGCGCTGAGCGGCGGGCCGCGCTACTCGAGCAGCGCCTGCGCGAACTCGCGCGCGCTGAAGGTCTGCAAGTCCTCGAGCTTCTCGCCGACGCCGATGAAGTAGACCGGTACCGCGCCCGCGGCGCGCTCGCGCGCCCACAGCGCGATCGCCGCCAGCACACCGCCCTTGGCCGTGCCGTCGAGCTTGGTGACGATCAGGCCGGTGAGCTGCAATGCGTCGTCGAAGGCTTTCACCTGCGCCAGTGCGTTCTGCCCCGTGTTGCCGTCGACGACGAGCAGCACTTCGTGCGGCGCGCCGTCCTGCGCCTTGGCGATCGTGCGGCGGATCTTCTTGAGCTCCTCCATCAGGTGCAGCTGCGTCGGCAGGCGCCCGGCGGTGTCGGCGATGACGACGTCGCAGCCGCGCGCCGCGCCGGCGCGCACCGCATCGAACGTGACGGCGGCCGGGTCGCCGCCTTCCTGGCTGACGATGTCGACGCGGTTGCGATCGGCCCACACGTGCAGCTGCTCGCGCGCCGCGGCGCGGAAGGTGTCGGCCGCGGCGAGCAGCACCTTGCAGTTGGCGTGCGCGAGGTGGCGCGTCAGCTTGCCGATCGTCGTCGTCTTGCCAGCGCCGTTGACGCCGACAACCATGACGACGGTCGGCGTGTGCTCGCCGATGCGCAGCGGCCGCTCGAGCGGCGCGAGCAGCTCGGCGAGCACGTCGGCGAGCAGCGCGCGCACCGCCGCCGGGTCGGCCGCGCGCGCCTCGCGCACGCGGCGCTTCAGGTCGGCGAGCAGTTCACCTGCCGCGCGCGTGCCGGTGTCGGCCATCAGCAGCGCCGCCTCGAGCTCGTCGTACAGCGCATCGTCGATCTTGACGCCGGGTCCGAACACGCCGGCGATGCTCGACCCTGTCTTGCGCAGGCCGTGGCGCAGGCGGGCGAGCCAGCCGGTGCGCCCGGGCGGCGGCGCCTCGGGTACGGCTTCATCGGGGCTCGGCGGCTCGGTGACGGGCGCCGACGCTGCGGCAACAGGCGCCGGCACTGCTTCGGGGGGCACCGGTGCTGCGGCGGGGGGAGCCGAGACCTCGGCCGGCGGAATGGTCGGCTCGCTCGGAGGCGGCGCAACCGCGGCCTTGCGCTTGAAGAAGCTGAACATCGAAGGGGAGCTGGATGAGAGGGACCGAGGCCGCCCTATCGTCGCCGCTTGGCACCCCGGGCGCCGCGCGGCGCGCAGATATAATTCGCGGCTCAGGCGCTTTAGCTCAGTCGGTTAGAGCGACGGAATCATAATCCGCAGGTCCGGGGTTCGAGTCCCTGAAGCGCCACCAACACCCAAAAGGCTCGCGAGTCGACCGACTCGCGAGCCTTTTTCGTTACGGGGCGTCGCTCGTGCGCCCCTGCCGCCTCACACCGCGGCCAGCGCCTGGTCGAGGTCGGCGAGCAGGTCGTCGATGTGCTCGATGCCGATCGACAGCCGCACCGTGTCGACCGTGACGCCGGCCTTGGCAAGCTCGTCGGGCGAGAGCTGGCGGTGCGTCGTCGAGGCCGGATGGCAGGCCAGCGACTTCGCGTCGCCGATGTTGACCAGCCGCGTCACGAGCTTGAGCGCATCCTGGAAGCGTGCCCCGCCTTCCAGACCGCCGGCGACGCCGAAGGTCAGGATGCCCGACGCGCGGCCGCCCATGTAGCGCTGCACCAGCGCGTGGTCCTTGTGCTCGGGCAAGCCGGCGTAGTTGACCCACTTCACTTTCGGATGCTTGCGCAGATGCTGCGCCACGGCCAGCGTGTTGTCGCAGATACGGTCCATGCGCAGCGCCACCGTCTCGATGCCCTGCAGGATCAGGAACGAGTTGAACGGGCTCAGCGCCGCGCCCATGTTGCGCAGCGGCACGACGCGCGCGCGGCCGATGTAGGCCGCCTCGCCCAGCGCGTCGGTGTAGACGACGCCGTGGTAGCTCACGTCGGGCTCGTTCAGGCGCTTGTAGCGCACCTTGTGCTGCGCCCACGGAAACTTGCCCGAGTCGACGATGACGCCGCCGATCGAGTTGCCGTGCCCACCGAGGTACTTGGTGAGCGCGTGCACCACGATGTCGGCGCCGTGCTCGAACGGCCGGCACAGGTAGGGCGTGGGCACGGTGTTGTCGACGATCAGCGGCACGCCGTGGCGGTGCGCGATGTCGGCCAGCGCCTGGAAGTCGGTCACGTTGCCCAGCGGGTTGCCGATCGACTCGCAGAAGATCGCCTTGGTGCGCTCGTCGATCAGCGCCTCGAAGGTCTCGGGCTTGGTCGCGTCGGCGAAGCGCGCCTGCAGCCCGAGCTGCGGGAAGGTGTGCGCGAACAGGTTGTAGGTGCCGCCGTAAAGCGTGGCCGACGACACGATGTTGTCGCCCGCCTCGGCGATCGTCTGGATCGAATAGGTGATCGCCGCCATGCCCGAAGCCAGCCCGAGCGCGCCCACGCCGCCTTCGAGCGCGGCCATGCGCTGCTCGAGCACGGCCGTGGTCGGGTTCATGATCCGCGTGTAGATGTTGCCCGCCACCTTGAGGTCGAACAGGTCGGCGCCGTGCTGGGTGTCGTCGAACGCATAGGACGTCGTCTGGTAGATCGGCACCGCGACGGCCTTGGTGGCGGGGTCCGGGCTGTAGCCGCCGTGCACCGCCAGGGTCTCGAATTTCATCGTTGGCTCTCCTCGTTGCGAAGCCCCGAAGTGTAGGCAAGAGCGCGAGGCTGCCGCCGGCCGGCGCCCGCCGACGTGCCAGCGTTCAGCGCAGCGTCCAGCGCTCGCCCGCCGCCGTCGCCGCGACTCCGTCGGCGAGCAGCTTGTCGAGGTGAGCGCGCAGCGAGCGCAGCGCCAGCGGCCACAGCGCCTTCGGCACGTCGTCGTAGACCGTGGCGACGAGGTCGTGCTCGGACGCGGGCACGGGCGCCGCGCGCAGCGACGCGATCACCCGGCCCTCGCGCGCGTGCCGGTGCGCGATCAGCGCGGCGACGCGACGTTGCGGCGCGTCGAGCACGAAGCCGTGCGCCGGCGCGATCCAGGCGTCGGCGGGCAGCGCGTCGTGCACGCGCTCGAGCGAGCGCAGGTAGGCCGCCATGTCGCCGTCGGGCGGGTCGATGACGACGGTCGAGCCCTGCATCAGGTGGTCGCCGGCGAGCAGCAGCCGTTCGTCGTCGAGCCACCAGCACACGTGGTTCGACGCATGGCCCGGCGTGTGCCACGCGACGAGCTCGCAGCCGGCGATGGCGATGCGCTCGCCGTCGCGCGGCGCATGCTCGGGCGCGAACGCGGTGTCGTGCGACGGCGTGTGCGCCGGCGGCGGCAGGCCGATGCGCGGCGCGCCGGCGAGCGACGCCAGCACGGCGGCGGCCGGCGAATGGTCGTGGTGCGTGTGCGTGACGAGCAGCGCGTCGATGCGCCCGTCGGTCGCCGCCATCACGGCGTCGACGTGCGCCGTCGTCGCCGGCCCCGGGTCGACGACGGCCCAGCGGCCGTCGCGCCCGACCAGGTAGGTGTTGGTGCCGGGGCCCGTCATCGGGCTCGCGTTGGGCGCCGTGATTCGACGCACCGTCGGCCCGAGCTCGACGCAGTGGCCGGCGTCGAGGCTGGCGCGCGCGCGGCCGCGGCCGTGCGGGTCGCTGCGCATCGCGTCGATCCACGCCGGCTCGTGCGGCAGCACGACGATGCGCTCGTCGTCGCGCGTGCGCGCGATGCGCGGATGCATGGCGACGATGGCGCGGCGCGCGCGCGCCTCGGCGAGCACCGAGTCGACGCGCGCATGCGCCGCCAGCGCCTGCAGCGTGGCGCGCGTCGCCGCGGCGAGCGGCGTCTCGCCGAGCCACTGCGGCGTGAGCGCCGTCGCCGGCGCGACCCAGGCGAGCGCCGTCGCCTCGTGGCCGTCGGCGCTGGCGTGCTGGCCGGGCGGCGCCACGGCGACGTAGAAGCGCGTGTCGAAGCGCCTGGGCGCGTCGATCGGCGTGACCCAGTGCGCCCACGGCAGCACGGCGTCGAGCGCGAGCGGCAGGCCGATCTCGCGTGCCAGCGCGGCGAGCGTGGCTTCGCGCGCGCACAGCCGGCGCCGCGCGGCGGCCAGCGCATCGCGCGGCGGCGTGCGCGCGCCGGCGCCGAGCCACAGCCCGCATTCCTCGAAGCACTCGCGCAGCGCCGCAACGGCATGTGCTGCATCGGCGCGATCGTCGCCCCAGCCGTCGACGGCCACGGGGCGCGACGCGCCCTCGTGCCCGGCGTCGTGCGGCTCGACGGTGCCGCCCGGGAACACGTAGGCACCGGGCAGGAAGCCCGATCCCGTCGAGCGCCGCACCATCAGCACCTCGACGCCGACGGCGCCGTCGCGCAGCACGATCGTCGTCGAAGCGGCGCGGGGGACGGCGGGCGTCGGGAAGGCGGGCGTCACGCACCCATTGTGCCGCCGCGGCACTGCGGATTTCGAAATTCGATTCCAGATTTTGCTATATTGCCCGCATGGCCCGACCCCGTTCGAGCGACGATGCAGATGCGGTGCGCGCCCTCGCACGCGGCTTCGAGGTGCTCGACTGCTACGCCGCCGCGCGCCGCCCCCTCGGCAACGCCGAGGTCGCGCGGTTGACCGGCATCCCCAAGCCCACCGTGTCGCGCCTCATCGCCACGCTGATCGCGCTCGGCCACCTGCGCCCCGCGACGCAGGGCGCGGGCTACGAACTCGGCGCCGGCGTCGTGCGGCTGGCCGAGGCCTTCCTCGGCGCGATCGACGTGCGCCACCATGCGCGTCCGCACGTCGTGCGGCTCGCCGAGGAGTGCAACGCCAGCGCCTTTCTCGGCGTGCGCGACGCCGACGACATGCTCGTCGTCGAGGCCGGCCGCTCGCGCTCGGCGGTGGCGCTGCTCGGCTCCGACGTCGGCACGCGCATGTCGCTCTACACCTCGGCGCTCGGCCGCGCCTGGCTGGCGGGCGTCGACGCGGCCACGCGCGCGGCCGTGCTGGCGCACGCGCCCGGCACGCGCGGCCGCACCGGGCGCGCGCTCGACGCGGCACTCGCCGCGGCGATCCGCAACGGCTATGCCGAGTCGATCGGCGAGTGGCACGCCAACATCAACGCCATCGCCGTGCCGGTGCGCACGCCCGGCGGCCAGGTCGTCAGCTTCAACTGCGGCGGCCCGGCCTTCCTGATGCCGCAGCAGCGGCTCGAGTCCTACGTGCTGCCGCGTCTGCTGCGCGCCGCCGACGCGCTGGCGCGCGACATCGGCGGCGTCGCCGGCACGGCGCTGACGGCGCAGCATGCGTCGACGGCCGCGCCGTCGCCGGCCGATGCGCCACCCGCCGCGCGCGCGCGGCGCGCCGCCAAGTCCTCGTCCCGCAAACCGACCCTGGGAGCGCCTGCATGAAGCCGAACCCCGCACCTCTGCGCCGCCGCCTCGCCCTCGCCGCGCTGCTCGCCGCCGCCCCGCTGGCGGCGCTGGGCCAAGGCGGCGCCGAGCCGGTCACCGCCTGGCCGAGCAAACCCGTCAAGCTGATCGTGCCGTTCGCGCCCGGCGGGCCGACTGACATCGTCGCCCGGCTGCTCGCCGAGAAGATGCAGGGCGTGTGGAAGCAGCCCGTCGTCATCGACTACAAGCCCGGCGGCGGCACGACGGTGGGCACGCAGTTCGTCGCGCGTTCGGCGCCCGACGGCTACACGCTCGGCATGGCGATCAGCGCGCACATGATCAATCCGAGCCTGCACCCCAACCTGCCCTACGACACGACGAAGGACCTGACCGGCGTCTCGCAACTCGCGCTGTCGCACTTCGGGCTGTTCGCGCACCCGTCGCAGCCCTTCAACAGCGTCGCCGAGCTGATCGCCTACACGAAGAAGAATCCGAGCAAGGTGAGCTACGCGACGCCGGGCGTGGGCACCGGCACGCACCTTGCCGGCGAGATGCTCAACCACCTGGCCGGGCTCGACATGGTGCACGTGCCGTACAAGGGCAGCGCGCCGGCGCAGCAGGACGTGATCGGCGGCCGCGTGCCGCTGCTGTTCGATGTGCTGTTCTCGGCGCAGCCTTTCGTCAAGGACGGTCGGCTCAAGGTGCTGGCGCTGGCCAGCCCCAGGCGCTCGGCCACCAGCCCCGAGATCCCGCTGATCGCCGAGGCCGTGCCCGGCTTCTCGGCGATGAGCATCATCGGCGTGATCGCGCCGGCCGGCGTGCCGCGCGAGCTGCTCGCAAAGATGGGCGCCGACATCGCGCAGGGCGTCAAGTCGCCCGAGCTGACGCAGCGCATGGTGTCGCTCGGCATGGAGCCTGTCGGCTCGACGCCCGACGAATACAACGCCCTGATCCGCAGCGAGATCGAGAAGTGGCAGGGCGTCGTCAAGAAGGCGGGGATCAAGCTTGATTGACGTCGACATTGCCGTCGTCGGCGGCGGCCTGGCCGCGCTCACCGCCGCGCTGCATGCCGCGCGCGCCGGCCATTCCTGCGCCGCGTTCACCGGCGACGTCGCCGGCGGTCTGCTGCTTTCCATTGAATCGATCGAGGGCCTGCCCGAGCATCCCGACGGCACGCCCGGCTACGACCTGCTGCCGATGACGCAGGACGACGCGATGGACGCCGGCGCGCAACTACTGCCCGAGACGGCGACGGCGCTCGAGCGCGACGGCGAGCGCTGGATCGTGCGCGGCGCGAGCGACGCGCTGCGCGCGCGCTGCGTCGTGCTGGCACCGGGCGCGCGGCTGCGCACGCTCGGCGTGCCGGGCGAGGCCGAGTTCGCCGGCCGCGGCGTCAGCCACTGCGCGAGCTGCGACGCGCCGCTGCTGCGCGGCAAGCCGGTCGCCGTGGTCGGCGGCGGCGACGCCGCCTGCCAGGAGGCATTGACGCTCGCGCTGCACGCGTCGCAGGTGCACCTGCTGGTGCGCGGCGCGGCGCTGCGCGCGCGTGCGTCGTGGCAAGAGCGCGTCGCGGCGCAGCCGAGGATCACGGTGCACCTCGCCACGACGCTGCAGGCGATCGTCGGCGACGAGGCCGTGCACGCAGTGCGCGTCGCCGGCCCGGACGGCACCGCACGCGAGATCGCCGTCGACGGCGTGTTCGTCTACGCCGGCCTCGTGCCCGCCACCGAAATCGTCGCCGGCGTCGCGCCGCTCGACAGCGAGGCGCGCATCGTCGTCGACGCCGCACTGCGCAGCGCCGTGCCCGGTCTGCTGGCCGCCGGCTGCGCACGAGCCGGCACCAGTGGCCAGGCGGCCGACGCCAGAGCCGACGGCGAGGCCGCCGCGGCGACGGCGCACCGCCATCTCGAAGGCGAGCCCTGGCTCGCCGCCTGATCCACCCTTCCCCGCACGACACCCCCGGAGTTGCCATGTCGTCCCTGCTCACCGTCCACGACCCGCGCGGCTATCCGCCCAAGGTCACCGGCAAGCGGCTCGCGCCGCGCCTGCCCACGCTCGAAGGCAAGCTGATCCACCTCGTCGACTGCCTGTTCGACAACTCCGAGGTGTTCATGCAGCAGCTGCAGGCCTGGTTCGCCGAACACATGCCGAGCGTGCGCACCGAGATCGTCAAGCCACGCGAGAGCTGGGTCGACGACCCGGTGATGCGCGCGAAGATCGTCGAGGAAGCCGACGCCGCCGTCTTCGCCGTCGGCCTCTGAAGCACTTGCTGCCCGACGGTCGCCGGGCTCGCAATGGCTGTCGAGGCCGACGGGGTTCCCGCCGTCGCCGTCCACACCCACGTCTTCGCACGTCTCGCGCGCAATGCGGCGCGCGTCAACGGCACGCCCACGCTGCGCCAGGCCTTCGTGCCGCAGCCGGTGGTCGGCGTGTCGCCGCAACAACTGCGCGCATATGTCGACGGCACCGATCCCGTCAGCAAGCGCCCGTTCATCCAGGAGGTGATCGAAGGTCTGACCGGCCCGCTCACGGAAGAGGATCTCGCCGGCGTCTCGTTCGAGCGCAACACGCCGCGCCTGCTCGAGCCGGCCACCGAGGCCGCGCTGCACGAGCGCTTCGAGCGCGAGCGCTGGACCGACTACATGCCGATCGTGCTGCCCACCGAGGAGCGCGTCGCCGCGATGCTCGCCGGCACGAGCCGCAAGCCCGACGAGATCGTCGGCCGGCTGCGGCCGACAAACTATCGCGAGTTCTGGGAGTTCACGGTCGAGAAGGTCGCCGTCAATGCCGTGATGGCGGGGGCGCGGCCGGAGTATCTGCCCGTGATCCTCGCGCTGGCGGCCAGCGGCATGACGGCGCGCCAGAGCAGCACCACGTCGTGGTCGGCGCCGACGATCGTCAACGGTCCGATCCGCCAGCAGATCGGCTTGAACAGCGGCATCGGCGCGATGGGCCCCTACAGCCACGCCAACGTGACGATCGGGCGCGCCCATGCGCTGCTGAGCCAGAACCTGCAGGGCGGCTCCGTCGTCGGCGACACCTACATGGGCTCGATCGGCAACGCCTACAACTACGCCTGCGTGTGGGCCGAGAACGAGGAGCGCAGCCCCTGGGAGCCGCTGCACGTGCAACACGGCTGGAAGGCGGAGGACAGCACCGTCACCGTGTTCCTCGGCGGCTGGTACACGATCAGCGGCTACGGCCCGCGCGACACCTGGGAGCAGCGTTTCCGCCACTGCCTGGCGGCGTGCGAGCCGTACAGCCCGCCGATCGTGCTGCTCGACCCGAGCGTGGCGCGCGGCTTCGTCGAGCGCGGCTTCGGCAAGAAGCAGCAGCTCATCGACTGGCTGGCCGCCAACGCCCAGGTGACGGCGCGCGAGTACTGGGACGACCCGTGGACGCAGACGCTGGTCAAGCCGCACGCGGTGGCCGGCGTCGAGCCGTGGGCGAGCGTGCTCGCGGCGCCGCCCGACGCCATGGTGCGCAAGTACCGCGCCGAGGACATCAGCGTCGTCGTGATGGGCGGCGAGACGCAGTCGGCGTGGAAGATGGTCGGCGGCAACTTCGCGCGCGCCAAGACGGTGAAGGTCGACGACTGGCGGTGATGACGGCACCCCGCTCGCCGGGTACGGCGAGCGACCCGCCGAGCGGGTCGGGCCTTGCTTGGGGCGGCCCGGCGCGGCGGCCCGTCAGCTTCGTTCGCCGCCGAGGGCCATCGTCCGCCGCCCACCGGTAAAGCGCGTGATGCCGGCGCGGTCGAAGAACTCGAGCACCTGGATCGACAGATTGCGGCCGATGCCCGAGCGATCGCGAAAGCTCGCCGCGTCGAAGCGGCCGTCGGGCGCGGCGGCTGCGGTGTCGCGCGCCGCCTGCACCAGGCCCTCGATCGTCTCGGGCAGAAAGACGCGGTTCTTGGCGATCTGCACCAGATGGCCGAGCTGCGCCGCGCGGTGCACGAAGGCGGCCGTCGTCGGCAGGTCGAGCGCGAGCAGCGGCGCGATCTCGCCGACTGCCGGCGGGCGCAGGCCGTAGGGCGCGAGCACGCGGCGCAGCTGGGCGAGCCGCGCGGCGTCTTCGTCGGCGAGCCGCGCCTCGTGGTGCGCGAGGCGCAGCACGAAGCCGTCGCGCACCACGGCGCCGGCGTCGATGCGTTGGCGCAGCGCGGCGCGCGCCAGCGGCGCGTCGGCGCGCGTGACGCCCGCCGCAGCGAGGAGCGCTGCTTCGCCGAGGCCGAGGCTGTCGGCGTGCGCGGCGTGCCAGGCGGCAAGCGCGGCGTCGAGGCGCTCGCGCAGCGCCTGCCAGTGCGCCGCGTCGACGAGCCGCAGCTCGCCGCCGTGCGCCACGCGCTGCACCGGCGGCAGCGCGGCCACGACGGCGTCGGCCGCCGCGTCGTCGAGGTTGCGTGCCAGCACGAAGCCGGGCCAGTCCAGGCCCTCGGGATGCGCACGCAGCAGGCGCACCGCGGCATCGGCCGCGTCGCCGCTGGCGAGCGCGTCGAGGTCGGCGAGCCGCTCCGGCCGCGCGCGGCCGCGTGCGGGCGCGAAGGGATCGACCACGCGCCCGCCGCCGACGATGCGCTGCGCGGCCGGGTCGCGCAACACGAAACGGTCGCCGTGCAGCGCGGCAACCGGTGCGTCGAGCGCGAGCTGGGCGACGCCGCGCGCGCCCGGCTCGAGCCGGCGCACGGTCAGCGGCGTGACGCGCGCGCCGCGCGTCGCCGCGCCGAGGTGCAGGTGCAGCAGCGTGCCGGCGGCCAGCGCCTTCGGCAGATCGGCGAGCAGGCGCAGCTCGACGTCGAGGCGCTGCGTCGGCGCGTGCGCCGCCGGCGCGACGATCCAGTCGCCGCGCTCGACGGCGGCGCGCTCGCCGCCGGCCGCGGCGAGGTTGAGCGCGCAGCGCTGGCCGGCGCGCGCCTCGGCCGACGCGGCGCCGTGGCGCTGGATGCCGCGCAAACGCAGCGGTGCGCCGGCGGGCGACACGACGAGCGCATCGCCGACGCGCGCCGTGCCCGACAGCACGGCGCCGGTGACGACGAGGCCGGCGCCCGCGCGCGTGAAGACGCGGTCGACGGCGAGGCGGAAGCGACCCTGCGCCGCGCGCAGCGGCAGCCGGCGCTGCAGTTGCGCCAGCCGCTCGCGCAGCGCCGCAATGCCGTCGCCCGTCAGCGTCGACACGCGCAGCATCGGCGCGCCGGCGAGCGACGTGCCGGCGACGAGCGCGGCGGCCTCGGCGGCGACGCGCTCGACGCGCGCCGCGTCGACGCGGTCCGTCTTCGTCACGACGACGAGGCCGTGCGCGACGCCGAGCAGGTCGAGCACGGCGACGTGCTCGCGCGTCTGCGGCATCGGCCCGTCGTCGGCGGCGACGACTACGAGCGCCGCGTCGACCGCCGCGACGCCGGCCAGCATGTTGCGGATGAAGCGCTCGTGGCCCGGCACGTCGACAAAGCCGACGGGCTCGCCGGCGACGCCCAGATCGGCGTGCGCGAAGCCGGCCTCGATCGTCATGCCGCGGCGCTGTTCGTCGGGCAGGCGATCGGTGTCGGTGCCGGTGAGCGCATGCACCAGGCGCGTCTTGCCGTGGTCGACGTGTCCGGCGGTGGCGACGATCATCGGTGCGACGGCAAGGCAGCAAGGGCGCGAAGGACGGCATTGTCGTGCAGCACCGACGCGCGCGTTCGCGATGTCCGACACGCGACGCCGGCGCCGTCCGATGGCCCCCGGACAGCGCGCCGCCTAAGGTGCTCCCTCGTACACAGGAGGCTCCATCATGAACGCACCTCAACAGCCGCAGCACGACACCAGCATCGGTTCGGCGAACCAGGGCGAAGGCAACGTCGACGCCGCGCGCAACTACAACCGCGCGACGCGCGACTTCGTCGAGTCGGGCCAGGTCGACGACGCGGCGCGCAAGGCCGACCCGCGCTCGTCCGCCGAGGCAGGCGACCTCGAGCGGGCCGAGCGCGAAGGCCGTGCACGCGCCCGCGACGAGGATCCGACCGTCGCGCGCGATCCGCGCCGCTACGGCAGCGGCGAGCAGTCGGCCGACAAGGGCAGCGACGCCGGCAGCGAGCGCAAGGGCTGAGCCCCGCGCGGGCTTTCAGAGGCGCTCTTCGTAGATGCCGAGCTTGCGGTGCAGCGGCGATTCGTCGGCGATGAAGACGAACGACGGACGGCCGGCAGCGCGGTTGACGAGCCTGATGCCCACGTAGCCCGGCGCGCAGCAGGTGTCGGCCTCGGCGAGCGCGAACGCCGGCTGCGCGCCGATGCGCACCTCGACGGCGCCTTCGATCAGGTGGTAGACGCTGGCCGGCGAGCGCGCCGGCAGCGCCAGCGTCTGGCCCGGGCGCAGCATCAGCGCGTGCAGACCGAGGATGTTCTGGGCGTCGGCGCCCGTCTCCGGATTGACGTAGGTGACCTGCACCGCGTCGAGCGCCGGCCGGTCCGCGGCCAGCGCCTCCAGCGCGGCGCGCGTGTCGGCCCACGGATAGCGCAGCATCGGATAGGTCTTCGACGAGCGGCCGAACACGGGCGCGGGCACGATGCCGCCGCGGGCATAGCCGCGGTCGCTGCGACCGGGCCGCAGGTCCTGCCGGCGCCCGTCGACGTGGTACGAGGCCCCGAGGTAGTGGACGAGCGGCAGATCGAGCACGTCGAGCCACACGACGGGTTCGCTGCCGTCGTGACCGTGCTCGTGCCACAGGCCGGTGGGCGTGAGGATCAGGTCGCCGCGGCGCATCGGGCACCGCTCGCCGTCGACCGTGGT
The DNA here is from genome assembly GCA_048500255.1 of Burkholderiaceae bacterium. Classification (GTDB taxonomy): domain Bacteria; phylum Pseudomonadota; class Gammaproteobacteria; order Burkholderiales; family Burkholderiaceae_C; genus JAMHWF01. Next base: position 222,691 of record JASNYH010000003.1, on the reverse strand, counting down.
CCACGCGCCCTCGCCCTCGACGACCATGCGCACGGCATTGGGCGTGTGGCGGTGGGCCGGCGCCCACTCGCCGGGCAGCAGCAGCTGCATGCCGAGGTAGATCGCGGCGCTGGCCTGCATGCTGTCGAGGCCATGGCCGGGGTTGGCGAGCACGAGCACGCGGCGCTCGGCCTTCTCGATCGGCGTCAGTTCACCGGCGCGCAGCAGCAGCGGGCGCAGCGTCTCGTAGGCCCAGTGCACGGCACGCGTGTTCGGCTGCGGCCTGTCGGGCGGCAGCACGGCACGCAGGCTCGGCCACAACGGCACGAGGTTGAGCGCGCGCAGCGACTCGACGTAGTCCGCGGGCAGGTCTTCGAGGCGACCGAGTTCGTTCGTCATCGTCGTGGCTCCTGTTCGGCGCGGGGCGGGTCTCGGCAGTCGATCCGCGTGCATCGGGAGGCGTCGCGCGGCTGAGCGGCCGGGCGCCCGCTCAGGCGTCGAAGCCTTGGCTCTTCAGGCGCTTCCACAGCGTCGTGCGCGACATGCCCAGGCGGCGCGCCGCCTCGGCGCGGTTTCCGCCGCTCTCGCCGAGCACCGTCTGGATGAGCGCCCACTCGTCCTGCGGGCTGTTTGCCGATCGGATGCGGTTGCCGAACGCCGCGCGCGGCCGCGCCGACCTGTCCCGCAGATCGGCGAGCGACCGCGTGGCACGCCCGGGCGGGGCGTCGATCTCCGGAGGCAGGTGGCGCGGCTCGATCACCGGGCCGTCGGCATGCACCATCGCGAACTCGAGCGCGTTTGACAGCTGGCGTACGTTGCCGGGCCACGGGTAGGCCTCGAGCGCCGCCATCGCGGCCTGCCCGAGCCGCAGCGGCTCGCGCCGGTAGCGCTCGGCGAGCTCGGCGAGGATCCTGCTCGCGAGCAGCGGGATGTCCTGGCTGCGCTCGCGCAGCGGCGCGACGCGCAGCGGCAGCACGCACAGGCGGTAGTACAGATCCTCCCGGAACGCGCCGTTGCGCACCATCTCCTTCAAGTCGCGGTGCGTCGCGGCGAGCACGCGCACGTCGATCTTGCGTGGGAGGTTCTCGCCCAGCCGGACCACTTCGCGCTGCTGCAGCACGCGCAGCAGCTTGGTCTGCATGGCCGGCGAGATCTCGCCGATCTCGTCGAGCAGCAAGGTCCCGCCGTTGGCGGCCTCGAAGCGGCCCACGCGCACGGTCGTCGCGCCGGAGAACGCCCCCTTCGCATGCCCGAACAGCTCCGATTCGAGCAGGGTCTCGGGCAGCGCGCCGCAATCGAGCGGGACGAACGGCCCGCCGTTGCGCGGCGAGTTGTCGTGCAGCGCGCGCGCCACCAGCTCCTTGCCCGCGCCGCTCTCGCCCGAGATCAGCACGTTCGCCTCGCTGGCGGCCGCGCGCAGGATCTGGTCGTACAGCGACTGCATCGTCGGCGTGCGGCCGACCAGGCCGCCGAGACTCCAGCGCTGCCGCGCCTCGGCTTCGAGCGCCACCTCGCGCGACCGGTCGCGCAGCACGATCGAGCAGGACAGCCCCGCATCGTTGGGCGGCATCAGCATCGCCCACATGCGCAGCGTCACCTCGGCGCCGTCGCGCTCGAGCGTGACGTCCTGCGTCTTGCGGTCCGCGGCGCGGGAGGGCAGCAGCGAACACGCGCCCCGGCTCGCGCAGTCGCGGGCGCACTCGGTGCCGACGAACAGCGTCGGGCACAACATGCCGGCGACGTCGCGCTCGGCGCTGCCGAGCAGGCGGGCGGCGGCGGCGTTGATGCCCACGACGCGCCGGTGCGCGTCGAGAAACATCACTCCCTCTTCGAGGCTGTCGAGCAGGGCCTTCAGCGTATCGATCGTCAGCACGGAGTGAACGTCCAGGTGTTCATGGTGAACGTTCATTTGAACGCAATCCGGGTCGGATCGGGCCGGCGTTTCGGGTGTCCCCTCGCGCAAACATGATGAATATCAACCCCGCACGGATGGCACGCTTCTCGCGTTGGCAGGGTCGACGGGCGCCGTCGCGTCCGCACCCACGGAGGAGCACGAATGAAGACCCTGGTCACCCTTGCCGCCGCCTGTTTCGCCACCGCCGCGCTGGCCGCGCCGCCGGCGGCGGAGGATCCGTTCCCCGCAAGCTTCCAGCGCATGCTGACCCACACGCCGACGCCGACGCCGCGGATCGACCTGAACGAGCTGCGCAGGTTCGGGGAGGACCCGCTGCAGGCGGCCGTCAACGCGCGGCTGTGGAAGATCGAGCCGGATTGGCATCACGTCGACCCGCGCCTGGCCAGCAACGGACGCGCCACGACGCGCTGAGCGGACGGCGCTCATGCTGCACGAGTCCATCTGGCTGGTCTCGCTCGCGCTGATGAGCCTGATCCTCGCCGTGTTTCTCTTCGTGTACTCGCAATCGCACGTCCGCGAAGACGACTACACGCCCCTGCAGAAGAGCGCCTACCGGCTGCGGGCCCGGCTGTTCTGGGTGCTGATCGTCACGTTCGCGCCGGCGATGGTCTACAACCTGCTCGACCTGCCCTATGCCGCTGCGCATGCTGGTGCGCACGCGCGCCAGGCCCGGGTGATCGAAGCGGTCGGCTATCAATGGCGATGGGAGCTGAGCGCCGACGAAGTCGGCGTCGGCGAGCCGGTCGAGTTCCGCATCACCACCGTCGACGTCAACCACGGCTTCGGGATCTACGACACGGACCTGCGTCTCGTCGCCCAGACCCAGGCGATGCCCGGCTACACCAACACGTTGCGCCACCGCTTCGACACCGAGGGAACCTATCGTGTCCTGTGCATGGAGTACTGCGGCGTCGCCCACCAGAACATGATGGCCGAGATCAAGGTCGTCAAACGCTAGGACGTCCGATGTCCATCTACACCAAGACGATCGAACGGGGCGCGCGCCCCGGCGTCCTCGCCTACACCATCACCGCGGCGGCCGTGCTCGTGCTGATGATGGTGTTCGGCGTGCTGATGCGCATGGAGCAGGCGCAGTTCATCGCCATGGGTCCTGCCTGGTTCTACCAGCTGATGACGCTGCACGGCGCAGGCATGGTTGGCATCGCGGCGATCGCGGGCGCGGCGATCATGTGGCACTTCCTGTCGCAATACGTCGAACTGTCGCCGCGCATCCTCGTCGCCAATCTCGCCCTGTTCCTGGCCGGCGTCGCGATGATCCTGGTCAGCGTGCTCGGCGGCGGCTTCCACGGCGGATGGACGTTCCTGCACCCGCTGCCAAGTCGGTCCATGGGCCTGTGGAGCCCGGACTCCGCAGCGCTCTTCATGGGCGGGCTGCTGGTGATCGGCACCGGCTTCGTGCTGCTGCACCTCGACATCGCGCGCGCCCTCGTCGTGCGCTACGGCAGCCTCGGGCGGGCGCTCGGCTGGCCGCAATTGTTCGGCCGCGACGGCGGCGACGCGCCGCCGCCGACGGTGGTCGCCTCGGCGATGGTGACGATCGTCAATCTCATCGGCCTGGTGGCGGGCGCCAGCATCCTCGTGATGATGATCGTGAACGTCTACCTGCCGTCGTTCGCGATCGACGCCCTGCTCGCCAAGAACCTGATCTATTTCTTCGGCCACGTCTTCATCAACGCGACGATCTACATGGCGGTCATCGCCGTCTACGAAGTGCTGCCGCGCTATGCGCGGCGCCCGTGGAAGGCCAACCGCGTGTTCCTCGCGTCGTGGACGGCGTCGACGCTGATGGTGATGTTCATCTATCCGCACCACCTGCTGATGGACTTCGCGATGCCGAAGTGGATGCTGGTCATGGGCCACGTGATCGGCTACCTGAACACCTTCCCGATCCTCCTGGTCACTGCCTACGGCGGCCTGATGCTCGTCTACCGCTCGGGCATCCGCTGGGACATGGCGTCGCGGCTGCTGTTCCTGTCGCTGTTCGGCTGGGCCGCCGGCGCGATGCCGGCGTTCATCGACGGGACGATCAGCGTCAACTACGTCATGCACAACACGATGTGGGTGCCTGGGCATTTCCACACCTACCTGCTGCTCGGCATGGTCACGATGCTGTTCGGCTTCATGTACCACATCGGCAGGCCGAAGCGCGACGGCGCCGACGGCCTGCTCGATCGCGCCGCGCTGTGGGTGTTCGCGGCCGCGACGCTGGGCTTCACGCTCAGCTTCCTCTATTCGGGCAAGGCCAGCGTGGCGCGCCGATATGCGGCGCACCTGCCGGAGTGGGTGCCCTACGACCGCGTGGCCTCCGTCTTCGCGGTGCTCGTCGTCGCCGCGGTGCTCGTCTTCACGGTGCGCTTCCTGACGCGCCTGCCCACCGCAGCGTCCGGCCCGCTCCCGGTCGGCGCGGCAAGGGGCGCGAACGCATGAAGCGGCGCGCCGAATGGCGCGTCGCCGGCGCGTCGCTGGCCGTGGTGATGTCGGCGGGCGCCGTCTTCGGGTGGGCCACCGACGGCTTCCGCGCGTTCACGGCCGAGGCGGCGCGACGCGAGCAGGTGCTGCGCAGCGCGCAGCCGGTCCCTCGCGCCGCGCTCGAGGACCAGGACGGCCGGCGCTTCACGCTCGACGAGTATCGCGGCCGGCGCGTCGCCGTCGAGTTCATCTACACGCGCTGTGCGTCTGTCTGCCGCAGTCTGGGCGCCGCGTTCCGGCAGATCCGCGACGCGGTACCGGAGCAACGGCTCGGCAGCGAGTTCGCGCTGCTCAGCCTGAGCTTCGACCCGGCGCACGACGATCCGGCGGCGCTGAAGGCCTGGGCCGCCGCGCACGGCGCCGACGGCGAGGCCTGGCGCGTGGCGCGAGCGCCGGACCCCGCCACGCTCGGGGCGATCCTGAAGGCCTTCGGCGTCGTGGTGATCCCCGACGGCCTGGGCGGGTACGAGCACAACGCCGCCATCCACCTGCTCGACGGCAGCGGAAGGCTGGTGCGCATTTCGGACATCGAGGCGCCCGAGCGGTTCCTCGCCGAGATCGGGTTCGACTCGTGAGGCATCGCGCCGCCCGGTCGCGCAGGAGCGGCACACGCCGGGCGCGCCTTGCCGCGCCCGCGCTGCTCCTGGCCCTGCTCGGGCTGACGCCGCTGCGTGCGTGGCTCGAGGCCTCGATGAGCGCCCACATGCTGGTCCAGATGCCGCTGCTGGCCGCGGCGGGCTTCGCGGCGGCGCGCGCCCTGCCGGTCCGCCGCAGGAACGGCGTTCTGCGCTTCGCCGGCGGACCGGTGCCACTGGCGCTGGCCGCGATGCTCGCGTCGAGTCTGTGGATGCTGCCGCGGGCGCTCGATGCGGCGCTGGTCGATCCGTGGGTCGAGGCGGCGAAGTTCACCAGCCTGCCGCTGCTGGTCGGCGCGCCGCTGGCGCTGGCGTGGCAGCGGCTCGGACTGATCGGCCGCGGCTTCATCTGGACCAACTTCTTCAGCATGCTCGCGGTCCTCGGCTGGCTGTACATCGTCGCGCCGGTCCGCGTGTGCAACGGCTATCTCGTCGACCAGCAGGCGCAGGCCGGGTGGCTGATGGTCGAGCTCGCCGTGCTCCTGTTCGCGGGGTGGCTGGTGGCCCTGTTCGTGGGCGGCGAGCCGGCGCGCCCCGAAGGGCGATCCGCGGAACTCGGCGGGCACGCCGCGCGGATCCGTCCCATCTGATCCGGAGCGCCCCATGGACCACGTGGAACGGGCAGGCTGATGGAGGCGCTGGAGGCGGCGCGCGGCAAGAAGGCAGGGCTCGGGACGGCGATCATCCTCGGCGCCGACATCACGGTGGCGCAGTGGCTGTTCTGGAACCAGCTTCCAGTCACGCTGGGCATCGTCGGCGGCGCGCTGCTCACCGGGTTGCTGCTGCACTACGCCAACCCGGACAACGACGCCGCCGCCGACGCGCGCGACGTGCCGCGCGACGGCATCGCGCCCGAGGGTCTGCCGACCCCCTGAACCGGCCGGGGCATCCGTCGCCGGCGAGGGCGCAGCGGCATCGCCTTGAAGATGCATTCGAGATGAATGTTTGATCCAGGTCATACCCACGCCGGGCGCAATATTTGTATTCTGGTACCGCAATACCGTTATTGGGTGACCACAGGAGACGACATGGAGACTGAAGGACCCGGCCGCGAGGCCGAACTGGAGGAGATCCTCGAGTACTGCAACAGCCTCAGGCAGTCGCCCGTCCCCGGCGACGACGCGCTGCCCGACGGCTTCACGGGCACGCTGGGGCACTTCCCCGTCTACTTCCCCGAGGAGATCGCGCACGCGGCGGGCCTGCTGCCGGTGGGCCTCCTGGGCGGCGGCAACAAGCTCGAGCTCAAGCACGCGGACGCCCACATGGGTTCGTTCATCTGCTCGATCTGCCGCTCGACCTCGGAGATGGGACTCAACGGCTCGCTGAAGCCGCTCAAGGGCTTCATCACGCATCCCATCTGCGACGCGGCCAAGCACCTGGCCGGCATCTGGGCCCGCAACTTCCCCGAGCAGCTCGCGCAGATCCTTTACCTGCCGCAGAACCCGAACACGCCGGGCGCCACCCGCTACGTGGCGGCCGAGTACCAGCGGCTGCGCGGCGAGCTGGAGCGCAAGTCGGGCCAAGAGGCCAGCGACGAGAAGCTGCGCGCCAGCATCCAGGCCTACAACCGCAACCGCGCCCTGCTGCGCGAGCTCTACGCCATCCGGCGCGACGAGCCGTGGAAAGTGAGCTGCACCGAGTCGTACCTGCTGGTGCGCGCGCGCACGCGCATTCCGTGCGAGGCGCACAACGAGCTGCTCGAAAGCGCGCTCGCGGGCATCCGCGCGCGCAACCGGCAGGCGCAGGACAAGCCGCGCGTGGTGTTCGTCGGCGGGTTCTGCGAGCAGCCGCCGCTCGAGATGCTCGAGGCGATCGACGACAACTGCTACGTCGTCGACGACGACCTGCTGATCGGACTGCGCTGGATCACCGGCGACGTGCCGGGCAGCGGCGACCCGATCTGGGCCCTGGCCGAGAGCTTCATCCAGCGCTCGGCCGCGAGTCCGGTGCAGCACGACGAGCGCAAGACCAAGGAAGGCTACCTGATGGACATGATCGCCGGCAGCCGCGCCGAGGCGGCGATCGTGACGGCGGCCAAGTTCTGCGAGCCGGGGCTGGACGAACAGGTCGCCTGGTCCAAGCACCTGGACGAGGTCGGCGTGCAGTACCTCGTCCTCGAGTTCGAGGAAAAGATGACCTCCTTCGAGCAGATGGCGATGCAGCTCGAGACCTTCGCCGAATCCCTGCTCTTCGCCACCGCCTGACCGGAGACCGCTCATGACCACGGCAACACTCGAACGCGCCGCCGCGCAGGCCCCGGCGGACGAATTCAATCCGATCCAGGAGGGCCAGCGCCTGATGAAGGCGTGGTACGCCGACCTCGAGCAGGCCAAGGCGCGCGGTCAGAAGGTCGCCAACGTCTTCGTGATGGGCAACGCCATCGAGATCCTGCGCACCTTCGACTTCCAGCTCGTCTTCCCGGAGATCAACTCGCTGCAGACCGGCGTCAAGAAGGTGTCGGAGGAATACCTGCGCGAGTCGGAGGACTACGGCTACTCGCCCGACGTGTGCTCCTACGTCAAGGCCGACGTGGGCCTGATCCTGCGCCAGCAGAAGCACCCGGCGGGCACGATCCCGCACGCCGACATCGCCATCACGTCGAACATGTGCAGCACGTTCATCAAGTGGGGCGAGATCTGGGAGCGCATGCTCAAGACGCCCACCTTCACGCTCGACCTGCCCGGCCAGCGCGGCGCGAACTGGCAGGTGCGGCGCGGCGACGCCCAGCACATGGCCGACGCCCAGTGGGTGGAGGCGCAGTTCCGACACCTGATCGCGCGCTGCGAGGACATCACCGGCAAGCGCTTCGACTTCGACCGTCTCGCCCAGGTGCAGGACCGCGTCAACCGCATGGTCTACCACTGGAACAACGTGATGGCGCTCAACCGCGTATGCCCGGCGCCCTACAACGCGATGCTCGACGGGCTGACCTACATCGGCATCATGAACGTCTATCGCGGCACCGAGGAAGGCGTCGAGTACATGCGCCGCCTCGAGGAGCAACTGCGCGCGAAGGTGGCGCGCGGCGAAGGGCGCGTGCCCGACGAGCGCTTCCGGCTGCTGTTCTCCGGCACGCCCTGCTACGTGTCGATGCGCCGGCTGGTCGAGCTGTTCGAAAGCTGGGGCGGCGTGTTCGCCTATTCCGACTACCTCACGTTCGCGGCAGGCGGGATGGATGCGGGCGAGATGGTCTACGACACCTCGCGCCCGCTCGAAAGCCTTGCCGAGATCTCGGCGCTGGCGGCGCAGCGCGGGCTGTCCAACCAGTTCTTCTCCCACGAGCGGCTGGCGCAGCAGATCAGGGACTACGACGTCGACGGCGTCGTGTTCCACGGCATCAAGAGCTGCCGCTTCGTCTCCTCCGGCATGGCCGACACGCGCAACTACCTGAACCAGCGCTTCGACATGCCCAGCCTCTACGTCGAGTCGGACCTGATCGACCCGCGCTACTGGTCCGACGCGCAGATCAAGAACCGCGTCGACGCGTTCTTCGAATCGCTGCAGCAGCGCGGCGGCCCCGCGCGCACGCCGGGCGGCCGCCGCACCGCTGCCCCCGGCAACGCCACCGAAGGGAGCCAGGCATGAGATACGTCGCAGGGGTGGACGTCGGATCCACGCAGACCAAGGCGCTGATCCTCGACGAGGACGGCAAGGTCGTCGGGCGGGCGCTGCTCGACATGGAGACCAGCATGGTGACGATCGCGCAGGACGCCTTCCGCGCCGCGCTCGCCGACGCGGGGCTGGCCGAGGCGCAGGTGGTGCGCATCGGCAGCACCGGCTACGGCCGCTACAACGTGTCGTTCGGTCACGAGCAGACCACCGAGATCAGCTGCCACGCGCGCGGCGCGGTGGCGCTGTTCCCCGGCACGCGCACCGTGATCGACATCGGCGGCCAGGACACCAAGGCGATCGCCGTCAAGCCCGATGGCCAGGTGGCCGACTTCACGATGAACGACAAGTGCGCCGCGGGCACCGGGCGCTTCCTCGGCGCCGCGTCGTACGCACTCGAGATGTCGCTCGGCGAGCTCGGCCCGCTGGCGCTGCAATCGAAGAACCCGGTGCGCATCACGACCACCTGCACCGTGTTCGCAGAGTCCGAGATCATCAGCCACCTGTCCAAGGGCATCCTGCCCGAGGACGTGCTGATGGGAGTGCACCAGGCGATCACCAGCCGCTGCGTCTCGCTCGCGCGCCGGGTGGGTGTGCACTCGGAGGTCACCTTCACCGGCGGTGTGAGCCGCAACGTCGCGATCGTCAAGCTGCTCGAGGAGGCCGTCGGGATGACGATCAACGTCAGCCCCGACGCGCACTTCTGCGGCGCGCTCGGCGCGGCGCTGTATGCGCGCGACCACGCCTTCGCCCCCGCGGCCGAACCGGCCGAAGCGCTCGCCTGAGGAGAAAGCATGATCTACGTTGTTGGACTCGACATCGGATCGACCTACACCAAGGCGATCGCGCTCGACGGCGAGCGCAAGGTCGTCGGCACCGCCGTGCGGCGCACCGGCTTCAAGCTGGCGCAGGCCTCCGAAGCCGTCTTCGAGGACCTGCTCGCCAACTGCGGGCTGCAGCGCCAGGACGTGATCTACGTCGGCGCCACCGGCTACGGCCGCTACACCGTTCCGTACCGCCACGCGCAGATCACGGAGCTGACGGCCCACGCGCAGGCTGCCGTGCACCTGTTCCCGGACACCCGCACCATCCTCGACATCGGCGGCCAGGACATCAAGGCAATCAAGGTCGACGCCGAAGGCCGCGTGAAGGCGTTCCGCCTGAACGACAAGTGCGCTGCAGGCACCGGCGCCTTCCTCGAGAAGACGGCGCGCTACCTGGGCCTGACGACGGAGGACATCGGTCCATACGCGTTGCGCTCGACGGCGCCCAAGTCGATCAGCAGCGTCTGCGCCGTGTTCGCCGAGTCGGAGGTGATCAACCACCTGTCCAACGGAATCCCGGCCGAGGACATCATGATGGGGGCGATGGTGTCGCTCGGTGGGCGCGCGATCCAGTTGATGCGGCGCGTGGGCCTCGAGGCCGGCTACATGCTGACCGGCGGGATGACACGCAACGAGGCCATGGTCAAGGCGCTCGAGCAGGCGCTGGGCGAGCGCTTCCACGTGGCGCCGAACGGGCTGGGCCAGCTCAACGGCGCCTACGGCGCGGCCTACCTGGGGCTGCGACGGGTGGAGAAGCTGCTGGCCGAAGGCAAGCCGATCCCGCCCACCGCGGCACAGCAGGGGCAGGCCCCGAGCGGTGGGACGGTGCGCCGGTGGTCGGCGATGGCCGCCACGCGCAAGCGCTTCGAGCCCTGCGACACCGGCGCATGCCCGGTCGTGGTCACGAAGACCAAGCCGGCCTCCGCATCCCGCGCCGAACAGGCGTCGGCCTGAGGCGTCCCGTCCCCGCACCGGAGTCCGCCATGACCCACGTCGTGACCGAGGCGTGCATCAACTGCAAGCACACCGATTGCGTCGAGGTGTGTCCCGTCGACGCGTTCCACGAGGGACCCAACTTCCTCGTCATCGATCCGGGCCTGTGCATCGACTGCATCGCTTGCGTCGCCGAGTGCCCGGTCAACGCCATCTTCGCCGACGGCGACGTGCCGGCGAGCCAGCGCAAGTTCGTCGCGCTCAACGATGAGCTGGCGCGCGACTGGCCGTCGATCGTCAAGAAGCGCGAACCGCTCGCGGATGCGGAGCACTGGGCCGGCGTCAGCGACAAGTTCGATCAACTGCGGCAGGCCTGAGCGCGCGCCGCGACACCCGAGGAGACCTCATGGAATCGATCAGCAGCTACATGCAGCAGGACCACGTCCTGATCGACGGCATCGCCGAGCGCGCCTTTGCGGCCGCCGAAGCCGGCGCCTGGCCGACGCTGGAGCGCGAGGGCAGCGAGTTCCTGCGGCGCCTGCGCCGGCACATCGAGATGGAGGAGGACTTGCTGTTCCCCGCCTTCGAGCAGCGCACCGGCATGACGGCGGCAGGCCCGAGCGTGCAGATGCGCGTCGAGCACGAGCAGATGCAGCCGATCCTGGAGCGCATGCAGGCCGCCGTGGCGGCCCGCGACGGCGCCGCCTACCAGCGCGCGGCCCGGGCGCTGCTGGACATCCTCGTGCCGCACAACCAGAAGGAAGAGCAGATGATGTACCCCATGCTCGACGAGGCCGTGGGCGACGGGGTGCAGACGCTGCTGACGCAGGCGCGCGCGATGGCCGCCTGAGGCCGGGCTCGGCGGCGCGCTCGCGCCGCCCTCTCAGTCGCCGGTCGCGGGCGCACTCAGGCGCGCTTCCATCTCGCGCGTGAGGGTCGTCAGCAAGCCGAGCAGCGCAGTCGCCTGGCGCCGGTCGAACATCGACAGCAACTGCTCGCTCGAGCGGGCGCTGCGCCGCTCGGCGCGCACGAGCAGCGAGCGGCCGGGCGGCGTCAATTCGAGGAACGACTTGCGGCGGTCCGACGCGTCGGCGGATGCGCGCACCAGGCCGCGGTCGCGCAGTGCGCGCACGACGACGGACGTCGTCGAGCGGTCGAGCGCGACGACGCGCCCGAGTTCGTTCTGGCCGATCGGCGCGCGCTCGCGCAATGCGTACAGCGCCGCGTACTGCGACGGCGTCAGCTCGAGGTCGGCGCAGGCCTCGGCGAACACGGCGGTCGCGATCTGATGGGCGCGCCGAATCAGGAATTCCGGGGTGCCGTACAAGCCATCCAGGATCCGCCGCTCGTGCGTTACTTCGCCTTTGCGGGTAGCCATGGGGATGCGGTGATCGAAGAGCGTGGAGTCTAGGACAGTGCGGTCTCGGCAGCGTTCGTGCCCGGCCGTCATGACCACGCTCGACACGGGGGCATCGCGGGAACAGTCCGCTTCAGCACCCGCTTATCGGCCCATGGAAGCCGGCAGCGGCTGCCGATGATGCGGGCGTCTAGGAAGTCGAAGAAGAAGTCAGAAGTATGAGAACCAACCTTCCGGTCACACAGCGCGAATACCTGCTGAGCGACGGCATGACGCTGATGTCGACCACCGACACCGCGGGCAGGATCACGTACGCCAACGCTGCCTTCGTGCAGGTCAGCGGCTACGCCCGCGATGAACTGACGGGCCAGCCGCACAACCTCGTGCGCCATCCCGACATGCCGCCCGCGGCATTCGCCGACATGTGGCGCACGCTCAAGGCCGGCCATTCGTGGACGGCCCTCGTCAAGAACCGACGCAAGGATGGCGACCACTACTGGGTGCGTGCCAATGCGACGCCGGTGTGCCGCGGCGGCGCCGTCGTCGGCTACATGTCGGTGCGCACCAACGCGCGCCCCGACGAGACGGCTGCCGGCGAACGCCTGTACGGCCGGTTTCGCGAGGGTCGCATGCACGCCTGGGAGTTTCACCGCGGCCTGCTCGTGCGCACCGGCTGGCGCCGCGTGCTGTCGGCGCCGCAGCTGTTGCCGCTGTCGGGGCGCCTGGCGCTGGGCGCCGCCATCGGCGGCGCATGCGCGCTGGTGGCGGCACTGCCGCTCGGCCTGGCGGCGTCGCAGCTCGCGCTGCTGGGCGGCTCGGCGCTCGTCGGCACGGCTTGCGGCGTGCTGCTGCTGCAGCGCCAGGTGGCCGCGCCGATCCGCGCCACGCTGAAGCAGGCGGCGGCCGTCGCCAGCGGCCAGCCCGTCGACAGCCGCATGCTCGACCGCGTCGACGAGATCGGCCTGCTGATGCGCGCCGTCAACCAGGCGGGACTGAACCTGCGCTCGCTCGTCGACGATGTCGCCGAGCAGGTCGGCGGCGTCGCCGTCGCCAGCCGCGAGATTGCCGCCGGCGGCCAGGACTTGAGCGCGCGCACCGAACAGACGGCGGCCAACCTCCAGCAGACGGCGTCGTCGATGGAGCAACTGACGCACACCATCCGCCGGAACTCCGACGCGGCGAGCCAGGCCAACACGCTGGCCGCCGAGGCGTCGGACGTGGCGCAGCGCGGCGGTGCCGCGATGGACGAAGTCGTCGCCGAGATGACGCAGATCAGCGAGGCGAGCCGACACATCGCCGACATCGTCGGCGTGATCGACGGCATCGCGTTCCAGACCAACATCCTAGCGCTCAACGCCGCCGTCGAGGCGGCGCGCGCCGGCGAGCAGGGCCGCGGCTTCGCCGTCGTCGCCGGCGAGGTGCGCAGCCTCGCGCAGCGCAGCGCGGAAGCCGCGCGCGAAATCAAGACGCTGATCGCCGACTCGGTCGACAAGATCGGCACGGGCGGCGAGCGCGTGCAGGAGGCCGGCCGCACGATGCGCCAGATCGTCGAGCAGGTCGGCAGCGTGACGGCGCTGGTCGCCGAGATCACGCAGGTGTCGAGCGCGCAGGCGTCCGGCGTCGGCGAGGTGCACCAGGCGGTGACGCAGCTCGACGCGTCGACGCAGCAGAACGCGGCGCTCGTCGAGCAGAGCGCGGCGGCTGCCGCATCGCTCAGCGCCCAGGCCGATCGACTCGCCGAGGCGGTGCGCGTCTATCGCGCGAGCTGATCGAAGGAGGCCTGTCCTTCGCTGAACGGGCCGGCCGCGCGCGTCAGCCTTCGGCCCAGACGCGCTGGCGCAGCCAAGGGCTGACGCGATAGCGCTCGCCGCGGTATTGCGCGTCGAGGCGCTCGACGAGCGCGACGACGGCGCGCGCTTCCCAGCGCGCCAGCCATTCGAACGGCCCGGCCGGATAGTTCAGGCCGAGCTTCATCGCCGTGTCGGCCTCGCCGGGCTCGCACACGCCTTGCTGCACGGCGTCGGCGCCTTCGTTGACGAGCATCGCGACGGTGCGCGCGACGACCAGCCCCGGCGCATCGCCGACGGCCAGCGGCGTCCAGCCCAGCGCCTGCAGCCACGCCGGCGCGCCCTGCTCGCGCCAGCCGGGCGACGCCGAGGCTGCCGCCGTCCACGCGAGCGCCGGCGCGGCGCCGCCGGCGTCGGCCGCCGCGATGAAGTCGAACAGCGCCGTGTCGCGCACGCCCGTCGCCGCCGCCACCTCGGCGGCGCAACGGCCCTCGGTCAGGCGCAGCTCGGCGCCGTCGACGGCCAGGCCGGTCCACTCGCTCGCCGCGACGCGCTCGAAGCCGATGCCCGCGCGCTGCAGCGCCGCCGCCAGCCGTTCGGCGACGGCGCCGCCGCCGTGCAGCGCGACGCGCGTCGCCGCCGGTCGCGGCAGCGTTGCAGCCGCGGGCGGCGCCGCATCGACCGCCTTGCCGTCGGCATAGGCGTAGAAGCCGCGCCCGCTCTTGCGACCGTAGAGGCCGCCAGCGACCATCTCGCGCTGCACCAGCGAGGGCACGTAGCGCTTGTCGTAGAAGTTGGCCTCGTAGACCGACTGCGTGACGGCGAAGTTGGTGTCGTGGCCGATGAGGTCGATCAGCTCGCACGGCCCCATGCGGAAGCCCGCGCCGCGCAGGCAGGCGTCGATCACGGCCGGCGTCGCCGCCTGCTCGTGCAGCAGCGCCAGCGCCTCGGCGTAGTAGGGCCGCGCGATGCGGTTGACGATGAAGCCGGGCGTCGAGCGCGCGTGCACCGCCACCTTGCCCCAGGCGCCGGCCAGCGCATGCACCGCCTGCGCGACGGCGGCGTCGGTCTGCAGACCCGAGACGACCTCGACCAGCTTCATCAGCGGCACGGGGTTGAAGAAGTGCATGCCGACGACGCGCTGCGGGCGGCGCAGGCCGTTGGCGATCGCGCTGATCGAGATCGACGACGTGTTGCTCGCCAGCACGCACTGCTCGGAAACGAGGTCCTCGAGCTGGCGCAGCAGTGCGCGCTTGGCGTCGAGCTGCTCGACGATGGCCTCGACGACGAGGCCGGCGCCGGCCGCGGCGGCGAGCGCCTCGATCGGCTCGATGCGCGCCAGCGTCGCCGCCGCCGCGTCGGCGGCCAGCCGCCCCTTGGCGACGAGGCCGTCGAGCGTCTGCGCCAGCTTGGCGCGCGCGTCGGCCGCCGCGCCGGCGCGCGCGTCGTGCAGCCACACGCGGTGGCCGGCCTGCGCCGCGACTTGCGCGATGCCTGCGCCCATGATGCCGGCGCCGATGACCAGCATCGGCGCACCTCGGAGTTCGATCGTCATCGTGAAACCATCCCGTCGAGGAGCCGCGGCGCAGGACGCGACGCGGCGTGTGATCGATCGCGCGCGCAGCATCGGCGCGCACGCACAGACGCGATGTTAGCCGGCGGCGTCAGTAGGTCTCGAGGTGCAGCCGCCCCTCGCGCTGCAGCGCCGCGCCGACCGTCTCCCAGGCCAGGCCCGCCTGCTGCGCAATGTCGCGCAGCGCGAGCACGACGCCCTCTTCCATCGCCTTCAGGCCGCAGACGTAGAAGTAGGCGTTCGGGTCGGCGAGCAGCGCGGCGAGGTCGGCGGCGCGCTCGCGCATCGCGTCCTGCACGTAGCGCTTGGGCGCGCCCGGCGTGCGCGAGAAGGCGAAGTTGATGTCGATGAAGTCCTTCGGCAAATTCTGCAGCGGGCCGAAGTAGGGCAGCTCCTGCCGCGTGCGCGCGCCGAAGAACAGCATCAGCTTGCCGCCCTCGAACTTGCCCGACTGGCGCAGCCGCCGACGCCACTCCGTCATCGCGCGCATCGGCGCGCTGCCGGTGCCGGTGCAGATCATCACGATGTGGCTCTTCGGATGATTCGGCATCAGGAAGCTGGTGCCGAAGGGCCCGATCACCTCGACCTTGTCGCCCACCTTCAGGTCGCACATGTAGTTGCTGGCGACGCCGCGCACGGGCTTGCCTGCGTGGTCCTCGAGCACGCGCTTGATCGTCAGCGAGACGTTGTTGTAGCCCGGGCGCTCGCCGTTGCGCGGGCTGGCGATCGAGTACTGGCGCGCGTGGTGCGGCCGGCCCGACGCGTCGACACCGGGGGGCACGATCCCGATCGACTGGCCCTCGAGCACCGGGAACGGCATCGCGCCGAAGTCGAGCACGACGTGGTGCGTGTCGTAGTCGCGGCCGACTTCGGTGACGCGCACGTTGCCGGCGACGGTGGCCGTGATCGACTTGTGCGCCGACTTCGGGCCGTAGAGGTTGGTATAGGCGTGCGCCGCCGACCAGGGCGGCAGCCTGGCGCCGTACTGCGCCGTGTCGAAGACGGCGACGCCGGGCTCCTCGGCGACCGGCGCGGCGGTCGGCAGCGCGGCCGGCGCTTCGGCTTCGAGGGCGGCGCCCTCGGCCAGCTCGGAGTCGGGCAGTTCGTCGGGCAGCACGTCCCAGCCGAACTGCGCCTCGAGGCTGTAGGCGCGGCCGCGCGGCACGCGGCGCCAGTTGTCGATGGCACCGGTCGGGCACGGCGGAATGCAGGCGTTGCACTCCTTGCACTTCGCGATGTCGACGACGTAGTTGCGCGAGTCGTGCGTGATCGCGCCGATCGGGCAGGTGGCCTCGCAGGTGTTGCAGCGGATGCAGATCTCGGGGTCGATCAGGTGCTGCCTGACGATCCTGCTGTCGGCCATGTCCATGCCCGCCTCGTCTCGCGGTAAGAGGTCAGTTGAAGCGCACGTACTCGAAGTCGACCGGCTGGCGGTTGATGCCGAGCGCCGGCGGCGCGATCCAGTTGGCGAACTTGCCGGGCTCGACGACGCGGCCCATCAGGCTCGCCACGAAGGCGCGGTCCTCGTCGGTCGGCAGCCACTGCTCGACGTTCTGGTTCCACTCGTGGTCCGACACCGGACGGCCGTCGGGCGACACCTTGATGCCGGCCAGAGCGCCGATGTTGCGGTGGAACGCCTTGTGCGGCACCTTGAGCCGAAACGGAATGCCCGCCTTCTCGATCACCTTGTTCCAGCGCTCGACGCCGCCCTTGGAGTCGGTGATGTAGTCGTCGCGCAGCACTTCGTTGAGCGCGTTGAGCATCGGCACGTCCTTCTCGAGCAGCTTGCCGCCCTGCACTTCGAGCACCTTGTAGCTCTGGCCCTTGAGCACGTGGTCGTCGGTGCGCTTGCCTTCCTCGAAGCGGCCCTTGAGGCCCGAGCTGTAGAAGGTCGCCGCGTTGCTCGACTGGTCGGCGCCGAACAGGTCGATCGTCACGGAGAAGTGGAAGTTCAGGTAGCGCTGGATCGTCGGCAGGTCGATCACGCCGGCGGCGCGCAGCCGGGCCGGGTCGTCCGTCTTCAGCTCGTTCATCGCCTGGCAGGTGCGCTGGATGACGCGCGAAACGCCGCTCTCGCCGACGAACATGTGGTGCGCCTCTTCCGTCAGCATGAACTTCGTCGTGCGCGCCAGCGGATCGAAGCTGCTCTCGGCAAGCGCGCACAGCTGGAACTTGCCGTCGCGGTCGGTGAAGTAGGTGAACATGAAGAACGACAGCCAGTCGGGCGTCTTCTCGTTGAACGCCTGCAGGATGCGCGGGTTGTCCTGGTTGCCGCTGCGCCGCTCGAGCAGCGCCTCGCCTTCCTCGCGGCCGTCGCGGCCGAAGTACTTGTGCAGCAGGTAGACCATCGCCCACAGGTGGCGGCCTTCCTCGACGTTGACCTGGAACAGGTTGCGCAGGTCGTACTGGCTCGGACAGGTCAGGCCCAGATGGCGCTGCTGCTCGACCGACGCCGGCTCCGTGTCGCCCTGCGTCACGATGATGCGGCGCAGATTGGCGCGATGCTCGCCAGGCACGTCCTGCCACGCCGGCTCGCCCTTGTGGTCGCCGAAGTGGATCTTGCGGTCGGCCTCGCCGGGGTTGAGGAAGATGCCCCAGCGGTAGTCGGGCATCTTGACGTAGCCGAACTGCGCCCAGCCCTGCGGATCGACGCTGACGGCCGTGCGCAGATAGACGTCGAAGTCGGTCGAGCCCTCGGGGCCCATGTCCTGCCACCATTGAAGGTAGTTGGGCTGCCACTGCTCGAGCGCGCGCTGCAGCGTGCGGTCCTCGCTCAGGTTGACGTTGTTGGGGATCTTCTCGCTGTAGTCGATGCTCATGCTCTTACCTCGGTTGGCGGGGCCAGCCCATCGCCGGGCCGCCCCAGGATGGGTTGGCATCCCCTCGGGGGATCGCCGGCGTACCTCGCCGGCGAGGGGTCGTCATCTCTCAGACTCTGTTCCAGTCGAAGGCGGCCTTCTCGCCCTTGCCGTAGACCTTCAGCGCGCCCTTCTCGCCGACGGCGTTGGGGCGCTGGAAGATCCAGTTCTGCCACGCCGTCAGACGCGCGAAGATGCGCGTCAGCATGTTCTCGGGGCCGTTGAAGCGCAGGTTGGCCTCCATGCCCGTCAGCGCGTCGGGACTCATCGCGACGCGCTCCTCGATCGCCAGGCGCACCTCGTCGGCCCAGTCGATGTCGTCGGGCGCGCTCGTCACGAGGCCGAGCGCCAGCGCCGCGTCGGCGTCGAGCGGCTGGCCGGCCCTCGCCCGCACGGCGTCGAGCGCCGGCTGCTCGTCATAGAAGCGCCGGCCGAGCCGGCTCTGGCCGGTGACCATCGGATAGAGGCCGAAATTGGCGTCGGCGACCGTGATCTTCGGCGCGCGCTCGGCGTCGTCGGGCAGCGCGAGGTGGTAGATGCGGTCGCAGGCCAGCGCCAGCTCGAGCAGCGTGCCGGCGAAGCACGATCCCGGCTCGACCAGCGCGAACAGGCTGCGCGACGACACGTCCAGGCGCGCCAGCGTGCGGCGCAGCCAACCGGTCGTCTCGCGCACCAGCCAGTGGTCGCGGTGCGCGAGCAGCGTCGCGTCGACGGCGAGCACGGCGGCGGCGTCGCCCTGGGTCTTGATCAGCCAGGTGCCGATGTCGAGCTCGTTGGTGCGCATCGACAGGATGGCATCGTCGAGCTCGCGCGCCAGCGCCAGCGGATACCAGGCGACGCCGGCGGCCTCGATGCCGGCGATGTCGGTCGGCTGCGGCACCGTCGGCGCCTTGACGGTCCACGTCGCCGTGCGACGCCCGCGGTCGATCTCGACGGTCACGTGCTCGTAGCGCAGCGCGTCGGCCTCGATCGTGCGCGCCAGCGGCGTCAGCGCGACGCCCTTGGCATTCGCCGGGCGGTCGCTCGTCGCGGCCAGTTCGAGAGCGCGCTCCTGCACCTTCTGCGCGAAAACGGCCGGCTTGGCGATGTCGTCGACGAGACGCCAGTCCTTGGCCTTCTGGCCGCGCACGCCTTCCGTCGTGGTGCAGAAGATGTCGGCCAGGTCGTGGCGCACGTGGCGCTTGTCGGTCACGCGCGTCAGGCCGCCGGTGCCCGGCAGCACGCCGAGCAGCGGCACCTCGGGCAGGCTGACGGCCGAGCTGCGGTCGTCGACGAGGATGATCTCGTCGCAGGCCAGCGCCAGCTCGTAGCCGCCGCCGGCGCACGAGCCGTTGACGGCAGCGAGGAACTTGAGACCCGAGTGCCTCGACGAGTCCTCGAGGCCGTTGCGCGTCTCGTTGGTGAACTTGCAGAAGTTCACCTTCCACGCGTGGCTGCTGACGCCCAGCATGAAGATGTTGGCGCCGGAGCAGAACACCTTGTCCTTCAGGCTGGTCACGACGACGCTGCGCACCTCGGGGTGCTCGAAGCGGATGCGGTTGACGGCGTCGGCGAGCTCGATGTCGACGCCGAGGTCGTAGCTATTGAGCTTGAGCTTATAGCCGGGGCGCAGACCGGCGTTCTCGTCGAAGTCGGCGGCCAGCGTGGCGACGGCGCCGTCGAAGCGCAGCTTCCAGTGGCGGTAGCGCGAGGGGTCGGTCTGGTAGTCGACGCGGGGCGATTCGGTCACGGCGGTTCTCCGGTTTGCACGCACGATAGTTCATTCATGCCGTGCGATGGCCTGAATCATAGTGCATGTTTGACGCAAGTCAAGCCCGAATTCCGAGCTTTCGAGTCGGAGAGGGAAAAGCGGCTCGCGGCGGCTCAGACCGGCAGCTGCAGCGCGCCGCGCACCAGATCGCGCAGCGCGACGAAAGTCGCCTCCAGCGGCTGGGCGCTGGTGTCGACGCGGAAATCGGCCTTGGAATAGAAGGCGGCGCGGCCCGAGAGGATGCGCTTCAAGTCGTCCATCGCCTCCTTGCTGGCGGCGATCGGCCGCAGGTCGCCCTGCGCGGTGACGCGCTTCATGTGGTCCTCGGCGTCGGCCTGCAGCCAGACCGTCGTGCAGTGCGCGAGCAGCAGGTTGAAGGTGGCGGCGTCGGAGACGATGCCGCCCGGGGTCGCGATGACGGCCTCGGGATAGATCTGGATCGCCTCCTCGAGCGCGCGCCGCTCGTAGCGCCGGTAGGCATTCTGGCCGTACAGCGCCTGGATCTCGGAGATGCTGCAGCCGGCGAACTTCTCGATCTCGCGGCTGAGTTCGACGAACGGGAAGCCGAGGTCTTCGGCCAGCATCTCGCCCAGCGTCGACTTGCCCGCGCCGCGCAGGCCGATCAGCGCGACGCGCGGGCTGCGCGCGGTGTTGTCGCCGCCGGTGCCGAGCAGCTCGCCGATCGCCACGCGCACGCGGCGCAGCGTGGCCTCGTCGCGGTGCTCGAGCAGCTCGCGGATCAGCAGCCACTCGGGCGACGACGTCGTCACGTCGCCGACGAGCTCGGCCAGCGAGCACTGCAGCGCGCCGGCGACTTGCAGCAGTACGAGGATCGATGCATTGCCGATGCCGTACTCGAGGTTGGCGAGATGGCGCTCCGACACGTCGGCCGCGACGGCGACGGCCTTGCGCGTCATGCCGCGCCGCGCGCGCAGCGCGCGCACGCGCTCGCCCAGGCGCACGAGGAACGGGTTCTTGTCTTCGGCCGGCGCGTCGTCGGCCGCCTCCGTCTCGCTCGGGACTAACCCGGGCTTATGCAATATAGTGCTTGACATAAGGGGGCGGGAGTTCTATGGTTGGTACGCACAATAGTTCATCCCGGCTCGGCGAGCAAGCCGGCCCGCATCTGGAGAACCGCTGCCGATGACGCCCGACGATCTGCGCGCCCGCCTCGCGCCCCTCACTGCCCACCTCGCCGGCCGGCCGCTCGACGCCGCGCTCGACGCCTGGCTCAATGCCGAGCACGGCGTCGGCAGCGCCACCTACCGCGCGCTCGCTGCGGCCTGCCGCGCCGGCGTCGCCGAAGGCTGGCTCGCCGAGCGGGAGGGCGGCGGCATCCGCTACGGCCGCATCTTCAAGCCCGCGCCCGACCTGCACGGCTTCTCGGTCGACGTGGTCGACATGAACGACATCGCCGGGCCGCACCACACGCACCCCAACGGCGAGATCGACCTGATCATGCCGATCGACGCCGACGCGCGCTTCGACGGCCGCCCCGCCGGCTGGCTGGTCTGCCCGCCGGGCAGCGCGCACCGGCCGACCGTGTCGCAGGGCCGCGCGCTCGTGCTCTACCTGCTGCCCGAGGGCCGCATCGACTTCACCAAGTGAGTCTGCCGTGACGGAACTGCTCTCCAATTTCGTCGGTGGGCGCTGGCAGGCTGGCCGCGGCGCCGGCACGGCGCTCGTCGACCCGGTGCTCGGCCACGAGCTGGTGCGCGTCGACGCAACGGGCCTCGACCTGCCTGCCGCCTTCGCCTTTGCGCGCGAACAGGGCGGCGCCGCGCTGCGCGCGCTGACGTATCGCGAGCGCGCAGCGCTGCTCGCCGCGGCGGGCAAGGTGATGCAGGGCCAGCGCGACGCCTACTACGAGATCGCCACCGCCAACAGCGGCACCGTCAAGAACGACTCGGCGGTCGACATCGACGGTGCGCTCTACACGCTGGGCTGGTACGCCAGACAGGGCGACGCGCTCGGCGACCGCCAATGGCTCGACGATGGAGACGCCGTCGCGCTCGCCAAGGACGGCTCTTTCCAGTCGCGGCACGTGCTCGTGCCGACGCGCGGCGTCGCGCTGCTGATCAATGCATTCAACTTCCCGGCCTGGGGGCTGTGGGAGAAGGCGGCGCCGGCGCTGCTGGCCGGTGTGCCGGTGATCGTCAAGCCGGCCACCGCCACGGCCTGGCTCACGCAGCGCATGGTGCGCGACATCGTCGACGCCGGCGTGCTGCCGGTCGGCGCGCTGTCCGTCGTGTGCGGCGGCTCGGCCGGCCTGCTCGACGCGCTGCAGCCGTTCGACGTCGTGTCGTTCACCGGCTCGGCCGATACGGCGGCGACGATCCGCGCGCATGACGCCGTCGTGCGGCGCTCGGTGCGCGTCAACGCCGAGGCCGACAGCGTCAACTCGGCCCTGCTGCTGCCCGGCGAGGCGCCCGGCAGCGCCGCCTTCGACCTGCTCGTCAAGGAAGTGGCGCGCGAGATGACGGTCAAGTCGGGCCAGAAGTGCACGGCGATCCGCCGCGTCTTCGTCCCCGAGGCGCTCTACGACGCCGCGGCCGACGCGATCGGCGCGCGGCTCGCGAAGACGACCGTCGGCAACCCGCGCAACGACACGGTGCGCATGGGCGCGCTGGTCAGCCGCGCGCAGCTCGCCGCCGTGCGCGACGGCCTGGCGCGGCTGCGCGCGCACGCCGACGAGCTGCACGACGGCGCGACGCATGCGCTCGTCGACGCCGATCCGGCCGTGGCCTGCTGCGTCGGCCCGACGCTGCTGGGTGTGCGCGACGCCGACGCGACCGACGTCGTGCACGACACCGAAGTGTTCGGCCCGGTCGCGACGCTGCTGCCGTATCGCGACACGGCGCACGCCGTCGCGCTCGCGCGCCGCGGCCAGGGCTCGCTCGTCGCGTCGCTCTACGGCAGCGACGCCGGCGCGCTGGCGGCCGCGGCGCTCGAGCTGGCCGACAGCCATGGCCGCGTGCACGTCGTCTCGCCCGAGGTCGCCGCGTCGCACACCGGCCACGGCAACGTGATGCCGCAGTCGCTGCACGGCGGCCCGGGGCGCGCCGGCGGCGGCGAGGAGCTGGGCGGCCTGCGCGCGCTCGCCATCTATCATCGGCGCTCCGCCGTGCAGGCCGGTTCTGCCGTTCTGGGCGCGCTCGAGCCCTGAACGATCACGACGGGCACCTCGAGGAGTAACGTGATGACCATCCCCGCCGACGTGGCGCCTCCGGGCGACGTCTTCAATTTCGCGCAGCACCTGCTGCAGCTCAACGCGGGCCGCGCCGCGAAGACGGCGTTCATCGATGACGCCGGCACGCTCGCCTACGGCGCGCTCGATGAACGCGTGCGCCGCCTGGCCGCCGGCCTGCGCGCGCTTGGCGTGAAGCGCGAGGAGCGCGTGCTGCTGCTGATGCACGACGCCAACGACTGGCCCGTCGCCTTCCTCGGCGCGATGTACGCCGGCATCGTGCCCGTGGCCGTCAACACGCTGCTGACGGCCGACGACTACGCCTACATGCTCGAGCACTCGCGCGCCCAGGCCGTGCTCGTGACGGGTGTGCTGCTGCCGACGCTGGCGGCGGCACTGATCAAGGCGGATCACGAGGTTCAGAAGGTGATCGTCTCGCGCCCGGCGGCGCCGCTGCAACCGGCCGAGGTCGAGTTCGAGTTCTTCCTGCAGGCGCACCCGCCGCTGGCCAAGCCGGCCGCGACGAACGGCGACGACCCGGGCTTCTGGCTCTATTCGTCGGGCTCGACGGGCCGGCCCAAGGGCACGGTGCACTCCCACGCCAACCCGTACTGGACCGCCGAGCTGTACGGCCGGCGCGTCCTCGGCCTGCGCGAGGACGACGTCTGCTTCTCGGCCGCCAAGCTGTTCTTCGCCTACGGCCTGGGCAATGCGCTGACCTTCCCGCTCAGCGTCGGCGCCAGCGTGCTGCTGATGGCGGAACGCCCGACGCCCGATGCCACCTTCAAGCGCTGGAAGGGCGAGGTCGGGGGCGTGCGGCCGACCGTCTTCTACGGCGCGCCGACCGGCTTCGCCGGCATGCTCGCGTCGCCGGCGCTGCCGGCACGCGGCGATGTGGCGCTGCGTCTCGTGTCGTCGGCTGGCGAAGCGCTGCCGGCCGAGATCGGCGAGCGCTTCAAGCGCCATTTCGGCGTCGACATCGTCGACGGCATCGGCTCGACCGAGATGCTGCACATCTTCCTGTCCAACCTGCCGAACCGCGTGCGCTACGGCACGACGGGCTGGCCGGTGCCGGGCTACGAGGTCGAACTGCGCGGCGACGACGGCAAGCCCGTCGCCGACGGTGAGCCCGGCGACCTCTACATCCATGGCCCCTCGGCCGCGATGATGTATTGGGGCAACCGCGCCAAGACGCGCGACACATTCCAGGGCGGCTGGACCAAGAGCGGCGACAAGTACATCCGCAACGCCGACGGCAGCTACACCTACGGCGGCCGCAGCGACGACATGCTCAAGGTCAGCGGCATCTACGTCTCGCCGTTCGAGGTCGAGGCCACGCTGGTGCAGCATCCGGCGGTGCTCGAAGCCGCCGTCATCGGCGTCGCCGACGCCGAGGGGCTGACCAAGACGAAGGCCTTCGTCGTTCTCAAGGCCGGCACCGCGGCGACGGAAGACGAATTGAAGGCCTTCGTCAAGGACCGCCTCGCGCCCTACAAGTACCCTCGCACGATCGAATTCATCGCCGAGCTGCCGAAGACGGCCACCGGCAAGATCCAGCGCTTTCGCCTGCGCGAACGCGAGAAATGACAGCCCCTCGACCGATGGGTACATCGGCCGGTCCCAAGGGGTCGCGGGCCGGCTCGGGGCGGCCCGGCGCCCGGCCCGCACGACCTGCTCTTGCGATGAACGCAACCTCGCAAATCGAGTTCGCGCGGATCGACTGGGCCGGCCGGCCGGTGCGCATCGAGCACCGCTGGATCGCTCGCGAGCGGCGCGAACTGCCGCTCGTCGTGTTCCTGCACGAGGGGCTGGGCTCGCTGTCGATGTGGCGCGACTTCCCCGATCGCCTGTGCGCCGCCGCCGGGGTGCGCGGACTCGTCTGGTCGCGCCCCGGCTACGGCCGCTCGACGCCGCGCGCGGCCGAGGAGGCCTGGAACCTCGACTTCATGCATCGACAGGCACACGAAGTGCTGCCCGCGCTGCTCGAGGCGCTGGGCGTCGACGGCAAGCGCGAACGCGTCTGGCTGTTCGGCCACAGCGACGGCGGCTCGATCGCGCTGCTGTACGCGGCACGCTGGCCCGAGCGGCTGGCCGGCACGATCGTGCTGGCGCCGCACATCCTCGTCGAGGACCTGTCGATCACCAGCATCGAGAAGGCACGCGACGCTTACCGCGAGACCGACCTGCGCCAGCGTCTGGCGCGCTACCATGACGATCCCGACTCGGCGTTCTGGGGCTGGAACCGCATCTGGTTGCACCCGCCTTTTCGCCAATGGACGATCGAGGCGGAAATCGGCAGCATCACGTGCCCGCTGCTCGCGGTGCAGGGACTCGACGACGAGTACGGCACACTCGAGCAGATTCGCGGCATCGCGCGGCGCGTCCCGCAGACGCAGCTGCTCGAGCTGCCCGAATGCGGGCATTCCCCGCATCGCGACCAGCCCGAAAGGCTGATAGTTTCGGCGACGGAATTCATGGACAACCACCGAGGAGAAGCACGATGACCTTTCCCCGCAAAGCCCTGCTCGCCTTCGCAGCGACTCTGGCAGTCTCGGCCGTGCCGGCCGCCCATGCGCAGGCCACGGGCCCGCTGAAGGTGGGCCTGATGCTGCCCTACACCGGCACCTACGCTGCGCTGGGCAACGCGATCGAGAACGGCTTTCGGCTCTACGTCGCCGAACAGGGCGGCAAGCTCGGCGGTCGTGAGATCGCGTTCGTCAAGGTCGACGACGAGTCCGATCCGGCCAAGGCCACCGACAACGTCAACAAGCTCATCAAGCGCGACAACGTCGACGTGCTCGTCGGCACGGTGCATTCGGGCGTCGTCGCGGCGATGGCCAAGGCCGCAAAGGACAGCGGCACGATGCTGATCGTGCCCAATGCCGGCGCCGGCGTCGTGACCGGGCCGATGTGCGCACAGCACATCTTCCGCAGCTCGTTTTCGAACTGGCAGCCGGCCTACGCCATGGGCGAGGTGGCGGCCAAGAAGGGTCACAAGACGGCCGTCACGATCACGCACAAGTACGCCGCCGGCGACGAGTCGGTCGGCGGCTTCAAAGAGGCCTTCGAGAAGGGCGGCGGCAAGGTCGTCAAGGAACTGAACCTTCCGTTTCCCAACGTCGAGTTCCAGGCCTTGCTGACCGAGATCGCCGCCACCAAGCCCGACGCCGTCTACACCTTTTTCGCCGGCGGCGCGGCCGTGAAGTTCGTCAAGGACTACGCCGCCGCAGGGCTTAAGAAGACGATCCCGCTCTACGGCGCTGGGTTCCTGACCGACGGCACGCTCGAGGCGCAGGGCGCCGACGCCGACGGCCTGTTGACGACCCTGCACTACGGCGACAGCCTCGACACGCCGCGCGACAAGTCGTTCCGCCTCGCCTATGCCAAGGCCTACAAGCTGCAGCCCGACGTCTATGCCGTGCAGGGCTACGACGCCGCGCAGATGCTGGGCATCGGACTGACGGCCACGAAGGGCGACGTCGCCAAGAAGGCCGAGTTCGCCGCCGCGGTCGAGAAGGCCAGGATCGACAGCCCGCGCGGCGCGTTCACGATCAGCAAGTCGCATAACCCGGTGCAGGACATCTATCTGCGCCAGGTCGTCGGCAACGAGAACAAGGTGATCGGCGTCGCGTCGAAGGCCCTCGCCGATCCGGGCCGCGGCTGCAGGATGTAGCCCGTCTTCCTGCTGCGCACGCCGATCTCGGCCCTGGACTGCTCGCCGTACACCAGTACGGCCGCGCTGCTCGGGCCGACCTCGGCGCGCTAGCGACGGAATCCGGACTACGTTCGGACGGCCTCTTTCGTGCCTGCCGACCTTCGGACCGAAGCCGCATGGACCTCGCCACCTTCCTGATCCAGACGCTGAACTCGCTGCAGTACGGGCTGCTGCTGTTTCTCGTCGCCTCGGGCCTCACGCTGATCTTCGGGATCATGGGCGTGATCAACCTTGCCCACGGCAGCTTCTACATGATCGGCGCCTACATGGCGTTCGCGCTCGCGCCGATGGTCGGGGGCACCTTCGGCGGCGGCTTCTTCGCGACGATGTTCGTCGGCGTCGCGCTGGCGGTGGCGTTCGGCTATCTGCTCGAGTGGGCGTTCTTCAGCTTCCTCTACGAGCGCGAGCACCTGCAGCAGGTGCTGATGACCTACGGCCTGATTCTCGTGTTCGAGGAACTGCGCAGCATGCTCGTCGGCGACGACGTGCACGGCGTGAAGCCGCCCGAGTGGCTCGCCAGCACGATCCCGCTCGGCGACGTGATGACGTATCCCGTCTATCGCCTGTTCATCTCGGCGGTGTGCCTGGCACTGGCCGCCGGCATGTATTTCGTCTTCTCGCGCACGCGGCTGGGCATGATGATCCGCGCCGGCTCGACCAACCGCGAGATGGTGCAGTCGCTGGGCATCGACATCAAGTTCCTCTACCGCGTCGTGTTCGCCGCCGGCGTGGCGATCGCCGTGCTCGCCGGCATGGTGGCCGCGCCGATCTCGTCGGTCTACCCGGGCATGGGCAACCAGGTGCTGATCGTGTGCTTCGTCGTCGTCGTGATCGGCGGCATCGGCTCGATCCGCGGCGCGCTGGTGGCGGCACTGCTGATCGGCCTGGTCGACACCTTCGGCAAGGTCGTGTTTCCGCATGCCGCCGGTGTGCTGGTCTACGTGCTGATGGCGATGATCCTGCTGTGGAAGCCCGACGGGCTGTTCAAGGCGGGATGAGCATGATCTCCGGTCGCGTCCTGTTCGTCGTCGTCGCCTTCGCGCTGCTCGCCGCCTATCCGTTGGTGGCGGGCAACTACGGCATCGACCTCGTCACCAAGATCATGGTCTACGCCGTGCTGGCGCTGAGCCTCGAGCTGCTCGTCGGCACGACGGGGCTGGTGTGCTTCGGCCAGGCGGCGCTGTTCGGCATCGGCGCCTATGCCGCGGTGCGCCTGTCGCCCGACTACGAGGCGGCCAACCTGCTGTGGCTGCTACCGGCGTGCATCGTCGCTGCAACGCTGTACGCGCTGTTCATGGGCGCTCTGTCGCTGCGCACCAAGGGCGTCTACTTCATCATGGTGACGTTGGCCTTCGCGCAGATGGCCTACTACGTCGTGCACGACACGCCGCTGGGCGGCGGCACCGACGGGATCTACCTCTACGTCAAGCCGGCGCTCCTCGTCGCCGGCAAGCCGCTCGTCGACCTCGACAAGCCGCTCGTCTACTACGCCTTCACCTGGGCCTGCCTCGCGCTCGTGTTCGGCTTCCTCGCGCTGCTGCTGCGCTCGCGCTTCGGCCGCGCGCTCGCCGGCATCAAGGCCAACGAGCAGCGCATGCGCGCGACCGGCTTCTCGACCTATCCGTACAAGCTGGCCGCCTTCGGCATCTCGGGCGCGATCGCGGGGCTGGCCGGCTTCCTGTTCGCCGTCAAGGACGGCTACGTCAACCCCGAGATGCTGAGCTGGCACCTGTCGGGCGCCGTGCTGATCATGATCATCCTCGGCGGCCTCGGCCACCTGCGCGGTGCGCTCGTCGGCGCGTTCGCCTTCACGCTGCTGCAGGAGTTCTTCAAGTCGGAGGCGATCTTCGGCGCCTTCGCCAAGCACTGGCTGCTCGGGCTGGGCCTGACGATCATCGCCAGCGTCGCGCTGCTGCCGCGCGGCCTCGTCGGCCTGCCGGCGCTGTGGCGCGCACGGCTCGTGGGGCGACGCGCCGGAGGACGCACGCCATGAATGAAGTGCTGCTGCGCGGGCGCGCCATCACGCGGCGCTGGGGCGGGCTGGTGGCCGTCGACGGCGTCTCGCTCGAGCTCGAGCGCGGCGCAGTGCACGCGGTGATCGGCACCAATGGCGCGGGCAAGTCGACGCTGATCAACATCCTGTCGGGCGAGATCCCGCCGTCGGCAGGCCAGGTCGAGCTGCTCGGCGCCGACGTGACGGCGTGGTCTCAGCCGCGCCGCGCGCGCGCCGGACTGGGCCGCAGCTATCAGCGCACGACGATCTATCCCGGCTTCAGCGTGCTCGAGAACTGCCGCCTCGCGGCGCAGGCGCGCTACCGCCGGCCGTGGGCGTTCTGGGAGTCGGCGCAGCGCTGCGAGCGCAGCCTGGCGGCGGCGCGCTCGGCGGCCGAGCGCGTCGGCCTGGGCGACGTGCTCGAGCGCAGCGCCGGCCTGCTGTCGCACGGCCAGAAGCGCCAGCTCGAGATCGCGATGTGCCTGGCCACCGCGCCGCAGGTGCTGCTGCTCGACGAGCCACTGGCCGGCATGGGCGCCGAGGAGACCGAGCGCATGCTCGCGCTGCTCGCCCAGCTGAAGCCCTCTCACGCCATCCTGCTCGTCGAGCACGACATGGACGCCGTGTTCGCGATCGCCGAGCGCATCACCGTGATGGTCAACGGCGCGGTGCTGGCGTCCGACACGCCCGCCGCCGTGCGCAGCAACGAGCTGGTGCAAGCGGCGTATCTCGGAGGTCATGCATGAACGAGAGCGCGGGCCGAGCGCCGGGCCGCCCCAAGCCGGCCCCCTCTCTCCCGTCGCGAGATCGGACGACGTACCCGTCGGACGAGGCGCTGTCATGACGCGCGCGCTGCTGATCGATGCGCAGGACGTGCAGGCGTGGTACGGCAGCAGCCACGTGCTGCGCGGCGTCGACCTGCAGCTCGCCGAGGGCGAGTCGCTCGGCCTGCTCGGGCGCAACGGCATGGGCAAGTCGACGCTGATCCGCACGCTGCTGGGTTACGTGAAGCAGCGCTCGGGCACGATACGCGTCTGCGGCCGCGACATGTCGCGCGCCGAGCCGCACCTCGTCGCTCGGCTGGGCGTGGGCTACGTGCCCGAGGGCCGCGGCATCTTCCCCAACCTGACGGTGCGCGAGCACCTCTTGATGGCAGCGCGCCCCGGCACCGACGGCCGCGCCGAGTGGACCTATGCGCGCGTGATGCAGACCTTTCCGCGGCTGGCCGAGCGCGAGCAGCACCTCGGCGCCCACCTGTCGGGCGGCGAGCAGCAGATGCTGGCGATCGGCCGCGCGCTGATGACGAATCCGCGCCTGATGGTGCTCGACGAGGCGACGGAGGGACTGGCGCCGCTGATCGTCGACGAGATCTGGCGCGTCATCGACGCGATCCGCGCCACGGGCATCGCCAGCATCGTCGTCGACCGCGACTACCGGCGCGTGCTCGCCCACGTCGATAGGGTCGTCGTGCTGCAAAAGGGCGTCGCCGTGCTCGCCGGCCGGCGCGACGACGTGCAGGACGACCCGCGCCTGGGCGCCTGCCTCGGCGTCTGAGCGACCGGCTCGCGGGCGCGGGCGCTACACTGGCGGCCCCGCTTTACCGCAGCCACTGGATCACACCATGTACCGCTGTGCGCTGGCCGCCGTGGCCGCCCTCGCCTTCGTCTCGACCGCCGCCTTCGCGCAGGTGCAGCGCAACTTTCCGCACAACGCGCTGCGCGGCGAGATCGCCTTCGGCGCGCCGCCCGAAGTGGCGCTCAACGGCCAGGCGACGCGGCTGGCGCCCGGGTCGCGCATCCGCAACGCGAACAACCTGCTCGAGATGTCGGGCGCGCTGGTCGGCACGAAAGCCGTCGTCCACTACACGCTCGACATGACCGGCACGGTGCGCGACGTGTGGATCCTGCGCCCCGACGAGATTGCGAAGCAGCCCTGGCCGCGCACGCCCGAGCAGGCGCAGCGCTGGGCCTTCGACCCGGTCGCGCAGGTCTGGCAGGAGCGTTGAACGCAGCAGGCGCCGTGATGAAGAAGGTCTACATCAAGACGTTCGGCTGCCAGATGAACGAGTACGACTCGGACAAGATGTCCGACGTGCTGCGCGCCGCCGCGGGCTACGAGCCGACGACGAACGTCGACGAGGCCGACCTGATCCTGTTCAACACCTGCTCGGTGCGCGAGAAGGCGCAGGAGAAAGTGTTCAGCGACCTCGGCCGCGTCAAGCACTTGAAGGCGCGCGGCGTGCGCATCGGAGTCGGCGGCTGCGTCGCCAGCCAGGAGGGCGCGGCGATCGTCGACCGCGCGCCCTACGTCGACATCGTCTTCGGCCCGCAGACGCTGCACCGACTGCCGCAGATGCTCGCCGAGCGCGAGCGCAGCCTGCAGCCGCAGGTCGACGTGAGCTTTCCCGAGATCGAGAAGTTCGACCACCTGCCGCCGGCGCGCGTCGACGGCGCGACGGCCTTCGTCTCGATCATGGAGGGCTGCTCCAAGTACTGCAGCTACTGCGTCGTGCCCTACACGCGCGGCGACGAGGTGTCGCGCCCGTTCGAGGACGTGCTCACCGAGATCGCCGACCTGGCCACGCAGGGCGTGCGCGAAGTGACGCTGCTCGGCCAGAACGTCAACGCCTACCGCGGCGCGATGGGCGCGGGCGGCGAGATCTCCGACTTCGCGCTGCTGCTCGAGTACGTGGCCGAGATCCCCGGCATCGAGCGCATCCGCTACACGACCAGCCATCCGAACGAGTTCACGCAGCGGCTGGTCGACGCGTATGGCAAGCTGCCGCAGCTCGTCGGCCACGTGCATCTGCCGGTGCAGCACGGCAGCGACCGCATCCTCTCGGCGATGAAGCGCGGCTACACCGTGCTGCAGTACAAGAGCCTGGTGCGCCGGCTGCGCGCCGTGCGCCCGGGCATCGGCATCTCGAGCGACTTCATCGTCGGCTTTCCCGGCGAGACGGACGACGACTTCGAGCGCCTGATGAAGCTGATCGACGACGTCGGCTTCGACCAGAGCTTCAGCTTCGTCTACAGCCCGCGCCCCGGCACGCCGGCCGCCGCGTTGCACGACGAGACGCCGCACGCCGTCAAGCTGCAGCGCCTGCGGCGCGTGCAGGCGGCGATCGAGGCAAATGCGCAGCGCTTCGCCGCGGCGCTCGTCGGCACGCGCCAGCGCATCCTCGTCGAGGGTCCGTCGCGCCGCCCCGGCCCGGACGGTACACCGGAGCTGATGGGGCGCACCGAGTGCAACCGCATCGTCAACTTCGCCGGACCGCAGCGTCTCGTCGGCCGCATGATCGACGTGACGATCACGCAGGCGTGGCCGCATTCGCTGCGCGGCGAGGTGCCGGCGGCGGCTGAAGCGGCGCTCTGACGGACCGCACCGCTCGCCGATGTCGGCGAGCGACCCTCCGAGAGGGTGCGGGCCTGGCTTGGGGCGGCCCGGCCCGGCGCGGCGGCCCGCGGCGCGGCTTCAGCGACTCGTGCCCCGCCAGCCCGCCCACCACAGCGCGAGCGCCGTCGCGACGACCATCGCGGCATAGGTCGCCATGCGGCCGTCGCGCCCGCTGACCACCAGCCCACCCACGCTGGCGACGGCCGCGGCGGCGGCGGCCCAGGCGGCGAGCCGCCACCATGCCACGCCGCGCAGCGAGCGCCACCACACGAGCTTGGCGAGCGCGGCGGCGATGCCGCCCAGGCCGAGCGCAGGCAGGACCAGGTTGCCGAGATGGATCAGTGCGTCGAGCGGGCCCAGGGCGGCGGCTCCCGGTGTGGCAGCGGCCGGTCGGTTTGCGCCGGCGCAAGAAAGAGGCGTCTCGTCGTTCTCAGACACGAAACGCCAGACGGGGGCCGAATTTTATAATCCGCCGCGATGAGCGTGTTCGCCCTTGGGCTCAACCACAGCACGGCGCCGGTCGACCTGCGCGGGCGCTTCGCGTTCGCCGTCGACCAGATCGCGCCGGCGCTGCAGTCGCTGCGCGAGCGCCTGAGCAGCGACGCCGTCGTGCCCGAGGCCGCGCTGCTGTCGACCTGCAACCGCACCGAGCTGTACTGCGCCGCCACCCCGCATGCTGCGCGCGAGCTGGTGCGTCCGGCGGTCGACTGGCTCGCCGGCATCGGCAGCGTCAGCGGCACGCAGCTGCTCGATCACGCCTACGTGATGGAGGGCGGCCAGGTCGCGCGTCACGCATTCCGCGTCGCCAGCGGCCTCGACTCGATGGTGCTCGGCGAGCCGCAGATCCTCGGCCAGATGAAGCAGGCCGTGCGCGAGGCCTCGCAGGCCGGCACGCTGGGCAGCACGCTGCACCAGCTGTTCCAGCGCTCGTTCTCCGTCGCCAAGGAGGTGCGCACCTCGACCGAGATCGGCGCCCACTCGATCAGCATGGCGGCGGTGTCGGTGCGGCTGGCGGCGCAACTGTTCGAGGACATGAACGAGCTGCGCGTGCTGTTCGTCGGCGCCGGCGAGATGATCGAGCTGGTGGCGACGCACTTCGCCGCCAAGGCGCCGCGCGCGATGGTCGTCGCCAACCGCACGCTCGAGCGAGGCGAGAAGCTGGCCGGCCGCTTCGGCGCCGAGGCGATCCGCCTCGCCGACCTGCCGGCGCGGCTGGCGGACTTCGACGTCGTCATCTCGTGCACCGCGAGCACATTGCCGATCATCGGCCTGGGCGCCGCAGAGCGCGCGCTGAAGGCGCGCCGCCACCGCCCGATGCTGATGGTCGACCTGGCCGTTCCGCGCGACATCGAGCCCGAGGTGGCGCGGCTCGACGACATCTACCTCTACACGATCGACGACTTGTCGTCGCTGGTGCAGAGCGCCGGCGAGAAGCGCCAGGCCGCCGTCGAGCAGGCCGAGGCCATCATCGAGACGGGCGTGCAGAGCTTCGTGCACTGGCTCGATCAGCGCGTCACCGTGCCGTTGATCCAGGCGCTGAACGCGCAGGCCGACGACTGGCGGGCCACGGAGATCGCGCGCGCGCGCAAGCTGCTGGCGCGCGGCCACGACGTCGACGCCGTGCTCGACGCGCTGTCGCGCGGCCTGACGCAGAAGATGCTGCACGGCGCGATGGCCGAGCTGCACGCCGCCGACGCCGAGCAGCGCACGCAGCTCGCGCAGACGGTGTCGCGCCTGTTCCTGCGCGGCGCGAGCCGCGGCCCGGCCGACGAGCGTTAGCGGCGCTCGTGCGCGCGGCATGCCCGCGCGCTGTGGCGCGCTTGCGCGCCACCCGCCCCGGCACACCGCATCCACCCGTCGTCCGCCATGAAGAACAGCCTGCGTCAACAGCTCGAGCGTCTCGCCCTGCGGCTGGGCGAGCTCGACGCCACGCTGGCCGATCCGGACGTCGCCGCCGACATGCAGCGCTACCGCGCACTGACGCGCGAGCACGCCGACGTGAGCACCGTCGTCGAGTGCTATCGCCGCTATGCCCAGCGAGAAGGCGACCTGGCGCACGCCCGCGAGCTGATGGCCGACGCCGAGATGGCCGAGCTGGCGCGCGACGAGGCCGCCGCTGCCGAGGCCGAACTCGCCGCGCTGCAGCAGCAGCTGCAGGCAGCGCTGCTGCCGCGCGACCCCGACGACGCGCGCAACGCGTTCATCGAGATCCGCGCCGGCACCGGTGGTGACGAGTCGGCGCTGTTCGCCGCCGACCTGCTGCGCATGTACCTGCGCTACGCCGAGCGATGCGGCTGGCGCAGTGAAGTGCTGTCGGCCAGCGAGTCGGATCTCGGCGGCTACAAGGAGGTCGTGGTGCGCATCGACGGCGACGGCGCCTACGGCGCGCTGCGCTTCGAGTCGGGCGGGCACCGCGTACAGCGCGTGCCGGCGACCGAGACGCAAGGGCGCATTCACACCAGCGCCTGCACCGTCGCCGTGCTGCCCGAGCCCGACGAAGCGGAGGAGGTGGCGCTCAACCCCGCCGAGCTGCGCATCGACACCTTCCGCGCCAGCGGTGCCGGTGGCCAGCACGTCAACAAGACGGACAGCGCGATCCGCATCACGCACCTGCCGACCGGCCTGGTCGCCGAATGCCAGGACGACCGCTCGCAGCACCGCAACAAGGCCAAGGCGATGGCCGTGCTGGCGGCGCGGCTGCGCGACAAGGAGCGGAGCGAGCGAGCCGCGAAGGAAGCGGCGACGCGCAAGGGCCTGATCGGCAGCGGCGACCGCAGCGACCGCATCCGCACCTACAACTTCCCGCAGGGGCGGCTCACCGACCACCGCATCAACCTGACGCTGTACAAGCTCGACGCCATCCTCAACGGCGACCTCGATGACGTCGTGTCCGCGCTGGCCGCCGCGCGCGCCGCCGAGCAGCTCGCCGAGCTCGAGACCGGGGGCGGCTGAATGCGCAACGTCGCGCAGACACTGCGGCATGCGCAGGCGCTGGGCGTCGAACGGCTCGACGCGCGGCGGCTGCTCGCGCACGTGCTCGGCCGCGCCCCCGCCTGGCTCATCGCGCACGACGACGCGCAGCTCACCGACGCCGACTGGCGCCGCATCGACGCGCTGCTGCAGCGGCGCGCCGCCGGCGAGCCGCTGGCCTACCTCGTCGGCGAGAAGGCGTTCCACGCGTTGGCGTTGCGCGTCACACCCGACGTGCTGGTGCCGCGGCCCGAGACGGAACTGCTCGTCGAATGGGCGCTCGAGCTGCTGCCGGGGCTCGGCGCGGCACCGGCGGTGCTCGACCTCGGCACCGGCAGCGGCGCCGTCGCGCTGGCCGTCGCGCACGGCTGGCCGCAGGCCCGCGTCACGGCGGTCGACGCCAGCGCGCCGGCGCTGGCCGTCGCGCGCGCCAACGGCGAGCGCCTCGGCCTGACGGTCGAATGGCTGGCCGCCGACTGGTACGCGGCGCTGGCCGGGCGCCGCTTCGATCTTGTCGTGTCGAACCCGCCCTACGTCGCCGAAGGCGACCCGCATCTCGAGGCGCTGCGCCACGAGCCGCGACGCGCACTGACGGCGGGCCCCGACGGCCTCGACGACTTGCGCCGCATCGTGGCCGATGCGCCGCAGCACCTGCGCGCCGGCGGCTGGCTGATCGTCGAGCACGGCCACGACCAGGCCGGCGCCGTGCAGCAGCTGATGCGCGAGCACCACTGTCGCGACATCGCGACGCGCACCGACCTCGCCGGCCTGCCGCGCTGCACGGCAGGCCGCGTCGACGCAGGCCCCGCGCCTGAAGGGTTCCACGCTCGCGACAAGGACAGGCGTGCGGCGTAGCATGCCTCCCACAGAGTCGTCGTTGGAGGTCGTCATGCGGTACGCCGTCGCACGTTCGGTCGCCTGGGTTCTCGCGCTTGCCGCGCTCGGCAGCAGCGCCCATGCCGTCGACGGCCTGGCCGTGGACCGCGACGCACCCTGGCCGCGCTGGCAGGCGCGGCTGTCGATCCACACCGATGCCCTGGCGTGGCGCAACGAGGTCGGCGACGGCGCGTCGGCCGGCCTGCGACTGCGCAGCCTCGGCGTGATGGGCGACTACTACTTCCTGAGCGCACCGTTCAGCGAGCGCAGCAGCGGCGGCTTTCGCGCCACCAGCGGCGTGCTGCTCGGCCAAGCCTCGGGCGCGTGGGCGCTGCCGGCCGGCGGTGCGGCCAACGTCGGACGCCGCCACGCCGGCGCGCCGGGGTCGGCCGAAGCCGCGCTCGACGGCACGGTGCCGTATGCCGGCGTCGGCTACTCAGCGCTGAGCCTGAGCGGCGGCTGGGGTTTCTCGGCCGATCTGGGCCTGATGGCCGTCGGCTCGCGCGTGCGCCTCGGCCAGGCCGCCGGCGCGACGCAGCGCCTCGACGACGTCGTGCGCGACCTGCGGCTGATGCCGGTGCTGCAACTCGGCGTCTCCTATTCCTTCTAGCCACCCGGTGGCGCGGGGGCTTGGCGGCAGCGCCGGCCGCCGGCGCGTGATGCCGTTAAGCTAGCGTTCCCATCCAGCCATCACCAGCGATTCGCAACACCATGGACGACGTTCAGAAACGCATCGACGACCTCGTCAAGAACCATCGCATCGTGCTCTTCATGAAGGGCACGGCCCAGTTCCCGATGTGCGGCTTCTCGGGCCGCGCGATGCAGATCCTCAAGGCCTGCGACGTGACCGACCTGACGACGGTCAACGTGCTCGAGGACGAAGGCATCCGCCAGGGCATCAAGCAGTACGCCAACTGGCCGACGATTCCGCAGCTGTACGTGAACGGCGAATTCGTCGGCGGCTCCGACATCATGATGGAGATGTACGAGGCGGGCGAACTGCAGCAGGCGCTCAAGGCCTGAGCGGGATCTGTGATGGCGCCCAGGCCTCAGCTTCGCGCCTGCGCGTCGGGCGGCGGCGCTAGCCACTGGCGGCGCGCGCCGAACACGGCGTTCGGATATTCGGCTCGGCCGCGGCTGCCGTTGTAGCGGCCGAGCGCCAGATAGAGGTCGCTGCGCTCGATGTCGAGGTAGTGGCGCAGGATGACGCAGCCGAAGCGCAGGTTGGTCTGCAGGTGGAACAGCCGCGCCGGATCGCCGTCGCCGATCAGACGCGCCCAGAACGGCATCACCTGCATGTAGCCGCGCGCGCCGGCGCGGCTGATGGCGTACTTGCGAAAGCCGCTCTCGACCTGGATCAGCCCGAGCACGAGCGCCGTCTCGAGGCCGGCGCGACGGCTCTCGTACCACACGGCCTCGAGGAACTCGAGGCGCGTCACGCCGTCGGCCTTGCGCTTCTTGAGCCGCTCGCTCATCGCGCCGAGCCACTTGAGATAGTCGAGCCGCTTGTCGATCGAGTCGAAGGTCGGCTTGGGCGGCAAGTCGTCGGCGACGGCGGCGGCGAGCGCCGTGCGCACGGCGTCGGCCAGCGGCTCCTCGATCTGCGCACCGGCACGCGCCGACGGCGGCGCCAGTCCGGCCAGCGCCGCGCCGCCGAAAAGCCCGGCGAGCAGCCGCCGTCGCGCGGCGGCCGGCGCTCGGAGCGGCGCCGTCATGCGGCGAGGCGCTCCTTCAGCAACGACAGCGCGTCGCTCGCGGCGAGCGGCGTCGCCGCGGCGTCGCGGCGATGCTGGTACTCGAGGCGCCCTTCCTTCAGGCCGCGATCGGAGACGACGACGCGATGCGGCACGCCGATCAGCTCCCAGTCGGCGAACATGACGCCCGGGCGCTCGCCGCGATCGTCGAGCACAACGTCGATGCCGGCGTCGAGCAGCTCGCGGTGCAGCGCGTCGGCCTCGGCCTTCACGTCGGCCGAGCGGTCGTAGCCGATCGGGCACACGACGACGGTGAACGGCGCAATCGCGTCGGGCCACAGGATGCCGCGCTCATCGTGCCCCTGCTCGATGGCGGCGCCGAGGATGCGCGTGACGCCGATGCCATAGCAGCCCATCTCGAGCAGGCGCGGCTTGCCGCCCTCGTCGAGGTAGGTGGCCTGCATCGCGGCGCTGTACTTGGTGCCGAGATAGAAGATGTGACCCACCTCGATGCCGCGTTGCAGCGCCAGCACGCCGCGGCCATCGGGCGACGGATCACCCTCGACGACGTTACGCAGGTCGGCGACCAACGCCGGCTCAGGCAGGTCGCGGCCCCAGTTGACGCCCGTCAGGTGGGCGTCGGCCTCGTTGGCGCCGCACACGAAGTCGCTCATCACGGCGACGCTGCGGTCGGCGACGACCTGCACCGGGCGCCGCGTGCCGACGGGGCCGAGGTAACCCGGCTTGCAGCCGAAATGGTCCTCGATCTCGGCCGCCGTCGCGAAGCGAAAGCCGTTCTTCAACCCGGGCAGCTTGCCGGCCTTGACTTCGTTGAGGTCGTGGTCGCCGCGCACCAGCAGCAGCCAGACCGTGCTGCGCACGACGTCGCCGGCGTCGTTCGTCTCGTCGGTGGCGAGCACGAGCGACTTGACGGTGCGCGCCAGCCGCAGCCCGAGCAGTTGCGCGACATCGGCGCAGGTGCTCTTGCCGGGCGTCGGCACCTTGGCCAGCGGCGCGCTCGGTGCGGCGCGCGGCTCGGCGGGCGCGAGCGCTTCGGCAAGCTCGATGTTGGCGGCGTAGTCGCTCGTCGGGCAGTAGACGATGGCGTCCTCGCCGGTGTCGGCGATGACCTGGAACTCGTGCGACAAGTCGCCGCCGATCGCGCCGGTGTCGGCGGCGACGGCGCGATACCTCAGACCCATGCGGTCGAAGATGGCGCAGTAGGCGCGGTGCATCGCCTGGTAGCTGCGCGCCGCGGCGTCGGCGTCGCGGTCGAAGGAGTAGGCGTCCTTCATCGTGAACTCGCGCCCGCGCATCACGCCGAAGCGCGGCCGGCGCTCGTCGCGGAACTTGGTCTGGATGTGATAGAAGCTGCGCGGCAAGTGGCGGTAGCTGCGCAGCTCCTGGCGCGCAATGTCGGTGACGACTTCCTCGCTCGTCGGCTGGATCACGAAGTCGCGCTCGTGGCGATCTTTCACGCGCAGCAGTTCGGCGCCCATCTTCTCGAAGCGGCCCGTCTCCTGCCACAGCTCGGCGGGCTGCACGACGGGCATCAGCAACTCGACGGCGCCGGCGCGGTCCATTTCTTCGCGGATGATGCGCTCGACCTTGCGGATCACGCGCAGGCCCATCGGCATGTAGGTATAGATGCCGGCCGACAGCCGCTTGATCAGCCCGGCGCGGAGCATCAGCTGATGGCTCTTGATCTCGGCGTCGGCGGGTGCTTCCTTGAGCGTGGAAACGAAGAACTGGGAAGCTTTCATGAAGCGCGGGCCTGGCGGCGGCGGAAGCGGGGCGGGAAATCGAGAACTCTCACGACGTACTGCGCGAATGCAATAATCGATTCAACGAGAGATCTGGGATTCATTATGCTCGACCGCGAAGGCTTCC
The DNA here is from genome assembly GCA_048500255.1 of Burkholderiaceae bacterium. Taxonomy (GTDB): domain Bacteria; phylum Pseudomonadota; class Gammaproteobacteria; order Burkholderiales; family Burkholderiaceae_C; genus JAMHWF01. The sequence goes on along the minus strand of JASNYH010000003.1, from coordinate 183,263 downwards.
GGCCCAACGTCGGCATCATCCTGCTCAATCACAAGAACCAGGTGTTCTGGGGCAAGAGGCTTCGCGCCCACTCCTGGCAGTTCCCGCAAGGGGGCATCAAGTACGGCGAGACGCCCGAGCAGGCGATGTACCGCGAGCTCCGCGAGGAGGTGGGGTTGCAGCCCGAGCACGTGCGCATCCTCGCGCGCACGCGCGACTGGCTGCGCTACGAAGTGCCCGACAGCTTCATCCGGCGCGACGCGCGCGGCCACTACAAGGGGCAGAAGCAGATCTGGTATCTGCTGCAGCTGATCGGGCGCGACAGCGACATGAACCTGCGCGCGACGGATCACCCCGAGTTCGACGCCTGGCGCTGGAACGAATACTGGGTGCCGCTCGAAGTCGTCATCGAGTTCAAGCGCGACGTCTATCGCATGGCACTCAACGAGCTGGCGCGCTACCTGCCGCGCACCAACCATCACAACCGCTATCTGCGTGCCGGCATGCGGCCGCATCCGCGCGACGACGCACCGCCCGCGACGCGCCTCCCGCTCGAGCGCGCGGACGACGACGCCGCCGGCTGATCGGCGCGCCTCGCCTCACGCGAGGACGAGGTTGTCGCGGTGGATCAGCTCCGGCTCGCCCGGGTAGCCGAGCACGCGCTCGATGTCGGTCGAAGACCGCCGCGCGATGAGACGCGCTTCGGCGCTCGAGTAGTTGGCGATGCCGCGCGCTATCTCGCGACCCGCCGCGTCGCGCACCGCGACGACGTCGCCGCGGTGGAACTCGCCGCTCACCTCCGTCACGCCGACCGGCAGCAGGCTCTTGCCCTCGTCGCGCAACTTGGTCGCCGCACCGTCGTCGACGACGACGGCGCCGCGCGTCTGCAGGTGGTCGGCCATCCACTGCTTGCGCGCCGCGAGCTTTTGCGTGTGCGCGACGAGCAGCGTGCCGATCGCTTCGCCGGCGGCCAGACGGATCAGCACGTCGGGCTCGCGGCCCGATGCGATGATGGTCGATGCGCCGCTGCCGGCGGCGCGGCGTGCCGCCAGCACCTTGGTGATCATGCCGCCCTTGCCGATGCCGCTGCCCGCGCCGCCGGCCATGCGCTCGAGCTCACGGTCGCCGGCCACCGCTTCGCGGATCAGGCGCGCGTCGCGCGACTTGCGCGGATCTTCGGAATAGAGACCGTGCTGATCGGTGAGGATCACCAATGCGTCGGCCTCGATCAGGTTGGCGACCAGAGCACCCAGCGTGTCGTTGTCGCCGAACTTGATCTCGTCGTTGACGACGGTGTCGTTCTCGTTGATGACGGGAACGACCTTCAGCGCCAGCAACGTGAGCAGCGTCGAGCGGGCATTCAGATACCGCTCGCGATCGGCGAGGTCGGCATGCGTCAGCAGCACCTGCGCGCTGCCCAGGCCGAACGAGCGCAGCTGCGTCTCGTACGTCTGCGCCAGCCCCATCTGGCCTACGGCGGCGGCGGCCTGCAGCTCGTGCAGCTGCTTCGGCCGCGTCGCCCAGCCCAGACGCTTCATGCCCTCGGCAATGGCGCCGCTGGACACCATGACGATCTCGCGCCCCTGGCCGGCGAGCGCCGCCAGCTGGCGGCACCAGTTGGCGATGGCCCGGGCATCGATGCCGCGACCATCGTCGGTGACCAGACTCGAGCCGACCTTGACGACGATCCGCCGGGCCTTGTGCAGCACGTCACTCATCGCCGCCGGCTCCGGCCGTGAAGCGGGGATCCGGCGCCTCGAGAGGCGCGCGCGAGTGCGACGCCACCTCATCGTAGATGGCGCGGATCAGCGGCTCGCAGCCTTCGCGAGTCAAGGCGGAGATCTCGAACACCGGGCCCTTCCAGCGCAGTCGCCGCACGAAGTCGGCGACGCGGCGGGCGCGTTCGTCGGGCGGCAGCACGTCGATCTTGTTGAGCACCAGCCAGCGCGGCTTGGCGTGCAGCATCGGATCGTACTTCTTCAGCTCGGTGACGATGGCGCGCGCCTGTTGCACCGGGTCGACCGCCTCGTCGAACGGGGCGATGTCGACGACGTGCAGCAGCAGCCGCGTGCGCTGCAAATGACGCAGGAACAGGTGGCCGAGCCCCGCGCCTTCGGCGGCGCCTTCGATCAGGCCCGGAATGTCGGCGACGACGAAGCTCTGCTCCGGCGCGACGCGAACGACGCCGAGATGCGGGTGCAACGTCGTGAACGGATAGTCCGCCACCTTGGGCCGCGCGTTCGACACCGCGGCGATGAACGTCGATTTGCCGGCGTTTGGCATGCCCAGCAAGCCGACGTCGGCGAGCACGCGCAGCTCGAGCCTGAGGCGCCGTTGCTCGCCCGGCCAGCCGGGCGTCTTCTGCCGCGGCGCCCGGTTGGTGCTGCTCTTGAAGTGGAGGTTGCCGAAGCCGCCGTCGCCGCCCTTGGCGAGCAGCAGCTTCTCGCCCGACACGAGCAGCTCTCCGATCCGAGCGCCGCTGTCGGCATCGCTGACGATGGTGCCGATCGGCATGCGCAGCACGATGTCGTCGGCGGCCGCGCCGAACTGGTCGGAGCCGCGTCCGGGCTCGCCGTTGCGCGCCTCGTAGCGACGCGCATAGCGGAAGTCGACCAGCGTGTTGAGGTTGCGGTCGCCGACCGCCCACACGCTGCCGCCGCGGCCGCCGTCGCCGCCGTTCGGTCCGCCGAACGGGATGAACTTCTCGCGGCGAAAACTCACGCATCCGCTGCCTCCGTGCCCGGCGGCAACGTCGATCGTCACTTCGTCGACGAACTTCATGGTGTGAGTGTGCAGCAGCGACAGCCCGCCGCGGCCAAAACAAAAGCCCCGGCACGCCGGGGCTTCATTGGCGAACGGCGGCAGCGGCCGTCAGATCGCCGTGACGGAAGCCGTCTGCTTGTTCAGCGGTCCCTTGGTGTCGAAGCTGACGACGCCGTCGATCAGCGCGAACAGCGAGTGATCGCGCCCGACGCCGACGTTCGTGCCGGCGTGGAACTTGGTGCCGCGCTGGCGCACGATGATCGATCCGGCCGACACCGTCTGGCCGCCGAACACCTTGACGCCGAGCATCTTGGGTTGCGAGTCGCGGCCGTTGCGAGTCGAGCCGCCGCCTTTTTTCTGTGCCATTCTGGAGACTCCTTGCTGGCGCCGCTCAGGCGTTGACCGCGCTGATCTCGAGCTCGGTATAGCCCTGCCGGTGGCCTTGGCGCTTCTGGTAGTGCTTGCGGCGACGCATCTTGAAAATGCGCACCTTGTCGTGCCGGCCGTGCGCGACGACGGTGGCCGTCACCGTGGCGCCCGCGACCGTTGGTGCGCCGACGTTGAGCTCGGCGCCGTTGCCGACGGCGAGCACCTGATCGATCACGACCTGCGATCCGACATCGCCGGCCAGTTGCTCGACCTTGATCTTTTCGCCGGCAGCAACCTTGTATTGCTTGCCGCCGGTTCTGATGACCGCGTACATAGACGTATCCTTTTCGTTCGACGCCGCGCCGGGCCTCCGGATGGACCGACGGTCGCGAGAAGCCGGACATTGTAGCAGCTCGGCGGCAGTGCCCGGCCATGCCCAGGCAGATTCCTATAATCCGCCGTCTTCGCGTCCGAGTCCCAGCGTGCCAGCTACGTCGTCACCAACCGCCACGGCATTCGCCGCGGTCGATCAATTGATGGCGGCCGAGATGGCACAGGTCGATCGCGTCATCGAACGTCGGCTGGCCTCGGACGTCGCGCTGGTCAACCAGATCTCGCGCTACATCATCGAGGCGGGCGGCAAGCGGATACGCCCGCGGCTCGTGCTGCTGTTCGCCAACGCGCTGGGATTCGGCGGGGCGGAGCGCTATACGCTGGCCGCCATCGTCGAGTTCATCCACACCGCCACGCTGCTGCACGACGACGTCGTCGACGAGTCGGCGCTGCGACGCGGGCGCCAGACGGCGAATGCCATGTTCGGCAACGCGGCGAGCGTGCTCGTCGGCGACTTCCTCTACTCACGGGCGTTCCAAATGATGGTGTCGCTGGACCGCATGCGCGTGCTCGACGTCCTGGCCGACGCGACGAACGTGATCGCCGAGGGCGAAGTCCTGCAACTGATGAACATGCACGACCCCGACATCGCCGTCGAAGACTACTTGCGCGTCATCCGGTTCAAGACGGCCAAGCTGTTCGAGGCGAGCGCGCGGCTCGGCGCGATCCTCGCCGAGGTGCCCGAGGCTGTCGAAGAGGCATGCGCCGCCTACGGACGCTCTCTCGGCACGGCCTTCCAACTGGTCGACGACCTGCTCGACTACGAGGGCGACTCGAACCGGCTCGGCAAGAACGTCGGCGACGACCTGCGCGAAGGCAAGCCGACGATGCCGCTGCTGCTGGCCATGCAGCGCGGCACGCCAGCCGAGCGCGACCTCATCCGCTCGTCGATCGAGCATGGCGAAGTCGCCCGTCTGCAGGCGATCGTGGATGTCGTACGGCGGACCGGCGCGCTCGACGCTACGCGCGCCGCGGCGCGCGCCGAAGCGGCGCGCGCGCAGCAGGCGCTGGCGCTCGTGCCCGAGTCGCCGCACCGGGCGGCTCTGCTAGAATTGTGTTCGCGATCGGTCGACCGCTCTTCCTGAGCCGCTCGGCCCGACGCGAGTCGTGAGCGGCCCCCGGGTCGCCACCATTCGGGGTGTAGCTTAGCCTGGTAGAGCGCTACGTTCGGGACGTAGAGGCCGGAGGTTCGAATCCTCTCACCCCGACCAGTCACTTGTTCGAACCGGGAAGAGCCGGTTGTACGCCGAACGCAATGTCGCCTGACGGCGCGTTGCATCTTGCAACATGACGGCTCGTCTGTCGCGTTCGTGCATTGTTGCCGTCGGCTACAGGCGGCGGCGTTTACAGTGCACATCGAATCGGCGATGATCGATTCGATCTCACATTGCGAAGTGATGCATTGATCCGTGGACACGTTGGCAGATGCGCCCCAATCGGCCCTTTCCGGCGTCGCCAGGGTGCTGGTCCACGCCGGGAAGCTGAATGCGAAGACGGCTGAAGAGCTCGTTCGCAGCGCCAAGGAAAAACGCTCGAGCTTCGTGTCGGCAGTGATTGGTGCCGGCGCGGTCTCGCCCGCCGATCTGGCCCACACGCTGTCTGCCGCGCTGGCGCTGCCGCTGCTCGATCTGAGCGCCGTCGACGTTCCGCGCCTGCCGCGCAACATCATCGAGGGCAAGCTCGCATCCCAGTACCAAGTCGTGGTGCTGGGCAAGCGCGGCAACCGGCTCTTCATAGGCGGCGCCGACCCGACGGATCAGGAAGCCGTCGAACGCATCAAGTTCGCGACGCAGTTGTCGCCCGAGTGGGTGATCGTCGAGCACGACAAGCTGGCGCGCCTGCTCGAAGCCCAGGGCGCGAGCGCGGCCGAGGCGCTCGAGTCGCTGGTGTCCGGCGACTTCGAGTTCGACGTTACCGACGACGTGTCGACGCCGCAAGAGGCCGAGATCACGACGGACGTCGAGGACGCCCCCGTCGTCCGGTTCCTGCAGAAGATGCTGATCGACGCGATCAACGCACGCGCGTCGGACCTGCACTTCGAGCCGTACGAATACCACTACCGCGTCAGGTTCCGGATCGACGGCGACCTGCGCGAGATCACGCAGCCGCCGATCGCGATCAAGGACAAGCTGGCGTCGCGCATCAAGGTCATTTCGCGGCTCGACATCGCCGAGAAGCGCGTGCCGCAAGACGGCCGCATGAAGCTGAAGTTCGGCAACAAGGCGATCGACTTTCGCGTCAGCACGCTGCCGACGCTGTTCGGCGAGAAGATCGTCATCCGCATCCTCGATCCGTCGAGCGCCAAGCTCGGCATCGACGCGCTGGGCTACGAGAAGATCGAGAAGGAACGCCTGATGAAGGCGATCCAGCGCCCCTACGGCATGGTACTGGTCACCGGGCCGACAGGCAGCGGCAAGACTGTGTCGCTCTACACCTGCCTGAACATCCTGAACCAGCCGGGGGTCAACATCTCGACGGTCGAGGATCCGGCCGAAATCAACCTCGCGGGCATCAACCAGGTCAACGTCAACGACAAGGCCGGCCTGACGTTCGCAGCGGCGCTGCGATCCTTCCTGCGTCAGGATCCGGACGTCATCATGGTCGGCGAGATCCGCGACCTCGAGACCGCCGACATCGCGATCAAGGCAGCGCAGACGGGCCACATGGTGATGTCGACGCTGCACACCAACGACGCGCCGACCACGCTGACGCGCCTGCTCAACATGGGCGTGGCGCCGTTCAACATCGCGTCCAGCGTCCTGCTGATCACGGCGCAGCGCCTGGCGCGCCGCCTTTGCGACAACTGCAAGCAGCCGGCCGACTATCCGCGCGAGGCGCTGCTGCGCGCCGGCTACGGCGCCGACGAGCTCGACGGCGGCTGGAAGCCGTACCGCGCCGTGGGCTGCTCGGCGTGCAACAACGGCTACAAGGGCCGGCTCGGCATCTATCAGGTCATGCCGATCTCCGAGGCCATCCAGCGCATCATCCTCGCCGAGGGAACGGCACTCGACATCGCGGAGCAGGCGCGCGCCGACGGCGTGCGCGACCTGCGGCAATCGGGACTCGTCAAGGTCAAGGCCGGTGTGACGACGCTCGAAGAGGTGATCTCGGTCACCAACGAATAAGAGGTTCACCGGAGGCACTATGGCGACTGCAGTGGCCGCGAGAGGCATCAAGGACTTTGTCTTCGAGTGGGAAGGCAAGGACAAGACCGGCAAGATCGTGCGCGGCGAATTGCGAGCCGGCGGCGAGGCCATGGTCAGCGCCAGCCTGCGCCGGCAGGGCATCCTCGTCACCAAGGTGAAGAAGCGCCGCATGGGCGGCGGCCGCTCGATCAAGCAGAAGGACATCGCCATCTTCACGCGCCAGCTCGCGACGATGATGCGCGCCGGCGTGCCGCTGCTGCAGGCGTTCGACATCGTCGCGCGCGGCAGCACCAACCCGCGGCTGACCAAGCTGCTCAACGACATCCGCAACGACGTCGAGACCGGCACGAGTCTCTCGGCGGCGTTCCGCAAGCATCCGCTGCACTTCGACGCGCTGTACTGCAACCTCGTCGAGGCTGGAGAGGCCGGCGGCATCCTCGAGGAGCTGCTGGACCGCCTCGCGCTCTATCAGGAAAAGATCGTCGCGATCAAGAACAAGATCCGCTCGGCGCTGATGTATCCCGTCGCCGTCATCGTCGTCGCCTTCATCGTGCTGACGGTGATCATGATCTTCGTGATTCCGGCGTTCAAGGAGGTGTTCACGTCGTTCGGCGCCGACCTCCCGGCGCCGACGCTGTTCGTGATTGCGATGTCGGAGTTCTTCGTCGCCTATTGGTGGGCGATCTTCGGCCTGCTAGGCGGCGGCCTCTACTTCTTCTTCGAGTCGTGGAAGCGATCGGAGAAGATGCAGAAGTTCATGGACCGGCTGCTGCTGCGCGTGCCGGTATTCGGATCGCTGGTCAACAAGTCGGCCGTCGCGCGCTGGACGCGCACGCTGTCGACCATGTTCGCGGCCGGCGTGCCGCTCGTCGAGGCCCTCGACTCGGTCGGCGGCGCCTCGGGCAACGCCGTGTTCGCCGAGGCGACGGAGCAGATCCAGAAGGACGTCTCCACCGGCTCGTCGCTGACCGCGTCGATGCAGACGACGGGCGTCTTCCCGACGATGGTGCTGCAGATGTGCGCGATCGGCGAGGAATCGGGATCGATCGACCACATGCTCGGCAAGGCGGCCGAGTTCTACGAAGACGAGGTCGACGAAGCGGTGAAAGGCCTGTCGAGCCTGATGGAGCCGTTCATCATCGTCGTCCTGGGCGTGCTGATCGGCGGCATCGTCGTCTCGATGTACCTGCCGATTTTCAAGCTCGGCGCCGTGGTCTGACAGCGATCGGATGGAGTCAGCACTCGACCAGACGCTGCTGTCGCCCCTCGCCCTGGCGTTGCTGGGGTTGTGCATCGGCAGCTTTCTCAACGTCGTCATCCACCGCCTGCCGCTGATCCTCGAACGCAGCTGGCGCGCCGAGGCCGCGGAGTTGCTCGGCGTGCCGGCGGCGGCACCGGGCGAACGCATCGGCATCGCGACGCCGCGCTCGCGCTGCCCCGCCTGCGGGCACGCCATTGCATGGCACGAGAACATCCCGTTGCTGAGCTACCTGTGGCTGCGCGGCCGGTGCTCGGCGTGCAGCGCACGCATCCCGCTGCGCTACCCGGTCGTGGAAGTGCTCACGGCGGCCTTGTTCGCGGCGATCGGGCATCGCTTCGGCGCCCAGCCTGTCACGCTGCTGTGGTGTGCCTTCGCCGCCGTGCTGGTGGCCCTCGCGGCGATCGACTGGGATACGACGCTGCTGCCCGACGGCCTGTCGCTGCCGCTGCTGTGGGGCGGACTGATCGCCAGCGCAGCGGGATGGACCGTCCCGCTGCCGACGGCCCTGTGGGGAGCGGTCGCGGGATACCTCTCGCTGTGGGCGGTGTACTGGCTGTTCAAGCTCACCACCGGCAAGGAAGGCATGGGCTATGGCGACTTCAAGCTGCTTGCCGCGCTCGGCGCTTGGCTCGGCTGGCCGATGATCCTTCCGATCGTGCTCGGCGCGTCGGTGATCGGCACCGTCGTCGGCATCGCGATGAAGCTCGGCACGTCGCTGCGCGAAGGCCGCTACGTGCCGTTCGGTCCGTTCCTCGCCGGCGGCGGACTCGTCGTGATGCTGGCCGGCTCGGATCGCGTGCTGGGCTGGCTCGGCTGGAGCTGAGGCCCAGGTATTGCCGGCCCGCGGCCATGACGCACCGGCGCGTACGACGCCTCGGCCTGACCGGCGGCATCGGCAGCGGCAAGAGCACGGTCGCCGCGCTGCTGACCGGCTTGGGCGCCACGCTCGTGGACACGGATGCCATTGCGCGCCAGCTCGCGTCGCCGGGCGGCGCTGCGATCGAAGCGCTGCGCGCCGCCTTCGGCAGCGCGCTGATCGATTCGAGTGGAGCGCTCGACCGCGAACGCATGCGCGAACTCGCGTTCGGCAGCGGCGACGCGAAGCAGCGGCTCGAGTCGATCCTGCATCCGATGATCGCCAACGAAGTGCAGCGACGCGAACGCGAGATCGGCGACGGCGTGATCGTGTTCGACGTTCCGCTGCTCGCCGAGTCGCGCCACTGGCGAGCACGCGTCGAACGCGTGCTCGTCGTCGACTGCGAAACGCCGACGCAAGTCGAGCGCGTCGTGCAGCGCAACGGCTGGGATCGCGGCGTCGTCGAGCGCATCATCGCCCGGCAAGCCTCGAGGGCGCAGCGGCGCCGCTGTGCCGACGCGCTGATCTACAACGACGGCCTGTCGATGCACGACCTCGCCCGCGAAGTCGAAGCCCTTTGGCTGCGGTGGTGCGCGCCGGCCTGAGCGCGGCGCGTGTGGAACAATGCCCCGTATCGATGAACGGCTTCGCGCCGGGGAACATTGCCGCGTGCTTTACGAGTATCCCTTCAACGAAAGCATACGCACGATGCTCAGGCTCGAGCATCTGTTCGATCGGCTCGGCCAGCTGATGTCGCGAGATGCAGTCGTCGACCACCATTACGCGCTCGCGACCATTTTCGAGATCATGGACGTCGCGTCGCGGGCCGACTTGAAGTCCGACCTGCTCAAGGAACTCGAGCGCAAGAAGGCCGAGCTCGGCGCGTTTCGCGGCAATCCCGCCATCTCGGAACAGGCGCTCGACGATGCGATCGCCCGGGTCGACCGCGCCTTCGCCGGCCTGCATGCCGTGCCCGGCAAGGCCGGCCACGCACTGACGGCCAACGAGTGGCTGATGAGCATCCGCAGCCGCATCAGCATTCCGGGCGGCACCTGCGAGTTCGACCTGCCGGCCTACTATGCCTGGCAGCAGCTCGACCCGACGCGGCGGCGCGCCGATCTGCTGCGCTGGACGTCGACGCTGATGCCGCTGGCCGAGGCACTCAGCGTGCTGCTCGGCCTGCTGCGCGAAGCCGGCGTCGCGCACAAGGTCGTCGCCGTCGGCGGCCAGTATCAGCAGGCCCTCCCGGCCGGTCGGACCTACCACCTGCTGCGCCTGCGCATCCCCGCCGAGGCCGGCCTCGTGCCCGAGATCAGCGGCCATCGGCTGATGGTTTCGGTTCGCCTGATGCGGCAGGACGCCGAAGGGCGCCTGCGCCCGGCCGAGGCCGACGCGGGCTTCGAGCTGACGCTGTGTTCATGACGCGCACGCATTCGCGCGGGCCCGCACGCAACGTCGTCTGCCCGACGTGCAAGGGGCCGAGCCGCTATGCGGCCGACAACTCCTATCGGCCGTTCTGCAGCGAACGGTGTCGGGCCATCGACCTCGGCGCGTGGGCGGACGAGCGCTATCGCGTCGGCGCCCCATCCGAGGACCGCCCCGACGACGATGCGGATGCGCTCGGCCGCGCCGAACACTGAGCCACGCCGCCTCTTCTTGAAAGGCCGGGGCGCGCCCCTATAATTCCGCCTGCTAGCACTCGGCTGAAGCGAGTGCCAAGCCTTCAGCCCCGCGTTCTCGACGGCCCTGCTAGCGCAATAGTTTGCGCATACTTCGCCATCGAATCAATCGTCAACTAGGAGATGCAATGAAACTTCGTCCTTTGCACGATCGCGTGATCGTCAAGCGCGTCGAACAGGAAACCAAGACCGCCTCGGGCATCGTCATCCCCGACAACGCTGCCGAGAAGCCCGATCAGGGCGAAGTCCTGGCCGTCGGCCCCGGCAAGCGCAACGACAAGGGCGACTTCGTGGTGCTCAACGTCAAGGTCGGCGACCGCGTGCTGTTCGGCAAGTACAGCGGCCAGACCGTCAAGGTCGACGGCGACGAACTGCTCGTGATGCGCGAAGAAGACCTGTTCGCCGTCGTCGAGAAGTGAGCGCGGCGCTCCACAGTCCAACCCAGTCTCACTGAATCCGGAGATATCAAATGGCAGCTAAAGAGGTGATTTTCGGCGGCGACGCACGCGCACGCATGGTCGAGGGCGTCAACGTCCTGGCCAATGCCGTCAAGGTGACGCTGGGCCCGAAGGGCCGCAACGTCGTGCTCGAGCGCAGCTTCGGCGCGCCGACCGTCACGAAGGACGGCGTCTCGGTCGCCAAGGAGATCGAGCTCAAGGACAAGCTCCAGAACATGGGCGCGCAGATGGTCAAGGAAGTCGCTTCCAAGACCAGCGACAACGCCGGTGACGGCACGACGACGGCGACCGTGCTCGCCCAGGCGATCGTGCGCGAGGGCTTCAAGTACGTGGCCGCCGGCCTCAATCCGATGGACCTCAAGCGCGGCATCGACAAGGCCGTGCACGGCCTGGTCGAAGAGCTGAAGAAGGCCAGCAAGCCCACCACGACGAGCAAGGAGATCAGCCAGGTCGGCTCGATCTCGGCCAACAGCGACGAGTCGATCGGCAAGATCATCGCCGACGCGATGGACAAGGTCGGCAAGGAAGGCGTGATCACCGTCGAGGACGGCAAGTCGCTCGACAACGAGCTCGACGTCGTCGAAGGCATGCAGTTCGACCGCGGCTACCTGTCGCCCTACTTCATCAACAACGCCGACAAGCAGGTTGCCGTGCTCGACAACCCCTATGTCCTGCTGCACGACAAGAAGATCAGCAACATCCGCGATCTGCTGCCGGCGCTGGAGCAAGTCGCCAAGAGCGGCCGTCCGCTGCTGATCATCGCAGAGGAAGTCGAAGGCGAAGCGCTGGCGACGCTGGTCGTCAACACGATCCGCGGCATCCTGAAGGTCGTCGCCGTCAAGGCGCCGGGCTTCGGCGACCGCCGCAAGGCCATGCTCGAAGACATCGCCATCCTCACCGGCGGCAAGGTCATCGCCGAGGAAGTCGGCCTGACGCTCGAGAAGGTGACGCTGGCCGACCTCGGCCAGGCCAAGCGCGTCGAAGTGGGCAAGGAGAACACCACGCTGATCGACGGCGCCGGCAAGGCCGCCGACATCGAGGCGCGCGTCAAGCAGATCCGCGTCCAGATCGAAGAGGCGACCAGCGACTACGACCGCGAGAAGCTGCAAGAGCGCGTGGCCAAGCTGGCCGGCGGTGTCGCGCTGATCAAGGTCGGCGCTGCCACCGAAGTCGAGATGAAGGAGAAGAAGGCGCGTGTCGAAGATGCGCTGCACGCCACGCGTGCCGCGGTCGAGGAAGGCATCGTCGCCGGCGGCGGCGTCGCGCTGCTGCGCGCGCGCCAGGTGATCGGTGCCACCCTGAAGGGCGACAACGCCGACCAGGACGCCGGCGTCAAGATCGTGCTGCGCGCGATCGAGCAGCCGCTGCGCGAGATCGTCGCCAACGCCGGCGACGAGCCCAGCGTCGTCATCAACAAGGTCCTCGAGGGCAAGGGCAACTTCGGCTACAACGCCGCCAACAGCACCTATGGCGACATGATCGAGATGGGCATCCTCGATCCGACCAAGGTGACACGCACGGCGCTGCAGAACGCGGCGTCCGTCGCGGGCCTGATCCTGACGACCGAGGCCATGGTGGCCGAGGCGCCGAAGGACGAGACGCCGATGCCCGGCGCACCCGGTGGCATGGGCGGCATGGGCGGCATGGGCATGGACATGTAAGGCCAGCGCCCAAACCCGCTTGTCTCTCTTCAGGGCCGCTCTTCGGAGCGGCCCTTTTCGTTTCTCGAGCCCCCTCGTTCGCGGGGGTGACGAACCGAACGTGCGAAATGCACGGCTATGCTCCAAGTGCATCACCGTCCGCCGTTCCCATCGTCGTGCGCCAACTGCCGAAACTCGCCCTTGCCATCGCGGCGCTCGTCTTCTTCGGCACCACGCTGGCCAACTCGAGCGTCTTCACCGACGCGCCGGCGGCAGCGCCGGTGACCGACATCGCAACGCCGACGGACGCTCCGTCGCAGGGTTTCGCACTCACGCTGGCCGCCCTGGCCTGCGTCGGCTACCTGGCCGGGCGGCGCAGACGTCGCTGAACACCCCGCAGACCGGTACCGCCCCCTCGTCGACGGGATGGCGGCTTTGCCCTCGCCGCCTAGACTGGCCCGGCACCGAACGAACGCGGTGCGTCACACGGTGAGTCGAGAGGCAGTCGAGATGAACAAGTTGATGCAGGCCGAGGATGGAACAGTGCAATCGGACGAGGGTTGGGCGGTGCGTTTCATCGGCCCGGAACTGATCGAGTACTGCACCGACCGCAGCGCCTGCCTCGTCAACGTTCGCTACTCGGCCAGTGCGCGCGCGCGGCAGATCTACGCCACCGAGTCGTCTTCGGAACTGTTCCCTGATCTGACAGACCACCTGCGCCGCGCCGCGACGCTGTTCCAGGGCCAATTCGTCGTCGTCTGATCAGCCGCGCGACAGCCACTCCCGCAGCGCCAGCGCCGCATCGTCGATGCCCTGGCGCTTGAGCGCCGAGAACAGCGCGACGCCGATGTCCGCGGCCTCGGTCGACAGTTCCGCCAGCACCGCCTGCGTCGACGCGAGCACGCTGCCCGCCTCGCGGCGCGACAGCTTGTCGGCCTTCGTCAGCAGCACGAGCAGGCGCACCTCGCCGTTGGCGATGCGCGGCGCGATGAACTCGAGCAATCGCCGGTCGAGCTCGGTCAGGCCGAGACGGGCGTCGACCATCAGCACGACGCCATGCAGATTGCGTCGGAGCTCGAGGTACTGCGCCATCACGTCCTGCCAGCGCTCCTTGGCATCGCGCGCGACGGCGGCATAGCCGTAGCCCGGCAGGTCGGCGAGCAAAGCGTCGGGCGCGTCGCGGGGGCCGACGGCGAACAGGTTGATGTGCTGCGTGCGCCCCGGCGTCTTCGACGCGAACGCCAGCCGACGTTGCTGCGTCAGCGCATTGATGGCCGTCGACTTGCCGGCGTTGGAACGGCCGACGAAGGCGATCTCCGGCAGGTCACCGGGCGGCAGCTGGTCGAGCCTGCTCGCCGTCGACACAAAACGCGCGCCATGCAGCCACGCGAGCGCGAGCGACTGCGGCGACGACGCGGTGCCGACGGAGGCATTCGGCAGGGTTCGATCGGTCATGCGGAGCGCCCAAAGCGGCCATTGTAAAATTCGCGCTTCGCGCCGAAGCCCACCATGAACCTCCTAAACGCCGTGATGTCTCCTGCACTCCTCTTCGCGAGCCTGCTCGTCGCTGCCGCTCCCGCTTTCGGCGCCGATGCCGCCCCCGCCAAGCCGGACGCCGCTCGCGGCCAGACCCTCGCCACGCAGGTGTGCGCCGCGTGCCACACCTTCGACGGCTCGCGCGGCGCTGCGCCCAACCCGATCCTGCAAGGCCAGCACCCCGACTACCTCACCAAGCAGCTGACCGAGTTCAAGTCGGGCAAGCGCGAGAACGCCATCATGAAAGGCTTCGCCTCGATGCTCAGCGACGAGGACATGCGCAACGTGGCGGCTTTCTATGCCGGCAAGCAGGCCAAGCCCGGCGCAGCCCGCAGCAAGGACATGGTCGAACTGGGCGAGCGCATCTATCGCGGCGGCCTTGCCGACCGCCAGGTGCCGGCCTGCGCCGGCTGCCACAGCCCCAACGGCGCCGGCATCCCGGCGCAGTATCCGCGCCTGTCGGGCCAGCACGCCGACTACACGCAGGCGCAGCTCGTCGCGTTTCGCGGCGGCGAACGGGCCAACAGCTCGCAGATGACGGACATCGCGGCGCGCCTGAACGACCGCGAGATCAAGGCCGTGTCCGACTACATCGCCGGCCTGCGCTGACGAGCGCCGCCGCGCCCCGTGGTGCGGCGCCGGGCCTGACCCCTCCCCGCTTCCGCACGGCGTCAAGCCCCGTCCGATGGCGGATACCGCGACCAGCCCCGACATCCGCGCCCGCGCCTCGCGCTCGCGCGACGTCGTCGAGCTCGTCTCGTCGATGCGCTTCGCGATCGCGCTGCTCACCGTCATCTGCATCGCGTCGGTGATCGGCACCGTCGTCAAGCAGAACGAGCCGATCAACAACTACGTCAACCAGTTCGGACCGTTCTGGTCCGAGGTGTTCGGCACGGTCGGCCTGTACAGCGTGTACAGCGCGTGGTGGTTCCTGCTGATCCTGGCGTTCCTCGTCGTTTCGACCAGCCTGTGCATCGCCCGCAACGCGCCGAAGATCGTCGCCGACCTGCGCACCTACAAGGAGCACCTGCGCGAGCAGTCGCTCGCCGCCTTCCATCACAAGGCGCAGGGGCGTCTGAACGAATCGCCGGCCGACGCGCTCGCGCGCATCTCCGCGCTGCTCGTCGGCACCGGCTGGAAGGCGAAGATCGAGACGCGGCCGCACGGCACGATGGTCGCGGCGCGCCGCGGCGGCGGCAACAAGCTGGGCTACATCGCCGCCCACGGCGCCATCGTCCTCGTGTGCCTGGGTGGCCTGTTCGACGGCGACCTCATCGTGCGCGCCCAGATGGCGCTGCAGGGCAAGTCGATCTACACCGGTGGAGGCATGCTGCGCGACGTGCCCGCCGCGCACCGCCTCGGCCCGGCGACACCGACGTTCCGCGCCAACCTGCCGGTGGCCGAGGGCCAGGTCGCCAGCACGGCGATCATCAACATGAAGGACGGTGTCGTGCTGCAGGAACTGCCGTTCGACGTCGAGCTGAAGAAGTTCATCGTCGAGTACTACGCGACCGGCATGCCCAAGCTGTTCGCCAGCGAGATCGCGATCCGCGATCACGCCACCAACGAGGTCACCGCGGCGACGGTCAAGGTCAACGAGCCGGTGTTCCATCGCGGCGTCGCCATCTACCAGAGCAGCTTCGACGACGGCGGCTCGGCGCTCACGCTGCACGCGCTGCCGCTGCGCGGCGGGCAGCCGTTCGACGTGAGCGGCGTGATCGGCGGCAGCACCGAACTGGTGGCGCGCAATGCCGCCGGCGACCAGCGCCTGACGCTCGAGTTCACCGGGCTGCGCGTCATCAACGTCGAGAACCTCGGCGACACGTCCGGCGGCGCCGACGGTGCGACGGACGTTCGCAAGGTCGACCTCGTCGGCTCGCTGCGCGAGCATCTCGGCTCGGGCGCCAAGGGCAAGGCCGACAAGGGCCTGCGCAACGTCGGTCCGGCGATCACGTACAAGCTGCGCGACGCCAGCGGTCAGGCGCGCGAGTTCCACAACTACATGCTGCCCGTCGAGCTCGAGGGCCGGCGCGTCTTCCTCGCAGGCCTGCGCGAATCGCCGTCCGAGCCGTTCCGCTACCTGCGCATCCCGGCCGACGAGAACGACACCATGGAAGGATGGCTGCGCCTGCGCGCCGGCCTGCTCGACGCCGCCCAGCGCGACGAAGCGGTGCGCCGCTACGCCGCCCACTCCGTGCCGCGCGACAACCGCGAGCTGGCCGAACAGATCCTCGCCACGGCGCGCCGCGGCATGGCCCTGTTCGCCGGCGCCGAGACGACGGCCGGCAAGGCCGGCGAGCCACCGGTCGGCGGCCTGCAGGCCGTGGCCGACTTCGTCGAGGCCAACGTCCCAGAGGCCGACCGCCCGCGCATCTCCGAGGTGCTGCTGCGCATCCTCAACGGCAGCCTGTTCGAGCTCTACAACCTCACGCGCGAGCGCGCTGGCCTGAAGCACGCCGAGCCCGACGAGGCGGCCCAGGCCTTCATGACGCAAGCCGTGCTGTCGATGTCAGACAGCTTCCACTACCCGGCGCCGGTGCTGATGCAGCTGACCGACTTCAAGCAGGTGCAGGCCAGCGTATTCCAGGTCGCGCGCGCGCCGGGCAAGACGCTGGTCTATCTCGGCAGCACGCTGCTGATCATCGGCGTGTTCGCGATGCTCTACATCCGGGAACGCCGGCTCTGGATCTGGCTCCAACCGGCCGGCGCCGGGACCGAAGTCACGACGGCGCTGTCGACGACGCGGCGTACCATCGACGCCGACGCCGAGTTCGACCGCCTCAGGCAGGCGATCCTCCAGGAGACGTCATGAACACAGCCACGCAGGCCGTCGCGCTCGGCCGCCCCCATCCGCTGGCACAGCGCTCGCCGTGGGACTGGGCGTTCGCGCTGCTGCTCGCAGTTGGCGCCGGCTACGCCTTCGCGCGCTACGGCAGCTCGATGGACGCCTACGAGAAGGGCATCCTCGTCGGCACCGTGCCGGCGCTCGTCGGCCTGGGCTGGTTCTGGGGCCCGCTGCGCGTGCTGATGGTCGGCGTCGGCGCCGCCGTGCTGCTGGCGATCGGCCTCTATGCCCGCACGCCCGACGCCTTCGGCGCCGATCTCGCGCAGGCCGAGCAGGTGTTCGTGCTCAAGTACTTCCTGTCGAGCCAGAGCGCGATCCTGTGGATGAGCGTGCTGTTCTTCATGAGCACCGTCTTCTACTGGATCGGCCTGTTCGCGCGCAGCGAAGACAACGCCGCCCAGCGCATCGGCTCGCGCCTCGCGTGGGCCGCCGTCGCGATGGCGCTGATCGGCACGCTGGTGCGCTGGTACGAGAGCCACCAGATCGGCCCCGACATCGGCCACATCCCGGTCAGCAACCTCTACGAGGTGTTCGTGCTGTTCTGCTGGATGACGGCGCTGTTCTACCTCTGGTTCGAGCAGCACTACGCGCAGCGGCGCGCCGCCGACGGTGGCAGCGTGCGCGCCGTCGGCGCCTTCGCGATGCTCGTCGTCAGCGCGGCGGTCGGCTTCCTGCTGTGGTACACGCTGGCGCGCGACGCGCAGGAGATCCAGCCGCTGGTGCCGGCGCTGCAGAGCTGGTGGATGAAGCTGCACGTGCCGGCCAACTTCATCGGCTACGGCACCTTCGCGCTGGCGGCGATGGTCGCCTTCGCCTACCTCGTCAAGCAGCACGCCGCCGAGGCCCGCTGGTACAAGCTCGCGCCGCTGGCGCTGCTGGGCGTCGTGCTGTGCCTGGAGCCGATCGTCTTTCGCAAGAACCCGATCCAGGGCCTTGCGAGCTACTGGGCGGTCTATTTCGGCGTCGCCGCGCTGATTGTCGGCGGCATCCTCGCCGGGCGGCGCCGCATCGCCGCCCGGCTGCCGTCGTTCGCCGTGCTCGACGACCTGATGTACAAGGCCATCGCCGTCGGCTTCTCGTTCTTCACGATCGCCACGATCCTCGGCGCCTTCTGGGCCGCCGAGGCCTGGGGCGGCTACTGGAGCTGGGATCCGAAGGAAACGTGGGCGCTGATCGTCTGGCTCAACTACGCCGCCTGGCTGCACATGCGGCTGATGAAGGGGCTGCGCGGCACGGTGGCCGCCTGGTGGGCGCTGGCGGGGCTGCTCGTGACGAGCTTCGCCTTCCTCGGCGTCAACATGTTCCTTTCGGGCCTGCACTCGTACGGCGAGCTCTGAAACGCCTCCGGAGGTCGACGATGCCTTATGTCCGCCGCGATGCCCAAGGCCGGATCGACGCGCTGTTCCGGCAACCGGCGGCCGACGCGTCGGAACTCCTGTCCGACAGCCATCCCGACGTGCAGGCCTTCGTCGTCCGCGACGACCGCCCGCCGGCGGGCGACGACTTCGACCGCCTCGACGCCGACTTCGTGCGCGTGATCGAGGACGTGATCGACACGCTGATCGTCAAGAACGTCATCAACATCACCGACCTGCCTGCCGAGGCGCAGGCCAAGCTGTTCGCGCGCAAGAGCTTCCGCGAGCGCGTCACGCGCAATTCGCTGCGCCTGTTCGGCGATTCCGGCTTCACGCAGGTCATCGACGACACCGGCTTCGCCGACCTGTAGGGGTGTTCGCGCCCGGCACCCCGGACGCGGCGCGGGCGGCGTAACCTGCGGCCCTCGTGCGTCGACATGGAGATGTCGACGCCGCCGGCGTCGAATCAGGAGCTGCCCATGCATTTCCGCCCCGACCGCGGCCACGTCCACCGCTGCGCCAGCGAGATCACGCCGCAAAGCATCTACGAGAATCGCCGCGCGCTGCTGCGCCTGCTGGCAGGCGGCGCGGCCGGCGCCGCGCTCGCGGCGTGGGCCGGCCGCGACGCGCGGGCGCAGGCCACCGGCGCGACCAAGCTGCCCGGCGCGCGCAGCACGATCCCCGCCGCCGTGACGATGGAAAGGCCCACCGCCTACCAGGACGCGACGACGTACAACAACTACTACGAGTTCGGCACCGACAAGTCGGACCCGGCGCGCTACGCCAAGTCGCTCAAGCCGCGGCCATGGAGCGTCGCCGTCGAGGGCGAGGTGCGCCATCCCAAGGTCTACGATCTCGACGAGCTGCTCAAGCTCGCGCCGATGGAAGAGCGCATCTACCGCCTGCGCTGCGTCGAGGGCTGGTCGATGGTGATCCCGTGGGTCGGCTGGTCGCTCGCAGAGCTGGTCCGGCGCGTCGAGCCGACGGGCAACGCGAAGTACGTCGAGTTCACGACACTGGCCGACAAGGCGCAGATGCCGGGGCTGCGCTCGAGCGTGCTCGACTGGCCCTACGTCGAAGGCCTGCGCCTCGACGAGGCGATGCACCCGCTGACGCTGCTCGCCTTCGGCATGTACGGCGAGGTGCTGCCCCATCAGAACGGCGCGCCGCTGCGCCTCGTCGTGCCGTGGAAGTACGGCTTCAAGAGCGGCAAGTCGATCGTTCGCATCCGCTTCGTCGAGAAGCAGCCGGCGACGGCCTGGGTCAAGGCGGCGGCGCGCGAGTACGGCTTCTACTCCAACGTCAATCCGAACGTCGACCACCCGCGCTGGAGCCAGGCCACCGAGCGGCGCATCGGCGAGGACGGCGTGTTCACGCGCAAGCGCCCGACGCTGATGTTCAACGGCTACGAGGCACAGGTCGGCCAGCTCTACGCCGGCATGGACCTGAAGAAGAACTACTGACGCCTTGCGATCGCCGCTGCTGCATCCGGCCGCCAAGCCGCTGCTGTTCGTCGCGGCGCTGCTGCCCTTCGCGTCGCTGCTGCACGGCGCGCTGACGGACACGCTCGGCCCGAACCCGGCCGAAGCGCTGATCCGTGGCACGGGCGACTGGGTGCTGCGGTTGCTGTGCCTGACGCTGGCCGTCACGCCGCTGCGCGTGTGGACCGGCCAGCCGGCGCTGGCGCGCTTTCGGCGCATGCTCGGGCTCTATGCCTTCTTCTACGGCGTGCTGCACTTCCTCGCCTACGCCTGGCTCGACATGGGCTTCGATCCGGCAGCGATCGCGCGCGACATCCCCAAGCGCCCGTTCGCCCTCGTCGGCTTCGCGGCGCTGCTGCTGATGCTGCCGCTGGCGGCGACCTCGTTCAACCGCGCCATCAAGGCGCTCGGCGCCGCGCGCTGGCAGGCGTTGCACCGCCTCGTCTACGCCGTCGCGCTGCTGGGCCTGCTGCACTTCTTCTGGATGCGCGCGGCAAAGAACGACTTCGCCGAAGTCGCGGTCTACGGCGCCGTCGTCGTCGTACTGCTCGGCTGGCGGCTGCGCCGCGCCTGGCAGCGGCGCCGCAGTCAACCCCGCCCCGCAGGGGGTCACACGGCGGCGGCGGAGCACTAGAGTGGGCCGGCCGATCTCCGAAAGGCCCTTGCATGAGCCCTCAGCCCGCCCCGCTGCCGGTCGATGCCTCCGACGCGCAGGCGTCGCCCACGCTGCGCCGCGCGCTGCGGCGCCTCGAGAGCGCCGACGCCGCCGGCGACGGCGAGGCCTGGACGCGCGCCGTCGCGCAAGTCGCCTGGTGCTATCAGGCCGCCGGCGATCCCGAGCGCGCCGAATGGCATCTGCGCCAGGGGCTGCGGCGGGCGCGCACGCTGGGCCGCCCCGCGGCCTGCCTCGATGCGCTGTGCGACATGTCGAGCGCGGCACTCGCCGCCGCCGTGCAGCACGACGTGGCCGGCGAGGCCGATCTCGCGCGCCGCGCGCGCGACCGGCTGCGCGACTACTGCTTCGAAGCCGCGCGCCTGGCGATGGAAGCCGGCGCACCGCCGCTGCAGGCCGCCGTGCTGATGCGCCTGGCCGACCTGCTCTACCTGTGCGGCGATCGCGACGATGCGCGCGCGCTGCAGCAGCGCGCGCAACAGCTGCTGCACGACGACATCGGGGCGACGGCGGCCGGACCGCTGTAGCCCGGCGCCGCGCCCGCTCGCGGCCCGCTCAGGCCGGGACGGCAGCAGGCTCGCCGCGCGCCAGCACCGGCGCCAGCGCGCGGCCGGTGTGGCTGGCCGGCGCATCGCGCACCGCCTCGGGCGGGCCGGCGCAGAGCAGCCGCCCGCCGCCGGCGCCGCCCTCGGGGCCGAGGTCGATCACCCAGTCGGCCTCGGCGATCACGTCGAGGTCGTGCTCGATGACGACGACGCTGTGGCCGCCGCCGACCAGCCGATGCAGCACGCGGATCAGCTTGTCGACGTCGGCCATGTGCAGACCGACGGTCGGCTCGTCGAGCACGTAGAGGGTGTGCGGCGGTTTCTGTCCTCTGCGCGTGACGTCGTCGCGCACCTTGACCAGCTCGCTCACCAGCTTGATGCGCTGCGCCTCGCCGCCCGACAGCGTGGGCGACGGCTGGCCGAGCGTCAGGTAGCCGAGGCCGACGTCCTCGAGCAGGCGCAGCGGGTGCGCGATCGCCGGCATCGCCGCGAAGAACTCGACCGCCTCGTCGACTTCCATGCGCAGCACGTCGCCGATGTTCTTGCCGCGCCAGGTCACCGCCAGCGTCTCGGGGTTGAAGCGCTGGCCGTGGCAGACGTCGCAGCCGACCTTCACGTCGGGCAGGAAGCTCATCTCGATCGTGCGCACCCCCTGGCCCTCGCAGGCCGGGCAGCGTCCGTCGCCCGTGTTGAACGAGAAGCGCGCCGGCGCATAGCCGCGCGCCTTGGCTTCGAGCGTCTCGGCGTAGAGCCGCCGGATCGCGTCCCAGAAGCCGACGTAGGTTGCCGGGCACGAGCGCGGCGTCTTGCCGATCGGCGTCTGGTCGACTTCGAGCACGCGGTCGATGTGCTGCCAGCCTTCGATGCTGTCGCAGCCGCTCCATGAAATGTCGGCCCCCGGTCGCTTCGCGCCCGCCCCCCGCGGGGGCGCGCCGCCGCCTTGGGGCGGCCCGGCGACGGCGGCGCTCGGCTTGCCGCCGCGCGCATCGACGAACTGCAGGTTGGCGAGCAGCACGTCGCGCGCCAGCGTCGACTTGCCCGAGCCGCTGACGCCCGTCACGGCGACGAGGCGGCCGAGCGGCACGTCGACGTCGAGGCGCTGCAGGTTGTGCAGCGCCGCGCCGCGCACCGCGAGACGCGGCGTGTCGCCGTCGACCGGCCGGCGCGGCTGCAGCGGATGGCGCATCGGCTGCGCGAGGAAGCGCCCCGTCACCGACTCGGCGTGGCGCGACACGTCGTCGACGCGACCCTGCGCGACGAGCCGGCCGCCGCGCTTGCCCGCGCCCGGGCCGATGTCGATGACGTGGTCGGCGCGGCGGATCGTGTCCTCGTCGTGCTCGACGACGACGAGCGTGTTGCCCTGCGCGCCGAGCTGCTGCAGCGCGTCGAGCAGGATGCGGTTGTCGCGCGGATGCAGGCCGATCGTCGGCTCGTCGAGCACGTAGCACACGCCCTGCAGGCGGCTGCCGAGCTGCGCGGCGAGGCGGATGCGCTGCGCCTCGCCGCCCGACAGCGTCGGCGCAGCGCGGTCGAGCGTCAGGTAGCCGAGGCCGACCTCTTCGAGGAACGACAGGCGGTTGCGGATCTCCGTCATCACGTCGCGCGCGATGCCGAGCTCGCGCTCGCCGAGGCGGCCGCTGGCCTGCAGGCCTTCGATCCAGCGCCGCGCGTCGGCGACGGCGTCGCGCGCCGTTTCGCTGATCGCCCGGCCGTCGAAGTTGACGGAGCGTGCGACCGGATTCAGCCGCGCGCCGGCGCATTCGGGGCACGGCGCATCGACGACGCCCTCGACCTCGGCCTCCTCCGACGGAAAGCTCTGCTCGCGCCCGCGCTGGTCGTCGTCGCGCTGCGAATCGTCATAGGCCTTGCGCTGCTCGCGCGTCAGCGCCAGACCGGTGCCGACGCAGGCCGTGCACCAGCCGTGCTTGCTGTTGTACGAGAACATGCGCGGATCGAGCTCGGGATAGCTCGTGCCGCAGGTCGGGCAGGCGCGCTTGGTCGAGAACACGGTGACGCGGCCGATGCCCGCCGTCGACTCGCCCGACTCCATCGCGTCGGCCAGGCCGTCGAAGTCAGTCAGCAGGTGCATCACGCCCTTGCCGAGATCGAGCGCCTGCGCGAGCAGCGCGCGCAGCTCGGCTTCGCGACCGGCGTCGACGACGAGGTCGCCGACCGGCAGCTCGATCGTGTGCTCCTTGAAGCGGTCGATGCGCGGCCACGGGTCGACGCGCAGGAACTCGCCGTCGACGCGCAGGTGCGTGTGGCCGCGCGCCCGCGCCCACTTCGCGAGGTCGGTGTAGACGCCCTTGCGCGCGACGACGAGCGGCGCGAGCAGGCCGACGTGGCGGCCCCTGTGCTGGCGCAGCAGCTGCGCCGCGATGCTCTCGACGCTCTGCGGCCGCACCGGCGTGCCGTCCTTGACGCAGTGCTGCACGCCGAGCTTGACGTAGAGCAGGCGCAGGAAGTGCCACACCTCCGTCGTCGTCGCCACCGTGCTCTTGCGCCCGCCGCGCGACAGGCGCTGCTCGATCGCCACCGTCGGCGGGATGCCGTAGACGGCGTCGACCTCGGGCCGGCCCGCCGGCTGCACGATGCTGCGCGCATAGGCGTTGAGCGATTCGAGATAGCGCCGCTGTCCCTCGTTGAACAGGATGTCGAACGCCAGCGTGCTCTTGCCCGAGCCGCTGACTCCCGTGATCACGCTGAACTTGCCACGCGGGATGTCGACGTCGAGCGACTGCAGGTTGTGTTCGCGCGCGTTGACGATGCGGATCGCCTCCTCCGCCTCGGCGCGCCGCGCGCGCACCAGGCTCTGCAGCGGCCGTCCTTCCTCGACGCGATGGCCGTGGATCGCCTGTTCGTAGTCGCGCAGCGCGCGGCCGGTGTGCGAGCTGCGGTGCGTGCGCACGTCTTCGGGCGTGCCGGCGCAGACGATCTCGCCGCCGGCGTCGCCGCCCTCGGGCCCGAGGTCGACGATCCAGTCGGCGCTGCGGATCACGTCGAGGTTGTGCTCGATGACGACCAGGGAATGCCCCGCGGCGAGCAGCTTGCGCAGCGCGCGCATCAGCTTGGCGATGTCGTCGAAGTGCAGGCCCGTCGTCGGCTCGTCGAAGAGGAACAGCCGCCCCTTGCGCGCCAGCCCCTGGCGCGACGCCGACGCCTCCTGCACCGTCTCGGCCAGGAAGCCGGCGAGCTTGAGGCGCTGCGCCTCGCCGCCCGACAGCGTCGGCACCGGCTGGCCGAGCTTGACGTACTCGAGGCCCACGTCGACGATCGGCTGCAGCACGCGCAGCACGTCGCGATCGTCGCGGAAGAGTTGCACCGCCTCGCTGACGGTCAACTCGAGCACGTCGGCGATCGACAGCTCGCGAATCACCTCCCCCGGCCGGCGGCGGTCGATCTTCACGTCGAGGATCTCGGCGCGATAGCGGCGGCCGTCGCAGTCGGGGCAGCGCAGGTAGACATCGCTCAGGAACTGCATCTCGACGTGTTCGAAGCCCGAGCCGCCGCAGGTCGGGCAACGACCGTCGCCGGCGTTGAAGCTGAACGTGCCGGCGCCGTAGCCGCGTTCGCGCGCCAGGGCCGAGTCGGCGAACAGCTTGCGGATCGGGTCGAACGCGCCGACGTAGCTCGCCGGATTGGAGCGTGCCGTCTTGCCGATCGGCGACTGATCGACGAAGACGGCGTCGGTCAGCCAGTCGGCGCCGAGCAGGCGCTCGTGCGCGCCGGGCATCTCGGTGGGCTTGCCGAAGTGGCGCGCCAGCGCCGGATGCAGCACGTCCTGCATCAGCGTCGACTTGCCCGAGCCCGACACGCCCGTGACGACGACGAGGCGCTGCAGCGGCAGCTCGACCGTCACGTTCTTCAGGTTGTGCTCGCGCGCACCTTCGACGATCAGGCGCGGCGTGTTCGCATCGACCGCGCGGCGGATGCCGACACCCACCGACTTGCGCGCGCCGAGGTACTCGCCGGTCAGCGTGTCGGCGCGCCGGATCGCGTCGGGCGTGCCGTCGAACACGATGCACCCGCCGCGCTCGCCCGGGCCCGGGCCCATGTCGATCAGGCGGTCGGCCGCGAGCATCACGGCCGGGTCGTGCTCGACGACGACGAGCGTGTTGCCGGCATCGCGCAGCCGGTGCATGGCCTCCACGATGCGGTTCATGTCGCGCGGATGCAGTCCGATCGACGGCTCGTCGAGCACGAACATCGTGTTGACGAGCGACGTGCCGAGCGCGGTGGTCAGGTTGATGCGCTGCACCTCGCCGCCCGACAGCGTGCGGCTCTGGCGGTCGAGCGTCAGGTAGCCGATGCCGACGTCGCAGAGGTACTTCAGCCGCGTGCGGATCTCTTCGAGCAGGAGCTTCAACGCATCGTCGAGCAGCGCCGACGGCAGCGTCAGCGTCGCGAACCAGCGCCGCAGCGCGTCGATCGGCAGCTGCATCAGGTCGTGCAGCGAGAGGCCGGGCAGCGCCTCGAGCTGCTCGCGCGACCACGCCACGCCCTGCGGCATGTAGCGCCGCGCCGGCGGCAGCACGGCGTCGGCTTCGGCCTTGCCGCCGAGCCGCCACAGCAGCGCCTCGCGCTTGAGCCGCGCGCCGCCGCAGGCCGGGCAGGTCGTGTAGCTGCGGTACTTCGACAAGAGCACGCGGATGTGCATCTTGTACGCCTTCGACTCGAGGTACTCGAAGAAGCGGCGCACGCCGTACCACTGCTTGTTCCAGTTGCCCTTCCACGCCGGATCGCCGTCGATCACCCAGTCGCGCTGCGCCGGCGCCAGCTGGTTCCACGCCGTGTCGCGCGGGATGCCGGCATTGCCGGCGAACTTGAGCAGGTCGTCCTGGCACTCGGCCCAGGCCGGCGTCTGCAGCGGCTTGATCGCACCGGCGCGCAGCGTCTTCCGCTCGTCGGGAATGACGAGGCCGAAGTCGACGCCGATCACGCGGCCGAAGCCGCGGCAGGTGTCGCAGGCGCCGACGGCCGAGTTGAAGCTGAACAGCGCCGGCTGCGGATCGGCGTAGCGGATATCGCTGTCGGGGCAGTGCAGGCCGGTCGAGTAGCGCCACAGTTCGTCGCCCTCACCCCGCCTCGCAGAGGCCTGCGGTGAGGAGCCCTCTCCCGCCCCGGCGGGAGAAGGAGCCAGCGCGTGAACGTCGACGCGTCCGGCGCCGCGCTTGAGCGCCGTCTCGATCGCCTCGACGGCGCGCGCCGGCTCCACGCCCTGGATGCGAAAGCGGTCGGCAACGACGTCGAGAACCTTGCGCCCGCCCACGACGCGTTCGCCGTGCACGCGCGTGAAGCCGGCCGCCGACAGCCACTGCTGCACTTCCTCCGCTGTCGTGTCGGCGGGCAGCTCGACCGGGAACGTGACGACGAGGCGGCGGTCGTCGGCGCGCGTGCGTTCGAGCAGGTCAGCGTAGATGGTCTGCGGCGTGTCGTGGCGCACGCGCCGCGCCGTCTGGCGGTCGTAGAGCTCGGCGGCGCGCGCGTACAGCAGCTTGAGGTGGTCGTTGAGCTCCGTCATCGTGCCGACGGTCGAACGCGAGCTGCGCACCGGATTCGTCTGGTCGATCGCGATCGCCGGCGGCACGCCGTCGACGTGGTCGACCGCCGGGCGGTCCATGCGGTCGAGGAACTGGCGCGCATAGGCGCTGAACGTCTCGACGTAGCGGCGCTGGCCCTCGGCGTACAGCGTGTCGAACACCAGGCTCGACTTGCCCGACCCGCTCGGCCCCGTCACGACCGTCATCTCGCCGGTACGGATGTCGAGGTCGAGGTTCTTCAGGTTGTGCTGACGGGCGCCGCGGATGCGGATGCTGCCGGACATCGGGACGGTCCTGCGAGGGCGAAGCGGAACATTCTAGGGACTCGCTTCGACCCCTGCGCCCGAGCGGGCAGCCCGGATAATGCCGCCACCCGCACCAGCGCCCCGGCCCGGTCATGCCTGAAATCGTCTTCAAGGGCAAGGAGTACGTCTACAACCACCACCTGACGGTGCCGTACCGCCCGCTCGTGCCCGACGCAGCCAGGTCGATCGGCCCGGCCGATCTCGACGGCAACCTCGTCATCCACGGCGACAACCTGCATGCGCTGAAGAGCCTGCTGCCGCGCTACGCCGGCAAGGTGGACCTGGTGTTCATCGATCCGCCCTACAACACGGGCAACGAAGGCTGGTGCTACAGCGACGGCGTCAACTCGCCGATCATGAAAGAGTGGCTGAGCACCAACCCGGTCGACGCCGACGACATGCTGCGCCACGACAAGTGGCTGTGCATGATGTGGCCGCGCCTGGTGCTGCTGCGCGAGCTGCTGAGCGAACGCGGCTCGCTGTGGATGACGCTCGACGACAACGAGGTGCATCGGGCGCGGATGGTGTTGGACGAGATTTTCGGAGAGGAAGCGTTCATCGCCAACGTGATCTGGCAGAAGAACTATTCACCGAAAGGAACGGCGCAGTTCTTCAGCGAGGACCATGATCACTTGCTGGTCGTGGCGAAGGATCGAGATTTGTGGCGGCCGCGCCTTCTCGACCGAACCGCGGAAATGGACGCCCGCTTCTCCAACCCCGATAACGACCCACGCGGCCCATGGACCTCGGGCGATCTTTCTGCGAGGAACTACTACAGCGAAGGCACGTACTCGATCACGTGCCCCAGCGGTCGCGTGATCGATGGTCCACCGCCGGGGACATATTGGCGAGTCAAGAAGGAGAAGTTCCTCGAGTGGAATGCTGACGGTCGAATCTGGTGGGGAGAAGACAAGAACAACCAACCCCGACTCAAGCGCTACCTCAGCGACGTCAAGCAGGGCCGGACGCCGCAGACGCTTTGGTTCTACGACGAAGTCGGCCATACGCAGGATGCGAAGCGAACGCTGATCGACATGGGGCTGCTGCAAGGCCAAGAGGCCACCATCACGCCCAAGCCGGTTGCCCTCGTGGAGCGCGTCCTCGCGCTCGGCGCTGACGACGATGCGCTCGTCCTCGATTCGTTCGCGGGCTCCGGCACGACGGCGCACGCCGTGCTGAATGCCAACGCCAAGGACAACGGCAACCGCAAGTTCATCCTCGTCGAAGGCGAGGCCTATGCCGACACGCTGACCGCCGAGCGCGTGCGCCGCGCGATCGGCGGCTACGCCTGGGTCGGCACGCAGCGCGAAGAACTTCTGAAAGAGAAGCTCACCTGGACGCAGCTCAAGAAGGCCGGCGATCTGCTGCGCAAGGTCGAGGCGATCAAGATCGCCGAGGGCTTGTCGGAGAGCCATGCCACGCGCGAGCAGCAACCCCGGCGCTTCGACAAGATCAACGTGCGCGTCGACGACGGTGTGCTCGTCGTCGAAGGCGAGCGCCGCATCTCCGAGCGTGCCCCCGGTCTCGGCGGCGAGTTCACCTATTGCACGCTCGGCGACGCGCTCGACCTGGAGCGCCTGCTCGCGGGTGCCGCGCTGCCGCCGTTCGACGCGCTCGGTGCGTGGCTCTTTCACACCGCGACCGGCGGCACGCTGCCCAAGGCGCCGAAGGACGCGCCGACCTGGTACCTCGGTGAAGCCGAAGACAGGCACGTCTGGCTGATCTACCGGCCCGAGCTGGCGTTCCTCAAGTCGCCCGAAGCGGCGCTGACGCTCGGCGTCGCCAAGGAGGTGCAGGCCTGGGCGCGCCAGCATGGCGGCGCCAAGGGGCACCTGGTGTTCGCGCCCGCCAAGTACATGAGCAACCGCCAGTTGCTCGAGTTCGGCGTGACCTACGCTGCGCTGCCGTTCGCGCTCTACCGGGAGGGCTGACCGATGGCCGTCGACCACCGCTTCGGACTCGCGCTGCAGTCGTACCGCGACGCGCTGGCGCGCCTGCACGAGGCGCTGGACCTCGACGAAACGCCGATCGTGCGCGATGCGCTGATCCAGCGCTTCGAGTTCACGTTCGAGATGGCGTGGAAGGCGTGCTACCGCTGGCTGCGCGCGCGCGGCATCGCCGCCGACGACGCCGCCTTCAGCGTGCTGCCGGTCGCTTTCAAGCACCGCCTGATCGTCGACGAAACGGCGTGGTCGCAGATGCGGCACTACCGCAACCTCACGTCGCACACCTATCGCGAAAAGCTGGCGATCGAGGTCGCGGCCTTCGTGCGCGACTCGGGCATCGGCAGCTTCGACGCGCTGCTCTCGACGCTGACGGCAAGGGCTGCCGAGTGACGACCTCCGACCTCGAGTTCGGCCTGCCGCGGCACGTGCCGGCCGACCTGCGCCGGCTGTTCGACCGCACGCCGGGCCTGCGCACGGTGTGGATCTACGGCTCGCGCGCCCGCGGCGACGCGAAGGAAACCTCCGACATCGACCTCGCGATCGACGCGCCGGCCCTCGGCGACGCCGAGTTCGCCGCCCTCGTCACGGCGATCGACGGGCTGCCGACGCTCTATCGCATCGACGCCGTGCGCTGGCAGGAGCTCGAAGCCGGAACCTACCGAGACGAGATCGAGCGCGACCGCAAGCCGCTGTGGGCGCCGCGCCGGCATGCCGCCGATGCCGGCGCGCTCGGAGCGACGGCGACGACGCTCAAGCCGTTCCAGACGCAGGTGCTCGGCCGGCTCGGCCTCTTTCTCGACGAACTGGCCCGCCAGCGCGCCAAGGCGGAATCGCAGCTCGCGAAGCTGCGCGCGATGGAAGACATGGAAGAGTTCGCGCGCCAGGCGGCCGACTTTCCGAGGCACGCCTGGGACGCGCTGCGCCAGGCCGGCGCGCTGCCGCCCGCCTTCGCGGCGCAGGCGCATTCGAGCCGCTTCGACGGCGCCGGGCGTGCGATTCCCAACCTCTGCCTGAAGGTGCCGACGGGCGGGGGCAAGACGCTTCTGGCCGCCGCCGGTGTCGCGAGAGTCCACGCGAGCTACCTGCAACGACACACCGGCCTGGTGCTGTGGGTCGTGCCCAACGAGGCGATCTATCGCCAGACGCTGAAGACGCTCACGGACCGCGATCACCCCTACCGCCAGATGCTCAACGTGGCCGGCGCGGGGCGCGTCAAGATCCTGGAAAAACAGTCGCCGCTGACGCGGCTCGATGTCGAGTCGCACCTGTGCGTGATGCTGCTGATGCTGCAGTCGGCCGCGCGCCAGAGCAAGGAGACGCTGCGCTTCTTTCGTGACCGCGGCAACGTGCTCGGCTTCCTGCCGCGCGAGGACGACATCGACGCCCACTGGGCGCTGCTCGACGCCGTGCCCAACCTCGACGTGTACGGCGCCTGGGGGCAAAGCGCCGAGCAGGCACGCGCGCAGAAGGGCTCGATCGTCAAGAGCTCGCTGGGCAACGTGATGCGCCTGCTGCGGCCGATGGTCGTGATCGACGAGGGTCACCACGCCTACAGCGAGAACGCGCTGCGCACGATCGACGGCTTCAACCCGAGCTTCATGCTGGAGCTGTCGGCCACGCCGCGCGTGGCCGGCGTCAGGGGCGCGGGCTCCAACATCCTGGTCGACGTGCGCGGCACCGACCTCGACGAGGCCGAGATGATCAAGCTGCCGATCCATGTCGACGTGCGCGGCTGGAGCGACTGGCAGAGCTGCCTCGGCGCCGCCGTGCAGCGTCTCGACGACTTGCAGCACGAGGCGGCCCTGCTGCAGGCCGAGACGGCGCGCTACCTGCGCCCTATCCTGCTGGTGCAGGTCGAGCGCACCGGCGCGGACCTGCGTGACGCCGGCTTCATCCACGCCGAGGACGCGAAGGCGCATCTGCTGCAACTCGGCTTTCACGAGCGGCAGATCGCGATCAAGACCTCGGAGCGCGACGACCTGAAGCAACCCGAGAACGTCGATCTGCTGTCGCCGGCGTGCGAGATTCGCGTCATCGTCACCAAGCAGGCGCTGCAGGAAGGCTGGGACTGCCCCTTCGCCTACGTGCTGTGCGCACTGGCGGCCGGCCGCAACCCGGCAGCGATGACGCAGCTCGTCGGGCGCATCCTGCGCCAGCCGCAGACGGCCAAGACGGGCCGGGCGGCGCTCGACGCCTGCTACGTGCTGTGCCACGACGCGAAGACGGCCGACGTGGTGCGATCGATCAAGACCTCGCTCGAAACCGAGGGCATGGGCGACCTGGCGGTGCAGGTGCGCGCCGAGGACGCGACCACGGCCGCCGCGAGCCGGATTCGATTGCGCCGCCGCCCGGCGCTGCGCGAGCTGCGCCTGTTTCTGCCGCGCGTCACGTGGGCTGAGGAAGGTGCAACCCGACGCGAACTGGTCTACGACAGCGACGTTCTGAGTCGCGTGCCGTGGCAGCGCATCGATGCCGCGGCGTTGGCCGCCGATTGGGCGCCGAGCCGGGAAGCCACCGGCGCGCAGCACTTCGCGATCGATCTCGGCATCCTGCGCGCGCAGGCTCGCATCGACGCGCCGGAAGCCGCGCCGATCGACCGCCGCGTCGACCGCGCGCGGCTGGTGCGCGCGCTGCTCGATCTGGCACCGAACGCCTGGATGGTGTGGGACTGGGTCGACGCCGTGATCGCGCGGCTGCTCGGGCTCGGCCACGCCGAGTCGGCGATCGCGGCGAGCACGGCGTCGCTCATCGAAAGGCTGCGCGTCGACGTGGAGACGCAGCGCGACGCGCTGGCGCAGGGCGTGTTCGACGACTTGGTGAAGGCGGGGCGCATCGAGTTCCGGCTGCGCGCCGACCGCACCGACTACGAACTGCCCCGCGAGGCTGAGGTCGCATCGGCCGGCGCTCCCGAGGCGCTGATCCGCCCCGACGGTCGACCGGCGGAGAAAAGTCTGCTTGAACCGGCGCTGAAGCTCCCGGGAGACAACCGCCTCGAACTCGACTTCGCGTGCTACCTCGACGCGAAGGCCGCGCTGCGCTGGTGGCACCGCAACGTCGCGAAGACGCAGTACGGCCTGCAGGGCTGGCGGCGCGACAAGGTCTATCCCGATTTCGTCTTCGCGCGCGTGAAGGCGGGCGACCGCAGCGAGTTCGTCGTGATGGAGACGAAGGGACTGCAGCTCGCAGGCTCAGGCGACACGGCCTACAAGCAGGCGCTGCTTTCGCAACTGAGCGCGGCATATCGCGACGAACGCGTGACGCGTGCGGGCGAGTTCGCCTTCGGCGTCGACAGCGAGCGCGTCGTTTGCGATCTGGTGATCGACGAGGCCTGGCAAGGTCGGGTGGATGCCCGTTACTTCGCCGAAACCTGAAGGATCACTCCGCCGCGAAGAACCGCTCCACCAGCGCGAACTGCTCCGGCACGTTGAGCGCCGGCGCGTGGCCGCAGTCGGCGATCTCGACGACGACGGCGCGCGGGCCGCGGTTGCGCATCGCCTCGGCCGTCTCGCGCAGCAGCAGGTCGGAGTGCTCGCCGCGCAGGCACAGCACCGGGAGGTCGAGCGTGTCCCAGGCGTCCCACAGCGTGTAGTCGTCGGGGAAGTTGACGAACTGCTGCACCATCGCCGGGTCGTAGTGCGGCGTGACGCGGCCGTCGGGCAGGCGGCGCACCGAGGTCTCGGTCAGGCGCCGCCATTGCGCGTCGCTCAACCAGCCGTAGGGCTTGTAGACGGTGCGGAAGTACTGCTCCAGCTCGGTCACGGTGTCGAACGCCGCCGGCCGCCCGGCATAGCTGCGGATGCGATCGATCGCCGCCGGCGCGAGCTGCGGGCCGTTGTCGTTGAGCACGAGGCGCCGCACGCGCCCACGCAGCGGGCCAGCGGCGGCCAGCGTGCCGATCGCACCGCCCATCGACGTGCCGAGCCAGTGGCAGCGCTCGATGCCGAGCCGGTCGACCAGCTCGACGGCGAGCCGCACGTAGAACGCGAGGCAGTATTCGCGCGCCGGCTCGGGGCTCCACTGCGACAGGCCGCGGCCGATCGTGTCGGGGCAGATCACGCGCCAGCGCTGCGCCAGGTGCGCCGCGATGTCGTCCATGTCGCGGCCGGTGCGCGCCAAGCCGTGCCAGGCGATCACGGTCTCGGCGTGCTGCGCGCCCCACTCGGTGTAGTGGATCTCGCGGCCGGCGCAGCCGACGTAGTGCGAAGCGAAGCTCATCGTCACGACCGCCAGCGCACCGCCATCGCGCGCAGCTTGCCGACCACGCCGGTCGGGAAGTGATAGACCGACAGCACGAACAGCAGGCCCAGCCAGAGCAGCCAGCGGTCCGGGTCGACGAAGGCACCGACGACGGGCACGCCTTCGAGCACGCCGGCGCCGAGGCGCAGCAGGTCCTGCAGGTAGTTCTGCGCAACGACGAACAGCACCGCGCCGACGACCGCGCCGTACAGCGTGCCCATGCCGCCGATCACGACGATGAGGAGGATATCGAGCATGATCTCGAACGACAGCGTCGTGTCGGGGCCGACGTAGCGCAGCCACAGTGCGAGCAATGCACCCGCGAGCGTGGCGAACAACGCCGCCAGCACGTTCGACAGCGTGCGATAGACCACCGTGCGGTAGCCGATCGCCTCGGCGCGGAAGTCGTTCTCGCGGATCGCCTGCAGCACGCGGCCGAACGGCGAGTTGACGATGCGCAGCAGCAGCAGGAACAGCACGAGCACCGCGGCGTAGATCGCCCAGTAGGTGATCGCCTTGCCGTCGATCAGCAGGCCCAGCACCTCGCTCTCGAAGGGCTCGAAGCTCGGGCTCAGCCACTCGGGGTTGCGGAAGGTCAGCCCGTCCTCGCCGCCGGTGAAGTCGCTCAGTTGCGACGCCAGCGTCTGGAACGCCGACGCCACGGCCAGCGTGATCATCGCGAAGAAGATCGCCTTGACGCGCAGGCTGAACAGGCCGATGACGAGCGACAGCGCGACGGACGCGGCGAGCGCCGCCGCCAGCCCCAGCGCGACCGAACCCCACCCGGCGCCGAGCCGCTCGCTCGCGATCGCCACGCCGTAGGCGCCGATGCCGAAGAACATGGTGTGCGCGAAGCTGACGATGCCGGTGTAGCCCAGCAGCAGGTCGTAGCTCGCGACGAGCAGGATGAAGACGAGCGCCTTGGCCGCCACCGACATCGACTTGGCACCGGGGAACAGGAACGGCGCCAGCGCGAGCACGACCAGGATGGCGACGAGCGCCGCCGCCAGCCAGCGGCTGCGCGGCGGATCGTGCGACAAGATTCTGTCGAGCGCGCTCATCGATTCGCCACCGGATACAGCCCCTGCGGCCGCCACAGCAGGATCGCGACCATCAGCGCGATGTTGGAGAACAGCGCCACCTTGGGCGCGAGAAAGCCGGTGTAGTTGGCCATCAGGCCGACGAGCAGCGCGCCGACGAAGCAGCCGAAGGTGCTGCCGAGGCCGCCGATGATGATGACGATGAAGATCAGCACGTTGACCTGCGCGCCGATCTGCGGGATCACGCTCTGCTGATAGAAGGCCCACAGCACGCCGCCCAGCCCGGCGAGCGCCGAGCCGGCGACGAACACGCCGACGAACAGTTGCCGGATGCGGTAGCCCAGCGCCTCGACCATGCTGCGGTCCTGCACGCCGGCGCGGATCAAGAGGCCGATCTTGGTGCGGTTGAGCGTGAAGACGAGCGCCGCGAAGACGACCAGCCCGATCGCCGCCGCCAGCACGCGGTACTTCTCGATCGCCGCGTCGCCGAAGTACCAGGCACCGCGCAGCGCGTCGGGCAGCGGCAGCGCGATCTGCAGCGGGCCCCAGATCACCTTGATGATCTCTTCGCCGACGATCATGCCGCCCATCGTGATCAGGATCTGCTTCAGGTGCAGCCCGTAGACGGGGCGCACGATGACGCGCTCGAAGGCCCAGCCCACCGCGCCCGCGACGGCCATCGCGACGAGCATCGCCGCGAACATGCCCGCCACGCCGCCCCAGCCGGCGGCGGCGCCCCAACCCATCACGCTGGTGGCGACGAAGGCGCCGAGCGCGATGAACACGCCGTGACCGAAGTTGAGCACGTCCATCAGGCCGAACACGAGCGTCAGGCCCGACGCGATGACGAAGACGATCAGTCCCATCGCCAGGCCGGCGACGGTCAGCGTGATCCAGCTGCTGGTGCTGCCGATCGCCGGCACGGCGAGCAGCATCACGCCGACGAGCAGCGCGATCGGCTTCCAGTCGAACGCCGCCTTGGGGATCGCCTGCGGCGCCTGCGCCGGCGTCTGTGCCGTCACCACGCTGCTCATTGATGCGCCCCCAGCGACAAGCCGAGCAGGCGCTGCTGCAGCGCCTCGTCGTCGGCCAGCTCGGCCATCGCACCGCGGTGCACGACGCGGCCGTCGTCCATCACGGCGACGCTGTCGCCCAGCGCCCGCGCCATCTGGAAGTTCTGCTCGACGAGCAGGATCGTCGTGCGCTGCGCCTTCAGCTCGCGCAGCGCGCCGATCAGGTTCTGGATGATCGAGGGTGCCAGCCCCTTGCTCGGCTCGTCGATCAGGATCAGCGCGCGCGGCTCGACGATGGCGCGCGCCACGGCGAGCATCTGCTTCTGGCCGCCGCTGAGCTTGCCGGCCGGGTAGAGCCAGAACTTCCTGAGCGCCGGAAAGAGGCCGAAGATCCAGTCGAGGCGCCGCGTGTCGAGTTCGCCGGCGTGGCGCGCAGCGCGCGCCGCCAGCACCATGTTCTCCTGCACCGTCAGGTCGGTGAAGATGCCCATCGTCTCGGGCACGTAGGCGATGCCGCGCTGCGCGATGTCGGGTGTCGGCCGGCCGTGGATCGGCTCGCCGCGAAACGCGATCGTGCCGCGGCTCGGCGGGTAAAGGCCCATGATCGTGCGCAGCGTCGTCGTCTTGCCGGCGCCATTGCGGCCGAGCAGCATCGTCACCTGGCCCTCGGGTACTTCGAGGTCGACGCCGTGCAGGATGTGGTACGCGCCGATGTGCGTGTGCACGCCGTCGAGTTGCAGCACGGCGCTCACGTCGTCGCCTCCTCCGGCACGACGCCGAGATAGGCCTGCTGCACGACGGGGCTGGCAATGACTGCCGCAGGCTCGCCGTCGGCAACGAGCTGCCCGTTGTGCAGCACGACGATGCGATCCGACAGCTCGCGCACGACGTCCATCTTGTGCTCGACGAGCAGGATGGTGCGGTCGCGCCGCGCCTTCAGCGCGCGGATCAGGTCGAGGATCACGGGCACGTCGTCGACGCTCATGCCGGCGGTCGGCTCGTCGAACATGTAGACCTTGGGATCGAGCGCCATCAGCAGCGCCACCTCGAGCTTGCGCTGATCGCCGTGCGGCAGCGCGGCGGCGTGCTGGTCGAGCTTGTCGCCGAGCTGCACGCGCGCCAGCAGTTCGCGCGCCTCGTCGATCCAGGCCTTGCGGTCGAGCCAGACCTTCAGCAGCTCCATGCCGCCGCCGCAGCGCGCCTGCACGGCCAGCCGCACGTTCTCCTGCACCGTGAGGTTGGGGAACAGCTGCGTCAGCTGGAACGCACGCCCGAGGCCGCGCCGCGTGCGCGTCGGCGCCGGCAGCGGCGTCAGGTCCTCGCCGTCGAGCAGCACGCGGCCCTCGCTGGCGGGCAGCTGGCCGCTGATCAGGTTGAAGTAGGTCGTCTTGCCGGCGCCGTTGGGCCCGACGATGGCCGTCAGCGTGCCCGGCTCGAAGCGGCACGACACCGCATCGACGGCCACATGGCCGCCGAACCGGATCGTCAAGTCTTGCGTTTCGAGCATCGGGGCATCGCGCCCGGTCGCAGACCGGGCGTGTCACTCTGGCTGGAGCCCCCTCCTGGAGGGGGCTCGGGGGAGCCGTGCGGACGCGGCTCGCCGCAACACGCGCCTTCAGCGCGTGTTGCGGATCGGGATCTGCAGCTCGGCGGCCGGGATCGTGCGCACGAGTTCGGGCACGCCCCAGGCGAACGCCGGGTCGTTCTTGATGCGGAAGTGGTACATGTCCTGCATCGCCTGATGGTCCTCCTTGCGGAAGGTCATCGTGCCCTTGGGCGTCTCGAAGCTCATGCCTTCCATCGTGCGGATGAGCTTGTTGGTATTGGTGTCGCCGCCCGATTTCTTCAGCGCCTCGACGACCGCCATCGCCGCGCTCATGCCGCCGGCGGTGAAGAAGTCGGGCGGGTTCTTGAACCGGCTGTAGTGATTGGCCACGAGCCACTCGTTGGCCTTGTTCTTCGGGATGCCGAAGTAGTAGTACAGCGCGCCTTCCATGCCGGGGAAGTTCTTGTACGCCACCATTGCCGGCAGGATGTTGCCGCCGGTCGCGAGCTTGATGCCGTAGCGCTTGTCGAGCTCGAGATCGGCGATCTTCGGGAACGGCGTCGGCGCGCCCGACCAGACGACCGACAGGTACTTGTTGCCCGGTTGGTCCTTCAACTTGTCGATGATGCGCTGCAGGCCGGCGGTGAAGTCCGTCGTGCCGACCGGCAGGTACTCCTCGTGGACGATCTTGGCCTTCTTCGTGAAGTCCTTCGACGCCTTCACGGCGTCGCGCCCGAACGCGTTGTCGTTGGCCAGCACGGCGACGACGTTGCCCTCGCGGTCGAGCGCGGCGGCGTTGGCGGCGGCGTCCTGGCTGCTGTTGCGGCCGGTGCGGAAGATGTACCTGTTCCACTTGTCGCCGGTGATGCTGTCGGCGACGGCCGGCTCGACGAGCAGGATCTTCTTGTACTCCTCGGCCACCGGCAGCATCGCCAGCGCGACGGGGCTCGCGGTCGGGCCGACGGCGATGTCGACCTTGTCGTCGGCGTAGGCCGCGGCGAGCTGCGCCTTGCCGACGTCGGGCTTGCCCTGGTCGTCCTTCTCGATGACGACGAGCTTCTTGCCCGCCACTTCCATGCTGCCGCCCGTCGCGTACTCCAGGCCCATCTGGAAGCCAACGATCATCTGCTTGGCATAGGCCTCGAGCGGGCCCGTCTTGCTCTGGATGACGGCGATCTTGATCTCGCCCTTGGACTGCGCCAACGCAGCGGCAGGCAGAGTTGCCGCGGCGGCGGCCAGGGCCAGCAGCAGTCGACGGGTCGGAATCGGCATGCGGTTCATCGTCAGGTCTCCTCGTGCGGTGTCCGCTGCTTGCGCAATGGACATGCCAGACCGCACGGATTGAGTGCAAACCCTTAGAAGACATCCTCCGAGGCGCCTCTTGGCACTGGGCCCACCGTAAGCACGCGCTCGAAACAGCCGGTCTGGAGGAGAGCCGCTGTCCGCTCGTCGGACATCTGTCCGACGGTTGGGCGTCCGGGTGTCGGACAGTTGCCGAGATCGGCGCGCTATCGCTGCGCTGCGAGCTTCTCGTACAGCGTGGCGCGCGAGATGCCGAGCAGCTTGGCTGCAGCGACCTTGTTGCCGCCTGTCGTCGCCAGCGCTTCGCGGATCGCGCGCATCTCGAGCTCGGCCTTGGCCTGCGGCAGCTGGCGCAGCGGCGCCGGCGCGGCGCCGGCCGCCGGCGCCGTGCGCCCAGTCGCCAGCGCGGCGATGGCGGCGAAATGCGCCGCACCGAGCACGGCGTCGTCCGTCATCAGCGTCGCCTGCTCGAGCGCGTTGCGCAGCTCGCGGATGTTGCCCGGCCAGTCGTGGCGCGCCAGCAGGTCGCGCGCGTCCTGGTCGAGCTGCTTGGCCGGCAGCCCGCTGCGCCGCGCGATGTCGTCGGCCAGCGCATCGACCAGCGCATCGAGGTCGTCGATGCGCTCGCGCAGCGGCGGCACGCGGATCGGCACGACGTTGAGGCGGTAGTAGAGGTCGGCGCGGAACCGGCCCTGCTCGACCATCGCGGCGAGGTCGCGGCTCGTCGCGGCGACGATGCGCACGTCGACCGGCTGCACGCGGTTGCTGCCGAGCGGCTCGACCTCCTGCTCCTGCAGCGCGCGCAGCAGCTTGCTCTGCAGCGCCAGCGGCATGTCGCCGATCTCGTCGAGGAACAGCGTGCCGCCGTCGGCGAGCTGGAACTTGCCTTCGCGGCCCTTGCGGTCGGCGCCGGTGTAGGCGCCGGCGGCGACGCCGAAGAACTCGGCTTCGAGCAGCGTGTCGGGCACGGCCGCGATGTTGACGCCGACGAAGGGCCGCGCCGCGCGCGCGCTCGCCGCGTGGATCGCATGCGCCAGCAGCTCCTTGCCGGTGCCCGTCTCGCCCTGCAGCAGCACGGTGGAGTCGGTCGCCGCGACGCGCCGCGCCTGGCGCTTGACTTCGAGCGCCGCCGCGCTCGAGCCGATGAAGCTGGCGACGGTGTGCTTGGGCCGGCGCTGCGCGGCGAGCTGGCGGCGCGCGTCATCGAGCTCGCGCTGCAGGCGCGAGAACTTGGCGATCAGCGGCTGCATCGTCGTCTCGGGGTGGTCGAGCAGCACCATGCCGAGCGCGCCGATCACGTCGCCCTTCGCGTCGCGCAGCGGCAGGCGGCTGACGAGAAAGGTGCCGGCCTGGTTGGTCAGCAGGTCGACGAGGATCGGCTGGCCGGTCTCGATCACCTGCGCCATCAGCGTGTTGGGCACGACGTCCTCGACGCGGCGGCCGACGAAGTCGCGCTCGTCGGCGTGGCCGAGCGCCGGCAGGAAGCGCTTGTAGCCCTCG
Source organism: Burkholderiaceae bacterium (assembly GCA_048500255.1). GTDB lineage: Bacteria > Pseudomonadota > Gammaproteobacteria > Burkholderiales > Burkholderiaceae_C > JAMHWF01. Next base: position 143,856 of record JASNYH010000003.1, on the reverse strand, counting down.
CTGATCCACACGATGCGGTGGCCGCGGTCGACGACCATCATGCCCATCGCCGTGCTGGCGAAGATGTCGAACATCGACTGCGCGGCGAGCTTGAGCACGCCGTCGGCGTCGAGCGGCAGCGCGTCGCCGGCCGTCATCCGGTGCGCGGCCCGTGCGGCGCGTGGCGCAGCGCCGACTCGAGCCGCGCACGGTCGACCGGCTTGATCCAGTACTCGTGCGCGCCCAGGCTCATCGCCTTGATGATGTCCATCGACAGCGTGTCGGCCGTCAACAGGATGACGCGCGGATGGCCGGTGGCGATCACTTCGTTGAGCGCGCGCACGACCTCGAGCCCGCTGATGTCGGGCAGGTGCATGTCGAGCAGCACGAGGTCGGGCTGCTCGCGGCGCACCTTGTCGATACCCTCGCGCCCCGTCGTCGCCTTCAGCAGCGTGACGCCCGGGAACTGCGCCAGCATCTCCTCGACGAAAGCCATGCCGAGCGGATGGTCCTCGATGTAGAGCACGCGGCAGGGCGGCAGGGGGCCGTCCGCCATCGGTGCCGCATCGCTGCCCGGCATGGCTTCGCTCCCGGCGCCTATCCGCAGGCCCCGACGTAGCCGCAGGCGGTGCAGAAGTCGCAGCCGTCCTTGTGGATCATCGTGGCATTGCCGCACTCGGGGCACGGCCGGCCGGCCATCGGCCCGGCGGCGGGGCCGGCGGCGCCGCGCGGCGACGGCGATTCGAGGATGCCCATCTCGCGCAGCGGATAGCCCTGCTCGTCGAGCACGCCGAGCATGGCGTAGCGGTGGATGATCAGCCGCGCGACATAGGCGACGGTCGACGGCCATACCTGCTGGCGCCGCGTGCCGCCGGCGAGATCGGGCACGGGCGCCATGAAGTGACCGAGCGGCTCGCCGACGTTGAGCAGCTTGCGCAGCTTCATGCCGATCCACGCCGGATCGACGACACGCATGTCGAGCGACAGCAGCCGCGCCAGGCCGTCGAGCGCACGCGGATAGTTGCCGGTGAAGCCGATCGCGCAGGGCCGCGTCGTCGTCGCGCCGTCGCCGGCGGGCAGCGTCACCTCCTTGAGCGTCAGCGTGAAGCTCTCACCGGTCGCCGGGTTGTCGACGTCGACGGCCCAGGCCAGCGTGCCCGAAACGCCGGTACGCGGCTCGTCGCGGCTGAACATCGCGTCGAGCACCGGCGTCGCGCCGCCCTCGACGAGCGCGCCGAGCTGCTCGCAGCGCCAGCGGATGACGGCCGCCGTCGCCGCGACGACGCCGGGGAACAGGCGCCGCTCGCCGTGCGGCGGGAACGGCATCTCGAAGGCGCGCTCCTCGGCCACCGTGGCGAGCGCGTCGAGCTTGAGCTCGATCCACGCCGCGTCGTTGGCGCGCAGGTCCATCGACAGCGTCTTGGCCAGCGCCGCCATGCCGCGCGGCTGCTCGGCGCCGTTGACCCACACCTCGAACGGCAGCTGGCGGCCGTTGTCGGCCGGCAGTTCGCCGACGAACAGCGCGAACTCGCCGTTCGGGTGCTGGATCATGTAGGTCCACGCCGGGTTGCCGGCCTGCAGCTCGGGCCGCCCAGGCCAGCGCAGCGACGACAGCACCGGCGCCGGCAGCCGCTCGAGCGCCATGCGGCGGTCGGGCAGCGGGCGCGCGTCGGCCGGCGTCAGCGGCTCGGGCGTGGCGGGCGGCGTCGTGCTCAGCACGGCGCCGAGCACGGCGTTCGGGCGGTAGGTCGCCAGGCCCTTGAGCCCGGCCTGCCACGCCGTCATGTACAGGCCCTGGAACTCGGCATACGGGTAATCGGCCGGCACGTTGACCGTCTTGCTGATCGCCGTGTCGATGTAGGGCGCCACCGCGGCGACCATCGCGGCGTGGCTCTCGGCGCTCATCTCGAGCGCGGTGACGAAGGCCGGTGTCAGCGTCGCGTCGGCGCCCTTGAGGTGGCGGTAGAGGCGCCAGGCGTGGTCCTCGACGGCGTATTCCTTGAAGGTGCCGTCTTCCATGCGCTTCTTGCGCGTGTAGCTCCAGCTGAACGGCGGCTCGATGCCGTTGCTCGCGTTGTCGGCGAACGCCAGGCTGATCGTGCCGGTGGGCGCGATCGCCAGCAGGTGCGAGTTGCGAATGCCGTGCGTACGGATGCGCTCCTTCAGCTCGGCCGGCAGGCGCGACGCGAAGCGCCCGCCCGAGAGATACAGGTCGGCATTGAACAGCGGGAAGGCGCCGCGCTCGACCGCCAGGTCGACCGACGCGTGGTACGACGCGTCGCGCATCGCCGCCGAGATGCGGCGCGCCATCTCGCGCGCCGGCTCGGTGTCATAGCGCAGGTTGAGCATGACGAGCGCATCGCCCAGCCCCGTGAAGCCGAGGCCGACGCGGCGCTTGGCGCGCGCCTCGTCGTTCTGCTGCGGCAGCGGCCACACGGTGGCGTCGAGCACGTTGTCGAGCATGCGCACGGCGGTGCGGCACAGCTCGGCCATCGCGGCCTCGTCGAAGCGCGCCGTCGGCTCGAAGGGGTCGACGACGAAGCGCGTCAGGTCGATCGAGCCGAGGCAGCAGCAGCCGTAGGGCGGCAGCGGTTCCTCGGCGCAGGGGTTGGTGGCGGCGATCGTCTCGCAGTAGCCGAGGTTGTTGTCGGCGTTGATGCGGTCGAGGAACAGCACGCCGGGCTCGGCGTGGTTGTAGGTCGACCGCATGATCTGGTCCCACAGGTCGCGTGCGCGCACGCGGCGGTACACCCACAGACCGTCGGCGCGCTGCCAGGCGCCGTCGGCCTTCTGCTTCGGGCCGGGCTCGGCGCGGTGCACCAGCTCGACGCCGGCGTCGCTCTCGACGGCCTGCATGAAGGCATCCGTCACGCCGACCGAGATGTTGAAGTTGGTCAGGCTGCCGCCGTCCTTGGCGTGGATGAACTCCTCGATGTCGGGGTGGTCGCAGCGCAGCACGCCCATCTGCGCGCCGCGCCGCGAGCCGGCGCTTTCGACCGTCTCGCACGAGCGGTCGAACACGCGCATGTAGCTCACCGGCCCCGATGCGCTGCTCTGCGTGCTGCCGACCCAGGCGCCGCGCGGGCGGATGCGCGAGAAGTCGTAGCCGACGCCGCCGCCGCGGCGCATCGTCTCGGCCGCCTCGGTCAGCGCGGTGTAGATGCCGGGGTGGCCGTCCTCGACCTGCGCGATCGAGTCGCCCACCGGCTGCACGAAGCAGTTGATGAGCGTCGCCGTCAGCTCCGTACCGGCGGCCGAGTTGATGCGCCCGGCGGGCACGAAGCCGCGCTGCTGCGCGTCGAGGAAACGCGCCTCCCAGTGGGCGCGCTGCTCGGGCGCCTCGACCGACGCCAGCGCACGCGCGACGCGCGCACGAACTTCGTCCGCCGTCCGCTCGTCGCCCTTCGCATACTTCTCGACCAGCACCTCGGCGCTGATCGGCTGCGCCGGCGGCGCAGCGACGGCGCGAGCCGGCGTTTGCGTGGGAAGACTCGGGGTTCTGGCGGTCATCGACTGCTCTCCTGTGCGCACCATAGCGCGGCCGTTTCGACCTGTGCGCAACGTGGGGATCGCGAACAGTCAGCCGACGCGCAGCGCCATCACACCGGCCAGGATGGCGAGTGTACCGAGGGCGCGGCGGCCCCCCAGCCGCTCGCCGAACAGCCAGGCGCCGAGCAGCGCCGCGAACAGCACCGAGGTCTCGCGCAGTGCGGCGACGGAGGCCACCGGTGCACGCGTCATCGCCCACAGCGCGATCGCGTACGACGCCAGCGACGCCAGGCCGCCGAGCGTGGCCAGCCACCAGCGCGAGCGAGCGCGCTCGAGCATCGCCAGCCGCCCGGCCGCGCTGCGCCGCCAGTACAGCAGCAGCGGGAACGGCAGCGCGTCGAGCGCGAACAGCAGCAGCACGTATTGCAGCGCGTGGCCGCCGGCCGCCGTCGCGACGCGCACGCCGAGGCCGTCGACGACGGTGTAGACGGCGATCACGACGGCGTTGGCCAGCGCATAGCCGAGCGCTTTGCGGTGATGCAGCGCGCGCCCCGGATGCGCGAGGCCGACGACGCCGACGCCCAGCGCGATGCCGGCGATGCCGGCCCAGGCCCAGGCGCTCGGCGCCTCGCCGACGACGCCGGTGCTGGCCAGCGCGACGAGCAGCGGCGCGCAGCCGCGCATGATGGGATAGGTCTGGCTCAGCTCGCCGTGGTGGTAGGCCGCGGCCAGCGCGCCGTAGTAGGCGACGTGGATGACCAGCGAGGCCAGCACGTAGGGCCACGCCGCCGCCGGCGGCAGGCCGACGACGGCCAGCACCGGCAGCGCGATCACGCCCGACGCCGTGACGAGCGCCGTATCGACCGCCTTGTCGGCGCTCGCCTTGACGAGCGCGTTCCAGGCCGCGTGCAGCAGCGCGCCGCCGAGCACGGCGGCGACGACCGGCCAGGTGAGGCTCACGGCGCGTCGTCCGGCGACAGCGTGCCGAGCTGCGAATGGCGGATGCGCGTCTTGGCGAGCGCGCCGGCCGACTCGAGGATCGGATAGGCGATCGAGCAGATGTGCGAGTTGATGCGCTTCAACTCGCTGATCAGGTCGAGGTGCAGCGAGCTCGTCTCGATGCTCTGCGCCGTGCTCGCCTGCAGGCGCTGGATGTGGCGCTGCGCGTACTCGTGCTCGAGGTCGCGGAAGCGCGCCTTCTCCTCGAGCAGCTTCTGCGCGTCGCGCACGTGGCCGTCGAGGAACACGCTCATGCCCAGACGCAGGTTGGCGAGCAGGCGCTCGTGCAGGTGCACGATCTCCGTCATGCCGGCTTCGGAGAACGAGCGGTTCTTGCGGATCTTCTTGTCCTCGACGTCCTGCAGCACGCGCTCGATCGCGTCGCCGATCTGCTCCATGTTGATCGTGAACGAGACGACGTCGGTCCAGCGCCGGCTCTCGCGCTCCGAGAGCGCCTCGCGCGAGATCTGCGTCAGGTAGAGCTTGATCGCGGTGTAGAGCTCGTCGACGGTGTCGTCCATCTTGCGCAGCTGCTCGGCGAGCGCGAGGTCGTTGTGGCGGATCACGGGCAGCACGCCGCGCAGCATCGTCTCGACGACATCGGCCTGGTGCAGCGCCTCGCGCGCCGCGCAGCTGATCGCCAGCGACGGCGTCGCCAGTGCGACGCGGTCGAGGTGGCGCGGGCGCTGTGACACGCTGACGGCCGGCGCGGCCAGCCAGCGCTCGAGCAGCCGACCGGCCGCTCCGGTGAAGCCGATGAACACGAAGGCCAGCGCCACGTTGAACGCCAGGTGGAACAGCACGACCTGCTGATGCACCGAAGGCACCCACTGCTGCAGCAGCACCTGCGCATGCGCAAGCAGCGGAATCGCGATCATGGCGCCGACCGCCTTGAACAGCAGGTTGCCCAGCGGCAGGCGCCGCACCTCGGCCGACGCGCCCGAGGTTGCCAGCACCGCCAGCACGCCGCTGCCCAGGTTGGCGCCGATCACGAGGCCGAGCGCCACCGTCGTCGGCAGCATGCCGGCGGTCGCCAGCGTCGCCGTCAGCAGCACGATGGCGAGGCTCGAGTACGACAGCACCGTCAGCACGGCGCCGACGACGATGTCGAGCAGCACTTCGTTGGGCAGCTCGGCGAGCAGCGCGCGCACCGCCGGCGACTCCGTCAGCGGGCGCGTCGCGTCGACGATGAGCTGCAGCGCCAGCGTGATCAGCCCGAGGCCGATCAGCACGCGCCCGACGCGCCCGCCGGTGCCCGCCTGGCGCGCGACGAACAGCACGACGCCGACGAAGATCAACAACGGCGACAGCCACGACAGGTCGAACGAGAACACGACGGCCATCAGCGCCGAGCCGACGTCGGCGCCGAGCATCACGGCGAGCGCCGCACCCGTCGTGACCAGCCCCTTGCCGACGAACGAGGCGACGATCAGGCAGGTCGCCGTGCTCGACTGCAGCAGGCTCGTGACGCCGATGCCGGCCACGACGGCGGGCAGCCGCCGGCCGAAGCTCGCGGCCAGCACGTTGCGCAGGTTCTCGCCGAACACGCGCAGCACGCCGTCGCGCACGTTGTGCGTGCCCCAGACCAGCAGCGCGATCGCGGCGAGCAGGTTCAGCAGGTGCAGCATGGGTGCGGGCGATGATACGGCGCGCCGCTGCCGATTGCCGGCGGCGCCTGCGATTGACACGGCGTCGGGCGCGCCCGACGATGGTCCGATGGCCCCGCTGCTGATCGGCCTGTCGGCGCGCATCCACCACCCGAGCGGCCCGGTGCTCGACCTGGGCGGCGTGTTCACGAGGACGCTGCACTACCTCGAACAATCGGTCGCGCACTGGGTGATGTCGAAGGACGTGCTCGCCGTGATGATCCCGGCGATCGAGAGCGAGGGCATGATCGAGCGTGGCGAGATGAGCCTGGCCGCCTATGCCCAGGCGCTCGACGGCCTGGTGCTGCAGGGCGGCGCCGACATCGCGCCCGAGAGCTATGGCGAGCAGCCGCTGCGGCCCGAGTGGGCCGGCGACCGCGTGCGCGACCGCTACGAGATCGAGCTGTTCAACGCCTTCGTCGCCGCCGGCAAGCCCATCCTCGGCATCTGCCGCGGCTGCCAGCTGATCAACGTCGCGCTCGGCGGCACGCTGTACCAGGACATCGCAACCCAGGTGCCGGCGGCGATCACGCACCACGAGACGGCGATGTACGACCGCCAGCTGCACGCCGTCACGCTGGTCGCCGGCACTCGGCTGGCGGCACTCTATCCGGGGCTGTCGCAGGCGACGATCAACTCGATCCACCACCAGGCCGTCAAGGAGCTGGGCCGCGACCTCGACGTCGAGGCCGTGGGCGTGCCCGACGGCATCGTCGAGGCGATCCGCTGGCGCGGGCCGGGCTACGTGTTCGGCATGCAGTGGCACCCCGAGTTCCTCGCGCTGGCCGACCTGCACGCGGCGCAGCTCGACGGGCGGCCGATCCTCGGCGACTTTCTCGCCGCGGCGCGCGCGCGACGCGGCGGAGCCTGAGCCTGTGTCACCTCGATGACCTGTGAGGTCATGGTGCCGGCCGTACCATGCGCGCACGCTGACACCCCTGGAGGCCGCCGATGACCACGCCGTCTGCCGAGGAGAAGTCGTCCTACCGCATCTGCCCGCTGTGCGAGGCCTGCTGCGGGCTCGAAGTGCGCACCGCGGGACAGCGCGTGATCGGCATCCGCGGCCACGAGGCCGACGTGTTCAGCCGCGGCTACGTCTGCCCCAAGGGCGCGTCGCTGAAGGACCTGCACGACGACCCCGACCGCCTGCGCACGCCGCTCGTCAAGCGCGACGGCCGCTTCGTCGCTGTCGGCTGGGACGAGGCGTTCGCCGAGATCGAGCGCGGGCTGCCGCCCATCGCCGCCCGGCACGGGCGCGACGCCGTCGCGCTGGCGCTCGGCAATCCGATCGTGCACCAGCTCGGGCTGACGCTCTACGTGCCGCGGCTCGCCAAGGCGCTGGGCACGCGCAACCTCTTCTCGGCATCGACGCTCGACCAGATGCCCAAGCAGTTGTCGGTCGGCCTGATGTTCGGCCACTGGCTGTCGTTCCCGGTGCCCGACATCGAGCGCTGCGACTGGCTGCTGATGCTCGGCGCCAATCCGCTGGTCAGCAACGGCAGTCTGTGGACCGTGCCCGACTTCCGCGGCAAGGCCAAGGCGATGCGTGCGCGCGGCGGGCGGCTCGTCGTCGTCGATCCGCGCCGCACCGAGACGGCGGCCGTCGCCGATCGCCATGTGCCGATCCGCCCGGGCGGCGACGTCTTCCTGCTGCTCGGCATGGCGCACACGCTGTTCGCCGAGGGTCTCGTGCGCCTCGGCCGCCTCGCGCCCCACGTCAACGGCATCGACGATCTGCAAGCCGCCGTCGCGCCCTACCCGCCCGAGGCGGTGGCGGCGCGCTGCAGCATCGACGCGGCGACGATCCGCGAACTGGCGCGCGAGCTTGCCGCCGCGCCGCGCGCCGCCGTCTACGGCCGCATCGGCACCTGCACCCAGGCCTGGGGCACGCTGGCGAACTGGCTGATCGACCTGCTCAACGTGCTGACCGGCCATCTCGACGAGCCGGGCGGTGCGATGTTCGCCAAGGCACCAGCCTTCGCCGCCAATGCGACGGGCCGCGGCGGCAGCGGGCGCGGCATCGCCGTCGGCCGCCACGCGAGCCGCGTGTCGGGCGCGCCCGAGGTCTACGGCGAGCTGCCGATCACCTGCCTCGCCGAAGAGATCGAGACGCCCGGCGCGGGCCAGGTGCGCGCTCTCGTCACGGTGGCATCGAACCCGGTGCTGTCGACGCCCAACGGCGCGCGCATCGCCGCCGCGCTCGACCGGCTCGACTTCATGGTCAGCCTCGACATCTACGTCAACGAGACGACACGCCACGCCGACGTCATCCTGCCCGGGCCGTCGCCGCTCGAGCAGTCGCACTACGACGTCGCCTTCCCGCAGTTCTCGTGGCGCAACCACGCGCGCTACAGCGCGCCCGTGCTGCCACGCGCCGCCGACATGCCGCCCGAATGGCAGACGCTCGTGCGACTGGCGGCGATCGCCGAGGGCCGCGGCGCGAACGTCGACGCGCAGGTGCTCGACGACGCGCGCTTCGAGGCCGATCTGCGCCGCAGCGCCGGCGACCACGCCGACGCGCTGCTCGCCGCCACGGCCGTGTGGCGCGGCCCCGAGCGCTGGCTCGACCTCGCGCTGCGCACCGGCCCGTACGCCCTGACGCTGGAACAACTCGCCGCCGCGCCCGGCGGCATCGACCTCGGGCCGCTCGCGCCGCGCGTGCCCGACCTGCTGCGCACGCCGTCGGGCCGCATCGAGCTGGCGCCGCCGCTGCTCGTCGCCGACCTCGATCGCGTGCGCGCCGACCTGGCGACGCCGGCGCCGCCGCTGGTCGTCGTCGGCCGCCGCGACGTGCGCTCGGGCAACAGCTGGATGCACAACCTGCCGGTGCTCGCCAAGGGCCCCGAGCGCTGCACGGCGCTCGTCCACCCCGCCGACGCGGCGCGCCTCGGCCTCGCCGACGGCGGCTGGGCTCGCATCGCGAGCGCGCACGGCGAGCTGCGCGCGCGCGTCGAGTTCAGCGACGCGATGGCGCCCGGCGTCGTCAGCCTGCCGCACGGCTGGGGCCACGATCTGCAGGGCGTGCGCATGGCGGTGGCGGTCGAGCGCCCCGGCGCCAATCTCAACGCGCTGCTCGACGACGGCGCGCGCGATCCGCTGTCGGGCAATGCCGTGCTGTCGGGCGTCGCGATCGAGATGGCGCCGCTCGCCGGCGCGTGACGCGCGTCAGCCGCGGCCGACGTACGGCATCTTCGTCGCCATCACCGTCATGAACAGCACGTTGGCCTCGAGCGGCAGCCTGGCCATCTGCACGATGGCGTCGGCGGCATGGCGCACGTCCATGCGCGCCTCGGCGCGCACGCTGCCGTCGGCCTGCGGCATGCCGGCGGCCATGCGTTCCGTCAGCTCGGTGACGGCGTTGCCGATGTCGATCTGGCCGACGGCGATGTCGTGCGCGCGGCCGTCGAGCGCCGCCGCGCGCGTCAGCCCCGTGATGGCATGCTTGGTCGACGTGTAGGCCGCCGAGTTGGGCCGCGGCGCGTGCGCCGAGATCGAGCCGTTGTTGATGATGCGCCCGCCCTTGGGCTGCTGCGACTTCATCAGCCGGAACGCGTGCTGCGTGCACAGGAACGGCCCGGTCAGGTTGGTGTCGACGGCGGCGCGCCACTGCTCGAGCGTCAGTTCCTCGAGCGGCACGCCGGGCGTGAACACGCCGGCGTTGTTGAACAGCAGGTCGAGCCGTCCCCAGCGCGCGCGGATCGCATCGAACAGCGCGCCCACGGCGGCGGGCTGCGTTACGTCGGTCGGCACGGCGAGCGTGCGCCGGGCAATGTCGCCCCAGGGGTCGCCGGCGTCGGCGATGGCGCGTGCCAGCGCGTCGGGCCGGCGGCCGGCGAATGCGACGCGCCAGCCGTCGGCGATCAGCGCATGCGCGGCGGCGCGGCCGATGCCCGAGCCGGCGCCCGTCACGAGGGCGATGCGGTCGTGGGGCGTCCTGTCCTTCGAGGTCGTCGTCATCGTCGTCAGAGTTTGCGGTGGGCCGCGGGATGCGCGGCCGCCGCGTCCCAGGTCCCGGCGTCGAGCGACGGCCCGGCGCCGAGCGCGTCGGCGAGCATCGGCAGCGCGTCGACACCCCAGTAGAGCCGGCCGTCGGCCTCGATCGTCGGCACGCCGAAGACACCGCGCGCGATGGCTTCGTCGGTGGCGGCGCGCAGCGCGTCCTTCACGGCGTCGCTGCGCGGGTCGCGCTGCGGCGCGAGCGCGGCCTCGAGCGCCGCCAGCCGCGCCGCGTCGTCGGCCGCCGCGCCGCCCTGCCAGACGTGGCGCAGCAGCGTCTCGCAGACGTGGCGGTTGGGCGTGCCGCCGTCGGGCGCGCAGGCCCAGGCCAGGCGTAGCAGCGGCAGTGGGTTGAAGGGGTGCACCGCCGGCAGCTCGAGCGCGATGCCGTGATGGCGCGCCAACCACTGCACGTGGCGGTACGTCCAGGCGCGCTTCGGGCCGATCTCCGCCGGGCCCTTGTGGTCCCAGTGGCGCAGCATGGCGGCGAACAGCACCGGGCGGTACGTCACTTCGTACGACACGCCGACCAGCGCGTCGGGCAACCGCTCGAACGCGAGGCAGGCATAGGGCGACACGACGTCGAGCCAGAACGTCAGGTGCTTCATCGCGCAGGCTCCTCGTCGAGCCGGCGCGCGGCGATGCGGTCCCACACGTCCCAACGCGCGGCGTCGTCGAGCGCGGGCCAGGCGGCGATCTCGTCGAGCGTGCGCGCGCAGCCCGGGCACAGGCCGACCGCCGCGTCGACCCGGCAGACACCGCTGCACGGCGACGGCGCGATCAGCGCCGGTGTCGGCGCGCCCTGCGCCACGTCGACGAGCGGCGCCGCCGTCATGCGCGCCAGCTCGGCCGGGCGCACGGCGAACACGCCGTTGGGATGGCCGGCCGCGGCCCACACCTCGTCGAACCGGCACAGCTCGCGGTCGATCAGCATCACGGGCGGCTCGGCGTGGCCGAGCGGCGCGACGCCGCCGATCGCGAAGCCGGTGCGCTCGCGCACGTAGGCGGCGTCGGCGCGTGCCAGCGGGCCGACGCGCGCGGCGACCTTGGCCTCGTCGACGCGTCGGTCGCCCGATGCGACGACGAGCACGGCGCGCTCGCCGGGGCCGCGAAACACGATGCTCTTGGCGATCTGGCCGACGGCGACGCCGAGCGCGTCGGCCGCCTCCTGCGCCGTGCGCGCCGCGACCTGCAGCCACACCGGCTCGACGTGGCGGCCGAACTCGGCCAGCGCGGCGGCGACGCGGCGAAAGCCCTCCGGCCGCTGGTCTTCATTCGCGCTCAAGCGCAGGCTCCGCCGCCGTCGCCGCGCCGCGCGAGCACGGCATTGGCGACGCGCGACACCGGCTTGCGGCCGAGCACGTCGGAGACGTACTTCGCCGCGTCGACCAGGGCGTCGAGGTCGACGCCGGTCTCGATGCCCAGGCCGCGCAGCAGGAAGACGACGTCTTCCGTCGCCACGTTGCCCGTCGCGCCCTTGGCATAGGGGCAGCCGCCGAGGCCGCCGACGCTGGCGTCGAAGGTCGCCACGCCGACTTCGAGGCTGGCGTAGATGTTGGCCAGCGCCTGGCCGTAGGTGTCGTGGAAGTGGCCGCTGATCTCGGACAGCGGATAGTGGCGCGCCGCGCGCTCGAGCGCCGCCTGCACGCGCCGCGGCGTGCCGACGCCGATCGTGTCGGCGACGCCGCAGTGGTCGACGCCGATGCCGCGCATCAGCCGCACGACGTGCTCGACGTCGTCGGCGCTCACCTCGCCCTGGTAGGGGCAGCCGAGCGCGCACGAGATCGCGCCGCGCACCTTGATGCCGTGGCGGTGCGCCGCCGCCACGACGGGCGCGAAGCGTTCGATCGACTCGGCGATCGAGCAGTTGATGTTGCGCCGGCTGAACGCCTCGCTCGCCGCGGCGAACACGACGATCTCGTCGGGCCGCGTCGGCAGCGCGGCGTCGAAGCCCTGCAGGTTGGGCACCAGCACCGCATGGCGCACGCCGGCCGGCCGCGCGATGGCCGCCATCACCCGGGCGTTGTCGGCCATCTGCGGCACCCACTTCGGGGAGACGAAGCTCGTCACCTCGATCTCGCGCAGGCCGGCGGCCTGCAGGCGTCGCACCAGCTCGACCTTGTCAGCCGTCTCGATGGGCTGCTTCTCGTTCTGCAGGCCGTCGCGCGGGCCGACGTCCACCAGCGTCACCCGTTCAGGCAACAACGACATCGCGGGTCCTTCGTGTGCGTCATGCGTCGTGAATTGCGCACGGCCCGCCATCGGATCGCGGGATGGGCCGCGCGCAGCCCCGATTGCACCATGAACGCACCAACCCTGCCGTACCCGAAGGACTCTCCGATGGACCCCACCGCCCGCCTGCGCATCGCGACCCGCATCCACTACGCGCTGCTGCGCGAGATGGGCGCCGGCATCGACGTGGGCTACATGCTCAAGAACGACGACTACGCGCGCGAAGTGCTGTGCGTCTGCGAGGGCTGCGGCGGCGAGGAGCTGGCCGCACTGGCGCGGCGCTTCGAGTGCGCCACCGTCGCCGACGCAGCGGCGACGCGCCCGGCCGCGCTCGACACCATGCCCGCGCCGCTCGACAGCCGCTGGGCCGCGGTGTCGGGCTTCGACTTCGGCCGGCGCGACTCGCGCTGGGCAGGCAGCACGAGCTTCTAGCCGCGCTTCAGACGGTGGCGGCATCCGCCAGCCGCAGCAGCTCGTCGCCCTCTCCCACCGCGTCGCCCGCGCGATAGAGCAACTCGGCCACCCGGCCGGCGCGCGGCGCGGCGATCGTGTGCTCCATCTTCATCGCCTCGATCACGGCCAGCGGCTGGCCGGGCTCGACGGCGTCGCCCGCCTGCACGAGGAAGGCGACCACCTTGCCCGGCATCGGCGCCGTGAGCCGGCCGGCTTCGGCGGCGCCTTCGCCGGCGTGGGCGAGCGCGTCGAACTCGCGCACGACGGCCGAGCCGGCGGCGCCGAACACGCCGTAGCTCTCGCCGACGGCGTGCACGGCGAGCGACCAGCGGTGCTCGCCGACGACGACGTCGTGCAGCGCGTCGCCGCGCGCGCGCGCCTCGAACGGCCAGCGCTCGCCGCCGACGCTCAACCACAGCCCGCCGTCGTGGCGGCGCTCGAGGCCGACGGCGTGATGGCGCTCGGCGAGCTCGAGGTCGAAGTGGCGCTGCGCGCCGCCGTGCAGCCGCCAGCCGTCGCGCCGCGACCACGGGTCGGCGGTCTCGGCAGCCTGCTCGGCCGCCAGCTTGTGCGCGACGACGCCGGCGGCGACGCAGGCCAGCGGCAGCGGCGCCGCGTCGAACAGCGCGTCGCGCTCGCGCTCGATCAGCGCCGTGTCGAGATCGGCGCCCGCGAAGGCGCTGCTCGCCGCGACGCGGCGCAGGAACGCCGCGTTCGTGTGCAGCCCGACGATGTGCGTGCCGGCCAGCGCGGCGTCGAGCCGTGCCAGCGCCTGCTCGCGGTTGGCGCCCCAGACGATCAGCTTGGCGATCATCGGGTCGTAGTGCGGCGTGACGGCGTCGCCCTCGCGCACGCCGGCGTCGATGCGCACGCCGCCGGCGCGGTCGGTTGCGAACTCGGCGTGCGCCGGCCAGCGCAGCACGTGCAGGCGGCCCGTCGCCGGCAGGAAGCCGGCGTCGGGGTTCTCGGCGCACAGCCGCGCCTCGATGGCGTGGCCTTCGATGTGCAGCGCGTCTTGCGTCACCGGCAGGCGCTCGCCGGCGGCGATGCGCAGCTGCCACTCGACGAGGTCGTGGCCCGTGATCGCCTCGGTGACCGGATGCTCGACCTGCAGCCGCGTGTTCATCTCCATGAACCAGTAGCGCAGGTCGCCGTCGGGCGCGGGCTCGGCGATGAACTCGACGGTGCCCGCGCCGACGTAGCCGACGGCGCGCGCCGCCGCCACGGCCGCCGCGCCCATCTCGGCGCGGCGCGCCTCGCTCAAGCCGGGCGCCGGCGCCTCCTCGAGGATCTTCTGGTGGCGCCGCTGCACCGAGCAGTCGCGCTCGAAGAGGTGCACGCAGCCGCCGTGCGCGTCGGCGAACACCTGGATCTCGATGTGGCGCGGCCGCGTGACGTAGCGCTCGATCAGCACACGGTCGTCGCCGAAGGCCGACGCCGCCTCGCGCCGGCACGACGCCAGCGCGGCGTCGAACGCCGCCGCGTCGTCGACGCGCCGCATGCCCTTGCCGCCGCCGCCCGCGCTGGCCTTGATCAGCAGCGGAAAGCCGATGCGCAGCGCCTCGTCGCGCAGCCGCGCGTCGGACTGCTCGTCGCCGTGGTAGCCCGGCACGACGGGCACGCCGGCCGCCGCCATCGCCGCCTTGGCGGCGGCCTTGCTGCCCATCGCGGCGATCGCCGCCGCCGGCGGGCCGATGAAGACGAGCCCTGCGTCGGCGCAGGCCTGCGCGAAGGCTTCGTTTTCGCTCAGGAAGCCGTAGCCCGGGTGCACCGCCTGGGCGCCGCTGGCCAGCGCCGCCTCGACGATGCGCTCGGCGCGCAGGTAGCTCTGCGCCGGCGCCGCGCCGCCGATGTGCATCGCCTCGTCGCACAGCCGCACGTGGCGCGCGTCGGCGTCGATGTCGGAGTGCACGGCGACCGTGCGCACGCCCAGGCGCCGCGCCGTCGCCGCGACGCGGCAGGCGATCTCTCCCCGGTTGGCGATCAGGATCTTGCGGAACATCGTGCGGCTCAGCCCTTCGCGACGGAGGATGCGGGTGCGGGTGCAGGCGCCGGTGTGCCGCGCAGGCGGCGCCACAGGTCGATGAGGAACTTGGACAGCGCCCAGATCACGAAAGCCATCGCCACCAGCACGACGGCGAGCGCGCCGAGAAAGGCCATCGGATGCGCGAAAGAGAACCACAGCGCCGCCGGCACCAGCCCGTCCTCGAACAGCGAGACGGCAATGTTGGAGAACGGCTCGGGCGAGGTGTTGACGGCGGCGCGCGTCGTCGCCTTGGCGGTGTGCGCCGTCGCCGCCAGCGCGCCGCCGGCGATCGCCGCGACGGCCGCCCAGGTGGCGTTGTCGAGGCCGAACACGGCTGCCGCGAGCGCCGCCCCGGCAGGGATGCGGATCAGCGTGTGCAGCAGGTCCCACACCGTGTCGAGGCCGGGGATCTTGTCGGCGAAGAACTCGATGAACAGCATCAGCGCGCTCGCGCCGAGCACGACGGGATGCTGCAGCAGCGCAAGCCCCGGCGGCAGCTCGACCCAGCCGGCGTAGCCGATCAGCCCGGTGATCGTCAGCACGGCATAGAGGCGGATGCCGCTCGCCCAGCCGAGCGCCGCGGCGAGGGCGACGAGTTGCGCCGTGTCGAGGGCGGCCGTCGACATCGCCGTCACCGCCCTTCGCGATGGCCGCCGGCGCTCACCCAGGCCGGAGCGCGCTGCGCGAGGAAGGCCGCGACCCCCTCGCGCCCCTCGTCGCCGGCGCGGATGTCGGCGATGCGGCGTGCCGTCTCGGCTCGCAGTGCGGCGTCGAGCGGCGCACCGGCGATGTCGAGCACCAGCCGCTTGCAGGCCTTCACGGCCTCCGGGCCGTTGGCGACGATGACAGCGAGCAGCGCCTCGAGCGTGCCGTCGAGCGCGTCGGCGTCGGCGCAGACCTCGTGCACCAGGCCGATGCGCTGCGCCGTGCGCGCATCGAAGCGCTCGGCCGTGACGAACCAGCGGCGCGCTTCGCGCTCGCCCATCGCGCGCACGACGTAGGGCCCGATCGTCGCCGGCAGCAGCCCGAGCCGCGCCTCACTGAGGCAGAACTGCGCGCGCTCGGATGCCAGCGCGATGTCGCACACCGCCGCCAGGCCGACGCCGCCGGCATAGCAGTCGCCGTGGATGCGGCCGACGATGGGCAGCGGGCAGCTGTAGAGCGCCCACAGCATGTCGGCCAGCGCCTGCGCGTCGGCGCGGTTCTCGTCCCAGCTGCGCTGGCCGATCGCGCGCATCGAGTTGAGGTCGGCGCCGGCGCAGAACGCCTTGCCGCGCCCGCCGAGCACGATGGCGCGCAGCCCCGGCGCCGCACCGAGCTCGGCGACGCCGCGCGTCAGCGCACCGATCAGGTCGGTGTCGAGCGCGTTGCGCACGTCGGGCCGGTCGAGCCAGACGCGGGCGACGGTGCCGTCGCTGGCGATCGTCAATCCGCTCATCGCGACTCCTTTCGCGCCGTGGTCGCCGCCTCGGCCTGCAGCATGTAGACCAGATCCAGCTCGGGGCCCGGCTGGCCGAGCCGCGTCAGCGTCGCCGTCAGTTGGCCGCGGTGGTGCGTGCCGTGATTGAAGACGTGCGCCAGCGTCGCGGCGAACGGCAACGACGCCGGCTGGCCGCGCATGTTCAGGTAGTCGAGCCGGCCGGCCAGGCGCTCGTCGCCCCAGCCGTCGAGCGACGACCGCCAGCCGTCGGCGAGCGCCTGCACACGCGCTGCCAGTCGCCCGCGGTCGGGTTCGAGCTCGGTGTCGAGGGCGACGACGGGCGAGGCGCCTTCGTCGAACCGGCGTCGCCACACGAGCTGCTCGACGACGAGCAGATGATTCAGCGTGCCGTGCACGCTGCGGAAGAACAGGCCGCAGTCGCGCCGCCAGGCGCCGTCGTCGAGAGGCTGCAGCGCGGCGAGCAGGCGCGCCGTCGCCCATGCGTGGTAGTGCGCCATCGTCTGCAGATGCTCGCGCAAAGGCGTGGCGGTCGTCATGCGGATCGGCTCACATGCGGAACACGCCGAAGCGCACGTCGGGGATCGGCGCATTGAGGCTGGCGCTCAGGCCGAGCGCGAGCACGCGCCGCGTGTCGGTCGGGTCGATCACGCCGTCGTCCCACAGCCGTGCGCTGGCGTAGTAGGGGTGGCCCTGGCGCTCGTACTGCTCGAGGATCGGCCGGCGGAACGCCGCTTCTTCTTCGGCGCTCCAGGTGCCGCCCTTGGCTTCGATGCCGTCGCGCCGCACGGTGGCCAGCACGCTGGCCGCCTGCTCGCCGCCCATCACGGAGACGCGCGCGTTCGGCCACATCCACAGGAAGCGCGGCGAGTAGGCGCGCCCGCACATGCCGTAGTTGCCGGCGCCGAAGCTGCCGCCGAGGATGACGGTGAACTTGGGCACGTTGGCCGTCGCCACCGCCGTCACCATCTTGGCGCCGTGCTTGGCGATGCCTTCGTTCTCGTGCTTCCTGCCCACCATGAAGCCGGTGATGTTCTGCAGGAAGACGAGCGGGACCTTGCGCTGGCAGCACAGCTCGATGAAGTGCGCGCCCTTCTGCGCCGACTCGCCGAACAGGATGCCGTTGTTGGCGACGATGCCCACCGGCATGCCCTCGATGTGCGCGAAGCCGGTGACCAGCGTCGTGCCGTAGCGCGCCTTGAACTCGTCGAACTCGGAGTCGTCGACGATGCGCGCGATGACCTCGCGCACGTCGTAGGGCTTGCGCGTGTCGGCCGGCACGACGCCCAGCAGCTCGGCGGGATCGAGCCGCGGCGGACGCGGCTCGCGCAGCACGAGCGGCTGCGGCTTGCGCCAGTTGAGGTTGGCCACCGAACGGCGCGCGAGCGCCAGCGCGTGCAGGTCGTTCTCGGCCAGGTGGTCGGCGACGCCCGACAGCCGCGTGTGCACGTCGCCGCCGCCGAGCTCCTCGGCGGTGACGATCTCGCCGATCGCCGCCTTCACGAGCGGCGGGCCGCCGAGGAAGATGGTGCCCTGCTCCTTGACGATGATGGCCTCGTCGCTCATCGCCGGCACGTAGGCGCCGCCAGCGGTGCACGAGCCCATCACGACGGCGATCTGCGGAATGCCGGCCGCGCTCATGTTGGCCTGGTTGTAGAAGATGCGGCCGAAGTGCTCGCGGTCCGGGAACACCTCGTCCTGCGTCGGCAGGTTGGCGCCGCCCGAGTCGACGAGATAGATGCACGGCAGCCGGTTCTGCGCCGCGATCTCCTGCGCGCGCAGGTGCTTCTTGACGGTGAGCGGGAAGTAGCTGCCGCCCTTGACGGTGGCGTCGTTGCACACGACGACGCATTCGACGCCGGCGACGCGCCCGATGCCCGCGACGATGCCGGCGCCCGGCGCATCGCCGTCGTACAGGTCGAGCGCGGCCAGCGGCGCGATCTCGAGAAACGGCGTGTCGGGGTCGAGCAGGCGTTCGATGCGCTCGCGCGGCAGCAGCTTGCCGCGCGCCGTGTGCTTGCGGCGCGCATCGGCGCCGCCGCCCTCGGCCACGCGGGCGAGCTGGGCATTGAGGTCGTCGACGAGGGCGCGCATCGCCTCGGCGTTGGCGACGAAGTCGGCGCTGCGCGGATTGAGCCTGGACGCGAGGACCGGCATGAATGCTCCGGGTTCGTGGTGCGGCGACGCCTATGCTAGCGAAGCCGGCGCAACAGCGCGGTGGATGCGGTCGGGGCGGGCGCGCCGTCGGCTCGCGTGTCGTTCTCAGTACGGCCCTTGCTCGAGCCAGCGCTCCATCTGGCCGCGCCGGTCGTGGCCCCAGAACGGCTCGCCGTCGACGATGAAGAAGGGCGCCCCGAACACGCCGGCGGCGATGGCGGCGTCGTTCTCGTGCCGCAGCCGCTCCTTCCAGTGCGGCTCCTGCCAGATGCGCTCCACCTCGTCGGCATCGAGGCCGAACTCGGCGGCCAGCGCCTTGAGCGCGGCCGTGTCGCTCAGGTCGACGCCGCGCGTGAACATGGCGCGCAGTCCGGCACGGCCCCAGGCGGCAGCGCGCGCCGCGTCGGCGGTGTCGTGCAGCCACCAGAAGACGCGCGCCGCGTTCTGCGTCGGCACCGGGAACTTCTCGGGCAGGGTGAACGGCACGCCGGAATAGCGCGCCGAGCGCGCGAAGTCGCGCAGCGCGTACTCGCGCTTGATCGGGTACGACACCGGGCTCTTCAGCTCGGCGGCCTGGAACGTCGCGCCGAGCAGGATGGCGTGCCAGCGCACGGTGCGGCCGTATCGCGCGCCGACGGCATCGACCCACTCCGAGGCGATGTAGGAGTACGGCGACGAGAAGTCGAAGTAGAAGTCGATCGGGGCGTACTGCATGGCGGCGAGCGTACCCGCGCGGCACGGCGGGCGGTGAGCGCGCTAACCCGCAGCGGCTAGCATCGGCCGCTGATGGGACTGGAGATCGCGCTGATCGCCGCCGCGCTCGCCATCGCGCTGGCGCTGGCGCCGTGGCGCATGCTGCGCGGCGGCGCGCTGCTGCAGCCGTGGCTGGCCTGCGTCGTCGTGCTGCCGTGGCTGTGGGCGACGGAGCGCACGCTGCCCGGCGGCCTCACGCTGGCGATGTCGGGCGCCTGCCTGATGGTGCTGATGTTCGGCTGGCCGCTGGCCGTCGCCACGCTGGCGCCGGTGGCCGCGCTCGGCACGCTGTTCGCCGGTGCCGACGTCGCGCACGGCGTGCACGCACTGGCCTGGCGCGGCATCGTGCCGGCGACGCTGGCGCTGGCGCTCGGGCTGGCGACGCGGCGCTGGCTGCCGCGGCACCTGTTCGTCTACATCCTCGGGCGCGGCTTTCTCGTCACGGCCGTGGCCATGATGGCTGCCGGCGCCTGGGTCGCGGCGCGCTCGCCGCTGCCGCCCGGCACCGAGCTGGCGGGCCTGCTCGTCGGCTGCTGGCTGATCGCCTGGGCCGAGGCCGTCGTCACCGGCATGTGCACGGCGATCTTCGTCGCCTTCCGCCCGCAGTGGCTGGCCACATGGTCGGACCGGCGCTACCTGCCGAGGGATTGACCGAAGCCGCAGCGCGCAGCGTTGCGCTTATCGTGCGTCGAGCTCGATCACGCTGGGGGATCGCCGTGTCGTCGTCATCGTCGCCTTCGAAATCGCCGTTGTCGCGCCGCGCGCTGCTCGCCGCCGCGGCCGCCGCAGCCGCCGGCGTACCGCTCGCCGGGCCGGCGCGGGCACAGCCTGCCGCCGGCGCGGCGGCATCGTCGTATCCGAACCGGCCGATCCGCTGGATCGTCGCTTACCCGGCCGGCGGCGGCTCCGACTTCCTCGCGCGCAACCTCGCGCCGCAGTTGGGCAAGCAGCTCGGCCAGGCGGTCGTGATCGAGAACCGGCCGGGCGCGGCCGGCACGATCGGCACCGACGCGGCCGCCAAGTCGGCGCCCGACGGCTACACCATCGTGACGGGCGACAACGGCGCGATGGTGTTCAACGCCGCGATGTACCAGCGGCTGCCCTACGACCCGAAAGACTTCGTGCCGCTGGGCTTCATGGCGCGCTTTCCGCTGATCCTCGCCGTGCACCCCGGCAGCGGCTTCACCAGCGGCCGCCAGTGGCTCGAGGAGATCCGCAAGTCGCCGGGCAAGTACACCTATGCGTCGCCGGGCGCGGGCAGCCCGCACCACCTCGCGATGGAGCTGCTGAAGGACCGCACCGGCAGCTTCATCGTGCACGTGCCCTACCGCGGCACGGCGATCGCGCTGCAGGACGTGATCTCGGGCCTGGTGCCGATGATGGTGCTCGACACCGCCGCCGGACTGCCGCAGATCAAGGGCGGCAAGGTGCGCGCGCTGGCCGTCATGTCGCCGCGGCGCATCGCCCAGCTGCCCGACGTGCCGACGCTCGACGAGCTCGGCGTCGAGGGCTTCGACGTGACGGCGTGGCAGGGCCTGTTCGTGCCCAGGGGCACGCCGCCCGACATCGCGAACCGGCTGTCGGCCGAGATGCAGAAGGCCATCGTCGCGCCGGACGTGAAGAAGCGGCTCGAGGAGTTCGGCCTCGACGTGGCCCCGTCCGACGGCCGCGCCCTCGCCGCCTTCCTCGAGCGCGAGACGGCGTTCTGGCACAAGCTGATCCGCGATCGCAGGCTGGCGGTCGAGTGAGCGCGCCGGCGGACACCGCGAACACGGCCGCGTTCGTCTCGCACGACGAATTCCGCGCCGGGCTTCCCCACGGGCGCTTTCGCGTCGTCGTCGATCCGCGGCTCGCGCGCAGCTACGTGACGCAGCGGCTGCACCTGATCGGTTTCTCGGTGGCGGCGATCGGCGTGGGCATCGCGCTGGCGCTCGGCGGCCAGCCGTGGCCGGGGGCGGCGCTGGTGTTCGGCGCCATCGTCGTCAAGCGCGTCGTGCAGGCACGCGCGGCGTCGCTGCTGCTGCAGCTCGCGCTGCGCGATCCGGCCGTCTACTACGAGGCGGCGACGGGCGGCGTGCTGGAGGTGCAGCGCAGCCAGGGATGAACCGGGCTCGCCGGCATGCGGCGAGCGACCCTCCGAGAGGATTCGGGCCTGTCTACCCCGCGCGCACCAGCACCGTGCCGCGCCCGACCAGCGCGACGCCGCGCTGCGTCTTCGCCGTGCCGTCGATCTGCACCAGCATGCCGCGCAGCCGCTCGTGCGGCGCGACTTCGCGCACCACCCATTCGGCGTGCACGTCCTCGTCGGCAAAGACGGGCGCCTTGAACGCGAAGTTGAAGTTCAGCCCGACCATCTGGCGCGCGACGCCGTCGTCGCGGCGCGAGAAGTGCGTCGCCGCCAGGCCCATCATCATCGCCGTGGTGTGCGCGCCGCTGGCGATGATGCGGCCGAAGGCCGAACGCGCCGCGACCTCGGCGTCGTGGTGCAGCGGATTGAAGTCGCCGCAGGCCGACGCGAAGGCGGCGATCTCGGCCTCCGTGCAGCGCAGCGTGCGCGAGAACGTCTCGCCGGCGGCGACCAGTGCCGGCGGCGACCCGGTGACAGCGGTGGCGAATTCCATCAGACGAGCTCGACCCCCATCGCCGTGGCCTCGCCGCCGCCGATGCACAGCGCCGCGATGCCGCGCTTCTTGCCGTACTTGCGCAGCGCGCCCAGCAGCGTGACGACGATGCGCGCGCCGCTGGCGCCGATCGGGTGGCCGAGCGCGCAGGCACCGCCGTGCACGTTGACGATCTCGTGCGGCAGCTTGAACTCCGTCATCGCCGCCATCGTCACCGCCGCGAAGGCCTCGTTGACCTCCCACAGGTCGACGTCCTTGGCGGCCCAGCCGTTCTTCTTGAGCAGCTTGTCGATCGCGCCGACCGGCGCCGTCGTGAACCAGCTCGGCGCGTGGGCGTGCACGGCGTGGCCGACGATGCGCGCCACCGGCTTGCAGCCCAGGCGCTGCGCCGTCGACTCGCGCATCAGCACCAGCGCGGCGGCGCCGTCGGAGATGCTGGACGCATTGGCAGCGGTGATCGTGCCGTCCTTCTTGAACGCGGGCTTGAGGCCCGGAATCTTGTCGAGCTTGGCCTTGAACGGCTGCTCGTCGAACTTGACGACCGTCTCGCCCTTCGGGCCGGCGATCGTCACCGGCGCGATCTCCCAGCCGAAGCTGCCGTCCTCGTTGGCCTTCTTGCTGCGCTCCGTCGACGCGATGGCGAACTGGTCCTGCGCCTCGCGCGTGAACTGGTACTTGGCGACGCACTCCTCGGCGAACACGCCCATCGCGCGGCCGCGGTCGTAGGCGTCTTCCAGGCCGTCGATCGCCATGTGGTCGTACATCTGCGTCGCACCGTAGCGCACACCCTTGCGCGCGAACACGAGGTGCGGCGCGTTCGTCATGCTCTCCATGCCGCCGGCGACCATCACGTTGGCCGAGTCGGCCTTGAGCATGTCGTGCGCGAACATCATCGCGCGCATGCCCGAGCCGCACATCTTGGAGAGCGTGACGGCGCCGGCCGACTGCGGCAGGCCCGCGGCGAGCGCGGCCTGGCGCGCCGGCGCCTGGCCCTGGCCGGCCATCAGGCAGTTGCCCATCAGCACCTCGTCGACGGCGTCGCCCGTGATGCCGGCGCGCTCCACGGCGGCCTTGATCGCAGCGGCGCCGAGCTGGTGCGCCGCGAGCGCGCTGAAGTCGCCCAGCATGCCGCCGATCGGCGTGCGGGCTGCGGAAACGATGACGATGGAATCGGTGGACATGGATCACTCCTTCGATCAACGGAACATCAGGTCGGTGCCAGCATCGCGGCGCCGCGCTCCTCGTGCGCGACGCGGCGGATGTAGTCCTGGAACGCGGGGTCCTCGCCGCGCAGCAGCAGCGGCAGGGCATGGAAGAAGTCGTCGCGCCGGCACCACTCGCGCATGTAATCGTCCCACGAATTCCAGCGCCGCTGCTCGGTGGGCGCCATGTCGTCCTTGTAGGCGACGAGGTAGGCGCGCTCGAACAGCGAGATCAGCATGTCGAAGATGACGAGCATGCGCTCCATCTGCTCGGGCGTCGGGCGCGCCAGCGCCTCCTGGCTGCGCAGCTGCAGGTCGGCGTTGGCGAGCACGACCTTGAGGAAGTCGTTGTAGGCGTCGGAGAGCAGCTGGTAGCCCTCTTCCTCCTCGTTCTCGCGCTCGCGCCGCTGCTGCATCAGGAACACGACGACGGCGAACGGCAGACCGATCACGGTGACGGCATAGCTGGCGATCTCGAGCGCCTCGCGCAAGTCCATCGCGTGCTCCGACTCAGGCGGCGGCGGCCACCGGCTCGGGCGCGCGCCGCTGCGCGCTGAAGCGCCGGTGCGTGTCGTACGGGAACACGTCGTGCACGTAGCCCGCGGCGATGCGCTCCTTGTGCGCCTGCCAGTACGCCGGGTCGAGCAGGTCGGCGTGGTGGCGCATGAAGACCTCGCGCACGCGCGGGTCGCCGAGCAGGAAGGGGCCGAAGGTCTCGGGGAACACGTCGTGCGGCCCGACGCTGTACCAGACCTCGCCCGACAGCTCTTCCTCCTCGGTGCGCGCCTGCGGCACGCGGCGGAAGTTGCAGCCCGTCAGGTATTCGATCTCGTCGTAGTCGTAGAACACGACCTTGCCGTGGCGCGTGACGCCGAAGTTCTTCCACAGCATGTCGCCGGGGAAGATGTTGGCCGCCACCAGGTCCTTGATGGCGTTGCCGTATTCGACGACGGCATGCTCCATCTGGCGCGGCGTCGCGTCCTGCAGGTAGATGTTCAGCGGGATCATGCGCCGCTCGATGTAGAGATGGTCGATGACGAGCATGTCGCCGTCCTCCTCGAGCAGGCTCGGGCAGTAGGTCTTCAGCTCGGCGACGAGCTCGTCCTCGAAGCGCGCGCGCGGGAACGCCACCTTCGAGTACTCGAGCGTGTCGGCCATGCGGCCGACGCGGTCGTGCGTCTTGACCAGGCGGTACTTGGACTGGATCTGCTCGCGCGTCGTGTCCTTCTGCGGCGGGTAGTAGTCCTTGATGACCTTGAAGACGTAGGGGAACGACGGCAGGTCGAACACCAGCATCACCATGCCCTTGATGCCCGGCGCGATGCGGAACTTGTCGCTGCTGTGTCGCAGGTGGAACAGGAAGTCGCGGTAGAAGAGGTTCTTGCCCTGCTTCTGCAGGCCGAGCGCGGCGTACAGCTCCGACTTGGGCTTCCTCGGCATCATCGAGCGCAGAAACTGCACGACGGCGCTGGGCACCTCCATGTCGACCATGAAGTAGGCGCGCGCGAAGCTGAACACCATCAGCAGGTCGTTCTCGCCGAACAGCGCCGTGTCGATCACGAGCCGGCCGCGCTCGGTGTGCAGCACCGGCAGCGCGAACGGCACCTCCTCGAAGCCGTTGATCACCTTGCCGAGCAGGTAGGCGCCCTTGTTGCGGTAGAACGCCGACGACAGCACCTGGATCTGGAAGTTGGCGCGCAGCCGCACCTCGCCCGTGTGGCCGCGCAGCGCGGCGAGCACGCAGTCGACGTCGCGGCCGAGGTCTTCGAACTCGCGGTCGAACTGGAAGTTGTCGACGATGCGCAGCAGCGTCTCGCGCAGCGTCTCGCGCGTCGGGTAGTAGGCGCGGTAGGTCGGCAGCGCCGCCGGCTCGTCGTTCTCGATGTACTCGGTGCTGACGGCCGGGCGCACGAAGATGAAGTCGTTCTTGAAGTAGCTGCGGTGCAGCAGCTTCGTCGTCACCGAGTTGAAAAAGGTCTCGGCCAGCTCGGGCTGCAGGTGGTTGGTCAGCAGGCCGATGTAGTGCAGCTTGACCTGCTGCCAGGTGTCCATCGAGGCGCGCGCGATATCGAACTCGCGCTGGAGCCGCTCCGCGGCCTCGTCGACGCGGCGGTCGTAGAACTCGATGCGCTCCCGCGCCGCGCGCTGCTGGCCGGCCCAGTCGGCCTGCTCGAAGCGGCGCTTGGCGGCTGCGCTCGCCTGGCGAAACAGCCGGTAGTGGCGGTCGAAGCCTTCGAGCAGCGCGCGGGCGATGTCGAAGGCGCGCGTGTCGGTCAACTGCGTCGGAAACATCGATCTCTACACCTCGATCGCGCCGGCGCTGCCGTCGTGGCGGCGCTTGACGGCGTCGAGCGCCGCCGCGTAGGTGGGCGCCACGTCGTCGGGGCCGCGCGCCGTGATGCGCAGGTCCTCGAGCAGGCCGTTGTGCAGGCCGTAGACCCAGCCGTGCACGACGACCGGTTGGCCGCGCGCCCAGGCGTCGCGCACGACGGTGGTCTGGCACACGTTGACGGCCTGTTCGAGCACGTTGAGCTCGCACAGCGCGTCGACGCGCCGTGGCTCGGGCAGCGCGTCGAGCCACGCCAGGTGCTTGTTGCGCACGTCCTGCACGTGGCGCAGCCAGTTGTCGACCAGGCCGACACGCGCGTCGTGCAGCGCGGCACGCACGCCGCCGCAGCCCGAGTGGCCGACGACGATGATGTGCCGCACCTGCAGCGAATCCACGGCGAACTGCATCACCGAGAGGCAATTGAGGTCGGAGTGCACGACCACGTTGGCGACGTTGCGGTGCACGAACAGCTCGCCCGGCAGCAGGCCGACGAGCTCGTTGGCCGGCACGCGGCTGTCGGCGCAGCCGATCCACAGATACTGCGGCGCCTGCTGGCCGAGCAGCTTCGTGAAGAAGCCAGGCGAGCGGCGTTCGGTCTCGGCCGCCCAGCGGCGGTTGCTCTCGAAGAGTTCGTCGAGGTCGTGGCTCATGGCAGGAGCGCTCGGGTTTGCGCAGCGCTGCCAGTGTATCGGCCGGCTGCCCGGCGGGCCGCCATGCGCGCCGCGGCTTACTGGATGATGCGCCCGCCGCTGCCGAACATCGCGAAGTCGACGTAGGTCGAGCCCGGCTTGTCGTCGGCGCCGAAGTCGAGCCGCCAGCCGCCGACGTCGATGCCGCGCGCGGCCGACAACGCGGCCGTCACGTCGGCCGGCGTCAGCGGGTTCGTCGCCTCCAGCACCTTGACGAGCGCCTTGGCGGCGATGTAGCCCTCGATCGAGCGCGCCGACAGGCCCGGATCGCTCGACGCGTGCCTGAGCTGCAGGTATTCGCGCACCACCGGCAGGCTGGACTGGCGCGCCAACGGTAGCACGACGGAGAAGGCATAGCCGCGCGAACGCTCGGGACCCAGCGCCTCGAGCAGCGCCTCGGTGTCGATGATCGACATGCCGTAGCAGGTGCCGGTGCCGCCGGCGGCGGCGTACTGCTTCACGAACTCGATGCCCGCCGCCGTCGTCGCGCCGAGGAAGACGACCTGCACCTTCGACGCCACGATCTCGGCGACGGCCTTCTCGACCTGCACGGTGTTGCGCGGATAGGCCGAGCGCACGGCCAACTCGATGCCGTGGCGCCGGGCGGCCTCTTCGGCGCCGGTCAGCACGTCGCGGCCCAGGCCGTCGTCCTGGTAGACCAGGCCGACGCGCCGCATGCCGACCTGCGACAGCTGCCTGAACAGCCGCGCGACCTCGTCGTGGTAGCTCGCCTTGACGATGTGCATCGCGCTCGCCTTCACCACCGACGCGGCGCCCGAGACGGCGCCGACCATCGACGTCTTGTGCGCGACGAGCACGCCGTCCTTGGCGAGCGCCTCGAGGTTGCTCGTGCCGACGGTGCCGATCATCGCGACGGGCGCCTCGGCGGCAATCAGTTCGCGCGTCAGGCGCACCGTCTCGTCGGGCTTCTGCGCGTCGTCGCGCGTGACCAGCCTGATCGGCCGGCCGCGCACGCCGCCGCGCGCATTGACGGCGTCGAAATAGAGCTTGGCGCCGGCGTGGATCGCCTTGCCGGTAACGGCCTGCGTGCCGCTGAACGGGGCGACCTGGCCGACGACGATGGCCTCGGCGGCACGGGCGGGAAGGAGGGAGGGGATCAGCGCGGCGACGGCCAGCGCGGCGAGGAGACTGCGGTACGACATGGAGGCAAGGGCGACAGGGCGCGCCGACAACGCGCGCAGGCGCGCATCATAGGCGGGCCCCGGGTCAACCCGAAGCCGTGGCGGCGATAGACCCGCCGCGGCGTGCGCCGATACGCGGCGACGGACTCACATCGTCTCGGCGAACAGCTCGCGGCCGATCAGCATGCGGCGGATCTCGCTCGTGCCGGCGCCGATCTCGTAGAGCTTGGCATCGCGCCACAGCCGGCCGAGCGGATAGTCGTTGATGTAGCCGTTGCCGCCGTAGACCTGGATGCCCTCGCCGGCCATCCACGTCGCCTTCTCGGCGCACCACAGGATCACGCTGGCGCAGTCCTTGCGCACGCGGCGCACGTGTTCGGCGCCGAGCTGGTCGAGGTTCTTGCCCACCGTGTAGCAGAACGAGCGCGCCGCCTGCAGCACGGTGTACATGTCGGCCACCTTGCCCTGGATCAGCTGGAACTCGCCGATGCTCTGGCCGAACTGCTTGCGCTCGTGGATGTAGGGCACGACCTGATCGAGCACCGCCGCCATGATGCCGATCGGCCCGGCGGCGAGCACGGCGCGCTCGTAGTCGAGGCCGCTCATCAGCACCTTGGCGCCGCCGCCGACGCCGCCCAGCACGTTGTCGGCCGGCACCTCGACGTCGCGGAACACCAGCTCGCCGGTGTGGCTGCCGCGCATGCCGAGCTTGTCGAGCTTCTGCGCGACGGAGAAGCCCTTCATGCCCTTCTCGACGATGAAGGCGGTGATGGCGCGCGCGCCCCCGCCGGTCGCACGGCCGCCCGAAGGCCGGCGGACCCCCTCAGGGGGCGGCGAAGCCTGGGGATCGTCCGTCTCGGGGTCCGACTTGGCGTAGACCACCAGCGTGTCCGCGTCGGGGCCGTTGGTGATCCACATCTTGCTGCCGTTGAGCAGGAAGTAGCCGCCCTTGTCCTCGGCGCGCAGCTTCATCGACAGCACGTCGCTGCCGGCGCCCGGCTCGCTCATCGCCAGCGCGCCGACGTGCTCGCCGCTGATCAGCCGCGGGAGGTACTTGCGCCTCTGCGCCTCGCTGCCGTTGCGCCGGATCTGGTTGACGCACAGGTTGGAGTGCGCGCCGTAGGAGAGTCCGACCGACGCGCTGGCGCGGCTGATCTCCTCCATCGCGATCATGTGCGCGAGGTAGCCCATGTCGGCGCCACCGTATTCCTCCGGCACGGTGATGCCGAGCACGCCGAGCTCGCCCATCTTGCGCCACAGGTCCGCCGGGAAGCGGTCGCTGCGGTCGATCTCGGCGGCGCGCGGCGCGATTTCGGCGGCGGCGAAGGCGCGCACGGCGTCGCGCAGCGCGTCGATGTCGGCGCCGAGCTGGAAGTCGAGTCCTGGCAGTTCCATCGTGAGGGCTCCTCAAGCGGGTGCGCGCGTGCGGGCGACGCGGCGCGCAATCTTCGTGCGGGTCGGCTTCGCCGGCGGCGCGGCGGCGAGCAGGCGCCGACAGCGCTCCTCGTGCTGCGCGATCTCGGCCAGCGTGACCTCGATGTCGTCGAGCTGCTGCTCGAGCTGCTCGCGGTGCTCGCGCAGCACGAGCAAGAAGGCCTGCAGCTGCGGCGCCGTGTCGGCCGGCGAGTCGTACATGTCGACCAGGCGGCGGATCTCCTGCAGGCTCAGGCCCAGGCGCTTGCCGCGCAGCGTGAGCTTGAGCCGCGTGCGGTCGCGCTGCGTGTAGACGCGGTTGCGCCCGGCGCGCGCCGGCGCGAGCAGGCCGGCCTCCTCGTAGAAGCGGATCGCGCGCGCCGTGACGTCGAACTCGCGCGCGAGCTCGGTGATCGTGTAGGTGCGGGCGTCTTGCATGCGGTGCGCGGCGGGCGGCTCGTCGTTACACTTGACGTTAACGTCAATCAATCACGAACTGTACGGGAATCGGCGCGCCGATCCCGACCGCAGGCATCGGCATGGCCAACGACCGCGAATCCGAACTCCACTATCCGCTCGGCGAAGCGCTGCCCGCGCCGGGCGCGACGCTCGACGTCGCGCCCGGCGTGCGCTGGGTGCGTATGGGCCTGCCGTTCGCGCTCGATCACGTCAACCTGTGGCTGCTGCGCGATGCGATCGACGGCGTCGACGGCTGGACCCTCGTCGACTGCGGCATCACGGCCGACGCCACCAAGGCGGCGTGGGAGCAGGTGTTCGCCGAGCGCCTCGACGGCCTGCCGGTGCTGCGCGTGATCGCCACGCACATGCACCCCGACCACGTCGGCCTGGCGCACTGGCTGACGCGGCGCTGGAGCAGCGAGCGCCGCGAATGCCGGCTGTGGATGAGCGCGACCGACTGGAACGGCGCGCGCCTCGCTTCGGCCGGCGGGATGGTCAGCGGCCCGAACGCGGCCGAGTTCTTCGCCAGCCACGGCATGACGGACCCGGCCTCGCTCGAGAAGGTGCGCGGCCGCACGAGCTACTACTCGGACCTCGTGCCCGAGGTGCCGCGGCGCTTTCGCCGCCTGCTCGACGGCCAGCGCATCGCCGTCGGCACCAGCGGCGCGCGCCACGACTGGAACTGCATCGCCGGCTACGGCCACTCGCCCGAGCACATGTCGCTGCACTGCCCCGAGCTCGGCCTGCTGATCTCGGGCGACATGGTGCTGCCGCGCATCTCGACCAACGTCAGCGTGATGGACTTCGAGCCCGAGGCCGACCCGCTCGCGCTCTATCTGGCGTCGATCGAGAAGCTGCGCGCGGTGCCGGCCGACACGCTGGTGCTGCCGTCGCACGGCAAGCCCTTCACCGGTCTGCACCGGCGCGTGCAGCAGCTCGTCGACCACCACGAGCTGCGCTTCGCCGAAGTGCTGGCCGCCTGCGCCACCGCGCCGCGCACTGCCGCCGAGGTGCTGCCGGTGCTCTTCAAGCGCACGCTCGACCTGCACCAGACGACGTTCGCGATGGGCGAGACGATCGCGCACCTCAATGCGCTGTGGATGGACGGCCGTCTGCGCCGCGAGGTCGGCAGCGACGGCACGATCCGCTTCGCGACGCCCTGACGCGGGGCGTCAGTCGTACAGCGGCAGCGCGTCGTCGCTGAGCGCGTCGCGCGCGCGCTCGTAGTCGGGGATCACGGAGCGCACCACATCCCAGAAGCGCGCGCTGTGGTTCATTTCGCGCAGATGCGCCAGCTCGTGCGCGACGACGTAGTCGATCGTCGACAGCGCGAAGTGGACCAGCCGCCAGTTCAGCCGCACGGCGCCGTCGGCATTCGCGCTGCCCCAGCGCGTCTGCGCCGAGCTGAGCGCGAGGCGGCGCACGCGCACGCCCAGCCGCTCGGCGTAGTGGGCACAGCGCTGCTCGAAGACGCGTCGCGCCTGGCGCTGCAGCCAGCCCTGCACGGCGTCGCGGATCTGCGCCGCGTCGGCGTGCGGCGGCAGGCCGATGCGCAGCGTCGCCGCGTCGGCGTCGAGCAGCGCGCCGGCCGCCGCCGCGTCGAGCACGACGGCCAGCGGGCGCCCGAGAAAGGGCACGACGGCGCCGTCGCGCCATTCGATGCGCGCCGCCTCGCGGCGCTGCGTGCGCTCGCGCTGCTCGGCGAGCTTGCGCAGGATCCAGCCCGCCTTCTCGTGCAGCGCGGCCTCGATGTCGGCCAGCGTGACCCAGCGCGGCGCCGCCACGCTCAACCCGTCGGCCGCGACGACGAAGCCGATGCTGCGCCGCCGCGCACGGCGCAGCGCATAGCCGACGACGTGCTCGCCGAGGCGCACTTCGCGCGAGGTCTGCGGATGGCGGAACGCGACCGGCTCGCGCGGCGGCGGCGGCGCGGCGACCACGGGCTCGCGCGCCGGCTCGTCGAACAGCGACAACTGGCCGAGCAGCGCCGCCGCCTTGCGATCCGTCATGGGGCGGCCCTGCGCGCTCATGCGCTCGCCTCCCGCGGCGAGGCCGCATAGGCCTCGGGATCGAGGCGGCGCATCTCGGCCTCGATCCAGCGCTCGATGTCGCGCATCATCTCGTCGGGCTGGCGGCCGGCCGGCTCGATCGGCGCGCCGATCGAGATCTCGATGACGCCGGGGCGCAGCAGGAAGCTGCGGCGCGGCCAGCAACGCGCCGACGTCACGGCGATCGGCACCACCGGCACGCCGGTGGCCACGGCCAGCCGCGTCGCGCCGCTCTTGTAGGCGCCCTGGCGGCCGCGCGGCGTGCGCGTGCCCTCGGGGAACATGATGACCCAGTGGCCGCCGGCCATCAGGCGCCGGCCCTGCTCCGCCACCTTGGCCCAGGCCTCGGCGCGCTTGCTGCGGTCGATGTGGATCATGTCGAGCCGCGCCATCGCCCAGCCGAAGAACGGGATGAGCAGCAGCTCGCGCTTGAACACGTAGCACAGCGGATGCGACATCAGCGTCGGCAGCGCCAGCGTCTCCCACGTCGACTGGTGCTTGGGCGCCAGGATCACGGGCGTCGGATCGGCCGCGGCCGGCAGATGGGGCATGCCGTGCACGCGGCAATGCACGCCGCAGATGACGCGCGCGCCGGCGATCGCGACGCGGCACCAGCCGACGCACATCCAGTAGATCGGGTCGCCGCGCACGAAGATCGACGCGACGATCACCGCGACGGCCCACGGCACGACGGTGGCGGTCAGCCACACCAGGTACAAGGCCGAGCGCAGCAGCGGCAGCAGCACGGGCGTGTCGGAAGCTGTGAGCGCTCAGTTGCGGCGCGCGGCGGACGCGCCCCAGGCGTCGATGGCGTCGGCGCGCTGCACCAGCATCTCGGCCACGGCGGCAAGGTCGGGGTGCACGCGCGTGCCCGGCGCCTGCACGAGCCACTGCGCGAGCTCGTCGTCGCCGATCGCGCCGGCGCGGCCGCTGCGCACGAGATGCGACTCGCAGCCGGCGGCGACCGCCGCCTGTGCGTCCTTGAGCGAGTCGCCGACGGCGACGACATCCTTCATGTGCACGCCGTAGCGCTCGCCGATCTCGAGCAGCAGGCCGGGCAGGGGCTTGCGGCACTCGCACACCTCGCCCGGCGCGTGCGGGCAGAAGAAGACGGCGTCGATGCGCCCGCCGGCCCCCGCGACCATCGCCATCATGTGGGCGTGCACGGCGTTGAGCGACGCCATGTCGTACATGCCGCGCCCGATGCCCGGCTGGTTGGTCGCGACGACGACGTGCCAGCCGGCGTGGTGGATGCGCGCGATCGCCTCGAGCGCGCCGGGCAGCGGCTCCCACTCGTCGGGCGACTTGACGTGGTCGCCGCGGAACGCGTTGATCGTGCCGTCGCGGCCGAGGATGACCAATCGGTTCGGAGTCATGTCATCGGCTGCGCCACGCAGGTCCCGTGCGGCGATGGCGGCGCTGATCGAGCGGCCGCCGCGGATCCGGCTCCGCCGGTCCGCGGGCGGCGCCCCCCTGGCCGGGGAACGCGGAAGGCGCTACGGCGGCGGTCATTGCGCCAGCCTCGACAAATCGGCAACGCGGTTCATCTCGGCATGCAGCTGCTGCAGCAGCCACAGCCGATTGTTGCGCAGCGCCGCGTCGTCGGCGTTGACCATCACGTGGTCGAAGAAGGCGTCGACCGGCGCGCGCAGCTGCGCCAGCTCGCGCAGCGCCTGCGTGTAGTCGCCGCGCCCGAAGTGCGCCTGCGCGTGCGGCGCGACGCGCTCGGTGGCCGCGTGCAGCTCGCGCTCGGCCGGCTCGACGAGCGCGGCGGCCGAGAAGGCGCCGGCCGGCGCATCCGACTTCTTCAGGATGTTGCCGATGCGCTTGTTGGCCGCCGCCAGTGCCGCCGCCTCGGGCAGCGCCTGGAAGGCGCGCACCGCCGCCAGGCGCCTGGGGAACTCGGCCCAGCGCGCCGGCCGCGCCTCGACGACGGCCTCGACCTCGGGCGTGCTGTAGCCGGCGTCGCGCAGGTAGCCGACGAGGCGCTCGCGCAGGAACCAGGCCACCTCGGCCTGTGCCTGACCGTGCGCCGGCCCGAAAGCGCGGAACGCCAGCGACACCAGCGCCGATGCATCGAGCGGCAGCTCGCGCTCGATCAGCATGCGGATCACGCCGAGCGCATGGCGGCGCAGCGCGAACGGATCCTTGTCGCCGGTGGGCACCTGGCCGATGCCGAACAGGCCGGCCAGCGTCTCGAGCTTGTCGGCCAGCGCGACGACGAGGCCGACGTCGCCCGCGGGCAGCGCGTCGCCGGCATAGCGCGGCCGGTAGTGGTCCTCGATCGCGGCGGCGACGGGCGCGTCTTCACCGTCGTGCGCCGCGTAGTAGCGGCCCATCGTGCCCTGCAGCTCGGGGAACTCGCCGACCATGTCGGTCAGCAGGTCGGCCTTGGCGAGCAGCGCGGCGCGGTCAGCCTGCGCCACGAGCGCCGCGCCGCCGCCCAGCTGCTGCGCGATCTCGCGCGCGATGCTGCGCACGCGCTCGACGCGTTCGCCCTGCGTGCCCAGCTTGGCGTGGTAGACGACGCGGCCGAGGCCTTCGACGCGCTCGGCGAGCTTCTTCCTGCGGTCCTGGTCGTAGAAGAAGCGCGCGTCGGCCAGCCGCGGGCGCACGACGCGCTCGTTGCCGCCGATCACGGCCGACGCGTCGGCCGGCCGGATGTTCGAGACGACGAGGAAGCGGTTCGTCAGCCGGCCCGCGGAGTCGAGCAGCGGAAAGTACTTCTGGTTGGCCTTCATCGTGAGGATGAGGCACTCCTGCGGCACGGCGAGAAAGTCGGCGTCGAACTTGCCGACGAGCACGTTGGGCCGCTCGACGAGCGCCGTCACTTCGTCGAGCAGCGCGTCGTCGGCGACGGCCGTCGCGCCGGCCTGCGCCGCGGCGGCCTGCAGCTGGCGCGCGACCTCGGCGCGCCGCTCGTCGAAGCTGGCGATCACGGCGCCTTCTTCGCGCAACTGATCGGCATAGGCGTCGGCGTCGCGCAACTCGATGGCGGGCCGCACCGCCTCGAAGCGGTGGCCGCGCGTCGTGCGCCCGGCCTCCAGCCCGAGCGCCGCGACCGGCACGACATGGGCGCCGTGCAGCGCGACGAGGCCGTGCGCCGGGCGCACGAACTTGACGTTGCTCCAGCCGTCGGCGCGCTGGTAGGTCATCACCTTGGGGATGGGCAGCGCCTTCAGCGTGGCGTCGAGAGCGAGCTGCAGGTGGTGCGCCAGCGGCTTGCCCGGCTCGAGCTGGTTCCACCAGACGTAGTCGGCGCCGCCTTCCGTCTGGACGACGAGCTCGTCGACGGGCAGCGCGTCGCCGCCCCAGCCGAGCGCGGCGAGCTTCTTCTTCAGCGCCGGCGTCGCGCTGCCGTCGGCCGCGTGGGCGACCTTCTTCGGCATCAGCTTCACGAGCTTGCGCGTCGGCGGCGTCGCTGCGTGCACGTCGGGCAGGTGCACGCCGAGCCGGCGCGGGCTGGCGTAGACGGTCCTTCGCTCGGCGCTCGCGGGCTCGATGCAGCGGCCGGCGACGAGCTCGTCGGCGAGCAGGCGGCCGAAGGCCGCGCCCAGGGTCTTCAGCGCCTTGGGCGGCAGCTCCTCGACGAACAGCTCGAGAAGCAGGTTCTTCTTGACGGTCGCGCTCGACATCAGGCGGCCTTCCGGTTCTTGGTGTCGAGCTGCGCTGCGACTTCGTCGGCCCAGGCCCGCGGCGCCATCGGGAAGCCGAGCCGCGCGCGGCTTTCGAGATAGCTCTGCGCGACGGCGCGCGCCAGGTTGCGGATGCGGCCGATGTAGGCGGCGCGCTCGGTGACGCTGATCGCGCCGCGCGCGTCGAGCAAATTGAAGCTGTGCGCCGCCTTGAGCACCTGCTCGTAGGCGGGCAGCGCGAGCTGCGCGCCCATCAGGTGCTGCGCCTGCTTCTCGTGCGCCGCGAAGGCGCCGAGCAGGAACTCGACGTCGCTGTGCTCGAAGTTGTAGGCGCTCTGCTCCTGCTCGTTTTGCAGGTAGACGTCGCCGTAGCGCAACCCCTCGGTCCACGTCAGGTCGTAGACGTTGTCGACGCCCTGCAGGTACATCGCCAGGCGCTCGAGGCCGTACGTGATCTCGCCCGTGATCGGCCGGCAGTCGATGCCGCCGACCTGCTGGAAGTAGGTGAACTGCGTCACCTCCATGCCGTTGAGCCAGACCTCCCAGCCCAGCCCCCAGGCGCCGAGCGTCGGGTTCTCCCAGTCGTCCTCGACGAAGCGCACGTCGTTCGTCTTCAGGTCGAAGCCGAGCGCTTCGAGCGAGCCGAGGTAGAGGTCGAGGATGTTCGCCGGCGCGGGCTTCAGCACCACCTGGTACTGGTAGTAGTGCTGCAGCCGGTTCGGGTTGTCGCCGTAGCGGCCGTCCTTGGGGCGGCGGCTGGGCTGCACGTAGGCCGCCTTCCACGGCTCGGGGCCGAGCGCGCGCAGGAAGGTCGCCGTGTGGCTGGTGCCGGCGCCGACTTCCATGTCGTAGGGCTGCAGCAGCGCACAGCCCTGCTCGGCCCAGTACGACTGCAGGCGCAGGATGAGTTGCTGGAACGTCAGCATCGGGATTCCGGAGATCGAAGACGGCGCCGTGCACGCGCGCGCGCGCCGGGGAATGGGCGATTCTAGGGGCGCAGGCGCAGCGCCATCGTCGCCGCGACGATGGCCGCGGCCAGCGCCGCCAGTGGCCACAGGCCCCAGCGCGACACCCAGCGTGCATAGGGCGTGAGGCCGTCGCGGCCCTGCACCGGACCGTCGACGCGGCCGCGCGTGAATGGCGCGATCGACTGCACGACGCTGCCGCGGTGGTCGACGATGGCCGTCGCGCCGGTGTTGGTGGCGCGCAGCATCGGCCGCTCGAACTCGAGCGCGCGCAGCCGCGAGATGTTCAGGTGCTGCTCGACGGCGATCGTGTCGCCGAACCAGCCGATGTTGCTCAGGTTGGCGAAGATCGTCGGCGCCGATGCCGAGTCGCGAAAGCGCGCGCCGAGCTGCTCGCCGAACAGGTCCTCGTAGCAGATGTTGGGCGCGACGCGCTCGCCATGCACGGCGAACGACGGCGCGACCAGTGGCCCGCGCGCGAAGTCGCCGAGCGGGATGTTCATCATCTCGGTGAACCAGCGGAATCCCTTCGGGATGAACTCGCCGAACGGCACGAGATGGTGCTTGTCGTAGCGGTAGTGCCCGCCGGGCAGCGCCTGCGCGGCGCGCGACAGGCCGGCTGCCGAGTTGGTGTAGCCCTGCTCGTAGCTGCCCAGCGGCAGGCCGACGAGCGCCGCCGCGGCGCCGCCGAAGCGCTCGCGCAGCGCCTGCCAGTACTCGGGCGCGAGCTGGTCGGGCAGCAGCGGGATCGCCGTCTCGGGCGCGACGACGAGGTCGGCCTGCGTCGCGATCAACTCGTCGGCCAGCCACTGCAGCGCCTGCGGCACGCGTTCGGGGTCGAACTTCTGCTCCTGCGGCACGTGGGTCTGCAGCAGCGAGACCTGCAGCGTCGTCGTCGGCCGCGTGAACTCGGCCGGCGGCCACCAGGCCAGCACGGCCAGCGCGACGGCGGCCAGCACCGCCGTGGCCGTGCTGCGCCGCGCGAGGCGCCGCCCCGGCGCGTGGAACTGCGATACCAGCGCGCCGACCAGCCCGGCCAGCCCGGCGGCGACGAAGCCGATGCCGTAGACGCCGATCCACGGCGCCAGCCGCGCGAGCGGCGAGTCGACGTGCGCATAGCCGCTGGCGATCCACGGAAAGCCGGTGAACAGCACGCCGCGCGCCAGTTCGGCGGCCAGCCAGCAGGCGGCGAACAGCAGCGCGTCGAAGACCGGCCGGCCGCGCCGCAGCCGGGCGTGCAGCGCCAGCGCCCCCGCAAGGTAGAGCGACAGCGTCAGCGCCAGCAGCAGCACGGCCAGCGCCGCCATCCATGCCGGCAGCCCACCATAGCGGTGCATGCTGACGTACATCCACCAGGTGCCGGCCGCCAGCCACGTGGTGCCGAAGGCGCCGCCGAGCAGCGCGGCGCGCCCGGGCGTCGCCTCGTGGATGCGCCACGCGAGCAGCGCGACGAAGGCGATCTGCAGCGGCCAGGCGTCGGTGTAGACGAAGGTCAGGCTGTGCAGCGCTCCGGCGGCCAGCGCGACCAGCAGGTCGACGTCGACGACGCGGGCGCGGCCTGCCGCGGCCGCCGGCGGCGCGGCCGTGCTCAAGCCTCGGCCGGCGTGTCGCCGGCGCCCTCGCGCGCGGTGCGCTGCACCTTGAACCAGCGCACGGCGCCGCCGCGCGTGAGCATGACGGAGAACTCGAGCCCGTCGACGACGAGCGACTCGCCGCGCCGCGGCACGCGGCCGAACTGGTGCGCGATCAGGCCGCCGATGGTGTCGAACTCGTCGACCGACAGGTGCGTGCCGAAGGCCTCGTTGACGGCGGCGATGTCGGCGTCACCGGCGACGCGCTGCGTGCCGTCGGCCAGCGTGTAGATGCTGCCCTCGGCCTCCTTGTCGTCGAACTCGTCCTCGATCTCGCCGACGATCTCCTCGAGCACGTCCTCGATCGTGATCAGCCCGGCCGTGTTGCCGAACTCGTCGATCACGATCGCCAGGTGGTTGCGGTTGGAGCGAAAGTCGCGCAGCAGCTCGTTCAGGCCCTTGCTCTCGGGCACGAAGACGGCCGGGCGCAGCAGCGTGCGCAGGTTCAGCTCGGGCGCGCGCTGCAGCTTGAGCAGGTCCTTGGCCATCAGGATGCCGATGATGTTGTCGCGCCCGCCCTCGTAGACGGGGAAGCGCGAGTGCGCGGTGCGGATCACGGCGTCGAGCAGCTGGTCGTAGGGTGCGTCGATGTCGAGCAGGTCCATGCGCTTGGCCGCCACCATCACGTCGCCGGCCGTCATGTCGGCCATGCGGATCACGCCCTCGACCATCATGCGCGACTCGGGCGCGATCAGCTCGCGCTGCTCGGCGTCGGCCAGCGTCTCGAACAGCTCGTGCCGCGAGTCCGGGCCGGGCGACAGGAAGTCGACCACGCGCTCGAACAACGTGCGCCGCTCGGCCGCAGCGGCGGCGGTCTTGTCGCCCCCGCGTGCAGGGCGACTCGGGTGGGGATCGGGCATCGCGCGGACGCGAGGAGTTCGGGTCGCGCAAGAATACCCGATGCGCCTGGCACGAAGCGGCGCGATGCTGCATACTTCCGGCCCCTCGAAAGCGCCCCCTGCATCCCGGAGCGAGCTCATGTCCACCGGCCTCATCCCCGCCACCATCCTCACGGGCTTCCTGGGCTCGGGCAAGACCACGCTGCTCAAGCGGGTGCTGACCGAGGCGCACGGCCAGAAGATCGCCGTCATCGAGAACGAGTTCGGCGAGGAGAACATCGACAACGAGATCCTCGTCGCCGACACCGGCGAGCAGATCATCCAGATGAACAACGGCTGCGTCTGCTGCACGATCCGCGAGGACCTGCGCACGACGCTGGCCGACCTGGCGGCCAAGAAGCGCGCCGGCGAGCTCGACTTCGAGCGCGTCGTGATCGAGACCACCGGCCTGGCCGATCCCGGCCCGGTGGCGCAGACCTTCTTCATGGACGACGAGGTCGCCGAGACCTACCTGCTCGACTCCATCCTCACGCTGGTCGACGCCAAGCACGCCCAGCAGCAGCTCGACGAGCGCCAGGAGGTGCGGCGCCAGATCGGCTTCGCCGACCAGATCTTCATCAGCAAGGCCGACCTGGTCGACCAGGCCGCGCTCGACGACCTGACGCACCGCATCAAGCACATGAATCCGCGCGCCCCGCAGCGCACGGTGCACTTCGGCGAGGTGCCGCTCGCGTCGGTGTTCGACCTCAAGGGCTTCAACCTCAACAGCAAGCTCGACATCGACCCCGACTTCCTGAACGCCGATGCCGGCCACGACCACCATCACCACGATCACGATCACGAGCACGGCGAGCACTGCAACCACCCGCACCACCACCGCCACGACGACGACGTCAAGTCGTTCGTGTTCCGTGCCGACCGCGCCTTCAATCCAGCCAAGCTGGAGGACTTCCTCGGCTCGATCGTGCAGGTCTACGGCCCGCGCATGCTGCGCTACAAGGGCGTGCTGCACATGAAGGGCACCGACCGCAAGGTCGTCTTCCAGGGCGTGCACCAGCTCATGGGCAGCGACCTCGGCGCCAAGTGGGCACCCGGCGAGCCCAAGACGAGCAAGATGGTCTTCATCGGGATCGACCTGCCGCGCGACGTGTTCGTCCAGGGGTTGGAGCAATGCCTCGTCTGATGCCGCCGCGCGCCGGCGACATCGCTACAATGCGCGGCGCTCGACGGGCCGCAGCGTGACCCGCGGCCGGCTGGGCGGGTATAACGCCGTTGCGAGGAGACTCAGGTGAGCAAGACCGCGGCCAAGAAGACATCGCCGGCGAAGAAGGCCTCGCCGAAGCGACCCGCCAAGCCGGTGAAAGCCCCCAAGCCGGCGGCCAAGACCTCGGCGCGCCCGGCCCGCCCCGCCGCCAAGGCCCCGGCGAAAAAGGCGTCCCGGCCTGCCGCCAAGGCCGCCGCCCGCCCGGCGGCCAAGCCCGCCCCGAAGGCGGCTGCGAAGGCCGCCCCGAAATCCGCCCCCAAGGCCGCCAAGACTGCCGCCCCGAAGAAGAATCCCCAGAAACCGGCCACGAAGCCCGCTCCGCGGGCCGTGACCTCCGGCACCGCCACGGCGGCGCCGAAGAAAGCGATCACCCCGTCCCCGATGCCTCCGCAAGCGAAATCTCCCTCCCCCGCCCCCGAAGCCCGCCCCGCCGAGGCGCCGCGCCCGGCCCGCGCCAGCAAGACGCCCGTCGTGATGCCGACGACACCGCCGCCGGTGCAGGGGTCGAGCCGCTTCGCCGACCGCTTCGCGCCGCCCAAGCCGCCGGCGCGCCACGTCGCTCCCGAGGGCGACGTCGCACGCCCCGCCTACAAGGCCGACCCGAAGCTCGCCAACGCCTGGAAGTCGAAGGCCGGCCGCGACCTCACCGAGGAGGAGCTGCTGTCGATGCCCGAGTCGGAGTACATGAACGACAAACAGCTCGAGTTCTTCCGCAGCCGGCTGCAGGCCCTCAAGGACGACCTGCTGTCCAACGCCGGCGAGACGACGGAGCACCTGCGCGAA
This sequence comes from Burkholderiaceae bacterium, assembly GCA_048500255.1. GTDB lineage: Bacteria > Pseudomonadota > Gammaproteobacteria > Burkholderiales > Burkholderiaceae_C > JAMHWF01. The sequence continues at coordinate 103,668 of JASNYH010000003.1, read as the reverse complement.
GACACGTCGATCGTCCCCGACCCCGCCGACCGCGCGACGATCGAGGAGGAGCACGCCCTCGAGCTGCGCACGCGTGACCGCGAGCGCAAGCTGCTCAAGAAGATCTCGCAGTCGCTGGCGCGTCTCGACAGCGGCGACTACGGCTTCTGTGACGAAACGGGCGAGCCGATCGGCCTGGGGCGGCTGATCGCGCGGCCGACGGCTACACTGTCCCTCGAAGCACAGCAGCGCCGCGAGCTCAAGCAGAAGATGTTCGGGGACTGACGGCGTCCGAGTCGCCGAGAGTCCCCTGCGCCCCCGCCATGCCGGACCCCAAAGACAACGACAGCTTCCTGCGCAAGGTCGTCCGGTTCGTCGCCAACCCGACCACCGACTGGGCCGACCTGACGCCGCGCACCGAGGACGTGCGCGAGACAGAGTACGCCAAGTCGGAACTCAAGGCGATGATCGAGCGCAAGCGGCGCAACGACTTCGTGCGCAAGCGCGAGTTCGACATGCTGCGCAAGGTGCGCCGCGAGGGGCTGTCGAGCGAGCAGCTCGCCGCGCTCGGCGGCTCATCGCGCATCGACGACTCGGAACGCCTGAACGACAGCGGCGCCAAGGCCGACAGCGGCGTCAAGGCCAAGATCGACGAGATCGAGCAGCAGATGGTGGGCGACAACTACGCCACCACGGCGCGCAAGCCGCACACCTTCTACGAGGCGATGACGCAGCCGGCGCCGATCGAAGGCGCTGCGGCGGCGCGCGCCGCAGCGGCGCCGCAGGCCGCGCGGGTGGCAGCGCCCGCGGCCGCCACGCCGGCCGCGGCGGCCGCGGCGGCGAAGCGCAGCCCCGCGCCGCCCGACGCCATCTCGCCGACCACGGTGCCGATCGCGCGTGCACCGGTCTACACGCCCAGCGGGCGCATGCCGTTCGCCGATGCCCCCGAGCTCACCGCCGCCGTGCCCGAAGAGGCCGTGCGCGGCGCGGCGGCGCCGCTGTCGGCCGCCAAGCTCAACGCCGTCGGCGACTTCAACAGCGCGTTCTCCGTCGAGGTCAGCGAAGTCGCTCACGACCCCGAGCTCGACGAAGCCGTGATCTCGTTCGCCAACGCCGACTTCGAGTCGTGCGAGCAGTCGCTGTCGCGCCTGACCGGGGCCGGCGGCGCGCGCGCCCAGCACGCCGAGACCTGGCTGGTGCGCTTCGACCTCTATCGCGCGATCGGCGAGCAGCACAAGTTCGAGAGCCTGGCGATCGACTACGCGCAGCAGTTCGGCTGGTCGTCGCCGCAGTGGTTCTCGATGCCCAAGCTGGTCGCCGAGACGGCGGTCGACGACACGCCGGCGCGCGGCCGCGTCGACGCCCAGGTCGGCTGGGTTTGCCCCGAAGTCGTCGATGCCGAGACGGTGGCGCTCATGCGCTCCGAGCTGCTGCAGATGCCGCTGCCGTGGGTGCTCGACTGGAACGCACTGCGCAGCATCGACGCCGAGGCCTGCGCGCGCATGAGCGAGGTGTTCCGCCACTGGGCGACGGAGCCGCTGGACATGCGCTGGATCGGCGGCAACCACCTGCTGGCCGTGCTGCACGACGCCGCGCCCACCGGCGTGCGCGACGCCGACCCGGCGTACTGGCAGCTGCGCCTCGACGCGCTGCGCCTGGCCAACCGCGCCGATCAGTTCGACGAGACGGCGATCGACTACTGCGTCACCTACGAGGTGTCGCCGCCGTCGTGGGAGCGCGCCAGGTGCAAGGTGCGCTTCAGCGGCGCGGCCGCCAGCACGCAGTCGCCGGTGCTGTCGCTGGTCGGCGATGCGTCGACGACCTTCGTCGAGTCGTCGCTCGGCGACGAGCCGTCGACGCTGCAGATCGCCAACGTCGAGCTGGCGGGCCAGCTCGTCGGCGACATCGGCGCGACGTTGAAGAAGATGGACGACGAGCTCGATGCCGCGCCCGTCGTCAACGTGTCGTGCGCCAAGCTGATCCGCGTCGACTTCATCGCCGCCGGCGACCTGCTCAACTGGGTGCTGCAGCGCCGCGGAGAGAACCGCACCGTGATGTTCACCGACGCGCACCGCCTCGTCGCGCTCTTCTTCGGCGCGATGGGCATCAACGAGCACGCCAAGGTCAAGGTGCGCACCGTCTGACGAGCGCGCGCGAGGCCGCGCCGGCCTCGGCTTGAACTCCACCGACCCGACCCCACCTGCCGCCGATGGACACGACCTGGCACGGCACGACGATCCTCAGCGTGCGCCGCGGCGCGAGCGTCGCCCTCGGCGGCGACGGGCAAGTGACGCTGGGCAGCGTCGTCGTCAAGGCGTCGGCGCGCAAGGTGCGCAAGCTCTACCACGACCGCGTGCTCGCCGGCTTCGCCGGCGCGACGGCCGACGCCTTCACGCTGTTCGAGCGTTTCGAGGCGAAGCTCGAAAAGCACCAGGGCCACCTCGCGCGCGCCGCCATCGAGCTGACCAAGGACTGGCGCACCGACCGCGTGCTGCGACGCCTCGAGGCCATGCTGGCCGTCGCCGACAAGGACACCTCGCTGATCATCACGGGCAACGGCGACGTGCTCGAGCCCGAGCACGGCATCATCGCCATCGGCTCGGGCGGCGCCTACGCGCAGGCCGCGGCACGCGCCTTGCTCGAGCACACCGCGCTGGCGCCCGCCGAGATCGCCAAGAAGGCGCTCGAGATCGCCGGCGAGCTGTGCATCTACACCAACCAGCAGCACACGATCGAGACGCTCGGAACATGACGACCCCTCGTCCGGCGAGTACGCCGGCCGATCCCCCGAGGGGATGCGGGCCGGCTTGGGAGCGGCCCGGCGCCCGGCCCGCAAGACCATGAAATCGAGCATGACGCCGCAGGAGATCGTCTCCGAGCTCGACCGCCACATCGTCGGGCAGGCCAGCGCCAAGCGCGCCGTCGCGATCGCGCTGCGCAACCGCTGGCGCCGCCAGCAGGTCGACGAGAAGCTGCGCACCGAGATCACGCCGAAGAACATCCTGATGATCGGTCCGACGGGCGTCGGCAAGACGGAGATCGCACGCCGCCTGGCGCGGCTTGCCGACGCGCCGTTCATCAAGGTCGAGGCGACCAAGTTCACCGAGGTCGGCTACGTCGGCAAAGACGTCGACTCCATCGTGCGCGACCTCGTCGACATCGCCGTCAAGCAGGAGCGCGACGCGCAGATGCGCCGCCAGCGCGCGCGCGCCGAAGACGCCGCCGAGGACCGCATCCTCGACATCCTCGTGCCGCCGCCGCGCTCCGACTTCGGTCTGACGCCGTCGTCCGGCGGCGACAACACAGCGCGCCAGGTGATGCGCAAGCGCCTGCGCGAAGGCGCGCTCGACGACAAGGAGATCGAGGTCGAGCTCGCCGAGCCCAGGCCCTCGCTAGAAATCATGAGCCCGCCCGGCATGGAAGAGATGGCCGAGCAGTTGAAGGGCCTGTTCGCCAGCGCCGGCACGGCGCGCCGGCGCGCGCGCAAGCTCAAGATCGTCGAGGCGCTCAAGCTGCTCGCCGACGAGGAGGCCGCCAAGCTCGTCAACGACGACGAGCTGCGCGGCGCCGCCGTCGCCAACGCCGAGCAGAACGGCATCGTGTTCATCGACGAGATCGACAAGGTCGCGTCGCGCTCCGAGACGAGCGGTGCCGACGTGTCGCGCCAGGGCGTGCAGCGCGACCTGCTGCCGCTGGTCGAGGGCACGACGGTGACGACGAAGCACGGCGTCGTGAAGACGGACCACATCCTGTTCATCGCGTCGGGCGCCTTCCACCTCGCCAAGCCGAGCGACCTGATCCCCGAGCTGCAGGGGCGCTTTCCGATCCGCGTCGAGCTCGGCTCGCTGACGGTCGACGATTTCGAGGCGATCCTGACGCAGACGCAGGCCAGCCTCGTCACGCAGTACCAGGCGCTGCTCGCCACCGAGGGCGTCGCGCTCGAGTTCGCGCCCGACGCGATCCGCCGGCTCGCGCAGATCGCCTGCGACGTCAACGAGCGCACCGAGAACATCGGCGCGCGCCGCCTCGCCACCGTGATGGAGCGCCTGCTCGACAGCGTGTCGTTCGACGCGCCCAACCTCGCCGGCACGACGGTGCGCCTGGACGCCGCCACCGTCGACGCGCGCCTGGCCGAGCTGGCGAAGAACGAGGACCTGTCGCGCTACATCCTCTGACGCGCCACGGCTTCAGCGCACGGCGCGGTCGACCTGCAGCCGCAGCAGGCCGTCGAAGACGAGCGTGTCGACCATTTCGAAATGCAGGTCGGGCATCGGCGCGAGCTTGACGGCGGCGCCGCCGCTCATGATCAGCGCCGGCGGCAGACCGGTGCGCTGATGCAGCTTGCGGTGCATGCGCTCGATCGCGCCGGCGATCGCGTCGGCGCCACCGCTCATCAGCGCGTCGCTGGTGTTGGTCGGGAAGTCGACGATCTCGCCGGTCGGCGCCTTCAGCCCGGCCGTACCCATCTCGAGGGCGCGCAGCATCAGGCCGAAGCCGGGCAGGATCAGGCCGCCGAGAAAGCGCCCGGTCTCGTCGATCGCGTCGACCGTGACGGCGGTCCCGACCATCACGACCAGCGCCGGGCGCGCCGCGCCCGCCGCGACGATGCGGTGGCGCGCGCCGATCATTGCGACCCAGCGGTCGGCGCCGAGCCGGTTCGGGTGGTCGTAGCTGTTGACGAGTCCGCCGGCCTGCGCCGACGGCACGACCCAGGCGGGCGCGGCATCCCAGATCTCGAGCTGCTCCTCGACGCGCCGGCGGATGCCGTCGCCGGCCACGTTGCAGCCGAGCACGTGGGTCGGGTGCGGCAGCGCCTTCCAGTCGGTCTCGGCCAGCGCATCGATCGTCTCGAGGAAGACGGCGCCGTGCGCGAGCAGCTCGGCGCCGGGGCGGCCGTGCGCATACAGCGCCCACTTCAGCCGCGTGTTGCCAACGTCGATCGCGAAGAAGGTCATGACAGCCCCTCGTTCGACGGGACCGTCGAACGATCCCCCGAAGGGAGAGAGTGGCGGAGAGAGTGGCGCGGCTCCACGCCGGCCTGCGCCGGCTTGGACGCCACGAGCGCCTGCCTCGTCTCGCGGCAGGCCGCGGGCCGGCTTGGGGCGGCCCGGCGCTCGGCCCGCGGTGCGCGGGTTGACGGAGGGTGTCTCATGCCACGGCGGCCGCGCGGCGCGCGGCGGCGTTCAACTCGCGCGCACCAGCAGCCCGCGCACGTGACGCAGCGTCTGCGCCGCCGTCAGGCGGTGCAGCGGCCGGCTGATGCGCGCCTCCACCTCGGGCAGCAGCGCGAGCAGATCGCTGCGGCTGCGCGCGCGCTTGAGGCGGATCATCGTCAGCGAGCCGGCGACGGGCGACTCGTTGCGCACGGCGCGCAGCAGGATGCGGCGCGCCTCCTCGAGCGCGGCGTCGACCTCGCCGTCGTCGGCCTCGCGCAGCAGCGACTCGGGCGCGCCGAGCGTGCTGTCGAGCGAGTCCGACAGCGTCGACTCGGGCAGCAGCGAGCGCGCCGACGGCAGGAACGACGAGTCGGTGCGGCTGTCCAGCGGCGTCGGGCCGGAGGTCGGAACGGCCGGACGGCGCGCCGGGCGCGGCGCCATCTCGATCAGCCCCATCGTCATCAACTCGTCGAAACACGATTGCGGCGCGCCGGCGCGCTCGGCCAGGTCCTTCACCTCCTCGGCGCTGCGCCGGCCGTCGACGAGGAATAGCACGGTGCGGTGGCGCTGCGTCAGCGGACGCTGGCGGCGGTCGAGCTCGGCCTGACCGGCGGCAGTCTTGGCAGGAACGAGGATGGCGGCCATGGGCATCGGCCCGCTCCCGGAGCGCGGGCGCTTGCTGCGACGGGGCGGATTGTGCCGGGCAAACGGCGTCGCGTCACGTTTCCACTGTCCCGGAGGGCCGGGCGCAGTGGCATCATCGCAATTGACGTTAACGTCAATTGCAGGCGCCGCTGCCGTCGCGGCGCCCTCACCTGCCATGACCGACCTGTCCGCCGACCACGCCGCGCTGGCGTCCTTCCGCCCGACCCATCGGCCGCGCTTCGTCACGGCGGCGAGCCTGTTCGACGGCCACGACGCGGCGATCAACATCATGCGTCGCATCCTGCAGGGCATGGGCGCCGAGGTGATCCATCTCGGCCACAACCGCTCGGTCGACGAGATCGTCACGGCCGCGCTGCAGGAGGACGCGCACGCCATCGCGGTGAGCTCGTACCAGGGCGGCCACATCGAGTACTTCAAGTACATGGTCGACCTGCTGCGCCAGCGCGGCGGCGCGCACATCCAGGTCTACGGCGGCGGCGGCGGCGTCATCGTGCCGGCCGAGATCGACGAGCTGCAGCGCTACGGCGTGGCGCGCATCTACAGCCCTGAGGACGGCCAGCGCATGGGGCTGGCCGGCATGATCGGCGAGATGCTGATGCGCTGCGACCGCGACCTGTCGCAGCACGCACCGACGAGGCTGGCGGCGATCCAGGGCGACGACGAGGCGCACCGGCGCGCGCTGGCGCAGCTGATCACGGCGCTCGAGTCCGGCCAGGTGAGCGAGTCGCTGCGCGGCGAGCTGCGCGCGGCGGCGCAGGCGGCGCGCACGCCCGTCGTCGGCATCACGGGCACCGGCGGCGCCGGCAAGTCGAGCCTGACCGACGAGCTGATCCGCCGCCTGCGCCTCGACCAGGACGACCGTCTGCGCATCGCCGTGATCAGCATCGACCCGAGCCGGCGCAAGAGCGGCGGCGCGCTGCTCGGCGACCGCATCCGCATGAATGCGATCGGGCCGTGGACACGAGCGAGCGCGCGCGGGCCGAGCGCCGGGCCGCCCCAAGCCGGCCCGCATCCCCACGGGGGATCGGCCGACGTAACCGTCGGCCGAGGGGCTCCGATCTACATGCGCAGTCTGGCGACGCGCGACACCGGCAGCGAGATCAGCGCCGCGCTGCCCGACGTGATCGCGGCCTGCAAGGCGGCCGGCTTCGATCTCGTCATCGTCGAGACCTCGGGCATCGGCCAGGGCGACGCCGCCATCGTGCCGCTGGTCGACGTGCCGGTCTACGTGATGACGCCCGAGTTCGGCGCCGCCAGCCAGCTCGAGAAGATCGACATGCTCGACTTCGCCGAGTTCGTCGCGATCAACAAGTTCGACCGCAAGGGGGCGGCCGACGCGCTGCGCGACGTCGCCAAGCAAGTGCAGCGCAACCGCGGCGCCTTCGACCGGGCGCCCGAGCAGATGCCGGTCTTCGGCACGATCGCCAGCCGCTTCAACGACGACGGCGTGACGGCGTTGTACCAGGCGCTCGCGCCGCGGCTGGCCGAGCTCGGCCTCGAGCTGCGCGACGGCCGGCTGCCGACGGTGGCGACGCGCCACAGCACGCAGCAGCACCCGATCGTGCCGGCGGCGCGCTCGCGCTACCTCGCCGAGATCGCCGACACGCTGCGCGACTACAAGGGGCGTGCGCGCCAGCAGGCCAGGCTGGCGCGCGAACTGCAGCAGCTGCGCGAGTCGGCGCGCATGCTGCACGAGGACGACGCGACGCGCTCGGGCGCCAAGGACACCGTGCTGCGCCTGGCCGCCGAGCGCGAGACGCGCCTCGACCCGCATGCGCGCAAGCTGCTCGCGCAGTGGCCCGACATGGTGCGCGCCTACGCCGGCGACGAATACGTCGTGAAGATTCGCGACAAGGAGATCCGCACCTCGCTCGTGCACACGACGCTCTCGGGCAACAAGATCCGCAAGGTGGCGCTGCCGCAATACGAAGACCACGGCGAGCTGCTCGAGTGGCTGATGCTCGAGAACGTGCCCGGTTCGTTCCCCTACACCGCCGGCACGTTCGCCTTCAAGCGCGAGAACGAGGACCCGACGCGCATGTTCGCCGGCGAGGGCGACGCCTTTCGCACCAACCGGCGCTTCAAGCTGGTCAGCCAGGGCATGCCGGCCAAGCGGCTGTCGACGGCGTTCGACTCCGTCACGCTGTACGGCAACGACCCCGATCCGCGCCCCGACATCTACGGCAAGGTCGGCAACTCGGGCGTCTCGATCGCCACGCTCGACGACCTGAAGGTCCTGTACTCGGGCTTCGACCTGTGCGACCCGGCGACCAGCGTGTCGATGACGATCAACGGCCCGGCGCCGACGATCCTGGCGATGTTCATGAACACCGCCATCGACCAGCAGACCGACAAGTTCCGCGCCGACAACGGCCGCGAACCGACCGACGACGAGATCGCCAAGATCCGCGACTGGACGCTGGCCAACGTGCGCGGCACGGTGCAGGCCGACATCCTCAAGGAGGACCAGGGCCAGAACACCTGCATCTTCTCGACCGAGTTCAGCCTCAAGGTGATGGGCGACATCGCCGAGTGGTTCGTGCACCACGACGTGCGCAACTTCTATTCGGTGAGCATCTCGGGCTATCACATCGCCGAGGCAGGCGCCAACCCGATCAGCCAGCTCGCCTTCACGCTCGCCAACGGGTTCACCTTCGTCGAGGCCTATCTGGCGCGCGGCATGCACATCGACGACTTCGCGCCCAACCTGTCGTTCTTCTTCAGCAACGGCATGGACCCGGAGTACACCGTGCTCGGCCGCGTCGCCCGACGCATCTGGGCCGTCGCGATGAAGCAGCGCTACGGCGCCAACGAGCGCAGCCAGAAGCTCAAGTACCACATCCAGACCAGCGGCCGATCGCTGCACGCGCAGGAGATCGCCTTCAACGACATCCGCACCACGCTGCAGGCGCTGATCGCCGTCTACGACAACTGCAACAGCCTGCACACCAACGCCTACGACGAGGCGATCACGACGCCGACCGACGAGAGCGTGCGCCGCGCGATGGCGATCCAGCTCGTCATCAACCGCGAGTGGGGACTGGCGAAGAACGAGAACCCGAACCAGGGCGCCTTCGTCATCGACGAGCTGACCGAGCTCGTCGAGGAAGCGGTGCTCGCCGAGTTCGAGCGCATCGCCGAGCGCGGCGGCGTGCTCGGCGCGATGGAGACGGGCTACCAGCGCGGCAAGATCCAGGAAGAGAGCCTGCACTACGAGATGCTCAAGCACACCGGCGAATATCCGATCGTCGGCGTCAACACCTTTCGCAATCCGCACGGCGATCCGGTACCGACATCGATCGCGCTGGCGCGCTCGACGGAGGAGGAGAAGCAGAGCCAGCTCGCACGCCTGGCCGACTTCCACGCCCGCCACGCCGCCGAGTCGCCGGCGATGCTCGAACGCCTGCAGCAGGCCGTGATCGACGGCGGCAACGTGTTCGGCGTGCTCATGGACGCCGTACGCTGCTGCTCGCTCGGCCAGATCACCAGCGCGCTGTTCGAGGTCGGCGGCCAGTACCGGCGCAGCATGTAGCGCCGCGCCGGCACAATCGCCGGCATGGATTCGCTGTCGCAGTTCGCGCTCGGCTCGGCCGTCGGCGTCGCCGTGATGGGCCGGCGCACGGCGCTGTGGAAGGCCGCGCTGTGGGGCGGCCTCGTCGGCACGCTGCCCGACCTCGATGCCTTCATCGACCACGGCGATCCGATCAGCAATATGACGCTGCATCGTGCCGAGAGCCACGCGCTCTTCTGGCAGACGCTGGCCGCGCCGCCGATCGCCGCGCTGATCTCCGCCGTGCAGCGCGAGTGGCCGCTGCGGCGGCGCTGGTGCGTCGCCGTCTGGCTCGCGCTCGTCACGCACGCGCTGCTCGACGCGATGACGGTCTACGGCACGCAGCTCGCGCTGCCGTTCTTCGACCACCCGTACGCCGTCGGCAGCGTGTTCATCATCGACCCGATGTACACCGTGCCGCTCGTCGTGGGCGTGATCGCGGCGTTGCGCAGCGGTCGCAACGGCGCCCGCGCGCTTCGCTGGAACGCCGCCGGCCTGGCGGTCAGCACCGCCTACCTCGCCTGGGGCGTCGGCGCGCAGTGGCACGTCGAGTCGATCGCGCGCGCCTCGCTGGCGGAACAGGGCATCGCGGCCGAGCGCGTGCTCGTCACGCCGACGGCATTCAACACCGTGCTGTGGCGCGTCGTCGCGATGACGCCCGACGCCTATCACGAGGGCTACCGCTCGCTGCTCGACGGCGGCTCGGCCATCGAGTTCGAGCGCCACGACCGCGGCAACGGGCTGCAGCAGGCCTTGCGCGATCACCGGCAGGTCGCGCGGCTGGCGTGGTTCAGCCACGGCTACTTCAAGCTCGCCGAGCGCGACGGCCGCGTGCGCATCGCCGACCTGCGCATGGGCCAGGAGCCCTACTACACCTTCACGTTCGTCGTCGCCGAGCGCGGCGCGGGGGGCTCGCTGCAGGCGGTGACGCCGCGCCTCGTCGGCCAGCGCATCGACGTGCAGCGCGGGCTGACCTGGCTGGGCCGCCGCATGCTCGGCGAGCCGCTGCCGTCGCCGCGGTGAACGTCGCCAGGCTCAACCGAGCCGCTCGCGCAGCGCCAGCGCGGCGGCCGGCGCCTTCTCCTTCGCGCCGTCGATGAAGTAGACGTAGACCTCGCGCGGCTGCGCCGGCACCTCGGCTTCGCCGTCGACGCGCGGCACGTTGCCCGGCTGCAGGCCTTGCGCCCACTCGCGCGCCGTCGTCGCGATGGCGTCGAGCGCCGCCGGCGCATAGCCATGCTCGAGCTCGGCCTGCGAGCGCATCAGGCGCGCATAGACGAAATCGGCCGTCACGTCGCCGATCGACGGAAAGCGCTCGGCATCGTCGAACACGATGGCGACGCCGTGGCGGCGCGCCAGGGCGATGAACGCCGGCACGGCAAAGCTGGCGTGCCGCGCCTCGATCGCATGGCGCAGCGCCACGCCTTCGGCGGCGCGCGGCAGCAGTTGCAGGAAGGCCGCCATGTCGCCCTCGTCGTAGGCATGCGTGGGCGGCAGCTGCCACACGATCGGCCCGAGCCTGTCGCCGAGCTCGGCGACGCCGCTGCCGATGAAGCGCTCGATCGACTCGCCCGCCTCGGCCAGCACGCGCCGCTGCGTCGCGTAACGCGAAGCCTTGACGGAGAAGACGAAGCCGTCGGGCACGCTGTCGCGCCACTTCGCGAAGCTGGCGCGCCGCTGCGTGCCGTGGTAGGTCGAATTGATCTCGATCGCGCTCAGGTGCCGACTCGCGTACGCGAGCTCGTCGGTGTGCGCGAGGCCGGGCGGATAGAAGCTGCCGCACCACGGCTCGTAGCTCCAGCCGCCGATGCCGATGCGGATGCCGCCTGACATCGCCATCGTGAACTCCGGCGTGGTCGTGTCAGGCGCAGCCTACAGCGCGACGCGCGCCTGGCCGATAGCGCGATGACGGCGCCGATTCGACGATCGCGCCATCGCGGGTGCATCGTGCGCCCGCCGCGACAGGAGCAGACGACGATGACGCAGGGCGACGACGAGACGATCGACGGGCGCAGCGGGTTCTTCGGCGCGCGGCCGTCGGGCATGCATGCAGACGCACCGGCCGCAGCGACGCAGCCGTCGCTGGACGACCCGCTGCTCGCCGCAATCGGCTACGAATGCGCCCATCCCGAGCTGCAGCGCGGCTGGCCGGGCGCGGCGCCCGAGCGGGGTTGACGATGGGAGGGGTGCCGCACTTCGCGCTGGCGTGGCCGACGCGCGAGCAGTGGCGCCGCGAGTGGCGCGCCGCGCTGCACTCGACGATGCTGCGCGCCGCCGTCGCCGGCGTGCTGTTCGCGCTGCTGCTGCTGAGCTTCGTCGGGCAGCTGCAGGTGCCGCACGAGAGGCGCGCCGCCGCCGAAGCCGCTGCCGAGCCGACGAGCACCACGGCGCGCTGACACCACCGCGCCTACAAGCCGTGGCTGCGCGCGTCGGCCGTGGCGAACAGCGTGAACCCCCACGGCGTGAAGCGCAGCGGCAGGTGGAGGTGCTCGCCGAGGTCGCGCACGTGAAAGCGCACCGTGACCTCCTCGACCAGCGGGCTCGGCTGCAGCCCCTTGTCTCGCAGGTATTCGCCGACGTGGAACAGCGCCTGATAGGTGCCGAGCGTGACGCCCAGGCCAAGCGCCGACGCGTGCTCGAGCTGACCGTCGCGGCCGATCCAACCGCTGGCGACTTGGCGGCGCGTCGGCGCCAGCGCCCACAGCTCGACGCGCATGCCGCGCGCCGGCACGCCGGCGGCGACGTCGAGCGCATGCAGGGAGACTCCTCCGGCCATCGTCGTCCTCCTTCGAGTGCGTCGTGCTGTGACTGTAGCGCCGCGGCGCGCGCGCGGCGATCAACCGTCGCGCCGGCGCAGGAATGAGACTAGCTCGAGCTGATCGGATGCGCGTCGCCGCTGCGATTGGCCGTGATCGGCACGCTGCGCACGCAGTTGCGGCCGGCCGCCTTGGCAGCGTAGAGCGCCGTGTCGGCCTCGTGAATCGACCAGTCGAGCGACAGCAGGTCGGGGCGCAGCGGCGCGACGCCGACGCTCACCGTGACGCCGATCGTCACGCCGTGCCACTCGAGGCGCAGCGCCTGCACGCCCTCGCGGATGCGTTCGGCGACGTCGAGCGCGCCCAGCGGATCGGTCTGCGGCAGGAAGACGATGAACTCCTCGCCGCCGAAGCGCGCCAGCACGTCGGCCTGGCGCAGCGACTGCGCGATGCCGTGCGCGATGCGGCGCAGCAGCTCGTCGCCGCACAAGTGGCCGTGCGCATCGTTGACGCGCTTGAAGTGGTCGACATCGACGAGCAGCAGCGCCGCGTCGGTGCGATAGCGGTGAGCACGCGCCCACTCGCGCTGCACGACGCCCATGAAATGGCGGCGGTTGCAGACTCCGGTGAGCTCGTCCTGCGTCGCCAGCACGGCGAGCTTCAAGCGCGCCTTCTCGAGGGCGAACACCAGCCGCAGCATCACGGAGCCGACCAGCGGCGCCACGACGACGCAGCAGACCAGCGCCGACAAGGCGGCGACCAGCGGGTTGCCGCGCCCGAGCAAGGCGACGACAAGCTGCGACGTCGCCACCGACAGCAGCGTGATCACGACGGTAAATGCGGCCGTCGCGCGCCACAGGCCGTGGCGCAGCACGAGGCGCGTCAGCGCCTGCAGCCACAGCGGCTCGGATCGCGGGTCGGGGCGAGGGGCTTCGGCAATCGGCATGACGGCAGATCCGTGTGCCCTCATTCGACCACAACGGCGGCACCGGCGACAGCCCATGATCGGAGTGTCGTCATGGCATGCGAACGTCGCCTCGGCTATCGTCGCGCCAGACGCCGACCCCTCGGCCGCGGAGTCCCGACATGACGCGACGACCCTTCCCGCTTTCGAGCACGCGGCGCGGCGCGCTGCGCGTGCTGGCGCGCGGCGCGGCGTTCGTACCGCTCGCCGCAGCATGGCCGCGCCTCGCTCACGCCCGCACGCTGGCGCCGACGCCCGCCTGCGATGCCGACGGCGCCGCGGCGACGCTGCCGCAGACGGAGGGACCGTACTTCCGCCCGCGCTCGCCGCAGCGCGCCGACCTCGTCGAGCCGGGCGCCGCCGGCGAGCGCCTCGTGCTGCACGGCCGCGTGCTGACGACGCGCTGCCGTCCGGTGGCGCGCGCCCTCGTCGACCTGTGGCACGCAGACGCGCGCGGCGACTACGACGTCGCCGGCGATCGCTGGCGCGGCCACGTCTACACCGATGCCGACGGGCGCTGGCGCTTCGCGACGATCGTGCCGGGGCTCTATCCGGGGCGCACGCGCCACTACCACGTCAAGGTTCAGCCGCCGGGTGCGCGCGTGCTGACGACGCAGCTCTACTTCCCGGACGAGCCGGGCAAACGCCGCGACGGACTGCACGCCGCCATGCTCGAACTCGCGTGGCAGCGCGGCGCCGACACGGCGGCCTACGACTTCGTCGTCGACCTCAGTTGATGGCGATCGGCATCGCCGCGGTCGGCGGCGGGAACGCGGCGTCGATCGCGCGCAGCGCCTCGGCATCGAGCGCGAGCGAGGCTGCGGCCCGGTTTTCGCGCAGGTGTGCGCTCGTGGCCGCCTTCGGGATCGCGATCACGCCGGCATGGTGCAGCACCCAGGCCAGCGCGACCTGCGCCGCCGTCGCGCCGAGCCGACGGCCGACGGCTCCAAGCGCGCGATGGCGCGCCAGCGCCGCCTGGTCGATCGGGCTGTAGGCCATCAGCGCGATGCCGCGCTCGCGCAGCCAGGGCAGCAGCGCGTAGTCCGGCGCGCGCCGGGCCGCCGAGTACCACACCTGATTGGCGGCGCAGTGCGCGCCGCCCGGGACCGCAGCGAGTTCGCACAAGTCGTCGACGTCGAAGTTGCTGACGCCCCAGTGGCGGATGCGCCCCTGCGCCTTCAGCGACTCGAAGGCCTCGACGGTCTCGCCCAGCGGATGCGCGCCGCGCCAGTGCAGCAGGTAGAGGTCGATGCGCTCGAGCCCGAGCCGCTGCAGGCTGCGCTCGCAGGCGGCGGCGGCGCCGCGCCGGCCGGCGTTGTGCGGATAGACCTTGCTGACGACGAACACGTCGTCGCGCTCGAGTTCGCCGGCGGCGATCGCGCCGGCCAGCGCCTCGCCGACGACGCGCTCTGCGCCGCCTTCGCCGTACATCTCGGCGGTGTCGATCAGGCGGTAGCCGAGCTGCAGTCCCTCACGCAGCGCCGCCACCTCGGCGGCGTGCGCGCGCCGCGCCTCGCCCATGCGCCAGGTGCCCATGCCGAGCGAGGGCACGCGCTCGCCGGTCGGCAGCATCACGGTCTTCGTCGTCATGACGGTCCATCATGGCGCGGCGTGCGCAGCAGCGGCGCCAATGCCCACAGTCCGAGCGCCGGCCCGAGGGCCAGCCACGGCAGCAGCGCGCCGAGCGGCACGCGCAGCGCCAGCGCGACGAAGAGCTCGATGCTCACGACGGAGAGGGCGAAGCCGATGCTGTTGACCAGCGTGAGCACCGAGCCGACTGCCGAGGGCGGTGCGTTGTGCGCCGTCAGCGTCGAGAACTGCGGCGAATCGCCGGCGGCGGCGAAGCCCCACACGAAGAGCCAGGCGCCGAACGCGGCGTCGCCCGCGCCCAGCCCCCACGGCGCGAGCAGGCAGCACGCGCCGCTCGTCGCCAGGCAGGCGCCGGCGACGCGCGCGCTGCCGCTGCGCCGCGCGACGAGGCCGCCGCCGACGCAGCCGAGCGCGCCGGCGCCGATCGTCGCGAAGGCGGCCCATGACACGTCGGCGCCGGCCAGGCGAGTCGCGGCGATCGCCGGCGCCAGCACCCACAGCGTATAGAGCTCGACCATGTGGCCGAAGTAGCCGAACACCGACGCGCGCAGCCGCCGGTCGGCCCACACGGCGGCGAGCGCGCGCCACTGCAGCGTGGCGCTGCGCGGCACGTGGGGGCTGTCGGGCACCAGCGCCCACACGGCCACGCCGCCCGCCGCGGCGAGCACGCTGACGGCCGCCATCACGAGCTGCCAGGGCGCCTCGGTGCCCGTCGCGCGCAAGGCGTGCGGCAGCGCCGTGCCGAGCACCAGCGCGCCGACCAGCCAGCCGAGCGCCGCGCCGAGGCCCTGCCGGTACCAGCCCGCGGCGATCTTCATGCCGACGGGATAGATGCCTGCGAGGCAGAAGCCCGTGAGCGCGCGCAGCGCGACGAGCCCGGAGTAGCCCACCGGCAGCCACGTCGCCGCTGCAGTGGCGAGCGCGCCGGCGAGCGCGCACACGAGGAAGACGTGGCGCGGCGAATGGCGGTCGGCCACGGCGAGCAGCGCGAACACGAGCGTGCCGGCGATGAAGCCGAGCTGCACCGCCGACGTGAGGGTGCCCACGGCGCCGGCGGGCAGCGCGAGCGCGCGCTGCAGGTCCGTCATCACGGCATTGACGGCGAACCACAGCGAGGTGCAGGCGAACTGCGCCGCGACGATCACGGGCAGCACGCGCCGCGGCGGCGCGGCGTGGTCGCGGGGATCGGGGTCGGCCATCGGTGGACTCGTGCGGCGGCGCCGTCGGCGCACAATGACGGCCACCATACCGCGGATCTCATGAGCCCCGAATCCGTCTACATCGCGCCGGCCCGCTTCGATGATCCGGCCGCCGCACTGGCGCGCGTGCGCGAGATCTACGACGGCAGCATCGCGCGCCTGCGCGACGCGCTGCAGCGCTTCGTGACCGGTGAGGATTTCGCGCAGCACGTACGCGCCTGCTACCCCTTCGTGCGCGTGCGCACCGAGACCTTCGCGCGCGCCGACTCGCGGCTGTCGTACGGCTTCGTCGCCGGCCCCGGCAGCTACGAGACGACGCTGACGCGGCCCGACCTGTACGGCGACTACTACCTCGAGCAGTTTGCGCTGCTCGTGCGCAACCACGGCGTCGCGCTCGAGGTCGGCACGAGCGCGCAGCCGATCCCGGTGCACTTCTCGTTCGCCGAGCACGACCACATCGAGGGCACGATGAGCCCGGAGCGGCGGCTTCGCATGCGTGACGTGTTCGACCTGCCCGACCTCAACGCGATGGACGACGGCATCGCCAACGGCACGCTCGAGCCGGCGCCCGGCGAGGCGCATCCGCTGGCGCTGTTCACGGCGCCGCGCGTCGACTATTCGCTGCGCCGCCTGCGCCACTACACCGGCACGCTGCCCGAGCACTTCCAGAACTTCGTGCTGTTCACGAACTATCAGTTCTACATCGACGAGTTCATCGAGCTCGGCCACGAGCTGATGCGCGACGCCGCGGGCGACTACACCGCCTTCGTCGAGCCGGGCAACGTGGTGACGCGGCGCGCCGGCGCCGCCGCCGAACCGGGCGACGCGTTAGGCGCCGCGCCGCCGCGCCTGCCGCAGATGCCGGCCTACCACCTGGTGCGCCCCGACCGTGCCGGCATCACGATGATCAACATCGGCGTCGGGCCCTCGAACGCGAAGACGATCACCGACCACGTCGCCGTGCTGCGCCCGCACGCCTGGATCATGCTCGGCCACTGCGCCGGCCTGCGCACGACGCAGCAGCTCGGCGACTACGTGCTCGCCCACGGCTACGTGCGCGAGGACCACGTGCTCGACGAGGAGCTGCCGCTGTGGGTGCCGATCCCGGCGCTGGCCGAGATCCAGGTGGCGCTCGAGTCGGCAGTGGCGCAGGTGACGCGGCTCGAGGGCTACGAGCTCAAGCGCATCATGCGCACCGGCACCGTCGCGTCGACCGACAACCGCAACTGGGAGCTGCTGCCGTCGCGCAACGCCGAGCGCACGCCCGAGCGCCGCTTCAGCCAGAGCCGCGCAATCGCGCTCGACATGGAGAGCGCGACGATCGCCGCCAACGGATTCCGCTTCCGCGTGCCCTACGGCACGCTGCTGTGCGTGAGCGACAAGCCGTTGCACGGCGAGATCAAGCTGCCCGGCATGGCCGACCACTTCTATCGCGAGCGCGTCGATCAGCATCTGCGCATCGGCGTGAGCGCCATCGAGATCCTTCGCCGCGCCGGCCTCGGACAGCTGCACAGCCGCAAGCTGCGCAGCTTCGCCGAAGTGGCGTTCCAGTGACGCCGCCGGCGTCGTCGAGCCCGAGTGAGGCGGCTCACTTCCTGAGCTTGTGGTAGGTGCTGTCGCTGACTTCGCCTCGGCTCGTGTCGCGGCGGCCCTGCACGACGTCGTCGTGCGCCTGACGCATCCGCTCGCGCGGCCCGTCCTGCATGCCGTCGGTCGATTCGTCACGCTCGTGCGGCAGCTTCGGCGCCGGGCCGGCGGTCTGTTCGACGGCGACGGCGCCACGGCCACCGGGCGTTCGCTGTTTCTTGCGGGTCATCGCGTTGCTCTCCTTCAGAACTGGCTGCGCAGGTAGACGCCGAAGCCGCCGCGCTTGGCGCGCAGCGACATGCGATAGCCCGAATCGAAACGGATGCCGAGCGCGCCGCGCTCGAAACCCAGCGCCGAGGTGCGCGGCTTCCACTCGACGCCGACCTTGGCCTGCACGAGGTCGGCGCCGTAGCTGCGCATGCCCGAGGCATCGGCATACAGCAACGAGCGCTCGCCCATCGACCAGCGCCAGCCGACGATGAGCGTCGACGTGCCGTACAGCAGCGGAGCCTCGGCGCGCCCGTCCGTGCTGTCGATGCGCCGGCCGATCGTGCCGATGCCCAGACCCACGTCGGCGCGTCCGCGCCGCAGCCACCAGCGCAGCGCGACGCCGTCGATCTCGTTGAGCGGGCGGCCCAGCGCGTCGCGCCCCGGCGCCAGCGCCGACTCGACGGGCAGCGCCGCGCCGTCGAGGCGCTCGACGCTGAACGCGTAGCGCGCGTTGCCCGCGAAGGTGATCTCGATCTCGTCGGCGCGCGCCGCGACGGTCGCCAGCAGGCTGGCGATCGTGGCGGCGAGGACGGCGGCTCGCATGGCGGGGCAACTCGGGGGCGTGTGCTGGCGGCAGTCTGTGGCCGCACCCCAGCCGCTGTCTGTCGGCGCCGGCCGGCGCGCCCTGTAGGGCACGGCTCACGACAACCGTGCCGCGCCAGGGGGCATCGGCACAAACCCCCGGTGCCGGCCGGCTTGTGTCGTCGCGAACCATCCCGTACGCTCGTTGCGAGAGGCCCAGCCGTCGGTCCGAAGGAGCGTGCATGCCCATCACCCCGCATCCCGCCACTGCGGCGATTCGCACGCTGGCGCTCGTCGGCCAGGCCGCCTCGGGCAAGACCAGCCTGACCGAGGCGCTGCTGTGGAAGGCCGGAGCCATCGGCGCCCCAGGCAGCCTCGAGCGCGGCTCGACGGTCAGCGACTTCGACCCGCTCGAGCGCAAGGTCGGGCACTCGCTGAACTCGTCGCCGGTCCACCTGGCGCACGGCGAGACGCGCATCCACCTGATCGACACACCGGGGTACGCCGACTTCCTCGGCCAGTCGATGACGGCGCTCGAGGCCGTCGAGACGGCAGCCATCGTCGTCAGCGCAACGACGGGCATCGAGACGATGAGCGCGCGCATGATGGAGTGGGCCGCGCACCGTAATCTGTGCCGCATCGTCGTCGTCAACAAGATCGACGCCCAGGGCGTCGACCTTCAGGCCTTGACCGAGACGATCCGCTCCACCTGGGGCCGCGAGTGCCTGCCGCTGAACCTGCCCGCGCGGGGCGGCACCGAAGTGGTCGACTGCTTCTTCAACCCTGCCGCGCCCCGCGGCCACGAGCCCGATTTCTCGTCGGTCGATGCGGCGCACCGCGCGCTCGTCGAGCAGGTGGTCGAAGTCGACCCCGAATTCGTCGAGCGCTATCTCAACGAGGGAGACGTCGATCCGCGCGAGCTGCATGCGCCGCTCGAGCAGGCGCTGCGCGAGGGGCACCTGATCCCGATCTGCTTCGTGTCGGCGCGTAACGGTGCTGGCGTCGCGGAACTGCTCGACATCATCGCCAAGCTGCTGCCCAATCCGGCCGAGGGCAACGCGCCAGTGTTCCTCAACGGCGAGGGCGCCGCGGCGGTCGAGCTGCGTGCCGAGCCCGACGCGAGCCGCCACGTGCTGGCTCACGTGTTCAAGGTCACGCAGGACCCGTACGTCGGCAAGATGGGCGTGTTCCGCATCCACCAGGGCGTCGTGACGCGCGACAGCCAGCTCTACATCGGCGACGGGCGCAAGCCGTTCAAGGTCGGCCATCTGTTCATGCTGCGCGGCAAGGAGCACGTCGAGGTGGCGCAGGGCGTGCCGGGCGATCTGTGCGCCGTCGCCAAGGTCGACGACATCCACTTCGACGCCGTGCTGCACGACGCCGCCGAGGACGACCACATCCACCTCAAGCCGCTCGAGTTTCCGGTGCCGGTGCACGGGCTGGCCATCGAGCCCAAGCGGCGTGGCGACGAGCAGCGCATGTGGGACATCCTGCAAAAACTCGTCGACGAGGATCCCTGCCTGAAGGTCGAGCACGTGGCGGCGACCAACGAGACCGTCGTCTATGGCCTCGGCGAGCTCCACCTGCGCGCGCTGCTCGACCGGCTGAGCGATATCTACCGCTGCGAAGTGGCGACGCGGCCGCCGCGTATCGCCTACCGAGAGACCATCACGGCGCCGGCCGACGGCCACCACCGCCACAAGAAACAGACCGGCGGCGCCGGCCAGTTCGGCGAGGTGTTCCTGCGCGTCGAGCCGCTACCGCGCGGCGCCGGCTTCGAATTCGTCGACCAGGTCAAGGGCGGCACGATTCCGGGGCAGTTCATGCCGGCCGTCGAGAAGGGCGTGCGCCAGGCGATGGAGGCCGGCGTGATCGCCGGTCACCCCGTGTTGGACGTGCGCGTCGTCGTCCACGACGGCAAGCACCACAGCGTCGACAGCAAGGAGATCGCCTTCGTCACCGCCGGGCGCAAGGCCTTCATCGACGCCGTGCGCAAGGCGGGGCCGATCGTGCTGGAGCCGATCGTCAACGTGGAGATCACGGCGCCCGATGCCTGCATCGGCGACATCACGGGCGATCTGTCGTCGCGCCGCGGACTGGTCAGCGGCACGCGCACGGCGACGCCGGGGCAGCTGGCGGTGATCGGCCAGGCGCCGCTGTCCGAGCTGGCGTCGTACCAGTTGCGCCTGAACTCGATGACGGGCGGCCAGGGGCGCTACACCCTCGCGCTGAGCCACTACGAGGCCGTGCCGCCGTCGATCCAGCAGCAGCTCACCGCCCAGCACGGCGCCCGCGACGACGACTGAATCGTTCGTTGCTGCCGATCTCCCCGGTGCCGTCGGGGCGTTGCGGTTGCGAATCATTCTCGCTTATCATCGCGGCATGATCGTTTGTGTCTGCCGCCGAGTTTCCGATCGCGACATCGAGCGCGCTGTGCGCGCCGGTGCGGCGTCGTTCGAGGAAGTCCAGTTCGAGACCGGGGCCGGCACCTGCTGCGGCCGTTGCGGGGACTGCGCGCGCGCGCTCGTAGAGCGCGGGATGACGACGCACCACGCGCGCACCGTTCGCCACGCCGAGGCCAGCTGCGCCGCGGCTTGATGGGCACTGCTGCCTGTTGAGGCGCGGCGCGAGCGACTGCCGCTCAAGCATCCCGCCCGAGGCGCCGATATCGAGGCACGAACCGCCGCTGGCCCGGCGCTGCCCGAGGCCGCCCGACATGTCGCACGACACCGCTGCCCCACTCGCCCCGACGGCCGCCC
Organism: Burkholderiaceae bacterium; assembly: GCA_048500255.1. Lineage (GTDB taxonomy): Bacteria > Pseudomonadota > Gammaproteobacteria > Burkholderiales > Burkholderiaceae_C > JAMHWF01. The sequence goes on along the minus strand of JASNYH010000003.1, from coordinate 82,670 downwards.
ATCCGGCGGATCTGCCGGGCTGGGTGGCACGGTTTCGCACCGCCGAGATTCCGGTGCTGGCCGACACGGCGGCGACGCTCGACGAGTTGCGCCCGAACGAAGACAACGTCGACGCCAACATGCTGGCATCGCTGATCGCGACCGATCCGCTGATGACCCTGAAGCTTCTGGTGTACGCGGCCGCCAACCGCCCGCGCCGCGTCGTCACCGATGCCGAAACGGTCACGGAGGCGCTGGTGCTGATGGGTATCTCGCCGTTCTTTCGCGCCTTCGGCCCGCAGCCGACGCTCGAGGAGCGACTCGGCGAGCATCCCGCGGCGCTGGAAGGTCTGCGCGACGTGCTGCGCCGCGCCTATCGTGCGGCCAATTTCGCGCTGGGGCTCGCGGTGCGCCGCATGGATCACGACGCAGCCGTGATCCACGAAGCCGCGCTGCTGCACGACTTTGCCGAAATGCTGCTGTGGTGCCAGGCGCCGACGCTCGCGCTCGAGATCCGCGATCGCCTGCGCGCCGACGCAGCACTGCGCTCTGCGACGGCGCAGCGCGCCGTGCTCGGCATCTCGCTGGCCGAGCTCAAGCATGCGCTGATGAAGACCTGGCGCCTGCCCGAGCTTCTGATCCGAATCACCGACGATCGCCACACCGAGCACCCGAGCGTGCGCAACGTGCTGCTCGCGATCCAGCTCGCGCGCCACACGGCGGCGGGCTGGGACAACGCCGCGTTGCCGGACGACATCGAGGCGATCGCTGCGCTGCTCAACGTGTCGGGCGACGCGGCCCTGCAATTTCTGCGCGAGCTCGATACCTGACTCCTCGAGCGGGTCGCGTCGGCGAGTACCATCGCTGCATGTCGATCCCTGGTCTTGCGCACGCCGGCGTGAACACAGGTGTCGCGCCCGCCACCTACGGCACGGGTTCGCGACCGCCGCGCGGCGACTACGCCCGTGCGCGCGCCGACTACACCTGCGAACAGCAGTGGGAGCGCTACACGCCCTCCGAGCACGCTCTGTACCGCCGCCTGTACGAGCGACAGGCGGCGCAGTTGCCGCAGCTCGCCTGCGCCGAGTTCATCGGCGCGCTCTCGCGGCTCGGCAGCGCCGACGCCATTCCGCGGTTCGACCGCATCAGCGAGACGCTTTACCGCGCGACGCGATGGCAGATCGTCGGCGTACCGGGACTGATCCCCGAGGAAGCCTTCTTCGCGCTGCTGGCGGCGCGGCGCTTCCCGGTGACGGAGTGGCTGCGCCGGCCCGAGGAGTTCGACTACGTCGTCGAGCCCGACGTCTTCCACGACTTGTTCGGCCACGTGCCGCTGCTGTTCGACCAGGTGTTCGCGGACTACATGCAGGCCTACGGCGCAGGCGGGCTGAAGTCGAGCCGCCTCGGTGCCTGCGAGCTGCTGGCACGGCTGTACTGGTACACGGTCGAGTTCGGCCTGGTGGCGACCCCGGAAGGCCTGCGTGCCTATGGAGCGGGGCTGCTGTCGTCGCACGGAGAGCTGCGCCACAGCGTCACGAGCGATGCGCCGCGTCGCATCGCCTTCGAGCTGGAGCGCGTCATGCGCACGCGCTACGTCATCGACACGTATCAGTCGACGTACTTCGTGATCGACTCGTTCCAGCAGCTGTTCGATGCGACGGCGGCCGACTTCACGCCACTGTACGAACGCGTCGGCACGCTGTCAGCGCTGGACGCCGGCACCGTGCTCGCCGGCGACCGGCTCGTTAGGCACTGAACGGCGCGGTTCTTTGCCTGCCGCTGCGGCGTCATGCACCGCAGTCACGCGGCGCAACACGTCGTCGCACAACTGCGGCTGAAAGGCGAGATGAACGTGACCCACGCCGTTCACGTAGCGGTTGTCGGCCCCCGGCAACGTCGCCGTCGATACGGGAAAGACGATGTTGTCGCAGCTGCTGTAGTAGCAGGTGAACAAGCGGTTTCGCGTCGACGGTTCGCGGGCCTGCAGCTCCTGGAGCCAGCGGGCATCGAGGCGCATCTGCCTCGTGTTCGGCGCGTGGCCGAACCGGCCGAGCCACGTCCCGCGGTGCGGGCTGCCGATCGTGCAGACGTGCTGCACGCGACGGTCGCCGCCGCAGTGGTTCATCCACGCGCGCACTGCGAGGCCGCCCATGCTGTGTGCGACGATGACGGGCGGCCGACCGGTGGCAGCCGCCAAGCGCGCCACGGCATCGTCGATCGTTGCCACGTAGCGGTCGATCGAGCCGAACACCGGCTCGAGGTTGACAGCGATGCAGGGAACACGTGCCGACTGCATGCGACGCAACCACGGATTCCATAAGCCGCGATTACACACGAAGCCGTGCACGAACACGATGCCGATGCGACCGCGGCACGTGGCGTCGAGCGCGCTGTCGGCCACGGCGCGCGATCGAAACGGCTGTCGCCAGCAAAAGACGAGCGGCGTCGTGACGACCTCGCCCCACCAGGCACGCACGAGCTGCCAGACGGTTGCACGCGGCGCCGGGTCGGCGCGATTGATTCGCCACGCGAGTGCAAACTCGAACGCGAGAAAAAGGGCGTAGCCGAAGACGATGAACAGGGCACCAGCGCCCGCCAAGACCGGCGATCCGCGCTGCGTGAAGTAGTGAGCCCAGGCGGCTGCGAGCAGCAGCAGTCCGATGGTGATGCAACGTTGCAGAAGAGCCAGCATGACGACGCGGGCGACGTGCGAAGATCGCCGGCACTATGGATGTCCACCTCGACGAAGGAACTCCACGCCGATGATGCACGGTGATGCTGGCGTCATTCTGCGGGATTTGCAGGCCGTCGCGGATGAACGACGACTGCGCGAGGCCGACACCCAGCTTGCCGAGCGAGTGAATGCCGTCAAGTCGTACCAGCAGCGGCGCTTCGAACACACTTACGCCGATTTGCTCGCGAGTTCGCGTTACGCGGCTGCGGCCCGATTCTTTCTCGACGATCTGTACGGCCCTCGGGACTTCACGCGTCGCGATGCCGAATTCGCGCGCGTCGTCCCCTCGCTCGTGCGACTGTTTTCTGCAGAGATAGTCACTACCGTCGCATCGATCACCCGCCTGCACGCGCTATCGGAATCGCTCGACACCGAAATGGCTCGCCAATTGCCCCAGATCGGCGGGGTGACATCCGCACAGTATGCCGCGGCGTGGCAACGCACCGGACGCCGCCCCGATCGCGCCGAGCAGATCCGGCTGACACTCACGGTGGGCTCTGCGCTGGATCGCTATACGCGCAGCGCCCTGCTGAGGACCACGCTGCGCATGATGCGATCACCTGCGCAGGCCGCCGGCTTGGGCGACCTGCAGCGATTTCTCGAGTCGGGTTTTGACGCCTTTCGTGACATGAAAGGAGCCACGGACTTCCTGAGGATTGTCGGCGATCGCGAGCGGGACTTGGCGGACAGCATCTTCAACGCGCACGATGTTTCCGCCCTACGGCGCATCCTTCCTTAGAACAAATACGGCGTCCCAAAACAAAAACCCGGCCTCTGTTGGGCCGGGTTTTTGCGTTGCATATTAGCCTGACAATGTCCTACTTTCACACGGGAATCCGCACTATCATCGGCGCTGAGGCGTTTCACTGTCCTGTTCGGGATGGGAAGGAGTGGGGCCACCTCGCTATGGTCATCAGGCTTAACCGTTTGCTGTCTCGTGGAATCACAAGGCAGCTAATTCGTAGAGTGTCTTCAGCGATTGATTGCGCCCAGAGGGCATAACGAGAGAACTTCGACGATTTCGTCAAAGTTATAGGGTCAAGCCTCACGAGCAATTAGTACCGGTTAGCTTAACTGGTTACCCAGCTTCCACACCCGGCCTATCAACGTCCTGGTCTCGAACGACTCTTCAGGGGGCTCAAGGCCCCGGCAAGACTCATCTTGAGACGAGTTTCCCGCTTAGATGCTTTCAGCGGTTATCTCTTCCGCACTTAGCTACTCGGCAATGCCACTGGCGTGACAACCGATACACCAGAGGTGCGTCCACTCCGGTCCTCTCGTACTAGGAGCAGGCTCTCTCAATCTTGCAGCGCCCACGGAAGATAGGGACCAAACTGTCTCACGACGTTTTAAACCCAGCTCACGTACCTCTTTAAATGGCGAACAGCCATACCCTTGGGACCGGCTACAGCCCCAGGATGAGATGAGCCGACATCGAGGTGCCAAACACCGCCGTCGATATGAACTCTTGGGCGGTATCAGCCTGTTATCCCCAGAGTACCTTTTATCCGTTGAGCGATGGCCCTTCCATTCAGAACCACCGGATCACTAGGTCCTGCTTTCGCACCTGCTCGACTTGTCGGTCTCGCAGTCAAGCACGCTTTTGCCCTTGCACTTTAGGCACGATTTCCGACCGTACCAAGCGTACCTTCGAACTCCTCCGTTACGCTTTAGGAGGAGACCGCCCCAGTCAAACTGCCCACCATGCACTGTCCCCAACCCGGATAACGGGCCAAGGTTAGAACCTCAAACACACCAGGGTGGTATTTCAAGGATGGCTCCACGGCACCTGGCGGCACCGCTTCAAAGCCTCCCACCTATCCTACACAGATCTGTTCAAAGTCCAATGCAAAGCTGCAGTAAAGGTTCATGGGGTCTTTCCGTCTTTCCGCGGGGAGATTGCATCATCACAAACATTTCAACTTCGCTGAGTCTGCGGAGGAGACAGTGTGGCCATCGTTACGCCATTCGTGCAGGTCGGAACTTACCCGACAAGGAATTTCGCTACCTTAGGACCGTTATAGTTACGGCCGCCGTTTACTGGGACTTCAATCAAGAGCTTGCACCCCATCATTTAATCTTCCAGCACCGGGCAGGCGTCACACCCTATACGTCGACTTTCGTCTTTGCAGAGTGCTATGTTTTTGATAAACAGTCGCAGCCACCGATTCTCTGCGGCCTCATTGGGCTCCGTCTGTACGACTTCACCTACTAAAGGCACACCTTCTTCCGAAGTTACGGTGTCAATTTGCCGAGTTCCTTCTCCAGAGTTCTCTCAAGCGCCTTAGAATACTCATCTCGCGCACCAGTGTCGGTTTGCGGTACGGTCGTATGCAGCTGAAGCTTAGTGGCTTTTCTTGGAAGCAGGGTATCACTCGCTTCGGAGGCAAGCCTCCTCGTTATCACCTCTCATCTAAGCCCGGCGGATTTGCCTACCAGGCACGACTACAGGCTTGAACCGGGACATCCAACACCCGGCCGAGCTAACCTTCTCCGTCCCCACATCGCACTGCATATCGGTACAGGAATATTGACCTGTTTCCCATCAGCTACGCATCTCTGCCTCGCCTTAGGGGCCGACTCACCCTACGCCGATGAACGTTGCGTAGGAAACCTTGCGCTTTCGGCGAGGGGGCTTTTCACCCCCTTTAACGCTACTCATGTCAGCATTCGCACTTCTGATACCTCCAGCAGGCCTCACGACCCACCTTCACAGGCTTACAGAACGCTCTCCTACCACTCGCACTTGCGTGCGAATCCGCAGCTTCGGTAACTGGCTTAGCCCCGTTACATCTTCCGCGCAGGACGACTCGATCAGTGAGCTATTACGCTTTCTTTAAATGATGGCTGCTTCTAAGCCAACATCCTGACTGTTTTAGCCTTCCCACTTCGTTTCCCACTTAGCCAATTTTAGGGACCTTAGCTGGCGGTCTGGGTTGTTTCCCTCTTGTGTCCGGACGTTAGCACCCGGTGCACTGTCTCCCAAGCTGTACTCGTCGGTATTCGGAGTTTGCAATGGTTTGGTAAGTCGCCATGACCCCCTAGCCATAACAGTGCTCTACCCCCGACGGTAATACTTGAGGCACTACCTAAATAGTTTTCGGAGAGAACCAGCTATTTCCAAGTTTGTTTAGCCTTTCACCCCTATCCACAGCTCATCCGCTAGTTTTGCAACACTAGTCGGTTCGGACCTCCAGTAAGTGTTACCCCACCTTCATCCTGGCCATGGATAGATCACTTGGTTTCGGGTCTACACCCAGCGACTGAACGCCCTATTCGGACTCGGTTTCCCTGCGCCTTCCCTATTCGGTTAAGCTTGCCACTGAATGTAAGTCGCTGACCCATTATACAAAAGGTACGCCGTCACCCTTGCGGGCTCCGACTTTTTGTATGCATGCGGTTTCAGGATCTATTTCACTCCCCTCCCGGGGTTCTTTTCGCCTTTCCCTCACGGTACTAGTTCGCTATCGGTCGATTACGAGTATTTAGCCTTGGAGGATGGTCCCCCCATCTTCAGACAGGATTACACGTGTCCCGCCCTACTTGTCGCACGTCCAGTTCCACTATCGACTTTTTTCATACGGGGCTATCACCCGCTATGGCCAGCTTTTCCAAGCCGTTCTGATAAGTCAATAGCTAAAACGTGCAGGCTGCTCCGATTTCGCTCGCCACTACTTTCGGAATCTCGGTTGATGTCTGTTCCTCGAGCTACTGAGATGTTTCAGTTCACCCGGTTCGCCTCGCACACCTATGGATTCAGTGTGCGATACCTTTCGGTGGGTTTCCCCATTCGGAAATCTCCGGATCAAAGCTAATTTGCCAGCTCCCCGAAGCTTATCGCAGGCTATCACGTCCTTCGTCGCCTGTAATCGCCAAGGCATCCACCACATGCACTTAGTCACTTGACCCTATAACTTTGACGCCGCGAGTGCGGCAGTCGCCAAGGACTGTTTGAGTATCGCGTTATGCCGTTCTTCATCTCTTTCGAGTTGAAGTCTGTGACGCAATCAAATGTTGCCGACGGCACGGTCCGCCCAAAGCGGTTTCCGCCGACAACGCTGATTCGACTCTACGAATTGTTAAAGAACGACAGCCGATCTTTCGATCGGACGCCCAAGCAATCTTCAATCACTTGGGCGTCCGATGAAGTTATGCGAAAAGTGGTGGAGGATGACGGGATCGAACCGACGACCCCCTGCTTGCAAAGCAGGTGCTCTCCCAGCTGAGCTAATCCCCCGCTGGATGGTGGGTCTGGTTGGTCTCGAACCAACGACCCCCGCCTTATCAAGACGGTGCTCTAACCAACTGAGCTACAGACCCTTCACGTGATTTCGAGCGAAGCGCGAAGGTCTGCGACGACCGCACCGCGCAAGAGTGATGCAGCGATCCGTCGGTTCACGTTTCACACACTGTCGTCTATGGACAGCCGATAAGCGTGGGCGCATGAAATTGAGCGCTCATTTTCCAGAAAGGAGGTGATCCAGCCGCACCTTCCGATACGGCTACCTTGTTACGACTTCACCCCAGTCACGAACCCTGCCGTGGTAATCGCCCTCCTTGCGGTTGGGCTAACTACTTCTGGCAGAACCCGCTCCCATGGTGTGACGGGCGGTGTGTACAAGACCCGGGAACGTATTCACCGCGGCAAGCTGATCCGCGATTACTAGCGATTCCGACTTCACGCAGTCGAGTTGCAGACTGCGATCCGGACTACGACCGGTTTTCTGGGATTGGCTCCCCCTCGCGGGTTGGCAGCCCTCTGTACCGGCCATTGTATGACGTGTGTAGCCCTACCCATAAGGGCCATGATGACCTGACGTCGTCCCCACCTTCCTCCGGTTTGTCACCGGCAGTCTCATTAGAGTGCCCTTGCGTAGCAACTAATGATAAGGGTTGCGCTCGTTGCGGGACTTAACCCAACATCTCACGACACGAGCTGACGACGGCCATGCAGCACCTGTGTCCAAGCTCTCTTTCGAGCACTCCCACATCTCTGCGGGATTCTTGGCATGTCAAGGGTAGGTAAGGTTTTTCGCGTTGCATCGAATTAAACCACATCATCCACCGCTTGTGCGGGTCCCCGTCAATTCCTTTGAGTTTCAACCTTGCGGCCGTACTCCCCAGGCGGTCAACTTCACGCGTTAGCTTCGTTACTGAACAGCAAGCCGTCCAACAACCAGTTGACATCGTTTAGGGCGTGGACTACCAGGGTATCTAATCCTGTTTGCTCCCCACGCTTTCGTGCATGAGCGTCAGTGCAGGCCCAGGGGATTGCCTTCGCCATCGGTGTTCCTCCGCATATCTACGCATTTCACTGCTACACGCGGAATTCCATCCCCCTCTGCCGCACTCCAGCTATGCAGTCACAAAGGCAGTTCCCAGGTTGAGCCCGGGGATTTCACCTCTGTCTTACATAACCGCCTGCGCACGCTTTACGCCCAGTAATTCCGATTAACGCTTGCACCCTACGTATTACCGCGGCTGCTGGCACGTAGTTAGCCGGTGCTTATTCTTCAGGTACCGTCATTACTCCGAGATATTAGCTCGAAGCGTTTCTTCCCTGACAAAAGCGGTTTACAACCCGAAGGCCTTCTTCCCGCACGCGGCATGGCTGGATCAGGGTTGCCCCCATTGTCCAAAATTCCCCACTGCTGCCTCCCGTAGGAGTCTGGGCCGTGTCTCAGTCCCAGTGTGGCTGGTCGTCCTCTCAGACCAGCTACAGATCGTCGGCTTGGTAGGCCTTTACCCCACCAACTACCTAATCTGACATCGGCCGCTCCGATAGCGCGAGGTCTTGCGATCCCCCGCTTTCACCCGTAGGTCGTATGCGGTATTAATCCGGCTTTCGCCGGGCTATCCCCCACTACTGGGCACGTTCCGATGCGTTACTCACCCGTTCGCCACTCGCCACCAGGATTGCTCCCGTGCTGCCGTTCGACTTGCATGTGTAAGGCATGCCGCCAGCGTTCAATCTGAGCCAGGATCAAACTCTACAGTTCGATCTTGAATCGCTCAAAGAATTGAAGTGAACTTCACTTCAATGAGCGTTTGGTCCGAAGACCAGAGCCTTCCGGCTCCGAGCACTCGCCTCCAAACGCCCACACTTATCGGCTGTATCTTTTTAAAGAGCTGCGCACTTGCTGCGCGCCGCCGATCTGCGATCAGCAAAGAGATGGAATTCTCTCTGATTTCGGCTCCCACTGTCAATGGGCGCCCGATCAAATCCCTTCCATGCGCTCGCCTTTGTCGCGATCTTCGTCCCCGTTGGGAGACCGCGCTTCAGCGAGCCTGCGACTATAGCACAACTCCCGACAGTCGCGCTAGCGCGCCGCGTACTCTCGGCAGGGTTCGCTACCATGCGAGCGCGCTGGCGGCGCATGGATCTTCGCTGCAGAGCACCTCGTCGAGGCGGGCGGCAAGCTGCCCGCAGTCGGCACGCAGAATGCGCTGCTTGATCGCCGGAATTTGGCTCGGGTGCATCGAGAACTCGCGCAGGCCCATTGCGAGCAAGAGCTCCGTGAACGCCGTGTCTCCCGCCATCTCGCCGCATACGCTGACGCCCTTGCCCGCGCTCTTCGCGCTAGCTATCGTGCTCGCTATCATGTTGAGCACAGCGGGGTGCCACGGATCGTAAAGATGCGCGACCGACTCGTCGGCGCGATCGATGGCGAGCGAGTACTGGATCAGGTCGTTGGTGCCGATCGATACGAAGTCGAAGCGCCGCAGTATCGACGGCAGGATCATCACGGCAGCAGGTACTTCGATCATCGCGCCCACTTCCACGTCGAAGAAGGGCCGGCCCTTCTCCCTCAACTGCTGCTTGGCTCGCTCGAGCGATTCGAACGTCTGCCTGATCTCGCTGAGTTGAGCCACCATCGGAATGAGCAGGCGCACCTTGCCGAACGCGCTCGCGCGCAGGATCGCCCTCAACTGTTGCCGGAACATCCCGGGCTCCGACAAGCTCCAGCGAATCGCGCGCAGCCCCAGCGCGGGATTCAGCGCGTGCTCATGACGCAACTCGTTGATCGACATGCGCTCCAGAGGCTTGTCTGCACCGACGTCGACGGTGCGGATCGTCACTGGCAACCCGTGCATCGCCTGAACCGCGCTGCGGTAGGTCTCGAACTGCTCCTCTTCGTCGGGCAGCGCTCCGCCGCGGTTCAGGAAGAGGAACTCGGTGCGAAACAGCCCTACGCCGACCGCGCCGGCCTCGAGGGCTGGCAGCGCATCGCCGAGCATCTCGATGTTGGCCAGCATGGCAATCTGTTCGCCGTCGAGCGTTACCGCGGGCGTGTGCCGCAGCCGTGCGAGGCGCGCGCGCTCGAGTTCGCACTGCCGCTGCTTGAAGCGATATTCTTCGAGAACGATGGGCGGCGGATTCACGATCACGACGCCGGCGTCGCCATCGATCACGACCCAGTCGTCCTGGCGGATGATGCGGCTCGCCTCGCGCGCACCGACGACGGCCGGTATGTCCATGCTGCGCGCCACGATGGCCGTGTGCGAGTTGCGCCCGCCCACATCCGTGATGAAGCCGATGAACACGCTGCGCTTGAACTGCAGCATGTCAGCCGGAGACAGGTCGTTCGCGACCATCACCAGCGGATCTTCACCCGCGAAATCGCGAGCGACCACGCCACTGGTCGTCGCAAGCAGCGCGTCGGACGGGCCGCGCGCGAGGGCGCGCAGCAGACGCTCGACGACCTGCTCGACGTCGGCCTTGCGCTCGCGCAAGTATTCGTCTTCCATCTCGTCGAACTGGCGCGCCAGCACTTCGAGCTGCGCCGAAAGCGCCCACTCCGCGTTGTAGTGCCTCTCTCGCACCCAGTGCTTCGTCGCCGCAGTCAAGGTTTCGTCGCGCAACAGGGCGAGATGCACATCGAGAAGCGCCGACAGCTCGTGCGGAGCGTCGGCCGGCAGCTCCCGCTGCAGCAGCGTGAGCTCCCCCACGACCACATCACGCGCGCGACGCAGTCGATCGATCTCTGCATCAGCCTGCGCAGGGTCGATGAAGTAGTGCGCGACATCCGCCCGACTCGAAGTGACGAGCACGACTCGACCGATCGCGACGCCGCGAGACACCGGCAGCCCGAAGATCTGAAAGCTCATCGGCCCACTGTAGCAGCGCCGGCGCGGGGTGGACCCGGCTGCCGTCTACCGGCGGCACCTGCCGCGCCGCCGTGCGGCGGCCTGGGTCACTGTGACTCGCCGAAACCCGACTCGATGAGTTGCGCCAGCGCGTCCATCGCGTCCTGCTCGTCGGGCCCCGAGATCTCGAGCTCGATCTGCGAGCCCTGACCGGCCGCCAGCATCATCACGCCCATGATGCTCTTGGCATTGACGCGCCGATCATTGCGCACCGCGAAGATTTCGCTCTGGAACGAACCCGCCAGCTTCGTGAGCTTGGCCGACGCACGCGCATGCAAGCCGAGCTTATTGATGATGCTGAGGTTGCGCTTGATCATGACCCTCTGGAGCCGAAGTCTCGGGAGACGACACGGGCACCTGCATGATGCCCTGGGTGGCGCCCGCGACGGCGCGCGCCACCAGCGCATCGAGCGGTTCGTTCGCGTAGCACAGCGAACGCCACAGCATAGGCACGTTCACTCCGCAGACAAGCTTGACGCCGACGCCGTCGGCCAAGCGCCGCGCCGCGTTGCACGGCGTGGCGCCGAAGACATCGCAGAAGATCAGCGTCTGCGGCCACTGCGCAGCCTCGAGCAGTGCGCGCGCGCGCTGCTCGACGTCGTCGGCCTCCATGTCGGCGGACACGTCCAGGGCCTCGACGCCCGCCGAGCAATCGGGGAACGCGTGCAGCGCCACGGCCTTCAATGACGAGGCGAGCGGCGCATGGGCGATGATCAGCAGTCCGGCCATCCGAGCGTCATTATCGTGGCTGTCCGACCTCGCGCACGGAAGACAGGAACGTCTGCGCTGCCTCGCCGTCCAGGGGCGCGCCGTAGGCCGTGACCTGAAAGACGCGCGTGCCGATAGCGAAGAAGGCAGCCGCCGAATCGGCTGGCGGCTGCCCCGGCCGCATGATGTGCAGTCGCGCGCGCACGGCGGTCGATGGCGAGCCTGAAACGGGCGCCTGCATCGCCGCCGCCTCGACCGCTTGCGCCCCCGGAGTCGCCAGCCACGATGCCCGCATCGCCTCCAGTGCCGGCGCGACACGGCGCGCATCCCCCACGTCGGAGTACGCCAACCCGAACGTCATCGTCGCGGTCCGGCACGCATGCAGCGACAGCATGACGGTGCGCGCGTCGATCGACACAGTACGCCGATCGGCTTGCGCCTTGCACGGAAACAGCGCGACAACGCCCGTGCCTTCGGGTCGAACCTCGCGCCAATCGAAGGTCGGCGAGCACCCGCCGGACGCTACCGCGGCGATCACCGCAGCGAAGCGCCCGAACATCGTTGCGATCATTGCGACAGTCCTCCTTCGCGCGCGCAGCGCGCGACATATTCACTCCCCCGGCCCTTGGGGGCCGGCGATCGGCGGCGCCGATTCGCGAGCACACTGCAACCCGCGCGGCATCCGCGGACCAGCCGCTCGCGGCAACGACGAATCCCATGGACGACAGCGACGACAACCTCCAGCGTACGGACGACGACGCACGCCACTGGCGCGACCTGGTCGCGCGGCTCGGCGGCGAAATCGCCACGCCGCTCACGTCGGCGCTCGACCGCGTACATGCTCTCGCGACCACCGGCCGCATCGACCGCCAGAACCTGCGCGCACTGCGCGAAGAGCTCGAACAGGCACGCCAGATCGGCATGCTCGGACAGCAGCTGGCGCGTTTCGGCTCGGGAAGGCTGCGCCAGTCGCACGAACGACTTCAGCTGACGCAGACGTTTCGTAGCGTGCTCAAGCATCGGGCACGCGACATCCAGGCGCGCGGCCTCGAAGTCGCTGAACTGCTGCGGCCGGTGGAGGTCATCGCCGACGCGTCGCTGTTGTTCGGTCTGTTGACCGGTCTGCTCGACTGGACGCTCGCGCACGCTCGACGGCAGGCGGAGTTCCGCATCGAGATGCAGCCCGGCACGACGGCGGCGCAGCTGTCGGTGCGCTTCGAACACGGCACCACGGCGACAGGCGGAACCTCCGCGCTCGACACGCTGACCTGGGAGCTCGTGCAACAGACGGCACGCACGATGGGCCTGAACTTCGAGCGCATCGACGACGGCCCGGCAACCGCGCTGGTGATCGAGTTCCCGCGCACCGTCAACGAAGAGGTGGCCGGCGTCACGGCGACGGAACTGCAGCACGAACTGGCGCCGGCGTCGGCGACCAAGCCGCTGGCGGGGCACCAGGTGCTGGTCGTGGCGTCGCGCCGCGAGACTCGCGCGCAGGTGCTCGCCGCGCTGCGCGACACCGGGCTGATCATCGACTTCGTGCCGTCCGTCGTCGAGGCGGTCCAGTTCTGCCGCGAAGGCCTTCCGCACGCCGTCGTCTACGAGGCCGTACTCGCCGGCGAGACCCTCGACCGGCTGCGCAGCGAACTCGAACGCGAGGCTCCCGAGCTCGCCTTCATCGAGCTGACCGAAGAAGGCACGGCGTTCGAGATCTCGAGCTTCAGCCTCACGCGCACGACGCGCGTCGGCCGCGATGCGATCGCGGCGTCGCTGCCGTCGGCGCTGGCATTCGAACTCTTCAAGGCTGCTTGAGCGTTGGCGCAACGGCAGCACAGCGCTGCCGTAAAATCGACGCCTCTTTTCCAGAGCCTTCGAATGAAGATCAAGTCGCTGCGCCACGTCGTCGCCGTGGCGGTCGCCGTCGCGGTCGGCGCGCTCGGCTATGTCGCGTTGCGCAGCAGCGGTCAACAGGCGGCCCCCGACGTGGCCTACACGCTGCTCGACGGCCGGCAGGCCACGCTCGAGCAACTGCGCGGCAAGGTCGTGCTCGTGAACTTCTGGGCCACGAGTTGCGTGACCTGCGTCAAGGAGATGCCGCAGCTCGTCGCGACCCACCACAAGTACGCGGCGCGCGGGTACGAGACGCTGGCCGTCGCGATGAGCTACGACCCGCCCGCCTATGTCACCAACTTCGCGTCGTCGCGGCAGCTGCCGTTTCGCGTCGCGATCGATGCGAGCGGCGACATCGCTCGCAGCTTCGGTGACGTGCGGTTGACGCCGACCACGTACCTGATCGACAAGCGCGGGCGCATCGTCAAGCGCTACGTCGGCGAGCCCGACTTCGCGGCGCTGCATCGTCTCGTCGAGGATCTGCTGGCCGAGGCCTGAGCGGGCCGCGGCGGCGGTCAATCGCGCGTCGCGTCGAGCCAGCGGGCGACGCGCCACAGCGCATCGAGCAAGTCGACCGATCCGATCGGTTCGCCGGTCGACGACGGCCATCCTGGCACGCTGGCGTCGAGGCGCTCGCCGTCGCGTGTCGACGCCTCCATCTCGCGCACCCACGCGCGACGCCGCGGCAGGTCGGCGCGCAAGCGATCGAGCCGCCCGGCAACGACGTGCGGCGCGGGCCTGCGCTGATGCTCGTCCAGCGCCTGGCGCAGCGGCGTCAGGGCGGCCAGCGCTTCGCGCAGCCCGGCGACGGCCTGCGTCGCACCGCAATGCGCACAGATGCGCGCGACGGGCACCGTCGGCGCGCCGCACGCAAAACACGACAACGCCGCTCGGCGCGCCGACGTGCGGTGCACGCCGTGCGCGCGCGTCGCGCCTTCGGGGTCGAGCGCCTGGGCCAGGCGGGCCACGTCGAACAGCACCGGCTCGGTGGCGCAGTGGCGGCACGGGCCGCTGCCGCCCAGCGCCGCGCCGCAGTTCAAGCAGGCGACGACGACGCCCGCCTCGGTCAGGCCCACGCGGTCGGCGCTCGTCATCGGCCGCACCAGCCCTTTCTCGGCGAGCAGCTGGGCAAAGCTCTGCAGCGCGCCGTGGCGCCGCGGGCACTCGAGCTGCACCGTGCGCCCCCAGCGCGTGCGGTTGTGCACCGGCTTGAGCGCCGCACGGCAGCGCGGGCACTCGACTTCGGCCGCCGGCGCATGATGCGGCTCGCGCTGCGCGACGGCCAGCGTCGCCAGCAATTCGAGTACCCCGGGCCCGCTCAGACGGGCCGATTCGATGGCGTCGAACCAGATCTGGTGGCACGGCGCGCACAGGTCGATCTCGACGCGCTGCCCGTAGTGGCCGACGAGCGCCAGCCGCTGCATCGGCTGTCGGCAGCTGCCGCAGCGCAGCGCGTCGGCATTCACCGCATCGGCGCGACGTCGGCCCCGACGCCGGCGGCCTGCGCCTGGCGGTCGGCGTGATAGCTCGAGCGCACCAGCGGGCCGACCGCGGCGTGCGTGAAGCCCATCGCCGCCGCCTCCCGCTCGTACATCGCGAAGGTCTGCGGATCGACGTAGCGCAGCACCGGCAGATGATGCGAACTCGGCGCGAGATACTGGCCGACCGTCAGCATGTCGACGCCGTGTTCGCGCATGTCGCGCATCACCTGCAGGATCTCTTCGTCGGTCTCGCCCAGGCCCACCATCAAGCCGCTCTTGGTCGGCACGGCGGGCACCGCCTCCTTGAACCGCCGCAACAGGTTCAGCGAGAAGGCGTAGTCCGATCCTGGCCGCGCCTGCTTGTACAGCCGCGGCGCCGTCTCCAGGTTGTGGTTCATCACGTCGGGCGGCGACGCCTTCAGGATCTCGAGCGCGCGGTCCATGCGGCCGCGGAAGTCGGGCGTCAGGATCTCGATGCGCGTCGCCGGCGACAGCTCGCGCGTCTTGCGGATGCAGTCGACGAAGTGCGCGGCCCCGCCGTCGCGCAGGTCGTCGCGGTCGACGCTGGTGATGACGACGTACTTCAGCTGCAGCGCGGCGATCGTGCGCGCCAGGTTCGAGGGCTCGTCGGCGTCGAGCGGGTCCGGTCGCCCGTGGCCGACGTCGCAGAACGGACAGCGCCGCGTGCACTTGTCGCCCATGATCATGAACGTCGCCGTGCCGTGGCCGAAGCACTCGCCGATGTTCGGACACGACGCCTCTTCGCACACCGTGTGCAGCCTGTGCTCGCGCAGGATCTGCTTGATCTCGTAGTAGCGCGTCGTCGGCGAGCCGGCCTTGACGCGGATCCAGTCGGGCTTCTTCAGCGTCTCGGCAGGCACGACCTTGATCGGGATGCGCGCCGTCTTGGCCTGCGCCTTCTGCTTGGCGCTGGCGTCGTAGGGGGTCGGGCCGGGTTCGAGGGTGGACATCGGTCGTCGGGGGCGGCGGCGGTCGGCGAGCGCGTCAGCGCACCACCAGATGCGCGGCGAGTCGCTCGCCCAGACGCTGCGCCGCCGTCTCCCAGTCGGTCGGGACGTCCAGTGTAGCCAAGTCGACGGTGCGCAGTCCCGGATAGCCGCAGGCATTGATGCGCTCGAACGGCGCCAGATCCATCGCCACGTTGAGCGCCACGCCGTGATAGGCGCAGTGGCGCGAGACCTTGATGCCCAGCGCCGCCACCTTGCCCAGCCCGGCGAAGCGCTCGGGTCGCGGCCCGGTCAGCGCAGAATGGCCCGACGGCTGCGCCAGGTCGATGAAGATGCCCGGCGCGCCGGCGACGCGGTGGCCCGTCAGGCCGTAGCTCTCGAGCGTCTTGAGCACGCAATGCTCGAGCCGGTAGACGTATTCCTTGACGTGGATGCCCAGTCTGCGCAGGTCGACCAGCGGATACGCGACCACCTGCCCCGGCCCGTGATAGGTGACCTGGCCTCCGCGATCGGTCTGCACGACCTCGATCCCGCCGGCGTCGAGCACGTGCTCGGCGCGCCCGGCCAGCCCCTGCGTGTAGACCGGCGCGTGCTCGCACAGCCAGATCTCGTCGGGCGTGTCGGGCGTGCGCGCGTCGGTGAACGCGCGCATCGCCGCGAACGTCGACCGGTAGTCGACGCACCCGAGGCGGCGCAAGACGGGCCCGCCGGCCGTCACAGCACGACCTTGACCATCGGGTGCGTCGACAGCGCGCGATACAGGTCGTCGAGCTGGTCACGGCTGGTCGCCGTGACCGTCACCGTCAGGCCGAGATAGTTGCCGCCGCGGCTCGGCCGCTGCTCGACGCCGGCGGCATCGAAACCGGGGTCGTAGCGCTGGACCACGGACACCACGGCGGCCGCGAAACCCTCGACGTTGGCGCCCATCACCTTGATCGGAAAGCGAGACGGATACTCGATCAGCGTCTGCTCGGGCGGAACCGGCTGCATCGTCAGATCGCCTGCATGCGCTTGGCGCGCTGATAGGCCTCATACAGCCGCGCATAGACCGGCCCCGGCTTGCCGCGCAGCGCGCCGTGACCGACCGCTTCGCCGTCGATCGCCGTCACGGGCAGCACCTCCTTGGTCGCCGAACTGAGCAGCACCTCGTCGGCGGCGAAGACGTCGGCCTCGGGGATCGGGCGCAGGTTGTAGGCGATGCCCTGTTCCTCGCACAGCTCGCGCAGCAACTCGTAGCGCACGCCCTCGAGCACGTGCTCGCCGCTCGGCGGCCCGAGCAGCGCGCCCTCATGCACGATCCAGACGTTGCTGGCCGACGCCTCCGTCAGGAAGCCGTCGCGGAACAGGATCGTCTCGACCGCGCCGCGGTCGGCCGACATCTGGCGCGCCAGCACGTTGCCCAGCAGCGAGGTGCACTTGATGTCGCCGCGCTCCCAGCGGAAGTCGCGCGCCGAGACGCAGGCAACGCCCTGATGGCGCTGCTCGGCCGTCGGCTGGCGCAGCGGGCTGGCCATCACGAAGACGGTCGGCTCGATGTCGAGCGGCATCACGTGGTCGCGCGGCGCGACGCCGCGCGTGATCTGCATGTAGACGAGCACGTCGTCCACTGGCTGGGCCTGCACGATGCGCCGGCAGCGCTCGAGCCAGTCGGCGTGCGACAGCGGATTGGCGATGCGCAGCTTGGCCAGCGTGCGCGCCAGCCGCGCCATGTGCTCGTCGAACTTGAACAGTCGCCGCCCATAGACGGGCACGACTTCGTAGGCGCCGTCGCCGAAGACGAAGCCGCGGTCGAGCACACTGACCTTGGCAGACGCGAGCGGCAGATAGTCACCGTTCAGGTAGCACAGGGTGTCGGGCAGGCTGCTCATGAAAAGGTCTCGTCGCTCTACCCCGCCTAGTGTGCGCCGCCCGGCCGCGGCGCGCCAGTCAGCGCAGCCAAAGCCTCAGCGAGTCCCAGGCGCGCCCCAACAGGCCCGCCTGCTCGACCGGCTCGAGCACGACGAGCGGTACTTCGGCCACCGGCGTGCCCGACGTCGTGCTCACCTTCACGGTGCCCACGCGCTGCCCCTTGGCCAAGGGCGCGACGAGCGGATCGGTGCGCTCGATGCGCGTCTGCAGCCGCCCTCCCTCGCCGCGCGGCACGCTGACGTAGAGCCCGCCGGCAGCGCCGAGCCTGGCCTCGCGCGCCGTGCCCTTCCACACCTCGGGCGTCGCCATCGGCTTGCCGTCGGCGAACAGGCGCACCGTGTCGAACGCGAGGTAGCCCCAGTTCAGCAGCTTCTGGCTTTCGTTGGCGCGCGCCTCCATCGACGTCGTGTTGAGCACGACGCTGAGCAGGCGCCGCTTGCCCACCGGCGCGCCGCCCGGCGCGACGCTCGGCAGGTCGCGCTGCGCGCTGGCGATCAGGCAGTAGCCCGCCGCCTCGGTGTAGCCCGTCTTCATGCCGTCGACCGTCGGATCGCGGCGCAGCAGCAGGTTGCGGTTGGGCTGCGAGATGTTGTTGTAGCGGTACTCGCGGATCGAGTAGTAGCGGTAGAAATCGGGGTGGTCGCGAATAATGTGCGCCGCGATCGCCGCCAGGTCGCGCGCCGTGCTGCGGTGGCCAGCCTCGGTAAGACCGGTGACGTTGGTGAACGTCGTGTTCTTCAGCCCCCAGGCCTGCGCCTGGCGGTTCATCATCGCGACGAACTGCTCCAGCGTGCCGCCGACGGCCTCGGCCAGCGCCACCGACGCATCGTTACCCGACTGCACGATCATGCCGTGCAGCAGCTGGTCGACGCTGGGCGTCATCGTGGTGTCGATGAACATCAGCGAGCCGCCGCCCTTGCGCTCGGCCCAGGCGCGCTTGGACACCGGCAGCTTCTGCTCGAGCGCGAGCTTCTTGTCGCGGATCGCGTCGAACACGAGGTAGGCCGTCATCAGCTTGGTCAGCGATGCCGGATCGGACAGCGCGTCGGCGTCGCGCTCGGCCAGTGTCTGGTTCGTCGTCAAGTCGACGAGCAGGTAGCTCCGGGCAGCCACCTCGGGTGGCTGCAGCGGCTGCGCCTGCGCAGCGGCCACGAAAGCCCAGCACCACAAGAGCAGCGCGAACAGTGTCTTCTTCATCGGGAGGAGGGTGTCGAGAGAGTGAGGCCGCGCAGCGCCCAGGCGCGCAGCACGATGTCCTTGAGCAGCGGCAGCTGCCCGTGGAAGAAATGGCCGCCGCCCGGCACGACGACGATCGGCAGCGACTGCGGCCGCGCCCAGTCGAGCGTCGCCTGCAGCGGCACGACGTCGTCGAGCTCGCCGTGCACGACGAGCGTGTCGGCTGGTACCGCCGGCGTCGCGAAGTTCACGGTCGCCGGCGCCACCAGCACGACGCGCGACGGCCGCGAAGCATCGGGCAGGCGCGAGGCCGCACTGGCCGCCACGTAGCCGCCGAACGAGAAGCCGGCCAACACCAGCGGTAGACCGGCATCGCGCCACGCGGCGACGGCCGCCAGCGCGTCGTCGACCTCGCCGTGGCCCTCGTCCCAGGCGCCCTGCGAGCGCCCGATGCCGCGGAAGTTGAAGCGCACGCAGCGCAGGCCCAGCTGCACGAAGGCACGCGCCAGCGTCTGCACCACCTTGTTGTCGAGCGTGCCGCCGTGCAGAGGGTGCGGATGGCAGACAACGGCCACGCCGACGGGCACCGCCGCCGGCTCGTCGATCGCGCATTCGAGTTCGCCCGCCGGGCCGGCGACGAGCGCGCGCCGCGTGTGCGCGTTCATGCTTCGCAGGCGGCGCTCAGCGGCCGACGTCGGGCGCCAGCAGCAGGCGCTCGACGACGCGGCCGCCCTTGAGGTGCTCGTCGACGATCTCGTCGATGTCGTGCTGGTCGACGTAGGTGTACCAGACGGCCTCGGGATAGACGACGGCGACCGGCGCGCCCTTGCAGCGGTCGAGGCAGCCGGCCTTGTTGACCCGCACGCCGCCCGGCCCGGCGAGGCCGGCCTCCTTGACGCGCGCCTTGCAGCGGTCGAAGGCGGCCTGCGCGCCGTGCTCGGCGCAACATTGCTCGCCGTTGTCGCGCTGGTTCAGGCAGAAGAAGATGTGGCGCTGGTAGTAGCTGGTCATCGCGCCATTGTAGGAGCCGGGTCGCGCGCCGGCGGCGCGCGGGGTCAGGTCGCGCCGTCGCGGTCGCGCGCCGCCAGCACCACCAGCAGGTAGACCATGGCGGCGAACGGCCACAGCCAGCCGACCCACTGGGCGACGCCGTGAAAGCGGATGAAGCGCCCCTGCGCCCATTCGTTGAGGCTCTGCGCGTAGTACGGGTCGGCCGGTGCGCGCGCCACCAGCGCGACCAGCGCCGTCAGCGCGACCAGGCCGACGCCGGCCGCGGCGCGCCGCGGCAGCAGCGCCAGTAGCGCCGCCAGCGTGGCGCCGAGCACGAAGGCGGGCCACACGGCGGCCGTGCGCCAGCTGAACGCATGCTCGGGGCCGAAGTTCAGCGCCGTCGACAGCGTCGTCGCACCGAAGCCGAGCGCGATCGCGCCCGCGGCGAGCGCGCCGCGCCGCCAGCCGCGCCGCGCGACGGAAAAGGCGACGAGGCAGGGCGCGAGCAGGCCGAGCGCGATCGCCAGCACTTCCTCGGCGCCCGTCAACGGCGCGGGCGGCGGCTGCAGGCCGTGGCCGTCGGCGAACCAGGCCGACCAGCTCGTGCCGGCCAGCAGCGACTCGATGGCCTGCGGCACCTGGGCGACGATGTGGCCGGTGGCCAGCGGCAGCGGCGGCGGGAACAGCAGGCCGACGGGCCACAGCAGCAACAGCGCGACGGCGCCGCCGCTGCGCTCGACCAGCCAGCGCTCGCGCACCTGCCGCCAGCGCTGCGCCGCGCCGGTGGTCAGCGCGGCGGCGGCAACGGCCGCGCCGAGCGCCGTGCCCAGCGCATTGAGCGCCCAGTCCATGCGCGACGGCACGCGCTGCGGCAGGAAGTTCTGAAGCTCCTCCATCGACAGCGACAGCAGCGCGCCGCCCACGACGGCGACGGCGAATGCCGACGCGACCCTGCGCCCGTGCTGGCGCACCACGACGTGACCGAGCGCGCCCAGCGGCAGGTAGCCCAGCAGGTTCGACACCGCGTCGAACGTCGTCCAGCGGCGCGGCCACGCCAGCACGAGCCAGTCGGACGCCGGCACCGACACCGGCACGCGCCAGCCCGTGAAGGGATAAAGGCTGGCATAGACGACGAGGGCGACCCAGACCCACAGCAGCGGCACGACGGAGCGGTCGGGTCGCGCGGCGTCGTCCACGACGGGTCTCAGAATGGCTTGACGACGACGAGCACGACCATCGCGGCGAACAGCAGCACCGAGACTTCGTTGAAGACGCGGAACCAGCGCTCGCTGCGCCGGTTCGACGACTGCTCGAAGCCGCGCAGCAGCGAACGGCAGACGTGGTGGTAGCCGATCGTCGCGACGACGACGAGCAGCTTGGCGTGCAGCCAGGCGTTGCCGGGTCCGCGGCCGATGCCGTAGGCCAGCCACAGCACGAGGCCGAAGCCGAGGGCCGGCACCATCAGCAGGCTGGCGAAGCGATACAGCCGCCGCGCCATCAGCAGCAGGCGCTCGCGCTCGGCGTGGCTGTCGGCCGGCACGGCGGCCAGGTTGACGAGCAGGCGCGGCAGGTAGAACAGACCGGCGAACCAGCTCGCGATGAAGATGATGTGCAGCGCCTTGACCCAGAGCATCGCGCGATTATCGCGGGCGCCCAAAGAAAAGCCCCGGCTGGATACCGGGGCCGCAAAGCTCCATCGCTGTCGGCGCGCCGGAGCTCCTGCTCAGGGAGGAAAAGCAGGGAACGAAAGCCTTGCGGCTATCATTCATCGGCTACTTTAGCAAGTGCACCCCCGAATTGCGAGCGCCGCGCGCCGGCCCGGTGCGCCGCCACAGGAGCCGCCGTTGCACCTACCCGCCCCGTACCCGATCCACCGGCCTCGCCGGCTGCGCCGCGACGAGTTCACGCGCGCGATGGTGCGCGAGCATCACCTGCACGCGGCCAATCTGATCCTGCCCGTGTTCGTGCTCGACGGCCGCGACCAGGTGCAGGACGTGGCGTCGATGCCGGGCGTGCAGCGGCGCAGCGTCGACCGCTTGTACGCGGTCGCCGAGGAGTGCGTCGCCCTCGGCATCCCGGTGATGGCACTGTTCCCCGTCATCGACCCGGCGCTCAAGACGGAAGACGGCCGCGAGGCGACCAACCCTGACGGCCTGGTGCCGCGCGCCGTGCGCGAACTGAAAGCGCGCTTTCCCGAGCTCGGCCTGCTGGCCGACGTCGCGCTCGACCCGTTCACGACGCACGGCCAGGACGGCCTGCTCGACGCCAGCGGCTACATCCTCAACGACGAGACCGTCGCCGTGCTGCGCGAGCAGGCGCTGCTGCAGGCGCGCTCCGGCGTCGACATCGTCGCGCCGAGCGACATGATGGACGGGCGCATCGGCGCGATCCGCCAGTCGCTCGAGGGCGCCGGCCTCATCCACACCAAGATCATGGCCTACAGCGCCAAGTACGCGAGCGCCTTCTACGGGCCGTTCCGCGACGCCGTGGGCAGCAAGGCCAACCTCGGGCGCGGCAACAAGAAGGTCTACCAGATGGACCCCGCCAACACCGACGAGGCGCTGCGCGAAGTGGCGCTCGACATCGCCGAGGGCGCGGATATGGTGATGGTCAAGCCCGGCCTGCCCTACCTCGACATCGTGCGCCGCGTGAAGGACGAGTTCCGCGTGCCGACCTTCGCCTACCAGGTCAGCGGCGAGTACGCGATGCTCGAGGCCGCCGCCGCCAACGGCTGGCTCGACCGCGAGGCGGCGATGATGGAATCGCTGCTCGCCTTCCGGCGCGCCGGCGCCGACGGCGTGCTGAGCTACTACGCGCTCGACGCGGCGCGCCTCATGCGCCGCGCCTGATCCGGTGCCGGCGGCGCCCGCCATGCGCGTCTTTCTGGTCACGCCGGACCAGTTCACCGAGCTCGCCGAGCTGCCCGCGGCGCCGCCGCCCGACGGCTTCGTCTGGATCGGCAGCGCGCGCCGCGAGTTCGAGCTGCGCCAGACCGAGGTGCAGAGCGCGCTGCAGCGCTGGACCGGCGCGCAGCTCGTCGACCTGCACATATCGGACCTGCTGAGCAACCAGCTGCCGTCGCACTTCGACTACACGTCGGCCTACGACCTGCTCATCTTCCGTCGCCTCGCCGCCGGCGCCGGCAGCGCCGGCCTGTTCGTCGACGACGCGCACGACACGCCCGCCGCGGCTCAGCGCGCCCTCGAGGCGATCGACACCCGGCCGGTGGGCTTCGCCGTCTTCGACCGCGTGCTGCTCACCGTGCATCCCGCCGACTGCCTGGTGCGCGAGCACTTCGCGCAACGCCTGGCGCAGCAGATGCAGGCCGGCGAGGCGCGCAGCGCGCGCCTGCCGTCGAGCCCGGCCGACCTGATGCTGCGCATGGTCAACCACATGGTCGACAGCTATCTCGAGCTGCGCCGCCTGCTCACGCGCCAGCTCGGCCAGCTGCAGCAGCAGCTGTTCGCGCCGCGCGGCCGCTTCGGCAGCTGGCCGATGCTGCTCGAATCGCGCAACGCGCTGCACCTGCTCGAGGACACCTGCGAGGACCAGCGCAGTTCGATGCAGGAATGGATCGATGCACTCGGCGACTGGCCGGCCCCCGCCGATCCGGCCTCGCAGCGCGAGCGCGAGCTGCTGCGCCTGCGCTCGCGCGACGTGCTCGAGCACATCGAGCGCGTGCTCGGCCACGTGCGCCGCCTGGAGTCGTCGGCCGAGACCGCGGTGCAAATGCACTTCTCGGCGCAGAGCCACCGCACCAACGACATCATGCGCACGCTGACCGTGCTGACGGCGATCTTCATGCCGCTGAACCTGATCACGGGCATCTTCGGCATGAACTTCGACGCGCTGCCGCTCATCCACAGCAGCACCGGAGCGTGGATCGCGTTCGGCCTCATGGCCGCCGTCGCGATCGGCCTGGGGCTGTACTTCCGGCGCAAGAAGTACCTGGAATCGCACGCATGACATTCGCGCCGCGCCACCTGGCGCTGCTCGCGGTGCTCACGCTGATCTGGGGCCTGAACTGGCCGATCATGAAGATCGGCGTCAGCCACCTGCCGCCGCTGACGTTCCGCGCGCTGTCGATGTGGCTCGGCCTGCTGCCGCTGCTGCTGGCGATGCGCCTGATGAAGGCGCCGCTGACGGTGCCGCGCGCGCAGTGGCGCGAGCTGTCGACGCTCGCGTTCACCAACATGATCGTCTGGCACGTCGTCGTGATCCTCGCGGTGCAGGCGCTGTCGTCGGGCCGCGCCGCGATCCTCGCCTACTCGATGCCGGTGTTCTCGGCGCTGTGGGGCCTGGCGCTGTACCGCGAGCGCCTGTCGCGGCGCCAGCTCGGCGGCGTCGCGGCGGCCTGGCTCGGCGTCGCGCTGCTGCTGTGGCACGAGTTCGAGCACCTCGCGGGCGCGCCGTGGGCGGCGCTGGGCATGCTGGTCGCGGCGGCGTCGTGGGGCCTGGGCACGCAGCAGACGCGACGCACGCGCATGACGGTGCCCACGCTCGCCATCGCGTTCTGGATGACGGTGATTACGACGCTGCTGCTGACGCTGCTCGCCGTCGCGTTCGAGCGCGAGCGCTGGGTCGCGCCCGGCGCGCCCGCGTGGGGCGCCATTCTCTACAACGCGGTGGGCGTGTTCGGCTTCGCGCAGCCGGCCTGGCTCGTCATCGCGCGCTCGCTGCCGCCGGTGGCGTCGACGCTGTCGGTGATGCTGATCCCGGTGCTCGGCGTCGTCTCGGGCGCGCTGGCGCTGGGCGAAACGCTGTACTGGCAGGACGGCGCCGCGATGGCGCTGATGGTCGCGGCGATCGCGTCGGTGCTGTGGCCGGCGCGCGCCGCCGCGCCGCGCGGCAGTTAGCGCGCGTACGGATCGGCGAAGCCGAGCGCCGCGAGCACGGCGCTCTCGCGCGCTTCCATCCGCCGCGCCTCGGCCGCCCTCTCGTGCTCGTGGCCCTGGGCGTGCAGCGTGCCGTGCACCAGCAGGTGCGCGTAGTGAGCCGCGACGTCGACGCGTCGCTCACGCGCCTCGCGCGCGACAACGGGCGCGCACAGCACGATGTCGGCGACGACGAGCGGCGCTCGCTGGTAGTCGAAGGTCAGCACGTTGGTCGCGTAGTCCTTGCCGCGGAACTCGCGGTTCAGGCGCCGGCCTTCGTCCTCGCCGACGATGCGCACCGCGATCTCGGCCGGCGCGTCGAGCGCGGCGCGGATCCAGCGCGCCACCGCGTGGCGCGGCAGCCGCTCGCGGTGCGTCGCATCGGCGAACTGCAGCGACAGCGCGAGCGCCGGGCGCGCCGGTACCATCAGGCTCGCTCCGCCCGGGCTCGCGCCATCAGACCTCCTTCGGCCGCGCGGCATCGTAGGCCTCGACGATGCGCGCCACGAGCGGATGGCGCACCACGTCGGCGGCTGTGAAGTGCGTCATCGCGATGCCGCGCACGCGGCGCAGGATGCGCTCGGCCTCGACGAGGCCGCTCTTCGCGCCCTTGGGCAGGTCGATCTGGCTCACATCGCCCGTCACGACGCACTTGCTGCCGAAACCGATACGCGTGAGGAACATCTTCATCTGCTCGGGCGTCGTGTTCTGCGCCTCGTCGAGGATCACGAAGGCGTGGTTGAGCGTGCGCCCGCGCATGAAGGCCAGCGGCGCGATCTCGAGCTGCCCCTTCTCGAACGCCTTGGTCACGCGGTCGAAGCCCATCAGGTCGTACAGCGCGTCGTAGAGCGGCCGCAGGTAGGGATCGACCTTCTGCGCCAGGTCGCCTGGCAGGAAGCCGAGCCGCTCGCCGGCCTCGACCGCGGGGCGCGTCAGGATGATGCGCTGCACCGCGCTGCGCTCGAGCGCGTCGACGGCGCAGGCGACGGCGAGGAAGGTCTTGCCGGTGCCCGCCGGACCGATGCCGAAGGTGACGTCGTGGGCCAGGATGTTGCGCAGGTACGCCGTCTGGTTCGGCGTGCGGCCGGCCAGGTCGGCGTGGCGCGTGCGCAGCACGATGGCGCCATCGCTCGCGGCGTCGGCGTCCGCCGCGGCGGCGCGGGAGCGGCGCGCGCGCGGCGACGCCGCCAGCACCCGCGTCGCCTCGACGAGCGCGAGCTGGAAGCGCTCGGGCGCGATCGGGTGCGCGGCCCGCTCGTACAGCGACTGCAGGAACGCCACCGCGGCCTCCGCCGCGCGGCGCGAGCCCTCGACGCGGAAGGACTCGTTGCGCCGCTCGATGTCGACGTCGAACGCCGCCTCGATGCTGCGCAGGTGCTCGTCGAGCGCGCCGCAAAGGTGCGCCAGGCGATTGTTGTCGACGGGGATGAAGGCGTGGCGCAGGGTCACCGTGGCGTGGGCGGTCATGGGGTCGGGCGGCAAGGCGAGCCCGCATTGTCGCGCCGCCGCCGGCGGCGCGCCGTCGTACACGAATGCCGCCGCGGCGCGCGCTCGCCGCGCGGCCCATCCTGCACAATGCGCGCCCATGCCGTCCGCACATCGTCGTACCGAGCGCGCCGTAAGGGCGTGGCGCGCCTGGCTGGTGGCGCTGCTCGCGCTCGTGGCGGGCCTCGCGTCGCCGCTCGGGGCATCGGCCACGGCCGTGGTGCTCGACCGCGCGCACGCCGTGCGCAGCGACGCCGACCGCTATCCCGACGACGCGCGCGGCGCGTCGGTCGCGTTGCCCGACGAATGGGGCGAGGCGGGCGACACGCCGACGTGGTACCGGCTGCGCTTCGACGCGCCCGGCGCCGTCGGCCTGCAGGCGCTGTACATCGAGCGCGTGTGCAGTGCCTACCAGATCCAGCTCAACGGCGAGCCGATCCACAGCGGCGGCCGCCTCGTCGAGCCGCTGACGCGCAACTGCTACTACCCGCAGCTCGTCGAGCTGCCCGCCGCGCTGCTGCACCCGCACGGCAACGTGCTCGACATCAAGGTCGCCGGCCTGCCGCTGCAGCGCGTCGCGGCGCGCCAGCGCGCCGGCGGGCTGTCGGCCGTCGTCTTCGGGCCGCACGGCGAGCTGGCGGCGCGCCACGAACGGCGAACGTGGTGGAACGTCACGTTGCCGATGTTCATCGGCGCCGCGATGCTCGTGCTGGGGCTGCTGATGCTCGCGATGGGCTGGCTCGACGACCGCCTGTCGCACCTCACGTTCTTCGGCCTGCTCGCCGTCGGCTGGGCCGCGCTGTCGGCGCGCCAATGGCTGCGCGACATGCCGCTCGGCAGCGCCGTCGTCGAGTGGCTGGTGTGCGCGACCGTGCCGCTGGCGGCCGCCTGCGCCGTGCTGTTCCTGCTGCGCTACGCCGGGCTGGTGCATCGCGCGATCGACGCCGCGCTGCTCGCGCAGTGCGCGATGGTGCCGGCCAGCCTTGCGATCGCCGGGCCGGACCGCCTGTTCATGCTGTCCAACGCCTGGTGGGCGCTGCTGGCGCTCGAAGTCGTCCTCGCCTCGTGGGTCTACCTGTGGTTCGCGTGGCGCGCGCACCGCAAGGAGTTCTGGGTCATGCTCGTGCTGCTGTCGGCCGTGGCGCTGACGGTGGCGCTCGAGTTCGCGTCGCAGCACCGATGGCTGGTCGTGCCGCCGCGGCTGCTCGCCCTGCACTACGTGCTGCCGGCGGCCTTCATCGCGATCGGCCTGCGCATGATGCAGGTACACGCGCGCGCGCTCGGCGCCGCCGAGGCCGGGCGCAGCATGCTCGAGCGCCGCCTCAACGAGATGACGACGGAAGTCGAGCGCCACTACAGCCAGCTCGCCGACATGCGGGTCGAGCAGGTGACGGAGCGCGAGCGCAAGCGCATCGCCGCCGACCTGCACGACGACCTCGGCGCCAAGCTGCTGACGATCGTGCACACCAGCGACAACGACCGCATCTCGACGCTGGCGCGCGAGGCGCTCGAGGAGATGCGCCTGTCGGTGCGCGGCCTGACCGGCAAGCCGGTGCGCCTGGCCGACGCACTCGGCGACTGGCGCGCCGAAGTGATGGCGCGGCTCGGCCAGGCGGGCATCTCGGCCGAGTGGACGAACCCCGCCGAGGAGCCGACGCAGACGCTGTCGGCGCGCGCCTACGTGCAGACCACGCGCATCCTGCGCGAGGCCACCAGCAACATCATCAAGCACAGCGGCGCCTCGCGCTGCACCTTCCACGGAGCCGTCAAGCGCGGTGACTTCGTGCTCACGATCCAGGACAACGGCAACGGCATCCCTCTCGAGCTCGACGGCAAGCTCGACCGCGGCCACGGCATGGCGAGCATGAAGCACCGCGCCAAGCAGTTGCAGGGCCAGTGTCTCGTCGAGTCGGGTCCGGGCTACGGAACCGTGATCCGCCTCACGCTTCCGCTGTGATCGGCGCGACGCAGCGCCGAGCGCTCAACGGCCGCTGTTACCATCGTTCGCCGTCTCGTACCCGCCTGTAAAGGTCGCGCCATGAACACCATCCTGCTGCTCGAAGACCTGCCCGAGATCCGTGCCTGGATGAAGACGCTCGTGCTGCAGGTGTTCCCGCAGGCCCATGTCTCGGAGGCGGCCCGCGTGCACGACGCGCTCGAGCTGGTGTCGGCGGTGCGCTTCGACCTCGCCCTGATCGATCTCGGCCTGCCCGACGGCTCGGGCGTCGACGTCGTCGCGCGGCTGCGCGAGACGCAGCCCGAGGCGCAGTCGGTCGTCGTCACGATCCACGACGGCGACGAGCACCTGTTCCCCGCGCTGCAGGCCGGCGCGTTCGGCTACATCCTGAAGGAACAGCCGCGCGAGCTGATCGCCGAGCAATTGCAGCGCATCAGCCAGGGCGAGCCGCCGCTGTCGCCGTCGATCGCGCGCCGCGTCATCGCCCACTTCGCGGCGCAGGCCAAGACGCAGGCCGAGGAGCACCCGATCCCGCACGTGCAGCTCACCGAGCGCGAGAGCGAGGTGCTGCTGCGCGTGGCCAAGGGCTTCACGCTGCCCGAGATCGGCGTGCAGCTGAGCCTGTCGCGCCACACGATCGCCGACTACGTCAAGCAGATCTATCGCAAGCTCAACGTGAGCTCGCGCGCCGAGGCCGCGCTCGAGGCGCAGCGCCTGGGCCTGTTCCGCCGCTGAAGCCGCGCCGCGGCCCTGCGCCGGCAGGGAATAATGCGCGTCCATGATCGGACGCCTGAGCGGCCTGCTGGCCGGCAAGAGCCCTCCCCAGTTGCTCGTCGACGTGCACGGCGTCGGCTACGAGGTCGACGTGCCGATGAGCACGTTCTACAACCTGCCCGCGATCGGCGAGCCCGTCGTGCTGCTGACGCACCTCGTCGTGCGCGAGGACGCTCAGCTGCTGTTCGGCTTTCTCACCGTCGAGGAACGCGCCACGTTCCGCCAGCTGGTGCGCATCTCGGGCGTCGGCCCGCGCACGGCGCTGGCGATCCTGTCCGGGCTGAGCGTCGGCGAGCTGGCGCAGGCCGTCTCGGCGCAGCAGAGCGCGCGGCTCGTCAAGGTGCCGGGCATCGGCAAGAAGACGGCCGAGCGCCTGCTGCTCGAGCTCAAGGGCAAGCTCGGCACCGAACTCGCGGCGCCGGCGCACGCGGCGAGCGACGCGCAGGCCGACATCCTGCAGGCGCTCATCGCGCTCGGCTACAGCGAGCGTGAGGCGGCTGCGGCGCTGAAGGCGCTGCCGGCCGACGTCGGCGTAGCCGACGGCATCAAGCTCGCGCTGAAGGCGCTTGCGCGCTGACGCGCGAGGCGCCGGCGCGCGCCGGCCTCTGCGTCAGTGCTTCATGCCGTGGCCGTGACCGCCGGCGGCCGGCGCGGCCGCCTCGACCTTGACCTCGACGACGCGCTCGCCGGCCTTCTCGAAGCGCAGCTTCACCGGAAAGCTGTCGCCCGCCTTCAGCGGCGCCTTCAGCCCGATGAACATCAGATGCATGCCGCCCGGTTTGAGCTCGACCGTCTGGCCGGCGGGCACGTCGATGGCGTCGATCTGGCGCATGCGCATCACGTCGCCCTCGAGCTTCATCGTGTGCAGCTCGACGGTGCGCGACACGTCGGCGCTGGCGGCGACGAGGCGATCGGCGGCGCCGCCGGCATTGTCGATCTTCAGGTAGCCGCCGCCGTTGGGCTGGCCGGGCATCGTGGCGCGCGCATAGGGATGGTCGATCTTCGGTGCCGTGGCGGACTGGGCGGTGGCGGGAACGGAAATGGTGGCGGCGACGGCGAGCGTCAGGCCGGCCACGAGGGAATGGAACTTCATGATGGTCTCGAAAGAGGTGGGCAACGGCAGCATGAAGCCGGAGCGCCCGTGGAACGAAAGGGTCGGACAGCGTCAGGTGCGCACCGGCGGCGCGTGCTGTAGTCGCGCCACCCAGCGCGCGCAGGCATCGCAGGGTGGCGCGGCGGCGCGCGGCAGGCCGCTGCCCGGCGACGCCTCAGGTGCCGAGAACGGCACGATCGCGCCCTGCGACGGCAGCGGCGCCGCGCCAGCGAACGACGCGAGCGTGCAGGCATCGTGCCCGAGCATTGAGCCGCCGCCGGGCGACGACGGCATCGGCGCTCGCCTCGCATCGGCGACGGCCACGCCGTAGACGCTGCACACGTCGGCGACGTCGAGCCCGCGCACGCCGGCGGCCCAGCTCGCCAGCATCGGCGCCGCCGCCTTCAGCAGCAGGCCGATGACCAGCGCCCACGCGGCGAGGCGCGCGATCGGCACGGCGTACGGTCGGACGGTCATGGCGCTCACGATTGTGCAGCAGCTGCTCTCATAATGGCGCATGAGCATCCGCACCGACGACTTCGCCCCGGCGCAGCAGCCGCGCGTCGTCAGCGCGGCGCCGGCGTCGCCCAACGAGGAAGCGGTCGAACGCGCACTGCGCCCGAAGGGGCTCGACGAGTACGTCGGCCAGGCCAAGGCGCGCGAGCAGCTCGAGATCTTCATCGGCGCGGCGCGCCAGCGCGGCGAGGCGCTCGACCACGTGCTGCTGTTCGGCCCGCCGGGGTTGGGCAAGACGACGCTCAGCCACATCGTCGCCAACGAGCTGGGCGTCAAGCTGCGCCAGACCTCGGGGCCGGTGCTCGAGAAACCCAAGGACCTGGCCGCGATCCTCACCAATCTCGAGAAGAACGACGTCCTTTTCGTCGACGAGATCCATCGCCTGTCGCCCGTCGTCGAGGAGATCCTCTACCCGGCGCTCGAGGACTACCAGATCGACATCATGATCGGCGAGGGCCCGGCCGCGCGCTCGATCAAGCTCGACCTGCAGCCGTTCACGCTGATCGGCGCGACGACGCGCGCCGGCATGCTGACCAACCCGCTGCGCGACCGCTTCGGCATCGTTGCGCGGCTCGAGTTCTACACGCCCGACGAGCTGGCGCGCATCGTCGCGCGCTCGGGCCGGTTGCTCGACGTGGCGGTCGACGCCGAAGGCGCGCACGAGATCGCGCGCCGCTCGCGCGGCACGCCCCGCATCGCCAACCGGCTGCTGCGCCGTGTGCGCGACTATGCGCAGGTCAAGGGCGACGGCCGCGTCACGCGCCCCGTGGCCGACCGCGCGTTGGCGATGCTCGACGTCGACCCGCTCGGCTTCGACGTGATGGACCGCAAGCTGCTCGAGGCCGTGATCCACCGCTTCGACGGCGGCCCGGTCGGCCTCGACAACGTCGCCGCCGCGATCGGCGAGGAGCCGGGCACGATCGAGGACGTGATCGAGCCCTACCTGATCCAGCAGGGCTACCTGCAGCGCACGCCGCGCGGCCGCGTCGCGACGCCGGCGGCATGGCGCCACCTCGGCATCGCACCGCCGGCGCGCGCCGGCGAGTTGTTCGGCGACTAGCCGCTTTCCCCGACATGGCTGTCGATCCCGCTGCGCAGCGCCGAGCACGCGCGCGCCGCCTACGGCTCGCGCTCGGCGCCGTGCTGCTGGCCACCGCCGCCTCGGTCGCCTGGCTGACGACGCGCCCGCCGGTGGTCGACGCCGTCGAGCCGCGGCGCGGGCCGCTGTTGCGCACGCTGCAGTTCACGGCGCGCGTCGAGACGCCGGCGCGCGTCGACATCGGGCCGACGCTGACGGGCCGCGTCGCGCGCGTCGCGGTGCGCGAGGGCGACCGCTTCGAGCGCGACGCCGTGCTGCTGCAGCTCGAGGACGACGAACTGCGCGCCGCCGTGACGCAGGCCGACGCCGCGCTGCGCCAGGCGCGGGCGCGCCAGGCGGCGCAGCAGGGTGTCGCGCGGCCGGCCGCCGACGCCGCGCTCGCGCAGGCCGAGGCCACGCTGCAAGTCGCCGCGCGCGAGCTCGAGCGCGCCCGCGAGCTCGTCGCGCAGGGCTACGTCAGCCGCTCGCGCGTCGACGACGCCGAGCGTGCGCTGCTCGTCGCGCGCAGCCAGCGCGACGCGGCGCGCGTGCAGGCCGAGGCCAACCGCGAGCGCGGCGCCGAGACGGCCGCCACGCGCGCCCAGCTCGACGCCGCCGTCGCTGCCGCCGAGCTTGCGCGCGCCCGGCTCGCGCAGGCCACGCTGCGCGCGCCGGCGCCCGGGCGCGTCATCGAGCGCGATGTCGAGCCCGGGCAGATCGTGCAGCCGGGCCGCGCGCTGCTGCGACTGGCGATCGACGGGCCGACCGAGATCGTCGCGCCGGTCGACGAGCGCTACCTCGCGATGCTGGCGCCCGGCCAGCGCGCGCGCGTCGTCGCCGACGCCTTTCCGGCGCAGCCGTTCGCGGCGCGCATCGTGCGGCTGGCGCCGGGCGTCGACGCGCTGCGCGGCGCCGTCGAGGTGCGGCTGCGGCCCGACGGCACGGCGCCCGACTTCCTGCGCGAAGACATGACGCTGTCGGTCGAAGTCGTCACCGGCGAGCGCGCCGACGCCCGCCTGCTGCCGCTGCGCGCGCTGCGGCCGGGCGGCGACGACGCGCGCGGCCGCGTGCTCGTCGTCGAGCAGGGCCGCGCGGTCGAGCGCGAGCTGCAGCTCGGCCTGCGCACGCTCGATCGCGTCGAAGTGCGCAGCGGCTTGACCGACGGCGCCGTCGTGCTGCTCGATGCCGCCGCCGAGCCGGGGCAGCGCGTGCAGCCGCGCGTCGTCGACGCCGAGCGCGCAGTCGCCGGCGCCGACCGGCGCAGCGACGAGCTGCGCGGCGGACCGATGGGCGCGATGGCGCGCTGAACGGCGGGCGAGGGATGCGGCCGCTGCTCGGCTTCGAGGTGCGCGTCGCGCTGCGCTTCCTGCGCGAAGGCCGCTTCCAGAGCGTGCTGATCGTCGTCGGCGTGGCTGCCGGCGTCGCCGTCGTCGCCTACATCTCGGCGCTCGTCGACGGCCTGCAGCGCAACACGCTGACCAAGACGCTGGGCGCGCAGGCGCACGTCAGCGTGCGCCCGCGCGAAGAGCGCGTGCTCGCGCCGCCGCCGCCCGCGTCGGGCACGCTGGTCGCAAGCGACACGCAGCCGCGCGCGCAGCGCCTGCGCTCGATCGACAACTGGCCCGCCGTCGCCGACGTGCTCGAGCGCACGCCGGGCGTCACCGCCGTCTCGCCGATGGCCGCCGGCGCGGCGCTCGCGCAGCGCGCCGAGGCGACGCGCTCCGTCGCCGTGAGCGGCGTCGAGATCGAGCGCTACGACCGCATCGTGAACCTGCGCGACAAGCTCGTCGCCGGCCCGCTGCGGCTGCAGCCGGGTGAAGCCATCGTCGGTACCACGCTGGCCGACGACCTCGGCCTGCGCCTGGGCGACCGGCTGGCGCTGACCACCGGCACGCGGCGCAGCACGCTGCGCGTGGCGGCGCTGGTCGACCTCGGCGTGCGCGATCTCAACCGGCGCGCCGTCATCGTGCCGCTGCGCGAGGCGCAGAGCCTGCTCGATCTGGCGGGCGGCGCGACACAGATCGACCTGCGGCTGGCCGACGTGTGGGCGGCGCAGACGCTGGCGTCCCGGCTCGCGCGCCAGCTGCCGCACGACGTCGAGAGCTGGCAGCAGAGCAATGCGCAACTCGTCTCGGCGCTCAACGCGCAGAACGTCAGCACCGGCCTGATCCGCGTCGTCGTGCTCGTCGTCGTCGTGCTCGGCATCGCCAGCGTGCTCGTCGTCTCCGTCGTGCAGAAGCAGCGCGAGATCGGCATCCTGCGAGCGATGGGGGCGACGCGCGGCCAGGTGCTGCGCGTCTTCCTCGTGCAGGGCGCGCTGGTGGGCGCCGTCGGCGCCGTCGCCGGCGTGCTGCTCGCCGGGGCCATGGTGGCGGTGTTCACGCGCTTCGTGCGCGGCGCCGACGGGCAGCCGCTGTTCGCGATCACGCTGCCGCCGTCGCTCGCGCTGCAGGTGGCGGCGATCGCGCTCGTCGCCGGCGTGCTGGCGGCCGTGATGCCGGCGCGACGCGCCGCGCGCATGGATCCGGCGCAGGCGATCCGGCTGTAGCGGCAGCGACGATGGATGGCCAGCCCGCGCCCCCGCTGCTCGCGCTCGCCGAAGTGCGCAAGAGCTACAACATCGGCCAGCCCAACGAGGCCGAAGTGCTGCACGGCGTCGACCTGCGCATCGGCGCCGGCGAGTTCGCCGCGCTGATCGGCCCGTCGGGATCGGGCAAGAGTACGCTGCTCAACATCATCGGGCTGCTCGAGCGCATGACGAGCGGCCGCTACGACATCGCCGGCCGAGCGGTACAGGACCACGACGACGACGGCCTGACCGAACTGCGCCGCTCGACGTTCGGCTTCGTGTTCCAGTTCCACCACCTGCTGCCGGCGTTCAGCGCGCTCGAGAACGTGACGCTGCCGGCGCTGGCGCGCGACGGCCGAGTGCGCCGCCGCGTCGCCGAGCGCGCCCGCGCGCTTCTCGACGCCGTGGGGCTGGGCACCGCGATGGACAAGCGGCCGTCGCAGCTCTCGGGCGGCATGCAGCAGCGCGTCGCGATCGCGCGCGCCCTCGTCCTCGAGCCGGCACTGGTGCTCGCCGACGAGCCGACCGGCAACCTCGACACCGCGTCGGCCGACGACGTGTTCGCGCTGCTGCGCCGCATCCACGCCGACGCCGGCACGTCGTTCCTCGTCGTCACGCACGACCCGCGCATGGCGGCGCGCTGCGACCGCATCGTCGAACTGGTGGACGGCCGCATCGCGAGCGACGCAGCGGCGCCGCGCGAGGCCGGCGGCGGCAGCAGCTGACTCAGCCCGCGTTCTTGCGCCGCAACGCGCGCCAGGCGAGCAGTTCGCCGACGTAGCCGCGGCGGAACGCGATGACGCAGACGACGAAGATGCCGCCGATGATCACCGTGACCCACGAACCGACGCGGTCGGCGAGGAAGTTCTGCAGGCCGATGATCGTGAAGGCACCGAGCACCGGGCCGGCGAAGGTGCCCATGCCGCCGAGCAGCGTCATCAGCACGACCTCGCCCGACAGCGACCAATGCACGTCCGACAGCGTGGCGAAGCCGAGCACCAGCGTCTTGAGCGAGCCGGCGAGCCCGGCCAGCGCGGTCGACAGCACGAAGGCGAGCAGCTTGTAGCGAGCGACGTCGTAACCGAGCGAGACGGCGCGCGGCTCGTTCTCGCGGATCGCCTTGAGCACCTGGCCGAACGGCGAGTGCACGACGCGCATGATGAACAGGAACACGCCGACGAACACCGCCAGCACGACGAAGTACATGACGACGTCGTCGTTCAGCGGCAGCAGGCCGAGCAGCTTGCCGCGCGGCACGCCCTGCAGGCCGTCCTCGCCGCCGGTGAACGGCACCTGCAGGCAGATGAAGTAGACCATCTGCGCCATCGCCAGCGTGATCATCGCGAAGTAGATGCCCTCGCGGCGGATCGCGATCGCGCCGACCACGAGCCCGAGCAGCGCCGCAAACGCCGTGCCCGCGACGACGCCCAGCTCGGGCGACCAGCCGGCGCTGCGCACCATCCAGCCGGTGACGTAGGCCGCCGATCCCATGAAGGCCGCATGTCCGAACGACAGCAGGCCGGTATAGCCGAGCAGCAGGTTGAAGGCGCAGGCGAAGATCGCGTAGCACAGCGCCTTCATCATGAAGACGGGATACAGCCCGATGAACGGCGCGGCGGCCAGCAGCGCCAGGCCGGCAAGCCAGGTCCAGCGGCTGGCGCGATCGTCGTTCGTCATCATTTCTCCTTGCCGAACAGCCCCGCCGGCCGGATCATCAGCACGATCGCCATGATCACGAACACGACGATGTTCGACGCCTCGGGATAGAAGACCTTGGTCAGGCCCTCGATCAGGCCGAGCACCAGCCCGGTCAGGATCGAACCGAGGATCGAGCCCATGCCGCCGATCACGACGACGGCGAACACGACGATGATCAGGTTGCTGCCCATCAGCGGCGTCACCTGGATCACCGGTGCAGCGAGCACGCCGGCGATGGCCGCGAGACCGGCGCCGCCGGCATAGGTGAGCATCACCATCAGCGGCACGTTGATGCCGAACGCCTGCACGAGCGCAGGGTTCTCGGTGCCGGCGCGCAGGTTGGCGCCGAGCCGCGTGCGCTCGATCAGGAACCAGGTGCCGAAGCAGACGACGAGCGACGCGAACACGACCCAGGCGCGATAGTTGGGCAGCACCATGAAGCCGAGGTTCGTCGCGCCCTGCAGCAGTTCGGGTACAGGGTATTGCTGGCCCGAGACGCCGAACTGGTCGCGGAACACGCCCTCGGCGATCAGGGCCAGCCCGAAGGTCAGCAGCAGACCGTAGATCGGATCGATGCGGTAGAGCTGGCGCAGCAGCGTGCGCTCGATCACCACGCCGAGCGCACCGACGACGAGCGGCGCGATCAGCAGCGCGACCCAGTAGTTCAGCCCGAGGTACTCGAGGCTGCCCCAGGCCACGTAGGCGCCGATCATGTACAGCGCACCATGGGCGAAGTTGACGATGCCCAGCAATCCGAAGATCACCGCCAGCCCCAGGCTGAGCATGGCGTAGAACGAGCCGTTGACGAGCCCGAGCAGCAGCTGGCCCAGGAAGGCCTGCGCAGGGATGCCGAAGATCTCCATCGTCGTCGCTCGCGCCGAGAGTCAGCGGGCCGGGCAAGCCCCGCGCCGGGCCGCCCCGAGCGGGGCGGAACCCACGCGTGGATCGGGTGCGGCAAGCCGCTCGCGGGGGGTCGTCATGCCATCACTTCCAGAGTGCGCACTTCGTCTCGGCCTTCGTCGTCCACGCGGCCTCGCCCTTGATCGTCTCGACGATGTTCAGGTAGTCCCAGGGCTCGGTCGACTTGTCCGGCGACTTGACCTGCATCAGGTACATGTCGTGCACCATGCGGCCGTCGGCGCGGATGAAGCCGCCCTTGGCGAACACGTCGTTGATCTTCGTCTTGCGCATCTGCTCGAGCACCTTGTCACCGTCGTCGGTGCCGGTCGCCTTCACGGCGGCCAGGTACTGCGTCGCCGCCGAAAAGTCCGCCGCCTGCAGCGACGAGGGCATGCGCTTCATCTTGTCGAAGAAGCGGCGGGCCCAAGCGCGCGTCTCGGCATTGGAGTTCCAGTACCAGCTGTCGGTCAGGTACATGCCCTGCGTCGTCTTCAGGCCGAGCGAATGGATGTCGTTGATGAAGACGAGCAGGCCCGCGAGCTTCATCGACTTCGTGATGCCGAATTCGTTGGCTGCCTTGATCGAGTTGATGGTGTCGCCACCGGCGTTCGCGAGGCCGAGGATCTGTGCCTTGCTCGACTGCGCCTGCAGCAGGAACGACGAGAAATCGCTCGCGTTGAGCGGGTGGCGGACCGCGCCGACGATCGTCCCGCCTGCGGCCTTCACGATGTTCGACGTGTCGTTCTGCAGCGCGTGGCCGAACGCATAGTCGGCGGTCAGGAAGTACCAGGACTTGCCGCCTGCCTTCACGACGGCGTTGCCGGTGCCCTTGGCCAGCGCCACCGTGTCATAGGCCCAGTGCACCGTGTAGGGCGAACATTGGTCGTTGGTCAGCGCCGACGAGGCGGCGCCGACGACGATGTAGGGCTTCTTCTTCTCGGCCGCGACCTTTGCCATCGCCAGCGCGGTGCTGGAGTTGGTGCCGCCGATCAGCATGTCCAGGCCCTGCGTGTCGAACCACTCGCGCGCCTTGGCAGCGGCGATGTCGGCCTTGTTCTGGTGGTCGGCGAACAGCACCTCGATCTTCTTGCCGTTGACCGCGCCGCCGGCATCCGCGATCGCCATGCGGATCGCTTCGACGCCGCCCTGGCCGTCGAGGTCGGCATACACGCTCGACATGTCGGTGATGATGCCGATGCGGATCGCGTCGCCCGAAATCTGGGCCTGCGCCGGAGCGCTGGCGCCGAACATCGCGGCCAGAGCCAGCGTGCAGGCAGCGGAGAGTCTCTTCAGTTTCATCACAACCTCCAGTCGGTGGAAGACAAGGGACACACGGGGGACATGCGGGTCAGACGCCGAGGTACTCGTGCAGCTGCGCGCTGCGCGCGGGCAGCTCGGCCTGCGTGAACTGCTGGATCACGCGGCCGTGCTCCATCACGAGGAAGCGGTCGGCCAACGGCGCGGCGAAGCGGAAGTTCTGCTCGACCATCACGATCGTGTAGCCCTGCTTGCGCAGCGCGACGACCATCTCGGCGAGCTTTTGCACGATCACTGGCGCGAGCCCTTCCGACATCTCGTCGAGCAGCAGCAGCCTCGAGCCGGTGCGCAGCACGCGCGCGACGGCCAGCATCTGCTGCTCGCCCCCGGACAGCCGAGTGCCTTGACTCGACGCGCGCTCGCGCAGGTTCGGAAACATCTCGTAGATCTGCGCGACGGTCATGCCGCCGCCGGACAGAGTCGGCGGCAGCATCAGATTCTCTTCGGCCGACAAGCTCGAAAAGATGCCGCGTTCCTCGGGGCAATAGCCGATGCCCAGCCGTGCGATGCGGTGCGTGGGCAGCGTGACGGTCTCCTGGCCGCGTACGCGCACGGAGCCCTTGCGGCTGCCCGTCAGGCCGAGGATGGCGCGCAGCGTGCTCGTGCGGCCGGCGCCATTGCGCCCGAGCAGCGTGACGACCTCGCCCTCGTCGACGTGGAAGTCGACGCCGTGCAGCACGTGCGACTCGCCGTACCAGGCGTGAAGGTCGCGGACCTCGAGGAAATGAGTACCCGTCATCTCGGATGCTCCACCGTACCGAGCACAACGGCCTGACCGGTCGGCTGCTGCGGATCCGGCTTTGCCGGTCCGCCGGCAGCGCCCCCTCGAGGGGGAGCGCCGAAGACGCTTCGGGCGTGGGCCATCAGTGGGCGCCCTTCAGTTCGACGGTCGCGCTGCCCATATAGGCCTCGATCACCGCCGGATTCTTCGACACTTCGGCATACGGACCCTCGGCCAGCGTGGCGCCGCGCTGCAGCACGGTGATCGTGTCGGCGATGCTGGCGACGACGCTCATGTTGTGCTCGACCATCAGCACGGTGCGGTCGGCCGCCACGCGCTTGATCAGCTGGCGCACGCGGTCGACGTCCTCCAACCCCATGCCCTGCGTCGGCTCGTCGAGCAGCATCAGCTTCGGGTCCATCGCCAGCGTGGTGGCGATCTCGAGCGCGCGCTTGCGGCCGTAGCTCAGCTCGACGGCCGGCACGTCCGCGTAATTCTCCAGGTCGACCTCGGTGAGCAGCTCGCGCGCGCGCCCGTTGAGACCGTGCAGCGTGCGCTCGGGCTTCCAGAAGTGGAACGACGTGCCGAGCGCGCGCTGCAGCGCGACGCGCACGTTCTCGAGCACCGTCAGGTGCGCGAACACGGCCGAGATCTGGAACGACCGGATCACGCCGCGGCGCGCGATGCGCGCCGGCGACTCGGACGTGATGTCGGTGCCGTCGAAGACGATCGTGCCCGACGTCGGCGTCAGGAACTTCGTCAGCAGGTTGAAGCACGTCGTCTTGCCGGCGCCGTTGGGGCCGATCAGCGCGTGGATGGTGCCGCGGCGCACGCGAAGGTCAACGCGGTTGACGGCGACGAAGCCCTTGAACTCCTTCGTCAGCTGGCGTGTCTCGAGAATGACCTCGCTCATGCGCGGGCCTTCTTCGCCGCGCGCGGCAGCGCCGCGACGGCAGGCGACGGCGACGGCGCGCCGATGCGCTGAGACAGCAGCCGCGCCACCTCGCGCACGGCGTCACGGTGGCTCGCGATGCCGGCGCGCGTCGTGCTGCGCGAGGTCTTGTGGCTGCACATGCCGACGCCGGCCACCGCCTGGCCGGCGGCATCGAACACCGGCGCCGCCACGCAATAGACGCCGGGGCGGATCGTCTCGTCGTCGATGCTGTAGCCGCGCTCACGCACCTGGGCGAGCTCGCTTGCGAGCTCGGCCGACGTCGCCGCGCCGCCGCCGGCCATGCGCATGAGCGCCCGGCCGGCGTACAGGCGACGCACGAACTCGGCCGGGCGGTGCGCCAGCATCGCCTTGCCGGTGGCGGCCAGATGCGCCGGCAGACGCATGCCGACGTTGAACGACAGACCCAGCGGGCGCGCGCCGGTGCGCACGCCGAGGTAGACGACGTCGGTGCCGCTGAGCACCGACAGCACGAAGGTCTCGTCGGGCGCGGCGCCGACGTCCTTCCAGAGCGCGTTGAACTCCTGCGCCACGTCGGTGCCGGCGACGAAGGCCTCCGCCAATCCCATCACGCGCGGTCCGATCTGGTAGGCACCGTCGGACTGGCGCTGCAGATAGCCGAACGTGACGAGCGTGCTGCACAGTCCGTGCACGCTGCTCTTGGGCAACGCCAGCTCGCTGGCCAGCCGCGCCAGGCTCATCGGCTCGCGCTGCTCGGCGAGCCGGTCGAGCAGCGTCAGGGCGCGCGACAGCGCGGGCACCAGCGCCGGCCCGCCGCGCGAGGGTGCCGGCGCCGGGCCG
Organism: Burkholderiaceae bacterium; assembly: GCA_048500255.1. GTDB lineage: Bacteria > Pseudomonadota > Gammaproteobacteria > Burkholderiales > Burkholderiaceae_C > JAMHWF01. The sequence goes on along the minus strand of JASNYH010000003.1, from coordinate 41,953 downwards.
GAGCGCGCCGAGGACACGCGAGCGAGCGTCGATCGGGCCTGGAACATGCGATGCGGGAGGTTTCGAGAGACGGCGCACCGTGCGCCGGCCGCCGGGTCCCGTTCAGCAGGCTGAACCGGGTTCGGTTTGTGGAACGACGAGTCAGTCTAGGCAGCGAGTTCGACGGTGTCGAGGCCACGCGGCGCCTCTCGCGGGTAAGCCCTCAAGGGGTTGACCCTAGCCGCTGCAGCCGCGCGCATCGACCGGCCACACGGCCTCGACGATGCCATGCTCGAGCCCACCGCGCACGGCCACCATGCGGTCGTGCAGGTTGACCGTCGGGTCGCAGTGGCCCGGCACCAGCCACAGCGTCTCGCCGAGCGCCGGCAGCGCATCGCGGCGCGGCGCGCGCAGGATGCCGTGCTCGTCGCCGCCGTCGACGTACTCGAGGTCGCTGCGCTGCCACACGCGCGGCGGGCCGCTGTCGACGGCATGCACCTTCTGGCCGGCGTCGACGACGGCGTGCGACGCGCCGCGGCTCATGACCTGGCACTTCACGAACAGTGCGTGCTCGAACGCCGGCGCTCCGGGCGTCGGCTCGTTGTCGGCGTAGTCGCGGTCCATGAAGACGTAGGAGCCGGGTTGCAGCTCGCCGTAGACGCCGCTGGCGGCCTCGTGCACGAAGCTGCCGCTGCCCGCGCCGGTGACGAGCGGGCACGCCAGCCCGGCCGCCGTCACCGAGGCCTGGGCTGCGCGCGCCAGCGCGACGGCGTGCGCGACGGCGCGCTCGCGCTCGGCGGCGCCGCGCAGGTGCTGCGCGCCGCCGTGATAGGCCTGCAGCCCGGCGAAGCGCAGGCCGTGCGCGACGACCTGGTGCGCCAGCGCGCCGGCCTGCGTCGGCGGCACGCCGCAGCGGCCCTGGCCGACGTCGACCTCGACGAACACGTCGGCCGCCGCGCCGGCGGTGGCGAGCGCATGCGCCAGCCGCTCGACGCCGACGACGCTGTCGACGGCGATCGCCAGCCGCACGCGCGCGGCCTGCGCCGCGACGCGCGCGAGCTTGGCCGGGTCGATCACTTCGTTGCTGAGGTAGATGTCGCCGATGCCCTGTGCCGCCAGCGCCTCGGCCTCGCCCGTCGTCTGCACGCACACGCCGACGGCGCCGGCGGCGAGCTGCAGCCGCGCGATCGCGGCGCACTTGTGCGTCTTGGCGTGCGGGCGCAGGCGCAGGCCGCGCTCACGCGCGAACGCCGCCATGCGCGCGACGTTGCGCTCGAGGGCGTCGAGGTCGACGACGAGCGCCGGCGTGCCGATGCCCTGCACGCTTTCGCCGGCGTCGACCGTGATCATGTCGGCCGCCGCGGCGTCGTCAGGCCGCGCGCTCCATCGTCGAGCGCGCGCCGTCGCTCGTCTCGTCGAGCGCCGCGCGCTCGAGGTGCAGCGTGTCGCTCCAGCCGACCAGCGTGAAGCCCGCCGGCGTGTAGAGCAGCCGGTTGATGGCGGCGTTGCCGATCTGCCAGGTGCGTGCGGCGTGCAGCTCGAGGCGCGCTGCGGCGCGATACCAGCAGTCGAGTACGCCGCCGTGCGTCACGAGCGCGATCGTCTGGCCCGGGTGCGCCGCCGCCAGCCGCGCCGCGGCGGCGACGCAGCGCTCGTAGAAGTCGATCAGCCGCTCGCCGCCGGGCGGCCCGTAGTGAGGGTCGCGATGCCGCCAGCGCCGCGCGTCGTCGGGCCACTGAGCATCGATCTCCGCGAAGGTGCGCCCCTCGAAGCTGCCGAAGGCGCGCTCGCGCAAGCCGGTGTCGGCGACGACGGGCAGCCCGCGCGCTTGCGCCAGCGAACGCGCCGTCGCGTGTGCGCGCTCGAGGTCGCTCGCATAGACCGCCGCCAGCGGCTCGTGCGCCACCGCCGCGGCGAGCTGCGCCGCCTGCCAGCGGCCGGTGTCGTTGAGCGGGATGTCGAGCTGGCCCTGGATGCGCGCGTCGACGTTCCACGCCGTCTCGCCGTGGCGCACGGCGATGACGCGCGTCGGCTCGACGCCCGGCGGCGTGGACGGCGCGCCGCCGGGTGCGCCGCGCCCGTCAGCCATGCGGCTGCCGCAGCCGGCGGTTGAGCGTGTAGGTGCCCGAGTGCGTCGCCTCGGCGAGCACCTTGCCGGCGATCGCGGCGCGCACCTGCGCGCCGGTGAAGGCGCCGTCGACGGCGACGCGCTCGACGGCCAGCGCATAGAGCGTGAACACGTAGTGGTGCACCAGCGAGTCGTTGAACGGCGGGAACGGGCCGTCGTAGCCGAAATACCGGCCGCCCATCTGCGCATCGCCGGCGAACCAGCCGGTGTAGTCGTTCAGGCCCTGGCGCGCGCCGTGCAGCGTGGCCGGCCCCGGCTTGCCGCGCGCCGTGAAGCCACGGCTGTACTCGCCCTCGGCGATCTCGCGCACGCCGGCCGGCAGGTCGACGAGCACCCAGTGGAAGAAGTCGACGCGGGGCAGGTCGGGCGGCACTTCGCGGTCGGGCTTGTTGACGTCGTCGCCGCGGCTGGGCACGTCGAAGTCGTGGCAGATCAGCGCGAAGCTCTTCGTGCCCGCCGGCACGTCGCTCCAGGCGAGCTGCGGATTGACGTTGTCGGAGAACGTCGGCGTGCCGTCGTCGGCCAGCGTGCCCGCCGCGTAGCGCGCCGGGATCGGCGCGCCGTTGGTCCAGCTCGTGCTCGTCAACTTCATGTCGGCTCCCGTCCTGCTCAGACTCCCCAGACGATCGGCTCGCCGGCCTTGTGTGCGCGGCGCATCATCTCGACCAGCGGCCAGGCGCGCTGGCGCAGCGACACCTCGCGCCGCGGCGGCAGCGTGCGGCCCTCGGCGGCGGCCTGCGCCTCGGCGTCGGCGCGCGCCTGCTCGTCGGCGGCGATCGCCTGCTCGATCGCCGCGGTCAGCGCCGGCATGTCGGCCGGCTCGAAGATGCCCTTGGGCACCGGCGCGCGGCCCAGCGCTCGCAGCAACTCGTCGCCCGCCGGGCCCGTCATGATGACGTCGCCGGCCGCCTTCGACTTGAACTTGTAGATCACCGGTAGATGTGGCTGCGGTTGAACGGATAGTCCGATTGTGCGCCTCGCATCGGCCCGTCGGCGGCATCCCCTGTCGGCCGCGTCGCCAGCATCTGGTGCAGCGAGATCCAGCCCTGCTCGAAGCTCATCGCGCTGCCGGCGAGGTAGAGCCGGTAGGCGCGCACGACGCTGTCGCGCGTGACCTGGCGCGCGCGCTCCAGGTTCGCCTCGAGCCCGTCGGACCAGGCCCACAGCGTGCGCGCATAGTGCGGCCGCAGGTTCTCGACGTCGACCGCCTCGAGCTGTGCTTCGGCCATCACCTTGAGCACATGCGACACATGCAGCAGCTCGCCGCCGGGGAAGATGTAGCGCTCCATGAAGTCGCCGATGCCGGCGCCGAGCTGCTCGTTGCGCGTGCCGCCGGCCGTGATGCCGTGGTTCATCAGCAGGCCGCCCGGGCGCAGCAGGCGTCGGATCTTGGCGAAATAAGCGGGCAGCTGCGCCAGCCCGACGTGCTCGAACATGCCGATCGACGCGATCTTGTCGTAGGGCTCGTTCTCGGGCAGGTCGCGGTAGTCGCGCAGCTCCATCGTGACGCGGCCCGACAGGCCGCGCTCCTCGATCAGCCGGCTGACGTGGGCGTGCTGGTTCTTCGACAGCGTGATGCCGTGACCGCGCACGCCGTAGTGCTCGGCGGCCCACAACAGCAGCCCGCCCCAGCCGGCGCCGATGTCGAGGAAGCGCTCGCCCTCTCGCAACATCAGCTTGCGGCATACGTGGTCGAGCTTGGCCTCCTGCGCCTCGGCCAATGTCATCTCGGGCGCGCGGAAGTAGGCGCACGAATAGACGCGCCGCGGATCGAGCCACAGCGCATAGAAGTCGTCCGACACGTCGTAGTGGAACTCGATCTGCTTGGCGTCGGCGTCGGGCTTGTGGCGCGCCAGCGAGCGGCTGCGCCGCACGATGTCGCGCCACCAGCCGGGCGGCTTGGCGCCCGCCTCGGCGTGCGTCGGGTCGCGGCCGATCATCTGCGTGGCCACCGCCATCAGGTCGCGCATCGTGCCTTCGATCTCGACGCGGCCCTCCACATGGTCCTGCGCGACGCGGCCGATCTCGCCGGCGGCGATGCGCACCAGCGACGCCAGGTCGGAGAGCTTGAGCGTGACGCGCGCGGCGGCGGCGCCGATGCGCTCGCCCCCGGGCAGCACGACGGCCATCGGTGTCTGCAAGCCGGCGAGCTTGCGTTCGAGCAGGGCATTGACAGGGCTCATCGTCGAGAGGAGGTCGCTGTGGTTGACGGCGCCCAGGTGGGCGCCGGCCGGACTGCCTGCCGAAAATTTACCGGAAAACGCGGTGTCAGCCGCGGCGCAACCGCTCGACGAGTGCGCGCGCGTCGAGCGCGGGCGCGTAAAGCCAGCCCTGGTAGTGGTCGCAGCCGGCATCGAGCAGGAAGCGGCGCTGCGCCTCCGTCTCGACGCCCTCGGCGACGACGCGCAGCTTGAGCGCGCGCCCCAGGTTGACGATGGCCTGGGCGATGCCGGCGTCGGCCTCCTCGCCGGGCAGTCCGCGCACGAAGCTGCGGTCGATCTTGAGCCGGCGGATCGGAAAGCGCTTCAGGTAGCCCAGGCTCGAATAGCCGGTGCCGAAGTCGTCGATCGCCAGCTGCACGCCCAGTGCGTCGAGCGCGCGCAGCCGCGCGAGCGCGGCGTCGGCGTCGTGCAGCAGGATCGATTCCGTCAGCTCGAGCTCGAGCCAAGCGGCCGGCAGGTCGGCGCCGCGCAGCACCTCGGCGACGCGCTCGACGAAGTCGGAGCGTTGGAACTGCAGCGCCGACACGTTGACGGCCACCGGCATCTCCAGGCCGTCGGCGCGCCACGCCGCGGCCTGGCGCACGGCCTCGCCGAGCACCCAGTCGCCCAGCGCGACGATGAAGCCGCTCTCCTCGGCCACCGGGATGAACTCGCCCGGCGACACGTCGCCCAGCGCCGGGTCGCGCCAGCGCAGCAGCGCCTCGCAGCCGATGACGGCGCCGTCGGCCAGCGACACCTGGGGCTGGTAGTGCAGGTGGAAGTCGCCGCGCGCCAGCGCCTGGCGCATGGCGTGGTCGAGGCGGATGCGCTGGCGGCGGTCGACGTCGTCGCCCGGCTGGTGCAGGCGCTGGCCGGCGCCGCCGGCGTCCTTGAGGCCGCGCACGGCGGCGTCGGCACCACGCAGCAGCGCATCCATGTCGGCGCCGTCGTGCGGATGCAGCGAGATGCCCACGCTGCAGGTGACGGTGAAGCCGATGCCGTCGATCGAGAACGGCCGCTGCATCGCATCGAGCAGGCGCTGAGCCGTCGCCTGAGCTTCGACGGCGCCGGCGCCGCCGGCGAGCAGCACGAACTGGTCACCGGCCAGCCGTGCCAGCATGTCGGCCTGACGCGTGCAGTGCGCCAGCCGCCCCGCCACTTCGACGAGCACGCGGTCGCCGAACGGCTGGCCGAAGGTGTCGTTGAGGTGCTTGAAGCGGTCGACGTCGACGAGCAGCGTGGCGAACGGCGCACGCGCCGCCAGCGCCGACGCATAGCGCTCGGCCAGCGCGAGGCGGTTGGGCAGACCGGTCAGCGCGTCGGTGTGGGCCAGCTGCTCGATGCGCCGCCGCGCCGCAAGGCGGTCGCTGATGTCGCGAAACGACCAGACGCGCCCGACCGGCCGCCCGCCGCTGCACTGCGGCAGCGTCACACGCTCGAGCACGCGCCCGCCGTGCAGCGCGATCTCGTCGCTGGCCTGCAGCATCGTGGCCTCGCCGATGGCGGCGAGGCGGCGCGCATAGCCGTCGGGGTCGACGACGCTGCGCCGCATCCAGGCCTGCACCGCGGCGTCATCGCGCCGCGCGAGCAGCTCGGCCGGCATGCTCCACAGCAGCGCGAAGCGCTCGTTGAAGGCGCGCATGCCGCCCGCCAGGTCGGTGACGAGGATGCCGTCGGCCGTCGATTCGAGCGTGGCGCGCAGGTCGGCGATGACGGCCTCGCGCTCGCGTTCGGCGTCGCGCTGCGCGCTGCAGTCGTGCAGCGCGACGAGCCAGAAGTCGCTCGCCGGGCCGTGGCCGCCGATGCGCGAGACGCGGCGCGTCACCGGCACCAGGCTGCCGTCGGCGCGGCGCACCCAGGTGTCGGACAGCAGCTCGGCGTCGGCATCGCCCGCGCGCACGCCGTGCCAGAAGGCCAGATCCTCGGGCGTCGCCGCCAGCGACTCGACGCTGCGCCCGCGCAGCGTTTCGCGCGCCACGCCGAGCAGCTCGCCGGCGGCGGCGTTGGCGTGCACCAGCTGCAGCGCCGCCGCATCGACCAGCCAGACGGCGTCGAGCAGCGCGTCTGCGAGCGCCGGCCAGGCGCCGAGCCGCGCCTCGTCGATTGCCGCCAGCTCGGCGGCGCTCGGCCGTGGAGTCATGACGACCCCCCGGCCGACGGATACGTCGGCCGGTGTGTCACGCCGCCGCCTCGCAGCCCTCGGGCTGCTGATGCATCGGCTCGAAGAAGTAGACGACGCGCGGACGCGGCGCCAGGTAGTCGTGCACTTCGCGCGGCAGCGCGAGCGGGCGGATGCTGCGGCGGATGCCCAGCGACGGCTGCGTCTCGAGGTCGAGCAGCAGCGCTTCGTCGCGCGGCACGGTGGCGTCGTGCACGAGCACGCGCGGCTTCAGCGGCCGGTTCGAGTTGACGGCGACGACGACGGCGAAGCGGTCGTCGGTGAGCTGCACGACGGAGCCCGGCGGATAGATGCCCATCATCTTGATGAACACGCCCATCACGGCGGTGTCGAAGCTGTTCTTGCCCTGCGCGAACATCAGCGACAGCGCCTCGTGCGGCGTGAGCGCCTTCCAGCCGACGTTGGGATTGCACAGGTTGTCGTAGCGGTTGACGAGGGCGACGATGCGCGCGCCGATCGACATGCGGTCGGTGTTGAGCTTGAGCGGGAAGCCGCTGCCGTCGGCGTGCTCGTGGTGCTGACCGATCACGCTGAGCGCGCCGGCCGCCAGCTCCATCCTGCGCGCCGCGGCGATACCGTGCGCGACGTGCTGCTGGTAGGCCTGCAGCTGCGCCGGCGTGAGGCCGTCGTCGGGGTGGCGCACCGCCGCCGGCAGCGCCGCCTTGCCGATGTCGTGCAGCAGCGCGCCGACGCCGATGTCGAACATGTCGCCGTTCGCCAGGCCGAGCGCACGACCCATCAGCAGCGAGATCACGGTCACGTTGAGCGCGTGCTGCGCCGCCTTGTCGCCGGCCGCCTCGGCCAGCGTGCGGATCATCAGGTCGGGCTCGGCCATGTGCTCGACGAAGCCGCGCACCAGCGCCTCGGTCTGGGCGCGCGCGCGCGCCGGATCGGCGTGGACCGTCTCGAAGGTGCGCGCGCAGGCGTGCGCCGCCTCGGCGAAGCGCTGCTCGCACAGCCGCAGCGTCTCGCGCTGCCCGGCCAGCGCGACGCGCCGGCGTGCCCGCGCCGCCTCGGCCGCGGCCTCGGCCTCGGCCGCGGCGAGCGCGGCCGCCGCAGCGGCATCGGCATCGCCGGCCGCCGTCGCGCCCGGCGTGTCGGCGTACGGCGCGCGCACCCGTTCGGCGCTGCTCTTGTCGGGCTCCCAGCGCACGCGCTCGAGGCCCAGGCCGCGGATCGTGTCGATCTGCTCCTGCGTCGCGATGCGGAAGTTGCTGCGCGGGAAGGGATGCGACAGCCAGCCGAGGTCGAGATGCACGAACATCCCGATCTCCAGCTGATCGACGGCGACGTAGTGGGCAGGCGTTTTGTCTCTCATGGCGCAGTGGCGCGCATGCGGATGCTGCGCGACACGACCTATTTCGGCGCCGGCGCCCACCAACTTGAACCGGCGTCGCGGCCTATGATGTAGGCCGACCCGGGTGCCAAGGATGTCACGCCCGCCGGCCGCCACGGCGCCGGCGTCGCCGCGCCGCCGCCCCGCTCCCCCGCGACCGGAACCGATTCCCCATGACGCAAGCCCACGCCTACATCTGCGACGCCCTCCGCACCCCCTTCGGCCGCTACGGCGGCGCCCTGTCGTCGGTGCGCACCGACGACCTGGCGGCGATCCCGATCAAGGCGTTGATGGCGCGCAACCCGAAGGTCGACTGGGCCGCCGTCGCCGACGTGCTCTACGGCTGCGCCAACCAGGCCGGCGAGGACAACCGCAACGTGGCGCGCATGGCGGCGCTGCTGGCCGGCCTGCCGCAGGTCGTGCCCGGCGCGACGATCAACCGGCTCTGCGGCTCGGGCATGGACGCCGTCGGCAGCGCGGCGCGCGCCATCGCCTGCGGCGACGCCGAGCTGATGATCGCCGGCGGCGTCGAGAGCATGAGTCGCGCGCCCTTCGTGATGCCCAAGGCCGAGAGCGCGTTCTCACGCAGCAACGCCGTCTACGACACGACGATCGGCTGGCGCTTCGTCAACAAGCTGATGAAGGAGCAGTACGGCACCGACTCGATGCCCGAGACGGCCGAGAACGTCGCCGTCGACTACCGCATCGAGCGCGCCGCGCAGGACCGCATGGCGCTGGCCTCGCAGCTCAAGGCCGTGGCGGCGCAGAAGGCCGGCTTCTTCGATGCCGAGATCACGCCCGTCGTGATCGCGCAGAAGAAGGGCGACCCCGTCGTCGTCGCCAAGGACGAGCACCCGCGCGAGACCAGCCTCGAAGCGCTCGCCAAGCTCAAGGGCGTGGTCAAGCCCGACGGCAGCGTGACGGCCGGCAACGCGTCGGGCGTCAACGATGGTTCCTGCGCGCTGTTGCTGGCCAGCGAAGGCGGCGCCGCGCGCCACGGCCTGACGCCGCGCGCGCGCATCGTCGGCATGGCGACGGCCGGCGTGGCGCCACGCATCATGGGCATCGGCCCGGCGCCGGCGACGCGCAAGCTGCTCGAGCGCACCGGCCTCACGCTCGCGCAGATGGACGTGATCGAGCTCAACGAGGCCTTTGCCGCGCAGGGCCTGGCCGTGCTGCGCGACCTCGGCCTCGCCGACGACGACGCGCGCGTCAACCCCAACGGCGGCGCGATCGCGCTCGGCCATCCGCTGGGCGCGAGCGGCGCGCGGCTCGTGACGACGGCCGTCAACCAGTTGCACCGCATCCAGGGCCGCTATGCGCTGTGCACGATGTGCATCGGCGTCGGCCAGGGCATCGCTCTGATCGTCGAGCGCGTCTGAGGAGGCGATCCATGATCCTCGAGCTGGCCGACATCCGCATCCGGCCCGGCACGGGTGCCGAGTTCGACGCCGCCATCGAGCGCGGCGTCGAGACCGTGATCGCCAAGGCGAAGGGCTTTCGCGGCTACCAGGTGCACAAGGGGATCGAGTCTGCCGAGCGCTACCTGCTGATGATCCGCTGGGAGACGCTCGAGAACCACACCGTCGACTTCCGCGGCTCGCCGGCGTTCGCCGAATGGCGCGCCATCGTCGGCCCGTACTTCGCGGCGCCGCCGCAGGTGGAGCACTTCGAGCTGATCTCGCAGAGCTGAGGAAGCGCGCCGGCCGCCCCAAGCCAGGCCCGCACCCTCTCGGCGAGCGGGGTGTCGTCGTCAATCCATGAAGCGCATCGAATAGTCGATCGCTCGCACGTCCTTCGTCAGCTTGCCGCTGGAGATGCGGTCGACGCCGGTGGCGGCGATGGCGCGGATCGCGTCGAGGTCGACGCCGCCCGAGACTTCGAGCAGCGCGCGGCCGGCGTTGAGCTGGCACGCCAGCCGCATGTCGGCGAGCGTGAAGTCGTCGAGCAGCACGCTGGCCGCGCCGGCGACGAGCGCCTCTTCCAGCTCGGTCAGGCTTTCGACCTCGACCTGGATCATGACGCCGGCTTCGAGCGCCTGCGCCGCGCGCAGCGCCGCCGTCACACCGCCGGCAGCCGCGATGTGGTTCTCCTTGATGAGGATGCCGTCCCACAAGGCCATGCGGTGGTTGTTGCCGCCGCCCGTGCGCACAGCGTACTTCTGCGCCTGGCGCAGGCCGGGCAGCGTCTTGCGCGTATCGAGCACGACGCAGCCCTTGGGATTGGGCGACACGCCGGCGATCGCCGCCACGTAGTCGCGCGTCGTCGTCGCGACGCCCGACAGCAGCTGCAGGAAGTTGAGCGCCGAGCGCTCGGCCGACAGCAGCGCGCGCGCGTCGCCCTCGAGGCGGCAGACGACGGTGCCGGCGGCCAGCGCCGCACCTTCGTCGCAGGCCCACTCGATGCGCGCGCCGGGATCGAGCGCGAGAACGCAGGCGTCGAACCACGGCCGGCCGCACAGCACGGCCTCCTCCTTGGCGACGACGTGGGCGCGCGCGCGCCGGCCGGCCGGCACGAGCTGCGCCGTCCAGTCGCCGCGGCCGACGTCTTCGGCCAGCGCGTCGCGCACATTGCGCTCGCGCGCGGCTTCGAGGGTTTCGTTGCGATCGAACACGAAGGGGCTCCCATCACGGCAGCTCCGAGGCCACCGCCACCGCAAGCATAGAGCGGCAACCGGCGATGAGGCAGATCCTGACGGCGAAATGCTCGCGCAACCGGCGCAGCTGGCGAGCAGGTGATCGGCACCGGGCCGATCACCGATGACACATCGGGTTCAGGCGCGCGACGGCTGCCGTTCTCGAAGTCGACGCGCAGCGCGTGCTGCCTGATCGGCGCCATGCGCCGCACGCCGTCGCCGCTCGCGTGACGCGCTTCACGCCGCATCTGCCGCTTATCGGCCGTTCGGTCGATACGCGCGCCCGGACCTCGCTCCGAACATCTTCTCACTGTCCAACCCTTCAGCGAGATGATGAAGAAGACCCTGACGATCCTGGCCCTTGCCGTGACCCTCGGCGCCTGCGCCAGCGCGCCGCAGCTCGCCGCGCCGATGGCGATCAAGGCCCCCGAACCGATCATCGGCAACAGCGGCAAGTACATGTCGCCCTACACCGAAGACGGCACGGTCGCGCCGTGGGTGGAGAAGGGCCGCGCCGCCAGCACCGGCGCCGGCGTCGGCGGCTTCATCGGCGCGCAGGCCGGCGCCAAGCTGGCCGAGAACATTCCGTTCGTCGGCGGCTTCATCGGACAGAGCGTCGGCGAGTCGGTGGGCCGCCAGGTCGCGCTGAAGATGGTCGGCGGCGAGGAATTCATCAAGGCGAACTCCGACCTGTCGTTCAACAGCGTCAACGAACTCGCCGTCTACATGTACGCGAAGAACTCCAGCCACAAGGACTACGCCGAGGTGCTGGACCTGACGCAGAAGATCTACCCCGATCTGAAGTCGGCGTACTTCCCGGCCATCGCCGCGGCGTCGCGCGCGACCCGCTGAGCGCATTGCCATGCTGCACGCCATTCGTTTCCCCGTCCGCCTGGCCGCTGTCGCAGCCGGGCTCGCACTGTCGGGCTGCGCCACCGTCAACTCGGGGCTGGACAACAGCGCCGGGCGCAAGACCGTCTATGCCGACGCGGCGACCACCTCCAGCAAGGTGGCCGGCGTCGGCGTCGAGTCGCAGGACGTGATCTCGATGACCGACCAGATGTTGCGCGACATTCTCGCGACACCGGAGATCGCGGGCCGCGCGAAGGCGCCGCGCATCATCGTCGACTCGGCCTACTTCAGCAACGACAGCAGCTCGCGCATCAACAAGAACGCGATCACCGACCGCCTGCGCGTCGAACTCAACCGCTCTGCCGCCGGCCGCATGGTCTTTCTCGGCCGGCACTACGGCGACATGGTCGCCAAGGAGCGCGAGTTGAAGCGCGAGGGCGGCGCCGACGCCGGCACGATCCGCTCGACGCGGGCGCAGGCCGGCGCCGACTTCCGCCTCGGCGGGCGCATCGTCTCGATGGACGCCGCGTCGACGAAGAACGGCACTGTGTCGCGCTACCACCAGATCACCTTCGAGCTGGTCGACCTCGAGTACGGCAACATCGCCTGGAGCGGCCTGTACGAGTTCCGCAAGGAAGCGCAGGATGACGTGGTGTACCGCTGAGCGGCGCCACGGCCCGGCGGCCGCGCTGCTCGTCGCGTGCGCGCTCGCCGCGCTTGCGGCGGCACCCGCGCGGGCGCACACGCTGGCCGAATCGGAGGCCGCGCTGACGCGCGCCGAGCCGAAGGACCGCACGCTCCATCAGCTCCAGGCGGGCGTCGCGGCGCTGCGCGAGGCCCAGCTCGAGGCCTCGGCGCGCCACCTCGACGAGGCGCTCGAAGCGATCGAGAGCGTGTATTCCAGCGCCGAGGGCGCGGCCAAGGCGCGCTCGCTGTGGTACGAGGAGGGCGCCAAGGACTTCAAGGGCGAGCCCTACGAACGCGCGATGGCGTTCTACTACCGCGGTCTCGTCTACCTGACCGAGGCCGACTACGAGAACGCGCGCGCGTCGTTCCGCAGCGCGCTGATGCAGAGCTCGTTCGCCGAGGAGCAGCGCTATCGCTCCGGCTTCGCGACGCTCATGTTCCTCGACGGCTGGTGCAGCCAGCTGCTCGGCGACGGCGCGCAGGCCGCCGAGGCCTACGCCGAGGTGTCCAAACACCGGCACGACTGGACGCCGCCCTCGCCCGACGCCGACACGCTGGTGATCGCCGAGCTGGCCGGCGCGCCGCGCAAGGTCGGCGACGGCGTCGGCAACCACGAGATCGTCTACCGGCGCGCCAGGCGCACGCCGGAGAAGCGCATCGAGATCGCGCAAGGCGACGGGGCGCTGCGGCCGTTCGCGATGGAAGATCTGTACGTGCAGGCGACGCACCGCGGCACGCGCGCGATCGACCGCATCATCGACGGCAAGGTCAGCTTCCAGAAGGCCACCGGTGCCGTCGGCGAGGCCGCCGCGACGCTGGCCAGCGAAGGCGCGCTGCTCAACGCCGCGCTCGACGGCGGCGCGGGGCGCGCGCTCGGCGGGGTGGCCGCGGCCGGCGCGATCGTCGCATTGGTCTCCGCCAACGTGAAGCCGCGCGCCGACGTGCGCTACTGGGCCAACCTGCCGGAGAGCCTGCACGTGGCCACGCTCGGCGCCGGCGCCGCGCCGCTCGGCGACGTGCGGCTGCTCGACGAGGCCGGCCGGCCGGTGGCCAGCGACGAGCTGGCGCGGCAGGAATGGACCGACCCGAAGGGCCGCCGCCTGGTGTGGATCAAGACCCGCCGATGAATCGAACCGAGGACGCCTCCATGAAAAGACTTTCCCTTTCCGTCGCGCTCGCAGGGGCCGCGCTGCTCGTCGGCTGTGCACAGCCCTTCACCGAAGGCGCCCGGCTCGCGCAGCGTGTCGACGACAAGCTCGCGCCCGATGCGCGCATCCAGTACGACCAGGTCGTGGTCCTCGACCGCAGCCTGCAGGGCGTGAAGGCCGGCAAGATCGCCGTCGAGAGCCAGGGGTCGCGGCGCACGCCGACCGGCACGCTGAAGGTGATCGCGCAGTTGCGCAACCGCACCGACTTCACACAGGTGATCGAGGCGCGCGTCAGCTTCTACGACAACGGCTATGCGCCCGTCGACAAGACCAGCGCCTGGCAGCGCGTCGTGCTCGACGCCAACGGCGTGGGCGTCTACGAGGGCAGCTCGACGCTGACCGCGCAGGTGGCCCACTATCTCGTCGAGATCCGGGAGGCCCGCTGATGCGCGGCTCCCTACTCGCCGCGGCCGCCGCCGTCGGCGCGGCACTGTCGCTCGCCGGCGCTCACGCGCACGCGCAGCCGTTCGAGCTCGAACGCATGCTGCCCAGGCCGGTCGAACCCGGCATCGTGGCGCCGCACCAGCCCGTCGCGCCGTATGCCGGCGACGTGGGCGAGACCGGCTCGCTGCATGCCGCCGCGCCGGCCGGCTCGACGCTGCAGGACTGGTATGCCAAGCAGGGTCGCCCCGCGGTGGCGCTGTTCTTCGACCGCCGGCTCGAGCGGCTGCCGGCCGGCTGGGACGGCAGTGCGCGCCTGATGATCGCCAGCGAGAAGCACGCCGGCGGCAAGAGCGAGACCGGGAATCTCTCGATCGCGCTCGAGCGCAAGGCGCCGCGCGCCTCGCTGCAGCAACGCGATCCGGTGGTGCGCCTCGTCGAGCACTCGCTGCTGCAGGAGCTGCAGCGCGTGCGCGTCAAGCTGGTCGACCCGTCGGTGGTCGAGCGTGCGCTCGCCGCCAAGGGCAAGGGCGGCGACACCGAATACGACGGGCTCAAGGGCGCGGCCGGCTACCTGCTGGAGATCGAGCTGGCTGCGACCGGGCCCGAGGTCTCGATGATCGGCGGGTTCAAGAGCCTGTCCGGCGAGATCGTCGCCAGCGTGCGCACGCCGGTGCAATCGGACCTGCGCGACGCCGCCGCGGCCGACGCGCTGGCGCGCGCTTTCGTGCGCAAGCTGATGGCGACGCCTGCGGCTTTGTGAGCCCGTCGTCGCGGGCACCGGGTCGGGCGTGATGCTGCCGTCGTGAGGCGGCGCGGCTACGATGGCGCGACATTCCGCCGCCGTCGACTCGCCGCCGCATGACGCCCCGCCCGACGCTCTTCGCTGCTGCTGCTGCTGCCGCCGCCGGCGCCGCCCTGGCGTGCGCCGCGGCACGCGCGCAGACCGTCGGCCCGCCGGCGCCCACCGACGAGCTGGCGCGCTGCGCGCTGATCGCCGCGTCGCACGACCGCCTGGCCTGCTACGACCGCCTCGCCGGCCGGGCGCCTCCGCCGCCGCCCGCCGTGCCGCCCGGCATCGTGCCGGCAACGAGCGCGCTGGCCCCGGCCGACACGGCGCCTCCGCCGCCCGCCGGCTCGGGCAGCCTGCTGTCGCGCTACTGGGAGCTCGAGCGCGGCGACAAGCGCGGCGTGTTCAATTTCGTCGGCTATCGCGGAAACTACATCCTGCCGGTGCACCTCACGTCGCGCATCAACACCGCGCCGCAGTCGCCGACGCAGGCCGCCGTGCCGCTGGGCGACTACCGGCGCTACGAGGCCAAGATCCAGCTCTCGTTGCGCACCAAGGTCGTCCAGAGCCTCGTGCTGCCGAACGCCGACCTGTGGTTCGCGTTCACGCAGCAGTCGCTGTGGCAGGTGTGGAATCCGGCGGCATCCTCGCCGTTCCGCAACACGGACTACGAGCCCGAGGCGATCTACGTCGTGCCGGTGCCGGCCGGGCTGCGC
Source organism: Burkholderiaceae bacterium (assembly GCA_048500255.1). Lineage (GTDB taxonomy): Bacteria > Pseudomonadota > Gammaproteobacteria > Burkholderiales > Burkholderiaceae_C > JAMHWF01. The sequence goes on along the minus strand of JASNYH010000003.1, from coordinate 26,861 downwards.
GCGCTGCCGGGGGGCTGGCACTGGCGCTACGCGAGCCTCGGGCTGACGCACCAGTCCAACGGCCAGTCGGATCCGCTGTCGCGCAGCTGGAACCGCGTCTGGCTCGGCGCCGGCATCGAGCGCGGCGATGTCGCGCTGCTCGCGCGCGTGCTGCGCCGCCTGCCCGAGGACCTCGCCGACGACAACAACCCCGACCTCACCAGCTACCGCGGGCGCGCCGAGCTGCAGCTGAACTGGACGCCCGGGCTGGCGACGGCGTCGCTGCAGTACCGCAGCACGCTGCGCCGGCTCGACCGCGGCTCGCTGCAGCTCGAGTGGAGCTGGCCCGTCTACGACGACCAGCCCAACGGCCTGCGCTGGTACGTGCAGGCCTTCACCGGTTACGGCGAGACGCTGACGGACTACAACTTCCGCCAGTCGAGCGTCGGCTTCGGGCTGACGTTCCTGCAGTTCTGAAAGCCGAAAGGGTCGGACCGTGACGCTGCGCGAGATCGGCCGCCTGATGCGCGCCGCAGCGGCCGGCTGGATCGCCGACAGCGCTCCGCGCCTCGGCGCGGCGCTCGCCTACTACACGCTGTTCTCGATCGCGCCGCTGCTGCTGATCCTGGTCTCGATCGCAGGGCTGGTATTCGGCGAGGACGCGGCGCGCGGCGAGATCATCGGGCAGTTGCGCGAGCTGATGGGAGAGCAGGGCGCGAGCGCGGTGCAAGGGCTGCTGCAGAGCGTGAGCAAGCCGGCCGAGGGCATCGTCTCGGCGCTGATCGGCTTCGCCGTGCTGCTGCTCGGCGCGACGACGGTGCTCGGCGAACTGCAGGCCGCGCTCGATCACATCTGGCGCGCGCCGCCGCCCGAGCGCGGCGGCCTGTGGAAGCTGCTGCGCACGCGGCTGCTGTCGTTCGGCCTGATCCTCGGGCTGGGCTTCCTGCTGATCGTCTCGCTGGTGACGAGCGCGGCGCTGGCCGCCGCCGGCCGCTGGTGGAGCGCGTGGTTCGGCGGCTGGCTGTGGCTGCTCGAAGCCGTCAACGCCGTGGCAGGGTTCGCGCTGATGACGGCCGTGTTCGCGCTCATCTTCAAGCTGATGCCGCGCGTGAAGGTGCAGTGGCGCGACGTCTGGATCGGCGCCGCCGCCACGTCGCTGCTGTTCGCCGTCGGCAAGTCGCTGATCGGCCTGTACATCGGGCGCAGCGGCGTCGCGTCGGGCTTCGGCGCGGCGGGCTCGCTCGTCGCGGTGCTGGTGTGGATCTACTGGTCGGCGCAGGTGTTCCTGCTCGGCGCCGAGTTCACGCACGCCTATGCGCAGGCGCACGGCTCGCTGAGCGGCGGCGCCGCGGCGCAGGACGGCGGCACCGCCGATCGCTCCGCGCCCACGCCGCCTTGACGCGCGGCGCGTCGGCCGCGCAGCGTGGCGCCGCGTCACGCCGCGGCGTCGTCGGGCAGGCCGTGGCTGTCGGCCCAGAGGCGATAGACCCAGAAGCTCTCGTCGGAGGCGATGCGCCGGCGCAGCTCTTCGGGCGCGAAGCCGGTGACGCGCCGCGTCTGCCGGCACATGTGCGCCTGGTCCGCGTAGCCCGCGGCGTGGGCGACCTCGCTCCAGTCGACGCCGCCATCCGCGTCGTGCGCAGCCACCGTCTCGAAGAAGGCCTGCTCCGAGCGCCCCATGCCGCGCAGCGCGCGCAGCGTCTGCCCGGTCCATTGCTTGATGCGGCGCTCGGCCTGGCGCGCGCTGCGGCCGAGGCCCGACGTGGTCGCGCGCAGCGCGATGTCGCGCGACCAGTCGGCGATCAGCCGGCCGGCCCCCGGCACGACGGGCCGCGCCCGGCGCCAGCGCGGCAGCAGGAACGATTCGACGAGCTGCACGCGGCGCTCGTCGTCGCCGGCCTCGTCGACATCTCGGGCGAGCGCGCGCCACGGCTCGTCGAGCACGTCGTCGACGGGCAGCACGCGGTCGATCCAGGCCGACGGATCGAGCCCGGTCAGCAGCGCGAGCGCATCGGGCATCAGCATCACGACGAACGCGTGCATCGGCCCCGGGTTCCAGACGATGCAGGGCCGCGTGAATGGCCCGACGAAAGCCACGCGCGCGACCGGCGCGCGTGGGCTCGCGGCATGCGCACGGTGCCCCGCGGCGAGCAGCTCGCAGCGGCCGCTCAGGTACCAGACGATCGAGCATGCCGGCGTGGCAGGGAAATGGCTGTAGCGCTGCGTGTCGTCGAGCGCGACGCCGCGCGTGTCGCGGCTGAACACGGCGCGCACGCACGGCGCCAGCGCGGTGCGCGGCACCCACAGCTCGCTGCGCGCCTCGCTGAGACTGCTCTCGGCCGGCGCGGAGCGCGGCGCGACCTTCAGGAACTGCGGCCGGTCGGCGCGGCCGGCGCCGGGCGATGTCGGATTCATTCAAGACCCGCGGTGCACGATGCTCGTAGGATGCGGCCGGCTCGATCGAGGTGGCCGCCGCGGCCGCCGGCGGGCGCTGGAGTCGCGATGCATCCCGTCAGCGTGCGAAACGTGTCGAAAGCCTATCACCTCGGCGCGGTGCCGGTGCCGGCCTTGAGCGACGTGAGCCTGGACGTGCGCCCCGCGAGCTTCACCGTGCTCAGCGGTCCGTCGGGCAGCGGCAAGACGACGCTGCTCAACCTGATCGGCTGCATCGACCGCCCCGACGGCGGCGACATCGTCGTCGCGGGCGAGCGCGTGCTCGCGATGAGCGACGACGCGCTGTCCGACTTCCGCGCGCGACACATCGGATTCGTGTTCCAGCACTTCAACCTGCTGCCCGTGCTCACGGCCGCGGAGAACATCGAGTACCCGCTGGTGCTCGCGCGCGTGCCGGCCGCCGAGCGGCGCCGGCGCGTGCAGGCGCTGCTCGAGGCCGTCGAGCTCGCCGACCGGCGCGACAACCGCCCCGGTCAGCTCTCGGGCGGGCAGCGCCAGCGTGTCGCGATCGCGCGTGCGCTCGCGCCCGAGCCGCAGCTCGTGCTGGCCGACGAGCCGACGGCCAACCTCGACAGCAAGACCGGCGCGGCCATCGTCGCGCTGATGCGCCGCCTGCAGCGCGAGCGCGGGTCGTGCTTCGTGTTCTCGTCGCACGACCCGCAGATCTGCGCCGAGGCCGACGACGTGATCCATCTGCGCGACGGCCGCATCGTCGACATCGAGCGGCGCACGGCGGCGCTCGCGGAGGCTCACGCATGAACGTTTGGGCCCTCGCGCTGCGCAACCTGCTGCGCAACCGCCGCCGCTCGCTCGCGACGCTGCTCGCGATGGTCGTCGGCCTGGTCGCGATCCTGCTGTTCGGCGGCTACCGCTCGAACATCCTCTACGGCATGCGCACCGGATTCGTGCAGCAGACCGGCCACCTGCAGATCCAGCGCCGAGGCTACTTCGTCGACGGCACCGACAACCCGACCGCCTGGGGCATCGGCGGATATGTGCGCCTCATCGACGCCATGAAGAGAGACGACCGGCTCGCATCGATGCTGACCGTCGTCACGCCGCGGCTGCAGCTCGGCGGCGTGGCCGGCAACTTCGCGGCCGGCGTGTCGCGTTCCGTCATCGCCACCGGCCTGGTCGTCGACGATCACGAGCGGCTGCTGCGCTGGAACGAGTACGGCGTCGTCAGCTACGCGCAGCCGCTGGCGCTGGCCGGCACCGGCAGCGACGCCGTCGTCGTCGGCACCGGCGTGGCGCGCAAGCTGCGCCTGTGCACTCTGGTCGATGCGCCCGACTGCGATGCCGCCGCGCAGACGATCGCCGGCGGAGACGAAGCGCCGGCCGACGTGATGGCGCTGTCGGCGCTCGAGCCGCGGCGCCGCTCCGCAGACGCCGGGCGGCGCATCGAGCTGCTGGCGGCGGGCGCGCGCGGCGCCCCGAACGTGGCCGCACTGCGCGTCGTCAAGGCCAGCAACCTGGGCATCAAGGCGCTGGACGACGTCTACTTGGCGATGCACCTCCAGCAGGCGCAGCAGCTCGTCTACGGCAGCGCGCCACCCGAGGTGACGGCCATCGTCGTGCAGCTGCGCCACACGGCGCAGATCCCGGCCGCGCGCGCGCGGCTCGAACCGCTGCTCGCCGGCGAGCCCGGCGGCGAGCAGCTCGAAGTGCTCGACTACGAGACGCTGAACCCGATCTACGGCCAGACCGACGAGTTCATGGCGTCGATCTTCGGCTTCATCGCGCTCCTGATCGGCGTGATCGTCCTGTTCACGATCGGCAACACGATGGGCACGGCCGTCATGGAGCGCACCGTCGAGATCGGCACGCTGCGCGCGCTGGGGCTGCGCCGCGGCGGCATCCGGCGGCTGTTCCTGTGCGAGGCGGCGCTGCTCGGGGCGATCGGTTCGACGCTCGGCGTCGCCTGCGCGCTGCTGCTGGCAGCGGCGATCAACCACAGCGGTTGGACGTGGACGCCGCCGGGTTACTCCTATGCCTATCTCATCCTCGTGCGCGTCGGTCAAGACCTGCCGCTGATGGCCGGCAGCGTCGCCGGCCTGCTGGCGGTGACGATGGCCTCCGCGTGGTGGCCTGCCGATCGTGCGGCACGGCTGGTGATCGTCGATGCGCTGCGCCATGCCTAGACTCGCCGCCGTGCCCTGCCTCCGCGTCGACCGCCGCCGCGCCTGCTTCGCGCTCGCTCTCGCCGCGCTGCCCGGCGCCGCCGCGGCCGCCCCGGCGACGCCGCAGGAAATCCTCGCCGCCAGCGACGCGATCCGCAATCCCGACTTCTCGTTCGGCCTGACCAACACGCTGATCGAGTACCGCCAGGGCCGGCAGACCGAGACGAGCACGCTGGCGATCTACTCGCGCGCCGATCCGGCCAGCGGCCAGTTCCGCAGCCTGGTGCGCTACGTCGCGCCGGCGCGCGACGCCAACAAGCTCGTGCTCTACAACGGCCGCGATCTGTGGTTCTTCGACCCGTCGAGCAAAGCCAGCGTGCGGCTGTCGCCGCAGCAGCGCCTGCTCGGCCAGGCGTCCAACGGCGACGTCGTGACGACCAACTTCGCGCTCGACTACCGCGCCGAATCGGCCGAGAACGACGAGACGCTCGACGGCGAACGCAAGCCGCGGCGCTGCATCCGGCTCGGCCTCGTCGCGCGCACGCCGCAGGCGCACTACCCGCGCATCGAGATGTGGGTCGATGCCGTCGACCACCGGCCGGTGAAGGCGCGCTTCCACGCCGACAGCGGCGCGCTGCTGAAGACGGCCTACTACCGCCGCTACCAGAAAGTGTTCGGCGCCGAACGCCCGACCGAGACCGTGATCATCGACGGCCTCGAGCCCGACTGGGTGACGGTGATGCGCTACGGCGAGTGGGTACGCCGCGACGTGCCCGAGAGCTGGCTGCAGCGCGAGTACCTGCCGCGCTTCCGGCCCGAATGAAGGCGCGCCTGCGTCTGCGACAGCGCGTCGTGCTGCCGGCCGTGCTCGCCGTGACCGTCGTCGCGACGTTCGCTGCGCCGGCGTTCGGCGCCGACGCGGCACCGGCCGAGCCCGAGGCCGACGCACTGCGGCTGGCCGACGACACGTCGGCGAGCGTGGCCGCGCCGGCCGGCGACTGGCGGCGCTACGTCGAGCTGGCCGTCGGCGCAGCGCGGCCGCGCCTCGGCGGCGCCTGGAGCGACACGCGCCGCGCCTCGCTCGACCTGCAGTTCGACCATGCGCCCGCGCCGGGCTGGCGCGTCGTCTTCGCCGACCGGCTCGACGCGAGCTGGCCGACCGGCGGCGCGAGCGACGACCATGCCGTCAACACCGTGAAGGAGGCCTACGTCAGCCGGCAGTGGCGCCCCGATGCGCTCGTCGACGTCGGCCGCGTCAACGTGCGCCACGGCGTGGCGACCGGCTACAACCCGACCGACTGGTTCCGCGACGGCGCACTGCGCTCGGCGACTTCGGTCGACCCGGCAAGCCTGAAGGAGAACCGCCAAGGCAGCGTGATGCTGCGCGGCCAGCGGCTGTGGCAACGCGCCGCGCTGACCGCGCTCGTCGCGCCGCGCCTGGCGCGCCAGCCCGATCGCGACGGTTTCGCGCTCGACTGGGGCGCGACCAACGCGCGCCACCGCGCGCTCGTCGCCTTCAGCCCGCAGTGGTCGGAGACGGTGAATGCGCAGTTCCTCGTCTACCGCGAAGCCGGGCGGGCGACGCAGCTCGGCCTCAACCTGAGCGGCCTGCTCGGCGACGCGACGGTGGCGCATCTCGAATGGGCCGGCGGACGGGGCCCTTCGCTGCTCGACGAGGCGCTGCCGGCCGCGCCGCCGGCGCCGCGCGCGTGGCGGCAGCGCGCCGCCGCCGGCGTGAGTCACACGACGCCGCACAAGCTCACGCTGACGGCCGAGTGGCACTACGACGGCGCAGCACTCGATGACGCCGGCTGGCGCGCGCTGCGCGCCGGGCCGCCGGACGCGTGGAGCGCCTACCGCCTGCGCGTGCTCGCGGCACAGGCGCTGCCGACGCGCCGCTCGCTGTTCCTGCATGCGCGCTGGCAGGACATGCCGATCGAGCGCGTCGACGCGAGCGCGATGCTCAACGCCGACCTCGTCGACGCGAGCCGGCGCCTGTGGCTGGAGCTGCGCTGGCGCGGCGAGCACCGGGACTGGGCCGTGCAATGGCTGCACCACCACGGCGACGCGCTGAGCCACCACGGCGCGGCGACCGCGCGCACGCAGTGGCAGCTGGCGTTGCGGCAGTACTTCTGAAGCGACGCGGCCTCAGTCGATCTTCGCGCCAGTCGCCTTGACGACGGGCTCCCACTTCTTCATCTCGGCCTGGATGTAGGCGTCGTACTCCTCGGGCGTCGAGCCCGAGTACTCCTGGCCGATGGCGCGGATGCGCTCGGCGACGTCGGGCATGCGCATCACGGCGACGAACTCGTCGCGGATGTGGCGCACCAGCGCCGCCGGCGTGCCGCCGCGCGCGACGAGGCCGAACGCGGCCGAGAAGTCGTAGCCCGGCACGGCGGCAGCGAACGTCGGCACGCCGGGCGTCAGCTCCGACGGCCGGGCGCCCATCGTGCCGATGATCTTGATCTTTCCGCTCTTGACGTGCTCGAGCGTGGCGAGCAGCACCGGATCGATCATCAGCCGGGTGTGGCCGCCGATCAGGTCCGTCGTCGCCTGCGCGCTGCCCTTGTACGGCACGTACTCCATCTTCGTGCCGGCCATCGAGTTCAGCATCTCCATGCCGAGGTAGGACTGCGTCGTCGCCGAGGCATAGGCGACCTTGCCCGGCTCCTTCTTCGCCAGCGCGATCAGCTCGGCCGGCGTGTTCGCCGGGAACGAGGGATGCGCATACAGCGCCATGTGAAAGCGCGTCAGCTGCATCACGCCGGTGAGATCCTTCAGCGTGTCGTAGGGCAGCTTGCTCGTCAGCAACGGGTTGATGATGTGCGAGCCCGTCACGACACCGAGCACGTGGCCGTCGGGCGCCGACTTGGCGACGACGTCGGTGCCCAGCGTCGTGTTGGCGCCGGGCTTGTTCTCGACGACGACGCTCTGCTTCCAGCGCTCGCCGAGCTTGTCGGCGATCAGGCGCGTCAGCGCGTCGGTCGCGCCGCCGGGCGGGAACGGCACGACGATGCGCACCTGCTTGCTCGGGTAGGCGATGGGTTGGGCGGCCGCGGGCGTCGCGGCCAGTGCGGCGGCGGCGCAAAACACGAGTGCTCCGAACGGCTTGATCATGACGTCTCCTGTCCTCGTTGGTTCATCGGTGCTCGTCCCGGAGCACGCAGCGCGGAGGGTAGCCCGGTGAGCGCGGCTGTACCCGTTGCCGCACGCGCCGGCAGCGATGCCGCGATGCACCACTGCGCCGTCCAGTACGTCGCGAGGATCCACAGCGACGCCGCCGGCAGCGGCACGCTGAACCGGTTGAAGGCGAGCAGCGCATCGGAGCAGACGAACAGCGCGCCGCCGATCGCGGCGCGGCGCGCCAGCGCGGCGTGCCATGTCGCTCGCAGCACCCGTGCGCGCGCCGCTGCCTGCGCCGCCATCGCGGCCAGACAGGCGACATAGGCCAGCACCGGCACGCGCAGCGCGGGCGGCACGTCGGGCCACAGGCGCGCGAGCAGGCCACCGGCGACCAGCGCATAGGCCGCGAAGGCGAGCGGCGCGGCCCGCACGAAGCGCGCGTCGCGGGTGAACGCGACGAGATAGCACAGGTGCGCGACGAGAAAGGCGACGAGGCCGGCCACGAAGCCACGCTGCGGCCACAGCAGCGCGATGTCACCGGCCAGCGAGAACACGAGCCCGGCCACGATCCAGCGCCGCTGCGCGCATTGCGGCGCGGCGTCTGCGCGCGTCAACGCAAACGCGATGATCGCCAGCGTCGCCAGCGGCTTGAAGACGAAGACGAGCGCCGGCGCATCGAGCGCCCACGGCGCGCCGGCGATCGCGAGGGCGGCGCTGACGGCCGCCAGCGCGGCGAGCCTCGGCGTCGCGGGTCGCTCGCCGGGACCGGCGGGCGGGGTGGCGTCGCGCGGGCCGCCGCGCCGGGCCGCCCCAAGCCAGGCCCGCACCCTCTCGGAGGGTCGCTCGCCGGGACCGGCGGGCGGGGTGTCGTCGGTCACCGCCCGCCCATCCAGCCCAGCACGCCCAGCGCGGCGGCGTCGGAAACGCGGCGATGCGCAGGCACGGCGTCGTGCTCGCGCATTTCCTCCAGCAGGTGACGCAGCGCCTCGTCGCCGCCGCCGCGGCGGCGCAGCTTGTCGCCCAGGTGCTGCGCCGAGGGCTGGCGGCTCGGCTGCGCGCCGACGTGGTGGCAGTTCAGGCAACCCTGGTCGCGCGCCAGCGACGCGCCGTCGTCGGCGTGCGCGGGAGCGCCGGCCAGCACGATGACGGCGGCGGCCAGAGCGGGCGCGCCGAGCGGAGAACGACGACTCATGATGCGACGATCTTCGACGGGGGTGGTCTACTTCCTCGCCGGCGCCGATGCGGCGGCGGCAACCGGCGGGGCGCTCGGCGACGTGGCCATCAGCTTCGCCTCGCGCATCAGCGTGCGGTGAAAGCTCTCGGCGCGGTCGAGCCAGTCGTGGAACGGCCGGCCGTCGAGCGCCGAGGGCTTGAATGCGCCGCGCGCCATGAACTCCTTCCACTCGGGCAGCGCGCGCACCTTGCCGAGCAGCTGCACGTAGTAGGCCACCTGCTCGGGCGTGGCGCCGGGCGTCGTGAAGATGCCGCGCATCATCAGGTACTGCACCGGGATGCCGAACGACATGCAGGTGGGCACGTCGCTCCAGGCCTGCTGCGCCGTGATCTTGGCCGGATAGTCGAGGCGCCGGCCGTCGAACACGCACAGCGGCCGGACCTTGCCCTCGCGCCACAGCTTCTCGGCCTCGATCGGGTTGTTGACGGTGAGGTCGACCTCGTTGGCGACCAGCGCCTTGGCGACGTCGCCGCCGCCCTTGAGCGCGACGTAGCTCAGGCGCTTGCCGGCCGCCGCCTCGAGCAGCACGCTGATCATCTGGTCTTCCTGCTTGCTGCCGGTGCCGCCGAGCTTGATGCTGCCGGCGGGCGCGTCGCGCATCGCGTCGAGCACGTCCTTGGCCGACTTGTGCGGCGACGCCGCGTTGACCCACAGGATGAACTCGTCGAGCGCGAGCATCTGCACCGGCGTGATGTCCTGCCAGTTGAACGCCGCGCCGGTGGCCAGCGGCGTCGTGAACAGGTTCGACAGCGTGATCAGCAGCTTGTGCGGGTTGCCGCGCGAAGCCTTCATGTCGAGCAGGCCCTCGGCTCCCGAGTTGCCCGACTTGTTGACGACATTCAGCGGCTGCTTCATCAGGCCGTGCTTGGCGACCATCTGCTGGATGAAGCGCGCCATCTGGTCGGCGCCGCCGCCCGTGCCTGCGGGCACGACGAGCTCGACGGGGCCGGTCGGCTCCCAGGCGGCGCGCGCCGGCGGCGCGGCGGCGACGAGCAGCGCCGCCAGGCCGGCGAGCGCGGCGGCGGCGACGCGCCGGCCGGCAGCGCGCAACGACGACGACGGACAACGATCAACGACTTCGTACGTCATGGCTCCCCTTGCTGGGTGGGAAAGTGCGCAATGCTAGTCGGCACCCGACGCCGCGGGTGGCGTGCTTGCGTGAACGTCTGCGCGCGGCGACACATCCGGCGACGGAGTGTGCCCGGCGCGCGAGCGACGGCGCGCCGTCTCCGACGGCAGCTCGCCGAACTGGCGCCGGTACGCCGCCGCCAGCTCGCCCAGATGCCAGAAGCCGCAGCGCGCCGCCGCGTCCTGCACCGCGGCGCCGGGCTGGCGCAGCAGTTCGCGGCGCAACGCATTCAGGCGCGCCGCGCGCAGGTATCTGGCCGGCGTGATGCCGAGCACGCTGCGAAAGCAGTACTCGAGCTTGCGCGGGCTGGCGCCGATGCGCCGGCACACCTCGAGGATCGACGGCGGCTCGTCGGGGCAGGACAGCATCAGCTCGCAGGCGCGGTCGACGACGCGCTTGCGCGCCTCGCCGCTGCCCAGTTCGTCGGTGCGCACGCGCGTGGGCAGCGCCTCGATCCACTCGATCAGCACGGCATCGCGCAGCTGCAGCGCGGCGCGCTCGTCGTCGAGCAGCGCCGGCGCAACGGCCACCCGGCGCATCGCGCTCTCGTGCATGCAGCGCAGCGGCTCGGCCAGGCCGGGCCGCGCCTGCACGACCACCTGGCGCTCGCTCCACGCCGACAGCGGCTTGCCGTAGAGCTGACGCCACAGCGTGTCGAGCAGGCGCAGATCGACGACGATGCCCACCGTGCGCGCGCCGGCCGGCAGGCACAGGTCGAGCGCCTCGCTGCGCCCGATCATGATCGACTCGTCGGACAGCGGCTGGCCGTTGAAGCTGGCGTGGCCGCCCAGCTCGAACGGCATGGCGACGCCGACTTGCCCGGTGCCCAGCAGGCCGCGCTGGCGCACCGCGCAACTGGTGGTCTCGTGCACCAGGCGCAGCCCCGGCAGCTGAACGTGCTGCAGCGCGCCGCTGAAGCGCCCGGCCGACAACTGCTCGTAGTGCAGCGACCACTCGCGCTGCTCGGCGGCGAACTCGTCGATGTCGCTGCTGTGCGCCTCGTGGCGCCAGCCCCAGGCCGGCCGGCCGGCGGCGGCAGCGGTCGACGAGGCGGCGGCGTGCTGGGCTTGCATGGGCAGCGCATTGTCGGGCCGTCCGCTGCCGACGCGCCAGTGCCTCCGTGTTTGCCCCGATGGGCGGTTTGCGCGATCCCGATCACCCGGCCGGCGACGGCTTCGATAGGGTCGGCGACAGCGGTCGAGTCGCACCGCCCACCGGGACAACGCCGATGAACGCACCGCCGCCCGAGCGCGTGGCGCAGCTGATGCAGGTCGAGCAGGCGCGCTTCGAGCGCACGCACGCGCTCTCGGGGGAGCTGTACGCGCAGGGCCGGCAGCACTGGTTGTACGGCGCGCCGTCGCACTGGATGCGGCGCTGGATGGGCGGCTGGCCGGTCTGCGTGGCCGACCGCCCGCACGGCTACGGCGTGCGTTTCACCGATGTCGACGGCAACGTCTTCGTCGACTTCTGCCTCGGCGACACCGGCGGCATGTGCGGCCACGGCCACCCGGCGGTGATCGACGCGATGGCGCGCCAGGCCGCCATCGGCACCTCGCTGATGCTGCCCGGCGGCGACGCCGCCTGGGTCGGCGCCGAGCTGCAGCGCCGCTTCGGGCTGCCGTACTGGAACCTCACCACGTCGGCCAGCGACGCCAACCGCGCCTGCATCCGGCTGGCGCGCATGGTCACCGGCCGGCCGCGCGTGCTCGTCTTCTCGGGCGCCTACCACGGCAGCGTCGAGGAGGCGCACGTCGAGCTGGCGCCCGACGGCAGCGTGCGCCTGCGCAACGGCATCCACGCGAATGCGTTTCCGCACGATCGTCTGTCGCGTGTCGTCGAGTTCAACGATGTCGCGGCGCTGGAACAGGCGCTGCGCGCCGGCGACGTGGCCTGCGTGCTGGCCGAGCCGGCGATGACGAACTACGGCATGGTCGAGCCGCAGCCGGGCTTCCACGCCGAACTGCGCCGCCTCACGCGCGAGACCGGCACGCTGCTCGTGATCGACGAGACGCACACCATTTCGAGCGGCCCGGGCGGCTGCACGCGAACGCTGGGCCTCGAGCCCGACATGTTCGTGCTCGGCAAGGCGATCGCCGGCGGCATCCCGGCGGCGGTGTTCGGCCTTGCGCAGAGCACGGCCGAGCGCGTCTGGCAGGTGCTGCCGCCACTGCCGCCGACAGCGCGCCAGAGCGCGCACGCCGGCTTCGGCGGCACGCTGGCCGGCAATGCGCTCACCGTGGCCGTGATGCGCGCCGTGCTGTCGCAGGTGCTCACCGAGACGGCGTTCGAGCGCATGCTGCAGCTGGCCGAGCGGCTGCAGCGCGGCGTGGACGACAGCATCGCTCGCCACCGCCTGCCGTGGCGCACGCTGCGCATCGGCGCGCGCATGGAGACGCTGTTCTCGCCCGACGTGCCGCGCAACGCCGGCGACGTGCGCCGCACGCGCGACCACGCGCTCGAGGCGCTGCTGCACCTGTTCCTGCTCAACCGCGGCGTGCTGATCACGCCGTTCCACAACATGACGCTGTGCTGCCCGGGCACGACGGCCGACGACGTCGACCGGCACGGCGCGGCGTTCGCCGAGTTCGCGGCCGAGGTGAGCGCAGCATGAACGCCGACGCACAGGCGTCGCCGTTCGGACTCGCCGGCAAGGTGGCGCTGGTCACCGGCGGCGGGCGCGGCATCGGCGCGGCGATCGTGCAGGCGTTCGCGCGCGCCGGCGCGCAGGTGCTGATCGCCAACCGCACGGCCGCGGCCGGCGAGGCGGTGGCGGCGACGCTGCGCGCGCAAGGCCTCGCCGTGCAGGCGACCGGCTGCGACATCGGCCGGCGCGACGAAGCCGAGCGCGCCGTCGCCGCCGCGGTGCAGGCCTACGGCGCGCTCGACATCGTGGTGCACAACGCCGCCGTCAACCGCTGGTCGCGCATCGAGACGATGTCCGACACCGACTTCGAGCAGACGCTGGCGGTCAACCTGCAGGCCTGCTTCCGGCTCGCGCAGGCGGCGCTGCCGCACTGGCGCGCACGCGGCGGCGGGCGCATGCTCGTCACCTCGTCGGTCACCGGCCCGCGCGTCGCGATGCCGGGCGGCGCGGCCTACGCGGCGAGCAAGGCCGGCGTCAACGGCTTCATCCGCAGCGCGGCGCTCGAGTTCGCGCCCGAGCGCGTCACGGTCAACGGCGTCGAGCCGGGCTTCATCGCCAAGCAGGGCGGCACGCTGCTGTCGGACCCGGCGCGCGCGGCGCGCATCGCGCGCCATATCCCGTTGGGCGAACTCGGCCGCCCCGACGACGTGGCGCATGCGATGTGCTACCTCGCCAGCGACGCGGCGCGCTACGTCACCGGGCAGACGATCGTCGTCGACGGCGGCTCGACGCTGCCCGAGAGCCCGTTCTTCGCCGAAGGCACGGCATGAGCGCGCCGGGCCGCTCCCAAGCGCTCATCCCGGAGCACGCAGTGCGCAGGGTTGGTCTGGTTCTCGCGCCGGGCCGCTCCCAAGCGCTCATCCCGGAGCACGCAGTGCGCAGGGTAGTCCAGTGAAGCGGCTGCACGACCGCGTCGCCGTCGTCACCGGCGCCGCCAGCGGCATCGGCGCGGCGGTGGTGGAGCGCTTCGTGCAGGAGGGCGCGTGGGTACTCGCCTGCGGCGTGCCGGCGCCGCCGGCCGGCTGCGCGTCGGTGCTCGCGATGACGTGCGACGTGACAGACGAGGCGCAGGTGCAGGCGGTGGTGCGCGCGGCACTCGCGCGCCGCGGCCGCATCGACGTGCTGGTCAACGCCGCCGGCGTCGTCGCCGCCGACGCCGCGGCGCACATCGACGACGCCACCTGGCAGCGCCTGCACGACGTCAACCTCGCCGGCACGATGCGCACGATGCGCGCCGTGCTGCCGCCCATGCGCGCGCGGCGACGCGGCAGCATCGTCAACGTCGCGTCGGTGGCGGCCTTCAATGCCGGCGCCGACGCCGCCAGCTATGCCTCGAGCAAGGCGGCGGTGGTGGCGCTGACGCGCTCGGCGGCGCAGTCCTACGGCGTCGACGGCGTGCGCGCCAATGCCGTGTGCCCCGGCTGGGTCGACACGCCGATGGCGGCGCGCGAGATGGCCGAATTGGGCGTGGCCTGGGGCGTCGACGCCGCCGAGGCGCGGCGGCGCACCGAGGCACGCATCGCGCTCGGCCGCATGGCGCGGCCCGACGAGATCGCCGCCGTGTGCGCGTTCCTCGCCGGCGACGACGCCTCGTTCGTCACCGGCGCGGCGCTGGTGGCCGACGGCGGCCTGCGGCTGCCGGCGGCGGCGCGCGCCGCGTGAACACTGCGTCCGTCTCGGAGCAAGGTCGCGGCTTCCGCCGTTCGGGAATTCCGGCCACGATTCCCGCCATCGTTCGCCAGAATGACGGGGCGTGACGCTCAGAGAAGGGAAGACTCCATGAAGACCGCCGTGGCCGTGCGCCATGTCGCTTTCGAGGACCTCGGCCTCATCGCACCGTGGCTTGAGCAGCGCGGCTGGCGCGTCGTCTACCACGACGCCGGTGTCGACGATCCCGCGCAAATCGACGTCGGACAGGTCGATCTGCTCGCCGTGCTCGGCGGCCCCATCGGTGCGCACGACGACGCCCTCTACCCCTTTCTTGCCGAAGAAGTCGAGTTGATCCGGCAGCGCATCGACAGCCGTCGGCCGATCCTCGGCATCTGCCTGGGCGCTCAGCTGATGGCCCGCTCCCTGGGCGCAAAAGTCGCCGCGTTGCCGGCCAAGGAGATCGGCTACGCCGCCCTCGCGATCACGCGAGAGGGCCAGAGCAGTCCGCTGGCGCGCATCGGCGAGCAGGCGGTCCTGCACTGGCACGGCGACCAGTTCGAGCTGCCGGCGGGCGTGCCCACCCTCGCGCGCACCTCGGTCTGTGCGAACCAGGCATTCATGGTGGGCGAGCATGCGATGGCCTGGCAGTTCCATCTCGAGGTCGACGCCGCGCGCATCGAGCAGTGGCTGATCGGCCACACCGGCGAGTTGCGCCAGGCCGGCATCGACATCGCCGCACTGCGCCGGGCCGCGGGCGAACAGCGCGCGGGGCTGGCGCGGACACTCGATGCCGTGCTGTCGGACTGGTTCACCCGCCTGGGGCTGTGACGATGCGAGAGGCAGTCGTTCGAGCCGTGCTGCGCGGCGTGGCGCGGCCCCTGGGGCGCACGACGAGCGCGGTAGACAAACGGTCGGTGCAGGGGCCGGTGCGCGTCGACCGCCTCGGCCTGGAGGGCGACGAACAGGCCGACCGGCGCGTGCACGGCGGCGAAGACAAGGCGCTGCACTGCTATGCGTGGAGCCACTACGCGGCATGGCGCTCCGAGCTTGCGGACGGCGCGCTGCTGCAGGCACCGGGCGCGTTCGGCGAGAACCTGAGCGTCGATGGGCTCGACGAGCATCAGGTGTGCCTCGGCGACCGCTGGCGTATCGGTTCGGCGACGACCGTCGTGGTGTCGCAGGGTCGTCAGCCCTGCTTCAAGCTGAATCTGCGCTTCGGCGTCGCCGACATGGCGGCGCGCGTGCAGGACAGCCTGCGGGCCGGCTGGTACCTGCGTGTCGAACGACCCGGGGCGGTCGCTGCCGGAGACCGCTGGCTGCTGCTGGATCGCCCGCACCCGGAGCACACCGTCGCGCGGCTGCTCGCGCTGATCCGCGACCGCACCACGGCGCCCGAGGCGATCGAGCCGGTGCTGGGTCTGCCGTTGCCGCCCGGTTGGCGGCGGCTCTTCGAGCAGCGCCTGCGATCGGGGCGGGTGGAAGACTGGTCGGGCCGCATGCAGGGTCGAGGATGAGCGGTCGGCCGCGCGGCCGCCGATGAAGGTGCAACTGATCTGGATCATCGCTTTTCCGGCTGCGCGCGCGATCATCGGCGACGAGGTCGCGCACCGTCGCGGCGACAACCTGGACCTTGCTCCGAATGACTCTGCGCTATCTCACCGTACCGGTGACGCCCTTCGACCAGAACTGCTCCATCCTCTGGTGCGACGAGACGATGCAGGCGGCGGTGATCGACCCGGGCGGCGACCTGCCCCGCGTGCAGGCCGAACTCGAGCGCCTGGGCGTTGCGCTCCAGGCCGTGTGGCTGACCCACACGCACATCGACCACGCCGGCGCCGCCGCGGCGTTGGCCGCTGCCACGGGCGTGCCCATCGTCGGCCCGCACGAAGACGACCGCTACTGGATCGACGCCTTGCCGCGGCAGTCGCAGATGTTCGGATTTCCGCCCGCGCAGACCTTCGAGCCGTCGCGCTGGCTCGTCGACGGCGACAGCGTGCAGATCGGTCGCTGCACGCTGGCGGT
The DNA here is from genome assembly GCA_048500255.1 of Burkholderiaceae bacterium. Taxonomy (GTDB): domain Bacteria; phylum Pseudomonadota; class Gammaproteobacteria; order Burkholderiales; family Burkholderiaceae_C; genus JAMHWF01. The sequence goes on along the minus strand of JASNYH010000003.1, from coordinate 10,506 downwards.
GCGTCATTGCCCCGGGCACACGCCGGGCCACGTGGTCTTCCACGCGGCCGAGGCCAGGCGCTGCTTCGTCGGCGACGTGCTCTTCGCCGGCAGCATCGGCCGCACGGACCTCCCGGGCGGCGACTTCGACACCCTGATCGCCAGCATCACCCAGCGGCTGTGGCCGATGGGCGAGGACACCGTGTTCATCCCGGGACACGGCCCCGAGAGCACGTTCGGCGCCGAGCGGCGCGGCAACCCGTACGTCGGCGGCAGCTGAGACCCGCCACCACGGCCTGCGACGGACCAGAAGCGTTTGCAGGCGCTTCGCGGCGCTCTCCCATTTGCGAGTGCGATCCGCTGACCGACGCGCAGATCGTCGACCTGCTGCAGGCCGTTCCGTCGGAGACCGACCCTGGCTCGCGGCGCGCTGGCCCGGGTGGAGCAAGGACTGCCCAAGGACTACCCGGCCCGCACCTAGCAGACCATCTCCGCCGGCATGAGGCGGGAGGCGACGAGATTCCTGAGGGAGGCCGGACTGCTGTAGGTGCGCGCGCCGACCCCACGCGGTGTCGCGGAACCCGGAAATGAAAACGCCCAACCGATAGAGGTTGGGCGTTGAATGCTGGTGGCCAAGGGCGGAATCGAACCACCGACACGCGGATTTTCAATCCGCTGCTCTACCAACTGAGCTACTTGGCCGAGCGCGCAAGTATATCAGCGCGCCTCGGTCGGCCACCTCAGCTGATACCGCTGCGCTTGCCGCGGCTCAGGTCGACGCCGAGCTGCTTGAGCTTGCGATACAGGTGCGTGCGCTCGAGCCCCGTCTTCTCGGCGACGCGCGTCATGCTGCCGTTTTCCTTGGCGAGGTGGAACTCGAAGTAGCTCTTCTCGAACGCGTCGCGCGCTTCGCGCAGCGGGCGGTCGAGGCCGAAGCTCTGCTCGGCCTGCGGACCGTTGGGCGCGACGGCGGTCGACGCGATGCCGCCGAGATGCGCGGCGCCGGCCGCGCCGTCGAGCGCATAGGCCGCGCCGAGCTCGCCGCCGCCGGCGTGGCCGCGCGGCGCGTTCTGCGACGCGGCGCCGCGAGGCGATGCCGGCTTGGCCAGCGCCTGCTCGATCGCACGCAGCAGCTTCTGCAGCGTGATCGGCTTTTCGAGGAAGGCGGTGGCGCCGAACTTCGTCGCCTCCACCGCGGTGTCGATCGTGCCGTGGCCCGACATCATGATGACGGGCATCGTCAGCGTCGCGTTGGCGACCCATTCCTTGAGCAGCGTGATGCCGTCGACATCGGGCATCCAGATGTCGAGCAGCACCAGGTCGGGCCGCACGCGCTCGCGCACCTCGCGCGCCTGCGCGGCGTTCTCGGCGAGCTCCACGGTGTGGCCCTCGTCGGTGAGGATCTCCGACAACAGGGCACGGATGCCCAGCTCGTCGTCCACTACAAGTATGGTTGCCATCGGTGCTCAGTGCGCTCGCTCGTCGGCCCGGGATGCTGCGGTGGGGTCGCTTTCGGCGGGAGCCAGTTTCGAAAATGATAGCGAAACTTGCGCCCCGCCGTCCCCGGCCCCCTCGCCGAGGTTGGCCAGGCGCACGCGCGCACCATGTTCGTCGGCGATCTTCTTGACGACGGCGAGCCCGAGCCCGGTGCCCTTGGTCTTGGTCGTGACATAGGGTTCGAAGGCGCGCTTGAGCACCTTGTCGGGGAAGCCGTGGCCGTTGTCGATGACCTTCAGGCGCACCAGCCGCGGCTCGCCCTGCTCGTTGCGCGCCACCTCGGTGGCGATGCGCACGCGCCCGTCTTCGGCGCGATCGGCGACGGCGTCGAGCCCGTTCTGCACCAGGTTGTGGATCACCTGGCGCAGCTGCGTCGCGTCGCCCAGGATCGCCGGCAGCCCGGGCTCGCAGTCGGCGACGAGATGGCCCGAGTCCTGCGAGCCGGCATAGAGCGCCAGCACCTCGCCCACCAGCGCGTTGAGATCCAGCGGCGCGAGCTTGGCCGCCGGCAGCCGCGCATAGTCGCGGAACTCGTTGACGAGCTGCTTCATCGCCTGCACCTGCGCGACGATCGTCGCCACCGAGCGCACGAGCATCGACTGGTCGGCGCCCTCGAGCTTGGGCTCGAGCTTGTGCTGCAGCCGCTCGGCCGAAAGCTGGATCGGCGTCAGCGGATTCTTGATCTCGTGCGCGAGGCGGCGTGCGACTTCGCTCCACGCCGCCGATCGCTGCGCCGACACCACCTCCGTGATGTCGTCGAACACCATCAGGCGTGCGCGCTGCGGCAGCGCCGCGCCGCGCACCAGCAGCGCGAGGCTGTCGCGCTCGGGCGCGGTCTGCAGATCGAAGGCGTCCTGCCACTGGTCGCGCTCGCCGGCCTCGGGGCTCGAGCGGTGCAGATCGAAGCGCTGGCCGACGGCCTGGGCGAAGGCCTCCAACCCCGGCACGTCGGCGAGCGGCCGACCGACGTAGGCCGACAGCGGCAGCCGGAGGATGCGCGTCGCGCCGGGGTTGACCATCTCGATGCGGCCGTCGCGGTCGAACACGATGACGCCCGCGCTCAGGTTGTCGAGGATGGTCTGCAGCCTCGTGCGCGCGCGCTCGAGCTGCGCCAGGCTGCGCTCGGCGACGCCGCGCGCCTCCGACAGCTGGTCCGTCATGTCGGCGAACGCTCGCGTCAGCCCGCCCAGCTCGTCGCGCGACGCGAACACGGCCTTGCGGGTGAGGTCACCGCGCGCCACCTGGCGCACGCCCTCGGCGAGCAGCAGCAGCGGCCGCGCAAGCTGGTTGCCCAGCACGATGGCCAGCGCCACCGCGCCGAACACCGCCAGCACCAGCACCAGCGTCAGCGTGCCGATGTACATGCGGCGCAGCCCGTCGCGCGCCAGCGCGCGCTGCTGGTATTCGCGATAGGCGCTCTGCACAGCCAGGGCATTGGCCGTCAGCGCCGCCGGCAGCGCCTGTGTCACCATCAAAAAGCGGTCGCTGCTGCCGAGCGTGAGGTCGCTCGTCGGGATCACGGCGATCGCCCGCGCGCGCGCGCGCACGGCCGGCGCCGGAGCCGGCGCTGGAGCCGGCGTCGCCGCGGCGGCGGCTGCGGCGCCGGGCGCCGCCTGCGGCTCGTCGTCCAGGCCTTCGAGCCGCGCGACGACGCGATCCAGCCGCGCCTGGCGCAGCAGCGCCGGCGGCGGACGCTCGGCCGCGACGACGGCGCCGCCGCCCACCTGCAGCAGCACCTGCCCGTTGGCGCCGAGCACGGCGACCTCCTCGGCAGTGAGCTGCTCGCGCAGGCGCAGCAGCGCCAGCGTCGACGGCGCGACGCCGGCCTCGCCGAGCCGCTCGGCGGCGCTGCGCGTGCGCCGCGCGAGGTCGTTGCTCGCCGCCTCGAGCGTGCCGCGGCCGAGGTTCAGGCCGGCCTCGAGCGCGCCCTCGACGCGCACGTCGAACCAGCTCTCGATGCTGCGCGAGACGAACTGGTACGACACCGTGTAGATCACCAGCCCCGGCAGCACGCCGACGAGGGCGAAGATGCCCGCCAGCTTGAACAGCAGCCGGCTGCCGAACTTGCCGCTGCGCACGCGCAGGAACAGGCGCACCGCGGCGATGCCGACGACCAGCGCCAGCGCGCCGGCGACGCTGACGTTGAGCCAGAACAGCCACTCGTAGTGGCGCTCGTAGAGCACGCGGTTGTTGGTCGCCAGCGCGAGCAGGAAGGCGAGCACGAGGCCGGCGCCCGTCGCGGCGACGAGCGCGACGATCCATGCCCAGCGCGTGGCCCGCTTCATCGGCGCTGCGCCTCGGTCACTTCAGCGGCTCGGTACGCTCGACGCCGAGCGCCCAGTCGGACTGGCCGGCGATGCCGATCTGCATCGGCCGCGGCAGCAGCGCAGCATCGAGCCGGTAGCTGAACTCGACGTAGTGACGCGCCCCTTCCTCGAGCACGGCGGCGTCGGCGATGCGCCAGCCGGCCGCGCCGCGCAGCGCACTCATCGCGTCGGTGAGGTTCTCGTAGGTCTGGTGCAGCGCGCCGAAGCTGACGCGATAGCTGCGCGTCAGCGGCTGCCAGGCGAGACGCCAGGTGCGCACGGCGCGCGCCAGGCGCGCGTCGCGCCAGTACCAGCGGCTGCGGTAGAGGTCGGCGACGGCGACGAAGTGCAGCGGCACGCCCTTGTGCAGCGCGTCCTCGACGCTCGGCGGCAGCTCGAAGCGAGTGCTGAACGACAGCGCGACGGCATCGTCGTCGCGCGCCAGCTCGAAGGCGGCGATCTCGACCGTCGTCGCCGCGTGCGCCGGGGCGACCGCCGCCGCGCAGGCCAGCGCCAGCAGCGCGCACGCCGCCGTCAACAGCCGCCGGCACGCCGCCGGCACGCGCACGCGCAATGACGACGGCGACGACGAAGCACGCCGCGGCCCCGCACTTCGCACCGTACGGGGCCGGACGCTGCAGCAGACCGTTTCGATGCGGAGCACGGGACGACGGCGGATCAGTGTCTTTCGAGCAGGGCGTAGTAGAAGCCATCCATCGACACCCCGCCCTCGGTCGCCCGATTGTCGGGCAGCGGCAGCAGGTGGCCGGGTGAGGCCGGAGCGTCGGCCCACCGAGCGCCGGCCTGTCGTTGCAAAAACGCGTCGATCTGGTCGACGCCTTCGGCCTTGAAGACGGAACACGTCGCATAGAGCAGCCGCCCGCCGGGGCGCAGCATCGGCCACAGCGCGTCCAGCAGCTGCGCCTGCACCTGGACGAGCGCGCCGATGTCGCTCGCGCGGCGCAGCCAGCGCACGTCGGGGTGGCGGCGCACGATGCCCGAAGCGCTGCATGGCGCGTCGAGCAGGATGGCGTCGAACGGCCGGCCGTCCCACCAGGCCTCGGGCCGGCGCGCATCGCCGACCTGCAGCTGCGCCGCCAGGCCGAGGCGCTGCAGGTTGTCGTGCACGCGCGCCAGGCGCAGCGCGTCGGCATCGAGCGCGAGCACGTCGAGATCGGCCAGCTCGAGCAGGTGCGCCGTCTTGCCGCCGGGCGCCGCGCAGGCGTCGAGCACGCGGCACGGCGCGGCGTGCAGCAGCAGCGGCGCGGCGAGCTGCGCTGCGGCATCCTGCACCGACACCTCGCCGTCGGAGAAGCCCGGCAGCTGCGCGACAGGTCGAGGCTCGGCGAGCACGACGGCCTGCGGGCCGACGACGCGCGCCGCGATGCCCAGCGTCGCCAGCCGCTCGACGTAGGCCGCGGGCATGCTGCGGCGCGCGTTGACGCGCAGCGTCATCGGCGGCGGGCGGTGTGCGGCGCGCAGGATGTCCTGCCACTGCTGCGGCCAGTCTCGCCGCAGCCGCTCGATCCACCACGCCGGGTGCTGCCAGGCGGCGACCGGATCGGCGCGCGCCGCCTCGGCGACGAGCGCCTCTCGCTCGCGCGCGAAGCGGCGCAGCACGGCGTTGACGAAGCCGGCCGCCGCCGGCGCGCGCTGGCGCACCAGCGTGACGGCCTGGTCGACGAGCGTGTGCTCGGCATAGGGCGGCGGCGCCTCGGTCGGCCACAGCAGCGCAAGCGCCGTCGTCAGCACGGCGTCGACCGCCGGCGGCGGCGTCTTCGGCGCGAGCCGCTTGCGCACCGCCTGCGCGCCGCCCAGCCAGCGCAGCGCATGGAAGGCCAGCGCCTGCGTGCCGGCGCGCGCATCGGCCGGCGCGCGCGCCAGCGCGTCGGTGAGCGACTGCCCGCTGCGCACCGCCTGCACGGCGTCGGCGGCATGGCCGAGCAGGCGCGCCAGCGGCAGCGACGGGGGCTTGGGGTCGGCACTCACGAATCGAGTCTAGGGCCTGCGCGGGCGGCGCCGGCGCGCTTGCGCGCTCGCTGGCAAGGACTTTCGTCCGGGGCGACAATGCCGGCGATGTCAGCCTCCAAACTGCAACCGCTGCTGCGCAGCGCCGACGAACTGGCGTCGCTGCCGGCGTCGGAGCGCATCCGCTACCGGCTGATCGGCGCCGAGTGCCGCTATCACGCCAACGACAACATCGCCGACTTCATCCAGCCGGGCGAGCTCGACGAGCTGCAGGCCGAGGTGCAGGCGAAGATGCAGGAGGTGCTGCGCGCCCTCGTGATCGACACCGACAGCGATCACAACACGAACGACACGGCGCAGCGGGTGGCCAAGATGTTCGTGCGCGAGGTGTTCCAGGGCCGCTACGTGAAGATGCCCGGCGTCACCGAGTTCCCCAACGCCGAGCGCCTGAACGAGCTGATGATCGTGGGCCCCGTCAAGGTGCGCAGCGCCTGCTCGCACCACCTGTGCCCGATCCTCGGGCGCGTGTGGATCGGCATCCTGCCCAACGAGCACTCCAACCTGATCGGCCTGAGCAAGTACGCCCGCATCTGCGACTGGATCATGAGCCGCCCGCAGATCCAGGAGGAGGCCGTCACGATGCTCGCCAACGAGCTGCAGGAGCGCGTCAAGCCCGACGGCCTGGCCATCGTGATGGAGGCCGATCATTTCTGCATGCACTGGCGCGGCGTCAAGGACGACGAGTCGATGATGACCAACTCCGTGATGCGTGGCGCCTTCCTGAAGGACGCCAACCTGCGTCGCGAATTCCTGTCGTTGCTCGGCAAGAAGACCTGAAGGGAATCGGTCGATGCTCGTCCGCCTGCTCTACGCCAGCCGCGCCGCGGCGTCGACCGACGACGACGCGCTGGCCGAGATCGTCAAGCAGTCGCAGGCCAACAATCACCGCCTCGGCGTGACGGGCGTGCTGTGTTTCGCCGACGGCGTGTTCATGCAGGCGCTCGAAGGCGGGCGATCGACGGTGAGCGCGCTGTACCACCGCATCGCGCAGGACGCGCGCCACCGCGACGTCGTGCTGCTGAGCTACCAAGAGATCGCCGAGCGCCGCTTCGCCGGCTGGGCGATGGGCCAGGCCAACCTGTCGCGGCTCAACCCGGCGCTGCTGCTGAAGTATTCCGAGACCGCGACGCTCGACCCCTATGCGGTGTCGGGCGCCGCGTCGATGGCGCTCTTCGACGAGCTGGTCGCGACGGCCTCCGTCGTCTGCACCCGCTGACGCGCCGGGTCAGTCCCCCAACAGCTCGCCGACCGGCTTCAAGTCGTCGACACGGTCGCACACCGACTTGACGACCATCAGGATCGGGATGCCGAGCAGCAGCCCCCACACGCCCCACAGCCAGCCCCAGGCGAGCACGCCGACGAACACGACGACGCCGTTCATGCGGCTCATGCGGCTGGTCAGCCAGGGGTTGAGCAGGTAGCCCTCGAGGCTGTTGATGACGAACGACACGGCGCCGACGACGAGCGCCATCTCGAGCGTGCCGAACTGCATGAAGCCCACCAGCATCGAGCCCGCCGTCACGGCGATCGCGCCGATGTAGGGCACGAGGTTGAGCACGCCGGCGGCGAAGCCCCACACCGCGGCGTGCTCCAGGCCCAGCCACAGGAAGGCCAGCCAGGTCGCGACGCCGACGACCACGCTCGTCGTCAACTGCACCAGCATGTAGCGCTGCATCTGCGCCGTGATTTCGTCGAGCGCCTGCACGGTGAGCTTCTTCTGCGCGAAGGTGGGCCCGGCGATCCGGACCAGCTTGCGCCGGAAGCGGTCGCCCGACAGCAGCAGGAAGAAGGTGATGAAGCACACGACGATCGTCTGGCCGACCAGCGCGAGCAGGCCGACCGTGCCGCTCCACAGGTAATCGCGCACGTCGAACTTGGGTTGCTCGATCTGCACTCGCTGCACGCCGCGCTGCGCCGGCGCGGGCGTTGCCTGCGTCGCCGCCTGCGCCGTGCGCTCGATCTCGGCGGCGGCCTTCTTCACTTTCTCGATCGCGCCCGGCGCTTCGCCCTGCGCCGGTCGCAGCGCCACGCGCAGGCGCTGCGCCGCCTCGGGCAGCGACTCGATCAGCGCCTCGGCGTCATCGGCGAGCAGCCAGGCGCTGGTGCCCAGGCCGCCGAGGATGGCGATCATCAACGTGCCGGCGGCAGCGACGCGCGGCACGTGCCAGCGCACCAGCGCGTCGACGATCGGCGACAACGCGTAGCTGAACATCACGCCCAGCATCAACGGCACGAACACCGGCTTGGCCCAGCGCAGCACGAAGACGCAGGCGAGCACTGCCAGCACGACGAGCGCGATGCTGCGCACGTCGACCGTCATCGGCAGCACGGAGGCAGGCGGCTCGGCCGGCGGTTCCGACGCGACCGCGGCGGCGACGGCAGCAGCCGCCGCGTCGTCGCCGGCGCGTGTCTGGGTCATCGCGGCATCTTAGGGCCCGGCGGATGCCGGGCCCGCCGCCGGGTTTCAGGTCAGGCTATCGGCCCAGATCGTGCGTGCCCAGCTCCAGGCGTAGGTGCCCTCGAGCTCGTTGGGAGCGCTCGACACGCCGCCCGAGCCGGCGACCGTCTTGAACGTCTTCTCGGCCTCCACGTACGCGTGCACGCTGGCGACGTGGATGACGTTCTTGCCGTCGACGTAGCTGTAGCAGGTGTTGTTGACCATCGGCGCCGGATTGACCGGCCAGCCGTTGAGCTGCGCGACGATCGCCGCCGCCGCGACCTTGGCCTGGCTGTTGGCCATGTGGCCGCTCTTGGGCATGCCGGGCGCGATCTGGATCGAGTCGCCGAGCACGTGCACATCCTTGGCGACCGTCGACTCGAAGGTCAGGTAGTTGACGCCGCACCAGCGCGCGTTCATGTTCGCGAGGCCCGTCTGCACGGCGATCGTGCCGGCACGCATCGTCGGCAGCACGTTGAGCACGTCGGCCTTGACCTCGTCGTGCACCTCGAACTTGACGGTGTTGGTCGCGGCGTCGACCGCCACGGCCTTGTGCTGGCCGCGGTACTCGAGGATGCCCTTGTACTGCTCGGCCCAGAACTTCTTGAACAGCGGCCCCTTGGACGTGACGTCCTGGTTGGCGTCGAGGATCAGCACCTTGCTCTTCGGCTTGGCGGCCTTGAAGTAGCTCGCCACTTGACTGGCGCGCTCGTAGGGGCCGGGTGGGCAGCGGTACGGCGCCTCGGGGATCGTGATCGCATAGACGCCGCCGTCGCGCATCGCCTCGAGCTGCTTGCGCAGCGCCACCGTCTCGGGACCGGCCTTCCACGCCTGCAGGATGCGCCCGGACGCGTTGGCCGCCTTCAAACCGGCGATGCTGTCGTACATCAGGTCGATGCCGGGCGACAGCACGAGTTTGTCGTAGGCGATCGTCGGCCCCGACGCCAGCGTCGCCGTCTTCTTGGCCGGATCGATGCTCGCCACCGTGTCCTTGACGATGCGCACGCCGTGGCGGCTGCCGAGCGCCGTGTACGGCGTCGTGATGTCGCCGATCTGCTTGTGGCCGCCGATCACGAGGTTGGACATCGGGCACGAGACGAAGGCGTCGTTGGGCTCGACGAGCACGACGTCGATCTTGTAGTCGGACAGCATGCGGATGTACTTGGCCGCCGTCGCGCCGCCGTAGCCGCCGCCGACGACGAGCACGCGCGCTTTCGACGGCACACCGCCCGGCGTCGCGCAACCCGCCGCCAGGCCGAGCACGCCCAGCGCCAACCCACCCTGCACAAAGGAACGTCGTTGCATGGTCGGACTCCTGTACTTCACTTGGGTTGGGCGGCGAAATAGGCCGCGAGCTGCTCGAGCTGGGCGTCGTTGTAGCCCTTGGCGATCTGGTGCATCACAGCCGCCTGGCGCGCGCCGCTCTTGAACGCCTTCATCTGGTTGACCATGTAGGGCGCCGGCATGCCGGCGATGCCGGGCACCACGCCGCCATCGACGGCCCTGCCGTTCGTACCGTGGCAGCTGGCGCAGTTGGCCGCCAGCGAGCGCACGTAGAGCGCGTTCGCGTCCTGCGCCTGCGCTGCAGGGAGGGCGCCGAGCAGCGCCGCGAGCACTGCCGACGAAAGGTGCTTACTCGTCATGTTCCTCTCTCCTCGATCAAACGGACCCGCAAATATCGCCATTGACTGATGTAAGACCACTCTAGCGGCAGGGCCGGGCGCGCGACATAGGGATTGCGCGCGGTCGGGCCCGAGGACTGCGATGGCTCAAAGCCGGCCGGCGGGGGCGAAGCGGAACAGCGGCGCCAGCAGGCGTGTCGGGAACTGGTGCACGGCGTCGTTGTAGCCGGTGGCGGCCGCGTTGAACAGCTGGCGGGCGAAGACGAGCTGCTGCTCGATCTCGGCCAGCTCGGCGACGACGGGGCCGACGCCGGCTGCGCCGGCCGGCTCGCGATTCAGGTCGATCAGCGCGCGCAGCCGCGCCATCGAGCCGGCGAGCACCTGCTCGGCCGCCGCGAGCTGCGCCACCGGCTCGGCGGCGCCGGGGCGCGGGCGCACGGCTGCCGCCGCGGCGCTCGCCTGCGCGCTGGCGGCCAGCACGGCGTCGAGCGTGCCGTGCTCGTTGTGCAGCACGGGGCGCAGCGCCGTGACGAGCGCGCCGACGAGTTCCTGGCGCCGCTTGAGCTGCGCGTCGATCTGCGCATAGGCCCGCACGATGGCGTTGCGCAGATCGACGACGCGGTTGTAGGCCCCGACC